>CAWHKC010000004.1:0-3053010 GCA_963829835.1 uncultured Pseudomonadota bacterium
CTCATCCAAAATTTTATTTAAAAAATATTCCGCTACTTCTTGATGCCCACGTTTGGCAGCATATGATGCCACTTTGTTATAATCTCGTTTACTTTCATCATGAATCTTACCTAAAAAATAATCTGCTAATGCTTGATTACCGCTCAATGCCGCCCCAATGGCTACTTGATTGTAATCGCGACTGCTCTCATCCTGAACCTCATCTATAAAATATTCCGCATCTTTTCTAAAACCACCAGCAGCGGCACTACCAGCAACCATGTGAAAATCACAGTGTCTCACATCTTGAAACTTGCCTAAATAATATTCCGCATCAATTCTGTTACCACTTAGAACGGCATAGGTTGCCAACACATTATAATTTCGTTTGGTCGAAACAACTTTCTCTTCTAAAATGCTTATCGCTAATTCCTTTTTACCAGCAAAAGACACTCCTGAGGCAAAATCATGCCATCTTGCACCACACTGAACGAGAAGTTGACACGCTTGCGTATCATAATCCATGCCCAAATACATGGCAGCGTTAAATCCTCTATTGTCTATGACGTGTATACTGAGACCAACACTTAGCAAAGATTGTAAATTTTTTTCATCTTTTCGTTTAGCAGCGTCGATGATATTGCGAATAAATAATTCAATTTTATTGGGCATGTTTTAACCTATGTCTTTGAGAATATTATTACTATAGTTGTTTAAGAAAGTAAAATACCATAAAAGAAAGTACACTTATGTCATATAAATCGGGGGGAAATAGTTAAGAACTATCATCAGAAATAAGAGAAATAAGTGCATATAAAACTATGAGGCAAAAGATAATAAGATGTTTAAGAGAATCTCTTAATTTTTTTATGACTTGAATAAGCTTATTGGCTTGTCTTAATGTACCACCTCTTAGAAAGTCGCAAACATTAACTTATTTAGGGGGTTATCCGTGTTAAATGGCATCGATTTGCTTCAAGACTCCAAAATTAGGTTAATAAAAACTTTCTTTGATAATTTGACGGCAAGAAGGCAGGAATTAAGTCATTCAGTGGTTCATCCTGTTTTAAAACCTTTGATCAGTAAAGACCACTTAATCAATGTTTATGATACATTCTTTAAAAATCGAGCATATTTCGAAAAACTCTTTTTGAGTTCTAGTACATCTGAATTTTCCTATCGATTACCGAGAAAAAGAATTGGAAACACCTTTAGAACTGTTGAAGTCGTTCAAGATCTCAATGGTGAATTTGTATTAGTTTTACAAACCAAACGAAAATTAGAAAATGGTCTAAAAGATTATCGCATAAAAGTATTTAGAGGAAGAATAAAAACAGTCAAAACCTGTTGGCGTATTGATTTACCTATTCCAGAAAAGTGGGTTGGCGCTGTCATTTTGGATCCTCATATCAAATCCGCTATTAGTGATTTTCAAATAACCCGTTCACTTGCAAGACTATCCGCCCAAAACACCATTATCGAGCATCCCATTTTACCCTGGCTTAAAGGAGATGAATATAGAAATTCTAATAATATAAAGGCAATCACTTTATTTGCACCTCAAGCTATTTGCACTTTAAGAGAATTAATCGATCAACATTGGGATTCACTTTCGGAAAGCGACATCAGAGATATTGCAAATGGACTGCTGAATGCAATTCATTTTTTGCATAGCCACAAAAGAGTTCATCATGATTTTCATCTAGAGAATATTGTTGTTTTTAAGAAAAATGACCAATATTTCATCAAACTAATCGATTTGGAACATGCAAGCATGTGGGGTGAAATAAATGCAAAAGCACCTTGTGGTTATGATTCGCCTGAAATCAGATTAACTTATCGAACAGACGGTGATCAACATGATTTTCTACAACAAAACAAGAACTCCTATGGCAATTATGTCTATGAGTTTTTAGCAAAAGAAATACCCATAGCATCTCAATTAGTTAATGCAAAGGAATATCGTGCAGCTCATCCTAGTAATGACATATGGGCTCTGGGTATAGTTCTATATTGCCTTTTTACAGGTATTGACCATGAGGCTATCCTACCAGAACAAGTAGAGCAATATGATAACCCCTTCATTAAAGCGCTGTTTAATAGAGCAAAGAGCAAAACGGTTAACCATTGAGCAGGCTCTTACTATGTTTCAAGCGTATAAAGAGCCACTTAAAAAAACTTTTTCAGAAGTTTATGTTATATCTCGTTGTGACCGATTATTTGATAAAATTTCACACAATCTCTATTTTTTAAAAAATAATGAGGTCACTGATTTTGCAGATCCGCAATTAACCAAAGATAAACTCATTAAAATATATGAGTGTCTATTACAAAATAAATCCAGTATTGAAGCTAATTTAAAATTGAGCGATCCTAATGCACCTTATAGAATGTCTCATGGAATCAAAAAAGAGTACCCAATTACCTTTTTCTCTTGAAATCGTTCAAGATAGTGATGAAGAATTAGTTTTAATTGCAAAAATACCCAATGCTAAACAATTTGCTAAATACGACAGTTTAAAGCAATGCATAAAATATAGTAGAAATTGCGTACGTATCGATTTGCCATCCTGTCAACCATGGTGGCAGGTTACAGGTGTTGGAGATTGTTATGTTAATAAAAACTTTTATGAAGCGAATACTTCTCAAATAGCGATTAAAAAAGCTCGTGCCATATTCGCCACTTTAGATATGCCAGCACCTATTTGTGAAATATTAATTGGCAAACGGACTATGACTAAAAAGAAACAACAAAAGCTATCAGTCTATTCGCCCAAAGCAGCATTTTTACTTAGCGATTGTCAAAAAGTAGCCAATGTTACAATCAAAGATATGCAGAGATTTCAAAATGGAATTGTCACTGCTGTTGAAGTGTTTCATAGTCTCAGATTTGTAATAAACGATATAAAAAGTTATAACATACTCGTGTTTAAAAACGAACAAGGCTATTTTATCAAATTAGCCGGCTTTATGAATGTTCTGCCTTTTGACAGAGAAGAGCCCTTAACTATGTTTGGTTTTGAATCACCTGAAGTCATTTATGCCCATCGAGCCAGCAAAATTTTTGGATACTATCATCGGCAAAAAGACCTCTCATATGGTATGTATATTTATAGAAAGTTAAAGTTTGATGCGCAAAATAAAGGATTATTATTAAATCATCCCAGTAATGATATGTGGTCGTTAGGGATCGTTTTTTACCTTTTATTTTTTGGAAAAAAAATGGAGGATATTTTTAATAATGCAGATAAAATGGAAAAAGAAACACATCCTATTATCCGGGGATTACTAAACCCTATCAGAGAACGTCGGTGGAGTATAGCCGAGCTTAAATCTGCGTTGCAGCTGTTCCATCAACAGCAAAGCTTTACGTGTAAAGAACTTACTCAAGTTCCAAAAGATTCTACAGCTACTTTTCTTCCCTTATATGCTAACTTTGCGCAACCCACTGATAAAGGAACCTCCCAAGAACCTGATTTGAAAGTGCAAAAAAATCCTATTTACGAGAAATACGTTCCATAACGCTACAACTGTGTCATTAATCTTTTTTTTCTGACCACTTTTCATACACACTCGTTTAATCTTTGAATTCTATTTTTACATATGAGATTTTACTTAGTAGTACATTTGAAATATATTTCAAGTAATGGTGAAATATAGGACCGCATTAAAAAGAAATAAAGTGCTAACACAAGTCATCTATCAAAAGTGGATGTCCTGTTAGCCATAAACAAAAGTACACTTATGTCATATAAATCCGTGGTAAATAATTAACCAGAGGATAGAGATTATCATCATTAAGTGATAGATTGCATTAAGATTAACTAAAAAAGGTCTGAAGTTACTCAGACCTTTTTTGACATAACAAACTACTTACTATTCAAGATTATTTTAATAACGTGCCTTGTTATTACTTGATTCAGGACTTGTTGCTTGGGCAGTAAAACCCGCTTCTTGAGCTTCAATAACACGTTTAGCTTTGTAAGCGGAAATGATGCTATTAAAGAGTCCGCCTACTATTTCTAGCCAAGGATTCGGTTCTGGATTGTTATATTTATATAATGCATTGAACATTCCACCAGTTATTAGATTTGAAAGTGTTATTCTTTCTTTTGCTAGATCTTGAATGGTAGAAGCTATTTCTTCATAACCCAGAGATCTTGCTTCCATATAACCAGTTTGGATTGCTTCATCTGAAACATCATATTTTTCGCGGTTTAAATACTCAATCACTAAATAGTTATTTTTACTCTCAACCGCTGAGATAAACTCATTGTCACTATTGATAGGGCAAAAACCTTGAGGATGTAACATGTTCATCATTCCTGTTATTTAAAATTAATTTAAAATTATACTTTTAATACAGCAATGAATCTGCCATCAAAAGTTATGAAATCACTACAAAATCAATAAGAATAAAAAATAAGAGAAATAAGCGCATATACAAATGTGGTAATTTTTATTATATTTTATAAGAAATCGGCACTTTTGTAATTGCAAACATTATCTGAAATTCAAACCGTTTTGATTTTTTTACCACATATTTCATTTCATTGAAATGTTATGATGTTTGAAAAAATTGGAAGGTTAAGTTAAAGAGGTAAAATATGCGATTACCAGAAGTGATCACAGACAAATTGAAGAATATTGGTCGAACGGCAATGGAATTTTTTCATTTAGCAGTGGGTTTAATGCAATCTCAATTGATATTTTGTATAACCATTTTTTCGCAAAGAGAAAAAATGAACATTATCCTGCAACGGCAGTCATGCTTGCGTTACCAGCAACTGAATTTGTCACTAAATCCATTATCGATATTGCACAAGGTAATCATGATGAAGATTCAATCAGCATCACTGAAGCTGCATTAATGATTGGTGGGAGCGCTATTCTTGGTTACTATGGCGGTTGTTATGGCGCTCGCAACGTAACTGTCATGCTAGAAAAAGGGACTCAAATGTTAGGAACATTTGCTTTAGCAAGAACAGCGTTTAAAAACGTCTATCATGATCGCCACGTCCTAGCAGGCATTCATTTATAGAAGCCAGACGACCCTATTCCTAGGGTCGATGACTTCTGAACAGGCCTTAGCCCACATTCCTATCTCGTCTTCTTGCATCTTTATCACTTTCCCTTGATGCGTCAGGGCTTCTAGAACGTTCTCGTTTATCGCTTTCATCTTTGCTTTTTGTACGGCCTCTTCTGGTTTGCATAAGTGGCGTATAACCATAAGTGGCAGAGATTTCATTGAACTTAGCATTATTACTTTCGCTCTCTTTCTTAAGAGATGTTGATCCGCTCACAGCTTATCTTGCAACTAATCCAGGTGGATTGGATACTGCAGCCATTATTGCAGCTTCGACTAAAGTAAATGTTCCTTTTGTGATATCTATGCAACTTGTTCGGCTATTGATCTTGCTCGTACTTGGGCCTTTTTTAGCTGGTTGGGTTTCGAGATTTGCTACCCATTATCGGTGAATAATTCAATATATATAATTACCACATACGAATGAAAGAAAAATAACTATAATTGTCCCCAATTATCATTCACTTGGGGGTAATCATGCCAAAATCTACTGTATCCAGCAAAAAACGATATAAAACTCTTTTTCATAACAATGAAATCATCGAAAAGATAAAGATATTAAAAGATCCTGATCGAGATGGTGTTGTCACTGTGGAGCTTACTTTCAAAACTGGATACAAAAACTTTGAAGCCATTAGCAAATTTCTGCAGAAATTATGGAAAACAAATAAAGAATTTAATAAAAAGTTTTTGCGGCCTAAGAAAAGTAAAACACAGCCTAGTTTAAAAATAAAAAAAGAATACGTTACAGAGTTCCAAAATGAAGATTCTATCCAAAAAGCATTAGAAACATGGGCAAAGAATAATACACCAAAAATTATAAAACTCCCAAGATGGTCATTAATAGATGCGATAAATCATATTGAAAGGGATGGAGACCAAATTAGATTAATATTAAAAGATGAGCATAAACAATTTGGAAAAAGATATAGTAGAATGTTATATAGTTTACATCACCGGCACATCCACAACGATTGTAATTGTAATTTTAACAAACATTTTTCTTTTGTATCTCAATGGACGGATGAACCCGTTTTGCAAGTTAGTCCTGAATTCAAGGACATATATCAAAATAATGAAGAGGCACTAAAATTTATAAAAGCTATTTTAACGAATGGTCATCATTATAAAAGTAAACCTTCTGATGAAATTACGGAAATTACGCTGTCTGAAGAAGATGAACAACCTGCAGTCACTAATGCTCTGTCAGAAGCTCCAGAAGTAACTCCTGCACCGCAAGTTAATTTTCCCGAACTAACTCCTGCACAGCGAGTCGATAGTACTGTACAAGAAACTCATACTTTGCCCTCAATGGAAGAGTCCAGCGAAATGAGCGAAAAAAGTGCAATAACTTTAATTAATTCCAAAGAAAATAATGAATTAGATTTGAACAGTGATCAAGAAGATTTAATAGAAGATATGGCTGTCGGGCAAAGAGGGATGATGCCAATGACGAAAGTTTATTTACCATTACGTACGAGTTCAGCAAGAGCTGATCAAAATCCATTACTCAAAAGCCTAGATGTTAAGCTTCCTACAAACAAATCCAATATATCGTTTATTCAAGTGACTTTCGGTAAAAAATAATGGGAATTGGGGTCAACCTTGAAAAATTGATAATGGTATGACCCCTAACGCTACTCTTAAGCCGCTGCAGCTGATGATAGTTTTCTGTTTTTCACCCGAGGCATTGGTTCATGAGTATCCAATGAAGATGCATTATGTTGTGCCTTATGGCGCTCATAGCCTGGCGCGAACTGATTTTGTCGTCTTGCCATGTCAGACTCGATGTCAGAAATATCTTTAGTGAATCCATCCGCTACAAGTGCAGCCCCAACAACGCCAACAACAAGCGCTTCGGCCAAAGGATCATCGTTATGAATAGTGGGTGTATCTTGATGATGATTGTTTTTTCCAAACATCAAATCATAGGTGATTTTAAATGGCGCATACACAATCCCTACGGTCACACCAACGCCATGCGCTATCAGTTCTGGAAGATGTTTTGCAAACCAATTGGCAATCGCGGGTAAATGCCCAATCGCCGCTTTGGGTATTTCATAAAGGAAAAATTTTGGGACGGTATAACCTACAAATTTTAGGACTTCTGGTAAGTGCTTAAATACTTCAATTGTAAGATTATAAAGCCCCTTTGCGATTTCAGGAATATTAAGCGCAACGTATTTAAGCGCTTGCAAGCCTAAGGTCATTAAATACTGCCCTAGTTTCAAACTGCCCTTAAAAACTTCCCACGCGCTATTGAGAACCTGCGGAAAATGTGTAAACAAATAGCCCAGCCCCTGTACTGTGGCAGCTATTGTATTTTTTACTAAAGTGACACAACCTTGAATTACGCTGATGGTGGTGTTGATGGTGCTTTGAATGCTCATGGTTAATACCCCTAATTGATTGATAGGGAGATTGTATGTGAACAATCACTCACTGTCAACCGCAAGCAAATGGCTTGCCGTCATTGCAAAGCCAACTAAGTCATTTTGTTGAATTAAATAAAATTAATGGAAGTTAAGTTTTGTTAATACTTCCGATAATGTTGAAACCACTTCAACAAGATCAGGATCAACGGTTTCTTCAGGTTCAACAGCTGCCACTTTTGCTCGTTCAAAAGCATGAATTACAGATCTTGCTTGCTCTTCTTCAAGCACATCTAATTTTGGCGTTTTAGGTAAAAAGCTAAAGACTTCATCTGCGATTGAAAAGCGCTCAGCAGGACGCAAAAGGCTACCCTGCCCTACAGAGTCTTCATACACTGAAACAATTTCATTTTGATGGCCTTGTTTTACTCTGATTAATTCTCGTGCTTTCTGCATTCTTTTTAAATAAGCAAGTATCAAATCAAAATCATTAATGGTCTTTAAATAAGTATAAAAACCACCGCTTAAGTCAGCCCAGCGCATAAGCTCCGTGGCACTACAGGCGGCAGTAAACCCCATCGTAAACATTTTAGGTTTTGCCATTGATGTTGATAGATAATGGTTTAACTTTTTCAATTCATCATTATCATTTTCACCACCATCTGTAAACACAACCATGGAAATAACGCCATCATACTTCTTTTGTTCAAGCGCAATTAATTCATCGAATACAGCTTTAAATAATTGCGTACCACCATTGGCTTTTAAAGTATCCAGATGTTGAAAGAGTGTAGGAATGTCACCGTTTCTTCCAATCACAAATTCTTTAGTACGTGCCGTGGAATTAAAGTCCGTTATCCGAAGAACATCTCCTGGATGACTTAAATTTACAATCCTTGTAACTAATGTTTTAACATGGTTTATATAAGGCCCAAAATCACTTTGCATACTTGTGCTAACATCTAATAACAGAGAATAAACATTCTTTGTTTGGGTTAAATTATCATGCGAAAAACAAACCGGGACGGCACCACCTTCACAAATACGTAAAACAAATTTTTCAGGAAAGAGCGTTCTTAAATATTCAAATAATTCACTTTTTCTGCAGGTTAAATAATAATTGCTTTTATTTTTCTCAACTTGAAAAGTAACTCTTTCTGGAAATAACATGAGATATAAACCGGCGTATTTAATATAAAACTCATATTGGCCATCAATGGGTCTTATGCCAATCAGATCTTGATATTTTCCAGATAATATAAAGGGCGCTCCTTTTTTTGAAGGATTGAACCCCACCTTTTTTTTGCTAGTATAAGCAGATTGTAACCCTTCAACCCCAGCCCCAATAATGGCAGCGCTTAGAATGGTTAAATGCGCGACCCACAACTCCATAAAACCTGGAAAATCTTGAAATCTAATTCGTAATGTTCTTGAACTTATATCGTCATGTGTTTTAAGAATTTCTGGTGGCATACCACAGGTTGTTAAAAGTTCCTTGCTAAAAAAGGAGGTTAAGACTTTGAAGGCTGTCGCATCGGGATCAAGCACTTTAAAGTCTGGTCGTTTCATGTCAGTTTCAATAGAGAACTGCGTCGCACCTGCTTTTTGAAGTGTGTAGTGCAGTTTGCTGCGGGTTCTTTTAGGATGACTAAATGTGTGGACAAGTTCATCTTGTAGCGCTGACGTTGAAACATCTAAGGTAACCAAATCATCATTTTCAGTTGCCTCCACTATTGCTCTTGGATCGGTTAAGAAAGCCGAAAATAGGTTAGCCATTGGAATTGACTTTTCATCCTTTAATTTTCTAACGCCCTCGGTTGCCATATCACTCCCTTCTTAACACATAAATTGAATCTTTGTTGACGCCAAATTTACGCTAATCACTAAAAAATTCAAGTGCAGACCACTTTCAAATATTTCTCAAAAAAACACATTCCATTTATCCTTTTTTCATGTTAAAACACCGCTAATTTGATACGAGCTACACAAAGGAGAATTATAGTGGCAATATGGGGAAATACACCTATTTCATGGCTAAAGAGTAGTGAATCCTTTTTACATTCAATCTTCTCACCTATTGTTAACTTTGCCACAGACTCCTTTAAAGCTATGTTAAATGATCCACTGGGTACATTCGAAGGCGCATTTTGGAAAATCTGGGATGGTATTAAAGATAATCCTTATAACGTCTTAACTGCCATCTTGGGCATAGTGACCTTCGGTTATTTCTACAAAAGAGGGACATTTAAGGATTGTAGTGCTGGCAATGTTCAGCTTGCTGTTAACACGCCTGTTGGTGGCGCACACTTTGGCTTTCATTTGGGGACGAGAAAAGATCCTCTCATCGAAGCTGTCTCAAGTAATGGGACTGCCATTGTCACAGCCATGATCAATATGAAAAAAGAAATAGCGGAATTGAAAGCCAGACTGCCTGCACCAGATTCAACAGGAGGATCTCAACAACTGAGTGCAAGCTCATCAAAACCAAACCACTAGCAATAAAGGGCTTCTTAGCCCTTCTTACTCTTTCTAAATCCTAGGGTTCACAGACCCCTAAGTTCTATGAGCCAGCAGTTATTTCCCAATGCCGCCCAACCCCGGCGATCTCCTCTTTTTCCTCAGAGGTGGTGGCACATCATTTTCATCATTTGTTTGTAAATATTTTTCCAGTGGTGGCACATCACTTTCATAATGTGTTTGTAAATATCTTTCCAAAGGTCGTGCATCTTTAGCTACTAATATTAATGGGGGCAATAAAACTGTAGGGTCACATTCTTGTTCATCATCTGATAGAGGTCGTTTTATACTTTCCTTCATAGATTTAAAGCGCAATGCGGTATTGTTAATAAATTCTTGAAGAGATCCCTTTACACGTTGCAATGAATATTCTTCCTTTGTCCCAAACTTTTCAGAATATCTTGCTTCAAGTTCACCAATGATCGTTTTTGAATTTAAAAGATTCTGAGATCGCTAATTGCTGGTTTGGATCCAATGACTCATATTCAAAATCCATTTTTACTTTTATTATTTCCGTGACCTCTTTAGAGAACAACGCTTTAATTTTTGCAAATTCAGCGCTATCTACAGTGATATAGGACTCATATCTATTTTCAGGTTTTTTCTTGTATAACTCGCCACAATAGCCAATTTGATAGATCTGTAACATCAATAAGACGTGCTTAAACCCTTCTTTATTATTTGAAAAAACAAAACGCAAGTGCGGTCCACTTATTCCTTTACGAATTGTTCTATCATTGCACTCAGGTTGATATCCCGTCAGCACATAAAGCATCTCTTGAGGTATATCAAAGCCATTATATTGAAGTGATTTGGGAGTTGCTAAAGAAGCACCATCAATTGACATAAATACCTCATTAGTTTGTCATAGGACTTTGCAAACATTTGCGCAGGCGTTAATATATACAAAATTGACAATGAGGAATGTCATAAATATTGATAGTTTCAGATTATCTGATTTTAATTCAAAAAAAAGGAGGTACCTAATGGTGCACTCTTTTGGAGAATTATTACGGCAGACATGGCGGCATCATATAGCTATATTATATAAATCACGTGCGCCTATGCCATCACTGGAAGATAAGAGTTCCGAAGCTAAAACGTCCAGGAAGGATAGTTCGCCACAAACACCGATCTTTGACAGGTTCATAAAAGCGTTTACATCAGAAAAACCGCTTAAAGATTACTCTACTCTTAAATATGATCTTATAGGAAAATCCTTTTTTCCCGCAATCTTAAAATTTGAATTTTACAGACCAAGAATGGACCCTTATTGGAAAAGCTGAGCTTAGCGATCAACCTGAAGATAAAAAAACAATTATCCAACTTGTCGCAGAAAAAGGAAATCTGGATATGTTTAAATTTTGCGAAGAAAAATTTTCTGACTTTGTTGATAAAAGTTTTTTAGAAGAACTTGTCCAAGCTTTATGCACAGTTTACATTTTATGCCGTAATTTTTCTCTTTTCATCTGAAAAATTCAGATTAAATATAATACTAATAAATCTATTGAGAATATAATCAAAAATATTTATAGTTACTAACTTGCACACAACTACTCTGGTAACTAGCATAATTATTATGAAGCACGGTATATACAAGCACGATAATCAAAAACTCACATCAATTGAAAAAAACATATCATATATAATTGATAATAAATTGCCTCACCATCATATTTGTGATGTCATTCCCGATCTAGAAACGCTTAGGACTAAAGCATCAAATGGCAAAACCCCTCTGTGGTTATTAGCCCGCCATTCAGATAGATGCCCAGATTTATTGAAAACTATCTTGGAAAAATATGTTGATGAAATCACCTTAGATGATTTAAACATAGAAGTCACAGAGGGTCCTTTTAAAGGAACGACTGCTAAATGGTTAATGGAGATAGCGCCATATGAACATAACAATGAATTTCAACAATTTATTTCTAAATTGTTACAATTAGAATTTGGTATTTCTTACAGACCTATTTTAAATCGATATTATTTGGATTCTCTAAGTGGACCGAAACTTGAATATGATGATATGAATAGCGCTAGCGATGATAACGAGTCATTGGGTGATCTTTATACGCCAATGAGATCAAAAGTTTCACCATATTAGGGAAAGAGGTCAAGTACCTTCCAAACTTAAGTACTTTTATTACATTTTCTCACTTGGGTTTTTCCACATTTTTCAATGTCCTTTAAACAAGCTGCGAATTTGTTTTGATGCTTTTGTTTATCAGAGGCTATCAAATAATTAAGTGTTTTCGAAGTGATTTCTTCATATAAATCCTCCCATTCAAATATCATGTCCTTGATTTGATAACGAGGATATGGCTGTACTTGAGGTTTTATTTCAAACTTTGTAAACCTCCGACAAGAATAAGCATATTCAATCATCTGACCTAACGAAGTGTATCTGCACGGCTATAGCAATTGGATCACGCACAGAATAGCGATTAGATCCTACAAATGTCATTTAGACAGCCTTATCATTCGCCTCAACAATATGAGGTGTTTAGATGTTGCCCCAAAAAGTTGACCTAACCTATGATCAGGTACAAGCTTTAAAGTCTAGTATCAATGAGTCAAATCTTAATAATGAAGATAAAGCGTTGATAAACGGACTCATCGATTTTAATGGTTGGCTACAGCAGCAACTACTCGAAAGAAAAATCAGTATCAATCGTTTGAAGATGATTATCTTTGGTGAACCTCAAAGCAAAAGCAAACACAAAATAAGCAAATACAATCCAAATGGCACCAAAACGAAAGGTAGCGCTGATTCTTCTCATGATGAAAATGACGGCATCCGTGCAGATCAAGATATAGCATCAACCAAATCCAATTATGGCAGGTTAAGCCATCAGCAATATCTCAATAACGAAAAAGTGACCATAAAGCACTCTCAATTTCAAGCAGGTGATCTTTGCCCTACAGCGTGTGGGGGAAGACTTTGGAATGCTGCGCCAGGGACAGTTATCAAGATCTCAGGTCAAGGCTTTGCAAAAGCAACGCATTATACTATAGAGAAGCTTAGATGTAGCCTGTGTGGTCATTATTTAATGGCAAAACTGCCACCATCAGTCAGTGAAGATAAATATGATTATGCCTTTAAAGCACAGCTTTGTTTAATGAAATACTTTATGGGGATGCCCCTATATCGCATCGAAGGCTATCAAAAATTGCTTGGCATTCCATTACCCGATTCCACACAATGGGACTTGATTGAACAAGTTGCCAATGATATCTATCCAATATTCTACACCCTTGAATACTTAGCGGCTCAAGGGCGCCTCGTTCATGCTGATGATACAAATGTTAAGATTTTAGATAACATTAGTGCAAACAAACATATTAAAAACCCCAAAACAAGAAAAGGCACATTTACTACAGGCATCCTCTCATATTATCAAGACCACATCATTCACCTGAACTACAGTAGCACAAAGCATGCTGGGGAGAATATGACAAGATTGCTTAATCTGCGTCATAAGCACCTATTACCAATCAACTACATGTGTGATGCGCTTAGTCGAAACGTACCCAAAGAACATGATGTAATTTTAATGAACTGCATCGCCCACGCAAGACGTAAATTTGTGGAAATTGAGCCCTTTTTCCATGAACAGTGTTCGCATGTGATTGAACAGTTAGCGATTATCTATCGTCATGATGCCTACACCAAGGATAGTAAAATGGTTGATGTTGAACGTTTAACATATCACCAAACTCATAGCGGGCCTGTGATGAGCAGGCTCAAAACCTGGCTTAAAAAGCAACTTGAAGACAATCTTGTGGAAGAGAACAACTCACTGGGTAAAGCCATACAATATATGTTAAAGCACTGGGGTCCCTTAACCCAATTCCTTAAAATTGAAGGGGCGCCGTTAGATAACAATATATTAGAAGCATCGTTGAAAGTTCCTATCCGGATAAGGAAAAGTGCCATGTTCTATAAAACAGAACATGGCGCTTTTATAGGAAGCATGATGGTATCCATCATCCAAACTTGCCAAGCGAACGAAGTCAACCCAGTTGATTATCTCATAGCTTTGCAAGCTAATAAAAGTCAAATTTTTAAAGAGCCATCTAAATGGTTACCATGGACTTATGCTAACCAAATATCACCTCAAGTGGTGGCTTGTACCACAGCTTGATGAACATGATCTTGATTAACGTAGCGCCATGGTATTGGTGCATGCATAAATCTTGGATCACCTTGAATCAGTAATATCTGAAGCGCCTCAGCGCGTACTTTAAGCGTTTCGCCTTTATCCGCTGGCCACCAACTGAGTTTGCCTTTGCTAAAACGCTTCATAATGAGCCAAAACCCATTGCCATCAAAAACCAAAACTTTAACAGCAGTCCGTTTACGATTGGTGAACGCAAACACGGTGCCAGAAAAGGGATCTTCATCAAGCTTTGCCTTGCAGATTGCTGCAAGGGAATCTATACCTTTCCTGAAATCAGCAGGCTGCAAAGCTAGAAGAATATGTTGTCCAGCTGTTAATTGAAGCATCAATGACTCCTTATAAAGGATGAAATCAGGCTCATGATGACAGAATCACTGAGGTGTTTAATAATCACGAGGGTACCATCGGGTCTTTTGATCTCAACAGTTGCACCTAACTTAATATCAGTTTGCTGATGTTTGATTGAGGGCATAGCAACCTCATAAAAAGGTGTATCGTTTTTAATCATAAAGGGATCATGTTGCTTGCACTTATTCTTGAGCTGAGTATGGCATAGGCGAAGAACACGACAAATCTCAGACATGGGATGTTTATCTAGAAGCCCAATTGCTTGTAACCAAATACGATTAGGTATACGACCAGACTTTTCCCTAGTTCCTCGCCAACGATCTAGTTCAATGCGTACATTTTCAAGGGTAGTGGTTGGCATGTTAGCTCCATTCAAATAAATCATGGAGCAACAATAAATCAGGGCCTTAGTGGGGAACTAGACATGCTCACCGGTAGGTTACCAAACTTTGCGGTAATAGGCATTTGAAATGATTTTTGATTTTGCTTCAAATACTTATTGTAAATGACTTCCATATGTGCCTTACATTTTTGATCTTTATTAATTTCAAAATGTTGTTTCATACAGAAATCAACGGTAGCTAGAATTTCTTCCTTAAATTTTTTGGCATGATAAAATTTATTTCCCTCACGCCAAGGATCAATAATCCAAGCATTATCCCAGGTATTTGGCTTATGTAAATCGCTGTTTTGTTGGCGATTGATAATGACAAAGCTATGATCAAATTCATCGGCGTTTATAATTTCAATACGATGGATTTTACCACTGGATTTTTTCCACAGAAAATTTGCTAAGATGAGGCATTGTAATCCACAATTTCCTGCTCTAAGTTTATAGGCAGCGATAACATTTGTTGCAAAGTCTAATAAATCCGGATAGGGGAAAATTTCCAAAAAATTAAATTTTATAGGCGTTATGCCCACTTTTGGAATCGGAGTTGATTGTAAAATCATGCTCCATTTTTTAATTGGAGCTTTTGATGAAGGCAATTTTTCGACAGGTGTGCTTGATTGATATTCTCCAGGTTGACGATAAAAGATACTTGAAGACCATTTGTTGGTTTTATCTAAATCAGAAACTTTGTTATAGGCACCAATGACAAAAGTATATGTTGTATGACGTAACGCTTGTTGAATTAGTGGGATTAAAACATCTGGTGGCGATTTGATAGGACTAAAAAGAAAATGCATCCCTCTATTGAGCCAATCATGTGCTTTTTTAATCAAATTTCCCAAGCCAATAAACATGAAAAAGTGTACCTTCATAAAACTAACTAAACTCTAGTTTATACATTATGCAATGAGAAAAAAAGATTTTAAATTGTGTGCTATTTTTTATGGCATTAAAATTCACTGGTTTAGTATAGGTATATCTATATATGACATACTCATTTTGCAAACTTGGCTATCATGCATCAATTTTTTTAATTTCAATAAAGAGTTAATATGTTAAATGGTAGCTATTCAGTATTTGGAGATGAAATCCAAGATTTGGGATCTCCAGCATTTGATCCGGCCTTAAATGGTAGTACGTTAGTACAAGCTGCTACAACTATACCAAGAGAGCCCGTGCAAGAAGAGGCTTCAGATTATTCAACATCAAAATTAAAAACGAAACAAGGTAGTGGAAGAAATAGAAAACCAAAAGGGAATAATTTCACAACTCATGCTTCAATGAAAAAAGCATTATCTGATGAAGAATATTATGTTCAATTAAAAGTAGAATGTTCCAAATTAAAGACCAAAATTGAAAATGAAGAGAAAATGCTTGCAAGAATTCCCGAGGATGAAGTTGAACAGTTAAAAAACGTAAATGAAAGAATAAGAAGAGCTCATATAAAGATTGAGGCGATTGAAAATGAGCTCAAGCTCAAAGATTTGAAAGAAGAATTGGATCTATTACTAAATCAAAATACTCATCTATTCGATGAAAATACTTATTTAAAAGCTAGATTAAGCCAGTACGAGTCCTGTAAAAGACCCAAGACCCAAACAATAGAAGAAAAGAAAGAATCTATTATTATCCGATTTGGAACAAGAAGATAGAAAAAAGAAAAGGGTCATGCATAAACTAAACTACGTAATACACATACATGTTTTGTTGAAAATTGGCAAGACCAAATTACAAAAAAGACATTTATATTATTTAAAATGGTTTATTTTTCCTTTCTACTTCCCATGGGCGAACCTGGCAAAGCTAAAGTTGGCGCAGAGTAATCAGGAAGCGCAACAATAAGAGCTGGAGGTGGCACGTAATAAGGCGCATTTTGTGGGAGAAAGGGAGGAATATCTTGTTGAGAAAATACAAGAGGAGGAGGCTCTGGCAGCGCCCCTATTGGTGCAGCGACTAAAGCGTTAACGCGTAGCCTTTCAAAACGCTGGCGAAGCATCATAATCGGATCACTGAAATCGTTGCCTTTAACTTCAGGTTTTTCAACCATCAATGCTTGACCCATAGTTTGTTCAAATTCTTCCAACAGACGAGGATAAACTCGATTTAATTCGTCTTTGATTTCGTTCAATTGGGATGGATTATGGCAAACACAGGTGTAATAAATTTCAAACAGAAATCGATAAATGTGAGATGTTTTGCTTGGTAACGCTTGATTATTTTCTTGGGCGGATATAAACGAATCAAAATTCATCATCATGAATCTATTATTCTTCTCTCTGGCATATATTGCTGCTAATGCGAGGTGAGCAGGGATACATCGGTGTTCGATCGCTTCATCTAAATATCCTTTAGCTATATTCAGATTCACTTCATCATTTTTATCCAAAGACAAATGACCAAGCGCTTTGCGATATAAATAGTTAGGATAACGAATAAAGCAAGTATTCAATAAGTCTTGAAATGCATCCGTTGCATTATTTGATCGCCAAAAATTGTTCCACATTTGATGACATTCTTCTACTGAACAATAAGAATATAGGGTGCAAAGTTTGTCTAGATGATCCTGGTCATCAAAAAAAGCCCTGATATCATTAACTTTGTTGCTTGCTATACACTCCCTCATGGCTCGCTCTAAAGGTACAAAACAGGCGTTTATTGTTGCAAGCATTTTTTGTGTAGTATCTGCTAGTGGCTCCATGGCTGCCACACTGCAAGCCGATAATAATAATTGTGCCTGAATATTTAATGTTGCTGATAAATCAATTGAAAAAAGTTGACGCACCTCATTATTTTGGCAGAGTAAGTAATTTAAGATGTTACTTGCTCTGTTTCGCTTTGTCTCATTTGTGCTTTCAAGGGCTGCAATCAAGGTGCTTAAAACAACTAATTTTTCTTGCGGTGAGAATGTATTCGTTTTGAAGATATATTCATTGAGATTATAGGGATCTACGCTAAATAAAAAATCATCTTGATTTGAAAGAATAAATCTTTTAATTCTCTTATCTTCATAGCTTACTTTTAGGTATTCAGCAAAAGGGGTTCTTCGTCGCGCGGCGGGGTCTTGTAATTTCTTAAACGTTGGTCCTTTTTTCTCATATAGTTGTAATGCCTCATTCTCATCATATGAAAAGTCTTGTAAAGGCACAAATGCTTTATCATCATGACTATTATCAGTCTCATCATTTTCATGGAAGAAAGTTTCTTCATTCTCATCCGCTTCATAAAAGAAGAGTACATCATCATCAATATCAGGCATAGTTCGTAATTGGGCTAAAATATATTCTTTATTATCAACGTTTAAAAAATATTTATCTTGTACAATTGCTTCCAAGAAATCCTTGTTTGTGGCAATCAAACAAATAATCTCACGATAAGTAGTTAATAAATCATCTAAATTCGGATCAAGCGCTAATTCTTCTTGTAATTTTTGAAATATCGGGATGATTTTCTTTATAATTTTACAAAGCTTTTTGGCACCAATTTCAGAACATAACTCGTTTCTGTTAAGAAAAGCCAGCCATAAAGAGGGGTTTAATGCTTTGATATCTTTGAGATAGTAAAACTCTCTTCCCAAGAGATCTTTAAATATAAGATCATAGATTTCATGTGCATTCTCAGGTGAGCAACATTGAATTTTTGCAATTGCACTCGCTAAGTCATGATTTGCAAGCGCAAGCTTGATGGGCTCATAAAATGGACTATGTGGACCTTGATGCATTTGAGATACCTATTATATTAATAAGCCTCCATGCCAAGTGAGTGATGTGATTAAAAGGGTGTATTATCTCACAATATAAGCTATTTAACAATTTCAACACTTAATTTATCAGCGATCTGAGCCTTTTAGCGCAGCCTTTAGAGATAACCTCTTTGAGTTGATATTATATATTTTTTTGTCATCAATGTTAATTATCATCAGATAAAAGGCCACTCTTAATAGATAAAACCGAGATATAAACTACAAATACTAGATTGAATACTAATCAGGCACTGAACCTACACCCTCGCCAATTGGTAATTTCTATCATAAAATATTAAGCATTAGTCACAAATTAGGTTTGCCGCTTTCACCCATTCATTATTTGGGGTAACTTATGAATATTATGGTACTTTTGTGATTGAAAATGATGAGCATTGAATCTAATACAGTTTACATTATTTACGATGGTGATTGCCCATTTTGTTCCCATTGCGCCAAAGCACTTAGGATTAAACAATCTATTGGTGCCCTTAAATTAATCAATGCAAGAATAGAAGATTATCAACCGCTGTTAGCTGGACAAAAATTTGATTTAAACGAAGGGATGCTCTTGATAATAGAGGGTAGGTACTATCATGCAGCAGATGCAGCGCATATGTTAGCACTTATTTCCACGCCAAGTGATTCCTTTAACAAAATAAATTTTCTATTATTCCATCGGCTTTTTTTAGCCAAATTATTTTATCCACTTTTTCGCTGGATACGAAACTTGCTTCTTAAAATCAAAAGAATTAAGCCTCTGTCATAAGTGGAAATTAAGTCTTCTGCTGATAACACGGTATTTTGTGTAATTACAATTGTTGTGACCTTAATTTTTCATTTATTCTCTCGCTAAAAGTAAGTGTTTGATATGTTGATAGAATTTTACCACAGACAACTTTTTGAAATTGTTATAATCTACTTCACCAAATGAAATATTAGGAATTTTCTTATGTTGAGAAGCAGTATTGACGTATGCCCCATTGCGGGTCAAGAAGTAGATAAGGAGTTTGTATCTAAAGTATATGCATATGATTATGGTGCTGTAGAAAAATATTTGGATCCAGAACATTATATACTATCTGAAGAAGCTATTAAGGCTGGATACTTAGCTGCAATCATGAATGGATATCAAGAAGTTGCAGATCTGATTAAAACCCGAAGAGAAGATTGCATCACCATTTATGAAGCGTTGCAGGCTAACATTCTTCATGGACTACAACACATGAATGATTTAACCATGCAATATGTTAGTATTGAACAAAAATTACACACTTTAAAATATCATTCCCAAGAATATATTGATGAAACAGAACAATCTCCGTCCCAAGATATAATGAATGAACTTAATAAGCCGCTACGAAAAAAATAGAATGTTTAAAAGGTATTTCCCGTCTTTAATCGCCATTTGGCGATGAAAGACGGGGGGCATGATCAGACCCCTAAGTTCTCTACCTCTTGACCCCTTTATCAGTTTGTAATAAATTAATCGATACAAAATTACTTACTAACTAACTTATTGCTTGAAAAGTTAGTTATCATTTTCAGGAAGGTTAAGATGGCAACTACAGGTGTACAAGAAGATGCAGCACTAATCACTCTTGTTTACCGCTACTATAGCGATACTCAATTAGAACCTAATCTTCCTGCTGAACAACTGGAATTAATTTTAAAACAGATCAAAGCAATTCGTGCCTACGCGCAAGAAGAATTCCCTTCTCAAACGCTGCTGAGTGATGAAGAACTGGTTATTCTCTCTTTAAGTATCTTTTCGCCTCATCCATCGCCTGAAAAAGGTATTATCGCAACTGATAGAAATTATATGGAGGTCAAAAGAACCTTAAGTCGTTTCTATTGTATTTCGTTACTTCAACAAGGTGAACAAGGATATGCATCCTTTATCGCTGTACAAGATAAAGAGGCTGAATTTAACCCTATCTTAAAAAAGGAAGAATTTCTTCAGCTTGCAAAGAAATATCAATCACTTGATAAATTAACATTAGACACTTTGAAACTTGCCACTCTAATAAGCTCCGTGCCGTTATCCTCTGAAGCACGCAAAAGAGCGGATAAAGTGATAGACAAATATATTGTCGATTCTGTGGAATTCCCTGCGCAGATTTTTGAAGATATAGACATTGCTCGAAAAGTTTACCCCCAAGTAGCGTATTTTTGGCAACAACATCCAAGTGCTGAAGAAAGAGAAGTTATTAAGAGTAATTTACAATCAGCATTTTCTCATCGTCGTCATTATCGCCATATGCTTTATACTGAGGGTAGCTATGCTATGTTTAATACCATAGTAAGTGATGTAAAAGCTGGAAAATTATCTAAGGACGCATATACGTTTTGGGTTCTTTATTGGAATACAAATATAACTGGCTTTCAAGGTAACGTTGAGCCAAGAGGATCTTTCTATTTAACCTCAAACACTTTTCGAGCGATGAGTGCTTTAGAATCGGTTCTAGATGTTATCTTTGAAGATTCCACATTTTTACCAAGCGCTATTTTAACTTCCTATTTGACCCAAAGAGCTGCTTTTCTGGGCTTAGGAGAGATCCGAAATACGGATATTAACCTTAATATAAAAGATCAAGAATTTTTAGCGCATATTGGTGCCATGATGCGATTATACCATCCTGAGCAAGGCCAATTGTTGAGCGCAAGTTATCACGTTCGCAGAAAAGATCTTAGTGAGCTTCGAAAAGATTTCTATGTATCAGACGATACGATGCCTACCCCAACTTATGCACCCGCTTTGTTTGCGAATGTAAAAGATTGTCTGTTAAAAAGATACGATGAAGATAAAGTTTTTCGTTCATCAAGAACAATTAGAGCAAAGCAACTTAATATGACTGCCGATAAATTGAAACTCATGCTTGCTATCTTTGAAACACTCATACTATGTTTGCCATTATATCTTGCTGCGTTGAATAAATATAAGCAGCTGAGAAAAGAAGCGAAAATTGATCCCCATGTTCCTTTAAGTTTTCAATCAATAGCCGATCCAAAATGGATAACGCAGTTATTCGATAAATCAATAATATTAGATAAAGTGAACATCTTGGAACTGATTGAGATTACCGTATCAGATAAAGGCGTCGTCGCTTATGAAAAGCGCTTAGATTATGATCAAAGACTTAAAGCGCAAGTGGAAAGTCAAGAAATTGAAGGCTATGCTGATCCCGTGGCTGTGCAATCACGTACAGTTTTGACTGCCTATAATGATAAAAGTGCTACGCCTCTAGTACCTGTGCCACAACAACCACAAGACCAACTCAAAAGCGCAGCGGCCATTAAACCCAATCAGTAGCCGATTCAATCAGCTTGAAATTTACGTTTTGTACGCATTGTTCCTTTTGGTAAATTATTGATATTAAGAGGCTCTAATTTCTTGCAGTCCAACAGTGGTAGCTAAAACCACTAGCGCCAGGGACTATTACAATCGGATTTAGTCCATTAATTAATTTTGTTTCAAAACAGAGTTTATAGTTGCAATTATTACCATTACATGTATAGCAACCAAGCTATCATCCTTAGCATGTAAATATCACAATATTAAATTGGCCCCTTGGCTTTAGCTTTAGCTTGGGGTTGTGAAGTTTTCGTCACCTTAGCTCTTGGTTCGTCTTCGTTTGCGTCCATCTCCCTTTTTTTGTGGATATCAGAATAAACAATAGCTTTAGGAGAATTACTCGTATTGTTCTGTGATATCTGTTTTTGAATCTCTTCTTGATGAACCCTGTTAACTAATGCCATCGCTTCCTCTGGTGGAAAAACATTTTCCTCAGCGGAATGATGTTCTACAACTGTTGCAGCGAAAACTTCGTTAGCATCATAGCCTTTACAAAAATTTTCATCATCCTTAATAGCTCCGAAGAAAATTCCGATCTTTAAAAAAAATAGCATTGCCTCACGGGTATCTTTATTAGTTCCCGAAGCATCAACAGCAAACACATGAAAATTATCTTTCAGCGAAGTATTTTTTAATAAGCCATCTATGTGAGAAAGGCCAACTTGAGCAATAATATGTTCTTTAGCGACTTCATTTGCTACTTCACTCATTACATGATTTCTATGCCGCATACCTTCTGTTGATGTATTGTTAAAATTAGAAGAAGTATCTTTCACATATCGGCCATCGGTTGATTTTTGAGCTCCATCCCGCCCCAGATCAATCGGAATAATATTTCCATGTAGGGAATCAACTAATTGAAAAACATCCCAAAAACAATACCATTTTTGATCTGATATGTCAGGAAGCTTTTTTCTATCTTTCAGTTGTGTTAGAAATTCGTTATCGCTTTCATGTAAAACAGTGTTAAATCCAAAATAATAAGTACATATTAAGATTAATATTGATTCTAACATTGCTGTATTAAGTGCGTCATGAGTTTCGCCCACAAGAATCATCAATCGTTTGCCTTTCTTTTTTGCAATCTGCAGTTCGGTTTTTATTTTTAACATTAATTGTAAATAAACTTGTTGAACTTGATGATAAACTTGTTCTTTAACTTCAGATAAAGAAGTTGCCCTGTTAAGAATGTTACAGATTTCATGCATTTCAGTATTAAAATAATTTACCCTTAAATATTGAATAGCTAATTGTAATGGTAAATTTATATTTTTATAGTGCCATTTTTTTATTTCACTTTTATCTTTGAGTTGAGCAATTTCATCCAATTGCTTTACATTTTTGACACTTCCGATTTCCACATCTGCCTTAAAAAATATTAATAGCTGTAGATAACGCAAATCAAAAGCATGAATAGCTGATTCAACTAAAGATATACGAGAATAAGGCTCGGGAGTGAAGTTCGGATTAGCACCTTTGTTTAGTAAAATTTTAGCTTTTTCAAAAGAAGAATCACTTAATTTTTGAGCTACTTCTTTATTATTTTCATTGGGATCTTTACCAAAGGATAATTGATATAATTCCTTATTTAATTCTAACTGTTGTTCAGGTAAGAGTTTAGTTGAATTTAGCATTAGTTAGTCTGCACGTTATTAAAAGTGCGATTTTCAAATATTTCTGTAAATCTGTCAAATTTATTCATGGTTTTTGGCTATAAATATAAAGAGATTACTGGCGATATATATTTATGTCAGGTTAATCATTATACTAATAATTTAAATATACCTGCATAGTTCAGCAAAAATGACGTTATCACGAGAGTGACGCCTACAAGTAAGAAAAAAATGACGCTTCACTCGCAGGCTGGGATCAATATTTTATAAGATTTCAAAATCAGGGTTTCCAGATAGCTATTTATTTGGAACATGTCATTTTCCATATGATAATTTCAAATAGCATTAATGCGTGCATACCCTTATGATTTCCCCATCATATTATTACTATATTTAACTTTCTTACCTTAATTTATGACTAAAAGTGATTGCTAACGTAAGGAAAGAGACATTAAAATGACGTTCTAAATCAAACGCTCTGGAATTATGATATGAAAACTGAAGAAATACGTATTTATAATAAATTTATTACCGCTGTAAACCGTAATACACCACATGAAGTAGCAGAACTGCTCTATCAACATCCCTTTCTAAAAGGTGAACTCGAAAGTTTTATTCCAGAAACTCAAGAAACGCCTTTTCAGTTTGCTCTTGCCAACCCAGAACGAAAAGAATTAGCAAAAGTACTCTTTGGATTTGGCGCAAAGAAGCCAGAAGATAGCAAAGTCACCTTAACTGAAGATCCTGCGAATCTTAAAAAATCAGTCATTGCCCACTATAATCTTGATACCATAGAACAGCTTTATATTCTAACCGGTGCCTATGCCACAAACTGCGATAGAACCATTAATGATAAAAGAAAAGGTCCGCATTTACGTTTTATTTTTTCTTTAACTGATCAAAGAATTGAAGATACTAAAGTCTTATTGAAATTGTTTGGCATTGAATTTTATGCTGCGTTAGGTACAACAAATGTAAGATATATTACCATTACGCCTGACCAATTCCAAAAAGTGAACAAATTATTTAAGAATCATTATTTTCTCGGTGAGAAAAGTCATAATATCAAAATTGATAATCTTAACGATGACGAACGATTAAGTTTATTTAATATTATCTTCTCTGAACAATTCTTGAGTGAACTTGAAAATAGAAATAAAGAAAGATATAGAATGGATCATATTATGCAAATATTTGCTGCCTTTACAATGAAAAAAGCTCCCTGCTTTAAATACTTAGCAGATAAAGGACATATCTTTGAACATAAAGTGATTTTAGATGCACAGAAAGAAGCTGCTGACCCAGATGATGATGAAAGCGATTTATTGAAAACTGGCAGCGCTTATTTACCAGGATTTAAACCACCTGTTGAAGAAAAGGGTCAAAAAGGAAAAAGAACCTGAATTTAAAAAACCAGAAGCTCCTGTTCGAGTAAAAAGATCGCCCGTCAATTCTACTTTCACTTAAAAGATATTTACTCGAACCACTTTGGTTTTACCCGCAAGGGGCACAATGTAGGCTAAGGCGTCGAGTCTATAGGGACACCAGGATGATGTTCCTATTCCAACCTTGCAGCAACAAGATTAGAATTCTGACATGAACTGGCCAGATAAACTTATATCTATCTTAATAAAATCCATTGATTTTATATATAAATTTGTTAGAATTCTACATATTGTCCCAATCTATAAGTTTGAGTTTCACTTGAGTATTTTATCTTCACCAATCCCGTCACTCAATCACAACGTTCAGTTGTTTGCTGGCTATTCCTAACATCAATCCTCTCATTTATTTTATATCATTAATTCCTTTATTTAATTGGTTTTAAAAGAGAGACAGTGACATGTTACAATTTTTTCAAGCAGCAAAAAAGAAAATTTCGCAAGGAATAGAAAGATTTACAACGCTCTTATTTGGAACTGAAGAAGAACGAAGTGCAAGACAAAATAGACTATTAAAAACATTTAAGCTGCATGGACCAACATTTTACCTATCACTGTTTGGTAAACTCTTTGTTTGGCTCGGGATATCGTTAATAGGTCATTCATTCGTCAATTGTCAATATAAAAATCTTATTCTCTGGGGCGGTGTATTAACAGGACTTGTTTCATCCCTTCTTCGAATATTCAGGTTTAACCGTTATTTAAATTATGTGGGAAAAGAGGATAGCGAAATAAATGCACTGAGTAAAAAAGAGGATACGGATTTTGTTGCTGGAAGCGAAGACGCATTAAAATTTAGTCCAACCTTAACTTGGAATTATTCTGAGGCTTATTCAGCAGGTCTTCTAGCCAAAGAGCTTGGTGATCAAGAACTCTACGAGAAAGTTGCTGTTAAACTATGCACACAACGTTGTACTAGACCTCATTGATGTTGGGCAAAAGCGGGCACTGAAAACTCTATGTAATTGAATAGTGTTGGGGCATCCTTTCTCAGAATTCTGACAATACTAGTTTACGAAGCGCTCTGCTAAAAATAGGCAAGCCTTCATCTGGTGTTTTGTCAGCATAATCATTTTCAATTTTTTCTCTAGCTTCCATGTAATTCTGCCAAGGAACACTTTCTGTATAAGCTTGTGCTTGATCCATCACTTTGAAGTACAATGAAAAATCATTTTCTCTTGATGCTCTTCTTAATCCATTTAAATAGTTATCTCTATGAACGGTGGGGATGATAATTTTGTATTGGTTAGACGATACCAATTCAGCGTTCATCATTAATCTTGATAATCGACCGTTACCATCATCAAATGGGTGAATTTCACTAACCACAAAATGTATGAATAGCGCTCTTTGTATACCTTGTTTGAGTATTTGGTAAAATTCAAATGCATGCGTTAATGTTCCAATAACATCTTCAGGTTCCACAAAATAGGTATTTCCCGCTTTATTGGATTTTAATTTAATGTCACCAGGTCTTTTATCTGGTCTTTCTTTCATTATATAAGCATGTCTTGATTTTAAAATCTCTATTAACTCTTGTGGATCTTTTGGTGTTTTACACATTTCAGAAAAATCATTAGCTAAATTAAAATTCGACAAAACATCATGACTATCAGCATGTCGATTATTGATTTCAGTTCCCTTAAATACAATATCCTCTACTTCATCAATGGTAAATTCAGTTCCTTCAATAAAATTTGAAAAATAAGATTCAAAAAATGCTAAATTTCTAAACGCTGTCGTTTGAAATTGATATTTTCTTTCTTTAAATAGCGACTTATTAAGTTGTACGCTTAGATTTTCAAACAATTTAATTCGCTTTGCATCGAAAGGTTCTTTTTTAGCCAGCGCTTTTGCATAAGAGGTTTTTAAAAAATCCGTGTCAGGATGGCTTGAAAGTAACGCACTGATGATTGTATTAAGCTTTTTAGCTTCTGATTCTAGCCCTAAATCTGCTGCAATCTGTTTTGCTTGGTCACGGATCTCATTTAATGCTTTTTCTCCACGAAGACGAAGTTCTTTAGCCAAAATATTTTCTACGCCTGATTCTCCAATAGTCTTCACCTCTTTATTTGCACCTCTTACCGGTACTAAATTTTCTAATAACATTCGTGGAAGATTACTTCTCTCTAATTGCGGCAAAATACGTTCACTGACCTGATCCCCTGACGATGGACACCTAATCTGATAAACTTAATATCAATTAGGAGCCGTGTATGTCCAAGTATAAGAAATATGACAAGTCATTTAAGGAGCAAGCAGTTCAGCTTGCCTTAACCTCTGATCAATCCATAGCGAAAACTGCAAGTGAACTCGGCGTATTAGAGTCAACCTTGTATAGCTGGGTTGGCAACGCCAAAACTGAAAAGCCTGCAGAAACCAGTAAAGAAGTTGATGTTGGAAAATTGCATGAAGAGCTCTTGAAGCTGCGCAAAGACAACCAGCGGCTTAAGGAGACATGTGAAATTTTAAAAAAAGCCACGGCCTTCTTCGCGAACGATTCGAAACGAGATACGCATTCATAGATGAGCATAGGCAACAATATAATATTGTTCTTTTGTGTAAGTGCATGCAAGTAACGCGAAGTGGGTATTATGAGTGGAAAAAGCACGAGAATTTCCCCAATGCTGATGAGTCTTTTCTCAAGGAAAGGATCAACTCAATATTCATGTTGAGCCGTAATTCATATGGCTGGCGTCGAATGTTGAGGACTCTAAATCAAGAGGGGATCATGTGTAATCATAAAAAGGTGCGCCGTTTAATGAAAGAATTAAATCTTGTTACGAAAGTGAAGAAAAAGTTTAAAGCGACAACAAATTCCAATCATGGTTTGCCGGTTGAACCAAATCGTCTTGAAAGAAAGTTCTATGCTATTCGGCCTAATGTTGCATGGGTGGGCGATATTACATATATCGCTACAGACGAAGGCTGGCTCTATCTGGCAACCGTCATTGACCTTTGCTCTCGGAAAGTTAAAGGATGGGCCATGAGCGAGCGTATGACTGCTGATTTGGCGGTTTCAGCGCTAGAGATGAGCCTTGCAGGGGTTGCTGCACCTAAAGGCCTCATGTTTCATTCAGATAGAGGCGTGCAATATGCCTCAAATGCATTTAAGAAAGTGATTGAAAAAAACGGTATGGTACAAAGTATGAGCCGAAAGGCATGCTGTTGGGATAATGCCGTGGCAGAGAGCTTTTTTGGTACCTTGAAACAAGAACTGATCTATCACTGTCGCTTTAAAACAAGGGAAGAAGCAAAATCAGCTATTTTTGAATACATAGAAGTGTTCTATAATCGGTTTCGTTTACATTCAACATTGAATTATCGAACGCCAGAGAGTGTAGAGGTAGCAGCATTAGCTGCATAGATTGGTGTCCATTAGATGGGGATCAGGTCACACAATAAGATTGATAATTTCCTTTATTCACTTTGATTATCAGCCCTGATAATGAAATCGTTTTAGAATATGAACTTGTGACAAATACAATATGTTCTCCTTTATATAGAATAGGTTTAAGATCTATTGCTGTTCTAAAGCTCAAAATCCCTTTGGGCACAATATAAGCAACAATTTGCATCCAATTTTTTGAAATAAGGGATTGTTCCGTGTCTTTGAAGTTAGAAGAGTAGATACCTTGATATAGCCGACGTAATTTACCCTCTTTATATAGCGCGGATAATTTTTTAGCACTTGCAGCATCTGTAGAAAAATACAATTCGGGCATGGTGAACTTCAGCATATTAATTAAATATTAATATGAACTTTAGCACATTAAATCAAAAAAATGTGAATTCCAGAACATTAAATATTAAAAAAATGAACTTTAGAATATTAAATGTAAAAAAAATGGAATTTAAGAAGAGTAATTATTCGTGTATATGCTCATTATTTCTAAGACGCTTCCTCCTACACTCGAAAGCTTCGGCGAGACAAGTCGGCGTGGCATAAGATTTTTGTAACGTTTATGGATTTTTTGAGTCAGTGGATTGCTGAGACAGTCCTCCTACGCTAAGAAGCTTCGGCGGACATAAGCATCACTAAATCGCTTTGCGATTAAGTGCTGCTAATGGCGTCCCCAAGGGGATTCGAACCCCTGTTACCGCCGTGAAAGGGCGGTGTCCTAGGCCTCTAGACGATGGGGACCCTGGACTAACCTTCGTACTTTGTGTTTAAACTTTGTTGTCTACGCCCCCTCTAAATAGTCATGTACTGAGATGTACACTCCTATTTCTCGGGCGCTTGACGCCGCGTTTAAACCCAAATTACTTGGTTATTCATACTTTTCGTATTTTGTTTAATAAAAAACTAAATACTCTATACCAAGAAGCTATATGCTTTGGTGGAGCTAGGCGGGATCGAACCGCCGACCTCTTGCATGCCATGCAAGCGCTCTCCCAGCTGAGCTATAGCCCCGGGATAGAGGCGACGATTGTACGTAGCCACACCCCAAGAGTCAACCCTCTGGAAACAACTCATTTTTAAGCGCTAACGCATCTTCTAAGCGGTGCAACGATTTCTCTTTTCCAAGTAAGAAAAGCGTGGCATCAATAGGCGGAGATACCGTGCCGCCAGTGACAGCAATCCGTATTGGCTGAGCGATAATGCCTAGTTTAATACCTAGCTCTTCACTAACCGCTTTAATCGCATTGTTTATCTCTTCCCCTTGCCAGGTAGGTAAGGCTTTGAGTTGCGCAATAATCGCAGACAAGGCGGTAAAAACTTCATTGGTGAAATGCTTCTTCACCAGATCTTCAGGAAGCAACACTTCCTCTTGGAACAAGAACTCGCTCTTATCTGCCATCTCAACTAAAGTCTTGGAGCGCTCTCTTTGTGCTTTCACTACTTCTTTTAAATCTGGGCCCTTGCTCGTATCAACACCACGCTTCTCAAAATGCCATTGGAGTTCTTTGGCAATCTCCCCTTCTGGTTTGGTTTTAAGATAATGTTGATTCAGCCATAAAAGTTTTTCTGGATTCAGCGCAGCTGATGAACTATTGATAGCATGGGCATCAAATAATTGAATCATCTCATCGATGGAAAATATCTCCGTGTCACCATGTGACCAACCCAAACGCACTAAATAGTTTAATAACGCCTCAGGTAAGATCCCTTGATTGCGATAATCTAAAACGCTAGCCGCCCCATCTCGTTTAGAAAGCTTCTTTCCTTCAGGGCTTAATAACATCGGCATATGACCGTAAAGAGGGATCTTTGCACCGAGAGCTTGCAGAATATGGATCTGACGTGGCGTATTATTAATATGATCATCGCCCCGTAACACATGGGTGATCCCCATTTCCCAGTCATCTACCACCACCGTAAAATTATAGGTAGGCGTACCATCGCTTCTCACTAAGATAAGATCGTCCAATTCTGAATTTTGAATTTCAATCGGCCCTTTAATTAAATCATCAAAAATCACCGAACCGGTTTGCGGGGTTTTAAATCGAATCACGTAAGGCATATCCTCATGCGGAGGATGCGGAAAACGCAAACAATAACCGTCATAACGCGTTTTTTGCTTCGCCGCTATTTGCTGTTCCCGCAGCACTTCTAAACGTTCTTTAGTGCAATAACATTTATAGGCATGACCATTATTTAGCAACTGTTTTGCTACCTGCTTGTAACGATCAAAACGATGCGTTTGGTAGATGGGACCTTCATCCCAATTCAAACCCAGCCACTGCAATCCATCCAGAATGACCTGGACGGCTTGATCGGTGGAACGCTCACGATCGGTATCCTCAATGCGCAGAATAAACTTCCCACGTTGGTTTTTGGCCCATAGCCAACAAAATAACGCTGTGCGAGCACTACCAATATGTAAATCGCCGGTGGGGCTTGGGGCAAAACGCGTGATAACCATGGTGTTACTTATTCATATATCTAAGGGTGATGAGGGTCATTTTATCAAAGAAAAGACCCTCATCCTAACCTTCTCCCAGAAACTCCGCCTCTTGTTCCCTCTCCCCTTGTGGGAGAGGGTTAGGGTGAGGGTCTTAACTTTGATATCATATCCCTTCCTGGCAATAGTACGAGGGTTAAAATGGGTTACTTAAACGATTTTATGACTCTAGGAATCATTGCCTTCTTAGGTGCGGTTAGTCCAGGGCCTGACTTTGTGATTGTAACACAATCAACGCTTTCTCATGGAAAAAAAGCCGGCATCTATACCGCGATGGGAATTGCCGCTGGGTGCCTTATTCATATTTCATACAGCATCCTGGGCATTGGCGTTATCCTAAAAGAATCCGTCATTTGGTTTGACGTCATTAAATATGTTGGCGCAATTTATCTCATTTATCTTGGCATTAAGGCCATTGTTGCAAAACCCACTGCTGCCACTGCAAAAAATGCATCAACAAAAGATCGTCACCAAACCTCCTCTTCTTTTGATGCCTTTAAAAAAGGGTTTTTTGTCAATCTCTTAAACCCTAAGGTTGCTTTATTTATTCTCAGCATTTTTACCCAAGTCATCGATCCCATTACACCGCTAGAAATTCAAGCGGCTTATGGATTAGAGTTTTGTCTAATCGCTTTTTGTTGGTTTACTTTGTTGTCTTTTATTCTAAGTAATCCCACCCTTAGAAAAAAATTACTTGGGGTTCAAAACATCATCGAAAAAATACTGGGCGGTTTTTTAATTTTATTAGGAATTAAAGTAGCCTCATTCAATTTTTAGCGACTCTTTCCAAAAGAATGGGATAATTTATGTTAGAACTCATTGCTCAATTCGGTAAATTCTTTTGTCAAACCAGTACTTTGGCTAGTGTCTTTTTAATGGGTTTTCTTTTTATCAATGAGAAAGCCTTTGCACGCATTTTATTCATTGTAGCGTTTACGATGGTGTATAACGTATTTTTAAAATCTATTTGGATGATGCCCCTACCGCCTCCATTGGAAGGCTGGGCTTTCCCCAGTGGTCATATGCATACTGCTTTCGTTTTTTGGGGTTGGTTGGCAGTTGAATATCATAAAGTATGGTTTTATGAGATAACTTTTTTTGTTTTATGTTTAATCGGTTATGGCATAGTTTACCATGGCTATCATTACCCGATTGATATTTTGGGTGCTGTTGGCTTTGGAACTTTGTCTCTTATTCTTTATAGTTTATTGCAACACATCAAAGTGTTTAAAGAAAAACCCTATTGGCTAGGCTTTTTGTTAGCTTTGCTAAGCGGAATAATTATTTTAGTGATGCCGCCTGCAAGTAGAAAGCCTCATGTTTGGCTCGCATTTGAAGTGTTGGTAGGATTTACCCTATTTTGGATGCTTTCACTAAAAATACCCAGCAAACTATCCAGGCAAGTGAAAAAGCTTTAAGCAGCAGGATTTATTCTGCGCTTTTCCTTTTTCGGACTGTCTTCTAACTCCTCACTACTTGTAAACCTAACAGGTTTTTGTAATGCTACTTGCGCAAATTGATGTGCAATCAATTTCGTTGGTGACTCTAATTGAGGTGTTTGTACACTCTCATTCATTGTCAAACTTGCTAGTGGTTTAGCCGGTGATGTTTGAGGTGTACGTTTCTCTTTTTTGGGAGAACCCTCATTCTCTTGTGGTATCGCTTTTCTTTTTGACGGAGAAACTGGCAAGGGAGGTCTTGCCGTTTCAGGCGGTACTAATGGTGAAGCTATCACCGCTATAGGGCCATTTCTTAACGATTTATTCGCGAGATTCTGTTTCATCATCGATTTATGGATATCTCTTGCTGAATACTCTGTTTGCTTACTTGAAGGAATCATCAATTGAAGTGCCTCAGCATTGGAAGATAATTTCGCTACCTCATTGCACCAAGTCAAACATTGATTTAACAGATCTTTGCCTTGATACAATAACTTAACAAAGTCAGGATTATCTTGCACAACACCTTCTTCATCCAAAAAACTGTGATAGGTAACCGCGTTGTTTTGTCTTGATACATTGACTATATCAATGGGATCAATAATAACAACCTGTCCATCAATACTCACAAGCAATTGCAAATCTGCAATCAGCATATCCTTAGCTTCTAAGGTTGAAACAATGTCACGAATAGAGTGCTGCAATTTTAGTGCAAACTTTTTAACTTGAAGAAAAAGTGCAGGATTTTCTAAAAATAAACACTTTATTTGTTTTTCTACATGGCTTTTTTGCAATACCCACGCTTCTCCTGACAATATCTCTATTCCTAATGCAACGGCCATCAGTTTGCGCTTAGAAGAGGCGATTTCATCTTTAACATCAATCAGCGTTGTAGCAGGCACCCATTGTAACAATACAGCTTGTCTGTCATTAGCGAGTTCAAAAACATCAGAATGGAATTTAATGGTCGGCAAACCATTTTCTGCAAGCTTGGTAATTAATTTCTGTTCTTTGATCAGCATTTCTTTTGCTTTGGGCCCTTTGACAGTGGCAAGCGCAAATTTATTCATAAAAGGATAAATAGTTTTAAAGGAACCGCAAACGCATGCTAAATCTTTCAGTTTGGTGTGATGAGCCTGAAATACACCTTTGATAGTTTCTAATGGCAAGGGATCTTGCTGAAAAAGATGAAAAAGAGTGTTTAGCATGTTAAACGCCACCTAGTTAAAGCCAATGAAGATAGCCAGATCCCTAGGCAGATATTATTTAGCACTTTATTAGTTAAGTACTAAACATTCAAAAGATTTTATATGAGCTAATGGGAAAACTCAAGGAAAAAGCAAAAGAACGCTAAATTTCAGGCATTCTTTGGTTAACAGGGTTTTAGTTTGTCATAAAAAACTAAACTGGTTTGGGTTGCTCAATTAGCCCTTGTGGGGTAAAGACAAAAATTCTATCGGCAGAACGGATGGTTTCAGGACGATGCGCAATAATGATACGGGTGACATTCAAATGCTTAATTGCCGCATTCACCGCTTGTTCTAATGCCACATCCAAATGACTGGTCGCTTCATCCATAAACAATATTTTGGGCTGCTTATATAAAGCTCTGGCTAAGACCACACGTTGTTTTTGGCCACCAGACAAGGTCATACCCATATCACCAATCAAAGTGTTATAACCCATTGGCATCACGCCAATATCATGCGCTATCACAGCAAACTGCGCACATTTTTCAACCATTTGCTGATCATACTGCGGATCGAAGAAGCTGATATTTTCGCTGATTGAGCCAGATAGCAATTGATCGTTTTGCATAACAGCCGCAACCTGTTCTCTGAAATTTTTCAATCCTAGCTTGCTAAGCTCCATATCATCTATGAACACTTTGCCAGAATCAGGGGTGAAAAGCCCCATCATGATTTTCATTAAGGTGGTTTTGCCACAACCCGATGGTCCAACAATGGCAACCGATTCGCCAGGATTGATAGTAAGACTTAGATTGTTGATAATGTTAGGTTCATTTTCATTATATTTAAAACAAATATTCTCAAGGCGGATAGCACCTTTAAGAACAGGGGCTTCCAACAAAGCACTTTCTTGCTCTTCAGGCTCTTCTAAGGCAATGTCACCCAAACGTTCCAAGTAAAGACCCAACATTTTTAATTCAATAAAGTTCTCAATTAAAGCCACGGCTTTTCCAATAAATTGAGATTTATAAGACATGTAAGCATAAAGCATACCGACCGTGAACGAACCGGCAAGTACCAAGTTAGCCGCAAGATAGATGACAACAATATTTTCAATACCAAAGAGTAAGGAATTAAGGGCTGAGAAGGTAATTTTAAGTTTACCCATGCGAATGCCGGCATTGAGCTTTTCTGCATTTCGATTTTGCCATAACATTTGGCGCTGATTTTCTTTACCAAATATCTTTATACTTTGCGTTGCTCGAATCGTTTCCATGAAATTGGTATTTTCTTTAGCACCCGCAATAATCACTTCTTCCGTTAATTCCTTTAAAGGACGATACCAAGCAAAGCGGATGATGCCATACAAAAATAAGGCAATTAACACAACAATCGCTAAATAAGGCGAATAGAGAAATAACATGATTAAAGTGGCAATGGCCATCATGCCATCGACAATCGCTGTGATAATGCCTGAGGTAAGCAGTTTTTCAACTTGACCAAGGGATCCAAAGCGCGAAACAATGTCACCGATATGTCGCTTTTCAAAGTAAGGCAACGGCAAACGAATTAAATGACGAAATAGGTTCGTCGCCATTTGAATATTGAGCATACTGCTAAAACTAATTAATAAAAGCGAGCGTAATGCTGTTGTGCCAACTTCAATGATCGATAAAAGTAGGAAGCCAAGACATAGTACCTTTAAAAAGTGCACATCATGGCTTTGCAAGACCCCATCCACCACAAATTGCATGAACTGAGGACTTATTAATGAAAAAATTTGCAATGCAACGGCAAGTAAAAAAACTTGAAACATTGCCCGCTTAAGGCCAACTATTCTGGACCAAAACATGGAAAGTGGAATTTTTCGCACTTCATCTTTGGGTGTAAATTTTGGAGTCGGCGTTACTTCAAGAGCAACCCCAGTAAAATGTTTAGAAACCTCAGCGATGCTGAGCTTGCGAACGCCTTGTGCGGGATCATGGATCACAATAAATTTTTTGCTGACACTTTTTAGGACAACAAAGTGATTCATATCCCAATGTAAAATTGTAGGCGTTTTAAGTTGATCTAATTGTTCTAGTTCAAGTCGCAATGGTCTGCAAGAAAAATCCATTTTGTCAGCAGTTTGCATAAGGGTATGCAATGTCGTGCCACGCAATGAAATAGGATATTGACGACGCAGGGTATTCAGATCAATGTCATGGCCATGATAGCTTGCAACCATAGCAAGACAAGCTAGTCCACATTCTGCAATTTCTGTTTGCAAAATAACCGGTAAACGGTGCCGACCAGTCAGTTTTAACAACTCTAAAGGATTTAACATTAGATTCTTCCTTTTAAGCTGATCAGCGGATCCAGGATCCATCTGAATAATGTCTGCTTCTCTAAAATAATATCGGCATCAAGCGACATCCCTGCTTGCAAAGGAAATTGTTTTCCATAAGCCATCACATACTGTTTCTTCAAATTTACGGTAATACGGTAGACCGGTTCTTTTAGATCAGGGAAAGGGATCGGTAATTCCTGTGGCAAAAGAACATGTTTAGAAATAACCGCCACTTGACCTTCATAAATACCAAAACGCTGATAAGGAAAGGCATCAAAGCGGATCCGAACGGTTTGCCCTTGCGTAATAAAACCAATAGCACGTGAGGGAACAAATAATTCTGCCTGCATCACAGCATCTTTAGGGATAATGGCTAATAGTGGAACATTGTTATTATTAGCGACTTGGCCTTCTCTGGCTTGTACGGCAGTGACAGTTCCTGAAATAGGAGCACGCAGTTCAATGCCGCGACGTCCCTTAATTTCCGCTTGGCGCTGTTTCAACTCAGAAATGTTATTTTCTATTTCATGAATGCTTGATTTAGATTTAATCGGCAATTGTTCTAATTCAGAAATGGTCTGAGCTAATGTATTTTGGTTGCTAGCCTTTTTGCTTAATAAATCTTGATAGTGTTGTTTATGATTGAGGAGATCTTCAACTAGTTTTTGATAATCAAGCTGAGACAGATTTTTGTTATCTAGTAATTTTTTTCCATTGTCTACTCGCGATTGTAATATCGCCAGTCTTTCTTGTTGCGTTTTTAAATTTTGCTCGATTTGTCCTAATTCTTTTTTAAGACCATCAATTTGTGATTTTAATTGCCCTGCTTTTGCCGTCTGCAATGAATTATCACTTTTAATACGATCATATTGATGCGCTAAAGTGGCTTCTATTTCTTGCAACTGTAAAGTATCAATATCACTGCCGCCTTGCATCGAACGCTCAGAGAGAATGGTAATTAAGGGTTGGCCCTCTTTAACCTCATCTCCTTCACGTACAAAGATTTTAGAAATAGTTCCAGCCTGCGTGGGATAAGTCTTTACGATACCTTTATCAGGCAGTAAATAACCATGAACGGTTTCTTTACGAGCATAGGTGCCCCAAAATAAAATGGCTAAAACAAGTAGACATATCACAACAGCAGCACTGACAAGGATAGTCATGGAAAATGGCTGCAATAATACAACATCGCCATAAAGCCTATCTTTACGATGTTCTAGAGCCTCTTTTCGAAATAGATCTGAAGTCATGCTATTGGGTGCAACGTCACATTTAAGAAGATTGCCTTATTATATAGAATCCATGGACGTGGGGATATATGCGTATGAGCGTTCTGTCCTGCTATATCTAACAATCGTCTTATTTATCAATAACCAAGTCTACTTACCGCGGCGCCCATGCCTACTTACCGCGGCTTGTCCGCGGTATCCATGGGTGCCGCGAAATAAGTCGGGGCACGTAGAGGTTTTGGAATGCGGTGCTAATCTCGTTCGCCATCATAAGGATAACGATACATCCTGAGATATTGTTCCATATAGCGGTATGAATTTGGCATGAATCTGTCGGGATCGCAATAATAAGCACGACCTTGGGCGGTAGGTGCAAAGTTATCTAGAGGGACTATACCAGCAGTGGTATCAGTCCAAACAATATGAGTAGCGCCAAGACTTGCCGCTTCATCTAATGCTTGATATCTAGCGTATTGTTCCCCAACGGGGATAGCAAGAACAGGTGAAGTGCCTGTTACGCCCCCAACAAGAACGCAGTTAGCTACCGTTTCAGGATAGGCAGGAATAATGCGTTGGGCACGCTGACTCGGCTCAAGTGCACAACCCCAAAGGGTTGTTACTAGAGAAATTATCAGCAATCCTTTGCTAGAACGATCCATATTTACCCTATAAACAAATCAATATTTAACTTGATTATTTATAGTGTAGGACTAGTTAGCCGGTATTTCATTGGGACTGCCGATTGGACGACAATAGGTTTCTTTCAAAAGAAAACTAAGCAAGAAAGCTAAGAACGTTGCGGCAGGTAATATCAGCATTGCCGTTTGATAGCTTTCAGGCCCATACACTTTTGCTTGGTCTACAATTTGGCCATTCCATGTCCAATCTAAAATCTTAGCAACCAAGACCTGGCAAATTGCAAAAGCACTCACTAAGAAATTGGTGACGGCAACGACTGTGCCGGCGAGGTTTTGAGGACAATTTTCTCGACCAACAGCAAAACAAATCACTTCGACGCTTGAGACTGCGCCAATCATGAATAATAAAATTTTAACTTGAGTCAGGGATAAATTCGGGTAAAACAAAAATGTCAGCAAAAGAATGGTTGAGATTAATGCACCAATCATGATGGGTGAACGTCTACGCTTTATTTTGTCTGAAAGAAATCCTGCTAAAGGTGCGCCAACGGCAATACCTAATAAAATCATAGTGACTGCTCTAGCGGCATCTGTGGCACTGAAATTGTGGAGGGTTTGTAAATAAAGCTTGCCCCATAATTCGGGGAAAACCATTGTTGGTGACCAAAGTAGTCCTCCAATAATGCCATTTATCCAAATTTGGCGATTTGTCATCGACTGGCGAATTTCTAACCACAATTGGCTATAGCTACCAACTGTCGATTTCTCTTTCACTATAACGGCGGACTGAGATCCTTTGAGGTGATTTGGTGAATTACGAACCACTAACCAAATAATGGGAACCAAAATAAAACCAATGTAACTGGAATATAAAATGGTATCTCGCCAACCAATGGTTTGGATTAAATCACCTAAAATGATATCCCCTTGCATGGCACCGACCATGCCTAAAGAGGTTGTTAACCCTGAAATCATGGCAAATCGATTGGGAGGTAACCAACTTGATGCTAACTTTAGAACACCTACAAAAGCAAAGGCAGATCCAAATCCGATGAGGAATCTTCCACCTGCTGCTATCCACCAAGATTCTGTACTACCAAATAAGACCGTCCCAAGCGCACAGCAAAAAACAGCTAGTGTGAGGATCCAGCGTGGACCATATCGATCCATGAACAGACCAACGGGTAATTGCATTGGGGTGTAAGCATAATAATAAAAGGCACTTAGGTGACCAACAAGCGTTGCGTCAAGATATTGGCCGTTCACGCTAAAAGCACGCTGCAGCTCAGGGACCATGAGTCCTGGCGTTATGCGTAAGAGGTACTCGTAGCAATAAAAAGCGGCCGCCAAGCCACAGATAACCCAAGGCAGCACACTTGTAATAAAAGTGGAGGCTGTGGGCGATGAAGTTTTTTGCATTTCTGCCAAGGGAATTTTCCCAGTCATTTAACTATTTAAAAACCTGTGGTCGGCCAAAGTGAAAACCTTACGGCATCACCGACTCGCAATCAAGCCCTGATTTTACCGCTTGCCTGAATAAACTTTAAGCACCAAGCTCTGTTGGTTTTCCAACAAAGTACCCTTGAGCCCCATCCACTTTTAACTTTTCTAAAATGGAAAACTCATTCTCACTCTCTACCGATTCTGCAATCACTAAAATACCTAAACTATGTGCAATATCCACAAGCGAGCGAATAAAGGTTTGGTTGCCTTCATGTTCATGAATATTTTTAATAAATCCACCATCAATTTTGAGATAATTTAATTTTAAATTATACAAATAGGAGAATGAACTAAAGTTTTTACCATAATGATCGATAGCCGTTTTGCCGCCTAGCCCTGAAAACTTCAAGAAAAATTCTCTTACTTTTTCAATACGACTAATCACACCATATTCAGGTAGTTCTATGATCAAATGTTTGGCTTTTTTACCAAGCAACTTTGTATTCTCAAGTAGCCATTTTTTAAAGTCATCATCATCTAAAGAACTCGGGGATAGGTTTACAGAATAGTGATTTTCATCATGCGTCGATAAAATTCTCTGGATAACATTATCAATCACTAATTTATCTAGTGGGATAATTTGATTTAAACGTTCCGCCATAGGCATAAATACACCTGCGGAAACGATGTCAGTTTCACTTAGCTTCATACGCATTAATGTTTCATAAACTTTTAGATTTTTATCCGCAAAAAACTGTGTTGGTTGAAAATAAAGTAAAACTTTATTCTCACCTAACACGCTGGCAAAAATGGTTGCCCATTCTTGAGCACCATGAATTTGTTGAGGTTGAATCGATTCATCATAATGCCATTGATTGGCGCCTTGAGTCTGCGCATGCCTTAGAGACATATCTGCTTGTGCCAAAATATCTTTTTTTGCCATCATTTGAGTAAAAGTAACAACACCAATTGATCCCACTTCATGTTCTTTACTTAAACTTTTTCTTTGAAATTCGTTAAATGCTTTGCAAATATTATTTGCGGTATCAATAGCAATATCCTTAGATTTATTAGGCAATACAACCATAAAACTTGCACCCTTTGCATGAGCAATGATGGCATTATCGAATACTGTGCAGTTCTCTTGGATTGCTTTTGCTGTATTTTGTAATAAAAGATCAGCTTCTTGATAACCATATTTATCGTTATACTCTTTGAATTTTTTTAGTTCGATTAGCAAAAGCGCACCGCCAATGCCTTTTTCTTTATCATTGAGCAAATAATCAAACTGCAAATCAAAATAGAGTCTATTACCTAATTTGGTAACAGAATCTTTATAAACTTGTTCACGTAGCATTTCAGAAGCATGGGCTTGTTCTTCAAAAAGTTGCTTTAATCTTCTGGACATATTATTCATTGCTTCAACAACCTGACGCAAATCAATTGTCCAAGGAAGCGTTTCTTGAATTGAAAATTGCTGGTTACAAATAGCGGTAGCTTGAATGGTGATCGCTCGCAATGGACGCAAAATAATATATAAAAGTACTCCCCCTAATATTGCAGCGAATAAAGCGGTCATCAAAAACCATTCTAAGGAATCGATAAAAGTTAACCAAATTTGCTGATAAGCAAAGCCTGGATTACTTTCAATTTTAACTTTTCCTTCTCGTTGCCAACCATCCAAGATCAACGCCTCTTGCTCTGTGGTTTGCAAATTCAGAACATTAATAAACCATTCTGGCACACCATATATCTTTATTTGTTGATGGCGTTCAACAATAGGCTTTCCATCTTGGCCTTCAATGATAATTGTTTTATAGAATCCTCTATCCCAAACAGCATCCACCGCTCTACTTGCTGTGACCACATCACCGTTTTTCATGATCGTCGTGAGTGTCAAGCCCAAGGCAGTTGCCGTATCTTGAGAATGGGATGCCAGCTGCTGATTAAGAAACGATTGAGTGTTTTTCACCACAAAAGTTATCATACCCGTAAATAGGCATAATAAGATTATCAGTCCAGATAACATTAATTGCCGACTTAGCGTCATATTATTCATCCTTCCATTTGGATATTTTTCCAGATTTGATTCTTTCTTCTAATTCTACCCATCTTTTAAGATCGCTAGGATTACCAATTTTGTTTCCTTTGCCTAATTCTTTGGCTTGCCATAATCCAGTACCATTAAAACCATAAATAGGCTTGAGATCAGGTCTTTTATCTGCTGTTAAAATTTCTTTGTTAATATTATCTAATACCAGCGGAATACTTTGGGGTGTTTCATAGTAAAGAAGAACCATATGGGCTTGCGCAAAGGTTGTATCATTGCCTAAAAATTTAACATACATTATCAAAAGTTTATCATCAGGGACGCCAAGATCTAATAAGGTAAAATATTTGGCCACAGCAAAATCTTCACAATCCCCGGCGCCGGAAACAAGAAATTCAAGCGGCGTTGCCCAGTAATCCTCTTTTCCCCAATGTGCTAAATCTTTGCGATATTCGATAAAATTAAAAAACGTATTCACCGTTTCTAATTTCTTTTTATCGTCAGCATCTTTATTTTCTTTAGATATTTTCGACCATGTAATGAGCCTGCGTTTAGCATATTCACCATAGTTTTTGCCAATTTCATCAAGATAACTTTGTGTAAAATCAATTGCCCAAGCAAAACTAAAAAGTGAACTTAACGCAAATATAAGTGCTAGCGTTCGAAAACGAGAATGTTGATTTTTAGTAGGGGGACAGGCTCTCACTATTTATTTTTTCCAAAAAATAAGAGGGGCAAAAGCCCCTCTTAAGTTTCATATTCTCTTCACTGTTAGTCAAACAGAGATGATGTTTGACTAAAGAATCGAGATGTACCATCCATTAAAGCCGTAGGTCTTGGCACAGCTTGTTTTGGTAATTCCATACCAATTGCTTCTGTGAGGCAACCTGCTGCATTTAATACACGATATGTTCCAAGGAGCTCTGTATACTTAGCTGTTGCATAAGCTGTTTTTGCTCCAAATAACTCGTTCTCAGAATCTAACAAGTCAAGCAAGGTACGCTGACCAATGTTAAATTGTTTACCATACGCTTCACTGGTTCTAATGCTCGCATCAACGTGATCTTTAAAGTAGCGCATTTGTCTCTTGGCTGTATTATAAGTACTCCAAGCCAATCTAACGCTTTCAACCACTTGACGATGCGCACGATTTTGAACTTCTTGCGCTTCTTGCATCTTGTAAGCAGTTCTGCAGATGTTTGCAAGATCTTTACCGCCGCTGAATAAGTTCCACTGAGCGCGTAACATGGCTGAGTTATCATCCGTGTCGCCTGGTGAACCATCAACGTTATGGTTTCGTGTCATACCTAATTGAAAGTCTAATCTAGGTACAAAAGCAGCTCTTGCGCCTTTGTGCTCTGCACGTACTACATTCACATCTTCAACAGATGCACGCAATATAGGATGGTGCTTCAAACCCATTTCAACAGCATCATGTTCAGTAGCTGGGAAATGTTCTGCATAGCCTGGTTTGACAATATGATTAGGAACTGGGATACCAATTTTACGTAAAAATTCGGTTTCAGCATCGGCTAAGTTAGCTTCTTCAGCCATCAGGTTAGTACGTGCTAATGCCACACGACCTTCTGCTTGATCTAAGTCTGCTTTACGACCAATACCACCTTCGCTTCGTTTATGAATTTGCCCAAAGATGGTTTCATGTTTAGCCAGATTTTCTCTATTGAGTTGAACCAACTCTCTTCTCATAAGCACGTTTAAGTATGCTTCAACAGCGCCAAGAGCAATATCTTGCGCAGTTCCATTCACTCGCCAAGATTCAGCACGAACTCTGGCTTTGTGTCCTTCAACGTCATGATAAACAGCAAAACCATCGAACAACATTTGCGAGGCTATTAAACTAAACTCTGTACGAGTCATCGTTTTAGTCCCCTCAGCTGAAAGCGTGGTCCCGCCTTGAAGAACGTTAGCATCACGTGTTGTTGGATTATTTGTGTACTGCTCACCCCAGCCTGTTGCAAGATCAACTTTTGGTAAGTAGCCTGCATATGATTGTCGCAATTCTTTATCGACCGTATCTCTGGTATTTGTTTCTATCAAGAGATCTGGAGAGGTCGCAAGCGTGTGAGCAACCGCTTCTTTAAGCGTATATGCATATGCTTGGCTTCCAAAAGTCAACGCGATTGAAGGTAAGAGTATTTTTAAAAATCTATTTTTTGACATGTCTGTGTCCGCTCTTTCCGTCTATCCTTATACGCCCGTAGGACACCAGCCCGCACCTTTCGCCTTTGATACACCATCTATAAATAGCTGGTTACCTACTTTCAAAAAGAGATTAGCTAGTTTGTCCGTTAGAGGTAATATACCCTTCAATCTGAAGAAAGGGAATTTTTTCAGCACCTATAGAAGCAAATTTTATTTTTTATGCTATGAATATGTAAAAGTTTCTAACTTAAAATTAATGTTTATTGCGAGGATCAGATTGGGCTGGGGACGATCGACTTGGTTTGCCACCATGCCAAATCGCAGATAGTTGTTGATGACGGTTCATATAGAGTGCTAATTGCAATCTATCGGTTATTCCTATTTTTCTAAAGATTACCCCAAGATGCGCTTTCACGGTCCGCTCAGAAATGTTTAGCTGCTCAGCTATTCTGCGATTGCTTGCACCCGTAGCCACAAGGCCTGCAATTTCAGTCTCACGAGGGGTCATTGCCGAAACACCCTTATCAAGGCGTTGCGCTTCGGCATGTTTAACCTGAGTAATGTCTTCAATCTCTGACAAGAGTCGAGAAACAAATTTTCTATCGACCCATAATTCATTGACCATGACAGTTTTGATGACTTTGGGCAGCAACTCAATTCTCTGATCAAAACCACAGTATGCTTTAGCACCAAATAAAACGGCCGAAATTTCCTCACGTTGATTCGGCATTTTAGTCATTACTACAACGTGGAGGTGTGGTTGAATTTCTTTAATGGCAGAAACTTCATTGATACCAGCCTCACCAAGTAAGGCCAAATCAATAACCAATACTTCAAAAGACACTTTTTTTAAGCATAAATCCAACGAGCGCCGATCATGCACATCGACTTCATAAATCTCAAACGATGGCGCAAGTGCTTGATGCCATATTGAGGCTTGAGCTGAATCAGGAGACGCTATTAGGATCATCCTACCTTTCTCTCATAGCATTTTTCTTTGCTTTGATAATCGGTTTGAGTAGATATTCCAACACGGTCTTTTCACCCGTTAAAATATCAACTGTTGCGCTCATACCAGGAATAATTTGTAAGCGCTCCCCTTGTTTACCTAATAGATAGCTACGTTCAGTAGTACGCACTCTGATTTGATAGAAGGGGTTACCCTTTTCATCAGTGATAGTGTCAGCACTGATATGCTCAACAATCGCTTTGAGACCACCATAGATTGAAAAGTCGTAAGCAGAAATCTTAACGGTGGCTGGTAATCCTGGTCTTAAAAACCCAATATCTGCTGGACGAATATTGGCTTCAATCAACAGGGTGTCATTTAAAGGAACGATATTAATGAGATCTTGTCCTGGTTGTACAATTCCGCCGATAGTTGATATTTTGACTTGGTTAATCGTTCCATGAACTGGCGATCGAACAATGGTTCGGCGTACTCTATCGGCTGCAGCGGTATTGGTTTCTGTCAGTTTATTATATTCAGCTTTTGCCGCATTGGTATCTGAAAGTGCTTCGGTTTTAAATGAGATGAGTAATTCATCCATTTTCTTTTGAGCACCCGCTAAATTGGCTTCTAATTTGGGAATTGAAAGATCGGTTTGTTCCAATTCACCAGCCAAATCATTTACCGTTCTTTCAAGACGTAACACTTCTACTTCTGAAACGGCTCCCTGACTCACCAAGGGTTTTGTCAGATTTAATTCTTTTTGAACAAGCGTTAAACTTCTTTGGAGTTGATCTTTTTTCTGCTTTGCCCCAGTTAACTCTTGCTTACGTTGCTCCATATCATCTTTTAAAATATTTAATTTAACATTGAGTTCCTTTTTACGAGATTCGTATAAATTTCTTTCAGATGCCATATATTGCGGAAATTGATCTTCTAATTCTTTCGGAAATTTCAATTCTTCGCCATTCGTTTCCGCAGTCAGGCGTATTATCTTCGCTTTTAACGCCGCCATCTGGGTTTCATTTTCTTTTAAGGATGAAACAAATCTTGTATCATCGATGATCATGAGTACTTGATCGCGTTCCACAATATCACCGACTTTGACCCGAATGTCTTTGACAATACCACCTTCAAGATTTTGTATAACCTGCATATTGCTTGAAGGAATCACTTTGCCTTGTCCAACAGTGACCACATCTAAAGTCGCAAAGCTTGCCCAAATCAGGGCAACAAATAAAAAGGATACCGATGCAATTAAAATAACATGATATCGAATAGGAACACCTTCAAGCATGGCTGCGCTTGAGTCTGTCATAAACTCAAGATCAACTTCCTTAATGTCCTCCTTTCGCTTGAGTTCAGGAAGTTCTCGGAGCTTCTCAGGAAGGCTCTGTATGGTTGCAATTGCTTTTTGGATTTTATCGCGCATGAGAATGCAATTTCCCCTCTGCTAATGCTTTTAGGACCAAATCTCTTGGGCCATCAGCTATAATTTTACCACCATCCATTAAAATCAATCGATCAACAAGCGAGAGCAAAGATCCCTTATGTGTCACTAAGATAAGAGTCTTATTCTTGGATGTTTCTAATAATTGATTTTTGAACATTTCTTCTGTGCGATTATCCATCATATTTGTCGGTTCATCTAATACCAATATGGGTGGATCAAGTATTAAGGCTCTTGCAATCGCAATTGCTTGACGTTGCCCCCCTGATAACTTCTCGCCCCTTTCACCAACAGGCATATCAAAACCTTGAGGATGTCTCGCCACAAAGTCCATCACCCCTGCTATTTTAGCGGCACGTAGCACGGAAATATCGTCGGAAAAGGGTGCACCATAAGTAATATTGTCTTTTACGGTGCCATAAAATAAAACAAGATCTTGTGGTACATAACCAATATTTCTGCGCATAGATGCTGGATCAAGTTGACTGATTTCTGTGCCATCCATCAAGACGGTACCTTCTTGCGCTTGGTATAGCCCCAAAATCAATTTTTCAATGGTTGTTTTACCAGACCCAATGCGTCCAATAATGCCTACTTTCTCACCAGGTGAGATATGAAAAGTTACATTACTTAATGCAGGTACTGCTTGACGAGGATATTTAAAACTAACATCTCTAAATTCAATGTCACCATTTAACACCGGTCGATGCAAAGGCGTACGTCCTCTTAAACGATCGGTTGGCATTTTCATGACGTTATCTAAAGACTGTAAAGCAGCCATCGACTGATGATATCTCGTTAATAAGCCCGCAATTTGAGCCAAAGGAGCAAGTGCTCTACCGGTTAAAATTGTGCAGGCAATAAGCGCCCCCATCGTCATTTCGCCATCGGAAATTTTATTCACCCCAAGGATAACAACCACCACACCTGCTACTTGTTGAATAAAAGCAGAAAAGCTAATGGCTGTTAAAGATAAGCCGCGAACTTTTGTCCCAATCTTTGCTGCCATTCCCACAGCATGTTCCCACTTCCTTTGAAGTGAGCTTTCAGCAGATAACCCTTTAATGGTTTCAACGCCCGCTAAAGACTCAATTAACATCGCATGTTTTTGACCAGCATATCGATAGGATTCTTTAACATACCTATTCAGTGGTTTTTGAATCATTAAACCGGCCAAAATAACGAGTGGCACAGCAACAACAGGCACAATGACAACATATCCCCCAATGGCAAATATGATGATTAGGAAAAATATCACGAAAGGTAAATCAATAAGTGCACTGATGGTCGTTGACGTTAAAAAATCACGAAAAGAATCAAATTGCTGCATATTGTTAGCAAAGTTTCCTACCGATTCAGGTCTTGCTTCCATCCGAATACCCATCATCTGCTCAAAAATACTGGCAGATAAAATAACATCGGTCTTTTTAGAAGCAATATCGATAAAATATCCTCGTAACATTTTCATTAAAAAATCGAATGAGAAAACAATCAAAACGCCAATGGATAAGACCGTTAAGGTATCCATGGCATTATTAGGTACCACACGGTCATACACATTCATGACAAACAAAGAAGACGCAATTGCGAAGACGTTGATAAAAAATGAAGCCACTAATACTTCTGAGTAAAGTTTCCAGGTTGTTTTTATCACTCCCCAAAACCAAGATTTTGGCCTTTCTTTAAACCCTTCATCGGTTCGTTTATCAAAATGAAAACTGGGGCGAGCAAATATGGTATATCCCGTATATTGTTTATTCAATTCAGCAAGCGATATCTTTACCTCACCCTCACCTGTTTCAGGCTGGATAATTGTTGCGTAACCTTTTTCATCATTTTTTGAGATTAAAATGCATGCTTGTCGCCGATGCAGTAATAATACTGTTGGTAGTACCAATGAAGAGATATCCGTCATTGAACGTTTCACAATTTGTGCAGATAAACCGGCGCGTGCTGCAGCTCGTACAAATAATTCAGGTGTAAGTCGATTGTCTAAAAGAGGAAGACCAGCAATTAACGTTTCTGGAGAAAAGGGATTATGTTCTAAACGTGTTAAAACAACTAAGCACCCTAACAAAGGATCATAAGCAATGCGATGGGCAGGAGGTACATCCCATTGATCCTCACGCACCATTTTCTCAGCTTCTGCAAGGCTTGCGTCCTCACTAACGGCTAAATTTGGCGCATCAGCATCTTCTGATGCATCTTTAGGAGTATCAGGACCAGGCATCTTTTTTCCCTTCTTAGGATCTTTTGGTTTGTCCATAATAACTCATTTTCTCCAACAACAAAGGTGACAAATCACTTATCTTTTAATAATTGAACGACCAGCTTTAAAGAAGGATCATTGGGCTGTAGTTCATTCAATACTTTGTGAGCTTGTAATACACAGTTCTTGATACTCTTATCAGCATTCGGAGGTTCTTCAACCCATGAAAATGACTCGATAGGAGTATTTATTTTGGAATGTGCATTTTGAAAAATAAAAAATTTATCAAAACCAATTTTACTAAAAGTTTGTTTCACATCCTCATCTTTGAAAACGATAATTGGCTGCTTTTTTAATAATCTTTGATGATTTTCAATTGAGATAAAATATTTTGCAATACTTCCTAAAATAGTACTATCAATATGATTCGTTTGGGTCATATCAATGATAATATCATTTATAGATTCAACTGGTATATAACTTAGTGCGGCATCAAGATAGGGAGCCGCATTAAATCGCAGTGTTCCTATTAATTTAAGGACAAATACGTTGTCCTCTAATAAATACCTTACTTGCTCACATGGGTGCATATCTCATTCCTATTCATGAGTAAGAGCGTTATGTCATCAGGACCAGCCGTCTCGTTTTTCACCCCAAGCGGCGTTAAAACATCTTCAACACTTAATTGTGATTTATTCACAAGCGCGAGTAGCTTTTTTTCTTTTTCTGCAAGATTTTCACCCTGCATTATCTCAAAAATACCATCTGAAAACATGGCCAAGGAAAAGACTTCGGGTAATCGGTAAGTAAATGAATTAAATTTTGCATCCTTATAGATACCGACTGCAAAGCCGCTACCTTGGAGATAGGTTGCAGAGGATCCATCCCAAATAATAGGGTTAGGGTAATGACCACCAATACTGTAGATCATAACGTTTTCATCTAAATCTAATACGCCGTAAATCATAGTAAGGTATTTGCCAAGCTTTGCATTTAAAATATCATCACTCAGATGTTTTAATACCTCTTCGGGATGTAAAATCAATTCATCTTGTCTTAATTGATAATTTGTTAAAAACTGCTCTACTAAACTTTTTAGCAAAACGGTGACAAACGCTGAAGATGCCCCATGGCCAGAAACATCTGCAATATAAAAACCCATTTTATTTTTCGTGATTTGAAAATAATCAACAAAATCTCCGCTCAGATATAATGAAGGGATAACCTTATGCGAAAATGAATATTCATTACATTGGAAAAAAGGCAACGGTAATAATTTTTGTTGCACGCTCTTACCAGCATTTTGATCTTCTTTCAATTGCCCTAAACTTTGCGTTAATTGTATATTCTTTTCTTCTAATTCTATTCTGTATTTTCTATTTTCAACAACTAATCTACCTCTTTCCAAAGCTCTACAAACTGCATGTTCCAAGACCGTCATATTCGAAATAGGTTTGACAATAAAATCCCAAGCCCCTGTTCGTAAAGCCTCAATGACATTGCTCATCACATCAATGCCAGAAATCACAATAATGGGTGTTTCTGGTGATTCCTTCTTTAGGATTTCAATCAATTCCAAACCACCCATCACAGGCATTTGGATATCACATAGCACTAAGTCCGGTTTATGAGACCGGAACAGTTCTAATGCTTCTTGACCATTATTCGCTTCATAAACAACAAACCCATTATCTTCCAAGTAGGATGCTATTTTTTCACGAACTTTTGAATCATCATCAACGCTTAATATACGTCCATAAGCGTTCATCATTTTGACCTCATATCATCATTATTTATTAACTGATTATAAATACAGACATTTTAGTTTATAAACTAAATAATCCCTTACTTATATTAATAGTCCTCAATCAGTTAATCGGTTGGGATGGCAAAGGGTATTAGGTTTTTAATACTTGAACATAGGTCATGATAAGAGTTGTTTCGTTAAACTTGTTTTAGAGGTAAAATTGCTGACTTTCTGTATAGCGGTACCAGACAATGAATTTAACCATTTTCACTCAATTAACATTAAAACGATTTCTTACACCTATTTTGTGTACTGTTGCACTGTCTATACCCTCAACTAGCTACAGTTTTTATCAAATCCAATTTGAGATGCCAGAACAGCTAGCGCAAACGCTCCCTGAAGTTTTTTCCTTGAGTCATGCAGAGCTTAACTTTAGAGCACGCTTTGAATACGTTGATGATGAGTCATTCCAAGCGCTAATATTGCCGCCAAGATACATTGGTAGAGCAACAACCCTTTCTTCAAGCATAAACTATCAAACTGCTCAATTTTGTGGGCTCTTTGGGGTCATGGACTTTAACAATGTGACTTCTTATTTCAACAGTCGGCACAATAGTGGAAATGAGACCACTCCTTTTAAAAGAGAATATGCTGTTATCCCGGATCCAAAAGGAACGGCCCTTGATGAAGTTTACCTGGCTTATCAAAGAATTCCGGATACTACGATTATCTTAGGTCGTCAAAAAATGAATTTGGACAATCAACGTTTTGTCGGTAGTTCAGATTTTAGACAAATGCCACAGACTTTTGATGCTATTGGCATCGTCAATGATTCATTACTGAATGTTGAATTATTTTATGGTTTCATTTCTCAAGTCAATTCCATCTGGCAAGGTAATGAACGTGCTCTCTTCCAACAACGCGCTAATACAACCCATTTAATTAATGTCAGTTCACGTCTTTTTCCCTTTGGGAATTTGATTGGTTATGGCTACCTTATCGATGATGAAGACATTGGATACAATTCCACCAATACTTTTGGGTTGCGTTATCTAGGGACATTTGATTACTTGAACTCGAAGATTAGTTTATCTCTAGAAGCAGAATATGCTCACCAGAATGAGACTCACAATAATCCTGTCGATTTTCATGCCAATTATTTTCTCCTTGATGGCGGTATGAGAGCATTTAATTTCGATCTAGGTTCCGGGCTTGAAGTACTAACTGGCAGTAATTCGGGTAGGGGTAAAGCTTTTCGGACACCGCTTGCTAGTCGACATATTTTTAATGGCTTAGCAGATAAATTTGTTATCACACCAGATGCAGGTCTTGTTGATATTTATGGTTATGCAGGATTTCACTTTTGGGAGGTAGTGTTCCTGGGACAATATCATTACTTTAGAGCAGAATCTGGTGATGACAGCTACGGCAATGAATTGGATCTATCCATTTCCAGACCCATATTAAATCGTTATTCACTTGGATTTGAATTTGCAGACTTCAAAGGTAAAGCCCAGAACGGATTTGCTGATACGATGAAGTTTTGGGTGACGGCAACGGCGAGTTTTGGGTAACGCCACGTGCTTCCTACCTACGTGCCGCGACTTGTGTCGCGGCATACATGGATACCGTCGGACAAGCCGCGGTACGTAGAGGTGCATTATTCAGAATCAAAAGAAGGCGTACCCGTAATCCCTGGCGGTATTTCTTTCTCAGTAACTTTATGTTCCATCTCTAATGTGGTTTTTACCTCAAGAGGGTTTGTTTTCGCATCGTGCTTAACTTCAGCTGCTTGCTTGTTGAGGGCCTCTTTCTTAGCTTCTTCAACAGGTTTCGCTGGCGCTTCTTGTTTAGCAACTTCAGGTTTAGTCTCACCTTTTTTCTTAGCTTCGACTTTAGCAGACGCATCTTCAGGATCTTTTTTCGCTTCGGTGATTACTTTTGATTCCTCATTTTTTCCAGTTGTGACTGCTTTCACTTCTTTTTCAACTTCCTTATTTTCTTTTGAAGCAGCTTTTTTGGATTCTTTTGTAGAAACATGATCGCCTTCTATCTGAACACCAGCATAAGGATCTTCCAGATCTTCACTTTCATTCTGATTGCCATTAAATAAATAGAGTCGATGTTGGAAATAAGCATCACGCATAAAAGCATATTCATCTACAGCAAGCACATCTAATACGGCTTCACGTCTTAAAATACCTGCCCGCATATCAAGATAATCAAGAGCCAATAAACCATACTTTTTCCAATCGTTATAGATCCATGGCCAAATACTAAGTCCGTAATAATCGACTCCTAAGCCAATAGTGTCACGGACAGTACTTGGTCCTAAAAATGGTAATATCAGGTAAGCCGATTTTTTATAACCCCAATGCGTTAAGGTTAATCCAAAATCCTCTTTATGATGTTCAAGTCCAAGCGCTGAAGCCGGATCAAAAAGACCTCCAATCCCTATTGTGGAATTGATCAAAAACCGACTAGTATCATGTGCCGCATAGCCAATTTTAAACTGTAAAAGATCATTAGCGACAGTCGTTAATTCTCTTAGGTTATCAAAAAAGTTTCCAATGCCTGTTTGGAATGGCTGAGGTAAATATTTCAGATAGACATAAGAAAGCGGTTTAGCAATAACATTATCAATTGTTTTATTAAAAGCGAATGTTGCTCGGTTTACTGCTTCCAAAGGATCTCGAGTATCCGTTGGTTTGTTGCAACAGCTCGCCTTTGTTTTAGTAGCAGTATCTTGAGCATCAGTTGGTTTTGTTGTGGAACAACCCACCATAGCAAAGGCTGCAACGCCAAATAATGCATAACTAACTGTGCGACGCAACATATGCTTATCCATTTAAAGTATTTTTCTTAAGTCTAGTCGTTGAATAGGTAATTTCAATTTTGAAATTATGTTAAGCAAAAAAAAGCCCTGCAAAAGCAGGGCTTTTTTAGTGTTACTTGGCTTACCAGGTAACTTGACCTCTGAGACCTAAAATATCCATATCTTGATCATCGCCAACATCAGCGCGAACGTAGTTAGCCATGAATCTAACATTATCGTTCACCCACCAGGTTAAACCGATGGTGGTGCTATGAGCAGAACCAGGTATGTCGTTAACAGTCGTATTAACATTGAAATTGTTAGCAGCAACGGCTGGATTACCTAAAGAATCGGCAGCATTTCCTGGAACAAAGTCAATAAATTGGAACACACGATTTCCATCAAGACCGTTATCACTTAAGTCAACAAAGCTATGACGGACTCCAATTTCCCATGCGCCTTTACGTGATTGAGGGTGTACTGGTCCGAAGGTACCACTATCAAAGTCGTACTCTCTGCATTCGCCGGTCAATACATAAGAAGCCGCAACATAGTAACCATGGTAATCTAATTCACCCGGTGGGTTACGAAGGTCAAATGGTCCAAATGTGTCATCGCGTTCAACATTAGCAAGCATGTACTCACCTTGAACAAGCAATGGTCCCCAACGACCTGCTAATTCAAATCCCCAAACATTGAAATCATCAGTTGAGTTTGGCGGAATGTTCGTGAATACAACAGGTGTTTGACGTGCTTTAACTTCAAAACCTGAACCGAAGTTAAAGTTATTGGCGTTTTCATGAAGGTTTTCATAACGTGCTGCAATACCAGCATGATACACAGTGTAGTCATCATGGATTGGTGAGAATGTAATTCGAGCAGCAATACCTGAATCATCACTGCCTGGATCGCTGTCAAAAGGACCTACGCCAGCTAGTGGAACTAATTGACCTACTATAGGTGTACCAGCAGCGCCTATTACTTGAGTAGGAGATGCAAGCACATCACCTGTTTGGCGTGAACCAGCTATTTGTGGATGGTACACAGCTGCTGATGCTGTGAAGTAGTTTCCATGCCATTCCCCATACAATCCTAACCCTCTATCAGGCGCGAAAGCTTGAGAGGTCATGGACATTTCCATAAATTGGGAATCGTTAGCACTTTGCCAGTTTTCCAAACCAAATGGAATACTTACTTGACCCACTGCAAACCAAAGATTTTTGCAGCCAGCGTATCCAATGAAGGCTTCACCGATATCAGCTCTGACAATACCTGGTCTGTCTTTGAGATCGATGTCGAATTTATAAACCCAAGAATGGCCTACGCCACCTTTTAACGATACGCGTGCGCGTCTGATATGCGCACCGCTTGGGAATGCGCTGTTGAAGGTAATGTCATTGCTGTCATCATCATCAGCGTCAAAAAAAGCTTGGTCAAAAAATAATCTGCCACCGATTTTAAACCAATAATTGTTTTCATCTAGTTCGAAAACTTCTATGCCACCTTTGGTGTCAACCGTCATACCAGTAGCGAAGACAGGACCTGAAGCGACGGCACCCAGGCCCGCTAGGGCCAGCATGGCCAATTTATTTTTTGTCATTTTGCTCATCTACAATCTCTCCCATTGGAATGCTTAACGGTTGAATGTGTTAACCGAAAAATTTTCAATACAGCAATTAATATTAGGAATTCTGATTCTATGTTGCGTACCCTACTATAACGCTGTTTGCGTCATTTCATTTATACGCGCAGACTATATCATTACCGATTTAATAAGTCGCGTTATCCTATCAAAAATGATGTCGCAGTTCAAAGCATTATTCTTTTTTCACTTCTGCTGGAATTGATTTGCGCCACAGGCCATTGCTTGAATAACAATCCCATCCCCAACGCATCCATCTGATCAGTGAGAAGGCAAGCCATAGCGCCCACAATAACATCAACACACGGTAGATATATAAAGGTAATGAAATCACCCAAGCTTGGGGTAATAAATTACTCGTTATATCTTGATACCATTGCAATTGATAAATATTTGGCAATGCAGCAATCGGTTGAATATTTTCTATATAGGGAACTTCAAGTTGCATTTTAGGTGTGCCTAATAGCCCGTTCGATATACTGGTAAACAAACTAACTATAAATAGGACGGTGAGGAATGCTAAACCAACTTGCATCGCTTTAAACCAGCCATCACTCAGTTGGGGAGGTGCCTCTCTTCTTTTATACATTGCAAAAAACCATGCCACGATAAAAATCGCGGCTAAAGGTGTTGCAACAGATATCCCTACTCCCAACAAGAACCATTCCCAAATAGATAATGGCGTCATGGAGAGTTTACCAAGACCTATCGAAACCATTAAGACCACAAATATTAATCCCCAAAATAATACAGCTGGACCAATCTCAGGGCCACCAAGAAATAAAATCCAACGATCCTGGCTTAAATGCAAATCAATCAATGCGTTGCTGCTTGGCATTTCTAAATTGATTAAAGGCGTTACATAGCGAGTTGATAATCCATGTGGTAATTGCCATTTCACTTCTAACTGCTGATTCCCAGGATGAATTGGAATAGAAATTTCACCTTCTTTTGCATTAATAGGTTGGCTTAACCCATTAATCAATACATCTTGTAACTTTGCTTCATTTGGAATGTGGAGCAAATGCGTACCACCTAAACTACTCCTTGCCGAAAAAATCAATACATTATCAGTCGCACGTTTACCTGGTGTTACTGTCAATTGGCTATTTTCAATGGTTAACGTATCACCTGCAACAGCAGTGGGTTTGCTCACCTTAATAGTGAGTGACTCTGATGGCCAAGGATACCAAGTCGGAAACCAACGACCTTGCTGATTTTGTTGATGAATAATAGGGATCCCTTCAAAATCACAATGCCATTGTGACAGCGCATCTACATGCCACACTTCTTTAATACTTGGATCTGCAATAGCATCAAGTTTGATCTGTGATGTTATTTTTAATTTAGATTGCCAAACTCTACTCTTTTGGTTTTCTCCCAAAGTCACAATGACTTTGCCATCTTTTACTTCAAGATCCTCAGTCAATACAGACTCACCCTCAAGTAACGGGATCTCAACTCTTATTCCTCCTTGGATCGGCGCTTCGCGACGAAGTTCATTCACCACTTCCCAATCAAACCCCAGTTTTACGGTTCTCGTTAAAACCACAAAAGCGGGTATGCGACCTGCTTGAAAAGATTTTGCCTGAGTTTCTTGAGATGATGGTTTGCTCCGGGTCAAATATATATTTTCGCCTTGCAACTGATGACGATAGATCCCATCGATCCCCCATCCATTGGCAATCGTTGTCACCCATTTGGGTTTCATTGGTACAAACAATTCAAATTTATCCTGTGAACCCATTGGGCCTTCTAATATTACCTCATGTACGCCCGGTTCCAACTGTAACCAAAGCTGTTGTGCTTCAAATTGCAACCCTTTGGCAGCAACACCATCAACAAGCACCGTTCTTGGGATCCATTTGCCCATACTTGAAGGTATTGGTATCGCAATCGCTGCAGCAATATCTGCGGTTAAACGCAACGTCAGTTGTTCATCATTCGCTTGTACTTGCATTGATGAGATCATCGCGCAATCGGGCATGCACTGTGGTGCTTTCACTAAACGATTTCTTAACTCTTCCAACATTGGTTTTGACGGGTAATCCGCATATGACACTTGTGGGTTAAGACTCAAAACCACACTTGCAGAAAAGACTAATAACCATAACAGCGATAAAGGTGAACGCGTTAATCTTGATTGCGTTCCTTGATCATTTTTTGGCTCATCAATCTGTCGCCATAAACTTGCCAGTCCATAGATAAATAAGAACATCAAACCTACTTGTAGAAATTTCAAGAAAGAGGTGACAAGACGTGGCAATACCCATAAGGTTATCATTTGATCTTTTAACACAGGACCACTCCACTGTAATTCACAAATATCCCATACCCAGTGTGGGATCCCAGGACCGGTTTGTATTTTTGCATTGGGATCAAACTCATCCAACGGCTTTGATAGTGGTTCAGGTGGTGCATTGGCTTCATCTTGCGCGCCAAAAATATTTCCCTTCATCTTTGCTTTGGCATGCCCTCCAGCGCCTCCCAAGGTTTCCATTGCAGCACGTGGTGCAACTGGGGCAGCAGCCATGCTCTGTAACACTGCCTGCTGATTTTGTCTTGCCATCACGACGGCATGTGATTGATTAGGTATCGTTAATTGCGGATAAATGGCTTCACGAATCTGTTTAACCATAAAGGGCAATGCAATCAATACTAAAACAACAAAACTTATTTTTGAGTAATAAAGAATAATGGTGCGAGTCTTCCCTTGCGGCAAAACTCTAAACAAAGCTAATGCACCGATTAAGTTTAACCAACTATAAATGGGTGCTCCATATTCACGATAGATTAAAGTGATTGTCACTAACGCAATCAATCCCCATCCCAATCCTAACAGTTTTGCAATAGCGGCACTCATCACTAAAACTAAAAATAAATCGAGTAACGTCCATTCTTGAACCCAGGCATTGGTCACTGTATCGACGCCCCAAGCACCTAATAATTTCCAACCAGGCGGTAAATAGAGCGTGGTTGATAAAGAATGTACATCAAAATCCCAACCAACCGCTGGTAATTGAAAAGGTTTACTATTTACTTTACTAACAGCTGATAAATTGATAATGCCTTGACGAATTTCAATACCAGGGGGAGAGTTGTCATCAATCTGTGTGATTAATTTATCTTGACCATCGATTGTTGCTCTGCTTAACGTGTAAGGGGGTGCCATCTGAAGACGCCAATTATCATTGACATGGCCAGACACCAAGTCTTGCGCTATAAAACCTTTACCTGAAAAATCTAACCATAATTTTCGCTGAACATTAAGCTCACCAGGATGCTTTTCTTGACCACGACGTTTATCAATCAGTTTTAAACTTAACCCTGGTCCCATTAAATAACTGGCAAAGGCCTTCCACTTCGTCGGCATATTGGTTTGTTGGGGATCAAGACTTTTGCCTCCTTCCACTTCAACCAGTCGTAATTCATTCTGGGGTTCAAAGGACCAAATTTCTGTCGCAGGCCATGGCGGATTATTTTTTACAAAGGCAATTTTTTCTGGTTTTCCAATAAAACGACTTTTAATCTTGATATCCCAAACACCCGGTTTTACTTGAACTCGGAGCATCCCATTTTCTTCTATCCTGGCAGGTAAGGGGCTTTGTAATTCCATCGGCAAGGCATTGGCTAAAAGAACCGGGCCAATATTCATTTCACGCATTTGTCCCGAAACTCTTAAGCGCAGATGCGTATTATCAATGAGTGGGATCTCGTCTTGAATTAAACGATAAACATCAATCGTTAGTGAATCTTCTTTTTCACTAAGCTTCTCTTCTACAATTTTGGGATGAAACCATACTTTGCCATCGAGATCTCTTGAGGGCTGATCAATTTGCTTTCCTAATATAGATAGATTTAAGGTGCCAACATTATTGGGTACTTGAATAAAGTCTGGCAGCACATCCCAAGAAAATTGTCCTTGTAGCGTATATTCACCTTGTGGCAGAAAAACAGCAGGCAAGCCATCGTGCGAAACGATTGCAGCCGCTTTTCCGTTTATTTTTGTTTCAAGAGGCCAGTGATCATTATCTCCAGGTAGTACTACCCACCCTTCACTATAATTCATCCCTTTTTCAGTGAATTGACCTTTTTTGTCATCGATAATCAGTTGGAGAGAGGTTGGCCAAACACAAAAGTGTTCATCAGGGTTGTTATAAGGTGTTGGACATAGTTCTTCTTCATGGCCAAACATAACCCAATCTTGCCAGGGTTTTAGTGGTTCAGGAATATTGACGGGTTTAGAGAGAGCTGAGAAGGAAATAAAATAAACCAATAAGAACAAGACCCTAAGAGTCGCCATCCCTGTCTCCCCTAAATTAGGCTTTTACCCGTTTGGATCTAATCTAACCTATATTCTCTAAAAGTTTAAGCAATCTTGCTTTAGAGACAGGTTCAATCGTTTTAAGTTCTTGAGCAAAGCTTGAAATGCGAAGCTCCTCTATCTTCCAACGAAAGGAAATCAAGGGATCTTGAGGGGAACGAAGCGAAATATCTTTGGTAGCAAGCTTACTATCGTAAGCTTTCTGAACAGATTCAATTTCTAATCGAGCTTGTTTATCTTTGGCGAGCTGTCTTGGTAACTTTTCCAATCTGATGTCAATGGCTTTTAAGTAAGCAGGATATCGCTTTAACCACACAAAAGGCGTTTGTTTTATAAAATGTTTAGGAAACATCACTTGTAGTTGTTTGCGAATATCTTTGATAGTGTCAACATCATGTGGTTTAGTTTTCAATTTCTCTAAACGTGAAAACAAATCATGAAACTTGGGTAGTGCATCTGTGACACATTGTTTTATTTGGTTCAAACTTAGAATAAACTGCGAACGCATTTTGGCTAACTGTTCTGAGAATTGTTTTTGAGTTCTAATATCCTGGGCGGTGCTCACAAATAAATGCATGGCACAGTTAAAAAGTATTTCTTCAATAAGTTGTTCAAAATCTCCAAATTCCGCATAAGTTTTTATCAACAATTTCTTCTCTTGAGGAGTGATACTTCTTTTGAAGTTTTTACAAGCATCAGATAACTGCAATAAATACAATCTTGCCAATCCAAAAGGATGATGAAATTCCGCTAATGCTTTGGCATCAAAAAGTCTAATACTCACGGATTGTTGATTATCAACTAAGCCGGGAAAATAGTTAAAGTCTAGGGTGCCTTTTCGAATTTTATATTCACCTGGTAAATCAGAAAAATCCCACTGGATGATATTTTCTTTTTCTATTGGCTCTTCACTCGTATGAAGTTCTAAATAACTGCTCTTAAGATCTTCGTATATCTTTTTTAAATCATCACCCATTGCGACAACTTTCTCATGCTTATCTTTCACTTTAAAATGCATTATCAAATGAGGAGGGAGATTGACATCATTCAATATGCCTTGAGGTAACGTTATTTGAGTTTGAAGATAATGCATTAAAGCGGTGGGTAGATCTCCTTGAGTTGAATTTATCATCTGCTTCGCTTTGTGAATATGATCAGGAAGTGGAACCAAATAGGCCCGAATTCGTTTAGGTAACGCTTTTAGTAATGTTGCAATTTTCTCTTCTAATAGGCCGGGAATGAGCCAGGTAAAATCTTCATCTTTAATATACTTTAAAGTTTCAAAAGGAATTATCAACGTTACGCCATCGTAGGGTGAACTCAAGTCAAATTCATATTCAAGTTGAAAAGATTGGCCTTTAATTATAATCTGCGCTGGAAATTGATTATTTAGATCACTCGTTATTGTCATCAAAGAAATATCATCTTCAGTAAAAACTAAAAAATCATCGTTTTTATCGGCCAGAAACTTTTCTAACCTTTGTACAGAACAAATATGAAAAGGAATACGCTCTTGGTAAAATTGAACCACTTTTGATTCATCAAACAAGATATGTTGTCTTCTAATTCTATCTTCTCGTTTTTCAAGAGAGTGGCGTGTTTCTTTATTTTTAGTATAAAACGAACAACGGCTTATCATTAACTCTTGTACCAAGGCTTGTTCTATAAAAATTTTTCTCGCTTCAATGGGTGAGACCTTTTCATAATTTATTTTTCTTTTGGCGTAAATTTCAAGGCCAAATAAGGTCGCTCTTTCCAAGGCAACCACCCTACCCGCTTTGGGCTCAAAATAAGGTTCTACATGTTGCTTTTTCAGTAAACTTTGCGCTACTTCTTCAATCCATTTCGTTTCAATGGCCGCATTAGTTCTGGCGTAGGTTTTCGACGTGTGAATAATTTCACAAGACAAGACCCAGGAAGGTGATTTTTTAAACAAGCTTGATGCAGGATGAATAAAGAATTTTACATTGCGGGCACCTTGATATTCCTTGTTGTCATCTTTAACACCAATCGTGTCAATAAAACCACAAAGTAATGACTTATGGATTAAAGAAAAGTCAGCAGGCACTTGATTCTTCCGAAATCCCAATTCATCTGCTATTTGATGTAATTGAGTGTGCACATCTATCCATTCACAAACACGCAAATAAGAAAGAAAATTCGTTCTGCAAAGCTTTCTAAATTTACTATGTGATAAATTTTGACGATGTTCATCAATAAAATTCCACAACAATAGATAGCTCATAAAATCAGAATTTTCATGGGTGAATTTAGCATGTGCTGCATCAGCTTGCTCTTTGCAATCTTCAGGTCTTTCTCTGACATCCACAATGCTTAATGCACTAGCAATAATAAGCACTTCATTTAAAGCGCCATATTCATTGGCTGCTATAATGATTCGGCCTAATTTAGGTTCAATGGGGATAGTGGCAAGAACCCGCCCTAAACGGGTTATTTTTCTGTCCTCATCCACTGCTTGCAATCGTTCCAGCAATGTATAACCATCTTTAATAAAACGACTATCGGGTGCCTCAAGAAAAGGAAAAGTTTCAATGTTATCTAAATTGAGTGATAACATTTTCAAAATAACGCCAGCTAAATTGGTTCTTAATATTTCAGGCTCGGTGAAAGGGGCTCTTGTTAAAAAATCGTCCTCTGAATAAAGTCGATAACAGATCCCAGGCCCTACCCGTCCACAGCGACCTTTACGCTGATCCGCACTCGCTTGAGAAATTGGCTCAATCGGTAAACGTTGCAATTTATTACGATAATTATAACGACTAATGCGAGCCAATCCTGAATCAATGACGTAACGAATATTGGGAACAGTTAACGATGTTTCAGCCACATTGGTGGTAACAATAATTTTGCGGTTGGGCGCACTTTGAAACACTTTTTGTTGATCTGGTAAACTCATTCGTGCAAATAAGGGTAAAAGCGTCATTTTCGATAGGTTGCTTGTTGACAATACATCTATCACTTCACGAATTTCTTTTTCACCACTTTGAAAAATTAATATATCACCCGGACCACGTTTACAAGCAAGTTCTACAGCCTGAGCTACTTGTAAGATAGGATCATCTGAATTTGCATGAAAATCTTTACCTAAATATTGAACTTCAACAGGATAAGAACGCCCCGATACTTCTATAATAGGTGCGTCATGAAAGAATTTTGAAAATCGCTCAACATCTATGGTCGCTGAGGTAACTATAATTTTAAGATCTTTTCTCTTGCTGCTCAGGTTTCGAAGATAGCCAAGCAGAAAATCAATATTTAAACTTCTTTCATGTGCCTCATCAATGATTAAACAATCATATTGTTCCAGCCATCTGTCTGATTGCGTTTCAGTGAGCAAAATGCCGTCAGTCATGATTTTAATATATTGATGCGGTTGCGTATTATCAGAGAAGCGAACTTTATAACCAATCACTTGCCCTAATGCTGATTCAAATTCAGCGGCAATTCTCGTGGCTACCGTTCTGGCTGCAATTCTTCTTGGTTGAGTATGCCCTATCATGCCGCCAATCCCTAAGCCTGCTTCTAAACATATTTTAGGTAATTGGGTTGTTTTTCCCGATCCGGTTTCACCTGCCACAATAATGACTTGATTATGTTGGAGTGCTTTTAAAATATTTTCCTTTTCTAACAAAATAGGTAAATCAGGATAAACAATCTTTGGCAGGTTAGAAACACGATTTTCACGTTTTTGTATGGATTGTGCTATTTTTTCCTGTAACTTTAATAACTGCTCTTCATGATTGGATTCATGGTATTTATGGATTTTTTGATATTGCTTTTTAAGCCAAAAGCGATCAGCAATCATACATTGAGATAATAAATTATCAATATCCATTAAAAATGTCTTCTGCCCTTAATCTATGACAACCATCTATCGAGGTTGTTTTTTTGTTCATGCGTTAAATTCTCTTTTATCGTAATCTGAGCGGTATCTTGCGCAGGCGCCTTTAAAGTCACTTTTTTCTCAGTTAGCACATCTTGTCTGAAAACATGCACACTTATCTGTTGGCCGACCTTTAAGCGTTTTGCTATTTTATCAAATGATTCAGCATCTGTTCGTATGCCATCAATAGCAACCAATTCATCTTGCGCTGAAATGCCTGCTAACATGGCCGCGCTATCATCTAAAACGCCAGAGACGATGAGCCGACTTTGATTTTTGCTAAAGGTACATCCAAAGTAACCCTGTTTAAAGGCATCATTCTCAAGTGACGGCTGGGTGATCTTTTTACCACCGATATCTTCACTGCTTTGAGCTTGACGTAAAGTTAACTGTAAACCAAAAGGTTCTAATAACGGTTGCAGCGGAATATCTTGCGTTGTATACAACGCAAGATGTATTAACTGTTTGATTTTTTCGTCCCCTGATAATGCTATCATTTCTTCAATTAAACCCTCTGGTACCCCAATATTTTTTTCGCCAAATTCGCTCCACAACATGCGCATAATACTATCCAGAGATGTTTTATGTTGGGTTTGGTTTCTAAGGGCTAGATCAAAAGCTAATGCAACGATGGTTCCTTTTAAATAATAACTCACTCCTGCATTGTTTGAATTCTCATTTGGAATATAAAATTTAGTCCAAGCATCAAAACTAGATTCTGTTAGGGTTTGTTTTTTTCGACCTGGGTTACGCAATACTTTGGTTAATGTTTGCGCGACTAAATCTAAATATTGTTCAATAGTAATAACTTTTGCTCGAAGTAAAGCTAATTCATCATAATAGGAAGTGATACCTTCAAAAGCCCATAATTGCTTGGTGTAACATTTTTGATTTAAGTTGTAAGGTGCAAAAGCCAACGGTTTTATCCGCTTCACATTCCAAGCATGGAAATATTCATGGCTAAATAGGGCCAGTAAATTAATATAATTACGGCTCATACTGGCATCATTTAATATCGGCAGCGCATCTCGTTGTGCAATTAATGCGGTACTGGATCGATGCTCTAAGCCTCCATAGCCATCTTTTAATACGGTTAAGAGAAAAAGATAGCGTTCAAAAGGCGCTTTATTAAATAGCTCAATATGCGCTTGGCAAATTTTGCTAACATCCTTGGCTAGACGGTTTAAGTCTCCATCATGTTTTCCGGATACCACAATGGTATGAGGCACATTGGCAACAATAAATTCAACAACATCAAAATTGCCGATTTCTACTGGATGATCAATAAGTTCATCATAGGTAGATGCAATATAACTGCCATAACCCCAAGCTTTCGCATCCTCTCTTGTTAACGTTGTGGCTACTCGCCATTGTGAGGCTGCTGCACAATTGGGCGGCACAATAGTGACTTTACAGGCAGAAGATTCTTGTCCAACGACTTGCAAAAATAAACTACACGGATTAAAAAAAGCATGCGTTTCATCTAAATGGGCGCCTCTGACAGAGAGATCCCAAGCATACACCGTATATTTTAAAGTGATGGGACCACTTTCGTTTTCACATAGCCAGGTATTACTATCGATTTTTTCAAGTACCATCTTCGACAACTTGTCAGCAATACCCCTAAAGGCTTCAATGCTAACAATGTGACGTGCAAAATCCCTGATAAGGTAGCTACCTGGTATCCAATTTGGCATTGAGACTTTTAAGCCATTGGGGGAACCTTTGGGGATCTGCATCTGAATATTAAACAAATGTGCAGCGGGGTTTTCGGCGCTCACTTCATAATGAATCATTGGGGATCCCTAGATTTGTTAGCATACAAACAAAATATTAGCCAATTCTACTTAATATAGTTTAGCGCTTATGTTCTATCCTTTATAAGAGGACAAGTCATTTTTTGCGAGGGCATTGATTGAACACTGAACATCCCTACGATGTCCTAGTGATTGGTGGCGGCATTAATGGTGTCGGTGTAGCGGCAGATGCTGCGGGTAGGGGTTTGTCTGTATTATTATGTGAGCAGAACGATTTAGCCAGCGCAACCTCCTCTGCCAGCAGCAAACTTATACATGGCGGCCTGCGGTATTTAGAATACTATGATTTTTCGTTAGTACGCGAATCACTCAAAGAAAGAAAAGTCTTACTCAAATCTGCCCCACATCTTGTCCACCCAATGCGTTTTGTTGTCCCTTTCAATCAATTTTTGCGACCATTTTGGCTTATCCGATTAGGTCTGTTCATCTACGATTTATTGGGTCACAGCCGCTCATTTAAACGCTCTAAAGCTATCTACTTTAATCCGACTAAAGCTGATAATCCATTAAAACGTTCTATCAGAAGAGGATTTGTTTATTCAGATTGTTTTGTTGATGATGCAAGACTTGTTATTGCTAACGCTTTGCGAGCACAACATTTTGGTGGATATATTGCTACCAATATGAAATGCATTCATGCTGAACGAACTCAAGATTTTTGGGAAGTGAAGTTACATAATGAAATCACTGGTATTAGCTGCATAGTTAAAGCAAGATCGCTTGTTAATGCCGCGGGACCGTGGGTAGAAAACGTTATTAATAATGTAATACATATACCAAGTCAAAATCATATTCGTCTTGTAAAAGGTAGTCACATTATTGTTCCTAAATTACATGACAGAGAAAAAGCTTATGTTTTACAACATAAAGATGGCAGAGTGGTTTTTGTTATACCTTATCTGAAACAGTTTTCAATGATTGGCACAACGGATGTTGAATTTAATGGTGATCCTCACCATGTCAATATTGATATGCAGGAAAAAGAATATCTTTGTGAAATTGTTAGTGATTACTTTCATCATCCTGTTAAATCAGAGCAAATTATACATTCCTGGTCAGGCGTAAGACCCTTAGTCGATGATCATGCGACTAATTTGTCAGCTATGAACCGAGGGTATAAGCTCGAAATTAACACCGACGCCAAAAATACCTTACCCTTAGTCAATGTATTTGGTGGCAAACTAACCACTTACCGAAAAGTGGCTGAAAAAGTTGTCGATTTGCTGTGTCCTTTTTTCATTCACTGTGGTGATGCTTGGACATCAAAACGTCCTTTACCTGGAGGCGATCTTCCAGAGAGAAACTTCACTTTATTTTTAGAAAAATTGGCGGTTGATTTTAACTGGTTGCCATCTTCATTACTGATGCGTTATGCACAAAGTTATGGCACCCTTACCTATTCGTTATTAGAAAATGTTAAAAACATTTCTGCCCTTGGTAGAGATCTCGGGCATGGATTATATGAAAAAGAAATTATTTATCTGATTCAAAAAGAATGGGCCAGAACAGCGGATGACATTTTAACCAGAAGAACCAAGTTAGGATATTTCTTTACAAGCACGGAAAAAGAGAAGCTGGAAGTTTGGTTGAAAGAGAATCTGCACACATACATTTAAGAGAGACGTAGGGTGGGCAAAGCTTTTAGCGTGCCCACCAATTAAAGATGGTGGGCACGCTAAAAGCTTTGCCCACCCTACCCTTGTAATAATGTCATCGGATGAAACTTCACCGCCAATCTCGCCGGAATAATCCCAACCCCCAACCCCAATAAAACCGAAACCGGCAATCCAACGAACCAAGAAAACCACTGCCAATAATACGTGATATTTAATTTGTCGATGATGACATAAGCTAAAACTTGGCCAAATAAGATCCCACCTATTCCACCAACTAGACACAAACACATTGTTTCGCGCAAAAATTGACCAGCAATTTGACGCGATGTTGCCCCAAGAGCTAGACGCAAGCCAATTTCCTTTTTGCGCTCATCGATTAAAATAAATAATAAATTGAGAATAGATACAATGCCTAATAATAAAGTAATACCCGCCACCATGGCCAATATATTCAAAGTTAAAGAGACTTGTTTAAAAATGACTCTTTGAAATATCAAGGCATCTTTGAAAAAGATGCGCATGCCACCTAAATGTTGTTTTAATAATATCTTTAAGTGATTCTCTGATTGAGTGAGATCTTCTGATTTTCCTTGGACAATGAATGTATCAATGGCAGCGCTATTTTTGAAACGGCCTACCAAATTTAAATCCATTAATATTACCTGATTCACGTCAAAGTCTAGCAAAGGATTAAACTCAACCTCTTGAATAGCCCCCACTATCGTAAAAAAATGGCCATCGATATTAATCATGCTTCCAACAACGTCACTTCCTTCATCTGCTAATTTTTTGGCTATGTTTGATCCCACCACTACAACTTTGTCTTGACTATCAAGCGGATGTAAATAGCGACCCGCAGCAAGCGGCCATTGCAGCACTGAAAAAAGTTTAGAGGTTGATGCCACTACGCCTGAATCAAGAAACTTATTCTCAAATTGCGCTTTCACATTTAATGATAGATAAGGGATTAGAGTATATTCATTTTTAAAATGAGAGCAAAACTGCGAAACTTGGTTGTAGGATAAGAGCAGATCTGCCGCTTTGCGTTCCACTGCCGACATGGGAATAACAGTCATCATGAATCGTGTGCCACCATATTTTTTAAGGATCTCTTCGCTATTTTTTGTAACCACTCCTTTAATAGCGACCAAGGCGCAGATAGCACTTACGCCCACCATAATGCCAATTAAACCAAATATAAATCGCGTGCGGTAATATTTAAAAAGAGAAAGCACATCTGCTAGCCAATTAGGGAGCATATTTAAATAATCTCTTCTAATTGGTAAATATTCTTACATCGATTTGCAACAGAATCATCATGGGTCACCATCACTAAAGCAAATTGACATTGCTGTTGTAATGAAAACAATAACTCTAGAACCTCTGCTTTGGTTTTAGCATCCAATGCACTTGTTGGTTCATCGGCTAGTAAAATTTTAGGTTGTCCAATCATGGCTCTTGCTATGGCAAGTCGTTGTTGCTGACCACCGGAAATTTGATGCGGATAGCGATTTTTGAGATCTGCTAACCCTAAAGCGTGCATCCACTTCAATGCCGAAGTTGTTGACTCATTTTTGGAGATCCCTCTGTAATGCAAAGGTAAAGCACAATTTTCTAAACAGGAGTAATGCGGAATTAACAGATGGGATTGAAATACAAAACCAAACAATTTATTCCGAAGAGCGGCTTTTTCAACATGCGAGTAATGAATAACATTTTTTCCCTCAATAAGATATTGTCCTGCACTTGGCGAGTCTAACAACCCCAAAATACTTAATAACGTCGTTTTACCAGAACCCGAGGGACCAATGATAGCCAATGAATCATTTATTTTGATATCAAAATTTAATTGATGTAGAACCGGTTTTTCACGTTGCGGAAAATATTTTGTTACACCAACTAATTTAGCTATGAACGACAATGCGATCTCCTGGCTTTATTCCTTGCGTCACCACTACATAATTGTTTGAAGTATCGCCAACTTCAATTTTTTGCTTTTGATGATTTTTTTCATCAACAAGCACATCAACAAAGGCTTCACCCTTTTCATAGACAACGGCAAGTTTTGGTACAAATAAACCCTGCAAAGCAGGTTTAGCAAGTTTGACGCTGGCTGACATCCCCAGCAATATCTTTTCTTTTAACTTATTATCAAGATTTTCAACTATTATTTTAACATCAAAACTGGCTGCTTGTTGATTAGATGATCCCTTATTAATCATGACATTAATGTCATCTATTTTTCCTTTTACTTTGATATCTTGTAACGCCAGAATTGAAATTTGGGCACTTTGTCCTTTATGGATTTTCACTATATCAAATTCATCTACTTTAATTTGAACATATAATTGATCACTATCTGCTACCAATCCTAATGCTTGATTTTCCTGAAAGGATGTTCTTTGATGTGATAAACCCCAATTATCTTTACTCTCTTCTTGGCGCATGGGGGGAAGAAAAACACCTGTCAATGGAGATCTTATTGTTAAAGCGGCAATCTTATCTGTCAAGATTTTCACCTGCTGTTGGCTTTGGGTTTCCTTCATTTGCGCCAACGTAACATATTGTTCGCCTCCTTTTCTTTGCACATCGCTCAGATTCTTTTTCGCATGCTCATAATGATGCAAACTGTCTCTATGGAAACGTGCATCTTGAGAATATTCTTCTTTTGATACAATGCCAGCCTCAAAGAGTTTTTTAGTCTGTTCGTAACGCCGCTCGGCATGATTATATTCTTGTTCGGCAGTATCGAGATTATATTGTGCTTGTACCATTTCACTGCTAGTTTGCCAGTGTTTTAATTTTTCTAATACTTGCGTATTTTCTAAAAGTTTCATCTTTTCTTCTGCTAGGCGCGCGGTGAGCTCATTTGATGCAAATTCAAATAACACTTGATCCTTTTTTACTTGCGATCCGAAGTTAACAAATCTTTTTGTGATAATGCCATTTGCTGGACTGATAATTTCAGCAACATTACCAGGAACAAGTGTGCCGGTATACTGCAAAGGTTTCTGATCTATTTCTTTTTGTTCTACGACATAGATTGTTTCTCCAGATGCAAAAACAAATCCTGACATCAACATTAAAAAACAAGTAAGCCATTTCATGTTAGCCATTTCCTGGTCAATAATCCTGCACTAAATTCTACATTTGCCAAAATATCCAAATAAGCTATCTCAGCAGATGTTACCTGCAATTGAGCATCATGTAATTTTTCACGCAAGGACGCGACTTCAAACATGGAGGTTCTCCCTGCTTCTAATTTCAACAAAGCATCATCATAATTTTTTTGCGCCAAGCTTAATTGTTGTGTTGAGAGTGTCACCTGTTGTTTTTTAAGTTCAACCTTCTCAAGCAATCCTTCAGCAAATGTCGTAAGTTGTTTTTGGTGATGCCAAAACTCAGATTCAATTTTTTCTTGTTCTACTTTCGTGGCTAAGGTTTGATGATATCGCGCATCTTTACCTGAAATGGGAATACTCAATAATAAATGCGCTGAATAGTTGCCACTTTTATGAACAAAAGGTGAGTTATAAATATTATCGTCATTAATATCTAGTATAGGACTATTGTTTCCATATACATGGTATCTTCCCATAGTCAAATCGCCTCTTAATCGTAAATCAACGAGCCGTTGATCTTGCGCAACTATTAATTGCGAATTCAGTCTTTCTTTATTTAAATTCAGTATTTTAGTTTCTATATCATTCTCTAATACAACTTGAATAAACTCTTTTTTATCCATATTGAACGCATCTTTTAATCCGCCAATAGGCTTTAAAGTGATATCTTCATCACCTTCCCAGCCAATGGTTTCTTTAAATTCTCTCATGGTTTGATGATAAGAGAATTGCGCATTCGCTAAATAGCTTCTGGCCTGATTGATCTGCAGCAATGATGAGGTTAAATCACTCATCGGGGCTCGTCCCACATCGACTTTCACCTTAAGGCTTTCATAAAATCTTTGTGCTTGCTGCAACCATCTTTCTTGGGATGCAACATTTTCAGCTGCCAACATCAAAGAATGGTAATGGATAATGACATTATAAATAATTTGACTTGTAGCCTGTTTTAGCAACAACTCTTGAATGTCATTTGAGACGCGACTATTTTCAATTGACCACTTGTTAACAATTGGCTTTGCGCCTTGAAGAAGCGGTTGTTCAACTACAACGTGAACCGCACTCCCTGATTTTCTTTGATATTGTTCATAGCCATAATTTTGTTCTGTAAATACTTCAAGCTGTGTCCCAATCGGGGTAACCATTCTGAGAGAAGGATAAGCATGGATTTTATTTTCAACAAAATCTTCATTGAAATAATCTTCATGCTGGGTAGTTAAACTCATATTAAAAGAAAGTTGTGGATTAAACTTTTGCTTTAATATTTTGAGTTCATGTAAACGAACCGTCTTATCAAGCAAGGCTGCTTTTAGCTGGAGGTTGTTATCAATTGAATAAACAATGGCTTGTTTTAAATCCATGGTAATAGCAATCGAGGCGTTCGTGCAGAACATTGTCAACACAACACACATGGTTTGCCAAAAACGGTAAGATTTATTAATCAAATGAAATACCATAGTAGGGTGGGCAAAGCGAAGCGTGCCCACCATCTGAATTCCCAACTGGTGGGCACGCTTCGCTTTGCCCACCCTACATCAGAGCTGGTCGGAGTATAACCGTTTAACGGCGGGAAATTAAGCTGATGGGGGGGATACTTGACTGGCTAATAAGAACAGATCTTCCCGCTGCCCCATCACATAATCTAAGGCATGGCAGGCATCTTCTTCGCTTATTTCCAAGGAATCTAATAATGTTTGTGGCAATTGCGTGCCATCTCCATCCCCCAATCCGTGACGTTTTAATAGTCTTGTGGCAAGCAAAACAAGATTTGGGTAGACAGCGTACTCATTTGAATAATTTTCTTGATGGTGGAATCTAACAGCAATGATGATTTCTGGTGGTAACTGCCATGATTGCATTAACCAAGCGCCTATCAAGTCATGACCCGCCCCCAATACGTAATGCTCAATTTGTCTAATATTGACATCGGGATTTGCAACCACATACCGATTGAGCAATTGAAAATGTGGCGGAAATACTTGTGCTAGTAGTAGATGACCAAAATTATGTAGTAATCCACCTAGATAAGCTAATCCCAAAATAGGGCGTTTTTGAACGGGCATAAGCTTAACCAAGGTTTCAACTAAAGCCGCACAACAAATCGCAAACCGCCAATATTCTCGTAAACCCAATGGCCCATCAGGTGAAACCTGCATTGAACGTCCTAGTACAATGCCTAATGCTAAATTCATCACTAAATCAAAGCCAAGCACTTTAACAATTGCACTCTCAATTGAATTTATTTTTCCCGCATAGCCATAATACGGTGAACGCGCCCATGACATGAGCTGCGCCGAAAGACTGGGATCTTTTTCGATGATTTGTGCCAAATCATGTGAGGTTGCATGAGGATTAAATCGCAACTTTAAAATTTGACCAGCTATCACTGGTACTGCAGGCAATTCAATGGTTTGATCGACACGTTGTTTAATTCGCAAGGGAGTAAGTTTTTTGATAGTGGCACTCACACCACCTTCAAATTTTTTTGATTGAGATAATTGCGATATGGGAAATCCCATATTGACGATTTTGGATTGTTGTTGAAATACCATGAAGGCATCGCGTTTCATACAGATTAAAGTATTATTAGTGCTCGGCTTAAAATACACTTCCGCAAGCGAACGAATATCATTTTCTATAATAGCATCAAGCCCAATAAAATCTGGAAGCGGCGGGCAGGTATCTGTTCCACATCCAGAGATTATCTTTTTCATTTTTTCTTCGCTCAAAGCATGTAACTCGCGGCCAAGATATTGGCTAAGCTGACCAATATCTAAAAAATAATCTAAAGGTAAAATGGCAAGCACTATGCCTTCATCATCTTGCAGAAGAGTTGCTCGTAACAAAGTATGCTTTGCTATTCCAATAAGCTGCGTTATTTCTTCCAGTGTATGGTTGGGAAGATGATCGATAACCATGTAATTAACGCCAGATGCATTCAAGAAATCACATACGGCATCTTTTTGGTTTTGCTCTAAATTTTCAGTATTTGGAACCAGCATAGGCTAATCAACTTGGGTTATCTAAAATAGGAAGGATAGACTATATATATGGTCTCATCGGATAAAAGCATGCAACTACAAGTTAATTAACAAACCCATTTTGCTGGTATTTTTTGTTCTGTGATTCACTTATACTTGCTGGTTTCCTCAAAATAATCTGTGAACAGCATGCAACAACAAGAGCGATATTCTAACCTAAAGCCTTGGTTCATCTGGGGGTTAGCGGCCTTTTTCTTTTTCGCCCACTATGTGGTGCGCGTTAGTCCTGGCCATATTAGTGAAGAATTACAAACCGCTTTTGATGCCTCTAAATTTCAGCTTGGCTTATTAGGGACCTCTTTTTATATACCCTATGTTCTCATGCAAATGCCTGTTGGTTATTTAGTCGATAGATTTGGGCCAAGAATTTTACTCTCCATTGCCGTTTTAATTTGTAGTCTCAGTTGTTTTATATTTGCAGGTGCACCCAAACTTGAGACAGCTATGCTGTCTCGTGTGCTATTAGGTTTTTGTTCTGCAACCGCTTTTATTGGTGCATTGAAATTAATTACCGTTTGGTTTGATGCCAGAAAGCTCGCGTTATTAGTAGGTATGACCCAAGCATTAGGTATGGTGGGAGCTGCTGTAGGTGGTCACTTAGTACCTTTCTTAAATGATGAGATTGGTTGGGAAGATATGTTCCGCCTTTACGGTGGCGTATTTTTTGTGCTCTCAATACTCATTTATAGTATTGTCAGAAACCATCCCTTGGGTAACCAGGCACCCGGCACGCAAGTTCAAACAACACCTCGCATTTCGTTTTCACAACTAAAAACCGTGCTCCTAAGTAGATATACCTGGATCAATGCCTTATATGCAGGTTTAATTTATGCACCGACAGATGTCTTAGGAGAGTTTTGGGGTAAAGAATTTTTAAAGAATATTCATCATCTTGATTCCTATCAAGCCTCAAGTGCAGTGTCTTATTTATTTTTTGGATGGGCGATTGGTGGTCCGATTGCAGGATGGCTTGCCGATCATGTGGGTCGACGACCAGTGATGATTGGTTCTGCTGTTTTAGGTTTTATCTTGTTACCGATCGTTTTTTATGTGCCTAACATTCCACTCGTTGTTATTTCAATAATCATGTTTACCTATGGATTTACCAACACAGGTCTTATCGCCAGTTATACTGCAGCCGGTGAGTTGCATGATAAAGCGCTGGGCGGCTTTTCAATGGCGATTGCGAATATGTTCTCGGTTTTACTTGGCGCAGCAATGATGCCTATCCTTGGGATGCTTCTAGATTGGAATGCGGTAAAACACCTATCGTTTACGGCGCAAGGGGCGCTGGCACATACGGCACAAGACTATCAACATTCAACTTTTATCATACCGATTTGTTTGTTCCTAGCTATTTTGTGTTCGATATTTATCAAAGAAACTTTACCTGCTAATAAGCGAAGTCAGTAATGTCTTACGCTGTGAGCCGTCGTGCACTGATTAGCATTATGTCTCTTGGTACTGTGCTTGAATGGGCAGAGTATACCTTTTATGGCTATATGGCGGTTTCTCTTTCTGCTCTGTTTTTTCCAGATAACTCACCTGAAATGGGTATCTTAAAAACATTTGGCATTTTTGCTGTTGGTTATATCATGCGCCCTTTGGGGGCTATACTCTTTGGCCATATCGGTGATACTTATGGTCGCAAGCCTGCATTAATGATTTCTTTATTTCTCATGGGTGGCGCAACATTTCTTATAGGTTGCTTACCGACTTTCCACCAAATTGGATTTGCCGCACCGCTTATCTTATTACTGATGAGAATGCTGCAAGGCATTGCCATAAGTGGTGAATATAATGGCGCAGGGATCTTTCTTGTAGAGCGCGCGTGCGGTAAATTTCCTTGTCTTGCCGGAAGCTGGATCAGCGCCTCAGCTGCAGCAGGTATGGTTGTTGGTGGTATCGCGGCCTATGCCACAAGTCTGCCACACTGTCCCAGTTGGGCTTGGCGAGTGCCTTTTCTATTAGGAGGCATCAGTTGTTTCGTTGGTTTTTGGTTGCGAAATAAAATCACCGAATCGATCGCTTTGCACCAACCCAAAACGACGATGAAAAAAGTATTACCGCTTGTTCAAGTTTTTAAACAATATAAAAAATCAATGATCCTTGCAGCTGCCATTGCAGCTTTTACGGGGATCTATGTTTATATTGGCAATATTTATATTGTTGTCTTTTTAAAACAACAAGTTTCGCTACCAACCCACCATGCTAGCTTTTTTGCGATCTTTGGTGAAGTGATTGTAGCGCTGTTGATTCCTGTGATGGCATACATCGCTGATAAAACCGACGCTTACCGCCAATACCGCTATGGGTTACTGCTCGTAGCAGTTGGTTCGCCTTGTATTTTCTTGCTCTGCTTAACAGGCAACTATGGTTACATAGCACTTGGCATGATTATTTACGGTTTATTAAATGCCATTGTTTGCGGCCCGATGGTAAAAATACTGTATGATCAATTCCCAAGTGCATTGCGCTACACCGGGATCTCTTTTGCTTGGAGTGTTTCAGCGGCTGTGTTTGCTGGCACTGCACCGATGGTAGCTCAATACCTTTCTACACAATACGAATGGGTGTTAGGACCGAGTTTTTATGTTTCTCTTATTGCATTAGTCACCTGTATGGTTTTCACGATATCTCTTCGTAAAGCGGCACCTGCGTTATCTTTGCAACTAAAACAGTTGACAGACTAAATTACTTGATGGCACATTAACGCTGCAATTAACTTATTCGGTGTGGTTTCCTCATATGTTCCAAGAAATGTTAAAGCCAGTGATTTATGCTTTACCAAGTCTCATTATCGCGATTATTATTTTTATTGTATTTTGGATCTTAGCTAAATTTGCAGTAAAACTTCTTCACCGTATCAGAGATAAAAATCCCCCACAAAAACAACCGGTCTTTCTGGTTTTTGAAACGATTACGAGAATCACCATATTATTGCTAGGGATCATTACCGCCCTTGGCTCGGCGGGTGTTAATGTCTCTGCTTTAGTGGCAAGCTTAGGTATTTCGGGTATTGCACTTACTCTGGCCAGCAAAGATGCTTTTGCTAATTTGTTTGCAGGAATATTGGTGCTTTTGTACCAACCTTTTAAAATAGGCGATACAATCGAAGTGGGATATATCAAAGGAGAAGTGACCAAAATGAGTTTGCGTTATACACACCTTAAAAACGCACACCAAGAGATTCTTATCCCAAATTCTACTTTATTAACTAAAAGTGTGATTATTAATAATAGATAAAAGCCCATGAAAAAATTAAATACCCTAGCATCACTTGTACTTTTCATCAGTCTTTGTCCATTGACCTATTCGAGTGCTAATGCTGCCTTTGAACAACAATTTGATAAATTAGTTAAACAACATTTACCCAATACGGTTATTGGGTTAGTAGTACAAGATCCAAAAACCGGTGCCATTCTTTTTGAAGAGCGTGGTGAAGATAATTTTTACCCAGCAAGCAATACCAAATTATTTACAGCAGCTGCCGCCTTAAAATTTTTCGGTCCTAACTTTCAATATCAAACCAGCATCAATACGCAATTAAATAAAATGAAGGAAGGAACGCTCGAAGATAACGTCTACATTGTCTTTCGAGGCGATCCTTCCTTTACCGCAGCAGACTTATCTGGGCTTATCAAACAATTAAAAGCAAAAGGCGTTAATAAAATTAAAGGGAACTTTATCATTGATGATAAATCCTTTGATGATGTTCCTTATGCGCCGGGCTGGACATGGGATTCCATTCCATGGGCCTACTCTGCACCTGTTACATCTATTATTTTAAATGCGAATAAAGTTCGTCTGAAACTAAATCAAACAGAAGTACTCAATGATAAAATTAAAATTGAGCAAACCGATGAAGCTTTTCCAAAATTGCCTTTAAACGCGAATGTCGTTGCTGTCACCGCTGAGGAAGCGGAACATCATTGCCAATTGAATGTCAAAGTCAAAAATAATGAAATCAACATTGGTGGTTGCTGGCCAATCGAAAAGACGCCAACGAATTTAGAATTGGCTATTGATAACCCCAAGATCTTGGCAAAATCACTAATAAAAGAATATTTAAAAGAGAATCAAATTGAACTCACTGGCGATATTCAATTTAATAAAGCGCCAAAAGAAGTGCCTGCCATACTGACAAAGCGTTCACTTCCTTTAAAAAATCTACTAAGACAAGTTTTAGCAGAGTCTAATAATATCTACACCGAAAGCTTAACCAAAGCCTTAGGGCTTGCGTTTCTTGGCCAAGGTTCGTTCCAAGTCGGGATCCATGCGATTGAAGAGATATTAACCAAAGATACAAAAATTGATTTTTCGCAAGTCAATTTAAGTGATGGTTCCGGACAATCGCGTTACAATTTAGTTTCTCCTTATCATATCAGCCAGTTACTTTTTCATATGTATCAGGATCCTAATTTCACTGTTTTTTATAATGCTTTAAGTACTTCAGGAAAGTCAGGATCGCTCGCTGAGCGTATGAAGAGTAAGGATATGATAGGAAAAGTGGTTGCAAAAACAGGAAGCGCATTAGGCACTTCAGCCTTATCAGGTTATTTCACGGCTAACAATGGGAAACAATATCTGTTCTCTTTGCTTATCAATCAATCTATAGCCGATGCCGCCGCTCGTAAAACATTCGAAGATAAATTATGTCAATTGATGATTGAAGAGCCTTGGAACCAGTCCAGGAATAACAACGAAATCAACCAACCTGTTCCGCTTAAAGTGCAAGGGCGGGGGTCGAAGTTGACGAAGATTCCGCTCTAGACGTTTACTCTTTTAAAACGCTTTTGGTCTTTTTGTAGATTTTTCTGTATTTGTATCACTCTCATGTTTGTGGTTAGTGTTATGAAGATTTTCATCTTTTTGAACCGATCGCAGTTCCTTTGCTAAGGAATGAATATGCTCAGATATATTTATCATTGTTTTAAATTTTAATTGTAATTTTTTTGCAAACATATTACGTATCTTGCTATTGTCCAATATCACTTTCGCACTTCTTGGCGTAACGCCAACAGCAATATCTTTAATACTCGCTTTTTTGAGTAGGGAACATAGTTTTGGATCCATGAGGACATTATAAATCAGTTTCCTATGATTCTTTATTAGCTTTGCTAAAGATATACCTACTAGGTTATCGCAAAAATTTTTATTTTTTAGAAGTGTTTCTGCTATCTTTTCATGAGATGAACCAATTTTTACTAAGTTATCAAATCCGCAAACTTTATAAAGTTCTTTATTAGCTATAATCTTTTTCGCAATACTTTCATGCTTAGTTCCAAACTCAAGCATGAAAATTCTATCTCTGCGAGTTTCAAATAGCTCTAAAGCCACTTTCTCATGTATACCGCCAATATATAGATCATAAAGTTTACTTCTTAATTTTGGATCCCTTAAAACACTAAGCGCTATTGATTCGTATTTTGAAGCAAACATGTTAATTTGTTGATCAGTCAATTCTTCCTTTATTTTCTCAAAACATATTATAGATGGCTCTTTATACGCAGAATATAAACTTATCTTTTCATTACGGCGAACCTTCCTAAAAGTTTCATCTTTTACAATGATTTTAGCTATATTCTCGCGCTGCAAACCAAGTTCACTTAAGAAGCCTGATTCAATAGTACCCTTTAATTTTTCAGTATTCAAAAGCTCAAGTGCCAGCTTTTCATGGTATGCATGTAATCGAACATATTGTATTCTACTCAGTTTAGATTTTAGATTATTTTCTTTTAATATTTTTAAAGCATTATCTTCATTGACTGAGCCAAGCTTTACCAAGTTCTCCCCATTGAGTTTTTCGCAGAGTTTTTCGTTGGCAAAAATAAAGTCCGCAGCCTTCTTACTCTTGCAACCAAGATAAGTTATATTTTCAGCGCTAAGCTTAGAAACTAATTCTTTAGATTTTAAAATATGTATAGCAATCTCTTCGTCTTGTGAACCTAATATAGATAATTGATCGTGATCTAAGATATCTATTAGGAGTGAATTAGATAATAGCTTTTTGATTAGCTCAGGATTGAAAGCGGCTATTGTTAAAAGTTCTTCCACTTTAAATTGATCATAGAGGCTACCATCGCTTAAAATATTGAGTGCATCTTCAGGTGTTTGGCAAGAAGACATGATTTCTGAGAGTTTTCTTTTCTCTTTTGTTTTTCCTTCTTTATCTTCTTTTTCCCACATTTTACTTAATAAGGGCATTCCTTGTCGCCCAACAAATCTATAAGCAGGTAAATAGTGAATAACCAGCTTTGAAATATCATTAGGCAATTGGTTTATTAACCTGGAAGGGTTATTCTCATCAATATCAATAGTTGAAACACAATTATCTTCGATTGTTGCATCATCATCAGTCTCATCATTCGTATACATATCGTTTTGCCCTTGTATTTTAAAACGCTTTTGGTCTTTTTGTAGATTTTTCTGTATTGGTATCACTAGCATGTTTGAGGTTAGTGGTATGAAGATTTTCATCTTTTTGAACCGATCGCAATTCCTTTGCTAAGGAATGAATATGCTCAGAAATATTTTTCATTGCTTTAAATTTAGTTTGTAATTTCTTGGTGAACATACTCCATATCTTGTTATCTTCCAATATCACTTTCGCACTTCTTGGCGTAACGCCAACCGCAATATCTTTAATACTCGCTTTTTTGAGTATGGAACATAGTTTTGGATCCTTGAGCACTTTATAAATCAACTTCCTATGATTCTTAATTAGGGTTGCTAAATCTACACCCTTAAGCTCATTGCAAAACTCTTCGTTTTTCAGAAGTGATTCTGCTATCTTTTGATGGCATGAACCAAGTCTTGCTAACTGTTTATGGTTCAAAACTTTATAAATATTTTCATCAGTTAAAATCTTTTCAGCAATGTTTTCATGCTGAGATCCAAAATTAAACATGAAAATGCTATCTCTGTGGGTTTCAAATAGCTCTAACGCCGCTTTATTGTGTTCACGGCCAATAGATAGCAAGTGATAAATTTCGAGTTTACTTTTTAATTTTGGATCCTTTAAGACACCAAGCGCTATTGATTCGTATTTTTTAGCAAATGTAATAAGTTCATCAGCATTTAATTTTTGCTTATAATAAACAAAAAAGTTTATCGCTAGATCTTTAACCATAGAAGTTAATGTTATGAACTGATAACGGTTGAGCATTACACGTATTGTTTTATCTTTTAATATAATTCCAGCTATTTTCTCGGATTGCGAACCAAGTTCAAATAAGAATGATGAATCAATAGTACCCTTTAATTTTTCAGTCTTCAAAAGCTCAAGTGCCAGCTTTTCATGGTATGCATGTAAGCGAACATATTGTATTCTACTCAGTTTAGATTTTAGATTATTTTCTTTTAATATTTTTAAAGCATTATCTTCATTGACTGAGCCAAGCTTTACCAAGTTCTCCCCATTGAGTTTTTCGCAGAGTTTTTCGTTGGCAAAAATAAAGTCCGCAGCCTTCTTACTCTTGCAACCAAGATAAGTTATATTTTCAGCGCTAAGCTTAGAAACTAATTCTTTAGATTTTAAAATATGTATAGCAATCTCTTCGTCTTGTGAACCTAATATAGATAATTGATCGTGATCTAAGATATCTATTAGGAGTGAATTAGATAATAGCTTTTTGATTAGCTCAGGATTGAAAGCGGCTATTGTTAAAAGTTCTTCCACTTTAAATTGATCATAGAGGCTACCATCGCTTAAAATATTGAGTGCATCTTCAGGTGTTTGGCAAGAAGAGATGATTTCAGAGAGTTTTCTTCTGTGTTTCGTTTTTTCGTCTTTATCTTCTTTTTCCCACATCTTACTTAATAAGGGCATTCCTTGTCGCCCAACAAATCTATAAGCAGGTAAATAGTTAATAACCAGCTTTGAAATATCATTAGGCAATTGGTTTATTAACCTCGAAGGGTTATTCTCATCAATATTAACAGTTGAAACACAATTATCTTCGATTGTTGCATCATCATCAGTCTCATCATTCGTATACATAGCGTTTTACCCTTTACAGCCCTAAGCGCAAATTTAAAAAAATTTTAGCTAAACTGCTTAAGATTTGTATGTGGTCAAAATATCTAAATGATGGTTCATATGATAAAAGGTAGGAATGAAGGTATCAGATGGAAATGTTTATGTAGGGTGGGCAAAGCGGCCTGTCGTCCGAAGCTCTTAGCGTAGGAGGAAGCGTGCCCACCATTTCTAGTCTAAATCAAAAACAATGGTCTTATTACCATCCACAATAATTCTATCTTCGACATGCGATTTGATCGCCCGTGCCAACACGGTTCTTTCAACATATTGACCCAGCACACGTAATTTTTCTGCACTTAAACGATGTGAAACGCGAACCACATCTTGGGCAATGATTGGTCCCATATCCAACTCTGTGGTGACATAATGCGCTGTTGCACCAATCAATTTCACTCCTTTGTCATAGGCTTGCTGATAAGGATTAGCACCAACAAAGGCCGGCAAAAAGGAATGATGAATATTAATGATTCTATTAGGATAATGATTAATAAAATTCTCAGATAATATTTGCATATAGCGGGCTAGAATTATCCCATCTACATTATTTTCACAAAGCTTCAATATCTTGTCTTCCGCTTGAGCTTTCGTTGCTGGCGTGACAGGAATATGATGAAAAGGTACATTAAAATGTTTTGCTGCTATCTCTAAATCAGGATGATTAGAAATAATAAAAGGAATGGTAAGGGGGAGTTCATGTCTAGACCAGCGCCATAGTACTTCTAAAAAAGCATGATCATATTTTGAGACAAACAGCGCCATTCTTCTTAAATTGGCGGCATAATGCATTTGCCAGTCCATTTTAAAGGGTATGCCCACTTCTGTTTTAAATTTTTCTTCAAGTGATTTGCTAGATAAATCCAAATGGGGGGTTTGAAACTCTAACCGCATAAAGAAGGTGCCACCTTCGGCATCGGTTGAATGCTGATCAAGATCCGTAATATTGGCCCCATGATCTTTTAAAAAGGTTGTAACGGCAGCGATGATGCCTGGCCTGTCAGGACAAGTAATTAAAAGCCTTGCGACAGTTGAAAGATCAGCATGTTTCATCTTTAGTACCAGATAAGTTAGAAGATTACATTACAAAGAGGCCTACAAGCGTATTTTATCATAGGAACTATACTTTTAAGTAAATATGCTTAGCTTATGGGATCAAAATGGCCACTTTTCCTCTGAACGCGCCTTTAACCAATGACGCCTTAATCAGAACAACTTGTCATCTGTATCGGGTTAGTGTGCTGAAAGTATTACCCATTAGCCTCTTGATTGTTTTGGTTTATGATTTTATTCGCTATGGGGCGGCTCTTTTTCCAGACGCTTATGTCCATTTACATCCAGAATTTGCGATTTTCAGTGCTATTCTCTTTCTCCCTCTATCCGCAATGCTTTTTTACCTATTAGATATCATTGCAAAGGAACAACCCTTCTCCTATGGCGATGGTGTGATAGTGACCGCTAAAAAGCTTCTCACTTTGATTGGTTGTTTTTTTTCGATGTTACTCTTCCCGCTCTTTATCATGGGAATTTGCACTGGCGTTTATGTCTTTCTTGGGATTAAAAATTTTCCCCAAGGCGTACTTTTTGGTTGGTTAATTTTTTCATTGTTAGTCGTATTTGCAGCCTTTGTTCCTAAACTGCTTGCTCCCATTTTAGTGATGAGCGATGATCAAAGTGCCAATGATTCGGTTGATAATAGCGAACGTCTCGTCAAAAGCCACTATTTAAGAACCTTTGTGTTCATGCTTTATGCCGTTCTTTTATTGTTCTTTTTGGTGGATTTAGGACATTTAGTAAAAGCTTATATACCGTTATTGAGGCAGCAATCTCCCTTTTTAGTACAAGGCATTACGCAGGCGATATGGGTCATAATAGCGCCATGGTCTTTTGCTTTATTACTAACGACTAAATATGATTTGCAATTAAGAGAAGCTGCGAATAAACCAATTATCAAACCCGTTGAGAAAAAGAAACCGGAATTGAAAATTGTTTCAAAGAAAGAAAAAGACGATAAGCTTAATTTTTAGTTAGAAGGAGTCGGTCTATTTTTATTAATGCGTTTTTTATGGGTAGCTCTGGCGCCATAACTTTCTAAAAGATCGACGATCTTATCACTGCCATAAAGTTTGCGGAGGGCTTTGGCGAATTCAAGTACTGATTTGCCATTTGAACGATAATTAGGGTTAGCCCCTAACTCTAAAGTCAATCTCACTCTTTCTGGATCTTCCATCATCATGATTTGATTCCAAAGAATGTTATTCAATCCAATCTTTTTAGATTTGGGTAATGCAGGTTCACCTTTGGTAGGACCACGCATATCGAGCTTTTTTGTCATTTCAATAAGCGCTTCGATGAATGGTTGTCTTGAAGAAGGATGAAATGACTGGCTCATTATTATTCCTGTTATTACCTAGTAATGCTAATCATGAGATTCTAGCAAAAATGAGTTAGTTTGTAAACATATTATGGCTAATTACGGGGTACTTGCACATATTTTCAGTACTTGCTAACCTTCCGCGCATCTTATGATTTACCTTTATTTACATTTTTAGCCTTCAATAGTTTTCGGGTCAACAATTCCAGGACGAACGGTATATATGAGGAGAGAGAGTGTAACTAATTAAGTGCATATACACTATAATGTTGCCACCATATACATTATCTCAAAATAAATAAGAAAAATTAGATAGGTAGGTAACCATCATGGGAGAGGCGATAAATCCCAACATTATCAAGCTCTCTTTTTTAAAAGAACTACAACAAACCTTTCAAAAGGAAGTTGTTGAGCTTATTGATATCTATTTGCATGATGCAAAGAGAAAAATTGCAAACTTGTACAAAGCACTAGAAGAGTCCAATTTATCGAATTTTTCAGCTGCCTGTCGTGAATTACGACAACGCAGCATTGATGTTGGCGCTATTCAATTCTCTTATCACTGCCTTGTACTTGAAATTGCAGCACAAGAAATGAGGATAGAAAGCTTACCTAAATTAACTGCTTCTCTAGAATCTCAATTTGTTGATGTCAGGCAGGAACTAGAAAGGATCAAACTAACAAAAGCCAAAAAGGACATCCAATACAAAGAATATAGTTGAGTAACTATATTTGATAATAGCATTTAAGACTTGACCGGTCTTGCGTTATACTTTAAGGAATTTTTCACTATTTCTCCGGGAGAGTGTAATGGCTGGCGTGGTTGTGACGGGAACTGGATTGTATGCTCCCCCACATAAGATCTCAAATGACGAATTGGTGCATAGTTTTAACACTTATGTTGATGAATATAACCATCAGCATAAAGACGCTATTCAAAAAGGCGAAGTTGAAGCACTTGAATACTCTAGTGCCAGCTTTATCGTTAAAGCATCCGGCATCCATAACCGCTATGTAGTCGATAAAGAAGGTATTCTCGATCCTAAAAGGATGCGTCCACGCATTCGTCTTCGTTCAGATGATGAGCCGTCATTACAATGCGAGATGGCTTGTAACGCTATCCATCAGGCGCTTGATTATGCTCAAAAGACACCTCAAGAAGTGGACGGTGTTATTGTTTCTTGCTGCAATATGCAACGCTCTTATCCTGGCATGGCAATGGAAATTCAAAATGCCTTAGGGATCAGTGGCTATGGCTATGATATGAATGTCGCTTGTTCATCCACCACCTTTGGTATTACAAATGCTTATAACGCCATTTCTGCTAAGCAAAACAAATGTATTGTCGTGGTGAACCCTGAAATTACTTCTGCGCATATTAATTTCCGCGATAGAGATTCACATTTTATTTTTGGTGATATTTGTACCGCTTCTGTGATTGAAGCCGCAGATTCGGTGAGACGTCCTGGCTATGAAATTATTGGAACTAAACTATTAACTTCTTTTTCCAATAATATTCGTAACAATAGCGGCTTTTTAAATCATACTGAAGTCGGCAACGACGATCCAAATCCCCGTTTTTGCTTTAGACAAAATGGGCGTAAAGTATTTAAAGAAGTGGTGCCGATGGTAGAAGAGCATATCCTTGCTCATCTGGCCTCATTAGGATTAGCCTCAAGCGATATTAAACGTTATTGGTTGCATCAAGCCAATATCAATATGAATGAACTCATCATTAAGAAAATTTTAGGCCGTGAGCCGCATAATCTTGAAGCACCAATCATTTTGCATGAATATGCCAATACCGCATCGGCTGGTTCTTTAATTGCTTTTCATCTGCATAATCACGATTTGAAATCCGGCGATTTAGGGCTGATTTGTTCTTTTGGTGCTGGGTATTCGATTGGTAGTATTTTGGTGAGAAAACAATAATTTTCTCTACGTCCCGCGGCTTGTCCGCGGTATCCATGGATGCCGCGAACAAGTCGCGGCACGTAGGCAATGATTAAATAGCGCTAACCACTTCTTTCTTCACATTCGTCACCCAATACACTCCTGCATAAACCATTGCATTGCCCAATATGCCAGCAATCAAAGCCGTGACATGGGTGATGGTTTCTAGATCAAAAGTATTCCAAGTGACAACCATTAACCCACCGGTGATGACGCTTGCGTAAAATCCCCAAGGCGGTAATGTTTTGTTACTGAAGATGCCAAGTAATGGGATCACAAGCGTTGGCCCCCAGAATTGGTAAGTCTTCAAAAGGATGTCCATAATATCTTGCACCGCTATCGCAAAAGACATGCTACATAAACCTAATATAATGGTTGTGCCTTTTGCTAATCTTAATGCAGATTGTGCACCAATGGGTTTACCACTCATAGGAACGATAATATCGTTAACAAGAGAACCTGCCGCCGCATTCAAATAGCTATCGGCCGAAGACATGATAACCGAAATAAAACCCACCAAAGCGATAATCGCAAACGGCAAAGCCAGTGTTGATTGAAATAGCGTGGCTGTGATTTCTTCTTTAGGCATCGAAGGATCGATAGCATAAGCAATCAATCCATGTGTGAAAACCAAAAAGCAAATGGGGATAAGTAACAAGCCAGAAGACATATAGGCTTTTTTAGTGACTTGAACATTTTTACCCATTAACAAACGCTGAAATACAGGTGGGATCAGCGCATCGCCAAGCAAAAAGCTCATAAAAACAAAACCGAGTTCCCACCCTGAGAGATGTGATGTTGGCACAAAATGAGAACTTGGAATGCTGCTTAGCATTTCACTCCAGCCACCCAGATAATGAACTCCACACACTGCAACTAAAACAATGGCCAGCAGTAACAAAACTAATTGCACAATGTCGGTGGCAACAACCGCTCTAATCCCGCCAACATAGCAATAAAATATAACGATCCCAGCGCTCATTAAAATACTCAACGCGCGATCATAACCCAACAAACTCGTTATCAAGTGCCCCATCGCACTCATTTGGGCTGTTAAGATCCCAATACAAAAAGATAACCACAAAACGCCAGTCAAGATCTGTGGAGCCTTACCATAATACTTGGCAATGACTTCACCTAAGGTGAGCATCGAACGAAAACGAGCCATCCGTGGTGCAACCCACCACCCAGTCAAAAAGAGTTGTAAGCCAAAACCCAACAATCCTAAAGCATGGCCTATACCAAACTGGAATGACTTTTCTGCGGTGCCCATGACGACACCTGCACCCACAAAAGAGGCGACGATAGTGCTAAATAAGGCGAAGTGCCCAAAATTCTGGTGGGAGACTAAATAAGTTTTGAGATCTTGAATACCATGACTTGCACGCCAGCCTACCCACAGGATAAATAAGCAGAAAAAGCTGATAGATAATCCCCAGATCATATTTCGCTACTCGATTTGTGAAAACGTTGATTATTGTCATAATGGAACGCAGAATCAAGCAATATCAATCTTTGTTAATTTACTTACTACTATTGGTTGTTTAATGAACCTTTACTTTAGATTGATTATGGTTATTATTTTGATTGCCTTGGCTGAAAAAACAAGACGATCCGCTCGCTCCAACTAAATTAACGATGCGGGTGATGTTAAATGATCTCGACTTAAATTTTCATGTGAATAATGGTCGTTATTTAACTTTTATGGATCTGGGTAGGATCCATTTGATGTCTAAAACGGGCTTTTTAAGACCGACTTTAAAACGTAAATGGATGGCATTATTAGGGGGAGCAAAAATACATTTTATTAAATCCCTTGGGGCTTTTAGTAAATTTACCATGACAACCCAAGTGATCTATTGGGATGAAAAATGGATTTATTTAGAACAAAAGATTTTAAGAAATAATGAGCTGGTTACCACTGCTTTGCTGAAAATGTTATTTGTAAGCAAACAAGGGAAAATAACGCCAGATGAAATCCTGGCACTTTCTAAAACATCAATCACAAGGCCACTCATCCCTGATCATTTGAGTGCATGGTTAGAAGCAGAGAAAACCAAAGGATAACGTGTGAATAATAAACTTTTATCGATTCTTATTTTATCTTCCACAATCACTTGCTATGCAACCGATGAAGATCTAGCCAAACAAGTGGCCAATCCCTTTGCTAAAATGATAAAAGTCCCCTTCCAAGGTAATTATGATCAAGATATTGGGGATACTCACGGCCATAAAACCTACGTAAAATTTGAACCCATAATACCAATCTCCTTAAATGAAAATTGGTATTTAATCTCATACTCCAAACTTCAGTTTATCGATCAAAAAAATGTCAGTCGCAGCGATAGTCACCAAACCGGCATTGGCGATCTGCAGCAACATTTTTTTCTATCCCCTGCCAAGTTTACTGAAGATCATTTGATCTGGGGTCTAGGCCCTGTGTTTAGCTTTCCCACCGCTTCATATCATCTGTTAGGGGCACAACAATGGAGTGTGGGCCCAACCTCTGGTTTATATTTTCAACCAGGACCTTGGACGATGGGCACTTTGTTATATCATCTATGGTCGGTCGCAGGCGCTGATAACAGACCCTATGTGAATACCACATATATTGAACCGCGTATCGCCTATACAACACATTCCGCTTGGACCTATACCATCGTCAGCGAATCCAGTTACGATTGGAGGGCAAGTGAATGGTCCGTTCCTGTTAATGGCGAGATTAGCAAAGTGTTATGTGTTGGTAAACAACGTATCAGCGTGATGGGTGGACTGCGCTATTGGGCAGTCTCAGCAGATACTGATGCCCATGATTGGGGTTATCGTTTTGAAATTAATTTTCTTTTTCCGAAATAATTAATCCCACCCATAATGCAACATCATCCAACCATTGTAAGCAAACAACTGGTTACGGTGCTCAAAATTACCTTTAATGGAAAAGGTGTAACCATCTGAAGTATAAGCGGTGATACCAATACCATATTGTTGGATATTTTGTGCCGGTTTAATACTGTTGGTATAAAAAGGATCCGTGCCAACCAGGGCTATAAAATTAGATTCGTTTTGTTGTGCGCTGCCTGCAAAATCATAGAGGAACATAAGATCAAATTCGGCAACATACACAGCTGTAATAAAGTCCCTTTTAACCGCCAATCTTATACCAGCTCCCCCTATCATTTCATCGAGGGGATCATTCGCTACGTTGAGATTCAGACCAGGTGCATTGGTTTCAGAATAATCACCAATATCTAAGTAGCTGTATCTCGCTCTAAGAACAGGTGCGACTAGATAATTGTCCACGCTCACAAAAGCATAACCGACTTCCGCTTGCGTGGCATATTGCAGACCATAAAAATTAGCCATTGCTTGAGCTTGAAGAGTACCAATCACGATATTGCGGAAGGTTTGATATTTGTGCGAAGCCACCCCCGCCATTGCTTCAACGTACAGCGTTTGGGTATTGTAATCATTACAAGCTTGATAAGGCGCATACCATCCATAAATGGTGGTTTGCAGGCTATGTACATTCACTTTATTTTGCAAAGTGGTGGTATCAGTAGTGTTTACTTTGGTTAAACTTTCAGCAACCCCAATTAAAGCATAATCGCTTAAATGCCAATCCGCGCCAATGGCACCGCCGGTAGCATTCTGCTTTGAAACCTTCAATTTCATGACGTTTGTGTTGATCAAGCAATGTAGCATAACCTTTTAACCACACCCCATATTTACCACCGGTGTAGTCAATCACATTAGCGTCACCATAATTGACGCCATTATATAATTCATAATCACGCTCTTGGACATAACCTTCTTCTGTCCTGATGGGCCCAATTCTGGTCAGGCCTTCTAAGCGCGCATGAACGCTATCAAAAGCATTATCAATACTAATACGACTTGATGCTGGTAGCGCATAATTAAAGGAAGGCGCCAATTGCATTAACGCAGCTGACACCGATTGAACATCTGGCAATAATTGTAATTGGCCAAACAAACCCAGTAATTCGGGATCGGCAATGGACAATGCAGCAACTTGCGCCAGCGTTGTTGGTATTAAATTATCTAATGATGCAGCAACCGCTAAAGGAATATCCGGTTCTGCAACGAGGGCTAATGGTTTTGTGTGTGCAATTAAAGTGACATCATTGATAGGTGCATTCACTGCTGTAAATGAGAGAATGGCTGATGGCGGTTGTACTACGGTGATATTTCCAAATCCATTAATAGGCTCACCTGATTGTACAACAGGAAAAGCAAAATTATTCAAAATAAAGACACCAGAGCCTAATTGTGGATCGATATTACTACCAGGATTAAAAGTAGCCGTAGTTCCTACATTAATAACCCCAAATCCTGTTGGTGTCATGTCCTGAATGGTTGGCGAGAAAGCGCCTGGACCTTGAGTATAAGCACCCGTTGTATTTAATGAAGCATTATTTGCTATTCCTAAATTGCCTAAATTATTCGCCGATCCCATGTTAACGCTAGAACCACTAGCGATATCAAAAGTACCACCGGCTTGAATATTAAGCGCACCAGTTCCTGAAATCCCACCCACCCCGGCATCGGCTACCATCGTGGTATTAGGCGTGATTAATATCTGATTACTGATCCCTGAGATAGTGTTTGCAGCAGTAAATACAGTTCCAGCATTGGTTGTTGTAATCGTTGGCACATTTGCAATAACACCGGTACCACCATTAGGATTAGAATTATAAGTTGCATTAACACTAAATACGTCGCCCGCCATACCATTTAATTTTGTAAAGGTACCGCCAGTTGCATTATAAGTATTGCCTCCAGTACCCGCAGAATTCACTACAGGCAAAATAGTTCCAGCAATATTAACGGTGTTTCCAGTAAAGTAAATATTTACGGGCCCACCTGTGATAGTGCCACCACTTAAATTTAAAGTGCTCGCCGCGGTTTTACTTGAATTCACCATCCCAGCAATGGTGCCACCCGTCATCGTTAATGCATTCGCACCGCCTGCACCTGCTAGCAATACATTACCTGTAATGGTACCGCCCATTTGAAACAGAGGAATGTTAGCAGCTCCAAAAGTCTGGAAGTCAATCGCTGGACTAGGTCCTATACTCTTAATGATGCCGGAGTTTGTTAGACCATTTATTACTGTTACAGCCCCGCTAGATACAATTGTCGCATCTGGCGGATTATTAAGTGCTTGAATTATACCTGTTGATTGGTTGGTTATACCCGTTAAATTGCCTTCAATAACGATGGTATCTTCACTTGTTGATTGAATTAAGCCCGCATTATTAATTGTTCCTATTGAACCTGCTAATGCAAATATACCAAAATCAGTGCCTGCAGCTAAAATATTACCGCCTGATTGGTTGATAATATTGTTAAAGGAATTAGACGTTAAAATAGCCGCACCAAAACCTGTGCCACCTGTACTTTGTATGATGCCGCCAGAATTATTAGTGACGTTGCCATTATAAGCTGCTGCAATGTTTATAGCACCCGTAAGACCAACCCCACTAGTCCCAGTGATTTGAATAGTGCCGTAGTTTTGAATATCTCCAGTGGCGGCGGTTGCGATATTAATGCCATTACCACCTACCGCTGTAATAATACTGGGGACAGGTGGCGTAGTGCTGGTTGTATTATTAACGATGCTGGTAAAGTTGCCATTAATTCGTATCGCGTCATTAGTTCCTATCGCTGAGATAGTTCCTGGCGTTGTGCCATTGGTTGAGTTTGTTAATGTTAAACCAGAACCACCAGCATCAATTAATACACTGGGACCTGTCCCCGTGGTAGTAATAATACCGCCTAAGTTGGTGACCATTGCTCCTGTACCTGTTATGGCAACATGAACACCACTGCCAGTGGTACCGCCTTGTAATGTTCCCGAGTTGGTAACAATCGTTGGCGTTCCTGCAATAAGAAGAGCATCGCCTGTGCCTGTGCTTTGAACGGTACTGCCTGTATTAATGGTAATCGTTGCACCGGTGCCAGCTGTCGTCACATTTACCGCATTGCCCGCCGCTGAAACATTAATAGCAAGAGGATTCCCGGGATCAACAACGAGTGCGTTAGGACCTGCATCAAAATCAACGCCATCGGTCGCGCCACTGATACTACCAGTAGGTGCAATTTCAATATTACCTGCAACGCTGGTTTTGTAGGGTGGTGGGCCACCTGGTGTGTTAACCCCGGTAACTACCGTAGAGGTCTGCGCAAAAGCAAATGGCGCCAAAAACACGCTTGACGCTAATAGGGCATGGGTAAAACGATATGTTCTTTTCATGTCAAATTTTAATCCCACTCATAACGTAGTTCTAAATAGCCGTTATAGCCAAACAATTCATTTCGATATTCAAAGTTCGTTTTAACCGTAAACACATATCCATCGGAGGTGTAGGCGGTTATGCCTAATCCATAGAGTTGAATCAGCTGCTGGGGTTTCACACTATTGGTATAAAAGGGCTGAAGAGGAGCGCCTAAAAAGATTGATTGCATAGATTGTTCTCTACCTGCAAAATCATATAAGAGGGTTGCAGATGCTTCAGGCACATAAGCAGCAGTCACAAAGTCTCTTTTGGCAGCCACTCTTAATCCAATCCCACCGATCATTTCATAGAGAGGTTGATTTCTCACGTTAAGACCAATGCCACCTGCTCCTTTCTCAGAATAATCCCCAATATCTAAGTAGGTATATCTACCTCTGAGATAAGGCGCAACAAACCAATTTTCATTCGTTAAAAAGGCATAACCAAGATCGGCTTGAGCACCATAATGGATGCCATCAAATTGCGCTTCTGCAGTCGCACTTAAGGTTCCAATTTGCATGTTACGCGTAGTGTCATACTTTTCAGATGCCACTGCCAACATGCTATCTAAATAAAGGCCTGGAGAGAACTCAAACCAACCATAAAGCGTTGCTTGATAAGTCTGCAATTTAATTTTATCTTGCTGAGCGGTATTATCATGGGTATTTACTTTAGATAAGCTTAGTGCCGCCCCCACTAAGGCTTGCGGCGTTAATCGCCAATCGCCCCCGATTGCGACCCCTGTGGATTCTGCTAAAAAGCCTTCCACTTCATTACGTTTGTGTTGATCATATATTGTTCCAAATAATTTGACCCAAGCGCCATAATGGCCTTCACCAAAACCGATGACATTAACATCACCATAATTAACGCCATTGTATAATTCATAATCACGACTTTCGTTATAATTTTCATCCGTGGTAATGGGCTTTAAACCATTCAATTCTTCTAACCGTTGTTGCACACTATCAAAAGCATTATTCATGCTAATCCGAGCAGAAGTAGGCAACGCATAATTATAGGGCGGTGCTAATTGTAACAACGCTTCATCGAGTGTTGTGACATCATATAAGAGCTCTAATTGTCCCAATAGCGCTAATAAATCAGGATTATTAGTGCCACCAAACAATAACGGATCTAAGGCAGTGCCCACTGCTTGCGGTATATCACCTTGTGCTACAGCGGCAATAGGTTTTAATCCTAAAGTAACCCGTAAATTATTTCCGGCTTGTTGTTCAGTAAAGAAAACTAAAGCAGATTGTGGTTGAACCAAAATCGGCAATGTCACTGGCGCACCAGATTTGATTACGTCAAAGAAAGTACCTGGCGCAAGAAACACACCACCGGTATTGAGTGAAGGTGCCAGAAAACTATTTGGATTGATGTTTGTTACTGGGGTTTGAATTTGCCCATAAACCGCTGCACTTTGCATAACTGGCGCATAAGTCCCTGTGGCCGTTTGCGTGTAGAAGGCAGTTGGGTTAAACACGCCACCAGGCTGAGTGCTAAGCCCCCCGCTGTTTGTTGCATTTAATACGCTGAATGTAAAACCGTTGTTAACCTGTAAAGTCCCGTTATTCGCTATGGTTACAACCGCGGCTGGCGTATTCTGGTTAAAATTATCATACATCACACCACCAGCATTGATATTAAATGCTGTGGTATCGGCTGATATTGAACTACTAGATGTAAATATGCCTTTGTTTTGGACATTAATAGTAGGTATTTTTGAAATGGGGCCCGTTTGAGTAAAGGTGCCTGTCACATTAATAATGTCAGCTCCCCCATTACCATTTAATGAAGCAAATGATCCGCCGCTTAAATTAAAAGTATCATTTAAAGGGCTACCCACTAATGCTTGGAGTGAAGTACCCGCTAAATTAACGATGTTACCGTTAACATTACCTAACGTTGTTGTTCCTGTAACAGTGCCACCATTTAATTGTAAAACACTGGGGTTAGAACTACTTGAGGTGACATTTCCTGTAATAGTCCCCCCTGACATCGTCAGAGCATATTGCGCTGGAGTGACTAGACTTGAATTACTCGACAGCAATACATTCCCTTTAATGGTGCCGCCAGCCTGAATCAAAGGAATATTAATATTGTTGCCGCCTAATTGAAAATTAATAGCATTTCCACCAGCGAGAGTGTTGGTAATGGTTCCAGTGTTTACAAATCCATTGATCATCGAAATATTATTAGCATTTGCAAGAACAACAGCTTCATTTGCAGCAGTAGGCGCGCCGGTGATAGATCCTGAGTTGTTGAACCCCGTTAGGTTACCGCCAAGATAAATAGTTGCCGCATTATTCGACGTTTTAATGATACCAGAATTATTGACTGTACCAACAGCTGCGCCATTGACCAAAATGGCATTAAGAAAACCCGAAGTTCCTGTTTCTTGAATAGTACCTGCGTTATTGAAGCTATTAAAACTATTACTTAAAACGACAACGCCACCCCCAGCTGTATTAGAAGTATTTTGAAGAACACCACCACCATTATTGTTGATAACCCCATTGTAAATACCAGACACAATAATAGCAGCGCCTGATCCGGTGGCTTGTACCAAACCAAAGTTTTCAACATCCCCCGTTATAGCTGCAACTGCTTGTGGCCCAATATTAATTGCATTTCCATTTATAGAACTAATAGTACTGGTTGCATCATTATTAAGTAATGTAAAATTTTGATTGAGCGATACTGCATCATTAGAATTAATGGCATTAATTACTGCACCGCTTAAGTTGTTTAATGTTAAACCTGTTCCGCCATTAGATACATTACCATCAACCAAAAACGTAGGTGCTGCAGTATAATAACCACCTTGTAATAAAGCGCCTGTGCCTGAGTTGTTAACCGTTGCATTGGTCCCACCAGCAGCAACTTCAATCGCGCTGGTACCACCATTTATAATACCGTTATTGGTAATGGTGGCCGTTGTATCATTGATATAGATACCAGCACCCTTTGTGGTGGTTGTATCAATAATGGCGCCAGAACCAACATTGATAACCGCCAAATTATTCATACCTGCGCCATTGAGAATATTAATACCATTACTACCAACACCCCCTACCGTTGCGGTTGCCTTAATAGCGGTATAAGTCCCAGCGATAGTAGGATCCAACACGATCATTGCGCCAGTGGAATTCACTTGAATACCATCGGTTGGCACAAAAGGGGTGGCTGGAATGGTTACCGGAGGTGCAGTATTGGTTGCGAGCACTTCACCCGATGTAGTTATTTCAATCGATGGATTGGTGGTTGTTTGGAGCTGTGGATTGGGCGTCGGCTCTGCATAAAGCGATGTAATCTGAGTGGCAGTGGTTTGTGAAAAGGCAAGCGACGACACAAATAATGTTGAAGCAAGAACGGCTTGAGCTAGGCGTACCGTTTTTTTCATCTTATGCCCACTCATATCTTACTTTAATAAACGCCTGATTACGGTGATATTCATTTCTAGCTGCATAATCATATTGGATCACCACAGCAATGTTGGTATCGCTATGAACTGCAAGGCCCGCCCCCACTTCAATACTATTAGCAGCAGGTGTGGCGCCTTGACTTAAAAATTCAAAACCACCGCCAGTGAAAAGGGCCGTCGCTGTTTGAGCATCATTTATAAAATCATGAAAACCATAGGCATGGATCTCAGGAACAACGTAAACACGCTCAAATTCATTTTGGTATTCTAATTTGACGCCAAGCCCAAGTGGCATAAAATTCATATTGTGATAACGCGTAAATAAATCTAAACCAAAGGCATCACTTTCAACATATTTTTCAAAATTAAAAAAGGAATAAGATAACATAACTTTAGGTGTGGCTCTAAAATGCCCACATTGCCATACATAGCCTGTTTCAAGATGTCCATCGAGTTCTACGGCATTAAAATCGGACCATGCAATACGAACAAAAGGAACACCACCTACAGGTGGCACTAATATATAGCGTTCATTATCATAATCATTTTTTGCAACCGTGAATGAGCCATGCAAAAAGAAAGGACTCTCAAAATGATAACCCGCATAGAGCGTCCCTTGAAAACGTTTGATATCAAGGGTACTACCTGAAGGACCACGGGAATCTACATCCGCATGCACATAACCAATCGCTAATCCGACTGTTAAATTAGGCGTAACGAGTTTATCTCGTCCAATCAGAAGACCTAAAACATTCGCATCATAACCTGGAACACTATTTCTAAAATCTTGCCCAGTGTTATTTCCCAAGAGTTGGATCCAAACCCCTTTGTTTATTTCTTTAGGAGGTTCTACTGGCGGTTCACCTTCAGCTTTGTTCTCTTCACCTTTTGTTTCTTCTACTTTAGTGGCTTCTACTTTAGCGGCTTCGACTTTGGTGGCTTCTTCTTTAGCGGGTTCGCCTTTAGCGGCTTCGCCTTTATGATCCTTTGCTTTAGGATCGACCGCTTTATGCGCTTCCGCTTTATTAACTTCCGCTTTATGCGCATGTGCTTTATGGGCTTCAACTTTCTGAGCCTCAGCTTTAGGATCTACAGCTTCAGGATCTGCGGCGGTTTTTACTGTGCTTTCAGTTTTAACGGTTTCATCACCACTTGAGACACCAGAAACTTTTTTGACTTTTATTAACCTGTCATAAAGCACCGATTCCATTTGTCGCATAGGTCCTTCAGAGGCCGCACGTAAGCTACCATTCGCTGAAGGGATAAGGGTCTGTAATGCATCAAACTTTTGTTGATCAGTTGGTAAGGCGTCAATAGCAATAATTAAGCTGTTAAGCTCAGGAGCTGTTTCGGCAGCTTCGGGAGCAATCGCTTGAAACATCGATTCTACATTGGGGAATGCACCAGCTATGGCTTGAGATGAAGCACCAGCTAAAACAATAGCCCATAGCGAAGATATTTTTATTTTATCTACGGACATTAACATCTCTCCCTGACATATTTCTTCAATCCTATCATTGGTGTGGCTTCCCCCAAAGCATTCAGGAAAAAAATGTATTAGCGTGGGGAGTTAGGGGGGATTAAAATAGTCATAATCTTAAAACAAAGTTTCTAACTATTATGAAATATTTAAGTTTTATACTCATTCTCTTGCTTGTGGGTTGCCAGTCAACCTCACCGAGGCTTGCACCTAATACGCATCGCACCACAACACAAGCTGAACAAAAGGGTTTCTCTGCTAAAAGATATGCCACGAAAACATTTTTATTAACGACTTATGAAAAAATGCCAAGGACTCCCACCGCTACGCTCCACGTCTACATTGAAGGCGATGGAAATAGTTGGAAAACAAAATATAAACTATCTGATAATCCCACACCACATCAACCACTTGCGTTAAAACTTGCACTGCAAGACCCGCATAGTCATGTCGTGTATTTGGCTAGACCTTGCCAATATACTCCGTTAAATATGGACTCGAACTGTTCGGCTAAATTTTGGTCAAGCCATCGTTACGCACCAGAAGTGATTGCCTCAATGAATGAGGTTTTAGATCAGCTAAAAGAAAAATCAAAGAACACTCACTTTGTCCTTATTGGATTTTCTGGCGGTGCAAGTGTTGCCACATTAATTGCTGCACAGCGCAAAGATATTTCTGGCCTTATAACTGTTGCTGGCGATCTCAATCATGAAACATTAAACCAATATCATAAAACAACTCCCCTGACTGGTTCTTTGAATCCAAGCAATGTTGCTCACCTTGTAAAAAATTTGCCGCAACATCATTGGAATGGCACTCGCGATAAAATTGTCCCAACTTGGGTTGCTCTGGATTTTGCTAAAAAAGTGAATAATCCTGCTTGCGTACAGGTAACCACCTTAAAAGGAGTTAGTCACCATAAAGGGTGGGAAGAAAGATGGGGGGAGATTATTGGGGCGCCGTTGAGATGTGATATATAATTGCCTTTTCACTGCCAATTTAGTTATGCGCCACACAAACAACCCCTACTCCCAATTCTGTGCCAAATTACGCAAAACCCATTTATTGCGTCATCTGCCGCGCGCAAAGCAATATCAATATGATTTCTCCAATAACGATTATCTTGGATTAAGCCAACATCCAGCCTTAATACAAGCAGCGATAGTTGCTGCGGATAAACATGGCGTCGGTAGTAAAGCCTCAAGACTGATTTCAAGTGACCAAGCACAAATCAACGCATTAGAAAGCGCCATTGCAACAAGCAAACAAAGCATGCGTGCTTTAATATTTAATAGTGGTTTTCAAGCAAATATATCGGTGCTAAGCGCACTGCTTGATCAAAAAGTGTTGGGATGCACGCCACTTGTTTTTTCTGACAGACTCAATCACGCCAGCATGCATGCGGCTTGTCAATTAGCAAAAGTGAAACAACAACGCTTTCATCATTTAGATTATGATCATCTTGAATTTTTATTACAGCAATCACAATCATCACGTCAACCCAAATTTATTTTAACTGAATCCGTGTTTGGCATGGATGGTGATGTGGCCGATCTTGAGATTTTGATTAAAATAGCAAAACAATACGGTGCGATGTTGTATGTTGATGAAGCGCATGCCACTGGATTATTTGGTAAAAATGGTTACGGATTAACCCAAGACTATGGAAGCGAAATCGATGTGACGATGGGCACTTTCAGCAAAGCCTTAGGCGGAAGTGGCGCTTATGTTACTTGTTCGCAATCGTTAAAACGGTATTTTATCAACCGCTGCCAAGGTCTTATTTTTTCAACCGCTCCTTCTCCGATGCAAATTGCTGCCATGCAAGCAGCCTGGGTTCTCATCCCCCACTTACAAAACGAACGCAAAAATCTTTTTAAACAAGCACACGATTTAAGAGTCTCTTTACAACAAATGGGTTTTGATACAGGCAACTCCACATCCCATATCATTCCAGTTATTTTAAGAGACGCCGCTTTGACAATTGAAGCACAACGATTTCTTGCTGCAAGGGATATTAGAGTCTCGGCTATACGCCCCCCTTCAGTTGGGCCAAACTTGAGTCGATTGCGGATTGCGTTGACAGCAGCCCATTCGGAAGAGGCTATTGAGAAATTGAAGAATGCGCTTTATGAGTATTCGCAAGTAAATCGAAATTTCCCTTCTACGTGCCGCGGCTAGTCCGGGGCATCCATCTGTAATTCCTGGATACCGCGAACAAGTCGCGGTAAGTAGGCGGAGTTTGTTATAAGCTTATAACAAACCATCTATATAATAAGCCTATAAAGCTGTATGAAACTTCAGCGATTCCTAAAATCAACTGTAAGCGCAGTTCGCTTAGTTCTACATGCCATCTTAATTGGGGTGGTAGGTGGTTTAGGAGCCGTTGTTTATATATCTATACTGGGATTTATTTACAATTTTATTTTCTTAGGTCAATTAAATTTTATTTATCTTGAGTCAATCTACAGTCCTCCCAGTCGATGGGGAATAGGTATTATTCTTATCCCCATATTAGGCAGCATCCCTGTCGTTTGGCTTCTTAAAAACTATGCGGCTAACGAAAGTGGTCCCAGTGAACCTGATGTTCTCCATTTTGTTCATAGACATGAAGGTAAAAAACGTTATCTCATTGAAATTACTAAAACATTTTGTTCTGCAATTACAATCGGTACTGGCGGCTCAGTTGGGTGGGAAGTTCCTATTGTTCAATTAGGAGCAACTTTAAGTTACCTCTTTGGAAAGATACAACATATTAGCGCAGAGTATAGAATCGTTTTAATTGCAGCAGGAGGTGCGGCAAGTTTAGCCGCCATTTTTAATGCGCCATTAGCAGGTGTTGCCTTTGCCCTTGAAATATTATTGTTTTCCTTTAGAATTTCTCATGTCATCCTTATCGCCATTTCTTCCTTTACCGGCACCCTTGTTTGGAAGCTTATTTTTGGCTCCAGAGCTTTATTTCATTTCAGCTTAGTGCCACCAGAAAATATGCTAGCTTTTTTCAAACAAGTCATCGTATATATTCCCTTTGGAGTATTGATTGGGTTAGGTGCAGCTTTACTTGTCACCGGACTGCGCAGATCGATTATCTTCTTTGAAAAAAATATCCCAAATCTCTATCTAAGACATGGTATTGGCATGGGGTTGGTTGGAGTGATGTTGTTCTTGTTGTTGCAGTATTTCGGACATTATTACATTTCTGCAATGGGATTCGCGACGATACAGGATGTTATCGATTTTCTATTAGAAAATAATTGGCTCTTGATCTTACTGTGTTTTTGCAAATTGCTATCGCTTTGTTTTACATTAGGATCTGGTGCTTCTGGTGGACTTTTTTCACCTAGTTTGTTTTTAGGGGCCATTTTAGGAGGCGCTTGCGGAATAGCTATTCAACACCTTTTTCCCGGAGCTCAAATTCATATCATTTACTTAGTGTTAGCTGGCATGGCAGGCATGCTCGCCAGTGTAACAGGTGCAATGATAACATCGATTGTGTTTGCATTGGAATTAAGCAAAAGTTATTACATTATTTTGCCGTTGTTATTAACGGTTGTTATTGGCACCTTGGTAAGACTTTATCTGTGCCCCAAAGGAATTTATACCTTTAAATTATTCCAACATGGCTTAATGTTTAACCGAAAGTTATGAGCCCCCCCTTTATGTTATAAGCTTATATGTAGCGACATATAATATAAGCTAATAACACCTGTATGAAATCTCAGCTCTATTCTAAATCTACCATGATAAGCGCATTGCGCCTTATCTTCCATGCTTTAGTAGTAGGTGTGGTCGGTGGTTTAGCGGGTGTAACCTTTTTAGGGTTAGTAGGTCTGATTATAAATTTTGTTTTCTTAGGACATTTCAGCTTAATTCATCATGAATCTATTCACAGTAGCCCTAGTCTTTGGGGAATGGGCGTTATTATCATCCCCTTTTTAGGTGGCTTGCCTGTTGTCTGGCTCATCAAGCATTTGGCAAATAATGAAAGGGGTGTCAGCGAACCGGATGTGATCAATTTTGTACATCAACAAGAAGGTGAAAAACGTTATTTAATTGAAATTATCAAATCCTTGGCTTCGGTCATTACAATTGGTACGGGCGGCTCTGTCGGAGCAGAGATTCCGATAGTCCAATTTGGCGCTGCCTTAAGTTATCTGTTTGCGCGAATATCAAAGATACCAGCGAATCATAGAATTGTATTGCTGGCAGCAGGATCTGCTGCTAGCTTAGCAGCCGTATTAGATGCTCCCTTAACAGGGATCACTTTTGCCATTGAAATATTATTATTTTCTTTTAATCTTTCAAATATTATTCTGCTAGCCATTGCTGCCATTACGGGCAATTTTGTCGGAAATTTATTTTTTGGCTCAAGAGCACTCTTTAGCATTAAAATGCCGCCGCCGGAAAATTTAATCCTTTATTTTAAACAACTTATTTTATATCTTCCTTTTGGTCTCTTAATCGGATTAGGTTCTGTTATATTGGTTATGAGTATCCGTTGGTTTAAAAAATTATTTGAAAAAAACATTCCCAATCCTTATGTAAGACACAGTATAGGCTTGATCCCGGTTGGATTGATGCTTTATTTCATGATGAAATATTTTGGACATTATTATCTAGATGGTCTTGGGTATCCTACCGTTCAAGATATACTCAATTTCACATTACAAAATACGTGGCTATTACTTTTAATCTTTTCCTGCAAAATATTTGCACTTAGCTTGACACTGGGTTCTGGTGCATCAGGTGGTATCTTTGCTCCAAGCTTGTTATTAGGGGCTATTCTTGGTGCGGTTTGTGGTTTAACAATACAACTTTACTTTCCTAGCTTCCACATTCCTATGCTTTATTTTGTATTAGCGGGTATGGCGGGCATGTTATCGAGTGTCACTGGTGCAATGATAACATCAATCGTGTTTATATTTGAAATCACTCATAGCTATCATATCGCGTTGCCAGTAATAATGACTGTTGTTATTGGTACATTCGTAAGACTGTACTTACTGCCCAGAGGAATTTATACCTTTAAGCTTTATCAAAAAGGGTTAATGTTTAAACTCTGAAAATCCTCAGCGCTTCCGTCTACGCTAAGAGCTACGCCGGACAAGTCAACGGGGAATTTTTCAAATCAGTGTGTTTTTCTGTAGTATATATTCAATTGTCCGCGCACATCTTGCGGATAACAGAGTATGCGAAAGCCACCTGGTTTATAGTATTGCGCTTCAACGCCACACTCATAACCATCTGAATTTCGACTATAAGGACAAGCACAAGGACCATTATAACTATTTAAACTATTCGCCATAACAATATCTCGGGTATCTTCATTTGTCATGGGATCGGGTGTTCTTGCTGCCGCAGCTGCTGCAGCTGCTTTTTGTGCATTGGATTGAGGATGTAAGATTGAACTTACAGAAGATTGGTTGCCTGAGATAGAACCACCCCCAAGAGGTACTTTATTGCCAGCGGCCGCGGCGGCACTACTGCCAGAACCACTAGCATCATAAGGACTTGCGCCCCCTGTGCCTGGCTGTTGACCTTGTTGCTGACCTTGTTGACCTTGCTGTTGACCTTGAGCACCTGGTTGAGCCGCTGCGTAGTTAACGCCAGTGATAGCCGCTATTGCTAGCCCAGGAAGGGAAAGCGCTATCAACGTTAATACTGATGAAGCTGTTTGACGAAGTGCCATAGTATTCACTAATTCGGTGGACTTAATATTATAAGATTAAGCACTCTATTTAATAAATGCAATAAACCACTCGCTATATAAACAGTCCTCCTTCGCTTAAAAGACTACGGCGCGACAGGGGCTCTCGAAGAACTTGAAGCTGTTTTATAATCGCCCCTTGAAAATAATCTTTCGATTAAACAATACAAAACAATAAATAAATAACGACTGCCCATTTCACGAATTTTAAGTTTTGAGACACCTTCTTTGCGGTTATACCAAGCATTGGGAACAACAGCATAGCGATAGCCACGAATAATAGATTTTAAGGGTAGCTCAACGGTTAAATTAAAATGATGTGCCAGCAAAGGATGTAGACCGGCGATAACATGACGCCGATAACATTTAAAGGCATTAGTGGTGTCATTGTAGCGAAATTGAAATAATGCACGAATAAAATTATTAGCAAGGCGATTCAAAATCATTTTGTGCAAAGGATAATCAACTGTCTTACCACCGGCGATAAAACGTGAACCAAAAACACAATCATAACCTTCTTGAAGCTTTCTATAGAAAGCGACGACATCTTGTGGCGTATCTGACCCATCAGCCATCACAATAATTACCGCATCCCCTTGGAATGCTTGTAAACCACGACGCACTGCCAATCCAAAACCATTGGGAGGGGAATTTTTAACGGATCGAACACTCGGAAATTGTGCTCTGAGTTGTTGGATCACCTCTTCAGTGTTGTCAGTGCTATTGTCATTCACCACCACTATTTCATGATGGATGCCAGCATCCACAAGGCACTGTACTAAAGGAGGAATGGTCATCGCTAAATTAGCTGCTTCGTTATAGGCAGGAATAACCACTGAAAAAAGACCTTTAATGCCTTTATCTAACCAGCCTTGTGTCAATTGCGTATCATGCATATTCTAGTGTCGCTTGCATTTCTTTGGTTGCGGTATAAATTTCAGCAATGGTTTTTGTTAAATCATATCGGAAATCCCATTGCGGAAAATCTTTTTGGAAAGCTCTGACATCACTTATCCACCAAATATGATCGCCAATGCGATTACTTTCTTCATAACTCCATGATATTTGTTCGCCACTGACCAATTCACACAGTTTAATCGCCTCTAAGACTGAACAACTATTGCGTGGACCACCGCCTAAGTTATAAACGGCCCCAATACGAGGCGCTTGTGAAAAATGCCATAAAGCATTTACCAAATCATAACTATGAATATTATCGCGCACTTGTTTGCCTTTATAACCAAAAATGGTATAGGGCGTATGCGTTAAGGCGCAACGCATCAGATAAGATAAAAATCCATGTAATTTAGTGCCCGAATGCGCAGGGCCTGTGAGACAGCCACCACGAAAGCAGGCAGTCTTCATGCCAAAGTAACGTCCATACTCTTGGACCATTAAGTCGGCTGCTGCTTTTGAGACACCAAATAAACTATGTTTATTATGATCGATAGACATATACTCATCGATACCAAATCCATAATAAGGATGGTTTTGCGCTACTTCCCAGCGTGTTTCGAGTTCGTCTAAAGGTAGGTAATTAGGCGTATCACCGTACACTTTATTCGTACTTAAAAACATAAAAGTCGCATCCTGAGCATGCGTTCGCGTGAGCTCTAATAAATTTAATGTGCCATTGGCATTTACCGTAAAATCGACATGTGGCTGTAATGCGGCCCAATCATGAGAAGGCTGGGCGGCACTATGGATGACCATTGAAATGGATTGTCCATAATGTTTAAAAATGGTATCAAGCGTTGCTAAATTTCGAATGTCGCAAGAAAAATGGGTATAATTTGGCACGGATTTCTGCAAAGCGGTTAAATTCCACAGCGTGCAAGCGTCTACCCCAAAAAATTCTTTGCGCATATTATTATCTATGCCAACAACATCGAATCCTTTGTTAGCAAAAAACTTAACCGCTTCTGATCCGATGAGCCCTGCTGATCCTGTGATAATGACTACAGACACTTTTGTTTCCTTAACTTATTCACATTTGGAAGAGAGGTTTTAGGGTGGTCGCATTCTCTTGCAACCAAACAACGATATCTTCCACTATCATTTGAATTGAATGCTGCACTTGCCAGTTTGTTTTTTGCATCACTTTGGTATTATTGGTCACATAATAAGGGATATCAGCCTCTCTTGTTGTGGGATCTTGCCCTATTTTACATTGACGCGCAGTGGACTTGGTGACAATGTCGGTGAGTTCTCGTAAAGAGACACTATTATTGATGCCACCACCCACATTATAAATGGCCCCTTGATGACTTTGAATATCTTGCATTTGGCACATGACAAGCGCAAATAAATCTTTTACATGCAACACATCTCTCACTTGAAGCCCTTCACCGCCAAATCCCATATACTGCAATTGACCGCCAAAGACATGTCTGGCTACCCATAGTGCCATAAATCCTTGATCAACTTTACCCATTTGCCAGGGACCTGCTAATACACCACATCTATTGATGACAGCTTTTAACCCATACATCTGACAATATTCTTGAATAAATAATTCACCACACAGTTTGGTCGCTCCATATAAAGAACGCGGCCCTTCTAATGGGAAATTTTCTGTTATCCCTTCATTAGAAACGCCAGGTACAACTGTTGAATTCAGTTTTAAGCGTGCGCCATTTGGTGTGAGAGGGAGATTGCGCAAACCGGCAATCGGATAGACGCGGCTGGTTGATAGAAAAACTAAATGGCCACCCAGCTTGCGTAAAAATTCTAAGCAATGAATCAAGCCATTTAAATTCGTATTGATTAAATAGGCTGGGCTTTCTCCATAGCCTGCATGCACACTGGGCTCTGCTGAACATTCAATTAACCAATCGACCGGTCCAACTTTAGTTAAATCTTCTGGATTTCTGACATCGCCATGAATAAATTTAATGCCATGTTGATTCAACCTGACTAGGTTTAATTCGCTACCTCGACGACTGAGATTATCTAAACTAATGACTTCTAATGTTGGATAATGCTCTTTAAAAAGAAGTGCAAGGGATGAACCAACAAACCCGGCTCCCCCGGTTATCAATAGTCGCTTCATGCTTTGCCCTCTTTGGTAAATACCACATACCCATGACACGCTTGAGGTTCCCCCGAATAGTTAGTAAGGGGTGCACCATCAAAATTGTCCAGCGTGTACTTGGGCAAAACGAGCGCATTAAAATAGCCTTGGTGGATCAAGCCCCCAATCCCATTATGTTCAAAGGGTCGATTAGCGCTGCGATCACTCCAATAATTGTAAGCCAAAACAAAAGAGATCGGGCTTGGATTCATCCAGGGTAAAGAACCATAGTGGTTCACTACGAATATCGGCTGTGGCAAATGGCTTAAGCATTGTTGTAATGCGATATTATCTTCATGCTGTTTCCTAATACTTGCCAGGCCCCCGTGAGAGAGCACAACCCCTACCGAAGTCACAAACAATATCCCAGCCAGTGCGACACTACTAGACAAAATAAATGAGTCTTCTTCTAATAAAAACCGCAACGCTCCGGCGATTCCTAGAAGCAGAAAAAATAAAGCTATGAAATGGTAATTTTCTGCACTACCCACTTTGCTGCTAAAGGGAAGCAGAATGAGTCCCCATGCGAGTAAGCCACATAAACTTAGTTTCACCATCGGATCGTGAAAAACTTTTTTCGCTTTAGCTTTGCATGACAGGGCTATGCCAAAAACGGCAATAAAAAGAAACCAAGCGGGCAATGTCTTTTTTATAAAGACAATTAAATTAGTATAAAAAACATCAAAAGAGAATGGGATGGCTGTATTAATAAAGAAAAGTGTTTTGAGAAGATTATAGTTGGCAAAAAATAAGGTTAAAGCATAACTGCTTCCCATCAATACGCTAAATATGATAAACGCTTGCCATCTTTTCTCAACTAGCAAAAATAAGCCTATCGCGCAAGGCATCACGATATTCACTTGCTTACAAGCCCATGATAAATAGCACCACATGGCAGCGGCCACGACTCCGATGATTATATGGTTAGGGAGATATTTTAATAAATAAACCACAGCGCACATATCAAAAAACAAAGCAAGCACATCGGGGCGCACCGTCATTGCCCAAAAACCAATTAACGGTCCAAGCCATAAAACAGCACTTAATGAAAGCGCAATCAAAACAGGCAAAGGTTGAATATTTATCCTTTTACTGCTAAACAATTGTGTGTTTACCCAAAAACCCATACCAATAATGACTAAGGTCAAGCAACGTCCAATGGTTGGGATCCAAGCTTCATCTAAAGTAAATAGATTGACGGTTGCTGAAATAAATGCACCATATAAACTATAAAATAGCCAATTAAAATAAGAAGCGGCAAAGGGGATCTGATGGGGATCAGAATAGATTGGAAGACCATGCAGATATTTCCACATCGCAAAAAGTGATTCTTCTTCATAGCCACTGGTAACCACATGATGTACTTCGCTAAATGAAATCACCTGATGCGCTCGAAGCAGCAACAATATCAACCCGCTTAGGGCACCCAGACTAAATATAAAGGAACTTGTTGAAATATTTATTTTTTTCATTTTTATTTCATCTATTTGGTTTTATGCCTGATGTAAAAACAAAAGATCGCAAATTTTGCATCCAAAAAGGCTTAAATAAATAACGTTCAAACATATTGTAAATGGGCAATATTCCTTTGGCGGTATCTGATGCCACATAGCGATAGGTTAGCCCATCGACATAAGATGACTTCACTTCAAATCCGCAATTAGCAAAAATAGTGCGTACCTCTTTAGGCAAGACCGGCCGTTCATTAGGCGTTACGCCCTTTGAGCTATAAAAAGGTGAGGTGCGATCGCGGTAAAGATACATAAAAGGATTTAAGCGGTTAGGATCAAAGGCCACAAAGCGCCCTTGCGGCTTTAACACTCTAAATACTTCTTTAGCACAATGGGTAGGATCTGGAAGGTGATGCACTAAACAACTTAACATCACCACATCAACACTGTTATCTTGAAACGGTAATGCTTCAACATCGGATTGTAAAAAATCAATTACCGCCATTTGCTTTTTGCCGCGCATGAGTAATTTTTTACTTAAATCTAAGCCCACACATTGAAAGCCTCGATTTTGTAGCATTTGCGTAAACACGCCAGAACCACAACCCAGATCGATAATTTGTGCACCCGGAGAGACTTTTAAAAGACGCACAGCAGTATCTATAATTTTTTGATTAGCTATATCGGTGAATACATTGTATTCATGCTCATCGGCCAAATTATCAAAAAAATCGATCTCTTGTTGTTTGTTCTGAAGCACTGACCACCTCGGTCCCTTAGGGTCTTGAAATTAAAATCCTTTCAAATGAAAGCTAATAAACTTTTTACGAAGAAGTTTGATAGGCAGTTTTATAAATTAATCCATCTATTAGCGTGTTAGATAATACGCTGCCTTAGGATAGGTCATCAATAGGGATATGATGAATTGAATAGCAAGCAACCAAAAATCTCCCCTTGTAAAGGGGTGAGGCGCATAGCGCAGAGGGATTTTATCTTGAAAGAATCCCTCTATCTCACCGCAGCAATGCTGCAGTGAGATTTCTCCCTTTTACAAAGGGAGATTCCAAGAGCTCAGAATGATTTATACTTTCTAGGGTTCAACGGGAGATGATCCCCCTCAGGCTCTAAGAACGCATAGAGGCGCTCTTGCCCGGTAATGGGTCTTTTAGCAATCGGCGATTTATACCAGGTGATAAATTCTTTTGGATCAGACATATGACCACCGCCTGACATCTTGGCATTACTTAACTCACATAATTTATCTTTAAGGCTTTCAATTTTAGCAGCATCCCCTTCCTGGGTTGCTTTTTGAAGTTGCTCTTTTAAGTCATTTTTACGTGTACGATAATCTTTCGAGTTTTTATGTAGAGAGTCCGGTGAAAGGATAACTTTATCTTCATGAAGAGGCTGTTTAGTCGTTCTTTTGCCTAACGTTTTTGATTCAGGGTTTTTAGGGACTCGGATCACGGTATGTATTTTATTTTCAGGTGGGATCAAATCAAATTTTTCCCCTGCTTTTAATTCCCAACCACCATATATCATGATGTTGCGCATCGTTTTTTCTAAAGCCCAGCCAACTGTTTTATCGAATAAACTATGTGTTGGTTTCCAATGTAGGCTTAGAAACGTAGCACCTAATAGGATAGCGGTTTGCACAAAAGTGAATATGCCAACAGCAAAGAGAGGAACCAACAAGGTGGCGACTAAAACCATTGTACCAACATTGACAATTCGACGACGGCTATGGTGCCTTTTAAAATAAAGCGCAACGGATGTTTCAATCAAATTAGCAAAAGAACGATCATTAACATACTTAATAGGTTTTTGCTTATTGATCAATTCTTCAATAGCAAAAGTCGAAATCGCCCCACCTAAAGAGTGGGCACAAATTTTGATATTTTTTGGTGAGACACCTTTTTCCAATAAACAGTTTGCTTGAAATAAAAAATCATTGATAAGACAACGCTCGGAGTAAACTTGGCCTTCGCTATGACCAACTCCTCTATAATTAAAGCTAATTATCTTTTTATTCAGATTAAGAGCATCACTGGCCAATCTTGCGAGGTGGAGTTCATAACAGTCACTTCTATTCCAACCATAGATCACATATTCTTTGGGATCTTTATTTTTAGCAACAAACTCAATAGTATCTAACTTCGCACCATCTGGCGTATTGAGTAATTCTCGTTTTATTTGAATCGCTAATTCAGGATTTTCTTTTTCATACTTTGCATTTTTTGCAACAAACTCGGGCCACAATTTATTGAGGAGCGCTACTTCTGCTTTGGATGAAAATAATTTTGTCCAAACGTACTTTAGGCCACTTAACTTACCTATTGGAATTAATTGCGCTCGCAGCACAATCTTCCCAACAAAGATCCCAGCAAGGCTTCGTAACACGCGCATTATGTTCTCCACTATCTATGTAAGAGATATTTATATGCTTCGGCCAAATCTATACTGAATTCGTACTCACAGTAGTTGATTTTTAGGCTAGGCGTCTAGTCTGTAAATAACAGGAGTGTACATCTCAGTACATGACTGTTATGAGAAGACGACGACAACAACGCCTAAAATTCAAATACGAAGAGTAATGAGTGTATGTGAACGTATTTTAGGTGGGCTCATCCTAGCATGGTTTTTTAACAGGTTGAATAACCATCCAGTGGATTAAGTTAGAATGGTTTATTACGCAGATTTTTGTGCACGACGCTCTAGTACCGTTAACACGTCAGAAAAATTGATAGCTTTGGCTCTTAGCAACACTAACACGTGAAAGAGTAAATCGGCGACTTCTTCACATAAAGCAGATGGCGAATCCGCAACGGCAGCAAGCGCTACCTCAACGCCTTCTTCACCCACCTTCTGCGCCATCTTTGAGATCCCCGCCGCAAACAATGAGGCAACGTAGCTCACTGATGAGTTTTCTGTTTGCCTGGCAAGAATGGTTTGCTCAAGTTGAGTAATCATATCCATAACCATTACTGGATGCCGCGGACAAGCCGCGGCATGTAGAGGAGTTGCTTCTTGTGTTTGAAAACAAGAAACAGTTCCCTTGTGGCAAGTTGGTCCTAATGGTTTTGCTGTGATTAATAAAGCATCATTATCACAATCAGGCACAATTTCACACCACTGGAGGTAATTTCCGGATGTCTCGCCTTTTGTCCACAATTGTGCTGAACTTCGACTATAAAATACCACTTGCTTTGAAATTAAAGTTTGGCGAAGTGACTCCTGATTCATATAACCTAACATCAATATCTTTTTTGATGTCACGTCTTGGACAATAGCCGGGATTAAACCATCCATTTTTTGCCAATCTAAAGAGAATTCCTCAAACGCCAAACTCATTGTCTAACCCTCACACCATGCACATCCAAATATTTTTTTAATTCAGGAATTTCAATTTCACCCGAATGAAAAACGCTAGCGGCTAATGCCCCTTCAACATTGCCCTCAAGAAATACTTCCAAAAAATGTGATAAAGTGCCAGCGCCACCGGAGGCAATTAAAGGGACTTTCACAAATGATCGTAAAGCTTTTAGTTGATCAACAGCATAACCTTGACGTACGCCATCGTTATCCATGCAATTGAGCACTATTTCACCTGCTCCTCTTGCTTGCACTTCATGTATCCATTGAGAGGTCGTTCTTTGTGTAACCCTTGATTTTTCTGCACTGCCGGTATATTGGCAAACCCTGTGGAGATTATTCTGACATAAACTATCAATCCCCACGACAACACATTGTGTTCCAAAGGTGAGCGATAATTGATCAATAAAGTCAGGATTTTCCAAAGCTGGGCTATTAATTGAAATTTTATCAGCACCGGCATTAAGCACTCTTTCTGCATCTTGTAATGTTCGGACACCCCCTGCAACACAAAATGGAATATCAAGGCTCATAGCAACATCGGATACCCAGGCACTATCAATCGTGCGTCCTTCGCTGCTTGCCGTGATATCATAAAAAACCAATTCATCCGCACCCGTTGCAACATAGTGAGTCGCTAATTCAAGGATATCGCCAACAACTTGGTGTGAACGAAATTTTACGCCTTTCACCACTTTGCCATTTTGAACATCTAAACAAGGAATAATCCGTTTTGCTAACATTTATTTAACCTTAGTCAATGCCTCTTGTAGCGTAAATTTCTTTTCAAATAAAGCCTTGCCAACAATTGCACCATACATTTTAAGTTTCTTTAACGCGACTAAATCATCTAATGATCCAATACCACCCGATGCTTGGAATAAAAGTTTGGGATAGCGCTTATGACATTCTGCGTATAAGGATAAATTAGGCCCCTGTAAAGTCCCATCACGACTGATATCTGTGCATAAAACATTTTTCAACGGAACATCAGAATACATATCAATCATTTCCCATAATGTTTTAGTACCTTGAGTTTGCCAAGCGTCGGTAACTACAATCGGATTATTTTCTTTATCAATGTTGACATCAAAAGCCAATACAATTCTTTCTGGTCCAAACTCCAATATCCATTCTTTCACAGTAGAAGGATCCGAAACGGCTAAACTACCAATGACGACACGAGCTGCACCATCTGCAAATAAAATTTTAATATGACGATGAGTGCGGATCCCACCACCAATTTGAATATTGAGTCCTTCCAATTGACAAATTTGCGCAATGCGTGACATTTGAACTGCTTCACCATCTTTGGCGCCATCTAAATCAACAATATGCAGTTCTTGGGCATGCTCTTTTGCATACTTTTTTGCAATTTCCCAAGGGTGTCCGGCATATTCTGTAATTTGCTCAAACTTTCCTTGATAAAGGCGGACGCACTTGCCTGCTTTGATATCTATTGCCGGAATGACGTGCATATATATTCCTAGTATTCTAAAAAATTACTTAAAATCTTTGCTCCAATTTTACCTGACCGTTCAGGATGAAATTGAGTTCCATAAAAATTATCTTTAGCCACGACACTGGAAAAAGTCATACCATGTTCACTGCTAGCTACTGTAAATTTACCTATCGGTGCAGCGAAGCTATGCACAAAGTAAACATAATCTTTTTCTTGGACACCAACAAGTAATGGACATTCAGGTTTTCGAATATTTAATGTATTCCATCCCATATGGGGAACACGTACAGTATCATTGCATGAAATTTGAGTGACTTTATCAGGAAATACACCTAATCCTCCCACTGCTCCTTCTTCGCACCAATTAAACAGGATCTGCATACCAGAACAAATGCCAAGTACAGGTTGTTGCAGTGACTTAATGGTTTCAATTAAAGAACGTCGTTCTAATTGAGCAAGTGCGCGATTTGCCGTTGAAACACCCGGTATTATCACATGTGATGCTTGTTTGATTTGTTCAACACATGCTGAAACACAATAGGTTTTTTTTAAGCGTTTTAAGGCAAACTGAATTGATGCCAAATTCGTACCACACCCTTCAACAATTACAATCATAAACTCCCCTTTGTACTGGGTATTGCATCATCTACTATGAGAAATGCCTGTCTTAAGCTTCTGCCTACGGCTTTGAATATGGATTCCACCATATGATGCGTATTTTCACCCGTCACACTGATATGCAGTGCTGCACCCAAATTTTCAGATAATGAACGAAAAAAATGGGGGACACATTCCGTTGATAACTCACCCACTTTATCGCGTACAAAATTCCCTTTAAAATCAAAATAGGCGCGTCCACAGAGATCAATAGACACTTGTGCTAATGCTTCGTCCATTGGCAAAACAAAACCATAGCGACCGATCCCTTTTTTATCACCCAAAGCGTCAGCCAACGCTTGTCCCAATGCTAATGCCGTGTCTTCAACGACATGATGATCATCAATGTGAAGATCGCCTTTTACCATAACACGTAAACCAAAATCACCATGCTTTGCCAGTTGCTCTAACATATGATCAAAAAAGCCAATCCCCGTTTCAATGGTGTGTTCTTTGGGATTATCTAAATCAACCCTGATTTCGATATGGGTTTCGTTTGTGGTTCTTGTCACCTCGGCTTTTCTTGCACTTTCAAGAATTTTACTGACCACTTCCTCCCAGCCTGTTTTATCATCTATTAAAATTCCTTTAATGCCCATATTGGTGGCTAATTTAAGATCGGTTTGTCTATCACCAATCACAAAAGAATTTTCTCTATCGATCACTTGCGCAGTTAAGTAATCCATTACTAATCCTACTTTGGGTTTACGACAGTCACAATTATCCTGTTCAAAGTGAGGGCAAACTTTAATGCTCTCAAAGTTAATACCTTGAGAACCAAATAAACCTAACATCATTTGATGAGGCGCATTAAAATCCTCGATTGGATATTGTTTGGTCCCTAACCCGTCTTGATTTGATACCATCACAAATTGATAACCTGCCATTTTCAGCTTTAACAAAGCAGGGATTACCATTGGCATTAATTGTAGTTTCGCTAAACTATCGACCTGTTTATCTTCGGGCTCAACAAGAAGAGTACCGTCTCTGTCAATAAAAAGTATTTTTTGCTTCATCATGGTTTCACACTCAATAATGTCAAAAGCTGTATCAGCTTTTTATTTTGCCGAGGGCGCCCAACACTCAAGCGCAAACAGTTATCTAAAAGCGGCTGACCTTTAAAACTCTTCAGTATCACTTTTTGTTTTGCGCACTGCTCAAAAATGCTGTTAGCATCATAAAATTTTACCAATATAAAATTTGCTTCGCTTGAATAAATTTTTTCGACAAAATGTAGTTTTTCTAAGCTTTCAATTAAAATCTTTTTTTGCTCAATACTAATACGAATATATTCCTTCACTTGACGTAAATAGTCTGTTTGCATAGCCATGCTAACTGCTTCTAAAGTGTTTGAAGATAACGGATAAGGAGGAAGCACTGCTTGCAGATAATTGATAATGACAGGGCATGCTAACACAACACCACATCGGATCCCGGCCAACCCAAAAGCCTTAGAAAACGTTCTAAGCACAACAAGATTAGCGCATTGTCCAAGAAAAGCCGACATACTAGGGCGGCTTGCAAATTCAATATAAGCTTCATCCACCACCACTATCGCCTGATTTGCGACCTTCTGACATAGCGCAATGATATCGCTATAAGGAACTTGAGTTCCAGTGGGATTATTGGGTGAGCACACAAAAATGATTTTAGTATCTGGTGTCAACTTTTGCGTCATACTATCAATATCAAACGAAAAATCATGACTATTCAAAGGAATATCAATGACTTTCGCCCCTTGTAACTTTGCAGACACTTGATACATGACAAAAGTCGGAGAACTTATCATTATCGCATCTTGAAATGGGCTACAAAAAAGTCGTATCAACACATCAATACCATCATCACTGCCACGGGTTAAAATCATTTGTGATGGTTCCACTTGATAATACTGAGCCAATTGCGCTAATAATTGCCGCTGATTTGGCAAAGGATAGCGGTTTCGACCAAGTGCTGGTACTTCACAATCCCAAGGTAATTCATTTTTATCTAGAGAGATCAATTCATCATTTTGTGGATAATAAACCGGATAAGGTTTGATATCACGCAAGTCTTGGCGGATCAATTTTTCTATACTACGCATTTGTAAATCCTTTTAAACGAATTGTGACGGCAACTTCATGAGCTTGTAATTGCTCCACCTGTGCTATTCTTTGCGCATAAGGACCTAATTTAAGTAAACCCTCTTGTGAGGCTTCTTGAACGCCTACGGTTTTCATAAAATCTAGCACCGATAACCCACTACGCATTTTCGCACCCCCTGCTGTAGGCAATACATGGTTCGCACCAGTCACAAAATCTCCTAATGTTTCAGGCGTCCAATTTCCTAAAAATACAGTGCCAGCATTTTGGATTTGACTTAAATACTGTCGCGGGTTCTCTACCTGCAAACTCAAATGCTCAGGCGCATAGACATTGCTAATATTAATTCCTTCAGCGATTGTATTAACAATAATCGCGCAGGATTTTGCTAGCGCCTTGGTTATAATTTCTCTGCGCGGCAATTGTTCAAGCTGCTCTTTGACACAAGCAAACACCTTTTCCACAACGGTTTCACTTGATGACACTAAAATCACTTGAGAGGCAATATCATGTTCGGCTTGAGATAACAGATCGGCTGCGACAAAGCTTGCGTTTGCGCTTTCATCTGCTATCACTAAAATTTCTGAAGGGCCTGCTGGAAGATCAATACTCACTCCACTGTCATTTTGAGAACAAATGAGCTTTGCTTGGGTTACCCACTTGTTTCCTGGGCCAAAGATTTTATCTACTTTGGGAACCGATTGCGTTCCATAGGCCATCGCCGCAATGGCTTGTGCGCCACCCACTTTGAATATCTGGTTGATGCCGCATTCTTGTGCTGCCACAATGAGCATGGGATGTATTGTCCCATCTTTGGAAGGTGGTGTGCAGATAACTTTTTGTTCGCAACCAGCGATTAAAGCTGGGATAGCTACCATGATGACCGTTGAGAATAAACAGGCAGTACCACCAGGCACATAAAGCCCAACGCGTGAAATGGCGCGCCACTGACGTTCGCAAATCACACCATCATTGCTATCATAGATCCAATTTTCTGGTAACTGTGCAGTACAATAAGCTTTGTTTCTATTTATCGCAAAGCGCAGAGTCTTTAAGTCTTGCGCAGACACCTCATTTCTTGCCTGTGCAAATTCTTCTTCTGTTACCAACAAGGAGGTTAACTCAACTTGATCAAATTGTTTTGTCAACGCAATAAGAGCCTCGTCTCCTTGCTCTCTCACTTGATGGATAAGAGAGAGGGTCTGCTGACGAAGAATGTCATCATCACTGACAGCACTTCTTTGCAGTAGTTCATTTTTTTCTATGGTTGTGAGCTCACTCCAAATAACTTTCTTCATTTTTCACCTCAAAACATCATTTTTTCAACGGGTAACACTAAAATGGCACTGGCTCCCGCTGCACGTAAATTCTCAAGCGTGTCCCAAAAAACGGCTTCACGCGAAACCACATGGACTGCGACTTTATCGTTACATTCCGCTAAGGGAACAATAGTTGGCGCTTCCGAACCAGGTAATAATTTTTTAATGTTATCCAGCGCTCTTTTTGGCGCATGAAACATAATATATTTGCATTCTTGGGCTTGGAGTACACCTTCCATTCTGCGAAGTAGAATATCTAAGGTATCTCTTTTTTGGGATGGTAACGCGTGATCTGATTTGGCGAGCACCGCCTGGCTTTGCATCACTATCATGGCTTCTTTAAGATTATTTTCTTCCAGCGTGCGACCCGTGGAAACTAAATCGCAAATAACATCAGCCATTTTAAACTGTGGCGCAATTTCAACCGAACCGGATATATTAATCAGATTTGCATCAACGTTATTATCATCAAGATATTTTTGTAATAAGTTCTTATAACTGGTAGCAATTTTTTTGCCCTGTAACGAAGATAAACCTTGGAAATGCATTTCTTTGGGGCAAGCAATGGACAAGCGACACTTACCAAATCCTAATTTAATCACTCTTTCAAATGCGGTCTCATTTGTTTGAGATTCTTGTTCTTGAAGGACATTTTCACCGACGATACCAACATCACATACTTTGTCACGGATAAGGGTTGGAATATCGTCATCTCTGACTAGGAGTAAATCAACGGGTAAGTTTTCGGCAGAATAGAAAAGAGAGGATTTAGAGATAAGAAGTTTTAAGCCACAACGTTGTAATAGGTTGATGGATTCATCACCCAGACGCCCCTTTTTCTGTATGGCTATGGTTAGCCTTGCGTTTACTGACATTGCCTTTCCTCTTTATACGGTCATAGATCAGATTGTATCCACCCGTACCATGCGATAAGCATCTTGCCACTCGGCCGATGGTTGTGACGCTCACACCCGTTTCTTCATAAATGGTGCGATAAGGCGTGCCTTCTTTAACAGGCTCTACCACCAACCAGCGATCTGCCATGGCTTGACGCTCGGTAGGAGTACATAAATCTTCAAAAAATTTCTTTGCTTCATCAATGTTCTTAAGCTGAACAATCGCCTCATAGAGTCGATGCTCTGATTCTTCGGTTTCTGCCTCTATATGGGCATGCTTTGCTTTCACAGGGTCACCTAACGTATTAATGTACTATTACAAAAAGACAATAGCCTAAGACCCTAAGCCTTGTCAAGCCTTAAAGATAAAGGGGTGTGATTAAATGATGTAGGGTCCGTGGGTTATAAAATCAATAAGCCGGAACCGGACTTTTCGCCGACTCGTTAAAAGGGCTGGCCACGGACTCAAGATCTAGACTGTCTTTTGATGCCACCTTCCAATTTGAGCCTTTGGGTGTCAGTACACTATAAAAGGATTGGAGAGGTTTGGGTAAGGATTGTTTCCAAGCTACCCCTACTTTTACAAGTGTATGTTCAGAGATCCCTTTCTTATCACCAAAAGTTAATAAATCATTTTCTATAAATAATGTAAGTTGTGATTGATTATTCTTTGACTTGATGATCAATTTTCCCTTTCTTTGAACAATATCCCATTGCGCAGTTAAGAATATCTTTTCAAGGGCCCTAACAAAATTGCTATGGAAGGAAAATGATTTATCCCTTAATGGAGGGACGCTTTTTTCTTGAGGCTCAAGCATTGGCAACGGTGAAGGTGGAGGGGTAGCGACTAAAAGATTAATATCATCTGCTTTAGTATAATAACAACAAAAAGTAGGATCGTAATAAACACCCAAACATTTCACAACACAATGCTGCAAAAATTTATAATTATTGCCATCTGATACCATTGCTTGATGAGCAACCGGATCAAAGCAAACATAATCTCCTTTTATCCTTGGATTTTTTGGTGTAAAAGGTTTGCTATAGATGTTATTTTCATATATATGCAAACTAATATCTTTAAAACCAAGAGTTTTTAAAAGATAACCAAATCCTCTCGCAAGGTCAAAACAGTTAACGGATGGTACCGTACCGACAGTACAATCAAATATATAACTATAAGGCAATACGCGATCAATCACTCTTCCTAAATCATCCGGCACTCCTTTATATGGCCATTTTTGCTCTTTAATATAGGTAGTGTAAAGATTGAATAACTGCTCGCATTTTTGTTGATTCGTTAATAACTCAAAGCCTTTGAGCCGCGGTTTGATCCATTGCATCATATGCTGAGCGATGGTTTGTGTTGGGGCACTCTGGGGAATGAATTGAACTGGATGAGGATAAGTTAAAGCATGTTCATTGGCAGTTAAGCCTAAATCATCGATGATTGTAGTTGAAGCACCTTTACTGTAAAAAAGACTTACAACTTTTTGTCTCCCATCTCTTGCTGCCCACATGAAAGGTGTTTCACCAAATCTATCTTGAGGATCAAGCGTCGAATATCTTTGGGTTTGAACAGCTCTTTCGACGACACCATAGGGGGCATTTAATACAAGCCAATGTAAAAGTGAACCATCATTTTCTAAGATGGGCTCATCTAACATAAATCCCATTTGAAGAAGCGTTGAGACTGCCTCTTCAATCCTAAATATGTTCAAAGAGGATGCTAACATTTTATTTGCGCTAAGATATTTTTGAATGCTTTTCGGGCAAAGTTTAAACCTATTAAACAACCCCTTCTCCACCATGGCTAGAAGGACTTCATTTTGAGTGGGTAAGCCCACGCCATGATACAACATAGCGCTTGCAATGGTGAAACGCGATTTTAATAATGCCATAATCAATGGCGTACATTCAAAATCATTTTTAACATCAAAAAATTCAGGTCGCAAAAGGGTTAACAGAATACTCCATACTTGATGGGACGCTTTCATGGCAAGGTGATGAAGTATAGTATTGCCCTCAGAATCGATAGCTGTATGCAATCCATAGCCGTTATCATTTAAAGCTTGAACAAATTTTTCGAAACCTGCCGCATCTTTTATTTCTTTTATTTGTTCACAAGCAAAAGTGTAAGCCGGTATTTCCTCTGCTCTCAGATACATGCCTGTTTCATCACACAAATCACTTGGACCTATGCCAAGGATATCTTTAATTTCAGGATCGGCTCCAATTGATTTTAATAAAGCAACCACTTTAGTTCTTTGCATATTCGCTGCTTGATATAGCGGTGTTTCACCAAACATATTTTGGCAATTAAGATCGACTTGGTAGTATGTTAAAACATAACGGATTGTTTCCAGGGAACTTGTGCGAATAATAAAATGTAAAAAGGTGTTTCCCAATTCATCTATTGGCGCATGGAGCCCAAATGTATTGTTAAACAGCGCAATTAAAATCTGTTTATCTGATTGGGACGTCGCATAAAGGCATTGACGTACGAGAGCCTGTTTGCCTGGGAATGGGTTTAACATGCGTTAGAACTCGAGTGACCGTTAAAGGGCTTGTATTCTAACGCGGAGTTATTCAGCTATCAATATTTTTTAAAGATGATAACGTTAAAAAAATAAGTTAAGAGACTTATAAATGTCCTATAAATATTTAGATCGCACTATTTTGACGATTTGATCTTCATATTGGCTTTGATAACCTTGCGACATGGCCGCCCTTTGACCTAACTCCTTGCTTTGAAAACGCAAAGCCTCAAGGCGGGTGAAAGATAAGTTAGTATTAGGAACTGCCGCCCCATGCGCATCAAATGATCTAGAGGGAACCTTCGCCAGCATTTCCGCAAAGGCTGTTATCAGATTTTGGTTCTTTTTGGCATCTAATTGCTGTGTATAGGGAAGAACTTGGGCTTTAACCGTTTCGATCTCAATTTTATGTTTCTGCTTGTCGGTAAGAATATACTTATTATTCACATAAGCTAATAGATTCTTTCTCCAATAACCTACAGCTGCAGCTAATCCACCAAGAGAAGCAAACACGGCAATAGATAGTTTGGTGCTTACTGTCAGAGCCATAAGACCTAACGCATAAGATGCCACACCTAACAATAATGAAACACCTGCAACTAAGCCAATTTTATATTTAAGCGGTAGAGCTAAAAAATAAGTATAGGGTGTTACGGGTGGCTTTTGACTTGGCAAATATGCTCTTGCTAAAGGATTAAGTTGCGCATTTCCCTGCAAAGCTTTATTTATTAATTGAAAATCTTGTGCAGTTAATTGATTAAACCCAAAATCTACTGACGTCAAATTCGTCAATTTTATTAATTTAAGAATGGTTTTTACACCTTGAGTGGTTATCTTGTTGTGGCTCAAATCTAAAGTAGTTACTTCTGTTCCTATTAAATTTCTGATTACGCCAATAGCACCACTATCCCCAATAACATTTGAAGATAAATTAATATCAGAAACATTTGAACCTTTAAGGTTTGCCGTGAAACCCATTGCGCCTTCATCACCTAAACCATTTTTACTAAGGTCTACAAAAGTAACTAGCGATCCTGGGAGGCTTTTGGCAACCTCGGTAGCACCAGCGGCAAATATTTTGTTAGAATTAAGATGCAATGAGGTTAATTTAGAGCCTTTGACATATTTAGAAAATTCAATGATGCCTTTATCGCTAATATCATTTTCTGACGCATGGATACATATCAAATTAGTACTTTTTACATTTTTCCCAAACGAAGCAATACCATCATCACCCAGTTTGTTGCTATAAAAATATAAAGTTAATACTTTTGTTCCAGCCAGATTTTCAGATAATTTTGCAGCAGCCTCAGGTGAAACGACATTATCGCAAATTGACAATGAATTTATAGAAGTGAATTTGAATTCATTGATAAAGTCAAAAGATGATGCATTTTGTAGCTTTAATCCCTCCATTTCAAAATGAGTAACGCTTGTATCTTTCAAAGCTCTAGCAATGTTTATGAGCAATTGAGATTTATCATCAACACCCACTTTTGATAACATGTCAGACAAATCAAACTTTATTATGTTTTTATTATCTTTTAACTTTTTATTTAAATTTAAAATACCCACTTGAGGATTTTCATAAATTTCTTTGATATGTTTCTTTAACTCATGTTCTGGTAAGCTTTTCATTTACTACCTCTTATAGACTAATTCAACAAATTCGTTTCTTACAAAAATTACCAACTTTTAAAAGAGTTCAAATATGATATTGCCTTTTCAATCTCATTATTAATACCCATTTTTCTTACAAATGGCTGGCTTTTTAATTTAGGTAATACTTGCAATAATTCACCTCTTCTTTCATAAAATGATTGACTAACATATAAAGACTGGTAAACCATATCAGCCCAATAAGTCTCATTAGTATCTCTGAGAACCTTAATAATTGATTCAACATGGCTATTAAACTCTGACCAATCAGAAAACTCTTTAGGAAATAAATTGAGTATTTTATGATTAATCGTAAGCGCAACATTCAAAACAATTAAGAAAAAAATCAATAACACAATAAATGGATACAAATATTTTGGTCTATTATGGAAGAATCCTTCATATATAAAAGCTAAATAGTTTTTACATTTCTTCCAAAACGACTGGATGTTATTCTTTCTGATTTCTTCAAGTTTTTTCATCTATGTATCCGCGGGTTAATAAATATTATTCCATCATACTTATCTGGCTTTACTTTTTCTTTTACTTTCAATTGACTTAACTTCAGGCAACAATGCACCTAAAGGAACCGAATCAACATGTGAATTGGGTTTGGTGGAACCAACTTTTTGTGCTGAAAAAGGAGCATCTTTGTTAGTAATGTTCACCGTGCTTTCTTCCACAACCACTTCGACACCACCGCCAGGATTTCGACCATGGCCAGGGGCTGACCGTGTAATTAACTTCGAGCCTGGTTTCAATTTTCCTTCCATTGCAAAATCCATCAACTCAGCATTCGCTTCTGGAATTCCATGTCTTATAGCATAAGTTTCATCTGTTGGTGATATAGTCGCCCAAAATTGGCCTTCCGCACCGCGAGATTTTCCGCTTGTACCAGCTCTATATAGCAATCCTTCACCAGATTTAACTTCACTTCTGGCTTTAAGCATACTTAAAGAAAATTCTTGATTAGCATATCCGAATGGTGTTTTTATTGAAAAGCCAATTGGTTCCAATCCTAGAGAATATAACCTTATACCAATTCTTTCAGTTGTGATTAATGCTGCTTTTCTCGGCCCTCCATTCAGAGCACCACCAAATATCATTGATACCCCAAGCTCTGAAAGCGCTTCAGTTCTGTACGAACTATCTCCCCTATCAAATTCGTCTAGCATTTCATTATATAAATTACCTCTTTGAGCATTTCTCTCACGAGAACCTTTTGTAGAAATTCCAAACGTTAAATCTGCGAGTGCACTATAGCCATCCCAAACTAAAGTACCTGTATCCATTACTGTTTCAATCGGGTGTAATAATGCATCTGTTGTTAAATCTCTTGCCTTTTCTACCCCTCGACAGAAACTAAAAATATGATTCCATACAGGATCTTGATCATAAGCAGGTACTGCAGATGGTAAACGAAACTGCTCATGAGGTTTTTTTGGTGAAGGTTCAAAACATACAACTGTTTCTTTATTTGTTCCTCGAAGAACAAAAGGGCATTCTTCATTTAGTTTAGCTTGATAAATAGGTACAAATTTATCATTATTTGGGACCCAATTGAAAGGAATCAAGGGTAAATCTTTTTCCAATAATGGTGTTGAAAGCGCTCCCTGGGCTCCAAACTGATATATTGGAGGTAGATCAGTGTTTGGTATATCATCTAGGATCGGACCTAAGCGTGTCTGAGTTTGAGTAGCAGTCTGAGTAGTTTCTTTCAAATCTAATACGCTGCTCTGTGAAGCTTGAACAAATGATTTACCTGCGAGGGGTAGATCACCTTCCCTATTAAACATCCAAAGTAAACCCTTTTCAGCGGTTTTTTTCATGGCCGCAACATCACCTTTTAGCTTATCTTTATTAGGAATAAAACCTGCCACAGCAAACCCATCGCTCTTCGTACTGGTCACTTCAGTTTCTTTTTCCGCTAATGTATTTACGCCAGGAAGATCCGATGGTGAAATATTGTCGGCTAGAACAGTGGGGCGATGAACAGTTTCCGTTTCTTTACGAGAGTAATCTATATCACCACTTGGTTCACCATCAGGAGACAAATTAAATGAGACACTTTTTGAACTTTGTTTACTATGATCTTGAGCTGCAGTTCCTGTCACCGTTGGCAAACCTTCTTGCCCATCTTTTCTTGTCAGTTGTCCTGTTTGAATTTTGGAACCACTTCCAAGATGAATTTTATCGGCAGAAACTTCACCTTCTGGTAAATACACCCCTGCTTTTTCCTTGGTCGTAGCCTCACTTTGGGATTGACTTCCTAGTTGAGCAGAAACAGCCCCTGCAGTGCTACCCGAAACTCTTCTTGAACGACTTCTAAGCACTCTGGTACTTTGAGGGGTTGTAAAGTTCATTACTTCGGCTGTAACTTTCCCCCCTTTATCACCTGAAATTTTAAGCTCACCCTCAATCAGTTTTCCGCCATTAACATGAGCTGTACCACGTGCATGCAACTCTGCTACTGTTACGTCAGTTACCTGCTCCGTTTGTGCGCTTCTACCAACGCTAAGGCTCACATCTTCAGGATTTAACACACTCATGCCTAATGAGTGATCTTTCTTTTTACTTGTATATGAATAAGTGGAAACTCCTTTAGTCGCTTTAATGCCCTCTGTCAGGAAAATACGAAGATGCTCAGCATCAACGGTTGCTCCATCTAAGAGATGCAATTCATTTCCTAAAAGCCTAAAGGTGCCACCCACAAATAGATTTGTTGAAATACTTTGACTTGATTGTGTTTCTTCGATTGTCTTAGAAGTATTTATAGTAAATCGTGGATTAAATGAGCGGACACCATTTTCACCTAATGAGGTGAGTCCCATTTTGTCTGTAAAAGCACCAACAAAATCAGATGGAGAACCTCCATATTCTGAGCACGCGTGAGCTACCAATGCTGTCAAATTCCAGGCATTTCGAGCTGTGTTTAACAATGGTTTGGGTAATTCAGTAACGCTTTTGGCATTCAATAAATTCTCTAATTCTTTTTGATCCCACCCACAGGTACTCAAAATACTATTAAATATAGCTTTGGCATTATGCCCTTTCAATACTGATACCAGATCTTGACCAGGGACACCAATTGAAAATTCTTTAGTAACAGTCGTATTTTTATAAGTTTGGGTTTGGCCACTTAGGGTTGTTTTATTGGCTACGATATCAGCTCCACTAATAGCACCCTGCACAGCACTCAAAGAAAAATCATGGCACCTTACAATGAGCTCACCACCTGTAAATATAAAACTACTATAAACAATTTGTTCTTGCGTTGACGAACTCACCTTTTTAGTACTTAGTAATTTTTTAACTTTATAATCATAAGAACTTTGTTTATCAAGCGTTATTCCGCTGACAGAAACTTCATCTTTAGCAACTAAGGTTGTACTACCTGCAGAACTTAATACTGTATTCGCTAATCTAATGCTACCTTCAGGTGCAGCAACAACAACTTCACCTTTATCGGAAGAAATATCATTCTGAGTTACCCTATAACTATTCACCTCTTGGTGCATAACTGCTTGAACTCTTCCACGCTTAGTCTTGCTTTCAATCTTATCAATATGATAAGGCTGCGATCTTGTACTGACAAGAACTCCTTTGCGTGCACTTAAATAACTTAATTCATCACCCCAAAAGCTTAACCCCGCAGCGTGCATTGCTCCCGAACCGATAAATATATTTCTACCTTTGCTACTTATTTCAGCATTATGCCATACAGGATTAACGTACCAATTTTGTCCCGTGTCATGTAAACCACCCGTTGGGTTTACTCCAACTTGAGTTAATATTGCTTCTTGAACACTATTGCCAAAGTAAATCCAATTTCCTTCTACTCCAGAGCGAAATGCACCACCCAATTGGTTGAAGGTGTCAATATGACCTTGCTGACCCAAAGCATCTATTGTTCCAGAATTTTCAACAACAGAGATTTCTGGGCAAGCATCCATTGTATATTTATATTTATAATTATGAGCAAAGTAAGCGGTGCTATGCTCTTGCTGAGCATCATTTTGAAGAAAACCTACATTCCAAAACAAAATATCATCGGAATGAAGATATCCAAAATTTCTCATCCTATCTGCTTGGAACAAGCCACCTTCTTTCAAAGATAAAATATTTGTCGCACCTAGGCCGTCAATTTCTTTGACATCAAACAGTACTCGGCTTAAAAATTCTGTTCTCTGCGCTGCATAATCGAATCTATTACCAATAAAATGTAATGCACTGCCATATGTTTGCTGAGCACCAGCTGAAAATAACCTCGAACCAGGGGCATCTAAAATAAATGTGGCACTTGTTTGCATTTTAGGCAATTGCCAAATAGGTACTTCTCTGTCACTTTGAGCTAAATGCAATTGTAGAATATTAGAAAAATCAGGACTGATATCAAATAATGTTTGATGAGCTTTCAACTGTGACTGCACTTGAGGTTCTGTCAAAGTGACATCCAGCAATTGAACCTTATTGAATGCTTCTTTATCGAGATCATAACTTTCTTTTGCTTTTAGAACAGCAACGCCAATATTATCATCTTCATCTTTTCGCCAGGTGACTTTATCAGGCGTCGCAGTTTCAGAGCCAAGTGTTTTAACAATTTCAGCTTGTACAGCGCCCTCTTTTTCAACTTGCGCACTTTCAAAATTAACGCGTTTTGAAACAAGCTTCGAGCCTTTCGTACTGGCTGTCAGCTTTTCTGACATCATTCGGATTTTTTCAACCCCGATAATGGTACCCGCATTAACGGCTTTATCTCGAGCCCCTTCAAAGTCTACTGTCTCACCGATGATAAAACCTTCATTCTTAGCTAATAAATCGCAAAGTAACTTAATATCCTTTTTAGCAATAATTCGTCCGCTTTGGTGATTTTTTATTATTCGATTGGCCGTTGTTTTAATTCTACCAAGCGTTTTAAGTTCTCCTAGATTTTCTATCAATCCAAGGCAAGTTAAATAGATTGCTTCACGTGCATCTATAGATCCTGATTCTAAATTTCTAAAGTTGGTATTTATAGATTCAGCAATCTTTTGACTTAATACGCTGCCATCAGGTTTGCGATTGGCAACATCTTGCCCATAGACCCCAACGGCTTGAGTTGATTTAATGACAGAATTATTTGTTCCATTATTGCCAATGCTAAGCCCAATATTACCCGTAACATCAATAATGCCTTCATTATGCAGAGCGCTTACAAAGACTCCAAGATAACCTTGCGCCGCATATTCTCCATTAACTGCTTTTTGAACTTCAATCAAAGATTTTAAAAGGGTCGTACTCAATTCATCTGTTTGGCTACTAGAAGCAAGTTCGGCTAACCTCTTTTCGGTTGTTTCTTCAACATCAATCGTTAACACTTGCTTAGGGTGTTCTGGAATCGTATGTGTGTGATCCTCAAGTGATTTCACTTGTAGTGCTTCTACTTCCGCTGGCGATAAAGATGCAGGTATATCTTTTACTGGCTCCTCTTGTTTACTAGCGTCAGTTGTAGCAGTTTTGGTTGAGGATTCATTTAATTGCGTTGCCAATTCAGTTGGCGTTAAATTCAATTCAGAAGGCAATCCGGCTACATAAGCTGGCCGGTCAATATATTCTCTGACTTTCTCTGAACTCAACATCACCATCATGCTATTAAGCGCTTCATTGAGAACCGCACTTGTACTTAGTCGCTCATCTTGGTAATCTTTAAAAAGATTATGCCAATGTTTCATTCTAAATAATAATTTAGCACTTAACTCCAAATCACCTTGATAAACAGGATCAACCATACCGCTTCTTTGCGCTGCATGTAAGACACCATAAACCACTGATTGCAAATAAAGTTCTGAAGTGTGCCCTTGGTTTAAAATAAAATTAACAACATCAAGCGGTTGCACACCCAAATTAAAACCTAATAATTCTGAAGGTTTCAATTTGTAAAGCGCTTCTCTAAACATAACTTCAGTGATAGATTTTAAATTATCTTGGGCTTTCTCGAGGCTTTTTTGATCTTCTGCATTCCATGCCTGATAAGCGGAGAGTGAAGCTTCAGCTACCTTTAAAGCATGACGAGATCCTTGAACAATGGTAGCCGCTGTTTGCAAAAACTGCATATTTTCAGGCGTTAATAACCCACCAGAATATACACTCGCTGCTCTGGTCAATGATTCTATAATCTCTAAGCTTTTATAGATAAATTTATCTTCTGAATAATAAGCGCCATAAAATTGATATAACACATTCACAAGTAAAGTCGCTTTTTCTTCACTGGACCCTAAAATCCCTAACGAAGGAACAACATTATCTAAAACAAAACTGACGAATTCAGAATTTTGAATCCCATCGCCATTAATAGCTCTATTTAATAATACCCCACCACGGTAAAGAACTTTCGCAAGTAATAAATAGCTGCGCAGTACTGCTGCATTAGGTGTTGGCAAGTACGAACATAATTCAGCTACATTCACAGCTGCATGTAAACCGTTTAATCCCCAATCCACGTATGACATGGTTGATTTTTGACCGCTTAATAAAAACCCGGCTTGATTTACTTGAGGGGCATGAAGGATACAATTAAGACCTTTTATTAAAGCGCCAACATTATTGGTAATAATGATATTCGAGTCTGCATATACTTGATCGGCAATAATAGCACCTGAGTTATTAACTCTTGCTGCACCATGAATATTTAGTTCTCCCTGTTGAGCGATTATCGCGCTATTGCGATGCAGCTGAACATTATGAGCTTTAACGGTGCCTTTGTGACCTGTTACTAATTGCCCCATTAAATTGAAAGTACCATTAACTTCTACTGAAAATTGTTTAGAACCTTGTGCTTGCCCCTGTATCGCTGCTGAGCCTGAGCTAACCTTAAGTTTTTCCGTAATAAGATCGCCGGGTTGTTTAAATTCGTTTTTCGCCGTAATGTCCGCTTCACTAAAAGATAACGTCCCATCCAAGTCAATATTTTCAGCGCTAAGTGTTAATGAGGAGCCATTAAAAAATTTACATTGTTTAGAGGACGTGATTTTATTTGCATTAACGGTTAATTGATTAATATAAGCGATAGATTCAGCTGAGAAATCCCCATATGTGGATACATTTAGATGGCTTTTAGGTAAATTTGCAAATTGTAAATTTATGTCACCACTGGCTGACAACAAGCAAGCCAATTCAGGTTGGTTAGGATTAGCTTCGTTTGTTAGAAGGACATAACATAAATCATTATGGTTAATGACCTTCCACTTTCCATGACTATCTACTTTATTTGTAGTATCCCACGGAGCAAGTTTTGTTTGATGTAATTGACGACCTTTTACATCGCATTCTGTTATTATTAAAGTAGGTCCATTTTCAGATCTTACTACTTCTATACTCAGTTTAGCATCAACAGCTTGAGGAGATTCTTTATACTGTTTCTTAATCTTTTCAATCTCACTAGTAGAGAGCCTTGATTTCCCGCCTGCCTTTTTTAATAGTGACGCAATGTCATCTTTTTGATGGATCCGAGCTTCATCCAGAGGTGATCTCTTCAAACCATTTTTCAAATTGGGACTTACACCCAGAGCTAATAGAGCTTGTACAGCTGCAACATCCCCTTTAATCACCGCATTGAATAAATCAATTGCTTGTGCATCCCCAGCACCAGGGAATTTTCCTAAAAACTGATATAGTTCAGCATCTTTTTTCAAACCACCATAATATAATGGCGTATATCCATTCTGATCTGGCACATTCATTGGCACTTTGCAATCATAACAACGATTTATTAATTCATCATCACCTGATAAAACTGCATTATGTAGTAATGTATGACCATATTCGTTTAATACAGGTGCAATGTTTGCCCGATTGCTTTTAAGAAGATTAGCTATCTCTATTTTACCCTCTGAAACAGCAAGCGCCCAAGGCGTTAAACCATTTGCATTAGGAGTTTCGATTTTTTTAATATTGTGATCAATTAAATATTTTAATACCTTAAGAAGATTCTTTTTAACACAAATATGCCATAAACTATTTAAACTCGTGTTATATAAAGGTGTTTTTTTGCCTAAAAGTTCTAATAGCTCTAAACATTCCGCTTCATAGCCTTTTTCGACCAGTTCATGTACAACCGTATTCCCTTCTTTATTGAATGCATTACTGTAATGTGGAAACTTAATCCGTTCGGCTACCTTTTTCTGATCATGTAAGTTTTCAAAAATGGCAATTGTATTTTCTATTTTTCTTTTAAAGATATTATCTTTGAATTTTGTCAGGTATTCTTTCAACTCTTTTAAAGCATCTTCAGACTGACCTATACAAGCTCCTTTACTTAGCAAAGTATCGATATCTGATAGTCCCGCTCCTTTTCTAACCATTTCATTTAACAATGTCATTTTGCTTAAGCCAAATTCGGCTAAATTATCAACATTATTTGAAAGAAATTTCAAAAATCCAAGCGAAGGTTGCTCACAATAATAGTCAAAAAATGTTTTACCCTTGGGGCATCCTGGAACCTTTGACTGTAAACTTAATCCAATCTGATATAGTAATCGAAAAGAATCTGCACTTGAGTTAAGAAGATGAGAAAATAGACATTCCTTATCCAGTTCTCCATTGTTATCTAAGACAGTGAAATGATTTTGACGTATAGCCTGCTCTACTATTAACTGTTGCTTATCTTCCTTAGAGGCATCATTAGCTTTGCTTACTTTTTCAAATAACCTTTTTTTAAATCCAGGAGTCGTATATTCCAAGAACATTTTATTTTGGTCATCAACTGCAGCTAGAACACTTACAGGTGCCCCAGCTGCTTTCTTTAACAACGGTTCCCAGCTTTTTTTAGCGGCCAGTTTATGTAACGTCCGATCCTTTATTGCAACCTTTTCAGTTTTAGGAAGTTGCTTGTTCTTTTTACTTCCTTGCTTACCGTTTTTTATTCTCATAAATAAGAACGTTCCTTTAAATATAACTTAGTGAGAAACTGTTGATGCACAAGTTTATTCTCTAAATCTTGGCTTTTGACCTGCAGGCACCCCCGGTGAAACTGGCACTCCTATGCCTTGATTAATCTCAGCTCCCGGTCTTACTGATTTAAATTGCATTGTAAATACGGGTGTGGGTTCGCTTAACACTTGAGCAGCAACACTTAACAGCGGTTCGGGATTTGCACCTTGGCTGCGCTGTTGACCAACTTGTGACGGTGCAACTTCTTGATTAGAACTTGAAGCTTGAGCTCCAGGTATTGCAATTACCACAGCACTTGCTGCAGGATTGGGGGGATTTTTAGCAATTACTGGTTTGATATTTTCAACTAATTTAGAATCTACTCTAGCGGGTGATTTGCCAGCTCTAATCTCTTCATAAAAAGCAGGTAATCTATCTGTTGCATAATGAAAATACTCAGCTTCGGTTATGGTTATATTTAAGTTCTGATCCACTCCTAAAGTATCTTCTCTCTCTTGCAAAATAGAATCAACAATAACCTCTAAAGCTTCATCTGCTGGGCCTGACTTGCTTAGCAATTCCTGAATCCCTTTTGGAATGGGTGTCTTCTTGAGTTTACAATTCAACAAAAATAACAATCTTGAACCAGTGGCTTCAGTATATCCAAAATCTGTAAATAATTTCGTATGTGCGCTTAAAATCTCTTGAAACTCAAGAAGAGCATCATGATCTGTTTGAAGCTTAGTTAGTGAAACATTAAACTTAAGGCCCTTCTCAACAATTTGTTTGAGGGAACCAAAAGTCAAATCTGGATTATTTCTTAAGTCTAAGGTTTGTAGCGAATCAGGATTGCTTAATATCCTTGAAACTGCATTTCTATATTCTTTATGTAACCCTATATTTTGCAAAATTAATGATTTAAGACTTGGCATTCTCTTATGTTGCTTTTTAAAAAAGGATTCCAATCTTTTATTATTTTTATCGGTTATTACGAACTTGTCATTTAATTGATGGCACAGTTTATTATTTGATAAATTGAGTTCTTCTAAATTTAAATATTTAGCAATCTCAGCAATTTCTTTCAAACAATCTCCAGTAAGATTGTTCCCACTAAGATCCAATCTCTTAAGATTTTGGAAAACTTTTTTCTTGTCGACAATTTGCTTTTTTAGCTCTCTAATCGATTGATCGGTTAGTTCATTATTGCTCAAGATTAAATGTTCTGTGTCAAATGAACCGAGATCTGCTCCTAATAAGTCATACATGTTTGCATCTGTCAGACTTGCATAGCTAATATCAACTATTTTAAGTTTTGGCTTTTGATTGTTTTTACTTTGCCTCACTAACGCTTTCATAAATTTGTTAAGTATCACAGCCGTCATTTTAATAGGCGCTTGTGCTTCCTCTTCGTGTGTTAATAATGCCACTGGTGCTTGCTTTGCCTTCTCATTTGATGACGGCGTAACTGGTTTGTCTTGATATCTTTTATCTTGAGGATGAATTGTGGACTTGCGATTAAAGACAAAATGGATTTCAGCTGTTGTATTGCAAGTTTGTAAAATTTCAATTTTTCTTTCTAGCAGTAACACATTTGAATTCTTAAAGCGATCGAGATTATTCTGATGCATTCTTTCACTAAGCCAGTTACTACCAAAAAATGCTCCACCAGCTAATGCTATAGCACCTCCAGCAAGAACCAATGGTGACGCAGTTACTATAACAGGTGCTAGTATTGCTCCACCAGCAAAGGCTGCTGCACCTTCTATTAACTTTTCTGTAAGTGTCTTTTTTCTTGGATTCTTTTTGTCTAGTCTTGACTCAGCATCCTTAATATCTTTCTCTAAATTTCTAACTCTAGTATCTTGGGCAATAAGATCCGTTGGTGCAGCGATCATTTTTAAGTTCCTTTTTCTAACTACTACTAAAAATTTGTATACTTAATACGACTTTCAGGTTTATCATAAAACTCATAAGCAGAAATTATTTTTTGTGACATATCTGCTGCATGTTGATTATTTGGGTTCCTGTCAGGGTGAAATAGAAGCATTTTTGAATGATAAGCTTTTTTAATTTTTGAGTGTTCACATTCATCGCCTTCAATACCTAACCATTGAAGAGGATAGGACCCAAACAGTTGTTTAAATTTTTCTTTAGCTTTCCATTCTTGTTCTAATGCTTCAAGTTGCTCTTTTGTTACCTTTCTCCATTCGTCGTGAATTTTTAATCCATATTTTTCTAAAGTGGCAATTTTATTCTCGTCTTTATTAGCTAGTGAAATTAATGCAGCTTTTTTTCCTTGGCTTTGATGAGCAAAAAATTGTTCCCTTTTATTTTTTGGGATTGACTTCAAAATATACTCAAAAGAATCATTCGCCTCTGAGGCAGCAAATTTAGTTAAAACAGTTTCACCTGCTTTGTTCACTGTGTTCAGATGATCTAACAGTTTATCGTTAGGACAATGTCTTAAAAAAGCCTTAACCATATCTTTATTTTCACCAAAGCAAGCTTGAGACATCACTGGCGTGTTACCAAGTTCATCTATTTGACTCAAAAATTCAAAACGATCCTTTTCTGGCAGGCAATTCATTACTACATCAATATGGCTTTTTGATTTAAGTGACAAATGATAGACAAAAGGGTTATCAAGATGCTTAATTTTTTTAAAAATATTTAAGCGCTCATTTGGTTCGATTGCAGCTATTAGCTTATTCAAAAGCGTTATATCTTCTTCACATTTGAAGGTCGCAAATTGTAGGGGTCCCAGACCAACGATATCTTCTGCTAATAAAAATTTATAAAGAGCAGGTTTGGATGCCACTTTTAATATGTCATCTACGGTGCCCCAATCTTTGCGATAAATGGCATATAATAGTGAACTCTCACAAAACATATCTTGTTCTTCAAATTCTAACCAACCACCAATTGGCAGCACACGAGCAGCGGTAAGAAAGGCTTTCGTTGGGAGAATATTAACAACAGTACTTTTAAACCATTTGACTGATTTTGCTGCCGCGATTTTTAATGGCCCTATCATATTGCTTTCGCATCAAAAGCTAATGATTGATATGAACTTATTTCTGGACTGATATGTTGTGATTGTTGAATTCGCAGAAAAAGAATTGGTTGGCTTTTAGAGTTAGACATCAAAAACATCCTCGTTTACTTCTCGTATCCCTATCTGTTCACTTTATAAGTTGGCCTTCGTATGTATTTTTTATCTGAGATTTTCAGAAAAAAAATAAACAAGAACGGATAAAGTGAAGTGGGGGTATTACAATATAAAACACAACATGTGTCAACGAATGCACGATATATTATTGCAAATATTTATCATGCACCTACACGTTTTAAACTACGCGTGAATCCCTCGACTCAGGATTCGGGCGCGTATTCATTTAACATTTATTGTAAATTTAGGATTGAGGGCCTTTACTATTTCTATTTGAAGCTTGAGTTTCCCCTTCAACACGTAATATCTCTGTACCATCTGAAGTTTTTCTAGTGAGCGGCACATCAACAGGAGTGGTATGTAAAAGATATGCTCCTGTCGTAGGCCTTGGTGTAGTAGAACCATCAGTAATAGGTACTAGAACCATGTATCCCGGCAAAAACGTTTGCGGTGGAAATTGTGGAACTAATTCTCTTTGTGAAGTTGAGTGGACAAAGGTGACTTGTCTTTGATCTTCCTGGACAGGCAAACGCCCAATTGATATTTCTCTTTTAACAGGTCTTCTTTGATCAGTTGAACTTCTTGGATCAATGCTTGGAACTTCTCTTGGCGAAGGGCGTCTGGGTATCAATGCGGATCTCGCTGGAGGAGAAGACGCTTCATCTTTTGAACCGGAAGGGATTTTTTTAATTCTATTAGGAGGAGAATCTAAGGCATCCTGCCTTTTCGGAGATGGTTCGCCTCTTCTAGAAGGGCTCCCTCCATCAGGCTTATCACTTGTAAATAATGCCTTTATACCAGCGGTTAAAGAAGATCTAAGTCTCTCACTAGATGATGGTGCAGATGATGATGCCGCCGCGGCTGGCGCATCAAGCGATAAATTTTGTACCCCTTCAGTTAATGGTTGTACCGTTTCAGTCACTGTTACAGGTATATCTTTTAAAGCTTTACTTAATGCTGGAAATTTAACCCAAAGAAGATCATGTAAAGCTGTAAATTCTGCTTCAAATATTGTTTGCTTGATATTGGACTCCCGATAAAATTTTGAACTATATGGTGTGTTAAAAATTGGTAGCGGATAAGCAAGAATGAGCTCAATCACCTTTCCTAAAAACAGATAATCGACACCTATTTTGCTCTTAGCTGATTCCAAAAATGTCGTTAATTCCAAACCATCAAGTAGAGCGGGATTCATTACTACCCCAACATTTTTTGCATCCATACCATTACCTTTAGGGTTGTCATCCTCTTCTCCAGGCTCCTTTGCTTTTTCTCTTTGCTTTTCTTTTCCTAAAAGGTTTGATTCTTTTTCTTCAATTTTCAGAGGCATACCACCTTGGTGTGTCATATATACCAAATGCATATAGTTATGAATAACTTCAGCAGCCCGATGATTACCAGTTTTGTAAAGCTGACTAATAAATTCCGGCATTATCAATTCAAAAATCTCAGGATTTAAACTGTATAATAGTCTTCCATCACTGGCCTTTGGAATATTTTCTATGTGAGGGCGAATACTTTTTAACTGGAGTAAAAAACTTTCCCAAGTAGCATATGTACTTGCTAAAAAATCATAAATAACACGATCATTTAAAACAATTGGTGTGACAATAATACATCCATTTTGAAAACACTTTTTGGCTAAACAAGCCCACACATAAGAATTGATTGGTAAACTTTGATGTTCAACATTGTATGTAGCAACAAACAATTTAACGTTTCTGACAAGTTCTTCCTCTTTTAGATTCCAATCTATTTTTTCAAGATAGGCTTCTAAATCTTTTTGCGCTACGGCACTACCTGACAAACAAAAAATCGATGGAGTTCTAAATTTAATAAATTTGCCAGTGATGATGAGATTCAGAATGTTACGTGTTTGCTTGAGTGTAAATGCATGAGTATTAAGCTGAGGTGCACTAAGCGGAGCATGAAGCATCTTTAATCGTCCTTGATTGATAATCTTTGTATGCTGCATAGGGTATTCCTTAGGGCTTTTCAAATCAAGTAATTACACTATTAGTAGCTTTGAATTTTATGTAATAGTTTTTTATTACTGGATGTACATACAAAGATTTGGCTCTGATATACCTGAAAATTGAACTTAATTAATAGCTCTTTTGTCACACGGATATAAGAAATTTATAAATCAAGGTGGTTGGTTATGGCTGGACTTGCCGCAAATTTGCAACATTACTTGGGACCCAGGTTAAATGATCTAGCCATAAAGCATAATATTCAGTTTAACGAAATTGAGCTTTTAAAAACAAACCGAACCAGAGAACATCTTTTATCTTTAATCACCAATGATATTCGACTTTTAGATAAATTATTTGTATTTAAAAAACATCAGCATTCTCCAGATAAGGATTTAGGAGAACAAAAAGAAATTGATGACAAAGAATTTACCAGAAAAGAACATGAAAAAGACAAAAGAATCACTTCTATTATTAAAGGTCTTATCTCTAAAGGACTGCTTGAAGAAGCTGTCTCCCTTTATATGTATCGTGAGCGACTGAAAGTTTTGATGCTAGAACTAAGAAGACTTTCAGCCCTTAAAGAAGAAGCTGAATATGCAAGACAAGTTGCGATCTATGAAGCGGAAAGAGCTGTTTTAATGCAGGCCTCTCAACAAGCACTTTTTCTTGAATTAGAGCGGTTGCAAAAGGAGCAGGATAAATTATTCGAGCAAATTAGAGGGCATAAGAAAGAGATAGGCCGTTGGGATGGCGTTATTGATGAAACGGACAAACAAATTAAGCAATTAATTAAACAAGCCGCTGTTAAATTAGGAAATGATCTTCAACATATTATTCCTGAAGCATCACCAGAAAAAAGACAAGCTGCCGCATCTGAATTTCTTCTCAAGCGTCATGACTTACACCATGAGAGAAGAGTGCTTAAAGCGCAAAATAAACAATTAGAAAAGAAAATAGCAAAGAAAGAAACTCATATACAAGATAAACAAAATAGAATTCGTCAGCTGAAACATGAAGTAATGCCTTCTAAATCTGAAAAATTAAACAAAGACGACCCTCTGTCTTCTGTTGCTTTTACGACTCAGTTTAATAGCAACCAAATGGAATCAAAGCAAAGATTCACTGAACAATCATCAATTGATAAAAATGATCCTAGGGTTCAAGAATTATCAGACCTTCAAAGAGAAGTTGCGCAAGATCAACAAGCATTATCAAAAATGAAAACTAAGCTTTTAGATAATAAAGCAAGAATCAAAGATATTGATGTTGAAGACAAACAATTATCTAGAGTCCATGCTACTAAACTCGTTGAAGAGTCAAATATACCTGACAGTCAAAAAGCAGAAAAAATAGAAGCTATTGTTAAGCAATTCGATAAAGCAGCAAAAGAGTTACATGAAGATAAAAAGCATATTGCATTTACAGATACTTTAGAACACGCTGTAGATAAAAAAGAGGAACATAAACATTTGGCAAGTGAATTGCTTGATGTGGCGAAAAAAAATCAACCATTATTGCAAGCAATAGTAACTGAAAATAAATTTGCAACAATTGAAAATATTGACCTTCAACATGATTATGCTACTACAGCTATAGATTCACCTCAACCTGTAGATCAAGCAATATTAGATGCTAACGCGAAAACAATAGCTGAAAATGATGACATTATGAATAGCTTTGGAGCTGAATTTGAAGATACACCTCAAGAAACCCAAAAGCTTAATATCTAGTTTTATATAAACTTCTTACCTAGCATATTGATGTATATTCCCCCAAATTAATGCTTCTGGCGGAGAATTGACTATTTATTGATTTCTGGTAGAATTAGTTGCCTAAATTTGTAGTTAGTTCCTCATCTATTGGAGTAAAAAAATATGCAAGGTGGTATTAAACGTTATCCGTATGAGCAAAATTTGACAGAGTTTCCAGATGATGCAAAAGTGCTCAATTTCAGAAAATTGTATAATTTAAGTGTGACTACTGGCGCGCAAGCGGAATTTCAATCATTCCTACGCGAAACTATAAAAAATAAAGTTGATTTTGAACTATTTAAACGATACAAACTTGATGTGCCAGCTTACATGAAAAGCATAGCTGAAAAACAAGCAGCTTCAAGTACAAAACTACAAGAATTGGAATCTAAACAAAAAGCTTTAGAAGATGAAGCAAAATGGCATTTAGAACAAGCTGCTAAACAAGATGTCATCATTGCTGATGCTCGTAAACAACAAGATGCACTTGCTACTCAATTTGCTATGAAAATGGACCTTGGCACCAAACAAGCAGCCACTCCTGCAGCATCAAGTGGTCCTACATCATCTTCTTCGGCTGCTAACAAGAAAGTCGTTGTAATGTAAGCCTTTTGGCTGTTTCTTTTCAGCGGTTATCAGATGGTAATCGCTGAATTCTCCTCGAAATCCTTTCTGTTATAATTCAAAAATCTTATATCTAAATTAAATGTTCCGCGGGTTCCCCCCGCGGGGTGTTTGTGTGTGTTATTTTCCCCCACGTTCCAGTCTCTCGCCTAAAGGCTCGAGACTTCCACGTGGGGCTAATTTCCTACGTCACGATGTGACTATTAAGATGATTTCTCAGCAGCAACGCTGCGTAGGGTATTAGCCCCATTGTGGAGGCTTTGAGCCGAAAGGCGAAAAGACGGAACATGGGGGAAAAATTACATCCCCTCTCCTCTTAACCGCGGTAGCGGTGCAGGAATCCATGAGGGGCTAATTTCCTACGTCACTTCGTGACTGAGAGATTGAGAACATTTCTTCAGCAGCAACGCTGCGTAGGATATTAGCCCCATGTGGAGGCACTCGAAGAGCGCCGGAACATGGGGGAAAAAATACATCCCCTCTCCTCTTAACCGCGGTAGCGGTGCAGGAAAATATTCGTATCTCCTGCGCCGCTACCGCGGCTTCAAGAGGGGGTGAGGGTGTTTGTTTTCCCCACGTTCCAGTCTCTCGCCTAAAGGCTCGAGACTTACACGTGGGGCTAATTTCATACGTCACTTCGTGACTGAAGAATTAAAAACATCTTTTCAGCAGCGACCTGTTGGCTTTACAAACTGCCAAAAACATTGACTTCAACAGGGTCAAACGTATAATTAACTGCCTAAATTTTATAGTTAGTTGGTTCCTCATCAATTAGGAGTAAGAATATGCAAGCAACTGTGTTTTGAAATCCATTTTTTATGCGTTAGTGAAATGCCATGGTTGATTGCTCTTAATCATGGCATTCATAATTATCAATAACTTACGCATACAAGCAACCATAGCTACCTTTTTCAGCTTCCCTGCATTACATAGCCGTTCATAAAAAGCTTTGATCTGAGGGTTGTATCTCATGGCACTAAGGGTAGCCATGTACAATATACAACGAACAGAAGCTCTTCCTCCCCAAGTTGTTCTTTTTCCTCTCATATTGCCACTATCGCGATTATATGGTGCTAATCCAGCAAGAGCAGCGATTTCTTTGCTATTTAGACTACCAAGTTCTGGTAAATCAGAGATAATCCCTGTTGCTACAATAGGGCCAACTCCTGTAATGCTTTGCAATATCTTACCTTTTTGTGCATAACTAGGATTCTTTTGAATCGCCTCTGATTGGGCTTGGTTGATTAATTCTAGTTCTTTCTCTAATGTTTTCAGAACTCTTTTAATAGATTTTTTTTGTGAATCACTGGCTTTGTCTAGACGGTTCTTTTCCATAGTAATCATATCAATCAGTTGACGCCGACGAGCATTGTTTTCTGATAAATCCTGTTGCTCCAACTCACAAAAGACTGTTGTATTCGGTTGGATTTTTTGGGCAAATAAAGCGATAATTTGCGAATCTATTCGGTCCGTTTTTGCTAATTTCCCAAGTGCTTTTGCAAAATCTCTAATTTGCCTTGGATTCACAACTGCCACCCTAAATTTTGCTCTATTTAATGCGTGTGCAACTGGTTTCTCATAACCACCAGTGGCTTCCATGACAATAAAGGGAGAAGAAAATAAGTTTATTTTCTTAATTAATTTCTTGATTCCTGATGAATCATTTTTAAATTGCATGTGCTTGTTAATTGGTAAGATAAAGAGGTCTAGTACTGCTTTAGAGACATCAATTCCAATATAGTAATCATTATTGTTATCAATCATAATATCAATTCCTTTAGCACTCCGCCTTGTAGATACGGGATCTGTGGTCCCAGGCAACTGTACGAGTTAGTTAAGGGAGGGAAGTGACGATCATGCTACGCCACGGGCTCCGACGCCCCAGGAAAATTCGGTCTATCACTTCCCGTTTTATTACCTACCAGATAATAAAAGCCCAGAATTTATATCATGATTCGAAAGATACAAGGAAATTAATTATCCTAATACAAATCGCTCATCATATTTAACATTATGCTTTTCTAATAATTCCATAAACTCTACTTCAAATGAAAACTTTTTATGATGTTCGGCTTGATTCTCAATATAATTTTTCACCTTCTCATGTGACGAGTAACTTACCGAAAATGAACCATATCCTCCTTGCCAAGCAAAATGCTTATGCATAGGGAAATGCTCGTGCACCCAAAGAGTTGATTTTGCTTTCAAAGCTCTAATGAGATGAGTATATTTATCAAGGGAGTTCGTGCCAATTAAGAGATGCACGTGATTAGATGTGCCACCAATTTTTAAAAGCGTCCCTTGATGCCTTTTTATTATTCCGCCCATATAAGCAAACAAACGAGGCTGCATTTCTTTTGATATTATATCTTTTCGATCTTTAGTAGACCAAATTAAATGAAAACAATGTGAACGAAATGTTTGTGCCATTTTTGCTTACCTTACAATCTTAGCAACGCTGTCGCCGGAGAAGGTACTGGAGGATTAGCTATTGGTACTGCAGCTTGAGCTGCTGCCGGAGCGGAAGCGGGAGCATTTTTCTTAAAAAACAAATGGTCTACTCCTGCCGCTATAGATATTCCAGAAGCACAGCCTAAGCCGCCCACAAAGCCACAACCTAGTGCAAACGGCGCAGTTGGTGGAAACACTAAAGCAGCAGCCCACGTAAAAGCAAAAATGCCTGCACTATGCAAGCTCAAATGATCTAAAAAGCTAGGCTCTTGCTGGACAGGCATAATATGAATATTTCTAGAAACCCTATTATCAACCTTTACGGTCTCAAATTCAGGAAATTTTTGCTGTAATTTTGGCAACTCTACCTCAATGACTTTTCTTTCCTCTGTTTTAATAGGGAGGGTTTCAAGATAGGATTTTAATTCCACCGCTATCTCTTCACGGATCTCTGCGTGCTCATGAGCAAAGCTGCTGCTAATAGTAATGTGCTCTGGGCTACCTTTAAGATCGGTCAAAATGAGAGATGCAATCTCGCTATCTTTGATTCCTAATTTCACAAGACTATCCACAGGAAGCGTTTTACAGTCCTTCACATATACAGCTAGATACTGAGAATTTTGCTCTGCGTTGCCCTGCTTTAGCGTCTTATAACTAAAAGTTGATTTAGCAAACGGATCTTCTTGTTTATTCTCAACCAGATGTCTTCGGATTAATGCCACCAATACTTCTCGGTGGAATTCGATATCCTGCCCCAACTCTATAAGGGAATCGACAGGAAGATGTTTGAAAAAGTCGATATCGCAAATCATTTCATGTTTTAGGCGACAAAGAACGATTCTATGTATTATATCCATAACCAATAACCGTTCTGGAGGAATCGTCGTGAGAGTTTGCCATAAGAGCTCAATATTTTTTGCTTCTAACTTTTCTTTGAGCCCAGATAGGGTCTTATGCAAGAGGGTTAAGTCATCTCCTTTCGCCTCTTCCTTTGAACGATATAAATTAGCTAACATTATGACTGCTGCTAGCGGATCATCTTCGAGAACTTCAAGAAAATTACTTTTAATCTTTAAACATAGAATTTTAATGCCTGACATAAATTGTTCTCCCACTAGTGAAATCAGAAACCTGGGTAGTAGATTCAGCACCCTGTAAGGTACTTGGGGTCGCTTTTCTCGCTAGCTCCAGCTGATTAAGAATGAAGGGTTTAATTCGATGATTCCTATCCTTATATTTTTTGGCTAATTTTCCGGAATCAAAACCTTTTCGACGGCAAGCGTCCAAAAAGGATTCTACCTTTTGATCCCAAGTGTTATTAAAATGTGTTGATTGAGCAATAAAGGTAGTAAAATCAAATTTATGTGAAGCTTGAATTAGGCGATAAGAATGAAATATCTCTATGTCTGTGCTCTCGAATGGCTTCGCCGGATCTACACCCTGCCCCAGATGCCCTAAAAGCCAGTTCAACCTCTTTTTAGCCACTTCAATCAATGTGGCCTCTTTCTTACCTTCTGGAATAAAGCGTAAAAAGCGAATAGCTCGACTTGTTTCACCTTTATAATCTTCAAAATATTGACGCGCTAAATTTTTGCGTTGATTTGACTCAGGTATTTGATTACATGAGTAACTATAGATGTCTGCACCGTCAAGAAGCTCATAAATTTTACTTAGCCTCTCATCTCCCAGGCTGTCCAATTGCACAACTAATTTATCATCCTCCTGGGTACCAAAAGCCCGGTCTATTTCATCCTCTGCTTGCTTTATTTCCTCTTTGTGTAGAAGGTACCAGCTAGAAATCAGATCCTTATAATTCGTGGATAAGAGCCTAGCATTTTGAGGGAACTCAAATTTGAGAGTATTAAAAATATGATCTTGGATTTTTTGCAACAAATGGGGAGCTTTATCGCCTATTTCAAGCTGGTTAACCCATTCTTCTAATTGCTCTTGAGTAGGTTGAGATTTACCCTTCAGTAACTTGATTATATGTAAAGCAGCTTCCTGCTTGGCGCCTTCAGGAATATAACCTTTTAAAGTAATTTCCCAACCTCGCAAATGGTCTCTTCTTACCGCATGACCACCCCAAGGTTGTGCAAATGAGACACCAATCGCTTTTTGAGCCTTGCTGGAACGTTCGATTTTATCAATCCATTTATAGACTGGATTTGCATTTTTTTCAAACTGTTGCAGCGCTGGCTTATCTCCAAAAGTCTCAACTAATACCTTCAATTTATCCAATTGTTGATGTGGTATGATTGGTACGAGTTCTTCTTTGGCTGCTGACTTTTCCAGCAACCCAATGTCCTCTCCAACTCTTGAGGCTATCACATTGTCCATTTCTAACAACCCAATATCTTCTCCAACTCTTGAGGCAATATGAGTTGAAACCTGATTCAACTGAGTTTGCAATTGTCTTTGTTGAGCTTTTATCCTTGCTTTCACCAAATCAATTTTTTGGCTAATATGACCTTTGCATAAAAACTGTTCCCCGGGGAAAAAGCGATTTAAGCTTTCTTTACTATCGCGTAATTTTGCGGATTGTACTTTAACTTGCTCTGTTAAATGTTTTATATCAAAATGCGAGATATCAATGATGACATGACTAAGATGATTGGCCATAAACTCTTGAGTTGAAATGAGTGCATCAAGAGATTGGTATATTTCTTCTTTTTTCCAATGTGTAAAATAATCAACAACACTTTGTTTGAATGAAAGAAGTAACATCCCTCCAAATGCCCATACTGGAGCCAAGGCAAGAGTGTAAAACAATACACTATCAAACACTGCAAAAGCTGATGCACCTACTAAAATGGATATCACCGGTTGCAAAGCCAAAGCTAAATAGTGATAACCCATAAAAGTTAATGCTAAATAAGCAATATATCGTAGGTTCCATAATTTCAACACAAAAGATAGCATTCCTATATCAGAAAAAAATCCTTTCATGGATTGCAGTATCGATTTTTTTGCATTAGAAACTGCTGAAGGAATAATCTTCTTAAGCCATGTCGGCATAAAAACATCTTCACTACCTGACGTTAAATCATCAAATGTAATTTGATAAAATTTCTCGCACTGCAAGAGATTCTTTTTAACTTCTTCTGCCGACTTAAATGCAGCATAGCCCTTCTTAGGAACAGAAGATAAAACCATATCATGCAAATTATCTTTATCAACGCATGAGGGTTCTAAGCAATCATAAATCGTTACTCTTTTATCATCATCTAGGGTCTCAGAATAAGGCGTGTTAATTTGCAAAGGCGACTTGAGTAGGTCAAAACTATTCAGTTTTGTACATAAGGCACTCACTATATCATCAACATTTCGGGGGGCATTTAAACTTGTATGTGCCTGACAACGCAATAGCAAACCTTGATGTATTGCTGTTTTTAAACAAGAGAGACGTGCCTGGTTTTGTTTTATTGCAAAGATATGCTCATTTATTGAAGGAGCAAACCAATGCGAAGGCCATAAATGATTAACTTCAACTTTAATTTTTTCATCTTCAAATGCTTTTAGCAGCACTTGATAGACTCTCTCCAAAGGAATCACCTCTTCTTGGAGCAAAGATAATAATTGTCTACTATTTAAATGTGCTAGTGGTTTAATTTTATTCCAGGTTTCACGATATTCATCGATTTCTTTTTTATTAGACGAAAGTTCTTTTAGCTCTTTCCAAAATGCATCGCTATGTAGCCTAGCCACCGTAGGTGTCGCTATTCCACTACATTGCGTTATTATCTTATTCTCATGATGTTTGGCTTTATTTCGCAGATGATGTAGATGATAAGGTAAGAATCGATTTTTCCAATTACTCACAGGAACTATAGGTATATAATCTTCCATAACTTTTCAAGGGTTTCCCCATCTCCATATATTTAAACTTCGCTAAATATTTCAACAATATAATTCAAATCGTGAATTGAAAGAAAACAATCATATGTTTTCTTTCAATCAAACGACAACTTATAACTTAATTCTCTTACCAGTGAACAGCTGCCATAAAATCCCATGAGCATTATTAAGATATGCCCCTATAAATGCTCCAAGACATCCTAATGACAGACATACTTCATAAGAGGACTTTATAACTTCTCCGCCAACCCAGCCAATAACGAATGAAAGCGCTATAAATTGAATAAGGTTAAGTTTCATCATTTATTTCCATATTGTTTTTGATACATTTCATCAAGATTATTGACGCCTTGTGCCGCAACAACACCAGCAACTGCAATTCCCATACCCACCGGTCCTCCGGTTACAACGCCTATTGCTATAGCGGCAAAGGCAGTGCCAATATTCATATGAAAACCACCACTAACTTTTTGTAATTCATTAATAGATACTTCACGCATAATAAAATCCTTTTTATTGTAAAACTTGAGAAATTGATTTCTTGTGGCCGCCTTGGGTTAGCTGCAATCACAAGGCCTAGCATAATCAACGGATTTTACAAAAACAACAAATATCGCATGCAGAAATGCATAATTTTAGCTCATATGACTGAACTAAATGATTATATAGCTATGGTTTGAGTTTGAGGTTTTACCCCGGGTTGCATTCAAATAGAATAAACCCGGAGTAAACTGGAGAATTGTTTTTACTTTCTAGCCAGTGCTGCACTAACACCAGCTGGTCTAATTTGTGGAGAAACTTGCTCGCTAGGCAGTAAAACCGGAGCCATTTCAGATAATGGAACACCAGGCGCAGCGGTATCTGACACAGGCTTGGCAAGGTGTAATTCATACATTCTTGCGATCAACGGTGATGTCTTCGTGAAAACCTGACTAAGTGCATCAAACTGAGAACCTTCAATCAAACCATGCTGGCTTAATTTATGAAACAACGGTTCAAATTCACTTACTGTAAATTGAAACTGCCATGGTAATTTTAATTTTCCACCAATTTCTTTTTCTTTACCCAATATCCGATTTTTGTCTATCGCAGGTTCTAAATTCTTTAACAATCTATAAACTTCGCCTTTAGTGACAGAAACAACCACGCAATCATTCTGTGGTTGAAAATCAACATCTACAGAAGGTTTGCGGCCTTTTTTACCTTCAGCTTTGAGGATCGCGCGGGCATGTTCATCGGATAACACTCTGGCAAAATATTGCTTTTGCAAGGCTACAACATCAGGTCTAACGTTGTTTATAATGTGATCAAGCTTGCTATAGCGGATGCCGATAAATTTAATGGGCGTAAAAGGTTTTTGTGCTTGTTCGCATTCTTGTTTCTTTTTAGCATTATATTCTTCGATGGAAGCACGCACTTTTTCTAAGTTACTGAGTTTATCATCCCACATGAGGATAACTTCTGGCATTTGTTCTACATCTTCAAGACAAGTAAATAAACATTTACCTTTGTGTTGTCCACCAGTGAGGATCATACCTTCAATGAACAAGCCCTCGTCACCAAGTGGCAATTTCTTTGTCTTGCCTTTAAATGAACCTTGATTAAAATTCATTCCAAAACGACTCAAATGTTCTTGGGTTTCAGTCAGCAATAATGATCCCCGGCTAGTTAAAATCAAGGTCTCAATACCGTTTCTTTGCATTACCCTAATGTGTTCGGGCGTACTTTCTTCAACTGCATAGATATCATCCGGATGGATTTTTCTCACCACATCTAAATAGCCAGGTAATAAAAGATCTTTTGCTTCTTGTGCTGTTTTACCTTTTCGCATAAATTCAGCAAAGTCAAAATCAAACCATTGATCGGTGCCTAGTGTATGTCTATAGCTCAAAATGGTGTTATCTAAATCAAGTAAGCCGAGTTTTCGTTTACCTTTATATTTTTCCTTTTCTAGAAAATATAAACCGTCACGAAAGCTGGCACTTTCATAAATTTTACCATTCTCAGTTTTAGAAACAGTTTTTAAGGTCATTGGCTTTGTCATGATACATCCCGACAGTTCACAAGTTGATTAAGTTAAATAAGCAACATATTATGTTTCAATGCTGATTGTACTTTATGCGTGCAATGCAGTCTAACCTGTTAGCGTGAATTTTAATGCCCATATGGGGAAGTTACCCCTTTTAAAAACGAAAGAATTCATTCAAACTCTCTAGTTATTTTAACTAACCTCTTAGGTCTGAGATTATGAAAATTGGTGTTATTGGAGGTTCCGTTGCAGGGCTAACCGCTGCAATCCAGCTGCAACGACTTGGAATGGAAGTGACTGTTTTCGAACGCTCTGAAAATAATCTCTCTAGTCGAGGAGCAGGTATCGTTTTGCCTGAAGAATTGGTTCAAGCATGCATAAAGTTAAACTTATTTGATCATAATATTCCACGCATTCCAGCAACAGCCCGTTCTTTTACCACTCAAAAAGGCAAAAGGATTTTTGACCAACCGTTATCTATTGTTGGTCTCAATTGGGGAAATATCTATGCAAATTTGCGCAAGCGACTCCCAGAACAATGTTATCGCAAAGGTGAATCTGTTGTAGCGTTCTCGCAACGCAATGATGAATGCCATGTTATTACAGATAAGGATAAGCTATATGACTTTGACTATCTTATTGGAGCAGATGGCGTTGATTCTGTCGTTAGAAAGAGTTTATATCCTGAGTCATCTCCACAATATGCAGGCTATGTCGCCTGGCGAGGAACAACTGTTTTATCACCATTGATGAATCAAAAAATATTTCAAAATCATGTTGCTTATTTTGTATTTCCCAAAGGACATATCCTTATATATAGCATTCCCTCTCTTGATTATGCCCAAACTGGAAATAGGATACTCAATTGGGTTTTATTTGAAGAAAGTAAAGATCGACAATTTTCACTACCGCCTGGAACGTTAACACAAGAAAACCTCATTCACTTGCGAACATTTGCACACAGAGTTTTACCCAAAGATATTGCGGATATCATTGTTCAAACAAAAGTCCCTTTTATGCAAGCAATCTATGATGGTTCCGCAGTTGAGCCTGTAAAACAGAGAGTATGTTTAATAGGAGACTCTGCTGCAGTATTAAGACCACACTCAGTCTCGGGGGTACTTAAAGCATTAAAAGATGGCATTAGTTTGGCTGAAGCATTTGCAACTGCTTCTTTAGAAAAATGGAATGCCCAACAAGTAGATGGCTTAAAACAACAAGTTAAATTATCCGTCAGCATGGGTAAAGGTCTAGTCACGAACACTCCTGATTGGGAGACAATGACCCCAGAATTGATGGAGCAATGGTGGAAGAATATATTAGCTGGTGAGACTTGGTATGCTACCCCAACGCAAGTTGAGCCAAAAAAACCGCTTACCTATGTGTTTGACAAGGAAAGCGCTGGTAAAACAACAACTGTAGCAGCCACTGTACCCGTTAAGATTAGCGAGAAAAAACAAAATTTTAAAGCAAAACTATAAACAATAAAGTTGAAGAGCCATATAAACATATGGCTCTTTAAACTTTTATTTAAAGCGTAAATTTCTGTTTAGCATGTTCAAGTAGCTGTTGTTTAATCACTTTGCGACTTCCAGTCACAGCAGCAACTTGCTCTAACGCTTGTTTTTGCCAAGACAGAACATCCTGAGAAGTATGGACAACAGGTTGATTGCTGGAGTAGGAACCATTCGCTTCAAATTGGGGATCCTTGAACTTAGCAAGCATATTATCCAATTCCTTGCCAAATTTGCTCTGTATTAAATCATACCCTTGCTCATGACGTAATGTATCAACTTGCGTTAATAAATTTTCCTTTTTTAAATGATAACGCATTCTGTCGCTATACTTATATTCTTTATATAATTCTTTTACATCTTTCCAGGCCTTTTTGCCAACATATATCGCAAAAATTGAGCCGGTTACTAACAAAGCAATCTGTGCAATCAGAGGAGTTGCTACAGCACTGGCAGCCAAATTAGTTGCCGATGAACTCAGATATAGCATCGTTCCAGCACAAATCAATGCTGTTGCTCCATAGTAAATATAAGATTTAAATTTCTTTGTCTGAGCCGCTACTTCTTGATTATGTGCAGCAGCGATAGCAACCAAGTTAGCATTGCCGCGCCGCTGGGCTTTTTGCTCTTTTCGTTCTTTTTTTACTATATCTGCTTGCCCCTTAGCTATTTGTTCCTTAGCTTTTTCCTTTGCTACCGATTCATCAGCCTTTTGCTTTGCTGCCAACTCATCAGCTATTTGCTTGGCCGCTTGTTCATCAGCCTTTTGCTTTGCCACTTGCTCATCGGCCTTTTGTTTCTCTACTAGTTCTTTCTGTTTTGCTTCATCTTCAATTGCTTTTTGTCTTGCAGCTTTTAATTGTGCTTCAGATCTAGCAATGGATTCAGCAAATTGTTCCCTTCTGATTCTTTCTATTTCAGCCGCTATTTTACAGTAATCCAATTCAGAATAGTTAAAAATACTTGTGGGTGCATATTTATCGTTATAATCAAAGGTAGCATCAAGAACTTTATACTCAATATCTTTATCTGTGCCTCTGAGATGCGTTGTTAAATAAACGGCACGACTTTTATCTTTTACTTCTTTTCCATCAATATAAAATCTTGAACTAATAGGTTCTTCAGCTGTTTTACTGACATCAATTTGTATAATAGGGCATAATTCGTTTGATTTCGCTTGATGCGCCCTAGCAACTTTTACGGCATCCTCATAATTCAAAAAAGCTATTTGAATATCATTATGGTCTATTCTTAAAGAAATCCATGCTTGTTCTGGGGTCATATTGCGCGGAACGTGACTATTTCCAATAACAAAATATCTCATATTTACTCCAACTAGCTTTATAACAATAAAATTCGGGGTTATTTTCCAGAAGGATTGTATTTTAGTTATTCAAATGTGTCTGTGATAAAAAAGTATCGCGTTAGATAAAACCCGTGTAGTAACAACAATACGTAGCCGCAAATCAACTTATACTTATTTAATACCTATCCTATTGTATCAAAGCTGGAATAATAACCGGTGAATGGAATAATTTGGCAAACCGTTTGTGTACTACTCGCCCTCGGCATGGGGGTAAGCGTCTATGCCAGCGTTCGCTCTCGCAACTCTTTCAAGCATCTCAAAGCCGACATGACCAAAATCAAACGAGATATGTTTAATTATCCATTATTAAACCCTCACCCCGTCATAGATGTCGATAAAATGGGTGTTATCACCTTTGCAAACCATGGCAGTGAAGTTCTCTTAACTGAATGGAAAGTCGGTTTAAATGAGAAAATCCCTCCAGATTGGCGGGAAGTGGTTCGTCAAGTTGTTATGTCAAATGAGGTACAAACCATTGAAATGACCTGTGCAAAGAAAAACTATTACATTACGATTGTGCCAAGAAGAGGAGATAACGCGAGTATATTTTGCATGGACATCACTACCTTGAAAAGTACTCAAAAAGCGTTAGAAGAACAATCCTTAATCGATGAGCAAACCAAACTACCTAATCGCATCAGTTTTAAAAAGGAGTTGTCGGCAAAAAGTGAAGAATCAAAGTTATATCAATCAAAATTAGGCGTCTTAATTATTCGCTTAGATGATTATTTTCAGGTGGTTAATACTTATGGCCAAGATACAGCGAACCTCATTTTATTAGAATTCTCTCAACGCTTAGTGGAATTTACGCATAAACAAAGCATTATTGCACGACTAAATGAAAATCAGTTTGGCTTGCTTGAGCCACAAATGGGTGAACCTGCGGCGATGGCAGCTTATGTTCAGTCATTAATTGAAAAATGTATCTTGCCTTATAACATTGCTGATCGTGAAATATTTATTAATATCAGCATTGGGATCTCCTTTTGTCCAAATGATGGTGACACACCCGAAATTCTGACAAGAAATGCTCAATTAGCCGTCAACCGAACCAGTACTTCGCGCAATCAATTTGAATTTTTCCAAAGAGGCATGGAAGAACAATTGCAATTAAAAAGAGATATTATAGCTGATGTGCATAAAGCACTTGAACGAAATGAATTTCAACTTTATTACCAACCTCAAATTCATTTAGGATTGAAAAAGCTAGTGGGCTGTGAATCTTTAATACGTTGGAAGCACCCCGATAAAGGTTACATCTCACCTTTCTTCTTTATTACTGCCGCTGAAGAATCTCAATTGATAGTGCAAATTGGTGAGTGGACATTAAGAGAAGCTTGCCGGCAAATTGTCAAATGGCGCGAACAAGGGTTACCCCCCATTAAAGTAGCCGTCAATTTATCCGCCAGGCAAGTACTCAAATCAGATATTGTCGATCTGGTTCATAAAGTCATGTTAGAGAACAACATCACACCTGATTGGTTAGCACTTGAGCTAACGGAAAGTGCCCTGGTGCAAGATAAAGATAAGGCCGCGCAAATTTTAAAGAGTTTAAAAACATTCAATTTGGACATAGCCTTAGATGATTTTGGCACAGGGTATTCATCATTAAGCTATTTAATGCAATTTCCTATCGATAAATTAAAAATCGATCAATCCTTTGTAAAAACCATTGAAGATGAAAAATCAAGTAACCCTGTCATAAAAGGTATCATAGATTTAGGACATAGCATGAATCTACATATGATTGCAGAGGGAGTAGAAACGGATGCCCAATTACTATTTTTAAAGCAAAACGGGTGTGAAATGATCCAAGGATATATTTTCGGGCAAGCACAACCTCCTGATAAGTTTATTAGTTTCTTTAATACCGATTGGAAAGCAACCATTGATAAACACTTGTTGGAATAAAAAGTCATATTAGAGGTAAGAGTCGGATGTGGGATAAAGTTGAGATTTACTTTGGATTACGAAAGCCACCGATACGTGTTGGTATTCTACATTCATTTACCGGCTCCTTGGCGATGAGTGAAAAGTCTGTCGCGGATGCAACATTGATGGCGATAGATGAAATCAATGATAATGGTGGAATCTTAGACAGAAAAATTGAAGCAGTGATAGTAGATGGCCGCTCTGATTGGCGTCATTTCATGAAAATGGCAGAACAACTTATTGTAAAAGAAAAAGTCAGTGTGGTCTTTGGCTGCTGGACTTCGGCTTGCCGAAAATCTATAAAACCCATTTTTGAACAACATAACCATTTGCTCATCTACCCTGTTCAATATGAAGGCTTAGAAGAATCTCCCAATATCATTTACACAGGCGCAGCTCCAAATCAGCAAATCATTCCTACCATTAAATGGGCTTTTGATAATTTAGGCAAACGATTTTTTTTGGTCGGCTCAGACTATGTCTTCCCGCGAACAGCTAACGCCATTATTAAAGATCAATTATCTGCTCTAGGCGGTGAAGTTGTTGGTGAGGAATATATCCTCCTGGGTAGTAGTAACGTTGAAAATGTGATTAATAAAATTGTTAAAGCTAGACCAAAAGTGATTATTAACACTATTAACGGAGATAGTAACATCGCATTTTTTAGAGAAATACGAAGCAATGGCATTACACCTGATGAGTGTCCAACTATCTCTTTTAGCATTGGTGAGGATGAACTTCGCAATTTAGATCCTGCACAAGCCGCTGGAGATTATGCGGCATGGAATTATTTTCAAAATATCCCAAGTAAAATTAATCAGGATTTTGTTAATAGATATCAAGAAAAATATGGTCAAGACAGAGTCACTGATGATCCAATAGAAGCCGGATATATTGGTGTTTATTTATGGGCGCAAGCCGTAACTGATGCCAGAACTGATAATATCGATAAGGTTCGTCAAGCCTTTAAAAAGCAAAGTTTAATAGCTCCCGAAGGTCGCGTTCATGTTGATCCTGACAACCAGCATATCTGGAAAATTGTACGAGTGGGCAAGGTACGAAAAGATGGTCAGTTTGATATTGTCTGGAGTTCAATTAAACCTATACAACCCATACCCTATCCAGGGTATCGCTCAAAAGAAAAATGGGATCAGTTTTTAAATGAACTGTATAAGGGTTGGGGAAATAAGTGGTCAAACGAAGTATGACCACTGTCAAGTTAGACTCTTATAGCCGTTCTTTGATTATTGAACTCATCTTTTTCAATCAAATTCGATCCAGAATCATTCTGTGGCATTGTTAATAACTCTTTACCAAGCTTCCTTTGTGTTTTGGTTAGAATAGCTTCTAGTTTGTGACTCGAACCTGTTCTAGTTAGTGATGAACTTGGTAAATATAGTTGCTTGCGCATATTTGCAATCGTAGAATGCATATCGAACAATTCTTGAGAACCAATCAAGCTTTTTTTCAAGTCTTTATCTATCATACTAAGGAGCTCTTGCGTTAGAGCTAAAGCGTTTCTTCGACTCTGCTGATGCTTACTTTCTTGTGTACCATTTCTTTGTAATGATTTTTTTTGCGCCCGTTGTATATGCTCAGCCAGTGCTTTTAATGACATTGAAATGTCCCTGAGTTTTTTGATAATAGGTGCTTGTTGTTTTGATTCAATTGTAGAACTTAACTCATTCATTGACTTTCTTAATCCAATAACATCCGTTTGGAGACTATCGTCACTATTTTCTCGACCTTTCTCCTTCATAATACTAACTTTATGAGCATTTGCAAATTCTAATCTGATGTCTCTGAGTTCAGCGATTGCTTCTCTAAAAGTGGGGCGATTTTCGGCTCGTACATCAATCATCCGTTTAATGCACTCTCTTAATTTATTTTGAATTGGACAAATTGAGGGTACATCACCTAATATGTCCGCTGCTTTATGTTTAAGCATTGGAGGGATTGCTCTTGCATTTGAAGTTTTTTGCTGAGCTATGTTTGTTATTAACTCATCCATATCCCTGAAATGAACCATTTGATCCTTATCGTTCATTCCTAAGTTTTTTGCAGCAGTAAACAACTCTGCAATAACGACACCGGCGGAATACATATCAGTGCTTGGCGAATAAACACATGAACCAAATGAAAACATTAATTCTGGTGGCAACGTATATAGTGTTCCGCCGCCAATTTTAGTAACAAATTTTCCATTTTCATCCAATGCTCTGGTTTCACCAAAATCAATTAGTTTTAATGTTTTCCCATCCCATAATGCGTTATCCGGTTTGACATCTCTATGTACAAAGCCTTTTCTTTGTTTACCTTTCTCATCGCTGAACTCTTTATTATGAAGCTCATCAAGTCTTTCAAGTAATTGGATCGCAATATCACATTTTTCCAGATTAGTGGTTTCTTGATTTTTATAGTCTCTTAAATTTTGTCCCTGAATATATTCTTGTGCACTAATTGATAGTCCATTTTCAGAGAATGTATCAATTAATCTGCCTAATGCGTTGAGAACAAACTCTTCTTGTTCTACTACAATTTTGTCTGTAGCTGATTTTGGTTTTTGATACTTAATGGCAAGAAGCTTGCCCGACTCTAAGTTCATTCCTAAAAACACTTCCCCATATGCACCCTGCCCAAGTAGTTCTTTATCATTTACAATAATTGTTTCCCCTTTTTTACCTATCCACACAGGAAATTCTAAGGGGCTGTTTGAGTCTTGCGCATGAGATTTAAAGAAACGGTTTCTTAAGATATCATTTGTTAGTACTTTATGTTCTTCTTTTTTTGCACTGATATAATTTAATGATTCTTGAGACAATAGTTGACCTGGATCGCGCTTTTCTTTTCGATCTTCAGGACGTATCTTACTTGTACCTTCTATCATTTCTTCTCCAAACATCTCATATCAAAATTTATATTGGTTACTTTACCAAATACTCTTAATATAGGGATGTAATATAAAAATATAGAGTAGATAGACTGACATGATAAGCTGACGGTAGGCATAAGAAAGCGCAGGCAACTACGCTGATGTCATCTCAGACGAGTGTATTCGCCGTCATCATTCCACTTATATATGACGAACGGTGCATTTATGAGATCACCCTTTTGGTCCCATTCAAGCTCGCCAATCACAGTGTCTACTTTATTATGATGTAGCCATTGTGCCAATTTTTCACTATTCAAAGAGCCTGACTTTTTAATGGCTTGTGCAATGACTTGAACGGCAGCATAAGAATTTAAGGTATAACCATCAGGTGTGATTCGTTTTTCTTCAAATTCTTTGATAACCTTCTTAGCCCCGGGATTGGATAAAGGATCAAAAAAGGTCATATAAACATCATTAACAATATTAGGACCACCGGCTGCTAATACAAAATCTGAAGAAGCAATCGCATCATCAGAAACAAATATACTTTGATTTTTTTGTTCGCGGAGTTTTTTAAGAAAATGACCCGCATCTGCGTAAAACCCAACGAAATAAATGACATCTGGATCTACTTTATTGATTTTTTCGATTAATGCGGGATATTCTGTTTGCCCAAATTTAATGTGATCAAATAGTGCTATATTTGCTCTAAGCTTCTCTAGGCTCTCTTTTGCTTGTTTAGATAAACTCGCCCCATAGGGGCTATTAGAGTAAATAATGGCAATTTTTTTTGCTTTAAGTTTATTGTAAATAAAATCTGCAGCAACAGCGCTTTGATTATCACTTCTTCCACAGGTTCTAAAAATTGAGTTAGAGCCTTGTTCAGTGACTTTAGCCTCTGTCGAATCAGGCGTTATCATAAGTATATTTGCATTTGCATATTTTTTTGATGCCGCCAATGTTGTCGATGTGCAAGGATGTCCAATTACAGCAACCACTTTTTCTTTGATTAATCTGTCTGCAACACTGGCAGCTACTGTGGGTTGGCACTCATCATCCGCTGTAATGAGTTCAAGTTTGTTACCATCGATTCCGCCTTGTGCATTAATATCATCAACAGCCACTGAAGCGCCAAACCAGAGTTGATCTCCGGCAGAGGTTTCAAATCCTGAAAAGGGACCTGCAATCCCAATTTTAATAGACGCGGCCTTTGAGGGTGCACAGTGAAATGCTAATAGGCTTATCATCAAAAAATGAGGAACTAGTTTAAACACTTGACGATCCTTTTGGACTACTACTTGTATCTTGTCCAATTAATTTTTGATTAGTTGATAAATAAAAAGCAATAAATTCCTCTATCGGCATTGCTTTTGCGTATAGCCAACCCTGAGCATAGTTTACCTGTTTTTCTATGAGATAATGCGCTTGTTCTTTCGTTTCGATTCCCTCTGCGATAATTTTTAGGTTAAGCGATTTTGACATTTCAATGATATGATGTGTTACATGACTTGTTACAGAATCTGTTGAAACTGCATTGATAAAGGATTTATCAATTTTAAGTACATCTAATGGCAGATCTTGCAGATAAGATAAACTAGAATAACCGGTTCCAAAATCGTCTATCACAATCACATAGCCTGCTTCGCGTGCAATCGCAATTTTCTTCAGACTGGCTGTAATATCCATCAATCCACGTTCTGTGATTTCAAGCCAAATCTGTTGGCGTTCAATGCCAGTACCCACTAAACTTGATTCTAATTTATTAAAAACGCGACCCGAATTAAAATCTCTTGCATCAATATTGATAGAAACATGCAAGTTTCTATCTGCTACAAAATAGTCTTTAAGATCGGTTATGATTGATTCAAGAACTTGATCCGTGATAGGGAAGATGAGTCCAGATTCCTCAGCAGAGGGAATGAATAAATCTGGTCGAACCAGAGTGCCATCTGGCCGACGCCATCGTATTAAAGCTTCAGCCCCAATACACGCTTTCGATTTGAAGTCAATGATGGGTTGGTAATAATTAACAAACTCATGTTTCTCAAGCGCTATTTTAAGTTCGCCTTGCATGGAAAGACGCCGTTTGGAAAAATAAATAATAATCCCCGTTGCAATCAAAGCCATCATTAAACCAAATGGAATAAAAACCAATAAGGAGTTTCGCCATTTTTTCATTACATAACTCAGTGGTTCAGAAACAATGATATCGAAATCAGGAATTTTTGTAACGGCTATTAAATCATCTTTTGACAATTTTAGTTGAGCATTTTTGTGAACGAGTTGAATGAGATTGGGATCAGGTGAATTTAACGAACTCATTAAATGGCCGTTTTTTGTTATCAGTGCTATTTTAATATAAGGATCCGCGGCAATATCTGTTAGGTTGTCTGGATCAATTAAAACATTATAATTATTCAGCCGCAAGCCTATATAATTATTTCCATTAGTTAGCAAATGATGAAAATTAAACAACACGGAAACACCATTTGATAACGTATATCCTGCAGCTGGAATGGATATATTGTTAGCATCTATCCCCGAAGTACTACATTTTACAAGGCCATTTTCAAGATATTCAATATCACTCTCGTAAAATTGATTAAGAGCAATTGTGCGCATCGCTTTTATATGATCATCAGAACAAGGAGTGAGTTTTAGTTTATCAAGTGTATTGAGTGTGCGGTATATTTGATCAAGACCAATGCGAGCTTTATGAATTGTTGTTTTAGAAATGGCAAATAACTTATCTCGCTCATACTCCTTTGCATCTCTCCATGAATAATATAGCGTAAATACAAGTGATGCCGTCACTACGATAATAATACAAAAGCCAGAGAAAAAAAGGACAGCAGTTCGATTCATTTACCGCACTCATTTGCAAAATGGGTAGAGTTACATTATTGAAAAATAGCATAATTTTTAACATAAATTGTTGTTGCATGGAATTGTTTCATATCCTCCCTTTAGTAAGCTGCTGATTTCAATCAGCATTTTTTATAAGCCACAGATTTACTTTTAACTGAAAATTCCTGAACTATTTTTACAAACAGCCTGTCTCACCTTTAAGAAAATGAATAAATAACCGTTAAACACAGGGTGCTTTATGAAAGCATTTACGCAAAAACAACCTACAATCTATGATTTACTGCAGCCGGGCTATTATCAAGATCTCGTTAAAGCTTTTTCTAAATTCAACATAACTATTAATCCAAGAGAAATTATTCTCAACAACCAATCTAAAGATAAATCTAGCGTTCTTAGCAAAGCACTCGGTGACTTGGAAATACAATTCCCCCAAATCTCAAAAGCACACTTCACCACAAAAGAAGATAACGATGCAGCTAGTGAAAAGAAAAATATTGAAGAAATGCGAATCTTTAGCTTCTTACGGGGCATGCTTTTAAATGCCTTAACAGAAGAAGCTGTTTCAACATATATAAAACAAGAAAAATTGAAAGAGCTGCAAAGAGAATTACGATTATACATTTTAAAACTTGCTGAAGCTGAATTTTCACGCCAATTGTATATTGCTGAAGCTGAAAAAATGAAAATGGCACAAATGGAAAATGAATTACGTGCGCTTTTCTCTGAGGACTTTCACATCTCATTTGAAGAGCATAAAAAGGATTTGTCTGGTTTTAAATTAGCAATTGATGGTTTAAATGAAGAACTTAAAGTTCATAAAGGAAAGAAAGATGCCATAAAAGCTCAATTAAAAATTCAGTCTACTAATGATGCAGAAAAACTAATAGAAAGTAATCCCAGCCTCAAAGGGCTAGATCCCCAATCACTTGGTGATTTTATTTTTAAATGTCGAAATGAATATTATAAAATTCAAAGTAGTATAGAGAAATATGATACTAAGGATTTACAAGATGCTAAAGCAGATAACGAAGCGCTTGTAAAACTAGAGTCTTTAAAAATTGAATCAGATAAAATAGCCTCAAAGCTTGGCAAAGGAAATGGCTTATTCAACAAAGATAGATATCCTCCTCGCCTCCCAGAGACAACGAGAATAACATTAGAAGCAGAGTTTGCTGCAATTGTGGCTAAGCAAGATTTACTTAAGAAAGAGATAGACCAACGCAGAATAAATAAAGAGAATAGAAATGAAAAGAGAGAGCAAGCTGAAGCTCAGAAAGCAAGAATATTTGATAAAGTGAAAGAAAAAGTTAGCGATCCCGTATTGAAGAAAGCTTTGGATAATCCAGATGTTATTAAACTTATTAACCCTGTTCTTGAGAATAAGTCAAAGCTGGAAAATGACTTACTTGAGGTCCACAAACATAAGACCAGTGCAAAAGCTAAAGTAAAGGTCATTGTCAAAAATGCTGTTGAGATTGAAAACAAAAACGCAAAAAATATAAGCCGCATTGCTGCTATCGACAAAACACAACATCCAAAACAATCACATAACGCTGATGACCATCATCAAAAATCAGAGCAAATTCAAGAAATGTGCAAACATATTAAACAAGTAGGAAAATTTGTTCCTGTGGAAGAAAAAGCAGCTAAAAAAGAGAAAAAGAAAGCAAAAAGATTAGGGTTGAATTAGCAATCACTTAAATTGAGTTAGAATCCAACCTATAAAAAATTAAATATAGCCAGTTCTCCAAAATGATGATAAAACTAGAAATGGTTTATTATTTTCATTTGCACGGAGACGCTATGAAGAGAAAAATGGTTCCTCTCATCTTATCTGCCATCACACTTTTAAGTTCATTTTCAGCACAAGCTATTACTGAACAGGAAGCGGTAAAGCTTGGAACTGATGCGTATATCTATGGTTATCCCCTTGTCACAATGGATATGACAAGAAGAGTGATGACAAATGTTGCTTCAATGGAAGCAATGAGAGGTCCGATGGGGCAATTCGTTAATGCCAGAGAATATCCTAATGCAAGTTTCACAGATGTCACCGCCCCAAATGCAGATACCCTCTACTCTTCAGCTTGGTTAGATCTCTCTAAAGAACCGTATGTTTTACATTTGCCAGATGAAAAAGATCGTTACTATTTAATGCCAATGCTCAGTGGCTGGACAGATGTGTTTGAAGTTCCCGGTAAACGCACAACGGGTACTAAAGAACATAATTATGCAATTACCGGTCCGAATTGGAAAGGAACATTGCCTAAAGGATTAACGCAATTAAAATCACCCACTAATATGGTTTGGCTCATTGGACGCACCTATTGCACAGGCACCCCAGAAGATTATAAAGCAGTTCATGCCATCCAAGATCAATATAAGGTTGTGCCTTTAAGTGCTTTTGGTAAAAGTTATACACCGCCTAATGGTACTGTTGATCCCAATGTTGACATGAAAACGCCTGTTCGCAATCAAGTGAATGCCATGGATGCTACGGCGTACTTTAAAAGACTTGCAGAGTTAATGAAGGAAAATCCTCCGGCAAAAGAAGATGCCGCAATGGTAGCGACCTTAGCCAAACTTGGCATTGTGCCTGGTGAAGATTTTGACATGAGCAAAGTTGATCCTACTGTTTCTAAAGCGCTGGAGAAAGTGGTAAGAGCAGCACAGACAAAGATTATGGCTCATGAGAAAGATGCCGGTGAGATTAAAAATGGTTGGACCTTCTCGTTGAAAACAGGCCTCTATGGAACTGATTACCTACAACGGGCTTTCATTACAGCCGTTGGGCTAGGTGCGAATAGACCACAAGATGCTATTTACCCAACCACACTCGTCGATGCTCAAGGTAAAAAGTTAAATGGCGCTAACAAATATGTGATTCATTTTGCCAAAGGGGAAATGCCACCTGTTAAAGGATTTTGGTCTCTGACTATGTATAATGATCACTATTTCTTTGTGGATAATCCGCTTAACAAATATACCGTAAGCCAACGCAATAAACTGAAAACCAACAAGGATGGTTCAGTTGATCTTCTTATTCAACATGAATCGCCTGGTAAAGACAAAGAAGCGAATTGGTTACCCGCTCCAGAAGGCGATTTCATCCTGATGTTTCGCTTTTATTGGCCAAAAGAGGCTCTTTTAAACGGCAAATGGTATCCGCCAGGTGTTCAATTGGCTAAATAAGCATTTCAAATCTCATTAAAAGGGCTGCATTGCAGCCTTTTTTTTATTAAAGACAGGACACCATAAAATGGTTTATCTTAGCGATACCCTTATTATGGTTGATCAACGGAATGAAAAAATACATTGCACTGGTTTTTGTTCTAACTTACTTCAGCACTACTTTTGCTGCAACTGAACATCGTCCCAAAATTGGTCTTGTCTTGAGTGGTGGTGGAGCAAGGGGCGCAGCTCACATTGGCGTCATAGAAGCCCTAGAAGAAATGCACGTGCCCATTGATTTGATTGTTGGCACCAGTATGGGTGCTGTGATTGGTGGCTTATATGCCTCTGGCGTTCCAATACAGACTATCAAACATGATTTTTCACATCTGAATTGGGAGAAAGTTTTTAACTATAACATTGAAAGAACTGATTTATATTATCGCAGAAAATTAGACACCGATATTTTTATCATTAAGAATTTTATTAGTTATTCTAAAGGAAAAATTCATATCCCTTATGGCATCATTACCGGCCAAAGCTTATATGAAGAATTTAATTCCTATCTATTGCAAGACCAACCCATTAGAGATTTCAACCATTTAAACATTCCCTTTAAAGCCGTTTCAACAGATTTAGTCACGGGCAAAGCAGTTGTCTTAGATCATGGCGATTTAGCATTATCAATGCTTGCCAGCATGGCAGTTCCAGGCATCATTTCACCTGTTGATAAGAATGGCTATTTATTAGTTGATGGTGGTGTCAGTGAAAATTTACCAATTGAAGTCGCAAAACAGATGGGGGCTGATATTCTTATTGTGGTTGATGTTAGCACACCGATGTCTACCAAAGCACAGATTGTAGATTTAACAGGGGTGCTAGACCAGCTAACCAATATCCTGACCTATAAAAATATTGTTTATAGTAAATCTCTACTAACTCATAAAGATATTTTAATTACACCCAAATTAGAGAAGCTTGATACCTCTGACTTTGCTGATTTTGAAAAAGGGATCCAACCCGGTGTTGTTGCTGCCTATCAACACGAGAATCAACTTAGAAAATTATCATCGCCAATTGTAAGAAACATCTCTAATGTTAAAAAAGAAACAATTAGAGTTGATGAGGTGATGATTAATAATAAAACAAAACTTTTACCTAGTACTTATTTTTATTACTTAAACTTTGATAGCCAGTACGTCACACCTGAAGATATCAAAGATCACATTGATCATCTTTATGGATTGAGTATATTTGAAAGAGTTAACTATGGTATTGAATCTTCACCCGAAGGTAATCGACTGGTCGTTGAGCCAAAACAAGATGTAAATGGTCCCGTCTATTTTCAGGGAAGTCTATTACTCGATACCGATTTTCAAACAACAAATAACTTTGGACTTGTTCTGGGAGTGACTAATGAACAAGTTAATTCATTACTGGGTGAATTACGATTCATTGGTCAAATTGGACATGGTGAAGCATTATTTGGTGAATACTACCAACCTCTCACGTCCGATCTGACATGGTTTATTAATCCTTCTATCGGTATTCAACGTACATTTTACACGGGTTATTTTGACTTTAGCTCAATTGCCACCTATTTGATAACCACGAGTCAACTTGAACTAGCATTTGGGAAAGTATTTTCTAATGTAGCCCGTATCAAAGGGTATTGGGAATATGATTACAACGTAATCAAATTGCGAACAGGTTGTTTTGATCAACTAGAAGAGCTTTTCCCCAATCAACTTGATGAACATGTTACAGACGGCTCGGTTGGTATAGCCTTTGAATGGGATACTATCGATAATTTATATTTCCCTCATCACGGGATCAAAGGCAGCATCGATTTATCTACCTATCAAAAAGCCTTTGGTGGCGAAACAGAATTCTCCCAATTAATGATCAGAAATCTGGCGGCAGCATCAACGGGCAAACATGCCTTCGTATTAGGAACGGTATATAATAGAACTTTAGAAAACACACCAAGTTTCCCCAACCAATATAACCTTGGTGGTTTATATGAACTAACGGGACTCTATAACAATGAACTTTCTGGAGACAATTCGGCACTTGTTAGTGCTATCTATTTTTATCAATTAGAACTACTGAAAATTATTCCTAATCGCCCTTTACCCATCTATACCGGTTTTTCTTTAGAGGCAGGGAAGGTATGGGGCGAAACCAATTTATCAACAAATAGATTTATAGAATCAGCGAGCGTCTTTATTGCTGCTGATACTATACTTGGCCCCATATACCTTGCGGCTGGGGCAACTGAAAACGGTAGAAAATCTGTACATCTTACTTTGAGACCTGCATTTAGATAACTATAAGGATATTGTATGAAATTATTTAAAATCAACGAAAGTAAAGTACTTTTATCTTTGCTCTCATATGTATGGATTGCCCAAGCTAATGCCGGTGGACTTATTCTGTATGAAATCGGAACACCCGATTTAGGATTAGCGAGTGCCGGTTATGCAGCTCGTGCTCAAGATTCCGCCACCGCCATGACCAACCCTGCTGGCATGACTCGTCTTCAACAATCAGAATTAATGATTGGTATACAACCACTTTATGGTGTGCTTGAGTTTTCCCCAAATGGTAACACCACAGTAAATGGTAATGATGGTGGTAATGCAGTTGGGATCTTTCCAGGTGGTGGGGTTTTTGCTGTCTACAGTGCGACTTCGGATCTCAAATTTGGTACCAGCATCTATGGAAACTTTGGTTTGGCTATGGAATTTGATGATGGTTGGGTTGGCAGATATTACGTAAAAGAAGCAACGCTTCTTGGAATGACCATTGCTCCATCGATCGCTTATCGTGTGGCCGATATGTGGTCTGTGGGAGCTGCTTTTAATGCAATGCTAGGAATTTTGTCTACTACTGTTGCTGTTGATAATAGCCCTTTTGCTCTATTTGATCGTCCAGATGGTGCTTTGAAAGTGAAAGACAGAGACTGGGGATTTGGTGGCACCTTTGGTATCTTATTTGAGCCCACAGAGACCACACGTTTTGGTATTACCTACACGACAGATATGAAACTTGATTTTGAAGATACCATTCGTTTCACCGATGTTCTTCCTATCATCCTGCAACGAGATTCTTTTGGGATCCCTATAGATCTTGGAATGACAGTTCCTCAAAGCGTTATGGCCAGTTTCTTCCACCAATGGAACGAATGTTGGGCAATCCTTGGAAACGTGGGCTGGCAAAATTGGGAACAATTTGGCGCGGTTGAAGTGGAAATTGATACCCCCAATCCCAGAAGCGCTACAGTTAATCTCAACTCTAAAGACACCTGGCATGGTGCACTTGGTGCACAATATCAATTCTCCGAATTGTGGAGATTCTCATTTGGTACCGCCTATGATTCAAGCATGTTCTCAGATGCAGATCGTCCAGTCGCTTTACCGATTGGTCAAGCTTGGCGTTTCGGTGTGGGTGCGCAGTATTTGATTTGCAAGGATTTTGAATTCGGCATGGCTTATACTTTAATCTGGGGTGGTGATATATCAATTGATCAAGACCGAGGTATTTTATCCGGTCGTGTTGCAGGCGATTTCGATAATACGGCGTTTAATTATGTGGGTGTAACTTTCCGTTGGAAATACTAATCTAAAACTGAGAAACGGGATCAGAGATGATCCCGTTTTTTTCAAACCATCGTTATTATAGCTTTGCTTTTAATCCACTATGAACAATAACATCCATTAATTCAGGAGCCTCTGGATTATGAACAGTATCTAATAGTGCTTCTGACTGCGATGACTTCAACAGTTTATAGAAATCAACGACGTCAACATTAGCAAACGGATCCACAGCATCTGCAAGCTCTTGGGTTTCTTCTTCAGAAGCTAAATATTGATCATGCGTTAAAGGTGATTCTTTACCATCTTGTCCCAAGTTCTCTTCGTCCTCAAAACATAAATCTTCAGTTCCCTCTTGCGCTCTATTGGCAAAGAAACTACCTAACAAAGAACCCATTTTAGAAACAAGGCCTGTTGGGTTTGCTTCACCAAGAAGAGGTGCTCTGGTGGTAGCAACATTATCTTCGTCAACAATGCATGCTCTTCGCTTTTCTAATCTTTCTTTGAGCAAATTTCTTTCTTTGATCATATTTTTCATATCTGTGTCAACAGCAGGAGAAACATCCAAAGAATCAATTAATGCATACATATGTTTAGAAGCTTCGGGTTCATCCCATTCACTGATATCAACAGCATTGTTGTCGTTGATAACTGATTGAGAAGCAGTAGATTTCCTTTCTGATATAACTTTTGCCATTGCTGAGATAAGTGCACTTTCTTGACCTTGCGCTTTTTCAAACACAACTGTTTTCTTTAGTTGAAATGCTTTTTCTCTGAGTACTTTAGCAAATGGTGATTCCAATTCCATGATTTCTTCTTGTGCAGCAACAGGGATATAACCTTCATTAATGCCGACTCTTCTTTTTGATAATGCATCAACAAGCAAGGCGTGTAAACTTGCCCTCTGAGTAGGAGATAGCTCTTTTCTCTGTAATATTTGACCAACTTTAGTTGAAACTGGTTTTTGGACTTCATATGTTTGCTTTTTAGATACAACCGGTGATAACAGTGTATCAATTAATTCATCTAAACTAATCTGAGTTTTTGGGTTTAATTGAGCATCATCTTCGGGTTCATCAGCCCAAGCATTATATTGTTGCTCAACTTGGTTATGTGCCATTCTTTTAATTCTTTCTTTCATTTGGCTTATAATACGCTGTATATCTGTCATTTGATTTAACATGTGATTTCTTCCTAACAGGTAATAAAAATGTAGGAACGAACTATACAACATTTTATGTCATAAAAATAACTAGCAATGGATGAATTGCTGTTATTGGCAGATAAACGGGCTATTTGGGGTTCTATAAGCGATTAGGTGGCATTGTCTTTATGATATTTCCAAAAACCTGGTAACAAGACAGCACTCAAGAAAACACCCAGCACACATAAGCTACCCCCTGAAGTGATAGCTATATGCACCGTTGTCATAGAGGCTATAAAGCCTGCATAAGTATTTCCAAGCAAAGGACCGCTCATATAGCTCACCATTTCCAAGCTTGCCATACGACCGCGTATTCTATCCGGAATGGTTTCATTCCAAATAGTGACTCTGAAAATACCACTAATACCATCTGCAGCGCCGGCTAATGCAAGAAATATCAGCATCAGTAATATCGTTGGCGACAGACCAACTGCTACCATGAATAATCCCCAACAAGTTGCAGCAATAATAACAGCAGCCCCATGGCGTTTAATGTTTTTGGTCCAAGCACTCAGCACTGTCACAAACAATGCACCAATGGCCGGGGCAGCATATAACCATCCTAATACTTTTGATCCACCATGCATTTTAGCAATGGCAGGAAACAAGGCATTTGGCATCGCAAACACCATCGCCGCAAAATCGACAATATAGGTGCCAAGCAATTCATGACGACTCATAGCGTAGCGGATCGCTTCACCAATACTCTTTATGCTTGGACTTTCTGCCTTTTCTTTTGGCGTCATGCTTTTGATCATTGACAAGGCAATAAGCGAAACAAAGAACGTGCCAAAATCAATGGCGTAAGTCCAAGGTAAACCTAAATAGGCGATGCATAATCCTGCTGCGGCCGGTCCACCAATCATGCTCACCGTGCCACGCAATGAGGCTAAAACACTCGCGGCTTGAATTTCCTCATGTGAAACTAAACGCGGAAACATCGCATCCAATGAAGGGCGATGCAAACCACTTAAAGCTGATAGCAAACCTGATAGTACAAAAATCAGCCATACTTGCGGCTGAGGTAACAAAGAATTGGTAAGTAGTGCTAAAAGACCAAGACTCATACCGACTTCAGACCACAATAAAAGTTTTCTTCGGTCCATGACATCGGCCAGCGCCCCACCAATAAACGCCGTAAGCAATAGGGGAACCAGCTCAACAACGCCCAATAACCCAACGGCAAAAGTCGAATTCGTTAATTCATAAACTTGATAGGGTAAGGCTACAAAACTCAGCATCGTGCCAAACATGGAGACAAATTGGCCAAAATAGAGATAGCGAAAGTCGCGGTTTTTTCGAAGAGGGCTAAGATCGAGCCACATAATTGGGTCTATTCCTCATCCAACTCTGCTTCAATTGCCGGATGCTCCAACAATAACCGCACAATCTCACTCTGCCCTTCTAACGCAGCTAATTGTATTGGAGTGATATTTTCAACATTGCGAGCATTAACATTTATTCCTGGTGCGCGCGCTAACACCTCAACCACGCCATAATGCCCAGCTCCTGCCGCAAGATGCAGCGCTGTATTGCCATAGGCATTGGGTGCATTAATTTGAACCTTTGGTACATTGATTAAAATCTCAACTACCTCAGTATGCCCCTGCAAGGCTGCCAAATGTAATGGCGTTAATTGATCATGCGGTTCTTGGATATTCACATCGATAGGAAGTTGCGATAGCAATTCCACCACATCCGCATGTCCATTATAAGCAGCCCAATGAAGAGGAGTGTAACCATCTGCTTTATCAGCGATGTTAGGATTCGCCCCTTTTGCTAATAACAAAGTCACAATTTCTAAACAGCCATTTTGAGCCGCAATATGTAATGCTGTATCGCCTTGCTTGTCTTGCGCAGAAATGTTTACGCCATGATTCAACAAGGTGTTAATCATTTCCACGTTGTTTTCTCTTACAGCAGTATGGAGTACAGTCTCGGCATCATCATTAATGGCATTCATAATCATTCCTAATTTCTCTTTCATAGGAGAGGCTCTCCCTTTGTGTGCTCGCTGCACCCATCCCCCCGTGGGACCCCTGCAGCTGTGCTCACAAAGGCAGATCCTCTCCTAAGTTCATTCACTTATTCGTCATCTTCGTCGACAAAACACTCTAACATAAAATCATATTTTTCAAGGTCAATGGTGCCACCAAGCACAAAAGGTTGTAGTGCTTTAGCTTGTTGCTCATTGATTTCATGGGGACGAATTAAATATCTTGCAGCAGGGTCAGGATCGTTTTCATCGACATCGAATAAATCCTGCAAAAAAGATAATTTCATTGGTTTGAGATCAAAGTCTACTTCCAATACCGGATTTCCATCTTCTTTGGAATATCTTTTATAGCCCGCAACTGCTCTTTTTATCCCTTCTAAATCTTCGGACATGTCGTTCTCCAACTACACATTAATTTCGTTAAAAGACTTACAAATTTGATGCTTATTATTCTCAAAAGCTTGATGATCTCTGTTCAGTAGAATTGTTTTAATTCTATTCTCACTTGCTGCATCTAATTCAGCAACAACATCAGATAGAAACAAAGTTTCCTCTGGCTTACTTTGAATCTTATCTAAAATATTGGCATAGGATTTCTTTTCTTTCTTGCCACCAACAGCCGTATCAAAATAGTCTTCGAATAAATACCTCATATCGCCAAAGCTACTATATTGAAATAACAAATGTTGCGCTTTCACAGATCCTGAGGAATATATAAATATTTTTATTTTTTGCTGATGCCATTTTAATAAATTTTCATACGCATCAGTATATACATGACCTTTAAATTCGCCCTGTTCAAAACCTTGTTGCCAAACATAGCCTTGAAGATTTTTCAAAGGCGCTATTTTTACATCGTTATCTATCCATTCAATCAGTTTGTCACCAATTTTTGCTAAATCTGCATCAGCACCGATTTGTTGGCGTATTTCATTTAGTTCCGTGATGACTTCCGGCTTGCTTTGATTAGCTAATAAATAGGAACGGATATTCTTTCTTGAAAAAGGGAATAAAACTTTGTGCACAAAATGAATATCTGTGGTAGTGCCTTCAATATCGGTAATAATGGTTTTAATCATATTTTTTCAAACCGACTTTTAGTAAATTCACATTCAACTAAAAATTCAAGACCTTCCATATGACGTTTCGCATCAAATACAGTCTTACCCCAACTATATAAACCATGACCGCGTACAATGAGACCATTGGCTTTTTTAACCTCATCCCAAATGGCTTTCACTTGTTCTGCCAGTCGAGGAATATCTTGATCATTATCAAAAATATATAAATCCATCGTTTCTTCATGAGAAAGATGACCTTCGATGGTTTTTTGCATTTCATAGCCATGAAAAGAAATTTTGTTAGCATTGCTTTTTAACATTGAAAATACTGTTACAGGAACCGAGTGAGTATGCAATACGCAATTTGTTTGGCTGGAGAGTTGATAAATCATACCATGCAAAGCGGCTTCCGCACTTGGCTTGCCATCGCCAGACAACATATTCGCTTGAAAATCACAAACCACAAAATCATATTTGCAGAGTGTGCTTTTGTCTTTACCTGAAGCACTCATCACCATTTTCTCATTATCAATTCTGGCTGAGAAATTTCCAGCGGTAGCCGGACTAAAACCCTTGTTTGAAACAAACTGGCAGGTTTTAACGAGTTCTTCTAGCATGGCTTCATTAAGCATTTTTGTCATCCTGGAGGGGTCTATTTTAGGGTTCTATTCTATATTAATATATTGTAATGTCAATGAATTAACTCATCTATTCAGGTCTTCCGGGTTTGTTATTTCTCCCTATGACATTTAGGGCGGACACAAGGTCCGCCCCTACAATACATCTTTAGGATAATAAATTATTTTCCGGTGGCTTAGGATGTGTCAGATTAAATATATACTCACTCAACTCTACCCCAATTTTGGCATAAATATCTGTGGCACGATTGGTTGAATGTAATCGATCAATGATAACTGACACTTCTTCATATATTTGCACAGCAATAGAAATTGCTTCAAACACATTTTTTGGAGCAACACCTGCTGCAACCTTATTTGTTTGATGAATAGTAAGTTCCATAATCCTTGTCCTAATTTACATTGTTTCCAAGAAAGCGACTTCTCATTCTTTCTTTTTCAAAGAGTAATCTAATACCATTTACCAAAGATCCTTTTGGATCTTCTATTCTACCGGAAAGGATCCGACTCACTGTTGACTGACTAGTACATAAAAATTTAGCAATGGCTTGTTCAGTGAAGCCAAGATTAATCAGATAAATAAGCATCGATTTTACGTTCATATAATCACCTTTATAATTATTGCAGGTGTCAAAGCAAACACCTGCAAGCAATAACCTTAAATAATCAGATCAAAGTAAGATAATGTGCATGCATACACGTAGGGTAAATGAAAACGTGAAGGCTTTTCGGGTTTAAAGATGCTCCAGTCGCAACCTTTGTTTGTTCCGCCTGAAATATTGGTTAATAAAGATTCTGTTACGATTGAGGGTTTTGATTCTTGAAGATGAATGGGTTGTTTTCCACTTCCATAGGTTAACATAAACATTTTTAACTTCCTTTTACTGCTTAAGATTAAAAAATATCTCAGTCCAATCCAGACTGCGATATGCAGGATGTTATTTTAATGGAGGGGAAAATGCAATGGATAATTAGAGATCGCGAAAAATAAATTTTTGTTTTGGAACATTAAATTGATCTGATGTAGGGTGGGCAAAACGAAGTGTGCCCACCAAAATCTATTCGGATTTCAGATGGTGGGCTGCTTTGTCTCAAGTTCTATTAAACCAAAGCATATTGCGGAATCATTTTCTTTTGAATATTTGGCATAAACTGAATAGTTTTTTCTTGGAAATTATCCTCAACAACAATCGTTATCATTTTATCAGTTGATTTATAATCGATATCATGAAATTTAACCAATTGTCCATTTCTAAGGCCTGCCTGAAAGGCGTTGCTGGTGGGGCTGATATCGGCAATAACGAACTCATCCATTAATTTAAACATGTTAAATCCGTATTGTGGCGCATCCATTTCAACTTCTGTCAATTCCGCAAAAGGCGCAAAGGCTGTTGGTGAAAAATCGATTTGCTTACCGCTAAGGATATATTCCTTGGTATTCTTCCATTCCTGCACTCCAACATGCTTTATGAAAACATCATCAATCAATTTTTCAGAAATATATGGCTGCCCTGCTTTTTGGTATTGCACTAAAAGATCTTTCATTGCCAAATCAACTTTATTGGGACCCACATTCTTAAATTTGTCACGCAATTGTTTTAACAAAAAATGGCCGCGAAATTGCGCTATTAGATTATAATGCCCTACGTCTACAAAATGTTTAAAGATGTGATCATTCGAAACTGTAGTTGCTGGGGAAAATAAATATTGTTTCATTAAAATATTGTAAATCATAATATAGTCTTCTAAAGAAATAACTTTGCTCTCATGGGCTAAAGCTAGTCCATAATAGTCATTAAACCCTTCTATAAACCATTGCAATTCACCTTGTGGTAAAGGCATTGGCAATTTATATCCAACCCAAGCATGAAAAGACTCATGGGTTAAAGCATATAATGACATCGGTACCATAATTTCTTCTTCTGGCATCAATGCAGAAAAGGTATTATGCAAATGCTTCCCTAGGAACATTTTTGATAGGGGCTCTGCCTGTTTTACCAGAAAAATTGTGTAAGAGGGAAATTGATTGTCCCCCCAAAAATCTCGCACTTGAGCTATAATTTTTTTAAGGTAATATTCTTGAGGTTTTTTAAAGTGAGGCCATTCCCCATTGGATATGATGGTAACTGGATTATTTTTAATCATGACTTTGTTTATTTGAAAATCACCAGCAGCAATAATTGAATTTAAAAAATCATCCAGTGGTACATTTAGTGAGAATTTATTTTGTTCAATGTTAAAGCTTGTCGCCACTGTCAGATCAGCTGGTAATGCGGTTAAGTCTAAATTGATTTGCGTTTTCTTTCCTCTACCATTCTCAGGGGATACTAAAAGATGAGAAGCAGGAAAATGGATAAATCGTCTTTCAATAATTGGATAATTAATATCTCTACTAGGATTTGCTTGGCAAGCAGTATATTCAAAATCAACACTCGTAATTGATTTTGGCAACTTCAATAAAGTGGGATCATCCGTTGTTTCATAATTGACTGGTTTTCCTTTAGAAAACAAATCAATGCTTTTTAATATAGGCGGTAAACGAATAAATTGAAGGTCATCTGCATTTCCATCAATGTTTCCTCTGAAAATTAAACAAGTATCAAGAGGGAAAGGAGCTGGTTCTATTTTATATGAGATCTGATGCTCAAGAATATTATAACCAAAACAAATTGCAGGAAGCATCGCAAAAGGACAAAAAAATAAAAAAATAGTTGCAAAAATACGCTTTGATGGTTTTGTCTTCATTTCAATATTTCTCTTATCCTTTGCGAAACTTTATATTTCTACTACATACCTATTTTTAAAAATATGCCACCACCATTGATATGCTGAGCATAATTTCCAGTAACATTTGCACCCACGGCAATGTTAGGAGCGACTCCCACCTGTACGGCTACGACGTAATCACCATATATATTTTTCCCAACGTTCCCATTAATACCACTGAGGTCCGCAGGGCCATTGGGATCACCACCACCACTAATTTGTTCTAACAAATTATTTGAAATGATAAATTTACTTCCTGTTTTCATATTTACTACTCCTTTATATTAAAAAACCAATATAGGAGTAGTACTGAGTGTTTTCTTTCCAGACTTGGCATGACCAATAGCCAAAATACTCTTCCTTGAGTCCGCCTTTCCAAAAAACACTCATACTACCCCTATGTTGGTGACTATACCATCGCAGCTACAAGCTACCGCAAGCTGCGATACGCAGGATATTATTTTAATGCCATTCGAAATGCAAGCCTTTAAATAAACAAAATTTTCGATTATATTTAACAAACTTTATGTGTTGAAAAAGAAGTGCGCATCATCGAAACTACCCTCAAATCAAAAATTTGCGAAAGGCTTAAACACGCTCGCATCGATGCTGGATTTTCTACGGCTAAAGAATTTGCACTGACAAATGACTTAAAAATATCAACTTATAACCTCCATGAAGCGGGAACACGCAGCATGGCTTTTGAGATCATTGAGCTATATGCCAACCTCTTAAATCTCAATGTGACCTGGCTGCTCACAGGTTCTGGTCCCAAAACGAAATCCCAAGTAAGAAATGTACCCGTTATTGAATGGAATGAAGTAATCGGTTATCCAGAAGCTATCGATTTTAATAGCAAAAAGTGGACTACCTCTGATATCGATTTAAGTCCCTTTTCATTTGCCTTAAAGGTTGATAGTGATGCCATGGAGCCACGCTACCCCGAAGGGACCATTATTATTGTGGATAATCAACTGAAACCCAAGGCCAAAGATTTTGCAGTCATATTACTCAAAGATAAAAAAATCCCTGTTTTTAAACAGCTCATTCAAGTAGACGGTGAGCTTTATGCAAAATCTCTTAATGCAGACTACAAGTCTATACGACTAACCAATGGTAGTGAAATTATTGGGAAAGTAGTACAAGCAAAACTAATTTTCTAGCCGTTCTGATCAGAAAAAAGATAGCCCAGCAGAAAAGCATCTTTTGACGAGAGCTGGTTAATAATTTCTTTTTGTCGCCCCACCTGTTTGACGTCATGAAAAGTGATATTCCCATTTTTATCATGAAAAACAACTTGCGTTGAACAGCCATCAAGAAAATGTGAAACCAGTTTCTTCTGAGGTGATAGCATCCATTTTGTACGAAGTTCAACAATGGATTCGATATCTTTTATACAAAATGCTTCTAACATCTTTTCTTGGTTAAAAAGGCCCGAAAGCGAGACACGAAAATAATGATTCTCGCCCGATGCTTTTAGTGTGAGTACAGGCTCCTCCATTTTGTTTCCATGCTCAACTAAAACAAGCTTATAACCTGTATTGGGTATCAATTCCCTCATATAACCTTTCCATGTTATTAAAATCCATTTTGGTGAATTGTTATACAATATTGTCTACAATGCAATATTAATTATTGCATATGTTTCAGTTAAAAAACTGATTTTTTTACTCTACTAAACGGTGTAAAATACCAATCTTTATTTATGGCATTTAAATTTAAGGTCAAAGAGAAGTGCAATCTGTAAAGTCTGATAAACCTAAAGTGACTGATTCCGAGGCTCATTTAAGAGCTAAACGGGCTAAGTGCGCTAGAAAGTTTGCGGGCCTCACAATGGAACAGATGAATACGCAACATAGTATTCCTCCCTCCACCATACAAGGTTGGGAGAACACAGGCTCAATTTCATTAAAAAATCGCAGCTTAACCTTAAAGGGCGCACAACGCTTAACCGTCGCCTTACAAAAAGAAGGCGTAGCTTGCTCAGTTGAATGGTTAATGAAAGGCACAGGTGTAGGGCCACATTTTATAGAGACCAATCTTGTTAAATCCAACACAAAGAAAAAAAATAACAGCCTTTGGGGTCAACATCTTGCCATCCAAAATGAAATAAAGGCCTTTGAAGAAAACAATTTAAATGCCATCGTTTTCATGATTACTGACGATGGATTGGAACCTTTCTATAGCAAAGGTGATATCGTTGGCGGGATAAAACAATACTTAAATGATATAACTAAATTTCTCAACCATCTCTGCATCATTGAAACAGCATCAAATGACATCACTGTTCGTCAATTATCCTCTGGAAAAAGAACGAAAACTTTTACGTTGTCTTGCATTAACAATCAAACAACGGCAAAAGAACCATCCATTGAAAATATTAAATTAAATTGGGCAGCCCCAATCATCTGGCACCGAAAGCCTTTTTAAACATTTGAAAAATGATTAAATCTACTAAAACAAAGATTACTAGCTTGCGTAAACAAAGTAATAATTGTCGGCCATACTTCCTTATATTTTGATTCAAGCTCGTGATCTTTCGTATTTGTTGCCAAAGCAAGAATAATTTGATATTGCTTGGTTTGACGGGAAAATGAGAGCCCATTTCCAATATCATGTTCTTTTCGTAAACCAACAACCCGTTTCTGTTTTACCCCTTCCGGTATTATTTGATTCCACAAATAGAATGAGGTCCCCTGGCTTGATTGCTTGTTAGCATAAGAGGTTGCTGCATACAAAGGACAATCATCAATTAATTTTTTGTCAATAAAAGTTTGATACCAGCAGGGATCGGTATTAAAAACCAATCTTTCTTTGGTTTGCAGGTTTTCAAATGAAAAAAGCATATAGCTACTGTAAACTTTTTTTAAGTATCTTTGGCTTAGTAGCTTTAAGTTTTTATCAAATTGGCTATTTTTGAGGTTAGTCTGAATGACATCTTCGTTTGGCAAAATCAAGCAACAATCCCTATTATCAATTTCAGTGTATATTCCAGTCTTTTTGCGATTCCTGCAAAAAAGTTATCTTAAACATAATAAAGCTGGGAATCAAACCATACTTGAGGATTTTGGTGAATTATGTTTGAAAACTAAATGCTGTACAGGATGAATAATTTCTATACAATAGGGGAGGCTTCACTTAATTACGCTATAAAAGGAAAACAAAATGCTAATGTTAAAAAATGAAGACTGTGTACTAGTCTCAGGTGGTTGTGGTGATAATAGTTGTCAAATAGCAACATTGGATTTTCTTGAAGCATGCTCTATGGCACAAATGATTCAAATTAACACCATATTCAAACAAGTCTTACTGAGCGATGCCATGAAAGATGCTGATAGTGATACCAAAAAAGCAGCTTTGATTGCAGCGATCGAAAATAGTTCGTTCTAGTTACAAGCAAGTAATATGCTCAATAAGCCTCTTATAGATTGGGGTACAAATTTCGTTAAGAAATTTGACCTCAATGCTCACAGCCATATTTTAGATATTGGCTGTCGTGCTGGGCATATTACTTCTTTTCTTGCTAAACAAAACCCTAAGCAACACTTTCTTGCCATTGATAACCAGAGCTGCCTTATTGATCAAGCAATGAATGAGCTTTCTTCAAATTTGCATTTTGAAACTATGGACGTATTAACGCTACCCTTTCAAAGCGAATTTGATGCCATTACCAGTTTTAATTGTTTACTCTGGGTTAAAGATAAACAAACGGCTTTGCGAAATATCTATCATGCTTTAAAACCGGGTGGCAAAGCCTATCTTCAATTGTTTGCCATTCATGGCAGACCAAAAAATGATCGCTTCTTATATCAATGCGCACAGTCTTCTCGCTGGCAACATTACTTTAAAGGGTTTGCTATTGATTACTACGAAATAACGCTAGGCGAACTTTATTCAATGTTACAAAATCTGGGCTTTATCATTCATCGCATTGAATTTGCAAAATATGAAACGCTTTTTGAACATCGTGATCAATTACAGGAATGGATGGGACATTGGGCCTCTCATAAAAAAGCACTCCCCAAAGAAAAGCATGATACCTTTATGGATGAAACCATTAGTTCCTATTTAAAATATCATGGCTTCACTGCTCAAGAACCCTTTGCTTATTATGAATATTTACTTGAAGTGATCTGTGAAAAGCCAGAAATCCAAACGCCGCAATATCTCTATCGCTTCGGCTCTATCACTTTTACATTGAAGGAAGCCTTTGTACTTAAACATTTTCTGCAAGGCAAAACGGCAAAAGAAATTGCGCAACTTTCAAAGACCTCTGCTAAAACTGTGGAGTTTCATCTGGGCCGTATTAAAGAAAAGTGCCAGTGCCAGCGTCGCTCTGAAATATACCAAGCAGCCATTAATGAAGGCTTTATTAATCTTATTTTTGATAACAAACTCTAAACGTTTTACCTAGTAATTTTCCTAGGTCTCAAAAGGGTAGACTTGATATAAATTATCTTTCGTGTAGGGTGGGCAAAGCTCTTAGCGTGCCCACCTATTGTAACTAGATGGTGGGCACGCTAAGAGCTTTGCCCACCCTACTATGGATGAGGAAAAAGCAATATGACTTCACTTACACCCTTAGCTGAAAAAACCTTTTTAACCCATTATCATGTCTTTTTAAGACTAGCCTCTCAATTTATCCCTCAGATTGCCTTTTATCCTGGAGATAAAGTCTTAGATATTGGCTGCCGTAACGGAAAAGTAACAGGAGCAGTTGCCCAGCTTAATCCAGATTGTCATTTTACTGCCATCACGACTTCCGCTGTTTATTGGGAAGCGATAGAAAAAGATAAATCACTGCAAAGTTTACCCAATGTGCTTTTTAAGCAAACCGATCCTTATGAACTTGATTTCCATCAAGCTTTTGACAAAGTGATTTCTTTTTCATGCCTTACTTGGTATCAAGAGAGAGATAAAATAATTAAGAATATTTTTAATTCGTTAAAACCAGGTGGCAAAGCTTACATACAGTTATTTGTGGATCATGGCCAAGACTGGTTTGATGCTTGTGTGTTTGCTGTTGCTCAAAAGAAAGAATGGGCATCTTTCTTCCAGGATTTTAAAAAGCGTGTAACCCATACAACGCCTGGCGTTTTACTCTCTCAAGCCGAACGTACTGGCTTTATTATTGAACAGAGCAAACTATCCAAACATTATATCCCAATCAAAAATGAAGACTATTTTAAAAATTGGATGATATCCTGGAGTTCACATCTACCCTACCTTCCTGAAAATAAAGTGGATGCCTTTTTTAATGAGGCCGTGGAAACTTATTTGCTCAATCATCCTAAAGATAAGAAAGGGCAATTTAACTATGATGATTACTTTTTGGAAATGGTGTTGCTAAAACCCTTGAAGGTCTGAACATGGTGCTTAACTTATTATTCATGAAAGGGCTCATCATAGGATTTTCGATTGCCGCCCCCGTAGGCCCGATTGGAATCCTATGCATTAACCGGACTCTTTCCTCTGGCAGATTAGCAGGCCTCACCTCAGGTCTTGGTGCTGCAATGGCAGATGCATTTTATGGTTGTATTGCAGGCTTTGGGTTAGTTTCAGTGTCACAATTTTTGCTGTCACAAAAATCCCTGGTTCATCTAGTTGGTGGGGCATTTTTAATTTATCTTGGCATAAAAACATTTTTTTCCTCTTCCAAAAACAATCAAATTGTAGATAATGCTAATTCGCTGTGGCGTGATTTTGTGTCTACTTTTTTGCTCACTCTCACTAACCCTGCTACCATTATTTCGTTTCTTGCTATTTATGCCAGCCTTGGCATTGTTGAGGTTGGCGCTAACTACAAAGAAGCCCTGTTAATTGTGCTTGGGGTATTTTTAGGTTCATTGTTATGGTGGTTTATTCTTAGTTTTGGCATCAGTGCAATCCGACATAAATTAAACGATTCTAAACTGAAGTGGATTAATCGGTTTAGTGGAATCATATTGTTAGGATTTGGTGTTTTCGCCTTTGTTCAATCTATTTAAAGTTATATGTAGGTTTATATGAAAATAATAAAAAATACTATTGTTCTGTTATTAATAACACTTTTTAGTTCACACCTATGGGCAAAATCTTCACAAGAGAAACCTATGCAAAAAAATCAGCTCACAAATGAGTTAACCGCTATTGCTAATACCTTTCCTGGTAAAGTGGGTTTATATTTACATGATCTTAAAACCAATGAAATCATCACGATTAATGCTGACAAACCTTTCCCCATGGCGAGCACTTTTAAAATTCCAATTTTAGTACAGCTCTACCGCGATAAAGATAATGGTCTATTGTCATTAACTGATACCGTTACTCTCAAAGAAAGTGATATTGCTCCCTATGGATTGCTTCAAAATTTTACCCTCGGAACTTCACTCGCATTAAAAGATATCGCACTAATGATGGTGACTGTCAGTGATAATACGGCAACCGATATTCTTGTTAATAAACTGACCCCCAAAAGAATCAATGCCACTTTGCAAGAACTGGCTATCAAACCGATGGCGGTTAATCGTACCACCAAGGAAATGATCAAAGCCTCAGAAGATAACCCTGATTACGATCCCCTTAGTCCCATATTTGAATTAACAACACCTCGTGCAATGGGGACACTGATGGAAAAAATTGTTCAATGTCATGCAACCAGTAATGAAAGCTGCAAAGAAATTAAACATATCTTGAGTCAACAAAAGATAAATGGAAGAATGCCGCGTAAAGTACGTCATTTAGAAGATATTAATATCGGTCATAAAACAGGCACAACTGATTGGGCCACAAATGATGTTGGCTATATTGAAATCCCTAACCGCCCAGAAATTGTGTTATGTATTTATACTTTGAAAAATGATAAGGCCACTCCTATTCATCAAGCCGAAGAAGTGATTGGTGAACTCACTGAAAAAGTGATCCAACACTTTCACACCACGACATCATAATAACGTACTTCGACGTTGGCCATCAGAATGTCTGCGCGGGAGGGTAGAAACACTATCTTCCCCAGCCTTCCTAGCAGGTTGCTTATATTGATTGAAAACCGCAGACTGATATGACTCTTCTATTGCAGGTTCATAAGCTGGAGTTTGCACAGATAATTGAGCCATACTTCTTTGTAAAAGAGCCATTTGGCTCATCTCTTTCATCATTGCCATTAACGCAGGGCGGTCATTGAGTAATAAATCATTATCAACACTGGAAAGAACATCCAAAGCTGTTTTTCCTTTGCTATCTGCCCAATCAACAGGAGCACCTGTTTCAAGCATTACACGAATAACATCAGCTGGTGCTTTAGCTAAGGCAGCCTGTAAATCTTCACCTGAAAATTTCACCCCAAACTCTTGGTATACTTTGAGAATGTCGATTGGACAATTAATTAAATACTTAGAGGGTAATTCCTTTGATTTATCACAGGCATTGATATCAACACCATGATCGCGTAAAAATTGCAAAGTGGCACGTAACTTATTCAAGATTGCTGATAGATTTTTAACTTGTCCATTTGCGTCAAAATATACAGCAGCCACACCCGTCAGCACTTTTGAAATAGCATATCTTTTTTGTTCATTATCATAAGCGAAGGTAACATCGCATGTACGTAAACAAGGCGGCAGATATTTGGTAAGTTCTTCACGTTTAAGTTGTCTGCCCTCCTGAGATTGAAAAAATAAATACGGCGCGACAAAGACTTCTCGCTCTGGCAGCTGCTGATTCATCCACATTAAAATATTTGACTTCAGCATACCACCAACAGATACCGGATCTGGCTTTAACATATTGGGATTTAGTTCATAAAGAAATTGTAAACAATTTGCAGAAAAGTTCGCCGCAGCAACAATTACTGCATAATCAAAGCCACACATCAAATAAGACTCATCATTGAGCTTTTTATAATCAAAGCCTCTTCGACTAAGCGCTGCTAGCACATCGGCTCTATCATGTGTTAGTGCATTGATAGCCACTTCCTCTAAATCTTCGTCATGATGAATTTGAGCCTCATTCAGTAAAAGCGTAAAGACTGAGTCAAACCCTCTATCTAATTTATTAATAATATCCAAACCTGGAATAATTTTTGCTAGTACTAAAACAAAATCCGCTTTTTGATTGATTAACAGAGCAATATCGAGCGCAGTTTGTCCATTGGCGCTCATTGCTTCTTTATTAGCGCCAAGAGAAATTAACTTTTGGATAGCCTCACTTCGATTAGCTAGAGAAGCCATATGCAGCGGTGTCAGTGCAAGACGGGTTCCGGTTTGATTAAGATTAGCGCCACGACGCGCAAGGAGATCAATGATATCTGAATGGCCTCTTATGGCAGCCCAATGCATTGCAGAAAATCCTGCTGTATCTTGCATGTGAGTTGGTTGGCCTTCGTTAAGCGCTTTTTCTACTTCAAGATAAAGTCCTTTTTGTGCTGCTTCAATTAAATTCATATCAGCCTCCCTGCTTTTATGAAAGTTTAATTTTGCCTGAAATTTACTGCTCTTTTTTTAACTTATCGCAGGTAATCTAAAAAGGCTATATGTTATTTTGACTAGTGTATATTCTTTCCTTCACAAACAAGGTGAGCGACTCATATATTTATCTTGATATCCGGCCACATCTTTGGTATAAGTTTGCAAACTTATAATTAAAAAGGGCGCTATGTTATGCCAACGAAAGCAAAACCTATCAAACCTGCAATCAATATTGCACATACAAACCAAACCCTACCTATCCTTGCGTTCAATCAAGCAGGTCAAGTTGATATTTTTGAATTTGATGATACAGGTCCAATGGCAAAAAAATTCGGACTAGATGCCAGTAAGCAAATAGCTCTGCCTGAACTTGCCAATGCGAATATTCTCTTTCAAATAGCATCTCAGCTCAAACTCATGCCAGGTGAAACATCAAGCGATGATGAAAAAATCCTTAAGCATCTCCGTGCATCTATCAGTAAAAATGTACATGATCCAGAAATAGCCGTTGCTGAAATTATTGCCTCGTGGAACTGGATTGCCTCTCTTGATATTTCCACTCCCTACTTACAATTTAGAACATCCAAAGAAAAAGCACTTCTTAGCTATCAAGGTGCTTATGATGCTACTTTGCATAATTATATTGCAGGTTATCTTGCAACTTTAACGCGCCATGAACAAATAGAAACATGGGTTTTTATGCAAGCAGCAGAATTGATCAATAGTACGCGAGAAGGCAGAGCTTTCGCTTGCAATCCTTATCATAAAATGGATTCTCTCATTTCTCTTGCCAGAGAATGTACAGGTGATATTAAAGATAGCGAAGCAACTATCACCAATATTGAAAAAAGATTAAAAAAAGAACAAGGGCCTTGGTTTGTCACGACACGAGGTCTAATTGGTTTTGAAGTTCAAGAAGTTTTAACAGATGAAGCTGCATTAAAAAAGGCACCAGAATTACGAAAAACGTTGAGAAACCTGCGCGATGGAAATTTTGAGGGCCTTTCTCAAGATTCAGAAATTGCGGATTCATTAGAAGAAACGATAAAGATTATGAAAAACCCTATGACGCCTTCTTTCTATAATCCTTTAGCAGACAAGCCATCCGCGGCACAAATTCGTTTAGCTATTGCGTATACGATAGAAATTAATGCGAAGGAACAACATTTTGAATTGGATCCTTTAGAATCGGGCTCAGTGAGAAATGTTCTAAAATTAGCCGCTTCCGTTAAAGAAAGTGATGCTGAATTATTATTACAAATATTATTAAGTTCCCAGCATTATGTTTCATCCATGCTATTAGAAGCCATTGTCAGAGGACGAAAAAGCGATGCTGTACGGGATGTTGCAATTGCCCTCTTAGACCGTCAGCGCAAAGAAGAAGCTTCTCTTCCCCAGCAGGCAAAACAGTTACCTGATCTAAGACCGGCTGCTCCTCAACTCACTTCACAATATGATGCGAACTTAGAAAGACAGCGTAAGCCAGAGGAAAATTCTGAAGAGCGTAAAAAAAGTGCGCCTAGTAAATCCGTCTTATGACTTTACCCCAACCTCGACGGGGGGGCTCTTGGGAGCCTCTAATAATTGGATCCGTTTGGTAAAATCATTAAAATCAGCACCGGCAACTGAAAGATTGCCGTTGGTAATGTATTTGATATAAAAAGCTTTGGTATTCACGAAAAGGCTCATGATAACGATATTATAGTTATCTAATGTTGCAATCCCTTTCGAATATTCATAACCGCGCCATGAGCCTTTGCTTAATAAAGGCTCAGCAATTTTATAGCTTGCAAACTGCTCTCTCACAAATTCTTGGATGTATATTTCTTTTTCTTCAGGCGTGAAGTTCACAAATTTCTTATCACCTTGTTGATAATCAACGGAGCCAATTTCATAGACGGCATTTTTATCAACGCTTAACTGAGCGATATGGATATCTATCTGTTCATCACCATGTTGAATAAGTTCATGATATTCATCCGGTGAATACAGAGACAACAGGGAGACATTAATTTTAGGGAGTGAATATTCTTTATATTCATCTTTCCAGGTTGGAGTAAGCAGCATTTTCAAACGTTCATAACTGCCCTTAATACCAATCATATTTTCTTCAATCAATTCGGGGGTAATATAAAATTTCCCCGCCCCTAAGTCTAAGGCGCTACGGGTAGCGGAAGCATTAATAATCTTTTCGGAGTTTTCAACAATAGTGCTAGGTGTAAAATATTGCGATTGGTGCTTTTCAAGGCGCTCTTTTAGTGAAAAATATTCTTGCGCTTTTTCAACCTTTTTTGAAAAATAACTATCTTTTGCGGTTTTCCAAGTTTGTGCTTGAAATTCTTTTAATACGTCTAAGGTTTTTTGGATATCACTAACTATTTTATTTCTTTGTTCTTCATCATATTTTTGCTTCATGAGTTCCCAAAATTCATGATGCAATTGTTGGTTGATGTAACCACCTGTTTCATTCACCGTGGAAAAGTATTCGGTTTCATCTTTCATCGGTGCCGGAGGTGGTTTTGGGCCTTCATCAGCATGCAATGCGCCCATGCAAAGAGTGCATATCAATAATAAGCAAACCAAAACAGATTTTGAATCTTTTGAAAAAATGGTAGACATGGTTGTATTACACGCGTTTTAAAGGTTAAAGAGCATTAGAGTAAAGTCAAATATCTACCATATGATATATGCTTTAAGACCACCAATAAAGCTCTAAAGCTAAGCTTTAGGGGCAAAGCATAAAAAAAGGGGGCCTTAAGCCCCGCACAATAAGTTTTTCAACTTTCTTTATAATAAGTTACAGCAGCGCTTTTTCCCATTTTCTTGTTGAGCCGCTTCTCTTTCTGCAGCTTTTCGATCTGCCTGCTCTTTTAAGGCATGGAATTTACCAGGAGACAACGCTGGTGATACTGGTATATCAGAGCTTGGCAACTGAGAAGAAAAGAGCACCGGCGCACCACTACTTTTAACTACCCCATGTTTCTCTTGCTTCCATTGATTATAGCCTGGAAGTTCATCTCTATAAGAATCTAGAGCAGCCTCTCCTGCTGAAGGGTTATTTACTATCGCATCGATTTTTTGATAAATCTTAATGAGATCTTCTTTACTTCGTTCATGAGGCATTGCACCAGGTTTCATATTAGCCTACCTTTTTTTGAAATACTTTGGAATTTAGAAAACTGATTATACACTCCTGACATAATTCATCATGTCGTAAAATTATATCGGGTAATCAAGTCTTGCTTTCAAAATAGATTACTGGCTTAATTAATTCGTCTTTTTTAGCTGTTTATCAAAAGGGAAATATTATGAAGCAATGGAGCTTAATCGCATTGGTAATGGTTGCTACTAGCTTACAAGCAGATGAATTATCCGATGAATGCGTGCAATCAATGCAAAACGTCTATAAATTTTATTATCATGAAATTATTCCTAAAGATTCAGTTTCTGAAAAATTAAGCAGCGAAGAAGCTTTAAAGATGGCAACCGTTGTTAATAAGCTTAAAACAGATTGCCCAGCTGAACTTGTTGCAAAAATGAATCAGCATTTGCAGGAAGATAATTTGCAGGGATGATTTTAGCTATAGCTATTGTTGGTCTGATGTAGGGTGGGTAAAGCGTAGCGTGCCCACCCTACTCAATCTTAATCAGCTTTTTCTTTTGATCAATCGTAATCTTCAACTTATCCATCACTTCCAAACCCATCAACCCAAACGGCACATTTGAATCATAAATGCTTTTGTTATAAACAACAGTCGGATTAACAAACTTACTATCCCCCCAATAAGCATCAGCCACAATTTTTTCCTTAAGCGCCGTATACTCACCATAATGTGTTCCATTTTTGATCATTTGACTGTTAGTTTTCTTATAAGGTAAAAAATTCACCATGGGTGGCAAGGTAAATTGTTCATTAGATCCCGTATCAATCACAAAATGATATTGCATGGAATGATTAGAACCATCTTTAAAAATAATTGAAGTGACAGGTAATTTCTCTTTAATATTAAATGAAGAGACTTTCTGCTGGTTAGGTTTAAGCTGACCATTTTCTAATATAAAGCGCTTTTTTGGAAAATCGAGGGTTATTAAATAATCAGAAAAAGCACCAAAACCTAATATACCATCGATATGCTCGTTAAACTCTTTTTTAAAATAACTTATGATGGTCGGCTCAGGGTAAACGATCATATCGTAATCAATCAATTCGGCATTACCTATTTTGAGCATGGGTATTCGATACAAATTGGCATTGAATTGTTTGTTATTTCTGGTGAACTTAATGCGTTTACTCTTTTCAAGATGTAAAGTATTTGCAAGTCTTTGTGATATAACACTGATAGGGGCGCCTGTATCAACCATAAATCTAAAAGGGCCTTTGCCATTAATTGTCACATTGATAAAATAATGCTTACTCGACATTTGGGTTAGCTGTAGTGAAGTGGGCGTTGAGAGTTGGTTTGTGCTTCTTGGTTTATTATAATAATCCACGGCAAATGAGGTCGCTGTTTTTATTATAAGCATTATGAAAATCACAAAAATCTGATAACATCGCATTGAAGAACTTATTGTTAATGGGGACCTTAATATAAGGTATCGTTCCAAGCAACGACACCATTAACATGTATATACTCATTTCACTTTGACTTTAGGCAAGAAAAACCATGCGCTATCGATTTTACCGCGAACATAAATATGTCAGTTTTATGTTAACTGAATATGAAAGACTCCTTGCTAAAACTGATTTTAGCTCCATAAGCGCAGTTAATGCGCTTAAAGAACCCTTGCGTTTATTGCACGCACTTATGAATGGACATGCAGCATATGAGAACAGTGCTATTCATGAATTATTGCGCCAGAAAAGCTCTACAGCCCACGAAGCCATCGAAAAAGATCATGAAGAACACGAACAACAATTTGAAGCTTTCACAGCTGGGCTTGAGAATATAACCAACTGTGCTGATGAACAGATGAGGCAATCTTTAGGTTATCTGTTCTATCTTTCCTTTCGCTTTTTTGTTGCCGAAAATTTAAGGCATATTCATATTGAAGAAACGGTTATCATGCCGGCGTTACAAAAATTATACTCAGATGAAGAATTAAGCACCGTTGAAGCAAAAACCTATGATCACATGACATCCGAGCAAATGATTCAAATGATGGAACATCTTTTTCCGCACATGGATCTCAATGATAAGATTTTCTTTTTAGGCGACATCAAAAAAACGCAACCAGAGAAATTTTCTTATGCTTGGCTTGGTGTGGCTACCACATTCAACCTCGAAGAACGCATTTCTATTATAAAGAAACTAGACTTAGAAACAACGCCAGAGAACGCACTACTTACCGACTAGAGCGTAGAAAAGGATAATGCACGTTGCCACAATCACCATCTCCACCGCCCAGAGTAACCACATCGCATGGGTGAAAACTGGAGGGATACGCTCAGGGTCTACATGGATCCCATCGTAAATGGCTAAGAACAAAGACGTTAAAATAACCGCAGGCAGTCCAAAGATAAAACCAAACCAAGGGAGGGGGATATTACAAGCGGGAAGAGCGATCATCAGATATAAAAAGAATTTTTTAAACCCATACCGAAACTTTTCATTTTTATTAGAGTTAAGCATCGTATTCTCGACTCCTCAAATCTTAATGTGATGTATTTCCTCTTTTACGAGCAGATGAAATGGGTACCACCTTTGACGACGCTTCCGGCGCTGACGTTGAAGTAGTTTTAGCCCTATCACGAGCAGTGATACTAGCTGTAATAACTAATGGATTATCTCCCGTTTTTGCAAGCGCTTCTTTTGAAGGATCAACTTTTTCTCTGGGAGTATCATCAATGAGATTATGAAGTCTATCAAGCTTGACTGAATGCTCAACAACATGAGTTACATGCTCTTTTGTGAGTTTTGATATTTCAGTTTTACCTTTGCTTTGTTGATCTCTTTTTTGCTTTATGTCATATAATGCATTAATACCTGTTACCACCCCAACAGCAATCACCGCCACAGCAAGCAATGCTTGTGCCGGTGGAATACATGCTGCTATTGCGAGCCCTAAACCAGCCAAACCTAATAGTATATTTTTTACTTTCTTTTTACTTTCAATTTTCTTTAATTTCAATTGTTGGTCAAGTTCTGCTCGGTCAAGAATTTTATCAAACCTTTTATCTAAAAGTTCTTTTGTTTGACGCTTAGGATCAGCTAGCGCATCCGACGTTAATAATAATTTCGTATATTCTTTCTTTGTACCAAGCTTCGCTATTTTATCCTCTAACTTACCAGCGATTTCCTTGAGAGCTTGATTGAGATTCTCTCGTAAACTTTCTGAACGCTTTTGCAATTCGGGATTATTTAATTGTTCAACACCACTTCGGAGCGCTACATTCTCTTGTAATCGCTTTTCAGGATCTTTAAAATCAACTATTGTTTGTTTAAGAGATTTTATGCGTTCCTCTAAATATCCTCTTTCCAAACCAACCAAATTTTCACGCACTTTGGTATCGAGTATAAGATAAGGTTTTTTATTATATTTTTCATCGACATTTTTAAGCTGTGAATTAGCCTCAGCAAGCAAATTGTCATATTCCTTCAATTGCTCATTGAACCTGATTAATGTTTCATGTTTAGCAATTTTGTCATCGATTTTTGTAATATCTTTATGTAAATTATCGATTTTTTCCTGCTGTTCGACTGTAAGAGGTTTGGGCAGCTCCCTCTCCAATGCCTTTATTTCGTTTTCAACAAGCCCCTTTTGCTTAGCATATTCATTTATCTTATTTTCTGAAAACTTAACAGGATCAAAACTACTTGCTTTTCTTTGTTCTAATTTTGATCGGTTACTTTCAATTCTTGCCATCAATTCTTTCTTTTGTTGTGGCCCTAAAGTTTTATCATCTTCAAGAGTACTCACATCTCGTTGTATTTTAGATTCAATATTCGCAATTGCTAGGTTTTCTTCCACCTTTTCAGCCAATTCCTGTTTTCTGGCTTCAATTAAGGCATTTAAATTAAGCTCCGTCTTTTTAGTCAATGGAGACTTACCAATTTCATCTAAAGTATCAAGTTGATTTTGTATGTCAGCTCGTTGCTCTTTTAAATCATTAATTTCAGCTTGAGTATCAGCAATATCATGAAACAAAGCTAAATTTCTTTCAATTTCTACATCAACAGCTTTAAGCTCTTTATCAGATTCTTTGATTCTTTTTTCTATGGCATTTTTATCTCTAGTGACGGCAACAAGTTCTAAGGAATTCTTAACAACTGAGATACTACCAAGCACGACACCGACAATGGGAGCCGCAATGACCGAAGCTCCAAATGCAACTGCAGCGCCTATGCCAGAAAATACAATAAAAGCAACATTCCCTGCAACCTTCACTCCTCTTAAAGCCTTATCTCCTATAGTATCTTTTAGCCCTAGCTTTTCCCTTCTGCTATTTTCACCCCACAGCTCATAAATGGTATAGATTGCATCAAGTCCACCAATTATCTTAAAAACACCAACACCTGCTGCTGCCACTTCTTTCATCATTCCTATTGTTTCAGCAGGATTGCGATCAAGAGCTTCCTTAGCAGACTTCAATCCATCAGTGACTTCTTTTAAGCCATTAGCACCTTGGGTTGACATTATTGACTCACTTAATGGTAGTTACACTCATTGATTAAAAAACATATTTACCTAGTTATCATTTTAACCTTTTACGCATAGGCAAATACACAAAAAAAATAAGTGTTTGGTTAAAGGTCAGGTAAATTATTCTGTTTTTTGAGGGTTTTTAATTCCAATTGAGATGTTATCAAATCCCTTGATATACTCACTTTGCTTGATTTTAGCTGGATCTTTCTCCCCATTTAAATTAATGAGAATTAATCTTCCGTGACCATCATCAAAATCATCCCTGAAATCATAGACTGCGCCAACGACGGTGAGCTCTTTTTTGGCTATTTTGTCTTTAAATTTTTCGATTGCATACGCCACTTGATTATTCACATTTTCAATAACACCCTGATTGGTATCAATTTTGGGTGAAAGATGAAGGTGATCTAACTCTACTCTAATAGGTTTTGATTCTTTACTATAATTTCCTAAAGCTGCTGTAATGGCTCCGCAATTTGAATGCCCAATAATCAACAAAAACGGCGTATGTAAATGATTTATTCCGTATTCAATTGAACCCTCTGTTGTTTTAATTTGGTTCCCAATGTTTCGAATAACAAAAAGATCGTTCACTGGGCTTTGATGAAATGCATCTGCTTGCACTCGAGAATCTGAGCACGTTATCACTGTAGCTCGAGGGTTTTGAGATTCAGCAAAGGATTTAAAATGCTCATGTGAAATTTCAGACATATGTTTTGCATTGTCATCAAAAACATTTTTGATAAAATCTCTGATTTCAGTATTTGATGTTGCAGCATCTAAACTAAACGCTAAAGGACTAAATAAGAGACAACCTACAAGAAGCATTTTAATTACTTGTTTCATATTTTTCACCTAGGTAGGGTGGGCAAAGCGTAGCGTGCCCACCATTTCATCTAAAGAGGTGGGCACGCTACGCTTTGCCCACCCTACATTAAAAATCTTGAGTGAGGCTTTTCATATCAATTACAAAGCGATATTTCACGTCAGATCTAATTGTACGTTCAAAAGCTTCATTAATTTTTTGTATGGGGATCATTTCAACATCACAAGTGATATTATGTTTCCCACAAAAATCTAACATCTCTTGCGTTTCAGGGAGCCCACCAATAAGAGAGCCGACAAGTTGACGGCGTTTAAAGATTAAATTAAAAGTTTGTATCGTTGGATCTTTAGGTGACACGCCCACCATACACATGACACCATCGCGTTTCAATAATTGTAAATATTGATTGATATCAATGGGTGCTGAGATAGTATTTAAAATAAAGTCAAAAGTATTAACATGCTTAGTCATTTGGGAAGCATCTTTTGAAATAACAACTTCATTAGCCCCCAAGGCAAGTGCATCTTCCACTTTAGAAGGTGAAGTTGTAAATAATACAACATGTGCACCAAAAGCGTGAGCAAATTTAACCGCCATGTGCCCAAGTCCTCCTAACCCCATCACTCCTACTTTTTGGCCGGCTTTCACTTGCCAATGTTTCAATGGTGAATAGGTGGTTATTCCTGCACAAAGTAAAGGTGCCACGTGCGATAATTCTAAATTGGGAGGTATTTTTAAAGTAAAGGCTTCATCAACAACAATATTATTTGAATAGCCACCGTAAGTAACTGTTTTGCCATCTTTTTCATAACTATTGTAAGTCCCAACAAAACCATTTTCGCAATATTGTTCTAAACCTTCTTTACAACTACTGCAAGTTCGACATGAATCAACTAAACATCCAACACCCGCAATATCGCCAACTTTGAATTTCTTAACTTTGGATCCTACTTTCACTACCTTACCAACAATTTCATGCCCAGGCACCATAGGAAAAATGGAACTACCCCACTCATTTTTCGCTTGATGAATATCCGAATGACAAACTCCGCAAAAAAGTATTTCAATGAGTACTTCATTGTCTTTGGGCTCACGACGTTCAAATGAAAATGGCACTAAATTCTCACTAGCAGTTTTGACTACATAACCATGTGATTTAATCATAAAAGTCTCCATTGAGCTGATTGCTATTCTCTCAACAAATGTATACATTTAAGCTACTAGTTAATAATCTAGTATTTGAAACTTATCATTATTAAGTTCTAAATTTAGACGCTTATTCTGAAAAAGCTCAAGAACAGGAGTACAAAATACCATGGCTCATATATTGGAAGCAGATAATAGGTTCTATCAAGAGGCTTTGAAAGAAGCAAAGCTTGGTCTCCAAGAAGGCGGGATCCCAATTGGTTCAGTTTTAGTCTGTGAAGGTAAAATACTGGGAAAAGGTCACAATCGTAGAATACAAAAGGGAAGTGCCATTTTACATGGTGAAATGGATGCACTAGAAAATGCAGGTCGACAATCTGCTTCTGTGTACCAAAAATGCACACTTTACACCACTCTTTCACCTTGCTCTATGTGCTCTGGAACCTCTCTTCTTTATAAAATCCCAAGAATAGTCATCGGTGAAAATATTAATTTTATAGGAGATGAGAAGCACTTAAAATCAAAAGGCGTGGAACTGGTTATTCTACAAGATAAAGAAACCATTGAAATGATGCAGCAGTTTATCAAAAATAAACCAACACTTTGGAATGAAGACATAGGTGAGACTGTTTAGATGCACGATTTATGCTCTTTGCAACGCTATATTAAGAGTATAAGGCTGTGGCTTTTAAGGTTAATTAATACTGTTTTAATTTAACCTGGAGCATATAGGGTGGTAAAAATGATAAAAAGTATCACCAAACAAGCAGTTTGCAATTTGGCTATTGCAAAGGATCTTGATTTTATTTATGAATGCCTGTGTGAACTATTTGATGAAGAAGGAAATAGTATTAAATTCTCGCAAACACGAGAATCACTACATGAAGCATTATTTTCCAATAAATCTTTTGCGGAATGTATTATTGCAAGCATTGATAATAAGCAAGTAGGGATTTTACTTTTTTCTGTCACACAACATAATTTTACGATTTTTCCAAGCCCTGGTATATTTGTTCATAATATTTTCGTGATAAATGAGTATCGTCGCAAAGGTGTTGCCAAGGAACTAGGTAATTATTTGAAAAAAATAGCCCAGGAAAGGCATTACAGTCGCATCGATGGCATTATATTAAAAAACAATCAAAATGCCCTCGCTTTTTATCAAAACATACAAGATTTAACTGTGTTAGATTATATTTATTATACCAGACTCAATTTATAGCATATTTATAACTATTTGATTTATATATAAAAATATTTCACAAAGTGCTATGTTTTCATGTGTTCCTGACAAAAACCAACTCTTTAAGTAAGCTTGAAAACATAGTGACAATAAGATATATTGACCCTATTATAAGTTGTGTAGATAACCTTATGTACGAATTGAGCCAAACAGCTGTTGAACAAGTGAGTGGGGCAAAACCACTTAGTTTTTTCTCAAGTTACGCCCTAGCACAAAGTGGGTATAATATCGTTTCATCCATTGGCATAGGCACGGCTATAGGCATTACTTGCACCGTACCTGCTCTGCCAGCCTATACTGCTGCAGCTGTTTTAAATTTAGCTTTTCTCAATCTTGTGAATAGTGCCGCAGGCTATTTTCTTAGCGAATTATTACCCTATAAAATTAAAGGCTAAAAATACACGCACCAAAGCGTACGCTCCTGGGGCTTCGCTCGCTTGACGCCTAGCTGAAAAATCATCTGCTTTGTGTATACATCTGGTTTGGATTTACATCGGCGTAGATATATTAGTGTAATTGAGCATTATCCTTTTTGAACTAAATGTCGATTAAAGTGTCTTAAGAGTAAGTCCATACGAGTGGAATGCTATGAAAGGCGAGAGGTTTAAATATTTTCTGGTTGGTCTATTATCCATTTCGATAATAGTGTTATTTTTTGACATCATTAATGTCGGAAGAATGTATGAACACTATTATAAAGTAATCATTTTCTCTACTGCACTCATTTTAACTATTTACTACATTTTCAAAAATCAGTTAGACCAAACTTTAAACTTTATTATCATATGCGTTTTATTCAATCCACTTTATTCTGTTAATTTACAACCTGCCATTATCAGAATCATTGAATTTCCAATCATGTTTCTGCTGATGCACCGCATTTATATTGTGCTATTTGAAAAGCAATTAAAGCAAATTGAGGTCACCGCTTATCTGGTCGATCGCTATCTTAAAGAACTAGAAAGAACTATCTCATCACTAACTTATCCTCAAATTTCAATCTATATCCATAAACGATATCCAGAACATTGTAAAATTAATCAAGATAGCATTACCTGGACTATCAGTGAAATCCCAGACGTAGAATTTGAAATACTGTTGGCCTTTTATTCACTCGGAAAGCAAAGTAGAGGTGGTGTTAATGCTAAATTTATTAATAAATATAAAAACATTGAGGCTCACCTTAACTTCAATTTATCAGCACCAGTTAGATATTCGGTTATTGTCGGGAAAAGTCAGGAACAAAGACCTAATCGCTTAGCAAGGCATATTAAACGTTTATTCATTGTAAAATATCATTATCTAGATCTATAATTAACTGTAATTTCTTACAATAAATTAAAAGTAATAAGGAGCTTAATACATTAAGCCGATACCATAATCATAACCCTATATAGTCAGGCTTTATCAATTGCAACCAAATTTGTTATCTAAACAATCAGGTGCCATTTCCAGATTCCTCTTTTTTGGGATATTTGCTCTCATTGGTGCTTTTTGTTTATATTCTATGACCTATCGTCCTATCATGTCATTAATTCAAGCACAGCATTGGATTGAAACCTCATGTCAAGTTGATAAAAGTGAAGTGATTCAAAATATGTCAAGAAACCATGGGAGATCTAGTTCAACCTATAAGGTAGATATTCATTATCATTACCAATATGATGGAACAACTTATAAAGGGAATAAATATCGATTTGAAGATTTTTACTCATCAGGTTATGGCGATAAACAACAAATAGTTGATACCTACCCACCTGGCTTTACTTTTAATTGTTATGTAAACCCAAACAATCCTAGTGAATCAGTTATAGTAAGAAAACCCGGCTGGTATTTGCTGATGAGTTTATTTCCACTTCCTTTTTTACTTGTTGGCATTTGGGGAATGATGGATTCATTCAAAAAAAATGATCTATACCAAAGCGGTGATAAATTATCGCAAGCAAAAATAAAAACAAATATTATATTGCAAGAAGAAATGTCACCAATAAAGAGTTTTCTATTAATTCTATGTTTTTGTCTGTTTTGGAATGGTGCCGTTGCTGCTTTGATTACCCAGTGGTGGTTACCCAGCTATCATGCATCACATTCAATACCGATTTTTGATACTATATTTGCAAGCGTTTTTGTTATTTCTGGCGTCATACTTATCTATGGTGTTTTTTATAACTTTTTATGCTTATTCAATCCCACGATGATAATTGAAATTTCACCAGGTTGGTTACAACCCGGTGGCCAATATCAATTAACTTATAAGATTAATGGCAATGTGAATAGATTAACCGATTTGTCGCTTAAACTCGTGGGTAAAGAGGTTATCAGCTATGCCTCAGGGAGAAGCAGCAGAGAAGAAAATGCGACGATCCATGAAACTGTCATTCTTCAACAAGTTTCTAAGCGCCTATCACCAAATGGCACAGCAGAACTCAACATTCCCTTAAATATTATGCCCAGCTTCACAAGCAGTCACAATAAAATCGTTTGGACAATTGTAGCCCATGGCAATATCCCCTTTTGGCCTGATATGAATCATGATTATGTCATTACCATAGCTGCGAATGAACAAGGTGTTGAATCATGGCTATCACTATAGATCTCAAAGAGACCTCTTATGCCCCTGGTGATATTGTATCAGGTACTGTTACATGGGAATTGGAGAATAAACATCCAAAGCAAATTGTCGTAAAGTTAATTTGGGTAACAGAAGGTAAGGGAGATGTTGATACAAAAGAAGTAAAACAAGAAATTGTGAATAATCCGGCCACTTCCGGTAGTTACGAGTTTCATTTAAAGCTTCCTTTGTTTCCTTGGTCTTATGAAGGAAAATTGTTTGCGCTTAAATGGAATGTTGTCATCGATATTGATAGCCATAATTTGAGTAGTACCCCCATTGTCTGTGGGCCTAATAAAGAACCAATCAAATCTTAACCATTCATCTTACATCCACCCTCTTTTGTCAGTTATCTATATCTTGTCAAATATTCTCTGGGATATGCTTTGCACACTAATTTAATTATTGAGGTATTTACTCATGGCTACTAAAGGCCCAGCTAATCAAGCTCCTGTCATTGCATTAGATCTTAATACTGTCTTGACCCTGCGCGGTGGATTAAGAAAAGTTGGATTTAAAAAAGAAGATCCAAAATTTAACGCAGCCGTTACTAATAACGTTGCCGAACAAGTTAAAAGTTTACCCGTACAAACAGTTCAAGCTCCCGTTGCTGCTCAACCAAAAGTACAAGCACCTGTTGCTGCACCTGTTGCACCTATCGTTCCTGCAATTCCTAAAGCGCCTGTTGGTAAAGCACCCGTAAAACAGCCAATGAATCCTTTAAATAAAGGTCGTGCATTACCTGCTACGCCAACACCAAAAAGAGCGCCAACACCACCACCTAGAGATGATATTGAAGTTTCACCTGTTGCCCCAAGAAGAGCGCCAACACCACCACCAAGATCACCAATTGCTGCTCATATTGAAGTTGCACCTGTTGCTCCAACAATGGCACCAACTCCGCCACCACCACCACCTGTTGCTGTTGCTATAACTAAAACGCCTGCTGCACGAACAGCATTGCTTGATTCAATCCGCGCTGCTGATACAAAAAAATTGAAGCATGTTGCTGCTCCTGTTGCACCAGCTGTTAGAACTACCGCTGTTGTTGTAACACCAGTTGCTGCTCCTGTTGATGCAACTAGAAATAGAGCTAACACCGCTCCAATTGTCGCTGGCTTTAGTGTCTCTGGTATGGATATGAATGCAATTAGACAAGGTTTGAAAAAAAGACCTGGTACTTTCAAATAGATTAGTATCTCGTTAAAATAAAAAAGCGATTCTAAGAAATCGCTTTTTTTTTACCTTTATACTTTGCTTGCATGCACACGTCTTTTTTCTAAATTATGAACTATTTGTTTTATATGTAAGTCATAACTAGTGACTTCAACAAAACAATGGAGCAACGTGTTATGAAAAAGTTATTATTTGCAGTGTTAATGTTAGCATCATCAGCTTGTTTCGCTCATTATCATGGTGGATATTATCATGGCGGTTATTATCACCACTATCGATATTATAACCCTGGATATGTATACACCTATAGCGATCCTGGCTATTATTATAATGACTATTACTACTATCCAAGATATTATCGATATCATCGCCACTATTACAATGGATATTACGGCGGACCTTCGATTCGTTTTGGCATTGGGTTTTAATTAATTGTTTTAAATGATTCCAATGTAGATATCAACAATAGCATTGGAGGGATCGCAAGCTTTTTGGTCGTAAATTTCAAAATCGGCCACGAACTTGCGAACTCCTCCAAGTTCTTCTCTGGTCATAGCCCAAATTTCTTGCCATGCCTCAATGACAACCTCAGGCATTTTGCCGGGTTCAGTTGTGAATTTCTGATACTCTGAAGCAGGAATCGTTAGCAAGGTTAAGCTCTTTGGAATATCATAAGTCATTGAAACTTCTTCTCCAATGAAGTAGGTATAATCACCTAATTCATTACTATCGTAATTTGTGTAAACTGAGTAAGTAACGCCAGAATGCAGCCTATGTGGGATCGATTTTGCAATGTTCTCTGATTCATAACGCGCAACTAAAGGGCCAATCTTTGCACGTTCTGGATCCATCTCATCATTATTATTGGTTTTAATAGTGATACCAACTAATTTTATCTCAGGTTTGCTTACAATTTCATTTTTCATTAATTAAATCCTTTTAAGCTGAAAATAATGTGTTTTGCATTGACATAAGTTCATTTGCTTTAAATACGCCTTTGTCAAAAATTAATCTGGTTATTAATTCGCCAGGCGTTACATCAAATGAAGGATTAAAAACTTCTGCTTGAATGGGAGCCCATGTGATTTTGTTCAAATATCCTTTAACTTCTTGTGGATCTCTATTTTCTATTACTATTTCAGAGGCATTCATACAGTCTTTATCTAAGGTTGTATGAGGGGCAACCACATAAAAAGGAATATGATGATATTGACATAGAATAGCTACATGGTAAGTACCGATTTTGTTTGCTGTATCGCCATTCATTGCAATTCTGTCTGCACCCACTAATGCCGCATCAATGATTCCTTGCTGCATCAAGGTGGCCGCCATATTGTCACAAATAAGGGTATAAGGTATGTTGGCTTTTTCAAGTTCCCAAGCGGTTAATCTGGCACCTTGCAATAAAGGTCTAGTTTCACAGGCATAAACATGTTTTATTTTACCAAGCTCAAATGCCTTCTTAATAACACCAAGTGCTGTACCACAACCAGCTGTGGCTAAGCTACCTGTATTGCAATAGGTTAAAACAGTGGCGTCCGCCGGTAAAATTGAGGCACCTTGAAGCGCCATTTTGTCACACAATTCCACATCTTCAAGAAAAATCGCTTTTGCGATGTCACCGACTACATTCACATCCTGTTTTAAATGTCTCAAAACAGTATCCATATAATTTTTTAAATTGACCGCTGTTGGACGAGTTGCAATGAGGGTTTTAATGGCTTGTTTAATATCATCAACGCTAGCACCATGAGTTGCATATTGCGCTAAGGATAAAACAGCGGCAATTCCAATTAAGGGAGCTCCTCTTACTTTCAAACTTTTTATACAAGCACACATATCATCAATCGTATGACAGGTTACCCAAATCTCTTGAGTAGGTAGTGCTTGTTGATCAAGCACAGTTAAAACACCATCCTGATATTTAATTGCTAATGACTCTAAATTCATATTCTGCTCGATTTATTTAATTAATACTTGCATCCAAGATTGAATGTCGTTTGTTAAGGTTTCAAATGGAGTCATTAATCCTGTTTTTAGACCCTGTTCGGCACAACCATTAAAGATGTGGCTGGTTGCAGGTATCAACTGTTGCAACAATGAAAAAGCTTTGCGATTATTATTTCGCATCACTTCCAATACTTGTTCTAAAGTGACATGTTGAACGGATTCATCCCAACTATCATAATCAGTCACAAAGGAAAGTGGCAAATAATACATCCCTGCTTCGCGAGCCAATGCATATTCAGGGAAATTGGTCATGCCAATAATGTCAGCACCCATTGTACGATAATGTTTTGATTCTGCTTTGGTTGAAAAGGCTGGCCCTTCAATACAAATGGATGTTTTATCATAATGAATAGTAAAACCTTCAACAGTTAAAATTTCTTTAGCCTGTTTAATCAATTCCAGATCTACTGGATTTGCCAATGAAACATGACCAACCACACCTTCAACGCAAAAAGTGCGATGTCTTAACGACTTTGTATGATCAATATATTGGGTTGGCACTACGCAATCGCCTGGGATAAGTTCTTTACGCAAACTCCCCACCGCAGAAAGTGAAAGAATTTTATTAGCACCACATTTTTTTAGGGCAAACAGGTTGGCAGTATAATTAATATGTGATGGTGAATATTCATGATGTTTACCGTGTCGTGATAAAAAGAGGGCTGGGACTCCCTTAACCTTAACTCGCCACACTTCACTTGATGGATTACCAAAGGGCGTCTCAACGACACATTTCTCAACGATATCAAACCCTTCAAAATTTTCAAAACCTGAACCACCTAATATTGCCCACATCTTTTGCCCCACAAAGTCATTAAGTTAGCTAATGGCGATTTTGCCTAGAAAACTATTATAGATAATCAAAGAGATAAGATCTCGATCTCCCTTAATTTTATTTAAACAAAACCCTTTTCTTCTTGGGCAAACGTGACTCATCAAGCTGTAAAAACCCCCTTCCTCTCAGACATTTCATAATACCGCCAGGCCCCATATTTTTTTTCATCTGACAATGTCGAAGTTGTGTTAAATAAAGCTGAGCTTTCTCTAGGCAACCTTCTTTGAGCCCTAAAGTGGGTAATGACTCAATTAATTGATGTTTTCTAAAGTCCAAAATGACTTCTTCCAATTTTTTCTTGGTACAAAAAGTTTGATAGAATTTTATAGCCTCTTCTGTTGGGAACAATATTTTTTGCTCCTTCTTCGCTTCTTTTTGTAAATACCAATAATGTGCTTTATCAAGCAATAATTTTGGATAGGTTTTCTCTAAATCTTGCTTTAACAATTCTAACTTACGATAAAAAGATTGAATTTTAGGAAAAAGTGTCCGATCAAATTCTTGCAATAGCATTTATTCAACTTACTGTTTAATGGTGAGCAACAAACGATTCTAATGAATAGCCGTGATTCAAGCAAGAAAGTTTAGATTTACTACGCTTTCTATTAGAATGGAGTTCAAAAATAAATATTTGGGAGTAAATACACATGCAAGGCACACCGCTTGGTACAGAGCATACTACCCAACAACGTTTTACCGATTTATTCAGTCATTTCATTCAAATTTGTGTTTCACAATACAAAACACACACTCAACATTTAGAAAAATTTAAAACTGATTTTAATATAGGGCATGTCAATGAATTAACTACTCTCTATTCAACTGTTGTAGATATTGATGATAAAGCAAGAAAAGCTAAAAGCTATGGGCTCTTGCCTCAAGCATTTACACTGATTCAATTTGAATTAGAACAAAATCTTGGCGCACAATGTAAAAAATGCAACAGTGATGATCTTGATAAACTATTAAAAAAAAGTGATACATTTTTAACACTTCGAAATAATAAATTAAAAAGCGCTATTCTCAAAAAGATTCAACAAAAACTTCAACAATACTGCTCTAGATTAGAAATGAGTCTTACAGACAAGGAATTTCCGACTCAAGAGATTGTTCTTGCAGCCATCGAACTTATAAAAAAACAAATGCCGTCAACAGTTGTTGCCCGTATTAAGCGTCAAGATAGAGAGATTTCTCAACCCCTATTGAGTGAATTACTGAATAATTTGTTACAACCCCAGATAGTGTTTGAGATTCCTAATATTGAGAAAGTAAGGCTTGCTGTAAGAGATCGATTCGCAAAAAATGAACATATTAATCCTTGGACCAAAGAAACGCTTTTAGATCCGGAAGTTTATCAAAATAGATTATTTATCGTTGAATCGCTAAAAAGCGAAATTGATGCTATTGAAAATATCGAGTTCGATGTCATAGAAAATGCTGAATATCAATTTGTAGCAAGAACATTTGAAAGTACTTTTTCATTATTATTAACTTTATCAGAACTTGAAGAAAATAAAGTTGACGTGGATAACTTGTGGCAGCTATTAGCTACCATGCCAAAGCCAATTGCTAATAAGAAAAAAGCAATGAATGTTTGGTATGATTTCAGTGATTTCTCACCTGAATGCCTTCAGACGCCTGTAAAAAGAATTGTGCAAGAAAATGAAGATACAGAAGACTGGGATATTGAAGATTCTGCGCCAACTTTAACACCCGCTTTTGCACAGTTAAGCGTGGGCGCCAGCTTAAGAGAATCAGTCTTAGCCAGCGCTTCACAAGTTGTCGTTGTCTCTTCTGAAACGTCAGGCTTAACTTCTAATGTCTCAAATAAAAGTTGATTGGCTAACATTATTTATAGATGCGTTCAAATTTTATGCTTAAATCTTATTTAAATATTTGTTAGAAAGCTTTATACTTGGCTGCCTAGTAACAGTAGTAGTAGTTAATCATGGATATTAAGAGCAATTTATGCAGTTTCAAAACACTCACCTAGCACTTTTATTGTATATACCTCAATTGATATCTTTTCAAACAAGAGGTGCTATATGATGGTGAATGATTCTTTAATTGGGTTTGGCTCAACGATTAGCGCTTCTGGTGCATTACTTAAAAGTACTATTTTGTCTTATTCTGGCATTTTTCAACCTGCATTAGCTTTTATGCTAACGCCTCAATTTCTTATTATTGCAGCAGCTCTACTTACATTAAGCCTTGTCGCACCTAATTTTACAAAAAATATGTTTAAAGCCGTTGGATTAGTTCTAATAAGTCCAATCCTTTTTTGCGTTTATGCCTTTAAGAGTTTAAAAGCACTTTTTACACCACAACCTGCTCACCATTACGGCGCACAACAACAATACGGTGCTCCTCATCAAATTTCCCCCAAAATATGGTGCTCCTCAACAAAATTACGGTGCCCAACAACGTCAAGGTGCAGGACAACGTCAAGGTGCAGGACAACGTCAAGGTGCAGGACAACGCCAAGGTGCAGGACAACGTCAAGGTGCAGGACAACGTCAACGTGCTCAACAACATCAAGGGGCTCAACCTTACGTTGCTCCACAAAATCCCTATATTCCTGATCCCTATCTAAATCCTTTAGCTGCCCCAAATCATGGCTTAGTTCCGGCAGTTCCAGCTCCAGTTGTCCCAGCTCCAGTTGTCCCAGCTCCGGCTGTCCCAGCTCCGGCTGTCCCAGCTCCAGCTGTCAATAACGTTTCAGTCCAAGGAACTACTGAAAAAAAGGTCCTATTAAAAGACGTCTTGGTGAATTTGCCTAAAGAGCTTGAACTATTTATAAGAAGTTTTGCTTTAAAAATGTCTTATACTTCTCAATTGGAAGCAAAAACAAATCCCTTGGAAGTAGACATTCCTGAAGAATTGGGAGACCCAATTAGCCTAGAGTTAATCAATATTCCTGTTCAGATAAGGGATCAAACAAAAGGTCGAGCTTTTGATTATAACGTGCTCGTTAATAATGTATTCGTTGATAAAGATGGAAATTGCAGTAATCCAATATCTGGAGAAACATTCAAGCCGACCGATATTGAACCGCATCCAGACGTTGCGAACCAAATTGAAAATTATTTAAAAACATTTGATGAGCCTAAAAAAGCCGAAGCAGAACAAGAGCCATCTCGTACACTCTTAGTGAATCATGAAAGACAACGCAGTGCTACTAAAGAAGACGAAGGTCAAGCTATCGCTCAACCTACTCCGGATGATAGTGAAGAGAGCAGACCTGCAATAACTATTTGATAATCATCCTCGTAAGAAAGCGCAATTTCAACACTCGAAATTGCGCTCACTATACGCTCACTATACGCTCACTATTTGTATAAATTGAACTTTTCACTCACCGTTCTTGTCTAATTTATTATATGACAAATAGAAGGTGATTTATGAATATTATAAAAACAGCATTATTTATATCAATATTGTCTTTCGCTTCAACCAGTTTTGCTTATCACGGCGGCGGCGGCGGCCATCATGGCGGTGGTGGCTATAATCATGGCGGCGGTGGCTATCATCATGGCGGTGGTGGAAACGGGCTAGGTTTTGCTATAGGTACTGCATTTGGTGCAGCAGCTGTCGCATCACAATATGACAATAATTCTTATTATGATAATCGCGATTATTACTATAATCATCGCAATAGTTACTATTATTACGATCAAGATGATGATTAAGCGAAAAGTGAAAGGGGTCAAGGGTATACTTGCCCCCTTTTGAATTATGAAACGACTGTTTCAGTTACTATCGCTGGCAACACAGAATGTTGTATAAAAACAGCATCCTGCACTGAACTTATATTTGACATATGGGCAGGCGCACTTTCACTCAACATATCCAACACCGAATGTTCAGAAATAACATCGCTTAACTTAATGGCTTCAACTTTATTAATTGCCTTCGCATCGGTGCTTTGCTCATTTAAATAAGTCGCAATCGCCGTCTGGTTTGCCTTGGTTGCTTCCTGCACAGCAGTATCACCTTGAGCATCAAGTAGCGTAAGATTGGCATGATGCTCTACCAGCACTTGAACAACCGCTAAATTGCCATCCCCAGCGGCTAAATGTAGTGCGGTTTCGCCTTGGTTGTTGACAGCATCAATCGAGGCACCCTCATTCAACAATTTAGTAACAAAATCAGCTGTACCACCAAACTGCACCGCATAATGTAAGGGCGTATTTCCTTGATAATCGACTGCATTAATTGCTGTCCCTGCTTTAAGTAAAGCATCAACAACGCTCTCTTGATGAACCATCGCAGCGATATGTATCGCTTGTAAACCTTCTTGTGTTGTTTCATTAACAGATGCACCATTATTTACAAACTCGCTTATCATGTCAGGATGTCCATGAAGTGCCGCATAATGCACGCCTGTCATACCATTATGATTGGCTGTATTTGAAGATGTTCCTTTAGTGATTTCAGCTTGTACGCCAGCCACATCATCGATGACAGCTGCTTGCAATATATTGCTATGTGCTGGTAATTGGATTTCATTTAATATTGGCAATGCGAAAATATCTTGAATAGCTGCACTTGCGGTTTTTGCATAATCAAAAGAGGTTAAATTATGATTGTCTTTACTTTGAAGATTAGAACCAAATTCGACTAGAAGTAAAATAAGATCGGGATGATTGGTTGATATGGCGTCTTGAAGAGGAATTGCGCCAACCGTATTTTTAATATTTGGATTTGCGCCATTGATAAGTAAACTTTCTACTGCTCCCAAACTATCTAGTCTAGCTGCAGTATGCAATGCTGTCTGGCCAAGCTCATTTTGGTGATTAATGTCTGCGCCTGCTGCAATAATAGAATCAATAAATTGTTTTGAACCATTGGCTCTGGCTGCGTAATAAAGTGGTTCATTTGAATGATGATCTTGGGCATTGATATGAGCTCCATACTTGAGTAACAAACTAAAAATTTCAGGCTGGTTTGCCATGGCCGCAAGTTGTATTAAAAATACTTTGGCTAGACTTCCTATCATATTGGGATCGGCACCTTGATCCAGAGCAGTTTGAACACCAGCAAGATCACCCGTTTCAATAGCATTAACGATATCAACCATGATCAATTTTCCTTAATTGGTTTTTAGATTCTTTCAGCGTGAAAAATGCTGAAAATACATGAGAATTTTTATGTCATAAAAATTATCACACATGCAGATTAAACTATGTAATATGTATTGTCTATTGACTAGATTTCTCAGTTTTATTGACAACTAAATATGGAGTAATACGAGTTATGATGCATATGAATACAAGCATCGAATGCAGAGATAGCATTGAGGAAGTGTGGGAAGTATACAGTTGTGCAAACTACCTTTTCAGCTCTAGCTCCTTGAGTTTGTTGCGAGCGGTACCAAAATTTCCAAGTTGGAAAATAGATATATCCTTAGGCGAAAACGTGAACTCAGCAAAGGGTTCGTTGAGCATCTCTTTTAGGTAATCAACAGGCGCAAGTCCGATAGTAACATGCGGATTAAAATGTTTGCCTGAAGCATACTGAATAAATTTATTAACATAATCAATTGTTTGTAAATTGATTTCGGGTTCTTCGGCTGAGGTTACAAATGCTGCAGCCGTTCCTGTTTTTTCTGTATAGGGAGAAATCGCATCGAGCAGTTTTTGTTGCAATGCTAGGAGTTTATCTGATGATTCAATTTGAATGGCTGCGATACCAGCACCTTGCCAAGGAAAGTAATAATATTGGGTCGCTTTTAATTTCCAATTTGCAACATGCTCTTTAATGAGAATTTTTCCAACCGCAGTATACACTTTATCAAGCTCGGCTGTACGTACGTATCCCTGTACTAACGTAATATGAGGTTTATGTGATGGCTCCAAACCAAATCCTCTGGGGTATACCTTAAGTAGACGGGCGTTAGCAGCCTTGGCAAACTTAACCATTTTTTCATCAGGCTCAATGGCAATATCAATAGCGGTGACATTGTTTTGTTTAGCGCTTGCTTCTTGGGCATTGGCTTGCAGAGAAATCAGAACAACAAGTGTGACCAAGAATTTCAATAGCTTAAGCATACCCTCTCCATAATAACTTTTTCATTTGCTTCCTATTATGCGCCTATATCAATTCCAACATCAAAATAGGATGAGTCAAATCAAGTTAGACTCTATATTTGTGTAATATTTTTTACTACATATCTAGATTAAGATAAATACGCCATTATTGCAGCATAAAATCATATTTTTTTATGACAATTATAAGCTGGATTGTCTTTTTTTGCCGATAAATATCCTTCCGGAAAATCCCTCACCTCTGCAAAGTATGCCAGATAACTAATTTATTTGATATAACTTTGCAGGAGAGAGTACATGCTTCAAGTTTTAAAACAACCAGCAGCGCCAGATCTTAAAAAAAATGAAAAAGTTGAAGTCTCCAATCTATCTGTAAATCCTGAAAATGATTTGGTTGCACTATTAAAGGAACTTAATGGCCCTCATTTAGCACCTGTTGTTTCAATCCATCCTGAAGTAAAAGTTCCTTTTATTCCCATGTTGGATGTCATGAAAGTATTAAAAGAATACATTAGTTCACCAAACAAATCATTTGTTATAGCACAAAATAATGAGCAAGTAGAGCTCAAAGCTACTGATTATACCTTTTTAAATCCTGCCAATGTTTATCAAAACCCTGAACTGATTTTATTAATGTGTGAGGCGTCTGGTAAGTTTCCTATTGATTTGGTTTCATTTCGTCCCGAGCGTGTGTTGTTACAAGTAGTTGCCGCCTTTGTATCTGCAAACATTCGATATGAAAATGAAGAACAACGAAATGAAATTATTCTTGCGCAATATGAAAAAATGAAGCCTCTACTCAATAAAGTGAATGTATCTTTTGAAGAGATCCGTAAAAACTTTATTAAGCAAATTATCGGCAAAATGGATAACCCCGCGTTAAAAACCATTGCTGAAGAAGCGAAAAGACAAGTTGAAAAATTAAAAGCAGATAAGAAATTTCCTTCTGACGGTTATCAAATTGACGAATCTACATTACAAGCAGAAATAGCGACAAGCATTTTGTATAAAACTGAAATTTATACCAAAATGAAGCAATTCGTGGCAGCTGAAATAGCTAATAGTTCCCTGACCTCTAAAAGTTTATCTTCAGAAAGAATCGTTCTATTATTAGCTGGAGGAAATGCCTCAGGAAAAGGCGTATGTCATACCATGCTATTAAAACAAGCTAAAAGTGTAAATGTTGATAACCAAGATATCGTTCTGATTAATTCAGATTCTTATAAGAACATCCTCGTTTGCCCAACTAAAAAAAATTGCCGCGTATTTTCTCAAATTGCACATCCTGAAGCACGCGTTGTGATCCGTCAAATGGCTCAAGACATGGCTGATGAGAAAAAAGCCCATCTGCTTGTCGACCAAGTAAAACCAACTAAGAAAGATTTTGATTATTCAACTTTAGGTTGTTTTATTTCATGTATTTATGTTTCAACCAAAGTAGAAGATGCTCTCAAGCGCTCCTTTGCAAGAGGTGAACAAAAACTGCGTTTTGAAGACACCCAAGGTATTTTAAGAAGCCATAAAATGGTAGTTGATGAAGTCGTAGATAGAATAAAAGAACAAATCGCCAAAGATAACAAAATACGTCAGATTCGTATCAATTTCTTTGATAATAATGTTCCCTTTGGAGAACCGCCAATTCAATTTATGGAAATTAATCTTTACGAAAACAAGGTAATTATCCATAATGAAAGCATGTTAGAGGAATTTCTCAAAAAGAAATTTATTAATGAGAACGCCAAGACTTATAGCGAAATATATAGTCCACAAAATCCTATTGAGTTGCAAAAGAAAATAGTAAATGCTAAAGATGATTTTCTAACCAATCTTAAAACACTTGGGCTTAGCGTTGAAGCTCCCTTGTTAAAACCAACAAAAACTACTTTTAGGAATAAAGAATGAGCGGCAAACACGAAAAAAACTCTACTATAAAAAATCTTCTTGATTCTTCAAGAGACATCTCTTTTACTAAAGAAGATATGCTAGAACATAAAAAAACCATTGATATAGTTAACGCCCGAGAGACGGCTGCTTACTGCCCTGTTTCTCAAACAGAGGAAAATGAAGGCATCACGAAAGAACAATTGCATAAAGCGATTGATGCTTCCCAAAAGGTGAAGAGATAATCTCTCTATATCTGTAACAAACACTTTTGGCATATACTCTTGTAGCTATCAAAAAATATAAGAGTTAATTATGAAAATTTGGCAAGTTGACAGTTTTACTAAGCAATTGTTCAAAGGAAATCCTGCTGGGGTGATGATCTTCAGTGAACCTTTAAGCGAACAGCTGATGCAAAGTATCAGCGGCGAAATGAACTTATCTGAAACTGCTTTTGTTTTTCTTCGCCAAAATAAAAATCCATTAATAAGATGGTTTACACCATCAACAGAAGTGGATTTATGTGGTCATGCGACTTTAGCAGCCGCTCATATCTATTTCACAGAATTTTTTCCCAACGAAGATCTCGTCACTTTCGAGACAACATCAGTTGGCAATCTTAGTGTTCAAAAAACAAATGATGGTTATAAAATGGATTTTCCATCAAGACCTGGCGAAAAAATTGATATCAACACCATCCCACAGTATGTATTAGATGCCATCTCCTCAACACCTCCCGTAGATGCTTATTTGGCGCGTGACCTGATGCTTGTGTATGAAAGTGAAGAAACAGTACGTCAGGCAAAACCGAATTTTGAAGCATTAAACAACTATGAGAATTGGATCATCATTACCAGTCAATCTAAGGATTATGATTTTATATCACGCTTTATTTGCGCTGGCGACGGCATTCTTGAGGATCCGGTTACAGGCTCTGCCCACTCTACTTTAGGCCCTTTCTGGGCTAATAGATTAAATAAAAATAAGCTTCGTGCCTATCAAGCCTCAGAACGCGGTGGCGAATTGAAGCTTGAACTCGATAAAAATCGTGTTTTTATTACAGGGAGAGCTGTGACCGTCATTGAAGGTATCCTCAAAGGGGTCTTAACCTTCTAAACTTAACAAAAAGGCATATTCAAACGCTTTCTCTTTATAATGCTCATAACGACCTGAGGCACCACTATGACCGGCATTCATTGTCGTTTTTAGCAATAACAAATGATCACTCTTGGTCATATCTCTTAATTTTGCTACCCATTTTGCGGCTTCCCAATACTGTACTTGCGAATCATGGTAGCTAGCAGTGACTAACATGTTTGGATAAGCTTTTGATTGAACATTGTCGTAAGGTGAATACGATAGCATATAGTCATAATAGGTTTTATCATTTGGATTTCCCCATTCTGCATATTCTGCCGTGGTTAAGGGGATATCTGGATCCATCATGGTATTAATTAAATCGACGAAGGGGACTTGGGCAATAATGCCTTTATATAGTTGTGGTTGCATATTGATGACCGCCCCCATTAACAACCCACCAGCGCTGCCACCCATTGCAAAAATGTTATTTGCAGCACCATAACCTTCTTTTATCAAATGTTGCGTTGAATCGATAAAATCAGTGAACGTGTTTTTCTTATTTAAATACTTACCTTGATAATACCATTGCCTTCCTAGCTCACTGCCCCCTCTTATATGCGCAATGGCAAATACAAATCCTCTGTCTAGCAAACTAATCACATAGGGATCAAAATCTGATTCGTAGGATAAGCCATAAGAACCATAGCCTGAAATCAATAGAGGATTGTGATGAGATTTGAATTTGTCTTTACGGTATACCACTGAAATGGGGATAAGTGCCCCATCTGTTGCTTTGGCAAAAAGTCTTTTTACTTCATAATTTTTGGATTCAAATCCTCCCAAAATTTCTTCTTGCTTTTTTAATACCTTATGCTTTGTTTTGACGTTAAAATCATAGATTGAAGTTGGTGTTTTGAGTGAACTGTAATTAAATCTGACTTCATTCGATGACATTTCAGGCGTATATATAACGGAGGCATCATAGTCCGGCTCATCAAACTCGATATAGAACGACGCTTCCTTGTTAAGAGGGTGAATTTTAATATGATCCAACCCTTTTTGACGTTCTTCTAGAACAATAAAATTATCAAACACTTCAACATCATTTAAATAAATATCGGGATTGTAAGGTAAAAATGGCTGCCAATATTTGTTGATGGTTTTGTCTAAACCACATTTCATCAATTTAAAATTAGGTGCATTTTCATTTGTACGAATAATAAATTCATTATGCAGATGATCAATATAGTATTCTTGACCTTCGACACGAGGTGAAAAAACTGTAAACGCTTTATCAGGAGTATTCGCATCTAATATCTGAAATTCTGTCGTGTCCTTTTTAAACGATCCAATCATCAAATATTTTCTTGATTTTGTTTTTAGCACTTCACAATAATAAGTATCATCTTTTTCTTCATAAACGAGTTTATCTTTGTTGATTTCATTTCCTAGCTTATGTTGATAAATTCGATTAGATCGTAAAGTCACCGGATCAGGAAGAGAATAGAACAATGTTTTAGAATCGTTAGCCCACTCAAGATCAGAGGCTGTGTCAACGATAGTGTCTTTTAATAATTGTCCTGTGGTTAAATCCTTTATTCTGATTTTATATTTTCGTCTACCTTGTGAATCTTCTGCATAAGCCAATAAATTTTCACTAGGGCTTATTTTCATCGCTTCTATAGAATAGTAATCATGACCTTTTGCTAGTTCATTCACATCTAGCATAATTTCTTCAGGCGCCTCGAGGTTGCCTTTTTTACGGCAATAGATAGGATAAGTTTTATTTTCCTCAAAGCGAGTATAATAATAGTAATTTGCTTTTCGATAAGGAACCGTAGTGTCATTTTGTTTAATTCTATTCTTAAACTCTGTTTCAAGCTTTTTTTGCAGCTCTAAAGTAGACTCCATTTTACTTTTGGTATACTCATTTTCTGCATTAACATAAGCCAAGACTTCAGGATTATCTCTTTTATTTAGCCAGTGGTAAGGGTCGACTCTATCGCGTCCATGCTCATGAAAGGTGGTCATTTCTTTTTTTGCTATAGGTGCTTTTATCATTTCATTTCCATTGGCTGAGATTATTGCAAAGGTTAAAAAGAGAAAAATGAAGCGCAATTGTGACATGCCATTTTCCTTTAGATTGATTCAATCTGCATAATACTGAGTGCTAAGAACAATATAGCAAGATCTTCAGATTTGCCATATTTTTTCTGACTGTAATGAGTTGCCGCATTTAGTATACTATCTAACCTACAGTAAAAGCATATCAAGAGAAAACGATTTTGAAAAACGGCATAAATGAACATGTACACAATAGCCTGACTGATGAAGAAGGAAAGGTACGAAAGCTTATCGCTCTTTTAAAAGAGAATTTTGTATATGCGCCTTTTTCTTTAGTTCCCAAAGCAGCAAATGTTATTAATCTTAGCGCCGCTGAAGCTAAAGAGGGACTCTTTACTTATGAATTATCATTTTGCACTTGCATAACGTTGATGCAATTAAATAGTAATGGCCTACCCGCGCGTATTTCAATGTATCATAGTCCCGGTGGACTGGCAGGATGGGTTGTCAATAAATTTGATCCTCGAACCACAAGTTTAGCCGATCCTTTACTTGCAGGTTTTGAAAAAGATAAACCTTTACAGGTGATTATTACTGATGGTATCGCCAATGAACGTATACCCGTTAATCGTTCGACACTAATCACTGAAGCATTGAACCAAAAAGGCTTTACACAAGTAAATATTCAGCAGCAATTTTCAGAATATATAGCTGTTTCTTTTAAACCAAATCATGTAACTCAATTAGCTGAAAGCTTAAATACCCAATATTCTTTCAAACCTCGCAGACCTTAGGAGTATACAAATGCGTGTATTAACAACTCAAGAGTTAATTCATATATCAGGCGCAATCAATATCGAAAATGAAAACGTTAAGTTTTAACTTATTTTGGAATGAAATAAATGAGAGAACTCAATTCTACCTTTCTTAGGCGCTTAGCTCGCTCTCAATTTTTTCACTTTACCATTTGTAGGTCATTACATAGCCATCTATCCGATTATAATTGAAATTATGACATAATTAATCTAAATTTCCTTCTTTTTATCTAGTTGAAGATCAATACCCATGAAAAAAGGTGTGTCTCATAAAAGACCAGACACTAGTAAAACGCAGTCAAAGAACAACCGTTCACTGAAAAAGCGTAAGAATCCTGTGGATGATATGATTGCACCACCACTGCCTGCTGTCGAACTTTGTGAAGCAGAAAAGTTTAAAAGACGATTGCTCTCTAATCTGGAAATTAAAAAAACCCCTAAGTTACTGAGCAAATTTTTCAATTTGGAAAACTTAAAGAACATTTATCAAACTATTCTTAATACCATTGTTAGAAATCCCAAATTGATACAAAAATTAACCCCCGGGGAAGCTATTAGATTTAGCAAAAGTGGCTATCATCTTAGCAAAAATGCTCAAATTGTTTGTTCTAAAAAAGGCAAACTGCGATTATTTGTTGAAACTAACACTCATGACAAAGAAGGAAATTATATTGAAGATGCCATTCTCGGTGCAGGCACATCTAAAACTGTTCTTCGTTGTTACCGTATAGATTCTACACTACCTATGGAATGGGCTTGTGGTAAAGTTAAAGATAAAGATAACGATGAAGTAGTAGCTGCTTTGAATGAAGCAACAACTATGAATGAATTAGATCATCCCCATATCGCTAAAGCCGAGCCAGGAGTCGTTTACAAAAAAGGTAGCAAAGTTGCATTATTCTCTAAATTGGCTATTGGGACTTTGATGGATGTCATTAAGGGAAAAATTCCAGCAACCGATTTAGAAAAGCAAACATTAATGTTTCAAATTTTTGATGCTATGGCTTATGTTCATAAACAAAATATTGTTCATCAAGATCTCAAACCACACAATATTTTGATATATCGCGCTAAAGATAACAGCCTCATTGCTAAAGTAGCTGATTTTGGGTTGTGCTCAATGCCTAATGCCCCTGAAGAGGTCCCTAGCGGAACACTTGGGTATGCTTCACCCGAAGTGCTAGCCTATCATAGTGATAGTGAGGCTAATTTACATGAGCGTTTTTTTAAATCTCCTAAAAGATCGCTTGGTAGAGATGTGGTGACAGAGTTACATAAAAAACCATCTTACAAGAATCTCCAACCTCATCCCAAAAATGATTGTTGGTCATTAGGTATTCTCTATTATAAGCTTCTGCACGGCGTTAAACCTTCCCTTAAGGTTTTGACCACCAAAAAGAAAAGTGGCAATAAAGTTATCGACGGGTTGCTTAACATAGATCGTGACAAACGATTCGATGTTGATACAGCCGTGTCATTAATGCTTGAGGGCATGAAACCAAGCGTTCAAAATAGCGATAGCATGGAACCTCCCGCCAAAAAGCTTAGAGCTAAGAAAAAAATCCGTTAGATTATCTTTTTTATGCTAGCTAAATATATAGTGATGACAATCTTAAGTTTTTTAGAATTTCAATGTTGTATACTCTGTACTAGGATTGCTACAACCCCTTTACCATTAATGAGTTATTATTCGCAATAAGAGTCAACGTTAATGCCAATAAGTATAATTATTTTACTTGCTGTCTTAATAATGATTGCTTTTCGTAAAGTCATTAATATTGCTATCCCTATTTGGTCAATTATGCTTGTCGGGGCTTTGCTAACGCTCTTATTTCAGCAAATCACACCAGTAAAAGCTATTCATGCTGTTAATATTGATATCATGCTCTACCTATTTGGCGTTTTTATTATTTGCCAAGCTGCCGAAGACAGTGGTTATTTAGGGCAAATAACCAATCGTCTATTTGGTTTCTCAGGCACTGGCAAACATGCCTTAATAATTATTGTTTTTGTTTTAGGCTTAAGTTCTGCCCTTTTGATGAACGATACAATCGCCATCGTTGGCACCCCCATTATTTTGCAATTTTGCAAAGTTCACAGAAATCTCACTAAACCACTATTATTAGCCTTAGCTTATGCAATCACGATTAGCAGCGTAATCACTCCCATTGGAAATCCACAAAATCTTTTAATCGCGATTAAAGGAGAGATGACCTCACCCTTTATCGATTTTTTAAAATTCTTGGCCATTCCAACAGCCATTAATCTCGTTTCTGCTTACTTTTTTATCTATTTTGTTTTTAGGAAGCAATTAAATGAAGCAATTATAAAGCCTGAAGCAATAGCTATTTCTGATCGCTATACTGTCTCCCTCGTAAAAATGAGCTTAGTACTCATGCTTATACTTGTTGTATTAAAAGTGATTGGCGACGAGGTTCAAGTTCATTTAAGTTTTTTTTATATCGCATTGTTGCCAGCTATGATGCTTCTGCTTTTCTCAGAAAAGAAGTGGTATATTATCAAAAGAATTGACTGGGGTACGTTAATTTTCTTTGCAAGTATGTTCATCCTGATGCAAAGTGTCTGGGATAGTTATTTTTTTCAAACAACTATTGAACACTACAAAACAATGATAACTCAAACACACATCATATTATTGCTGAGCGCCACCCTCAGCCAGTTTATCTCAAATGTACCTTTAGTTGCTTTATATTTACCCTTGCTAATAAATCATGATCTTCAACAAACACATTTATTAGCGCTGGCTGCAGGTAGCACCATCGCTGGAAATATTTCTCTTCTGGGTGCTGCAAGTAATATTATTATTCTGCAAAATGCAGAAAAACGAGGCGACCAAGGGTTTAGCTTCTGGGAATTTTCAAAAATTGGGCTTCCCTTGGCGATATTCAATCTTGTTATCTATCTGATGTTCATCTAGCACCCAACCTCTCGGGCCGCCTCTGGATTGTCTGGACTTGTCCAGCCTCTAGCCCAGTGTCTTAGACACTGTCCCCCACTGTCTTGTCCAGTGTCTTGTAGGTGGAGCTGTCCCCGAATTTTCACAGCCGGTCCTTTGCTGAATACCCGAATTTTCCCCCACCAGGACCGAACTTCCAGGGGCTTGAAAAATTATTTTGGTAGATGGACGCTTTAGTATTGCAATTAGATTCATTATGCCTACAATCAAGATGTGAAAGGAACGCGTCCCAGCAACCATTAAGGGCTAGCACATGAGCGGAAGCACTGTCTTCCCCTTCCCCCCTAACCGTTCGCACTTTGCTTTTTTACCTGGAAAAATAGAGGTAAAAAGCGAAGACGCTCTGCCTTTTTCAGCATTAATCATTCTCTCCCAAATTTTCTGGTACAGCATAGGACTATCCTTACTCTACGACGTGACCGAAAGAATGTGGCACTGGCCCCACATGATGGTCATCGCTGTCTATGGTGGCATGCTTGTTGCTAGTGCTTGGCTGAGCCATGTAGCGGTCAAGACTTGCTCAGCTGTGACCTTGCTGTTGATGCTTGCCATCGCTTACTACACTTTTTCTGGTCAACCAACCTCCTTGAGTTTCATGCAGGGTCTGGTCTCGATCCTGTCAGCGCGTAGCATCGACTACTGCTGTTGGATTTTTGTTATGGGCGCCAGCATCGTAGGTGGGCGCTTAAGCATGACATGGCATGTGAACGATAAGCAGATTAAACTTGAGCTCTGGTTGGCTCTGGTCTGCTTCTTAGTAGGCTGTTCAATTTCCATGTGGCCTCAGGTCATCACTATGTATGCCCATGGCGACAACTTGGAAAGCATCTTAGCGAGCCAGGGTCTGAATCTTATCTGGCTTGCCTACTGGGGCATGCCAATGAAGTACAACCAAAAAAATAATGACGGTTATCTAAATCAGACCATAGCAAAATATATCAAGCTCCCCAAACGCTCCATCATCTTGGTGGTAGGCGCACTCTCGTACGTCTTTTACGATTGGGCTTGTCAGTATCTTTCCTGCTGGTTACAAATTATCTGGTTCTTTGCTCCCGTGGCTGTCTACTTCTATTTACAAAAGCGTAAAATGACCTCAGCCTAGTACCTGTCTTTATATTATGTTCCCATCTCAGTGACTAAGTTGTTTAGCAAACCACATTTAAAAGAGAAAGTCATGCCAACTATCCATTTCGAAAAGGCCACGCTATCCCATCAAGCAGCTATTTTTAAATGGCTGGATGCACCCCACGTAAAAGAATTTTGGGACAATAGTTCGGAGCATCGTGAAGATATTCTTCTTTTCATAAATGGTCGAAAAGCACCTTCACCATATTCAGATGGCATTTTTACCTATTGGGTAGGCACCATAGGAAATGAACCTTATTGTTTGCTCATGACATCCGACATGTTTGATAGTGCCGATTTACCCTCTTACTATCGCGATTGTCTTTCTAAAACCGGAAAAACTTGTACCATTGATTTTATGATAGGTAATGATAAATATGTTGACACAGGACTCGCTGCTCCAACATTAGAAGCCTTTACAACCTTTATGCAGAAAAACATCGACCCAATCATTGATACTTTTATGATTGATCCTGAAGAAGCTAATTCTCGCGCCAAGCATGTCTATGAAAAAGCCGGATTTCAAACAATTTCAGAATTCGTGAGTACCCAGAGCTCAGGAAAAGGCCTTAAGCACTTTTTAATGATAAAAAAGATGGAACGCCCCTTTCTTATTAGACAAGCAAATGCTAACGATATAAAAAAAATTGAACAGCTTATGAAATTATCCATGCAAGAACTTGGTCAAGGGCATTATACCCCTGAGCAAATTGAATCCTCATGTAAATATGTTTGTGTTCCTGACAGACAGATTATCGAAGATGGCACTTTCTATGTCGTCGAAGATAGGAATGGCGAAATGGTGGGTTGTGGCGGTTGGAGTTTTCGCTATACCCTTTACGCTGGGCCAAAAGAACAAGAAAATCAAAATCGGCTATTAGATCCCCAAAAAGACATGGCGCGAATAAGAGCCATGTTTGTTTTATCTTCTGTTAGTGGCAAAGGGGTTGGTTCTTTAATACTAAAAACGTCTGAACAGGCTGCAAAAAAAGCTGGATTTAACCGTGGCGCTCTAACAGCAACGCAATCAGGATTCGCTTTTTATAAGGCAAAAGGATGGATACCCATGAAAAAAGATATGTCAGTATTGCCTGATGGGGTAAAAATTGAAATAACGCATATGGAAAAGGATCTAACATAGCAGTAGCTCGCCTGCGCCTAGGATGATAAATATATACTTCCTTACTATAATGTCTACAAGTTTATGTCTTTAATTTGGGCGATAACTATTGGTTTTCACAAGCGTTATTCAAATTTGGTTACTTCCCATAGCACTCATTGCCACGGCAACTGTTATTGCATTCCCTCTTGGGGGATATTTGGCATGGATTATGGATGATCAATATACACCACCACCCATTTTGAGATGGATTGAGAATCGTTTAAATAGCGGACCTCAGAATTGGAAAGTATACACAATCACTCTATTAATATTTAGTACTATCTTATTCATTTTTAGCTTTGTTATCTTATCGTTGCAACCGTGGATGCCACTCAATCCTGATGGCAAGGTACTACTTGCTCCTAGCACAATTTTCAATAGTGCTGCCTCTTTTATCACAAATACTGATCTGCAACATTATGCAGGTGAAACACAATTATCTAATTTCAGCCAGATTTTCTTTTGTATATCAAATCAATTCATATCTCCTGCTATTGGATTTTGTGCCATAGCAGTCATCATTCGTTCTCTTCGTAATGATGCTTCTTGTGGAAATTTCTTTCTAGACATTTGGCGTGTTGTTGTATACGTGTTAGTGCCCTTTGCACTTATCTTTGGCATATTGTTTATTCAACAAGGTGCCCCAATGACTTTTGAAAGTTCGTATCAAATTACAACTTTAGAACCAAGTTCTATGGGCACTGATAAAGGTGAAGCTAAATCACAAATGATCGTCGTTGGACCGGTTGCCGCTTTTGAAGCCATTAAAATGTTGGGTACTAATGGTGGCGGCTTTTATAATATGAATTCTGCACATCCCTTTGAAAATCCAACTTCAATATCAAATTTCTTTAACACGCTAGCTGAAATGATATTTCCGTTTGCGCTAGTATTCATGTATGGCCGGATGCTTAACCAAAAACGACATAGTCATGTCATTTTCTCAGTGATGCTTGTGTTTATGATAAATACTATCTTCTGGTCAGTTTACCATGACACCCTGCACCCAAACCCTGGATTAACAGCCCATGCAACAAAAACGTTTAAGATAGGGGAAAAAACACTCACTGAGCCTGCTATACCAGGTTTACCTGTGGATCAACACTTAGGAAATCTTGAAGGAAAGGAATTACGTTTTGGAACATCGGCAGGTGCCGCTATTGCAGCAATTACAACCGATATTACTTGCGGCGCTATGATTGCTGAAGCTGACAGCCTAAATCCCCTTGCCAGTTTATCGCCTATGACAGGCATGTGGCTTAATTGTATATTTGGAGGAAAAGGCATAGGTATGCTAAATATGTTGCTATTTATCATTATTGGAATATTTTTAGCAGGATCGATGGTAGGCAAAACACCAGAATATTTAGGAAAAAAAATTGATGGCAGAATAGTAAAACTGGCAGTTATTGCTTTATTGATTCACCCACTCATAATTTTGTTTCCCACTGGTCTTGCATCAGCTACAGACTGGGGCTTAAATGCAATCAGTAACCCTGGAGCGCATGGATTATCTGAAATGCTATATCAGTTTACATCAGCGGCGGCAAATAATGGTTCTGCTTTTGATGGTTTAGGGGTAACTTACGGATTTTACAATAATACAAACCCTCAACCAGAGGCCATTTTCTGGGATATAGCGACAGGTTTAGTGATGATTTTTGGTCGTTTTCTTCCTATTATTGCAGCCATTGCCATGGCAGCATTTCTAGGTAAAAAAACAACATGTCCCTTTAGTTTAGGGACCTTGCGCACTGATACAATCACTTTTGGATTTCTGCTGCTTGGAACAATTACTATTATCGGCGCCTTGTTGTTCTTGCCCGTTGCATTACTTGGGCCTATTGCAGATCATTTAGGACCGATTCCTTTCCAGAGATGATATTGAGTAATGGTTTAACTATTACTAAACTTATAAACTCCTTCGATTGCAAACGATTGTTGAAATTTTCTTAGCAAGAAATTATCGCGATCTTGGTAAGAAAATACATTAGAAAAATCTCGTCGTGTTTCACCACGAAATTCTAGATTCTTAATGGGAGAATAACCAACAGTAAAGGTGAGCTCTTTAATGGTTTGACTGATGCCCGTACGATAGCCATTTCTATCATCAAAATCTTCCCCTCGTAAAGATAAACGCCAAGTATCATTAAATTTATAATTTAAATAAGCCGCTATACCAATCCAAGACGCATCACCATTTTCACCTGTTACAAGGAAAGCGTTATTCTGTGAACCATAATCAAAATTAGCAGCAAGACTAAGTTTATCTGTTGCATTGTAGCTCGCAATCAGATCAATTAAAGTACGTTGGCCTTTAGGTCCTGTGGCAGTTTTGGGAACGACTCGCTCTTCACCTGTATATCCTTGGGCGCTAAGTGAAAGTTTGGCATTTGGGTTATAGGCAATTCCATATTCAATTGTTTTACCACGATCCCAATCACGGATATTATCCCAACCATCATTGAGGCCAAGAATAAATTTTAGTTTATCATTCCAAACATACGTGCCTCGTATACCAGTGTGTGTATCTGGTGTGGCAAACGAGAATAAAAGTGAGCGCGAAAAATTGGTATCGTTCGTTGGATCAATGGTCTCTTCTCCAACTAAGGTCACGAATTTCCCTGCAATAATAGTAAAAGAACCCTTTGCATATTGTAAAAATACTTGTAATACATCATAACCCATGTCTGTAGGACCATTATTTTCATCATAGCCAAAAGAGGCGGTAGATTTCGCATCTCGACCAAACAAGGGGTTTACCAAACCACCAAAACCATTTTCAGGTTGATAGGCAACTGTAACAGCTAACTGCTGTAGCGTAATCCCATTCTCATCAAGATCGAATGCCCTATCATTTACGCCACTGATAAATTGATTTGCAGATTCTAAATAGTTATAAGACCCGTCAATATATCCTGAAATCTTAATGCCACAACAAGGATCTTTAGCCTGAGCAGGTGTCTTTGCAGGGGCAGCTTCAGTGGAGGGAGCAGTTGAGGGTACAGTTGTATCTGCTAATGCAATTGCTGGCATAAAGATGAGTGAAGCCAAAATGAGATTCAAATTATTCATAGCATATTCCTTTATTGCGCCCCTATCTAAACCCCAAATCTTTGATTAAGCTCAAGATTGACTTCAAGTACATTCACAAACTTCTCACCAATTAAACCACCCCACGGCGCTTCAACTTTACTCTCCAAGATTTTGCTGATTTCACTTTTCATTTCTTCGGGATTACGTTTTAGAATTTCAGCCCATTTTGATGCAACACGTTCCAATTGAAATTGCGCATTGGTTAATGAAATGTGAGGATCAAGACCGGATGCAGATGTTGTAACATAGTCACCAGGAATTTCTACAAGAGAAACATCTGGATTTTCTTGACGCCACATATCAAAAAAGATGGATTGAATATCAGTTCCTGAATTTACCATGTCAATTTCGGAACTCGTCTTACCACTAGTATCTGTTTTGCTGACAATAGAAGGAAATTTACCCGGATTTTGTTCTGCAAATTGTTGAAAAAATACGACAGCCAAATCGGGCGCCTTGGGTTGCGGCTTATCAGGATTATCCTTGATAAACTTAGCGATCAGCTCTGGATGAGATTTAGACCACTCATCAACATATGCGCCATTTTTAGGATCTGCATTAACCCAGGCCGTCGCAAGCGCATTATGAAGCGTTGCCCATTGCGAAACAATGTTTGGTTTACCTTGAAATATATCTTCTTGAAACCATTTTTCAACATCCGGCGCGACTAGTTGACCCGTTTTGGGTCCATTAACATATTTTGCAACAGGGCCAATTGTTCTGGCCACTCTGTCACGAAGTGCATAGTTAGAAACTGCTAATGCTGATGATGCAGAAGCTGATGCATCATAAGATGCTGCGGATAAACGTGGATGAAAATATTCATCTTTAGTAAAGGGCTGAGCAATTAATTTGGATCCTATAGGGTTATTGTGTTTATCCAATAATAAGCTGCCATTGGCCTGAAAGGGAAAGAGAGCTTGACCTATCGTCCACAACGCCAAAGGATAGACGCAGCAGCAAATAGCTACTAACAATAGGAGTAATGAAAGGCTTCTTGATAGAGATGCTAACATTCTTTAAATCTCCCCTGTTGGCTTTTAGCTTACCAAATTCAAACTGACCATAATGACATCAATGAGCTTAATACCTATAAATGGCGCAATTATGCCTCCTAAGCCCCAAATCAATAAATTACGACGTAATAATGCCTCTGCACCTAAAGCGCGATAACGGATCCCTCGAAGCGCAATAGGTATCAGCATAGGGATAATCAGCGCATTGAAAATCACGGCAGATAAAATTGCTGAAGTGGGTGAATGTAAATGCATGATATCGATGGCATATAACCAAGGTAAGGTTGTCGCAAAAAGGGCTGGAATAATCGCAAAATATTTCGCCACATCATTAGCTATTGAGAATGTCGTTAGTGCGCCTCGCGTCATCAATAGTTGCTTTCCAATTTCAACAACTTCGATTAATTTGGCTGGGTCACTATCTAAATCCACCATATTAGCCGCTTCTTTAGCTGCCATCGTACCCGCATTCATTGCCAGACCCACATCCGCCTGAGCTAATGCGGGAGCGTCATTCGTGCCATCCCCCATCATTGCAACAAGGTTGCCTTCAGCCTGTTGTTTTCGAATGTAATTGAGTTTTGCCTCAGGCGTTACTTCAGCAATAAAATCATCTACTCCTGCCTCAGAAGCTATAGTAGCGGCTGTTTTTTTATTGTCTCCGGTAAGCATCACAATTTTTAAACCCATTTTTCTCAAGCGCGCAAATTTTTCTTTAATCTGCGGTTTTAAAATATCGGTAAGAACAACAACCCCGGCTATATGTTTTTCAGCTGCTACCACCAACGGAGTAGCCCCAATCGCCGCAGCGCGATCAATGAGCGCATGAAGCTCATTGGGTACAGTTCCACCATTACTTTCAACAAATTTTATAATTGCATCCACAGCGCCTTTTCTAATACGCTTACCATCACTCAAATCAATACCACTCATACGAGTTTCAGCTTTAAATGATACAAACTGCGCTCCCACGGGAACAGTCACCATGGTATCATTTAACTTTTCATATAAACGCAGTATGGATTTTCCTTCTGGCGTTGTATCTGCAAGTGACGCTAATGCAGCTAAATTCCCCAGATCAATTTCCGTATAATGTTCAAGAGGGAGGAATCTAACAGCATTTCGGTTTCCTATGGTAATGGTCCCAGTTTTATCAACCAAGACCACATCAATGTCACCCGCTAATTCAACTGCTTTTCCGCTTTTAGCAATAATATTAGCCTGTAAGGCACGATCCATCCCGGCAATACCAATCGCCGCCAGTAAAGCACCTATGGTGGTGGGAATAAGACAAACCAGTAACGCTATCAGCGTTGGAACATCCGTGCCAAGACTTTGCAAGTGTTCACTTACGCCAAGATAACTTGTAATATAAAGCTCAGCGTTGTATGCCATTGGCCAAAGTGGCACCACCACAATTAAAAATATTAAGGTAAAAGCGGACAAGACCAAGGAGAGGGCAATTTCGTTTGGCGTGCGTTGACGGATTGCAGACTCAATCAAAGAAATCATCCGGTCTAAAAAAGACTCCCCCTTTGATGCAGTAATTTGGATTACAATTTTCTCAGATGAGAGAACGATAGTGCCACCTGTCACCCCAGATCTATCTCCGCCTGATTCCCGAATAACTGGTGCTGATTCGCCAGTTATCATAGATTCATCGACATAAGCGATGCCATCAATGATTTCACCATCACCTGGAATAATTTGACCGGAATGTACAATCACTTTATCATTTTTCTGTAAAGCATCTGAAGAAACTTCTTCTAGTTGTCCATCTTCTTTTAATCTAAATGCTCTTGTTTCGTGCCTGGCTTGTTTAAGAGAATCGGCTTGAGATTTACCTCGCTCTTCAGCAAGGGATGTAGCAAAATTAGCAAACAAAACCGTTAAGAATAACCATATATCCAAAGCAATAAAATAGGTGACAGGAGCTGCACTTATCTCGAAGCCGCGGATTATTTGAATGATATAAAGAAGAGTTAAAAAAGCGCCAATTTCGACTACAAACATCACTGGGTTTTTCCACTGAATGTCTGGTCTTAGCATAATAAAAGATTGCTTTAACGCTGCTAATACCATTTTCTTTTCAAAAAGTGCCTTCTTTTTAATACGCCGATCTTGAGAGGGTGGCATCGATGGCAATGAGTAAGACAGTGCTGACTCTTTCATAGTGTGTCCTGGTTTCATAAATTTACCTTTTTCTTGATTTACCTTTTAATCAACCACCAAAAGGAATCGGTCCATAATGTTCTGCTATAGGGCCAAGGGCTGCGGCTGGTAAAAATAGTAACGCACCAATTATAACGATAGTGCCAAATAATAATGCGCCAAACGTCATCGTATCGACGCGTAAAGTGCCTAAGCCAAACGGACTTGATTTTTTCTGTCCCAAAAAAGCGGCCATGGCAAGAGGTGCGATAATGGGAAGAAAGCGACTGAAAATAATCACTAAACCGGTTGCTATATCCCAGAATATCGCTTCAGGTGCAGGATTTGGATTATTGTAGAAACCATAGGTCACACCTAAGCCATCAAACGCGGAACCATTATTGGCAGAGGCAGATGAAAACTGATAAAGCATTTGTGAAAAACCATGAGCACCGGGGTTGCTCACTGCGTTTAACCCCCAAGGCAATGCTGAGAATAGCCCGGTTGATATCAAGATCATAAATGGATGTACCAGCAAAGCAATGATGGCTAATTTGACTTCACGGCCGCCAATTTTCTTCCCTAAATATTCAGGGCTTCTGCCTACCATCATCCCAGCTAGAAAAATACCGATAATGATGAACAACAGCATATTGATCATCCCAACGCCTTTACCGCCAAAGAAGCAATTCAACCACATGCCTACCATTGGAGACATCCCTGCAAGTGGATTCAAACTATCCGCTTCAGCATTAACTGCACCACAAGTCACATCCGTAGTAATAGCTGCAAAGGTTGCACCAGCAGATGTGCCAAATCGAATTTCTTTACCTTCAAGATTACCCAAATGCTGATCAACAGGTAGTGCTGGCATCATTGGCACAATAAATGAGACTTTGCCTTCAGGCACTGTTTTACTCGGGAAATTAAATGTTCTTGCACTATGGCTGGTTAATCCGGGATTGGGCTGTAGTGTATCAAAGTAAACAGACCCGATGACTGTGCCGGCCATACAAATCCACATTACGGAAAATATGACATAACTATGCCTCATTTGTTTGAGCATCCTGCCATACATAAAAACAAGGGCGAACGGGAAAATCATCATTGCTAAGGTATTAAAAAAGTTTGATAAGGCAGTAGGATTTTCGAAGGGATGTGCTGAATTCATGCCATAGAATCCACCGCCATTGGTTCCCAACATTTTTATCGATTCAAAAGCAGCAACGGGACCAACAACGATAGTTTGTTGTTTTGCTTCACCTTTATCAGTTGTTCCCATACTTGCTTGCTCTAATGTAGAAACCTGATGTGCACTCTCAAGCGTCATTGGAGCACCCTGTTGCATAAATATCAGTCCAAAAATGAACGCAGCTGGCACGAACATATAAACGACAACACGCCATATATCTAAGAAAAAATTCCCACAGGAAGCATCACTGCGTAAAGATCGAATGATTGCCGTAAGGACAGACAAACCAATAGCAGCTGAAATGAAAAGATTAGTAATGCCAAAGAATATCTGACTGAAATTAGATAAATGGGTTTCTCCAGTATAATGCTGAAGATCCGTGTTGGTCATAAATGAAGCAACACTGTGAAAGATAGTGCTAGGAGATATTAATGTCTTACCATCAGGATTTAATGGCAACAATGGTTGTAGTGCTAAAACTAAATAACTGAAAATAAATAAAGCAGTATTAAATATTAGCAAAGAAAAAATATATTGTTTCCAATTCTGGGGACCACTATTAATGTGCTTCTCAAACCAACCCATTATAGGAAGTGGTTTATAGTTTCCCTCCATAATCCATGCCATAAAGCGACTTAAGGGATAGGCAACGAGCGCCGCTACAATAAGAAGAGATAATGGGAGTAACCAAATTTGAGTGAACACGCTTCTAACTCCTTTTAGATAAGGTTTTTTGGCAATCCTTGCTTAAAACCATTCCGGTCTAACTAATGTTACGACCAAATAAATAAATAAAAACAGAGCGACAGCAGCAGTCAAATAGATCATTTTCTTAATCCTTAGATTTAGATCTTTTCGCAAGCTTCCACAAATAATAAGCAAATACCCATTGCTATAATCCCTAAGATAAACATGGAGGGTAACCAAATGTATAAATTCATAGAAAAGGTCCTCAACGCTAGAGCATATAACAGTATAGTCAAACAATTGGCCATACCTGCCCCTAATCGACCAAACAGCCGACCAAATCTCAAGTTCCAATTGACACCTGTATTTAATATGGGGATAATCCGGGCCTTGATGCGCCCGTAGCTCAGTTGGATAGAGTATCTGGCTTCGAACCAGGTGGTCGGGAGTTCGAGTCTCTCCGGGCGCACCACGTAAATCAAGTGCTGTTGAGCCGTCAACAGATCTTCAGTTTTATTCAAGTCACCATTAAGTCACCTTAAACAACATTTCTTATACTTTTTACCACTTCCACATGGGCATGATGAATTGCGGCCTAATTTAGATTCATTACTTTTTCTTGTTTTTTTATTATCAGTACCAAATTCTGAGATTCTAAAATGAGAAGAGTGGTTAAATAGATTTGCTGCTTTCATAGCAAGCTCGTCATGGTTTTCATAAACCACATCTTCTATAAGCATGCAATCATAGGACCGCTTCTCTGCTGATTCATTTTCTGAAGATATACAAAAGATTTTTCTTAAATTGAATTTACAATAAGCCAATGCAGCATAAATTTGGAGAGCAATAACTCGGTCTTCTCTTGGTAACTTGGCTGCTAGGAAAAGAATGGCGCTATTATCATCCTTGTCTCGTGATATCGAGAGCATTGGGTTAGAACTGCTATTTGCCTTGACCATCAATTCTATAAATTTTAGACCAATAGTGCGTCTTGTTAACCGATCAATACTTGCCAATTCAGTGGCTGAAATAAGATAATTCTCGACCGTTCCTTGTTCTATATCGTTTCTGGGTACAATGGCTGAGAAGTCAGGTTTAAAACCAATGCTTTCATTTAAATATTTGATAATCGCATCAATTAAAAAACTGGGCTTATTTTGATTGTTCCTTTCATCAATTACTTTTCTATTGTTTTGATAATTACTCCACATACTATCTATGTTAAGTAAGATCTGTTTTTTTGACGACAATGCTTCATCAATTGTTTTAGGATAACACTTATACAAAGCTAAAAAATCCCTCTCTTCTGTATGGTGCAGCAATATTTTCTTTTTGAAACACGTCTCTCGTTTAGTCAAATATTTTAAAAAATCAGGGAATGTGTCTATTTCAGTAGCTATGATTTCTAGATCCTCTTTTAAAAATATATGAATAGGCATATTATCCTTAAACACAAATCCATTATGAATTTTAGTCCTCTCCTCTTCTGGGAAATCTTGTTCTCCAAGCAAATCTAATACAACAATTCCAATTATTTTGGTGAATTTCTCTGAATCAAATGGAATTACAATGCCTAAGGAATTTTGAACGTTCTTAATTGAGCGTTGATTTATCGCGCTTTGAATTGTATTAAGCTGACCAATGCCTTCGTCAATTTTTCCTACAATTCTTTTATAATCAACATCAGACTTTTCCGAAGCCATTTTTAGCTCCGATTTTGACTTAACCTGATAAACCAATAAATTTTGTTTAAATGGGATCAAGATATCAGCAGCTTCTTTCTCTTGTCCACTTGGTTTTTTAAATTTTGGACTTCTTACAACAAAATCAGCAATAAACATGCGTGCACATATTTTTTGTACTAAGTCTTCAACTTCAGAACCTTTATTTTCTTTCATTAGCTTGCACTCAAAAGATTTTTGACTCTGGTTACATCGAGTTAATTAAGTTGTAAGATCTAATTGCCGCGTCATGTAAATTAGTCAGTCAATGCCGAATACAGTCCCGCATAACCTATTTCTTTTAGTCGTAAATCATTAACTGAATACAATAAGGTTTCATTTTCTATTTCATGGTTTCTTTTTGGAGTTATTTTTTTTGCTTGAAACAGTGGATCCAGATTCTTGTTTTGGCGGCACGACAGAGTTCTCTTGAAGTTCCTTTAAAGCCTCTTTAACGATCTGGTCCTTAATTTCCGCAATAAATTCTTCTTTCAATAATAGTCTACTATCAGCACTGAAATACTTGATAAGTGATGTAGCAAATTGAACTGATATGCCTATTAATAAGCCGGCAAGCAAACCTCCTCCCAATATAATCCATTTTTGTCTCCAGCCTTCTTCATAAAGCTTCATCTTTTTACCTAGCACATGCGGGGAATAAACATCACCATCAATGTTGTAAATTTTGTTTGAATCAATACTTAGTTGTTCTGGTTTTTGCTCTTTTTCTATTGCAAATGCTAATTTGGTACTATCTATTGTTGCAAACCAGATACGAAATGCTTTTTCATTATATTTTATTGGGATTTGGTGAGGTCCTGCATTATAAACAGTAAAAATTAATCGACCTTTCCATCCAGGGTTAACATGGAAACCAGAAACATTTATCAATCCTTTATATTTATAATCAGTAATTAGACTAATAAAACCCATCATATTAATTGGTACTGAGACAATCTCTTCAGTTATAAGCAAAGCAAATTGGCCGCTTTCAATATAAAACATTTTTTTAGTTTTAAGATCTATTAATTTTCTTTCATTACATAACGGGTCTGTTGTTGTAAAGGCCTCAGCGCCGATACTCATTTGAATAGAGTTACTTTTAATCAGGCTTTGATCAGTAATAAAATCACTAATTTCATTCTGTAGCACACCTTGCTCTAATAGACTTAGTATGTTGTTAGAAGCTAAGAAAGACATTACATTCTTCCTTTTAAATGTGAGTAATTAGATTGTCCTAAATTTCTTCCAAAAATACTTTTTTGTTCGATTTCATTCCATCTCATTGCGATCGACTTGTGCAAGTCAAGTTTATATGACTGAGCTTGGTTGAGCACACTATGAAACAATTTTTTTAGTTCAAATGTTAAAACCTCACGTGAAGGGAAAGGCTCCATATGATCTAAAGCCTCACATGCTTTTGCCATTTGGCCGATTATAGTTATCAATGAATTTTCAGCTAATTGATCTTCAATTTCATTTAAGTCAATATTTAAGAGATTAGCCATGGATAATACGCATATCATAAAATCAGTAAGATTTTTCATTCTATCGATGTCTGATTGAGCATTCTCAAGATTTGCTACATATTTAACAAAATGCAGCACTAAATGTTTAGCACGGTCTTTTATACCCAGACACATTACATCTTGGTGATATATTTGATCATGAATATGTTGTTCTTTTTGCAAATCAAAGACTGATCTTTTATACATTATTAAGAGCGCAATAATATAAATATAAATTATTATCGGCTTAACCATGGAAAAATTGAGTAATTCGCAGTTCTGTTTACTAATTTGTATAAAGAGTCTTAAAGATTTGAATGGCAGGAGAGCCCAGTGGGGGGGGTATAACCTAAAAGATTTTCCAAGCAAGAACTATTGAATCAGAAGGGGATTGTTCATAAGATGATTTTACACTCATCCTTGAGTAGACCCAATATCAATCCATAGTTATTATTTAAATACATATATATGTTCCATTTGCTTTGATTTCTGCCGCCCAAATTTCGACAAGATTACTTCCCAGAATTCCTGCAGCAGAAGCTTGACGATAAAGTGAATTTAATGCTTTCTGCGTTTCAAGATCATATTGGCATACACCACCATTCACTGTTGTCATTTCGTTTGTTGTTAAAGTTCTCTTTTTTATCTCCAATTAAATTAATCTTTTAACGCATTTAGAATGTTGTTTTACAATTTATTCAGATGGCATAAGTGTATCCAAACAAGAAGTAAAACCCTTTTTATACAAAAAATGTAGCTGCTCCATTAACATAAGTAATAGGTAGAATTTCTGCCTTTCCGATCTGAACATTTTCAAAACCATTCCAAATAACCTTAGTACACAACAATTCGCCGAAAGGTGTAATCGCACAAAAAGCGTAAGCGCCACCGCTTATATTGTATATTTCATTTGTTGTTAGATTTCTCATTTTTATCTCCATTTATTCCCGGGTTTTAGTAAAATCACTATGCAATAAAAACATTTAATCAGTCGGCTAAAGACTTGGATTTTTATTGCATCTGCAAACTTAGTTAAATGTCCAATTGATGCGCTTTAAGCGGAAAACTAATGTATTTCTGCCGCCACACCAAAAGATGCTGATATTAACTGCATTTTTTAATATTTCAAATAGCGAAATTAAATATTAATCCAACATTTACACAAATATTGTTTATTTTGGCTTTAAATTCGCCAAATAAGAATAAATTTCAATTCATACATCCTGATTTTACCTGTTTTATTCAGTGTATTTAAACTTGTTCTCCGTGCCAAGGGCTAATAATATGCTCGAACAAGAAAATTTATTGATAAAAACAACATTGTTGATGCCGCCTCAATTAAAAAGCCAGCCAAATTATATATTTTAGTAAGTAAAAAGCATGAGGGTATATGAAAAAGATTTCTTTTTTTGTTTTATTGATTATCTGTGGAATTTCAAGTTCAGCAGTATTGGCTGATTGTGTCAATTTAGGAAATGCTAATAAGTGGTCTCGAATCGATAATCATAAAATCATCTTGTATAGAGGAAGCAATGGGCTAGCTCTTTTAAATACACCTTACTGTTTTATCTATGCAACATCTGACTTAAGGTTGGTTAAAGAAGATGTTTGCAATTGGGATAAAATTATAGTTGATGGCGAGGTCTGTGATGTTCGAAGCGTTAATAGACTATAATACTTGCCTACTTTAATCACAATATAGATAAATAAACGAGAAGATATATGGAGTCGAACAGTATTATTTTGGAAGCCAAAGTTTTTTATCGATTGGTTAAGGTTTTGTATATTTTTTCCCTTAGTGTAATACTTTTGGCGGTGCTTTTTTTAGGCTGGCAGAAGATGCCTTACCAAAGTATTAATGACAAAAAAAGTTACTTAATATGTCCTGATCTCTCAGTGTATTCACTTCGAGATTTAAATATCTATATTTATAGCGATAGAACTTACTCGGATTACGGTGCTGAGCGAGCAGCAAAAGCTTGCAATAAACCCGATCAAATTAAAAAAGAGTTCATCGAGATAGAGTTACCGAATGGTGAGATATGGAAATTTCCGGAATCGCTGGATGAAAAATATATTAAAAAGCAGATGTACAAACATTTCCCAGAGTATGTGAAAAAGGTAACTGAACCTGGAATGTTCGCTGAAATAGAACATGCTATGTCAGATAAAAAGAATCAGAAAAGTGAAGCTCAAATTGATTGGGCAGCGACGTATCCTACACATTGGGTTTATGAAACTATAGGCAGCTGGGGCTATGTTATAAAGTTTTGGTTTTTTGGTTTCACCATCACTTTTCTGATCCTCAGCGGAATTAAACAATCAGTTCTTTATATCGTTTATGGCAAAAAATTTACTCTTGGTATTTTGAATATCTTTGTAAAAAAATTACAGGATGCCGTGAGGTTAAAAAAGTGTGTTTAAGTTGTTATTAATGCCCGGGGTTATTGGAGATGTTGTTAATTTTGGCGAATGAAATATGAAAGAATTAGTTTTTTGTTTACTAGCGTGGATAGGCGCAAATTGGCTTGTTGATAGTGGTTATTTGCCAATAAATCAATATGTACTCTATCCAATATTATTTTTCATATTACTATTAATTGTCTGGACAATTGAAAAGAGCAAACGCTGGAAAAAGATATCATTTAACGATGCTATTGCAGATGAACTTATGCGCATCCGCTTAGACTTAACAGATCTTAAAATTAAACAGGACAAACGTGGATGGGATAATTTTCCAGATGAATTTCTCAAAATGGAATCCATGTATCATAAATATCCATATGTCGGTATTTGTGATACGTATGAAGACCCAGAGGGTAAATGGGGTAAAATAATTATTGATCTAGGTGGTAAAGATTGGTTTGAGGATCGGAAAGATAACATTTTTTATAACCAATTTGATTCTGATACATTAAGAAAAATTAATTCTCCCAAAAAGATAATACTGAAAGAAGGAATGTATCTCACCGTCCATATTCACGAGGATGAGATTGCAAAACAGTACGGTGATTGCATTGGCAAAGGTGCTAAAATCCTTTCAATTGAGGAAGGAGAAGATTTTGGGGATCTCATATTATCTTTAGAGATTCACTTAAGAAGCTCATTAGATTACGACCATTATTGTCCGTCGCTTCCTAATGAAAAGGAGCTAATAGAAAAGAGCAAAATTATTCGAAAAGTAGCAATATTTAATTATTTTCGACATGGAATAAGATTAGAAGAAAAAAAGACATCTGATATTTGGAAATAACCTTTTCAACTTTTAGTTTAGATTGAAATATATATTAGGATTTATAAGAAGAAATGAAAACTGAAAACAATGATATTTATCCAATTGGCCTCTTTATATCTGGGTTATTAACATTTATTGTCAGTTGGATTTACTGCATTATAGAATATGGATATTTGTTAGGTGTTGGCTTGGGTTGGTTACCTTCAATAATAGTTGCAGCTATTGTTGGTTTTTTATGGCCTTTATTTCTGATAGCAGTGATATTTGTTGGTTGGATATTTTTAAAAAATATGTGATATCTTTTGATTGAATCCGAGCTGTCGAATAGCCGATAAATGCATCTTCACATCCAATCTTCATAAAATTCACCCATCATATCAAATCCGCCCCCGAACCACGCTGCCCCTTGAGCAGCATACATATTGTGCAGCTTAGATAACCTCTTAAAAGTTTTGTTGTGCATTCCCTTAGGTTTCAAACCACAACCATTAAGGCACCCGGCTTCCCAACCCATCCTTTCTCTTATTTTATCTGCTTTACGGGTAATTCTATATGGAAATATTTCTCGCTGGCATTGATAAGATAATCGGTAGCAGTGACGACATGCGTAGATATTGCCAGAATAAAGTTTTGCAACTCTCCGTCCACAATTTCGAGCTGGACAAAGAAACCATGGCCGTTTGTTGCCATAGTTACACGGTGTCCAAGCTATATACACTGGATAGTTTTTATCAACCCATTCTTCGCCATGGCTTTTTTTGCGATAAATTAAATAAACCTTATTTTCTTCTACTCTAACCCCGATGCTTGATGTTACTTCACCATTACGGGTCCACTGCCTACTAAAGGAATTATTGGGGATAAGCATCTTTTCACGATACCAACGACGTATATCGATGGAGCGGTAATCCTCTGTTGTCTCTTTCGTATCCCAGCGCCAATGTCTACCGCTGCCGATTCCACCCATCTATTCCTCCAGGATTTTATCGAAATCATTAGGCAAATTATAAATTTAACTACTTTTAAGAGCCACAATGTCCTAAGGGGTATCTCTAAAGTTGATGTCTTTAAAGTCTTAATGTCTTTCCTGAAACGACGTTAAGACATCAAAGACATCGAGGTGAAGTTCTTTACTTGGAGGCAATACGCCACATCACGTAAGAGCCCTGTTTCCCGAGACATTTGCATTCTATTCCCAGCTGCCGCAAAGCAGGCGCAGTACGCCGTAAGGCGTCTGAAAAGCCTTTTGCGCTTTTAGGCCATGCATCAGTACCCTCTGGACGATGCTTTTCAACTTCTGAAAATAGATCTTTTGTTGCTAACTCAATTGTAACTTTACCGCGTCCATCAAACCATTCAATTAGTGCAAGTGCTACAGGACTTGCTTCAATTGTACGAGTTATTGATTCCTGGCGTGCCTCTCCAAATTGCTGCATGAAATCAGTTCCAGTAAATCCCATTGCTTGAGCCATAGCGATTCCAAGACGGGCAAACTCATATAGCCTTGGACGCTCACCAGAAGACATTTCGACATTAGGTAACAAATTTAACGCATAAGCGAATACTTCCATTAGCGCACCAAGAATTAATCCATGCTCATTATCAAACATGAATCTAAGATCACTTATCTCTGTTCGCTCGGTTACGACTGGCAACTCTATTGTGATAGCACGATCTATTAAATCTTGCGCCGTTATCACAGGGGCAATTCCATTGATAATAACGGGATTTTTGGCATAGATTACTGACTCATCGGCGTCAGTAAAAAGCTTACGCTTAGCATGCCCGCCGCCTGTTGCTACCACACAAAGTGCATCCTGCATTGGCGCTGATAAATGACTGATATTTTCATAGCTGATAATGTGGTTTACACCAGCAGAAACAAATAAATCCTCCGCCTGTTTAGGGGCAGCTCGAAGATCGCAGCTATTAGGATCTATTAATCGCCTTAAAAAGGTTTGCGTAGTGGATTTTGCAGATCCCTGCTCTCCTACAAGCTCAAGTATTGGAAAGGGTGTGTCTGGCCTTATGGCTTCCGCAAGCCACGCTGTCGACAGTAGTTGAGATTCTCGGGGAATATTGCACACCCTCCATAAAAGATCCAATGATCCTCCTAAAATAGGATCTGGTAATGCTTGCATCGTCTCTGGTCTTACAAAGCTTACTGGTGGTACATCAACCATCTCCCACATTCCGGGTGATACTTTAATTGCACGGCTATTTCCTTGTTGGCATAAATCTACATAATAAGCTCCATCATGCTTTGCTACGCGGCGATGAACGCTGCGGCATGCTCCGTGGTGACGACCAATTCCCGATAATGTCGATAAAGCTTCCCGAAAAGATTGATCTCGTACTGATTTGCCAGTTAGCTCATAAAAATTTGCCATAACAAAATCATGAAATTGGCGACCGCCGATGTGCCGCACTTCATTACTTTTCTTGTCCAAGGCAAATACTTCCTTGTTCATATCATGAAATAGTTCAAAGCGTTCGGTAACAAATGCCACGATCTCTGTAGCTTGGCTTGGTCTTCCTTCAGAAGGTTGATCGTGAATTATTAAATCCTCTGGAGGAACTAAGGATAAAACATCAACACCAACATCAGAGGGCTTCAAGGGGCTTAAAGCAGCTTGTTCAATTTCAGTGTTCATTTTGCCCTCTCTCTAGCAAATGCGAGCCAACATGCTAGATCATTGAAATCAGATAATGATTCAGGAGCGCCAGTTGGCCATTGTGGAGAAGTAAATAGGGCTTTCGACGCTATAGCAGCTGCATGACCTTTCTTGAGTCCAGGATTACCAACAGTAAGGCGGTCATCATCCGCACAAATAATTATCTCTCTGTCAGACCAACGCCGTCTTGCTTCAACGGCAACGGGTTCTAAATTCCCCGCATCAATTGCAGCTATGACGCAGATGTCTGGATAAAGCTGTGCCAGAGTTACTCCAGTAGCGTAACCCTCACAGATTAGGAGGCGAGTGTCATTGATTAAGTCATTAATTGGGATAAATCGCCCCTTCTTTGCACCACCTGACAGGAGCATTTTCTTGCCTTCTGGATCAATGAATTGCAGGCTCCAAAGCTTTTCATCAAAGTCGATAATAGGCAGAACTAGCACTTCATCACGTTGCCGAGCCAGAAAAGGTAATATGCGCTTCTTGAGTAAATATGGATGATGATAGCCTGCAGGCTTAGATGCATCCCATAAGCCTTGCGCACGTTCTGCAGCTTGCTGTTGCCTATGAGATTTTGCTTTTTCCCTCTGGCGATCTGCATCTTTAATTCGGCGCCTAAATTCAACTTGCTCATTGAAGCTCATTTGATCCTTAGACTTGGCACACCATGTTGATGAAATACCTTTACGCCAGTCACCAAAGCTACCAGCAGGGATCCCATCAAGATGGAATATATACCAGCCACTGGTATCAGAAGGTTTGCCATTTGTAGAAAATCGATGAAGCTCACCATCTGCAATAATGGTTTTAGGGGGTGTAATTCCCTTTGAAATAATAGCGTCTCTAAACTGTTCAGTTATGTTTTGCATCAGATGTTCCTTAATCCCAAGTACTGTATTAACCAATGAGCAACTGGGGGACAAAGCAGACCCTTCTGAGCAAGGCGGAAAATAAGCGTTTTAATGATGGGCTTAATTCGGTTATCATAGCTTTGCTGAAGGTCATTTATTAAAGCCGCTTGAGAACCCCATGTCTCAGTGGCTTTTTCTTTTTTAGCCATACCTATGTTTCATTCTTCCGAAGTTGATAGCTTGGTTTTCAGTGCCATATATTCATGGACTTTGGCCGAGTTGTATCGAACCAATCTGCCAACCTTGATATAAGGGATCCCATTACCTTTAACGCGCATTCCCTGAAGTGTCTTTACTGCAATGGCGGTAAGAGAAGACACCTGTTGCTCAGTAAGATATTGAGGGTGGTTTTGAATTGAACTAGCTGTATTCATCTTTGCTCCTTAATGGATTGCTGGGTTACTCGCCATAGATTAACCATGAATCCAGAGCAAAATAAAGCAAGTTAGATGAAATAAAAGTAGGAAAATTCCGAGATTTAAAAGTCGGAAAATGAAAATAAAAATACCTTAAAAATCAAAAGATTGTTAAACCCTTGCAGGCATTTCCGAGTTTTATCTTGGGTACAGATAAAAAGTCGGAAAAGCCAAATTGAACTTAAAAGATTAAGCCTTAGAAGGCTTTGAGGATTCGGGGTGTAAAACTGCGTTGCGGGCATTCGTTAAGTAATTAGAAATAGTTTTGGCTTCGATTGGTCGTTCTTTTTTCAATTCATCAGATATTTCTGCGTGAAGTTTTTTGCCAATTTCCGAGAGATTTGGTTCCTCCACCCCTTTTTGGTTAGAAGAGGCTGTATGCTTGGCTAAATACTGAGTCACTGCATAAAGTATGGTATCTATATTTCTTTCGACATCAACTCTAGCGTATTTTTTCGAGGAGCCGGTTTGGTCTGAGGCTTGTTCTTCTTCTCTTGATTCCGCAGTTTCAGCTTCAGCCGCAGCTTCTATTTTTTTAACTAATTCAACTAATTTGTCAGAAAATTCCCAATCAAAAGTAGAGCCTATCTTAATAAAAGCTGAAGGCTTATCAGAGCGATTGAGCTTTCCGTCATATATAAATCGCTCAAAGGTCTCCTTTCTTCTTTTGAACTCGCGATATGCCTTGGTAGATATTTTACACAACTCAGCGCCCCAACCATTTGTAGGAAATTTAGATGGGTCTAGGTTCATAGATAATAAAGCTGCTTCTTCGAACTCCCATGAAGGTTGATGTGCCCAATGTACATTGTCAGTGAGTAAGTAGTCATATAAAGCATTATAAAATCCTTCGGGGGCGCTCCAGCTTTTTGACGTTTTGCTCATTCGAATACTCCTTATCTTCAGTCTGAAAGGTCATTACAATTAAAAAAGCTTGATATTGCTGGTAGGTTTGCCGCTTCCATGATTTTTTGACCATGATCTTCAAGGGCATTGCGTAGATGGTTTTGTCCAAAGTGACTATATACGGCTGTTGTTGATGGAGATTTATGATTAAGGAGCTTTCCAATGAGGTGAAGATCATTTCCTGATTGGGCTAACCAGCTGCCGACGGTTCTCCGTAAATCATGCAGCCGGACATCTTCAATGCCCGCACGCTTTCTAATTCTTTGCCATGGCTTATCTATATTGATTAAATGAGCGCCTTCCTTTGCCCCAGGAATGATAAAAGGGTTCCCTTCCTGTTGTGGGAGCATTTGCAGCAAATCAATGGCAGGCTTAATCAGTGGGATATAATGGACTCTTCCTGATTTGTTTTCGGGGACTTGTAGTTCTTTTGTCCCCCAGTCCACATGGACCCACCGAGCTTGAAGGATCTCGTTTTTTCTCGATCCCGTTAGCAAATATAGGAAGAGTGCTGCTTTCACGTAGATGTTAGGCTCTTGAGAGATTGCCTTAAATAGTGGGATTAGTTCATGGGGCTTAACCCATCTATCTCGCTTTTGTTCTTTAAAGGGTTCAATGCCTTTGGCAGGGTTAATATGGGTTGTTGAGACGATCCCCCATTTTTGAGCTAGGGTGAACATCTTAGAGATAAGCTCAACAATCCTATTTGCCTCATAAGGCTTAGTAGCACCAAGCTTTCGATGAAATCTGGCAATATCATTGTGAACTAGGTTCTCCGCTTTGAGATTTCCCCACGCGGGAATTAAGTACTTTAAAGTCCTTCGTTCATCATCTTTCCAAGATCGCTTATGTGGCTTTGCATAACGCTCAAGGTACATATCGCAGAGCTGTTTAATAGAAGATTGGTGACTTGCTATCTGCCGTACTTCAAGTGGATCTTCGCCTTTAGTAATTTGTACCAACTTTTCACGCGCTTGTTGGCGCGCTTGATCGAGGGTAATAACGCCATAACGTTCTAAAACAAGTAGGCGTTTTCTGCCGTTAAAGCGATAGGAAAGGATAAAAGCCTTTTTTCCAGAAGGGTAAACCCTTAAGCCAAGGCCCGGGATAGATTCATCCCAGAGAACATGTCTAGAGCTGCCATCGCCCTTGTAGGCGACGGAATCAATGCATTTTTTACTTAACTTCATGGAGACTTCCTGATTCCACCAAGTGACCAATAAGTCACCAGGAAGCAGAGTATAAAAGAGTAATTAAGCGAAGTAAATAGTAATTAAGTGCTTGATTTACAGTACCATATAGTATGTCAGAGAAGTAGATAGGAATGCCGTCATGTGACTTCGAACCAGGTGGTCGGGAGTTCGAGTCTCTCCGGGCGCAAACCCCTTCTTGTCTTTCTTTATCACCATGAGTTTGTTAGCAAATTTGCTTAAACCTCTGCGGTAGAAAATAAAACCCCAATCTTGTATTTGCACCATTTATTTGTTAGGGCAATTTAGAAATGTCCTAGCCCCCAGCAAGTTAAAAATGTCCGCTGGTTATATTATCATTGACCCTTCTAAGTGGGGCATTGTTCCTAGAGATGGGTTGATTAGTCATTCTTTGGTTTAAAAATTCATGCATTTGTCTTATTCCCATGACCCGCTCTTGGAAATCATATTTTCTGATTGTTTCGTATTCTAAAGTATTATTACCATAGTAAAGTTTGATTTCGCCATTAGATGATTCACCTAACAGTGATTGATTTACCGATCATACTACGTGGATGTCGTTGATTCTTAATCATAAATAAAGATTTTTTAAAACTGATGGTGAGTTGCTTTGATATTTTCCTAATCGATTGAATGGTAAATGTTCTATCAAGTGATAGTTTCTCTTTGTCTGTTAGTGGTACATGAGCGTTTCCTTCTAATTTTGGCACTTTACCAAAGCGTTTGTTATGAGCCACAAGATAAGTGCGTAGAAATTCATTTCCTTGTTCCATAGTTGAAATATTATGATATCTGAGGTCTTTAATCAGTCTATCTTGTAAAGTACGATTTGCACGTTCAACACGGCCTTTTGCTTGTGGGCTATTGGCGTTTATTATTGTGATATCTAGACTCTCTAATGCTCGTCCAAATTGCGTAAAACCATCACCTAATTTAGCTTCAGGATGATTTACTTTAAATACATTATGTTTATCAACATAAAAGGCACTAGGTTTTCCATGTTCAACAAGATAATTTTTGACTGTGTCAAAGTAATCAAAAGTGGTTTCTGCTTTAACAAATCGTAATTGAAGAAAACAGCTTGTTGCATCATCAATTAGGACCAACAATGTACATTTAGGTCCACGCCCTTCAAACCAATCATGAACAGAACCATCCATTTGTACCAGCTCGCCCATAGTAGAACGCTTATGTCTAGGTTGATGTAACGTTAACTCTTTAGCAGCTTTTACTTGACGGATGTTTGCTTCATGCATCCATTGCCTAATAGTTTCTTTAGAGATATGAATTTGATAATGCTCAGTAAGCTTTTCAGAGGCTAGTGTTGGGCCATAATCCTCGTAGTGCTCACGAATAAGTGACAACACACGATCTTTAAGTTTGTCGCTATGTCGATGGTTTGATTTACCTCTCTTTTTGGATATTAGTGCGGGCGCACCACCATCCAAATAGGCCTTCTTCAGTCTTCTTAAGTGCCTAGGGGTGAGGTCTAAGTAGCTAGCTCCAAGCGTCAAAGAGAGCCGCTTATCGATGATCTTTTCTAGTATTTTCAACGTGTAAACTTCTTTTTCGCTCATGGTAAATGTCCCCTGCATAGCCCTCTCCTTGGGAAGTTTGCACATACATCAAGTATGGCTGAAGATTTACACAGCGGACATTTCTAAATTGCTCAAAGCGGACATTTGAAAATTGCTCTTACAATTTGCACCATTTATTGGAACTTAATTACCCTTTGGATTGTCCATATATTTAAGAAAGCAACTAATAAACTGGTGGATTATGAGTAGTACTGGCGTACCTCCTTCGTCGGATGTTCCTCTCAATGATCGGACAAAGATATTAAATGAGAAATTAAAAGAATTAGGTTTTACGAGTGAAATTATTACGGAACATGACCTTGATGCTGGCAATATAGTTGTTATTTCTGGCATTGATAAACTAGATACCCTTAAAAAATTACAACTGATGAGTTCTTTAGCTCCACATTTTAATTATAACGATGAGAAAAAAACCCTTGAATTTAGAGTACGTTCTAATACTTCTTCAAGTATAAGTAGTTTTTATCCTTCATCAATAAATCGAGAAAAAAGCTTATATGAGGGCTATGCAGAACAATGGAAACCCATTGTTGATTTTGCCAATGACTTAAACCAAAAATTTCCAGGAGCTGTTATTTTGCCAGACGGTGTAGGATTTAATGATAATGTAAATTTGAATTCAGTAAGGATTGATTTGTCGAAGATTACGGATGACAATATTAAAAAAGCAATTCAAAATGTTAGTCAAGGCAAGATAAATAACAATATAGCAACCATACTTGGCGCTGATGTTAAAAGCTATTTAACATTAGAAAAAGAAGAATTAAAGAAAAAGCAAAAAACTTCTTCATCAACTTCTCATGATGATCTATTTACAACTGTACCACCAATAACACCTAAACTTGACTCATCACATGCACCAAACCCAGTAGTACAAACCAACCAATCATTGCATAGCTTGTTTATGACATTAAATGCAAATAAAGATAGTTTTGCTGTTACAATAAAAACAGGAAAAATGGAGAATAATAAGTTTCAAGAAATTCCAGGCAAAACCAACCCACATGATTTTACTGCCATTGAAATTGGATTAGGCAAAGATGTAAATTCACCAAAATGTATTGCTCAACAAAAAAATGGTGGTATTGAATATTCTATGCCATCAGTATTATCAGATACGGTGAAAAAACAATCTATTGAGAAAATTTGTCAACTAGCTGTCAATACTGCAGAGCCAAGCACCACATTCACGATACCAAAAGATAGCAAAAATGAAGAAGCCACATTTAAATCACTGTTTTCTGCTTTGCAAACAAAATATCCTGGATATCCAGAACCAAAACCACGAGATGATTCAAAGCCCATTCCGATAATTGCAAACTTTAATGAACTCCTTGCAAAATACCCGCCAGAACAAAAACAGCACGACCACAAGATAGGGGCAGCTCTAAATTAGTATTTGCCCTTTATCACAACTAAATCCGACTACCATGCGGATTCCCCTTTTTGACACCATCCGATCTAGACTCAGCTGCCGCAGGTGCAACCGATGCACCCGGCAAACTCATAGCTCTTTGCCTTTGCAGTTCAAAGGGCTTGGGATTACTGGTTGATGATGGCATCATAAAAAATAAAGGATTCACTGAATACTCTTCTTCTGGCGAAATGGTTAGTTTTGCTATTCTTAATATTTCCTTTGCGTGATTAAAATCAAGCCGACCTTGCTGACACTTTTCTTTTAAGCAGCCTAAAAGAGCATTAAAAGCTTGTTCACCTTCCAATATGCCTTGTGATGTATCCACAATTAATCCAAATCCATTATCCAGATAAATTTGAATCACTTTTTTTAATAGAGCAGCATCAATAGCTCCTTTTAATGAGATAACTGGCGGTTCAATACGATGAGACAGTTCATGTAAAAAATCATTATCTCTTTGTACACAATGATGGATAAAAAAAGGAAAATCTGTTTGCACGGGAAGATGAACCATTTTTAATCTATTTTGACATTCCGTAAAATCAGCCAAAATTGGGCCCATCACTTTGAGGGTTTCTAGACCTCTATTTTCATATGCGTATGTAACATCCCGTAAAGTCATGCCTAAAAAAGGCAGAGACAAAGGATTTTCCTTCATTAATTTTCTTAAATTACCAAAATTGCCATTGGGAGATAATTTCTCTTCAGCGCGCTCTAAAGCTAATCTTGAATTTCTGCTTAAAGAATCAAATGTTGATTTTAATCGTAAAATACTTGAATTATTTAAGCTGCATAACACCAACATTGCACCATCATAATCAGGTAAAGGATCCTCCAATAATTCAGTCAAGGTATCAATCCACAATGACAGTACCGCCACCCGATCTTTCTTTGAACTCATCGACAAAATCTGGTGCTTAATAAAATCACTTATTTGATCAAATAATCTCTGATGCTGACAAATAGTCGGAGCCAATTTCTCTTTATTGGGCTTTTGCCAATGCTGATCGACAAATTCGTTTGGATTGACAAGATGATAAAATTGTAATGTTAAAGCTCTTAACTCATTAGCCATCAATTTTGCAGATTTTGTTTTAGATTCTAGAAAAGATGATTTGTGCGTATATGAAAGATGCCGCGATAATACATCTTCAATCTCATAATATATCCTTAATAGATCCGAAGCCTCATTTTGCTTTAAATTAACAAGTTCTTGGAAACCTTTTTTGAGATCCTGATAACCTTCCCTATTTTCAACATGTAAAAAAAGTGGAAGACTAACATTGATTACATAGTTTCTGTTCTCGCGATCACAAAGTGCATCTTTCGTAACTATTTCTTTTGCCACAAAAAGGGCTAGTAATTTTTGTTCTGTGCAAAACAGTGGATAAAGGCTTTTTAACGTCGCAATGATTAATGATGGTCTGTAAACGGTCGTCAGTGCTAACAACATTTGGCTAATGACCTTAGGATCAAACTTCCTATTATTAGGATCTGCTTTTTCGTCACTATGGACACAAGAACACAATTCATATACAGCGTTTACCAAGTCAATGGGTAATTGATTCTTTTCAGATAATGATTTCATATCCAAAGGTGAGATGACAAAAAAATGTGAATTTGGTATATGAGCAGTCAAACCTAATTTTACCAATTCACGATGAAACGCCTCTTCAGTTTGACTTAATGCAAGTTGAATTTTTTTAATTTCTCTTACGTTAATTAAATTTAAGATGACATTTCTTGTTTCAACAAGAACTCGTATCCTATTTTTCACATTTGGCGCTAAATGATGATTTAAAAAAACTAACCCTTGTTCATCGCATAAAGACTTAACACTTGCACCATGACTAAGGAGTAATCTAAAAACCCTTTTCTTTGCATGCACAAAAGAATATAGCAACAATGGCATTCCTGAAGGTTGGACGAGTGCATTTGGACTATTCCCTTCTCGTAAAAATCTCTTAATATATTCTACATTATCTCCCTTGACCTCTTCACCGAGTAAAGTTGCTTGAATCTCAGATACTTTTCTATTTCTTTTTGAGCGTGAGATATGAGAACTCGGCTCATCTTGTCCATCCAGAGTGATCTCAGAAACATATTGATCTCGCGCTATCATACTCTGCGCATCATGTTCAATATGATGTAATTTTAATAGCGACATCGAATCCGTTATATAATTAATCGACAAATCTTTAGTATCAGAATTTTCACAACCAAATGCAGAAAAAATTGAAGTATAATCTTCTTTTGAACATTTTTTAATGACTACTTGTGTCCTTGGACTAGATTTTTGGTCTTTAACTGTTTCTTCGATCAAATCCATTGGTTTTTTAAGATCAAGATCAGTTAATGATAAATCGGCTTTTCCTTCTTTTAGCAACAGTGGCAAAATATCGATTTGGTTGTAAAACATTGCCCAATGGCATGCGGTTCTTCCCCAATAGGTTCTTTCATTCACTTCATGCGGATGTGAAGCTATTCTTTTTTGAATTAATATCTTTAGTTCTGATTGTAATTCTGCGCTCGTTGCTAACATCGCAATATAATCATGCAAATGATAGGCATGAATATTTCTTTTTCTGTGAGATTCTTTTCTAAGCTCACGAATATATTTCAACATCAAGTCATTGTTTGATAGGTCTTCTACTTTGTTCTTATTAAAATCAAGCAAATTAGAGATCACCACATCCATCAAGAACAAGGAGCTCAAGAATTTTCGGTTGATTTTCTATAACTGCTAAATGACATGGCGTAAGATCTAGCAAGCCTTTTTCATTGACTTCATAAGGGTGCGATTTTATTCTTGATTTAACGGCTTGTAATATTTCAAGGTTGGATGCATGCCCAGCAGATGCTGCTTTAATAAGTTCTCTTAAGTTCAACCCGATCATAGTGTTAGTACTCCTCAAATGAAGTGAGTACTAACTATAGACTAAAAAGATATTGCTAATAGGTCATATACTGATGATACATATAGAGGGTGGGCACAATCTAATCAAAGCGTGCCAGGCTATACTCATCTATAGAAATAGGCGAAGGTGTTCCACTTAGAAAATCACTCAACAACTTCCCTGAACCTAATCCCATCGTCCATCCTAAATGACCATGCCCGGTATTAAGGAATAAATTTTCATATTTGGTTGGACCCAAAATTGGCGCACCATCCACACAGGTGGGTCGTAAACCTGTCCAACGCGAAACTTCTGATGGAATTGTTTGCTCATAGCCTTTTGGATATATTTTTTGAAGAACGTGAAATAAATTCTGGATTCTATCTTCTGATATTTTTTTATTAAAACCGGCAAACTCGGCTGTGCCGGCTACCCGAATGCGTTTATTGTACGGCGTAACAACCGCATGTAAAGTATGATCAATCACTGGGATTTTAGGAGCGACTGTCCAGTTCTCTCCTGAGAAAGTGATTGAATAGCCTTTGCAGGGGCGTATCGGTAACTTAATACCAATACTCTTTGCGACTTCAAGACTATTTACGCCTCCTGCTAGGATAATGCCATCAACATCGTATTTAGCACCGTTAAAAACCAAATCCACTTTTTTATTATTCTTGACTAATAAGGCTTTGGTCTCATAACGAAATTTCACACCTTGACGTTCAAGATAATTTGCTAAGGCTTGAGTAAATTGATGGGCATCCCCCATTGCATCAGATGGATAAAAAAAACCACCAACAATATCGTTTTTAATAGTTGCTAATGCTGGCTCTTTTTCAAGTGTAGCAAGTTGCGAGAGCGCAGCATAAGGAATCGCGAGTTGAGTCATATAATCGGCAAGTGATTTTGCATGGTCAAGAGATTTTTGATCTCGAAAAATCATTAATGTGCCAGATGGTTTGTAATCGCATTGAATACCACATTTTTCAATGAGTTGAGTAATCAAATTATTGGTTAAATTACCCAAAGCGGCATTGCGCTTAATGTTCTGGTAATAATGTTCTTGCGAGGCATATTTCAAAAATTGTAGTCCCCATGTACCTAATGAGGCTAAAGCATTCAACCGAATAAGTATGGGGGTATCATTTCTACCAATATGTGTTAAAAGTTTCCAAAAAATGCCTGGGGAATTCCAGGGATCGGACAAACTTGGGGTCAGTAATCCTGCATTAGCAAAACTGGTCTCAAGACCTGCCTGGGAATGTCTTTCAATGATGGTGACTTCATGCCCAGCTTCTTTCAAAAAATAAGCTGTGCTGATACCAAGCACACCCGCGCCAATAATTGCAATTTTCATTATTCTTATCCAAGGATCTCTTAGATCCGTAGGGTGGGCAAAGCGTAGCGTGCCCACCATCTTGATTACAAATTGGTGTGCACGCTACGCTTTGCCCACCCTACACAAGATATGTTTCAACTAAGTATAACATTCTCTTATTTTTCTTCATCTGGATATAGTTTGATTTCTTACACACCCGGCGGTTAACAGCTCTTTCGGGGTTATCTAAAACTAGCTATAGTGTTGTAAGCGAAGGAGAATAAGATGGGCAAGCGAAAGGTTTTAATCGTCGGTGGCGGTATTGCCGGATTAAGTTTAGCCAATGCATTCGAACAATATTGCAAAAACAGTATTGATTATAAAGTCATAGAAAGACAACGCCAGTTTACACCTATTGGTGCTGGCATTGTTTTACCCGCCAATGCCTTAGCGGCGTTGCATCATTTGAATTTAGATCAGAAAGTGATAAACCACGGTTATCATGTCAGACAAATTGTTTTCACCGATGATTTTTTTCAAACCTTAAGCTCGCAACTAACAGATGATCTTCACCCTAAGAAGTTTCCTTTTATTGGGATCTCCCGAGCAAACCTTCATGATTTGCTTTTTAGTAAAACAATTGAAAATAAAACTCAGATGGGCATTTCGATTGTTGAACTCAACGAAAAGAAAGGCAAAGTTATAGCAAAGTTAAGTGATGGCTCCGAAGAGTCCTTTGATTTAGTTGTCGGCGCAGATGGGATCCGCTCAAGTGTCAGAAAATTATCACATTTAGATGAGGATGAACTCCCTCTTTCTTTAGGAATCACCAATTGGCGATTACTTCTTAAAAAGCCCAAATCTATACTTCATCCGACCTATATTCTAGGAGCAGGCACACTTTTTTTATTGTTCCCCATCAGTGAACATGAAGTATATTGTTACGCCGCTGTTCTGACTCCGCCTAATGGCATATCAGAAGAAGAACGTAAATCGATTCAATTTATGAAATCTCATTTTGAGCATATTGGGAATGAAGTAAAATTTGCCTTAGAACAAATTATTGATCCTCATCAATTAATCCCCGATCAACTTGAAACTGTTAGAGAAGTGAAAACACATTCTCAGCACATGAAAAATATTTTATTCATTGGTGATGCCGCTCATGCTTGTGCTCCCACTTTTCACCAAGGCGGTGCAATGAGCATAGAGGATGCCGTGATTGTAGCTAAACTGTTCAGTGCTTTTGAAGCTCTTCCAACAGAGCAAATTATCAAGTTCTATGACACTTTTAGATTTAAAACCATTCAAGAAGTACAAACGCTTTCTAATTTCATTCTTCAAAGATCTGTTCAAGCTATCGATCAAGAAGCGATTATTGCCCGTAACTTAAAAATTAAACAAGATGGTCCTTTTAATGTTTCGTTCTGGCGAGAATATTTAAAAACAGATGTTTTTGATGAATTAGAAAATTTCATTCACACCCGTTTAAATTAAAAGGGGGAATGCCTCCACCTGTATGTCCTCCAATGAATTAAAAAGATATCCTCCCCTTTCTCAAAGAGAGGGGAGATGATCGTTTTATCTTCTCAACCCTACCTTCTATACCCTTAAAGCGTGTCCTATCCTACGTAATCCGATATAATTAGGCCTCCTTTATACGCCATTCCCCAAGAGGTGCTCCATGCTTCATTCTCTATCATTGATCCATTATTGGATGAATTGGCCACTTCTAACGGGTAAATCAAAGCAACAGCCTAAACAACAACGCCCTGTTCATGAGAAAAGTGACCCGCGGGTATTGCATGATGCTGCAAAACTTGGCAATACAACCATGTTGCAAAATATGATACAAAATGGCGCAGATAAAGATGCTATTTGTCGTCAAGGTTATTCATTATTACATCATGCTGCTATTAAAGGTCATCATGAAGCTGTTGAATTTTTGATAACAAGCGGCGCGAATGTAAATGCTAAAGCCAGTGGTGGTATTTCACCTTTACATCGTGCAGCGTATTCGGGCTGTCTTAACACTGTCAGAACACTCATTGAAGCTGGCGCAAAGATAGGCGCTTTAGATTGTTGGGGCCACAGCCCATTACATGCCGCAGCAAGATTTGGGCATGCTCATATTGTTACTGAGTTAATGCAACATGGTGCGAATAAAGAGGTTATGGATAGTCGTGGTTTCACACCACTTGATGAAGCAATAAAATACCGCCAACGAGAAACGGTATGCGTGTTACTGGAATCTTAAAATGGCTGTTTCACTTTTAAAAGGTGAACCTGGTACTCGTCCATAATATCTTTGAATGTTTAATGAAGATGACAATATAGCATCTTGATAGCGCCTTCGATTTGAATTATCAAAAATTATCATCCCATTGGGTTTAAGATAAGCTAAACATTCTTCTAAGCAGGCTTCTCTGCATCGACCATCGACAATGATCAAATCGAACGTCTGGTTAGTTGCTTTTATAGCCTTAACATATTCTTCAAAGTTCACATTACTCATTTTTTGTGATTGGTATTTCTTATCATCTGACCCTTGAGCTGGTGGTTGTAAAATGAGGGTTACATTGGGAAATTTATCTAATTTTAACTTGAGTTGTTGATACCATACCTTATCGTGCTCAATCGAAATAACTTGTGCGCTTCGCTTTGCTAACCATATAGTGCTGGCACCACTGCCATATTCAAATACTGATGGCTTATAACCTAATGTATGGATATGTTGCTCAATAGCTTCAATTGCAGAGTATGTCCACCATGGCACATCAAGCATTATCATATCGTCAAGTTGATGAATGGCCATTAATGAACGAAGGTAATGAAAACTTTGATCTTTGTGCGCACGCTTATCTAATTTACTAAGCAAACCAATTTTGGCTAAAAATCCCTTTATGCATTGCATGACTGATACATAAAGTGATTTTAACCATTGAGGAGATTTTTCTATTCTATTTTCTGTTTGTTCAATTTTATTCATTGATACTTCTTTATTGCCTCTAGCCTTCATCTATAGTAACAGCAGTCCCATAAGCAACGATTTCAGAGCAAGATTGCATCACTTCAGCAGAAGTTAGTCTTACACCAACCACCCCATTCGCTCCCATCGTCTTAGCATGTTCAATTAATCTCATAATGGCATGTTCTCGTGCATCTTGTACTACTTTCGTAAATTCAGGTATTTCTCCCCCAAAAATTGTTCTAATGCCTCCAAAAATGTTCCTGACAATGTTAGTACTTCTCACAATATTGCCATATACCAAACCATGGGTTTTAGTGATTTTATAGCCGCTGACTTGATCTTGTGTGGAAATAATAAATTCATACATAGTGAGATCCTTTCATTAAAAGCCAAGCATTCACTTAACTTTAGCGAGTACTTGTCAAATAGACAAGAATATATGAGTTATCTGACTTATTAAATATGAGTAAATCCGGAAAAATCTTATTACTTAGCTTTACAACTTTATAGTTGTTGGATAACATGCTTTTTTGACATTAGAGCTAAGAACCACCATGCCAAACTTTCAAAATGCGAATCTTTATACAAAGAAAATGCTAGCGCTTGAACCGTCATACTGGTGGTTTCATTCAGACCTCAAGCATTACCTTGCAAACGGCGCTAACCCTAATGCCAAATATGCTGATGGTAAGACCTTTTTGCATACCCTTATTGAAAAAGGGGTAGATATAGCCGTTATTCAAACCTTAATCGCATATGGCGTTAACATTCACGTCAAAACAGGTGATGGACATAATGCTGCCTCTTTGGCCTTTGAAAATAACAATCCCTTGCTCGGAAAGTATCTTCAAGAACAAGGTGCCCAAATTCCTGCTGAAAAGCTGAATTCACCCTACCTGCAGGCAGTTAATACTGTCCTTGTTAACAAACATTTTACTAAAGCAAATTTTCTTGATGTACATGTCAAAAATAAAGCTGGTGGCAACTTATTACATCTTGCCGCTACGTTAAATGATGACGCTGCAATTAAAAAATTACTTTCCTATGGCGTTAATCCGCTAGTGCAAGATAATACGGGTCTTACCCCCTTAAAGCTGGCTTGTTCATTACAAAATGATCACAGTGTTAAAGCGATAGTTAATCATTATCTTGAGAAGCATCAAGATATTTTAAAATATTCTGATTTTAGTTTATTCAAAGCTAAAAACGATGGCATTACATTGGGTGGCTTTTATTATGATACTCAACACGAAAAGTGGTTGTTAAAAGAAGGTCACTACGGTGTTCCTGAAGCTGTCGTAAAAGAATATGTCGCCGGTGGTCTATATCAACTCTTTCTGGGTGAAAATGCGCCACAAACTGAAATTGTCATTGATAATCTTCATGGCGATTTCTTACTTGGTTCAAAATTATTAAAAAACTTTAGTACATTAGCTGATTTTAACTTTCAGCAACCTTTGTTTTATGATCACCATAGTTGGCACCCTTATGGTGAAAATTTCCCAGTGTCAGTCAATGGCAAGCCCGTAGAAGGATTTATGGATGCCATTTGGGCAATCAATTTTGTCAGAGACACCGATGCGCATGGTGGTAATGTGGGGTTAATTGACAAAGGTGATCACTATAACTTCGCCAAAATTGATCATGGCTTCACGTTCAATTTCTCCTATTTTGGCTCCCCCTCTTTAGATGATATTCGATCGCATCTAAAATCCTTTTATCAAATTGAGAAGCTAGAAGTTCTCGGCTTTGACACCGTATTTCAATCTCTGACCAAAATAAGTCATTTAGATTTTTCTGCTATAGAAAATCTCATTACAGAAAAAATGTCTACCGTTAAAGAGCATATGGAAGTGTTAGAGTTAAAGAATCTAAATCAGGATTATCACAGTACTCATACCAGTACACTAGATGCTGAAATTAAAAAATATCAATCAGATTTAGTTGGTAATTTGAAGTCACAACATCAACAATATCAAAAAATTGAAAACTTTATGCTTTTGGAAAAAGCCATTATTGACCATGATGGCAATACCCTCTTAAAATTGATGGATAAAGGGGTGTCTTTAACTGAAAGTTTTAAACCTTTCTATAACCCTACTGTTATCGGTGATTGGTGGAATAGCCAAACCCTCGATGTTAACGGCTATGAATTGGGCAAAAAATATTGGGGCGACGTCTTTAAACCCGGCAAAGGTGATGTTATTAATTTTAACGATATTTTTCCAGCTAACAACAATCAATCCGTTGGTTTTGATAATGCGCCAGCGGCTCCTATGATGCAAAATCCATTAGATATTCATATGGCGCCTGTGCATATGGAAGTGATGTAAGACAGATCTCCGTCGAAGATGTAGGGTGGGCAAAGCGTAGCGTGCCCACCAGTTAGATGTTCAGATGGTGGACACGCTAAAAGCTTTGTCCACCCTACGGTTTGGCTCTGATGGCTAATACATCACAATCTGCATGATGCATAATACCATCAGCCGTAGAGCCCAGCAGTAAACTGATCCCATGACGACCATGGCCGCCCACGATGATAAGATCTACCTTCAATGCTTTGGCTTGTTCAAGCACAATTCTTTGAGGTGGTCCGTTGGCGATGATTTGTTGATCAGCTGGAATTTCACATTTACTTGATAAATCTGCAAGTGCTTTTTTTGCTTCTTGTTCTACTTGCTGTTCCACTTCCATAATGAGTTGATAACCTTGTGCGGCTCCGTAGGCATGGATCCCTTCAACACAATGGATAATGTATAACTTTGCACCACGTTCTTTGGCAAAATCTACCGCACGTTGCGCAGTATATTCGTCATAGGAGGGATGTAGATCGACTGCGAGTAATATTTTCTTATAAATGCCCATAATAACCTCCTAAAAAACTCTCTCCAACTATTTGAACATTATCATAATTTTCTTTGACACCTCAAACTTTATTCATTTTTGAAATGATTGTTGGTAAGACAACTTGGAATTAATGGGACTTGCGTTAGAGCGCTATTATAGTTAGCATTTTTGCTATATATACGATTTTGCTACAGGATGAGCTCATGATTACACGTCCCGTTTACATTGCTGGTGGTGCCCGTACTCCTTTTGTTAAATCCATGACCCACTACGCTCATCTGACTACCCAAGAATTAATGACAGCAGCACTGCAAGCCTTAGTGAAAAAAATGCACTTGGAAGGGCAAGTGTTAGGTGATGTTGGATTAGGAGCTATCATGAATAGTTCGTTAAATTGGAATTTAAGCCGAGAATGTGTCTTGGGTACATCCCTTGATCCTCATACACCCGCGTACACTTTACAAAGAGCTTGCGGCACTAGCCTTGAAACAACATTGCAAATTGCACTCAAAATTGCTAATCATCAAATCGATTGTGGTATTGGGGCTGGCGTTGATACCAATAGCGATCTTCCTATGATGGCGAAAAGAAAATTAGCACAAAAACTCCTTGCACTTCATTACGCCAGAAATTCTTTCGCTAAAATAAAAGCGTTTGCCAAAATAAGAATTGGTGACTTTAAACCCGATTTACCTGGCGTTGTTGAACCTCGCACCCATCTTTCAATGGGCGAGCATTGTGAAAAAATGGTTCAAGAATGGCACATATCACGCATTACCCAAGATGAACTAGCACTAAAAAGCCATCAAAACGGGGTTAATGCTTACAACGAAGGATTTTATGATGATCTGGTTTTTGAATTACTTGGGGTTAAGCGCGATAGTATTTTACGAGCCGACACGACAATTGAACAATTAGCAAAACTAAAACCAGTCTTTGAAAAAAGCGATAAGGGCACACTGACTGCCGGGAATAGCAGCCCCTTAACCGATGGTGCGGCAGCGGTATTTCTGACCTGCGAAGAATATGCAAAACAATATGATCACCCTCCTCTTGCACGTTTTGTTGATGCACAAGTCGCTGCCGTTGATTTTGTACATGGCGAAGGCCTACTGATGGCCCCAACGATAGCGGTGAGTCAATTATTAAAAAGAAATCATTTATCTTTACAAGATTTTGATTTTTACGAAATTCATGAAGCCTTTACCGGACAAGTACTGTGTACATTAAAGGCTTGGGAGACTGAAGAATATTGCAAGCGTGTTCTCAAATTAGATAAAGCGCTGGGTCCTATCGATAGAACCAAAATGAATATTAAAGGCGGGAGTGTCGCCTTAGGACATCCTTTTGCGGCTACGGGTGCTCGGATTGTTGGCTCTTTAGCAAAAATGCTACATAAAAATGGCAAGGGGCGTGGGTTAATTTCCATTTGTACTGCTGGTGGTATGGGTGTGGCAGCGATTTTAGAAGCAGTTTAAATAACAATGAAACAATTTGATTTTATCGATCTCACTCATCCACTAACATCAGACATTCCGTCATGGAATGGCAGTTGTGGTTTTAAACTTAACATCTTAAAAGATTATGATGATTATTCGGATAATGAAGAGGTTAAATTTCGTAGCCAAGAAATCAAAATGGAAGCGGGTATGGGAACCCATATGGATGCCCCCTGTCATTGCATTCCTTCAGGTAAAAGCATCTCTGATATCCCCTTAGAGCAATTGATTGCTCCTTGTGTTGTCATCAATGTCTCTTCTTTTGCTCAGGCAAAAACTGTTGTCAGTAAAGCAGATATCGAATCCTTTGAAAAACAATATAAAACTATACCCGCAGATTGTGTTGCGATTATTCATACAGGATGGGATAAATATTGGTCAAATTCAGAAAAATATCGTAATAATCTCGTCTTTCCGAGTTTGTCCGTGGAGGCTGCTGAACTGCTGCTTCAAAGAGACGTAGTGGGCATTGCCATTGATACCCTTTCTCCTGATCGACCAGAAAGTGGATATCCTGTTCACAAACTCATACTTGGGGCTGGAAAATATATTATTGAAAATGTGGCTAATGCAAGTAAATTACCGCCCACGGGGAGTTATCTGATTGCTCTGCCATTGAATATCAAAGATGCCACAGAGGCGCCAATGAGATTAGTGGGGCTAGTACCTAAGTAAGTATTACGATCGTAGGGTGGGCAAAGCTCTTAGCGTGCCCACCAGTTCGTTTGAATTGGTGGGCACGCTTAGAGCTTTGCCCACCCTACAATAAAAAAGAATATTAAAGATCTAATTCTTCCCAGCGGGCATACGCCTTTGTCAAATCATCTTTTAATTTTGCGAGTTTATTATTCGTCTCCAAAATCGCTTCTTTAGATTTAGAATAAAAATCTGGCTCACATACTATCATCTCCAACTGCTTAATTTCGTTTTCCATTTTTTCAATTAATGCTGGCATCGATGCTAGTTCTTTTTGCTCTTGATAACTTAGCTTTTTTTTGCTTGATGATTTATCACTTTCAACAACTGAGTTTTTAGTTTCTTTTGGCTTTTTATTTTCAGGTTTATTTGACTTCTTTGGGGTTGAGCTTTGTCTCTCAATCCAATCACTATAGCCGCCCACATCAATAGAAATACTACCATCAGTATCAAAGGCGATAGTATGCGTCGCGATGTTATCAATAAATTCTCTATCATGGCTGATGATGATCACGGTGCCAGGATAGTTTAAAAGCAAGGTTTCCAAAACATCTAACGATTCAATATCCAAATCGTTGGTTGGTTCATCTAGTACTAAAACGTTTGCAGGACGCGCAAATAATTTTGCTAACATCAAACGATTTTGTTCACCCCCAGAAAGGGTTCTGGCAAGCATACGACATTTAGCGGGTGAAAATAAAAAATCTCCCAGATAACCAATCACATGCTTTTTCTTTCCTTGAATTTCAATGGAATCATCCCCTTCCGCGACATTCGCCATCACTGTTTCTTCTGGGTTGATATGTTCCCGATTTTGATCAAAAAAGGCTATTTGATTCACAGGGCTATGTTTGATAGTCCCTTGTGTTGGTTGAAGTTGATCAATTAATAATTTAACAAGGGTTGTTTTACCGGTACCATTTTGACCTACAATCGCAATTTTATCACCGCGTTGAATATTAAAAGTGAAATCTTTGATCAACAGTTTATCGGGTGTATAACCAAAAGACACATTCTTGGCTTGGATCACCATCTTGCCGCCAGAAACGGGATCATTGACTTCGAATTTGGGTTTATCTTTGATAGTTCTGCGCAGCGTGCGTTCTTCACGTAACGCTTTTAAGGCACGCACTCGACCTTCGTTACGAGTTCTTCTTGCTTTCACACCTTGACGGATCCAGACTTCTTCATCTGATAATTTTTTATCAAATAAGGCATTGTGTCTTTCTTCTTCAAGCAGTGCCTGTTCTTTTCTAGCAAGATAAGTATCGTAATCTGGTGGATACGAAGTCAGTTTTCCTCTATCTAACTCTACAATGCGTGTCGCCAATTTGCGTAGTAATGCACGATCATGGGTGATAAATATAATGGTTTTAGGATAATTCAAAAGCATTTTTTCTAACCATTCAATCGCCGTTAAATCTAAATGGTTAGTCGGTTCATCCAGGAGCAAAATATCAGGTTCTTGAACCAATGCTTGTGCCAATGCGACTCGTCGGCGCCACCCACCTGATAAATCCGACATTTTCTTATCTTCAGGCAGGGTGAGATCATGGATCACTCTATCGATACGTTGTTGAATTAGCCAACCATCTCTTTGCTCAATTTGTTCTTGAAGTTCTTGGACTTGATTCATCCAAGCTTCATCATGCCCATCAACCTGCGATATCAGTTTATGATAGCCCACTAATAAATTACTTAAGTCGGCAAGACCCATCGCTACCGCTTCATAAACAGTAATATCTTCAGAGGGTGGTAGTTCTTGCGCTAATCTGGAAACTCTCAGAAAACTTTGCTTAATGATTTCACCTGAATCAGGAGGTATCACTTGTGATAAAATCCTAAATAAAGTGGATTTGCCCTCCCCATTGCGCCCAATCAATGCAATCCTTTCTTTGGATTGGATTTCAAAGTTAACATGGTCCAATAAGGGAAACTGGCCGACGGAAAAATAAATGTTTTTAAGCGTTAACAATGACGTAAGTCCTAATCTTTTGGATGATAAAGGTTGTCTAATATGACAAAAAGTCTACCGACTGACACAAATGATAATAATATGGTTGTATTATTACATGGGATAGGTCGTACATATAGATCAATGCGACGATTGGAAAAGACACTATCAACGGCTGGCTACCAAGTTCTCAATATTGATTATCTGTCACGTAAGAAAACCCTATCACTACTTGCAGACGATGTTTATCAGCAGTTACACAAATATGCAAACCAACCAGGCAAGACACTGCATTTTGTGACCCATTCCATGGGCGGCCTCGTTTTACGAGGGCTTTTAGCACAATATGAGTTGAAGAATGTTGGACGCGTCGTTATGTTAGCCCCACCCAATCAAGGTTCGCAGGTGGCTGATTTTCTCAAAGATAACATTATATACAAACTTTTTTATGGACCTGCAGGACAAGAACTGACTACTTTAGCTGCAAAAACTAACCCCATGCCTAAGATTAACTTTGAATTAGGTATCATTGCAGGTAATCGTTGGTTAGATCCTATCAGTTATTTGATATTACCCGAGAAACATGATGGAAAAGTCACTATAGAGAATACTAAACTGCAAGGCATGACAGATCATATTGTATTAGCGGTGAATCATAATTCCATCATGAGCAACAAAAAAGTCATCCATCAGGTGATAAACTTTCTCAATCATGGAAAATTTGATCATTACCACGAAATTACTTAGGAGCAACTTTTTCTCTTAACTGAGTAAGGTCATCCGGTGAAATGAATAGGGTAGGTGTAGATAAAGATCCTCTACGTGCGAGGGTAGAAGGATAATAGCCTATTGAAACCTGAGGTTCCACTGATGGTTTCTGTTTATGGCCCAAGACAATATAGGTTGTTTGTATACCACAAGATTCTACGTCATGTACATATTGAATAGAAAAAGTAAAGTCATCCTTTACTAAAAAATAGGTTTCTGCAGGCACTTGAAATTGACTAGGTATGCTTGAACTTTCCATTCTTGAGGCTATATTAACGCCAACTCCATGCCAATCAATTATCTCAGTAAGCCCGCGTTCAGTTGGGTAGCGATATAGCGATTTTTCAGCCCTTCCCATATTCATACCAATCCGAAAGTTAATAGGTGTAACTCTTTCTATATTCGAATCTCTTAGATACTCAATCATCTCTAATCCAATCGACACCATCGCTTTGGCTTGCTTTGCCTGCACATCTTTATCTTTGCTGCCGGCAGCAAGCATAATATTATCACCAGCAAACTTAACAATATAAATGCCATCAGAACGATATTTTTGAACGATGTTTATAAAGTTTGCAATTATCGGGTTTAATGTTGATTCTACAAAATCAGCAGACTGTGAATGTATTGAAGAGTCTTGCATATCGGCAAACAAAAAGATGGCTTTATCATACGTATCAATCTTAGTGATGCAATTAGACTTTTCTTCGGTAATTTTTTCGGATGAGGTAGCAAGATTTGATTTAGGAAGCAAACCGCGAGGAGAATCTAAGGAGGATCTGAGTTGCTTTGGTGGGCTGCCACCTAAAGTCACGTTCAACCCAGCAAGTCTTTCAGCCAACGGATCTGTTGTTAATGGGGTGACGCTATTTTTCATTAATGCTATCCAAAGCTCTCGCGATAGTTAAGCAACTGTAAGCTTTTTATGACAAGAATTCAATATCAAACGCAATTTTAAGTTTATTAACTTGCATTTAATTGTGTTTTAGAAATTTGGCTTTCCGTATTGATATTCTATGTATAAGAAAGTACTATTCGTGACTCTTATTTTTAAATGAACAGAAGGCGATACAATGAAAACATTAAATCAAGAAGAGTTGTTACTCGTTTCTGGTGGAAACGATGAAGGCGAAGAAGTAGCTGTTTCCAATACCGATGGTGAAGCTGTTGAACCTGTAGAAGTTGTTGCTCAAACAGGATTTTTTCAAGCTGCTGGCGCTTTTTTATCTAAATTAGCCCTAGGTTGCTGCTCTTAAGACTTATGCTTGATGCAACTAAGGGATAATTCGTATTGATCTCTTAGTTGCAAACTCCTACTTAATGAATGAAAACGATTATGACTACCCATTTCGATAAAAATTTGTTTACCTTCTTAAAACAACTCAAGAAAAACAATAATCGTGAATGGTTTCAAAAAAATAAACACCGCTATGAAGACCATGTAAAAGATCCATTACTTGATTTCATCTGCGATGTGAGAACTCCTCTTTTAAAAATTTGCGATAACCTTAAAGTGGATCCTAAATCTAACGGCGGTTCACTGCTTAGAATTTACCGTGATACCCGATTTTCAAAAGAAAAAATACCTTACAAAACCAATGCGGGTCTTCATTTTCCTTATCGACCTGTTAATCAGGGGATCCACGCACCTGGATTTTATTTACATTTAGAACCTGGCGCTTCTTTTGCAGCAGCTGGTTCTTGGCATCCTGATCCAATCGCACTCCATCAAATTCGAACAGCGATAGTAAAGCATCCGAAAAAATGGGAAAAAGTTCTCAAAAAGAAGATCCCGCTAGAAGGGACTAGTCTTATTAGGCCACCGCGTGGATTTAATGCCGAGCATCCTTTTATTGATGATCTGAAAAGAAAGGACTTTATTACCTCCATTGCCTTCACTGACACCCAAGTATGCAGTAAAAATTTTCTCAAAATCTATATCAAAGCCTGCCAAGAGATGGCACCTTTGATGCATTTTTTAATTGAAGCGATATCCGCTCCTAAGTCTTTAATCTAATTCAACCTCTACTATACTCATATCAATTGATATGAGGTCTTATGTTTTACAATACAACATCAAAAAAGAGAATTTTCCGGCTTATTTCCTTAGCAGCACTGTTTATTTGTCACTACGCTTATGCTGAGAATAAAACCATAACCTTTCCAAATGCCTGCATCCAAGGCAAAAAAATTGTGATAGCCGCAATGGGAGATTTATTGCTCCATCGTCCTTTGCAACAAAAAGCTTCCAGCAAAGGTTTTGAGAGTTTATGGGGTGAAGCTATTCCTTATATTCAAAATGCTGACATTGCTTATGCCAATTTGGAAGGGCCGATTGCTATTGGCATCAATCATCTTGGCGAAAAAGTAAACGATTCCTATCAATGGGATTTTAACGTTTATTCTGATTTTCCTTTATTTAATTATCATCCCCAATTAGCCAAAGATTTAAAAAAGACAGGGTTCTCAATTGTCTCCACAGCAAATAATCATGCTTTTGATAGGCATTCCATTGGCGTGGATAAAACACTGGATTTGCTAGATTCGGTTGGCATTGCCTATGTGGGATCTCGAAAAAGCTATTCTGAAGCTTCCTTTGTAAAAATCGTTGATACCCAAGGCGTCAAGATTGCCTGGATAGCCTGCACCGAACATACCAATGGTCAAGCTGATACAAATCATCAAATGTTATATTGTTACAAACCCAGTGATAAACAATGGATCCTTAAAACCATACAAGAATTAAAACCAAAGGTTGATGCCATTATTGTTTCACCCCATTGGGGCGTGGAGTATCAAGAACAAGCCAATCAAACTCAACAAGCCTTTGCAAAAGAAGTTCTGAACGCCGGCGCCACTGCGGTGATTGGTTCTCATCCTCATGTTTTACAACCCGTAGAAAAATTCACTACCACAGATGGGCGTGCAACTCTTATCAGTTATTCTTTGGGGAATTTTATTAGCTTTCAAGGATCAGTCAGAACCCGATCTACCATCATTCTATTGCTTGGTTTAACAAAATCTGCTGATAAGACCATTATCAATGGCGTCAGGTTTGTGCCGATGGTCATGGTTAACCGTAATGGAACCCCTAACATTCATTTAGCACAGTTATCTCCTGAAGATAATCATTTGGCAGCATTTGGCTATATCTCAAGAGCTATTCCTTTAGGAAACGCACTCTATTCACTACCGATTGTTACCAATCCAGAATGCTTTTCTTCTCAAAGATAAACTTTAGAGAGATCCCTTCTTTTCGATTTGCTGTTGAATAAAAAGCAATTGCAACATCCGATCTTGTAAGGGGATAGCATTTTTCAACTTATTGGGATGAAATCCTGGCAATAAGTAACGCAGGAAAGGTCCGATTATCTTTCGAATAAGTCCCTTCTTGCCCCAGAAAAAATGATACACATCAACATAAAATTGTTTAGATTTATACAACTTGTCATAACAGACCATATGCAGATAATAATTGGCAAAACAAACATTAAAGAACGTGCCCGTAATGAGAAAGCCAATGATGCGTTGGATATAATTGCCACCGACAGCCTGGAAGATATCAAAAACTACCGCTTTATGTTCAATTTCTTCTATAAAATGCCATTGCCACAATAAAGTGATTTTTTCATCAACCCCATTAAAATATTCAGGATGCCCCAAATACAGTTCACCGGCTACAGCGGTAAAGTGTTCCATGGCAGCAACCATCGCTAAGCGAATTTTACGCCCTACAAAAAACGCGACCATCAGAAATATTTTTTGATAGAAATCATTTCTGATTTTCAATCTTGGATAAAAAGGTTTTATGGCTTTTAAGTACAATCTAAAATGTTCTTTACTATGATTCATTTCTTGGCGAACAAATTGGATAGCATTTTTTTTGAGCGTTTTGTCTTTTAGGTGTTTGATATAAGGTAACACCGCCTCAACAAAGAAGCGTTCGCCATAAGGAATGCTATTATTTAGCGTGTTGATGTGGAGCGTTTCAACGGCAGAACCATTAAACCAATAACGTGACGTTACTTTTGGAACCTTGAATTTAAGGTTGCGAGCAGTGATTGCAGGAAGTTGACTATCCATATTTGTTATCTTGCCAACATGTTATGATTTATTTTCTGAATTAGTCAGAATTTATCATGACTGGCGCGCGGCATCCACTATGCCTACAAGCCACGCTACGTAGATGTTAATTTAGTTTTAATCTTTCTCTTAGCTTAGATTTTGCATCAATCATCAATGGAATATCTTCAGAGGACTTTACGTTTTCTTGACCAAGACGCATGCCCGCGCGAAAGCAAGTATAGTGCTTAGAGGCATTGAAATCGATGAGATGAGAACCCCATCCTTTCCAAGAATTTGCGCTCTCAAGACCACTTTGAACCGCTTTAAGTTGTTCCACAGTAAGATGAGCAAGTGCATCTTTATCGCTCGTGAGACTTTGATAGGCGTATTCATCAAATATTCCTTTAAGATACTGCACCCCGACACTCAAAGCGCCAGCAACAGTAACGGCAGCAGCACCTAACAACCATGATCCTGAAATGACATGGATTAAAATCCCACTCAGTGCCGCGTTTAATAATGGCTCATTAATGTAAGAGGCTAAATCTTTACGATAGGATTGCACACTCTTACTATTTAAATTTAATGGCGCTTTATGGGGGCAATATTGTGCTCTATATGTTTCAATTAAGTCTAACTGCGCTTTACCGGGTGAAACTTGATGTCTTTGTTTATGTAGCAACGCAAAAATTTGGGTTACATCTAAATTAGTATGTTCTAGTAAATAGCAAACTATAAAGGTAAAACTACGCCCTTTGCCTGCTTTACAATGAACATAGACTGACTTACCCGCTTTTATTTCATTAGCCATATCATCGACAATTTCTTTAATTTTTTTGATATCGATGTTACCGCCAAAATCATCCATTGGGATTAAATGATGTTTGACGCCATTGGCTATCCAATAATCAGATGGAACGGGCTTTAATCCTAAACCTTCACCCTTCATTTCAAAAGGATTTACAATAGAATAAACAGACCCTAAAGGCCTACCAGCTGCTATACATTCTTGACGGATTTTGTTGCCATGATCACCAAATCCCCTCCATTGTGATTGGATTGGTAAAGCCCCTAAAATTAAGCCATCGCAAATTTTATTCCAATGCGTGGTTGTTGGAAGGATTTCAGGTAATAAAGTGGCAGCATAAAAACTGAGAACAAACTCAATTCTTTGTCTAAAACTGGGTTTTTTCATCTCAAGCATGCAATAAACTCTCTTAGCTTATAAAGGGGTCAAAGGCTAGGTTGAGGAGTTTACCAAGGACATCAATGTTTAGTCAAGCACAGAACTTACAGGGCATATGCACGAGACTTAAGTTTTAAGGCGTAGGGCCTTACCCGCTTCCGTAATAGTAGCGGTTTCACCTATCTGTAATAATCTTGCAAAGTCTTCGATGAATCGATTATCACACTCTTCTAAATGATAGGGGGTTTTAGTGCATGGTAACCTACCGACTTCTTCACGTTTTCTAAGTTCAGCCATGTTAGCCTTATAGGGTACTAGAGGTAATTTAAGATATTGCGGAAATATCCCTTTGGGAAAATCTTCCACTTTGATCATATTATTTTCTCTTATTAAAGCCGCATACGTTGTTAATACTCCTTTTTTCGTGAGATAAACAGGTGTCGTTGAGCTTTGACTAACATCAAAATAAAAAGGACGTAATTCTAATTCTCTTGTTTTTGGATGGGTAAGATCGACACCATAGTCCATATCCACATTTTTTTTACGGCAAACATTTTAGTAACCACATCCTGTTGCTCGGCTAAAGAAGGTAGGTTCTTATCACGCGAATAAAAACCCATGCTATAAGCTCTTGAGGAAAAGTGATAAGGGGCGAAGAAGATAACCTGCGAATAACCCTGAACAGTTGCTATCTCTATTAATAATTGAAACTGCCGTATTAATTTATGGGGTGGAATAATAGAAAAGCTTACTGGCATCGATTGCGAAAAAGTCATCGTCCCAAGCAAATGAACCGGTGTATAGGGGATGACGCCTGAAGATCTTTGTGCAACAAAAGTTTGCACCCAATATTGTGCGCTAAAGATACCGTTATTAATCTCTTGTTCCGTCACATCATGATAGGAGCCAGAATGGAAACTGGGATATGCAACGACATCAACTTGAGCCCCCATAAAACGAAATTGAACTTTATCTGGGTAGGGTTTCGACCCTTTTAACGTTCCCATGTTTGTTACAAATTGCGCTTTTACCTGTTGGCATGGTTGTGAGAGTTCATTTCCTGAAATCGGGAATGTTAGTGGGGCTCTTAAACTAATTAAATCAATGATTTGTGATGATACTATTGTAAATATAAAGATGGTCTTTAATTGCAATTTTCTTCTATTTTTGAGATCCCTTAATAAATAATCTAGTTCTTCTAATGAAAACGGTGCATCAGTTCCCTCTAAAATATTTAGCTGTTTATGTAGATGCTTTAGTGTATTTACCATTTCAGAGGAAAGTTTGATTAATCCTAACCAAATATTCGAAGCTTCATAAAAGCTTTGTAAATGAGTGATTGGCTTTGCAGCAATTTTTGCTGCCTGGCGTTGAATCGCTGATTTTAGTTGTCCCCAGTGCCATAGGATGATGCTTTTTTCTGGGTTGCGTCCATTACTCATCATTTCTATAAGCGAAATTGGATTAAGACGCATTTTTCCATCATCATCTATTTCTAAGCTTTGAATAGAGGGATCAAAGGTTTGCAGTACATTCGCATTACTAAGAATGGTTTCGTCTGAGATAGCAAGTGGGCCTAATTTCATGAAATGTACCAAGCTAGTTAGTTGTTCTAAATTTTAACAAAAAGAACTAAATGTTTGCTATCGTTTTTTGTGCGCGGTATAACGGAATTCTATGCATTTATTACAAGTTAGCTTACTTTAAAGAATTACTTAATGACACGCACTTTTTCTAAACGCTCTTTTTTTGCGGTATCCCTTGGGACCATGATTGAATATTATGATTATTCAATCTTAGCTATTTTTCTTCCTCTGATATCCCCCTTATTTTTCCCAGGCGCAACTGCTTATGATTCTTTAGTGAAAGGCTTTTACGCACTTTTAATTGCCTCCATAGCACGCCCCTTAGGGGGGCTTTTTTTTGGTCATATCGGCGATAAATTTGGGCGTAAAAAAGCCTTGATGTGTTCTATGTACGGTATAGCCATTGCGACCATCTTAATGGGAATGACCCCATCCTACTTATCGATAGGCATGTGGGCTGGCGTCATGCTTATCTTGACTAAATCCGTCCAATTATTTTGTTTTGGCGGGGAATATAATGGCGCCGGGATCTATGTGGTTGAGCATGCGCAAAATAAAAATGAAGCACTGATCGGTAGCTTATTAACGGCCACCATGATGGTTGGCAGTCTATTTTCGTCTCTCATTGCGTATGTCACAACACTAGATGGTATGCCTGATTGGAGCTGGCGCGTAGCCTTTTTTGTGGGAGGTGCTATTGGGATCTTCGGTATTATCTATCGTAAGAATTTAATCGAATCTCCCCATTTTCAGGCAGCCTCATCTTCACAACATCATTTAAAAGCCTTAATTAAGCATTATCCTTCGCAACTGGTTGCAGGCATCTTTATTGGTGGCTTCGCCACAGTCCCTTTTACGACTGTTATTACCTTCTTAAACCCGGTATTGATGACCCAAGGCATTTTTACTAAACAAACCCTGATGTTGTTACAATCCTTTCTTATTGTCATAGCTATTTTCACCTTAGTGATAGCAGGACGCATTGCGGACAAAAAATCACCCGAATCCGTAATGAAGTTCGGCGCCCTTTCGCTAGTGCTTTTGGCATTCCCCTTATTATGGGTTATTGACCAAAGTGACTTTTATCTAGTCGTTATTGCACAAATGATTTTGATTATTATTAATGAAGTTTTACTTGGTCCTTCAAATGCTTGTTTAAAAAACTTATTCCCCATGCCATTTCGTTATCGCGGCGCCTCCTTGAGTTTTACCTTGGGGCTGTCTATTATTGGCGGCTTAACACCAGTGGTTGAAAATTATTTATATCAGCTAACAGGCAGCCTGATGAGTGTTGCGATTTGGTTAATGCTAATAGGACTTGGGGCTTATATTTCGATTAAAATTGCTATTCGAAAACAGAAACTAAACTTTAACACTTCACTTTCTTTAGAATATACCTAACAGGAGATTAATATGAACGGTGGTCCAAAAACTGAAAATACATTTTTTTTTGAAGTTCCAACTATTATGTGTGATCGCTGCATATCTGATATTAAAAGTAAACTTATGGGTCAAACAGATACTGTTACGAATGCAGAAATAACTAAGAATGAGGAGGAAAAATATATCTTGACCGTAGTCGTAAACAATCCTCATATCACAGAAGCAAACATTATCCAATTTATTAAATTGCATACTATCAGACATCATGACGCTGCTACCTATAACCCTGCTGCCAAAAAACGATTCGGCATGTGAGAAAAAGGGCTGATTTCCAGCCCTTTTATCATTGACTCTTTGGTGATAGGTCATTGTAAAATGTCTTATACTTAATCTACGCCCCACTGAATTAAGTAGAGAAGCATGGATTTGATTAGCTCAATTAAAGGTCTTTTTGGCAATCCTAAAGAATCAGATGGTGAAATCAGTGCTGCGCAAGAGCAAGCGCCGGCGGTTGTGCCTGAAAAAGAAACCACCCTTTCCAGCGAAAATATTACCATTGAAATGCATAATCAACACATAGTGGATACTTTGCAAAATAAGCTTCCCCCACCTCATATTGGCCCTGCTCAACATCAAGTACAAGGATGGACACGTGGCGTGATGGCTGGACTGTCGATGCAAGATCAAAAGAATTCAATTTTAAAAGACATCTTAACAAAATGTACTCTTGCCAAAGACAACAATGAAATAATAGATCTAGCAAAAATGACAAAAGAGTTAGAGACTCAATATAAAGGCGGCTCTCTTGAGAATCTTTTAAATTTAATGGTCCACAGTGATGGTCAAGGGAATTTGAAAGCATTAATTGAAAACAACCAAGCCTTTATTAATAGCCAGGGTGCTCATCCAATAAGTCCTGAAAATACGACTCAACCATCACCAAGATTGTAACTTTTTCTATTTCGATTTAATCACTTTAGTGCTGGCTGCAATGCGATCCATTGTAGCCAATAAAACGCCTGACACAACAAAAACCAGATGTATGAGAACCATCCATTTTATTTGATTGTCTGATACTTTATCGACGTCCATAAAAACTTTGAGCAAATGGATCCCTGATATCGCGACGATAGAGGCAATTAATTTTAATTTCAGCGTGCTAAAATCAACATTGCCTTTCCATTCAGGTTGATCTTCATGATCTTCGGTATCAATTTTAGATACAAAGTTTTCATAACCTGAGAAAATAACAATAAGCAACAGATTTCCTGCTAATGAGAGATCTATAAGAGATAAGATACCAAGTACAATGTCATTTTGTTCTAATGTCATGATATGCGTTGCAAAATGGAATAGTTCCCGCATAAAGCTAAATAGCAATATAATAAGAGCGCCCACTAAGGCAATATACATCGGCGCCATTAACCAACGGCTGGCAAATAGTCCTTGTTCAACAAAATGTTCTAGTTTCTTTCTTCTGGTCTTCATTAACATAACCACCCCATCAAATTGTCTGTTTTTATGTGTATCATTATAAATGAGAAGATTGACTTAAAATAGACTATCAAACGTTAATAAATAATTACTATAATTTTGTGTTGTTCGACTAATTTTCATATGCTAAATTTCATCCGCCTTGTGGTACTTGTGTTTATTAGCGGGAGAAGTTTTTCATGGGTAAAGAATTCACTCAATCAACGATAAGTACTTTCAAATCTTTATGGCATAAATTTTTAGGTCTTTATCCAGTCAAGTTACTATCAGAGCAAGCGCATGTTCGTCCACATTGGGCAACTATTGTTGATGGCCTCATCTTGGGTGGGTTACCTATCGCGACAACTGTGAATGGTTATGGCGATCATGGTAATAAATTACTTGCACAATGCAATGAAGCAAATCGTCCATTGTCCACTGTTTATGCTATTGGATCTTCTCTACAACAAAGAGTTGCCGATAAGATTTTATCGCCGGTAACACCTATCTTCTGGAAAAACCATAGTATAAAAACCGAATTAATCCCTATGGATGAAACTACCAGGGATATTGAACTTGATAAACTTAAAAAGGCTGTTGATGAAATTAATGCTCAAATAAGATGCAAGCGATCTGTTTATCTGCATTCTACTGGCAGTTTTACAGTCGCGGTCTGTTATTTAATAGCTTATGGTAATTTAGATGTGACGAAAGCGATGGGATTACTCTATGAAAAATATCCTTATATTTCTCCTACAGAAGGCGATCTAAAACTCATAGAATTATTTAGAAAGAAATATTTCAACAGCATTACCTCCCTTAACAGAAATAGCCAACAATTCGAAGGTTACCAACAAGGTTGGGCATCGTACCTTAAAAATCCGCTTGTTATCTTTGGATTAAGCGAAGTGGCCACCTCAGTGTTAGCAGATAGAAGCTGGTTTACGCATTTGTTAAGTGCTGGTGCTGGATTATTAAGTTATGGGGCAAAAAAAATATCACACACTGTCGGTGATCATGCTTATGAACATCTGAACAAACAATATCCGACCTTTTCACCTCAAGAGAAAGAAGCCTTAAAAACGGGAATGGAAAGCGAACAAACCTGGAATGATTGGTTTTCTAATCTAGGCAACACAAATGCGATGCTGCATTATTCATCGTATCTTGCAGGTCGGCGTGCTGTTCAAGAGAAGGATCCGATTTGTGCACAGGTGTTGCCGAAGGTTACTGCTAAACCTTAAATGTTGTAGGGTGGGCAAAGCAAAGCGTGCCCACCATCTTCTAATTGGTGGGCACGCTACGCTTTGCCCACCCTACTTAAGTCAAAAGATCAATTTGTTAGTTTTCAGTGTATTGTATTTTAGGCTGCCTAGACGACGGCAATCTATCAAGCGGCTTAAACCCTTCCACTTCTTCTCGCTCAATACTAAATTTGATTAAACGTTCAATATCTTGCAACTGCTTAATTTCATCTAGACTGACTAAAGAAATCGCTTGGCCACTGGATCCTGCTCTGCCCGTGCGACCAATCCGATGCACATAGTCTTCTGGAACGTTGGGTAAATCAAAGTTAACCACTTGCGGCAACTGATCGATATCGATACCTCGGGCTGCAATATCAGTGGCTACGAGGATTTTAACATTGCTTTGCTTAAAACTATCCAAGGCCTTAGTGCGCTGAGCTTGGCTTTTGTTGCCATGAATTGCCAATGCGCTAATATTATCCTGATTTAAAAGTTTAACGAGTTTATTCGCACCATGTTTCGTTCGGCAAAAGACCAACGCTTGCTGCCAATTTTGATTAAGGATCAAATGACTAAGCAACTTTGCCTTACGGTTTTTATCAACAGGATGCAGTTTTTGTCTTACCGTTGTTGCAGTGGTATTTTGAGGGCTAACACTAATTTCAACTGGCTGATGTAACAATCCTTTGGCTAGTTGACGAATGTCGCCTGAAAAGGTGGCAGAAAATAATAAATTTTGACGCACTTTAGGCAACATGGAAATAATTTTTTTAATGTCATGAATAAAGCCCATATCTAACATTCTATCGGCTTCATCAAGTACGAGTATTTTAATATCATCAAATTTAATAGCATTTTGTTGATAGAGATCTAAAAGACGCCCTGGTGTTGCCACTAGAATATCAACGCCCGCTCGCAGTTTCATCATTTGAGGGTTAATCTTCACACCACCAAAGACAACAGCTGAGCTGATTCGTACATTTTTACCATATGCTAAAACACTTTCATGGATCTGCGCAGCCAGTTCTCGGGTTGGCGCTAATATCAATACGCTCGCTTTATTATGTTTAACAGGAGGGACTGTTTTAAGTAATTCTAAAATAGGCAATACAAAGCCAGCTGTTTTGCCAGTGCCTGTTTGCGCACAAGCCATCACATCTTTACCCTGCAAAACCACGGGGATCGTCTGAAGCTGAATGGGGGATGGTGTGTTATAGCCTTTTTCAAGTACGGCTTTTACTAATGGTTCTGATAAACCAAGGGTATCAAATGTCATGGATAGTTCCTGAAGATGTATTAATCATCGTTATTGTAAAGATTCGAATAATGTGGGGATTGATTGTGCAGTTCTCGTGTAGTTACTACGTTTTCATTGTTATTGTAGTTAAGAAACTCATTCTATCACACTTTCAATGCGGTTCCATTAGAATTGGGAGAAAATACCACCCTAAAGGATGGTATTTGAAAATAAGAAGATTAAGAAGAAGAATTAAACCTGCTTAAGCTTATCTTCTGTATAAGAATATCCTAAAAATATAAGACCTTGCAAAGCAGTTATTGTACATGCAGAGCCCACTCCTACCGCATACAAAACGCCTACTGGTGTCGTTAAGCCAATAACTGATCCAATAAAGCCACCAAACAAGATACCTACTCCCCAGGAACTACCAATAGCGACCTTCATGCCATACCCAAATATGTCCTTTTCGCGCTCTGAAAAGCTATCTGATAATGTCAAACCACCAGCAACCATAGAAATATCATAAGCATTAAGTACTTTCATTTGAACACCTAAGTAAGAAAATAAACTACAATACTAAGTTAGCTAGTAATGGAAGTCAACCTTAGACAGAAATGTGTTAGTCATCCTAATTGATTTCCGCCTTTTTTCATTTTCTTTTTCTGATTTCGAGTTGTTCTTGTGGGAACTACCGATGTTGCTTTAGGTGCCAGATCTAATTCTTGCTTACCTTTATCATCCACATCTACTTGCATTGCAAGAACAGGAGAAAGTTTTTGTTCTGATTGTGAATCAAGAACCGCTGTTTTGTCTTCTTCTGGTTCCACTGCAGCACCTTGTACCAATTCTTCCTGAGAAAGCTTTTTTTGCAATGCTAAACTTTCAAATTGATGGACAATGGGTTTTACGGCATCTTCATTTACAGGATTTTCTTCTACCGGATTTTCTTGAAGAATTTTTTGACGCTCAGCAATAGCTTTTATCATGATATCTAAACACTTCATCTCTTTTGCCAACTCAAAAAGATTCTCAGTAGCAGCGCCTTTCAAGATCAGCGCTCTTATTATGTTCTCATTCCTTAATCTAAGAGCGTAAAATAACGGGGTATTTTTCCATTGATCTGCAATATCTATATTTTCAGACCAATGAATTATTTTTAAAGCACACTCTTCATTATTTTCTGTGATAGCTAGATGTAATGGTGTTCTACCAAATTTATCTTGTAGGCTCGGGTTAACTTCTTCACTCACTAATTCATATACACAATCCTCTACGCCCATTTGTGCTGCGAGGTGAAGCGGCGTTAAACCGAATTTATCGGGAGCATTCAGGCGCTCAAAGTACTCCCCATCTTCGCCACACTCATCCGAAATGAGCTCAATCACTTTACGCAATGACGCTTTATTTCGAGCTTTTACCGCAAAATGTATAGCTGATAGATCATCCGGTAATCCAAGAGCTTTCAAGGGTATATCAGAAGGACAAGGAACGCCCTGCTCAACTAAAAAGCGTACTAATGCTTTATGCTTATGTTCTTTTGCAATCATCATTGGCGTTTGGCCATTTGAATCAGTTGCGAAGAGATCTGCTTTATATTCGATTAATACTCTAGCAACATCCATTGAACCGCACGCGCAAGCCACATGCAAAGGAGTTTGCTTTTCCTCATTACGCCCATCTTTTGATCTGCCGGCACGCAATAAATCGAAGGCCAAGACTGAATTATTATCTTTTGCTGCATCATGTAGCGTTGGGCCGCGTTTCATAGCGAATGTTACCTATTAATTGAATTTAGTGAAAAAATACGGGAAACCCGGATTATAGATAGTTGCGGTTGTATTATCAATGGTCCTCAATCTGCCATTTCCTGCTATTAAAAATAGATGTGGTTGTACACCCTTTTTGTATTTTTCCTTATCTATCAGCACTGTATAACAATGAACCTTTTCGATATTTATATAGTCTATTCATTATTAACAAAAACTATAAAAAGGTGACCTATGACTGAAGAAGAATTTCTGGATAAACAAAAAAAATTAATAGCACTGTGTCCCGAGGCTGATAAGGTGATCTTTGCATTAAAACAGTACTTGGGGGTCACTTTTTTTCGCTATGTAAAATCCTTTCCCAATGGTGAAAAATTTATTGTCTGCAACAATGAGGCATGGTTAAAAGCATATTTTAAAGAAAAATTTTACCAAAAAGAATTAGCTGATTTTAAAAAGCATCCTGTTGGCTCAAGGGGATCTCATATTCATCATCCCTGCACTAGAGATCATCCAGCCTGCAATTTTTGGCGAGCACACAGCGACATTGGCGATTATACTTGCTTTGTTTATTTTTTTGTAAAATTTAAAGATTATTTAGAAGCCTATAATTTTGGGCTCAATGGTGATGCGCATAAAACGAATGACACTTTCTTTAATAATCAACATATCTTTAGGCACTTTTTTTTATATTTTAGATCTCATGGTCAAGAATTGCTTAAAAATGCTTATGATGCAAGATTTCTCGCTGAAAGTAATGAAAATTACAATTTACAAGATAATTGGCTTTTGGGCATTAATGAACAATTAACGAAAGTTGTGATACAGGAGATGCCGTTGCAGCAAATCTATTTAGATGATGAATATGAAAACATATCCTTTACAGTCAATGAAGCAAACTCATTGAAGTGTTTTTTAGAAGGATATAGCATGCAACAAGGAGCAGAAATACTTCATATCTCAGAAACAAGCCAAATAAATAATTTAGGTAAGATAATGGATAAACTTCAGGTTAAAGGCTATAACGATCTCAGAACCCTTTGCTTACAACATAATATTGCATTGAAACTCACTTTTTTAAATAAAAATGTCACTTAAAGTATGCATACTTCATTAAGGCTGACTTGGCATGGTTATATCTCAAACTTATATTTGACTGCCAACTTTAGATTATGTTTAAATGAATACTAACGACATAATCTTGCTTGAATTACTGGAACTATGATGGAATTTGAAATCATTTTACTATTAGCAACCCTAATGTCTGGTTTAATTGTTGCTTTTTATTCGGTTTTTAAAAGAAATAGAAAACATAATAGTTTTATTTATACGAATGCAAAAAGTTTCTTCCCGCTTTTACTTTTCATTTTTTCATTTAGATCTTTTGCTTTTGAGCCAGCAAGGATTCCCAGCGCCTCAATGAAACCGACTTTAATAGAAGGTGATATTATTGTGGTTGATAAATTTAGTCATGGTGTTCATCTTCCCATTATTGGAAAAAGAATTGCTGATTTTGGCAAACCCAAAAGAGGTGATGTTATCGTTTTTAGAGGTGAAGTTAACAACAAGCCAGAACGTGTTATTAAAAGAGTCATTGGATTACCCGGCGATCGTATATCTTATAAACAAAAAACACTTTATATCAATGGTAAAGCACAAGAACAAACTTATGAAGGCTATGATCATAACACTGAACCCAACGGTGAGACCTTTCCTGTTATCAGGAAAAAAGAGCATTTGGAAGGAAAAGATCATGACATTTTCTTAATCTCATGGATGCAAGATTCAAAACTCCCCTATGCTGATGTTATCGTCCCGGACAATAGTTACTTTGTGATGGGCGACTTTAGAGATAACAGTCGCGATAGTCGCTATTGGGGTTTTGTTAGTGATGACCAAATTGTCGGTAGAGCCAGAATGGTTATTGCTAGTTTTGATATGTTTAACAAAGTCATCAGATTTGATCGTATAGGTCAAATTCTATAGCAATTTAGGATTTTCTTGATAATAGCCAAATGAGTACGGTTGGCCTGCAGTATCTCTTAAGGTTCCATTAGAAGCATAAATAATAGGCTCAGTTATTCTGAGAAAAAACTATTTCATGGGAAATTCTATATTAACTGTGAAAGAAATGTTTGAGCAGGAACGATAATCGGTTCGTGATAAGAGAAACAATTGACATCACGATAATCCATATCAAAAACCACCTGAAAGGCATGTGGCGCTTGTATTTCTTTCTTAAAATAATAAAGATGCTTACTGATCCCATTGTTGCTAGAATTTTTTGCTTCTACGAGAAACCATGGTTTTTTGTCTTTTGTAACCAAGAAATCAACTTCTCGTTTTTCCTTATCACGGATATAATATAAATCGTATTTTCCAAAACCAGTATCTTCCCAAAAATGTACTGCTTTCAAGAGGTGTGCGGCAATAAAATTCTCAACTCTTGCGCCAGGATCGCTAATTTCTGACCAGTCCCAAAGATATATTTTCGGGTCTTTGCGCAGTGAGCGTTTAACATTTTTCGACCACGGACGCACAGTGAAACAATAATAAAAAGATTCTAGACATTTAATCCATCGCTGAATAGTTGGCGCTGAAACATTAATTAGATTTGCAAGGTTTGCATAATTAACCAACTGCCCCGTTTGAGATTTTAAAACATCTGCCAGCATTTCCAGTTGAGCAATTTCTTGAATTTGGCTTAACTTCTGAATATCTTCCCGTATCATCTGTTGCTGTCTGAGGTTATGCCAACGTGTGAAGAATCGTTTGTTGTTTTTTAAAAATGGTTCAGGAAACCCACCAAATTCAAGTAGGCGAAGAAACGTTGGATTATCAATCGGCTTTTGAGCTCTGATTTCCGATTCTATTAATGAAGGCGAGACAATCTCTGCCACACTTAAAGGATGTACCCTGTAAAGAAAATATCGCCCCATTAAGCTATCGCCGGTCGCTTTGTAGATATTGAGCTTTGCACTCCCCGTTACAATAATTTTTACTTTTTCATTATATAAATCAAAGAACCCTTTGAGGAATTGTTTCCATTTTTTATATTTGTGGATTTCATCAAACACAACAATGGGTATTTGTTCACTTGCCTTTTCAAGATTAATATATAGTGCAACTTTCTCAGCACCAGAAATAATCAGTTGTTGATGTTCTTTGAGATCCCAGTTTAAGTAATGAAAATCCTGCGTCAAGTTTTTAGCCGTCAAACTGCAGGTTGTTTTGCCGACTTGTCGTGGGCCTGCCAAGAAAATCATTTGACGAAGTTCTTGTAAATGTTGAGAGATAAGTAGTTCGTAGAGTCGTTTCATAAAGAAAATACCAATTGAGCGAGACATTGACCATTATAACATGCATATTACTTTAGTCAAGACCATTAAAACACACTCGTTTGATTGGTCATGGCTGAAATATTGATAATATATTGATTATAAACAACAATTTTATAAAAAATCATGTATCAATAGCGTTGCCACGAAAGTGATTGCAACCGCTATTTTAATAATATTAAGCTTCCATACTTTTTCGATGATGCTGGTTATGGCCAATACAATCACTGAGGGATAAATGGCTTGAACAAGCGGTTCAATAAAATGCATCAACCCTTCAAACCCTAAGTTCGCTAACAACAGCGTAACAGCAACCACACCAATACACATTGAGAAATAAGGGATCTGAATATGTTTAAACATATCTGAACGTTTAAATTCATCACAAATGATGTCTGCAAAAGTAACACCCGCTCCTAATGCCGTTGTAAAACAAGCTAGGGCAATGGCAATATTTGACACTAAAGCCAGCTTCGAATGCAGAATAATGAAGCTCAAATGAATTAAGATCTGTGCACGCGGTACATTCATTAAGGCAATGTTATGATTAGCGGCAGAAAAGGCAAGCCCCACGTAGATGATAGCAAGTAAAATTACAGAAATGATGCTTGCCCAAAATAAAGTTAAATATACCGAGTACGTCTTTCCCTTTTGCTCAGCAGCCTCTTTTTGAAAATTCAGCAAAGTCCAAGTAGCCGCACAATAGAAAATCGAACACATTAAATCAAGGGTATAATATCCCCCATCAAATCCTAACTTAAAAGCTTCTAAGGCAGTTGTATCCAAACGGGGATCCGTTTGTCCAACTGTCGTAAGGCCTTTATAAATAATAATCAATAAGCAAATCACCAGCGCGGGAGATAAAATATAGCCTAGAATCCCAAGGACTTGTTCTCTTCTAAATATACAAGCTAAAGTGAGACAGCCTGCAATAAGCGTAAAAGCCAATAAACTTAATTCAGGAAAATAAGGCGTGATAGCGCCATATGCCACTGTGAAGCATCGAGGCATAATCGCAAATGGCCCCAACATCACTAAACCAATAATCATCAAGGCAATGCCTGGCATTTTCCCAATCTTAAAGAAAAATTTACCTGCCTCACCATCTTGAAGAATGGTGGCATAAAGACCTAATAAAGGACCTAAAACAGCTGTCAGCATCAAACCTAGAATGCCTACCCAGATCATATGACCAGAATCCCTTCCCATAATAAGAGGGAATACCACATTCCCGGCGCCAAAAAACATGGAGAATATAGCCAAGCCAGTTTCCCAAGTTGATAAATCCAATATTGGCCGACAGAAACGTTTTAGCATGCGTGGGTCTCATATTTTTTTGTATTTCAGTTTGCAAGTATACCAATAAAAACCAACCAAAGTAGAGAGTTAGGCTTAAGAGAAATAGTGAGATGAGCATCTGAACATAACGCCAGTTGACAACTAGCTGCATTAAACTTATGGTCAAATAACTTAACTTTAATCGAATCCTTCCAAGCGATATGTTTATCAAACTCAAAGCATTTAGTGTCAACTTTGCTGTGCAAAAATTTGCAGGTTACAGTTAATTCCTTTGTTAAAAAATTGAAATAATGCGTTTTTTTCATGTTTTTTTACAAGGATGTGTTTATGAAAAACGGATCAAGCAACGGATCATTTCCCGAAATTTCAGATTCTGCCGTTTCCTCTTTATCTTCTTCTTCTTCTCCTGCCCCCCTCTCCGATGATGCTAAATTGATTGAAGCCATTGAACAAGCTATGGAGGAACTTAATCTCGTGGCTACGAGTGATACCAATAAATATTTTTCAGGTTTCGATGAAATGGCCGAAATCGTGAAAAAAAGGCCTGATCTTATCCAAGATAGATTATTTCACTTAGTATTTATGTATGTAAAAGCTTACTTTGATGATACTCAAGATAGAAAGTGCACAGAACATTTAGTTGCCGTATTAAAAAGTGGTAATCAATACAGTGCAAAAAATCTGCGGATAGTATTTTTATGGTCCATTAAACATGAATTGGAAGAGGTACTAGCAGCTTTACTTTTTCAACAGATAAGTTTTATTCATATTTTAACACCACATTGCTTTTCAGTTTTTATTAGCTCACCGAATATGTCCACATTTTTGGAAGATATACTTTTCTCCCGTTGGTCCGCACAAACATTAGATTTGGAAACACTTAGTATATTTAAGGAATTATTTATTTTTACTGCTCGCAAGGGCACGCCAAAGATGCTAAACGTTTTTTTAAAACGTTGTGATTTTTTGAGGAACAGCGAAAGCATTATTGGTGCTTTAGAAATGGCCATCTCCGAGTGTAACGTAGAGAATGTTGTTTTTCTTTGGGGTAATAGATCTCTTGATGCCTACAGTAAAAAAAGAATCCTCGCAGAAATTGTCAAAGAGCGTCATCACGAAATGCTCCAAGCGCTGCAAAAAGAAGAAGCAAGTTCGACCTTTTATGAAAAATTCATTTTACGTGTTGCACAAATGTGCGCTGCGGGTGGGTTGACCATAGAGAATGCCAATATTATTTTGTCGATGGTGGAAGCCTATGTGGCCGTGATGGTCGCACTTGATGAGTTAGCCCCCCATAAAAAAAGAGCATATTACATAAAACTGGGCTTAGAATTAATTGAGGATTGTAAACAGCTTTCCCAAAAAGCTAAAGAAGAAGCGCAAAAATCACAAGGGGTTTCCCAAGAATTCCTCAACATTTTAGATGATTCTACACTGCTCCCTTCTATGGCAAGTAAAAAGCACTCATTATTAAATGAAATACTTAGTCCCAATAATGCTCCTAGAAGAATGCCTTCTCAAGATCCCTTAATTGAACAATCCTTACCTTCGAATCTCATTGAAACATTCATGCCCTTGCGAACGCTTTCAAAAGAGAGATTGCAAGAGGAATCATTAGAGGAAGTAAAACAACAGCTTGAACAGTCGACTCTGCAAGACAAAGAAAGAGCAGGGATTTTTTAGCAAATTCTTTTGCATATACAACAAAAACAGCTTATTTAATATGATTTACCTATTTTTGAGCATAGATAAATGTCCATTTATTCGTTAATATTACTTTCCAAAAAATTAACATAAATGGCAAATTGGTTGAATTTAACAGCATTAAATAAGAAATGGGTAATTGGTGCGGCTACAACAATAGCATTGACTGCCGCAACCTTTGCAATAGGTGCTTTTGCGCTAACCGCTATGACCGCTGCTACTGTGGTTGCAATAAATGCTGCAGTGGTATGTTTTAGCTATGGCGTCTCCCTGCTTTACATGCAAAATAAAGAAAATATTCCAAAAATCACACAAAAAGTTTATTCAACGCTATCTAAATATTTTACGACGCTGAGAAAGCACCTACTTGGCAATACCCAAGGATTAATCTTAGCGGCTTATTCTGGCGATACAAATAAAGTAGCTCTACTCATTCAATTAGGCGTAAATGTAAATGCTATTGGATATAATGGCGCTACAGCGCTTATGTGTGCAGCTGAACGTGGCCATGCAGATATTGTTGCACAATTACTGGCTGCTGGTGCAAATGTAAATGCATTTAATAACGCAGGAGGTACAGCGCTAATGTTGGCTGCCTCAAATGGTCATGCTGGTGTGATCACACAGCTACTTGCTGCAGGAGCGAATGTAGATGCAACTAATCTCAAGAGCGAAACATCACTTTCTTTTGCGGCAGAAAATGGTCATGTAGGTGTTGTTACGCAATTACTCTATGCTGGCGCCGATACAAGCATTGCTGATATTGATGGAAATTTAGCAGTGATGTATGCTGCTGATAACGGCCATTACGATATTGTAGCATTATTGCAGCAAGGTGGCGCACTATTACAAATAAACGCTGTTAATGCAGCGCAAAGCGTACATGAAATTTCTGTTCATAAATCTGTTTCTGAATCTATTGCGGCTTTGAAAAAACATTACAACGGTGCAAATCTTCGACAGGCTCGTCAAGAATTCATTACCTGGATAAATGGTTTAACCGAAAAAGATAAGGAAACGCAAGCAGCTAAACGCGCTATTCAATGGCTGCAAAATTTGGACTATACTGACATTCGCTCTAAAATTACAATACAAGAGGCTTTCGCCTTAGTGTGGTTAGGTGTTAACGATATCAATGCTCTTGCGCCTGAGTTTCAACTAAAAAAAGAAGATATACCAGCACGCCGAAAAACCCTTATTCATCAGTTGTATGATATTCAACGGGGTTATAATCTCAATGCAAAAGCCGTTGATAATAAAGCCCCTGACGATAAAACTTGCCCCTCCGGTGCTTTTAACAAGATGGTTGCGGCTCTTGCGGGAGCGCATTCAAAAGTAACGCTAATCATTATAAATATGGAAAGTATGGCCCTTAAAGCTCAAGGCATAGTCAATGAGGCATTTATGAATTTGACTGAAGACCTTCAAAGAAAATTTGCAACACTATCGACTCCAGCCAATGGCATGCCGGACGAACTTTTAAAGAATATCAAAGGCAATGTTGAAACAAAACTACATGACGAATTTGATGAGTTTAACTGTTTAGTCAATAATTATGATCAAGCTTTTAAAATAGCCGTAGATAATCTTGAGTATTCTAATCCACCCAATGCAGTTAAAGCGGTGCAACTTAAATGTAGATAGATATGGAGCATTAATCCACAGAACTGTATAATTATGTAGTTTCCCTTTACGAGTCTTACTCTTAATGTGTCATACTCTATATTACGTTTTAAAAAAACATTGAATAAAGTATGTCTAAAATGGACAAAACTACTCTCCATATCTCCATTACAATTATTGCCATTGGAATGATTGTAACCTCTGGTATATTGCAATATTTTATTATTATTCCAAGCGATCATAAAATTTCTGAATATCGTCAAGCGATCGCGGATAATCAAACACTTATTAAAGATTTATGGGGTAGTTTTAGCATCAATGAAAACAAAGTAAACGCAGCACTTACGATATCTGCATTAACGACTAAAGAAAATAGTGAAGCCCAAAAAGTGCGGGATTATTATTTGCTTGCATTTCCCTCTTTGAACAAAAATGCGCCAATATCAGAAATTATTCAAGCGATGGATAAAGAACGAAATGATACTATCGAATATATCAATCGGCTTTATGCTAAACAAACTGACATTCAGACAGAAATAGCAACATTAGACATGTCTAAAAAGCGACTTGCCGATGTTGCCTTCTTCTTACAAATGCTAAGTTTAATGTTGGTAATCATTAAAAAAGATATACCGAATGAATAAACATTTAGTTGTAGGGGCTTCTAAGGCTTCCAAAGAAAAATAACAGCATAAGCTAGTTAGCTTTGCCAAAGTATGAATTTGACAGATAAATATCAAGATAGTAAACTCACTACCTTGATTCATCACTCGAGTCTATTGTTATGTCATTATACAATGGTCCATTAAATAAAAGTCTTTATACGCAACAATTAGAACTGATTGCTAAATGCCTAATACAAGCGCTAGACAAAATCCAATTGGAAATTCAAAAGGATAATCAAACTGATAGTTTAATCTTTAAGCTAAATATCGAAGGATGTATTATCAATCTTTCAGATTTATTTAAAAAAGTTGATTTTTCTCATCTTCACATGAATGAATCAGACAGTAAGTCCTATATAAACAAGTTCAAACTAAAGACGCCTGCCTCTATTAAAGATAAATTTCCAAACTTAACTGAAGCGGAAAAAATAACTATTAATGCCTATACTGCTTGCAGCGAATCTTTCAATGCAATGCTACATGGCAATAAGCACTTTGATCATAAAAAAGAAACTATTATTGATTGTATAATGCTAGCTTCTGGTTTAAATAAAATTGAACCAACCACAATTTACAACATGCCAGCAGAAATTCCCAATGCGCTATTGCCCCCTCTTCGAACCTATCGAGGGGAAGTATACATGACACAGGAAATTATTAAACGACGAAAAGCTCTTATCGATCAAGGAGGTGGCATTACAGCACAATTTGGCTTTATGAGTACCTCATATCAACGTAAAGTTAGCAGTACTTTTTCAAAAAACTCGCTTATTGTTTTTGAATACCTCTACGGAAAAGATATTACTAAGCTTGCAAATGATCCTAAAGAACAGGAATTTTTATTACTTCCTTGTCAACTATTTTGGTACAACTTTGAAAATGAAGGACAAACCAATGTCTTTTATGGCAAAGTGGTTGAACCTTTAAATACAAATAGCGAAGCACCTACGCCAGAAGAAATTGAAATTTTCAAGCGCTTGCTACAATGGGCAATTATTCAAGGAATTCAAACCGACTTTTTGACGGATCATCTAATAGAATCTTTACAGTTACTACGAACAACTTCACCGCAACCAATACCTTCTCCGTCAAATCAAAATCCTTCCTCTACACAAAATAGACCTTGGCAGAAATCCAATTCTTTTTTTAGCAAGCTCAATTCAATCGCTTTTTCTCGACATCCCTACAAAACTGCTTTATTTGTTAGCTTTTTAGTAGCATTAGGGGTCAGCATTATTTTAGCTCACAGCATCCTAATCTCATTTGCTTATGGCATTATTTGCGGCACAGTGGCATTAGCTTCACTTGCAATTAGAAATCGCTTTTATCAAAAAGCCAGTGAAGATCAAAAAAATCGACACTTATTTGAGCAAAACTTACCAACACCACAAAAAGCCGCATTTGAAAATGGACGTAAAGCTACCCATGGCTGGATGCCTTATTTTCAAAGCCAATTTTCGACTACTAATTGGATTTATATAAGGGATTTTGCTAAAGGTTATGATGAAGAATTAAACAAGTTAAATACCAGGCAAAACACACCCTCATAGTGCGCTGTGAATTCGGCTGGATCGGCGAGTTATCATTTAGGCGCAGTGCGTGCCCCTTTTTGGCGCCCCACATATAACGCATCAATTTGCTCAAGCATTTTCTCGCATTTTGGAAGTTTATGCTGTAAGCATAATTTTTTTAGATTATCCATATTAGGCGGATTATTTTGCATTAATTCGCGCACTTCAAGAAAGATTTTTTGCTTAAAAACAGGTTTTTCGTTAAGAAGCGTATCATAATCAGTCATATATTTTTCAACTAGCGATTTCATTCTATCTTGATTTTCCAAATCCTTAATAGCTCGTACTTGCGGCAACACATCAGTACTAAAGGTTACTGTTTTCTTTCTTTTGTGAGTGAAAGCGGTTGCAGGTTCTTCTCCACGTTCATTAAGAACGACACTCTGTTGATCTTGTAAAGGAGGACTTTGTGGTGTCTCAATTGCTCTAGAAGTTGCTTTCTCAAGTTTTTGACTTGCAGAATTGATCAAGGTCCTTACACTTTCCAAACCTTCTAATAGCTTTGTCTCTTTCCTTTTAAGGTGTAATGATACCATTTCAGGAATACTTGCTAATCTTGATTGCTCACGCTTAAGCTTAAAATCAAAATCCATATTAATAGCATTTTTGTGCATAACATTAAAATCAAAAATTGTTGCATTGTCTGTTAAATCTGGATAGTTTTTATATAAATGATCAACCATAAAAGCAGAAAATTTTGATGCGTCTTCAAATCGTATATAACCTACATTAGAGTCGTGAAATAAAAAACCATCCTTATCATAATTTAATCCTAGCGCATGACCGGATTTTTTCGCAAAAATCCAGAGCATTAATTTTGCCGATTCACTGGAAGAAGTTTTAGCCATAATATTATCAACATATTTTTGAAAAAAAGCCTTTGGTTTGTCTGGTTTATCTTCAGTTTTAATTTCAAAAATAACAGCGTTCTGTTTATAAGCCGGGCTTGTTTGAATATCCCATCTTAGACCAGATTCCAGGGTCATCCACAACGTATTTACCATAGGATTTGCAGAAGCTGTTAACTTAAAGGTATCTTTAGCTGACAATATCGGTTTAAATCGTTTCATTTTTTGTTCAAATGTTAAATCATTCCAACCCGGCGCTGAACAAATCTCTAAAAACTCGGCTGAATAACCACCACATAATCCTTCACTATGCGCCATGGCAGCTAATCTGGCTTGGTTTTGACTATATAGAAGCTTCCCACCATGTTTTTTAATATATTTTTTAGCTTTAATACTAGATTCATCAGAAAGTAAAAACTGCAATTGTTTCTCACTTTCATTTTGCAATTTTTCAATTTCTTTTTTTCTCTTTTTTAATTCAGACTTTGTCGATGAAGGAGGGTATTTTTTATCTATCTTTCCTTTTTGATCTAAGACCTTGATACTTTTTATAATATAATCAAATTCCTTAGTAACCCCATCAAAAAAAATATCGAGTTTTTGTTCTTCGCTTTCCCTTGTTTTTACAAGTTCATCTTTCTTTTTTTGAAGATGCTTGTCATATTTTGCCTTCCATGCATCGATGTCTTCTTTTAGCTTGTCAATTTCTTTGCGAATATCAGCTATAGCTTTCTCATTTTCCATAACCTGAGGAGGTGATAAATTCTCTTTTTCAGAATGATATAATTTTATTAATTTTTCCAATGATTCTTCTAGCCCTATTAACTTTTCTTTTTTAGGAGCTAATGATTTTTCTACATTATCTTTCAATTCCTTATCAAACTTTTTAAGTTCTTCTTGGAGTGCGGCATTTTGGGTTGCTTTGAACTGCGTTAGTGCTTCTAACATTTTAGTTTTAGCTAACATTAGCTTAGGGATGGATTCAGCAGTAAGATCTCCATTTTCCTCTAAATCATCAAAGAGAGACATCACCGGCATCACCACGCCTTTTAGTAAAGCCTGTTGAAAAGGAATAGAAATCGGCATGGTCAAAGACGAAGAGCACAATTCTGTAACACTATTTAAACACCCATATAACCCTTTGGGTTGGTATTTTGCTTTGATGTCTTGCGCATAAAGATCCCTAAATACTTTAAGTTCTACAATAATTTTCTTAACAGTATCTGAATGTAAGTTTTCCAATTGTTGAATCATCAGATCAATATCTTTAACGGAATATTCGTAGATAAATTGAAAAATGTCAGCATAGGCTCTAGCGTTGAATTTTTCACGCTGTAATATTGTCGCCATTTTCTTATTTGCTGCAAGTTCCTTAATAAGCTTTGCTTGAGCATCTAATTCAGTATTTCCTGTAGACGACTTAGCTCTTGAGACAGGTAATGAATTGAAATACTGAGCACTTTTTTTCTCTTGCGTAATTAAAAGCGAATCAATGAATTCTTGTGTAAATGCCATATTAAAACCTTTAATGAGTTGTTTATTTATTAGATTATTATTTATAAAACAAGTTCCATTTAAAGGGTGTATCGGCACTTAAAACCTGTCGATGATACTCCACTCCACATTGACGATTTTTTCTAATGACTTTCTTTTGCTATTATTGGTAATATTAATATCGAATCAAAACAGAGGAAGCTCTTAATGTTGGCACAACGAAAACTCGGCAATCAAGGTCTTATCGTCTCAGCTCTAGGTTTAGGCTGTATGGGCATGAGTCAATCCTATGGCGCGCCCAATGATCCTGAGTCTATTAAAACTATTCATCGTGCAATCGAGCTTGGCGTGACGTTCTTTGATACCGCTGAGATCTATGGTCCCTTTACCAACGAAGAGCTTTTAGGCCGAGCGATTAAAGATCGCCGCGAAAAAGTTATTATTGCAACTAAATTCGGATTTGATATTCAAAATGGTAAAATGATGGGTGTTAATAGCAAGCCTGATCATATCAAACAAGCAGTCGAAGGATCGCTGCGGCGTCTTCAAATTGATTATATTGATCTTTTATATCAACATCGCATTGATCCAGCCGTTCCCATTCAAGAGGTGATAGGTGCGATGGCCGATCTGGTTCGTGAAGGCAAAGTGAAATATCTGGGACTTTCAGAAGCTGGTGAGGACAATATTCGTAAAGCTCACGCAACATACCCAATATCTGTATTGCAAAGCGAATATTCTCTTTGGGAAAGAAATCTAGAGGATAAAATTATTCCTCTTTTAAATCAATTAGGTATTGGCCTTGTCCCCTTTTCTCCATTAGGACGAGGATTTTTAACGGGTACAGCCAAACGTGCCGAAGATTATCCAGAAAATGATTTTCGCAAAAACGATCCAAGATACCAAGGTAAAAATTATGATCTCAATATGAAAGCTGTTTCTATTGTGGATCTCTTAGCGAAAGAGAAGCAAGCAACTCCAAGCCAAATTGCACTTGCCTGGATATTGCATAAAGGAAATGAAATTGTGCCAATCCCTGGTACAAAACGCCAAAAATTTCTCGAAGAAAACGTTGCTGCACTCAAGGTTCAGCTTTCGATATCCGATATGAAAAAGTTAGATGAGGCCCTACCGTCAGGCAAGATTGCAGGCCCTCGCTATAATGACCAACATATGAAGTATGTTGATCGCTAGTTTGTCACTTCTGCTAATATGGTGTCAGTCTTAATAACTTAAGCCTGACACACGATATTCAGGTGTAGTTGCAATTGAAACCGTGCCCCACCATACCCTGCCACTGTACACAGTATTGAAGCCTTGAAACAAACTCGATTGAACTTTCTATCTCCAAATTAAGTCCTATGTAAAAAAGCATCACTTAACTGGAGAGATGATCGAAATGAAATGTTATGTAGATGATGCAAAACAATTTTATATTAAACTTACGAATAACCAAAAAGATTGCATGCATGTTACGTTAGGGGAAAACTTCTCTGACTTCAGTGATTATCTCTATCTGCAGACTCCTAATGGAGAGACAATTCATTTAGGAGATATACACGGTATTGATATCCCTTTTGAAAAAAGTGATCAACATTGCAAGATTATTGTAAAAGATAAAAGCAATAAAACACATGTATTGGTTGATTTTACCGTTCCCTCTAAAAGCAAAGCGCCAAATGCAAGTTTTGAAGGGAAGGACTATGCTCCTGTTATAAATACCTTGCCAACGTTTGCGATTAAAACTGTTGTCCATACTCAAAAGCTACCGGAAGTAGTACATGAAAACGCCCATCAAAAATTGCAATTAAAAACTGATTTACATTCGCACTTTGCCGCCGCTCCTACGGCAGATGATTTATTAAATATAGCAACTAAAAATGGCCGCCGCCCCTTTTATTATCCGACTTCGCTTTTAAAAAAAATTGGCGTCCAAGTTGCATCTTATAAAGAAAAAAACAATAGTGATAAACTCCCTGTTTTAATGTCAAATGCAAATGGTGACGTAAGCGCACTCAAGCATAATGGTTTAAACGGCGATAAATGGGGGCTGACAAATGAAGAGTTTTTACACGAAAAAGAATTTCTCGATATTAATGCCCTGAATGAGCAAGATAAACAAATTCTGAGGGATTGGATGTCTATTCCGACGACAAAGCTTATTACCTTTGATGATATGGAAGATTTTTATATTTATAGAGAGCCCTTTATTAAAAATATTGATTTTTTGGAAGATTTATTAACCATAGCGGCAAAAAATTACCATGACGCTGGAGTTGAACAAGCATCATTGTCCTTTTCAGCCAGGATCTGTAAACCTGAATGGTTAGCGGTCGTTGACAGAGTATTACCGCAATTAGAAAAGGAATATGGAGTCAAATTGCGCTTCTTAGTGGGTATGTCTCGCCTGCTGGACAACGCGCAACAAGAAGACATTATTCAAAGCTTTAAAGCCGTGGCACAACATCCTAGCATTGAAGGAGTAGATGTATTTGCCAGTGAAATCAATTCAACATACGATTTTTATCTTCCCTTAGCTGAGTTAGGACATTGGTGTCGCGCCAATGACCACACAGACAAAGTAATCCGTATTCATGCAGGCGAAACACCTTACCATCCTGAAAATGTTGGTGCAGCGATAAGGCTTAGCCATGAAACCGGTATGCACGTTCGGATTGGCCATGGGCTATTTGGTTGTGCTGACGATGAAAGTGTCTTAGCGTTTATCAAAGAAAATAAACTTGAACCACAAGTCATCTTTGAAATGTGTCCAGACTCAAATTATGCTTTAAATCACTTAGATAATACACAAGATCATGCCATGATGGTATTGGCAAAAGAAGGCGTGCCTATTGTACTAGGTTCGGATGGTCCAGGTCTTTATTATACCGATGCCAAACAATTAGCAAAGAACATTGATAGATTACCAATTGAAACAACCGAATTAGATAATTTTATTACACATGTCAGAAGAACTGAAAAGTACTATTTAGATCTAAATCGTCAGTATTATGATGTGAAAAATATTAATTATGAATCGAAATTAGAGGCTGCGGCAGAGATTGCAGGGGTTAACCTTGAAAGCGAAGAAGACAGAGAGCGATTTGTCGCATCCTATTTTAAAGAAGAAGCGAAAAAATATTCAAACAGAAAATGGACTACGGAAAGATCTGCAGCATTTGAAACCAAAAAAAAAGAGAGACAACAAACACTTCAAGAGGGTTTATTAAGTCGTGGAGTCACTCTGATCCCCCCCCCTGAAGATAAAAAAGTGCCTTTCCCTGGTGATAAAATTCCTATCATGTTAACCGGTGGATTTTCAGACCCTATGACCGGTGATGAATTTCGTCAAGTTGCAGCTTTAATAGCAACCTTAAGAGAAAATTGCGATTCGACTAAGGTCTGTTTTGTAACAACAGGTAATGATCACGGTATTCAGAAAATGATACATGAAGAACTTAAAAACTCAGGTTTTGATATTGTTGGATTAGTAGCAAAGAATGCAAGACTCGATCATTTAACTCATTCGATGACACATGCTGTGTTAGGTTATGAGAAATGGTATGATATGCACGGCTATGTTGGCGAGCAAATAGAGAAAAATCCCAATTTTAAATTGGCGGTCATTGGCGGCAATATGTTAACAAGACATATTATTCAAACTGGGTTTAATGTCGTCACTGACGGCAATTTAAAAGCTAAGAATAATCAACTATATCTTGTCAAAGGAATTGAAGGTGCGGCAGATGACAAGGCGAATTATTTACCGCCTCAATTCTCTGTAGAGGGCACTCTCGGATTAATTAAAAAATTACATGAACAAAATATTTTTAAAGCGGGTATGTCGGCTAAAGAAGTAATGACAGATTATAGAGATAATTTGGATTTTCAAAATGTATTTTATGAAAAATGCAGAGGCGTAAATAGCAAACGATATAAGGAGGGGATGTTTCAGTTTCATGGTGACACCGGTGCTGTCGATACCAAAGATAGAACAAATTATTTCCTAGGCATTTGTGCAAGTCATCAAATAAATTTAGATGAAGGTAACGTACGTGACTTTTTTGAAAGAGGCTGCCCTGCTGATCACCCATTGGTAACTCGCATTGCAATTGATGCAAAAGCATCCGAGCTGATAAAATCACATTTTAGAGCATTACAGATCCCAAGAGATGTGCAGCAAACGTTGACAGATAAAAGGCAGGTAATGCAAGATTCAAATCTGCGAGAATCCATACCCAATGAACTAAAAGACTCCAGACCACGAAGTTTGACAAGTTTACGAGATAGCCAAAATAAACAAACTGAAATGACATCCTTACCTGCATCGATAGAAAAGGTTAAGCAGGAACAAATTCAAACAAAAAAACCTACGTCAAATAAAGATAAGTATAAGTTAAAGTAAGGAAGATTTTATGGACTATAAAATTGAGAACATACAGATTTATCGAAATGCTAAAAATGAGCGATGTCTACAGTTTACGGCAAGTTCACCGCGATTAAATAATGCAGCAAGCACAGTTTTTAGTATCCTGACTGATGACAGTGAACATAAAAGCGGATGGTATCCTATTAATGAAGCATTGTATTGCTCTATTAACAAAGAGAAAGTAGTGATAGAAATCAAAGATATCAGCAGCCCTAATGTTAGATCGATGCTCTTACTTGTCCCAGCTATCTTGCTTGAAAAAGAAATAATCTCAGAAGAAGTGAAGGATCTCCTCTTTGTTAGAATAGAGGCTGACCCTGCCATTTTACCAGTAAATCCATCAACAGCAGAGCAGGAAGCTGAAAGCCTTAAAGCCATGAGAGATACAACTTTTAAAAAATCATATTAAATCCTTAGAGAAACAAAAGGCAATAACACCTATTCTGGATGATTCAACAGTCTGATTTAAGCTATAAATTATGATATAAATCTAAAATGAAAAACTTAAATTTGGTCAAATAAAAGGATGTATTATGACTAACGGTACTGCAATAGCTGGTTCCGTTTTTGAATCTACAACAACTTATACAAATAAACTTATTACCAATGAAAATGCATTAAGTTCCTTTGCATCAACTCTTCGATCCTTTCCATCAGATACCTCTACTTACATTTCAGATAATGTATCTCCGAGAATAAGCGAGGTTGGGGCTTTTTTTTTGGCCATTAATTATATTGTAGATGCAGCTGCCATCATCATGTTAGGAATGACCTGTTTTTTTGCCTATCAAACTTGTAAACATAATGCACTTGCAATAGCAAACAACGAGAATACAGATAGAGATAACTCACTAAGCAACGATGCTTCTCAAGATTTTAATTCAAATTCAGATGATGACCACATACGTTCTAATAATGCTATGATGGCATAATGTCGAAGATTAATACGCATTTAATGGAGTAAACGTAATGAGTAAACAAGAATTAATTTATCTAGCTTGCCCTTATTCTCATCAAGATCCTAAAATGGTACAGCTCAGATATTCCGTCAGTGCTCAAATAGCTAGTCATCTCTTTAAGCAAGGCCTAATGGTTTTTGCCGCTTCTATGCACAATTCCCTGTTAGCGCATATGGCAGGAGTAAGCGATCAATTTGCCAGATGGAAAGATTTTAATCACTTGATGATTGAACGCGTAGATAAGCTCATGGTGATCACTATGGAAGGATGGGAGCAATCTCAAGGCGTCCAAGATCAAATTCAATATGCCAAACAGCTGGGAAAACCTGTTGAGATGATTGAAGCTCCTGCAGAATTGGTGAAAAGTACGTGGGATCAAATTTCTCTTGTACATCAACAAATGAATAATAAAACAGGATGAACTTGCCCTTTGGTTGTTAGCTAATCTGGTTCAACCAGCTGAAATGCTTGCATCATAATTGCGAAAGTGGAAACATTCACCCATTTCGGAGTTCATAATGAACAACAAAATAGTTGAATATAAATCTGGGTATGCCAGCGATTTGCTCCGAGGACAAAATCTCACTTCCTGCCCATGGATTGTTCAAGAAGTCATTAATAATTACGCCGGTTATGATAAACGATTACTGGACGTTGGATGTGGTACTTCCTATAAAATTATTCCTGTTTGTTCTGACTTTGAATATGTTTTGGGGGTAGATCCTTCACCTGATATGTTACAACAATCAAAAATTAACATAAAAGACAATAATATTAAAAATATGCATTTGATAAAGTCTGTGGCAGAAGGATTGCCCTTTTCGCCGAGAAGTTTTGATGTCGTGACCGCATTTTTAACAAGAGTCATTCCATCTGAAATTCATCGCGTATTAAAACCAAATGGAATTGCCATTGTTGAAGTATTAAGTATTCTCGATAAACAGGAATTTACCCGATATTTCGGCAAAGATAATCAAGGTTATCGTGGCGTGAATTTAGGCACCTTTTCTAATATTGAACATCATCAATTAGAAGATGAAATTGCAACCCTAAAATCGATGTTCTCACCTTATTTTAAACAAATTGAAATTTTCCATGGTACTTGGCAAACCACATACACATCTGAAGGACTATGGGAGCTATTAAAAAATACCCAAAAAACAGTGCGGGGATTTTGCGAAGAAAAAGATAAGAAATATTTTGATCAAGCCATGAACGATTTAAAAAAAGGTAATGCCATTGTACTTAATCAAAGTCGCTATTTGATTATTGCCAAAGATAAAATCTAACTTTGTAGCGTGTGCATACTTCATTTTAGCTAAGATTTACTAAGTTAACCTTGGGTTGAAGTCAGGGCTGCATCATCGCAGTTTTGGATAACTTAACTCGACAAACCGACTAGACTAAAGGTTATCCCTATGTTTATCTTGAGTAGAGGCTCATGCCTGTATTTTTTCTTTTTTAATACATCTTCAATATTGCTAACTCCCTCTTCAGGTTTTCATCATTGCATTAGGCAGGGACCCTCCCCACCATATTTTGCTCATCGTGTATTGGAACACATGAAATAATGTGGTCTGATTGAAGTATGGAACCTTTTTTAATATATCTAGTTGGGAAGCTGTATAATGACTCAAGATCAGGTGCCTCATTCAGGCCATTACTTTGGTGATCAACGAGACTTTTGGTGGAACTTTGATTTTCTAGAACTCATGGCTAAACGCTGGGATCTCCATCGCTGTCACTCCCTATTAGATGTTGGTTGTGGCGTAGGACATTGGGGCCTAACGCTTGCGCCATTTCTTTCAAGTGACTGTTTTATCCATGGTATTGATCCAGAAGCACAGTGGATTGAAGTCGCAAAAGAAAAGACCAGGAAAAAAACTGCAAATCAGCAGTTTCAATACCAAGTAGGCAGTGCTGAAAAGCTTCCCTTCCAAGACAATTCTTTTGATATAGTAACTTGCCAAACAGTATTAATACATCTTAAAGATGTGTCGATCGCATTAAGTGAAATGATTCGTGTTTTAAAACCTGGTGGCTTATTAGCAGTTGCTGAACCTAACAATATTGCACCTTTGCTTGTATTTAACAATCTTAGTATTGATGAGCCCATTGATAATGTACTAGAGAGTATTCGTTTTCAAATGATGTGCGAACGAGGCAAAAAAATATTAGGGTTAGGTTACAATTCAGTCGGAGATGTACTACCAGATCATTTTGCAAAACATCGTTTGGAGAAAATCCAAATTTACCTATCTGATAAAACCTCCCCACTTATCCCCCCTTATTCATCAAAAGAAGAGCAAGTTTTAGTAGAACATAGCAAGACTTGGCTCAATCAAGAAATCGCTGTATGGCCAAAAGAAGAAACCAAGCGATATTTTCAGGCTAGTGGCGGCACTGCGACTGAGTTTGAATCTAGATGGCAAAAAATCCTCAATGATATTAATGAAAACCAAAAAAACATTGAGAATAAAACATTATGCTCACCTGGTACATGCATTATGTATTTGATTTCTGGACGTAAAAGATAACCGTAAGAAGGATCACCGTTTTATGTCGCACCTTCGAACAACCAAACTTAACGATAGAGCTTGGAACAAAGCAATGTTCCAAGAAATTTTAAATGAAACTGCGGTAGCTATTGCTTATCGTTTTCCCATAGATGAGAGTGACACCTGTAACTTTTGTCTTGAAAAATTTGATGATAGCAACAAACCGCCAATACCACATTTATTTTTATTTGATTTTTCTTCAAAAAATGGTTCATTAAGATTTCCTATAGCATCAGAGCCCATCGATCGGCATGAGTCTCCAGTGCACAAAAACAACACTGAAAGTGGCGCGTTCATTTTGCTTTCTCCTCTGAAATTAACCGCGCATTACTCATCTGTGAAAGATGGAAAGACAAAGTATTGTGAGGAATATTCAAATCCTCCATTTAATAAGGTATCAAAAATATTTTGGCCATTTTAGACAAGAAGATATTTCAGTTTCAAATTATTAGTAATCACTTTTTTTATTGCTAGTATTTCGTAATAGGCCACCGCTTTTTATTATTTTAAAACCTTTTTTAATTCGCGAAATCACTGATTTATAACCAAATTTCACGTTCTCAGTAAAATATTTCATTAGTCTATTGATTATAGAAAATTGCGGGTGTAATCTAAGCTTTATAGCTTAAATTTGTATGGATGAATAAGGTTATAAATATTTTAGATTGTAATAATCTTAAGGTAGTGTATGAGCACAGACAACATTAGTAATTCAATAGTGAACGGTACTACTGGCAACGATACAATCACAGTAAATGGTAATAACGATTGGCTTGACGGAGATGGTGGGGATGACACGCTTAGCACCAACGGAAACAATGATACAGTAAATGGTGCATTTATAAACTTTTTTCAAAGCTATATCAATTCAGGGGTAGTTGGCTCAGCTTCAGCATCGATGCCAATATTACAGAATGGGCCAGAAGACATCAATTCGCAGGGAAACAACGCAACTATTTTTGGTGATGGGCAAAATATCATTGTTTTTGCATTAGCGACCAATTATGGCCCCTTTAATTATTGTTCATCTACTACCGGTCCAGATTATACACTGGTATATAATCCCCAGATTATTTTGGGCACTCAAGGTAGCGATGGTGAAGTAACCCAGGGAAATACAATTGCCGCCAATGGCAATAATGATACTATTTTAGGTAATGTCGCAAATATATCGATTTGGGAAATTGCCGGTAGCAACTATACAGCTGGCAATGGGGACCAACAGGCTGGCATGGTAGATATAGAAAATCAGGCACCCTATAACTACAATGGTGACGTTGAGCCTGCATTATTGAATATGGGTTCAAATGTCATTACGGTTGGCAATTATAACAACAATCTTGTTATTGGTACGGTGGATAGTTTAATCCAAGGCTTTATTGCAGGCAGCTATGATGTAAATGCCAATGGTAGTGCTAATGGGGCCGTCATTTTCAACCAAAATTTAAACAATTTTGAATTTGAAGATATCGGTGATAATACTATCCAGGTTGGTAATGGAAATAATGATACTATTATTGGTGGCGTTACAAACTTTGATGTCCTGATGCAGGCTGGTAATAATGACTATGGTCCTGATGGGCTCAATGCGTATGCTGGTCAAGCTTTTATAAAGGGTCTTGGTTTACTGGATGAATTCAATAACATCAAAGTGGGAAATGGTAACAATGATGTTGTCTATGGCAGTGGAGTAAGTGCCAATATTGCTCTGATAGCAGGTAATGCTAATCAGATCGCAGAAACTGGCTCTTTTGGATCAGGCTACGGCGTGGGTGCAGATTCAGTTACCCTTTATGATTTAATCATTTCGTCTGGCGGTAATACCATTAGTGTTGGAAATGGTAATAATGTTACGGTATTTGGGGCGGTGCAGAATTTTTCTGTACTAGAGCAAGCAGGTAATTATAGCCTTGGCTACGACACTTACCTGGGCACCGCATCTGTTTTTAATGGAAGTGTAACAGACGATGGCGGCGAGCAGTTTTATTTAGGCAGTAATAGCATCACCGTGGGAAATGGTAACGATGATAGAATCTATGGAACCGAACAGAATTTAACGGGATGTTATTTTGGTGGCAATAACAACGCGGGTACTGAGAATGGAAGCATATATGATAGCGCCGAAAATGGTAATAATGGTAGTCGTAATATTATTAGTGTTGGCAACGGTAGCAATGATGTAATCTATGGTACTTTTGAGAATGCGACGTTCAATATTGTCGGCGGCAATAATAATGTCAACAATCCTGGTACTACCGGATCGGATAATGGAAGTGTCAATGCTGAAGCTGGTGAGAATTCTTCTGGGGACATTATCACTGTCGGTAACGGAAGTGACGTTATCTATGGTGGGGGTTCAAGTGTCAACGTTTCAATTACTGGAGGTTCCGAAAATCAAGCGGGAAATGGGTTGGCCTCAGATTATAACATCAAGTTTAATAATGGGGGTAATAGCATCACTGTTGGCAACGGGAATGACGTGGTCGATGGTGATGTAGCAAGTTTAAGCATTTCACTTACTGATGGTTGGGGCAATCAAGCAGGTGGTGGAATGGCAACAGCTCAACACGTCTCGATTTATGGTGGTGGTAATACTATCACCGTAGGTAATGGTAATGATCTTGTCTATACCGCCATGGACAATCTGAGTTTTTCAGAAACCAATCAAACCGGTGGATTTTTGGAGGATAATCTTCTTTTTAGTGATAGTACGGTTGCCTTAGGAAATGGAACAGATACCGTGATCGCTGATGACATTTTGAATCCAACAGGATTAAACACTTATCTGGCTGATAGCAATTCCAATGTTGTGCTTTGGGGTAATAATACTATGAGTGGAGGTAAGGGGGCTGATAACTACATTTTTACTATGATCGATGGCACTAATAATAGTATGTCGATGCAGGGTACGACTATTATCAGCAACTTTAATACAGGCAAAGGAGATGTGTTATCCTTTGGGAATGTGACAGGCACTGCAAATGCGCCTGCTTTAGATGCCCAATCGGCATTTGTGAATATTTATGTAGGCGGAACGCTTAGTGGCGCTATTGATGGTGTTGCAGCTATCTTTAATGCCGCAGGCAACAGTGCAGCAACAGCATTTCAAAATGCCATTAATAGCTTCATTGCAACCAATGATCCGACTGCGACCGGCGTTGCCTTATTACAGGATGTTGCAGCCTATATCAATCAATCACAAACTGATCATAACAACGGATTTAGTTCGACGCTGGCCTCTTCGGTTCCTGCAGCAGATGCGCCACAGGGAGCGCTCATTTTGCAAGGACATTCCACAAGTGATATGGGAAGTTTTGCTGAAATTAATAATCTTCATGCGTTAACGGTTGAACATACAGCAGTTGCTGTGCATCATTAAGCACAAATGTCAAATACCAAACGAAAAAAGATAAGTGATGAATTAAAAAAATCATTAAAAATACATATCAATGAGGTGATATTCCTTATCTTCAAACTGAGGTCCAAATTGAGGTGCAATTCGTTGATTTTAATCCTCATCAAATAAATGACGAGGTTTTATCTCTGAGGGGTTAACTTAATTTAAAGTTAACTTTATCATGTCTTTTGAAGAAAAATTCTTAATTAGATTGAAATCAATTAAACAATAAACAGGCCCTCAACCCCGCCACCAGTAGCGGACTTCTCTGCATTCTGCTTTAGTTAATACCAGCAAAACATTTAAAAGTAATTTGAGTTCAACGAAAGAGCCCAAAAATACCTTTACAACATCAGAAAGATTTATGCCTCCTAGCAACCCGATACTAACAAGTTTTAAAGGAAGGGTTTATTTTTGTGGCAATAATGCATTAGGAAATGAAGTTGAAAAAAAGGTCTCCACAGATCCTAATAAAATTCTACATAGAGAGAAATTTACGTGATATCAACGGTTATGTCCCCTGATTATGCTCCAAAATCAAAATATTTAAAATCGTAACCTTATATGGGAACATTTATCCATTATGACTCAAACTTGGCAATCAAATGATTAATAAAGGTACTTCCCTTATTAGGCTTTCATTAAATTTAAAAAAATCAATCCCTTTATGGATGAAAGAGTTTAAAATTCCAGGTTTAAGCTTTGCGCTTTTCAACGGTGAGAAAATTATTTTAAATCTTGAATTTGGGGTTAAAAATTCCATCTCTCAAGAACCTATTATTTCATCAACGGTATTTGAGGCAGCTTCACTCAGTAAACCTGTCATTGCCTTGGCCGCTTTAAAGATGTGTAGAGAAGGAATGCTTGATTTAGATATACCGCTTAAATCTTATGTGTCTAGTTCATATAAAGGTGATCCTCTCTATCTATCCTCTGTTACTTTACGTCATATTCTTTGTCACAGCTCTGGTTTTCCATCGGCCAATTTAAAAATTGGCGAACCCCTGAACATCAATCTCCCACCTGGAAGTCAATTTGCCTATTCAGGGGAAAGTTATTGCTATCTTGGATTTGTTTTAGAGCATCTCATCGGTAATTCATTAAATATTTATTTGGAAGAAAATATTTTTCAGCCTTTTGAAATGAGAGACAGTGGCTTTATCTGGAAAGAACAATATGAAACACAAGCTGCAATTGGTCACGATAGCAAAGGGACTCCAACTGCTAAATGGAAACCTAAGCGCCTAGTTGCGTCTTGTAGTTTACATACTACTGCCACTGATTTTGCTAGGTTTATCATTAATACTCAACATTTTCCAGAGATGCTGGATGCCAACATCAAGGTTAACGATAAGATTTCCTGGGGCTTAGGATGGGGTCTCGAACAAACCCCTGATGGCGAAGCCTTTTGGCATAGTGGTGATAATGGGTCTTTTAAAGCACTTGCACTTGCCTTTCGTCAACAAAAATTCGGTTTTGTGGTAATGACAAACAGCGCTAATGGGTCAAATATTTTTGAAAATCTAATCAAACATTCCATTGGTGGAACCCATCCACTACTTGATTATGAGAATTTTGACAATAATGAGCATATAAATGATTTAGATGAAAATTTACTATCCAATTGGTGGGAGATATATGGAATGTAGAGGAAGGTTCGCCCTACCCTGCGATTATCAGATAAACCCAGCACATATATTGGAGGTTACCCCACTGAGGATCTACAAGGCAGATACATGTGAAAATAGATTAAACGCTATAAAAGATTTAAAAAAAGATAATTCTATTGTCTTAATCAAAGTCGCTAATTGATTATTGCCAAAGATAAAATCTAACTATATAGGTGTAGATACTTTATTTATGAGTCGATAGTTAGGCCAGCATGACCCACTATTATAACATGATGAACACCGTTTAATTCTTCACATTGTCATAATTATTAACATTGACGTAATTATTGTCTGCTGGTATGTTAGCAGGCTTAAAAGAGGTGTAAAATGGCAAAATTCAAGAATATTAACTACTTAATTTTATCGTATGAAGACCAAGCAAGAGGAATGCTTGTATTAACGTTTGATAATAAGAAAGAAAGGGATGATTTTGTGGGCGAATACCCAGAAATTATGATTGCATGGAACGAAACCATGCCTCCTCAAAAAGTCTCTCTAGCAGTGCATTCCGATCCAGATGATGCTTCCCGTGCCTATGTACCCATGAATTTAGAAGGTCAAAAGGGAAAAGAAGTTTTTGATAAGTATACTAAGGAAAGGTTAGATAGCGTATTTAAAACCACTTTCAACGTTATAAATAATATCCCAATAGTATTTAAATCTTCAGATACCCTATTTCCACAGTCAATTCAACAGCCAGTTCAACAGCCAGTTCAACAGCCAGTTCAACAGCCAGTTCAACAGCCAGTTCAACAGCCAGTTCAACAGCCACCAAAAGGTTTTTATAAAACAATTATGTTACCTTTTTTGTCAGCTCAAATAGGGTTCCTCGGAACAGTATTGTCTATCTCTTTAAACTTAAGTCGATTACTTTTAGTTGGTTCTGCAGGGATAGCAATTGGTTCGTTACTGATCGCAGCTAGGATTGGTAGAAATTATGTATACCAACAAGCTGAAGATGAAATAATAAATAAACCACTCTATAGAAATAACAAAAAGCCCTTAGTTGCTAATTATGCTTATCTAGAAGGTATCGAAGCAGGTAAAAGTTGGACTGCTTATTTTAAGAAAGGTTATCTATCTACTGTAGGTTGGAAAGATCCCATTTCTTTTGGTGCAGGTATGATGCATACATTGAATGAAACTAAGAAAAAGAATGCTTCTCCTGAAACTACTGTTAAAAATAAAATTTAAGGAAATTTGCACTAGGTCATTTGAAAATTGATGGAATGCAAGTGAGTAAAGCATGAGTAATCTAGAAGCAGTGAAGGTAAATAGATTAAGATCTTCCTTGCATTTCATTCGTTCCCTTCGGCAAAGTTTACTGGGCGCTATCTTAGCGATAATTTGGCCCTTCAATGCTATCAGTCAATTGAACCAAACCCCTAAGCAACCTCTCACTGCATCGCTCCAAGCTCGACAGGGAAAGGAAATAATGACCATCGATTGGCTTGTAAATATGCCAAAAGACAATATTTCTCGTTCCAATCTTCTGTGGCTAGATAATTCACACATCGTCTATGAGACACGCCCTTGTGATAAAGAAGCCGCTACAGAGATTGAAGTCTTAGACTTAAAAACTGGCACTGCAATTTCTTTAGGCAAAGGATCTCTACCCAAGCCATCGCCCGATGGCAAATGGATAGCTTTCGCTCGCATGGAAGGCAATAAAAAACAATTTATGATAATTCAAAATGATGGCACTGAATTGAAAGAGTTATCGGTTTTTAATGGCTATCCTGAATATAATTTTGATTTCGCCTGGGCACCAGACTCCAAACATATAATAGTATGTGATCAAGCCTTTATAGAACCGTGGAAAAGAGATACACAACCTTCTGAAGATCTTACTAAGACCTCTGCGATAGAAGCAGATAAGTTACAAACACTACCTCCTAACAGTGAAATAAATATTATTGATATACAAACAATGCAATCTCACCAAATATTTTCTGTTGACGCACTACTTCGTGATATCTCATGGTTCCCAAATGGCGAAGAAATCCTCTTTATGAAAGAGCGCACAGGAACATCCTACAACCAAGAAAATGATGAAGCATGGGTACAATCTCTCAATCTAAGAGATAATAAAGTAAAGACATTGGCAGAATTTGATGGATTACAAAAATATCTCCAACCTGTGGCATCACCTGATAGCAATCAAGTTGCTTTTATGTATGATGCTGACAACCCTCTTTTTATGTTCATGGCAAGTATCGGCCTTGTTCCAACAAATTTGACAACAGACCGAATTCCACCTATCCAGCGACTGACACAAGAATTAAAGCTACATACTCCAAAATGGTCACCTAATGGAAGTCAGATTTTCGTTCTGAGAATACATGGAGCCTATAGACAAATTTACGCCATTGATTCTAAAACTGGAATATCCAAGCAAATCACCAATGCACCTTTTAGCATAGAAAACTTTGCAATCTCACCAGATGGTTCTCAGCTAGGGTGGGTGGGCCAAGATGCCCATGGAATGCGAGTTATAAGAGTAGCCACAATCGATGGTCAAAATGTACGTGATGTAAATGTTATTTCTGAGCCCCCTAAAAATATGGCCCTTAGTGAAGTCCGAGAAATTGAATGGAAAGTTCCTGATTACCCTGTACCAATGCGCGGCCTTTTACTCTTTCCGCTAAACTATCGTGCAGGAAAGGCCTATCCACTGATTGTAGATATTCATGGCGGAGGACCAGGCACATCTATATCTTTAGCGGGCGGGATCCTTATGAGCTCACCACTGGAATGGCAACTGTGGAATGCAAAAGGTTTTGCTGTTTTTGTGCCCGACTTTCGCTCCTCTGCTGCCTATGGCTCGCTGGCGATTACACGTGACAAACAGGATCATAATCTCATTGATTGGGACGTCAGAGATATTGTCGCCGGCGTCGATGAATTGATTAAGCAGAGAATTGTTGATGCAAAGCGAACAGCCGTCATTGGACATAGCTCTGGGGCAAGACGCGCGAACTGGCTCACGGTATCAACACATCGTTTTTGTGCAGTTGTTTCAAAAGAGGGATGGGCTGATGAATGGTTTCATTCAGGTATTCAACAATTAAAGCGAGAAAACATAATAAGAGGCGGCTCACCCGTAATGGCACCAGAAAATTATCGGAAAAATTCTTCACTATTTAATGCACGTGGTGCTACCACCCCTACATTATTTCTTATGGGTAAATCGAATCTCGGCGGTATTGATACTTATGACACCGTCCGCTGGTTATATAACGCATTAAAAGTACAAGATGTACAAACGCAATATGTTCAATATATTGATGAAGGGCATGTATTCGAGCGGTCAGCCAACCGGCGTGATGCATTGGAACGCAGTGTGCGTTGGATTGATATGTATTTGGTAGGAGCGTAACTCATGCTGCAAAGCATACGAACTTATTGTCTTGAATTGCTTAGCAATATTGAAGAACTTCAAGCACAAACACAAGATAAAACAGTAAGTACATTATGTACATCACTAATCAGCGACTCGATTTGTTTTGTAAAAGAATTGGTATTTAAAAATCAAGTCACTTTTCAAAATTATCGAACTTTATTGCTAGGATTTTTTGATAGGATTAGCGAACAAAATGATCTGCCCATTGAGCAATCGACTAAATTAAAAAATATTCTTGACAGACAATTAAATCTTATTGCGCTAAAAGAAGCTCAAATCAAGGCAAAAGAGGCTAAGAATATACCTAAGTCATTAAAATCTCGTGGCTGGAGAATGATACAAAGTCTATTTGGTGCAGGTTTATTGGTAAATAATATTGAAGCAATTTCTCAAGTTGCTGCTAAAAAAGGATTGCCCTTTAAAAGCATCCCTGCCTTACCTGAAGAGGACAGAGTTGTAAATCTATATCCAACTATAGATTTTGTTAATCGCTTGGAGCTTAAATATAGAGAGGCTGGACGTTGGCTTGTTAATCACCTTAATGTACTTACTGTAAAAGATCTGACTGCATCGATAAAAGAAGCATGTGTATCTTTACAAAGTGAAATTGAAGGATATGATGGATACCATTTATTGACAGTAGATAGAAAAAGCCAGGAATGGGTGGCCAACATTGCTATGAGATTCCTCCCGATTAAAAATTTACCGGAGAGCTTTGAATCTATTGGGAATGATGGTGGCGGTGGAGAAATGACAAAAGATTTATTGAAAGTGATCAAAACATCAAAATTTAAAAAATATCTTTTGTTTGATGATGTTAGTTATACTGGCACCCAGTTGATTAAATTATTAGACGCACTGCTTGTCGGATTAACAAGAAAAAATTTTGATAACAAAGAACCTAATTCATTTACTCTTTTAACGATAGTATTTGGTTTTATGTCTAATGATGCAATGAAAACAATTCAAAGTTACTTAGCGTCACGAGGCCTTGATTTTACGAAGCATAATGTTTATGTGAAAATTGTCTGTAAACGACATTTTGACAACATTAAGGCCACAGTAGAAAATGAAGATTTAGATACTGATTTTAAAGAGAAATTAGCTGCTGTTTGCACAGGATGGGATACAGGTTCATCGGACTCTTACTCTTTAGAAAAATCATCAGTAGTAACTGAGTGGAAAAGACCGGATTGGGTTTCAACTCCTCATGCATTAACTGAAGGTTTTACTTCATTGCATCGATTTAGGACAAAAGAGTTTGGGTATCCACTAGAAAAGCTTATAACTGAAAAGGAAAGTGATAATACACAAGGGTTTTCAAAACCTTTTGATGATAAGCCGCCTATTACCAAGATTGTACCACCTTATTGTAGGCGAAAATAACGTTCGCCTAATGCGAGCTAACTCAATGTTGTGGGACAACGGAACGCAAAACGTTGAATTTCTTTACATGAGAAACTAGTTTAGAAATAATTTAAGTGCTTACATAAGAAAATGACGCTAGTTATGCATCCTTGGCATTGAAACAAATTTTTCTTAGTTGTTACGAATTATGCTCCATTTGGACATTGAGTGTATCCTCATCGGAAAACACAAATGAAAAGCTTCTTACCATCTAACTTGAAAATCAAAGTTTCTTAATTAGACAAGTAAGGGGAAAGTTAAATCGTGCTACGACAAATGAAGATTTAAAAATTGTAAGACTTTGGTGTGCAAAGGAAGGGCTTAAAATTGCTTCATACATTGGTTAAGTAGTGTGTAGTCGGTGCGATGCCAAGGCATTCAGCGTAATGAGTGCACGTACAACCATATGCACCTTGGTATGAATCCCAGATTGAAATAGATGCGAATTGGGCATATAACAAAGCTCTTGACATGTTTAAAGAAAAAGCAAAAGAGATTGTAGAATGGCTTGATGCTCAAGATGCACCTTTAGTTTTTTTTTAATTAGTATGGCAGCACTCAACTACCCATACAATTACCAAACACCTGTGGTGGTATATATCATCTTTTAATAAGACAATTTGAAGTAAATGCAGATCGCGTCACTGGGACTAAACCAGCGGTAACAAGCGTAACGCCTTTAGAAGATAAAAAAGCAAACGATCTCTTCAAACCTTAACAGAATTGCCCCACACAAAAGCCTTAACAATTAAGGCTTTGATTTTATTAATAATTATTTCCACTCTTATAACGATATAAAATTTTGATTGCAAACTTACTTGCAATTTGTCGCAAACTTGTATATGTTTTAGGGACAAGGGGATAAATAATGAGTGTAGTTCAACAGATTGTCGGCAAATTGGAAAAAATTCCGTTAGGAACACCTTTCACACATCGTGAATTTATTGCGCTAGGCAATCATAGAAACATTGGTAAAGTCCTTGAGAGACTTGTAATCTCTGGGAAAGTTAAGCGCGTTCGACGTGGCGTCTATGTTTGTCCAAAACATAATCCCCATGTAGGTGAAGTCCCTCCTTCGATATATGAGGTAGTAAAAGTTATTACCGCAACTACTGGCGAAACCCTGCAAGTACAAGGCGCTGAGGCTGCAAAACTTTTAGGCCTTAGCACACAAGCCCCAGTGAAGGTGACATATATTACTTCAGGCCGAACTCGCAAAATTCGGATTGGCAAACAAGAAGTTCAATTTAGACATGTTAGCCCCAAGAAATTAATTTTAGCGGGAACACAAGCCGGTATTGCCATCACTGCGCTTTGGTATCTTGGAAAAGAGGAAGTTACAATTAAAGTCATTGAAAAAATCAGAAAAAGAATTACAATAGAAGAATTCGAGAAATTCTTATCTACAAAAGAATGCATGCCAGCTTGGATGGCATATGTAGTATCTAGTTATGAATCAGCAACTCCATGAGCATTAATCCTCAATCATATTAAAAAAGACCAAAAATACATTGAGAATAAAACAGTATGCTCGCCTGGCACCTGCATTATGTATTTAATTTCTGGACGTAAATGATAACAGCGTCGGTGCTTTGAAGGTTCCATGAATAAATCTCTATCACTTCTTTTTCTTAATGTCTTATTGATTCCATTTGCATGGTCAAACACAAATATTAACTCTGATGTTAATGCTACTCTTATGACTCAATCCAAGGTTATTGCTACTGTTAAAAATGCTGAATCCTACATTCAAAAAAATGGCATCGAAAAAGCAATCCTTCATTTTAGAGAAAATACCAAGGATATTTTTATTGCTGATTACAGTGGACTGTTTTTTGTATCCCCACTTCATCCTGAATTAATTGGTAGCAATCAATATTATTATAAAGACCCTTCAAGTGCTTACGTCGTTCAGGAAGAAATTAATAAAGCAAAATCTGGTGGCGGATGGCTTAAAGGACGTTGGAGAAAAAATCCTGAAACAGGAATTTATCAATGCAGGAAAATCTATATTCTCCCCATTCAAGGAAATTACCTTATTGGATCTTGGTATCACTATCCTTCTGATAAACAAGGTATATGTTCAATTTAACCTAAAAAACCGAAATGTTAAAAGATTAGATCTTGGAGCTGGAACAGGCCTGCATTGTTGTATCGAAATGCAACAATGCAGGCCTGATCCCGCACTTGGTAAGAAATCGAACTAATATTTTGCTGGCATTTGTGATCTATACTGTATTTGTGTAGGTTAGTAATTAAAAGGAGAAAATATTTTCATTAAATAAATGCTTATACGCCTCCTCAAGTGGTAAGAGGAAGCCTGTTGAAAAGGAGAAACAACATGCTAAATTCTACCCATATCAACCATCCCTACTTCCCCTTTATTAAAAATCAATCTACTTCATCACACTCAAAACACTTCACTAGGTTCGTTACATTTATGGTATTGGTTTTGCTAATGCAGTCTCTCTTTGATTGTAATCCCGAAAGGGATTTGGAAATCGAAGAAGAACAAGTTGAAGTACAAATGAATATACTTCCACCATTTCTAGCGAGACGCGAAAAATTGTGAGTTGCTTTTTTACGAAATAATCATCGAAGAGAAAAGAGATCGTGAACTTGATCATGTTCAAAACATATATTTGACATTAAGCTAATAATTTTGTATTTTGCCAGTAATTTTAAAAATGATAAGTTTTAAAATGTTTTTTCATTCCATACGCATTCAATCCTTTTGCCGCTTTGGGTTATTTTGTTCTATTAACCCAAACGTCCAACTATTTGCTGGCTATTCCTAAAACGCTAAATTTATTTTAATAAGCAAGTTATTGTCAGATCTTAATTGATTTGGCCGTATTTATTTTATGCTTGTTTGAAATAGCATCTGATAATCAAAACTAAACGTCTATGTTGCGCTCAATCTGCTGATAAGAGAATAAAATGTCAAATGAACAATTAGATGAATTATTAGACAGAAGCTACCCATCATTGAATACAATGTTATTTTATGGAGCGGGTCTTTTCAGTGTTGCGTTTTTAGAAAAGCATATAGGTTTTGCAGGTGCTGCGGCAATCGCCGTGGCAACCAGTATTGCTAAAAGCTTTTTTGGAGGAAGAATAAGCAAGTTATTGTGGGGAAATAAAACTTCTGACGTCAAGATTACAATCGAAAATGATACTCGATTGAATGCGGAACTTATGACAGTTGGCAAATCAAAAGCAACTTATCCCGTTAAAACTACATTAACAGAACTTGAACAAAGCATAACTACTCAGCTTAAAAAGTTGATAAAACCTTCGGAATTACTCGGTGGAGAAGGCGAAGCTGAGGTTAAAAGAAAAATTGAAGCTTATACGCATGATTTAGCCCAAGCTGCTATCAGTCGTTATCCAAAATTATTTTATCTAGATGATCGTCGAAAAGTACAGGAACCTGATTATAGTAACCACACAGATGGACTTATGGAAGTTACTGTCTCTAAACGTAAACGTAAATAGAATCATTTACGGTAACCCGTTTGCGTTTCACTACGGCGCGGGAAACAAAACGCGCGTAAGCGTAGGCGGATGTGGGTTCATAGCTATTGTTAGAGGGGGCGAGGGCTACGCTTGCATTATTACATTTGTAGTTATGATTCCATTTGTTTCATCATGCCATTTATATCTAACTGAACCCATCGTTCTACTATTTTGTCATTTTCGATGCGATAGATAGCAATGCCATCAACGGATATTTTCTTACCTGTCGGTGGTATCTCAATATAGTTTCCAGTATGAGTACAATGCCAGGTCCAACGTACGACCACTTTATCATTTTCTGCAATGAGATCATTTACCGTAAAACGGATATCAGGAAATGCTGAGCGCAACCAAGCATAGAACTGATTGAATCCTTGTGGGCCTTTGGGAAGTTCAGGAGGAATGGCATGACAAATGAAGTTGGGAGCGATTAACTCGTCAACGACAGTTAAGTTCCATTTATCGAAATATTCATTGTAAAGGCGTTGGATGAGAGCTTTGTTTTTTTGGGGGTTCATTGAAAGCCTTTTATAAATATTTCTTTGTAAAAATTCGGCCAGTGCCAGACTTTAAGTAAGTTTCGAATTTGTCTGCTTTGGTGGGATCGGAAAAGCCAAGATAGGTTTTAACTTTCCAAGGCTTGAATTCGTTTGTATAAATTGAGTGGCCATCGTTATGTTGCTTCAATCGAGATTTTAAATCTTTCGTACAGCCAACATAAAATGAATTTGGATTGTTAATACTTTGAAGAATATAGACGTACTTCATCCTTGATCTCGTCTAATAGTTTAAGCAGTAAGATTAAGAGCCCGCCTACGTTCGCCGACGCACTTCGTGCTTTGGCGCAACTTCGGCGCGGCATAAGAATCACTAAATCGCGAAGCGATAAGTGATTCTAATGGTGCGCCCGGAGAGATTCGAACTCCCGACCGCCTGGTTCGTAGCCAGGTACTCTATCCAACTGAGCTACGGGCGCAAAGAGGGGGCATTATCGCGAGATTATTGGGGGGTGTCAACCGCTGAAATTTTAAGAGCTCTTTGATTGCGCAAAGCGCTGAATTCTCCCTTTGTAAAACGGAGACACCGCCTTTGGCGGAGAGGGATTTTATCTTAAGAAGTTAGTTGGTAAATATATAAAAAGATAGAAATCAGTTAAGAACCATATAAGAGTCAGGAAGAGATACCACCAGTCCGCCTACGCTAAGAGCTTCGGCGGGACATAAGCATCACTAAGTCGCTTTGCGACTAAGTGTTGCTAATGGCGGAGAGAGAGGGATTCGAACCCTCGATGGGCTTTAAGGGCCCATACTCCCTTAGCAGGGGAGCGCCTTCGACCACTCGGCCATCTCTCCTCCCGGACAGGGCGTCATAATACCATCACCCGGCGCTAAAATTAAGCATTAGATTGAATTAAGATTTGGAATCGTCCGATGAAGAAGAATCGGTAGGGGTACCGCCTGCTTTTTCTTGTTGGATCCGTTGATAGATCTCTTCACGATGGACTGAAACTTCTTTAGGGGCGTTCACACCTATGCGAACTTGGTTGCCCTTAACGCCTAAAACCGTGACAGTGACGTCATCACCTATCATCAAAGTCTCACCCACCCTTCGAGTTAAAATGAGCATGTGGTCAATCTCCTTTAAATAAGACAAGACATCATATCTTTGTCTTTTTGTTTTATTGTACTTAGTACGCTATATGCGTATACAAGTACTAGGCTCTTAGCCGATGTTCATAATCCTCTTCGTAAGGCTCTTCATGAAGTCGGAAAGCTTCATGTATCGTTCTTACGCCCAGCTCTAAATATTTTTCGTCCACAACCACCGATACTTTAATTTCGGAGGTGGAAATTAGCTGGATATTAATCCCCTCTTTGCCCAGTACTTCAAACATAGTGCTAGCAATGCCTGCATGTGATCGCATTCCAACACCCACTAATGACACCTTGGCAATCTTCGCGTCGCCTAAAATGCCCTTAGCATTCAACTCTAGATCGATCTTCTCTAAAATTGCACGTGCACGATCATAATCGCGTCTGTGCACTGTAAAGGTAAAATCCGTATTACCATCATCACCCAAGTTCTGGATAATCATATCCACTTCTATATTCGCTTCACTGATAGGACCTAAAATCCTTCCAGCAACCCCTGGTTTATCAGGAACTCCACGAATAATCAGCTTTGCTTCTTCTCGGCTAAATGCGATACCAGAAACGACAGGCTGTTCCATCCCTTTCTCATCAAAAGAAATCAACGTCCCTGCACCTTCCTTGAAGGTCGATAATACACGCAGCGGTACATTGTACTTTCCTGCAAATTCAACAGCGCGAATTTGCAGCACTTGAGCACCTTGACTTGCCATCTCTAACATTTCATCAAAAGTCACGCGTGGCATCCGACGTGCTTCTGGCACCATCCGTGGATCAGCTGTATAAACCCCATCCACATCAGTATAAATTTGGCATTCATCTGCTTTTAAAGCTGCAGCAAGCGCAACAGCCGTCGTATCTGAACCCCCGCGGCCAAGTGTTGTTATGTTGCCTTTACTATCAATACCCTGAAACCCTGCAACAACAACGACATAACCCTGCGCGAGATCAGCGCGAATATTCTTATCATCAATATGTTCAATTCTGGCTTTAGTGTGAGATGAATCCGTGTGTATCCCTACCTGAAATCCTGTATAGGATTTTGCCGCACAGCCTATGCTCTGTAATGCAATACTCAATAGAGCAATAGAAACTTGTTCACCTGTTGAAAGAAGAACATCCATTTCTCGCTCTGTAGGGCTATCCGTAATCTGGTAGGCTAGGTTTTCCAGGCGATCTGTTTCATCACCCATTGCAGAAACCACGACCACCACATCATGCCCAGCACCCTGAGTGGCCTTAATCTTTCTAGCCACATGCATCATGCAAGCAATACTAGCGACCGACGTCCCACCGAATTTTTGAACTATTAAGCTCATTAGCTAATCCATTTAAAGGCTGAATTCTAACATTTTTATCGTTATAACATCAAAAGCCTGAAAAATTAAATCCTTTCACTTATCCAATCGGCAACTGAAGCCAATGCTTTATCTAATGATTCAGGTTGGGTCCCACCGGCTTGGGCTAAATCTGGGCGACCGCCCCCTTTACCACCAATTTGCTGGGCCACAAAGTTTGCCAAATCGCCAGCGGAAATTTTATCTATGCAATCTTTAGTCACACCTACGATTAACTGCACCTTTCCATCATTCACGGCTGCTAAAACAACCACCCCTGTGTGTAATTTGTTCTTTAAATTATCAACCAGCTCGCGCATTATCTTTGGATCAGAATCGGAAAGCTTTTTGACTAAAACTTTCAGTCCCTTAATTTCAAGGGCATCTGAAGATAAATCGCTTCCTGTACCGCTTGCTAATTTACCTTTTAGTCTTTGAATTTCTTTTTGTTGTTGCGCATAGTCACCCATTATCTTAGTAATCTTGGTGCTAACGCCATTGCGATCGGTGTTTAGATTGTGCTCAATTTCTTTTAAGGTTTTATCTGCTTTGGTTAACCATTGCATAGCGCCTTTTCCGGTTAGCGCTTCTATGCGTCGAACACCCGCAGCAATCCCGGTTTCACTGATAATTTTAAATAAACCAATATCACCCGTTCTTGCAGTATGCGTACCACCACAAAGCTCAACCGAATATCCATCACCCATATTTAAGACGCGTACTTTGTCACCATATTTTTCACCAAATAAGGCCATAGCGCCTTGCTTGATTGCTTCTTCTGGTGTGGTCTCTGTTATTTTCGCTTCAGAATTTTCCAATATCTTTTCATTTACCCTATCTTCTATTTTCTGGATCTGTTCTGGGGTAAGTGCTTCAAAATGTGAAAAATCAAAGCGCAATCTGTCGGGCGCCACTAACGATCCTTTTTGGGTCACATGGGTGCCAATAATTTCGCGAAGAGCTGCATGCAATAAATGAGTTGCCGAATGATTTAATTTTGTTGCTTGGCGCTTTTTCGCATCAACGGATGCAATCACTTTATCTTCTGCTTTAAAGGTGCCTTGGGTGACTTCACCAATATGGACAATGGCTTCACCAATTTTTTGCGTATCAGCTACGCTAAAAACATTTTTACCATTGGTTATCACACCGGTATCACCGACTTGACCACCCGATTCGGCATAAAAAGGTGAATTTTTTAAAACCAGTTGACCTTTATCACCTGTGTTTAATTCAGCAACTTGCGATGAACCTTTAAACAAGGTAACAATACTAGTCGTTTCTTCTAATAATTCATAACCTGTAAATTCGGTTTTGGCATCAATTGTGATGTCTTTATTATAATCCACACCAAATTGACTCGCCGCACGCGCTCTTTCACGCTGTGCTTCCATTTCACGTTCAAAGCCAGCAATATCCACTTCCAGGTTTCTTTCACGGGCAATATCGGCTGTTAAATCTACTGGAAAACCATAGGTGTCGTATAATTTGAAAAGCGTTTCACCGCTTAGCATATGGCCATGTAATTGTTTAATATCCTGTTCTAATATTTTTAAACCTTGATCTAAAGTTCGTTCAAACTGCTCTTCTTCTTTTAAAATCACATTTTTAATATAGATTTCTTGTGCTTTTAAGGAAGGATAGGCATCTCCCATCTCAACAACAAGTTGATCTACCAACAGATTAAAGAAAGGCTGTTTGCTTTCATTTAAGCGATTTCCATGACGCAAGGCTCTTCGAATAATACGTCGCAACACGTAGCCACGACCTTCATTAGAAGGTACAACGCCATCGGCAATTAAAAAGGCAACTGAACGAATATGATCGGCTAAAACCCGTAAATATTTTAAGATAAGTTGGCTATTGTTTTTATCTTTTTCAGGCTTTGTAAAAACACCCGGAAAGAGATTTTCTAAATCTACAACTTTTTGTAAATACTCTCTTAATTTTTTCTCTGGCTCATCAGGCTTGAAAATTTTCAATGTTGCAACAATAAGATTTTCAAATAAATCAATTTCATAAACACTATGCTTTTTCTGCATGATTGCAGCAAGACGTTCCATTCCCATGCCGGTATCAACAGATGGTTTGGGCAAAGGCGTCATGGTGCCGGTGTTATCGCGATTAAACTGCATGAACACCAAATTCCAAATCTCAATATAGCGGTCGGCTTCTGCGTCAGGCGAACCTGGTGGTCCACCCGGAACTGAAGGTCCGTGATCATAAAAAATCTCAGAGGAAGGACCACAAGGACCTGTATCCCCCATCGACCAAAAATTATCTTTAGCACCACAGCGTGAAAAACGATTTTTATCTACTTTAATTTCTTTTAGCCAAATATCTGCGGCATCATCATCATCTTCAAAAACCGTTACCCATAATTTATCGTGTGGTATCTCAAGTACTTGGGTTAAATATTCCCATGCATATTGAATGGCTTCACGTTTAAAATAATCACCAAAACTAAAATTACCCAGCATTTCAAAGAATGTATGATGACGTGCGGTGTAACCCACATTTTCTAAATCATTATGTTTGCCACCGGCTCTGACACAACGTTGTACGCTCGCTGCTCTATTATAAGAGCGTTGATCTTTGCCTAAGAAAACATCTTTGAACTGCACCATGCCCGCATTGGTAAATAATAACGTTTCATCGTTGGGCACCAATGAACTACTGGTTACGATGGTATGACCTTTTTGTTTAAAAAAGTCTAAAAAGTTTTCTCGAAGTTCATTGACTGTCTTAATGGCTTTCATAGTTCACCTGGCAGCTGTGATTTATTCCGATGTTGCTATGGCAATACGGATTTGATCTGAGGTAAATCCTCGTTGTTGTAAAAATCGTGCTTGCTGCAACTGTTCTTCTTTGTGTTGCGCAATTGCTTCCCCAAAACGTTTTATTCTGGCGGAAATTGCTCTTTCCTGCCACAACGTTTCTTGCCATTCATCACTCGAGCGAATGCGGTTGTGATCAATACCACGCTTGCCCAGCTCCGCACAAATTTTTAATGGGCCAAAGCCTTTTGAGCTTCGAGATCGAATGAAACTGGCAATGAATCTTTCCTCATTGAGTAAGTCTTCATCCTCTAATTCTTCTAATACTATTTTGATCTCAGAATGGGAAAAACCTTTTCGGATTAGTTTTTGGGATAACTCACGCTTGGAGTGATCGCGTCGGGCGAGAAGGAAGATGGCTTTGTCGCGGATTGGTTGCATGGGGCCTCTAATTAAATAAGGGCCGCCACCTGCCTACGCTAAGAAGCTACGGCAGGCAGGCAGTGGCGGACCGGAGATGTCCGCCCTCTTTCAAAAATTTATTCTAAACTTCTTCTTCTAAAAACTCTCCCGCTTCCACCACATTTTTCGCTTTCGCGACTTTGGCTTTCACATCATCTCTGGTGATAGGACTGGTGGTTACTGAACCGGCTGGCACTTGACGAACAATCGGTGGCAACATTTTCTCACGAATACGTGCTTCAAGTTCTTCCGCGGCTGCTGGATTATCCATGAGATATTGGCGGGCATTTTCTTTGCCTTGACCAATACGATTGCCTTGATAGCTATACCAAGCGCCTGATTTTTCAACATATCCTAGCTTCACACCGAGTTCAACAACCTCACCTAAACGTGAAATACCTTCTCCGTAGAGAATTTCAAATTCAGCTTGCTTAAATGGCGGTGCCACTTTATTTTTCACGACTTTCACGCGAGTTTCGCTGCCCATAACTTCTTCGCCTTTCTTAATAGAGCCGGTGCGGCGAATATCTAAGCGGACAGAGGAATAAAACTTCAATGCATTACCGCCAGTTGTTGTTTCAGGGCTACCAAACATAACCCCAATTTTCATACGGATTTGGTTAATAAAGATAGCTAAAGTATTTGAACGCTTCAGATTACCCGTTAACTTTCTGAGGGCTTGTGACATCAAACGCGCTTGTAGACCAATATGTTGGTCACCCATCTCGCCTTCAATTTCGGCTTTTGGCGTCAATGCTGCGACAGAGTCAATAATAATCACATCTACGGCGCCAGAACGTACCAGCATGTCAGCAATTTCTAAGGCTTGCTCGCCAGTATCTGGTTGAGAAATTAATAATTCGTCTAATTTCACACCTAGCTTTTCAGCATAAACGGGATCCAGTGCATGCTCAGCGTCAATAAACGCGGCCACACCACCTTTACGCTGACACTCAGCAACCACTTGTAAGGTTAACGTGGTTTTACCTGAAGATTCAGGTCCATAGATTTCAACAATACGACCTTTTGGTAAGCCGCCAATGCCTAAAGCAATGTCTAGCCCTAAGGAACCTGTTGAAATCGCTTCGATATCTGCAATCGCGCCTTTGTCGCCCAGCCACATGACTGAACCTTTGCCAAATTGACGATCGATTTGTGACAATGCCGCATTGAGCGCTTGTTTTTTGTTGTCATCCATGGTGTTTGCCTCGCTTAACAATTAATATAATTAACCAAATTCTTCCCACCAGCCCAAAAACCAAAGTGGTTGAATGCATTTACAAAGTGAAACTATTATCTCACATTAATTCCTAGAGTGATAATTTTTGTTACCATATTCAAATAGTTTATTATTTGATCAATTACAAATTAGAAATCAAAATGACAAAGAACAAAAAAACAGATCCTGTCTCGCAAGCCCCCCATACTCCCATGATGCAACAGTATTTAGGTATTAAAGCGCAGCATCCAGATCACTTACTGTTTTACCGCATGGGTGACTTTTACGAATTATTTTTTGACGATGCCAAAAAAGCAGCTGCGTTATTAGACATCACGCTTACTGCCCGCGGTCAATCCGCAGGTGAAGGAATTCCAATGGCGGGTGTTCCTTTTCATGCCGTAGAAAATTATTTGGCCAGACTTCTGCAAATGGGCGAATCGGTTGTGATTTGCGAACAAGTGGGCGACCCTGCAACCAGCAAAGGGCCGGTTGACAGACAAGTTTCTCGGATTTTAACACCTGGAACCGTCACCGATGAAGCATTACTAGATGCTAAAAAAGAAATCTTATTGGTAGCCATTCATTATGAGAAAGAGATTTTTGGAATAAGTAGTTTAGAGCTCAGTAGTGGGCGTTTCGTTTTGCAAGAAGTTAACACAATAGAAGCCCTGCAAGGGGAATTGCAACGCTTGAATCCTGCTGAACTTTTGGTCAATGAAAATTATCCCTTTATCTCTAATTTAAAAGAGATCTCATTAGTACATAAACGCCCGCAATGGGATTTTGACTACACAACAGCCATGCGACAGCTCTGCTTGCAACTCAATACAAAAAATTTAAAAGCATTTGAATGCGAACATCTAAAGGTAGCCATCACCGCGGCTGGCTGCTTGTTACGTTATGCGCAAGAAACACAACGCACCGCTTTACCGCAAATTCATCGCATTAGCTTTGAAAAAATAGATGATTTTGTACAGATGGATTTGCATACCAGACGTAATTTGGAACTCACGCAGAATTATCATGGCAAGCCGGAAAACACCCTTTTGTGGGTTTTAGATCGCACAGCAACCGCCATGGGGAGTCGCTTACTGGCACGCTGGTTGAACAGACCGTTAAGCACACGCAGCATTTTAGAAGAACGCCAACAAGCGATAAGCACTTTTCTCAAAAATGATCATGTCGACTTATTACATGCGTTACTCAAACAAGTGGGAGACAGTGAACGCATATTAGGACGGGTTGCGCTTCAAAGTGCAAGACCCCGCGATCTCGTCAAATTGCGAATTGCGCTCTCTCAAATCCCAAAAATAAAAACATTACTCAAAAAAAGTGGCGCACTTCCTCAAGAAAAATTAGAAAAATGCCAATCACATCCCCAGGTTTGCGCTTTGCTTAACAAGGCCATTATTGATAATCCACCCGTTGTAATACGAGATGGCGGTGTGATAGCTAGCGGCTATGATGAAACATTAGATGAGCTACGCAGTTTAAGTGAGAATGCCGATGAATTTTTACAAAAATTAGAAAAGAAAGAACAGGCACGCACTAAATTAAGCACGCTCAAAGTTGGCTACAATCGTATTCATGGGTTTTATATTGAAATTAGCCGCGCACAGGCTGAGCGAGCTCCAAAAGATTATCTGCGAAGACAAACCTTAAAAAATGTTGAACGTTATATCACACCGGAGCTTAAAATTTTTGAAGAAAAAGTGCTCAGCAGTAAAGAGAAAGCGCTTAGTCGCGAAAAAATGCTTTATGATGAATTGCTCAAAACCTTATTAACCGATTTGGTTGAAATGCAGCAAACAGCCAGTATCATCGCTGAGATCGATGTACTAAATACGTTAGCTGAACGTGCTAAAACCTTAAACTACCAATGCCCAAAGCTTGTTGAAAAACCCGGGGTCTCCATTATCGGTGGCCGGCATCCCGTCATCGAGCAAGTGTTAGAAGAACCGTTTATTCCTAATGATGTTGAGTTGAATAAAGATATCTCCACATTGATGATCACAGGTCCTAACATGGGTGGTAAATCCACTTATATGCGTCAAACCGCTTTAATTGTTTTGCTCGCCGCTATTGGGAGTTTTGTACCCGCCAAGAGTGCTGTGATTGGACCTATCGATAGGATCTTCACCAGAATTGGCGCAAGCGATGATTTAGCCAAAGGTCAGTCTACTTTTATGGTAGAGATGACTGAAACCGCTAATATATTGCATTACGCAACCAAAAACAGTTTAGTAATTATGGATGAAATTGGTCGGGGAACCAGCACCTTTGACGGTTTGGCATTGGCCTGGTCTTGTGCATATGATTTAAGTCATCGGATCCATGCTTTTACTTTATTCTCAACCCATTATTTTGAATTAACCCGTTTGTGTGAGCAGTTGTCAAACGTCCAAAATATCCATTTAGATGCAAAAGAATACGATGACAAACTCGTGTTTTTACATACTGTTGAGAAAGGACCCGCTAATAAAAGCTATGGCTTACAAGTAGCGGCCTTAGCAGGGATCCCCAAACAAGTTTTACACTATGCAAAAGAAATGCTGACAAAATTAGAACAGCAACAACCTCTACAAAAAACTGCCGTCTCTTCATTGCCTCTTAAGAAAAAATCAGGTTCCAGTGATAAATTATTGACACAGATAAAAAATCTGAATCTTGATGCCTTCACCCCCATGCAAGCATTGCAGAAACTCTATGATTTAAAACAATTGTGTGAAGAAACAACAACGGACATGGCATAGCTTAACTAAGGAGTTATATATGAATACGACTGAACAACTCATTCGAAACATCCCCAAAGCGGAATTACACTGCCATATAGAAGGAACGCTTGAACCAGAACTTATGTTTGAACTTGCCAAAAGAAATAAAATTAAACTGCCCTTTGCTAACCCAGAAGAAATTCGCCGCGCCTATGAATTTTCTAATCTGCAATCTTTTCTTGATATTTACTATCAAGGGGCAAACGTCCTTCGAACCGAACAAGATTTTTACGATTTAACCTGGGCGTATTTGTTACGTGCCAAAAAAGACAATATTTGTCACACTGAGATCTTTTTTGATCCTCAAACACATACCGTACGAGGCATACCCTTTGCAACCGTTATCGATGGGATCCATCGAGCATTAGAAGATGGTAGAAAGAAATTAAATATCTCCTCTCACCTCATATTATGTTTTTTACGGCACTTAAGCGAAGAAGAGGCTTTTGCGACACTTAAAGAAGCACTTCCCTATAAAGATAAAATTATTGCTGTGGGTTTAGACTCTGGAGAAGCAGGCAATCCCCCCGAAAAATTTCAACGTGTATTTGAATCGGCTAGCAATGAAGGATTGTTAACTGTTGCTCATGCTGGTGAAGAGGGTTCAGCCGATTATATTTGGCAAGCACTTGAGTTATGCGATGTTAAACGTGTTGATCATGGCGTTCGCTGCACTGAAGATGATGCGCTGGTTAAATTATTGATTGAAAAACAGATCCCCTTAACGGTATGTCCACTTTCAAATATAAAATTACGTGTTTTTAAAACCATGGCAGACCATAACATTAAGAAACTATTAGACCAAGGCATGTGTGTCACCATTAATTCTGATGATCCAGCTTATTTTGGTGGGTATGTTGTAGACAATTTTTTAGCATGCCAGGATGCGCTAAAAATAACCGCTCAAGATGTCGTAAAATTTGCCAAAAATAGCATTCATGCGAGCTTTTTGGAAGATGATAAGAAGGCGGCTTATTTGGATTTGATTAATAGAACGGCGCAAGAAATGCAAGTAACGGGATAAATGTTATTGTATTGTAGGGTGGGCAAAGCTTTTAGCGTGCCCACCATCCTGAATTGGTGGGCACGCTAAAAGCTTTGCCCACCCTACTCATCAGTGAACCGCTGGCCCCATCATGCCTTTAGGCTGTGCAAAATCAATCTTTTGTCCATTGACGATAAATTGTCCCTGTTTGAAAATCATGTCAGATGAATAATTATCCCCATTTTCAACCACGATAGAATCTTTCACCCACTTTGCAATCGATTCCGTTACCTTTTGATCTACTTGCGCAGAGATTTCTTGTTCAGACAAGACCTTTGGTGCAAGATCTGTTGGATTTTGTACCGTTTTGGCTTGATTTGCTTTTACCAAATCATTAGCAACTTTTGCTTCTTTCATATATTGATAAGTTAACAATTCGCGCAATATCACTTTCGGTAGAACAATGCTTGCGCTTGCCACAATCGATTGCAACACTTGTGGGATATTGTTGATATTTGCACTTTCAGGCCCGCCAATAGCAATGCTCAAAATTCCCTTAATATCACCTGCAGTCGTATGAACTTGTAAATGATCAATACTAAATTCAGGTCGTGGTCTTAATAGATCAGGAATTAAAGTAATAAGATTTTGAATGTTAATGCCTTGGATAGATTGGTCATGTGTCTTCATTTTATGGCTGAGCTCTAAAATGGATCTGACAACTCGTGCATCTATGTTTTTTAATGAATTTGCATATTGCAATGAACTAAATTGCCTTTCATTAATCACACTTTTTTCGATGGTTAATGTGCCGGAGAAATCAGTCATGGGCCCCTGAACATCCATCACGCCATTACTCACCAACCCTTCGAGATTTAATGTAAATTTATCTTCGGGTTTCTCAATGGCTAATTTTTGGAGGGATACCATGAATTTGCCTGGCCATAATCCTTGAGAAGACTTAATGAGATCCGTTTTATAGAAAAGATTTTCAGCAAAATAATGCACGCCATCTAAGTCAAAATCGATACCTGGCATTTTCATTTGACCGCTAAAGTGTTTCATATCACTACTGAGCAGCCATTCTCCTTGGAATCCTTTCCAGGCGACTCGTTCAGTGCCTGCATGTTCTTTTAATTTTAATGAAGGGCTATCGACACTTATTCTAACAACACCGTCGATGGTCATTTCACTATTAATATTAAATAATTCTGCATGGCCAAGCTCAGAGATGAGAATTTTTTTTGCATCATCATTTAACAATAATGTGGAATGAATGACTGCCCTGGCAAAATGCCAATCTTTAAAGTCGTTATCTTTTAGCTGAACAAAAGGTCCATGACGAATCTCATGCTCAATGATAACGTTATATTCTTTGGCTTTATTGCCACTTCCTACAAAAAAAGTGAGTTTTGTTGTTGCATGAGATTTAACCCAACCCCTTTGATATTGGGTTAAGGTGATGGTGACGGGCATTGTATCTGCATCAGATAATACTTTTATAACATCATGGAATTTTGTTTCTACCAGCATTCCTGTTAGATAAGGCGCTCCACCACAGATAATACCTAGCAAGAGAACATAAAGGACTATTTTGCGTTTCATGTGGTTCACTCTTTTTTTATTAGTGAGTGTATAAACTCAATTAATTATTATTACTTTTTTAAAATGGTTTATCAATTATGGCGTAATTTTCCAAATTTAGCATCGAATTAGAAACCTTCTCCCAAGCCTCCCCCAAAACTTGACGCTCACAGGCTCTTTGCGAGATAGTTTACTGATCAACACCTTTTATTTTAATGGGAGAGGAAATGAGCACCCTGCTTTGGTTAATTTTCTGGCTAGGTGGCTTTGTTGCGTTAGCCTTAGTGCGCGCATCATTGATTGTTGCGACAGTAGCCGTAGGAGCGGGTTTAGTCATAACCACTTTCCTTTCTCACCTTTCCTGGTTCAGCCTACTTTTACTTTGGATCATTTTCGGAGGAGTCGCCTTTGTATTGAATCATCCTGATTACAGAAAGCGATTTTTGATTCAACCGGCTTTTGACGTCATGAAAAAGTCACTTCCCAGTATGTCTGAAACTGAAAGAGTCGCTCTTGAAGCTGGCACCGTTGGTTGGGATGGGGAACTCTTTGGTGGGGCACCTCAATGGGAAAAATTACTAACTATTAACGCACCAAAGCTGAACGATGAAGAACAATCTTTTCTTGATATCCAAGTCAAACATCTTTGTGAAATGATTAATGACTGGGAAATTACGCATGAGCGCTATGACTTACCTGAGAATGTTTGGCATTACCTAAAAGATGAAGGCTTTTTTGCGCTCATTATTCCTAAAAAATATGGTGGCAAAGCTTTCTCAGCTTTTGCACATTCTGAAATATTGGCAACACTTGCTGGAAGAAGTTTAACGCTAGCATCAACCGTTGCAGTCCCTAATTCATTAGGCCCTGCTGAATTATTACTTCATTATGGCACACAAGAACAACGTGATTATTTCTTGCCTCGTCTTGCAAGAGGTGAAGAGATCCCTTGCTTTGCTTTGACAGGACCTGATGCCGGTTCAGATGCAGGCAGCATCCCTGATACTGGCATTATCTGTAAAGGCCAATATGAAGGTAAGGAAATTATTGGTATTAAACTCAATTGGGACAAACGATATATTACACTTGCTCCCATCGCCACTTTATTAGGTTTAGCGTTTAAATTGTACGATCCTGAGAATCTCATCGGTGATAAACGCGAACTCGGCATCACTTGTGCGCTTATCCCAACAACCTTACCAGGAATTACAATAGGTCGACGCCATCTTCCTGTAAGTATTCCTTTCCAAAATGGTCCCACTCAAGGCAAAGATGTTTTTGTACCATTAGATAGTATTATTGGCGGTACTGCCATGGCGGGTCACGGCTGGCGCATGCTTGTTGAATGCCTTTCAACGGGACGGGCTATCTCATTACCTTCTTCAAGCGCAGGCGGTGCCAGAGTTGCCGCATTAGCTGCTGGTAGTTATAGTCGCATTCGTCGCCAATTTCGCACTGCTATTTCTTCATTTGAGGGCATTCAAGAAGTGTTGGGACGTATTGGTGGATTCACTTATATCTCTGAAGCTGTACGCTGCTTAACCGTTGCAATGATTGATGCCGGAGAAAAGCCATCAGTGCCAGGGGCTATTTCAAAATATCATGTAACAGAACTAGGCCGTAAAATAGCGAATGATGTGATGGATGTGCACGGTGGCAAAGGGATCATGATGGGGCCACATAATTACCTTGCAAGTGCTTATCATGGTGTACCCATTGGGATTACGGTAGAAGGCGCTAATATTCTCACCCGAAATATGATCATCTTTGGACAAGGGGCAATACGTTGTCATCCTTTTATTTTGAAAGAGATGCAAGCGCTGCAAAATGATAATTTTCAAGATTTTGACCATTTTTTTAGTCAACATATCAGTTTTACTTTAGCAAATGCAGCAGGCGCTTTCTTTCATGGCTTAACCTTCAGCGCTTTTGCAAAAAGTCCCGTTACTCATTTAGCTAAACCTTATTTTCAACAACTCGGTAGAGCAAGCAGTGCTTTTGCTCTGGTAGCGGATGCGTCAATGGCACTGTTAGGTGGGAAATTGAAGTTCAAGGAATCCATCTCAGCCAGACTTGGTGATTTACTCTCTATGATGTACATCATGTCCGCTGTGCTAAAACGTTACCAAGATCAAGGTACACCAACTGAAGATTTTCCCCTTGTTAAATGGTCACTTGAATATTGCTTAGCAACTTTTTGGCGAACAATGGATGAACTACTGCGTAATTTACCCCAACGAGGGATCGCCATAGCACTGCGAGTGATAGTTATGCCATTTGGTCTTCCTCGCCATATGCCAAATGATCACTTAAATCGTGAAATCACAGATATTCTGACGCAACCCAATGCTGCAAGGAACCGTCTGGGTGGAAACATTTTTATCTCGCAATCTCAAGATGATTGTATTGCCGTTCTTGATAAAACGTTTCAAGAAACCGTGCGCTTAAGTCCATTACTCAAACGGGTCTATGATGCCATCAAAAACAGTGATTTGGCCCAAGGTCCATTGAAACAATGTATTGAATCTGCATTCAAAGCCAAAATCATTACCGAAGATGAGGCAAATGATCTTTATAAACTTGATATCCTTTCTCATATTGTGATCGCAGTAGATGATTTTTCTGTTGCAGAACTCACAGGCAAAGAATCGTTATCAACGTCTGCTCATGAAAAAAAGCCAACGACAAAAGACGAGTTCGGTAAGCCCAACCGAAGACTCAATTGAAAAAAAGGGGCCTGCAGGCCCCTTTTTTCATTATGCAGGCGGTTGCTGGGAAGAGGATTCCCCTGCTTGGGGAGGGGGCACTTCCTCTGTTGTTGGCGGAGGAGGCGTTTCTTCTGGATTCGCAGGTGTTGGTGTTTCATCTGGTGTAGGATCTTTAGGTGTTTCTTCTGGTGTAGGATCTTTTGGGACTTCCTCTGGAGTAGGAGTTTTTGGAGCTTCTTTAGTGGCCAATTTAATTTCCTCCTTGGGTTCTTGTTTTTCTTGTTGTTTAACTTCTTTTTTAGTCTCTATTTTTTCTTCTTGCTTAGGTTCTTCCGTTGCCTCTTCCTTAGCTTCCTTTTTAGATTCTTTTTTATCTTTTTGCTTCACTTCGTCTTTCGCTTCAATTTTTTCTTCTTGCTGCGATTCTTGTTTATCTTCTTGCTCAGTTTCAGTTTTCGCTTCTGGTTGAACTTCTTTATTCGCTTCTTGAATTGCCTGCTCTTTTTCTAATTCTTTTTTCTTTTTAAGTTTAAAAGGATCCATAATATATAGAATAACCCCTATCAAGGCCATCATAAAGAGAAAACTAAATCCTGCCAAAAAGCTTAAAAGAACTTTTTTGGAATGCGCTCTTTTAAGCGCCGCTTCCTTTTTCGCTTTTGCTTTCTCTAGTGCCATTAATTTTGCTTGTATTTGTTCTTTTGTTGGAACAGGTGCTTTTGCCACTTTTACATTGGAGGCTTCATCTTGGTCATCGTCTTCTTTCGCGCCAAAGAGGTAGGGTTCCCACGTTGCAAGTAAGTCCTGCATAAAGGTGGAATATTGAGGCAATGGTCTAAGCGATTCTTCCTCTATTGGTGAATTTTCAACTGACAAAGTGTCTAATTGTTTTTCTTGTGAAAAAGGTAACAGTGTCGCGATCGTTTGTTCCTGCAAACGCAGCCAAGTTTGATTGCTTTTCATTAAATTATCTTGCTGAAGTTGTAGATAAGCTTGTTGAGACAACAGTTCAAGATTTACCTTAGGAAAAACAATATGAATGGGACGAGAATCCTTCGTATAGCCTGATAAAACGACATCCATTTTTGAAAACTCCTGATTCACTGGTAGAGTCAGTTGCCAATGACTAGGATCTGTTTTATCAAGCATGACATTTTCTAAACTACCATCAATGCTAAGAATATTAGCCGATAATTGACTGGTCGATAGATCTATTAAAGGTGAAACAATATTAGCATTAATGACTATTTGATCACTTTCAGCTTTGACTTGCGTTGTTACGATTGCTGGGTAGTCATGCACATAAAATTGTTGTTGACGTTCTCGTTGAAAGAGTAAACCGATGGCTAATATATTTAATCGATAAACGCCTGGAACTGTTTCAAGATGATAATTATAATGAAAAACGCCTTGATAACTTTTATTGCGATTATGTTCATCTTGCGTTAAAAATATTTTATACAATTCTGATGTTGCAACGTTTTGAAGAGTTGCTGTTATTTGAGTACTATTTAAAATATCGCCTGACGTTATTTTTTTTCCATTTTCTTGCAGATAGGCGGATAATGCCAGCGTTTCTCCACGAAGTAAGTTATTTGGAAATTGCGGTGTTATAAACTCTAAATCACTATCTACGACCACTTCGGGGTATGATAAAAGATTTCCTTGGATTTGCCATAATCCTGGTTCAGGACCTTGAATTTTGATGGCATAGAGTTTTTCAATTTTTTGCCAGGTGACATTTTCATTGTTTTGTTGAAAAGGAATATATTCTTTACCTTGAGGGCTCACTATTTGGACTGATTTAAAATTATCCGTTGTGACCAAAATTTCAATTTCGGAAACCCCCTTATCCACAACGAACCGATTGGCCACGACAGGTATATTGGACTTAGTATTATAAGATTGTGCAAATGAAGAAGACGCCGTCCCCTTAGTAGTTTCAACGGTCGGGGAAACCTCTGCAAATATAGTCAGAGAATAAACATACAATGAAAGCCCCAAAAATATAAGGCCAACACTCAATATGGGTACCCGCTGTGTATGCTTTACCATGGGAAGCTTATCTATTTTGCCATGAAAATATTTGGTTTTCTAACAATGATGATAGCGCAATTCTTATTCTTCAGTTAAAACTACTAATAAAGCATCCAGTATGTTAGGGTTGAAATTTAACATTTACAGATGAGTTTCTCTTACAGTGGAATAACCCCTTAATGTATAATGTTAAGAGTTTTAGTGCTGATTATTACTTGTTAAATGGACATCCTTAGCAAACTATGAGTACGCAAGCTACATTAAGCAAAAATACGACGGTCATCGCGCTAAAAGGTGGGATGTTTACTTTAACAACAATTCAGTTGCTAGATTATAATCTCGAAGAATTGTCCTTAGAGTTAGACGAAAAAATTAAACAAGCTCCCAATTTTTTTCAACATGCGCCTATCATCCTGGATCTTCAGCGTTTAAAAACCCAAGGTGAAATGGTTGATTTAGCATTACTGATACATACTTTGAAAGCTAAAAAATTGATCCCCATTGGTGTACGTGGTGCAAACAAATTGCTTAAAGAGGCGGCGATTCAGGTAGGGCTTGCCATATTTCCTGAAGAAAAAGTGATTTCTCATAAAAAGCGCTTGGAAGTTGAAGAGCCCAAGCTAAATGAACCCACCAATATTGGCCAAATGCCAAGCCGTACTGAAAACACCTCAACAGCCATCTCATCAACACGGTTAATTACTCAACCTGTCCGTTCTGGTCAGCAAATTTATGCTCAAGGCGGGGATTTGATTGTTTTGGCTTCGGTCAGTCATGGCGCGGAACTACTAGCGGATGGTCATATTCACGTGTATGGTTCCATGAGAGGCCGTGCATTAGCTGGTGTGATGGGTGACAAAGAAGCTATGATCTTTTGCAGAAGTTTAGAAGCTGAGCTTGTTTCGATTGCAGGCCAATATCGTCTTAGTGAAGATTTAAAAGAAACTTGTTGGAAACAACCAGCATGTATTCAATTACAAGACGATCGCTTAAACATTAAATCGGTTTAATTTTACTCAAGATGAGGGCAGATAACCTTGAATAACGCTCAATCAAAAGTCATTGTCATTACCTCAGGTAAGGGTGGCGTTGGTAAAACAACCACTAGCGCAGCCATTGCTGCAGGTCTTGCTCAATTAGGACATAAAACCGCTGTCATCGATTTTGATATTGGTCTGCGAAATCTTGATTTAATCATGGGATGTGAACGCAGAGTCATTTATGACTTCGTCAATGTGATAAATGGTGATGCGAATTTAAGCCAAGCGCTTATTAAAGATAAGCGGACAGAAAACTTATACATTTTGCCTGCTTCACAAACCAGAGACAAAGATGCCCTCACAAAAGAAGGGGTTGCTAAAGTCATTGACGAATTAAAAAAAGAATTTAAATTCATCGTCTGTGATTCGCCAGCCGGCATTGAGCGCGGAGCGTTAATGGCTCTATATTTTGCTGATGAGGCCATTGTTGTTACCAATCCTGAAGTTTCATCAGTACGAGATTCTGATCGCATTTTAGGTGTGTTGGCAAGTAAGTCACATCGCGCTGAAAATAAAGGTGAACCTGTTAAAGAACATCTTCTCATAACGCGATACTCTGAAGCACGTGTAAAAAGAGGAGAAATGTTAGCGATAGAAGATGTGCTAGAAATTCTTTCTATTCCTCTCATCGGCGTTATTCCTGAATCACCTGCTGTTTTAAATGCATCAAACAGAGGTATACCTGTCACATTAGATACTCCAAGTGATGCACGTGTAGCTTATGAGCAAGCCGTTCGTCGTTTGCTGGGTGAAAGTATTCCTTTTGAAGCGCCAAAAAATTGGACACGAAAGCTCTTGGATAAACTCACCACGTTTCGGAGCCCAGCATGATGAATTTCAATTTTATTCGGTTCTTGTTCCCTCAAAAACGCTCAGCAGCATCGGTTGCTAAAGAGCGGCTTCAGATTATTGTTTCTCATGAAAGCACGAGAAAAACTGGTCCTGATTTTATTAAGCAGCTACAAACCGAATTAATTGAAGTGATCAGTAAATATATCAAAGTTGACCAAGATCTGATCAAAGTTCAGCTTGAACGTAATGGTGATCATTCTGTGTTAGAGCTGAATGTAACATTGCCGGATGGGAATTCATTGATTAAGGTTAGCTCAGCATCTTAAGTTTTTGTATTGTTTTTCGTAGGGTGGGCAAAGCGCAGCGTGCCCACCATCTTATAGCGGTGGGCACGCTTCGCTTTGCCCACCCTACATCAGAAAAGTGAATCAAATCTTCTAAGCCCTCACCCTATTACTCTTCTCTTCTTCTTCACGCAAAGCCCGACGCAATACTTTACCCACATTTGTTTTTGGCAGTTCGGTTCTAAATTCAATCTCTTTAGGTACTTTATAGCCCGTTAATTCTGTATGACAATGTGCAATGATTTGTTCAGAGGTTAGCATGGGATCTTTACGCACCACAAAAGCTTTGACAATTTCGCCATGCGCTTCCGATTTCACGCCAATAACAGCGACTTCACGCACTTCCTTCATTTCAGCAATGATGTCTTCTACTTCATTGGGATAGACATTAAAACCAGAAACGATAATCATATCTTTTTTACGATCCACAATCCGTACAAAGCCTTCATTATCGATTGCAGCAATGTCTCCTGTGCGTAACCACCCATCATCGCTCAAAACCAATGCAGTCATTTCTGGTTTATTCCAATAACCTCTCATGACTTGTGGACCTTTAACACATAACTCACCTGTTTCTCCAATCGGAAGTTCAATCCCGTTCTCATCACAAATTTTTACATCAGTTGAAGGGATTGGTAGGCCAATACTTCCATTATATTCTTTTAAGGTCATCGGATTAATCGTGACGGCAGGACAGGTTTCAGTTAAACCGTAAGCTTCAATCAAAGGGACACCTGTTACTTCCTTCCAACGCTGTGCAACCGCCTTTTGCACCGCCATGCCACCGCCTAAAGTAAATTTAAAATTTGAAAAATCCATTTTGCAAAAATCTTCGTTATGCAACAAAGCATTGAATAAGGTATTAACCCCTGTCATCACACTGAAGGGTTGGCGTTTTAATTCTTTTACAAAACCGGCGATATCTCTAGGATTAGTTATCAAAATATTAGGAATACCAGCCTTCAAGAAAACCAAGCAATTCGCTAATAATGAAAAGATATGATACAGCGGCAATGCCGTGATAATACCGCCCTTTAAAGCATGATGTAAAAAAGGGTTAACCCACGCTGATGCTTGCAGAACATTTGCCACCATATTGCGATGAGTTAAGATCGCCCCTTTCATGCCACCCGTAGTACCACCCGTATATTGCAGATAAGCAATATCGCTTGGTTTAACATCTGCATCTTGAAAGGTGATATTTTTTATTTTCACTACATCCTTAAAATAATGTGCATCTGGAATATCCCAAGCAGGCACCATTTTTTTAATATGTTTTACAGCAAAATTAACTAAATTTCCTTTAGGGAAACCTAATAGATCTCCGATTTCAGTAACAACGATATGTTGAACAATAGTTTCATGAAGGACTTCTTGAAGGACATGCGCAAAATTGGCTAGTATCACCACACATTTTGCACCAGAATCATTCAAAATATGTTTTAATTCTCTAGGGGTATAAAGCGGATTAACATTAACTGCCACTAAACCTGCCCTGTGAATGCCAAACATTGCAACCGGGTATTGCATCACATTTGGCAGAACAATGGCGACTCTATCTCCAGGCAATAGTTGGCACGTTTGCCGTAAAAAATGTGCAAACATTTGGCTTAAGACATCAACTTGCTCAAAAGTGAGCTCTGCTCCCATATTAGTAAAACAAGTCTTATCCGCATATTTTTTAAAGCTTTCCTTAGCTAAGTGAACTAGCGAGGGGTATTCATCAGGATTGATGGTGTGAGGGACACCAGGTTCATAGTTTTTTAACCATAATTTTTCCACCTCAAATCCCCTTTTAGTAATTTCCATACCTAATTTTTTCATTGGATATTTCTTTATGACATGTCAGTTTAACATGAGAGTTACGTTCACAAAGATTACCAGAGATAGGGTTTGGATGAAAACAAACTAACCCGCTGAAGCTATTTGATAGATTTGAGGTAGGGTGGGCAAAGCGTAGCGTGCCCACCAATTTGAATTCAAGATGGTGGGCACACTTCGTTTTGCCCACCCTACGAACAGACAGAAAGAAAAACAGCTAATTTTTTAAATCAAACTTGATACCCTGCGCAAGCGGCATCGTCTTACCCCAATTAATCGTATTAGTCTGCCGGCGCATATAAGTCTTCCAAGCATCTGAGCCTGCTTCTCTGCCACCCCCAGTTTGCTTTTCACCACCAAAAGCGCCGCCAATTTCAGCGCCTGAGGTGCCAATATTAATATTGGCGATACCACAGTCGCTGCCAACAGCAGATAAGAAATATTCACTATGGCGAACAGAATTGGTAAATAAAGCCGATGATAATCCTTGCTCTACTGCATTTTGCATAGCGATGGCTTCGGATAATTTTTCATAGGGAATCAGATAGAGAATTGGTGCAAATGTTTCGCGCTTAACAATAGCCCAATCATTATTAGCTTTGACGATTGTTGGTTGTACAAAATACCCTTTGCCAGGTATGGGATTGCCACCAAAAAGAACTTTCCCACCAATTGCTTTCAATTCTTCAATGGCCTTTACAAAGGATTCTACTGCCAAGGCATCGATTAACGGGCCCATTAAGTTTTTCTCATCAAGTGGATCACCAATCGTAATTTGTTGATAAGCCATAAACAAGCGGTTAACCACTTCTTCATAGATTGAATTTTGTATAAAAACTCTTCTTGTTGACGTGCAACGTTGACCTGCTGTACCCACAGCACCAAATACAATGGCAGGTATTGCCAAATTAAGATCGGCAGTTTCATCAACAATAATGGCATTGTTGCCACCTAATTCTAATATCACTCGTCCCATGCGCTTGGCAACAATTTGATTGACTTGTAACCCCACGGAGGTTGATCCTGTAAATGAAATCAAAGGAACACGTTCATCACTTATAAATTTTTCCGCTATATTATGATCTTCAGGAATAAAAAGAGAAAATATCCCTTCTACCCCAAAATCGTGCATGACTTCATTGCATATTTTTTGTACGGCTATTGCGCATAATGGTACTTTTGATGATGGCTTCCAAACCACTGTATTGCCACATATCGCTGCAATAAAAGCATTCCATGCCCAAACTGCTACGGGAAAATTAAAAGCGGTAATAACGCCTGTGATGCCATAAGGATGCCATTGTTCATATAACCGATGTTGAGTTCTTTCAGAATGCATGGTATTGCCATACAACATTCGTGATTGTCCAACACAAAAATCTGCCATATCAATCATTTCTTGAACTTCACCATCACCCTCTTGTTTGCTTTTGCCCATTTCATAAGCAACAAAACTCCCCAGAAGATCTTTATTCTGACGCAATTTTTCACCGATTAAACGTACAAGTTCACCACGTTTAGGAGCAGGTATTTGTCGCCATTGTTGGAAAGCAGCCAGCGATTTCACGATGACTTGATCATATTGATTATTGTTGCATCCAAAAACACTTGCAATTTCTTCTCCCGTGGCAGGATTATAAGAAATAATGGGTTTAGAAGAAACGGATGATTGTAACCATTCTCCATCGCCGCAACATGTTCCACTATTTTGTTTCTCAATACCAAGTTTTGATAAAAAATCCATTGTTCCCTCACGCGGACTAAAGATAGTAATTTCCAAAGCGATTTTCGGTAAACTCTTTTAATGAAATGGATTCTTGCATAACAAATCCTCGCGGCGGAGTTGGATTTTGTAACACGAGATCAACTACTGCGCATATTCCGGCAGCTGTCGCGATTTGAATTGCAGACCAGATTTTACCTTCTATTTTTTTAGGATATATTTTTTTAACATAAGTTTCTTCAATAAATTCATCGTTTTGATAACCATTCACTGCAACATAAATTAATACCACATCTTGATTTGTTTTCGGTAGCGCATTTTCTAATATCCCTTTTAAGGTGCTTCTATCTTCATTTAACCTCAAATCATTCATGAGAAAGCGCATTTTTTTGCAATGACCAGGATAGCGCATGGTTTTATAATTCATAAAATCTACTCTGCCATAGTAGGTATCGGCTAAGGTACCTAATCCGCCAGAGGTATTAAAAGCTTCATACACTAATCCATCGATAGTAATCGTTTCTAAATCTCTTAAGGGTTGCAAAGTGACTTTTTTTCCATCAACAATGCCAACACAGGGATTACCATATTCGTTGATTAAACCATCGGTTGACCAAGTGAGTGAATATTTTAAGGCATTATTCGGGTTCACTGGGAGTGCCCCCACACGCATCGAGACACCATTGACCCCACTAAATTGTTTCATCAGATCATTTGCAACAATACTGATAAAACCAGGCGCTAATCCACATTGAGGGACAAAAGCTGTCGTAGCACTATGTGATATCGATTGAATTTTTGAAGAAACAGAAATATCTTCGGTTAGATCAAAATAATGAATGTTGAGTTCTTTCGCAAGCGAAGCAAGAGATTCATTACAATAATAAGGTAAACAAGAAATAATCGTCGTTATGGTGTTTTGTTTTATATAGGCGCTCAAAGCTTCTTTATTAGCCACATCCAACATAATATGTTTCACATTGCCAAAAGGTGCCCCAGTCTTTTTTAAGTTAAATGACTTTGGTATGGAGTCAAGCACATGAACATTGTAGTCGCTTGTACTAGATAGTAGGACAGCTACTAGCATCCCTATTTTTCCAGCACCAGCTACTAATATTTCTTGCATAGTCATACCCACACTATTGCTTAAATATTAAGTATAGGTCTAGTTAATGCTACTATTGCGTCCTATCTTATATGGCTAAAAAGGAAGCTCCCTCTGTGATCCCATCGACAGCAAAGCCTGGACGCGTATTAGGCGTATTTACGCTCTCCATGATAAGCGTCTCAGCCATTATTGCATTGCGAAACCTTCCAACGCTTGCCAAAAATGGTTTCTCTGTTGTCTTTATCCTTGCCATAGCCGCTTTGTTGTTTTTTATTCCAGTTGCATTGGCTTGCGCAGAATTAGCTTCAGCTTGGCCAAAAAAAGGGGGCGTTTACGCTTGGGTAAATGAAGCTTTTGGAGGACGTTCTGGGGCTTTAGCTGTCTGGCTTGAATGGATTGAAAGTGTTGTTTGGTTACCAACCGTTCTTTCCTTTATTGCTTCAAGTATCGCCTATATCGTGAGTCCTCATCTGGTTGAGAATCGACATTTCATGCTTGCGGTAATGCTTAGCGTTCTTTGGTCTGGCACCTTACTAAACTTTCTTGGCACAAAAACGTCTGGGTTAGTAAGTACCATTGGCATAATTGCAGGAAGTATCATTCCGGGTATCGCCATTATTGGGTTGGGCAGTTTTTGGCTAACAACCAATCAACCCGTCCATATCAACTTTGATATGGCATCCTTTATACCCACATTTAACCTTTCTTCGTTAGCTTATTTTACAGTGGTTGCATTAGGATTTGCGGGAATAGAAGTAGCTGCATTTTATGTACAAGACACCAAGGATCCCCAACGCACCTACCCCAAAGCCACCTTTATTGCAGCATTAACAATCATTGTTATCTATGTACTTGGCGCATTAGCTATTGCGATCGTTATTCCTAAAGAAGATTTAAATCTATCAGCAGGAATGATGCAGGCAATGAATGAATTTTTTACTTTTCTCCATATCCCCTGGGCAATCCCTTTGTTTGCATTGCTCAGTGTATTAGGAGGGCTAGCACTATTGAATACATGGATTATTGGGCCCAGCAAAGGATTACTAACAAGCGCACTTAACGATGATTTACCGAAGTTTACGCAATATACCAATCGCAATGGCTCGCCTGTGGCCATTCTCTTAATGCAAGCATTAATCGGTACTTGTCTTATTAGTATGAACTTATTTATACCAACCATAAATCAATTCTATTGGATTTTTCAAACCCAAGCAGCTCAATTGATCTTAATGATGTATTTGCTCATATTCATGAGCGTCATCAAATTACGGTATTCTCAGCCCGATACAAAAAGGCTCTATAAAATCCCTGGCGGGAAAATTGGTTTATGGATTATTGCAGGCGGCGGCGCTTTATTTTGTGTCATTGCCTTTTTATTAGGATTTGTCCCCCCTGAAGAATATAAATTTATTGAAGGTAGAACTTATTTTTTCACGCTTTTTAGCGGGATCATTTTATTTAGTGCTCCCCCCTTTTTATGGCATTGGTGTAAAAAGAAGTAACCTGTGACGACTCCTACAGAAGAACAAAAAAGCGAATATTTAAAATATATTGGTTTTGAAGGACCAATGGATAACTCTTTTGAGACTTTAAAAAAGCTGGTTGAGTGCCATATTTTCACCTTCCCTTTTGAAACCATTAATCTTCACGACCGCGAGCTTGATGAACTTCCCGATCGCTGCACAGGAACCCATTTTAATCCTATTTTTCGCAGAGCAGTCCAAGAAAAGCGAGGAGGGCATTGTGTTGCTCTGAATATCCTTTTGCAAACAATGCTTATGGCATTTGGCTTTAATGTAAATCCCATCTTACCAGATGTGTTATGGCAATCTAAAGAACCTAAAGCAACACGTTCCAAACATTGCGCTGCTATTGTGACTATTGGAGAGGATAAATTTCTTGTTGATGCGGCCTTTGGAAGTATCGGTCTACTTTCAGCGCTGCCTCTAAAGCCAGGTGAGTATCAACAATATTCAGAAAAGTTTAAGCTAGTCTGTAGCAAAGATTATGAATTTGAGTGTCAAGTATGGGATGAAGATGAGTGGGTAAGTATTTTTGGATTCACTCAATTGCCGGCCAGCATCAATGATTATAAAGAAATCAATAACATTGAAAGCAATCCTTTGCATCCCAAATCAACCTTTAAAAATCTATTTCTATGCTGCATACCTGTTAAGATAGATCCCACTCACAACAGACGCTTGAGAGTTTGTAACTCCACTTTTATAACCATGGAAAATGATATAGAAGTTTCCAGAACAATGATTAGATCTCAAGACAAGCTTCAAGAATTGTTAAGAGAACATTTTAAAATCGACTTACATGGACATTTCATTCGCTATCAAAAGTCGGAACAAGACAAATATCTTCTAACACCTCCAAAGCCTGACGCTGACCCTGAACTTGAAGTTTCAGAAGCTTTACTTAAACCTGCATTCGAACCTTCGCTTGATTCTTTGTTTGAATTTGAACCTCAACCTATGCCTGTGGTAAACCTCTACCCTCTTTCTCATAGAACAAAAACAGTAGAAGGCGAGGAACCTCATCATCCTATGCCCGATGTTGCCACGGCCGATCAACGCAAGAAAGCAGCATTGCACTGCTAATCACCTGCTTACAAAACAAACGTTCTCTTTTTCAACAAGTGAATAAAGAAATAGCTAACAGGAATTGCCACTAAACTGAATGTGACTTTGACCGATGCCAGCGATAACATTTTCCAAAGCGCCATATATCTATCCGGTGCTAAGAAAAATAAAATCGGTAATAGCACCATCATATCGACAATTAAACCTGCAAAGAGAATGAGCATCACTCTTATTAATAGCCAATCTTGTCCAAAGGTGGTTTTAAGACATTGGGCTACTTTTACCATAGAAAATGAGCTACAGGTATAGCCTACGGTCAACAAAACTATCACATTGATTTGTTGCCATGTTTCGATGCTTTCGATGTCGTGTTTTAACCAAAATTCGGGAATGGGAAAGCCCAAGATAAAATAAGAAAAAAGGGCAACCGCTAAATTGATGCAAGCTGAGATCCCTATCAACTGTGAGGTTTTGCGCGATCCAATGGTTTCAGTGAAACCAAGCAGCCCACAAAACACAAGCTGAATGACTAAAGTTCCAGCAGAATAGGAAAAGTAAAATAGTTGAAAAGAATGATCGCCAACAAAATTCGCTGAAATTAATAACGCTGTATAAAGGATAAACAGATATTGTATGGTATTCCCTTTTAAGAGAAGGGAGTTGCCTCCCTCCACCTTATTATTCCCCACGGCCATTTCCTTTATGTGCAACATTTAACAGCAGCTCATTAAATTTTCTGACGAAGGTGGCCGGATCATCAAGTTGCCCCCCCTCTGCCAAAATGGCCTGATCAAACAAAATCTGACTTAAATCGTTAAAGCTCTTCTCGTCTTTTTCCTGCATCAATCTTTTGACTAAGATATGGTGCGGATTCAATTCTAAAATTGGCTTAACACTAATAGCTTGACCAGCGGAACGCATGAGTCGCTGCATTTGCGTGGTCATCTGCCCTTCTTCTGCAACAATGCAAGAAGGCGAAGAAGTTAACCTCGCTGTCAGTCTTACATCCGTTACTTTATCTCCTAGTGCTTGCTTCACTTTGCTTAAGGTATCTTTAAACGTTTCCTTTTCCTGTTCTAGCTCTAATTTCTTTTCTGCCTTTTCACTTTCTTTATCTTTAGCAAACTCAAGCTCTTCTAAAGAGCCCATCGCCACTGATTGAAATTTCTTCTTTTCATATTCATTTAAATGCGACATCAACCATTCATCGATGCGGTCATACATCAAGAGCACTTCGATGCCTTTTTCTCTGAATATTTCCAAATGCGGGCTATGACGAGCCGCATTAAAGGTATCAGCTGCAATATAATATATTTTTTCCTGACCTTCTTTGATACGAGAAATATAGTCATCTAAAGAAACATCTTGTTTTTCAACATCCGTATGAGTCGATGAAAAACGCAATAATTTAGCGATAGCTTCTTTATTAGCAAAATCTTCAGCCGGACCTTCTTTTAGGACAAGACCAAATTCATGCCAAAATTGATTATATTTTTCGCTATTGTCCCTTGCTAAATCAGACAACATCGTTAACACACGCTTAACAATAAAAGTCCGGATGGAATCAACCGTTCTATTACTCTGCAAAATCTCACGTGAAATGTTAAGAGGCAGATCATTACTATCAATCACGCCGCGTACAAACCGTAAATAATTCGGCAAAAATTGATCAGCATTATCCATAATAAAGACGCGTTTAACGTATAATTTCAAACCGCGTGGTTTATTGGCCTGCCATAAATCAAAAGGTGCACGCGCAGGAATGTAGAGCAATGTGGTATATTCTAATTTTCCTTCAACCTTGTTGTGAGCCCAAATTAAAGGATCTTCAAAATCATGCGCTATATGTTTATAAAATTCACTATAGGCTTCATCGTCAATTTCACTTTTAGGAACAGTCCATAGAGCATTCGCACGATTTACTATCTCTTCTTCCCCTGCCTTCTTATCAAATGGCTTTTCTTTACTTTCTTCGCCCTTGAGTAAGTCGCTGTAATCTTCTTTTTTCATTAAAACAGGAATATTAATGTGATCGGAATACTTGGTCACAATATGACGAAGACGCAAGCCATTTAAAAAATCTTCTTCTGCATCTTTTAAATGTAAAATAATTTCAGTACCCCTCCCTTTTTTCTCAATATTTTCAATGGTGTAATCGCCTTCACCCGTTGATTCCCAGCATACTCCTTGATCACTTGGTGCTCCCGCGCGACGGGTTTTAACAGTCACTTTGTCGGCTACTATAAAGCTTGAGTAAAATCCCACTCCAAACTGACCAATGAGGTTTCTATCTTTGACTTGATCGCCGGTGAGTGATTTTAAAAATTCTTGTGTTCCCGATTTCGCAATGGTACCTAAATTGGTGATCACTTCTTCTCTTGACATGCCGATGCCATTGTCACGAACGGTAATCGTTTTGGCTTCTTTATCGTATTCAATATGAATCGCTAAATCACTATCATTCTCATAATATTCCGAATGTGAAATCGCTTCGAAACGAAGTTTATCCGCAGCATCTGAAGCATTGGAAATTAGCTCTCTTAAAAATATTTCTTTATTACTATATAAAGCATGAATCATTAAATGCAGCAGTTGTTTAACTTCTGTTTGGAAGCCACGGGTTTCTTTTGTTGCTGTCTCGCTCATATTATCCTCGAAAATAATTAGACTGAAGTTCTGTCGGCCAAAGCCTTTGCTAATGTCCCACCATCAATATATTCCAACTCTCCACCCATTGGGACCCCATGGGCAATGCGCGTTACTTTAATCCCTTGACTCTTCACGCAATCAGCAATGTAGTAAGCTGTTGCTTCACCTTCCACGGTTGAATTCGTTGCTAACACCACTTCTCTTACTTGGCCCACCCCAATGCGGCGTGAAAAAGCATCAATACCAATCTCTTTGGGGCCTATGCCATCAATGGGAGACAAATGGCCTGATAACACAAAATATAATCCATGATAGCCACCCGTTTGTTCAATCGCAGCTACATGAGCAGGGCCTTCAACAACACACAATAAGCCATGATCACGATTTTTATTATCGCAGATCATACATAATGATCTTTCGCATAAAATGCGACAATGTTCGCAATGTCCCACTTGTTTAATAGATTGCGCTAAAAGATGCGCTAAACGTTGTCCACCTTCTCTGTCTCGTTCTAATAAGTAGAAGGCCATGCGTTGCGCGCTTTTAGGTCCAACCCCTGGCAATACCCTAAAGGCTTCAATCAACTGTTTTAGCAATGGGCTAAATGACAAATCATTATCCTCGCTCAAACGACGCCATCAGTTCTGGCGGCAATCCCATTTTTTTGGTTTTTTCCATCATTTCTTGTTTTAGCGTCTGTTGTGCCAAATGCAAGCCTTGATTGATGGCAGCAACAATTAACTCTGAAATCACATCATGCTTTTCTTCAAAAAGTTCAGGTTTCAACTCAAGACGAGCAACTTGCATTTTTAAGTTAACGTGCGCAATGACTAAATCACCGCCTGCTTTTCCTTGTACTAAAGCATCTTTATTTTTTTCAGCGATGTCCTGATAAGCTTGACGCATATTTTCTTGCATTTTTTGAGCATTTTGCATAAACGATGACATCATTGATTGAAAATCATTATTGTTATTGTTCATCTTGTTTCCCCTTTACTATGATTCTTTGACGGTAATTTTTTCTACCGTTGCATCAAATGTTGAAATAATATCTTGGACAACAGCATCTTGTTCAATGGAGGTCTTCGCATGATCTTGACGCTTTTGAGCTTGCTCTTGTGCAATTAAGATGGGCGAACCCCCTTGAACATCACCAATGGTAATGGTGAGCTTAATGTCCTGCCCAAAAAATTGACTTAAAGCGTCTTGAATCTGCTGCTGACGCTGCGGATTGAGCACTGCTTTTTGCAAGGAATCTAATATTAACGTTAATGATTTTCCATCCCACTTGGACACCACACAGTTTTTTACTAACATCAACGTAAACCCCGATAAGGCTAGCTTAGCGGAGATATCAACCCAATCTAAGGTTGTGCTCGTCAACAGTGATTCCATCTTTGGTGCAGGTGTGGGAGTCGCAACGGGTGCTGATGCCACTGGTGTTGTTGCTTCAGGTGTTGGCACGACTACAGGTTTTACGGCAACGGCAGGTGCCTGATGCGCTGTAGTTACTTTAGTGACACTTCGCTCCACTGTTGGAGCAAACACGACCATACGTAAAAGGGTCATCTCAAAACCCGTACGCCTATCTGGCGCATAGCGCAGATCTTTTTGCCCCATTAAAGCAATTTGATATAGCAGTTGCACTTCTTCTTGTGCAAATTTATCTTTTAGGGCCAGCGTTTGCGGTTCCACATCAGCAATCGATGCCATCCCATCACTCATTGGGATCGCTTGAGAAACAGCAATAGCATGTAAACTTTGCAAAATCGACGCTAAACACTGTTCAAAATCAGCGCCTATGGCTGCCATGTCTTCTACAATGGACAGACACTGCTTAACATCTTTATCACTCAATGCCGTCAGCAAAGCAGGTAGATAACGTTGATAACCAATGCCCAACATCTCTTCTATTGCTGCCGTTTCAATGGTGCCGTTACAAAAAGCATTGCCCTGCTCAAGCAAACTTAACGCATCACGCATGCTTCCAGATGCCGCTTTGGCAATAGCATATAAAGCACGTTGTTCATAAGGTATATTTTCTGAGGATAAAATTTGCTCTAACTGCACCACGATATCAGCAGGGTTAAGTGCGCGTAGCACAAAACGTAAGCAACGCGACAAAACGGTAACTGGGATCCGTTCTGGATCGGTGGTTGCTAAAATAAATTTAACGTGTGGTGGCGGCTCTTCTAAGGTTTTCAATAAAGCATTAAAACTATGACTTGATAGCATATGCACTTCGTCTATCAAATAGATTTTAAAACGGCCACTGGATGGTGCATATTGCACATTATCTAGCAATTCACGTGTATCTTCGACACGGGTGCGAGAAGCCGCATCCACCTCAATCAGATCAACAAAACGACCCGCATTAATGCTGACACAGGCATTGCATTGATCACAGGGTGTCGCCGTCACGCCCTGCTCACAGTTGAAACATTTGGCTAATATTCTTGCTAAGCTTGTTTTACCAACGCCACGCGTGCCCGTAAAAAGGTAGGCATGATGAAGCTCGCCACGGGAAATCGCATTCATTAATGCGCGTGTGACATGCTCTTGACCCTTTAGACTTGCAAAGGATTTGGGCCGCCATTTACGTGCTAAAACCTGGTAAGAAGAAGCCATACTCTTTCCATTTTGATTTAGACAAAAGGCAAATATTTAAGATTGGTGGCAGCCTTATCAGCCACACTCCGGCACATGAGTCCACTATTACCGTTGCTCCCTTCCGGGCCTGGCGGGGTTCATAATGTATCATTGCGAAGGGACCAAAAAGGCCACCCTAGACTTACTCTTCGCATTCGACTTTTATGCGTCGTTGTCTTCACCTTTTCACAACAGTCATGTACTGAGATGTACACTCCTATTGCTCAAAGGCTTGACGCCTCGCCTAAAATTCGACTGCTGTGAGTAACTCGAATTTTGCTCGAGCACGCGAATGTTATCAAGGATCAGGGGCAGATGCTAGGTGAGAGGCTAGTTAAAGCTAGTTTGCTTTGCTAAAGAGACCGGTTTTGTAGGGCGAGACAAGGCGATATTGAGCAGCCCAAAGCTCAGCTTAGCGATAAAATGCAAGGCGATGCCAGCATAGAGCACACCCATAAACAATTTATTTGTATTATTACTAACATACTTTTGGTAAAAATGATGCCGGCCACAAAATCCCTGCCATTCTTTTCTAACATAGGCAACCAGCGGCAATGTTGTCTCTGAACAAACAACGACGTTCAGATCCTTTGCTCGATACACGCCACCCCCAGCATAGTGAATGCGTAAACATAAGTCCGTATGAAACGTACTATGAAAACATTTTTCGTCTAAGCCCCTTAACTCCAAAAATGTCGCGGTTGAGAGAAAAAGACATTCCGGTCCCACATTGGAGGTATGAAACCCACCTCCGACCAATGAAACTTCTGGATGGCTCGTCTGATTCTCATATTTAAGAGAATGCATACTATTGCTCAGTAATTTCTTTAATCTTCCTTGAGCTTTCAAACTTTCAGCACCCCCTATCACCCAAGGAGCCGGCTTTCGAATCCCCGTTGCCAACATATTCAGAACCGCATTTTTAGATAATAGGCAGTTGCCGCTGAACAATAGGAGATATTGTCCTGAAGCATACTGTGCTCCTAAATTATAAGCAGCAGCTAATCCGTCCTTCTTTTGTCCATTCACGACATGGCATTTGGGATGGCGTTTTGCGAACACGGCCAAGGTCTTTTCTAAACTCGAGGAACCTTCAGAATTGACGATAATCACTTCACGAATAAATTGTTGTGCCAAAACAGATTGAAGGGTTTGTAAGATTATTGGCTCATTGGTATGAGCTACCACTATAGCTGACACTACATTTTTACGGGGATCTAAATAAACAGCTGCAGCAGCTTCTTGAGCTTCGCTCGAGACTGTAACGCCTTCCCACAACCGCCGTAAATCAAGTATATAAGTCAATCAGACAACCTAAAATCATGCCATAAAACATTAGAACGGCACATTATAGGGAAGCCTTCGCCTAAAGGCTACGTACGGACAAGCCGAGCGCTCCTGTCTTCACATGGCTCAAGCGTTTGCAGGGGTTGAGATTGCGCTTCATATAGTGCATCGATGGAAGCTTCAACAGTAAAAGGCGGATGCCAATTCAATAAGCGCATCGATTTTTCAATGTTGACTTGCAGAGAATCAACCAAGCGCGCAACTTCTTTGCGTTTGCCAAGTAAACAAGCAAACAATCTTAATAAACTCTTTGGAAAGGGAAACAAGCCACTTCTGCGACCAAGTTGTTTTCTTAATGTACGAACCAGCTCTGCGGTCGATAAATCTTGGTTATCAGAAACCAGAAAAACTTCTCTATGGGCATTGGGATGGCTAAGTGTGCAGGCAATGAAACTACACAGATTATAAATACTGACAAAACTTCGGCGATTGGTTAGGGATCGCAATGGTAATGGGATAGGAGACTTTGCCAAACGTATTAAACGTCCAAAATTTCCCTTCACACCTGGCCCGTAAACAAGAGGAGGACGAATGATGACCCATTCCATACCACTTCTTCTTGCTTCTTCTTGCAATATTTGTTCGGCTTGTAATTTTGAAAGACTATAAGCATCCATTGCTCTTGGCTGATCTTCCGCTCGCAGGGGTGTTTCTATGGTTTTTTCAGCAAGCACCTTAATAGTACTGATATAGACAAAACGTTTTACATCACTTTTCATCGCTGCCCGACTTAAGATTTGAGTGCTTTTAACATTTGCTTCTTGATAAAGTGTCAATGACTCCATGCCGCTTTCTTTTAATTGATGAACTCTAGCGGCAGCATGGACTACCACATCAATACCCTGCATTATTTCTTGCCAATTGGTGTTTTCATCAATCGTTTCAACGCAATAGTAACGAAGATTATCGTGTGCTAAGTCAAACTTCTTTTTTCGTCCCATTGCACTCACATGATAACCTTGGTTCAATAAGTGTTGGCAAAGATGTTTTCCTACAAATCCTGTCGCACCAGTAACCAAAACGTGGGGTAGGTTAATTGACATAGTGTGATCCTCTGAGAGGTTTTTGAATAAATTGCTGGACTCTATTGGTCAACTTGCAGATAAAGAATATGATTGTCGAAATAGGAATATCTAATTTACGTGCTGCGAGTAAAATACATTTATTCTGAACAAGAATATTTTTAAAACCACGATTTGACACTCCACCAATGCGCATTTTAACAAGAACCTGCGGAATATAAGCGCATGCTATTTTATATTTTTCTAAAAATCGCATCATGAGTTCGACATCATTTCCCATTCGATAGGATGTATCGAAAACGCCATGTTGCAAATACACTTGTCGCTTTACAAAAAAAGTGGGATGCGGTGGGCACCATCCTTTTGCAAACAAACCAATTTTAAAATCTCGCGATCGCCAATATCGAACTATTTTTTCAACATTATTGCCTGAAAAATAAATTAAATCACCATAACAAGCTTGTATCGCTGGACTTTGCATCACCGCCTGCAATGTTGAAATTACTTTTTCATCGGCATAGATATCATCAGCGTTTAACAGGCCAACAATATCTCCATTGGCTCTTGCGATCCCCTTGTTCATGGCATCATAAATACCCTTGTCTGGCTCTGAGATAACAAAAGAAATTTTATCTTGATATTTTCTAATAATGTCTAACGTGCCATCGGTTGAACCACCATCAACTATTATATATTCAATGTTGTTTGCATAATCTTGGCTAAGAACCGATTGTATGGTCTGCTCAATCGTTTTTGCACTATTATAGCAAACTGTGATAATCGATACGGTTAATGGATTATTCATGCTGTATCCTTCGCAACATCCCGCCAAACAAGCGGTACTGCAGGTGCAGTTGTTAAGAGTTGCTGATAAAGCTCAACTTGAAGAGCAACCACCTTTTGTGAGTAAAACGGTTTCGCACTTTCAACAGCTTGGGCAGATAATGCGTCATATTCAGTGAAATCATAAGATTGTAAAATCACTTCTCTTAAATTTTCAGGTTGGCATAAGAAACCATTTTTTCCTGATTGAATAAATTCAGATCGCGGACCGCGATCAAGTGCAATAACCGGCGTGCCTCGAGCTAGCGCTTCAACCAACGTTAAACCAAACGTTTCATAAGTTAATGAGCTATGAATAAAATATTTTGCTTCATTCATCCGTTGTAACACTTGCTCATGAGGAAGCTTTCCTAAAAAACGGATGTTCGGTTTAGCATAACGATTTTGCAGCTCCAAATCATTATCCCCAGTGCCCACAATCGTTAATGTAAAATGTTCAGGCATTTGCATCCAAGTCGATAATAATAATTCAATGCCTTTTGCTGCTTCTAAACGACCGACAAATAAATAATCTTTCTTTTCATGCGCAGGGTGAATACTTCCAGGTTCCTCAATTGCATTTGGCTTTAGCAACATTTTAGAGGCCGGGATCTTAGATTTTAATTTTTGTTTTTGGAAATGGGTTAATACAAAATAGGCATCAATATTATCTGCATCTTCTTTTACTCGATACCAAGTAAAAGCTAAATTAGCAGCAAGACTTTGCACTGCAGATCTGCGATAGCATGCATGGACAACGCCTGGCCAACCAAATTTTTTATCCAGACATTTTTCGCATTCACCAACACCGTTACGATATAAAAGACCCGAGCTGCACCACCATCTAAAATTATGCAATGTGTGAACAACTTTGGCCCCCCCTTGTTTGGCCGCGGCAAACACGCTGGGGGTCAATAAAGGAAAAAAATTATGAACATGAACAATATCAATGCTATTTTGCTTCACTAAATTCAGAATATTATTAAAATGTGTTTGATTGCCCCAAATATCTTTCATTAGCGTCAGGGGTCGAATATCATCATTGCTAACAAGATATTCAAATACTTTGTTCTCACCTAATTTCTTTTTAAGTGCCCCAATTTCATTGGCCACCACAACATCTTCACCACCCATATGATGAGATTGATAGGCATTATGGACAATCAACACTTTCATGATTGAGCCTCAATATATTGCTGAACTTGATAAGCATCGCGCGCTTGAAAATCGATTTTTGCCACCTTATCAATACACGCTTGATAATTTTCAATTGTCCAACTAATCGCATCTTTGAGCGAATTTAAATCAGTGACAGAAAATAGAGCACCTGCTTGAAGATTGGAAATCAGATCTTTAGCACACCCTACTCGGTCTGAGGCAATGACGGGTAAACCATAAAAAAGTGCTTCTTCCACAACCAAACCCCATGGTTCGGTGAGGGAAGGTAAAATAAAGATATCATGCCTTTGATATTCATAGGCTAGCAACTCGTTGGGGATATGGCCGCGAAAAGTCACATTGGCACTTTTGATTGATTCTAATTCTTTTTGTGAAGGACCTTGGCCGATGATGGTTAGATGCCATTGCGGGTGTTTTGAGAAAACATCTAATAACATTTTTAGATTTTTTTCAGGAGCCAATCTGCCCACGTATAAAAATCTTCCCTCAAAGTGCTTTTGTTGGGGAGCTTTGGCTTGATAATTGAAAATCCCAACACCCAACGTTTTTTTGATTTTCCCTTGATAGTTCAATGCATTCAGCAAAGCAATGTGTGCTTCGCCTGATGGATAAACCAAACTAATTCTTGATAAAAATAATCTTTTAATATAAAAGCGAAAACCATTTAATGTACTATCAAAAATAGAGGATTCCAGGGCAAGACCATTTTTGACCTTGGGCGAACAAAACACAAGATACCAAAATTCAAGGTGTTCCCAGCCACCAACAACCATTTTTCGATATTGGATTTTTCTAAGCACCGACATGAGTTGATACAAACTTTTAAAATGGTTCCGCTTTTCAAAGGCTTGTGGATTTAATATGCAATATTCAAAATGAAAGGCCCCTTGCGTAAAATCTTTTGTCCGTATGCAGGAAGATTCGCCGATAAAAATAACAAAGATGCGGCTTTTTTTAGCGATCTCATTATAAAGATTCACTTTATAAAATGATGGCAGATGCGTTACAAAAAGAATGTCGTAGGTGGGTTTCATACGGCCTATTTTTTGCAAACAAACAAAGGATATGCCCCAATTCTTCCCATAACTTTAGGAGCATGTTCTTCTAGCCAATAGATTAATTTTAAAAGACTGCGCCCGCCCAAGGGTTTATGAATGAATGTTTTCAAAAAAGGCACATTCACACTTCGCCAAGAGTACATTTGGGTTTGGTACTTCGCTTGTATTTCTTGGCAGAACCAACGATAACTATGGGTATAAAAATATAAAGATTTTCCTCCAGATGAACTGATGAGTTTGCGTTTAAGCAACGACATCACTTTCATCGGGAGCATCAAAAGATTCATCAACAAAGAACGTGAACCCCAACTATAAACAATAACTGAAGCACCACCTGGCTTTAATACCCGATATAATTCTGCAAATGCTTTTGCTTGCTCTTGTTCTGGCACATGATAAAGCGTATGTAATGACACTGCCGCATCGATCATATTATCTTTTAGTGGCAGCTGTGTGACATCGCATAATAAATATATCCCCTTAGAACCTAATTTTTTCTTTGCTTCTTTAAGGGCTTGGATCGAAATATCGGCACAGATCCGATAGTCATAATTCTGAGAATAGGTTAAATAGGCTGGATATTGCACAGGACCAGAAGCAACATCTAATAGATACTTCCCTTGTTTGGGTAAGAATTTGTTCAAACGCAGATGACACTGCAAAATATAATCTTGAGAAACTTCTCTTAAATCTTCTGAATCAAGCGCATCTTGATAGACACCCTCGCTTTCATTCCAGCCAAAATCATCATAGAAATTTTTAACCAGAGACTTGGTATCTTGATGGTTTGATTGTATTTTATGCTCAGAATCAATTCCTGATAACAAGCACTCAGGGAGTAAACAAAAAATCTCGTCCTGCACAGGATAAAACAAGTCTTTACCATTCACTTGCAAGCATGCCGCTAATGGCTTGCGATAAATTTCTCCATTACGAAGTTTTATCTCCCCCAGTTGAATACGCTGATTTAACTGCTGCAATTGCTCCGCGGTTAACCAACTTAATTCACCTTGGGTTATCGGACATTTGAGTATACTTTCAAACTTATCTTTGATTATCATCTATCACAGTCTATATAAAGCATTTTGCGGGTATTGTGCCGCAATGAACCCACTGGCGCAAACATCCGATCTAGTAAGGGGGGTGCAATTTCGTTAAACTTCCCCCTCAAGAAAAAGGCAGTTCGAGGGAATATTTTGAAAAAGGTTATTTTGGGCATTTCTGCCTTTTATCACGACAGCGCAGCGGCGCTGGTTATCAACGGCAAAGTGATAGCTGCGGCCCAAGAAGAACGCTTTACCCGTAAAAAACATGATCCTAGCTTTCCAGAACACGCCGTGTCCTATTGCTTAAAAGAAGCCGGACTTTCCTTCAAAGATATTGATTACATCGTTTTTTACGATAAACCATTCGTTAAATTCGAACGACTTTTAGAAACTTACCTAGCTTTCGCCCCAAAGGGTTTTGTGTCCTTTGTGCAATCGATGCCTATCTGGATCAAGGAAAAGTTTTTTTTAAAAGATCTTTTAAAAAAGTCATTTGCAAAATTGGGCGGCGTATCAGCAAAATCATTACCGCCTATTTTATTTACAGAACATCATCAAGCACATGCGGCCTCTGCTTTTTTTCCAAGTCCGTTCGAACGTGCTGCGGTAATGTGTTTAGATGGTGTTGGAGAATGGGCAACCAGTTCGATTTGGCTTGGCGATAAAAATACATTAACACCGCAATGGGAACTCGACTTCCCCCATTCATTAGGACTGCTTTATTCCGCTTTCACTTATTATACTGGTTTCAAAGTCAATTCCGGTGAGTACAAATTAATGGGTCTTGCGCCTTATGGCCAGCCTAAATATGTTGATACCATTTATAAGCACTTACTTGATTTAAAATCCGATGGCACTTTTCGTTTAAACCTTGATTATTTTAATTATCCAACAGGTCTGACGATGACCAGTTCAAGGTTTCATGCGCTTTTTGATGGCCCACCTAGAAAACCGGAATCTCCCATAACGCAACGAGAAATGGATCTGGCCGCCTCCATTCAAGTAATCACCGAAGAAATTGTGCACAGATTAGCAACAACCGCTCAAAGAGAACTGCATGTTGAAAATCTCTGTCTTGCTGGCGGTGTGGCACTCAATTGTGTTGCCAATGGTAAATTACATCGCCATAAAATATTTAAAGATATTTGGGTTCAACCTGCAGCGGGCGATGCAGGCGGTGCATTGGGAGCGGCGCTTTGTGTATGGCATGAATATTTAGGAAATGAGAGGGTCGTCCAAGCAAATGATAGTATGGCAGGAAGTTATTTAGGACCACGCTTTACGACTTCTCAAATACAAACCTATCTTGATAGCATCAAAGCCAACTACACCATTTTGCCTGATGAAGCACTCTTGCCAAAAGTAGCTGAGTTACTGGCACAAGAAAATGTCATTGGCTGGTTTCAAGGACGCATGGAATTTGGGCCAAGAGCCTTGGGTGGACGCTCTATCATTGGCGACCCTCGTAGCACAAAAATGCAATCGATAATGAATTTAAAAATTAAATACCGCGAATCTTTTCGCCCCTTTGCTCCCGTTGTGAAGTGCGAAAAAGTTCAGGAATGGTTTGAGTTTCAGGGGAAGAGCCCCTATATGTTGATGGTGGCCCCCATTACAGACAAACATAAAATTCAAATGACCAACGAACAACAAAACCTCTTTGGTATTGAAAAATTAAATGTGCCACGCTCAACACTCCCAGCAATCACCCATGTGGATTATTCTGCGCGTCTACAAACTGTGCACCCAGAAACAAATCCACGGTTTTATGGGCTTTTAAATGCTTTCGAAGTTATAACTGGCTGCCCGATTTTAATAAACACTTCATTTAACGTGCGTGGCGAACCTATCGTTTGTACAGCAGAAGATGCTTATCGTTGCTTTATGCGCACCGAAATGGATTACTTAGTGCTAGAAAATATACTTCTTAAAAGAACTGAACAGCCCGTTTGGCAGGAAACTGCCAATTGGCGCGAAGAATTTGCATTGGATTAAAAAATGGAAAAAATCACTGTTGATCGCACCCAGTTACGAAAATTTGGATTTATCTTAGCCTTTGGCTTAATGGGTATTTTTGGTTTTCTTTTTCCTTTTCTTAAAGAAAACGCTCTGCCGCTTTGGCCCTTTGCCATTGGTGGCATTGTGTTAATTCCAACTTTAATAGCGCCCCTATGGTTAAAAGCCATTTTTATTCCTTGGATGAAAATTGGAAATGTGCTTGGGTGGATAAACACCCGTATTATTTTAGGGATCATTTTTTATGGCTTAGTCACGCCGATGGGAATAGTGATGCGCTTACTCGGGAAAGATCCGATGTACAGACGGTATGACAAAGCGTTAGCTTCTTATCGAAAGAAATCTATACAACAACCTCCTCAACATATGGAGAAGCCTTTCTAATGTTAGATATATTAAGCGACTTATGGCAATTTATGCGGGTCAGAAAGAAAATGTGGTTAGCACCCATTATCGGTGCTCTTGTGCTCCTTGGTGCATTAATTGTATTAACTCAAGGCTCTGCTGTTGCACCCTTTATTTATACTTTGTTTTAAACATTCATGAAACAAAGTATTTTTGAACGCTACCCCAAATCAACGCTATTTGGGGTAATCATCACTAGTTTATTTTTCATATTATTTCTGGCTGAAATGGCTGCCGGCCATCTCTTTGGACTAGGCAAGACTGTCATTTATGATGCACATCCAGTTTATGGATATCGACCTGTTAGTAATCAGATTGTTGCCAGGCATCCCTCTCAAATCGTTAAGATCAATAATATAGGATTAAGAGCAAATGTGGATTGGGATCCAAACGATTTCCAACATAAAGTTTTATTTTTAGGGGATTCGGTTACTTATGGCGGCTCATACATTTCCAATGAGCAGTTATTTTCACATTTAGCGGTTAAAGACTTCCCAGAATACTCAAGCGGCAATGCTGGCGTGAATGGTTGGGGAGTGAATAATGTCCATGCACTAGTCAAAGAAATGGATTTTTTGCCTGCGCAAATTTATGTCAGTATGTTTCCTGAAGGTGATTTTTACCGTGGTCATAACCGAATTGGCGGTCAACCTCTTTGGACAAGAAAGCCCCATTTTGCACTTGAAGAGCTATTTCAATATTTCGTCTATCAAATCCATCTGAAGAAAACACCCGTTATTAATTATGCCGCCTTAGATGAAAACCAGAGAAACAAAATTGTTAATGTTGCCGTTAAAAACCTAAAAAGTCTTGATGGCTTTTTAAAAGAAAATCATAGAGATCATCTTATTTACATCACACCAAGTCGTTCTCAAATGCTTGGAATTGCCCCGATTGATCAAACAATAAAGTCATTGTTTGAAAAAAATCATGTGGATGTTATTTATTTATTAGACAAAATGGATAAGATGCCAAAAGAAGAAATCCAAGCGCTCTATCACGATGAAATTCATTTATCGGAAAAGGGACATCAATTATGGGCGAAACTCATCGCTGAAGATCTGCAAGAGATTATCCAAGCACATGAGAAAGAATCTATTTTAGTCCAAAAACTCCAGACAGCTAGAAAAACATAATGTTTATTCACTTAAAAAGAAAATTGGTCAAGGTGATACAATCCCAACATTTTATGCCCACTTGGTGGGGCATTTTTGTTAATCCCTATTACATTGCAAGAAAAGGATTGTTTAATTGTATTGCGCCCCTTGGCAATTATATTCAAGGCAAAACATTAGATATTGGCTGTGGACAAAAACCCTATCAAGCCTTATGCGCTTCATCTGAATATATCGGCCTAGAACTTGATACGCAAGAAAACAGAGACTTTAAAAAAGCTGATTATTTTTATGATGGTAAACGTTTACCCTTTGAAGATAAGGCAATGGACAGTGTTGTGACTCATCAAGTGTTTGAGCATGTTTTTCAACCGAATGAGTTTTTATGTGAAATCAATCGTGTGCTTAAAGATCAAGGGATCTTAATGTTAAGCGTTCCTTTTGTGTGGGATGAACATGAACAACCTTATGATTTTGCCAGATATTCCTCTTTTGCTTTAACCTCTCTTCTAAAAGAACATGGCTTTGAAATAATTGCCTTGAAAAAATCTGTTGATGATCTTGGGTTACTTTTTCAGCTTTTGAATGCTTACCTTTATAAGAAATGTTTTACCCGCAATGGCTACTGGAACCAACTGATTTGTTTGTTTGTAATGTCACCCATCACATTAATGGGCATATTAGCCAGTAAATTATTCCCCTCTAACCAAGATCTTTATCTAGATAATGTGGTTGTCGCTAGAAAAACAACCTAGTTACCCTATATACCTATTATATAGAATGATCATTATATCGTGCTCCTACACGGAAATAGCTTTTTCTTGACTATATAATAGTCTTAAGTAAATAATAGTTATTCGACTATCATTTGAATGTTTGGTAGGAGGTCAAAATGAGTCACAAAGGCCCAAATGATGATGAAAAAGAAAATATATTAAAGGAAAGAGAAAAAGAAAAACGAAGAGAATATCTAAAGCATGCCGAAAAGCATAAGGTGATGGATAAAGAACGTCGGATCTCAACTCCTGAGGGTTCCTCAAGATCATCCAGAGACTTTCATCATTCCAAAGTAAAGGAAAGAGAGAATGAATTAAAAGAGCTTGAATCGCATAAGTTGGTATCCAAGAAAAAAGACAAAAAGAAAAATAAATAGAGAGCTTACAAAAATTCGCTATTGATTGTTAGCTAACATAAGATTGCTAATAGTTGATCTTATCGGTTAAAATTTCCCGATCTAAAATCCTTGATTCTAAGTAAGCAAATGAAACTCATTTTGTTTTTCATAAGTGCCATCATTTCGGTGTGTATTTTAAAATATTTTCCCGTTCCTTATATTTGGGTGGGTTTGTTGTGGGTTATCCTCTTTGGATTTTTCTTTATTAAAACAACGCAAGAAACACCAAGAGCCATCTATTTTAATTTAGCGATTTTAACCTTACTGTTAACAGGTGCTGAAAGTTATTTCTGGATGACCTCAACCTCTAGAAACACTATTCAAGAAGGTGAATATTTCTCTCATAAGCTATTTATGAAAGATGACATTCTAGGCTATGCCCCCCCCCCCAATATCAATAATGCACAGGGTAAGTTAGTACAAGATGGAACGCTTATTTATGATATGCATTTCTCAACGGATGAAAAAGGTCAACGCAAGGCATATAAAATCCCCGATGCTAAAGAATCTATTCTTTTTTTTGGATGTTCATTTACTTTCGGAATAGGTATTCAAGACAATGAAACGTTACCTTATCAAACTGGTTTTAAAGTGTCAGATCTGAATACTTATAATTTTGCTTACGGTGGTTATGGTCCCCAGCAAATGCTTTCTGCCTTAGAACAAGGTTTAGTTAAGAAAGTCGTCAGTGAAAAGCCGCGCTATGTGATATATGTTGCATTGCCTGAACATATAAATAGGGCAGCAGGATTGACTTCCTGGAATATCAATGATCCTAAATACGAAAAAAATGCTGATGGTGAAATCGTTTATGCTGGCCATTTTAATGACGTCGCACCTCAAAAATCACTTTGGATAAATAGACTACGTGCCTATGCCAACAAGTCTTATCTCCTCCAAAAAATCTTTGTCCGCTTCATTCATTTGCAAACCCGCCCATTAACACCTGATGATTTGGATCGCTATATCAAAATAGTGATTAAAGCTAAAAATCTATTTGAACAAGATTATCAAGATGCAGCATTTCATATTATTTTGTGGGATTTGGCTGAAGATAAAAATACTCAGGAGTTAATCGAGGAAATAGCCACGCAGTGGCGAAAAAATAATATTCAAGTTCATCTTGTAAGTGATATATTGCCTGACTTTTATGCAGGCAACCCTAAATACCAAATTAAAGGCGATGGTCACCCCACGGCTCAAGCTAATCAGCTGATTGCAAACTATATTTCTGAAACCGTTGTAGACCATAATAGAATAAGCATCCGATCGTAAAGACACTCATTAAAACGATACGTTGCTGCATCCCCCACGTAAAATAGATAGCCAGCGAATATAATGCTAAAGGATAATTCAAGGCTTTAGACCACGGTTTGTGAACAGTTGCTAAACCAACGATCAAGTAAATAATCCATACCCCTTGCAAAGCAAGTCGTTGAAAATTATTGCCCGTCATATGATAAGCAATAAAAGGTTGTCCAACGACGACACCAATATAGAAAGCCACATGCCAATTACGATAGAGAAAGACGGCAATCTGTCTAAAATAAATGATAAGCAGCGGAAATAATGGAATAAACAAATCGATTATTTTTGACTTTTTAATTACATCAAAGATATGTGATACCGTGAAAAAATCGACTGTAGGCATGAGATGATGAGTCAAAATCGAAAACGCATGATAATATGTTTGCAGCGCCAGATAAGATAATCCCAAAATACCCATATAAACAATATTTTCTTTTTTTCTGGTTTTCCAGAAGCAATACATTAACGATAGACCACCCAAGCCAAATAACGTTTGTTTGGTGAATAATCCTATTAATGCTAACGCAAACACCCACCTTCCCTTTTTTTGTATTGAAAAATGGATCAGTAATAATGATATAGGGTATGTCATGATGTCGCATAATTGGTAAACTTGTTGCAATGGAATACGCATCGAATGATGGGGCGCTAAACAAAGCAAACTAAAGCTAAACGCAATAACGGGTTTCACTGCATGTTGACGTAATACCCAATAGGTGAGGCCGCCAAAGAGAACATAAGTGCTATCTGTTAACAGCCTAAAAGCAAAAGACAATGATAGTCCTATTGATTGTAATATGTGAGCAAGAAAAGAAGGTAATACCCGCATCGCATGATGAGGCAGCATAGCCGGATCATATGCTAAATTATTAGCCATATGAATGTAAGCGTTGCAATCAAAATCGGGCGGGCAAGGATTGACTCTGGATGTTAACGCCCGAATAAGCGTTAATAAAATGAGAACCCCATAGAAAATTAAATCTAACTGTGCAGCGCTTGGCTCTGGTTTAAATAGATGTCGCATATTTATCTCTAATGGCTAACATATTGTTGCCCCCTATCTTTTGGGTACTAAATCCTAACTCATGCAGCAGAGATAGCACTTGGGGCATTTGACTTGAAAAAGTTTCGAAAATAATGGCTTTAACCCTATTATTTTTTAAAAACGTTTTTGCACCATTAAAGACTTCATGCTCAAACCCTTCCACATCAATTTTCAATATAAAAGAGATATCTTCAGCAAAAGCCTTTTCCTGAATAAATTGATCTAATGTCATCGCTTTTACGGTAATTGCATTTTCTGATGATTGAACAATACTATTAACAGGACAAGCTTCAGGTGTGTTTGAGAACAATTTCTGAGAATTATTATCGCTAATGGCCACTTCTAAAACATGAGATTCATGAATATTATTTAGCAGAAAGTTCATTTTGCAACATTTGGCTGTGATGGGATGAGCTTCAAAGGCATAAACGGTCTTTACTTTATCTAAAAGCATTAAAGAATAAGAACCAATATTAGCGCCAATATCAAGAAAGATTGTATTGCTATCTGCAAACTTCCTTAACAATGTCACTTCATCTTTATCAGGAATAGCTGAATATATTAAAGCTGATGATATTGGATTGCCTGGGAATAAAAATATTTTTTTGCCATTGAATAAGTTTTTAACAACGATATTACCCGACATTCGTTTGCGACACTGATAATAAAATGCACTTAAAAAGCGCCATGGCAATTCATACCAAGGATTATTTTGATAAATAAAGCGAGTGACTTGTAATATCGCGTTCATTAATAGGGCTGCCTTAAACACTTTGATTTTAAAATATATTTAAATCTGCTAAAGGCATCAATAGATGCTAGCACTCCCTTTGAAGCAACTTTATTTTTGATTTTAATGAGATGGTACTCATCAAAAATATCACTGATCCTATTACTGCCGACACCACCTGCTCTCCATTTTGAGACCATCACATCTTTCATAATTGTTTTGGGAAAAGTTCGGTAGGCTCTGAGCAATAAATCATAATCCATTGCAAAGCGAACATTTTCATCGAAATAGCCATATTGTTCAAAAAAACGACGATGAGTAAACAATCCTTGATGAGGTAAGCTCATCTTGAAAAGTAATGAATAAGGCTTGAATGGTTTTATTTTTTTAGGCGCAATCCAGATGGGGCTGATACCATCTTCTTCAACTCGCATCACTTTGCCACAAACAAGCGTGGCTGTATTATCAACCCCATAAAAAACTTGAGCTAGGCATGTTGGTGAAAATAGTGTGTCCCCTGCGCCTTGGAAATTAATATATTCCCCAGTTGCTCTTGCTAACCCTTTATTAAAAGCATCAGATATCCCTTTATCTGGTTCACTGATACTGAAATTTATCAAATCTTCATTAGCGTTAATAACCTCAACTGTACCATCAGTTGAACCACCATCAATAACAATCACTTCTATGGGATGATATTGCTGCATTCGAATACTTTGCAACGTATCTTCAAGCATCGATTTTGCGTTTTTAACCGCAATTATTATTGATACATTTGGTTGGTAGCCCATCAATTAATCCCATGATAGTATAGAACAATGAAAAACTTTATCCTGAAACTGCTCCGCGATCCAAAACTCTACCAATATATCGTTGTTGGTGGCATTTCCGCGATTATTGATATCAGTTTGTTTCTCATATTACGAGAATTTCTTGAATACCATTACTTAATTCTGGCAACGCTCAGCTTTATCGTTGCCACCCTAGTTAACTATATTTTATGTAATCATTTTGTCTTTAAGCATCAACATCGTCGCTCTTCGCGGGCTCGAGTTGCTCTTACTTACATGGTCTCAAGCGTTGGGATGATTATCCACCACTCTTGCTTATTTTTTGCCTTTGAGCTGTTGGCCATACCCATTGTTATCAGCAAAATATTTGCTATGGGCATGGCTTTTGGATGGAACTTTCTATCACGCAAGCACTTCGTCTTTACTCCAGCTTAATGCTTTTCCCCTACCAACGCCATAATAAGTGAATCCCATTTTAGCAAGCTGATTAGGATCGTAAATATTTCTGCCATCAAATATAACAGGCTGGCGTAATGCCTGTTTCATTTTATCAAAATCAGGATTTCTAAAAAGCCGCCATTCCGTGAGAATCACTAAGGCATCCGCTCGTTCTAAAGCTTGTTCCGCATTGGTGCAGTAAGTAATATTCTCTCGTTTGCCAAATATCTTTTGAGCCTCATGCATTGCCTCAGGGTCAAATACTTGTACCTTTGCACCAAACTCCCAAAGTGCATTTAATATCACTTGGCTTGGTGCATCACGCATGTCATCGGTATCTGGTTTATAGGCAAGGCCCCATATTGCAAAAGTCTTATTAGTGAGGTCCCCAGAATAGTGAGCAAGCATTTTTTCGAAAAGAAAACGCTTTTGTGCTTGATTGATTCTTTCAACTGCCTGGATAATATCGGCAGGACTATTATGTTCTAGTGAAGTATGAATAAGCGCTTGAACATCTTTGCCAAAACAAGAACCACCATAACCACACCCTGCATGCGTGAAGTGGTATCCGATCCTAACATCAGCGCCAATGCCCACTCTGACTTTTTCTATATCTGCGCCCACTCTTTCAGCCAGATTTGCCATTTCATTCATAAAACTAATTTTTGTTGCTAACATGGCATTAGCTGCATATTTTGTTAGCTCAGCTGAAGGAATATCCATAACCAGTAAGCGACTATCATCATGCTTAAATGCTGAATATAGTTTTTTTAATTTCTCTTCTGCTTTAACGCTTGAAACGCCTAACACAACCCTGTCAGGATTTCTAAAATCATCCAGCGCAGCACCCTCTTTCAAAAATTCAGGGTTTGAAACGACATCAAATGGGATCTCTTTATTTCTAGCTTTTAACCCTAGATGAATCGCATTACGGACTTTACCGGCTGTGCCAATTGGAACGGTCGACTTATTAATAACAATGGTATAGTCCATCATGTGTTGCGCAATTGAACTTGCCACAGCAAGCACATAGGAAAGATCTGCTTTTCCATTTTTATCAGGTGGCGTTCCCACCGCAATAAATTGACACTCCCCAAAAAGGGCAGCCGCTTTAGCGTCGGTTGTAAACTGTAATCTTTGTGTCTTTTGCGTCGCTTGAACAAGCTCTTCTAGACCAGGCTCATAAATAGGGATTTTACCTTGTTGTAGCAACCCTATTTTTGCTTTATCGACATCCATACAAAGTACTTCATAGCCCACCTCAGCAAAGCAAGCCGCGACGACTAAACCGACATATCCTGAACCATATACTGTAATTTTCATGTTAGATAAATAACCATATTCCCTGACGGTAAAACATTCCCCGCACAATAATGACTTAAATGAGCGCTGTCAAAGCTGCGTTATCATCCATCCTTTCGATCTGAATGTAGGGTGGGCAAAGCGTAGCGTGCCCACCATCATATAGCTGGATTGGTGGGCACGCTACGCTTTGCCCACCCTACTTTAGCATTCAGGGTAAAAGCAAAGTGGAATCCTTATAAACCCACATGTTAAACTTTCTGACTTCAAGTGATGCTTACAAAGTTGGGTACCTATGTCAATACATAAAACAGTGCTAGTCACAGGCGGAGCGGGATTTCTGGGCTCTCACCTTTGCCAGCGTTTGCTTGAACAAGGACAGCAAGTTTTTTGTTTAGACAATTTCTATACCGGCACAGAGCAAAATCTTAAACAGTGCTTAAAATATCCTGGTTTTGAAGTGATTCATCAGGATGTCTGCAAACCCATTTCACTTGAAGTGGATGCAATTTATCACTTAGCCTGTCCTGCCAGCCCAGTTCATTACCAGCGCGACCCCATTCAAACCACCAAGACCAGCGTCTTAGGGGCACTAAATGCCTTAGAACTTGCCAAAAATTTGCGCATACCCGTTTTATTTACCTCAACCAGTGAAGTGTATGGCGATCCCCACGTTCATCCACAACGTGAAGAGTATTGGGGTAATGTGAATTGTGCTGGTCCTCGTTCTTGTTACGATGAAGGTAAACGCTGCGCTGAGAGCCTCTTTATGGACTATCATCGTATGCATCAAGTTGATATTCGAATTGTGCGTATATTTAATACTTATGGCCCACAGATGTGCGCTGAAGATGGCCGCGTTGTGAGCAATTTTATTGTTCAAGCCTTAAAAAATGAACCGATCACCATTTATGGTAATGGTGAACAAAGCCGTTCTTTTTGTTATGTGGATGATATGATCGAAGGTTTCTTGCGGTTGATGAATAAATCAAATTGCCATACGCCTATCAATATTGGAAATCCGGTTGAAAAATCAATGAACGAAATGGCGCAAATTGTTTTGTCACTCACGGTGAGCGCCTCAAAGATTGCTTATCTTCCATTGCCAATTGATGATCCTAAACAACGCTGCCCTGATATTACTAAGGCAAAAGCAGAACTAGGATGGGAGCCAAAAGTTGATCTGACAACCGGTTTGCAAAAGACCATTGCTTATTTTCAAACGGTTATTAGCCCAAATGAAAGTTTGGTTGAAATATGAGCTATACCCTCTCAGTTATCATCCCTTGTTATAATGAAAAAAATACCATTGGCCAATTGCTAGAAACCGTTCGCCAATCCCCTATTGAGGGAAAGTTAGAAATTATTGTCGTCAATGATGGCTCAAGTGATGGCGTTGCTGAACTACTTGAATCGGCATTAAAACCTCACATCGATATTCTTATCCATCATCCTAAAAATAAAGGCAAAGGTGCAGCCATTCACACCGGCATCAAGCACGCCACAGGTGATTACGTCATCATTCAAGATTCTGATTTAGAATATTCCCCTACAGAATATCCTAAATTGCTCAATCCTTTACTCACCGGTAAAGCGGATGTGGTTTTTGGTAGTAGATTCAGTGGTGGTGATATCCATCGCGTCTTGTATTTTTGGCACTCGATGGGAAATAAATTTCTCACCCTACTAAGTAACATGTTTACCAATCTCAATCTGACCGATATGGAAACCTGTTACAAAGTGTTTAAACGCGAGATCATTCAAAGCTTGCCGTTGCAAGAAAAGCGTTTTGGCTTTGAACCTGAGGTCACTGCCCATATCGCCCGGATCCCAGATATTCGTATTTATGAAGTAGGTATTTCCTATTATGGACGTACCTATAAAGAAGGTAAAAAAATTGGTTGGAAAGATGGATTTAGAGCCATTTATTGTATTGTGAAATATGGGATGTTTTATCGTTTTTTGAGTCAAAATCAACAATCAACAATTCAAGAAGAAATTTAACATAGCTTTATATTTAAACATATAGGAAATAGTTGTAAAAATGAATAACATCAAAACTATTGATGCTCAAATAAAATATCAGAATAAAGAAGTTAAGTTTTGCAAAAAATGTGTTGTCTCCAATCAACGGCCACGTATCACTTTTGATAACGAAGGAGTATGCAGTGCTTGCAGATACTCCGAAGAAAAGCGCAATTCCATTAATTGGCAATTACGTCAGAAAAAGCTTGAAGAATTATGTGATAAATATCGAAGAAACGATGGCAGGTATGATATTGTTGTTCCGTGCAGCGGTGGCAAAGATGCATCCTATGTCGCTCATTTTTTGAAAAAAAAATACGGGATGCACCCTTTGACGGTTACTTGGGCACCTTTTATTTATACTGATATCGGCAAGCAAAACTATGATGCTTTTATCGATTCTGGCTTCACAAATTTACTCTGCAATCCAAATAGGATCCTTCATAAAAAATTGGCCAGGACAGCCTTTGAAGCTGTTGGTGATGCATGGCAGCCTTTTGCCTATGGACAAATGGCTTATGCATTTCATATAGCCTTAAACATGGATATCAAGCTCGTGTTTTATGGTGAAAATGGAGAAGCCGAATATAGTGGTTCTTCTAAAACTAAAGATTGGCCAGGAATGGTTTGGGATCATTGGTCTGAACAATATTTTAAAGGCGTTACCATTTACGACTTAGTTAATTATGGCCTTGAAAAAAAAATAATCACAGAAAATGATTATAAACTAAGTGATCTTACCTTCTATGCCCCTCCTAATGTGGATACCTTAAAAGAAAAAGATATTCAATTTCATTGGCTGGGTTACTATCATGAGTGGATACCACAAGAAAATTATTACTACAGCGCAAAGCATACCGGTTTTAAAGCGAATCCCGATGGACGTTCTGAAGGTACTTATTCAAAATATGCAAGTCTCGACGATAGATTAGATGGATTCCATTTTTATCTAGCTTACCTCAAATTTGGTATTGCCCGTGCTACTTCTGATGCGGCACATGAAATAAGAGATGGGCACATAACTCGTGAAGAAGGTATTGCTCTTGTTAAACGATATGATGGAGAATTCCCCAAAAAATATTTTAAAGAATTCCTAGATTATCTTTCTATTAGTGAAGATTTTTTTTGGGAAATTGCCAACAGTTACCGCGCCCCTCATCTTTGGGAAAAAGAGGGAGACACATGGCAACTAAAGCATGCTATATGGCACCCAACTCATCAATTAGCTGAATATGCGTAAAATCAGAATTATCCCTCGTCTGGATATAAAAGGACCCAATCTCATAAAAGGGGTTCATCTAGAAGGTCTGCGGGTACTCGGTGATCCTGCTGTATTTGCAAGAAAATACTACGCCCAGGGAGCGGATGAGATAATATATATAGATTCTGTAGCAAGTTTATATGAAAGAAATAATATTTTGGATATTGTAAAAGAAACTGCAAAAGAAATTTTCATCCCTCTTACTGTTGGTGGTGGAATAAGAAGTCTTAATGATGCCTATTTAGCACTTAGAAATGGCGCTGATAAGGTAGCAATCAATACTGCAACCATAAGAAATCCAAATCTTATTACTCAAATATCTCATGATTTCGGAACACAGTGTGTTGTACTTTCAATTGAAGCAAAACAAATCTCTCAGAACAAATGGGAGTGTTACGTTGATAACGGACGCGAAAAAACTGGAATGGATGTAATAGAATGGGTCAAAAAAGCACAGGCGATGGGCGCTGGAGAAATTTTATTAACTTCGGTTGATTATGAAGGAACGAAAGAAGGATTTGATATCCCTCTGGTCTATGAGGTAATGCAAGTTTCAAAAATTCCTGTGATAGCTTCAGGGGGAATGGGAACAATATCAGATCTTATCCATCTTATGGATGAAACCCAAGTTGATGCGGTTGCTATCGCAAGTGCTTTACATTACAACTTACTTAGTTTATCAGATATTCATGATGCAATATCAAAGATCGGATTTGAAGTGAAATGTTAAAATGCCAATGAAAGTGACTATTGTTGATTATGGCTTAGGTAATATTTTTAGTGTTACTCGTGCATTTTTACATATTGGATGTGAAGTTGAAATTGCAACGACGCCTCTACACGTAGAAAAGGCAGATTTTTTAGTTTTACCTGGGGTCGGCGCATTCCAGAAAGGGATGCAAGAACTTAATAAGCTACATTTAGTTGAAACAATTAGAGTTCACGCGCATCACAAACCTTTACTTGGTATTTGTCTTGGAATGCAATTACTCTTCGATTCTAGTGAAGAGAATGGCTTTACAGAGGGATTAGGACTTATCCCAGGCAAAGTTGTAAAAATTTCATCAGACGAATCCCCAATAAAAACACCTCATATCGGTTGGGGAAAACTCAACATACATGATAAAACTAATCAATTTGATGTAATATTCCGTACTCTCAATGGACGTTATGCTTATTTCGTTCACTCCTATCACCCTTTGCCCCGTCCTGAACATTTGATTGCAACTACCGCTTACCGAGCTTGTACAATTAATGCAATTGTAAAAAAAGATAACATTGTGGGATGCCAATTTCATCCAGAAAAAAGTGGACATCAGCTATTACAATTTTTAGAAAAATTAACGCGACATTATCTCTTATACCCTGCCGAGGCGGATAACCTATCGGATATCATATGAAATTATTAAAAGAAATCAAAAATAAAATAGGATTTTTACGTTTATTGGTAAAGCGAAGAAGATTTTATCCTTTGCTCAAAATAGACATCCTTCGATATATCCTATGTTGGGTCCGCAAATTTTATTATATTAACATCAGAAAAAAGCTCAAAATTTGGGATGGTTCCCAAGAAAACATGATTACACTTAAATCAAACGGCAATTCTACGATAGAATATAACTTGCAGGGGCTACATGATGTCAGCTGTGCTCGTTCACTTAGGATAATCAAACCACTATCCGTTATTGAATTGTTTAAACCGCTAAGTGAAATGCCAATAAGAGGTGGCGAATTAAATGATCTTGATTATCCTTGTGAAGCAAAAATATTAACAATAGGACCACGAACAGAAGGAGAAATATTTTGCTTAGCTGCCTATGGATTTCAACTTAAAAATATACGTGGACTCGATCTTATCTCTTATAGCCCCCATATTGATGTTGGTGACATGCATATTATGCCGTATGCAGATAATTCTTTTGACATTGTTATCTGTAGTTGTGTGTTGGTCTATTCAAAAATGCCTAAAGAAGCTTGCCGCGAAATAATGCGTGTGTGTAAAAATGATGGTCTCATTTGTATTGCTCAAGATACAGTTCCAAATGCAGGTGAAGACCACCTTGAAAGCACAGGAAAAAGAACGATCTTCTGTAAAGATTATCTTGAATTTTTTAATCCTTACGTTAAAAGAGTTTTTTTTCAACATGAACTCCCCGAAAGACTTGCGCAAGTGCAAACAAATCAGGGTTCAAATTATACAATGAGCTTAATCTTCCAACTTCAAAAAGAATCTGAAGATTATGCAAGCTATTTGGAGAAGCCATGCCTAGCTTAAAAAATATCTTCAAAAAAACGGCTCGTGCATTTATTGATGTATTTTTGCTCATTTATGGACTTACTTATTTTTGGTTATCGAAGAATAAACCTCTGAACGAAAGAACGCCTATCAAATCCCATTTGAGTATGATAAGGCTATTTTGTCTAACTTCGGGGTGGAGCAATGATATCATTTCAAATTGCATATCCTTTTTTGACAAACCTATCTCATTGCAAAATAATGATGGAATCCTTGGAGATTTATCTGATATTCAGATTAAAGAGATTTCTAATAAAATTGAAACTGATGGCTATTATATTTTTGAGAATAAACTTCCAAAAGAAATCATTGAAAGACTGTATAAGTTTGCCTCAACTCATGAATGCCTCCCTCGTCCACTAGATGAAGAACCTCTCCATAAACAACCTAAAATACTTTTTGATAGAAATAATCCCAAATCTTCTGTATATGATATCCCATCTGATATTTCGATCGAAAATCTTGATGTTCAAGACATCTTATCAGATCATTCTATTCTTGCAGTTGCACAATCTTATCTTAAAGCTAGCCCTAAAACAGAACCCGTTGCATTCTGGTGGAGTGCTCCCTTTTCTAATAAGCCGCAGTCGAATTCTGCACAACAATTTCATTTCGATATGGATAGGTTTAAGTGGATTAAATTTTTCATTTTCTTGACAGACGTTACTATTGAAAATGGGCCGCATGTTTTTGTGAGCAAGTCTCATCGAACGAAAGGGATTCCTAGATCTTTATTAAACGCTGGATATAGTCGTCTTAGTGATGAACAAATACGTACAATCTATCCAAACGATGCTATTAAAACATTTACAGTTCCAGCTGGAACAATCCTCGCAGAAGATACTCGAGGTCTACATAAAGGTACCAATCTCATTAAGGGTGAAAGATTAGTATTGGAGTTACAATTTAGTAATAGCCTCTTTGGTGCAGCGTCACCTTGTATTCAAAAAGCCCAGATTAAAGGGAGCAAATTTCTTACATTTGCCAGAAAACATCAAAAAATTTTCAAACTCTATCCTATTTAGAAAATGGATTAGTGCTCATGAAAGAAAAGAGGCTAATTCTTTTTCCTGGATTTCCCTGCAAACCATATAAGAATGTATGGTTTGATCTAATCCTTGAATGAATTCGGTTTTTGGTTTCCATTTTAATTGTTGGCTAATTTTATCAATCCTAACTGCATATCTAAAATCATGCCCAGGTCTATCTGATACATATTGAATTAAAGAACTATAATCTTTAATACGAGGGCTTAAATTCAGTTGATTTAATTGCCCACATATTATGTAGGCAAGTTGAATATTGGTTAACTCATTCTCACCCCCTACGTTAAACTGCTCACCTGGTTGTGCTTGATGAAAAACAACGTCTATAGCTTTGCAATGATCTTCAACGTAGATCCAATCTCTTACATTTTTTCCGTTACCATATATAGGAATTGGTTCTTCCGCTAAGGCTTTTCTAATGACTGTTGGAATTAATTTTTCGGCATGCTGATGTGGACCATAATTATTGGAACAGTTAGTTATTACGGTATTTAACCCATAGGTTTTAAAATAACTTCTGACACATGATCACTACTTGCCTTGCTAGCACTGTAAGGAAAATTCGGAGCATAGGGTGTTTCTTCTGTGAAAAAACCTTCTCCACCTAAACTACCATATACCTCGTCAGTCGAAATATGATGAAATCGGTTTTCAGGATTTTTTTTCCAAAACTTCTTTGCAGCTTCAAGCAAGGTAAAGGTCCCCAAAATATTTGTTTTAATAAAAATGTCAGGCTTGGCAATTGAATTATCAACATGTGATTCAGCCGCAAAATGAATAAGGCCCGATATTTCATAGTCAGCAAATATCTTTTCAACCAACACGCTATCAGTAATGTCACCTTTAATAAAGAAATGACGAGGATTGTCACTAAATGACTTCATATTCGAAAGCGAGGCCGCGTAACTAAGGTTATCCAAATTGATAATGGTATAATCTGGATAACGAGATAGAAAATAGGCAATGGCATTTGAACCAATAAATCCCGCGCCACCTGTGATTAAAAGTGTTTTCATCGCATTAACCTATGCATATTCTCTTGTTAAAATGCTTTCTAAATAAGCGCGATACTGGCTTTGAGGATAGTCCTCAATGAGTTTTTCATACTGACTACGATTAATATATTTCAAAAGATAAGCGATCTCTTCAATACACGCTATTTTCAAACCCTGCCTTGATTCAATCACTTCAACAAATTTACTGGCATCATGCAAACTCTCATGCGTTCCGGTATCAAGCCACGCCACACCTCTTCCTAATATTTCCAAACGCAACTGCTTATTTTTTAAATAAATGGCATTCAAATCAGTAATTTCAAGTTCGCCTCGTTTGGAATGTTTCAAGGTTTTAGCTAAATCGACTACTTGGCTGTCATAATAATAAAGTCCTGTAATGGCATAATGCGACTTAGGGTGCTCCGGCTTTTCTTCAATACTAAGCACATTACCTTGTTTATCTAATTCTGCAACACCATAACGTTCGGGATCCTTAACATAATATCCAAATAAACAAGCCCCGTCTTCAATTGTGAAATACCTTTCAGATAAGCAGGTATACCCTCGCCGTAAAAAATATTATCGCCTAATATAAGACAGACTGGTTCATTTTGAATAAATTTCTCGCCAATAATAAATGCTTCAGGAATACCTCGGGGTTTATCTTGCACTTGATATTGAATATTAAGTCCTAAATCAGAGCCATCTTTAAATAAACTTTCAAAAGCACCTATGTCACGAGGCGTCGTGATAATCAATATATCCCGAATGCCAGACAACATTAATACAGATAAAGGATAATAAATTAAAGGTTTATCATAAATGGGAAGCAATTGCTTACAGATCACATTGGTAAGCGGCGCAAGTCTGCTCCCAGTGCCCCCGGCTAAAATGATCCCTTTTCATAGTGATTCCTTATGAATAAATTGATTCATTATCTCGCAAACAATCAAAATATCTTCTTTAGTATGAAAATAAGATATCGGTAAACTCAATGTGGTGGCGTGCAATTTATCACTAAGGGGGAACGCATTTTGATCAAACATCCCCTCTAAAGCCTTCTGTTTATACGATGGGATGGGGTAATGGATCTCTGTGCTGATGTTATATTGCTTTAAAAATTCACGAAGCTTATCTCTTTGCTGATAGTACACATTATAAATATGATAAACCCCATGAACACCTGATTGATGTTTTGGTTTCTGATAGCGTTCATCAAGATGCTCATCATAAATTGCCGCCAAACTTCTTTTATGATTATTAATCAAATCCAATGAAGGCAATTTTACATTTAAAAAACCTGCTTGAACTTCATCCAATCGAGAATTCATACCTATGTAATCATTATGATATTTAACATGAGAACCATAATTTCTAAGAGCGCGTAATTTAGTTGCAAGTGCGTCATCATTTGTTAGAACAGCCCCCGCATCACCGAGCGCACCCAAATTTTTGGTCGGGTAAAAGCTAAAGGCAGAAATCGCGCTAAAGGTACCTACATTTTTATCAAAATATTTAGCACCATGTGCTTGAGCACAATCTTCGATAATATGTAGTTTATATTTTTCAGCTAGTTGAGAGATAGCTTTCATATCACTAGGATAACCATAAAGGTGCACTGGCATTATTGCTTTTGTTTTAGACGTAATTTTTTGCTCAATTTGATTAACATCGATATTTGAGTGCTGGATATCAGGTTCAACCAACACCGGAGTGAAACCCGCTTCAATAATACTCAATATGCAAGCCACATAAGCATTCGCTGCCACAATCACTTCTGATTTGGGTGGTAAATCTAAAGCCTTTAATGACAAAATTAGTGCATCTAATCCCGATGCCAAACCAATACAATGTTTAACACCAGCGTATTGGGCAAACGCATTCTCAAAATTTTGAACTTCTTTCCCCAGAATATACCACCCTGACTCCATTATCTTTGTGAATTTTTGTTTATATTCTTCAAAAAAAGGTTTATTGAGTTTGCCAAGATTTTCATATTCAACAGATGAGCTCATCATACAAGTGGCTCCTGAATATAATCATTAGGATCATAGTTATGTGAAGCGACAACCAATAATATAGGCGCTTGCTCAAAATTTTTCGTTCATGCCAGTCATCAGGTTCTAAAATTAAAATCTCATTCGGTTTCTCAAGTTTGAAAAGTTCTTCTTTTTGATGTTTTTTCACAAGAACCTCACATTTTCCTTGCAGGCATACCATCGCTTGCCAAGTTTCTTTATGCCGATGTTTACCACGAGATTCATCATTAAGATCGTAAATCCAATAAAGTCGTTTAATATTAAAAGATAGCACTTTCTCTAGCACAGTCAATGAACCACGGCTATGTTTCGCGTTGGCAATTCGATTATTTTAGCCATGTTTTGCCTCTTTAAATCTTGATAGTGAAAATGAATTATAAACACCAATAAATCTGCTTTTAATATCTCTTAACCATTGTTTAATTGAAAAATGCCGTTGACTTGTACAATGTATATTAATGGAATTGATTAGAGGCGTTAGGTTCACATCTGATTTTAAGTTATGCTCAATTTTCAATAATTCCTGTACATAAGGGTCATATAATTTTGCCATGATATTCTTTGAGAGCCGATATCCACCGAAATCAATTTTACTATTAATAAATTTAAGACCATGAAAATGATAGAATACAAGATCAAATATATGGCCTGATGATTTTTCTTTTAATAATAAATTCTGAGATTTATGAGGTAAAAGTTCATATTGTTGAACATTCCAAGGTGCAACGCCGCCACCAAGGTGAGTAAGAACCTTGACGCGTTTAATCGAGTCATCCAATCATCTAAATATTTCTGATCGCCAAACTTGCCTTCTTCAACACGGTTATAACACCAATCTAAACAAGCCGCTTTCCACCAAAACAAAGCATCGAGTGCATCTTTATCATTTTTAAAATACATAAACTGAACGCAATACTTACCAGACAAGGCGGAATTATCATATTCTTTGGTATATCGGTGCTCAGTAATAAGTATTGAATGATTTACTGCTTCCATTATCAACACGCTAGGATCGTTCCAAAAATACAAATCAGCATCAAGATAACAAACATCTGGTAAATTAAATTTTTGCAGGCAGTGTAAAATAGTTGATGAAGTGCATGTCCAACAATATTCGGCAACTGTTCTATTAGACTTCACTTTGAGTAACTCAAGGCTCTCAAACTCTTGCATTGAGATCAAAGTGACATGTTGCAAATTCATTAAATGTAGAATTTTGTATGCTTGCTCATCAAAAGCAAAAATATAAAGGTGAAACTGTTTTGTCGTTTTTAAAAGCGAATAATAAAGAGCTAACCCTCTTGAGAGGTATTGGCTATTAAACAATGTGCAGTAATTCATTTTATGTCCTGTCAGCAAAAGATTTTCTTTACTCTTCTGGCAAGCCTTTTATGTAAAGGTGCCTGAAGTTTTTTAAAAAACTGCACATAGCTTTGATAAGCATTCATACTATGCTCTATTGCAATAGGTTTAATAGCAATTGGTGTTTCGCTTAAATTGACATCAAAAATATCTGTCACAGCACAATGTTGGCCGCTGTTATCTAAACCAATATTTTGTACCAAACTTTTACCTGGGTATAAAGTCAACATATTATTAACAAAAGCACTTGCATTCCATCTTATGGCCCAGGAATTATTTTTTCCTGCTATTTGATCTTTAAGCATTTGTATATTTGGTTGCGTGCCATTGAAATCAAAAGCCTTTTCAAGATTTTTTTGTCTTAATAGTTGTTGCAGTTTTTTGCCATCGGGCTCGAACTTATCCCAGGCCCTTTTCCAGGTAGCCCATCCCCAACAATCGGCTCCTCGCAAAAAATAGGTTTCAGGCATGGGTTCTTTAATCGGAAAAGCATAGCCATGGATAGAAGCTACTGATTCCTCATTTTGGTAAAGGTTTAATCCATCATCCATAAATTGTAAAAAGTGCGGCGAAACAACGAGATCATCTTCCAATACAATGACTCTTCCAAATTCATTAGCGAGGGTTGATACTCCCTGAATAATGGATTGGGCTAAACCAAAATTAACGCTTCTTTCGATGATATGGGTAACTTTAAAGCCTGTATCTCTTTAATCCACAACCTTAGTTCTCTAACTTTTTCCTCATTCTCTGGATCCTTTGCTGCATCAGAGAATATGTACAATTCACTTTCCAGAGCCTGAGAATTGTCCTGTAGTGATTTTATGGTTCTTTGAAGATGCCATAATCGGTTATAAACAAATAAAGCTATTGGCGCGTATTTCATATTAAAAAACTTTAAGTGATGGTTATAATACTAAGTAATAATAATTTTTATGAGAGCGAATGTTTGGCCAGTAAATAAAAATAAGTTTACTAACACTCTTGGTGACCACACACAACCATATTATACATTTCTTATATTTTTAATAGCTCTCGATTGAAATTGAAAAAATAAGAAAGTCACAATGGGATAGTTAACTTGCATGCCAAGTAGTCAACTTCACAGAAATATTATATAATTCGTGGCCTTACCAACCTTTATCAATAACCCAGAATAAACGGTAACTTGTAATAATCATGACGGAGCTGCAATTTTATAATGACATTAGTCATATTTCATTTATATTTGTAACCGGTGCGTGTCGTGTTGGTAAAACATCGCTCGCTAATTATTTAGCTCAACATCCGCAAATTGAATCTTTAGATGAGCCTTGGGAAATCATGATGTTCCCCTTTTTGGCAGAAGATAGGCTAAATCATCACAATCATCTAGTGGCTTACTTTTAAAGCCAGATATTGCGAGTGAATTAACCAATGAAATGATGCTATATCGCAGAGCAAATTTGCGATTTAATGATGCGAGTTCAATTTGGAAAAGCAAAACGCCTCATAACGTTTATGAAAGACATGCTAATGAATTCTAGAGCTCAAGTCAAGGAAGCTCTTCTACAGCAAGAAATTAAAATTTTGTTAACGTTGCCTGAAACCACCCCATTTATTCATTTCTTCTTTGAGAATATACCAAATTTAAAAATCATTAATTTAACGAGAGATGGTTTAGAAGTGGCCAAAGGAATTGCTGACAAAAATTGGTTTTCCCATGAGCAGTTACTTTCTCCCAAAAACAGCCAACCTTATCGTTTAGTTAATTATCAGTCAAAGGATTATTATTTACCTTGGTGGGTTACTCAAGAAGAAGCTCAAGCATTTATTTCCATTAGCAATATTGAACGCGCCTTATGGTATTGGCATTATTTTCATTCAAGCGCCATTCAACAAGAAAAGAAGTTATCGGCGGTACATCAACAGAATCTGCTTCATCTAGACAGTGTCGAATTATTTAAGGCATCGAGCTTAAGTAGTAATAAATTACAGTCTTTTTTGAAAATTCGCCCTATGGCATTAACATCCCATTTTACCCTGTCATCGCCTCAAAGTACCATAGATATAATTCCATGGTCTAAGTCTATGCCATGCTCAAAGCGAAATGAAATTGAAAAATTACTTAAAAGCCAACAAAAAGTGGAATCAACATGCTAGAAGAATCTAAATCTTATTTTGAGGAACATGCAAGTCAATGGGTTGAAGATGCCTACCATGCCTCTAGAGAAAAACTACCTATCGGGGAACAACGGTTCCAATGCGTTTTAGATATTATTAGTAAGATATCCCCATCTTCGCTTAATATTTTGGATATAGGCAGTGGTGGAGGTCAAATAACAAAGGCATTACTCACGCGCGGCCATAAAGTAACGGCAGTGGACAGATCTTCCCAAATGCTAACGCTCTTAGAAAACGAATGTCGGGAAATGCCACAACATTTAAGATTAAATCTCAAAACAATCAATTCGTGTGCGACTTCTTTAGAAGAAAAAATAGTTAATAACCAATATGATGTTATTATTTGCATCGGCATGATTTATTATTTAGAAGATGAAAACATCATCTACAAAATAATTCAAAATCATTTAAAAGCTAGCGGAACCGCCATCATTACTTACCGAAATAAACTGTTTAATTTATTTCATAATAGCAAACATCAAATTTCCAACCCCAATGATCTCTTTGATATTTATCAACAAGCTAATACCATTGAGAAAAAAATTGATGTAAATTCTTTTAAGAAATATTTAATGTCGTTGAAAGATAAAATTGACGACGCTTTAGTTTTGTTAAGTGAGGAAATAGTTCATTCTAAAGTAAATGATCACAAAGACCATGAACCTTTAGAAACTAAAAAAATCTTGGTCCTGCGCATACCCCCTTGCAAATTAAAAAAACACTAGAACAATTTAATTTAAATATTTGTAATCTTTATGGTATCCAGCCACACTTTATGTTTGCCAACAATGAAAATTTAACCATCAACAAATGTTTGCAGATTCTTTCTATTGCGCTTTGGCAACTTAATAACGAGCCTTCCTCCCTACTATGGAGTTCACATTTTCTTGTTGAGTTAAAACATTTATGAATTTTCTTTTCTTTTCACCTTATAATGCAATTTGGCAACATGCCTTGCCTGAATCCGTTGTCGCACGAACACTTAAAGATGCTGGCAAAAAAATTACTTATATGACGTGCAATGGCATTTTTAACCAATATTGCATCGCTATGAATTCGTTTGGCTTAACGCCAAATTCATCGATTGAGCAAAAAAGGAAAGTTTGTCAAACCTGTAAAACACATACTAATTTACTCACAAATAATATTGCTGACAATCTCTTATATATTGAAAATTATATTCATGACGATGATAGTAAAGAGATTGAAATACAAGTTCTTCAACTTGATATCGACAAATCAAATGGAAAGGATTGCTTTGCTGAACCTCTTCGCCAATTTGCTACTTACACCCTAATATTGACGCATAAATTAACAGATAAACAGCAATTAATTGATGATAAATATCATCTCAATATCGCAATGAATACAAACAGGTGCTTATTACCTATTATGCAATTAAAAATTATTTCGAAACAAATTCAGTTGAAGGTATTTTTACTTATAATTCATTTTATCCAACAAATAGAACTGTAGCTTGGACAGCAGATTTATTTCAAATTCCTGTGTATTGGCTACATGCCGGCGGATCAATTCATAATAGGCTACACACACTTAATATTGGAAAGGGACATCATTATAATATTCTTCATTCCTGGTTAGCACATTGGGATACTAAGTATAAACATAAGCCAGCATCGAAAACAGGGATCAACCATGTAACTCAACATTATTTTATCCCTACTTGAAGGTCGAAATATTTTTGTCTATTCTGGTAGCCAATTTAAGAACCAGAGGGTATGCATGCATTTTTTAAAATACCTCAAGATAAAAAGATTATTTTAGCAGTACTTAGCAGTCAAGATGAAAGGATCGCGGTAGAATCAATTCATGTACTTGAGCCACAAAAGGATTTATGTTTTAAAACACAAATAAACTGGCTACAAGAACTTATATACTATGCTTCCGTGAACACGGAAGTACATTTAACTATAAGGGTACACCCCCGCGATTTCCCCAATCGCAGGGATAATGTTTACTCAGTACAGTCGGCGACTTTACAGAAAATATTAACAAAGCTTCCAAAAAATGTGACCGTAAATTGGCCTGCTGACAATGTTTCCCTATATCAACTTGCTACAATCACCGATGCTTGCCTTCATGCGAAATGAGTGTAGGAAAAGAATTCAGTTTGCTTGGGATACCTACTCTTAACTACATGAATAATGGTCTATCCTATCCTAGTGATCTTTCATTTTGGGGCGAGACCAAAGAAAATTATTTTAGAGCGCTAGAGCAGGCCCTACAAATCTCTTGGTCCTATGAGACAGCAATGAATGCTTTTAGATGGGGCAGTCTTGAGTTTTATGAAGGTTTATGGTTTTTAAATAATGATTTTGAAGAGTTAAGAGAAAATAAAGCACCTCCCATTTTAAAGAGAATAATTCGAAAGCTAAATCCTTTTTTATTAAAAAAAATAAGTACCAATAAGATTAAACCAATCTTTGAACATAAATTATTACTAGAAATGATTCATTCTCAAGTCATCAGTCGATTGGATTTAACTCATACTCCAGCGGAAGAAACTGATCCTTTAGTCGAACAAAAGGCTATTTTTGATTCATTAGACACAATTTTATCTAAAATATATCAATGCGTTAGTAGTAAAGAAGACTTTAAGTTGCTGCAAAAGATTAGCGTTGCAAAAAAATCGGTTTACCCACGTAGTGAAGCCGCCATCTATAATGAGATTTTGTCCTGTAACGTATTGTGAAGCATCAGAAGCTAAGTACGCTACTGCCCCATAAATATCATTTGGATTGGCCATGCGATTTAATGGCACTTTGGCACAATAGTGACGAACAAAAGTTTCATTTTGACCGCTAAAAACACCTCCTGGCGTAACTGCATTTACCCTAACGTTAAATGCCCCCCAATAAGTTGCTAAATACTTAGTTAATCCTAAAAGTGCGGCTTTGCTGACACTATAAACTGCTGGTGTATTAATAGCTTTACCTAGATATTCGGAACCTTCATAAATTCTTTGATCAGGAGCAACCACACCGTAGATAGAGGCAATATTAATAATGCTACCACTTTTCTGAGCGGCCATTTTCTCGCCCATTACCTGACAACCCAATACGGCGGCATCTACATTCACTGCCATTACTTGCTGCCATTCTTCCATTGAATATTTTTCAAAAGGTACAAAAAAAGTTTTCAGATTTTGTACAAGCATTATTGATTAAAACATCACAAGAAAGTGATTCTGATTTTAAAAAATCATTTATTTTTAACCAACTTGCTTTTTCTGTTAAATTTTCATTAAAGCAGAATATGTTATTATTTTCTTTCTTCAATTTAGTGCAAAATAATTCTAAGGTTTGATTAATATCAATTAAAATCAACTTACAACCCAGACTTGAAAATTTTGTTGCAAAATGCTGGCCTAATAAACCTGCAGCTCCTGTAATCACTATTGTTTTATTGTTTAGATCTTGCATGTTAACTTCTCACTCATCAGAAGATGAACCAGTTTCCAATCCAATGGCGTATCAATATCGATAGAACGCTCGTGCGGCATCTCATATATTTTAATTTTTTGATTACCCCATAATCCTTTAGCTAAAGATGCTTTATGCCATACATAGATAGAAGCGTTCATGGCATAAACCTTAGGGACACTTTGCCTGGCAGTATAATTTGTCAATGATTTTTTTGATAACTCAACATATCCATTTTGATTTTCTTCCACCATGTTGAAATAAGGATTTTTATGGGCAATATAACCCGTAATAACCAGGTCAACGTCGGCAGTTAGCATATGAAAACAATTATTAATATCTTCAATTTCGCGAAGAGGTGAAGTAACATCTAGGTCGATAATGGTATCTACCGCTTGGTTTTTAAGTTCTATTTCATTTACCAAATGCTGAATCACATCTAATTTAGATGTCTCATTATGAGCTAATGCAGAGGGTCTGATAAATGGAACAATGGCGCCTGATTTTTGTGCTATAGACGCTATTTCTTCATCGTCGGTGGAAACAAAAATTTCATCTATAAAATCACATGCTTGAGCTTGTTCTATCGAATAGCAGATCAATGGTTTACCATGAAGCTGTTTGATATTTTTTGGGGAAGTGCAACCGATCCCCCCCTCGCACAAATAGTTGCTATCACACTCATAGATCGCCCACCTAATACACGCCTTTACATTGAAGCATTAATTCGGATGTTAAAATGCCTTCACTTAATGGTTGAGAAGTATCTTTTTTGTTTTGAATAGCATCTATCAATTCTTTCATTGCTATTTTATAAGTTATGGACACATCAAAATCTGGATGATATTCCGAAATTGAACTTATACCTGAGGCACTGTATAACTGAAATTTCTTGTTAATAAGATCCCAAATAAGCGTGCCCTCATCACCGACAATTTTGATGCTACGAGTTGGAACTCTTGAAATATAATCCAAATGAACAGACACTAAAGGGCCTTTTTTACGCGAAAGATGAATCACTGCAGTATCTTCTACATCAATTTCAAGATGACTTAAGCATTGAGATTGAGAACTTACTACTTCAAACTCTCCTAATAAATACCTCACTAAATCTAATTCATGAACAAGATCAAATAGCACTCCCCCACCCATCATTTTTTTTGCGCTATAAGACTGACGATAATCCTGTGATGGACGCCAGTCTGGCAAATAGTGGCCCACTTCAAAAATGGCCCGACAAAGATTTCCTATTCGTCCCTTTTCAATATATTCCTTTAATAATTGGATAGAGGGTAAAAATCTTAGATTGCACCCCATCATGATGTGGGGATTCATGAGAAAAATTCTTTAATAACGTTTTTAAGTTTTTTAATTCATATATAGATGTTACCAACGGCTTTTCAATGTAAGCTGGGAGATTATGTTGAACGATTTTTTCAACATACTTACCATGCAATGCCGATGGATTGGCTACGATAATAAGATCAAAATCATCTGTGCTGTCCCATTCCAGGACCATTTTGGCACCAAGTTCTTTAGATATTTCATTCGCTTTGCCACTTGAATTTATTATAAGAAAACTCCGCATGAGGAACAATTTCTAAAAGATTTGTTGCATGCCTCTTCCCAATCAATCCACAACCTACGAGCAGGACTTTCATTGTCAAAACTCCTGTATCTCAAATACATGCTCATATTCACGGTGGGCTTTCTCAAAATCGGAAAGATGACCAATATCTAACCAATACTCCCTAATTGGGAATGGTACAGTGCGCATCTTTTGTTTAATAAGAGAAGAAAATAAGGTAGGCATATCAAGATAAGAATTTCTAGGTATAGAATTTAAAACCTGAGGCTCTAAAACATAAACCCCGGCATTGATAAAGAACTTATAAGTTGGCTTTTCAATCACATCAACAATTACGTTATCTTCCAGAGTACATATTCCATATGGAACCGTATAATCATATTCGCGAACACACATGGTAGCTATCGCATTTTGTTCATGATGAAAATTGAGTAGTTGATTAAAGTCGATTTTTGTCAATAAATCACTGTTCATAACAATCAAGGGATGACGAGTCTCTTGGTGAAGCAAACTTAACGCTCCTGCTGTACCCATTTTATCTACTTCTTCTATATAACGAATTTCGACGCCCCATTTAGAGCCATCACCAAAATAATAGATAATCTGATTCGCTAAATAATTTATTGAAATAGTAAATTTATAAAAGCCAAATTGGATAAGCGTGGTTAAAATCGTTTCTAAAATAGGTTTGCCACCCACTTTTAGCATTGGTTTGGGACAATCATTAGTCAATGGTCGCAATCTCATTGACATGCCGCCGGCCATCAACACCACTACATTATCTTTTTTTTTGATATCCCAGTAAATCATCAAGAATTTCAATTCCACAAACTTGTCCTAATTCATTAACCATTGGGATTTGTCGAATTTGCTTGCTTCTCATCAAAGCATAGAGTGCATCAATATCTTCGCCCATTTTTGCGACAGTAGGATGAGGATTCATTACTTTAACAACAGAATCACTAAGTTTAACTGCTTGTAAAATGCCTCGTCTTACATCACCATCTGTTATGGTACCCAATAATTTTCGATTAGCATCAATAACTAAAACAACATGTGCTTCATTTTTATCTAATTTTTCAATAGCAGCATGAATATCAGCTTCTTTAGGTAAAAGTAACTTTTCGTAACTTTTATAATTTTTCATACATGAGACACTTTTTGGGAAGTTAAAACATCTTTTGTAATAGTAGTTCCTGCACATATCATAGCATGATCTCCTACTTCAATATTTTGAATAATATTTACCCCAACACCAATATGGCTATAATCCCCTACCCGCACATTACCGCAGAGTACGACGCCTGGCGCTACATGGACATGATTTCCAATAAAGCAATCGTGATCAATACTTGCCCCGTATTAATGATGGTATTACTACCAATGCATGAATTAGGTTGGATCACAGCTCCTGCCATTATCTGCGCACCTTCATTCAATAAAACAGATTGTGCGATGATTGCAGAAGGGTGAACGAGTGTTTCAAAGTAATACCCTTGATTTTTGAACTTGTGATATATTTGTTGGCGAAGGCGATTTTTTTCAGGCGAAGTTGCTCCCACCCCATTTACTAATTTTATTTCATCTGGTGAATAACGACCTATAATACTGTCATTGCCTAAATAGGATACTTTTGGGTAATTTTTAAAATGGGTCTCATTTTCAGCAGTCATGCCTATGATTTTCTTTGAGCACTTCAAGGCCAGCTCTACTAAAACACAAGCATGGCCACCTGCACCGATAATAATAATTGGAATATCCATCAGATTATGTGATTACCTCATCTTTTACATAGTCCTTTTGCGCTTTTGTACCAAGAAGACTCCAAAAATCCATAGGTGATAGACCGCGATGAGGTCTTTTAAAAGCCAAATTCGCTATCGTAAAATCCTCGCCAATACTTATTTTATCTTTTGCCACTATCGACCGCCGTACGATTTTAATATTCTTTGTCTCACTGGCCGATGGTTGTTTCCTGCCATTGCCAAGTGCTTTTTCAATATTTCTGATATTTTCTATCATTGTTTTAAATTCTAAATAATCCAATGAAGCAAGATGATCCGGACCAGGAAGCTTTTTATCTAAAGTAAAATGCTTTTCTATGACAGCAGCCCCCCTTGCAACAGCAGCTAAAGAGATCTCAAAACCTGGTGTATGATCAGAAAATCCAACACGCAATCCAAATGAAGCTTCCAAAGTATCTATGGCCTTTAAGTTGGATTCCTCAACTGGAGCGGGATATTCAGATGTACAATGCAATAAACTCACATGCGCTTTTAATACAGCTTCGGCATCCACATGTGAATAGGCTTCATCAAAGGCCTTTAGAGAAGGCTCTTCATTATCTGTTAAAATCCCAAATGCTATTACTTTTAGAGCTGATTCAATATCACTTAAAGTAGACATTCCCGTCGATAGAATGATTTTCTTTTTAGAGCGAGCGGCTGCTAATAATAATGGCCCATTTGTAACATCCCCTGACCCTATTTTAATGATCTCGAGATTTAAGTTTTGAGTAATAAAGTCGAGGCTCACCAAATCAAATGGAGTAATGATAAAATCTATTTTTTCATTCTTGGCATGTAACTTTAGTCGTTCAAAAACAGCGAAGGGTAACTCCAATTCTTTAAGCATCTGAAATTGTGTTTTTGTTGCTGCGTAAGCTTTTTTTTGATATTGCGCTTGTTCCGCATCCTCAGTAACGAGACTTTCTGCTTGGAAAAGCTGAAACTTAATTGCATCAGCTCCAATTTCTTTGGCGCGAGTTATCATTTCTAGTGCAAGATCTTCACTCGCATTATGGTTCACACCTGCTTCTGCTATGATGTATGTCTTATTCACTTGAACCGTTCCCTTTCAAATCAAAAAAGTTTTTTCTTATCATATTTGTAAAATCAGCTTTTTTAATAGTGTTGACAATTTTCTTAGCAATAGGACCTTCGCCATATAGTTGTTGCATATTCAATATACTTTGGCGAAATTCTTTAGAAAGGGCTTTATGTATACAAGCTGAAATTGCTGCTTCATTAGTTTGACAGTCAAGAACCGAAATTGGACGCACTCGTCCCTTTTGCCTATCACCAATATTCACTGTTGGAATATTGAAATAAGGAACTTCAATAATTCCACTTGATGAATTTCCTATGCAGATATCAGAAAATTTTACCAGACTCAGATAATTATGGTGACCCAGTTGAACAAAGGATTTAGATGAATGAGTATTTTTCGCACAAAAGTCATCTATCATATCGTTGATAATACGACCATCAGTGTCAGCATTTCCTTTGGTAAAAATAAAGGTTGCATCTTCAATGCGCGATAATGCTTTTAATAACTCATTAAATTCTTCTCGCGGCGAGGCTTTACCTAAGGTTTCCGGATGAAATGTTACGACAAAATTTAATTTTTTAAATTTAAGATCAAGTTTATGTTCTAATTCATCTCTTTTTAATAGCGCGATTTGAGAAATGGAGTCAAGAACCATTGCTCCAAAATGATATACTTTTTCTGGATCTTCTCCCAATTGAATAACTCTTTCACGATAGGATGAAGTAGCTACAAAATGTAAATAGGACATTTTTGTAATCGCATTTCCTATCGATTCGTCAAATGCACCATAAGTCGCTTCCCCGCCATGTAAATGTGCTAAAGGGATTTTAGCAATCGTCGCTGCCTGTGCTGCAGCTAATATTTCAAATCTATCTCCTAGCACCACTAAAACATCCATTTCAGCTTCAGGCAATTGTATCTGCAAATCCAATAACACCTAATCCTATTGACTTCGTTACACCTACCGAGCTTTATCACTGGATAACAACATCTCAATTTTGTCATCAATAATGAAACCATCTGCTATGATTTTTTTATATGTCATACCGAATTCAGGTGAAAGATGCATGCCAGTTACGATTATCTGTAATGCAAGAACATCCTAATTTAATTTCTTTCATTAACCAATAAAGATGTCCATATTCTCTTCTACTACCTGTGAAGACACATATTTTTCTTTTATCATTCATGATGCGACTCCCAATGGCATAGTGGTCCTCCCTAAGTAAGCACTGCTTGGCAATGCAATGACGCTATCATATAGTGCATATGTACTGCTAAGGTCCCAATACGGACATTCTTTATACATCGGTAATTTATCTAACGGTGTCCATAAACCTCGAAGTCCATATCGATGTTGTTGAGCATGTCTCAGAAAATTCTCAACGAAATTCCTATCAGGCCCTTTTAGAATCAAAGCATTTAACCAATAATTGCTTTTCGCATAGGAAGGTTCTTTTAAAATGGTTGCATATTCTATGCCATTAAATGCATCTAAATATTTTTGTGCAAGATTGCGTTTATTCTCTACAAAATACGGAAGTTGCTCTAATTGGGCACACCCCAAAGCTGCATTCAAATTAGGCAGTCGATAATTAAACCCGAGCTCATCGTGGTAAAATTCTGAGTGGTGTGGACGTTTTGCAGTCGTAGTAAGGTGTTTCGCCTTTTTCGCTAATTCGGCATCATGCGTCAAATTGGCACCGCCACCACCTGTTGTGGTGATTTTATTACCGTTAAAGCTTATTACGGCTGTTTGTCCGAAATTTCCGGGCTGTATGCCTTTATAATAGGATCCTAATGATTCTGTCGCATCCTCAATGACTGTAAGATGAAATTCTTCACAAAGTGAATTAAGCATATTCATATCAACGGGATGACCATAAATGTGAACGGGAATGATGGCTTTTATTCTTCTACCTGTTATTTTATTAAAACATTCATTATTTTTAATAATGGCATTTTGTTAAAGGTATTCACGACATTTTCAATACCAACACTTAAATTTAGGGTCACTATCAATAAAATGGTAAAGTGTGGAGAGTAGCAACTGCATTTGCTGTTGCAACAAATGTTAGAGAGGGGAGCAGAACTTATTATTGGGTTTTATTTGCGCCAAAATAAGGCTGATATGAAGAGCTGAGGTGCCATTACAACGGCCACAGCATAGGGAGCACCAGTATATTCAACTAGTTCTTGTTCAAACAGATTAACGTATTCTCCAACGCTTGAAACCCAACCACTATCGATACACGATTTAACATATGCCCATTCGTTTCCACCAAACTCAGGCTTATGCAGCGGAATTTCTTCTTCTGTGGGTCCTAAAACACTGACGATTGCGGTTAAGCATTCATCTATTTTAATCATGTTATAAATTATAGATCCAGGTTTATACATTTTTTGATTAATAGGATCTGAAAACCAAGCAATGGTTTTTTCAAGTCCTTTTCTTAGCCCCTCAGTATCTGAAAACTGTGGCTTCCATTCGAGTAATTTTTTTGCAAGTGTATTGTCAGACCATAAACGTTCAACTTCGCTGTCCTTCGGACGAACACGCTCTGTATCAGCAATCACATTAATATCAGCATTCATGATCTTTGCTATCATTTGAACTAAAGAGGCTATTGAAATCTCAAAATTCGTTCCTAAATTAATAGTCTTACCTATAATGTCCGGCGCATCCAAGGCTTTAACAAAAGCTTCAGCGGTATCAAGTACATAAGTGAAATCTCGTGTTGGCTCTAAAGAACCTAATTTAATTTCATTCATTCCATGGCTAATCTGAGTTATCACGGTTGGAATGATGGCGCGAGCTGATTGCCTGGGACCATAAGTATTAAAGGGCCTAATGATAGAAACAGGTAACTCAAATGAATGATAATAAGATAAGGCAATCTGATCTGCTGCAATTTTTGAGGCTGAATAGGGAGATTGGGGTTGTAATGGATGCTTTCATCTATTGGAACATATTGTGCTGTTCCATATACTTCACTTGTTGAGGTATGAATCACTCTCTCTATCCCCAAATCTCTTGCTGCTTGGACTATATTTAAGGTACCTTTGACATTAGTTTCAAGGTAACTTTCCGGGGAGTGGTAAGAGTAGGGGATACCTATAAGCGCAGCTAAATGTAAGACTTTGCTGCAAGACTCCATGGCTTTTTTAACCCCAAATGGATCTCTAACATCTCCAGAGAAAATCTCAACTTCTGATAGGATATCTTTGCTAACAAAATCTAACCAACCCCACGAATTAAAAGAGTTATATTCTACAAAAGCTTTAACTTTATACCCTTGTTTCACCAAGCATTCAGTCACATGAGACCCAATAAAACCACCAGCGCCTGTGACAAGAATTTTTTGATTACTCATTTGCTTTTAGCCATTTTCATATTTAATCTATGTTTGTTTATATTGTTATATGGGCATTAGCCAAATGTTGGAAGGCTTGATTAGCTTGAAATAATTCTTGATATGTCCAAGTCCCACAAATTCGCCATTATTTAAAACATATATCAGGTCACAATCCTTCACTGTATTTAATCTATGAGCAATTAAAATGATAGTTTTACGATGTGCTAGGCTTTTAATGGCTTCCATAATAATTTTTCGGTCATTCCATCTAACGCACTTGTCGCTTCATCAAATATTAATAGCTCAGGATCATGATATAGCGCCCTCGCAATACCTATGCGTTGACGTTGACCTCCACTTAATCTACTGCCACGTTCACCAACTGAAGTTTCATATCCTTGAGGCAATTCATCAGTAATAAAGTGATCCAAGTTTGCAAGATTTCGCGGCATTTTTACAGCATTAATATCAATTTCATCTGGGTGCACACCCAAGGCAATATTACTTGATATAGTTGTGTCTAATAAAAAAATATTTTGCGGAACATAGCCAATATTTTTTTGCCAAGAATCGACATTATTTTTATTTATATCTAACTTATCTACTACTAAAGTCCATTGGATGGAGTTAAAAGTCCTAAAATAATATCGATGAGTGTTGTCTTGCCTGCACCCGATGTACCCACTATTCCAATGATGGAATGTCTTTTAAATTAATATTAACATTAGCTAATGCTGTCTTTTCCGAGTTCGGATAATGATAGGATATCTGTTAAGTAAATGTCTTTCTGAAACAAAGCGCTTCAGCTTTTTTTGTGTTGGCTCAGCCTCATATAATTGCATTTCCTGAAATAATGTTTCTAATGCCGTAAAGTGATATTTAATGGAAGTAAAACCTAGAATAGCTGCTGCATTGCAGGCATCATACGGTAGCCAGCCAAAGCATATAGGCCAAGTAAAGGCATAAATTTACTGATATCTTCTTTGGTGGCGATAAGATATAAGGCAATGAGTATCATTCCACCAAAAGCAATTCCTTCGACAACATACCTCGTTACCAATGGAGAAAGCTGGCTTAAAGTCTCTGCTTTAGCATACTTTGTTGCTTTTTCGTTAAAGTCCTCGACAAATCTCTGCTCTCTCCCTAAAATTTTGAGTTCTTTAATAGCCCCCATTACTTCATTGAGCACTTTATATCGCAAAGAACTGACTTCAGATGCAATTCTACCTGCAGATGCTAATTTTTTACGGATTACAGCATAGCTAACGGCATAAGCTGTACCCAGAATAAAGATAACGGAAATTGCTAATACAGGTTCAACTACAAACAAAAGTAAAGTGATACAAAGTAGAACCATACTCTTGGAAAATGATTGAATACAGTTAATGAAAATTCCAACAACTAACTTGTCTGAATCAACTACAACGCTTTTTGCTAAATCAGTACTGTTGCGATTCAAAAAAAATACATATGGTTGAGCAAGATATTTTTTTAATAAGTTAGTGGATATTTTTGTTCCTTGGTTGTAACAAAATCGCATTGTTATCCAAGAAACGATTGCTGAAAATGCATTGCCTAATACTAAAATCAAAAACACTAACCCACCAGTAAAGAGAATAAATAATTTGGGATCTGCAAATCCGAAAAACTGATATGTTAATGATAGGTAATGATTGGTTTGGATTACTTCAGGCTTTGTAACCACCAGTAGAAAAGGTAAGATAGCTGCGATCCCAACCATTTCAACAAAACCCATTGCAACGATACATAGAATTATGAGTGATAATTTCTTTCTTTCACTGTGATTAAAAAAGAATAGAATTTTTGTCAAAGTGTTTGTCATGGGTTGTGTCGATACTTAATTTATTGCTTCAGTTAGTTTTTCATCTATCTGCTTAAATTCTTGGTATGCCTTTGCTAAACCATTTTTTAAGGTTGTCTTTGATATCCAACCCGCTTCTGCTATTTTATCAACGCATAACACTTTTCTTGGAGTCCCATCAGGCTTTGATGCGTCATAAACAATCTTGCCCTCAAATCCCACTACCTTCGCTATTAATTGCGCGAGCTCTGCAATCGTCAAATCCTCACCACAACCAATATTAACAATAGGCGCGATATCTTTTGAGCTAATGAGCATTTGAAATTTTTCATCGCTTAAATTCATCAAGAACAAACAGGCTTGTGCCAAATCATCACTAAATAAAAATTCGCGTTTTGGTGTTCCAGTTCCCCAGACGACCACTTGTTCTTGTTCAGATATTTTTGCTTCATGCATTTTACGAATTAAAGCAGGAATAACATGAGAAGTGTTTAAATCGTAATTGTCACCTGGACCATACAAATTTGTTGGCATCACCGCTAGATATTGGGTTCCATATTGGCGGTTAAAAGCCCAGCACATTTCTATTCCTGCGATTTTCGCTAAAGCATATGGGCGATTAGTAGCTTCCAAAGATCCTGTTAACAAATATTCTTCTTTAATGGGTTGTGAGCAATTTCTGGGATAGATACAAGAGGACCCCAAAAAAAGTAAACGCTTTACTTTATTTTCCTTGGCTGCATGAATGATATTGTTCTGAATTTGCAGATTTTGATAAATAAAATCAGCCGGATAATTATCATTTGCCCAAATGCCTCCCACCTTTGCCGCAGCTAAGAAAACATAATCCGGTTTGTTTTCTTGAAAAAAGGCATCAACCGCTGTTTTATCGGTGAGTTCTAATTGAGAATGGCTTTTGGTAATAATGTTGGAAAAACCTTGCGCATGTAAGGTCCTGACTAATGCCGAACCGACTAAGCCATTATGCCCTGCCACATAAATTTTGCTCTTATTATCCATTATTCTTGATACTCAAAAACTTTATAACCTTCTTTCTGACATAGCGCATCTCGTTTAGCTAAGCTTAAGTCTTCTCTGACCATTTCTTTCACTAATTCAGAAAATGTCGTTTTGGGGAACCAGCCCAATTTTTCTTTTGCCTTGGTGGCATCACCCAATAAGGTTTCAACTTCGGTAGGTCTGTAATAACGGGGATCAACCGCGACCAAACAAAGTCCTGTTTTAACATCTATTCCTTTTTCGTTTTCAGCCGTTCCTTCCCAACGTAATTGAATGCCTAATTCTTTTGCCGATAAATTGACAAACTCACGCACGCTATATTGCTCGCCGGTAGCAATCACGAAATCATCAGGTGCGTCTTGTTGCAACATCAACCACTGCATTTCAATATAATCTCTGGCATGCCCCCAATCGCGCTTGGCATCCATATTTCCTAAATAAAGACAATCTTGCATGCCTAATTTAATTCTCGCTAAAGCGCGGGTGATTTTGCGTGTCACAAAAGTTTCACCGCGAACGGGAGATTCATGGTTAAACAAAATCCCATTGCAAGCATAAATGCCATAGGCTTCACGGTAGTTGATTGTGATCCAATGTGCATAGAGCTTGGCGACAGCATATGGCGATCTGGGATAAAAGGGAGTTAGCTCGTTTTGCGGAAAAGATTGGACTTTCCCAAATAGCTCTGAAGTGGAAGCCTGGTAATAGCGCGTCTTTTTCTGCAGACCTAGAATTCTAATGGCTTCTAAAATCCTAAGTGCGCCTAATGCATCAGCATTGGCGGTGTATTCTGGTTCTTCAAACGAAACAGCGACATGACTTTGCGCTGCTAGATTATAGATCTCATCCGGCTGAATTTGCTGAATAATCCGAATTAAACTTGTACTGTCGGTCAAATCACCATGATGAAGCACAAAACGGCGATTGTTTACATGGGGATCCTGATAGAGGTGATCGATTCTATCGGTGTTAAAAAGCGAAGTCCGGCGCTTGATCCCATGGACTTCATAGCCCTTCTGTAACAGAAATTCAGCAAGGTAAGATCCATCTTGCCCAGTAATACCAGTAATCAGGGCTTTTTTGGGTGATACAGACATGAGGCTATTCTCTTTGTACAAGCGTTATTTTGAGGTTTAGCAGATTGTACCGAGTTCATTCGTAAAAACAACTAAGCATGTTACGTCAAGAGGCAATATCAAGCCGAGATGAATTCTTAATCTACTGATTTTAAATCATTTTTATAAATGTTAGCTTTTTGACAAATTTTGATTTTTCCGACTGAAAAAGTTGAGAATTATTTTAAATGATTAATCTTGGTAAATAACATTTCTTTGTGAACCAACCATAAAATACCCATCTTACAAAAAAAAGATTGCATATGTTAAAAAACACCGGTATTTTCACCGATGCTTTAGGAATGTCCTGTCCATGGAAGAAGAAGTTGATGATAGCAATCGTACTTGTGGGTGGAAAACGATCTCTCGTTAGTGATTACCCAGAACTCCCTTTCCCATTAATCCCTGTCGCTGGTGAACCATTTCTCTACTGGCTAACGCAATGGCTTAAAACCCAAGGATTTAATCACATCGTATACTCAGCTGGACACTATGCAGATAAAATTACTGCCTGGGCCCATCATTTTGCCAATATCGATCGCTCTCTTACCTTAGATGTGGTCACCGAAGTACGCCCTTTAGGCACAGCTGGTGCAACGGCACTTTGCGCCAATCGTTATCCTTCCAATTTTACTTTTGTCGTCAATGGGGATTCCATATTGTTAACGGATGTTCGGCCCTATATCAAAAAATTAAAGCAGACAGATAACTTGGACGGTATTATACTTGGAACAAGTGTCACCAATGCTGGCCGCTTCGGAACCTTAGAAGTTGATTCCAATCAGCGACTCCTTGCCTTTAGAGAGAAGAAAGCAGGACCTGGCCCCATTAATGCCGGCGTGTATTTATTAAAAAACGAACTCTTGTCAGATGTGAATACTGATAAAGAGACAAGTCTTGAATATGAATGCTTCCCCTCTTGGTTAAACCAAGGTAAGAATATTCAAGTAGTTGATGATGCCGCACCTTTTATTGAAATTGGCACACCTGAATCACTCAAGCGTGCCCAAGAACTTATTTTAGAATATCAATCGGTTATTACAGGGCATCAAGATTCGCAAGTTGCCTGAAAATCCTTTAAAAAGGACATTGGCGTTTGGCTTGCGTAGAAATATAAATTATGGCGATCAGGGTATTTGGTATCAAATACAACGACATGTTTGAAAAATTGTTTTAATTTCGCTTTTAATTCTTCTTTTGACTCAAATTCATGTTCATGATCATCATGACTTGAGCCATGTTCGGCTTTGATAATAGTGTAGCCACTTAACACGCCATTAGGTGCTAAACGCGCTAAAATATTTTCAAAGATCTGATTCATTTCATCGATGGTAAAATGCTCAATTGCCGCATCCCAAACAATATTTGTAAATTGCCCATCTGGCAATGAATACCTAATGTCACTTACTTGATAATCTATTTTATCGCTTTTGAAATGCTTATTTGCATGCGCAATGGCTTTAGGATCAAAGTCAATGGAAATGATTTTTTGGGCACGAATAGCATAAAAGTGATGTGCATTAAATCCGTCTCCACAACAGAGCTCTAAAATAGTCGCCTTTTCTTTGATCGCCAAAAGACTAAAGATCCCTCGTTCCCATCCTAAAGGATTTTTAGTGGCAGACCATTGATAATGCTGATCGATAAAATGATCAAACCATTCCGGGTTAGGCTTCACTGCCCACTGGCAATAGAGTTGCGCTTTATGAGTAAGAGCGCTGAGTTTTCTAAGAGCTGAATTAAAGTGCTGGATAATAAAAAGGAAAGGGTCTCTTTGACGTTGAATAAGAGATTTTATGCCAGATTTAACCAGTTCCATACCCAAAGCCCGCCTGTGGTGAAATCGGCAATCCTAGCAATTTCAATGATCTGGGTCAATTAATTTGGATAGTATTCTAAAATGAAATTTTCAGATCATTCTCACTTTGTTCATTTTTTTTGCATGTTCATAAATTATGAACACGCTGAAAAAATGAACAAAGAATAGCGTAAAAACAATTTTAATAAACAGAAAACTATTTTTTGATTTATTTCATAAGAGATTCTAAATCGATAATATTTTCTGTACGATTTTCAAATCGGCAACACTTTAAAAGTAATTTACAAAATACAAAGTGGTTCATCTGTGTATTATCACGCTATATTTCAACGCTTTCTGGATAATATTAAACATATGATGTTATTGAATAATTTTATATAAACATATTATAAAGAGTTAAAGTATACCCTTGCAGGGTATAAATTTGCTATGATCTTTATTGAAACAACATTATTTACAAAGCTTCTTCCAAACTACCTAAAGGCACTAACTTATGAAAACAACCCATAAACGTAATTTATTCGAAGAGTTAAAAAAAGGTTTTGAAGAAATAGATGCTCATAAAAAGGGCAAAATTACTTTGCGTGCGCATGATATTAAAAGTAAACCACTTGCTAAAGTTGATGCTGCCTTAATTCGAGATTTACGAGAAAAATTGCATATGTCCCGCGGCGTATTTGCCTTAAAGCTGCGAGTATCATTAAGGACTCTTGAAAAATGGGAACAAGGAAAAACAACACCTAACGATCAAGCCGCTGCTCTTATTTTAATGTTAAAGAAGTATCCGGATACCTTAAAAAGGCTAGAGGATTTATAAATTATCCTAGATGTGCTCTCAACATCCATAACGTTTTTTCATGGAATTCCATTCTTTCTAATACCAGATCCTGAGTCACATCATCATCATCTTTTTTGGCTTGTTCTAAAAGTGGATGTAACGATTTACAAATCATGTCATGAGATTCAGCCAGATCTTTAATCATAGAAAGTGCATCAATTTTAGTTTTTGCTTCTTTGATTGTTTTCAATTCAGAAAACTCTTTAAAACTGCCCGGTGCTAACTCACCCTTTGCGCGAATTCTTTCTGCAATTTCATCAACGGCCAACAACAATTGGTTATATTGTTCTTCAAATAAGAGATGATAAGCATGAAACTGTGGACCCACCACGTTCCAATGATAATTTTGCGTTTTTAAATAGAGCGCATAAGTATTAGCTAATAATACTTTCAGTGCTTGCATGTCACTAGCTTGCGCCATAAAAACCTCTCTCAAATGAAATTCTTTAATATATATCGACCCAACTCGCTTTTCATTAAATGTAACTACATTAAACATATACAGCATCGTAAGATCAATACACTAATATTTCAGATTAAAGTCTAATATTATATAAATAGTCTCATGGGCGCGGAATACCTAAAATGCAAACACTACTGATCACTCTTGGCGTTATTGCCGGCATCATCATTCTTTTGGTTTTATATGGAATTAGTATTTATAACAGTTTAATAGAGCTAAAAAATCGCTTTGTAAATGCCTTTGCACAAATTGATGTGCAATTACAACGCCGCTATGATCTTATCCCAAATTTAGTGGAAACAGCCAAAGGCTACATGAAATATGAGCAAGAAACGCTCACTAAAATCATTGATGCCCGTAATACTGCAAAAGCCGCAGCATCAAGCGCCGCTTCAAAACCAGAAGACGCAGATGCGATGAAAAAACTCATTTCAGCAGAATCAACGCTCACCTCATCCATGGGAAATTTCTTTGCACTGGCTGAAAATTATCCTGATTTAAAAGCGAATCAAACCATGCAGCAATTAATGGAAGAACTTACCTCAACAGAAAACAAGGTCAGCTTTGCCAGACAAGCCTTTAACGATGCCGTGATGGTCTATAATACTTATCGTTCACAATTTCCGAATGTTATTTTTGCTGGCATGTTCGGATTCCAAGCGGCAACACATTTTGAAGTTTCAAAACCAGAGGCTAAAGAGGCCGTCAAAGTGTCATTCACTTAAAGACATTGGCATAAAAAATGAACTTTTTTGAACAGCAAGATAAAGCAAGAAAGAAAACGTTCTGGTTAGTTCTTTATTTCCTTTTAGCTATTTTTTTTATCATTCTCGCAATTGATTTAGTGGTTGTTGGTGCCATTATATACACCAACCCCGCCCCCTATGTTAAGGTAACCAATTTCGGCTATTTGTTGAATCATGAGGCTGTTTTCAATTTGGTAATCATGACGGCGCTTGCCGTTAGCCCTGTCATTGTTTTTATCATTATATTAGGAACTATCCTTAAAATCTTTGCGTTAAGTGGTGGTGGAGTTTCTGTTGCTAACATGGTCAATGCCACACCTATCTCACCAAACACCACTGATTTTTTGGAAAAGCGCTTTGTTAATATCGTAGAGGAAATGTCTATCGCCGCAGGTACGCCTGTCCCACAATTATTTGTCATGGAAAATGAACCTGCTATAAATGCCTTTGTGGCGGGTTATAAACCAGAAGATACTGTCATGGTAGTTACCAAAGGAGCATTAACGCAACTTTCTCGTGATGAATTGCAAGGTGTTGTTGGTCATGAATTTAGCCATGTCTATAACGGCGATATGCATATCAATTTAAAATTAATGGGGATCTTAGGTGGTTTATTGATGATTGGGCAGGCGGGATATTTTTTATTACGGTTTTTTGGTAATTCAAATTCTCGTAGTTCATCAGATCGTACTGATGGCAGAATTGCAATAGCCGTTATTATTATTGGTATCGGTTTGCTTGTTATTGGTTATATTGGATTATTTTTTGGTAGATTAATTAAAGCGGCGGTTTCAAGAGAGCGTGAATTGCTTGCAGATGCTTCATCCGTACAATATACCCGCAATCCTCAAGGAATCATATTTGCATTAAAGCGCATTCAAAAAAGTGAGAAAGGCACAAACCTTAATACAAAAAATGTTGAAGACGTTAGTCATCTTTGTTTTGGCTCAGCCAGATGGGTCATGTTTAATAATCTTCTAGCGACTCATCCGCCCCTGGACAAAAGAATTGAAATTCTTGATCCACAAGGCGAATTTGCTAATGTTCCGCTAAAAGACTTGAAAGATGATCTTAAATCAACAACTGAAAAAAAGAGTCCACAAACCTCTTTAAACACGCTTGGCATGATAGGAGGCGCAACCGTTTTGGCAGGTACCGGCATGGTACAAACAAGTGTCTCAAATATCCAGTCCAGCATTGGCAAACCGACAAATGATAACGTGATGGTCGCACAAAAATTACTTGCTCACATCCCAGATAGCGTGAAAGATGTTTCACATGACCCTGCAAAAGTAGAAAACATTTATTATGCGCTAGTATTATCTGAACTCGAAGATAAAACTGAGAAAATAATTCAAATTTTACAAAAGGAAATAGCATCCGATGACCTGAAGCAAGTCTTGGATTTGGGTAAACTTTTTATGAACTTACCCAAAGCGGCACAATTACCTTTGATAGACATCTCAATGCCAGCCTTTAAAAGCAATACGCAAGAAAAGCGTGCCTCCATTGTTCAAACGGTACAAAAAATAATGGCCGTAGGCGAAAAAAAGTTATTCGAATTTACTTTACTTTCCTTATTGCAAAAATCTATGCAAGACAAAATACCAAAAGATTCTAAAGTAAAATATAATGACTTTAAGCCAGTGTTAACTGAGGTCAGCTTATTGATAATAGCTGTCTTAAAAGTGACGACTCAAGATGAATCAAAACAAAATAGTGAATTTGTAAGATTAATGAAAAACTTCACAGATAATAATATTGAACGCCCTGCTATTGGCTCTGCCCAACCTATAAAATTTCAAGAGGTATTGTCTACTCTCAATCAACTCGCTCCTTTGTGTAAAGAAAAACTGATTAACACCCTTTTGGATGCCATTTCTGAAGATGGTGTTATTAATTTATCAGAAGCTGAATTAGTGAGGGCGATTGCGGCAAATCTAGATTGTCCCATTCCCCCCATCGTCGCCACAGAATAATACTCTTCCCACTTTCCCTTCATGCTTTGTTGTCTGCGGCTTCGCTTAACAGTCATGTACTGAGATGTACACTCCTGTCGCGCGAAACCTTGACGCCTCGCCTGAAGGAAAATTGGTTTGAGTATTTTTTCTATTGTATATATAGATAGCTTTATTAACATAATTAAAGAAAAACCCAATAAGTTCCGAAATTTATAGGTATTAGGGGAAATGGTTTATTCCTAGAAAAATACCCAGGATTGCAATTTAATGATCACACAAGACCACGACAGCATCACCTTAATGCAGCAACAGGCGAATCAATCGTTAGTCGATGATTTATATCGTCGTGGCTTTATTAATCAACAAGCAAGAGATAGTGTTTTAGAACTCCTATACCCACATCGACAATGGGGATATTGGACTGCTCGCCTATTAACCATTTTAGGATGTGTTTTTGTTTTGGCGGGTATGGTCTATTATTTTGCATTTAATTGGGAAAGCATGTCTGATAGTTATAAATTGATTACAATTCAGACTGGTATTTTTTGCTCTATCGCAGGCGCTTGGGCTTATACTCTAGATCGTTTACCCGGTCAGCTCTTTTTAACGAGTGCATGCTTGTTGATAGGCATTTTCATGGCCGTCTTTGGTCAAATTTATCAGACTGGGGCTGATGCTTATGAATTATTTTGTGTTTGGGCATTACTCATTTTACCTTGGGTATTGATAAGCAAATTTGCACCGGTTTGGTTTATATGGATAATCATAGTAAATACCGCTTTGATATTGTTTTGGTCACAAGCTATATCTCTTAGTCCTGAGCATGAATATTTTATATATTTTATTCTTATTGTGCTTAATGCTTGCTTTTTAGCACTGAGAGAACATTTTAGTAATAATAATGTTATCTGGTTACAAGAGAAATGGCAACGACTCCTTCTTGCCATTGGTATTCTATTATTGACGATGGCACCAATCGAAACCATCATTATCAAATCACAGTGGGATAATGTTTCATTGATACTGAGTGCGATACTTGGTGCTTTTGTACTTATTATGTTCTTAATCTATTATCGCTTAAAGCAAGTCGATATGTGGACATATTCTTTAACCATAATGAGTATATGCATTATATTCTGTACGGGCGGATTCAAAGTAATAGATAATATGATTCAAAATGAGGAACTTGAGTGGTTATTGATGTCTATCATCACATTAATCATTTTTACCTTGGGTGCTTATCTATTAAGAAAGTCTTCTCTACCTATAATCTTTAATAAAGACAAATTATTATGAAATCTTATAGTGTACAAAGTATTTTAGATTGGCTTGAAACAAAAGATTTGCTAAAAAGTAGAAGGCAAGCCGAAGCCTATGTACTGAGTCATGCTAACATTGATAGACTACCAATCTATATTCATGTTTTAATGGGTATCGGCGCACTCATAGGATGCTGGTGTGTTATTGGTTTATTAGTTGCAACCAATATAATTGATTTTAAAAATGAAATATCACTCCTAACATCCGGTGCAATATCAATAATCATTTCATTGCTCTTATACTATGCCCTCCGTTATAAGACGGCGCTCATTCAAAGTTTCGGATTGCAATGTTCTCTTATTCTCATGAGTGTGGGTAAGATTCTTTTTGTTGTAGGATTTTCCGAACTCACTAAATATCACTTTCTTCCTTTGAATGAAGACTGGATGTGGACATTAGGCATTTTTATAGTCACCGTCCCTATGTATTTTTGCTTCCCCGTCCAGCTTGATAGATTTATCTGGAGTCTTGCACTTTTGGGTTCCATTTTGTTCAATACTTGGGCGCTATATCATTTCAATCTTTATTTTTTCATCTATTTTATAATCTTGATTTTAAGTACTGGACTATTATTTACGTGGCGCAACAAAACATTATCTTGGAGCCCTCTAGGATATGCTGTTGTCTTTGTACTGTATGCTTGCGCATTGCATTTATCAACCATGCTTAATGCAGATTTGATTTTAAGCCATCATCAAAAATTAATGATACCAATAATATATTTTAAGCTATCACTTGGCATAGCACTTGTTCTACTTTGTCTCATTCTAAGCAGAGAAAGAAGCCGTTCAATTCAACTGCCAACCGTGGCAGCTTGTTCCGGATTATTTTTACTTTCCTTTGTGGCAACACCCGGTATTTTAGTGTCAATTGGATTGCTCATCTTAGGCTATGCTAAACACGAGAAAGCGTTAAGCATACTTGGCGGAGTCTTTTTATTATTATTTCTTGTCTATTATTACTATAGTTTGCCCTACACACTTGACTATAAAGCAGGCGTTTTAGTAGCAACAGGAGCCGTTCTTTTTGCTGCCCGATTTATTATCAAGTCAATGAATTGGGATTTGGAAAATCCATGAGAAATGTCATCCTTTTCATAAGCACCCTTTTTGTACTTGCATTATTAAATTTTGCAATTTTTCAAAAACAACAAATTCTACAAGAAGGTGAAAATATCCTTTTAAAATTATCCCCCATTGATCCCCGCTCAATGATGCAGGGGGATTACATGGCGTTTCGATATGCTCTTGAAGATGAGATGAAAGACGTTAATACAAAATCATTATTAAATCATCATTTTATTGTCATTAAAACAGATGCAGAAAATGTAGCGCATTTTGTACGCGTCTATAATCAAGAAGCCTTAGCTAAAGATGAAAAACTTTTTAAATTTCGATATCAACAGGCGCCTTTTCCAAAAATTACTTTCAAACCTAGCACCTATCTCTTTCAAGAAGGATTACAACCTTTATATCAAAAAGCCGCCTATGCCATTTTTCATTATCGTGGCATAAAGGATTATCTATTAATAGGCGTCGCAGACAGTGAGCGTGCCCAAATAAATCCGCCCAAAAGTGACAACACGGTTGATGAATAGCCTCTAATTGACTATGCTAAACAATGATCACATGGAAGGGATCTTTGTTATGTCATTAGACTTAAGTAATTGTTATATATTAAATAAATCTTACCCAATGGCAAAGAAATCCAATTCCATACTGTTTATATATGCACTACTTCTCAGTCTTCTCATCTGCTTTGTATCCACTACCTTGTTTGCCGAATCAGTTTATTTTCAAGATAATGCGAAAGTGGTTAGCGCGGATATGGCAGCAAAGCTGGAAAGCGAATTACGGGAGATTGAATCCAAGGATGGATACCATTTAGAAGTTGTTATCATACCCAATTTTTATCAAAGACAACCGGATGCAGTGATAACGGCCTTTACTGCGCAGCTTGCTAAAAACGCGCCCTCTGTAGATAAAAGAGCTCTGCTACTGATTGTTTTAGAGAATAACCTTGCTATTATACGTCCTACACCTAATATCGCAGCAGCCTATACCGCAGATCACTCAAAAGATATTATCGATAATATCAAAATACAATTGAGCAAAAAAAATTATGATGAAATGGCAAGGATTGGTGTAGCAGGCATGTATCATTATTATCAAACAAAATTTGCCATTGAAAATAAACCTGCAAGTCCTACTAAAACGCTGCTCAATATTGGGTTATTTATTATCGTGCTGATAGGCGTCGTGTTTATGATTCGCAACATGCAAAAGAAGCAATAACACCTATTTTCTTTTGTTAATCATCAACAGAACGGGCGGCTTGTTCAATTGTTTTACAATTTTAAACCCCGCATTTTGATAAGCATGTATAGCCTGTAAATTATCGATATCAACATCAACAAAACAATTCTCAAAGTAAGGCCACACATATTGCGTCAGAAAAAGTTTAAGCGTTGCTGTGCCAATCCCTTTATTTAAGTATTGAGGAGCACCTATAAAAATATCAAGCGCTGCCATCGAGACCGGCATATTTTCGAGACTATAACCCTCTCTTGGGAAATCAAAAACATTGTAATACTGAATGTAGCCAATCGCTTGAAGTGAGCAATAAATAATAAATCCCTTTATTTGTTTTTGCTTTCCTTCGATAATTTTATATCCATCGACATAGCTCTGGTATTTTGCTTCTATTTCTTCAACTGTCCAGTATCTATTTTCACCCCATCGGTTATTAACATGAGGGGTATTCATCCATTCTTGTAAAATAAAAAAATGTTCTGGCGCAAGCGGTTTAAAACTAACTTCACCTCGAAGAAATTGAGTGAAAGCAACTGGCTTGGTGTTTTTTTGAACAAACTGCAATATATTTTTTGCACAAACATCGACAGGGGTATAGGTTGTATCAATTTCTAAATCATAATTGGGAGGCGCAATATAGACTTGTTCATATAATGCTCTTGCAAGGCCAACATATCTATCTTCTCGAACTTTTTCGCGACGCTCTGCCACCATAAGTTCACAAATGATTTTAACTAAATAGACTTGCTTTGAATGGGCCAATGCATGCGCATAGCGTTGAAAAATTTCTCTATTCCATAGCACTTCATCGATAATGATATCGTAACCCTTCTTTATTAAAACCAAAAGCGCTTCAATCATATCCCAATGTAATTGATTAGCGTTGGGCCCTTCTATGCTGTGAGGTTTGTTCTCATTAGCATCTAGAATGTGTTGTTGAAAAAACCAAGACTTGGGTTCATCTTCAAAAGCGATAAATTTTTCATCTATCCAAAAGTTAACAAGGTGATCGATAGAATAATAAAAAAAAGGTCGCTCCGACTGATGCATGATTTCGCGGGCAATCACGGATTTACCTGAAGAGGAAGTACCGTTAAGAAATAAAATCATATTTTATATCAGGTAAATTAACTGACATGGATTATTCGCTTTTTAGTTAAAGTTAAAACCAACGTATCATAAAAGATAGTTTTAAAAAATATACCCGGCTTATACCTATAGAAATCTTCTCTTCTTCAGCAGCTTGGAGAGGAGGTTGGGATTCCGTTTTACCCCACGTTCCAGCCTTTCGCCTAACGGCTCAAGGCTTCCACATGGGGCTAATTTCCTACGCAGCTACGCTGCTGAAGAGATTATGAATTCTGGCGTTAGTGACCGCTTTAAGTTATGTTAAATAAATACTGGAACTACAAACTGTGGATTTAACATTATGGTTTACGTTCTCATCGCCATTCTCTTCTTTGCTTTAAGTATTGGTCTTATTTACTTCAGCGAAGGTTTAAAATAAATCTATGAATATCATATACATTGTCTCAGGTGTGACAGGTCTTTTGCTAATAGTCTACTTAATAGTTGCTTTGCTTAAACCGGAGATATTTCAGTGAATAGCTTTTTTCTATCTGGAAACGGGTTTTTACAGATCTGCTTATTTGTAGCAACAATACTTATTCTGGTAAAACCCTTAGGTCTCTATATGGCCCGTGTTTACAGTGGACAATTTATCTTTCTTGAAACATTTTTAGGTCCAATTGAAGATATTTGTTACCGTATTGCAAGAATAGATCCCACGAAAGAGATGACATGGCAACAATATGCCATTGCTGTTATTACAACCAGCACAGGTGGCTTTTTACTTTTATTTGCAATATTAAGGTTCCAAGCTTGCTTTCCACTTAACCCCCAAAATTTTCCAAATCTGTCTGATGATTTAGCCTTTAACACTGCAGTGAGCTTTATTACAAACACAAATTGGCAAGCCTATGGCGGCGAAAGCACATTAAGCTACTTCAGCCAAATGTTTGGACTCACCGTACAGAATTTTTTATCCGCAAGCATGGGGATTGCCGTTGTGATCGCATTGTGTCGCGGAATAGCACGCAAGAATACCAAATTTATTGGTAATTTCTGGTTCGATTTTATGAGAGGAAATCTTTATATTTTACTACCCCTATCTCTTTTTCTCGCCATTTTGCTTGGTAGCCAAGGGGTTATACAAAATTTTAATCCTTATTTAGCAGCGACTACTATCGAAACCACACATGATGCCAGTGGTAAAGAAATTTCAACTCAATTAATACCTGGAGGTCCAGTTGCTTCTCAAGTTGCTATTAAACAATTGGGAACAAACGGCGGCGGATTTTTTAATAGTAATTCAGCACATCCATTTGAAAACCCGACACCACTATCGAACTATCTAGAAATGATAGCCATCGTTTTAATTGCAGCAGCTCTTTGCTATACCTTTGGTATCATGGTAAATGACAGACGACAAGGTTGGGCACTGCTCATTGCGATGACACTTATTTTCATCCCACTGCTATTTTATTGCGTGCAGCAAGAACAACAAGGTAATCCTCTATTAAATGTGCTTAACATAGATCAACAGATGAGTGAAACTCAATCTGGTGGAAATATGGAGGGCAAGGAAGTCAGGTTTGGTATTATAAATTCTGCAATGTGGGCAAGTGCAACCACAGCAACCTCTAACGGCTCAGTTAATTCTATGCATGATTCATATACCCCTTTAGGAGGGGCTGTACCACTTATTTTTCTATTGCTCAGTGAAGTGATTTTTGGTGGTGTTGGTTCAGGGTTATATGGCATGTTAATGTTTGTTTTTATTACTGTTTTTATCGCTGGGTTAATGGTTGGACGCACTCCAGAATATCTTGGTAAAAAAATTCAAGGATTTGAGATAAAAATGGTTTCGATAGCCATTTTTGTACCTATTTTGACTCTATTATTTGGTGTTGCAATAACTGTTATGACAAAAGACGGCATTGCTGGGGTTGCGAATCCTGGTGCACATGGCTTTTCTGAAATTCTGTACGCTTTTGCATCATCCTCAGGAAATAATGGCAGTGCCTTTGCAGGCTTAAACGTAAATACTCCCTTTTATAATACAATATTAGGTATTGTTATGTTATTTAGTCGATATTGGATAATCATACCAGTGCTTGCCATTGCTGGTTCACTTGCGCAAAAAAATGTTACCCCGCCAAGCAGTGGCACCATGTCAACCCATACACCTCTATTTATTATTTTTATCATTGGGATCGTGATATTAGTCGGCTTATTAACGTACGTTCCCGTATTAACCTTGGCTCCTATTATGGAATATTTTCAATTGGTAAAATAACCTATGCTTAAAAATAGTTCAGCAGTCCATACACATCAAAAGGTCCATAAAGAAGAGCCACTTTGGCCGTCAATTTTCAATGCTATAACACACCTTACGCCACAATATCTCATTAAAAATCCCGTGATGTTTGTGACCTATATTGGATGCATCTTAACCACATTTCTGTTTATTCATCACTTATTTATTCCTGGAAAAGAACCCCCTTCTTTTATACTTCAAATCTCATTGTGGTTATGGTTTACAGTTATATTTGCCAATTTTTCAGAATCCATGGCAGAAAGAAGAGGTAAAGCGCAAGCTGAAACATTAAAAAAAGCACGTCGCGAAGTACAAGCAAAAAAAATAGCTGATGTGAATGACCGACATTTCACTCTCGTCCCTGCCACTGGGCTTCGCTACGATGATATCGTTTTTGTCAGTTCAGGAGATATTATCCCAGGGGACGGACAAGTTATTGCAGGCGTTGCCTCAGTAGATGAAAGTGCTATAACAGGCGAAAGTGCACCCGTCATTAGAGAAGGAGGTGCAGATAGAGACTCAGTTACTGGAGGAACGGTAGTATTATCTGATTGGCTTGTCATTCGCATTACCTCCAATCCTGGAGAAACATTCCTTGATCGAATGATTTCATTAGTAGAAGGTGCCAAAAGACAAAAAACGCCAAATGAAATAGCCTTGGGGATTTTGCTTGCAGGCATGACTTTGATTTTTCTAATCGTCGTCATGACTTTATTGCCATTTTCTTTATTTAGCGTACAAAGCAGTGGGCAAGGGACGATCATCAGCATTACTGTTTTAGTCGCTCTGTTAATTTGTTTAATTCCAACAACCATTGGTGGTCTGCTTTCTGCTATTGGTATTGCCGGGATGGACAGACTCATTCGCAACAATGTTATAGCGACCTCTGGACGAGCCGTTGAGGCTGCAGGTGATGTCAGTATACTGTTGTTAGATAAAACAGGGACAATCACCATGGGTAATCGCCAAGCAATTCGATTTTATCCAGCTCATGGTGTTTCTATCGATGAACTTGCAAATGCGGCTGCTTTATCATCATTAGCTGATGAAACGCCAGAAGGCAAAAGTATTGTTATGCTTGCTCATCAACAATATCAAATACAACCCGTTGATGTCTCTTCAATAAACGCAACTTTTATCCCTTTTTCAGCGGAAACACGCATCAGTGGCGTTGAGATTGATGGTAATAAAATTCTCAAAGGCGCTGTGGATAAAATTATACTCCATGTTAAAAATAATAATGGTTTTGTTGATGATACGTGTATTAAAAAAGTTGAAGAAATTGCACGTTCCGGCAGTACGCCACTTGTTGTTTCAAATGGCGTGAAAATCTTAGGTGCTATTGAACTCAAAGATGTGATCAAACCTGGTATTAAAGAGCGGTTAGCCGAACTACGGGTAATGGGCATAAAGAGTATTATGATCACGGGTGATAACCCTTTGACAGCCGCAACGATAGGAAATGAAGCAGGCGTAGATGATTTTTTTGCAGAAGCCACCCCTGAAATCAAACTAAAACTAATTAAAAAATATCAAGAAAATGGTCAACTAGTTGCGATGGTAGGTGATGGCACTAATGATGCGCCCGCTTTAGCGCAAACGGATGTTGCTGTGGCCATGAATAGTGGAACACAAGCTGCTAAAGAAGCCGCCAACATGGTAGATTTAGATTCTGATCCCACCAAATTAATAGAAATTGTCAAAATTGGTAAGCAATTGCTAATCACGCGGGGAGCCCTTACAACATTTAGCATATCTAACGATGTCGCAAAATACTTTGCAATACTTCCCGCAGCTTTTAGTAGTACTGCCCCAGGCTTAAATAGTTTTAATATTATGCATTTAACAAGTCCTCATAGTGCAATACTATCAGCTGTTATTTTTAATGCCCTCATTATTGTTTTTCTTATCCCTCTGGCGCTTAAAGGGGTAAAGTACCGTGCTATCAGCGCTGATAAGATGCTCTTAAGGAACGTTTTCATCTATGGACTAGGCGGCCTTATCATTCCATTTATTGGAATAAAAGTTATCGATATTCTTTTAAGTACCTTTAAGTTGGTATAGGAATTTTATGGAAAACGGATCGCTTATTAAACAAATTTGGCCAACTTTTTCCGTATTGATACTATCAACTTTTCTCTTTGGCTTTATTTATCCGACGATAGTAACAATAATTAATCAAGTGGGCTTTCATTATCAAGCCAATGGTTCATTACTAAGACACAAAAAAATTATTGGTTCCGAACTCATTGCACAAGAATTCACATCATCAAAATATTTCTGGTGTAGGCCATCTTCCACTACACCTATCTATAACGCAGCATCTTCAGGCGGATCAAATCTATCAATATCAAACCCAAGCTTGCTCACTAATATTAATCAACGCATTGAGGCACTTTCAGGAGCTGATCCCTCAAATAGTAAGCCTATACCTATCGATCTGGTTACTACTTCCGGCAGCGGACTTGATCCTCATATTTCAGTAGCAGCAGCGCTTTACCAAGTGAATCGCGTAGCGCAGGCGCGCCATGTTGATGAAAGTGTCGTCAGAGAATTTGTTTTTGTTGCAATGGAGCGTAGACAATTTGGTATTTTAGGTGAACCAAGAGTTAATGTTGTAAAGCTAAATTTATTATTAGATAAGGCAAATAGTACAACTTATGGAACCTGAGAGACCTGATCCAGAACAACTACTGCGTCAAGTAAAAGAAGAAACAAGACATCCTCATCGTGGAAAATTAAAAATATTTTTTGGTGCTTGCGCTGGTTCCGGAAAGACCTATGCCATGCTCTCGGCTGCACATGAAAAGTTTAAAGAGAATGTCAATGTCGTTGCCGGCATCATTGAAACACATGGCAGAACAGAGACATCAAAATTACTTGAAGGTTTGCCTCGACTACCATTACGGCAAGTTCAATATCAGGGAATAACAATAAAAGAACTTGATCTAGATGCAGCTATCGAAAAGAAGCCTACTATTTTATTAGTAGATGAGCTCGCACATTCTAATGCCATTGGTTCAAGGCATCCCAAGCGCTGGCAAGACGTGCAAGAATTACTTGAAAGTGGCATTGATGTTTATACCACTTTAAATGTCCAACATCTTGAAAGTTTAAACGATGTTGTCGCAAATTTAACAGGGATCCGCGTTAAAGAAACCATTCCAGATTCACTATTTGATCATGCAGATGAAATTGTTTTGGTTGACATCCCTTCAGAAGTCATTCTTGAAAGATTAAATGAAGGAAAAGTATATCTTGGCGAATTCGCCAAACAACGTGCAGCTCAGCACTTTTTTAAGATAGAAAATCTTATAGCATTACGCGAGATTGCTCTTCGTAGAACTGCTGAGCGTGTTGATGCGTTGCGCGATATCTATAAAAAATATCAAAGTAAAAAGCAATCAATCTCAGACAAAATTCTTGTTTGCGTTGGTCCAGGTGCTTTATCAACGAAACTTGTACGTAACGCTAAGCAACTAGCAACAAAATTAAAATGTCCATGGACCGCTATTAATATTGAAAATGACAAACATTACAAACTTGCCAAAGACGAACAAAATTTTATTAAGCGAACATTAAGTTTGGCCGACCAATTAGGCGGAAAAACTGAAACACTTGAAGAGACACAAACATCTGAAGCTATCATTAATTATGCAAAAAATAATAATTTCACTAAAATTATCGTTGGCAAATCAAAATCGCCGCGTTGGAAGCATATTTTCTTTCGTTCTCTTGTCTATGAAATCATTGAAAAAAGCGGGAATATTGATGTATATGTCGTAAATGAAGATAGTCCCCCTCCTAAATTAAAAATGCAGAATACTACCTATGCATCGTGGTTATCCATTATTAGTGCATTTTTGATTATTACTATATGCACCATCATCGGCCTTCCAGCTCGAGAATGGCTTGAGCCAGAAACTGTGCTAATGATCTATCTTGCCGGGGTCGTCATTATAGCCACCAGTAGTGAGCCGGGCATTTCTATACTCGCAGCTCTATTTTCTGTTATTTGTTATAACTTTTTTTTCATATATCCGTATTACAGCCTGGGAACATATCACTTACGTGATCTTGTTACTTTAGGTGTTTTATTGTTAACAGGATTAGTCATTAGCACCCACACCTCCAGGCTACGACAACAACATTTATTTACAAGACAGCGTGAAAAATACACAGCTGAATTATATGATTTAAGTCGAAAACTGATTGTTACGCCTGGAAAATCTCGTATCGCTAAAGTAGTCTCTCATCATATTGGTGAAATTTTTGAAAGCGCAGCTACTGTATGGGTTCCAGATGAAAGGGGAGATCTTGAACTTGTCTCTCATCCAGGACTCAAGGCTGAACTAAAAGAAGAAAGTGTTGCAGTATGGGCGTTTAAACATAACCAAATTGCAGGCCTTGGTACTAATACTATGCCAAGCGCTAGGGGATATTATATCCCATTATCGAATAGTGATACTGTCTTTGGCGTTCTTGGTATTATTCCAAAAGATCCAGAAAAAACCTTTAGCATTGAAGAAATGACATTACTTGAGTCCTTAGCGATTCAAACTGCCTCTGCTTTTGAAAGAGTGATACTTGCTGATCAAATGCAAAAAGATAAAGAAAACAAATTAACACCATAGTTTAGTTTTGTTTGTTTCTTAAATACGACATTATGAATTGCATTTGCTCGTCAATAGATGAATCACCATTAATGATTAAATGGCTTCCCTCTTGCTCTCTGGTCGCAGCATAGACAAAAACTTTTCTAGAAAAATTGAGATAGAATTGAAGATCTTCCAAAAGGATGGTTTTGTCTTTTTGATCGTTTGAGAAATCTCTTAGAATTCTTCGAGCTAGTGCTATATCAAGTGGAATATCAATATGGATAAGGGTATCAATGTATTTACCGGTAGCAGGATGCTTATACCCCAATGGAGCATCAAAAATAACAAATTCAGTGGGGGTTAATTCTCTTTTCGTTGCAGGACAAACCAGTTTATTTTCGTTTTTTAGCTTGTCTAAGACGTCCACTAAACTATCATATTTCCAAGCACTGTAATCGCGATTTGTTTCATACCATTTAACATAATCATCTGGTCCTGTTGAAAGAGCATCATAATCATCCCAAAACACAGTCGTAGCATTCAATGCATTTCCCAATGCCCTTGTAAGCGTTGTTTTACCTGAACCAGAGATGCCACTTATCCCTATTATTTTTGTCATTATTTGCTTTTCCTAGGCTACCACTTGATCCCTAGCTAGTTCAGTTCTTTGATGTACAGCTAATGTGACACAGGCATCAGACCAAATATTAATCGCACTTTCTAACATGTCTAGTAGCGCATAGAATGGCAGTATGATTCCCATTAACGTTAATGGTAAATTCATGGTGGTTAATAGCGCACTGGCTATAAAAAAGCACCCCATAGGAACACCTGCATTACCAATGGCAGCAACTGTTGCTATTAAAATCCAAGTGATCTTTTCAGTGGCAGTAAAACTCATTCCTTGACTCTGAGCAATAAACATGACGGTAATTAAAATAAAGGCTGCGCATGCGTTCATGTTAATACTTGTGCATAAAGGAAAACTAAATCGAGCTACTTTAGGAGAAACATTTAAACCTTGTTCTGCACAATCGATAGCGGTTGTCATTGCTGCACTTGAGGATTTTGAAAAGAAGGCAAAGGAAAGCGCTGGCAACATTTTTACAAATGCTTTTTTGGGTGATACACCATGCCACCACAAAAACAAAGGCAATATGATTATCGCTTGAATCAAATTGGCAGATAATATGGTAACTAAATACAAGGCCAATTTAGAGAACGATTCACTTTGCGAAAATTCAACAATAAAAGAGGTCATAAATCCCCAAATGGCAATTGGCATTAAACCAACAATCCAACGGGTAATTTGCATCATCATTTGAAAGAGGCTTTGTAATAATTGATGAATGGGTAATCTTTGTTCACTAGGTAGTTTAGCAATCCCCACCCCTATCAACAATGAAAGCAGCATAATACTAACAACATTCCCTTCCAAAAATGGCTGTATTAAATTGCTTGGAATGACTTTTAAAAGCTCATCAAAATAAGAAGGACTTGCAGCCACAGGTGCTAAATTCTCTGACACGACAACTACAACGGGGTGTATGGTTTCATAGAGCAATAAGGCTATAGATGCTGCAATGGCAGTCGTTAAGATGGTATAGGTAACAATTCTCTTTCCAAGCTGTGATAGAGAGCTCTCACCCACAGAAGAAATTGTTGCCAACAATGAAAGGCTTATCATGGGTAAGCTGATTAATTTGAGTAGACGTACGAATATTTCAGAGACAAGTTCAGATATCTTGATAATGATTGGTTCATTCCACCAACCCGCTATCACAGCAAATACTATCGCCAATAAAATCATCCAATAGCCGCGTCGATTAAGCATAGGGTTGTCTCAAATTCAAGGGTTAAAATAGTCTTTATATAAAGCTAATGATATGACGTAGGTGTGTCAACCGAGGGTCGACAACAGGTAGGAGGGAACAGACGGTATAATAACATGGAGATATGCACCTTTAGTTTCAGTTAAAAAGTAAATCATAGTTAAGAGGCCCTAGTCAAGCCTAGCTTGAGAAGGGGCAAAACTGTATTAAAATCGTCGGTCCATAATATTGGCGTTACTGACTTACCCGTTTTGAACTGAAGATGGTGCTCTTGTAGCCAAGCTCCTAAAGTCGGATCGCAGGAGATAAGCGACCAAGTGGCATCAGATAATCCTTTACCTCCATCCCTTGGACTTGCTATCCAATATTGAGAACAGCCTTGATGTTGTGCTAACCCAGCAGTTACTGGTAAAAAATTCAAATACGTATTTGATGTATGGATTGCGATGATTCCATCCTTAGAGAGATGCTGCTGATAAAGCGCCATCGCTTCAACGGTGAGCAAATGAAAGGGAATGGCATCGCCATTAAAAGCATCAACAACTAACATATTGTACTGTTGTGAACCATTTGTCTTTAATTCATGTTGTAACTGAATCCTTGCATCTGCTAACTGAACTTGGATGTTGGCTTTGGATCCTTTTAAAAAAGTAAAATACTCCCGTGCCGCTGTTTGACTATCTTTATCAATTTCATAAAAAGTAAAGTGCTCACTCATTTCACCATAAGCCGCTAAGATGCCACACCCCAAACCGATGATACCAATATGTAACGGTTTCTTTTTTTCTCTCAAGAATTCAAAAGCAACTCCCACTCCCGATGTATGCCCATAATAGGTGGTGGGCCAAAATTCCTTTGATGGCGCTTTAAACTGTAAACCATGTATTACCATCCCATGCATGTAGACTCTGAATGGAGTTGGCAACTGAAAATCATATACCCTAATAAAACCATAGGGGTTACGAAACTGTGCAATGAGCTTTTCTTTTGGCATATAAATATTTAAAAAAATAACAACAGCCAATATCGTAACAACAACCATACTTAGCAAGGCAAGAAGACGATCCCATAACTTGCCCGCACTCACATACTGGCGGACAAATAAAAAACAAATGATTAAATTGATACTAATAAGGGGTATATAGTAATCCCACCAATTTTTAAAGATAAGGAGTGCGACAATATTAGAGAAGATCCCACCTAAAACGCCCCCCAAGGCGATAAATAAATAAAAGAGGGTTAAATCATCCGTTTGGGGCTTTAGTTTAATTAATTCTCCATGGCAAACCATACAGGCTGAAAATAATAAAGCTAGAATGACAATAACAACATTAATCCCACCTAATTGCATGTGATTAATCAACCATAAAATGGCCACTAACCAAATCATAAAAGAGACGGCCCAAAATTCTCTATCGTAATTTTTTGGTTTGGAAAAAATGACAATATAAGATATTAAATATAATGCTAACGGCAATACCCATAACAAAGGCATATTCAAGACATTTTGAACTAAAAATTGGGTAGTTGAGAGAAGTAAAGCACTACTTAAAAACGTTAAGACTAACCATTTTAGCTTTTGTGACAGTTTGGTTTTAATTAAATCTGCAGTTAAGTTCTTAGGTATTTTCTGTGAAAATAATTTAACTAAACATAATAAGCAAAGTACAGCATATATACCGTAAAAAAGTGACCAGCCGAATTGTTGACTTTTTAACCCAATTAAAGGTTCTAATAAAAAAGGATAGCCTAGCAACCCAAGCAAAGATCCTGCGTTTGATATTGAATAAAAAATATAGGGAAAGCTGGTTTGACGTAATCGACAATACCAATGTTGCAGTAATGGACTTGAAGCAGATATTACCGTACAGGGCAATAGGATGCTTAAAGTGAGCAAAGACAAAACCGCCAGTGGTGACCATAGTGTTTCTAATGTGGGATCGTAATGTAAATGAATGGGAATAAAATAAAATGAAACCGCAAGCAATATCACATGGATGATTGCTTGCAGTTTATCTGAAAAGAATTTCGTTAATACATAGGCATATCCATACCCAAGTAGTAAAACCATTTGAAAGAATAAAATGGTTGCCATCCAAACAAACCCTGAGCCACCAAAATAAGGTAACATGACTTTGGCAATCAGAGGTTGGATAAAGAATAACAAAAATGCACTAAGGCAGATTGTTATTCCATAGAGTATTTTAATCATCCATGAGCTACTTTTATTAAATCGTAGGGTGGGCAAAGCGAAGCGTGCCCACCTTCATCGAATCAGTTGGTGGGCACGCTTCGCTTTGCCCACCCTACTCCATTACAAAGAAATATTGGTTGCTATTTCTCTTAACCAAATCGCATTCTCAATGGTTTGATCAATCGAGGTCACAGGACCTTCTTGCTCCAACCAAACACCTTCTTGACTTTGAATGCTCATTAAAAAGTTACCGATACTTTCACACAGCGCTAAATAGCGATTGTCTTTTGTGTATCGATAGAGCAATGACATCGCCCAAGCAACTTTATGGCTATACGGAAAAGATTTAATATTTTCGTGACAGCCAAGCGCAAATTCTGCATATCGCCTTGCCGATTCTAAAAATGCGGGATTTCTTGTTGCTGCATAAAGTTCTGTTAGAAAAGCACAAGGATAGCCAATCATAAAATAAGCCTGATGAGGACTTTCCTTTTTAACCACATAAAACATTTCTTCATCTGGATGATAATTTTTAACAAAGTCACGATGATTATTAGAAGCTAGAAACATTTGGTGATGTATATCTGATTGATGGTGAATCATCCATGTTAAAAATTCTGCCGCTTTAATTGCTCGGTCTTTATCACCCATATAAAGAGATAGTTTACCAAAATGAGCTGTTGTTAATATGTCCATGGTGTCATCTTTTTCGCCCCAAGGTCCATGAGTCGCAAAACCACCATGATCAGCGCTATAAAAGCTTCTGAGATATTGATAGGCAGGATAAGAAATCTCAAAGTCACCCAATTTTTGGGCTCCGATCCCAATCCATGCAATAACATACCCCCAAAATTTATTTAAAGCCGGATTTTCGGTCTTGATATGCTTATTTGAAAAATCACTTGTATTAAAAAAGGTTCTCTTGAGGTAAGACACAAGTTTTTGTGCATGAACCAATTCGCCAGTAATAGCTAAAAAATAAGGGGCTTTATAGTAACAAGCCAAATCATCAGGGTAGTCAGCAAATTTACCATTTGAAATAATTTGCTTAGCTAACCATTTAGAGGTTTTGTTTGAGCTTTCCATGCATCTGCGGGCAAAATCGAATGACATTAGTGCTTCCCTTTAGCTATCGAGTATGTACAAGCATGGCATTATACTACAATGTTTATACGATTATTAACCCGATTATTGGCATGAAAGATGGTTGACATCTCCCCAACAAATAGTCTATCTTCAAAATATGAATAAAATTCGTCGCACCTTCTCAACAACCACAACAACTAGTACCGGCACAGGCCGGTAATCTGCTTTTCTCTGATCATTTTCTCATTTTTATTCATACTCTTAGGTGCTGACATGTTTCATAAAATGCCATTTATACTGATTGCTATAATTGCAGCTATTTGTCTTTTCGGTAGTTTCATTCCCTTAGAAGTAAAAGCTTTTTTATTCACCATCAGTTTGACCATTAAATCCATTATTATCGCGATTTTACCCTTTATTATTTTTGGATTGCTATTTAAAGTCATGGCGCAATTAGCCCATAGTGCTACCAAAATCATTTTATTGATTTTAGCAGCCGTTTGCTGTTCAAATTTTCTTTCCACTTTTCTGAGCCATTATGTGGGAATTTGGGTTTATCATTTTGATTTATCCGTTATTCTTCCTAAAAGTTCAAATGAACTCCCTCCTCTTTGGAACTTGAGTATTCCTAAGCTCATTCCTAATGATATCGCAATGTATCTGGGGCTTATTTTAGGAATAGTGACCTCTTATCTCAAGCCAAAAGAGGCTACAAAAATAGCACATTTCCTTGATAACATTATCAATAAAGTGCTCCAAATATTTACCTATGTTATTCCTTTTTTTGTGGCCGGTTTTATCATAAAACTAGATTATGATGGCTCTGTTTTAACTATCATGCATGACTACGCTAAAATATTTATCGTTATTGCTTTAGCGCAGTTTGCCTATATATCATTCATCTATTTTATCGCAAGCTCAAAAATATCAAGATTTTTATACAGCATTCGAAACATGCTTCCCGCTGCTATTGCTGGTTTTAGCACTATGTCTAGTGCAGCTGCCATGCCTTTAACCATTATAGGTACTCAGAAAAATGCAAGAAATCCTGATCTTGCGAAATCCGTTATCCCTGCTACTGTCAATATTCATTTGATGGGAGATTGCTTTGCTATTCCCATTTTGGCCTATGCCATTTTAAAAAGTTTTGATATCCCAGAACCACAGCTTTTTGAATATCTCATCTTCGCTTGTTACTTTGTCCTAGCCAAGTTCTCGGTGGCCGCCGTTCCAGGTGGTGGGATCATTGTGATGCTCCCTATTTTAGAAGCCTATATGGGATTTAATTCACAAATGCTTTCGATGATTACGGCTCTTTATATTCTTTTTGATCCCGTTATCACTTGCGCCAATGTGTTAGGCAACGGTGGCTTTGCGATGATGATTGATAAAATACAGGGAGTAATTTTTAAAGGTAGGGTGGGCAAAGCACAGCGTGCCCACCAATAATTCATGATCTTAACGGTGGGCATGCTACGCTTTGCCCACCCTACAAATATGTACAGCCTTTCTTCCCTCATTTAGCAAATCGCCTTACAAACGGGCGAGATCCCTTCTAAAATTATCATAAGGGAAAAACCAAATGGTGGTGGAAACAGCTCAACATGGAAAGGGCCTCAGGATCAGCATTACGCATCCTTATGATTATGATTGCCATAAGCGCACTGGCCGGGCTTGGCTTTTTCTATTTCTTGGAACATAAATCAAATAGTAATGACATCATATTGCATGGCAACGTTGATATCAGACAAGTTGATCTTGGATTCCGTGTTAATGGCCGTGTCCAAGAAATGAAATTTGAAGAAGGCGATAAAATCAAAAAGGGAGATATTATAGCCACTCTAGATAAAACACCCTTTATTCTTGAGGAAAACAATCTAAGGGCTCTCCTTGATGTTGCAAGCGCTAATTTAACAAAACTTAATACTGGCAATAGACCACAAGAAATTCAAGAAGCCAAAGCATCCGTTAATGAAAAGCAAATAGCCTATGATAATGCTCAGAAAGCCCTTGAAAGACAATCTGATTTGGTTAAGAAAAATTTTGCTTCAAAACAAGAATATGATGATGCTTATGCCAGAGCAAAAGAAGCACAAGCTCAATTAAAAACAGCCCAAGAAGCACTAAAACTGTCACAAGAGGGATTTCGTAAAGAAGATATTGCTGCAGGTCTATCGCAATTAGATGCTGCTAAATCACAATTAGCCATTGCTCAAAATAATCTCAATGACACTGATTTGATTGCGCCAAATGATGGCATCATACTAACCAGAATAAGAGAACCTGGTTCAATTGTGCCTAACGGTATCCCCGTGTATACGTTGTCGCTTATTAATCCAGTTTGGATAAGAGCTTATACCTCCGAAACTGATTTAGGTCGCCTCAAACTTGGCATGAAAGCACTTATTTATACTGATTCTCAACCTCATAATCCCTTTCAAGGTCAAATCGGTTTTATCTCACCGATTGCAGAATTTACGCCAAAAAATGTTGAAACAAAAGAATTACGCACTGACCTAGTCTATCGTTTGCGAGTTATCGTTGATGATAAAGAAGGTCAGCTTCGACAAGGCATGCCAGTAACCGTTGTTATCACGCCTGAAACTCAACCTGATATCAAGTAAGCAAGAAAATGAATGAGAATGTCGCAATTGAAATAGAAAATGTTTCAAAGTTTTTCAATGAAGAAAAAACACCCGCTTTAGATAATATCAGCACACATATAAAAAATGGACGTATAACCGGTCTTGTCGGTCCAGATGCCGCTGGCAAAACAACATTAATAAGATTGATCACAGGCCTCATCCTGCCCACTAAAGGTAACATCCGTGTTTGCGGATATGATACAGCTTCGGCAGGTAATGATCTCTTTAGTTTTCTTAGCTATATGCCGCAAAAGTTTGGGCTTTACGAAGATCTTACCGTACTTGAAAACTTAGAACTCTATGCCAGATTAAGAGGTGTCTTTGGAGATGAACGCTCTAAAACATTTAAAAAAATGCTAGATTTTACCGATTTAAATGAATTTACACATCGCTTAGCCGGTAATTTATCTGGTGGTATGAAACAAAAATTAGGTTTGGCATGCGCGCTTTTGAGCGAACCTAAAGTATTGCTATTAGATGAACCCAGCGTAGGGGTTGACCCCATCTCAAGAAGAGAACTATGGCGCATGGTGCAAGAACTCGTTAAAGAAGATATTGCTGTTATTTGGGCAACCTCTTATCTTGACGAAGCTGAGAAATGTGAAGAGGTGATTCTTCTTAAATGAGGGAAAAATGTTATTTGATGGTGAACCTCAACAATTAACTAAACATGTCCAAGACAGAACTTTCCTCGTAAGTGCTCCCTCGGATAATCTTCGAGTAACTTTATCAAAACTAATAAAACAAAAAGAAGTATTAGATGGCGTTATTCAGGGAAATAAAATACGGATTATGTTGGCTCCCAATACGACACTTAAATACAGAATATCCCTATAGCGCTACTCCCCCAAGTTTGAAGATGCCTTTATTGATATTCTTCAGGGCAAATATAGCTCGCGAATCAACATCTAGCAAAATTGATGGAACCTAAGAAACAAGAAACCACAACCCCTATTCAAGCACAAAAATTAACAAAAAAATTTGGTGATTTTTTTGCTGCTAAGGACATATCATTCTGCCATAAAGCAAGGAGAGATATTTGGATTACTTGGGCCTAATGGTGCAGGAAAATCAACGACTTTCAAAATGCTTTGTGGGCTATTACAGCCAACTTCAGGCAAAGCTTTAGTCTCTGGGTTTGACCTTCGAACTGCTAGTTCAAAAGCGCGTTCTTGTATCGGATATATGGCTCAGAAATTTTCGCTCTATGGCGATTTAAGCGTAAAACAAAACCTTGAATTTTTCTCAGGAGTTTACGGGTTAAAGGGAAAAGTTAAAAAAGAGAAAATTCAGGAAATGATTGATGTTTTTGACCTTAAAAACTATCTTAACGTCAATGCTGGAACTTTACCATTAGGTTTTAAACAAAGACTTGCACTATCTTGCGCTGTTATGCATGAGCCTGATGTTTTATTTCTAGATGAACCTACCTCCGGAGTTGATCCGCTTACACGCAGAGAATTTTGGACTCATATTAATGGGATGGTCTTAAAAGGCGTGACGATTATGATAACTACTCATTTTATGGATGAAGCGGAAAATTGCGATCGTATTGCACTTATCTATCGAGGTGAAAATATTGCGACCAATACGCCAGAAGGCCTTAAGGAATCTGTAAGGACAAAAGAATTACCCGATCCCACTTTAGAAGATACATTCATTGCGATTATCGAATCTTTTGATAAAGAAAGAGAAAAAGAGGTTGCTGCATGACACCTTTTTCTCCTACAAGATTATTTGCTTATATGTATAAAGAGTCCCTGCAAGCCATACGCGATCCCAGTACCCTTATGATTGCGGTTATTTTGCCGGCTATTATGGTTTTTTTATTTGCTTTTGGTGTCTCTTTAGATACCAATACAGTCAAAATTGGTTTAGTGTTGGAAGACTCCTCAGAAAAAGCAAAAAATTTGGCTTATGCATTCAGTCATACCCGATTTTTTGATGTCGAATTGAGTTTTGACAGGAAAAAGCCTACTCAAGATCTGGTTGCCGGAAAAATACGAGGTCTTGTTATCATTCCGCAAGACTTTTCAGACAAATTAGAGCGCAATGAGAATTCTCCAATTCAAGTAATAGCCGATGGTAGTGAAACCAATACAGCAAGTTTCGTGCAAAATTATGCTGAAGGGGTCGTTGGCAATTGGCTGTTAAGTTTACAAAATGAACAAAGTGTTACACCTGTCGCTTCAATTCAAATGCAACCACGTGTTTGGTTTAATCCTGAGCTAAAAAGCCGAAACGTACTATTGCCAGGCTCTATGGCAATTATCATGGCCCTGATTGGGATTTTGTTAACTGCTCTTGTCGTAGCCAGAGAATGGGATCGCGGGACGATGGAAGCCATTATGGCAACCCCAATTCATATCTCAGAACTTATTATCGGAAAATTGGCTCCCTATTTTGTCCTTGGCATGGGCTCTATGACGCTTATGTGTGGCTCTATCTGTATTAGTTTTTCGGGTACCATTCTATGGTTCCTATTGGTTACTTGCACTTTCCACAGCGTTATTTTTACTCGCCGGACTTTCTCAAGGCTTACTCATTTCTACTTTAGCCAAAAACCAATTTGTAGCTAGCCAATTAGCCATTCTTGCAGCATTTCTTCCTGCCTTTATGTTATCTGGATTTTTATATGAAATCGAATCAATGCCAGCTGCGATAAGATGGGTTACGTATTTATTGCCTGCAAAGTATTTTGTCACTCTCATTCAGACGAGCTTCTTAGCGGGAGTCATTTGGCCTTTATTTATTCCAAATTTATTAATGTTGCTTGGATTTTCAATTTTGCTTTTATTCATTGTTACTAAAAAAAGTAAAAAGAGCATATCGTGATAAAATGGAATCGCGTTAAAGCTTTAGTCATAAAAGAACTGCTCGCCATGTTAAGAGATAAAAAAGCGCGCTTTACTTTAATCATACCTCCTATTTTACAACTCATTTTATTTGCAAATGCTGCCACGCTTAGAAGTACGCAATATTAGTATTGCCTATTATAATCAAGACTCTGGTTGGTATAGTCACGAATTAATTGAAAGAATCAAAGGATCCCCCTATTTTCAAAATGTCTATAAACTTAATAGCGAGAAAGAACTTCAAGAAGTGATTGATACTCAAAAAGCGATTGTTGCTTTAAACATCCGGTCTGATTTTTCACGCCAATTAGGCGCAGGTCAAGAACCCTTTGTTCAAATAATCTTAGATGGCAGAAAAACAAATGCTTCGCAAATCGTTGAGGGTTATATTTCGCGTATCATTGAAACGTTTAATGCTGACATCATCACGTTGCAAGATGTGAATGTATCCAATAATGTGAGCATTGACTTTCGTAGTTGGTTCAATCCCAACTTAGATTACATTTTATATACCGTACCCTGCCTTATCGGTATCCTCAGTATGATCCTGGGTCTGGTTGTAACATCACTTTCTGTGGCAAGAGAGCGTGAAATGGGCACCTTTGATCAACTGCTAGTATCACCTTTACAAACTTGGGAAATTTTAATTGGTAAAATGCTCCCCGCTATGATCATTGGTATTGTCGAAAGCACCATGATTATGATTCTCGCTATGTTGATGTATCGTATCCCTATGCATGGTTCATTGTTATTGTTCTACATCAGTATGTTGGTCTTTGTGTTATCCATCGTGGGGATTGGATTATTTATCTCAGCGCTTTCAAGTACTCAACAACAAGCCACTTTAGGTACATTTCGTCTTTATGACGCCAACAATGTTGCTTTCTGGCTTTGCCACCCCTGTAGAAAATATGCCTGATTGGTTACAACCAATCACCATTTTAATTCCTATCAAATATTTTTTTATCATCATTAAAGGGATTTTTCTGAAGAATATGCCACCCTCTGAAGTATTCATGAACATTTGGCCTATGGCACTGATAGGCATTTTCACATTAACTATTGCAGGTTGGATGTTTAAGAAAAAACTCGAGTAAAAAGCTAAATAATGAATCTTGTAGGGTGGGGCAAAGCGCAGCGTGCCCACCATCTTTGACGGAATTGGTGGTCACGCTGCGCTTTGCCCACCCTACTCAGATCTGCAATCAAGCAAATTACTCATACTGCCGATTGTATAATAGTGTCTTTTTAACTAAAGCTCTGGGAATAAATACAGCCCATGAAAACAAGTAAAAACTCAATTGAGCGTATTGCTTATGTCTTCCAAGGTGGTGGCGCCCTAGGCGCTTATCAACTTGGCATTTTTAAAGCACTCAGTGAAAATGAATATCATCCTGATTGGGTAATAGGTACATCTATCGGTTCCATTAACGCAGCTATTATTGCAGGTAATGAACCACAGAACCGTGTTCCCCGGCTTGAAGAATTTTGGCATACCGTCTCTCGCACGCTATTACCAGGGTTTACCCCAGAAGATGAGAAATCACGTCAATGGTATAACTTTATCAGCGCGCAATCGAGTTTACTTTTTGGGCAACCAGGGATGTTTAGTCCGCGCTTTAAAAATCCATTATATGAATCCAATGGTTCAGCGGACACCATTAGCTTTTATGTGGCGGATCCATTACGCAGAACATTAGAAAAGCTAATAGACTGGGATCTGCTCAATAGCGGAAAAATTCGCTTCACCTCGGTGCCGTTGAAGTACAAAAGGGAAAAGCTGTCTTTTTTGATAGAAATATTCAAACATTAACCCCTGATCATGTCTTGGCAAGTTGCGCTCTGCCGCCTGCTTTTGCAGCCGTTAAAATAGAAGAGGAATATTTTTGGGACGGTGGGGTCTTAAGTAATACACCCGTACAAGCTATTATCAATGATTCTCATCATGTTAACACGTTGTGCTTTATGGCAAACTTATTTGATTCATTTGGCTTAAACCCAAAGACGTTAGATGATGTGATGAAGCGTTATAAAGATATCATGTATTCAAGCCAAGATAGAATGCATCTCCAATCCTTTCTAGAGATATTGCGTTTAAGACGAGAAATTCATTTTCTCTATCAAAAAATGCCGCCGGAACTCCAAAAAGACCCAGAAGTTAAAAAATTATATGAAAACGAATGTATTGATACTGTCATGAATTTTGTACGCTTTCTTTATACTGCGCCTCACACTGAGCTCTCCTCTAAAGATTTTGAGTTCTCTAAATTATCGATTGATGAGCGTATTGAAGCGGGTTATAACGATGGTCTCATGGCGATTGAGAAATCACCGTGGCTTGAACCAATTCCTGCTGATATTGGCGTGGGAATACATGAAATATGTTCGCATCCTACCGTTTCGGCCCCATGGTAATACTCTTCACTTTCTTTAAAAGTGGGTATATACACCCCATAGAGGTGGATTGATCACCCTGTTGCCATTTTCCTTTATTATGATCGATTTTTAATAAGAAACATTAATTAACAGCCGAATAACTAACTACCTCTTGTTACCCACGATCTCTAAGCCAAAAACTCATAGAAAGAATATTTGGCGCAATATTTGCGGTTCGTTTTGGAATGATATTTACGTATTAAGTGAACATTTGAAAAGTTTTATATTATTGCAGCGTCAAGCGGTAAGAGACATATTAATATAAGAATCGGCGATTAAATTAAATAACCGCCGAATTTAAAAGACAAATACTTATAGCAGTGTGCAGGTATTTGATTTCTTTTTGCTAGGAGTGTAACCATTATCATTGGTACGGGTTGTTTGACCTTTGAGATCTGTAGAAATCTCACGAGTAGCTTGATGTATAATCACTTTCTTTTGTTCATGTAGAGCAGCAAGATCTACATCGCATTGTTCCATGCCGCGTTGTGCTTCTTGCATTTTTGTATTTGATTCCGCCAGTTGCGTTTCTAAATCAGCTAAATAAGCATCTGCAGCTTTTCTGTATTCCATATAACGTTGAATTAATCCAGCGGCCTGAAGCTCTCTTGCTTTTAGCTTAGCTTGCCCAATTTCACTCTCGTCTCCTTTTAACTTCCCTGTATTTCAAAAGGTTATCTGTTGGTTGAGTGAAATTTTGTTCAAAAGGATATTTAGGACCTGCTGTTGACATATAGAATCTCCAAAAGACTAATCAAACCATGAAAAAAGTTTATATTTAGGTGGCTCTGATTTTATGTCTGGAACATCCAAATACAAAATCATGCCTGCTCTTTTATATACATTTTAAGAATCGGCGATTAAATTAAATAACCGCCGAATTTAAAAGACAAATACTTATAGCAGTGTGCAGGTATTTGATTTCTTTTTGCTAGGAGTGTAACCATTATCATTGGTACGGGTTGTTTGCCCTTTAAGATCGGTAGAAATCTCACGAGTAGCTTGATGTATAATCATTTTCTTTTCTTGTTTTAGAGCATCAAGATCGACATCACATTGTTCCATGCCGCGTTGTGCTTCTTGCATTTTTGTATTTGACTCCGCCAGTTGCGTATCTAAATCAGCTAAATATGCATCTGCAGCCTTTTTGTATTCAATAAAGCGTTGAATTAATCCAGCAGCTTGAAGCTCTCTTCCTTTTTGTTTACCTTTTGCAACGTCGCTCTCATCTCCCTTAAATAAGCCGTAAACTTCTCTATATTTTAAAAGGTCATCTGTGGGTTGAGTGAAATTCTGTTCAAAAGGGTATTTAGGTCCTGCTGTTGACATATACGTATCTCCAAAGACAACAATAAAAAATATTAGTATTTAGGTGACTAATTTTATGGGTATAACATTAAAATGTCAACTCATATATATCAGTGTTATTAACATGCAGATAATTGAAGCTTAGCACTAAGGGTATATACATCAAATATTGAAGCTACAAATATTCTATAAAATATGATTTTGAAAAAAATTTATTAACAATATTAACTTATAATGACTACCTTTTCTTTACAACGTTTTTTTCTACTTTTGCCGTCTCTTCTTTTAATATATCATCCAGAAAATTATCTAGCACTGCAGCTTTTTCTTCTTCTTTTATCCGTGGCTTTATCAATGTCTAGTTTTGTTTCTTCTTTTTGGTCTACAATTTTATCTTTTTTAACTTTTTCTGTTTTATAAACTTCAACATGAACCGCTTTTTCTGCACTTTTTTCTAGAATCTTTTTGTCAATATTTAATATTTCTTTCATTCTAGGTTCACCAGTTTTCTTAATGCGCTCATGAACTTCCATTATTGTTTTATCAGAAGCATTTGCTAAAGAATGTAGTCCATGTTTTTTAGCATTATCTTTCACATTTTGTAATTGTTCATGTTTTATGTCTCTTCTCTCTTGTTGAATATTTTGGATTCGAGGGTCATTTGGATCTGGTTGCTTGCCAAATGCTGGTAATGGAAATCCACTAGATTGGTTTCCAATAATTGCTTTCTCTTCTTTATCCAAGACTTTCAATCTCTTTTCAAAGTCACAATTCGCTTTAAAACAATCTTTGGAAAAGGCTTCCAATTTATCTTCAGGGATATTTTGAAAATGATTAACGTTATCAGATGTAGCATAACTCTTTAAATCCGATGAGATTTCTTTTGCAGCTATTGATATAATATTTATCTTTTGTTGTTTGAGTGCTTCCATATCTTTGTTTAATCTTTCAATATGATTCCTACTATCGTTCATCCTGTCCTCAGATTCCTTAAGCTGCCTGTCTAGTTCAGCAGCCAGCATAGCCCTCAATGTTTCTTCCATTTTAGCTCTTTCTTGTTCTGCTATATTGACTTGAAAAGCATATTCAGATTCTTCTGCTTTTTCTAGCAACTTCCTATATTCCATTTCCAGTTCTTTTAATTTCTCATTACGCACAAACATTGACATTGTTTCTTCAATTAAACTAAGGTTAAACAATGTTTTTATAACACAAGAAAATTTTCTTTTTCGAAAATCTTCGTCGTCCAAGGCTTTTGTTTCAATTGATTTCTTTTGGTCTTCATGATCTGGCCCTAAAGCAGAACCTGCTTCTTTACGTGTTAATTCATACTTATTAGGTACCAAATCTAGGTTTTTCAAGACTTGGGAAATTAATGTTTGCTTATTTAGACCTGATTCATAAAGCTGCTTTTCGTCAACATGGATATCATATTTTGCAAGGATCTTTCTCAAGTAATCACGCGATTGGGGGCTCAGTAAATCAAAAATATTGTATCTTGACATAACACCACCCAAACAATATGTAATATTTAAATTACGGCCCTTTTAGCAATGTGACAGTGATGTATGATGGTAAGTTCATTTTGAGTAAAAAATATTCTCGACCTATTGCAATATATCTATATGGAATTATTTCAGGCAGGACATTTGAAATGAAATAATCATAATGAGCGGAATTGACCTATAGTGAAACATTCCTATTTTCGATTATTTGTTCCATGATAATTTTATATATGTCTGATTCGCGCGGTGAATATGTCAAATACTCAATCACAAATTGAATATGCAATAAATAAAAATGATATTATTGGAGTGAGGCAGCTAATAGCAAAAAAAGGAAGGGGCCTACTTACTCCTTCACTTGTATATGCTTTAGAATCTAATAAACCAGATATATGTAAATTGTTGGTAAAATTAGGTGCTAATTGTGGCGCTCATATAAGTAGACAAGGACTATCACCTGGCAATTCTACCCCTCTTATTGACGTATTGAGGGCTCGACATTTTGATGTCGCAAATGTCATGTTTAAACGCGGCTACCGAATTGACTTCATACATGATGCAGATAAAGTTGTGATATATGAAATGATTCATGCTTGTAATAAAAAATGGAAGGAAAAAATAACTTCTAGACCTTCTTCATTCGGAGCTTTACCAAAAAACACTTTATTAGATTATCTAAGATATGCAACAATTCATGATGATGTTGATTTAATGGACATCTTGTTCAAATTTGATTTATCACCACTTCATGTATTCAAAAATGGTAACACCCTTCTACATATTGCTTGCACGAATGCCTCGATTAAAGCGGCAGAGAATCTTATTAAGCGGTTACATAATTTAAGCATAGAGAATAACAGCGGCGAGACGGTTTTCCATATTCTATGCAGTAAATTTGATGATAAAGAAACTATTCCATTCACATACTTTGGGCGAGAACTTGAATGGTCAGCAAAATTTGCTAGCGTGGAAAAGTTTTTATACAAATGCGAAAATAATTTGCCCATTAAAGAAGACTCAGATCCTATATCTAGTTATTTATCTAAAGATGATGCATTGCAGAACAAATATTCTATTCTCAATTTGTTATGTTCGCTCCCGCACGATATAAATCAAAAAAATATTGATGGTAATACTCCCTTGCATATAGCACTAATTAATAACTTGCCCCTTAAATTCATAAATATTTTACTAAATGATGGTGCATCTGTTAATGCTTTAAATAATGAAGGGAAATCGCCTATATATTATGCGTGCTCTTCTAAGAAAATTAAATTGTTAATTCAAAAGGGCGCTAATCTAAACATAGTCGACAAAAACAACATCTCGCTGTTAGAATATGCAATATGTTGCAAAAATAGATCTTTGGTTCGTGAATTATTTCTTATAAACGATAACCCTTCACTTTGCTTGGCTCATGTAAATGAGGTATTAAAAACTGTTTTTATAAATCAGTTATTTATGCCAAAAATACTTAATTACCTCGTTAGGTTACGAGCTGATATTGGACTGTTCTTTAAAGATATACCGGAACCCCTTCATTATTCATGTCGTGTCGGGTCCATATGGTTGTTAAAGTATATGCTAAACAAAGGTGAAAATGTTGGTCTAGCCAATGGAAGTGGCAGTACACCCTTACATTCATTAATTGATGGGCAGGAATTTAAACAATATTGTGAGATAATTGAAATACTTAAAATGCATGGTTTGGATATAAACACTCAAAATCACGCTGGTGAAACAGCATTGAATTATATTGTCAAGAGTAATCATTCTATCCAATATAAAATTGATGTTTGTAGTGCTTTAATAAAACATGGAGCGTATATAGACGTAACAGATAATTGCAAACAAAATATTTTACATGTTATTTGTAACGTATCCGGCGGAATGAGGAAAATGCTCCCGTATTTAGCTGAATATGTAGATAAATTCCATCTTGAACAAAAAGATGTTCAAGGAAAAACCCCCTTTCACTATTTATTTGAATGGAAGGACTTTTATCTGCTTGATAAAAGTATGGTGGAAACTTTACTAAAGAAAGATCCAAATATAAATATTGAAGATAATGATGGAAAAACAATTCTTCACTATCTTTCTTCCCATTTTAGAGTTAGTGATGATGCGATTCAATATATTTCATTACTTGCTGCACATAACATAAATGTTAACCAAGAAGATAGTGATGGCAGAACAGCTTTACATCTTGCTGCTCTAAATAACTTTTGTAATGTTATCGGTGCCCTTAAAAATATAGATGCCAACCCTTTTCTAAAAGATAAATACAATTTAATGCCCATCGATTACCTATTTGAGTACGGGCTTAAATTCCTTTCATCTGATTGTACGAACCCGGATTGCGAATCTATAGATTTTCTTATTCCAAGAGCAATAAATATTAATAATCCCAACCCGCTGAATGGTGAAACATATTTAATCAAAGCCATGAGGACTGGCATCTCCATTCATGCCGAAAAGCTGATTAACCAAGGCGCAGATATATTTCAGGAAAATTTATTCGGAATTGACGCAATAGCCTGGTCTTGCCTCACAGGTGATTTTGATTTGTTTAAAATATTAGTTGAACACGGAGCAACAATTAAAAAACTTTATCCGAACAGTGAAACTTTACTTCATTTTTCTGCCATGGGAAATAATCCAGATATTGTTCGATATCTAGCACATTATTTTTCATGTATTAATCTTACTAACGATGATGGGTTAACGCCTTTCTGTTTCGCATTAGCTTCTGGAGCAAAGGAAACTGCTGAAACATTATTATCATTAGGGGCCGATATAAACCCAAAAATAAATATAAAAAAACGCATCACAGTTGGCGGGGCTGAAGTAGCTGATTTTAGAGGAATCCATGCTCATTCTTACTCAACAAGCCTAAATGTTACAGATGCGATTAAACTAAATGTATTATCAAATGGAATTAGTTTTTTGATGAACTTAGCTGCAAATGGTGCTGGAAAATCTCTAATTCTTCTCAAAGAAATTTTAGTTAATAAAAATTCACTTGCCTATAGAAATAGCATTACTGATTGTGATGAACATGGCTGGACTGCGCTACATTATGCTGCTTTCTCTGGCTCCAAAATCATAATGTCAGCATTAATTGATTTAGGAGCTGATCAGACTATTAAATCATATGCTGGTGAAACGCCTATGGATATATATAAATATTCAAATAGATATCTATAAATCAACAATCATATTAAAATGTTGAAATTTAATTTATATTGCCATTTTTAGTAGCAATAACTGGGATGGGTAAGAAAGTATTTATAATTGAATTAGAGGAAATTAAAATGAAGACTTATCTTAAGCAATAAAGGGATTTTATATAAATAAAACCCCTCCTGCACATTTCCAATATTACCCGATAGCAGCGTTAAGCCTAGACTCTCTTCTTGCTTCAGGTTCAATGGCTTGAGCTTCTTGTTGAAGTCTTTCTGCTTGATTTGCTTGAGCTCTTTGTGCGTTAAATAAAGGCACAATTTGAGCTTGTGGTTGCGCAACTTCTGGATTTGCAACTACCCCCGGTTGTTGTTGAGCAACAACTGGATTAGCCGCAATCATAGGTTGTGGTGCATCTGCGGCAAACAATGTTTTCATGAAGTTATATACTTTTATACCACCTAGGTATGTGCCATAAGCACCAAGACCTGCTAACCCCAAAGTTAATCCCGCTTTTAAGGGGGCAACCATGCCAGCAAGCAGTCCTATGTTTGGTAATAGATAACCCAATCCTTCAAATAAAAGATCAACGATAGCCCCACATATACCGATAGTCATACAAAATTTATCAAATATAATTTCTGCAATAGCGGCACACATACCAGCAATCATGCCAAGTCCCTTTGCTAATTGTGAAAGCGCTTTATTAGCTAACGCTTTCGCAATGGGAAGTACCTGGTTTATTGCTTTTGAAGCTAAATTGACCACTGTTGATGTCATACTTTTAACGCCAATAACAGCAAGGTGCCAACCTTTGACTAAATATTCTTTTAAAGCAATGGTGAAATCTTTTAACAATGAGGCTATTTTTGCCAAGAAATTCCAGGTTTTTTGTAAATAAGATGAAAAATTGACGACAAAATGCCAAACCGCATTGAGGGCTTTGATGGCAAGATGTTTGACAGCGTTATACAATGCCTTTGTTAGATCAAATAATAGATTGCCTAGCTTGCATAATAAATTATATCCAAGATTAAACCCTTGTTTGAATTTATTAATTAACCAAATAGTTGAATTTTTCATCCAACCAGGGAATTCTTTGCAATAGTATAAAAAGCTAGAATACGCAAAATGAAAACCAGCGATGCCTTTTTGAATGCCTAAAACAGCCATTTCTTTACACCAACTGTAATACAGGCTGGTCTTGGCAATCATATACCCAACATATTCTTTGGTTGATGCCATGATGGTGCTTATTTTCTTTGCCATTATCGCTTTATAAAATGCGATATTCTCTAGCATTTTTGCTGAATAGGCGTTTGCTAATTCGCGATAATATTGAACTTGATCCATAAAATTTGCCATGATAAATACCTCTTTCTGGGATAACATTGCGGCAAACGTAAGTGATCGCTCACTCACTGTCAATGCCGTTTGTCATTTGATTCATTTGGCAAACTTATTTTGTAGGCTTACATGCTCGAACTTGCAGGAGGATTAGAAGCAATCCCAATTAAAGAGAACATTTGAAAAATCTTTATTTTTCAAATCCTTATCACTGATGAAGAAATTAGCAACACCATCATCTCCCCAAATAATATGGTTATCTTCTTCGGTGTCTATCTGAAGCAATAAAAAGTCTTTGTTATCGGACTTTTCTCTGGGATCTTCTTGGGTAAAACTGGGATAACCGCCTAATTTGTGACCTGTCCCGGGATAGGTTCTATTGTAAGAATCCCAGAATTCATCATCGACTTTGTTTTCAAATATTTTAACAAAGCGATAATCAAATACACTCACTGGCATTTGTTTTGGATGAAATTGAAGGCTATACATGGCGCCACCAGAAAAAGGGGTAAACTCCTGTGGTGGGAGAAAGCTAAAATCTGATTCAGCATTTTTTATGTCGACTTCAGGGAAATAGAGGATTCGAAATCCATCCTGTCCACATCTATCAGCAAAGTTCAATCCATACATATCATCATCAGCAATATAAAACTGTAATAACCCTTTTTCTGGATAGGGATACAATTTAGGCATTTCTTCAAAATTAATTTGCGCCAATAGATAGAGTGGCTTGCCTTCATTATTGGTAGGGTAAGTATATCCTTTGGGGAGATAGGGTAGCCCGCCAAATTTGCTTTGCCAAGGTTTTAAGTCTTTCGCTTGTGTTGCTGATATTTGAAGGAAGGGTTGAGTCGTTAATTTGATTGCAGCTAAATGGGCATCTAAATTATTCATCGGGAGTCTCGTCCTGAGTTAATCTACAAACGTCCCAAAGTAGGAACTTTTATTGTTAGCCTACACTAACAAGCTGCTTGAGCAAACCGTCAAATAATGGAGATTTAGTAAGATAGCCTGCATGTGTCTCCCTACGCTAAGACGCTTCGGGAGATCAACCTACGCTTTCGAGCTACTAAATTAAAACCTTCTGAGAAAATTTAAACTCTTTAGCTTCGAAGAACATTGGATGGCCTGCCAACCGAAGCTCGAAGAGCGTAGGTTGGCGGAGAGGGAGGGATTCGAACCCTCGATACGCTCATCACGTATACACACTTTCCAGGCGTGCTCAATCGGCCACTCTGACACCTCTCCGGGAAGGGTGGCCATTATAACAACTCCCCGCAAAAGAAACGAGCCCATCCCAACAATGTAGTTAACCACCCAACATCGGTGACAAGAAGTAAAGTGCTGGCTACGCTTTATATAGTTGAAGGGGTAAGAAAATTGCAATGAAAAATGGCATCTAAATTTAGTAATTGGCTTATTGGCAAAGTTGGCCACTGGTTGCTTAAAAACGACGCGCCTCATCGTGCCTATTTGAGTGATTTTGATCAAATTTGTAAAACCATTTTACCCGGCGATGTTTTACTGGTAGAAGGCCGCAACCGTGTTAGTAAAATTATTCAACAAGTCACCCGCAGTCCATGGTCTCATGCTGCACTGTATATCGGTGTTGTATCAAACATCGAAAATGCCATGCTGCGAGAGAATGTCATTGAATTTACAAAATGCGCTAATGACACTCAGTTATTGATTGAAACAGAAGTCGGAGAAGGAACGATTGTTTCTCCTATAAGCAAATATAATGAAGATCATCTCAGACTATTAAGACCACAAGGATTATCACCCGAAAATATCCAACAGGTAATAGGGTTTGCTATTACTCGTCTTGGTAGAAAATATGACCTACGACATGTATTTGATTTAGCACGCTTCTTATTTCCCTGGGGATTATTACCCAGAAGATGGCGCTCTTCTCTTTTTCAGCATAATGCGCTTTTACCCACAGAAGATATTTGCTCATCGATGATAGCAGATGCCTTTTATTCTATTCATTATCCAATTTTGCCAATCATTCAACACGATAAAGAAAATCATATAGAATTGATCCAACGAAACCCAAGACTTTTTACACCCAGTGATTTTGATTATTCTCCGTTTTTTGATGTGATAAAGTATCCCATTTTTAAATTAGGAAAAGATTTCTCGCCAAAAGATTTGCCTTGGAAAAAAGGCGTCACAAGCTATGACTTTGAGGATAAAGATGTTTTTTCTGATCCCTCACAATAAATAATCAGGCCTTTATTCCTGTCCCTTTTGATAATAAATGCCAAGCAAGGCCAAAACAGAGTATATTGGCGACAATAATAAAACTTAAAGAGATATACACGGGAACATCTGAAGTGCCAAGCGTACCATAACGAAAAGCATTAATCATGTACAATATGGGGTTAAAGTAGGACACCTTTTGCCAAAAGGGTGGTAACATATTGACTGAGTAAAACACCCCGCCTAAATAGGTAAGCGGCGTCAATACGAATGTTGGAATGATATTAATATCGTCGAATTTTCTTGAAAAGATAGCGTTAAGTAACCCAGCCAAAGAAAATAACATGGCGGTAAATATCACGACAATAATCACCACCCCTATGCTATGCACTTGTAAATGCGTAAAAAACAAAGCGACAACCGTTACAATTAATCCAACAATACAGCCTCTTGCAATTCCACCTAAAATAAAACCCATTAAAATAACCCAACTTGACATAGATGCCACAAACATCTCTTCAATGCTACGTTGAAATTTTGCGCCAAAAAATGAAGCCACAACATTAGAAAATGAATTATTGATTACCGCCATCATAATCAAGCCCGGCGCTATGTATTCAATATAATGATGACCATCTATTTGACCAATGCGAGGCCCAATCAAGCTGCCAAAAATAACAAAATACAGAATAATAGAAATAGGTGATGGCAATAGCGTCTGAGTCCAAATACGAAAAAAGCGCGTCAGTTCTTTTCGTGTCAACGTATAAAGTGCGATAAAGTTAAGTCGATTCACGAGACTGTTCCTTGTTTGGCTTTTACCAAATCCAAAAATAACTCTTCCAGACGATTGGCTTTATTACGCAGGCTAAGCACTTCGCAACCTGCTTGTGAGAGATCTGTAAATAACTTGTTGAGGGTAGTGTGACGGCAAAAACTGACTTCTAATGTACATTCATCTATTCGGGTAATGTTAAAACCCTCAATGTGAGGTATGGTTTGAATAGGATGTTGTAAATCAAGGACGAGTGTTTCCTTATCTAGGGTAGAAAGTAATTGTTTCACACCCATATCTTGAATTATCTCGCCACGATTAATAATAGCGATCCGTTTACATAAACGCTCTGCTTCTTCTAAATAATGCGTAGTCAGTATAACCGTTGTTCCTTGCTGATTGATTTCTTCTAGAAAAGCCCATGTTGAACGTCGTAGTTCAATATCCACACCAGCTGTTGGCTCATCCAAAATCAGTAATTTAGGTTCATGAATCAAACCTCTAACAATTAATAAACGACGCTTTAATCCACCCGACAGATTTCGTGCAGGCTCCTTGGCTTTGTCGATTAATCCCAACTTGTTTAAATAAAAAATCGCTCGCTCATAAGCTCTTGAGTAAGGGATCCCATAATAGCCTGCTTGCTGCGTCAAAATATCAATAACACGTTCAAACAGATTAAAGTTAAATTCTTGGGGAACCAATCCAATTTGCGCTTTGGCCTTTTCTGGCTCTTTATCCAAGTCATAACCAAATATCGTCACGCGGCCTGCTGTCTTGTTAACTAATGAGGAGACGATACTAATGGTTGTTGATTTCCCTGCACCATTGGGGCCAAGGAGCCCAAAAAAATCTCCTTGTTCTACTTCCAATGAAATTCCATTGACGGCTTGAATGCCATTGGCATATCTTTTTTGTAAGTCCTGGATGATGAGTGCCTTCATACATTTCTTATTTTGTTCGCAGAATAACTATAATGATAGTAATGAATATACTTTTAAAATAGTCAATAATACCCTTCTAGAGAAGAAAGGAAGAGAATTAATCTTAGTATGTTTACTTTAAAAAATGAACCTCAAAATAGCCAACAAATTCTAGAACAGGGTTTTACGCTTTATAAACAAACATTTTGGGTCTCATTGCCCTATGCATTATGTGCCACAGTGCTTATGATGGTGCCAGTTACCCTCAGCTCACTTCATATGATGAAGGCAGGACATCATTCTGATTTTGCATTATGGGTGATCCTCGCTTGCTGGTTAGGTGGCCTCACTCTATTGAGCGGTCTTATTTTTCGACTTTATTGTTTTTGCTACCAAGTACCAAGTCATTTTATTGGCTCTTTACAACATTCACTTTCTAAAGTGATTTCTCTTCTTCTGTTGGGCGCTCTTTATTGTTTAATCGTACTCAGTGGTACGATGTTGCTGATTATCCCAGGATTGATATTTATCATCTCACTGATGTTCTCATTTATTCTCGTTATTACTGATAACCAAAATGTTTTGCAAACTTTAACGATGAGCCATCGTTTAGTCTGGGGAAATTGGTGGCATGTTGCTAGTGTTATTAGTGTTCCCTTATTACTTAATATGGCCATTACTTTAACAGTTGTGCTAAGTGTATTCATTTTATTCACAAATCTAGGCTCAAAATTATCTGAAATAACTATAGCAGTTGCTCTACTCAATATTTTAATTCAAACCATTTTTATCCCTTTTATTTTTGCTGTGTCTTTGGTATTGCTTCATGATTTAAGACGACGATCTGTTCAGTTGCCGCGGTGGTAATTTCTAAGTTAAGGAGTTTGAAAAGCCATTATGTTTACCCGATATAAACTCATTGGATGTGTTTTGATGCTAATTTCTATTTCAGGCCAAGCGCTTAACGTTGATACCAAAACGCTGACCAGTCAACAACGCCAAGAAATGAAAGTTTATTATGAATCTGGTGCTTATTTTAGCGAGATTGAAAAAAAACTTGTTGACGCCAAAGAATACTTAGATAGACAACTTCAACAAAAGCGAATGAATCGAGTCGCCATGGTACTTGATGTCGACGAAACAGCACTCTCAAATTATCGCACTTTGGAACGTTTATCATTTACACATAATACTTCAGCATTAACCGCAGCATTGATGCTAGCCAATGCCGATCCTATCCCTCCTGTGCTTGCACTCTATCAATATGCCATCGCACATAATGTAGCGGTTTTTTTTATTAGTTCACGTCCTAATACGCCAGAATTCTTGGCGGTGACAGACAAAAATTTAAAAGCCGCAGGTTACTCCAAATGGGATGAACTTGTATTAAAGCCAATCGAAAAAGATGAAGTAAGCGTCCAAGATTTTAAAGTCAATACTCGTCGCCGCATTACGAGCTTAGGCTATGACATTGTGCTGAATATTGGCGATCAGGAAGCGGATCTTGAAGGTGGGTTTGCCGAAGCAAGACTTCGGCTTCCTAATCCATTCTATGAGCTTAGCTAACAAAAAAACTTAATGCAGGGAGCATATTTTGTGAATAAATTAGCATATGGATTCTTAATGGCTGCAATCATTGGCGCCACCCCAAGCATGTTATTGGCGAAAACCATTAAAATTGGAGTAGCTGGTCCTTTTTCTGGGCCTTACGCTGCCTTTGGCGATCAAATGTGGCATGGCGCTTCCCAGGCTGCTGAAGATATCAATAAAAAAGGAGGCATCAATGGTGACCAAATTGAATTGGTCAAAGCGGACGATGTTTGCGAACCAAAGCAAGCTGTCTTCGTTGCTCATCGGCTAGTTAACAGCGATGATGTGACCGCTATCATTGGGCATTTTTGCTCTTCTTCTACTGTTCCTGCCTCAGAAGTTTATGCCGATGCGCAAGCGCTGATGATTACGCCTGCTTCTACCAACCCCGTTATCACCGATCGTGGTTTAACGACCATTTTTCGTACTTGTGGAAGAGATGATCAGCAAGGACTTGTCGCAGCCGACTTCATTAATAATAAACTTCATGCCAAACAAGTGGCGGTTATTCACGATAAAGATACTTATGGAAAAGGCTTAGCAGATGCCATGAAGACCGAACTTGAAAAACTCGGGGGCAAAGTCGTTTTGTATGAAGGGCTCACTCGTGGTGAAAAGAATTTTAATGCCCTAGTGACCAAAATTAAAGAAACCAAAGCAGATGCAGTGTATTTTGGTGGCCTTCATACCGAAGCTGGCCCATTACTAAGACAATTGAGAGAACAAGGTGTTAAAGCTCCTTTTGTATCAGGCGATGGCATAGTCTCTGAAGACTTTGTGAGTGCAGCTGGTGGCCCACAAATTGTCAAAGGGGTCTATATGACATTTGGTGCAGATCCTAGAGATAATAAGAATGGTAAAGAAGTTATCACCGCATTTAGAAACAAAAAAATTGAACCCGAAGGATATACCCTTTATTCCTATGCCACCTTACAAGCAATTGCAGACGCAATGAAAGAAACTCATTCAACAGATGGTAAAAAATTAGCCGATTGGTTGCATAATAATAAAGTAAATACGGTTATAGGTGAGAAATCATGGGATGCCAAAGGTGATCTCAAAAATGCTGATTATGTTATTTATCAATGGGATGATAAAGGAAAGTACAAAGAAGTTAAAAGCTAAACCATGCCCACTGCTTATATTATTCAGCAGATTATCAATGGTGTTGTTCTAGGATCTATTTATGGATTGATAGCAATAGGCTACACCATGGTCTATGGCATTATTGGCATGATCAACTTCGCTCACGGCGATGTCTATATGATCGCCGCATACCTGACTGCAATTTGTATTGCTTTACTAACGATCTTTGGGATCACATCGATACCTGTCGTTCTTTTTATCACTTTTGTTCTAACAATGAGTGTGACAGGCCTATATGGATGGACCATCGAGCGGGTTGCTTATCGACCTTTGCGTCATTCAACACGATTGGCTCCCCTTATTTCAGCCATTGGCGTTTCATTACTTCTGCAAAATTTTGTTCGCATTAGCCAAGGTGCTCGCACTCAGGCTGTTCCTGCTCTCATTGATGGGCGTCAACAAATACCCTTTGGTAACGACTTCATAATCATTTCGAATGTAGAATTAATGATAATTATTGTTGCGCTAATCAGTATGATAGTGCTTACCATGCTTATCACTAAGACGCGATTGGGAAGAGCAATGAGAGCGACTCAACAAGATATGATTATGTCTTCAATGTTAGGTGTTTCTCCAAATAAAATCATACCACTTGTATTTGTGTTGGGTTCTGTGATGGCAGCCGTAGCAGGAACGCTAGTCACTTTAAATTATGGATCATTTGATTTTACCATTGGTTTTATAATTGGTATTAAAGCTTTTACCAGTGCGGTCTTAGGGGGAATTGGCTCTTTACCAGGCGCCATGTTTGGTGGGTTGTTACTTGGCATGGCTGAATCATTATTTTCAGGATTTATCAGCGGGGATTATAAAGATGTCTTTTCATTTTCAATATTGATCCTCGTGCTAATTTTTAAACCCAGTGGTTTGTTAGGCACAAAAGAGGTGGAAAAGGTTTAAAATATGCTAAATGCCCTTAAAAACGCATTCTTTACAACCTTCATAGCCCTCATCATTATTGGACCTATCATTAGCTTTACCTTGCAAGGATTTGCGATTGATTTCGAAATAAAGCGCTCAGTGTTCCTTGCACTTATCGTGTTTTTTGGAGTACTCACTGTTTCTTTACTCAAAACAAACAAAAAAGTGAGACTCTTACTAACCAAAATTAATAATCAATTTAAAGAAAAAACATTTGTTGCAAAATGTCAAGTGACACATCCAGGTTGGCTCTGGGGGATTGGTGTTTTAAGTATTATTCTGCCTTTTTTTATCGGCAAGTATTGGTTAAGTGTCGCTTGCTTATGTTTAATCTATGTTTTATTAGGACTTGGTCTCAATATCGTCGTTGGTCTTGCAGGACTTTTAAATTTAGGTTTCGTTGCTTTTTATGCCATTGGTGCTTATACCTATGCCCTTGGCGCGGAATATCTTGGTTTGGGTTTTTGGTCTGCCTTGCCCCTTGGCGCACTTGTTGCTGGCGCTTTTGGCGCTTTATTGAGTTTTCCTGTATTACGACTATATGGTGATTATCTTGCGATTGTGACTCTTGGTTTTGGCGAAATTCTACGTTTAATCTTAGTTAATTGGGGTTCCTTCACCGGTGGACCAAATGGGTTAGAAATCGTTCCCCTTTCTTTTTTTGGACTTACCTTTCATTCAAGCGAACGCACTCTCTTTGTCTATTTCATGCTTCTGATAACGGTGTGCCTCGTTTTACGCTTAATAAATCGTTTACGGCACATGCCTTTAGGTCGTTCATTTGAGGCTCTACGTGAAGATGAGATTGCTTGTCGTTCATTAGGAATTAATCATGTCACAACCAAACTCATGGCTTTTAGTTTAGGAGCGATGATAGGCGGTTTAGGTGGTGTGTATTTTGCCGCTTTGGAAGGCTTTGTTGATCCAGCATCATTTACTTTTATTGAATCAGCTTTAATCCTATCCATTGTTGTATTAGGCGGCATGGGCTCTACGCTAGGCGTGGTCATCGCCGCATTAATATTAACCTTGCTACCTGAGTTTCTTAGAGGTATTGAAGAATATCGAATGCTAATCTTTGGTGCTTTGTTGGTCATGATGATGATATGGCGTCCTCAAGGACTCATTAAATTTGCACGATTTGCTTACTCTCGCCCCATAAGACATGATCATGATAAATGACATCCTCACCGTAAATCATTTAACCATGCGCTTTAGCGGTTTGATTGCATTAAATAATGTAAATTTGGAAGTAAAAAGAGGCAGTATAACAGCACTTATTGGACCAAATGGCGCAGGGAAAACAACCCTATTTAATTGCTTGACAGGTTTTTATACCGCCCAATCTGGCGATTTATTATTTTTTGTAAAAGATAAAATTATCAATCTTCGACATTTTATTGGGGGCTCTCACCTTGTTGCCCGAGCAGGGATTGCACGCACCTTTCAAAATAGTCGATTGTTTAGAGAAATGACCGTTGTTGAAAATTGTCTCGTTGCGCAAACAGGTAATAACCGTAATCTCATTAGTGGATTTCTTAATACAAAGCATTTTCGCAAGCTTGAAAATGAAGCGCTAACAGTCGCCTTTGAGTGGCTTGATAAATTTGATTTAACAAAGGACGCCAATCGATTAGCAGGATTGTTACCTTATGGTAAACAGCGTCATTTAGAAATTGCCCGTGCCATGTGCACCAAACCCTCATTACTATGTTTAGACGAACCCGCTGCTGGCCTTAATCCGCATGAAACTCATGAACTGCGTGATATTATTTTATCTTTACGTAAAGAACATGATGTTTCAATACTGCTTATTGAACATGATATGTCGTTGGTGATGAATATCTCAGATCATATCGTTGTACTTGACCACGGAACAGTGATTTGTTCTGGCTCCCCTCTCAATGTTCGCCATGATAAACGAGTGATTGAAGCTTATTTGGGGATTGAAAATGCCAAGTAAATTACCCTTGTTGTCCTTTCAAAAAGTTTGCGCCAGTTATGGACCTATTCAAGCCTTAAGAGATGTCTCTATCGACATTTATGAAAAAGAGATAGTGAGTTTAATTGGGGCCAATGGCGCTGGTAAAACGACATTGCTGATGTCACTTTATGGACATCCAAGGATTTCAAGTGGAAAAATTCTTTTTCAAGACTCTCCTATTCATCATCTAGAAACTCATCAAATCGCACCATTGGGAATTGCAATAGCGCCTGAACGGCGAAGAATTTTTGATAAAATGAGCTTAGAAGAAAATTTACTTATGGGAGCTTATCTCAAGAGTAAAGCGGATATTAAAAAAAACTTGGATCGTGTTTTTGCCATATTTCCTATTTTGCATGAAAGAAAACAGCAACGTGCAGGAACGTTATCAGGAGGAGAACAACAAATGTTATCGATGGGACGCTCTCTCATGAGTGAGCCCAAGCTATTCCTCTTAGATGAACCAAGCTTAGGTCTAGCGCCTCAAATTGTCACTCAACTATTTACTACTTTAAAAGAAATTGCCTCAATGGGAACCACTATTTTGTTGGTGGAACAAAATGCCTATCAAGCTCTTAATCTTGCTGATCGCGGATATGTCATAGTCAATGGTGAAATTCAGCTATCAGGAACTGGGAAAGAACTCTTAGCAGACTCAAGAGTACAATCGGCTTATCTGGGAATGGTATTGGATGAAAGGTGAGCTAAATCCAACGATAGAAGCGTCGGATTTAGCCAAATTTACTAGCGATGATCTCTTAATAGTTCTTTTGATTGATTGTAGCTATTATTAGGATTCGAAGGCTCTCCAACCCCTATTTGACTAACAGGTGTTGCATTTCTTCTATGATGACTACGTGATGAATTTTCTGCTGATTGCATATCACGATCATTATTTTGTTCGCCGTGACCGTTATCACCGTGATCTATACCACCATGATCTGAACCACCATCACGAGATGAGGAACCACCACCACCACTACGGTCTGCTAATGCTGATGTTGAAATCGCAAAGCCTGCGATGAGTAATGCACTTAGAATCGTGCTTTTAATTTTCATTCCTAACCTCCAGTATTAAAATTATCTTTTAAAAAGCTGTATAGAAAATCAGTTTACATCACATTGATGTTATTCGCTTAACCTAATTATAAGTGTTGGATACCCAAATTAAAAGAAAAGCGCGTTAAAAATTTTTAGTTCTTAACGCGCCAAAGTAGGAGGATACTGTTTAAATATACCTTTTAATTACTTATCTGTGATCTTGGTCAATACCATTGTTAGGAATATAATTTTCATCCATCTCAAGACTAGATTGTTTCATCACTTCATGATGAGCTTTTGAACCCTTACGACCATAATCTGATTCATAAGAAACCGGTTTCTGAGTGTTTTTATGCGTTTTTGAAAATTGCTTTTGATGCAAGTTTTCTGTTTTAGAGTGAGCAGCAGCATGTTTGTGATGATGTTTGTAATGTTGATGCTTCGCATGATGTTTGTGATGATGATGATGATGGTGATGTTTATGCCCAACAGCGGCTGTTGAATGTTTATGTTCCACCGTTGTCGAATGCTTATTCTCCATTGTTGTGGTTGTTGTTGATTGTTTCGCAGAAGGCTTCATGTCGCCACTGGCAGCAGCATTACCTGCTTGTGCATACATTAAACCAAGCCCTGCTATTAAACTGATGATTTCTTTACGCATAGTATCTCCCTAAATGTTAGCTTTAAAAGCAACGATCCTTTGCTTTTACTATCTTTAATGTTAGCACAAAATGAGATAGCGCTACTTTTGAACAGAATGCATTAATACCTACTGAATAAATAATCTCCCCTTCAGACGTGTTATATTTATTAAATAGTATGGAGAATGGTTGTGATAAATCATCTATGTCGGTTTTATTCAATTGGCACTAAAATTCTTAGCCGTTTGGATCCTATTGTCAGTTTATTAATCCGCCTATGGATATTTAAATCATTTTTTTTCTCAGGATGGCTTAAAACTAAAAATTGGGCATCAACGGTTTCTTTATTTCAAAATGAATACAACGTCCCCATTCTCCCAGCCGAGATGGCTGCTTACTTGGGAACCATTGCCGAATTAACCTTCCCGGTTTTTCTTTTGCTAGGATTATTTAGCCGCTTCTTTGCAACTGCTCTTTTCTTTTTTAATATTGCTTGTATTGTTTTTTATCCCTTTTTATGGACAGAAGATGGCACGAATGGACTGATGCAACATTTCACTTGGGGATTATTAATATTGGTTATTATGGCGCATGGGCCAGGGCAGATTTCGGTGGATTATTTATTGAATAAGAAATGCCCGAAATATGAGTACTAAGAATTTCTTTTGTGAGCGAAGCGAACAAAGTTATCTCTCCTTGTAAAGGAGAGACGACGCGCTAGCGTCAAGAGAGATTTTTTCATGATAAAATCCCTCTTCCGCTTCGCGGATTCTCCCTTTTACAAAGGGAGAAAAGATTGCCGCAATCTACTTTGAGCTAGCGCAAAGCTTCCATCATCACCGCTAAAAACCGAGTCGCTTCGCCCCCAGTCACAGCGCGATGATCAAAACTTAATGACAAAGGCAAAACAGATCTGATTTCAGGTTTACCATTCACAGCCCGCACTTCTTCACGTAAGGCACCCACGCCCAAAATGGCTACCGTTGGAATAACAATGATAGGGTTTGCATAACGCCCGGCAAATTTACCAAAATTGGATAATACAATGGTTGCACCTTGCAAAGTTTGTGGTGACACGGTGCGTTTGTCTACTTCCACTTTTAAGCGCTCAATTTCTTTGCGAATTTCTTGCGCAGATTTTTCTTGCACATCTTTAACCACTGGCACAAATAAACCATCATGGCTATCCATGGCTAATCCAATATTAATATTCGAGAGTATTCTTCTACCCATCGCCTGACCATCATACCAAGCATTTAAGGAGGGTTCTTTTTGGCATGCTTTGACAATAGCCAACATCACTCTTACCGTAAAATCTTTTTCTTTTACCCAAGAAGTGATGTCCACATCATCTAAAATCGTCACCGGTACAACCTCAGCATGCGATTGCGCCATGGCCATCGCCATGGCGCGACGCACTCCTTTTAAAGGTTCAAGTGGCCCCGCTTGAGTCAGCGTCTCACTTGCTTTTTTAACATCATCTGCAGTGATGGTGCCATCATTGCCAGAAGGTGTGACCATATTCAAATCAACATTTAATTTTTTAGCTAAAGCGCGCACCGCTGGCAACACTTTAATGCCCGTTGCTCGCCCAGAAATCGAAGTGGCCTTCTCACTAATAATTTCATCCCCGACTTTAATTTCACCAGCCACAGTGCCCGAATCTTTCTTTTCTTCGCCTTCAACATCTACCAACGCAGAGCCTGTTGGAATAATATCGCCTTCCTTGCCATATAACTTCGTGACTTTTCCGGTGAAAGGGGACGGCACTTCAACAACGGCTTTAGCCGTTTCGATGGACACCAAAGGCTCATCGACTTTAACCATATCGCCGACTTTAACATGCCATTTGGTGATCTCACCGTCAGGCAAGCCTTCACCTAAATCAGGTAAGTGAAATGTTTTCATGCGTACTCCATGACTTCTTTAACGGTATTCATAATTTTTTGTTCGCTGGGGATATACAATTTTTCTAATCGATACAATGGCATAACAGTGTCATAACCTGTCACGCGTTTAACAGGTGCCATCAAGGACGTTAACCCTCTTTCTGCTAATTGAGCACTAATTTCCGAACTCACAGAACAAGAAGGATTGGCTTCTTGAATGATGACGCAACGACCTGTTTTCTCTACTGATTGTAAAATAGTTTCCATATCCAGCGGCTTAATTGTTGCCACATCAATCACTTCGGCTTCAATGCCTTGCTCTGATAATTTATTGGCAACTTGCAAAGTTTCATGAACCATAGACCCCCAAGTGACTAAGGTAATATCTTTGCCTTCGCGCAAGGTAAAGCACACATCTAATGGCAACGCTTCACCATTATCTGGCACCTCTTCTTTAACCATGCGATATATTCGTTTAGGCTCCATAAAGATAACCGGATCAGGATCACGAATCGCTGCCAACAACAATCCATAAGCACGACTGGGTGAGGAAGGTATCACCACGCGCAAGCCAGGTATAGTTGAAAAAATAGCTTCCATACTATCTGAATGATGTTCTGGCGCTCTGATCCCACCGCCTGATGGTGTGCGAATGACCATCGGGCACGTTAATCTACCACGAGTTCTATTTCTCAAACGTGAACCATGGGACAGTATTTGATCTATCCCTGCACAAATAAAATCCATAAACTGAATTTCTGCCACAGGTTTCATGCCTTGGGCTGCCATACCCACTGCAAGACCAATAATCATATTCTCTGCAAGTGGGGTATCGCGCACTCTGTCCTTACCAAAACGCTTTTGCAAACCTTCGGTTGCTCTAAAAACGCCGCCATTAGCGCCAACATCCTGACCAAACACAAATACATCTTTATCATGTTCAAGTTCATAATTAAGCGCTTGAGTGATAGCTTCAATTAAGGTTATTGCACTCATGACGCCCCTCCTTTTTTCAAAGCTTCTCTTTGGTCGACATAAATGGCTGGCAAGGTTTCATATAAATAATCAAACATCGATTCTGGAGCAGGCATGGGAATATTTAGAAAACGCTCAACCGCATTAGCTACTTCATTGGTTAATTCTTCAATGAGGGCGGTTTCTTTTTCTTGATCCCAGAACTTAGCATTCACCATATACTGGCGCAAACGCAATATGGGATCTTTTTTCTCATTCTCTTTAAGTTCTTCATTACTGCGATATCGACTGGCATCATCTGCTGTGGTGTGATCGCCCATACGATAAGTAATCGCTTCAATGACAGTAGCACCCTCACCAGCGCGCGCTTTAACAAGTGCCTTTTCAACAGCATCTCTCACCGCAAAGACATCATTACCATCAATTTGCCAACAGTCTAATCCTGCTGCGATGCCTTTTTGCGCTAAAGTTTGTGCTTTGCTTTGTTGATTTCTTGGAACAGAAATGGCCCATTGGTTGTTGTTAATCATAAATACAACTGGTAACTCCCAAGCACCTGCCACATTCATGGATTCATAAAAATCACCGCGCGATGTTCCACCATCACCAATAGCCGTCACAACTGCTCGGTTTTGCTTACGCAACTTGATAGCTGTTGCAACGCCAACGGCATGTAAAGTTTGGCTGGCAATGGGAACGCAAATGGGAAAATCTTGACGACAGTTTTCAAAATTACTGCCTCTTTCATCGCCTCCCCAATAAAGTAAAACTTCTTCCATCTTAACCCCACGCCAAAACTGAGCACCATATTCACGATAATAAGGACAAAGCACATCATCGGGCCTCATGCTTGAGCCTATGCCAACACTGATTGCTTCTTGTCCAAGGGTAGAAGGATAAGTTCCGAGTTTACCTGTGCGTTGTAAGGCAACGGCTTTTTTATCAAATAATCGAGTGAGCATCATCATGCGATACATCGCAATAACCGCAGCTTTATCTTGTGTAAAGGCAGGAACAGGCTGTTCCACTTCCCCTTGTGGATTGAGATAGCGAAAGTAGGGAATATCAAAATGTGCAACGGTCGTTGTCTGGCTCATTTAGCCTCCTTTCTTATCCCTGCTCTTATACTTAGGCAAGGAGCTATGAATACTAGGCGGCATTCTATCAGCCTCCATAGCTGTGCGTAACCACAAAGCAGATCAGTGAGCAAATTTCTGTTACTTTGAAGTGATGTAAGGCCTGATTGACACGGATGTTATTTATGCTTCTAACAGAAGAAAATATCTTAATTCAAGAAAGCGTACGACAATTAGCGGATAAAGTAATCCGTCCCCATGCTGAGAAATGGGCTAAGGAAAAGCATTTCCCATCTGAGGCCTTACAAGCATTAGGCAGTGCGGGTTTCCTTGGCATGCTCGTGCCTGAGCAATGGGGTGGCACCAATATTAGTCATGTTGCTTATGCCCTTGTTATCTCGGAGCTCGCCAAAGCGGATGGCGCTTTATCGACCATTGTGAGTGTGCATAACAGCGTCGCAAGTCTCCCCATTCTTAATTTCGGAACAAACGGACAAAAAAAGCAGTTTCTAATCCCAATGGCCAAAGGTGAAAAGCTAGGTGCTTTTTGTTTAACCGAACCTCAAGCAGGATCTGACGCTTCAAATTTACTCACTAAAGCAGAACGACACGGTGATGAATATATTCTCAATGGAGTGAAACAATTTGTAACGTCAGGCCAACATGCCGATATTGCCATTGTGTTTGCCATGACAGATATAGCTCAAAAGCAACATGGTATGACGGCTTTTATGGTGCCAACAAATACTAAAGGTTATCACGTCGCAAAAATCGAAAATAAAATGGGGCAATATGCCTCTGAAATTGCTCAAGTGGTGTTTGACGATCTCCATATCCCCGTTGAATATCAATTAGGCACACTTGGCGAAGGCTATAAAATTGCTTTGAGTAATTTAGAAGGTGGTCGCTTAGGCGTTGCAGCGCAATCTATCGGGATGGCAGAAGAAGCCCTGCGTTTGAGTTTACAATATGCTAAAGAACGAAAAACCTTTGGTAAATTTTTATATGAGCATGAAGCGATTAGTTTTAAATTGGCCGATATGGCAACCGAATTAGAAGCAGCCAAACAATTACTATTTCATGCAGCCCTTTTACGGGATAATAATAAGCATTGCCTTAAAGAAGCTTCCATGGCTAAGCTATTTGCCAGTGAAGTAGCCGAAAAAGTATGCCGCTATGCCATTCAAATTTACGGTGGTTATGGTTACTTGCAAGATTATCCTTTAGAACGCATTTATCGTGATGTGCGCGTCGCTAGTATCTATGAAGGTACTAGCGATATTCAAAGGATTATTATTGGGCGGGAGTTAATGAAAGAACCATAAAACCCATGCCAATATTAACCAGTATGTCGACTTTTTAACGACATACTGGCTGAACCACTTGAGAAATCAACCAGTATGTCGTATACTTAACGACATACTGGTTGATTTTTAGATTTATGAAAAAAGCAGCTCCCATTTCCATCATTCGTGAAAAGGCCTTAAACGAGGAAATTGATTACAACTTGTTAAGTGCCTGTCTTTCGAATTATGCCGCTCCTAGAGACGTGGTTACACGTCTTTTGGACAAAGGCGCGCTGATTCGTGTTAAAAAAGGGCTTTATGTGTTTGGGGAGCGTTATCGCCGACGTGTAATTAGTTTAGAAGTGCTTGCTAATCTTATCTATGGCCCTTCATATATATCACGTGAGTATGCTCTTTCGTATTATGGTTTAATTCCTGAAGCTGTCTATGAAATAACAAGCATGACAACCAAAAGAAATAAAAACTATCAAACTCCTTTAGGGCGCTTTAGTTATCGTCACTTAATTGTTGATAAGTTTCCAGTGGGTGTTACATTAGTAAAGTTAACTGAGCATCTACATGCCCTCATGGCAACCCCAGAAAAAGCGCTTGCAGACTATCTCTTTGTGAGAAAAGAAAAAACAGCAGATCTCAATGAACTTAAAAGCATTTTATTGGATGATTATCGTATAGATGAAGACAGCTTATCTGGATTAAACACAAGCCTTTTAGAAAAAATTGCTAAGGTCTATAATAATTCAACCATTGAATTATTAGCTCAAGTCGTAAAAGAGTTTAAAGATGCATGAAAGTATAGAAATAATGCTAGGACGTTATCGTCCTAAAACCGCTGCCGATAGTATCAGAGCACTTAGAGAGATCATCCAAGAAATCGCTTTAGTTGGATTGTGGCGCTCAAAGTTTTTCGAAAAAAGCGCATTTTATGGTGGTACGGCACTAAGGATCCTATATGGATTAGACAGGTTCTCTGAAGATTTAGATTTTTCATTACTAGAGCCTTCTGATAATTTTTCATTAAATACTTATAATGAGGCTATCAAAGAAGAGCTTAATTCCTTTGGTTTTGACGTATCAGTTAGTAGCAAAGAGAAAAATATCCAAAGCCAAATCGAATCTGCATTTATAAAAGCCAATACACGGCAGGAACTCATTAACATTGGGTTATCAAACTTTGTGAAAAGTGGTATTGCAAAGGATACCAATATAAAAATTAAACTAGAAGTTGACACCAACCCCCCTAATCACTTTAGAACCGAAACTAAAACATTAAATGAGCCTTTACCAGTTTCTATTAAAGCCTATGTGCCATCAGATCTCTTTGCGGGCAAGATGCATGCCCTGATTTGCAGATTATGGAAAACACGAATTAAAGGGAGGGATTGGTATGATTTTGTCTGGTTTGTCAGGAAGAAAATTCCGCTAAATTTAGATCATCTAGAAAAACGCATGTGGCAAAGTGGACACTTAAATGAACAGCAAAAATTGACTGAGAAATTGTTTTTTGAACTACTTGGAAATAAAATTGATGCGCTTGATATAGATAATGCCCTCATGGACATCCGCCCCTATATTACCGATATAAACATTCTTGATGATTGGTCAAAAAACTATTTTAAACAATTTATGTCTCAAATTATTTTTGAAGAAGTAAACCACTAACTAGATTGCATCCGCATACCACCATCCATTCTAATGACTTCTGCATTCAACATTTGGTTGGTGATAATATGCCCAACCAAAGCAGCAAATTCTTCCGGCTGTGCAAAACGTTTGGGGAAAAGTGATTGCGCTTCAAGAGATGCTTTCACATCAGAAGGCATACCTTTTAACAGCGGCGTATCGACCAACCCTGGCGCAATAGTCATCACGCGGATACCAAATTTGGCCAACTCTCTGGCGGCAGGCAACATCATCCCAATAATACCGGCCTTTGAAGCGCTATAAGCGGTTTGACCAATTTGTCCCTCATAAGCTGCAATAGAAGCGGTATTGATAATAACGCCACATTCTCCATGGTCATCAAATTTAGCTTTCATCATCTGCGCTGCGGCTAATCGCATCACATTAAACGTCCCAATTAAATTAACGTTGATCACTTCTTCAAACCACGACAGTGCAACAGGGCCTTCTTTACCCACCATCCGCTGGGCTGGTGCAATACCTGCGCAATTCACTGCAACTGAAATGGGGCGCACATGAAATCGAGTAATCCGTTCAAAAGCTATTTCTAAATTTTCACTTTTAGTGATATCACATTGAATCGCTAAACCATGTGTGGCCTCTGCCACCCGCACTGCAGCATTTTCAGATTTATCGATAACTACAACTTTAGCACCTTGTTCAGCTAGATACCTACATACCGCTTCACCCATGCCTGATCCGCCACCTGCTACCAATGCAATACAATCTTTAATTTTCATTTCAGTCCCTTACTAAGATCTGTATACTCAAAGCGCATTATTTTTAGTAGTATGATTGTTAATTATTGTCTGTGTATACTTTTTCCACCTGCAGGAAACAACATAATGTTCCCATTGATCAACGAAACCGCTTCTATGATCCGTGACACCGTCAATCAATTTGCCCAAAAAGAAATCGCACCCATTGCTCATCAAATCGACGAATCAAATCTTTTCCCTGCTCACCTGTGGCAAAAAATGGGCACGGTGGGATTGTTGGGGATAACCGTTGACGAACAATATGGCGGATCCCAATTAGGCTATCTTGAGCATGTGATCACGATGGAAGAAATCAGTCGAGCATCTGGCTCCGTTGGACTAAGTTATGGTGCACATTCAAATCTTTGCGTCAATCAAATTCATCGTAATGGCACTCCAACTCAAAAACAAAAGTACCTGCCTAAATTAATTACAGGTGAACATGTCGGTGCATTGGCTATGAGTGAAACTGGCAGCGGATCAGATGTGATGAGCTTATCTTTAAGTGCCACCGAAAAAGGCGATAAATTTATTTTAAATGGCACCAAAATGTGGATTACCAATGGTCCAGATGCCAACATCGTTGTGGTGTATGCGCGCACAGATAAAGGTAAAGGTTCAAAAGGAATAACCGCCTTTATTGTTGAAAAAGCATTCCCAGGATTTTCAACAGCACAAAAGCTCGATAAATTGGGCATGCGAGGCTCTAATACTTGCGAACTTGTTTTTGAAAACTGTGAAGTACCTGCGGAAAATATATTAGGCAAACTCAATGATGGCGCTGCTGTTTTAATGAGTGGCTTAAATTATGAAAGACTCATTCTGGCTGCAGGTCCTTTAGGTATTATGCAATCGTGTCTAGATGTTGTGGTGCCTTATGTACATGAAAGAAAACAGTTTGGCAAAGCGATAGGTGAATTCCAATTCATACAAGGTAAAATGGCCGATATGTATGCAAGCTTAAGTGCTAGCCGTGCTTATCTTTATTCTCTTGCACAGGCTGCTGATGCCAGTGGCTCACTTAGCAACAAAGATGCGGCTGCCGTGATTTTATATACCTCAGAACAGGCTACCCAAATGGCTTTACAAGCCATTCAATGTTTAGGCGGCAATGGTTATATCAATGAATATCCTACCGGGCGTTTTTTACGTGACGCTAAATTATATGAAATTGGCGCTGGTACTTCTGAAATTCGCCGCATGGTGGTTGGTAGAGAAATATTCGAAGAAACACAGTAAGGAAATCTCGTGAGCGCGACTAAAGACAAGGTTGTTATTGTTGCTACCAAAAGAACCCCGATTGGACAATTGCAAGGTTGTTTTGCCAATCTTTCCAGCCCTGAATTGGCGAGTCACGCCATCAAAGCAACCCTCGATAGCATTTCATTTGCTAAAGAAGAAGTGAATGAAGTGATCATGGGTTGCGTTTTGAGTGCTGGCATTGGTCAAGCACCAGCAAGACAAGCTTCTATCGGCGCAGGCATACCAAATACTGTGGGTTGCACTACGGTGAATAAAATGTGTGGCTCAGGTATGAAAGCCATGATGATTAGCGCAGATACCTTATTAGCTGGCGGTCAACAAGTTATTGTAGCCGGTGGTATGGAAAGCATGACCAATGCACCCTATTTGTTAACCAAAGCACGCCAAGGTTATCGGATGGGACATGGCACGCTGTATGATCATATGTTTCTTGATGGCCTGGAAGATGCATATGATAAAGGTAAGTTAATGGGTGTTTTTGCTGAGAACTGCGCGAGCAAATTTGGCTTTTCAAGGCAGATGCAAGATGATTTTGCACTTGCCTCCTTAAAGCGTTCACAAAATGCTATTGCAAATAAAAGCTTTGCCGCTGAAATAGCACCGGTCACCATCAAAACTAAAACCGATCAATTAACCATTATGGATGATGAACTTCCAGGCAAGGCACAACCAGAAAAAATCCCCAAATTAAAACCGGCCTTTAAAGATAATGGCACTGTCACCGCGGCTAATTCAAGTGCGATATCAGATGGCGCTGCCGCGCATTTATTAATGCTTGAAAGCGAAGCCAAAAAAAGAAACTTAACGCCTTTGGCAAGCATTCTTTGTTATGCCACTCATGCGCAAGAACCAAGTTGGTTTACCACAGCTCCCATTACGGCTATACAAAAAGTATTAGACAAAATGCAATGGAAAGTCAGTGATGTAGACTTGTTTGAAGTTAATGAAGCATTTGCAGTAGTTTCTTTGGTTGCAATGAAAGAGCTTGATATAGCGCATGACAAAATAAATGTGAACGGGGGTGCCTGTGCTCTTGGTCATCCCATTGGGGCATCAGGTGCCAGAATTGTCACAACCTTAATTTACGCTTTAAAACAGAGAAATCTAAAACGAGGGATAGCTGCCCTTTGCATCGGCGGCGGCGAAGCAACAGCGATGGCTATTGAAATTATTGGATGATGCTATGACGAATATCAAAACTAATTTGAATACTAAAACGCAAGATTTTGCACAAAATGTCGAGCGGATCCTTATTCAAGTAAAAGCCCTAGAACAATTAACCTTAAAAATTGCCGAAGGTGGTGGCGAGAAAGCGCAAACGTTACATCGCTCTCGGGGTAAACTATTACCCAGAGAACGTATTAACAAATTGCTCGACCCAGGCTCTGCCTTTCTTGAATTAAGCGCATTGGCAGGCTATGAACTCTATGATGAAGATATTCCAGCTGGGGGAATCATTACCGGTATTGGCCGAATCCATGGCCTTGAATGCATGCTGATTGTGAATGACGCTACGGTCAAAGGGGGAACCTATTACCCTATTACAGTGAAAAAACATTTACGCGCCCAAACCATTGCTCAAGAAAATAATCTACCGTGCATTTATTTAGTCGATTCAGGTGGTGCGAATCTTCCTCATCAGGATGAAGTTTTTCCAGACAAAGATGATTTTGGTCGGATTTTTTTCAATCAAGCCATTATGTCAAGTCAAGGCATACCGCAGATTGCCGTGGTAATGGGTTCTTGCACAGCTGGTGGTGCTTACGTGCCTGCCATGAGCGATGAAAGCATCATGGTAAAAGAGCAAGCAACCATCTTTCTTGCTGGTCCTCCTCTTGTCAAAGCAGCCACTGGCGAAGAGGTAACCGCAGAAGAGTTAGGTGGCGCTGATGTGCATTGCCGAATATCTGGGGTGGCGGATCATTATGCCCAAAATGATGAACATGCCTTAATGATAGCGCGGGATTGTATTAAACATTTAGCAAAGAAAAAATCCATTCCCATTCCTTTGCAAAAACCAAAGCCTCCTCTATTTGATCAATCAGAAATTTATGGGCTCATTCCGCAATCACTACGCACCCCCATGGATATGAAAGAAATTATTGCACGCATTGTCGATGCTTCAGAATTCCATGATTTCAAAGCACTCTATGGCACTACATTAATTTGTGGATTTGCGCATATACATGGCTACCCGGTTGGGATTGTAGCCAATAATGGCATATTGTTTAGTGAGTCAGCACAAAAAGGCACGCATTTCATTGAACTATGTTGCCAAAGAAAAATACCATTAGTGTTCTTGCAAAATATCAATGGCTTTATGGTTGGCAAAAAATATGAGGCCGGTGGCATTGCCAAAGACGGTGCCAAAATGGTAACGGCTGTTGCGTGTGCAAGTGTTCCCAAATTAACAGTCATCGTAGGTGGAAGTTTTGGCGCAGGCAATTATGGCATGTGTGGAAGAGCTTATGACCCTCGCTTTTTATGGATGTGGCCTAATGCTCGGATCTCCGTTATGGGTGGCGAACAAGCAGCCAGTGTGTTGGCGCAAGTGAAAAAAGCCAAAATGCAAAAATCCAACCAACAATGGGACCCAAAAGATGAAAAGCAGTTTAGTGATCAGATTGCCGAACAATATGATAATCAAGGGCATCCCTTTTATTCAAGCGCTAGGCTTTGGGATGATGGCGTGATTGATCCAATGCAAACCAGAGATATCCTTGGCATGGGATTGGCCGTGGCGTTAAATGCACCGATTCCTGAAACAAAATTTGGAGTGTTTAGAATATGAACTCAAATGACGAACAACCTATTTTGTCCGTGATTAAAGAAAATGGTGTGGGCGTTGTTACCTTGAATAGACCCGCACGTCATAATGCTTTTAATGATGTCATGATCGTTGAACTCACTCATGTCTTGAAGCAGATGGAACAAAATCCCCTTGTAAAAATTGTTTTAATTAAAAGTTCAGGGAAAAGTTTTTCATCAGGCGCCGATTTAGAATGGATGCGCCGAATGGCCAATTTTTCACTTGATGAAAATTTAAAAGACGCCGGCGCCTTAAATGAATTAATGCATACAATTTATTATTGTCAAAAGCCCACCGTCGCGATGGTGCAAGGGGGGACATTTGGTGGTGGTGTAGGATTAGTGGCTTGCTGTCATATTGTGATTGCTTCAACTGAGGCGGCCTTTTGTTTTTCAGAAGTGAAATTGGGATTGATACCTGCAATCATTAGCCCTTATGTTATCAATGCCATTGGCGCCCGACATGCCAGAAGTTATTACTTAACCGCTCAACCATTTGATGCCCATGTCGCACATCGAATAGGTTTATGCCATGAAGTGGTGAGCCCTGAGTTATTAGAATCTCGTACTGAACATGTTATTGCTAATTTACTAAACAATGGCCCTCATGCGATGCGAGCCGTAAATTCTCTGTTCAACAAATTAGCATTAACCCCCGAAATTATTAATTTAACGGTTCAAAAATTAGTAGAGGCTCGTACTTCCAGTGAAGGCAAAGAAGGACTCAGTGCTTTCTTAGAAAAAAGAAAACCAAAATGGGCTTCGAGCTGATATGAAAAAAATCAAGACGTTATTAATCGCCAATCGGGGTGAGATCGCCTGTCGTATTATCAAAACTGCAAAAGGCTTAGGTTTAAAAACGATAGCCATATTTGCAGAGCCTGACAAAAACGCTCTTCATTGCCAATTAGCAGATGAAGCCTACTGTGTGGGTCCTGCACCCTCTGAAAAAAGTTATCTTAATATCCATAACATCTTACATGTCGCTAAACTTTCTCATGCCGATGCTATTCACCCAGGATATGGCTTTTTATCTGAGAATGCGGAATTTGCGCAACAATGCAGCGATAGCGGATTTATATTTGTCGGTCCATCAAGCTTATCGATTTCACAAATGGCTGTGAAAGATGAAGCCAAAAGAATCATGGCGAAGGCAAAAGTACCTACTGTTCCGGGCTATATGGGTAAAGAACAGCAAGGGCAAGCGCTTACAAAAGCTGCGGCAGAGATTGGCTACCCTCTCATTCTTAAAGCAGCTAAAGGGGGCGGTGGCAAAGGCATGCGCGTTGTCTTGAAACCACAAGATTTAGAGGATGCCATTGAAACAGCTAAACGTGAAAGTCTGGCCAGCTTTGGTGATGATAGTCTCTTTATTGAAAAATACTTAACCAATGCACGACATATTGAAGTTCAGATCTTTCGTGATGAAGCCGGTAATACCGTACATCTGTTTGAACGTGATTGTTCACTGCAACGCCGCCATCAAAAAATAATTGAAGAATCGCCTGCCCTTGATATTCCACCGCAAGTGAAACAAAATTTATATCAAGCGGCAATCAATGCTGCCAACGCTATTGATTATGTTGGCGCGGGAACAATTGAATTTTTACTTGCCAGCGATAATCAATTTTACTTTATGGAAATGAATACCCGCTTACAAGTTGAACATCCTGTTACGGAGATGGTAACCGGAATTGATTTAGTTCAATGGCAACTTCTTGTGGCCGATGGTCAAAACCTTCCCTTAACGCAATCACAAATACTTTCCCAAGGTCATGCTATTGAAGCCAGAATATACGCTGAAGACTCTTATAATCACTTTTTACCCGCAACCGGCACTATCAAAAGAATCATGTTACCTAATGATGATCACTATCGATTAGATAGTGGTATCCAAATAGGTGATACTATCAGTATTTACTTTGATCCCATGCTAGCAAAAATGATTGTGCATGCCCAAACAAGAGGTCAAGCCATTCAAGCCATGCAACATGCCCTTAATCAATATCATATTGTCGGCGTTACAACCAATCTGCCTTTCTTGAGATTAATATTGCAAGACAATGCCTTCCAATCCGGAAAAGTGCATACGCAATATATTGAATCAAATTTACAACATTTATTACCAAAACCTCATCCCTTGTCTGCTAAAGATCTTATCTTTGCTTGCCTTGTTATACTATGTCAAAGAGAAACGAGTGAAGATAACACGACAGAGGAACTTAATTCACCTTGGAATAAAAGTAATGCTTGGCGAGTCAATTTACCTTTTGAGGAAATATTAACCCTACATTACCAACAAGAAAAAATCGATATTCAGGTGCTGCACCCACATCATAAAAATATGCCACTACATATAAAGTGCGCGGCTTTCCAATGCGATGTGCAAGTATCAGGAATGATTGAAGAAAAAACCATACATGCAATATATGCTAGCCATCAAATGAGTACTGAATTTTATAGTGATGATATCTTTATTGAAATATTTCGCGATGGCCAAGCGCAAACTTTCAAGAAAGATCTTTTTTCAATCAATGCATTAACTTCAAGTTTTGATCCCAATCACACACTACTTGCTCCTATGCCGGGCATCATCAGTAAAATATGGGTCAAATCTGGTGAAAAGGTTAATGCGGGTACAAAATTAGTCGCACTTGAAGCTATGAAAATGGAACATACCTTATCTGCACCAACAGATGGTCTGATAAAATCAATCCATTATCAAATTGGTGATCAAGTTGAAGAAGGTTGCGAGTTAATTGATTTTGAATGAGTCTAACAATGGAAAATGACATCAATATTGTTGAAGTTGGCGCCAGAGATGGTCTGCAAAATGAAAAAGTGACTGTTCCCACTGATATCAAAATAGAATTTATTAAGCTTTTGGTAGCAAGCGGTTTACAAACAATAGAAGCCACCAGCTTTGTCTCACCCAAATGGGTGCCACAAATGGCTGATCACGACCAACTCATTGATTTATTGCCCAAGGCATCAAACGTTCATTTTCCTGTTTTGGTTCCCAATATGAAGGGCTTAGAAAATGCAGCCAAGCATCATATTAAAGATATTGCTGTGTTTGCTGCTGCTTCAGAAACTTTTTCCAAAAAGAACATTAATCGTTCGATGGAAGAAAGTATGGTTGAATTTACCCAAGTGATTCAATCAGCCTTACAACAAGGCATGAGAGTGCGAGGCTATGTTTCCTGTGTGTTGGGCTGTCCTTATGAAGGTAAAGTGCCTCATTCGCAAGTGGTTAAGGTTGCTTCAACACTCTATCAGGCAGGCTGTTATGAAATTTCTCTAGGCGATACCATTGGAGTTGGCACCCCTGTTGTTGCAAAAGAGTTGGTAAAGGCCGTGATGAGTGAAATTCCTGTTACAAATCTTGCGGTCCACTTCCATGATACCTATGGTCAAGCTTTAGCCAATATATTAGCCTGTCTTGATCTTGGCATTAAAACGATGGATAGCTCAGTCGCAGGCTTAGGTGGATGCCCTTATGCTAAAGGAGCCACGGGTAACGTTGCAACAGAAGAAGTGATTTATATGTTACATGGTTTAGGTTTAAAAACCGGGGTTTCATTAGACTCCCTCATTCATGCTGGAGAATATATTTGTCAATATTTAAAAAGACCCAATCGTTCAAAAGTAGCAGTTGCCATACTTGCTAAAAAATCTTAAGGAGAAAATATCGTGCCAGGTTTTAATAAAGTAGTAACATCCTATGATGAGGCATGTAGCGGCCTTAAAGACAACATGACTTTAATGTTCGGTGGATTTGGTTTATGTGGGATCCCCGAAGGATTAATAGCTAAAGTACATGAACTTGGTGTTAAAGGATTAACCTGTATTTCGAATAACGCGGGTGTAGATGGCTTTGGTTTAGGACTATTACTTGATAAAAGACAAATTAAAACCATGATTTCTTCCTATGTGGGTGAAAATGCCTTATTTGAAAAACTGCTGTTAAGTGGCGAAATGGAAGTCAAACTCACTCCTCAAGGAACCTTAGCAGAAAAAATTCGCGCCGGCGGCGCTGGAATCCCTGCCTTTTATACGCCTACAGGTTATCTAACCGTCATTGCGGAAGGTAAACAAGTTGCCAACTACAATGGGAAAAATTACATTCTAGAAGAATCGTTGACAGCTGATTTTTCTTTTATTAAAGCCTGGAAAGCAGACACCCATGGCAACCTGATATATCGTGAAACCGCCATGAATTTTAATCCGATGATGGCAACCGCCGGCAAAATCACTGTTGTAGAAGTAGAAGAAATTGTTGAGGCGGGTAAACTTGATCCTAACTTTATCCATACGCCCGGGATTTATGTCGACAGAGTGATTGTTGGCAAGTTTGAAAAACGTATTGAACGTAAAATGATTTCGAAATGATTAAAACTTATAGAATGGAGGGTTTGTACACCTTTTTTTGAACGCAGCGGCAGGGGGCCCACGGGGGGATGGGTGACGCGAGTACAAAAGAAGGTGGACAAACCCGTAGAAGCTGAAAAGGAAAAATTTATGGCACTTAATCGCGAACAAATTGCACAACGTATTGCTCAAGAACTTAAAGATGGCTATTACGTCAATCTGGGGATTGGTATTCCCACTTTGGTGGCCAATTATATTCCTAAAGGAATTGAAGTTTGCTTTCAATCCGAAAATGGCTTACTTGGGATGGGTCCTTATCCAAAAGAAAATCAAGTAGATCCAGATTTAATAAATGCCGGTAAGGAAACTGTCACTGCTGCGGTAGGGGCAAGCTTTTTCTCATCCGCTGAAAGCTTTGCCATGATCCGCGGCGGCCATGTGGATTTAACCGTGCTTGGGGCATTTGAAGTCGATATTCAAGGAAACATTGCATCATGGATGATCCCAGGAAAGCTGGTTAAAGGCATGGGTGGTGCCATGGATTTAGTGGCCAGTGCCAATAATATTATCGTTGCGATGGCCCATGCCAATAAAGAAGGTGAATCTAAATTACTTCGCCATTGTACTTTACCTTTAACTGGTGCGCATTGTGTTCGTAAAATTGTAACCGATCTTGGCGTGTTGGAAGTGAAAAATGGGGCTTTTCATTTATTAGAACGCGCACCTGGCGTCAGTGTGGATGAAATTAAAGCAAAAACCCAAGGTGAATTAGTCGTTCCTTCACACGTCCCTGAAATAAGATTTCAATAATGTTCGCTGTTATTTATAGACTCTATCTTAAGCCTGATACAGAAGAAGTTTATAGAACTGCTTGGCATACCGTGGCAACTTATTTTGTTCGTGCTCGCGGAGCCATCGGTTCTTGTTTACATCAAGCCCAAGATGGCATGTGGGTAGCTTATTCGCGCTGGCCAGATAAAGCGACTCGCGATGCTTCCTGGCCAGGAGATGATGCTCCAAGCGATACATTACCGACTGAAGTAAAAGAAGCGATTGTGGCTATTCAAAACAGCACCGATCAAACGCGAAAGCTCCCTGAGATCTGTATGGAGGTTGTTGAAGATTTATTGTTGTTATAATATGCCTATATAACTTTGTCATAAAATAATACAAACGTAGAGTGCTGCATGCCAACACTGACTATTGCTGAAATACAAGAAAAATTAAAAAACAATACTCTACCAGATAAATATTCCATACAAACGCCATCGACTCTGACTAAAGATGATTTAATTTCGACGTTAAATCTATTTCACTGTCATCAGCAAATGCTAGAATTTATTTTCAAGCTCAGTGAATCCACAGATGCTTTCATTGTTGTTAACAGTCAATCCGTTGCTTTGGGAAGCCCAGAAAGGTTTTTTCATGCTTATGCTGAAAATAGCCATGCTCTGGATACACTATCTAAAGAAAAGCAAGGTATTATTGTTGAGCACCTTAAGAGAAATAAATTCAAGAAAGAGCAGCTTTCCTATTTACTTTTCAATTTGCGCGGGCTGAATATTCGTGATTGGCTCTTAGCTTCAAAGTGTTTCACCCAAGAGACTTTAATTGAAGTCTGTAATGATCCTGAGCTAATACAGAAACTGAATGATTATGATGTTAAATTACTTTACCATTATATTAATCCAGTGAGAAGTTGGCGCGTTTCTCCAACTCCTTTATTAGATATGAGATATTTTACCTACCGAACAGGACATGTCTTAGGTCTGTCTGAAGCTATTAAAGTGAATGTACAAGGTAGAAAATTTGATTTCAAGTTTGAACCCGAAGGCGGTTATAGAGAAAGCTCCATCAAACTATTATTGGATTTCTTAAATCAATATCAACAATCTTCTCGTTCTCTCTTGTTTCAAAAAATATATCAAGCATTGAGAACTTCATATCTGCTTATGAAGTTTCATGATCATTTTTATAAAGAAGGAAGTGAACATCAATTATATGCCCACTATAAAAGTAATCAATTAACGCCTATTGCCTCAGGCTGGCACCAACATACCATCGCGCTTACCTTCTATGGAAAATATCTCGTTTTATGTAATCGTGGAGAGGCAGGCGATCAACGAAAAGGTTGCAAAATTTATGAAATTAAAAACCTAGCCTTGATTAATCCTGATCTATTTAAAAAATTAACTAACCCGATCACTTCTCCAGCAGACTTTAATGCTATTTTAGAAAAAATTATTGATTTTAAAAAGCCTGTTGCACAATTTCGCTGCAAAGGTCATAAGCGGGGCACTTGCTCCTTTTCTAACCCGAAATCGATGGTTGAGGCTTTAATCGTACTAGCGCAAGCGGAGCCTTTTGCTTCTAAAGAAGAGCTATTAAAAGTAGTCATGGGTGAAGACAAAAGAAAGAAATACAAACATTTCTCAAATTTCATGCGCAACCGAGAAATTGATGAACTGATCAAAAACATGTTTTATGCTCAAGATCCAGATTTGGTTGATTTTTTTGCAGAGCTCACTAAAGAAATTATTAGAGAACACCATGGTAAAGACAGAGGATTCATTAAAGACACTAAAGAAATTGAGCGTGCAATTAGTTTATATGAAAGAGTGCCTGATAAAGTTCAGAACCTCATTAAAACTGATAAAGAATTTATGATTTTGATGGATGAAATATATGCTAAACAACAACCGTCCAACGTCATCAAATGGGCTCATATTGAATATGTGAACGGCTATAATGACAAGCGTACCCATAAAGTTGCTATCGATAAAGGACAAATTATTGCGATAGACGATAATCCAACGCCTAAAACACCTTTTACCTATAAAAGCGCCCGTAAATTAATCGCGACCTTTGGGTAATGCTTGTCGAAGATTTGTTGTTGATATAATATGCCTGCCTAAAATATTGTTAATACCTCTAAGTAGATGGATATACAAAGCTCTCGATGGATCTGAGTATTAAAGTTATTTAACTTTTAAATAAATGTAATACGCTGATTGACAGGAATTGTATGCCTACCCTTTCTCTTGATGACATTGAAACGCATATCAAAAAGGGCACCTTACCTTATTCTTATCACATTAAAACGCCCTGCTCCCTTTACAGTGATCGGCTTATCTGGATTTTATCGCAATTTAAAAATAATCAACAAATGCTTGACTTTATTACCTGCTTAAGTGAAACAGCCGGTATTTATGTTATAGCAAAAGATACCTCTATCTCAATGGGATCAACTGCGCGATTTGTCAATGCTTATACTATGCATGGTGTTCATTCAAGTAAGATAAGCAAAGAAAAACAAGCTGCTATTTGTGATCATATTAAAAAATGTAAGTTCGACCGAACGCAATTAATTTATCTCTTACGAAATTTGGATAGAGAAGACATTCGAGATTTGATATTGTCTCCCGCTTGTCCATCAAGAAGTGATTTACTGCAACTATCACATGAGTATAGTTTTTTAAGCACAATTGATTCCGATACTATTAAATTACTCTACCACTTTTTTAATCCCAGAAGATTATGGCAAGAATCAGAAACGCCTTTGCTAGATATGACTTATTTTACTTATCGGGCCGGGCATGTATTAGGATTAAGTGACTATATTGAATTTGAATCGCAAGGTAGAAAATTTAAGCTTGACCCTGAAGGGGAATATACTGAAGTTTCTCTTAATTTATTAAAAACCCAAGTGGATGCTTTTAGAAAAGCTTTTCCCTCGAAAGCAAATGATGCAATATTTGAAGCTCTTCAACATTCCTCTGGACTCATTGAATATCAAGCAAATACTTATAAAAAGGGTACAGAAAAAGATTTCTTTGATAGATATAAAAGCAATCAAATGACTTTCCTTAGTGCAGGTTGGCACAAACATGGTGTAGGTTTAGCTTTTTATGGAAAATATTTAATCTACTGTAATCGCGGGCATGCAGGAGATAGACGCTATGGTTGCAAGATTTTTGAAATACAAGATCTTAAAGGAGTCAATGAGGCGCTATTTCGAAAATTAATTAGCCATATGGATTATCCATCAGAATTCCATGCTATCTTAGAAAAAATAATTGATTTCAAAAATCCCGTAGTGAGATTTCGCTCAAAGCCTCAAAAGCGTGGTACTTGCACTTATATGAATCCCAAATCATCCATCGAAGCCATGATAGTGCTCTTGCAAGCAGGGCCCTTTGCCTCACACGAAATGTTACTAGAGATCTATCAACAAGAATATTACCGAAGAAAATATAAAAATTTCACCTGCTTTATACGTAATCGAGAAATAGATGAGCTCGTAATAGACATGTTTTATGCCAATCACCCTGATTTAATTACATTTTTTGCTGAACTGACTAAAGCCATTATTTGGGAGCATCATGGTAAAGACCGTGGCTTTATTAAAGATGATCAGGAAGTAGAACGAGCCATTGATTTATTTGAAAGAATTCCTGACAAAATAAAACGAGTTATCAACAATGATAAAAAGTTTTTGGAACTCATGGATAAGGTGAAAGCCAAGCATCAAAAGATCTTAGACGATAAAATGGATAAATCAAATAAAAGTGCACAAATCAAATATATTTATGATTATAAAAAATGGGCACTTCATAAAGTTTCAATCAACAAAGGATGCATCTTTGAAGTGGATGGGAATCCGACTCCAAAGATGCATTTCTCTTATAGGGAAGCTAGAAGGTTGATCTCAGTAGTGAGTTGAAACATCCCCCGGATGACTTTCTTTGATTTACTAAAGTTAGTTGTTTAAACTTGATATCAACCTGGTCTTGCTCGCTTGCTAGGGTCTGCACTGTCCTCACCATTTCGTTTAGTCCCTCGAGCAGGTTGTGGTTGCGCTTCATTAAAGCTTGGCAAATACGATGGCGCACTTGCAACAGGGGCTAAATCAGGTTGCGGAGCGATTTTGGTAAAGGGATGGTTTGCTCCAAATCGTTCTATTAAGTCATCATAACTAAAGCGTCCACGATCTAGTGCATTTCGCATCACGACTTGGGCCAACTTTCTCTCTTGTAAAGCATTGATAAACTGCTCTACATAACTATCGGGTATATTAAAGATCTGCTTATTGAAAAAATCTTGTATAGACTCTGCGCTTGAATATCTTGCAAAATAAACGCAAAGAATTCCGCGGGTATCCTTACTAGTATCCGGAATATCAGCCAAATTCATTAATTGCATCAAATCGGTACGATTATTTCTTTCTAATGGCCTAACCAGTGCAGCTTGAAATTTACCTCCGCCAGCAAGCACTTGCAGTGCCCTAAAAGTGTCAGCTGTCATCGTTTGAAAGATATCATCATAATGCCAAGTAGAAACAGCCTCACAAAACTCATCGTGACTAAGTAGTCTTCTTACGTCGTGTACATCAAACTCAACATGAAGACATTTTCTTATTTCTAGAATATTATCGTTCACAAGATGTGTGTCTATTGCCTTTAAGGTTTCATTGTTTCGAAAGTCTTCTTCTGGATGAACGGGATGACGATGCACTAAATTGAAGAGATATAATTTACGTTTTTCTGCCATCAGTTTCCTTAGCAGCTCTAAATCATTTATGGCTGCAGCCCATTGCAGCCCTCTCATTCCTTGTGGGGTTAAATGTGATGGTGCAAATAAAGCGACGAGTGTTCTAAAATTTCTACATAGTGCAGCGTGTTTAAGAACTTTGCCAAATTCTAAATCTTCCATCCATCTTGGATCACTAAAATCTCTTCCTCCTAATTTCATCAAATATTTAAAATCTTCAACATCTCTGTCGACTTGACTAAAAGCGACATCCATCTCTTGTATTAACTCTTTTGCTTTGCTCAACTCACGATATTTGGATCTAAGCTGATTTCTCAATCTTAATTTCACCTCTTCATAGCGCAGTCCAACAAACATTTTTGACGAAACATAAACAGGAATAAATTCTGCGGGTTCATCTATTGGGGGAAACTTAAATCCTAAGAGGAGACGAATTGCTTCAAGAAAACACGCTGGATTTGTTAGATACATTTGCGAATCCATAAATATTGGAAAGAACCGTTGAATAAGGACTCTCAACAAATCAGGATCTTTTGTTAACGCGTCAAAATATTTGCATACAAGATTAAAATTAGCTCTATCTCTTAAGTCGATATCAAACAAAATGAATTCATAGATTTTAAGCCAAAGCGCTTTAGGCAGACCATGAAATTGTGCTGCTTTTAAGAGCGCAGCATATTCTGGTGTCAGAAGCTCTTCAGGTGTTAATGTGGTACCACCTTGCATATCAATCTCTCTCTTTGGCATTGTAAGTTATACAACTATACCTCTATTGGGTAGAAATAGATGTCATATAAAATAATAGAATACCTAAAAGGTGATGATTGATAAAACAGACCTGATAAAAGAGAAGTTTAATGATTTGAAATTAACCGTGCTTATACGCCCAATTTTGCACTGATTTGTAAGCGCTGACAGCACTTTGTTACACTATATATATAGTGTAAAGGTGAGTAATCACATGAGTATCAAACAATGAAGCAAAGTAAGTATGTATCAAAAAAGCCAGACCCTAAGGGATATGTTGACTATTCCCCCGAAGAAAACGCGGTTTGGCATGATTTATACGTACGCCAAATGCAATTACTCCCCAATCGCGCCTGCAAAGAATATCTAAAGGGTATAGAGGATTTAGGCTTAACTGCTGATCATATTCCCCAAATTCCTGAGATCAATAGCAGACTGCGTGCGCTAACAGGATGGGAAGTGGCTCCTGTTCCCGCCTTAATTGATTTTCAAGGCTTTTTTGAATTAATGGCAAACAAGAAATTCCCTGCTGCCACTTTTATTCGTTCCCGCGAAGAAATGGATTATCTGCAAGAGCCTGATATTTTCCATGAAATATTTGGCCATTGCCCGCTTATCACACTCCCTGTTTACGCCGATTTTATGTATGAATATGGTAAATTGGGTTTAAAGGCAAACCATAAAGACCGCGTGATGTTAGCAAGACTCTATTGGTTTACCATTGAGTTTGGTTTAATTCAAACTATGGAAGGCTTACGCATTTATGGTGGCGGGATTTTATCTTCTTTTGGTGAATCCCAATACTGCTTAGACAGTGATAAGTGTATTCGCAAACCCTTAGATCCGGTTGATGCTTTTCGCACGCCCTATCGCATTGATATTTTTCAACCATTGTATTTTGTCATTAACGATTTTGCAGATCTGTTTGGCTTGTCGAAATTGGATCTGATGGCAAAGGTGAATGAGGCTAGAGCCATGGGAATGCATGCACCATTATTTGAACCTAAAGTCAAAGATGATGGCAGATTCTTATAGATCTATTTCTTATTAATTGCACCCACAATCAATAACACAATCCCGCCTGCAAGACATAATCCGCCCAATAATGGTGGAAAATATACCCTTTCTTTTGTCTGTGCAGTGATTTGAAGATCGCCGAATTTTGCGACTTCTTCTTTTTTTGTGTAATTAAAACCTTGATAAGAAAGTGCAATTATACCAATCACGATTAAAATAATACCGACTATATTGGTAATTGATTTCATGTTAATCCCTCCCTGGACATAATACACCCTCACTTACCCACTTGTGTCATCGCAATGAGAGCATCTGATTTAGCTGCGCAGATAAAATCATTTTCTGATAAACCACCAATGGCATGGGTAGAATAACGGACCACACATCGATTATAGAACACTTCTAAGTCTGGATGATGATTTTCAGTATGCGAGACATAAGCTAAGGCATTTACAAAGGCCATGGTATGATAGTAGTTCTTAAAAGCATAAGTGCAATAGATTTGTGTTCCCTGCTCGTTCAGCTTCCAATCCTTAAGCTTCTTTAATAATTTTTCAGCCTCAACTAAGGTTAAGGGAGCAACGCCACCTTCGCAAGCTTTGCAATGTTTTTCTGTTAAATCATTCATGCGACTTTTTCCTTCTGCAATACTTTTGCTAAAGCCTTTAAGCAAGCTTCATTTTGTTTTGGCGTACCGATGGTTATGCGGAAATAATGTTCCAATTTATAAGGAGCTAAAGGTCTAATGATAATGCCATTTTCAAGCATCGTTTGAAATACATCCATACCAGGTATTTTAATCTCAACAGCAATAAAATTACCATGACTTGGTATAAAGCTAAGACCTAACTTATCCAACCCTTGTATTAATTGCTGTTTACCTTGCTCATTAATTAATACGCTTTTTTTGACAAATGCTTGATCTTCCAAAGCCAAACGAGCCGCCACTTGGGCTATATGATTAATATTAAAAGGTTGGCGAACCCGGTTCATCAAATCAATAACTTGCGGATTGGCAATACCATACCCCACACGCAAACCCGCCAATCCATATGCTTTCGAAAAGGTTCTGGTAATGATTAAATTTGGATATTGATCTAATAGAGGAATGGTTTGAGGATAATCCCTTTCCAAAATATATTCATAATAAGCCTCATCGCATACTACAAACACATCAGGACTGACGTTATCCATAAACCTCATAAAATCCTGATGATTAACATAAGTGCCAGTGGGATTGTTAGGATTCGCAAATATAATCATGCGTGTTTTAGGTGTGATGGCATCCAACATCGCTTCTAAATCTATCCCAAAGTGATAGGATGGAATTTCTTTAACTTCCCGACCTAATCCTTGTGCCAAAATTTTATACGCTACAAAGGCATATTCTGAGATTAAAATATGGTGATCGTCCCAAACAAAAGTTTGTATCGCCATGCGCAATACATCTTCTGAACCATTTCCCAAAATCAATTGATCAAAATGAATACGATGAAAGTCACTTAATGCTTTTTTAAGATCGTAAGCACTACCATCTGGGTATAACGTTAAATGTTGAAATTCATCACTCAATTGGCTCGTCACATGCGGACTAGCCCCTAAAGGATTTTCATTACTAGCTAATTTAATGAATTCAAGTCTACCAAGCTCACGTTGACATTCAGAAATTGGCTTTCCAGGTTGATAGGGTTTAACGGCAAGTAATTTAGGGTTTACGTATTTTGTTGGATCAAAAGACATATGCTTGGCTCTTCTATATTAGTAGAATAAATGTGTTTCTGTTAACGGTGTAGGCAATTTATTAAACCGGTGCAGTATTTCTAATACAATCACCGCAAAACCAAATAATAATGTTATGGAAACAACAAGTTTTCCTCCCATAACGCGATATCCTTTAGCAATATTTAAACGATATCTTCCCCACCATACCATCAAGGCAGGAAAAATAACGAGCAAGATAGCTGCAAAAAATCCGGCATAATGAAGCGCAGTAATAAACCTTGGATAAAATAAAGCCATTAAAACCGGTGGCAAAAAGGTTAAAGCGGCAAGTGAGAATTTTCCGCTAACAGTTTTCTTGATATGAAAACCATCCGCAAAGAAATCAAAAAGACCCAAAGCCACTCCAATAAAAGAAGTTAACATGGCGCATAAACCGAATATACCTGCTAGCATCGTAACGTGAGGATTTTTTAGCAGATCACTTAATAATTGCGTAAGCTCAATCACCGCTTGTTTGCCGGTAGTATGTTCGGCATGCAAAACGGCTACTAAACCACTTTCTCCCTTAACGGGGATCACACCTAACACTAAAACTTCCCAAAGCAAGTAAACAACCAATGGCAATAAGCTACCTAAAAAGATAGACCACCGTAATGCTTTGACGTTACTGTCAAGATAGTTTTTTAAACTGGGGATCAATAAATGAAAACCAAAAGAGGTCACCAATAAAGGGCCTGTTGTCCATAAATATTTTGGATTACCATCACTTAACATATCAGGTGAAACTTTGGGGATCACATTTGCAACAAGAGCAATGTAGGCCCCGATTAATCCAACCATCATAATTCGATTTGCCCAATCAACTGACCGCGCACCGAAATAGACTATTGATGCGAATATGATGACGGTTACCCAAAGTCCCAACGACTCATCAAAACCGAATTTACCCAAAGATTTACCAATGATACCTGCAGCACCAGAAGTATATGCTGTCATTAAAGCATATAAGAAAAGCACATACGTTAGCCAAGCAATTATTTCGCCTGGTTTTCCCAAAGTGGACTTAGCCATCGTAATGAGATTTGTTTCTTGTGGATACCAAAGAGAAACTTCAAGCATTAAGAAAGCACTGATGGTCATCATCATCCAGCAGAAAACAAAAAGCATAGCTGAAGGATAAAACCCACCGGCTGCTGTTGAAACGGGCAGTGCCAACATACCTGCACCTATACAGGTGCCTGACACCAACATCGCGCCGCCAAAGATTCTATTCAATGATAAACCAGACAAATGGCAATCTCCTTTAAGAACACATCAGCATTTACGAAAATGTTTTGTAAAGTAACAAAATAGTGTGTTTATGGGAACCTCGCGGCGCATCATTTTAAACCTTTTTTAACCCCTCTCTTGGCAGCGTGAAAACTTTCCACTAGGGTATGCATAATTACATGCATCTTAAACAGTTAGCCAGTTAAGATCAATAAGGAAGCAAAATGAATGCAACTCATGATAACCCTATGGGTTTAGATGGTTTTGAATTTGTTGAGTTTGCAAGCCCCGAACCTCAAAAGCTTGCATCCTTTTTTGAACATTTAGGTTTTACGTTCATCGCCAAACATCGTTCAAAGAAAGTCAGTTTATTTCGTCAGGGAAAAATAAATTTTATTATTAATGATGAACCAGGCAGTCATGCATTAGCCTTTTCAAAAGATCATGGGCCTTGTGCCTGTGCAATGGCCTTTAGAGTTAAAGATGCTAAAAAAGCGTTCGAGCTTGCCGTTTCAAAAGGAGCTAAACCCTATCTTGAAGGCAAAGTGGGCAAAGGTGAATTATCAATACCGGCCATTTATGGCATTGGTGGCAGTTTATTGTACTTTGTTGATAAATATCAGAACCAAACAATTTATGACACGGATTTCATTCCTCTTCCTAATGTATCCCAACATCCTCTTGGCGAGGGCTTAGATATTCTTGATCATCTCACTCACAATGTGTATCAAGGCGAAATGGAAAAATGGGCTAATTTTTATAAAGATATATTTAATTTCTTTGAGATCCGTTATTTTGATATTAAAGGTGAAAAAACTGGACTCATCAGTTATGCCTTATCTAGCCCCGACGGTAAAATTAAAATCCCGTTAAATGAATCTAAAGATGATAAATCACAAATTGCAGAATATCTTAATGAATATAAAGGCGAAGGGATCCAGCATATTGCCTTAACGACCAACGATATTTATACATCCATCGAAAAATTACGTGCTAAAGGTACAAAATTTCTCACCACCCCTGACACCTATTTCGAAATGGTCAACGAAAGAGTCAAAGGCCACCGTGAAGATTTAGCCAGAATGCAAAAAAATCAAATTCTGATTGATGGCTCTGTTGAAAATAATCAAGAAAAAATATTATTACAAATATTCACAGAAAACGTTATTGGTCCCATCTTCTTTGAAATTATTCAACGTAAAGGCAATGAGGGCTTTGGTGAAGGCAATTTCCGAGCACTCTTTTTAGCTATTGAAAGAGAACAAATGCGCCGAGGAGTTTTATAATATGAAATTAGCCACTTTAAAATCGCACTCTCGTGATGGACAACTCCTCGTGGTTTCAAAAGATTTAACCCTCGCCGTTAGAGTGCCTGAAATTGCCTTGACGATGCAACAAGCGCTCGATACCTGGGATAAATCCGAAACCGCTTTGAAAAAAGTTTATACCGATTTAAATGCAGGAAAAATAAAAGATAATTTTCCTTTTGATGCCAATCAAGTATGCTCACCTTTACCACGTGCTTACCAATGGGCTGATGCCAGCGCTTATGTCAATCATGTGCAATTGGTACGCAAATCACGTGGCGTTGAAATGCCTGAATCCTTTTGGACTGATCCGCTCATGTATCAAGGTGGCTCTGATAGCTTTATCGGACCACGCGATCCCATCCTACTGGCTGATACCACTTGGGGTATTGATTTTGAAGCTGAAGTCGCTGTTATCACTAAAGATGTTCCGATGGGAGTTTCTCAAGAAGAGGCAGGAAAATACATCGCGCTTATTATGCTGGTTAATGATGTCTCCTTACGTAACCTTGCTAAAGCGGAATTGGAAAAAGGGTTTGGCTTTTTTAATTGCAAACCCTCAAGTGCTTTCAGTCCCGTCGCTGTGACCCCAGATGAATTACAAGATGCCTGGGATGGTCAAAAAGTTCACTTGCCCTTAATGAGTCATTACAATCAAAAATTATTTGGAGAACCTAATGCTGGCGTTGATATGACATTTGGCTTCCCTAAATTAATAGCACATGCGGCTAAAACTCGGCCCTTAGGCGCTGGCACGATTATTGGTTCAGGCACAGTTTCAAATACCGATCGAAGCAAGGGATCTTCTTGCATTGTCGAAAAACGAATGTTAGAAACCATTGAAAACGGTAAACCAACAACGGAGTTTATGCAATTTGGTGATACGGTACGCATTGAAATGTTTGATAAAGATAATCAAAGTATATTTGGTGCTATTGATCAAAAAGTTGAAAAATACAAAGGATTGTAGGAATGCTAAAGTTATTTGATTATTTTCGATCTAGCGCCTGTTATCGCGTTCGCATTGCGCTTAACCTAAAAAACCTTCCTTATGAGCAAATGCCTATTCATTTGGTGAAAGGGCAACAATCGAGTGATGATTATCAAGCAATTAATCCGCAAAAGTTGGTGCCTGCATTACAAGATCCAAAATCCAATACAGTCATAACACAATCTCTGGCGATTATTGAATATCTTGAAGAAACTCATCCAAAACCGGCTCTGCTCCCCAAGGATGCGCAAGAGCGTGCAGCAGTTCGAGCTTTTGCGCAAGTCGTGGCTTGTGATATACATCCTGTGAATAATCTTCGCGTATTAAAATATCTCAAACACACTTTTCATGTGTCGGATGAACAAAAAATGCAGTGGTATTTTCATTGGTTAGAATCGGGTTTTGATGCTCTTGAATCAATACTCAAAGCCAATCATGGTGATCCTTTTTGTTTTGGCAAAACCCCGACATTGGCTGATATCTGTTTAGTGCCTCAAGTCTATAATGCACAACGCTTTCAATTTTCTTTTGAAAAATACCCTAGGATTTTGCAAGTACATGAACATTGCAATAAGCAAGATGCTTTTGTGAATGCGCTTCCTGAAAATCAACCTGATGCGGAGTAATTTTTACAAATAAAACCTTAAAATCGGCAACATTCTTCCAGGAACAACTTTTGATTCCACTGTTCCAATTTGTCTTGCGCCCATTTTAAGGTAAAACCCAGCCGCATTGGGATCGCCTTCCCAGGTCAAATACCGTAGGCCACGATGTTTAGCTTCCTTCATTACCGCATTCCACAAAGCTTTTCCGCAGCCCTTGCTGATTTCACTAGGCTCAATAAATAGTCTTCCATCCGATAATTCTTCAACCGCAGGACGGCACCAAAAGCCTTTAATAACACTATCTAGCTCTGCCACAAAACTAATGCCATTTTCAATCATTTCTGGAGTAACTTCTAATTCTGGCGTCCATAATTGAATTAATTCCGCAGAATAGCCCCAATAAGCTTTCGAGCGCAATGCGATTTCGGTTAATACCTTGGCTTCTTCAGGCTTTGCGCGACGAATTAGATAAGTCATAAATTTATTGTCCATTTCATTACGTTTGAGCAACCCTCCTAATTAATGAGTTTATAAATAAAATCTTTATTTATCAATGTAATATAGAAGTATTGCCTCTTACATTTAAAAGTACCACACTATAATATAGTGGCATTTGTTACATTTTTCCAAAATTGCTTAACTGAAGATTAGAGAAATTACAAGAAAAGAGGTATGTAACATGAAGCTTAAAAATTTCTAGGACTATTTGGAAAAACGCTTAGATCCAAAAGAAATTTCAGAAATTGAGTATCAAGCTGATATTGAATTTGAAACACTCAAAGCACTTCAAGAAGACGTATTACATGCCATTGAAAAATACATGGAAGAAGAAAACATTGGCTTTAATGAATTAGTAAAACGTTTAGATGTAAGCCCTGCCCAAATTAACAAAATACAAAAAGGGGAAGCAAATCTTACACTATCAAGCCTTGCTCATATTGCGGCATTATTCAAAAAAAGAGCGCATATTGTTTTTGAAGACAGAAAATAATTTACTCATTCAATAAAAAAGGGAGCATCATGCTCCCTTTTTCATCAAGCCAATATTAATGAACAATGCCCGGACTTGGACTTCTATTTCTCACCTTCTCACTTGAAGCTGATGCTTCTTCCGCGGGAGGTGTCCCTGGAATCAGTGATTTCTCTTTAGAACGTAAACGGTCAAAACTACTCGTCAATGATTTGGCAACAGTAATGCCAGCCGCAGGTAAACTCGAAGGATGCTCGGCAGCCACATCGTCAACCTCTGACTCGCTAATATTATCTTCAACCGCATTTTTACGGGCTTGAAGCTCTAATTCTCTAACATTTAATTCATATACTTTCTTGCTTAAAGCCAGCTCTTTCGTTTCAAGCTCTTTTTCTCTTTTAACCAATGTCGCTTCAAGTTTATTTAGTTTCCTTTCTTTTTCCGCCTGGTTTTTAGCAACATCATGCGCTTTTGTAGCCGTGGTTTTCTTCTCATCAATGACTTCAATTCTTGCTTTTTTCAGATCTTCTTTTTCACTTTCAAGTTTTGTTTTCTTAATATCTAGTTGAGATTTCTCATATTCAATTGAATTTTTTGCCTTTGTTAAAATAGTCTGTTTTCTTCTGAGGTTAGTAGCTTCTTTCTTCAACGCTTTTTCAAACAGCTTGAGTTCTTTTTCTTTCTCGCTCTCATCTTTTGCAAGCGCTTTATTGGCTAGGTCTAACTGGCCAAGCAAAGCCGTATTTTGTTTTTCAAGTTCGGAAGCTTTACGAATTCGGCCAAAGCCCCAAAGACCTGATTTCAGTGCACCAACTGCCAAAGCACTTTCAGCAGCAGCAACAGTTATCTGACCAGCAATATTATTAAGTGAAGCCCCTACAACAGGAGTCCATGAGGTTAGTAAATTTAATACTGGGGTCGCTGCATCTGCATACCAAAAGCCAGTTACTGCCAGCAGTGTCATGCTTGCTGTAGGCGCGTAATCGCGAGCAAACGCAACGGTATTGTCAAATAAAGAGGGGGTTGAGCTTGAGGCCACGGGTTTACGTTTAGCCATAAATTACCTCTGAATGTTTTAATTATGTTCGGATTATATTTGAAACTTTTTGTTGAGATTTTTCTTGTGAAAAATCATTTTATTTATTGTTATCTATTGAACTTCACTGAAACATGCCTAATTTTCATTCAGCGCTGAAAATATACCTGTGTAACTTAGGAAAATCAAAAGAAATCTTTGGATCTCGGATCCTAAACTAACTAATTAGTGGGATCGCAAACAAACTAAAGTTCGTTATTATTTTGTCGTAATTAAATATCGACACATCGTTTTTTGCATAACACTTTTGAACATGCTAGATTCCCACCGATTCAACAAATTCTCTGCATATTTCAGCATTATTAGGATACACCATGAGAGTATTACAAGAAAATGAAACACACCAAGTCAATGGTGGTGTCGTAATAGAAGAAACAATAATATACGGCGGCATCAAAGTCCTGGCCGGATTATACGCAGGTTTAGGCACAGGACTCGGTTTTGCAGCGTTGCCATTTTTTTCAACTGCAGGAACTCTAACTATTGCAAAAGTTATTGGTGGTAGCACTCTAGTAGGAGTGATTGTAGGCTTGTTTTGCTAACCCTTCACCCCGTTCCGAATAGCAAGGCTTTCTCTTGAGGACTGATTGCAGGCAAAAAATCATTCATAGAAGAAAGGAAGTCTTCTTTAGACATATTCTTTATAAATACATGCATTGGCTCGAGCAATTGTTTGTCATCACATTTTTGCCATAATTTAGGCATGATGAGAGTCTCTTCTTGTTCAAGATGTTGTAAATAGTCAGCAATAAATTGATTAACCATTAAATATAAAGACCATCCTAAGTTTTGCCTTTGAAGAGATGATGTTTCTTTTAAAATAGTATCAAACAGTGTTGATATCCTTTGTAAAGAGTGATCTTGTGTTTTGTGCTCTTTTTCTAATTCTTCACATTCTTTAGGGAGGTGCTTTTGAATAAAGGGATGAAAATAGGTATCCTCATGCATCGCATGACTCTCTAAATAATCTTTCACTTTTTTATACTGCTGAATTAATGAGTGAACTTGTGCATCACAAGTCATATCAGCCGCCCCCAATTCAATGCTAAATAAAAACAATAGCCGACGCAGAGTTTTGTGAATACTTTGATAATAATTCACTCTGTCGCATTTCATCATAAAATCCATGGTACTTTCCTCTACATTTCAGTATGAGATAAGCATAATTCTTTTTTACATATAAATATAATTATGTATAATGATAGATATTATAAATTAATTTATTGATTCTATCATGGACTCACGTTCGCCTTTATCTACCTTTCTTTGTGTGTACCGCCACGGTTCGCAAAGCAAAGCCGCCGCTGTGATGCATCTCACACAACCGGCCGTTTCACAACAACTTAAATTCTTAGAAGAAAGGTTTGGTAGACCTCTTTTCAATAGGGTGGGACGCAAACTCGTTCCAACGCCTGCGGCACACCAACTGGCACTGCAGATTAGTAAACCCCTTGATTCTTTAGAACAAGTATGGAATTCACTGAAATTAAAATCTTCTTCCATTCAAACCGTTCAATTGGGTGGCATCAGAGAATTCTATTCATCCGTGATAGTTCCTCATCTTGATGAATTAGCCCAGCAAAAGATCCATTGTCGATTTACCTTTGGCCACGATAGTCTTGTTGAGCGTCTACTTAAAAATGAGATCGATATAGCTCAATTTTGTGCCCATGTGGCACAACCTGGCATTGAAATTGAAAAGTTTTTCACCGAAGAATTTGTGCTAATTGGACATCCCAAATGGAAAAAAATAATTTCGAACAGTTCGCCCAATAAGCTCTATTCCTGTTTGAACGCAATGCCTTGGATTGCTTACGACGAAAGTTTATTATTTATCAAAGAATATTTTCTGTCTGTGTTTAACGAACCTTTTGATGGCAGTGTTCCTTTCACCATACCAGATTTATGGACAATGCTAAATGCAGCGATTGGCGGCTGCGGGATCACGATATTACCCTCTTATTTTTGCAAAGAAGCCCTTAAAATGAAAAAAATAGTTGTCTTAGCTTATCCTAAAAATCCGCCTAAATTGGATTTTTACTTGGGTTGGAAAGACGGGGCGCTTCAAAATCCTCTGATAAAAACGGTAAAATGTTTCTTACAAAAAGTTGCCAATCAATCTTTACCTCATCATATTGTAACCTCTGGGATAAAAGTATGATCAAACTATTTTATTACTTTATTACCTTTATCAGACGCAAAATGCAGCGCATGCTAAACACGGCAACGATAGGGGTGAAAGCACTTATCATTAATCAAAAACAAGAAGTACTGCTCGTTGAACACACCTACATGTCCGGCTGGCACCTACCCGGTGGAGGAGTTGATCAGGGAGAATCCCCAAAAGCAGCTATTATTCGTGAAGTCAAAGAAGAAACGGGTATTATCGTTAAACAGGATCCAGCGCTATTTGCAATTTATTCCCATAAAATTTTGGGTGCAAATGATTATCCTATGGTCTATATCATCAAAGACTTTACCATCTTGCCTAATGCTAAATTATGCCAAGAAATCAAACATGCCCGCTGGTTTGAGATCAGTAGCCTTCCCCCTGAAACCACTGAAAGTACCAGGCAAAGAATACAAGAATATGTGCAAGGACTGCCTCCGGCAGATGTTTGGTAAAATTTAGAATAATTTAGGATCTCTGATCTGAAATTCTTACAGCCACGAAGTGGCGTAGGGTATTAGCCCCACGTGAAAGCCTTGAGCCGCTAGGCGAAAGGTTGAAACGTGGGGAAAAACAGCCCCACCCCACCACCCTCCAAGCTGCGGCAGCAGCGTAGGATTTCCTACGCTGCTGCCGCAGCTTGGAAGGGTGGGTGGTTTTTCTATCCCCACGTTCCGGCGCTAAAAGCGCCTCCATGAGGGGCTAATATCCTACGCAGCTACGCTGCTGAAGAAACTAAAATTTCTTTAAATGACAGATGGTTTTTGATCTTGGGATATAGACGGCAGGTAAGAGTATAAAAAGTCTCTTGTGTCCGACCGCCCTACAAGCGATACTTCGGTCTGCCTGACTTTGGCGAAATAATGTTGGAGGATTAACTTTATGGTTTTTGGTCTTAACTTGCTGCCACAAGATAATAAGTTCTTTGAACTTCTGATCCAGACAAGCGAGTTAGCCAACACTTCCATTCATTTGCTAAAAGATCTCACTATCGAAGAAGACCGCGAAAAGGCCTTCAAGTTAGCCCGAGATATCGAAACAGCAAAGCACAAAGCCAAAGATATCACTTACGAAATTACAGAAAGGTTAAGTCGCGCCTTGATGACGCCTTTTGATCACGAAGATATACATCGTTTATCTCGTGGCTTATATAAAATTCTTAAAATTTGCGAAAAAGCCCAAGAGCGGTTGATTGCTTTTCAATTACGTCCTTTTCAAAATGATTTTTTCAAATTAACCAGTAATATGGTTGAAGCTTCAGATGTGGTTCATGATTTGGTCAAAAACTTAAAAAAAATTAAAGACAGCAAACCCATCCATGATAAATGCGCTTTGATCCATAATATTGAAGCAAACACTGATCAGCTCTTAAATCAATTAACCATTGATTTATACCACTATGAAAATGATTTTAAGCAAATACTTATTCGCAAAGAAATGTATAACTTGATGGAAAGCATCGTCGACAGACATCGTGATGTCGCGAATGTGATCTTAGAAGTCGTTCTGAAGCACTCTTAACTTCACCACGTGGATATAATATGGAATTAGCATTTTTGCTTTTTGTTAGTGTTGTCGTTCTTGCTTTAATCTTTGACTACATTAACGGTTTTCATGATGCAGCCAATGCCATTGCAACTATTGTATCAACAAAAGTACTTTCTCCACGGGTAGCCGTTGTCTATGGCGCCATCCTTAATTTTATTGGCGCACTGCTTGGCACTAAAGTCGCCGCGACAGTAGGTGAAGGCTTGGTTAACGCGCATGTTGTTACTTCTGAAGTGTTAATGGCAGCATTAGTAAGTGCCATCATTTGGAATTTACTCACTTGGTATAAGGGGCTTCCCTCAAGCTCTTCTCATGCCCTAATGGGTTCCTTAATGGGCGCAACCGCTTTTGCCAGCGGCACGGAAAGTTTGCATTGGGACATTATTACTTCCAAAGTCATCATTCCCATGTTTGTATCACCTATTATGGGATTTATCGGCGGTTATATTGTGATGCTGGGATTGTACTGGCTGTTTCATAAAATGGCTTTACCTAAAATCAATGCTTTCTTTGGTAAAGCACAGATTGTTTCATGTGGGTATTTAGCGATTATGCATGGTTCAAATGATGCTCAAAAAACGATGGGTATTATTGCTCTGGCTGTTGCTACTTATTATCAAACCCCCTTTCATGTTTCTGATTGGATAATCGTGGCATGCGCTATTGCGATGGGCTTAGGCACGGTCGCGGGGGGGTGGAAAATTATCCGTACTGTTGGCTCTAAAATGGTAAAGAATCTCAAACCCATACAGGGATTTGCGGCCGAAGCCACCAGTGGCAGTATTTTATTCTTAACCGCACACTTTGGTATTCCGATTTCATCGACTCATGCCATCACCACTTCCATCATGGGTGTGGGCGCCTCTCAAAGATTGTCAGCTGTTAATCCCAAAATTATCGGCAACATTATGGGTGCTTGGGTTTTCACGTTGCCAATTACTTTCTTCTTATCAGGCGGCCTTTATATGGCTTGGCATTGGTTTTTACGATAAGCGCCCCATAAAGGCAGACGGCTAACCTATTATTTTGCTCGAAATCCGTTATAGTCACTCAACTATTAAATGCACATGAAGAAAATTCTGTGGGATGTTGACTATGATCGGCAAGAATATAATCAAAGAAGAGCCTACTGCTGAAAAAGCACAAGCAAAGCCAATTGATGTGACCTCACCTAAAGGTGAAGAAACGTCTTATTTTAAATTATTTCTCGGTGCTGCCACTGCCGGCGCTGTTATTTATTTTGGTGGGCCTATTGCAGCCGTCGCTGCCCGCGAAGCCTATACGCATTACTATGGACTGAGATATGGCATTCCTGCAATCTACAATCCTAAATACGTATTCGTCTTTATGCCTTTAAGAGAACATGTTGGTGCCTATGCTTATACTTATGGGCCAACTTTAGTGACGACGCTTGGAACTGTCGCCTTAAAAGCAGCTGATACCATTAAATGGGTTAGCAGGTATTTTAAGAAAGTTAAAAAAGAAGAACCTGTAAAAGTTGAAATCCCTGTAAAAACAGAAGAGCCTCCAAAAGTTGAAGCACCAGTCACTGTGAAAATAGAAAAAACAGAAGAATTGGTTTCACCTGTTCCGATCATTCCTGTTACGTCTGATAGTGACATTGAGAAATTAATGAAAGAATTTGAAGATTTATCACTTAATGATCCGACGGACACAGACGATGATGAATATGCTGGCATCGCATGGCTTTTTGATAATGAAATTAAAAAGGATCCTGAAGTAAAATTAGAAGTGCCTACACCCATAGTATCAGATGATAAAACTTTATTTCAGCACAGCAATCAGTTCCGGTAGGATGGTAAATAAATCACCCACTAAACCATAATCGGAAACCTGGAAGATTGGCGCTTCCGGATCTTTATTGATAGCAACAATCACTTTGCTATCTTTCATTCCAGCAAGATGCTGGATAGCGCCTGAGATCCCAATCGCAATATATAAACTTGGCGCAACCACTTTACCCGTTTGCCCCACTTGAAAATCATTGGGCACAAAGCCAGCATCGACTGCGGCGCGTGAGGCCCCCACTGCTGCTCCCAATTTATCTGCCAACGATTCAATCATTTTAAAATTTTCGGTACTTTTCAATCCACGGCCACCAGAAACAATTATTTTCGCTGAGGTTAGTTCAGGTCTTGTCAATTCTGGGGTCTGCTCACCCTTAAATTGTACTTGCGCAAAAGGTTCAAAAATAAAATCTAATGGTGTTACAGTTGCTTTGCTATCAGTCTCACCACTCGCTTCAAAAGCAGTTGTTCTAATCGTTAGCACTTTAATAGCATCTTGGGATTGTACTTTTTCAAAGGCATTACCGGCATAGATAGGTCTAACAAAAATATCAGGCGCTTCAATGCTTGAAACATCCGACACTTGAGCCACATTTAACATCGCAGCTACACGGGGTAATACATTTTTACCAAAGGTGGTTGCTGGTGCCAATATATGAGTATAATTTTTGCCACACTCAACCAACACCTGCGACACATCTTCAGCTATCGGGTGTGCAAATCGCGGATGAGTTAACACCAAAACTGTGTTAACACCTTTTAAGTTTGCAATATCCTCACTGACGGTGTCTTTATCGCAAACTAGCAAAACATCACACTCAGACTGTATTTTTAATGCAGCTCCAATCGTGATATTCGTTGTTGGAGAAAGATGCCCTTTATGATGTTCGGCGAGAACCAATACTTTAGTCATGTTAAATTACCTTCTCCACATTACGTAAGCAATGAACCAATTCCGCAACATCTTTAACCATTTTTCCTGCCTTGCGCGCGCTTGGTGGCGAAATTGCAAGCACTTTTAAACGAGGTGCAATATCCACCCCCAAACTCGCTATGTCAATTTGTGTTAAAGGTTTACGTTTAGCTTGCATAATATTTGGCAAAGAGGCATAGCGTGGTTCATTCAGGCGCAGATCTGTCGTAATAACAGCTGGTAAGGTGATACTCAATGTTTCAAGACCACCGTCGACTTCTCTTGTGACATCCACCGTTTTTTTATCGTCGGCAAAAACAATTTTTGAAGCAAAAGTCGCTTGCGGCCAATGAAGGAGCGCTGCTAACATTTGCCCCGTTTGATTGCAATCATCATCTATTGCTTGTTTACCCATGATGATCAAGGCAGGATTTTGCTGCTTAACCACAGCACTTAAACATTTTGCAATGGCAAGCGGTTCAAGTGTCTCATTGGTTACCACATGCAATGCATTATCAGCACCCAGTGCCAAAGCGGTTCTTAAACTTTCTTGCACTGCTTGCGAACCAATTGACATAGCAACAATCTCAGTTATAAGGCCCGCTTCTTTCCAACGTACTGCTTCTTCAATCGCTATTTCATCAAAAGGATTAATAGCCATTTTCACATTTTGCAGATCAACTCCTTGGTTATCTGCTTTAACCCGGATTTTGACGTAAGGATCAACGACTCTTTTAATAGGTACTAATACTTTCATCATAATCTCCTTTTTGGGCAATTTTACACTTCCTGTTTCCCTTTCCCTATAGCCCTTGTAATAATGGAGGCAAATCTTTATCAGGAGAGCATGATGGCAGAATCTATGACATATGATGTCGTCATTGTCGGGGCAGGACCAGCAGGACTAGCAGCCGCTATTCGATATGCACAGCTTTGCAGGGAAGCTAACCAACAACCAAAGATCTGTGTCTTAGAAAAAGGCAGTGAGGTAGGTGCTCATATCATTTCAGGTGCCGTTTTTGAACCCCGAGCGCTGAACGAATTGATACCAGATTGGCAAAACCAAGGCGCCCCCATTCAAACGCCAGTCACTGAAGATCATTTTTTATTGCTCACTCAAAAAAAAGCTTTTACGTTGCCAACGCCTCCACAGATGAAGAATCATGGGAATTATATTATCAGTTTGGGACTTTTGTGCCGCTGGCTTGCAACCATAGCGGAAAGTTTAGGGGTTGAAATATATCCGGGTTTTGCTGCCACAGAACTGTTAACAAACGATCACAATGAAGTGATTGGTATAGCCACTGGTGATTTGGGACGTGACAAAAATGGCGAATCCAAAGCAAATTTCCAACCTGGCATGCAATTATTGGCCAAACAAACTTTATTTGCTGAAGGTTGTCGGGGCTCATTAAGCCAACAATTAATTAAGCGCTTCAATTTAGCGCAAAAAAGCCAAGTCCAAACTTATGGCATTGGCATCAAAGAAATTTGGGAAGTCCAACCACAAAAGCATCAAGCTGGCAAAGTTACACATACAGTAGGCTGGCCATTAGATCCTAAGACCTATGGTGGCAGTTTTATCTATCATTGGGGAAGTAACCTTGTCAGTATCGGTTTAGTGATTGGTTTAGATTATGAGAATCCTTACTTAAATCCTTATGAAGAGTTTCAACGCTTCAAACATCATCCTGCTATTGAACCCTTACTAGAGGGCGGCCAATGCCTTAGTTATGGTGCAAGAGCGATTAATGAGGGCGGCTGGCAATCAATACCCAAATTAACATTTCCGGGTGGCATGCTGATTGGCTGTAGTGCCGGTTTTTTAAATGTTCCTAAAATTAAGGGAAGTCATACTGCGATTAAATCGGGCATGCTCGCCGCTGAAACTATTTTTGAAAACTTTAAAAAACAATCCAATGAGAAAGAACTCACACAATACAGTGAAAAAATTAATAAAAGTTGGATTAAACCCGAACTCTATCGTGCTCGCAATATACGTCCTGCTTTTCACAAAGGTTTATGGCATGGCCTTACTTATGCGGCTATCGATACGTATGTCTTTCGCGGTTTAGCACCTTGGACATTTTCTCAGCATGCAGACAATCTCTGCCTTAATCGGGCCAAATATTATAAACCCATCAATTACCCTAAACCCGATGGTAAAATCAGTTTTGATAAAATGACTTCCGTTGCGCGCACCAATGTGTTCCATGAAGAAAATCAACCCGTCCATTTAATCTTAAAAAACCCCACTGCTGCAATTACTATCAATTGGCAACAATATGCGGGCCCAGAACAACGCTACTGCCCTGCGGGTGTCTATGAATTTATTGATGATGAAGCGGGCAAAAAGAAGTTACAAATTAATGCGCAAAACTGCATTCATTGTAAAACCTGTGATATTAAAGATCCGACACAGAATATTACATGGGTGCCACCAGAAGGTGGTGGAGGGCCTAATTATAGCAACATGTAAATTCTCTGCTGTAGGGTGGGCAAAGCTTTTAGCGTGCCCACCAATCAAGATGGTGGGCACGCTTACGCTTTGTCCACCCTACGACGGATTTAAACTGATTTCTTATTCGCTTCTGCTAAATGCTTAACCACTTCCAACAATTTCTCAGGTGGCAAATAACCTGGGATCATGGTGCCATCTTCAAAAATCAAAGTAGGAGTTCCGGAAACACCCATTTGCATGCCAAATTGAAAATCTTTCATCACACTGTTATTTGGACAGGTATGATTTGCAACTGGCTTATCTGATTTAGCCGCATTTAAAGCTTCATTTTTATTTTTTGCACACCATACTGAAACCATCTTGTCGTAAGTTGGCGTTGATGGGCCGGTGCGAGGAAATGCTAAATAACGAATGGCTATTCCTAAATCATTAATTTTAGACATTTCTGATTGCATTTTACGGCAATAACCACAATCAACATCGGTAAAAACGGTTACGGTATATTTAGGATTTTTAGGGGAGAAAATAATCATATTTTCTTGCCCTAATTCTTGTAAGCCCTTAAGACGAGCTTGTTTACGGATCTCTTCAGTGACATTCGCTTGTCCATTTTGCAAATCTACGAGATCACCAGAAAAAGCATAGTGAGCGTCGCTGGTGACATACAAAATATTTGAGCCTGCTGATACTTGGTAAATGCCTTTTACAGGACTTGCTTTAACTTCATCAACGGTGAGATCAGAAAAGTGTTCCTTGAGGGCACTACGGATTTTGGCAGATTCATCTTCCGATTTAGCTGCATAAGCAAATTGAAAACTAACTAACGTGATGATTAATGTACTAAGTCGAAGAAATAAGCCCATCTGTGTTTCCTTACCATGCTATTAAGATCAATAATTTTCAGAGTATACAGCGTTCGTGAGCAAGCAACCATTGTTTAATGGCTACCTTATTGCCATCCGTATGGCCACAAAAACCTCCTAAACTATTCGCTGCAATAACGCGATGGCAAGGGATTACAAGTGGAATGGGATTATGGCGACAAGCCATACCAATGGCTCTAGGCGCTGTTTCAAGCTCTTCTGCCAATTCACCATAGGTTTTTGTTTCACCCAGCGGAATTTTAAGCAACGCTTGCCATACTTTTTTTTGAAAGGGTGTGCCCTGCAATGTAAAGGGAACTTTACTTAAACTTTGGGGAGTAGCAAAAAAGTCTTCAATACTTTTTGCTATTTTTCTTACTTTATCTGAAAGTGTTTGATAAGGAAGAGGAACAATATGCTTTTCAAGAAATTGAATAGATTTCAATTTTGCTTGTTCGCATTGAATGCCGACATGACCAATGGGTGTTTTAAGAACAACATCGAACATTAAAACTTGAAACCCCCAACCTCTTTTTCTGATCTCCCCTCCCATTTCGGGAGAGGGGATAAGAATTAAGTTCTAAAGGTTAGAAATTACTCTTTTTCTTGAGCAGCTGCAGCAGCAGCAATTTCCTTGCCTTTATTCAAATCTTCTTTAATACGTGCAGCACGACCAGCCAATTCACGCAAGTAATAAAGTTTGCTTTGGCGAACTTTACCATGACGTTTGACTTCAATATTGTTGATGACGGGGCTATGTGTTTGAAATACACGCTCAACCCCTTCACCATGAGATACTTTACGTACGGTGAAAGAAGAGTTCACACCACGATTTTTAATCGCAAGGACAACGCCTTCAAACGCCTGAAGACGTTCGCGAGTACCTTCAACAACTTTTACCCAAACACAAACGGTATCACCTTGAGAAAATGCTGGAACATCCTTACGCAGGAATTCCTTCTCAAGTTCTTGAATGACAATACTCATATTAGCTCCTTAAGAAAATATTCGTTCTTTCGTTTTCTTTGCATATTCGCGCTGAAATTCTGCCAGCAACTTTTCGCTGATTTCATCTAGAGTAATTTTTTCTAATATATCAGGCCTATTTAGCCAAGTTTGCCCTAGTGCTTGTTTCCTTCGCCATAGCGCTATTGCTTGGTGATCTCCGCCAAGTAGCACGGCTGGGACCTCTTGGTCTTGCAAACATGCTGGTCTTGTATAATGCGGGCAATCTAAAAGCCCTAAATTTTCTTCACTAAATGCATCATTCGGGGCAGATTGATCATGACCTAACGCCCCCGGTAACCAACGCGTTAATGCATCAACTACCACCATCACAGCCAATTCACCACCAGAAAGTACATAGTCTCCAATGGAAATCTGCTCATCGATATCGCGTTCAATCACCCGATAATCAATTCCTTCATAGCGACCAGCAATAAATATAAGAGGCTGTTCACTTTTCGCTAATTCTCTTGCTTTAGCGCAATCAAAGCGCTTTCCTGCAGGAGACATATAAATCACCTTTGCCGGTTTTGGAGACGCTTTTTTAGCATCATCCAACGCTGCTCGCAAAGGCGTTGCCAACATCACCATGCCTGGGCCACCACCATAGGGCCTATCATCAACCGTTGAATATTTATCGGTTGTATAATCTCTGGGATCCCATGTGTGAAGCGTTAATAAATCATTTTTAATCGCGCGTGAGGTAATACCAGAGTCGCGAATAACGCTAAACATTTGTGGAAATAAGGTGATAACACCACACCACATTAAAGCGTCGGGTCCCAGTCCACTATGACTTGTTCCGACGCAAAATCTACTTTTAATACCGTATCATTAATGATAAAGGGTATATGTCTTTCTCTTTCTTGGTTTTTAACAACCATGACATTCGTTTGCGCATTTTCATAAAGATAAAGAATGTGACCCAAGGCTTCTCCCTCTTGGGTAAACACAGCTAAACCTTCAAGATCAGTCCAGTAAAATTCATCTTGGGGCAACTCAACCATGTCTGCGCGTTCAACCGCGACCATACAATTGGTCATCAATGCTGCCGTTTCTGGATCTTCGATCCCTTGAAGCTGCACCACAATACCTTGCCCATGGCGACGCCCCTCTACTAGGGGAAGCGGCAGCCATTCACCTTTTACTTCTACAAACCATTGCTTGTATTGCAAAATATTTTCAACGGGGTTGGTAAATGATTGTATATGTTGCCATCCATGCACCCCAAAAGGCGCACCTATTTTTCCAATGATAACAAGAACTACCTCTTGAGCATGCTCATCTGCATGATCATGCGTACAATCACTACCGCAACCAGTCATTCTTAAACTAAGCCGCTGCTGTTGCAGATGCGTTTTTTACATCCCATTGTTTTACTAATGTAGCAACACGGGTCGATAATTGAGCACCACGACCAACCCAATGATCAATACGATCACGAGAAAGACGAAGCAGCTCTTCTTTACCAGCGGCAACTGGATTAAAGAAGCCGATGCGTTCAATAAAACGACCATCACGCTTACAACGTTGATCTGCAACCACGATATTGTAGAAGGGACGTTTTTTAGCACCCATGCGAGCTAAGCGAATCACCACCATAACGATGCTTTTCCTTTTGTTTCTTTTGATTTCCTGACATTATGTCAGAAGTTTTACTTAAATATTTCATGCTATGAGCATTAAAGGGTACGCATTCTACGCTAAATTAGTGCCCCATACCACCACCCGGCAAGAGGTTTTGCATCCCTTTTACCCCACGCATCATTCGGGCCAGGCCACCCTTCTTACTGATTTTTTTCATCATTTTCTGCATTTGGTCGAATTGCTTGAGCACTTTATTCACTTCTTGAATAGAGGTACCAGAGCCATTAGCAATACGACGCTTACGTGATCCTTGGATGAGCATGGGACGCCGACGTTCCTTTTTTGTCATAGAATTAATCACGGCTAGCATTTTATCTAAGGACTTATCGTTAGCTTTCGCTTTTGCTTCCGGGGGCAAAGAAGCCATGCCAGGCATCTTATCCATCATGCTGGCTAATCCGCCCATATTCTTCATTTGAACTAACTGACTTCTGAAATCTTCCAAATCAAAGTCTTTACCTTTACTCAATTTCTTGGCAAGACGATCGGCTTCTTGCTTATCAACTTTGCGCTCTAATTCTTCTACTAAGGATAAAATATCGCCCATACCTAAAATACGGGAAGCCGCTCTATCTGGGTAAAAGGGCTCTAACGCATCAACCTTTTCACCCATACCCACAAACTTAATGGGTTTGCCACCGGTTACTTGGCGGATAGAAAGAATAGCACCGCCGCGCGCATCACCATCGAGCTTTGTGACGATGACCCCAGTGATAGCGAGCGCTTCATTAAAAGCTTTTGCTGTTTTTGCCGCATCTTGCCCCATCATGCCATCGACCACAAAAAGTGTTTCAATGGGATTGATAGCCTGATGAATAGCTTGAATTTCTTGCATCATCGCATCATCAATATGCAATCGACCTGCGGTATCGATAATAACAACATCAACAAACTGTTTTTTACCTGCCGAAACTGCTGCTTGTGCAATAGCGACTGGTGCCTTCAAATCGCCATTTTCAAAGAAATGCACATCGACTTCTTTCGCTAAAGTTCGAAGTTGCTCAATAGCCGCTGGACGATAGACATCCGCACTAGCGACCAAAACTGATTTCTTTTGGCGAGAGTTAAGCCATTTAGCTAATTTTGCAACGCTGGTTGTTTTACCTGAACCTTGCAAACCTGCCATTAAAACAACAGCAGGTGGTTGCGAGGCCAAATTCAACTCAGCGCATTGATCGCCCATCAAATGGATGAGCTTCTCATTCACAATTTTTACTAAGGCTTGTGCGGGGGTAAGGCTTTTTCCAACTTCAACGCCCTGTGCAGCTTCACGAATATCTTCAATAAAAGTGTTAATAACATCTAATGCTACGTCGGCTTCTAATAATGCCTCTTTCACTTCACGCAAAGTTTCTTTCATATTGTCGTCTGAGAGTGTGCCTCTCCCTACGACATTGCGAAAAGTTCTACTCAATCGGTCAGTCAAGCTTTCAAACATTCAACACCTTCATTTTTCGTCTATCGGTTGCCATTTCCAGGGGAAATGCTTGCAAGGAACCAAGCATAACAAATTCAACCCTATTTCATCCAATCACAAGCTATGCGATGATTCACAGGTCGCAACTAGCAAACACGTATGAATCACCTAACTCTCGCAATAATTAGTTTATCAACATACTTAACAGTGGCTTTTACCCAAGGTCTTCACCTTTTTGGCAAAGTTACTTTTTCTCGCTGGGCTTATTTTGCCGGGTCTCTACTGGCTATCACAAGTCATGGTTGGATTTTATATAAATTAATTGATACACCACTAGGCCAAAATATGGACTGGCTCATTATGCTGTCCTTTACTTTATGGCTAATGAATCTTTTTACCCTTACTCTTTCTTTGCGATGGCCTATTGGCAACCTTTGTGTACTTACTTATCCCCTTGCCGCCATTTCCTTAGTATGTGCCATGCTGATGGGGGGAAATGAAGCCATCGTAACTAAAACACAACCGGAAATATTACCCCATATCTTTATTTCACTATTTGCCATGAGCTTACTAACAATGGGCAGTTTGCAAGCCATATTATTGGGTTTGCAAAATTTCTTGTTAAAGCATCATCACCCATCCGCCATGCTACGTATCTTGCCCCCACTACAAACCATGGAAGGACTTCTCTTTTTTATCATTTGGTGTGGACAGTTATTCCTTTGCGCTTCACTTGGTAGTGGTTTCTTCTATAACGCACCCTTACTGACGCCACATTTACTTCCTAAAACCATCCTGGCGATAAGCGCTTGGTTTTCTCTCACCTTGTTATTAGTGGGTCGTTACTTTTTTGGATGGCGAGGACCCACAGCTATACGCTGGACGCTCAGCGGGACCGTACTAGCTATTTTATCCTATTTTGGCACTAAAGCCTTGCTTATTTGAGATAAGGAACCTGCGGGTGGATAACTCCCATATTCTCATTTTATCGATAACACTTTTCATCTTAACTCTCTTTCTTGCCTTTTTTTCGCTCTCAGAAACAGGGATCTTGTCTGTTAATCGTTATCGATTAAAGCATCTTGCAAAAACAAATAAAAGTGCAAGACGTGTCCAAAACTTACTTGACCGCCCTGATCGTTTATTAGGCGTTATTCTCCTTGGAAATATTTTTGTAACCATTGCAGCTTCATCTATCGCAACGTTGATTGGTGTGGATTTGATGGGGGAAAAGTTTGGCGTCATCGTTGCAGATATTATCGTAACACTTGTTTTATTAATCTTCGCTGAAGTGTTCCCCAAAACCTTAGCCGCGCTTTATCCAGAACGAGCTGCTTTTGCCACTTCATTTTTATTACAAATCATTCTTAAAATATTCTATCCCTTAGTATGGCTTGTGAATGCGGCCTCCAATAGCTTGATTAGATTATGCGGGATATCACTATCACAAGAAAAAAATCAGGGACTCACTCCCGATGAATTACGCACTGTTGTGCACGAAACCTCAGGACGGATCCCTTCTAAACATCGTAAAATGCTCTTGAGTATATTAGATCTGGAAAAAGTCAGTGTCGATGATATTATGGTGCCACGACATGATGTTGTTGGCCTTGATCTTGAAAACGAATGGGACGCCATTGTGGCGCAATTGGGCAATACCCAACACACATTTTTACCAGTTTATAAACAAGATCTGAATAATACCATTGGCATTATTCATGCTAAACGCGCTCTCCATTTATTAACCAATGAACCTTTCAACGAAGAAAAACTGCTTGAAGCATTAGACGAAGCTTTTTTTATTCCTCAAAGCACTTCTTTGACCAATCAATTAATTAATTTTCAACGCAATAAACAACGTTTTGCGATGGTCGTGGATGAGTATGGCGATATTATTGGTGTTATCACGCTTGAGGATATTCTTGAAGAAATTGTTGGAGAATATACGACCAATATGTCTTCTGCTTTTACCTCCATTTTGGCCCAAGAAGATGGCTCTTATTTAGTCGAAGCCAGTACGCCTGTTCGAGAATTTAATCGTACCGCTGCTTGGAAACTTCCGGTGGAAGGCGCTAAAACAGTCAATGGACTTGTTATTGAACAACTCCAAACCATTCCTGAGGTGGGGACTTGTTGTTTAATTGGTGGGAATATACCGATTGAAGTTGTGCAAGTGCAAGATAATCGTATTAAAACAATTAAAATATTGCCGCCTATCAAGCGTAAAAAGAGTAAAACGGAATAATCTAGCCTCTACGTGCCGCGACTAGTTCCTGAGAGATGGACAGAAAATTTAGATATAGGGAATTGATAAATAAGGAATTTTTGTTGAATGTGCATGGTGACTGTGATCAAATAGTGTTTCGACGCATTATAAGAAGAACAGCACCATGCAACTGATGAAATTATTACATAAATCCTTCGAAAAACAACTCCCTTCAATCCATCAAGTTAGATTAAAAAATCTTATGGATGCCTCCGAAACCCTTATCAGAGTAAACAAATTAAGTTTAACGGCGTTAGGTCGTAATTTATCTAACCAAAGTAAAACTCGTAGTCATATAAAAAAAATCGACCGTTTGCTGAACAATCCACATTTACAAGAAGAATCGTACTCTACCGATACAGGATGTTATAGTTGTGCAGATACACTTAGGTCAGATGGTGAATGTGCTTATTCTTGTCGGAGGTTTACAAATGAGCTACTTTACTAGAGCGCTTAAATTATTACCGAACTACATATCGGCTAATTCAGTCCAATAATCTGTCATTATAGATATTATAATTTTTTACCACATACCCCACATAACATCTCATGATAGTTTAAGTCAATTCATTAAACTTTGATAAAGACGCGTGAGAATTTCATGGAAATCCCAAAATATTTAATACTAGAAGTTGTTGCAGGCAAATATGATAAATTTAGAGCCTATTTAAAAGAACATAATATAACTGAACTGCTGGGTGATTGGTTGTACATCAAGAAACTAAGTGAACCAACATCTTATTTTTTAACCCATCTTGGTACAGCATTACAAGGCACCGAGGTAACTAGTGTTAAATTAGTTAATAAATATATAAACGACAAAGGTGCATTAGCTTTTGCCAAAACTTTATTTGGTACGAAAGTAAATATGCTTGATATGTCCAGAAATTGCATAACACTCCAGGGTTCAAAAGAATTAGCCAAAGCCTTAAAGGGCACGAAAGTAACCAGCATTAAGCTTAGATCAAATAATATCCACGATTCAGTTGCAACTGAGTTTATAACAGACCTAAAAGATACTAACATACTATCTATAGACTTAAGTAATAACAATATTTATGGTTCAAAAGAGCTTATGGAAGCTGTAATTGGCACTAATGTGAATTCGTTGATTCTTTCTAATAATAAGATAAATTCCGAACGTGGAATGAATCTTGCACAGGGGTTACGGCGTACTAAGATAAAAACCTTAGATCTTTCACGTAATCGAATTGGTTCTAAAGCTGTTATTGCAATTGTTAACTCATCAAAAGGCACCATTTTAGAAAATCTCGATTTCTCCGATTGTGAAATTGCTCAAGGTGGTGCACAAAAAGTTGCAGTATCTTTACAAAACTCACCTGTAAAATCAATAAATCTATCCAATAACAAAATAGGTGATGAAGGCGCAACTAAATTTGCAAAAGAGTTAAAGCACACGAATGTAGAAAAGATTAACCTATCTTGTTGCGGTATTAGTGGCAAAGGCGCTAAAAAGATAATTGAACAATTAAACAATACCAGCGTTAATACCATTATTCTTTCAGAAAACAACATCGACGATCCAAGTATTAAAGAAATTGTAATCGCTTTGCGTAACACTACACTTAAGAAGCTTGATTTTTCAAATAATAAAATCGGCGACCAAGCCGCGAAAGAAATTGCAATTGCTTTACGTGATACAAATGTGGATTCGATTAGCCTTGCTAATAACTTCATGAGTGTTGAAGGTACAATAGATTTTATTAATGCCCTAAACAATACTGGCGTACGTACGCTTAACCTGGGCAGCAACTATAATCTTGAAGATTCAAAAAGAATTTTGACAGCATTAAAAGGGACCAAGGTATCATCGATAAAACTATTGTGCCATAAGACAAATCAAAAGTTCATAGCTGATACTTTATACATATTATATGATAATAATCGTAATATTATGTATTATTCAGAATTAAGTAATTATATTGTTGATGAACTTGCTTCTTGTATTCATGGTACCTCATTGCTTAAAGCTAATTTTGGTCCTAGAACCGTAACCTTAACAGAAGCTCTTGAATATCAAAATAATTTGATGTTGTCTGCTTATTTATGGGCAGGCTTAAGAAGAATAGTTATTTTTGATAAAAGTAATTTAAGTTTACCTAAAGAAGCACTTGACACCCCTGATGGGCAATTAAAATACGCTGTCGGAATTTTAGAACGTCTACCAAAAGATCTGTTTTTAGAAATACTCTGTAAACTTCCCTTTTTAACATCCCGTGCGGTAGCTGAAACTGTTAGAAGTAGTATTACTCAAAAGTTGCGTCCCGAAGCCAATGGATTTGAATTTGAGGTTCGCAAGCAACCCATGGAATTAGAACGGTCAGTCACACCTAATTACAAAAGAAAGCAAACTGTTTGTGAACAGCATAAAGAGAAAAAAGATAATAATCAAACTACAGATGCATCAATTAAACGACTTAAAAAGTAAAGCCATTCCAAAAAGTAATCAAAAAATTAGGTTTTACCTTTGAATGTACTATTTTCAAATTTGGATATCAACAATTTATCTATCGTTTAATTAGGGATGAATTTTACCGGCAACACTATAAATAAGGGATCCACCCAATGCGGTCCGAACTTAAAGATGTACGGGGACATCCATTAATCATTTTCGTTAGGACACCTTCCTATGGCCTCTTGAGCTAAGACAGCCAGCCCATCAAATGATTTGAACATCGGAACTGGTTGGGTTGAAATGAATATATTTAAATTATCAAAATCAATGAGCCCTAGCATTTTTTCAACTCCAATACAGAAATCAGTTTGTGCAAGGAAGCCTCACTGATACTGGAATCAAAAAATAAGCGTCTACCATTCTTAAAAATCACCTCACAAATGGTGTCTCTGCCATTGAAAGCAAGCCCTGTGGGTGAGGAAACATCTTGGCGCACTTTAAGGGGCTGAAACATCCAATTGGTTTCTTTAAAGGCACGCTTGCCTTCGGTATCTTGTGAAGAATCTCCCTCTTTATATAATGTAATGACTTCGAGTTTAATATATATAGGTTCTTGTCCATGGCTCCATATCGATTGGAGCTGTATATGCTCTCTGACGAACCTTTATCTGCTCAGAGCAAGCATTTCCATGTCGGGGCGTTCGATTACTATCTATGAAGAGTCCCATCCTAAAAAGAATGAAAATCATCATCCGACTCATAAGGAATTTTTGAATAATTTAAAAGCTATTTTACCGGCCTCAGTAAAGCCAGTAATTGTTACTGATGCAGGATTCCGAGGGCCTTGGTTTACTGCTGTGTTAGCAATGGGCTGGCATTTTGTTGGCCGGTTACGCAATAAAAATTTAGTATGCTTGGACGATACATGGCAGTTAAGTAAGTCTCTGTATCAAGGTGCCAATGGGAAGCCCAAATATCTAGGAAATGGCGTTTTAACTAAGAAACTTAAAGTACCTACACATTTTGTATTGCAGGCAAGCCACGGTACGTTGACGGGGGCTATTTCTTTTTTATTGAGGCCACAGAAACATCATATCCTTCAACAGCTTCATTCAGCTCTTGAGCCAAGCTTAAGTAATTTGTTTTTAATCTGGTTGGATAGCGATGTAAAACGGGGGGACGATTAATACCCGCTAGATGCGCCCGCATGTCCAATTCACGATGACGAATATATGTACCTTTTGACTCGATGCCAAAATAAGTTTCCAAAATCTCGTGCAAGCGTTCTTGAGAAGTGATGATCTCTTCTTTTTGAATTTTTCCTTTGTGTAAAATCAAAAATTTATTCTTAAAAACTCTATAGCGGCCATTTTCTTTGTCGTTCATCTTAAATGGCTTGGTGCAAAGAAAGGTATCTTTAAAATAGGATGCTGGGTTTTTAGGATTTGCATTGATGCTGTCGACACTCTCATATTCTTTTTTCAGTGCAGGGGTTTTATCAAACCCATAAATGCTTACCCATTTATCATTATGCATAACTTGCAATTCAAACGGATAGTCTTTTGATTTTATCAGCCTAAACTTTTCAGAATATTGTTGGAACTCACCCATCTGGAGCTCAATAGGCGCCAATAACCCTAATCCACCAAATGCCGCATCTACTAAATATTCTTTGTCGTTTACTCGCACAATAGCAGCGCTGTGTTTTGGTCTTTGTTCTTTTGGCGTATCTTGTTCATGCCAAAGCGTCTGCGGCAAAATGCGTGTCACCTCAAAGCCAAAACTTTTCAGCATTTGTTGCAGAAAATAATTTAATTCAACACAACGGCCGCCGCGATTTTGTTCTACTATTTTTTTAAATAAGACATTAACTTCTAAGCTTGATCTTTGATTAGGTTGTACATCAAAGTCACTATCATGAACATAAAGTGTTTCATAAGGACAAGAAAAAGCATACCCATCAACGATTTGTTCTAAACACGCTAATGTTGGCTTTATGTCACCACGAAGTCCGATATGCTCTAAAAAAGCTTGTTGCTGTGCACGCGTTATTTTCATTTATAAAGACCGATAAAAATTTGAGAGAGGATGATAGTACAAAGTAAAAGAGATTTACAAAACTAAATTTTACGTAGGAAGCTAACCTATTTCAAATTTATGACTGCAGATGATAAATCCTTGGCGGCAGCTATAAGATCAACAAGAAGTCGTTCATCTATTTCTAAAAATCCTTCATATTCTGCCAGATTGCGCTTTTCATGGCACTTAGCTAATACACGCCAAACTCCAGAGCCCACTCCAAGAGTGTGGGGCAAAACCTGAAAAACCAAATAACGATTTGGAGATCTATAACCATGCCAACGTAATGCAGCTAGTGCTAATGAGTGAGCTGCATTATAAGCAAGATCAAAACGACTTTCTAATGACAGATCGGTTTTAATTGCATCCTTTAAACGTGCTTGCCCTGAACGAACTAAACCATCAAATTCTAATCGATTCATTTGCTCGATCTTTAACTGGCCTGCTTTCACCAAATTATTCAAATTTTCTAAGCTCATCAGCCGATCCTATTAGAAATATTTTTGGTTGATTGATTATCTGTTTTATAAAGTTATTATTTGCTTTTAATTTACTTGTCCATTCATTGGGATTGTAACAAGTAGGATTAATACGCCTCCCCAATTGTGCTTCTATCTTTTCTAGGTAAGGAAAAAGATCAGCATAACTAATAGAATCGCTTAATACCAATACATCAATATCGCTATTAGCAGTATCTTCTTGTTTTGCTACTGAGCCATAAATAAAAGCAAGAAGGATTTGCGAAGCAAATGGTTTTAGGCCTTGTTTTACTATATCCGCAAGACCAAATGTTTTTAAAATAATGCTTCTCAATTCTGTAAATAATGGATTGACAGGATTAGCTTGATAATGTTTCTGATTACCAATTAGTTTCATTGTTACTAAACCAACCGAATACAATTTGGCTAATTCGCGTTGTACAGAACCAGTTCCGCAATCACTTAAACGTATGATTTCATTAGTATGAAAAGAACGATCTGGTTGAAAATATAATATGCCCAACACGCGTTGTTGTACTTTTGAAAACAGCACATTTGAAAGGTTATTTTTTTCTATACCCATAATAGGTATTATAATACCCAAATTGGGTTTGTATCAAGCTGAAACCACAAAATAGATAACTTATTGATTTTTAATCAAAATAATTCTCAATACACTTCTTTTATATCGTTAAGGCGCTTTTAGCGTAAAATAGTTTGCAATTCCAACGCCAAGGAAACAACTCTTGTGACTATTACTCAACATATGATTCGCCTCATCAAAGCCTTTGGTTATTCTCTAGAAGGACTTAAAGCAGCGTTCTTGTCTGAGCCAGCTTTTGTCATAGAAGTGATATGTTGTGTCATCATGATACCGATGGCTATCCTATTACCTCTTTCATTGCTTTATAAAGCATTGCTGCTAAGCAGCTTGTTTTTAGTATTAATGATGGAGCTCATCAATTCTGCAATAGAAGCTGTGGTCGATAGAATATCCTTAGACAAACACCCTCTCTCTAAAAAAGCCAAAGATGTTGGCAGTGCCGGCGTCTTATTGAGCTTAATCAATGCTGGCGTAGTCTGGGGCATCGCATTATGGTCGTTATATAAAGGCTGATTGCAACGCCGGGTAAGTAAAAAAGATAAAGTGTATGGTATTGACCATAAAATGGGTCAAAATACTGGCTTCAATTTTTTTGGCTTTTATAAAAGCATAACCATAAAATAAGCCAGCCACACCTGCTAAAAGCATATAATTCATGCCACCCTTAAAATGAGCGGCGCCAAAAAGAGCGGCCGTGATAATTAAAGCAACCCATTTACCCCAAGCAAAATGTTGGAGTTGCGTCATTAAAAAGCGTTGAATCATCCCTCGAAATAGCGCTTCTTCGGCAATACTGACAAATAACAAGTTATGAATAGCCCATAAGAAAAAGAGACTTGTTAATTTAAAGTCAAAGGCGACATACCCCAATCCCAGCGAAAGAGGCAGTAATACCACCGCCGCTGCACAGCCTGCGAGAAATCCTGTTTTCAAAACAGGTTTCCACTTTCCTTCATTGGCTAATGAATAGCTACTAAACCAGATAAAAAATAACCCAATCAATGATTTATCAAAAGTAAATGCCATTGAATAGGGAATGGCATCATCTGTGATATATAGCCTGTAAACCGCCTGCCAATTAAAAATACCAGGCATATCGATTAACATAATCGCAATTGAACATAATAATGTAACCAAAAAAGCAAGCTTGCGCACAAGCGGTTTGTTGGCATGGATGCTGCTATAAAATAAGCCACCAAATAAGATAATCAGTACGACGCCTATCCAATCTAATCGGCCAGCTACTACGCCTAAAAATAAAGCTAAAGAAAAAATGCCCAATCGAAAATAACGATTCTGAATAAAATAGAAGCAAATAAATGAACTTGCTAAAACAAAAAATGCACTGAGTGTTAAATGATCTTGTAAGATGGGTGTGTAATTGAAAATCATAAACTAAACTAAAATCCCCATCTGTTTCATTTCATTCACTGTCTGTTCTGTATTTTCAAACAATATTGCTTTAATACCAACATTTCTTGCCCCTTCAACATTGCGCGCAATATCATCCAAAAATAAAGTTTCATGCGCAACTAATTGATAGGTGCTTAATAAATGATGAAAAATTTCTTTCGAGGGCTTCAAATGTCCAATACTGGCCGAAACGACTACGCCATTAAACAAAGGCCAAAAATCATATCTTTGCTTTAAATAAGCCATTATCTCATGAGTATTGTCTGTTAAGGCATATAATGGATAAGTAGAATGAAGTTGTTTGAGAAGCTCTATACTCCCAGGTATGGGAATCAATGATTCTTTCACAATCTGAGCCAGATTTTCTAATTGTTCTATCTCAAGCCCTAAGCGCGAATGATATTCCTTAATGGCTTGCTGTTCGCTAATCTGGCCTAAGTTAAGCTCATACCAAGTTTGATGTTTAAAAATCCCCTGCACCAAAGCTTTGGGATCTTCATGAGCAGGAAAAGCACAGGATACGATAAAATCGGGATCATAGCGGACTAAAACGTTACCCACATCAAAAACGATATTTTTTATCATGTCTAGTCCTTTTGATTCGGAGAGGGAGGGATTCGAACCCTCGGTACCTGCGAAGGTACAACGGTTTTCGAGACCGCCCCGATCGGCCACTCTGGCACCTCTCCACATTTATTCTTCGCGGATCTCTTTATACTGCGTTATCTTCGTCATTCACAGGCCAGTCATGTACTGGGATGTACACTCCTGGCCATGTGAAGACTCGATGCCTTGTCTAAAAGACATCCACTTTGAAAAATCTTAATCCCGACTAGTTTACACTAGCCGTCAGAGCGGATGAACATAATACGGGACTTTTATATGGTTTGCACGTTATAGTATTATCGCTAAAAACCCATTAAATGTTGAAAAACTAACTTACAAGAAAGGACCTCGGGTATGACGAAAAACGTGGTGATTGTTGAGCTCAACGAATTCAATGTTGATTTGCTCTGCAATGCAGCCAAAAAGTATTCGCTACCGTCTCTTTCTAAAGTATTAAGCTTTAAACGATCAACTTATAAAACCAATGATCGTTACAATAGCGGTTTTTTAGAGCCCTGGGTGCAATGGGTATCCGTTCACGCGGGCGTCCCTTCCAGCCTGCATCACATTAAGCACTTAGGAGATGTCCCTGATCTGGGATTTGAACAATGTTGGGAAACCTTATCTAAATATCACATCTCAACAGGGATCTGGGGCGTTATGAATGGGGCTAGAAACAACGCAAAGGAAACGCGTTTCTTTCTCCCAGATCCTTGGACATTCTCTGAAAGCGGTTATCCCAAAGAGCTTAATGCACTGCTGGATCTCCCACGATATGTTTCTAAAAATTATCAACAGTTAAGTAAAACCACTCTCTTTTGGAATGGGCTTAAATTATTAAAATTCATACTCACATCGGGTGTGAGCAAACAAATCATTGCTCACACCATTTCTTTGATTAAACACTTGCGCACTTTTGGCAAAAAGCATTTTGTTTATATTTCTTATTTTGATTATATTTCCACACTATTATTCACACAGTATAAAATAAAATATCAACCACAATGTGCCATTTTGTTTTTAAATTCGCTTGCTCATTTACAACATCATCATTGGCATGGCCAAGATAACATTACACCTGAGATCCTTCATGGCTTGCAAACCGTTGACAAACTATTTGCTCACCTTTTCTCACTCTTTCCTGATGATGCCTTTGTGATCCACAATGGTCTGTCACAAATGAACACTAATCATGAAAAAGAATGGGTTCTGTATCGCCAAAAAGATCCGCTACAATTTCTCAAAGCCTTGCAGATCCCGGCACTCAAGGTTGAACAACATATGACCCATGACGGTCATATCTTTTTTGCCAATAGCCAAGACTGTCAAAAAGCATTTGAGAGTTTGAAAATGGCAAGCATTAATAACCAACCGCTATTTCATGTGGAAAAAAATGCCAATGACGATTGCAAATTATTTTGTATGCTTAAATTCACTGATGCTTTAACTGATAAAAGTGTGATATTTTCATTTAACGATAAACAATATCCTTTTTTCGATTATTTTGACAGCATTGTCACACGAACAGGGCGCCATATCCCTGTCGGCACAGTTTATAGCAATACAATACCCTTTCCCGATCAAATTTTTAATCATGAATTTAACCGTGCTCTTTTTCATTATCTTGCGCCAGAACATTTTCCAAAACCGCAAGACTCAGAGCAAGAAATTGAAGAAGATATCGAAGAGTTAGAAGAATTAGGCGAGATAGCATGAAGCCAGTCATCATTATTCCTGCTTATAAACCAGATCAATCACTGTTGAGTTTAATACAGCAGTTAAGTCAAAATGCGCAATCCATTATTATTGTTAATGATGGTTCAGGAAGTAGCTTTGACCCCATTTTTGCCCAATGTGAAAAAATGCCTTCAGTTAAAATATTACATCACGCTGTCAATCTGGGAAAAGGTCAAGCGCTCAAAACCGCTTTTAACTATTTTCTCACCAATACAAGCAGTGATTGTGCCGGCGTTGTCACAGCCGATGCAGATGGCCAACATTTAGCAGAAGATATCATCACTATCGGTAACCAATTAGCACAACATCCATTGGCTTTAACTTTAGGTGTTCGCACCTTTAAAAACGGTGTGCCTTGGCGAAGTAAATTCGGTAATAATCTAACGCGTTTTATTTTTCGTATCCTGATTGGTCAAACACTACAAGATACGCAGACCGGTCTACGTGGGATCCCTCGCCATTTTTTAAAAGCCTTATTAAAAACGCCGTCCAGTGGCTATGATTTTGAGCTCGATATGTTAATATCTGCCTCCAAACAAAAAATGAAAATAAATGAAGTGCCGATCCAAACTGTGTACAAAGACGAAAATAAAAGTTCTCACTTCAATCCTCTTATTGATTCATTAAAGATTTATTTCGTTTTTTTCCGATTTCTCATTTTCTCCATTGTCAGTGGCCTGCTTGATTTCTTTGCCTTTTCTTTTGCCTTTATGCTCTGCGGACATATTCTGCTCAGTGAATCATTAGCCCGCATTTTCTCAGGAACCTGTAACTTCTTATTAAACAAAGAGTTGGTATTTAAATCTAAGCAGCGCGTTTTGCCAGAAGCCTTAAAATATACACTACTGTGTTTAGTGAACTTGATCTTCTCCTATGGATTGATTTCAAGTTTAGTTTTCTTAGGCGCGAATGTGTACGCTAGCAAGTTAATTGCTTTGACGGGTTTATTTATTGCAAATTTTGCTATTCAGAAACTACTGGTGTTTGGAAAAGACGACTCAGAGAACTTTCCTGCTTCAATTGAATCGTAAGGTGGGCAAAGCTTAGCGTGCCCACCATCTTGATTGCGAAATTGGTGGGCACGCTAAAAGCTTTGCCCACCCTACAAAAGATGATTTTTTTAGACAAATAAATTATTCTATATTCTTACTATCTCTCACGCCTTCAATAATCCGTGCAAAGAAATAAGGCTGTCGTTGCGATAGGCGATATAAAAGCGCTGGACGATGATTAGCGTGTCGACTTTGCCCTGTTTCTTCTAAAAAGCCAGCATCTAAAAGACGACGTCTGAATGATTTCTTTTCCATTTTAAAACCTAAAATCAGTTCATAGGTTTTTTGGAGCTCAGTTAAAGTAAATTCTTCTGTTAATAAGAAAATAGGTAATGAGGTATAAAGTGATTTATTTTGCAACCGTTGCAAACAACTCTCAATTAGATGTTGATGATCAAAAGAGAGTTCTCCTGACAAGGCATCAGAAACGCTCATCCATTTCATAGCTTCCCAATTACTCTGATTTGCGTGCAACATTTGACCAGAAGAAACTAATCCATAATAAACAACGGTAATCGACCACCCTCTGGGATCACGAAAATCATTACCAATCGTCTGCACTTGTTCTAAATAGGGGGTTTCAAAACCGGTGAGGCGTTTTACATTTCTTTTAGCTGTCTGTTCAAGGCTTGAATCACGATGAGTATCAACCTCCGTTGCAGGCAGTGCCCAACAATTCTCAAAGGGAGGATCTTTGCGCTTTACCATTAACGTACATAATTGTTCCTCAACCAGAGAAAAGAGAACTAAATCAACTGTGAGACGCGGACTACTCTCACCCATACGCACTTTCCTTTTCTCGGTATAACTTATGCTGTTCTATGTAATTGGCAATCGGCTCACCCACTAATTCTATTAATTCTTTGCGTCGCTTTAGCGGCTCATCACGAAATTTCATACAAACTTCTCTGACCATTGTGCTATGAATAGGAAGATTTTCTTTGGCAACGAACAATGGCCAATTTTGTTCAATTTCTTGGTAGCGATAAAATTTATGCCAAATGTCAGGATGACTGTTATCAGGCCCTAGAATAAAGCGAAGCTGAACTGATTGCTGTTGGGATTGATACAGTTTGGTAAGCTCAGTTAAAACATCAAATGTATAGATAAATTCTTTTGTATGGCCTTTTTTCTGCATAGATTGTTCAATCAGGGAAATCTTTACAATGTTGCCTTGCTTTAAAGACTGTAAATCATTTAAAAAAATCTCTAACATGGCTAAACGATGTTCTATGGGTGCTAAAAATTTTCCGAAGGGATGTGATATGCTTGGCACTAATAAAATCTCATCAAATTGGGGCAAAGCCTGCTTGAGGGCATCAAAATGACCCAGTGTTGGCGGATTAAAGCTTGCTCCGAACACCCCAATGCGCTGCATATTCACGTTTCCCTATTTGACAAACTTAGCTAAGTATTAGATCATGTTAGTGTGGGTGTGCCACTAAGTCAAGTGAGTTGCTCTATATGATACCTTTGATGCCTAAATCGCTCATCGCTAGCATGGATATTGATGCCCAGTATAGTTTTACGCCTCATTGCCCTGCAGAATTACCCGTTCCCGAAGGTCATGAAATTGCCCATGAACTTAATCGGCAAGCAACCTACGCCCAATATCGAATTGGCTCAAAAGAAGCCCATCCGCCACATGCCATTTGGATAGCAACCAGTGAAAATCCTGTCTTGAGTCCCCTAGCGGGCAAGAATGTCGATGTACATTGGCCTGCACATTGTATCCCCGGCACTAAAGGATTTGAGCTCATTCACGGACTACCCCATCCTTCTCAATATGACTTTTTTGTTTGGAAAGGGATTGAGCCTGATATGCACCCCTATGGTTCTTGCTATCATGACTTACAAGAAACCATGAGCACGGGTATTATAGAGTTTATGCATATCAAAGGGATTAAAATGGTTATTGTAGGTGGTTTAGCAACTGATTATTGTGTTAGAAATACAGTCCTCCAATTGCTTAAAGCTGATTTCCAAACCATCGTCAATTTAGGTGCTTGTCGCGGTATGAGTCCATTAACAACCAGAGAAGCCATTCAGGAAATGCAAAGACGCGGTGCTTATATTATTTCATCAATCGATGAATTACCTGTTCAGACTTCTCAAATTGTTTCTCCCATTGCCAAATAAGAACTTGCATGCAAATGCCCATCATCACATCATTACTGGATACTGATTTATATAAATTCACGATGATGCAATGTGTGCTCCATCATTTTCCTCATACACAGGTGGCTTATCGTTTTAAATGCCGAAAGCCAGTACCTCTTGGCAAGTATTCAAAATTAATTCAAGATCAGATCTCACACTTTTGTCAATTGCGCTTTTCTGAAAATGAACTTCAGTATCTTGCTTCATTGCCTTTTTTTAAACCTGACTTTATCGAATATTTAAGACAGCTTGAGTTGAATGAAAAGCATATTCAGGTGAATGTCAGAGAGAATTTAGATATTAATATCCAAGGGTCTTGGTTAGAAACGATTTTATTCGAAGTTCCTATTCTAGCTATTGTGAGTGAGGTATTTTATCAAGAACAATATCATGAACTTGATTTTAAAATTGGCAATGAACGTTTACAAGAGAAAATTGAATTTCTTAAACAGGATGCTTACACTGGCCTTCGTTTCTCCGATTTTGGTACCAGACGACGATTTTCAAAAATGTGGCACCAAAGGGTAATACAGACCTTAATAAAAAAATGTCCCATTCAATTTAATGGCACGAGTAATCTTTTATTTGCCAAAGATTTTAATATCAAACCCATTGGTACAATGGCACATGAGTTTTTACAGGCATTTCAAGTGCTTGCTCCCGAATTGAAAGGGAGCCAAAATTTTGCACTCAATATTTGGCTTGAAGAATATCAAGATTTGTTAGGAATTGCTCTAACAGATGTTTTAACGATGGATGTTTTTTTACAAGAGTTTGATTATCATTTAGCAAATCAATATATTGGTTTACGGCAAGATTCTGGAGATCCATTTGTTTGGGGCGAGAAAGCCATTAAACATTATCAGTCTCTAGGAATTGATCCAACAGATAAAATATTTGTTTTTAGTGATAGCCTAACCATTCCACTTGCTGCAAAAATTTATGACCATTTTAAAGGCAGATGCCAACCTTCTTTTGGGATCGGTACCAATTTAACCAATGATGTAGGATACCCTCCATTAGATATTGTCATTAAAATGACCCATACTAATCATCATCCTGTTGTTAAAATTTCAGACAGTATTGGTAAAATAATTTCTGAAGATGAAACTGTCTTACAACATATCAAAAATGTATTTCACTTGTAAGGGTAGATAATGCGCATAGCAATAGCTCAATTAAACTACAAAATTGGTGATTTTGCTGGAAATTTTGCCAAAATTGAGCAAACCATTCGCGACAATGCAACGTCAGTTGATTTGTTTGTTTTTACTGAGCTTTGTCTTAGTGGATATTACCCCAAAGATCTTATCGATCATGCAGGCTTTGTTGAAACTCAAAACCATTATTTACAAAAATGTCAGGATTTAACGCACGAACTTAATACAAGCATGGTTGTTGGATTTATCGCGCATAACAATGATAAAGGAAAGCCCTTTCATAATAGCTTATGCCTATTAAGGCGCGGCATGCGAGATTTTACCTACCACAAAAGATTGCTGCCAGTTTACAACATATTTGATGAAGCAAGACATTTTTCACCTGGTCAAGCAAGTGGGCTTTATGCTTTTGAACAGTTAAAAATGGGCTTTTTAATCTGTGAAGATGGCTGGGCAGGGCTTGATAATTTTTCTTATGAATGCGATCCGGTGAATGATTTTATGCAAGACAATCTTGATTTAATCATTTGCATCAACGGCTCTCCCAGCAATATTGGCAAGCAGAAACTTCGCTATGAACTTTTTTCAACTATTGCAAAACGCGCATCGGCCCCTCTTCTATTTACGAATCAGATTGGCGGGAATGACGATATTGTGTTTGATGGCAACAGTTTTGTGGTTGATAAAACAGGCTTGATGCTTGGAATTCTACCTTCTTTTGAAGAAGCTATTGGGACTCTTTCTTTGAATGATGACAAAATTGAATTAATTTCAGGTTTTAGCTTACCTAAGCCCATTTCTGATGTGGAACTGTTTTATCAACAAACCCTGTTAGGATTGAAAGATTATGTTCGCAAGTGTGGTTTTAAAACAGTGGTTATTGGGGTTTCAGGGGGTATAGATAGCGCTTTAACTCTCGCTTTGGCTGTACAAGCTTTAGGACATGAGAACGTGTTCGCATTAGCCATGCCCTCTCGTTATTCTTCAAAAGAAAGTCTCATTGATGCAAAAAAATTATGTGATAACTTTAACGTTAAAATGTTTACACTCTCTATTGAAGAAGAATTCAGTTTAAGCTTAGCGCGTTTTGCTAATGTCTTTGGTGAGAAACCTTCCTCTATTACCGAGCAAAATATTCAAGCCCGCCTTCGCGGCAGAATGTTAATGGAATATTCCAATCAAACAGGTGCGCTTGTTCTATCGACCGGGAATAAAAGTGAGCTGAGTGTTGGCTACACCACACTTTACGGGGATATGACAGGTGGGTTTAATTTAATTGGCGATCTCTACAAAACCCAAGTTTATGAATTAGCCCATTATTTTAATCAACGCCATCCCAGTACCCAAATCCCAGCCTCATCACTGAATAAGGTGCCAAGCGCTGAATTGGCGCCTAATCAAAAAGACGCAGATACTTTACCTGAATATGCCATCCTTGATCCCATCTTAAAACTCTACATAGAGGGCGATTTACTCCCCCCTGATGAGCTTAAACATTATCAAGAAATGGTTAAGGCTCTCTCCCCTGCTTTAATTAACCAAGTCCATTCCATGGTAGACCGGGCAGAGTTTAAGCGCAGGCAATCGGCCCCTATTATTCGCTTGCAACGCCGTGCTTTTGGCTATGGACGCCAATTGCCTATTGCAGCAACCTATCCTAGGAATTCTGTTCTATAGAATTTATGTTATAATGCGTTCCAACTTGCATTTATAAAGAAAATCCGTGTAGTTATGCTAAAAGCCCCCAGTAAGAAAATACCATTGGATGAGAGAGCTTATCGCCCGGGCGGGGATAATCCTAGAACGGATTATAATCCATCACCTTTTTCAATATTTCCATTCATGGACAGCGATGCCTCTCCTGCAAAAAAGGCCGTATTGATCAATACCACGAACACGCGTGTTGAATTTGAATCTGATCAGTTATCTACACCCACAAAAAAACGTCATACCACTTTAATTTCGCCATCAAAATGCACACTTTCAACGCCTGAAAAAGGTCCTCACACTTCTTATGTGACAACGCCCAAAGGCTCAAAATTGCTGGCATCAAGGATGATCGATTGTGATGATGGTGCAATGGGTTTATTTATTTCAGAAGATAAAGTCAAAAGAACGGTATTAACTATTCCAGCCAAGCCATCCTCTTGGAAGTCGCCCGTGCCTAAAGCGGATATGGGGGGAATGATTGATATAGAGATTACTAAAAAATCAATCCAAGATACTGAAAAATTAGTACGTAAACGTAAACGCGAAGGCCTTGACCCTCGTGGCAAATCTCAAAATAAGACGATGGGGACTCCTGCCACAACAGCGATGCGCAAAGTGGGTATTGATGTACCTGATGGCACTGGCCAACATGCCCATTTTATTCCTTTTAGCTTCATTGGCGATAAAGGACAATGCGTAGCTAATTTAGGTATTGGAACGCGTTATGCAAATGCGGCAATGGAACTTGTTAATCCTGCCATTAAGCGACTGTTGTATAAGAAAAAAAATGCATTACCCGCAGTTTATCTTAGTGCCATTCCCGAATGGGTACCTGGATTTGAGCATATTCGTCTTTTAAAACGCATCACCTATATCATAAAAGATGCGCCTGGCAATACTTTTAAGCGCAGTGCAAAAATAACATTCGATATGCTTACCATGGAACGTGTTTGTTTAACGGATGTACTCCCCATTCGAAAATTTATTATCAATAAATTTTCCAATAAACCTTCTCCAACTTCCAAAGGTATCCACAAAGAAAACGATGATATTTTACTCAAGCCTGCAAAAAGCATAACTTTCAGATTCAATCAAAGATTAAAAGAGCTCGAAGATTCTCCGCCTTCTTCGCCTAGCAAAAACAAAGCTCCCACTCATTCCCCCAGAAGCATTGGAATTCTGCATAAAGTTTAAAAAACTGTTTTTTTATGCGGTGCCCTTAAGATTTTAAGCCACAATTTTGCTATACCTTAGTAAATGATCTCCTGTGCGTTTTGAAAAGGCACAAAATGACCTTTGCAAAAAACATTTTACAATGTATCGGAAATACTCCTTTAGTAAAATTAAACCATTGTGTCGGTAAAAATGCCGCAACTGTGCTTGTAAAATGTGAATTTATGAATCCCAGTGGCTCTATCAAAGACCGAATGGCGCTTTACATTATTGAACAAGCAGAAAAAACCGGAAAATTAAAACCTGGCGGCGTCATCGTTGAAAACACTTCTGGTAATACGGGGTTATCATTAGCCATGATAGCCGCGGTGAAGGGATATCGTTGCATATTTACACTACCTGATAAAATGAGCTCAGAAAAAATTAATATGCTCAAGGCTTTTGGGGCTGAAGTGGTGGTAACACCTACCGATGTGCCAGGTGATTCTCCAGATCATTATGTTGAACGAGCTAAGCAAATTGCACGTACAACCAAAGATTCCTTTTATGTTAATCAATATCACAATCAAGACAATATAGCAGCGCATTATCATTCAACTGCCCCTGAAATCTGGGAGCAAACACACAGTAAATTTGATGCTTTTGTCGCAGGCACGGGGACTGGTGGCACCATTTCTGGTGTCGGACGTTTTATCAAAGAAAGAACCAATAAAATTAAAATTATTGGCGTTGATCCCATAGGCAGCATTCATTATGATTATTTCTATTCGAAAAAATTAGTCGAACCTAAAGTGTATAAAGTGGAAGGCATTGGCGAAGATATCATTTGCGGTGCTTTAGATTTTTCGGTTGTTGACGAGATGCGACAAACAAATGATAATCAAGCGTTCACTATGGCAAGAGACCTTGTGCGTAAAGAAGGGCTTTTTTGCGGCGGTTCCTCTGGGGCTATTGTGCATGCGGCTTGTGAAGTGGCAGAAGAATTGGGTCCTGGAAAAACGGTGGTCACATTACTAACCGACTCGGGGTCGCGTTATATTTCCAAATTCTTTAATGATAACTGGATGAAAGAAAACGGGTTTTAAATGGACAAGAAAGCAAACGACAATCACAAACATTTTGGCACTAAAGCAATTCATGCCGGCTATGAAAATGATGCGACAGGCTCTGTGATGCCACCCATTTATTTTACCTCTACCTATGCACAAACAAGTCCAGGCGTCCCGGTTGGAAAATATGAATATTCTCGTACCGCCAATCCCACTCGAGACGTGCTGCAAGCTAATTTGGCTGCACTTGAAAATGGAAAATATGGCCTGTGTTTTGCTTCAGGATGTGCGGCATTTAATACTTTGCTACAAACATTATCTCCTGGTAGTCATGTCATTGTAAGCGATGATGTTTATGGCGGAACATTGCGTTTGTTGGCGAAAGTCTTTTTACAATGGGGCATTACTTACACCCAATGCGATATGACATCCTTGAAAGAAGTTGCCGCAGCTTATACCCCACAAACAAGATTAGTGTGGCTAGAAACTCCCTCAAACCCCTTATTAAAAATCATTGATATCGCTGCTATTGCTGAAATTAATAAAAATCAAAAGCAACGTGCGATCTTGGCAGTCGATAACACCTTTGCAACGCCCTATTTACAAACCCCGCTTCATTTAGGGGCTGATCTGGTTTGTCATTCCACCACGAAATATATAGGTGGTCATTCCGATGTGATTGGTGGCGCCTTAATTCTAAATGATCAAACACTGGCAGATCAGCTTTATTTTTTGCAAAATGCCACCGGCGCTGTTCCTAGCCCCATGGATTGTTTTTTACTGATCCGTTCGATTAAAACCTTACATGTACGCATGCAAGCCCATTGTGATAATGCGATGCATATCGCCGAATTTTTAAGCTCACATCCCAAAATCAAAAAAGTCATTTATCCTGGATTAAGCTCACATCCTCAACATGTGCTCGCAGAACAACAAATGCGTGATTTTGGCGGCATGATTAGCGTAATTTTGGATGGCAACATTGATGATGTCGTGCGCTTTATGAATGGTTTAAATATCTTTACACTAGCGGAGTCATTGGGCGGTGTTGAATCCCTAATCGAACACCCAACCGTTATGACTCATGCGGCAATTCCTGCGCACCATCGCCAAAAGATTGGTATTGAAGATAGTTTAGTGAGAATCTCAGTGGGACTCGAAGATGTGCAAGACTTGATTGATGATTTAAAGCGCGCTTTGAGTGCGTGGTAAATCCCTCTCATCTTGTCTTTTCTGCCACTGAGTCAACCCAATGTTTTTTATGACATGACTTTCTACCACTTCCAGTAGTATTTTGGCTTCTACATTTTGTGATGGGTCTTCTCGATAGGAATGAATCGAGAACTGGCTTATGAATCCCGCCTAGTTTTAATTAATAAACAGGTCTATCACCTACACACTTTTATGAAGGAGGATAGATCATGTCTTTAACATTTCCAGTAGGTAATCTTCTACCTGAAGTTTTGGCGCTTATTTTTTCTCAGTCTAGTACCAAGGCAGTATTAAAAGCGGAATCGGTAAATAAGCATTGGCATAAAGTTGCCAATCAACCGATTGTGTGGCAAAACTTAATTAGACAACATTGCCCCTATTTAATGACAGAAAAGAATGCAGAATATCTAAAAGATCCGAAAGCCTTATATAAATCTGAGTTTGGAATTAAAGCGATCGAAAGACACTACAAATATATTGTAGCTGCTGAAAATGGACGTATTGACGTACTCCAAGCCTTGTTAACGCAACCTGGCCCTCAGATCTCAGCTGAAAATAAAGGTGTTTTTCTGGCAAGAGCAGCCAAAGCTGGGGATCTTAATCAAGTTCAAGTATTGTTAACAAATGCTGGTGATGAAATATCAGCTAATGATAAATATTTTGCATTACTTGCGGCAACGACATCTTATGGGATTAATGTGATAGACATAGTCAGAGTCTTGCTAACACAAATTACAGCTAAGAAAAAAGGTAAAGCGCTAGAAGAATGTGTTCTGAGTTTTCCGTCGCCCACTACCGAAGTAGTCCAAGAATTATCAAAAGGCGTTGATATCTCATACATCATCAAGGCATTAAAAAATCTCACCGCTTACCATCGTCAAGACCGCGTAGATGCCATTTTATCGCAACGTGGCCATGAACTTTCCCCTGCGCAACTAGTAGAAGCATTAGGCACAAATGGCGCCAGAGATTATCGCGCTTCTAAGCGCAATATTGCTAGAAGCTTAGCTTTAGAAAGAACAGGTGAACTGAATAATCAAGAAGATGATGAAGCGCAACCTGATAGAAAACGCCCTAGAAATTGATAATGAAAAGAGAGGATAGATCATGTCTATAACATTTACATCCGAAAATTTACCAGCTGAAGTTTTGACGCTTGTTTTTTCTCATTCAAGTTCGAAAGAATTATTGTTAACAGGACAATTGTTAAATAAACATTGGCATCGCGTTGCGAATCAACCGATAGTGTGGCAGAGATTTATTAGACGAGAATGCCCCGATATAATGGAAGATACAAAAGTACAATACCTAAACGATCCCAAAGGCTTATATATATCTGAGGTTAACAATCTTGATAGAAAAACATGGAGATTTGATAATGCTGTTGCTAGGAGTAATATTGATATGGTCCAATCATTATTAACCCAACCTGGTCCAAAGATTCCAGCTCAGTATAAACGGAAGGCGCTGAACCACGCAACCTTAGCCTATGTAGCGGATCATAATGTAGTCCAAGCTTTATTAACACTTGCTGGCCAGCAAATTTCCCCTAATGATAAATATAACGCGCTACTTGGTGCTGTGACCCCATGGACTAATCCGTCTCTTAATGCAATTCATGTGGTCCGAACCTTGTTGACACAAATTTCAGTTACGGAAAAAGGTAAAGCGCTGGTGGAGTCCATTACTTCGACTTCAAGTGCCGAAGTAGTCCAAGAATTATTAAAAGGCGTCGATGTCTCATATGTTATTGAGGCATTAAAGCGAGGTATTGAACACCACCGCCAAGACCGTGTAAACGCTATTTTATCTCAACGTGGCCATGAACTTTCCCATCCGCAACTAATAGAAGCATTAGGTACAAATGGTGCGATAGATTATCGCGCTTCTAAGCGCAATATTGCTAGAAGCTTAGCCTTAGAAGGTGCAGGTGAATTGAATAATCAAGAAGATGATGAAGTGCAAACTGCTAGGAAGCGTCCTAGAAATTGATAATGAAAAGAGAGGATAGATCATGTCTTTAACATTTCCAGCAGATAATCTTCTACCTGAAGTTTTGGGGCTTATTTTTTCTCAGTCTAGTGCCAAAGCAGTATTAAAAGCGGAATCGGTAAATAAGCATTGGCATAAAGTTGCGAATCAACCTGCCATATGGCAAAGCTTAATTAGACAACATTGTCCCTATTTAATGGCTGAAAAGAATGCAGAATATCTAAAAGATCCGAAAGCCTTATATAAATCTGAGTTTGCAATTTCAGCGTACGAAAAGTACATCAAATATAATGAAGCTGCTATCAATCGACGTATTGACATACTCCAAGCCTTGTTAACGCAACCTGGCCCACAGATCCCAGCAAAATGTAAAGGTGATTTTCTGGAAAGAGCAGCCAGGGCTGGGGATCTTAGTCAAGTGCAAGCACTTTTAACACATGCTGGTCATGACATTCCACTTAAAGCTAAACTTTTAGCAGGGTTTGTGTCATTGAGTCAGGACAATGTTAACTTAGCCCGAGAATTGATGACACAAACTCCATACGAAGATACGCAAAACTCTTTAGCACAAGCTTCAGCCCAGGATAAAGGTAATGCACTTTTGGAATCTATTTCCAGTCCAGTTCACGCCCAAGTTATACAAGAGTTATCAAAAAACGTTGATATCGCATACATTATTTTGGCATTAAGACGTGCCATTGATTTCAATCGTCAAGACTACGTAAATGCTATTTTATCTCAACGTGGCCATGAACTTACCCCTGCCCAACAGATAGAAGCTTTAGGCACAAATGGTGCGAGAGATTATCGAGCTTCTAAGCGCAGTATTGCTAGAAGCTTAGCTTTAGAAAGAACAGGTGAATTGAATAATCAAGAAGATGATGAAGTGCAAACTGCTAGAAAGCGTCCTAGAAATAGATAATAAAAAACGAGGATAGATCATGTCTTTAACATTTCCAGCAGGTAATCTTCTACCTGAAGTTTTGGCGCTTATTTTTTCTCAGTCTAGTACCAAAACAGTATTAAAAGCGGAATCGGTGAATAAGCATTGGCATCGCGTTGCGAATCAACCTGCCGTATGGCAAAGCTTAATTAGAAAACATTGTCCGTATCTAATGGCTGAAAAGAATGCAAAATATCTAAAAGATCCGAAAGCCTTGTATAAATCTGAGTTTAACGATATTAAATATAAAGAATGGAGACTTAGTAATGCTGCTTATTTGGGTGATATTGACATGGTCCAATCGTTATTATCCCAACCTGGTCCACAATGTTCAGCTGATAATAAAGGTTTAATGCTGTACCGAGCTGCCTTTGCAGGGGATCATAATTTAATCCAAGCTCTATTAACACTTCCTGGCCAGCAAATTTCCGCTGCACATAAATATGACGCACTATATCATGCTGCGACATCATGGTTTTTGCCGCCACTTAAAGCAATTCATGTGATCCGAGTCTTGTTAACACAAATTTCAGTTAAGGACACTGGTAAAGCGCTGATGGCGTCAATTCGCTCGAGTTCAAGTGTTGAAGTAGTCCAGGAATTATTAAAAGGCGTCGATGTCTCATATGTTATTGAGGCATTAAAGCAAGCTGTTGAACACCACCGCCAAGAGCGTGTAAACGCTATTTTATCTCAACGTGGCCATGAACTTACCCATGCGCAACTAGTAGAAGCCTTAGGCACAGATGGTGCGAGAAATTATCAAGCTTCTAAACGCACCATCACGGAAATCTTAAGCATAGAAAATGCTGAGGGATCAAATAATCCAGATGTTGAAGATGCGCAACCTGCTAGAAAACGTCCTAGAAATAGATAATGAAAAGCGAGAATAGATCATGTCTTTAACATTTACACCCGAGAATTTCCCAGATGAAGTTTTGGCGCTTATTTTTTCGCATTCAAATCCGCAAGCATTATTAAACGCCGAGTCGGTGAATAGACATTGGCATCGAGCCGCGAATCAACCGATATTTTGGCAGCGATTTATTAGACAACACGCTCCCTATTTAATCGAAGAACAAACTAAACCATATTTAAACAATCCTAAAGCCTTGTATAAAGCTGAATTTATGATTTCTGCCGAGGAAAAGGTCCGCCAGCTTTATGAAGCTGCTCGCAACAAACGTTTTGATGAAGTCCAGGCATTGTTGACTCAACCTGGTCCACAGATTAATGGCGAGAGCTTAGACTATTTACTGTATACATTTGTTGAACGAGGAAATCATGATGTGGTTCAAGTTTTGTTAGCGAACGCTTCCCGTTTGATTTCAGATGAGAGTAAAGGCAATGCGCTAATCAACTCTGTAAAGAGAAGGAATTTTAAAGTCGTTCTCGTTTTGCTATCCCTTGCTGGCCATGAAATTTCAGCTCGATATAAATGTTTGGCACTTGAGATTGTGAGGTCATTGGACGAGCACTTACCTGACATGGTTAAAGTGGTCGATGTCTTGTCATCACACATTTTTTCAATTGAAGATAAAGGTAATGCAATTTTGGAATCTATTTCCAGTTCAGCTGATGCCCAAGTAATACAAGCATTATCAAAAGACGTTGATATCTCATATATCATTTTGGCATTAAGAAGTGCCATTGATTACTATCGCCAAGATGGTGTTGACATGATTTTATCTCAACGTGGGCATGAGCTTTCCCCCGCACAACAAATTGAAGCATTAGGCCCTAATGGGGCAAGAGATTATCGCGCTTCTAAACGTAGCATCGCTAGAAGTTTAGCCTATCCTCATAAAAAACGAACAAGCGAAGTTGAATCTTTAATCGCTGATGCAGATAGATTTTTAAATCGCGGCGTGGATTTTCCTCAAAATGAGGGTTCATCTAGTAGTAAGCGGGCAAGAAGAAAATAATGTTTTATTTGCAAGATACCTCCTAAAAGTGGAAGTATCTTGCATTATCAGTTGATCAACTAATGTCATATGTTGCAATTACACATAGATTTTTGTTTGAAACTGTCATATTTTGACAGTTTTATGCTAAAGTTAGGGTATGAGTAGCCTAATCGAAAAGAAACTTCAAACATTCCCGTCAGATTATCTGACGTACCCAGACTTATGCATTTTGCTTCCCCTTACAGAAAACGCGCGTTATGCTCAAATTAAAAGAGCATTACAAGAAGGCCTTTTAGTTCGACTTAGAAAGGGGTTATATAGACGTGGTAAGTATCTTGAAAAGAAAAAACCACATCCCTTTGAGATGTCGCAGCATATTCTCTGGCCTTCATACGTTAGTTTAGAATCCGCTTTATCCTTTCATGGTCTTATTCCAGAAGCAGTATACAGTACAACTTGTGTAACCATTTCTCGTTCACAAAAAATTGAAAATGAGTTTGGCCTTTTTAGTTATCAACGTCTTCCCAAAAATAATTTTTTCTATGGCGTATCCCGTGAAATTGAAGATGAGAGTATATTTCTGGTTGCGACTCCTTGGAAAGCCATCACGGATTATGTTTTTTGTTATAAAAAAAATTGGGTAAACATAAACCCATTAGATAAGAGTTTAAGAATGGACTTGGAGGCGTTACCTCCTATGTCAGTAGAATTTGCGAAGAAATTATCTTCTTTTTACAATAGCAGTCGAGTTCAAAAGTTTATTAATGGTGTAGTAAAGTATTATGAGCATTGAAATTGTACAACAACGTTTAGATTCATATAAAACAAAAACGCGTCTTGATGAGCAAAATGCGTTAAAGGAAATTACTCAAGAAATTGCTTTAATGGCATTATCCAAAGCTGATTTTTTTAAGTCTGCTGAATTTCACGGAGGAACAGCACTAAGAATTCTCTATGGATTGAATCGCTTTTCAGAGGATCTGGATTTTGCTCTATTGAAACCCAATTCTCATTTTGATCTAAATCATTATCTTAAGTATATGACAGAAGAATTTGAAGCTTTTGGTTATCATGTTCATGTTGATGATCGAGCAGCGATCAAAAAAACTGTTCAAAAGCAATTCCTGAAAGTCGATTCATTAGGAAAATTGCTCAATTTGCAATATCCCTTAAATAAAGCAGATAGACAAATTAAAATTAAATTTGAAATTGATACTAATCCTCCAGTAGGAGCAACGACAGAGATAAAATTTGTGATTTTCCCGACCCCGTTTAGTGTTGTTGCAAAAGATCTTCCTAGTTCATTTGCCGGTAAACTGCATGCCTTATTATGTCGGACTTATGATAAAGGAAGGGATTGGTATGATTTCATTTGGTATCTGCAAAATAAAACTTCAGTCAATTTTAAACTGCTTACTAATGCATTACATCAACAAGGGCCTTGGCAAGGTCAAGAACTTTTAATAAACAATGATTGGCTTATCCAGCAACTTCGTCTGAAAATTTTATCTATCAATTGGAATGACATAAAGAATGATGTTCGGGTATTTCTCAAACCAAATGAATTATCTTCTTTGGAATTATGGAAAACAGATTTTTTCTTATCTTTGCTAGATAAGTTAAAATAACCCTCACCTGCCTACGCTAAGAAGCTTCGGCAGGCAGGCTCTAACCCACAAGCGGGGGGAGAGGGGATAAGATTCTTAAGCAACTTCAGGTAATTTAATCCCTAAACGGGTTGCGACTTCTTCATAAGCCTCAATCACACCGCCCATTTCTTTGCGGAAACGGTCTTTATCTAACACTTTCTTAGTAGCAGCATCCCAAATACGGCAACCATCGGGTGAAAATTCATCACCCAATATCAACTCGCCTTGATACAAACCAAACTCTAATTTGTAATCAACTAGGATCATGCCGGCATCAAGGAAGAGCTTTTTCAAGACATCATTGACCGCAAAGGTGTATTTTTTCATTTGATCGATGTCTTTTTGGGTTGCCCATTTAAAAGTGATGATAAGCGAATCATTCACCATCGGATCATGGAGGGCATCATTTTTTAAGAAAAATTCAAAAGTGGGTGGATTTAATTCAAGGCCTGGTTCAACGCCTAAACGCTTACAAAGGCTGCCTGCGGAAATATTACGCACAACGCATTCCACTGGGATCATTTTTAATTTCTTAACCAAGGAACCATCTTCTGAAGTGCGCTTGATAAAATGGGTTGGGATCCCATTTTTGCTTAAGGTTTCCATGATAAAGGCGTTAAAATAATTATTGACCATACCTTTTCTGTCAAGCTTTTCAATTCTTAAGCCATCAAAAGCGGAGGTGTCGTTACGAAACACGCACAATAATTGATCGGGATTATCTGTGGTATATAGCGATTTTGCTTTTCCGGTGTATAGTAAATTCTGTGTGCTCATATGACTCTCCTCAAACTTAATTCAACTGCTAGCTATAATAAAATTAGTTTAATTTTCCAAAACCTGGTGGCTCTAAAGGCACTGGTTTTACCATTCCAATGGGTGGAATTTCTGCTGGTAACGGATACATTTCACTATCTCTTGGCTGAGAAAGACCTTCAGGCACTTTTAACGGCGCATAGACTCTACTGGTCAGATAATCATTTCCGCGATTTCTCACATACTCCGATCTTTTTTGACTTATTTGCTGGCAACCCGTGAGAGCAACTGCCAACAAAATAAGTCCTGCTTTATTTATTATTTTCACTATTAACCTCAAAATTAATTAATGCCTGCTGTTTGTAATGCTTGTTTCATCTTTTCGTGATATTCCATCGAAAAAGATGTTAATGGGAGCCTGATGCCACTATCAATTTTCTTCAAATAATATAATGCCCACTTTACGGGAATGGGATTAGCTTCAGCCACCAACATACGATGTAAGGGTTGTAATGTTTTATCTAATGTTTGCGCTTTATCAAAATCTTTAGCAAGCGCAGCGTGACACATTTGATGCATTAATTTTGGCGCAACATTCGCTGTAATGGAAATGTCACCATGACCACCCTTACGCATAAATTCAAGTGCCGTAGCGTCATCTCCACTATAAAACTTAAATCCTTTTTTACATAGTTCGGTTAACGCCACCAAACGTTCAATATTACCCGAAGCCTCTTTGATACCCACAATAGTAGGAATTTCGCTCAAAGCCGCAACTGTCTGGGGCTGCAAATCACAAGCCGTTCTCGTTGGGTTATTATAAAGCAAAACAGGGATAGAAGCCGCTTTTGCAATAGCGCGATAGTGCTCTATTAAACCATGTTGAGTAGGACGGTTATAATAGGGAGTGACAATTAAACAAGCATCTACACCAATTTCTTGCGCTGCTTTGGTCAGATTGATGGTGCTGGCAGTCGCATTAGTCCCGGTGCCTGCAATAACGGGGATTCTTTTATTGACCATTTTGTAGACCAATGAAATCACTTCGTGGTGTTCACTTGGTGTTAAGGTCTCAGATTCACCCGTGGTGCCAGCAACAACAATGGCATCTGTTCCTTCCTGAATATGCCACTGGACCAGGTTAATGATAGCCTTTTTATCAATTTCCCCCGTAGAGGTCATTGGTGTGACCAGCGCTACACAACTTCCTTTAAACATGTGATTCTTCCCCCAAGTTCTTGAATGCGCAAGCTAGCATGTCAATGTTCCCAAGACAAGTGAGCCGATGCTCCCGACAACTTGTTCTGGGGAATACCACTTCAAACTAGCCAAAAAAATGGTAAACTTGCAGCCTAACTAATTACTCCCAACAGGTACCCATTTTATGAGCGTGAACAATCAGCATTTTCTTGTCGTCACCGCCCTAGGAAGTGACCATATTGGCATATTAGAAGCCTTCACTAAAACCAGTAAAATGAGTGGATGTAACATCCTTGAAAGCAAGTTGGCTACGTTTGGCGCTGAATGCTCCCTTTCTCTTCATATAGAAGGGACATGGAATACCGTTGCTAAGCTTGAAGCTGCTCTGCCGCCATTAGCTGAGCAATATGGTTTCACCATTCAAAGTAAACGAACCTTGCCTCGCAAAACCGCTCCAGCGCTCCCCTACCAAGTCCAAGTCATTGCCCAAGACCGACCAGGGATCCTCAATGAGCTAGCCTTATTTTTTGTGCAACAAGGCGTTAGCGTTGATCAAATGGATTGCGAAACCTATGAAGCTAAAAACCAAACCACCATGACGAGTATCAGCTTCGTGGTTAATATCCCTGCCAAACAGCATATTGCTAGCATAAGAGAACGCTTTATGGTTTATTGTGAAGATAGGAATTTGGATTCTGTTTTAGAACCTTACAAAAGCATCTAATATATAAGAACACTAACTAGATGAATAAAATTGTTCTGAATAAACCGCTACCTGCGCTTTCGTTTGAGGCAACCGATCCGACTCTACAAGATTTTTCGGGGTTAAAAGGACAAAACATCGTCCTTTATTTTTATCCCAAGGATAATACACCAGGTTGTACACAAGAAGGCAATGATTTTGCAAATTATTATGCTACCTTCAAAAAATTAAATACCATTATCATTGGCGTCTCCCGCGATACCCTCGCAAGCCATGAAAAGTTTATTAAAAATCAAGGATTTCCTTTTCCCCTTATTGCTGATACAGATGAAGTATTATGTAAAACATTTGATGTTATTAAAGAAAAAAACATGTACGGTCGTCTTGTGCTTGGCATAGAACGTAGTACCTTTTTAATAGATAAAAAGGGAATTGTTCGACATATCTGGCGCAAAGTAAAAGTTAGCGATCACATAAATGAAATATTAAAAACTATCCGAGAGTTAGACCAATAATATACTCCAAACGGAAGATCATTAATGAAAAAATCGCGCTCCCCTGTTTCAAAAGATGAAAAGCGTTTATTTGTAATTGATACCAATGTCTTAGTTCATGATCCTTCCGCATTATTTCGATTTAAAGAACATGATATTTATCTTCCTATGGTCGTATTAGAAGAGTTAGATCAAGGTAAAAAAGGTTTATCTGATACTGCTCGCAATATTCGCGAAGTTAATCGTTATCTAGATGGTCTTATCAAAAATATAACCAACAAAGAAATATTTGATGGCATTCCTTTAATTTTTCCCGGTCATCATATGAATAAAGCCTTTACTTTCCCCACTGGCAAACTTTTTTTTCAGCGAGAAGAAATACCTTCTGTTCTACCAGCTTCACTGCCTGGTAATAAACCTGATAATTCCATTTTAGCAACAGTGCTATCCTTGCAAGCAAAACATCAGCATACGCGTGTTACTTTAGTCTCCAAAGATATTAATATGCGGATTAAAGGCGCTGTTTTAGGGATCCATGCTGAAGATTATCATAATGATCAAGTATTAGATGATCTCGATTTAATGTATTCAGGCATCTTCAAACTCACACCGAATTTCTGGGAAAAGCATGGCAAAGAAATGGCTTCCTGGAAAGAAGATGGAAAAACATTTTATAAAATTCAAGGTGAAGCCGTCCTTAAGTGGTTTTCCAATTTATGTTTAAGTAATGATGGTGATTTTGAAGCCATTGTGAGACAAGTCGATGGTGATGTCGCCAAAATAGAATATGCAAAAGATTATCGTCGCCATAAAAATAAAGTATGTGGCATTAACGCACGCAATCCTGAACAAAATTTTGCGTTGAATTTACTGATGGATCCCGATATAGATTTTGTCACCTTGGTCGGTGCAGCTGGAACTGGCAAAACCTTATTGACCATGGCGGCGGGGCTTGCTCAAACAGTTGAACATCGTCTCTACCGCGAAATTATTATGACCCGTGTCACCGTGCCTGTTGGTGAAGATATCGGATTTTTGCCAGGTACTGAGGAAGAAAAAATGACCCCTTGGATGGGAGCACTGATCGACAACCTTGAAGTCTTAACACAATCATTAGAACATAATGATAAAGAAAATAGTAAAATGGCTGAACTATTACAAGATCGTATAAAAATTCGTTCTTTAAATTTTATGCGCGGCAGAACTTTTTTAAATAAATTTATTATCATTGACGAAGCACAAAACCTAACGTCTAAGCAAATGCAAACTTTAGTGACGCGTGCCGGCCCTGGTACAAAAATAGTGTGTCTAGGTAATATCAATCAGATTGATACACCCTATTTGACAGGCACAACCTCTGGTTTAACTTATGTTGTCCAATGCTTTAAAAGTTGGGAACATAGTGGTCACATTACCTTGTCACGTGGCGAGCGCTCACGCTTGGCTGATCATGCTATAGAAGTTTTGTAATCTGTTTTTCTTGGCCATGCTTCTATCATCGCCTTGACTAACGTCGCTAAGGGGATAGCAAAAAACACGCCCCAAAATCCCCACCATCCGCCAAACACAAGAACCGCCACAATGATAGCAAGAGGATGTAAATTGACTGCGCCTGAGAATAGAAGCGGAACTAAGATAGCACCATCTAAAGATTGGATTATGCCATAGGTGATTAAAAGATAAGCAAAGTGTGCATCAAAGCCCCATTGAAAAAAGGCCACTAAGATTACCGGGATTGTTACAATCACCATCCCAATATAAGGGATCAAAACAGATAACCCCACTAAAACAGCAAGCAACGTTGAATATCGTAAATCAAATAAATAAAAAATGATAAAGGTGATGACGCCGACAATAAGGACTTCCGCACCCTTACCCCGAATATAATTACCAATTTGTTTATGCACATCTTTGCCAATTCTAGAGAGAAATGGTCTGTTTTTTGGTAAAAATCCTAAAAACCAATTAAGGATAAGGTGGTAATCTTTTAGAAAAAAGAAAACCATTAGCGGCACTAAGACCAGATAAACCACAAGCGCTATGACACTTGGTAATGAAGCTAATGACACTGCAAATAAGATTTTTCCAGACTGCTTTAATTGTACTAAAAAGCTGGCAACCCAACCATCGACAGTTTCTTTAGTGAGATACTCGGGAAATTCATTGGGTAATAAGTAAAGATAATGTTGAAACCTTGTCACCATTGTTGGAAATTCTTCAAATAAACGAATTAATTGATCCCAAATAATTGGCCATAAGATAAAGATGGCGCTTAAGAAAAAGCCTAAAAATGCACAATAAACCAATAGTACCGCCGCTAGACGCGGCATTTTTAAGTCGGTGAGAATGTTGGCAAGCCATTGTAGTAAATAAGCAATGACAATACTGGCTATGACTGGGGCAAGAACTTTTCCCATCCATAGGACAAGTATTAATCCACCTCCTAGTAAGACAATTAATAAGATAGCTTGCGGATCTGATAGGTAACGTTGTTCCCAACCTTTCACCACTGTTAGCACGTACCCCTCCAGGCCATTATTTTGTTAGTTGAGATACAAATAAGATAAATGCCCAAGCACTTTCACTTTTTGTAGGTTAAAATACTTGATAACATGCAAAGATTATACGCTACATCTTATTCACCACACGAGAGGCAAAACGGCTTTACTCTCTGCCTTATCTATACAGTCTTTTTAGTCACTTTGCTTTTCCACAGTACACTTACAGCTGGTGAACTCCCCGATCTGGGTAACTCTGCCAACGCTATCTTAAGTCCTGCCCAAGAACGTGAGATTGGGCTTGGCATAATGAAAGAACTTCGCGCAGCTCAGATTATTGGCCATGATGTTTACGTCAATGAATATTTACAGGGTTTAGGCTATCGTCTGGTTGCAACTCAAGGACAAGCACAATCGGCTTTTCAATTTTTCGTCGTAGAAGATCAAAGCATCAATGCTTTTGCACTGCCTGGAGGATTTGTAGGCATCAATACAGGGTTAATCCTTGCCAGTGAATCAGAAAGTGAGTTGGCCGGAGTCCTTGCTCATGAAATTGGACACGTCCAGCAAAAGCACATTGCGCGCATGTATGAGCATATGGGACGTCTGCGGCTATCTACAATCGCGGGGATGATTGCTGCAGCCTTGCTTGCAACCCAAAACGCACAAGCAGCTTCTGGGGCAATGGCTGCAACAATGGCAGGCAGTCAGCAGGCGATGATTGATTATACCCGTGAACATGAAAAAGAAGCGGATTATGTTGGGATCCAGGCCCTAACGAAGGCAGGATTTGATCCTATGGGGATGCCCGCTTTTTTTCATAGAATGTCACAAGAAACGCGTTATTATGGGAATCACTTGCCTGAATATTTAATGACTCACCCACTCACAGAATCAAGATTGATAGCGGCTCAATCACGAGCAAATAGTTTCCCCTACAAACAAATTCCAGATAGTTTACAGTATCATCTTGTGCAAGCACGTGTGTTAGTAGATACCTTTTCCACACCTCAAGAAGCCTGCAGCTATTTTGCAAAAAAACTTGAAAGAGGCAATTATCGTAGTCGAATTGGCACCCTGTATGGCTATGTTCTTTCATTACTTCAAGCCGGAAAACATCAACAAGCAATCATTTACTTGGACGAATTATTAAAAATTTCTCCAAACCAACCTTTGTTTCAATTAGCTTATGCACAAGTGGAAATGGCTTCACAACAACCTGAGCTTGCTTTAGCACGTTTAGCCAATACGCTTCAAAATCACCCCAATAATTACCCTTTAACGTTCACTTATTGTGAATGGCTGATTAAAAATGGGGAACCTCAAAAAGCGATAAGCATTATTAAACAAATCGTTGCTAAGAAACCAAATCATCCCATACTTTGGAATTTACTTTCGAATGCTTACTCACAATCACATATCCCAGTCCAAGCGCATCTTGCGCAAGCGCAATATCTAAAGCTTCAAGGTGACTTAACAGGGGCAGCTACTCAACTCAAGTTGGCCAAAAAGATCGCAACCATTACCTCTCAAGAACAACGTCAAATTGATTCTGAGTTAAAAGAACTTCAAAGTAGAATCGATAAAACCTAAGAAGAAGTTGCTAACTCTCTTCCCCTTTCTCATCCTTCATTTTATACACATTTTCTGTGGATAAGTCTGTGAGGAAAACTAGGGAAACTCACCTAAGCCCTTTAATTTCATTATTCGCTGCCCCATGCACAAATCTTGCCCACTTTATTTTTTTGATAGTTAATCAATAGGTTCCCTAACAGAAATTTTTATGAATTCTGATTTTGTAAGGTAGTTGTCAGGTTTTCTTACATGTTGGGGGGTTAACTATTTTTTCTGAGTAAGCTGTGGATAACTTTTTAAGAATGGGTGGGCACACTTCATCTGATGTAGGGTGGGCAAAGCATTTAGCGTGCCCACCATCTTGATTCGAAATGGTGGGCACGCAGACTTTGCCCACCCTACTTAAAATACTAATTTTTAGTGTTGATATTTGGGATCGGTAGTCCAACCACCACCACCAGTACCACTATCAGCTGGTGTGGCTGGTGCTCCGGCACCTGAACCGTTATCGGGTGGTGTGGCAGGTGCTGCTGCGCTACCTTGATCAGTTGATGAAGGCAAAGGTGGCGCTTCCTGTTGATTATGTCCGGGAGGATATGGAAGACCTGAGCCTTTTGTAGGGGCTCCTGGTAAAGGTAAAGCGCTTGATGATTCTGATTTAACATCTGCTTTGCCTGTTTCTGTCTGCATGGTCAGATAAGGAATAAAGAGGGCTATTACCCCTAATACCAATAATGTAATTGGCGTTGCTAAAGGAACCAATTTGGGGCTTTGTCTATGGATTTTATATTGCGCAATCGACATCATTACAAAGGCAAGCCCAATGACATAACAACCTATTTCTACCACTTTAGTGACAATCGAAGTCGGCCCCATGAGGTTGTTGGCAACATCACCAATTGAGCCACCAGCAAATACACTCATTGGAATCAAAAGGACTAAACTGGAGGAAAGTCGCTTTGTTATGTTATTCATAGCATTTCCCAATTTTTAAGCTTATATATAAATCTATTCTACAATATTTTCTTGTTTTGGAAAACAAGATGACCTATCACATATTATATCTTGTCACTTTTTTCTAGCACTTTTTCCTTAACGGCTTGTAAAATATATGGAAAGCGCTGGCCTAAAGGATCTTGCTTTAATTTTTCAAGTAAACTCCAGTTTAATTTGACCGCTTTTACAAAATGAGCCACGGGATCAATGCCTTCTAAGCTTAAACCATACCAACCTAATAAATACTCGGGGTATCCCCAAGAAGAATCGGCATGTATTGCGCAATTAATTTGTTCAATTGCTTTTTGCGTTTTTCCAAGCTCAAATGACCATAAACTCAATGAGACAAAACTATAAGCAACATTATAACCTTGCCAAGGTGTTGGGGCTTGCATACTTAATTTGAATAATCGTTGAATAGGCGAGCTAAATTGATTGGCAGCGCTTAACTTAAGATCTTGGGCAAGACTGATAGATAAATGCATCAAATACCACCATTTTGTTGCATGATTTAACCAAAAATGGTTCTGCGAAAGTCCTTGCAACAACAAGTGAAGTGCTTCAATTTTCTGTCCATGACGGCGTAATTGATCCACTTGCATTTTCAAACCATAAAAAGTACTTTGCCAAAAGGATCTTAAACCGATCAATGAAAATAAATTATTAATACCCTGCAAAAAAGAGGAGTGATTATCTGGACGTTCGGGCAACACTTCCATCAAACGCTGCTGGTATTTACAGTAATCTTCCATTAAGGGCACCAACATTAAAGGTATAATATTGGTTATCGGCATGGGGTAGGTTGGCTATACCTCTACGTACCGCGACTTGTTCGCGGCATCCATGGATGCCGCGGACAAGCCGCGGCACGTAGAAGAGGAGGGATCAGTTTTGCACAGTTACTTTTTGTGATTGAATCTCATCTTGTGTGGCATCACGCACATTCAAGACAGTGACTTCAAAATTTAAGGTTTGACCTGCTAAAGGATGATTGGCATCAACCGTAATATGTTCACCTTCAATTTTAATTATTTTCATCACCAAATGGTGTTTATCATTAGGATAAACTTTCATTCCCACCTGCAAATTTTCAACTGATGGAAATTGATTCGCAGGCAACGTGCGAATTAATTTTTCTTCAGGCATGCCATAAGCTTGTTCCGGGGGAATAGGGATTTTCACTTTATCCCCGACTGTTTTACCCTCAAGCCCTTGTTCAATCAAGGGCAAAATATGCTGATAACCATGTAAATAATGGGTTGGCTCTGCACGCTTATCGATGATATTGTTTTCTTCATCTTTTAAATGAAACGTAAAGCTAACCACTTTATCTTTAGTGATGTTCATTTTCTTCCTCATGAAAAAGCATGCCAGCATACTGCTTAGCAAAGGGAGCCCATGCTTCGTTTAATGATTTAGTACTGGCGATGGTAAAGGCATTTTCACACCACTTTATCAAACAAGCTGGGGTTAAGGTTATGCTTGCTACTCCAAGACTTGCCAATTTCTTGATCATGCAAGGATCTTGTATGCTTGCAGCCATCACTTTTGTTTTAAAGCCATAATGCTTTATCATCTCTTGCATGAAAGTTATTTCTGCAATGGGATCGATGTCTTGCTGACTCATTTGATGACAATAGGGAGCAACATATTCTGCCCCTAACTTTGCCGCTAAGCAAAATTGATCTGCGCCAAAAACGGCTGTAGCCAATGTAGGAATAGAAAGTATCTTGAGCTTGGCAAGAGCATTGATTCCCATCGGCGTCATCGGAATTTTTACGAGCACTCTTTCACTTAAAGCATATAACCGCTTTGCTTGCGTTAACATCTCATGCTCTGTCGTTGCTGTCACTTGCACAGCCACCCTGCCTGATTGCGCATCAAGAAGTGAAGCAATTTGGCCTGAGGCTGGCAGTGGTTGACTGCTTAAGATTTTAGGGTTCGTGGTAATGCCTTGTATCCATCCTCCCTCGATGATGGCAGACATCTCGTTTAGATCCGCGCTATCACACCAAATTTCCATTTTCTGTCCTTAATCTGTTTTGATTGACATAAATGTACCCAAAATACAACATTCTGTCACTTAAAACCCCTGAAAGCTTGATTCTGCGATCAAAAACGACTATGGTGTTGTCTTAGCGTATTAGCGCGCTAGTGCAAAACTTTAAATTAATCAAGGCATCTAACATGGCTATAAGCAGTACAACAACCTATTCCCCACCTCGGGTATTAAGTGTGTTTTCTTTGGTGATGATCAACGTTATCGCCGTCGACAGCATACGTACTTTGCCTATGGCAGCGAGTTTTGGCTTTGGATTAGTGACCCTTTATGTCATAGCTGCGCTTATGTTTTTTATTCCCACTGCGCTGATCACGGCAGAGCTTGCCACTACTTGGCCAGTGAAAGGGGGGATCTATTCCTGGGTTAAAATTGCTTTTGGTCCTAAATGGGGATTGTGTGTTGTTTATTTACAATGGATTTATAACGTAGTCTGGTATCCCACCATATTAACACTCATCGCAAGCACGATTGCTTATCTTGTCGATGAATCGTTAGTGCATAATGCCTCTTTTATGACAACCGTTGTCTTAATCACATTCTGGGGATGCACTGCCCTTAATTTTTTCGGTATGCGCATATCCAGCGCCGTGAGTACATTCGGTTCTATTTTAGGAACCTTAGGTCCTATGATAATGATTATTTTGCTGGCAGCGATGTGGTTAAAACGGGGTAATGCGCCAGAAATTAGTTTCAGCACTACGAGTTTATTTCCAAAACTCCCCCATTTTTCAGTGATTGCAGAATTCGTCTTTTTCTCGCAGATAGTCTTTAGTTTATTAGGCCTAGAAATGTCTTCTGTTCATGCTTTAGAGGTCAATAATCCTAAAAAAGATTATCCCAAAGCATTGCTCATATCGGCGGTGATTATTTTACTCAGTTTGATTTTAGCGTCATTGGCCATTGCAGTCGTGGTACCACCTAGCAAACTGAGTAATCTGACCGGTATCATTCAAGCTTTTAATTTATTTGCTGAAGAATTCAGTCTCACTTGGCTTGGCCCTTTAATGGCGGGCGCCATTTTAATTGGTGGAATTTGCGCCGTTGCTACCTGGATCATTGGCCCAACCAAAGGACTTTTTGCCGCTGCAGATGATGGCCTATTGCCCCCCTTTTTAGCAAAAACAAATCGTTATGGTGTTCCCTATGCCATGCTGTTGACACAAGGTTTTATTTGCAGTTTGCTTACTTTAGTTTTTGTTTTGTTGCCAACTGTTGAGGGTGCTTATTATTTACTCTCAGCCATGACAGCCCAATTATCTTTGCTCATGTATGCCATTTTATTTTCAGCAGCCATTCGACTTCGTTACAATCAAGCTAATGTCGTTCGCTCATTCAAAATACCTGGTAAAAACTGGGGAATGTGGTTGGTGGCAGGTGCTGGCATTATCATTTGTATCGTCGTCGTACTTTTAGGATTTATTCCACCTGCTAATAAGATAGATTTAGGTGATGTTGTGCTTTATGAATCTTACTTGATTGGCGGTATATTTTTGATATTGCTACCTATCGTTTTTATTCATACTCCCCGAAAATTTCAGGAAATTCAACAATAGGTGTAATTGCAACCTAAATTGCAAAGCCATTTTTCTGTATTTGGTTTTAGAGTTCAGGTATTATACCTACCCAAGTGAGTTCATGGAGGGAGAGACGAGCAAATGTTAAATGTACTGTTATTTCTAGGCAGCTGTGCCTTAATCACAGGATTTGCTTGGTTTTTCACGCGCTTAGGACAAGGCGCTATCACTGCCTGGATTGCAATATTAAGTTTGTTAGCAAATTTATTTGTACTCAAGCAAATTGATCTTATGGGACTGAACGCAACAGCCAGTGATATCTTCGCGATTGGTAATCTTCTCGCCCTGAATTTATTACAAGAAAAATATGGTCGCCAAGCAACTCAAAATGCTATTTGGGCAAGCTTCAGTTGCCTTTTGTTTTTTGTGATCATGTCGCAGATTCATTTACACTACATACCCAGTGAATATGATAGTTCACAAAATGCCTACTCACTCATATTAGCCGCCTCACCCCGAATGATGGTCGCATCGTTATTTACTTTCCTGCTTGTCGATCAATTTGACAGTCGTTTTTATCGTTATGTACGTCAACAATTACCTCAAGTCTCTATGATTTTGGTAAGCGGCTTCACGATGTGTATCAGTCAAACGTTAGATTCCATACTCTGCAATACTCTAGGTCTCTATGGTGTAGTCGGTGCACTGATGGAAATTATTATTGTGAGTATCGCCATTAAGTTGATTGCCATCATTAGCACTATTCCCTGGGCCTTTGTCTCTCGTAGATTGTTTAGCCAATGATTTTACAAGACACAAAACAACGCACATTCGATTTTGAGATCCTGTATCAATCAAAGCGTTCAAAAGCGCGTGTCGGTAAAATACACACCCCCCATGGTGTGATTGAAACACCCAATTTTGTCGCGGTAGGCACTAATGGCTCACTCAAAACATTGCATAATTACGATCATGCAGCGCTTAATGTACAATTAATGTTTTGTAATACTTATCATTTAATGGTGCAACCTGGCACGCAAATTATCAAAGAAGCAGGTGGTTTACATCGTTTTATCAATCGTCAAATGCCTATCATTACAGATTCTGGTGGCTTTCAAGTCTTTAGCTTAGCCTATGGCCAAGTGGCTAAAGAGTTAAAAGGACAAGGCGGCAAAAAACATCCCTCCTCTGTCATCAAAGTCAGTGAAGAAGGCGTTATTTTCCGCTCTTATCGCGACGGCACTAAAATCTTACTTTCCCCAGAAAGTTCTGTACAAGCCCAAAAAGATTTGGGCAGCGATATCATTATCCCTTTAGATGAACTCTTACCATTTCATGTAGATGCGGCAAAGTTAAATGCCTCTTTTGCGCGTACACATCGCTGGGAATGTCGTTCTCTGTATGAACATTTAAAACAACCCCAAAACCAAGCCATGTTCGCAGTTATTCATGGTGGTACTGATTTAGATTTAAGGCGTAAAAGCTGTGATATTTTAAGTAAAGAAGCTTTTGATGGCTTTGCCATTGGTGGCAGTTTAGGGTGCGACCACCAACAACTGATTTCAACCATTGATGGCACTACCCCTCACATTCCGCCGGAAAAACCAATACATTTGTTAGGCATTGGTGATGTGACTTCTATCGACCACTGCATTCCTTTTGGGATTGATACTTTCGATAGTTCTTATCCTACCAAAGCAGCAAGACATGGCATGATCTTAACAAGAAATGGCCCCTTAAAATTAATACGCCAAGCTCATGCCCGTGAATTTATGCCCATTGAAGACGATTGCCCTTGTCATACCTGTACGCATTACACACGCGCCTATTTGCATCACTTATTTAAAGCCAATGAACCCTCAGCGGCTAGTCTTGCCACTTACCATAATGTGAGCTTTATGATGCGCAAAATGGAAACAATTCGAACGCAGATTCTTTGCGGATTGATTTGAAACCTCTCAGTCTCAATATTTTCGTGTATATCATCTCATTTGTATAAAATCTTGACCAAACTAAAGTGATGGCTTAGAATAGTCATATGTACATAGAGCGCGACTTAACTCAACAACTAACCAGTTCTCCGACAGGAATACAGGTTTTATTAGGCCCTAGGCAATGCGGGAAAAGCACTTTGTTTGCATTTATGGCGGGGTCTAACGAACATCAATTTCATGAAATCAGTTTTGATGATCTGCAGATGAGGCAACTGGCGAATCAAGATCCAGGATTGTTCGTACAGCAATTTAAGCCTCCTTTATTATTAGATGAGGTGCAGTATGTGCCTAATTTATTCCCTGAATTAAAAAGAATTATTGATACAATTAAACGAAATGCCGTTTTTAAATCATCTCAAGCAGATACACTGTCCGTTTTATATCGGTTAACAGGATCTAATCAAATTTTGATGGATAAAACTGTTAAAGAGAGTTTGGCAGGTCGAGCATCATTTTTTTATTTAAATACCTTATCAGTTCATGAAATTCTCAATTCTTTACCTGATACTTCTATTCAAACCATTTTGTTTAAAGGCGGCTGGCCTGAGCTTTATACAAATCAGGAAATATCCATCACATCATTTTTAAATAACTACATTCGAAGCTACATAGAAAAAGATATCGTCATGAGCGCAGGTATTCAGAAAGTAAGTGAATTTCTGACAGTATTACGATTATGCGCGGCTAGAACAGGCCAAGAAACCGATTACTCGGATATCCAAAAAGATAGTGGTGTATCCGCTGTTACTGTCAAAGAATGGATTAGCATTCTGGAGCGTGCGGATCTAATTTATCAATTAAAACCCTATTTTAATAACCTCAATAAAAGATTAATTAAAAGACCTAAATTATATTTTTTAGATACCGGTTTGGCAGCCAGATTACAAGGATGGTCAGAACCCCTACCCTTAATGAGTAGCCCTCAAATCGGCGCTTTATTTGAAACCTTAGTTTTGGCAGAAATTGTCAAATTTATCAGAAATTATGCTAAAGATTGGGAACTGTTTTTTTGGAGAACCAAAGATGGGCAAGAAGTTGATTTTTTAATTAAAACAGGCGAACACAAAATAGTAGCTGTTGAAGCAAAATACGCAGTTCATGGTATTTCGCGAAGTGTTAAATACCCTAATGCATTTCAAAAAGACTTTGCGCCAACCACACCACTTATTTTGGTGACATCAGGGGGTCAAAAAGTAACACTTTCTGACCAATGCATTTCTATTCCCATCGCTGAATTACATGATTTCTTAAAAAATATATAACATGTATTTAATTTATAAACGGGAGCTAGCTGCTCCCGTTTTAAATGTAACAGTGAAGCGTTAAGAGTGCGCGCCGCCGATTTTGAATCTCAAGAACGGTCCATAACGACCCCAATCTCGAGCCGGGCCCAGATTGGCTGCAAAGGCAGCAGGAGCAAAAGCGCCATTACCCTGTAGCCGAGCATCTGGTTGCCATGCGGTATTGCCATTTTTCAAAGCATTAAACATATTCATATAGCGCATGCCTAAAGAAATATCCCATTTCATGCCATGCATTTCACGACGGAGTGCATGGTGGTAATTGAGACCAAATTGAATATCAAGCTTAGCAATAATAGCCTTTGTCTCTTCAGGATCATAAAAATAGAAGGCCCCGTTACTGTTATTATAAGACTCATGATACTGGTGTTGTCCATAAAGCAGTGAGGTCATCATGCCGGCAAATAGATTCCATTGTGGACAATGTCTAAACGGATAGACTCGACCATACGCTCCAACACCTGGACCAAAGGCATGCATCTTATTCTCTGAATAAGGCTCTGTATCTCCTCCATCAGGAGGAGGCACATTCGTTTGAACGGCGGTCTCATAAATTGCTTCGGTTAATTTAACATTTTCAAGAAAGGCGTAAAGATCTAAGCAATATCTATCAAAGTGCAAGTCATGAATTGCTCCTACTCTAAATTCATAAGCGTTAATATCAACGCGTGCAAATCCATAGGTAGTAAGAGGAGGCTGTAAACCATCATTTCTGAGATCGATATTACCTTGTTCATTATGATTATCATAATGATCATAATCCAAAAACAATCTGGTATGGCTATGTGCAAAACGATAAGTTGCGCCTGCTGAATAATCATACTTATTTTTTGGATTTAAAAAGACATGGCGCCGGCCACCATCAAAATTGCCTGGACTTGGGGAAAGCAATAAATCGCCTACGCTTAAACCATTATTGCTGGGCTTGGTATAGTTGGCTTCGACATAAACCGCAAAAGGATTCAAAGGATCATGCGCATTAGCAAGTTGTGGCGCTACCATACTTGCTGCTATTATCGCACCAAAAGTTATTCGTGCAGCTTTTTTCATGAATGATGTCCTTATCAGAATCAATAAAAGAAGTTCTCCTTCCAAAGCTATCCTAAAAACACTTGGCCACTCAACTAATAAATATCTACCGCAACTTTACGCAATCCAGTTTGCTTTTAGACAAGGCGGCAAGCTATTGCGCAAAGGAGTGTACATTTAGTACATGACTACCGCGCAATAACGAAGCCAACGCAGTATAAAAGCAAAATGGGAAGCGTAAAAAAAAACGGGAGCTGCTGCTCCCGTTTCGTCTGAGGTGTGTGTTTACTTAAGAGTGCGCACCGCCAAGCTTGAACTTCAAGAACGGACCATAACGTCCCCAATCTTGTGCTGGTCCAAGATTCGCAGCAAAAGCTGCAGGACCGAAGGCACCATTCCCTTGTAAACGAGCATCAGGCTGCCATGCGGTATTACCATTTTTGAACGCATTAAACATGTTCATGTAACGCATACCTAAAGAAACATCCCATGCTATACCATGCATTTCATGTCTGAATGCACAGCGGTAATTGATACCAAAGTTAATATCAATTTTACCAACCAAGGAATGACTTTCTTCTGGTTCGTATAAATAGAAAGTATTTACACCACCGACAGTAGCACCAGTGAAGCTTGTGCTGTAATCGTTATCTGTTGCAACCATTATTGTGTTTGCGCCTGCAAAGATATGCCAATGTGGATTATGCGCATACCAGCGGGTCATAAAACCAACACCCGGTCCAAAGCCTTTTACTTTATTTTCCGTTTCTCTAGAATTCGTTATACCATTTGCGCTGTTGAATTCTTCGGTGGTTTGCCTGACCTTGTCATATTCAAAAAAGGCGAGTAAATCTAGGCAAAAATGATCGCCAAAGTGCAAGTCATGAATCACACCGAGTCGGAATTCATTAGAATGAAGATCTACTGATGCTACACCATTGGTTTGTGGCGCAGGTTGTAAACCAATGTTTCTAACATCGATATCGCCCTTTGTGTCATCATCATTTTCATAATGATCGTAACTAAAGAACAAACGGGAATGCGTATGCGGCATGCGATAGGTCAAGCCTACAGCATAATCCCATTCCATATCTGGTTCTAAGAAAGTATGGCGTCGTCCACCATCAAAATTGCCTGGACTTGTTGCAAGCAATAAGTCGCCTACGCTTAACGCATTATTACTTGGCTTTGTATAAGTACCTTCAACCCAAGCAGCAACATTATTCAAAGGATCATAATGATGGTGGTGGTGGTGACCATGATGATGGTGATGATGATGACCATGGTGGTGATGGTGATGAGCATGTTCAGCTTGTTCATCAGCAGGCGCAGGAGCTGTATCCTTCGCAGCAAAAGCTGATCCTGATGCTGCCATACCCACAGCTATCATTGTTCCAAATGTAACCTTGAGCATTTTTTTCATGGATGAAGTCCTTATTAAAGTCCTAATGATAAATCGAAATCTGTCACTAAGGGCATCCAATTGCCCCTTTCTATATTCGAAAGTTATTACATGACTCATGAGCTTTTCAACTGAATACGGCTATTCAACTTGAACTAAACTTCCGACACATGTAAGAAAATGAACAAATATAATTTTTGCATTAAAGATAGACTAGCATAGGAATGGGGAAGGTACACAAGTGCAGTGTGAAAATTTTTTAGCTCTGAGTGAGTTGAAAAACAAATGCGTAGAAGCAGATAACCCTGCTTCGCTAATACAATCTAGCATTGAGGTTTTATAGAGGATAGAAGACTTCGTTTAGTTAGATAAGCCATTCTGAAAAAGTCCACCTACGCTACCTGTCGCCCGAAGCCTTTTAGGCGTAGGGGGAAGACGCTTCGGCGTGACACAAATTACACTAAGTCACTTCGTGACTAAGTGTAATTAGTGGGTCGTGATGGATTCGAACCATCGACCAACAGATTAAAAGTCTGCTGCTCTACCAACTGAGCTAACGACCCTAAACGTAAGGGCCGTATGATACATTAAAGTTATGAAATTACATATAGTTTGTTCAGTTGAATTTAAAGGTTAGGTCTTTGGCTTTGATCTGGGTCCAGATTTGGATGTTGAACTGGCTGAGGTTGCGCTGGTTGAGCAGCTTGATCACTTGCCCCTCTGGCTTGATTATGTGCCGGGGTTATTGCAGATGCATTTTGAAAAAGAGGATCAGGTTGCGGTGGCGCAGCTTCTTGCGCAGGTGCAATTTGCTGGGCTGGTGCTTGCTGCTGAGCCGCTTCTTTCTGCGGTGGCACAGGCATACCCGGTAAAGGCTGCGAAAGAGCTGCTACGGCTTCTAATATGCAATCTGAAGTCAAATATAACCAAGAAACTGCACCCAATCCCCAAGTCAACGCCAAGGTTGAGAGTAAAGGCATTCCAATGCCAAGCCCAATCATAAATCCTACGAAAGGCCCCCCATAGCCAAGGCCTTCTACTAATGAACTCAAAAAACCATTTGCACTAAAATGAAACCCATGGGTATTAGTCTTAATAGCGTATAAAAGTGTATAACCAAATACTAAGGCGGGCGTTCCGAACAAAATCCAAGGTCCAAGACCCCCAGGTATTAAATTAGCATAGTTTAGCGTGACATCAATCATTAACTGTAAGGTCATCACACCTATGATGGAAAGAAAAAGATGACTCAAGACAAAGCAACTTAAACTAATGAGTAAGCCGTAAAATATCGACCCAACCAAAGTAGCAACTGTTTTCTCAAACAGGTCAAATCTTCTTCTTCTACGGACTTCTTTTAAATAATTTAAGAATTGAGGTGACGGTTGAGGTTGATGAGGTTGAGGTTGTGGTGCTGGACCATTCGCTTGCATGGTAAAAGCCTTTTAAAGCCGACAGGACAACATAGTAGACCGACAAACTACCATGACCTCAAAATATTGTCAACCAACTAGCAAAGAAATATTGGATTAGATATGGCCTTCGTGCTGCATTTTTTGCAAGCGTGAATCTGCAAGCTGAGCAGAGGTCGTGCCTGGGAATTGGGTTTTTACCTGCTTCAGCAGCTCGCCTGAGCGCTTCCATTGCCCTTTTGAATATTCAACATAGCCAAGCTTCAATAAAGAATCTGCTGCTTTGGGATGTTGGGGATATTGACGAAAAACGATATTAAAAGATTCAGAAGCTTGGTCAAGACTTCCCTTAACCAAATAAATTTCTCCTAACCAATAGTGTGCATTAGGGGCATATTTACCTTGAGGAGCATTTTGAATCATTGCTTTAAATGCCGCTAAAGCTGCATCGTAGTCTTTGTTTTGGATTAATCGATATGCTGCTTGATAGGCTTTCTCATCATCGACAACAATATTTTCAGCCTCAATGCCACCTTGCAGCTTTGTATCTTGAGGAATGTTTTCTTCAAAAGAAATACCAGAAGAAGCAGTAGGTCCACTTGCTTTAGCCGTCCCACCTTCACGTAGACGTCGGTCTAAATCCAAATAAAGTTTCTTCTGTTGTTCTTGCGCTTGTTGTAATTGATAACTTTGTTCTTCGACTTTACCTCGAAGTTCCTGAATTTCTCTTTGCAAAAATTCCATTTTTTTCAAGGAATCCAAAGAAACATTTTGCTCATCAGCGCCGCCACCCAGGTTACTCCTGCTGGATGCTTGTGAGCGAGATTCTACCTCAGCCATTCCCCATGCTATCCCTGTATTAAACAGGGATAACATGAGAAGGAATGCGCAAAACCGAGAGTTAAAGGCTCTTGGTATTTGCATGCTTAGTCCTCATAAACAATCACTGCACGACGATTAAGTGCGTGATCTTCTGCGCTATGACCCATGGTATCGGGTTTTTCTTTACCGAAGCTCACGGTAGCAACTTGATTGCCAGAAACGCCTTGTGACATCAATGCATCAGCGACAGCGCGTGCACGTCTTTCACCTAAAGCAACGTTATATTCTCGGCTACCTTGTTCATCGGTATGACCTTCAACTCTCAAACGACGGTTAGGATTATGTTTTAAATACTCAGCATGAGCATAAATAATTTCATAATCGCCTTGGCGAATGTCTGATCTGTCATAATCAAAGTAGATTTTTCGCTTAGCCATCATGTCACGAGCAGCATCATCACCCGCAAAACCAGCACCTTCGCCAGCTCCTTGTGAGTTAGCGCCGTAAGCCCCATCTCTGCCCGCGCCATGCTTTGAATTATGTGAACAACCGACTACGCCCAAACAAAGTACGACACCTACCGCTAAGTGACGCAAACCCCGAATTTGCATGTTTGACTCCTTACCTATTTTAAAATTAAATAAACCAGTATTTTATCTCAAGAGAGAAACGGTGACCATGCTGGCTCTTGAACACTACCTTCACGCGCTGGTAGGCGCAACTGCCCCCGACCATCAAGGGTCACAAGACCCAAAATCTGGCGATCGCCATCTTGCGTGCCATAGAGTACCATAGCCCCGTTTGGAGACAAGGTGGGAGATTCATCTAGTCGCGCATGAGTCAGAACAGATACTTGTCCAGTTGCCAACTCAAGACTTGCGATATGAAATTGATCAGCCTTATCTTCACGATGCATCATCACCAAATACTTTCCATCTGGTGTCAGCATGGGACGAGCATTATAGTTACCAATATAAGTAACACGATCTACTTTTCTCGATGCTAAATCTAACCGATAAATTTGCGGTTTACCACCACGATTAGAAGTAAAATAAAGTAATCGACCATCTGCTGACCATGCGGGCTCCGTATCAATGGAGTAACCATCAGTAATTTGGGTTAATTCTTTACTAGCAATATTCATTAAGTACAGTTTAGGATTACCGGTTTTGGAAAGTACAAGAGCTAAATTTCGGCCATCAGGCGACCAAGCTGGTGCACCATTAATGCCAGCAAAATTAGAAAGTTTCTCGCGCTTACCCGTTGCCACATCAATTAAATAAATTTCAGCTCTATTTTTTTCAAAAGAAACAAAAGCCATGCGGCGTCCATCTTTTGACCAAGAAGGCGACATTAAGGGTTGATTTGATTTCACTAACGTCGTGGGATTAAAACCATCCGCATCCGCTACTTCTAAACTATAACGATTACCATCCATTGTCTTAACAACCATCACATAAGCAATGCGAGTTGAAAAAGCACCACGAATGCCGGTTAATCTTTCATAAATCACATCGCTGATATGATGCGCTAATGCGCGAAAGTCTTGACGTCGAATGCCGTGGTAGGTTTTTTCTGTCAAAACGGTACCATTACCGGTTTTAAAAGTGACATCCCCCTCTTTGGGACTGCCATGTGTCGTTTGGGGCGCGTTATAGACATCTAATAATTTAAAAGTAACCGTATAAAAATCATTTCCTGTGGCTTGTACAGCCCCTAGCACCACATTCTCAGCACCAATACCTTGCCAGGTACCAACGTCTAATTCTTGTTGAATAGAGCGAAGAGTCGGAAATTGCTCAGGATACATCGGATCAAAACGACCACACATTTTCAAATCATTTCGCACAACGCTTGCGAGCTCTTCGAATGAGCTTCCCACATTGCTTTTTCGATTCGATAATTCTTGGACACTGGTGGTGATTGCTATAGGCACACCGGCGGCCTCACCCTGCGTAATTTCGATGTTGAGTCGTGCTTGCGCATTAAATGAGATCACGAACAACAATATAATCCCATGAACTATTTTTTTCACACGGCCTCCGGACGGAACGTAAAGGTAAATTGACGAAATTCTTTTGCAGTATTGGGATCATCAGGCATCGGCAAGGGAGAGGCTTTGCGAATGGCAACCTCCGTTGAGCGATCAAATTCCAAACTGCCACTGGATTCCACAACAACGGCTTCAACCACATCACCCGTTGGTAATAATTTCACTGCCACTTTGCAGGTCAAGCCATCAAAGTCAAAACCAATTGGTTGACGCCAATGTTGATGAATTTTATTACGCATTAACATGGCATAACGTGTTATCAGATCTTGTTTTACTCTGGGGCTAAGCGCAGGTGCTTGTGTTTTTTCACCTTCTAATGCTTTTGCTAATTCTTTTTCTTTTTCTTCTTTTGCCTTTTCTTCAGCGGCCTTGCGCTCTAAATCTGCTTTTTTCTTTTGTGCTAGTGCTTCTTCTTTTTCTTTTTGGATTTTCTTTAATTCTTCTTGCTCTTGCTTTAATTTTACTTGTCGTTCTTTTTCACGTTGCAGCTCTGCCTTTTCTTTTAATTCAGCTTCTTTTTTAAGCTCTTCATTTTTCTTCTTGAGCTCTATAGCAAGGGCTTCTTCTTTTTCACGTTTTAGTTTAGCTTCTTTTTCTTTGTGCGCTATTTCTTTTATTCGTGTTTGTTCTTGTTCACGTTTCTTTATTTCTTTTTCTTCAATCCGAGCCACTTCTTCTTGCAAGGATTTTTTACTGATCATCACCGCATCAATGATTTTCGTTTGCTGATCATTGGGTTGAGCTGGAATAATGATTGTTTTTTCAACACTGAAAATAATTAAAAGCGCCAACACCAAGTGAAGCCCAACAGCAATGGCAAAGGAAACTTTCTCAGAACGACTTCTAACGGCCTTCATCCTAAATTGGTCCCTTTGACTACTCTTGCGGCTGTTTTGGTCGGGGCGTCATCTTGAGTGACAAGCCCAACGCTATCGGCACCTGCTTGTTGTAAAATCACCATGGCTCCAATTACTTTGCCGTAATTAACGCCACCATCGGCTTTGACTAATACTTTACGATGGGGTGTACGCTTTAACTCCGCCATAACGCGCAACGACAGCGGCTCTTTAGCCATTGGTGATTGTGGAGAATCGCTGATATTGAGATAGTAATTCCCACTTTTATCAACGCTGACAATAATAGGTTCTTTTTCAGAGGGTGGTAATGCTTTGGCGCTTGCTTGCGGTAAATCAACCGCAACGCCTTGCTGAAGTAATGGCGCGGTAACAATAAAGATCACCAATAAGACCAACATCACGTCGATATAGGGAACAACGTTAATTTCAGCGACAAGTTTTTTAGAGCGGCGCTTTTTTAGCATTATTTAGCCCAACTTTTCAGCGTCATTAAAATTAGGGCGCAATCCATCATTTTCTGGCTCTTGCCAAGACTGGCTATGCAGGCGACGAAGTAATGCACCAGAAAATTCTTCTGCTAAATTGTCATAGCTGCGAATTAATTTATCAACTTGGTTGAAATATCGGTTATAAGCAAATACGGCCGGAATTGCAGCAAATAATCCTAATGCAGTGGCGACCAATGCTTCTGATATACCTGGGGCAACCATTGCCAATGTTGCTTGTTGCACACTACCCAATGCACGAAATGCGGTCATTATTCCCCAAACAGTTCCGAATAAACCGATATATACACTGATGGAGCCAACGGTGGCTAAAAAAGGCAGCGATTGTTCTAATTCGTCTTCTTGTCTTGCTAACGCAACCCGCATTGCACGTTCTGTTCCATCCATCACAGAAGCTGGTGGCGCCTCTTGCTTATAAAGGCGCACAAATTCACGAAATCCTTGACGAAATACTTGCTCAATCCCAAAACCCTGGTTTCGCTTTTGAGCGAGATAATCATATAGCCGATTCAAATCGGTACTTAAATGGAATCTTTCTTGAAATTCATCAAATAGCTGTTGCGCTTGACGCAAAGCATAACCACGCTGAAAAATCAGCGTCCAGGAAACGACAGATAATGTCACCAAGATTAACATCACAATTTGCACTAAGGCACTGGCATCAGTGAATAAACTCAGCAAGGATAAGTCAGTTTTCACTCTTTTAACTCCCTCAATACCGCCGCGGGGATTGCGCACGGTTTAAATTGCAAATTGACACACACAATAACTACCTCACCAGAACATATCATAGTCTTAGCATCACTAGGATCAAAATAGATGTTCTGCTTAAAAATGATAGTTGCTTTACCAAAGTTAACTATCTCAGTTACAACGAAAATGTTATGTTGTAACCGTGCTGGCTGTTCATAAACAATATTAACTGCTCGTACAACAAACTGAATGCCAAAGGTATCAATTAAAGCTGGCAAACTCAATCCCTTTTCTTGTAGAAGGGTGGTTCGTGCTCTTTCCATAAACTTAATATAGTTTGCGTGGTATACAACGCCAGCAGCATCAGTATCTTCATAAAATATTTGAAGCGGATAAATATGAGACATGAAATTACTTTTCCTAATTCATCACAATAAGATTAAAGAGAATCTGGAGATTTTAACCCAAAGTGAACATAAGTCTGCTCCGTCACTACCCGCCCTCTTGGGGTACGGGTCATAAATCCTTGCTGAATCAGAAAGGGTTCAATGACATCTTCAAGGGTGTCTCTTGATTCACCAAGCGCCGCCGCTAAACTATCGATACCAACGGGTCCGCCCCCAAATTTTTCAATCGCACAAATCAGCAATTTTCTATCTAAAACATCAAAACCTTGGCTATCGACCTCAAGTAAGGCTAATGCTTCTTTAGCAAGTGCTAAAGTGATAACGCCTTCGCCACGCACTTGCGCAACATCCCGCACCCGCCGCAAAAGACGATTTGCTATCCGCGGCGTTCCTCGAGATCGCGCCGCAATTTCATGCGCTCCCTCTTCTGTAATTGGCGTGCGCATGACAGTCGCCGATCGCAAAACAATTTGCTTCAACTCAGCCACTTTGTAATATTCCAAACGCAATACAATGCCAAAACGATCGCGCAAAGGGGATGTTAACATCCCTGCACGTGTCGTTGCGCCAATCAACGTAAAAGGCGGTATATCTAGTTTAATACTTCTGGCAGCAGGACCTTCACCTATCATAATGTCAATTTGAAAATCTTCCATCGCCGGATATAACACTTCTTCAACGATAGGACTTAAACGGTGAATTTCATCAATAAACAAAACGTCACGTTCTTGTAAATTCGTTAAGATAGCAGCCAGATCGCCAGCGCGTTCGATCACCGGCCCCGAAGTTTGCTTGATATTGACTCCTAATTCATTGGCAACAATATTGGCAAGGGTTGTTTTTCCTAAACCAGGAGGTCCAAAAATCAATAAATGATCCATTGCCTCTTGGCGATTCTTGGTCGCTTCTATAAAAATATTCAACTGCTCACAAGCAGCATCTTGCCCGGTATAATCTGATAAATGTTGCGGCCTAATGGCAGCTTCTGTGATGCCTTCAACATGATTAACAGCCCCGGATACGACTCTGTCGGTTACTTCACTTGTCATACTTTTGCTAATCCTTGCAGTGCTTCCTTAATAATATGCTCACAACTTTGCGTAGTATCTTGTACTTTAGAAACAGCCTTTGTTGCTTCTGCTTGCTTATATCCTAAAGAAATTAAAGCTGAAATAGCTTCTTCTTTGGGTGAATCACCCTGTCTTTGCTGCAATAGATTGGATCCAGATCCCATGCTCCAAGATAAATTTAACTTTGGTAACCTATCTTGCATTTCAACTAAAATTCTTTGTGCAGTTTTTGCACCAATGCCCGGAAGGCGCTGCAAGCGACCAATTTCTTGAGACATCACCACATCAATAAAATCTTGTGGCGTTAAACCGGATAAAATAGCTAAAGCCACTTTAGGACCAACACCATTGACTTTAATGATTTCTTGAAACAAACGGCATTCTTCATTGGTGGCAAAACCATATAAAATATGCGCATCCTCACGAACAATAAAATGTGTTCGCAATATCAACTCGCTCCCGATTTCTGGCAAGGTAAAAAAAGTCGATAAAGGTGCTTGTAAACAATACCCTACCCCTTGCACATCAATCATCAAGTGTGGAGGGAATTTTTCAATTAATTTACCGCGAAGTTGTCCTATCATACCCTATCCATTGTTTTGATCGTTTTTGTTTACGCACAGTGCGTGTTGCCTTTGCCGGATGTCCAAAAGTGTTCGTATGTAAATGACATAATGCCACCGCCAAAGCATCTGCTGCATCGGCTTGAGGTTTTACTTTTAAGTTTAATAAAATTTGGATCATATGTTGTATTTGTGTTTTATCTGCACTGCCCTTGCCGACAATAGCTTGCTTAATTTGACGAGGCGCATATTCAAAAACCGGAATATTCTCTGCCATCACTGCAGCAATCGCAACCCCTCGTGCTTGCCCCAACTTCAGCGCTGAATTGACATTTTTTTGCACAAAGATTTGCTCAATAGCTAATTCCGTGGGTTTAAATTGTTTAACGATATCTTGGATCTCTGCAAATAACCGACCAAGTCGGGTTGGCATATCTATCGCCGTTAAACGAACACAGCCACCCATTAAACAAATCGGTTGCCCATTGTCTTTTAGCTCAATGATGCCAAACCCCGTTATCCTGGAGCCTGGATCAATTCCTAAGATCCTTCTTGTGTTAGGCACATTTATCCTAATTGACGACCAATTTCATCTGATATCTCTGCGTTTGAATACACTTCTTGAACATCATCAAGATCTTCTAACATATCAACCATTTTCATAAATTGCACGGCGTCTTCAACGTTAAGCGGTACATTGACCGATGCTGTCATAGTCACATCTGCACTTTCAGGGTTAAATCCTGCCGCTTTCATCGCATCAACCACATTACTAAAGCTTTCAGGCGTTGTATTAACAATCAACGTACCATCTTCTTGTTTTACCACATCTTCAGCTCCGGCTTCGATTGCCGCTTCCATCAACTTATCTTCATCTGTTCCTTTAGCAAAAACAATTTGACCTACCTTTGTAAAAAGATAGGCTACCGATCCATCTGTTCCTAAATTACCACCCATTTTGGTAAACGCATGACGTACTTCAGAGACTGTGCGATTACGATTATCTGATAAACAATCGACCATCACCGCTACACCATTGGGACCATATCCTTCATAACGAATAGATTCCATAGCGGTTTCATCCCCTCCACCAATGCCTCGCTTGATGGCTCTATCAATGGTGTCACGAGTCATGTTCTGAGCAAGTGCTTTATCCACGGCAATGCGTAAGCGCGGATTGTTGATATCAGAACTCAATCTCGCGGCAGTTGTTATTTCTCTGATGAGTTTTGTGAATATTTTACCGCGTTTAGCGTCTTGGGCACCTTTTCTATGCTTAATATTAGCCCATTTACTATGACCAGCCATTTAATAAACCTCCGGGACAAATTTTAAAATTGCATCACGATTGGTTGTTGAAATCACTTTCGCGATTGCTTCTTCTTTAGTTACCCAACAATAATCAAGATGTTCTTGGCTAAGTTTTATCTCAACCAAGCTTTTTAGTTTAAAGCAAAATACATGTTCTAAGTTTCGCGTTATCCCTGGCGCATATCGATATTGCCACTTAGGATATATTTCAAACCAAGCTTGTTCGTGACAATCACGCATCTCCCCATTTGCCGGACCTAACCCTGTTTCTTCTTCTAATTCGCGCCAAGCGCTGATAATTGGCTCTAATTCCGAGCTATTCATACTCCCGGTTACTGATTGCCAAAAATCAGGAGAATCCTTGCGCTGAAGCAATAATACCTTTGCAATGGGTGTGTATACCACCACCAGTACTGATTCAGGCCTTTTGTAAACAGGTGAATGGTTCATCTTACACTTAGGGAGAGAAACGAAAACTAGGGTGACAAGATTTAATATCGATTATAACATGGTCAGCTTTTAGACAAAAAGGAGTCGTATCATCGGGCTCCTAAAACTTTACTTTAGTTTTAAAACTAGATAAATTATAACTACAGCTACCCACAAAGAAGTTGCTCAACTAAACCTACCGCATCGGAAAAACTTTTATGCTTATACGTATTATCCTCTTTTTTGCCATCCTCACTTTGATCGCCTGGGGAGCGTTATGGTTCCTCCGATTTTACTTCCAGCGTTGGTTACGTAACCTTACCGGCAATGGCAATGCAGCAGGGCCCCAAGCAGAGCAAAAATCAATAAGTGAGAAACTCATCCAATGCGCTTATTGCCAAACCTTTACCCCTCAATCTAAAGCTATCCAAGCAAAGGGAAGCTATTATTGTTGTCAGGAACATGCCAATCTATAGCAAGTATTCCAAGGATGGATTCAGATGCAGCTATATAGCAACCAAGAGTCACAAAATACCTCATCAGACCACTGGCAAGCCTTAACGCTGTTTAATCTCTATCGTGTGATATTAGTGCTTGGTTTTATAGCAATCATCCAACTTGATATTGATATTAGCTTTTTGGGCGTTTTTGAAGAAAGACTCTATAAACAAGCAACGTTCAGTTATTTCATTATCAGTATCATTTTTTTAATTATTTCTTTGTCATACAAAAAGCATTATCAGTGGCAAGCCAACATCCCCATTTTTGTCGACATTGTTGCAATTATCGTTATTATGCATGCCAGTGGCGGCCTTATCACAGGTATTGGGATATTACTGATTGTAGTTGTTGCTGCCCATAGTTTATTAGTACCAGGAAAGCTCTCATTTTTTAGCGCAGCAACTGCAGCCATTGGATTATTTATAGAGCAAAGTTACACCGTATTAGTGCAACACAACCCCATTAATATTTATACCCAAGTTGGTTTACTTGGGATTGTTATATTTGCAACCTCCTTTGTCACAAATATTCTCTCTTTACGTGCCAGAAAAACTCAAATCATTGTTGAAAGCCAAGCCCAACAACTTGCTACCTCTCAACAATTAAATGCCTATATTGTTTCAGCAATGCATGCCGGTGTTTTGGTACTCGATAATCAGCATCAGATCCGTTTAGTTAATACCGCAGCCAAAATATTGTTAGGTTTGAAAAGCGCAGAACCTCTGGATACGATAAATGACTTACCAATGCCCTTTAAAGCAAATTTCGAAAGATGGCAAAAGCAAGGTAGAAGTACACCACAACAAATGACTCCAACGGGACCGGAAGTTAGGCTCAGTTTTCATCCTCTTGGTAAACCTTTACCAGTAGGTACTTTAATTTTTATTTATAATGCTTCAGAAGAAACCAGACATGCTCAAGATCTTAAATTAGCTTCCCTTGGCCATCTCACAGCAAATATAGCGCATGAACTACGCAATCCATTAGGAGCAGCAAGTCACGCCGCTCAATTGCTTGCTGAATCCACCCAATTTACAACAGAAGATCAACATCTTCTTAAAATGATTAAAAGTTCATGCGATCGCATGAATACCGTTATTCAAAACGTACTTTCACTATCTGGCAGAAAACCTGCCAAAACAGAAAGTATTTCGTTGATTCCTTGGCTAGAACGATTTATCAAAGAATTGGTTATTCCTCACATTCCTTACCCTATCGTTTCATTGGAATATGAAAGTAAGGATATTTTTGTGAATGTAGATCCTAGTCAATTAACACAAATTTTAATTAATCTTTGTGAGAACGGCTTGCGCTATAGTTTAAAACAAACGCAGAGTGCGACTTTAACCTTAAAAGTAGTAATCTCACCCTTCCCTGATGCTGTTGATATCATTATTATCGATCAAGGACCTGGGATTGCGCCAATGTTAGTTAAACATATTTTTGAACCTTTTTTTACAACCGAAACAAGCGGTTCAGGATTAGGGTTATATATTGCAAAAGAGCTTAGCCAAATGAATGGCGCCAGACTTTCTCACTCTTCTACGAGCGATGGATGCCAATTTCGAATCACCATTCCCCAAAAAGAGGATTTATCATGGCACAACCAACAGCCCTGGTAATTGATGATGAACCAGACATTTGTAAATTATTAGCAATCACCTTAAATCGTATGTCAATAAACACTGTCTGTGCGAGTAATCTATTGGAAGCCAGGCAATTACTTAAAAGCAAATCTTTTGATCTTTGTTTAACCGATATGCGTCTACCAGACGGAGATGGGCTAGATCTTGTCACCTTTGTTCAAGAGCATCATCCTAATTTGCCCATTGCTGTCATAACGGCTCATGGCAATATGGAAACAGCAGTTAAGGCAATGAAAAATGGCGCTTTTGATTTCATTTCTAAGCCAATTGATTTAACGATATTACGAGATATCATTTCTATTGCTCTGAAAATGAATAACGCGCCTCACTCAATTTGCAATGAGTTGCTGATCGGAGAGTCCAACCCAGTCCATGCGCTAAGACAAAAAATTGCAAAAATAGCCCGCTCTCAAGCGCCCATTTATATTAGTGGGGCATCAGGAACGGGCAAAGAATTAGTTGCTAAAATCATTCATCAAAGTGGGCCTCGTCACGATCAACCTTTTATTCCAGTCAATTGTGGAGCCATTCCTCAAGAACTGATGGAAAGCGAATTTTTTGGTCACTTGAAGGGGAGCTTTACTGGGGCAACTCATGATAAAATTGGCTTTTTTCAAGCGGCTCACAAAGGGACTTTGTTCTTAGATGAAGTGGCTGATCTCCCACTGGGTATGCAAGTCAAACTTCTTCGTGCCATCCAGGAAAAAACCATCCGACCTATTGGTAGTACAAAAGAGACAAATGTAGATGTGCGAATTTTATGCGCTACTCACAAAAATCTGCGCGATCTCGTCAATCAGCATTTATTTCGTCAAGATCTGTTTTATCGATTAAATGTGATTGAAGTCAATGTACCAAATTTAAAAGAACGTCCTACTGATATACCCTTACTTACTCAACATATTCTAACCAAATTCGCAAAAAATAATGGAAAAGGAATTCCCATTATAGATGAAAATGCATTACAAGCTTTGATCAATTACTCCTTCCCTGGCAATATTCGCGAACTTGAAAATATCCTGGAACGTGCCTTAACGCTAAGTGATGGTCAGAAAATTTACCTTTCTGATCTGCAATTACCTTCCCAGAGTAAAACCAAAGACGATGATAACAACAACCTCGCTCTTGATGATTATTTGCTGAACATTGAACGTCAAACTATTATAGATGCTTTAGAAAAAACGAAAGGAAATAAAACAAAAGCTGCCAAAATCCTTGGTGTGAGCTTTAGAGCTTTGCGCTATCGATTAAAAAAAATTGGGTTAGATAATGATGAGAATGAATCTTCTTCGAATGAACGGCTTTAGTGCGATTGAACTCGTTTTTGCCATTGCTTTAATGAGCATTCTCTTTTTTATCTGCACAGCAAACCTTACCTCATCTGTGGATCATCAGTTAAGTCTTAATGTCACAAATAAAATATTTCACAATTTACAATGGGCAAGAACTGAAGCTATCAAACGCAACCAAATGATTGGCATTTGCGGAACGCTGGATCAACAACATTGCAGTTCTGATTGGTCTAGTGGCTATATGGTTTTTGTCATTGATAAAAAAAATAAAATGGATTCATCGATCGGATTTCTTCGCTTGGAAAAAATGGAACCGTTGATCAAAACGCACAGTGGTAATCAAAGCATCATAAAGTATAGTGGTGATGGCAGATGTTTGTCTCGAGGTACCGTCTTTATTGGCAAAGAGAATAAGATTGTGCTTTATGACAGTGGGCGAGCGAGAATCGAAAACTTGGATGCTCAATACCACTAAAAGATCCTCTTGCCCAGATGACTATTATACGCTATTAAATATAGTATGCTATACACAAACTACCGTGGTTTTACGCTTTATGAATTAATCATTACAATAGCCATTTTCGCTATTGTGATGGTAATTGCTATTCCCGACTATACCTCAACAATACAAAACAATAATATAAAATCCATCAGTAATAATTTAACGATTTCTCTTTTGTATGCTCGCTCAGAAGCAATGAAACGCGATGTGCCAGTTTCGGTATGTGCGACGGCAGATAACACTTATTCAGCTTGCGGAAGTCAATGGAAATTAGGTTGGATGGTCTTTGTTAATCCCACAAGTGGCTCATCATTATCTAACACCGCAACAGCCCCCTTAATTCGGACTGAAGAAATTACTGATCAAAATGCTACAATTGCCGTTTCGCCTTCAGTAAATATCATTACTTATAATGGCTCAGGATTTCCCAACACCTCAAGCGGCAATGTCGCTTTTACCATCAAAGCAACTGGTTGCACCATTGATTCTGGGCGACTCGTTACCGTATCTCTAACTGGTCGTCCCGTAATTACCAACGTGACCTGCCCGTAATTTGTTGGTGATAGGTCAAAAAGCAATCCCTTCTATCGTTCATTTGCTAGGCTTGGTCTCATAAAATAGGCATGCTGAAAATCGCACTGTACACTAATATTATAGTTATCTCATCTTTATGGTAACGCTATGAATTGTTATACAGTAGAACTTATCAAAAAAAAATCAACCCTTTCTGGCTTTACGCTTTTAGAAGTCTTGGTGGCCTTGGTGATATTTTCTATTGGCTTACTGGGTTTGGCCGGCCTACAAATTTTAAGTCTTCGGTTAACAAGTGATTCACTGCTTAGAACAATCGCCGCCGTTCAAGCAAATGATATGATAGATAGAATGCGCGCTAATGGACCTGCAACCATGTTAGGGGTGAACAGCCCCTATAATAATCCCGCAGGCACCTCTACCGCTAACCCAAATTGTCTTGGCATGGATTCATCGGGAAATCCAGCCAATGTTTCATGTACTGCCGCTCAAATGGCTGGAGAGGATTTTTATGAATGGTATGCCAATATTGCAGGCACTCCTGCAACCGGATGGCATCCCATTATCAATGCCTCTTTGCCTTCAGGGTCTGGTGTTGTATGCATAGACAGTACACCTAATGATGGAACACCTTCAGCACCTGGATGCGATAATGTCGTCACTGTTCCTAACCGACCTATCTTTGCTATTAAAATTTGGTGGTATGAAAGGAAAAATGCCAATAGTGCGGGTGTTCTTCATCAATATGTTACCAATTTTTCTTTTTGAGGGAGACCATAATGAGAAATAACACCCTCTCCAATCATTTAAAATACAGAGAATCTGTTGGATTTTCGATTCTAGAAGTATTAATTGCTATTGTTATCAGCTTAATTTTGTTGGCTGGCGTCTTACAAATATTTCTAAATTCAAAAAATACATACAATTTAGACACCGGTTATGCTGAACTGCAAGAAAACGGACGTTTTATTGAAAATTATATTATTCATACGATTCGACTAGCAGGTTATCGTTCTCCTCCTGTGCAATTAAATGAGTTCACTCCTGTTTCCAGTATTTTTACTACAGCTTTACCTTATGTCTCAGGTACTGATGGGACAGGACCCAATGGTAGCGATACGATAACCATTCGTTATCAAGGTAGCGGTAATGGGACAGGAACACCCGATGGTACAATTGTAGATTGTCTGAATGTGCCAGTCGATGCGAATGTTATGGTCACCAATATTTTTTCACTCACTAATAACAATGAGCTGCAATGCCAAGCGCTTAATCCAAGTTCGCCAACTCCTAATAACACACAAATACTTATTTCTGGAGTTGAAAATATGCAAGTGCTCTATGGAGAAGATCTCACCGGCAATTACAGCGCCGATAGATATGTTCGAGCAAATTATAGTTTTTTAAATTGGGGGGATGTGGTGAGCACACGTTTGAGCTTACTATTGCGTTCAGATTTGCCGGTTAATCCATTTACTCAAAATCCTACTTTTTATATGTTAGGAACTACTTATACACCAGCTGCTCCAGACAATTATTTAAGATATCAAATCACGTTTACAATATTATTGCGTAATTTAATACAAATGCCGTATTAAGGTGGATGTTATGTTAAGGTTAAGAAAAGGACAAAATCGTCAAAAAGGAATGGTGCTGATCACCGGACTTATCTTTTTACTTGTCCTAACCATTTTAGGTATATCAGCAATGAGCTCCACTTCTGTCGTTGAGAAAATGACTCAAAATTTTCGTGACGCTTCAACGGCCTTTGAAGCAGCTGAATCGGCACTTGGGGATGGTGAAAATTGGGTGCAAAATCAAGGTAGCCAACCTATTCCTGTCACATCGTGTTCTTCAAATCCTTGTCAAGTCTGGGCTTATAATAATTTCGGTTCATTTTGGACACAGCCAGATAGTTGGTGGACAACCAATGCTGTGCCCTACTCTAGCACTATATCTGGGGTGGCTCTTCAACCCACTTATGTCATTGAGCAATTTACTTTTGTCCCCTATCAACTTTCTCCTGATGCACAAAGTAAAGGCCAAGGATATTACTATTATCGCATCACTGCCCGCGGAACGGGCGCAACTGATTCAGCACATTCTATTGTGCAATCCATTTTTGCAACGCAGTACAATTAGGTGAATTTATGAAGCGAATTACTCTTATTTTATTTACAAGCTTATTGGGTGTTTTTACACCACAAGGAGAGAGTGCCTTATTAAATTTACCTCAATCGCCCATCTCTTTAACAACACCTATACCACCCAATGTGATGATCTTGCTTGATGATTCAGGCTCCATGGACTGGGAATATTTAGGTAAACTGGCCTGGGAAGGTTGTGCGTATGATCCTAATTTTACAGGCAGTTTTAATGCGACAACAGTATGTGGATCCTCTTGGTCTGGCGATCCAGGTTTGCCAAGTTATGCGAATGGTATGTACTTATGGTTTAATTATATCTACGACACAGGGGATAACATCACTCTTGCTAACTGTACTAACCTTGAATCGACCACAGGTGGTAAAAATGCGATTCAAGACTGTCCTGCAGCAGGCGTGGATGACTGGCGATTTTTTTCCTCAGGCCAGAATCAAATGTATTATAATCCAGGCACAAGCTATCTCCCCTGGAATTATAATTGTACCTCTGGAACAGCCTGCGCAAATGCTAATTTTAGCGCAGCATTGAGCTATCCTGTGTCTGGAAACCCAGGATTTTCTATGGTGCGCAATCTCAGTCCCTTCACCTATAACGTATGGATCGATGATAAAGGTTTCTCTGGCACAAGACCTTTGCGCGGTTCGGCACTAAATGTGACAACAGGTGCTAATGGGATGGTCGATTTGTGGGATTCTCATGTCACGGTAACCATCAATGCTGCCAATGCACAAGTTTATTACACTACCTATGCACCAACCGCGACTGGCTTACATCCAACAACAACCTTACAAGCAACCCTCACTGGCAGCGGGTGTTTTGATGTACTTGGCACCAATTCACTTGTAACTAGTATCGTCAATGGAACCTTAGGCTGGACGGCGCAAGGGGATACAGGTTGTCAAACCCTAGCTCAAGCGCAGCAAAATGTTGCCAACTGGTATCAATATGCACGCCGGCGTTCAATGGCAGCCAGAGGCACAATCGCCTACATCATGAATCAATATCCGAATTTTAATTATGGCATGACAACCATCAATAATGCCTTTTTTAATGCCGTTCCACCAAGTGGCACCACTAATTTTACGCCCTATAATACGGCTATTCTAAATGCATTAATGAATCTGCAATGGCAAAATTTAGGAACACCCAGTCGCTCCGCATTGGATGAGGTAGGACAATATTATCAAAATAAACTTTCAGGACAACCCAATCCCATCACAGCTGCTTGTCAACAAAACTACACGCTCTTTTTAACTGATGGTTATTGGAAAACAGGTGATTCGCTCTCAAGTGGTATAGGTGATAACGATGGTGATGGTGTTAGTCAGACCTTAGCCGATGTCGCTTATTATTATTACATTAATAATTTACAACCCTCTTGGACAGCCAATCAGGTGATCCCAAATACCTGGGATCCAGCAACATGGCTTCATATGGTGACTTTTACGGTTGGCTTTGGCGTCGTCGGAAACCTGGTTGCAGGCTCCAATGGTTGGCCCAATCCACCACTAGCCATCAATGGTAATTGGGGTAATCCCATTACGACTGAAACAGCTAAAGCAGATGATTTATGGCATGCTGCTTTTAACAGTAAAGGTAACTATGTTGCCGCTCAAAGCCCAACCAGCGCTGCCAAATCTTTAAGTGCGATTTTAGGTAACATCGCTCTTCGAAATGCGTCTTATTCAAGCGTGGCGCAAAACTCAACGATTTTGAATTCCTCTTCAGCTGTTTATCAAGCTACCGTCAACGGCACCGTGGGTGATCTTGAAGCTTTTGCTTTGAGTACAACGGGCGTCCTGTCGACAACGCCAACCTGGAGTGCTAATTGTTTGCTCACAGGCGGTCCCTGCTTGAATCCTGTGGGTAGAAATACGGCACTCAGTCCAGCAAGCCGCGTCGTCATTACACGCAATTGGACAGGAGCCAATAATGGTATCGCTTTTGAGTGGCCTTCCAATTATACCACCTACAAAGTAAGTGGTGCTTTGCCCACCAATTTAGCCAATTTTCTTGCCAATGCGCCTTACACTGCTAATACCACCACCACTTCACAAATCACAGCTAATCAAGCTTATGGTCAAGCGCTATTAAATTATTTGCGGGGTAACCGTACCCAAGAAGCGCAAAATGGCGGCACCTATGCCTTTAGAAATCGAGCAGGTATACTTGGGGATATTGTAGATTCAAGCCCGGTGTATGTGCCACCACCTTATCGCAATTATCCAGACTCACTTGAAGCAAGTCCTTATTCCACTTTTAAATCAGCTAATGCTACTCGCACGCCTGTAGTCTATGTGGGTGCGAATGATGGAATGCTGCATGGCTTTAACGCCAATACTGGCGCAGAAGTATTGGCTTATATTCCAGGGAACCAACAAATATATCAAAATTTACCTAATTTAAGTTTAACCAATTACACCCATAATTTCTTTGTTGATGGCACGCCAACTGAAGCAGATGTATACACCAATAACGCTTGGCGTACTATTCTCGTTGGCGCTTTAAGAAACGGCGGCCAAGGAATTTATGCTTTAGATATCACTAACTCAACCAATTTCACTGAAGCTAATGCAAATAATGTGTACTTATGGGAATTTAGCGATCAAGATGATCCTGACGTGGGTTATATTGAAGGAAATATATCGATTGCAAAAGTCCACACATCGAGCTCGACAAGTCAATGGGCCGTCATATTTGGCAATGGCTACAATAATTCTCAACCCGGCACTTATGCTAGCACAACCGGCAAAGCATCTTTGTTTATATTACTACCAGGACTATTCAATGGCACTTGGACATTGAATCAAAATTATTACAAAATTGTTGTTGGTACAGGCAGCACAACAACTCCCAACGGACTCAGTGCACCTTATCTTGTCAGCAACAATGGCGATTATATCGTCGATTATGCCTATGCTGGCGATTTACAAGGTAATATGTGGAGATTTAATTTAACCAGCACTACTCCAAGTAATTGGTTAACTGCAGCCAATATTTTGTTTACCGCCTCCTATGCAACAGCAGGCGATCAACCTATCACTGCTCAGCCTGTGGTTGGCGCTCATCCCAATGGTATTCAATATGGTGTGATGGTTTATTTTGGTACCGGACGTTATTTGCAACAAGCTGATAACAGTACTACCGGTCAAACTACGCAAAGTTTTTATGCTATTTGGGATCAACTGAGCAGCACAACCGCCGTCACCAAAAGCCAATTGCTGCAACAACAAATTTTGGGTGAAGCCACAGGTACCACTGGCAATTACAGACTAGTCACTACCAATGCTATTAATTGGACTGCCCCTGGTACGATAAATTTAGGGTGGTATATGAATTTAATTGAAAGTACCGCAAGTTCCAATATGGGCGAAAGAGTGATTTCGCAACCTATTTTAAGAAATAACAATGTGATCTTTAGTACGCTTATACCATCGACCAATATTTGTGTTCCCGGTGGCTCAAGTTGGCTAATGGAATTGAGTGCCGCCAATGGGGGTACACCAAACGCGGTGCCATTTGATGTCAATGGCGATGGATTATTCAGCAGTGCAGACTATCTGTCTCTAACAATATCAGGGCATAAATATACTCAATCACCTGCAGGGGTACAATCAAGTGTCGGAATGACCGGAACGCCTGCTGTCTTTGTTTCGCCAAACAAGACAACAGAAACGAAAGTGCTCAGCGGATCTCAAGGCTTAGGCACGGTTACAGAAAATCCAGCCTCCGGTCCTGCAGGACGGCAAAATTGGCGACAACTTTATTAAGAGGAGACAGATATGAAATATAAATTCTTTCTTCTTGTTGTTGTGACAAGCGCCTTGTTTGGGTTTATGACAACCCAAGCCAAAGATAGCCATACAGCATCATCAACCACATCGTCATCAATCACCTCAACTGTACCCTCTACTGCAGACGGCGGTACAATTTCGGCAGTTGATATTCAAGCCAAAACTATTCAAATTGGTCAACATGTCTATGGGCTAGTCGATGGTATTGTTGTGCAATCATTACATAATAAATTTCTTGACCAACGTGCTCTCCAGGCTGGTCAACAAGTTCAATATACATTAGGGCCACAACCCTTAGACATGCAGAAGAATTCACCTTTACCATCTCAAGTTGTCACACATATTCGGATATTAAGTGGTATTAATGAAGATTCGAAAAAAGACTAACATAAAAGGTTTTAGTTTAGTGGAAGGGATGATGGCCCTCATTATTACTATTATTTTAGTCATAGGTTTTGCGAGTGTGATGATGAATAGATCTACAGGCTATCAAGTTGATTATAATCTGACACAATTACAGCGCAAAGGGAGTTTTGCGCAAATCTTCTTGAGTCGATCCTTGCGCCTGGCAGATCATCCTATAACCTCCAGCGCAACAAATGATGAAACTTATCAAAATTATCCAAATCTATTTCCTAATAATGCTCAAGTGGTAAGCGGCGTCAGTAATGCAATCAATGGAAATGATGCCATTACTATCGCTTATCAAGCAAATAAAGTTAATTTACTTGATTGCATGGCGGTGACTCCCTCCCCACATCACCCCATCACCAGCATGCTTTTCATTACTGAAAACTCTGAATTAGCTTGTTGTGCCGTTATTGATGGAACACCTAATTTTAATAATAGAGATGTGCTCATTGAAGGTGTAGAAGCCATGCGGATCCGATATGGCGAAGATACTAATCATAATGGGATAATCAATCGCTATGTGGCCGCTGATAATCCTGATTTATCTTTTTCTCGCGTTCAGAATGTTAAAATGAGTCTTTTAATACGAACTCCTGAAAAAGCAAGTCTTGAATTAGACTCTAAATACTATACTCTTCAGGATGTTGAATTGGGTCCCTTCAACGATCATTACTTACGTAAAGTTTATACCACAACTATCCCTGTCAGAAGTTTACCAATTGCGCAAAAAGAGTTATAAAGGAAAGCACCTATATATAGGTAAGAGGTTTTATGAGTAAACTAAAAAAGATGCAAGGCTTTAATTTAATCGAATTAATGATCGTGGTCACTATTGTTGGGATTTTAGCTGCCATTGCTTTTCCAGCCTATCAAAACCAAATGCTAGCTTCTAGACGTTCAGATGGGCAGGCTGCCATTATGAATATGGCAGCGTTAATGGAAGCTTATTACACAGAAAACAACACTTATGTTGGTGCCAATACGACCACTTTGGGGATCACCAATGCTTCTCAACAAGGTTATTACACCGTCAGCGTCACCTCCGCCACTGCAACATCCTTTACACTTTCAGCAACCCCTGTGGCTGGTGGACCGCAAGCGTCAGATACGACTTGTAGTCCTTTGACTATTACTAATACAAACGTAAAAGGACCAACCCCCACGACATGTTGGGATTGATACTCTTCCCATTTTACTTTTATACTTCGTTGGCTGCTCTCATCACGCTTCAGTCATGTATTAAGCATACACTCCTTCAGCATGAGAGCTTGCCGCCTCGTCTAAAAGCAAAATGGTTTGAGTATCCCGCTCATTTTTTTATGCAGGATCTACTTCTTTAAAGTAATTAATGATTTTCACTTCCCGGAGCTCACGCGGCATGGAGAAGGACATATTTTCTTCAATCCCGGTCACTTCTTTAATCGTCGTCACGCCAAAATGATCTTGGACGGCCTTAATGACTTGTTTGACAAGAATGTCAGGTGCTGAAGCGCCCGCGGTGATGCCAATAGCTTTTACGTCTTTAAACCAACTCCAATCAATTTGTTCTGGTTTATCTAGCAAGTAAGCCGGGGTGCCGAGATTTTCTGATAGTTCGCGAAGACGACTGGAATTGGAGCTGTTCACTGAACCAACCACTAAAACTACATCGCATTGCTGCGCTAATACTTTTACGGCATCTTGTCGATTTTGCGTTGCGTAACAAATATCGTCGCGACGGGGACCTTTGATGTGTTCAAATTTTTCTTTCAGTGCATTAATAATCCGGACGGTTTCATCAACAGAAAGAGTAGTTTGAGTAACGTAACAAAGATTCAGCGGATCTTTGACTTGTAATTTTTCTACATCATCTAAATCTTCCACTAAATAGATGCCACCTTCAGGATTTTTATATTGACCTAAAGTGCCTTCGACTTCAGCATGTCCTGCATGCCCAATTAAAATACATTCATGGCCTTTTTTACTTTGACGCACCACTTCCATATGTACCTTAGTCACAAGTGGGCAAGTGGCATCCATCACCAGATTAAAATCTCTGCTTGCGGCTTCTTCACGTACTTGTTGTGAAACCCCATGCGCACTAAAAATCACTGTGCTACCATCCGGGATAGCACTTAACTCATCCACAAAAACAGCGCCACGTGCTTTCAAACTATCAACCACAAAACGGTTATGTACCACTTCATGGCGAACATAAATGGGAGCCCCAAATTTTTCAAGCGCGGCTTCCACAATATCGATGGCTCTTTCAACACCCGCACAAAATCCCCGAGGATTAGCAAGAAAAATAGTAATAGGATCTGTTTGCATCATAATCTCTTTCAATTTTCAGCAGGTGTGGGGAATAATACAGTTTTGATACTCATAATAGCCCCAACGGTAATAAAACAATCGGCAAGATTAAAAGTATACCAATGCAAAGTGTTTATATAAAAGTCAATAAAATCGATGACATAGCCATGCCATAGACGATCACAAAGATTTCCTAAGGCACCCCCTAATATTAAGCTAAGGGAGATCCCAGACCATTTGTCTTTGAGAGGCGTTTTTGCTAACCATACCGCCACACAAGCACAAATGAGAATAATAAAAGAAATCAAGACAATTTGCCCAATCACTGCTCTTTGACTAAAGAGACTAAAGGCAATACCGCGATTATGTGCCATCGTGACATTTAAGCTGGGCATGATGGCTAGTTTTTCGCCAAAGGAAACATGTGTTAATACCCACCACTTACTCACCTGATCTAAAATAAACAAAATAGGCACACTCCAAAACCATTGGAGCCCTACTATCTTGGTTGTTTGTAACTTTGAGGTTTCTATCATACTTTTTCCTTATTTCTTATCCCCTCTCCCTTTTGGGAGAGGGTTAGAGTGAGGGTCTGATATCTTATGCATAAAGTCGAACTTCCCCGTCAAGATTTGGATCAATATTTTCTACACAGCGCCCACAAATCTGTGGATATTCAGGATGTTGGTTAACATCTGGTCGATGGTGCCAGCAACGTATACATTTTTCATAGGTGCTAGGGCTTATTTGCAACCATAAATCTTCCAACTCTGTTGCAATAGCATTTACTTTTTCGCTCAAAGGTTTTACCTTAGCACTGGACGTAATTAAGACAAATCGCAATTCATCTCGTATTTGCAATAATTGAGTGTATAACTCACCCCCTACATATAACACCACTTCGGCATCTAAAGGCGCACCAATTTTGCCTTGCGCTCTTTGTCCTTCAAGCGCTTTATTAACACTGTTTCTAACCTGCATCACTTTCTGCCAAAATTCATTCCCCAGTGTATTGGTTGGTGACAATCTTGGTAGATTGTTAACCCATTCCGATAAAAACACGGAATTCGAATCTTTCCCTGGTAAATACTCCCAGATTTCTTCTGCAGTAAAACTTAAAATCGGTGCAAGCCAGCGTGTAAGAGCATGCGCAATATAATACATTGCCGTTTGTGCGGAACGTCTTGGATTTGCACCGGCTTTTGTTGTGTATTGCCTGTCTTTGATAACATCTAAATAAAAACTACCTAGTTCGACAACACAAAAATTATGGATTTTTTGATAAATATTATGAAATTGATAAGTTTCATAAGATTGTAAAATATCCTCTTGAAGAGCAGCTGCAACATCAACAATCCAAGCATCTAAAGCTAGCAATTGTTCAGTTGGCACTATATGTTCTATTGGAGAAAATCCATCTAAGTTCGAAAGTAAAAACCGCATCGTATTACGAATTCGGCGATAAGCATCACTCATTCTGGTTAGAATTTCATCTGAGACATGAATCTCACCTTTATAGTCAGTTGAGGCTACCCACAATCGTAAAATATCAGCTCCTAAGGTCTTAATGACTTTATCAGGTGCAACCACATTACCAAGGGATTTAGACATCTTGCGCCCCTGCGCATCGACAGTAAAACCATGCGTTAACACGCAATGATAAGGGGGGACATCTTGCATCGCCATACTGCTGAGCAACGAGGTTTGAAACCATCCACGATGTTGATCAGAACCTTCTAAATATAAATCAGCCGGAAATTGCAATTCAGGACGTTCTTTTAGCACTGCCGCATGGCTGGTTCCAGAATCAAACCAAACATCTAAAATATCATTGGACTTATAATAGTCGGCCATGTTTTCAAAGGGGAGTGAGCCAAGATCAAGATCATACCAAGCCTCAACACCTTCTTTTTCGATCCCTTTTGCAACATGATCAATTATCTCTTGCATATTAGGATGTAACTTATCGGTGTCTTTATGGAGCACGAGCGCCAGAGGTGCGCCCCAGGTGCGCTGACGGGAGATACACCAATCAGGACGTCCCTCTATCATCAAGGTCATTCTTGATTGTCCCCAATTTGGAACCCATTTCACCTCTTCAATGGCTTTTAAGGTTTTCTTTCTTAAATCATGTTTTTCCATGCTCACAAACCATTGTGGAGTCGCACGAAATATTAAAGGCGTTTTATGGCGCCAACAATGAGGATAACTATGCGACAAGGTTGTTGCATGCAATAAGTTATTATTTTCTTTTAGCAATTCAATGATGCGATCGTTGGCTTTAAAAACATGCAAACCACCAACGTAAGGCACTTCTTTAAAAAAGCAACCTTTACTATCAACTTCGGTTTCCACCTTTAAGCCATAATGAACGCCAACTGCATAATCTTCAAGACCATGGGCAGGAGCTGTGTGTACTGCTCCGGTTCCTGCATCTGTGGTGACATGTTCACCCAGCACTAAGGGAACTTGTCTGTCAAATAAAGGATGTTGCAATAGTTGATGTTCAACATCCTTACCTTTGAAAGTTGCAATCACTTCATAATCGGTACATTCATATCTTTTTAAACAATCATCGCTTAAATCTTTTAAAACACAGATAGCATCGATTGATTGATTAAATTTTCCTTTGATCAAGACATAAGCTAAATCAGGATGCAAAGCGACAGCTTGGTTAGCGGGTAATGTCCAAGGCGTTGTTGTCCAGATGACGAAAGCGATATTTTTGATGTCCTTATTTTCACCCAAAATCGTTTTTAGAAAATGCCCGGTGTCTTTGACCCGAAAAGCAACATCAATTGCAGGAGATGTTTTATTCTGATATTCAACTTCCGCTTCGGCTAAAGATGAGCCGCAATTAACACACCAATAAACAGGTTTGGCGCCTTGATGTATATATCCTCTTTCTAAAATTTTACCAAGTGAACGCACGATGTCTGCTTGATAATGATAATCCATCGTTATATAGGGATGTTCCCAATCCGCTAAAATCCCTAAACGAATAAAGGAGGCTTTTTGCAAATCTATTTGACTCATGGCGTATTCGCGGCAAGCTTTGCGAAACTCTTTGGGCGTCACTTTGTCATTAACAGCACCTATTTTCTTCTCAACATTTACTTCAATGGGTAAACCATGACAATCCCATCCTGGCACTAAAGGCGCATCAAACCCACTAAGAGTTTTTGATTTGATAATAATGTCTTTGAGAATTGTCGTCAGGGCATGCCCAATATGAATATCGCCATTGGCATAGGGAGGCCCCATATGAAGAATAAATTTCTTTTTACCCTTACCGTGCTTCCTGGAAGCCTGATAAAGATTTAATTCTTGCCATTTAGCCAAAGTCCCTGGTTCTTTTGCCGACAAATTCGCCTTCATCGGAAAATCCGTTTTTGGCAAGTTAAGTGTGTTTTTATAATCTATAGTTGTCATAAGATGCCTTCGTCAAAATCTCGTGCTGCTTGAATATCATTGTTAATTTGTATTTTAAGTTGCTCTATATCAGAAAAGCGTAATTCATCTCTTAATTTATGCAAAAATTCAACGGTAATTCGTTTGCCATATAAATCGCCTGCATAATCTAAAATATGTGTTTCTATCACATGATGCTTACCATCGATAGTGGGCCTTGTTCCCACATTAGTCGCTCCTAGATAACTTTTATTTGCGATGTGCACTTTAGTGACAAACACACCCTTTGGAATAGCAGACATTTTGTCTATGGGTAAATTTGCGGTTGGGAAACCCAACGTTCTGCCTCTCATGGCGCCTTTAACAACGCGCGAGGTCACACTAAAATGTCTTCCAAGCATTCTGGTAACCGCTTTACAATCGCCGGTTAACAAAGCGGCTCGAATAAGCGTACTACTGACTTTTTTCTCTTTGTCATGAATATGTTTTATGGGTTCTACATTAAAACTAAACTGCTTGGCCAGTTCTAAAAGCGTTTGGATATTACCTGATTGTTGGTGACCAAATCGAAAATCTTCACCTACCATCAAAAAGTGAACTTTAAATTGATTGGCCAAATAATTTTCAATAAATTCTAAAGGCGATAAATTGGCAAGACTGGCATTAAAACGCAAACAAATCACTTGCTGTATACCCATAGCCGCCAAAACTTTAAGTTTTTGAGAAAATCGCATCAATCGCACAAAAGAACTCGTAGGACGCAAGAATGTTTGCGGTAAAGGCTCAAAAGTGATAACCGTCGGCAATAAAGATAAACATTGCGCTTTTTCTACAACCTGCTGAATAATGGCTTGATGCCCAAGATGCAAGCCATCGAAATTGCCAATAGTGGCAACACAAGGTTCGTGAAGCGGTAATGATTGATGATGGCGGATTAATTTTATTCCAGACACAATCATTGCTTATACACTCTCTAATCGCAAATGAGCCACTCTTAAGCCCATTAACCATAGACCGCCAAAATAGGCGACGCAAGCAGCCCCGATTAAACTCCCTAGCATCATTGCTCGGTTTAATGCTTCCCATTCCAACCATTGTGAAACTTCTGGCGTAAACTGCCATAACACTAAACCCATTGCTAAATTGGCAAACAGTAAACGCAAACTAAATGCTTTCCATCCCTGCACCGGAATATATATTTTTTCCCTTAATAATACCCATAGCAAAAGCAGTACATTGATTACTGAAGAGAGCGATGACGCTAATGCTAAACCCGCATGCGCAAGCGGTCCAATCAGTAATGCGTTAAAAGCAACATTTGCCAGCATCGCGAAGATGGCGACTTTGACTGGTAATTTAGTATTTTGTCTTGCATAAAACGCACTAACGAGAACTTTTACGGCTAAAAAGAAAACAAGCCCCACTGAGAGTGCAATTAAACTTCTAGAAGCCATTAAAACATCGCGCGATGAAAATTCACCATATTGTAAAAGGGTTGTCAGTAAGGGGGCCGCCATCATGATTAAGCCGATAGTAGCAGGCATCCCTATCAACAATATCCAACGCAGGGCCCAATCGACGCTGGCAGAAAAACCGGTTTGACTGTTTTTTGCATATTCTTGCGAAAGATGAGGTAACACCACTGTTGCTAAAGCAACCCCGAACATCCCAATGGGGAATTCGAGCAAACGATCAGAATAATATAACCAGGTCAAACTACCCACGGGTAAAAATGAAGCAAATATCGTATCCACTAAAAGGTTAATTTGCATCACTGAAGCACCAATAATCGCCGGAGTCATTAACTTCAAAACGCGCCTCACGCCGGGATCTTTCCAATCCATTTCAAAGGTTGGAAATAAGGCGAGCTTTGATAGAAAAGGGGCTTGGAAGAGTAATTGTGCAATGCCTGCCGCCATCACTCCCCAAGCAAGAGCCGTTACTGGTTCGGTAAATTGGGAACTAAAAAAATAAGCTGCAACAATCAAACTTAAATTTAGCAATACTGGCGTAAATGCGGGTATAGCAAATTTACCATGGGCATTTTGAACACCCGCGGCAAAGGCAGTGAGCGAAATAAAGAAAATATAAGGGAAGGTAATTTGTAATAAACGACACGCTAAAGGAAAACGACTATCGCCAGTATCAAATCCCGGTGCAAACAGCCATATCAACAAAGGGGCACCAATAACCCCTAAGATGGTAACAACCAATAACACAGCGCTTAAGCAGCCAAAAACTTTATTCACCAATTGTTTAACATCGTGTGGCGAACGTTGGCTTTTATATTCACTGAGTACGGGAACAAACGCTTGAGAGAAAGCGCCCTCAGCAAACAACCGACGCATAAAGTTTGGAATTTTAAAGGCTAATAAAAAAGCATCCATACCCGCGCTGGCACCAAAAACATTTGCCAATATCATATCGCGCACAAAACCTACAATGCGCGAAAGAAAAGTCATCGCACTTACTATTGCGGTGGATTTAAATAACTTATTTGTCATAACCTTCTTGTCACTTCACTTAAAACATTGACATCCCTTGCTAAAATGGAGATTATTGCAAATTTTACTTCGTATGTAACGAAAACAAGGAGCATTTCCTTTGGCTAATACCAAACAGGCACTAAAGCGTTCGCGCCAAGCTGAAAAACATCGCGTTGAGAACAAATGGCAAATATCGCGAATGAATACCTATATTAAACGTGTAATAGCTGCCATTGAAAGCAAAGATGCAAGCAATGCAAAGACTGAATACCAAACAGCTATCTCTATCATCGATAAGATGGCTAATAAAGGCTTGATCCATAAGAACAAAGCTGCAAGACATAAAAGTCGTCTTAACAAGCACATCGTTGCTCTAGCTTAAGATAGATTTAAGCCCAGGGATCATCCTCCTGGGCCTCTTCATTTGTTTCTTCAAGTGTTTCATGAAATACGCGTGGTTGTAGTTGTAGATGTTTCATAATATCTTCACATAACTGCGCTGTTCCTGTCTTAGCCAACGCTGACACGCCGTAGATTGGGTCATTAGTGTTTAATCGGCTTACAATCTGAGCAATCCGTTCATCTGCTTCTTCTTTAGTAAAACAATCAATTTTATTGAAAATGATCCATCTGGGCTTTTGAAGCAACTCTTCACTAAAGGCGCCCAATTCATATTCGATAGCCCGAATATTCTCAACAGGATCTGAGCCATCTAAGGGCTGAATTTCTACCAAGTGCAATAACAAGGTGGTACGACTTAGATGCTTTAAAAACTGTACTCCCAAGCCTTTACCCATTGCAGCTCCTGGAACAACACCTGGGATATCAGCCACCACAAAACGGCGCTGACCTGACAAGGCAACGATCCCTAAATGAGGATAAAGGGTTGTAAAAGGATAATCTGCGACCTTGGGTTTAGCGCTAGAAACGGCTGAGATAAAAGTAGATTTACCCACATTCGGTAAGCCAAGCAAGCCAACCTCGGCTAATAATCTAAGCTCTAAATGGAGCTCACGAGATTCTCCCATACCACCTGGCGTAGTTTGTCTTGGCGCGCGGTTGGTAGAACTTTTAAAATTGACATTCCCCAGCCCTCGACGCCCCCCTTTTGCGACTAATAAACGCATTCCATCGTTTATTAAATCACCTAATATTTCTTGGGTGTGGAGATCTTTGATAACCGTTCCAACGGGAACTGCAATAGTAATATCTTCACCGTGACGACCACTGCATTCACGTTTAGCGCCAGCATCTCCGCTTTGTGCTGTAAATTGGGTTTGATACCGAAAATCGATGAGCGTATTTAAAGAAGAATCAGCGACTAAATAAACACTACCGCCTCTACCACCATCGCCACCGTCAGGCCCACCACGAGGGACATATTTCTCACGTCTAAAACTTGCAGAGCCATCTCCTCCCTTACCGGCCTGTACTTTAATTGTGGCTTCATCAACAAATTTCACGTCAACACCTACTTGTTTTTAAAAATAAAAAGCCCCTGGCTAGCAGACTAGCAGGGGCTTTTTTATGTGCGATAGGGGTTAGCCCTTACGCAGGAGCTTGTAGTTCTTCGGGAATGATAGTTACTGTGCTTCGGTTTCTTGCACCTTTTACAGTAAATTCAACACGCCCTGATACTTTTGCAAATAACGTATTATCTTTGCCCATACCGACAAAGTTACCTGCATGAAACTTAGTTCCACGTTGGCGAATAATAATACTGCCAGCATGAACCCATTCTCCGCCGTAACACTTCACACCTAAATAACTTGGGTTAGAATCACGACCATTTCGCGTACTACCCCCGGCTTTCTTATGTGCCATGACTTATAACCCCTAAAATTTATTTGGTTTCTTTATGTTTGCTAGGATGCATAAATTTGGTAATTTCAACTTCGGTGAAATCTTGGCGATGACCTTGCTTACGGCGATAACCTTTACGACGTCTCATTTTAATGATGGTGATTTTTTCACCACGACCATGAGATACAATCGTTGCCATGACTTTTGCGCCATCAAGCAGCGGCGCGCCCACTTGAATGTTATCACCTTCCGCAACAAGATGGACTTCGCCCAACTCTACTGAGTCGCCTGGCTCACCAACCATTTTTTCAAACTTAAACCGTTGACCAACTTTAACGCGATGCTGCTTACCCCCGGCAGAAATAATCGCGTAGGCACTATGGTTGATACTCACTCTTTCGCTCCTCGATAATTTTGCAGGTATAGAACCGTACCCACGAACCGTAGGTAAGGGCAGCAATTTTACGTTATTACTTATCGATTAATCAAGTAAATATCAGTCGATGCGCCGACCTAATAGTTTTTGGGGTTAGTTAGGCTACCGATAGGCTTGCCTTATCAAGCTCAACACGGTAAAAAGCATGCTTTAATCTATTTTGGCTAAACTTATGCCACTTGCCGCTATTACGCGCCTTTTAGAAACTGAGCTTCAAGCAGTAAATGAAACTATTATACGTTGCCTTGAATCTCATGTTGAGGTGATCAATCAAATTGGCCATTACATGATAGAAAGTGGTGGCAAGCGTATTCGTCCCTTAGTTACATTGCTTAGTTCTAGAGCTTGCCAAACGTCAGGTAATGAACTTATCACGATGGCGGCAATCATTGAATTTATCCACACCGCTACTTTATTACACGATGATGTCGTTGATGGATCCAAATTGCGTCGAGGCCGACTAACGGCGAATCGTGTTTGGGATAATTCGACTGCGATTTTGGTTGGAGATTTTCTTTATTCACGCGCTTTTCAAATGATTGTGACATTAAATAACATGTCATGTATGCGCATACTGTCAGATGCAACCAATATCATCGCTGAAGGCGAAGTTCTTCAACTTGCGCATCGTTACCAACCAGATATTGATGAAACTCGCTACCTCAATGTCATACGATTTAAAACTGCTACTTTATTTGAAGCAGCAGCTCAGTTGGGAGCCGTCATCACTAAAAAAACAGCGCACATTGAAAAGGCACTTGGGCAGTATGGACTTCATCTGGGCATTGCTTTTCAATTAGTTGATGATGTGCTGGACTACCAAGCCACCAATGAAAGTTGGGGGAAAAATATCGGCAATGATTTAGCCGAAGGCAAAGCTACCCTTCCACTAATATATGCAATGAAACATGCAGATGAATCTAAAGCCACAATGATCCGTAAAGCCATTCAAGCAGGAAGTCTTGACGATTTATCCATTATTCAAGAAGCCATTATTTCAACTGGCGCTATTGATTACACAATGAATGCTGCTGAAAAAGAAGTTGAAAAAGCAAAAGCTGCTTTGGAATGTATACCGGATTCTCCTTACAGAGAGGCGATGATTAATCTTGCTACATTCTCAATAAGACGAGGAAATTGATTAAGAAATATGCCGAAACAGTTTGGCATAAGGCGCGAAGCTGAACCTTTAACAACCCGGAGTGTACATTTAGTACATGAGGATTGTTAAAGGTGATAAGCGACAAAGCATTATGGCAAAATGTGAAGGCAGATTCGGGAAGTAGCTCAGCCTGGTAGAGCACTGCGTTCGGGACGCAGGGGTCGCAGGTTCAAATCCTGTTTTCCCGACCAATCTATAAGATTATTCTTTCAATGTTTCTAGTTGCACTGCGTTCCGCCTACGCTCGGAAGCTTCGGCGGACACGTCGGGACGCAGGGGTCTCGGTTCTCCCTACGCCCTGTCTACCGAAGCTTTTAGCGTAGGTAGATAAGAAGCTCCGGGAGACAGGTCAAATCCTGTTTTCCCGACCACCTATAGATCATTTTTTCGAAGCCATTTGCCTTTAGGCGAGGAGCCAAAGTTGAGAGCAACAGGAGTGTACATCTTAGTACATGACTGTTGAGAGCAACGAAGGCGACAAAGCATAAAGGCAAATGGCGAAGAAAAAAAACTACCAATTTGGTGCCTGAGACGGTACTATCCCGGTTGAGTGTATACGGCTAACCTAATTAGCCGAAATACTCAGTGAGGTACTAAGATTATTAAGCTAAGTGGGGAGAAAATTGTGCCCTTAGTGATTTTATTATTTGCCCTTTTTGCCAGTTTGTTTACCTTAAGTAAAACGGCATTAGAATTTTCAGAACCCTTTTTCTTAATTGGCTCAAGAATGACTTTGGCTGGGATTTTGCTGCTTATTCATCAGTTTGTCTTCAATCGCCAAGCCTTTAAAATTAAAAGTGCACATATTTTACCCTTAATCATGCTTGGGTTAGTTAGCATATATATTACTAATATTGCCGAAATCTGGGGCATTCAATTTATGAGTTCGGCAAAGGCCTGTTTAATTTACAGCCTTTCACCTTTTATTGCTGCCTTGGTTGCCTATTGGATCCTCAAAGAAAGACTCTCAGGTAAAAAATGGGTTGGATTATGCATCGGGTTTGTTGGATTAACCCCCATCTTGTTTACACAATCCTCATCAGCTGATTTGGCAAAAGATTTACTCTTTTTTTCCTGGCCTGAGTTAGCTTTGGTAACGGCTGTATTTGCAAGCGTCTATGGTTGGATTTTACTGAAAAAAATCATCAACGAATATCGTTACACACCCATTATGGCTAATGGAATTAGTATGTTGATTGGCGGTATTTTAGCGCTTTCTCATTCCTATCTTTGTGGAGAAAATTGGAATCCACTGCCCGTATTAAACGGCAAATACGCTGCATTTCTTGAATGCGCATTGTGGATGACATTGATTTCCAATGTGGTGTGCTACAACCTATATGGCTATTTACTAAAACGATTTTCCGCAACGTTTATGTCATTAGCTGGGTTAGTAACACCTCTTTTTGCTTCTCTGTTTGGTTGGTATTTCTTAAATGAAGTCATTACCTGGCATTTCTTTGCTTCGATGGTGTTATTCTCAGTTGGTCTTGCCATCTTCTATCAAGAAGAATTGGCTACTAACTTTACCGCACCCAAAATTAAATCAAACGTTGATGTAAACGCTTAACAATATGACAGGCTCTCCCCTCATACCATCTCACTCTTGTTCAGAGAATGATGGTCAAGGGGAGGCGGAAAAAATGTTTCCCTTTCACCGCGCAGATTGCCATTGCCATACGACGTTTTCAGATGGATCCTTAAGTGTTATCGATTTGCTTAATATGGCCAAAGAAAAACAGCTCGATGGTTTAAGCATCACCGATCATGACACTATCGATGCCTATGAAACAGCCACTCCTTATGCACAATCATTGGGGATCCCCTTAATCTCTGGTATAGAAATTTCTGCTGAGCTTCGAAAAACCAGCATTCACGTTTTGGGCTATGCTTTTGATTTGCGCAATAGTGAATTAAAAGCTTTTTGTCAGCGTTTGCAGCATGACAGAGAGAATAGAAATCAGAAAATTTTAGAACGCTTAACGGCGATTAAAATGCCTATCACCATGGAAGAAATAAGAGCAAAATTTGGGATGATTTCGATTGGCCGCCCTCATATTGCAAAATTAATGGTGGCCAAAGGCTATGCTAAATCGATGAAACAAGCTTTCTCTCGTTACCTTGGTGATAAAGGCCGCTGCCATGTCAGTGGCTTCCAAGTAGATGTTGAGCAGGCTATAGAATTGATCCGTCGTGCTGGTGGGTTTGCCGTTCTTGCTCACCCTCACTATATTCGGCCAACGAGACTGATTGATGAATTAACAGCAATGCCTTTTGATGGCATTGAAGCTTACCATGGCCACTTATCTTTAAAACAAGAACAACCCTGGATTGATATTGCCAAGAAAAAGAATTGGCTTGTGACCGGTGGTTCTGATTTTCATGGTCAAAAGAAAAATTTTCATCCATTGGGATGCGCTTGGACACCGGAAGAGAATTTTAAGCTTTTTGCTAAACGATATTCTGAGCATTCCTCGGGTGACACCAGATCAATATAGTTTTCTTCCAAGTTTCTGCCACACTTTAAACACCTCTTCACTTTCTTTGGCTAACATGCCGATCTCGGTCGTTATAGCTCTCTCATTGGGCGTTTTTTTAATTTCTTGATGAAATGCATCATCATCAAAACCATAGCGCGCGGCAATGATGTTCTCACAACCTGCAATGATCTTATCGATTCTGGCCCAATAGATTGCCGCTAAACACATCGGGCAAGGATCAACTGTTGTGTAAAGTTCACATCCAGAAAGCACATAGGTTCCTAATGTTTTTGCAGCAAGTCGAATCGCATTCATTTCTGCATGGCAAGTGGGATCGTTTTCTTTAAGGACTGTGTTGTGCGCCACTGCAATGACTTGATTTTCTTTTACAATGCAAGCGCCAAAGGGTCCACCATCATTATCTTTTATACCAACAAGTGCGCTTTCAATCGCAAGCTGCATTGGATGTTTCTGATTGGGATGTGACATAGTGATCTTGCCCTTTAAATTGCTGAATTTTATCCATCTGCTCAAAATGTATAACCATGAGTGAAGGATAAAACGAGCTCATAAGAAAGGTCAATATTTGTGAAGCAGCAAAGATATGAAATTCATCCAATATTAAGCTTAAACTGATATTGAGCATGCCAAATAATATCACCAATAACAAGGTATCTAACCAAAATGATTGTATTAATCGCCAGCTATGTTTTAATCCTAGAATAGCATTTTCTTTTTTAATAACAATAAATATCCCGGCAACAAAACTATACACAAATAATATGAATGTGATTAACAACGCAACGCCAATCATACTTAATGAAATCCATTTTTGCATATCAAACACTTCGCGCGTCATATAATCAGGCAATAAAAGTCTGTCCCCTACTTCTATTAAAGCAAGCGTGAGCACAACAGGTAAGGATAACAATAAATAAGCGATAAAAATCTGACCAAATCGTGAAGCACCATTGATAATACTCTGCATAAAATGAATTTGCTGAGATTGATACTTTTGGTAAATTGCAAAGATAATAAAACTAAAGAAAAAAGACGTTATCATAATATCCAACAAAACGCGTAAGAAAAAGGATGCCGTCATAGATGACTGTTGCGGTAAAAATTTATCTAATAAAAATTTGGCTAACAACATTAATAACAGATAAGGAAGAACGTCGATAAAACTTTGCGCATACAGTTTACAAGTACGCCCAAATGTGGAGGTTAGAGAGGGTAGTTTTTGCATAAAGTGGTTTTACTTCTTTGTTTTTAATGCCTCCATTGTATCATTTTTGTTATCTTTCTTACTATTAGATATAAAGACAGTGATTTGTAGGCACACCTTTTTTAATGAGGGCCGTTTTTGATAACGGGCTCCTCATTGAGGATTGGTGGCTAAAAGTATTTACTGTTTCGTTATAGGTCACTCGTAAATTAACTATTTCTCCTTCAACACCCATCATTTTCGCTTACGATCAGTAGCCAGTCACTCGAATAACTGTGATAATGGAGACATGAAAAACGTCTTTTTCAATGGGTGTAGTAATGAGTAAAAAAGGCCCGAAAGATAAGGATAAAAAAGAGAAAGCACCACGCGATTTTGTCGCTGAAGCAAAAGCTTTTGCCCAACAACAAAATAATGAGGTCCTAGGAGATCTTAAAAAAAAGGTACTAGAGCAAGGCCTAATTGATTTGAAGGCCCTTTTAGAAGTATTTGAACTTATTTTGAAAAAAGAAGATTTTAAGAATCTCATTGCAGAGAGTCTAAAAGGAAAGGATCTGAATAAACTATCATTCGATGAATTACAAGAATGCTCAAAAGCGCTTCAGGATAACATCAAATCATCAAAGTTATTAAATAAAAAATTTCGAATTCAATCATCAAATATACTTCGTGACGGTATAGATTCCAATATTATTAAATATAACAATATAAAGAGAATGAGTGAATCATATCTTGATAGTGGGGATTATTCGCAACTTGCTGCAAAAATTGAGAAAGAAAAACCAAAGGGATTAAAAAAGCTTTTATTTAAAATTAGTACTTCGTCAAAAGAGAAATTTGAAAAAAAGCAAAAAGAAGCCCAAGAAAAAGTAGCAGAATCTAATTTCGACATATTTAAAAAACAAGCATTAGATGCGGCTCTTAAGATGGCCGGACCGATGTTATTTATACAAAAAAGTGAGGAGCAAATTCGACATTTAAAAAACATTAAGCATACACCCAGCAAAAGGCACGAAGAGAAGAAAGCCAAAAGCGAACAATCCAGTAAAGCCAGTGTTGCCATGGGTGCCGCTAAGCAATTTGTATCTACTGTAACCAAAAATATGGTTGCAGAATATTTTGAAAGAGAAACGCAACTAGACAATAAAAAAGAAGATAACAAAAATTTGAATGAACATGTCAAAGCGACTGTCGATTACGCTGTACGAGCACAATCATTCGATATTATGACGGATTTTATAAAACAATCCTATCAAATTTACCAATATGGCAAGGAGCTTAATGGCAAAGCAGGCGTAGATTTAGAAGTGCATGGTTTTGGCAGATTAGAAAACCCTGATTTTAAAATTTTTGCAATGAAAATGCTTGATAATTTAGGATTTAATATTGAAGACAAAGATTGTATGGCAAATTTGGTCGCGATGCCACCTCAAGAGTTGGCTATTTTAAGAAATAGGTTTGCACAAAAAAAAGATGATGTGACTTTAGATAAATTTGCTCAAGCAAAAGACTTGTTTTTTAAAGAATGTGAGAAAGCAAAAGAGAAAGCAAAAGATAAAGATTCACCGGCCGAGTACGCTGGGTTAATTATTTTTTCAGAGCAGGCCCTGCAACAAACAGAAAGCTTTCAACGAATGGGGAATATGACAAATATTTTACCAAACTTAGATCATTTATTGAATTACAATGCAGACGTAACCTACGGGGCAGGGGCTCAAGCAAAATATACGCTAAGAGAAATGGCTAAAACAAATTTAGTCAACATCGTATCCTCTGCAATGGGCAGTGTAGACACCATGCGCGAAGAAGCAAACGAAGTAGCAAGCGCTGATTTGGAAAAATTGCAAGACGCTCACAAAAGAGTAATCGCTAGCAAAAATGCCTCATCAGATAAGGCTAAAGATGAGGCAAAGAAAAAATGGGGATCTGCCGCATCTGACGCCAAAAAAGCAAACGCCACTAAAAGTGAATTGAAAAAACCGAATAAAAGTATTGATCAAGTCATGTTAGAACAATTTCAAGAATCCTGGAGGAAACAAGCTGTACAATTAATGACTTTAATGGATAAGGGCGGCGGCAAGGCTTTATATCAGCAAATGAGTCAGGTCTTGGAAAAAGAATTAAAAGACTTAAAAGATAACCGAGCCTCTGACGAGGTCATTAATGCCGCCGAGAAAAGACTGCAAGTTTATAAGGACATATTTAATCCGGAAAATCAAAACAAAAAAGGCCTTAAGGACGTTCTTAAAGGCCTTTCACATAATGATTTAAAAGGGCTGAGCCAAACTATCAATACAGGATTAAATAAATTAACTTCAATGGATGCTTTGAATACGAAATCGATAGATGATCAACAATTATTGCTACTGATGCAAAAATCTTTCGCTTCCCTTGGTACATCCCTTATGTTGCCTGAGACTGTTTTTGCCATTTACGATGAAGCTATACGCTTAGATAGGCATCGCTTACATTCAGAGGATCCTAATTTTATCACAACATGGGTAGCAGAGAGAGGCGCCCAAATAGTCAGTAATTATTTAAATGAATCTTTCGAAGCGCCGGGAGTCGCTTTAAAATACCTCATTGATCAAAAGGAAAAAGGCAAATATAACTTAGCGCCTCGCGCCTTAGAACCACCCAAAGCCGCGCCAGAACTTCATACCCAAGTCAAAGCAAACTTTTCTCAAGGTGCACAACAACCTGTCAGTGCCAAACCTACTCAAACCTGGTTGCAATGGGGTGCCTCTATCGTTGGGATAGAGCTTGAACCCATTAAACAACAAAAAAACATAGCCATCGCTACTGCCACAAAACTGATGAAATTAAGAGGTGACACAACTGTTAGCAATGTGGATTATGAGCAAGCAAAAAAGCTCTTGGGGGAATCAGATAAAATTATTAAAGAACTTGAGAAAAAAAGAGATGCCGCCGAAGGTGTTTATGTGGATGCAAGGAAGCAATTTGAAAAAGATCTTCCAGATGCAAAAAATAAAGCAAAAGAAAAGGCTAGCGCCACCAGTCTCGTCATGCAATTCTTAGCTTCAAGCCTGGTTGATAGCAGTAAATTAAAAAAAGATGAGAATTTAAGTACATTTGATTCAATTATTGAGGAATTAGAAAAAGATGTAAAAACAGCAAGTGAGGCATTTGCGCCACACGAAGCTGCTTACAAAAAGCAGGGATGGGTTGATTTTACAAAGACGCTAGAATATGAAGGAACCTACAATCAACTCATTGCGGCACAGAAGAGATTAGAAGATGCTAATAAGTTAAAAAGTGAAATGACTTCTGCTTATTCAAGCAAAGAAGCGCGTGAAATCACTATCAAACAATCGGTGTCTGAAACTAAACAAAATAGTGGTGGATTAAATGCAAAATTAGTTAATCTTTATAAAGATCTAAACGGCAATGAAGTTAATAAGAAGGTCAATTCGATAAAGAGCCAACTGGGCGACGTCATTTGGGCATTGGAACAAGAAAGGAATAAAGCAAATGAAATTGCAACACAAAATCCAAAAGGCTGGTCTTTTTGGGCAAGTCAAGCTGCGCTTGATGCCGAAAAAGCGCAAAAAGAAGCGCAGCAAAAATATGAAAAGGCTCTGCAACTTCAAGAAAAGCTTAAGGGCAAAGATAATATAGATGAAACTTTAAGAACAGAAATAGCAAATGAATTGCATAGCTTTGCGCCAAAATTAATCTTTGATGAATCACAGGCACTGACTGAGTCTAATCAAGAGTTTGATACAAAATGCACAGCAATAGCAGCTGAGATGAATTCTTTAGCACGGGGGCTTGACAGTGAAGAGCCCTATTTTGCAGGCCCCGTATTTTTGAAAGAACAATACAAAGAGGCTAGTTTAAATTATAGTAATGCAATCAAATTTCAGGGGCAATTAAGTACATTAAAAGAAGATATACAAACCGCAGAATTATTACAAATCGTAGCCGATGCAGCACAAGAAACCGCAAAAACACAGCAAGCAAATCCAGATGCGACAGCAGCGCCCAGTTCAGGACTGTCGCATGCCTTAGTATATAATTTAGTCAGTAGTTATTTTGCTGGTGGTGGCATAAGTTCAGTTGTGGTTAAATCGCTTGTCAGCGCTTATGCCTTAAAAACGGCAGGAGGCGCTGCTGGAACCTTAAAAGAAGTAGGTGCAGTAGATTCTGAATTAGAAAAACGCCTAGGAAGAGAAAATGCTGATAAAGTAGTTGGTTTTCTTGGAAAACTTGAAAGTATGGCTGCTCCATCAACTGTGCCACTGGATCAATCTTGGAGTGGACTAGCAATGCGAGCCGGCAAAGCAGGTTTGTTTGCAGCAGTACCTGCTGCCCTGATGGCAATACCCGCAGGACCTGCAGGAATGGTTGTTGCAGCCTCTTCCGCCGGTGTACAAGCAGCGGCATTCACCGTTGCGGCAGAATTAGTAGCGCCCAAAATAGTGGAAGTTGGAAAGGAGGCAGCCCATTATGGCTTGCAAAAAGCACTTGGTGCACAAGCAACCGAAGACTTCTACGTTAAAGTGCGGTTTGCTCAGGATGCATTAAGTAAAGTCTTAACCACAGGAACGAGTATAACCATTTCAAGCATCAATGACTGGTACAATAAAGCAGCACCGAATAAACAAAGCATCAATCAAACCATCATTGAAGAAGGACAAAAAACTTTCCGTGGCCAAACATTTGATGCCTTTTTATCCATGGTAAATAATTTGCATCACTTAAGTGAAGCAATGAATAAGTCACAAAATGGCGAAAAGAATGTGTTTGCCGAACTGGGGCTTGGACGTTTAAATGGCAAAGATTTTGAAATCATTAAAAGAGAGATGATCGAAAGTTTAGGCTTTAGACAAGAGGATTTTAATGGTCCTTTAAATCCTGACCATGTGAATAAACTACGTGAAAAGTTTATTATCCCGCCAAAAACGGAAGCAGAAAAAAAAGCGGATCCTTTTGTTAGACTAAAGGCTGCTGTGACAAAAGAACATCAAGACGTTATTAAATTGATTAAAGACGGAGAATTAAAAAATTCATGTAATTATGTAAGCTTATTAACAGCAATGACTAGCGTGGTTGAAAATGTTGATACCGTACAAAAAATAACAAAAGTAGCTGAACTCTATATGCCCGATATTGATTCAGCGATAGGCAAGAGTCCAAACCCCAAAGACCAGGGTTTCATGCAATACTTAAAGGACAATGCAGCCAAAGAAGTTGGTGGGCAAGTTGCAAGAGCAGGTGTGGCCTATGCAGTTCAAAACACTGTCATGCAATCTACCGGCTTGGCCAGTCATATTTTGAAGGCCACCAATGCCAAATTAGCGCAAGATTATCTTTTGAAAACAACGGATAAAGCGCATAGTGAGCATGCGCCAGTTCCCTTAGCGCAAAAACATCCGCCTGTGGCACAGGTTAGTAATCCGCAAGCACGGCACTCGATGTTATTTAGTGATGGATCTCATCATACAGCTCATCCAGCTCCGACAACTGAAGCGAAAACTCCAACTGTAGCGCCAACTACACCTGGGACTGCTGTTCCGCAGAAACATTCTCATAAGATTTGAATGACACTAATGAGGCATTTTGTGCTTTAACTTCCACCATTGATAAATAAAAACCAACGCTACAATAATATTGAGTATTACCACATACAAATGGTTCTTAGCAGCTAGTATATTCGCTAAGGTGTAGCTGGAATTAACCGGGTTATAAAGTAAAGTAATGACGCAAAACATCAAACCAGCTTGTGAATTATGATCAGGCACGTCAAAAGCAACAAAATATCCCATTGCAAGCCAAAGGGAGAAGATGCCGATACTCGTCATCCCGATAGCCATATAGCCATCGAAAGCCTTCACCCCCATGGGATACAAAACAGCTAAAAGAATCAGCGTCGGTGCCCACCAAAAGAATGATGAATTTTTTTTCATTAATCCTCTATTTTCATATATCCCCAAGGTGCAGCAAAATGCCAATCAAACTCACGAGAGATACGGGTTAAAATTTGATGGCCTCGAATACTACCCGCTTTGTCATTTAGACGTGGAGAGCATACGGCAACCCCGCCTCTGCCGGTAGCAACAGCGATAATGACACCAGAAACACCACTTTTTGCCGGCATGCCGGTGCGTACAAGATGAATGCCAGACTCATCATACATGCCACAGGTTGCCATAATCGCAACCACACTATTACTGGTTCTTTCAGAAATAATACGAGTCCCATCAGGCGCAAGCCCACCATTAGCTAGGAGCATGGGAAGAAACGAAGCGGTGACAACATTACATTCATACGAGCATAAATAAAAATAGGTTTCTAGCACATCATCAACGGGGATCCCAAATTCATGCTTACTTTTTAATAAGTAGGCTATTGATCGGTTACGATCGCCAGTGGCGCGTTCTGAGGCAAAAACTTTTCCATTGACTTGCAGATTGGCGCCAAATAATTTGGCAGCCCATCCGTCCAACCATTGCGCACGCGCTTGGGTATCGCCTGGGATCCGAGAACACAATGCAATAGCGCCAGCATTTACCATCGGATTCACCGGTAACGGGCCATATCTATCGACTTGTGCAATGGATGAAAATGCTTGACCGGATGGTTCAACATGGATCCATGAAAATATCTTTTCTTCGCCATATTCTTCAATTAAACCAATCAGCGTAATTAATTTAGCCACACTTTGTAAGGTAAAAACGTGATTGGCATAATCTCCACTGGATATTTGTGTGCCATCTGATAATAAAATGGAGCCTGAGACTAAATCAGGGGAGACATTGGCTAGTTCAGGAATATAATTCGCAGGCTTGCCATCGGTATTGCGCCTAGCCTCATGCAACGCTTCATCGAGCGTTTTTCGAATATATTCGATATACTGTTCGCGCTCCATAGGCCCTTTATTATATCAAAAAAAGAAAGGATTATAGTAAATCTAGCTGAAGGGGGTGCCAAATACTAAGAATGTTTAGGTGGTGTCAGGATTTACAGGTAATTTCCAATCAATCTCCGTTTGCCCCTGTTTCTTTAGAAACTGATTTATCTGAGAAAAAGGCTTACTACCAAAAAACCCGCGATATACTGATAACGGTGATGGATGAACCGATTTAAGCACTAAATGTTTAGAAGTATCAATAGCAGCACCTTTGCGTTGAGCGTAAGAACCCCACAATACAAAGGCTATCGGTCTTTGTTGTTGATTTAATATCGCAATCACTTGATCGGTAAAGGTTTCCCACCCTTTTCCTTGATGAGAGGCCGCTAAACCCTTTTCAACGGTGAGTACACTATTGAGCAATAAAACACCTTGTTTGGCCCATGGCACTAAATACCCATGCTTAACAGGTGCAATCCCCAGATCATCATTAAGTTCTTTATAAATATTTTGCAGTGATGGCGGTAAAGCAATGGTGGGTGGCACTGAAAAACATAACCCATGCGCTTGTCCCAGGCCATGATAAGGATCTTGACCTAATATCACCACTTTCACTTTATCTAAGGGAGTGTATTCAAAGGCTTTAAAAATATCGGCACTTTTAGGATAAATTGTTTTTTTTGCATCTTTTTCCTGGCGTAAAAAAGTGCGTAGTTGTTTCATATAAGGCTTTTGAAATTCATCATTCAGGGCTTGTTTCCATTGCGCCTCAATACAAGGTGAGTTAGGCTCCAAAGATATACTGCTCATTTACTTCCCCACTACAAAGGTACTCATTTTATTTGCGGAGATTATACCTTAATTTTGCAAACGCATAGAGGGTCTTAACGGATTATCTTCTGCTTGCAATACTTGGGGTTTTTGCTTAAGAGTTCTACTGTGCTCAAAAGCGGTTAACAGCGCTGGTGCTGATAACGATTTTGCTTTCACCTTGTTGTTGTTCTCAATTTTTTGAGCAAGCCGTTGCACGCCTTTGATGCCAGCTAAATCAAGAGCCTGTTGTTCATGAGGAGTTGCATCAAAATTGAGGGGATTGTGATTCACATTAATCACCACGGTTCTATCTTTGACATTTTCTGGCAATGATAAAGGATCTTGAAACATAATCATTGAAAGCAAGCGTATGAAATATTGCCAAAAAGTATCAATGAGGGTATGTCTATCATTATCTAAAGCGTAGGCTGCTCCTTTATTCACAAAATTAAATCCCAATTGTTGCTCTAACGGAATAGTTGCGTCACCGCCAAATCCAAAGGGATAATTTCTAAGGAGTCCACCATCGGAATGACATTCTAACACCCCTTGCTCATTGACTATCCAATGAGGAGCAAAAACAATGGGAAAACTACAAGCAGCTGTCACCATATCCGATACTTTTTTGTGAGGCGTAAGTTTATGAGAAAAAATCGCTGGTCTTAATTTTGAGACATTGGTTGTGACGACGCGAAATTCTTTGGTATAACCTGCTTCATATAATTCTAAAAAAGTAGGATCAATTAATCCTGTTTCATCTTGTATCATTTTAAGAATGTAATTATTAATAACTTTCCCTGAACAAAGTCCCCATTCAGTAAAAAAATTATAGATTTTCTTTAAACTCCAATCTTGAAATTGATTTGTCGGCATTTCATTTAACATCACTTTCATGCGACTTGGCGATATACCAAGTACAATGGCTAAACCGATGATTGTCCCAACAGAGGTGGCGCATATCACTTCTAGATTATCAAGATCTAACCCATGTTTAACCGCTTCTTCAAAGGCACTGGGTAATGCTCTGCCCGCACCACCACCACCTGCAATAAATAATTCTCTGACTGATTTAAAAAGTTGAGATTTGTCTGTCGTTGCATCCACTGCCACTTGTGCATTTAGTTCAGCACGTAAGTCTTGCATAATGGGAATCGCACGCGAAGCTGCTCTTTGCGAGCTTTCTTCATTTTTAATTAAAATACGAGCTTGAGCTCTCATCAGAGCAACGGATGTTTGATAACTTTGCATGGACATGAACAACCCCTTATATTAGGTATTTAACCAAGGTCTGTCCCTAGAACCCATGTTCAACTATCGAAAAAACTGATAGCCTTCCTTTCTTAATAGTAGTCGAAAAGAACGCATGAAAATTTTACCACCCACCACTGTTGATGAATTATTAAAGCGCGCGAATACACTTGCTGGGAAAACATTAGGTGAACTTGCTAAAGAAGGGCAAGATCATGTGCCTTTATCACTGCTTCATGCCAAAGGCTGGATAGGGCAATTGATCGAACGCACACTGGGTGCCAATGCCGCCAATCTTGATCAGCCTGATTTTATTCATTTGGGGATTGAATTAAAGACACTGCCTGTGACTACGCAAGGTCACCCCTGCGAATCCACCTATATCTGTACTGCCTCTATTCCCCCGATTGATTCGGATTGGGAACATTCCAGAGTATGGCGCAAAATGGCTAAGATTCTATGGGTTCCCATTGAATCTAATAGTGAAAAACCCTTGTTAGCCCAACAAATCGGCACCCCTATTCTGTGGTCACCCCCCCCCGAAATTGCAGCACAATTGCGCCAGGATTGGGAAGAATTAACCGAACTGCTCACATTGGGTCACTTTGAAGACTTAAGCGCCCATAAAGGAAAATATTTACAAATTCGCCCCAAAGCGGCCAATGCCAAAACCTTTATTCAAGTAATTGATCACCAAGGTAATACCATTTCTACCGTTCCCAAAGGGTTCTATCTGCGCCCTCTTCTGACAAAGCAAATTGTTCTTGATTATTATGTTTGTTAGACACTTGAAATCTTAAGTTTCGTTACTAAACTAAAATAGTTCATCTCCATTATTAAAAGGATTTAATCATGAAGTTAACCAACATAGTTGGATTGCTATCTGGTTTAGCACTTGCTGGTATGAGCGCTGGTCTTTTTGCCGCTCCTGCTCAAGATGCCCAAGCTCAAGATGCACCTAAACCTCACCATGCTCATAAAAAACATCATCATCATAAGCATCATGCTCACAAACATCATGTTCGTCGCGTTTATGAAAATGATTATGCTTTTGACGGTTTCTATGTGGGAGCATCTGTGGGTGGAACAACCACAAGCGTGAACCAAACTAAGATTGTTAATTCCCTTGCTTTTGGACCGGGTGGTGATTTAGATAGTATATTATTTCAACATCAAGACGGTCCTATTGCCCTGAAAACAAATAATTCATTTAAAGGGGCCTTATATGCCGGTTACGGACAATGTTGGGATTATTGGTATTTAGGAGCTGAAATCTTCGCTGATGTTGCTCAATATAAAAATCTTGACGCTGTTGAATTGGATGATGCTTTGACTATTGATGTTGACCCAACTCTTTTTGGCATAATTCAGTCTGACACCCATACCAAACTTAGAAACTATCAATTCGGCGTCGATTTACGCCCAGGCATTTTATTAACACCTGCTAGCATGCTCTATGGACGGGTCGGCGTTGCCTTTAGTAATCTTCATCTGAACACCAATGCTATTTTTGCTGCCAACTCCCCTCCTTCAGCTGCAGGTGAATCTTGGGATCTTTTGTTACCCTTATCAGTAGAAAAGGATGTTGCCGCTTTACGCCTAGGGGGTGGACTTGAACAACATGTTTGCCCACGCTTCAATGTTCGACTAGATTACATTTTTACTTATTACGGAAAAGCAGGAATTGCTGGTGAAATCGACCAGACTCTCGCCTCTGGGGATCTCTTCGCGCTTGGTACTGATACTAGTGTGAAAGTGTACAACAACACGTTGATGTTAGGACTGTCTTATCTTATAAAATAATGTGTTAATGATTAATAAACTTGCCTGCTCACCCCCAGGCAAGTTTCCGTCTTCGCCTGAAGGCTACGCCGGACAAGTCCCATTGTCTTGGCCTACTCTTTAATACAAAAGTTGGTTGACCACGTAACCAATTTTCCTAGATAAAGAAACCTAAACCTCAATCTCACATCTTTCATCATTAAGGAATTGCATGAAAAAGCACCTCGTCATGGGCTTGCTATCTGCTGTAGCAATGCCATTTTCACTTTCTGCATACGCACAAGCTAATGATGGCTTTGACGGTTTCTATGTAGGTGGTTCTCTGGGGGGAACATCCACCAATGTGAATCAAGATAAGATTGTAGAATCTGATTATGATGCACTTCCTAATGGGTTTGATAACTTTTTTGAACATGAAGCAGGTCCCATTTCCTTAAAAACAGATACATCGTTTAAAGGCGCTTTATATGCGGGTTACGGCCAATGCTGGGATTATTGGTATTTAGGCGCTGAAATCTTTGTTGATTTAGCCCACTATAAAAATCGCAATGCCGTAGAAGTGGATGAAACTGTTGGCGAACCTGCGGTGATTTTTGCTGATGAATTCCAAGCGGATACCCATACCAAACTCAACAATTTTCAATTTGGCATCGACTTGCGTTCTGGCATTTTATTAACCCCCACTAGCATGCTCTATGGACGCGTTGGCGTTGCCTTTAGTGATTTGGATCTTAATAGTAATGCTGTTTTTGCTGGCAATTCGGCAACCATTCCCGAAAACTTTGCTATTTTGTTTCCCTTATCGACATCAAAAGATGTGACAGCATTACGTCTAGGTGGCGGCCTTGAACAACATATGAGTCCAAATTTAAATGTGCGCTTAGATTATATTTATACCTATTACGGCAGAGCAAGTGTTACGGGCGTTACTACCCAGGTTCTCCCTCAGACAGGTGAGGATCCTGGAGCAGATATTGTTACTCTAAACAGTAGTACTAACGTGAAAATATTTAACAACACGGTAATGTTAGGGCTGACTTATCTTATTAAATAAAATGAGAATGGAATGAATAAAATTTTACTCATCGGCATAGGTAGTGGTCTTGGAGGTGTGTGCCGCTATTTATTATCTTTATTCGTCCATTCCTTTTTCAGCCGCGCTTTTCCCTATGGCACTTTGATAGTGAATAGCTTAGGTTGTTTACTGATGGGTTTTCTCTTTATTCTTTTATTGGAGCGTGTTGATGGAATGGGCGATTACCTGCGTGCTTTTCTTTTGATTGGATTCTTAGGAGGATTCACCACCTTTTCCTCATTTAGCATTGAAACCATGAATTTGGTGGAAAATGGCCAACAGTTGAGTGCTTTTATCAATGTCAGTGCCAGCCTCATACTCTGTTTAGGATTAACTTGGCTTGGTATTTTATTAGGAAGACAATTATGAAATTGATAACCGTCACCATGGTCAGAATTTATATCACCGAAAGTTCGAAATTACTCGCACCCATTTTAAAACATTTAACGCAAACAGATAAAATACGTGGCATCAGTGTTTTTAGAGCTATCAAAGGCATCGGTGAAACCGGAGAGCATTCTTCAGGTTTACTGGATATGTCGCTTGATTTGCCCTTAGCAATTGAGTTTTTTGATGAGCCGCATAAGATTGAAACGGCTCTTGAATATCTCACAACCATTGTGAAACCAGAACATATTGTTTATTGGGAAGCAAAGGCGAATGATTAATCCGAGGTCACTCGGCGTGGCCTGAAATAATCCGCATTATCATAAAATCTTTCCTCATGATTATCTGGATGCCACCCCGCCCAGCCCAACATCGGAAAAGGCTGCAAGGCTTTTGGCGCATGCGGAAAATCTGCGCTTGCAATATATTTAGCAATTTCTTGATCAATGAAATGATTTTGATCTTGCGTATTCAATGTAAAAAATGATTTCTTAACAGGTAAAAAAACCGCTTTAGCCGTCATTCCAATATAAGGCGCTAAGGCTTTTTCAAATAAACCATGGCCAATAATCACTGGTTTACAATGTTGTTCGAGATTCTGGGTATGACGAAATAATTGTTTCCAGGCAAAGTTTTTAATCATCTCAAAAATCTCTGGTTTATCACTACAAATCACTATCCCACATTCATCAAAATGCGCCAATGTATTTTGTAAAGATGTTCTTGTGGTAGCCGTTGAGGGCTCATCACATATTTTTTCAACGATAGCCCACTTTAATTTAGGAAAGGTGAGCCAAGTGAGATTATTAAAAAAATCATGCCAGGAGTTAGCTCGCATCGGAACCGCTCGATTGCGATAAATTTCCCATTCATAACGCATATTTACCAATTGTGAAATAAAATGAATAACATTGCCGCTTTCGGCTGCAAATGTATTAAAATCATCACAAGTTGGAAAATTTTCGACAAACTTCTCCTGGTTTGCTATCCATAAAGGCAAAATGCTAGCAAACCCCGGAAAAGATTTATAAAAACAAGGTTTCCAAATATCTTTTTTGTTTGATGGCTCTGTGGACATTGGGATCTTGACTGCTTGAGAACTGTTCTAAATGATGAATATAGTCTGCTGGTAAAAGATGCTCTTTGGCCCCACTGATCACCAATTCTTTATACCAAGAAAAAGGCACCAAATCTTCAAAGATATTATCTTTATGGGCAATATAAGTGAAAGCAAAAACACCTGCTAGAGGCACAGAGGCATTGTCACAACTTTCAGGAAATACTTTTAAAGTTATTTCTTGATTGCCATAACCTAAGCCTTGATCTTTATCTAATAGATATCTATCGCGAGGTGGAATTTCATATAAAACCCCATACACTTCATGGGACGGATCTTTGACAGGAACAATGTTACATTTACCAGATTGATCGGTTGCACCACGGTTATGGAAAAAAAGTTTATAACCCATGACTTTGACGACCCCAAGGCAGATAGCCTCAGGTACTACGCCAAAAAGTTGTGGCGAAAACATTTTCTCGCCATAGGCAAAATATTTCATTTCCCGGTACCCCTAATGACTTCTATGAAACCACGATGGATACTGCATTTAAGCTCTGCATTTAGTGTATACACAAAACTCCTGCGATGCAAAATGCACCTTTTTTTATTATTAGTTAATTAGATTATTTCAAGTCACACGGGTTATCAATGGACGACAAAACGTCTCTTTAATGAATGGCATTAGAATTAAAGCGAACACGATACAAATGGGCAAAAACAGCAATGCTTCATTGTACATATGTAGAGAATAAACGGGATTACCATCTGCAAGCACTGCGCCATCCCATTGTTTATCTAACAATTTGCCAACGACGGGCTGCGCAAGTGCGCCACTGGCATTGTTAAGGGTATTAATAAAACCAATCGCTGTGCCTGTGAGCAAAGGTGCATTGATTTCACGAACAATCGAGAAAGCTAGAATAAATCCGCTGGAGCACGCTCCTAATAAAAACATCAGGACCTTCATCTGAAAAGGCGAAACAGGGGCATATAAAATTGCTGTCATCACAATAAGTGTTGAGACTGCAGCAAATGCCATTGGCATCTTACGTCTACCAATCTTATCAGAAATCCACCCATAGAAAGGTCCGCCAAAAGCCCATCCAAAAAAGATCATTGAGACCATTAATCCAGCGGCATCTTTCTCAATATGGAAGCGTTCCGTAAAATAAGGAACACCCCAAAGTTGCCCAAAACCTGTTGTTGGCACAAACATCAAACCTGCATACAAAGAAGCAATCCACACTTGCGGAATTTTCATGACTGCTTTTAAACCAGCAGGAATAGGTAATTGTTTAGGAAAAAGTAACCTTGCAAAAAAACCAAAGAACAGTGCTAACAGGCTAAATTGAATTAAATGTAGCGATAAAAATTTAAATATGAAAACGCCGCCTAAAAGACCTGCCATTGCTAAAGGAATACTGAACTTATTAGCTACCGTTTTTGAACGCTGATAAAGTGTATGACATAAAAACCAGCCAAGATAAAAAAGCAGATATAAAATACCAATATGACTGTTTGTATGCATTAAATGGGTGATACAAAAGGGAAAGGAAAACATAAGAATAAGAAGACCAAATTTTAACCAATCTTTAATTTCTTGCGAAAAGGTCATCATTTCTTGTTGCTTTAACTGGCGTACAACGTCTTTCACGGGATGATCTGAAACCACAAACCAAATGATAACGCTTAAAATAGCGCCTACAAAAGCGCCATAGACTGCCGTTTGACGCCAACCAACAGCCATCACCAATTTTGCAACTGGTGCTTGCCCAAAGACGCCTCCCATCATGCCAACGGCAACCATAATGCCAGTTAAAAGGGCAAATCGATTAATAGGGAACCACAGAGAAGCTAATTTTAAACAGCCCACAACAGCAAACGATCCACCCACTCCCATGACGAAACGTCCGATCTGAGCAATCAATAGTGTTTCAGCCATACCAAAAATAATGCAACCAGCCGCACAGAAACAAGAAGCGAGCGTTAGTAGGATTCTTGGACCAAATCTGTCCATCAGTAATCCAACTGGAATTTGCATTGAAGCATAAGCATAATAATAAAAGGCCGCTAAGCTTCCTAATTGCTCTGCACTGGTTGAAAAGGTAAGAGTGAGATCATCTAGCATCACACTAGGAGAAACGAGCAACATCAATTCATAAAAATAAAATAGAGCAGCCAATCCCCAAACGACAGCAGCCTTTGTGGCCGATCGTTGTGAGAAATCAAATTGGCTCAGATAGCTCGATTGCACAATATTCATATCAAAGAAAGCCTCATCGTTAATCTAGTTAATGACCAACCTTCCTTGGATTAACCTATTAAACTAACAATTAAGTTTGTCCTTGTTGGGTGAGTAATTTGAACCAGGTCGAGAATAATGTAAACCCATCAACTTGGAAAATTTAACCCAACGTATAAAAAAAAGGGGGCAGCCCCCCTTTTTTTTCAATTCATGCCATTAGTAAATTTCGTTTTCGATTAAATGTTTATTTGAGTACTTTAAGTCATACTGCTTAGAAAGTGCCAAGGCACGCGCATTTTCTTTAGGTGAAGTATCCCAAAGCAACTTGCTTAATTCTTGGTCCATATTCTCAAGTCGGTGATCAGCTGAAATACTCATCCATGCATAGGCTTGTGAACGGTCTTTCTTCACGCCTAACCCTTCTGCATACATCTCAGCCATTAAAAATTGAGCATATTCACTTTCATGATGTTTTGCGGCTCTGGTAAACCAACTCATCGCTATATGTCGATTTTCTCGAACGCCATAACCGTTGTAATACATTAGTCCAAGATTATATTGAGCTAAAGGTAAGTGACTTGCTGCAGCTTTTCTAAAATAACGCAGCGCTTTGTCGTAGTCTCTGGTGACATAGCGGCCTTTCATATAGAGTTCACCCAGTTCATTTTGGGCAACGTTATATCCTTGTCTTGCGGCGAGTTCATACCACCACATCGCTTCTTCAATATTAGCTTCTACGCCTTCACCAAACTGAAAGCGCCTACCAACGCGATATTTTGCAATGGCATTACCGCTTGATTTCTCTGCTAATTGATACCAATACTCTGATTGGGGAAGAGAATAAGGGACGCCATAAGCTCTCTCATACATTACACTTAACATATATTGTGAATAAGGATCGCCTTGCTTAGCTGCTTCGCAATAATGCAGATATGCCTGATAGTGATCTTTATAATAACCACGACCAATAAAATAATGATCGGCAATACGTACTTGAGCTGCCTCAATATCATCTTCAGCCGCTATTTCATACCAATAATTGGCGATAACATAATCAACTGGTACACCATAGCCCATGGAATAAAACTCACCTAAGCGATAGGCTGCAAAGCCATAATGTGCATCTGCGGCCATGCGATACCAATAGAATGCTTTGTGATAATCTTTTTTGACCCAATCGCCTACTTCATACATAACGCCTAGGCTAAATGCTCCTTTTCCTGATCCGGTTTCAGCTGCTTTAACAAAAAACTGAAAAGCCTGTGCTTTCTCTTGGCGCACTCCCGTTCCTGACAAATACATTTCACCCATCTCAGCATAGGCTTCGGTATTACCTGCCTCGCCTGCTTCTTGAAATAGATGCAAAGCTTTACGGTAATTGCGAGGGATCACTTCACTATGTGCATACATATAACCTAAATAATACTTACCATCTGTTGCACCTAATTCGATGGCTTTGTTATAGAGATCCATCGCTCGATAATGATCGCTGCGATCGGTTGAATATTTTTCATATAATTGTGCTAAACGGATCATGCCATCCACGTTTTGCTGATCTGCTGCACATTGATACCAATATTTAGCCCTTTCAATATTCTGTGGAACACCTTGTCCATTCAGAAATAAATCACCCATCATTAATTGCGCTGAGGCCAGATTTTGCTCAGCTGCCATTTTAAACCAAGCCGCTGCCACTTCATCATTTTGCGGCAACCCTCTGCCAAAATAAGACATTTCACCAAGGCGTGCTTGCGCAAATTTATTTCCTAATTTCGCAGAACGTTCAAACATGGCCCGAGCCAGCTCTAAACTCTTTGGTTTATCGTCTTTGTAGTATTGTTCACCTTTGACAAATAACCCATCAGAACCTGGTGGTATATAAACTTGTCTTCCCCACCACCACTGTCTTCCCCAAAAAGTGCCATCGTTCTCTTGCACATTGCGCCCAGACCACCAACCTTTAAATCCAGCAACTTTGGTTGATTCAGCCGGTTGATTACTAACTTCTTTGGTTGATTTAGCCTGTTTATGACTAGCAAGTTTGGAGAATTTAGAGGGTTTATTGCTAGCAAACTTGGTTGATTTAGCTGGTTTTTTGCTAGCCACAACTGTTTCTTTAGACTTCTTGTACTTTGCGCTTTTTTTAGGCGTTGTTTTTTTAGCGTAGAAAGTCGATTTGGTTTGTGGGTCTTGTTTTAAGTCCGATTTTTTTGCATTTTTGGCGGCCATTGCAGCCGCTGATTTTTTAGCAAACTTTGCTTTCTTAGCAAGAGATTTTGTAGCGTGTTTGGTTTGCGATGTTGTGGGTGATTGGTCAGCTTGATTCTGAGCCGCTTGCTGATCACGGCTGCCCCAAGACCACTTGCCAGGTTGTTGCGTTTGACATCCTGACAATCCTAGCGTTAACCCTACTAGTATGGCTAATCGAGGATGTGATTTTCTCATTACCATGCTTCCCTGGCTTTTTGCCTAAAACTGATACATTGCCCCAATAAACCAACCATTTGCTTGCAATTGTTTTGTTGTAAATTGCACATCTTGCGTTGGGTCTCCCCCTAAGGCTGGACCAAACTTGGTTTTTCCTATATAGAAATAGCGATACGCAACATCAACAAGCCAATGCGCTGATACTTGATAACGCGCGCCCACACCTAAATTTGCAGCTGCTGCCAGGGTACGCGTTGATCCACTTTGCAAAGTCACGCCCGTTGCTGTTAAGGCAGTGATATTGGTTTGAGTTAAAGCAGGACCAACACCTGCATCAAAATGGATCTGCAAGCGACGAGGATACCAGCTAAATAAACGAGGAACGACATATTGTAAATTCAAAAATCCAGCAACTTCATTTAATTGTGCAGTAACTTGTGTTGCCGTTAACCCAGGTGGCGCTACAGGCACGATTCCCCCGTAAACTGGGTTCAATGTAAAATCGAATTTCTTAGAAAAATAGATTTCAAACTCAACTGCCCATTGTTCCCAAAAATAGCCACCAGCTAATGTCGCTTGAAATATATTTTGGTTGATAGCAGAAGTACCTGGAGATAAGCCGTTATAAAGACCCACAGAGGTATTCTGAATACTATTTAACCGTACTTTGGGCTTACCCACAAAAAGACGCATATACCAGCGGTTAATAATGCGGGTTGCATTCACTGCGTTTAAAAAAGCTATATCTTCAGGTGTTAAACCTTCAGTGCTTTCTGTGGCATTTTTAAAAGGGCAGGTTTCTGCATTGCCGTAATAATCATCATCTTCATCCGTACCACAAACGGCCATAGCAAACGGAAGATGAATAAGTCCCATAATAAGCAATATGCATTGTATAATAGGACTATATTTTGATTTTTGAAGTTTGTTATTAGACATACTGTTGCCCATATCATTCTTTCTCCTCTTGATGAGAAAATGCCGCCTCATTCACCCGTTCTCTCAATTCCTTGCCAGGTTTAAAATGGGGGGCGTATTTCTCTTCAGTGGCAACATATTCGCCTGTTTTAGGATTTCTGGCTGTACGAGGGGGACGATAACGTAACGCAAAACTACCAAAGCCACGAATTTCTATCCGCTGTCCATTTTCTAAAGCAACCGACATTTGCTCAAAAACATCCTTCACCCCTTGCTCGATGAGCTTTATTGGGATGTGAGGCAGTTTCAAAGCTAAAGCATCAATCAATTCTGCTCTCGTCATACCTCATCCTAAGTTTTACGTTTGCATCCGTTCTAGATATACAGAAAAAGAGAATCGCTCGCTACTAAAAAATAGTCACTCGAGTTATTTTTTATATTCTAACACCCTTAGGGGCTCCAAGTTCAACTGCCAGAGTCTTTTACAATTACCAAGTAAGCGTTACACCCTAATTTGAAAACTTAATTGATTATTAATAAAAAAAACAAGTAGGCACTCAAAATGCATAGTATCTGTTGTTAATGTCCCAAGGAGGGGAAAAAAATGAAATATGCATGGAACGGCCCAATTGATTTTTCATATAGTGAAACTGAAGCTAGAAGTAATCCAACAGACCTAGAGGTTGTTGAGGAAATTGTAGAAGAAGAAGAAGTGATTGAAGATGCTATTGAAGAAGAAAAGGAACCTATTGCTACGCCTGATGTCGATCCTACTCAAATTTATCTCAGAGAAATCGGTGCCTCACCTTTATTAAGCGCAGTAGAAGAAATTCACTATGCAAGACTTTCTTTAAAGGGTGATCTCAAAGCGCGAAACCATATGATTCAATGCAACTTACGATTAGTTGTCAAAATAGCTAGAAGATACTTAAATCGTGGCTTGGCTTTGCTAGATCTCATTGAAGAAGGCAATTTAGGTCTTATCCGTGCAGTTGAAAAATTTGATCCAGAAAGAGGGTTTAGATTCTCAACTTATGCCACATGGTGGATCCGTCAAAATATCGAACGAGCCTTAATGAATCAAACACGTACCATACGGTTACCTATCCATGTTATTAAAGAACTCAATACCTATTTGCGTAAAGCGCGTGAGCTTGCTCAAAGTATTGAAACCGAACCTTCGTATGAAGACATTGCAACGGCATTAAATATTTCTCCAGATGATGTAAACAAGTTACTGCGCTTAAATGAAAAAACGCTCTCGCTTGACACCCCCATGGGAGATGAATCTGAAAAACCATTGCTTGAGGCTTTAGCTGATAATGAATCTGAAGAACCAGCTATCGAACTTGAAAATAACAATTTGTACCAAAGACTAAATTCTTGCTTATCAAACTTAAATGATAAGCAGCGCTCCATCTTAGCTCAACGCTTTGGTTTGTATGGCTATGAGGAAGCGACTTTGGAAGAAGTCGGACAAAAAGTTGGCCTCACCCGTGAACGTGTACGCCAAATCCAAGTTGAGGCACTCAAACAACTGCGTCAAGTGCTTGAAACACAAGGCGTGGAAGCAGATGTGTTGTTTTCCTAAAGTTGTAGGGGCGGCTCTTGTCAGCCGCCCTTCCCCACACCTGCTAACACCCACCGCACCACGCCATATATTGTCAACACAAATACAATCGTAAAGACCAATCCAACTATGATATAAGCCCAAGGATTGCCTTTGGTAAAATCGCGCTCACGCACCTTAGAACTTTGTACACCGAACATTGCCCCAAACACACTTTTAACCACTTGCCATAGTGTTGGTTTTTTTTCAGAGCCGTCAGACATTTGCACTTTCCTTTCAAGGTCTATTAGAATAAGTTCAGTCAATCACTGTGCACTAATAGGAATGAATTATGACATCCGATCTTTTACTGCAATTAGAACGAAAGGTATCACATGCTGTTGAGGTAATTGAATTATTACGTCTCCAAGTTGAAGAACTTGAACAAGAAAATCTCGTTTTAAAAGCAGAACATGAAAAATGGCGCAACGATCTCACTAATTTGATCAAACGTTTTGATCAGATTGACAATACCGCGCAAGCTCCTCGCACACCAGTGAAAGCGCCCGCTGTCACCGCACAAGAAGAAGAGTTTATGACTGTATAAAATACCCAAGCAGATGATTTATCCCCTCAAGGGGGACTATGTGTCGGCGAAGGCGCCAAGTGAGTGAATCCCCAGGAGTGTACGCTTTGGTACATGACTGGGGTGAGAGAGCGCAGGCAACAACGCCGAGAATTCATCTGAGAAGGGTATTACTTAGTCTTACCGCCATTTATTTTTTCACAAGAACCTTTTGGTACATACATCCATTCATTAGGATCAGCATCTTTAGTAGCATGACTTGCACAAGCATGGGATGGTGTTCCGCAATCATTCATACCGGCTTTCACGATGCCATAGCATTTTTCCATATTAGGTACTTCGGGTTTTGCTGCCGCAAGTGCATTGAATGCCGCAGCTACGCTTAAAGCTATCGTTGTGCCAATAGCAGTCTTCATTCTTTTTTTGGTATGATTGCCCATCTTTACAATCTCCTTGGTTTATATGGCGAAATTGTGAATTCAACTAACAACCCGAGACATTACAGCGTGTCAGATCTTTTTATTAGTAATGCCTTTAAGTGTATACGCACTGTCATGGATTTGCCATATCATAAAACGCATCAAGCACGACCAAATCCTGCAGATATTAAGCAAAATACTAGCCTTTCTGTGCAGGAAAAAAAACATAGCGCAGCTTTAATGCGAATCAATCATACCGGGGAAGTTTGTGCTCAAGCCCTATATTTAGGACAAAGCATAACAGCACGTTCGCAAACTTATCGTGACGCCTTCAATGAAGCCTCAGCTCAAGAAAGCGATCATTTGAGTTGGTGCGAACAACGCATTTCAGAACTTGATAGTCATAAGAGCTACTTAAATCCATTATGGTTTACAGGTTCATTATTGATAGGGACATGCGCTGGGTTAGTCGGCGATAAATGGAGTTTAGGCTTTTTAAAAGAGACAGAACAACAAGTCTTCAACCATTTAGGAACCCATCTTGAAAAGCTACCGGCACTGGATGAAAAAAGCCGTGCCATTGTGGCATTAATGCAACAAGAAGAAGCCGAACATGCTAAAACAGCCCAAATGCATGGCGCGGCTGACTTGCCTTTTCCCGTTAAATTCACAATGAAGGCCATGGCAAAGGTGATGACAACCGTTTCCTATTATGTTTGAGAAGTTTCACTGGTGTTTTGTAAATTTAAAGAGGTAAATAATGACTACATTTTATTTTGTTGATGACTCTCTACCGGTTCGTGATGCAAAAGGTGCTTTACTCAAAGTCACTACAGAACAGTATATGAGCTGTCTTGTTAATAAAAACAAAAATATTCATGTTTATGAAAACATAGATGATGCTATCGACGTCGCCAATGATGGCGTAAAAGAAGGGGATATCAAGCAATATCCTATTTTTACTTTAGAGTATGCTGGCAAAGGAAGAAACGCTTCATATGAATTAGATAATGGTGATAAGGTTCCAGCAAAAATCATCCCTTTCAATAAAGCAAAAGTAACCGGCGTTTCTCTTGAGCATGTTGATCATAGATTCAAAGCTATCAGTTTGGCTGAAAAAGCTGAACAAAAATCTGAACATCATGCAAAACATGCTCCTTCCAGAGGAAGTCGTTTCCTATCAGGCGTAAAAACTGTTGCCAGACCCAGTGTGATTGTGGGTGTTGCTGCTGGAGCCGGTACCTATTTCTTAAATGGGCTTTCTTATGTTCCAAGTATTCTCTCAAATTTTATCGGAACTGCTGCAAGAACTGTGTTCCCAAAAGTAGTACCTGCTGAGATTGCGGTTGCTGCCACTGCCGGGGTTGCCACGTTAGCTTCAACTGAAGTTGGCCAAAGAGTAGCGAGTCAGGCTTATAAACACGTCCTGAGTCCAGTAGCGAGTCGAGCTCATAAACACGTCCTGAGTCCAGTAGCGAGTCGAGCTCATAAACATATCGTGAGTCCGCTTTGGAATTATGCCCGATCTAAAACCGCATCAACAGCCGCTGTCAGTGCGCCTACCGATGCTGCGCCTGAAGTTGTTGTAAAGAAAAAAGCAGCGAACCGTTAAAGGTGATGAGTGAAAGGGGTCAAGTTTACGCTTCCCCTTTCATAAAAAAAACCCCGCGACATGCGCGGGGTTTTAACATAACAGAATGATAACAAGGCTTACATCATGCCGCCCATGCCACCCATTCCGCCCATGCCGCCCATACCGCCCATGTCAGCTGCGCCTTCAGAGCCGCTTTCTTTAGGGATATCAGCAATCATGCAATCGGTGGTAATCATCAAACCTGCTACAGAAGCAGCATTTTGAAGCGCACTACGGGTTACTTTGGTTGGATCCAAAATACCCATGGCGATCATGTCACCATATTCACCGGTCGCTGCGTTAAAACCAAAATTACCTTTACCTTCGATAACTTTATTCAACACAACAGAAGGCTCGCCGCCTGCATTGGAAACGATTTGACGTAAAGGCGCTTCAAGCGCACGTGCAACAATATTCACGCCCAAATCTTGATCTGTGTTATCAGTTTTCACTTTTCGCACAGCTTCAATAACGCGCACTAATGCCACGCCACCACCAGGAACCACACCTTCTTCAACCGCAGCACGGGTTGCATGCAAAGCATCTTCCACGCGCGCTTTCTTCTCTTTCATTTCAACTTCAGTCGCAGCGCCCACTTTGATAACCGCAACACCGCCAGCAAGTTTTGCAACGCGTTCTTGCAATTTTTCACGATCGTAATCAGAAGTGGTTTCATCAAGTTGCTTACGAATAGACTCTACGCGTGCTTTGATGTCTTTGCTATCGCCACTACCATCAATAATGGTGGTGTTGTCTTTGTTGATAACAACGCGTTTAGCTGTTCCCAAATCTGTCACAGTCGCTTTTTCTAACGTTAAGCCAATTTCTTCTGAAATCACATTGGCAGCCGTTAAAACAGCAACGTCTTGTAACATTGCTTTACGACGATCACCAAAGCCAGGTGCTTTCACAGCACATACTTTGACCACACCACGGATAGTATTGACAACTAAAGTTGCTAAGGCTTCGCCTTCAACATCTTCAGCAACAATTAACAATGGGCGACCTGCTTTAGCAACACTTTCCAAGACAGGAAGCATGTCACGAATAGAGGAAATTTTCTTATCGACCAACAAAATGTAAGGATTTTCTAATTCACAGGTCATGTTTTGTTGATTATTAATGAAGTAAGGTGAGAGGTAGCCACGATCAAATTGCATACCTTCAACTACTTCTAACTCATCTTCTAAACCACTACCGTCTTCAACGGTAATAACGCCTTCAATTTTAACGCGATCCATAGCTTTAGCAATGATGTTACCAATGGTTTCATCAGAGTTAGCAGAGATCGTGCCCACTTGTGCAATGGCTTTGTTATCTTTGCAAGGCACTGAAAGTGTTTTGAGGGTTTCAACAGCGACTTTCACTGCTTTATCAATACCACGCTTCAAGTCCATTGGGTTAATCCCAGCAGCCAGAGCTTTAATGCCTTCTGCAAAAATAGCATGGGTTAATACAGTTGCAGTGGTGGTGCCATCGCCTGCATCATCAGCAGTCTTGGAAGCAACATCCTTCACCAATTCTGCCGCAATGTTTTCTAATGGATTAGAAAGCTCTACGTTCTTAGCAACAGTTGCGCCGTCTTTGGTGATTAAAGGAGCACCAAATGATTTTTGGATTACTACGTTACGACCTTTAGGCCCTAACGTAACACGTACCGCACGTGCTAATTTTTCAACGCCGTCTAAGCTTGCTTTACGCGCGTCAACATCATATAAAAATTGTTTAGCAGCCATAATAATTCCCTACTCAATAAATATTAAAAAAATAATTAACAGATCGAACGCTATTAATAAATTGCGTTCAATCCTTAGTCTTCAAGAACCGCCATGATGTCTTCTTCACGCATGAACAGAAGCTCATCTTGTCCAATTTTAACCTTGGAACCGGAATATTTTCCGAAAATGACTTTATCGCCTTCTTTGACGGTCATAGCACGCTTTTCGCCATTATCAAGCACTTTGCCAGGACCCACTCTTACGACGGTTCCCCACTGTGGCGCTTCTTTTGCGGTTTCAGGTAGAAAAATTCCACCCTCAGTTTTTTGCGGTTCATCATCTTGTTTAACGAGAACACGATCTAATAAAGGTATTACTTTCATTTTGCCACTAGCCATTTCCACAATCTCCTAAGAATCTTCAAACGTCACTTTAAGTCGACTGACATAATAAACAGTAGAGTTTAGCACTCTCCTCAATTGAGTGCTAATCATAAGCCAGTCTCATCCAGAGTCAATAGGCACAGTAATATCCATGAACCCTTAATGAGAATGCCTATACTTTATTTGGGGGTGGACTAAAGTGATTTCAATGAATGTCGGTGATAAAGATATTATCTGGGATGAGGCCTCGCCTCACCAACATACCCTTATTCTGGGATTAAAAGACAAACAATTAGTTGATGAACTTTGTCATCAGGTGAAATATTTTAACTATACGTGTATTTCCTGCAATTCGCTTGAAGAGATTTTAGAAACCATACATAACAATGAAACACACGAAAAGTTTAACGCCATCATATTAGATACTGAATTTTGCCCAACAAATGAACCTGAACAGTTAAAAGAAATTTCAAAAACAATCCCTATTATTTTTATATCCGAACATGATGATGTGGCAACCAGATTATTTGCGGTGAAAGCGGGAAGCCAAGCTTATTTTGTGAGGCCTTTAGAATTCACTAGCCTGATTGAAAAAATTGATCATGTTGTTACTCCTCCCAGTGAAAGCCCTCCCTTTCGCATTTTGATTATTGAAGATTCAAGAACCCAAGCCAACATTGTTCGTCTTCATTTAGAACAAGCTGGCATGATCACTGAAATCATAATGGATCCCCTAAAGGTAATCGATGTGCTCAATGACTTTCAACCCGATTTAATTCTGCTTGATTTGTATATGCCAACCTGTTCAGGCATTGAATTGGCGAAAGTCATTAGACAACATGATCCTTTTGTTGGTATTCCGATTGTCTTTCTTTCTGCTGAAGATGATACCGATAAACAACTTATCGCTATCAGCGGTGGCGGTGATGATTTTCTAACCAAACCCATCACACCACATCATCTTATTGGTGCTGTTATTGCGCGCGCAGTTCGTTCAAGGACTTTGCGATCTGAAATGAGTGAAGATAGTTTAACAGGGCTATTAAACCATACACGAATATTAGAACAACTGGATTTAGAAATTGCCAGAGCTAAACGCAATAAAGATCCCTTAAGTTTTGCCATGATTGATATCGATCACTTCAAAATGGTCAATGACTCTCACGGCCATCCTGTAGGAGATAGAGTAATTAAAGGATTAGCTCGCTTATTAAAACAACGTTTGCGCAAAATGGATAGTATTGGTCGATATGGTGGAGAAGAATTTGCCATTATCTTTCCACAAACTGCCGGTGAAGCTGTCTTTAAAAAATTAGAAGAGATCCGTCTCGGTTTTTCCAAACTTTTGCACCGAAGCTCCGACCCCTTAATAGAATTTTCTGCCACATTCAGCATTGGTTTAGCACAGCTAACGCCAGAAATAGATACCTTAGATAAAATAGTGAACGGCGCCGATAAAGCACTCTATGATGCCAAAGCAAATGGACGTAATTGCATTGTTTTCTTTAATCCTACGCAGTAACCTCATCTACCCACCCTAAATATTTACTATTGCCATAAATAATAGGCAGCGCAATAAATTCTGGGAATTTATAGGGATGAATGGCAACCAATGCTTTTTCTAAGTCGGCTAGCTTTTCTTGCCTTGTTTTCATGATCATGAGAACTTCTTCTCCTGAAGTTACTTTTGCTTCCCAAAAGTAGATGGATGAAATTTGGGGTACAATGTTCGTGCAAGCAATAAGTCTTGACTCCGTCAGTTGACGCGCGATACTTTCTGCGATGGTCGCATCAGGGCAAGTACAGAAAACCACACAATATTCGAAAGTCATAGTAGCCTCATCAGCGTAGAATTAAGGTTGAAAATAATGCCGTATTGGAAGTCTAAGCACAACTTAGTTATTTGTTTAGTATTGGCACTGATAGTCTCATGGGGAAATGCTGTTGCAAATAAAGATCCGCTTTCAAACATACTGCCGAAAGTTCTTCCGTTGGACGAGGCATTCAACTTTAAACTGACTCATGAAGAGACATCACTGCAAGCTAAATGGGAAATTGCACCACTTTGTTATATCTACCAAAAAAGTTTAACCATTAATGCGATTTCTTCTGAAGGAAAATCTTATCCCTTACTTCAAGGACAACTTCCGCAAGCTCAGGCAATTGATGATCCCTATTTTGGACGACAAACCATATACCATCATTCTTTAAATATCGAACTTCCCCTATCAAGTGACTTGCTTAATCAGGATAAAGCAACTTATACCATACAGGTGGAATTTCAAGGTTGTTCGGAATCAGGCTTTTGCTATCCCCCGACAACTAAGAACTTTGAGCTCCAAATAAGAGAGCATAAAATTAGCTCTGTTTTACCAAAACAAAACTTAACCGCCAATGCAAATGACAATGAACTTTCACCCGCCGTGTCAGAGTCAGACATAACAGATCCTCTGGAAAAAAAGGGCTACTTTACTTCAGTTGCTACTTTTTATGTGCTTGGGCTTTTATTAACATTTACGCCTTGCGTCTGGCCAATGATCCCCATTTTAGCCGGTGTCATTGTGGGGCAAAAGCATCTTAATACCCGAAAAGCCTTTTGGTTATCGCTATGCTATGTACTGAGTATGGCTTTCACCTATGCATTAGCAGGTGTGGTGGTTGCCACTTTAGGTAAAAATCTACAAGCAAGTTTACAACAGCCTGGGGTTCTCATTTCCTTTTCTTTGCTTTTTGCTTTTCTTGCTGTTGTACAGCTTGGATGGATCCGCTTAACGCTACCTCATCATCTGCGATTAAAAGACATTTTACATGCGCTGCATGCTAAACAAGAGAGTGGCACCTATATCGGTGCTGCCATTATGGGTGTGCTAGCAACGCTTATTTCTTCACCTTGTGTGACCGCGCCACTGATTGGCGCACTTGGCTATATTTCGCATAGTGGAGATATTGTTCTGGGAGCAAGTGCACTCTTGGCAATGGGCTTAGGGATGGGTACTCTCTTGCTAGCCATGGGAACCTTAGGTGGTAAATTCTTACCTAAATCTGGCCCATGGATGCATCACGTCAACCAAGCCTTTGCCATTATTATGTTTGGCTTAAGTTTGTTTTTACTTGATAGAGTATTTCGTGGACCATGGATTTTAGTTTTATGGGGTGGTTTATGCCTATTTATAGCCTGGTGTATGAATACTTTCAAAAGTAAAACAGGATGGAGTGGGCGCGTTGGGATGATCTTCGTCTTTTATGCGGCTTTACTCTTTTGGGGTGCGATCAAAGGGGAACAAGATCCTCTCAAACTGCTGACTTTTAACCCATGGAGCAATGCAGAAGAAAAATCCTCAAGTTTGGTATTTCAAACAAGTAACACAATCAGTGCTTTTGAAGCCTCGCAAGCCCAAGCAAAACAGCGAGCACAACCTTTGATGCTCGTTTTCTATGCTAACTGGTGCATCTCATGTAAACATCTAGAAAGAAAGGTGTTCGACTCACCATCTGTCCAGCAGCAGTTAAAAGATTGGCAAGTCGTTCGGGCGGACATTACCGACTATAACCAAGCCAGCCAGCAATTTTTAAAGAAGTTTGATTTGATAGGACCGCCTGCTGTATTATTTTTTGCCAAAGACGGTAGAGAGCTAACAAAGTATAGGATCGTCGGTGAAGTGTCCGAAAAAGAGTTTCTTACACAATTGGAGCGCATGAAAGCCGATTTGAATACAAAATAGGCGATCGTGAAGGTATTTGTTGTCAACGTGTTCGATTTTGAGGCTATCATCTTCGAACGTGCTAGATAAGAATAGATAAATTGAAATTTTGGAATTTTTAACGAAAAGTTGCTATTTGTTGACATCATGCTTCTATTTTTCGTTATTATGGCTCTATCTTTCATTATCTTGCAGGTGTCACACTGCCAGACCGAATAAAATCTTAAACAACTATCAAAAACGCAATATGCTGGCATCGTGACGGCAAATGTTGTTAACTTCTGTTAAAATTCATTAACGTGACGATATCTTTCTGAATCCTATAATCTAATTCAATGGAGTGCGCCTCCATCCACCTACGCTCAGAAGCTTCGGCGGACAGGCGTGGGGCTAATATCCTACGCCACGTTGTGGCTTTAAAATGCGGCATCTTGGTGCTTATTGTTGATAATTTCGGCCAAAATTCATTATCATGACGTTATCTTCTTGAATCTTGTTGTATACAGCGGCCTGTCGACAGACCTGCCCGCAGAAGCTTCTTAGCGTAGGAGGATGGAGTCGCTTCTGAGCGCCGGAACATGGGGATCGAGAATTCCACCCGAAGGAAAAAACGGGGAACTTGAATGATTTTGAATTAAATTGTCGCTATCTTTCACGATCTTGCTGCGATCATGATGGCATTTCAGCAAAATGCATCTAAAATCGGCTATCTTTATATTATGGAAAGGATATTGTATTGATCGTGCGGTAACTTGCTAGATATTGCATGCATCTTTCGCTAACTTTCGTTATCTTGTAGACATGATACGTAAATTGAGCCACAATAAGCCCAATAACATTGTAGGCAATCAGTATGGCTAAGATATTAGTAATTCATGGACCAAACTTAAACCTGCTAGGCAAGCGCGAACCCACCTTGTACGGGAAAATTACTCTTAAAGCAATTGACCAACAATTAGGTCAATTGGCTAAAGGACACGATCTGCAGTGTTTTCAGTCCAATGCTGAACACGAGATTATAGAGAAAATTCATACTGCAAAAAAAGACAAGGTCGATGCCATTATCATCAATCCTGCCGCCTTCACACATAGTAGTATTGCCATCCGTGATGCTTTTTTAGCCGTAAGCATCCCCTTTTATGAAGTTCATCTTAGCAATATTCATGCAAGAGAAACGTTTAGACATTTAAGTTACTTATCAGATATTGCCATTGGTGTTGTTAGTGGCTTTGGTCCTCAAGGTTATTATGCTGCGATGAACGCAGCCCTTGAAAAACTTTCCTAATCTTTAACTACAAATTCGAGTTGTTAAAATGGATATTAGAAAGATAAAAAAGTTAATTGAAATTTTAGAAGAATCTGGTATCGCGGAAATTGAAATCCGCGAAGGCGAAGAATCCGTACGGATTAGTCGCAAAATGGATTCTAATACGACGCAATATGTAATGGCACAGTCACCAAATACGGTTGCCGCGCCTATACATTCTGCGCCAGCCAGCAATGCAGAGACTGCTCCTGCCGCCGCAATACCTGAAGGACATATTGTCACCTCTCCTATGGTAGGAACAATGTATCGTGCGCCAGCACCGACCCAACCACCCTTTGTGGAAATTGGAGCGACAGTGCAAGCGGGTGACACATTATGCATTGTTGAAGCCATGAAAATGTTAAATCAGATCGAGGCCGACAAATCTGGGGTTATTACTGCTATTTTAGTTGAAAATGGCCAACCAGTAGAATTCGGTCAACCCCTCTTTGTAATTAAATAATGGTGTTCCATGCTAGATAAGGTTGTTATTGCCAATCGAGGCGAAATCGCTTTGCGTATTTTGCGTGCTTGTCACGAGCTAGGCATCAAAACGGTGGCTGTCTATTCCACCGTCGATAGAGATCTCTTACCTGTGCGCTTAGCAGACGAAGCTATTTGTATTGGACCTGCACCGTCACCCATGAGTTACTTAAATATTCCAGCCATTATCACCGCTGCTGAGATTACCGATGCTGTTGGTATTCATCCGGGATATGGCTTTTTGGCTGAAAATGCAGATTTTGCTGAACGTGTTGAAGAAAGCGGCTTTGTCTTTATCGGACCCCGCCCTGAAACCATTCGTTTGATGGGCAATAAAGTTTCTGCCATTAAAGCCATGAAAGATGCAGGTGTCCCATGCGTACCTGGCTCAGATGGCCCCCTTACGGATGATGATAAATTAAATTTAAAAATAGCGCGCGAAATTGGTTATCCGGTGATTATTAAAGCAGCTGGTGGTGGCGGTGGGCGCGGTATGCGCGTGGTGCATAGTGAAGCATCATTACTTAATGCTATCTCATTAACCCAAACAGAAGCTGGCACTGCTTTTAGCAATAGCACCGTTTATATGGAAAAATACCTAGAAACACCAAGACATATCGAAATCCAAGTCTTAGCCGACGGTCAAGGTAATGCTGTTCACTTAGGCGAAAGAGATTGCTCAATGCAACGCCGCCATCAAAAAGTACTAGAAGAAGCACCCGCCCCAGGAATAACTGAAAAGCAACGCCGAAAAATCGGTAAAGTGTGTGTTGATGCCTGTTTACGTATTAACTATCGTGGCGCTGGAACTTTTGAGTTCCTTTATCAAGATGGTGAATTCTATTTTATTGAAATGAATACCCGTGTCCAAGTTGAGCATCCCGTCACTGAAATGATCACTGGCATTGATATTGTGAAAGAACAACTTAAAATTGCAAGTGGTCATAAATTATCCATTCGTCAAGATGATGTTCGTATCCAAGGACATGCTATTGAGTGTCGAATTAATGCTGAAGATCCTAAAACCTTTTTACCTTGCCCTGGCAAAATCACTTGGTATCATGCACCAGGTGGGCCCGGCGTACGCATTGATTCGCATATCTATAGTTCTTATCAAGTGCCACCTAATTATGACTCATTGATTGCCAAGTTAATTGCTTTTGGTAACGACAGACCTGAAGCCATTCGACGGATGCGAAATGCCTTAAATGAAGTCGTGATTGATGGCATTAAAACCAATATTCCACTGCATCAAGAGCTGATCCAAGATCCCAATTTCAAAAATGGCGGCACAACCATCCATTACTTGGAACAAAAAATTAAAGGAAACGACTAGAAACATTCAACCAACATCGGTTCGGTCATCATGAGATGTGCAATATTAAAATGGGGACCGGCCTGATGTTGCGTATCAGCGACAACCACATCAACTGGATGACCTATCGCAACCTCATTGACGTGGCTTTCTTTAACCAAAGCTTGCGTATCCACTTGATGTTTATCATGAAAGAGATCAATGACCGATTTATTCTTTGGATCCGCATTTGCTTGCGTTAGCCAATCTTTAAAATCCTTTTCATAATGTTTTGATAATAATGTATCAACAATTTTTTGCGCATGAACTTCATCATTTGGCGACAGGTTTGGCTTAAATGCTGGCCCTATGTTAGCTTTAACTTGACCATTAAGATGATTGACAACTGGGATTTCCTTAAGCTGTGAATTGTCTTGATGTAACTCTTTAAAAATATCAATTAATGCTTCAACAGGCAAACTGGGATTGTGGGCCATGTATTGTTCAATAATATAATTTCCATGAAATAAATCCCACTTTTCATAATATTGATGCGACAATGCTTTCGCCTCATCAAGGCCAACATGACGATTCAATAACTCGATGAGGATAACACCCTCGACAGCATCACGATGACTTTCCCAACCACAATTTCCATATTTTTGGTCGTCTCTTTCTATTTCAAACAGTTTCGCAAATGTACTATACATAAATTGATTTTCAAATTCTAACTTCATTTGATCTTGATTATTCAAAATATCTTGAAAAAAGCTTTCATTGATTTTATGAGGCTCTTGCAGGTGATAAAAAATAAGGCCCGCAGTATCGCCATTGTCTAATTCATCCGATAGTTCACCCAAATAACGCTCACCACTATTGGCGGTGACATACAATCCTTGTTTTTTCGAAACTATCACATCAACAAAATGACCATTCCAACCGGAAGGGAGTAACACTGTTTCGCCTTGATTATAGAGTGTTAAAGCTTTTTTAGCCGTCTCTGGTAAGGAGGCATTGCTAATAAAGTCATACCCGCTTTTAAAAATGTCTCGTACATCGGTCATCACTTCACTTTCAAGTGTCGGTGCGCCCTGTTTTAGTTTTGATACATAAGCTTCAAGAGACTGCGCCGCAAGCTCAGTCGTCAATAGGCCATAATGTTCTTGAGAGTTCATTGCTATCTTTACATCTTCTGCAACTTTAAAATCGTAAAATTTACCTGTTGGATAATGATGTAATAAATTTTTGGCTTCCAAATAGGATTGATAAGAGGGATCAAGTTTCGCTACCTTCTGGGCAAGTTCAGTTATTTTATTTTTTACATCAAGTGTGGATGCTAATGAGGTATAAACATTGAGCGAACCTAAGACAGGCATAGGCGCAAAATAACCTTGACCATCTGCTTCGACGAATTTTTCACTTGAATAACAAAAACCCACGCTGTGGTTGGCAAAAACTTCAATCGTTTGCAAAATATTATCTAAATGTTCAACGTTGCCATTTTGATGGTTGAGCAAGTTCTCTTCTAAATTATTTAAAATGAGGTGAAAGGCGTTTTCACCTTTGTCTGTAAAATCAAGAGGGGAAGCTTTACATGATGAAACAAGGTGTTGGGCAACATCATAGTGATGCTTTTTTAACGCTAAATGTAATGCTGTGTTACCCCCATAGCCAGGGTCATTCACCTCTGCTCCTAGGTTTACTAAAAGCTTTACCGCTTCAAATTTTCCAGCAAAGGCTGCAAAATGTAATGGCCTTGTGCTTCGATTATTTTCTTTATTAATATCATAGCCTTCTTGATGTAAACGCTGAATTTCTTTCAAATCGCCTTCTCTTGCTGCAATATGGAGCGCAAAAGAATTATGGTGAACAATTTTCCCCATACTGAAGCCTTCTCTTGCCAGTGGTGCATCAGCATCGGTTGCTTCGCTATTTTCTTTAACCCATTGTTCCACATCCACAATAGATTTATCTGTATTTTCTTGCGTGAAAACTATATCTTCACTCAACATGATCTCATCTGCATCATCTTCATTAATCAGATACAAGTCATCAGCTAACGCTTCAATGTCTTGCGGTAGAATATAGCCTGGACCGATTTGGATAGTGAAACTCATAGGGTTGTTCTCTAATGTACGTTTCTAATAAATTGCTTGCTGCAATTGTATTATGCTGGTTAAAAGTGAGAAATTACTTGGCGACCATCTGCAATTTAAAACGATAAGCCATATCAATAGAGCGATAATTGGATACAAAAATCAAAAGGAAAGTAGAAAGCGTGTAGATAGTCTATCTTTATAAATATAGAAAGGGAGATAGTATGAAGTCATATCGTTGGCTAATTGTGACACTGGCTTTCCTAGCCTCCATCATTAATTATCTGGATCGCACAGCCCTATCCTATGCTATTGGCCCTATTCAAGAAGCGTATGGTTTAACCAACACCGATTTTGGCATGATAGCTTCTGCCTTTGGGATCGGATATCTCATCATGACAGTAGGTGGCGGCGTCCTGGTTGACACTTATGGGGCTAGAAAAATTTGGTCCTATTTTGCAATACTCTGGTCTGGTGCCTGCATTTGTATTGGACTTGCAACTGGTTTTGCTTGGTTATTTATTTTTCGACTATTGCTGGGGGTAGCTGAGGGTCCAAATTTTCCTGCGCTCACTCGTGTAGCAGCTGATTGGTTGCCGCCCAATGAGCGTGCTCGAGCGCTGGCCTTTGGTTTAGCAGCAGTGCCTTTTGCCTCTGTTATTGGTGCCCCACTGATTTCCCATCTTATTGCTGTTGTCGGTTGGCGGTTGATGTTCGTTATTCTAGGTGCTTTTGGGTTGCTCTGGGGCATCACATGGCATATTTTGTTTAGAGATTCTCCCAGAGAAAGTAAACATGTCTCTAAAGCTGAATTAGAACATATCAATCAACAGCATGAGAGCTCTCAAAAGAAAATCAAAACCAGTTGGCGCTTCATGTTATCTAATCGTACTTTATTAATAAATAATTATGCCTTTTTTGCCTTTGGCTATTTACTCTTTTTTGCTATCACCTGGCTACCGGGATTTCTTGAACAAACTTATCATATGAAAATAAAGACTGTCGGCTGGTTTTTAGTTGCCCCCTGGTTAACGGCAACATTCTTTATTTTAGCTGGAGGTGCCATTTCCGATTGGTTATGGGAAAAAACCGGCAGTATAAGGATAGCGCGTTCTCATCTTATTTGGATCTGCCAATTATTGTCTGCTTTTTGTTTTATTCCTTTGCTCTTTACTCACTCCATTACGGTTGTTGCAATCAGCATCAGTTTAGGCGTTGGTTTTGGCTTAATGCCCAATGCAGCTTTTTATGCGATTAATGCTGATTTGGCACATGATCGCGCGGCAACAAGTCTTGGAATTATGGATGCTGCTTTTGCTATCGCGGGGATCCTAGCGCCATTTCTTACAGGATGGCTTGCACATCTAACGGGGAATTTCTCAGTGGGGATCATGTTAATGATGGTTTTAACATTAAGTTCTGCATTACTCATTGTCTTCTTTCAAAAATAATTTACTCTTTCCACTTTGACTTTACCCTTGAGGGTAAAACCAAAGTGGTTCGAGTAAAAGCAATATTTATTGCTTGTTAAATTTAGCCGCTATTGCTGCGATCCTTGTTGATCTTCTTGCTGGTTTAGCCTCTTCTGGTTGGGCAGCTGCTGCATTCGCCGCTGCTTCATCTGCCACTTGTTTTTGACGAGTTTGCAATAAAGTCAAGGCCGCATTTGGTTTTGCGGGATCCTTCGTTGGGGCTTGCACAGGTGCTTTTACAAGTTCAGTCATTAATCCCTGTTCATAAGCTGCTGTCTTTGCTTTAACACCGACTAATTCTGCCTTTGTAGCATTTAATTTCGCTAAAAGCTCGGGTGTTATTTGAGTTTTTGGACCACTGGGTGCAGACCCTATAAATTGCGCAGCCTCTTTACGCGCTTGGTCTTCGGCAGCTTTAGCCTTTTTATCTTGCTCTTGTTGACGCAATTGTTCTTGCTTTTTAAGCTCAGCAGCTTTTGCTTGTTGTTCTGCTAAAGCCGCTTCTCTTTGCGCTTGGGCATTTGCTGCATCTTGTTGTATTTTAGGCAATTTAGGAGCAATTTTTTCCACCGCCTCTTTGGCTAATTGTCCTTCCAAAACGGGGGCTTGCTTCTGGGCTGCTAAACGCGCTTTTTCTTCTTGTGCTAAGCGTGCTATATGTTCTTCAGACGTTTCAACATGATCTGCACCCTTTTGTTTCCTCAATTGATCTTTTGCCCCTTGGAGCTCTGCCTCACTTTTCTTAACGTCTTCTGGTCGTCTTTCTTGTTGCGTACTTAAATTTTTTGCAGCAAGAATTTGTGCTTTAAGACTTTGTTTTTCTTGTCTATCTAAATCCTCTTGAGCATCTTTAGCTATTTCAGGCTCAACTTCTTCAGCGACTTCGACCGTATGCACAACCGCTTCAACAGGAACTGAAGTTCCAATTCTATCAGCTCTGGCAATAGGATCATTAGGAAGTTTCACTATCGGCTGTTCATGATCGGAATGCTCCGGGGTGACAGCTTCTGGAGAATGATCACTTTCATTATCTTCTTCTTTTTTGGGACCTGCGGCTAATGTCATAACTTACCTCTTGAATAGTAAAGAGTAAAATAAACGGCGAGGGAAGTTTAACAAAAATTTTGATGATTAAAAGAAAAATTTAATTTTTCATTAAAAAAGTCCATGATTTTCAATCAAGAGATCTAACAACGAAAATTGAGCGGCTTATTTAAGGAGATTACTATGACATGATGCAACATAGCTTTGCGATGGGGAAGTAGTTCCCGCTAATCTTAGCGGGAACTATTGATTATTTCGCAAACGTTTTTACCATTTCCATTTGTTCTTTTTCAGTGAATGCACAAAATGTTTGGGTACGTACAAAACCTCTATTACCAACTACAAGTGCAATTTTTGCCATGGTCTCGGCATTTGGTGCTTCAATCACACAGGCAACATCATATTTACCCATGAGTAAATAATGGGAAATAACCTTACCGCCTTCACCTTGACATAATTCTTTAAACTTTTTAAGTCTCTCTCCACTTTCACCGATTGTTTCCATTGCTTTGTCAGTATATTTACCTAGCATTAAAAAAGTAGCCATAATATTACCCCTTATGAAACTAACAAATGAATTGATCCATAAAGTGTAGCAAAGCAATAAGAAGATTGTGCTGGACATAGATCGATGAGATAAAATTCAAGCAGGATTTAGGGGGATATACTCGGCCTTAAGCACCTAAGAATAATTATTTCACGCGAAAGGTTTAAAAAGAGGTTTTTCCCTTTCACTTTTAGACATTTTCTTTTCAAGATTTTGTCTGCCGCGCACAGCATAAGGAATAAAACTATTTTTTGGAACATCAACTTCCTCACAAAGCTTTAACGACTGCATTGATCTCAACAATAGAAGATCTTGCTCTTTTGGGCCCAGGAATGTTGGATACTGATAGGGTCCCTCAATATAAAGTCCTGCTTTTATGAGCAATAATTTCATAATACCCCAATGTTGATTCAGACTAGCATGTCGAACAGCGTCCATAATTTGCACATTGGATATCGTAAACTCTGACCTGCTTAAAATCCATTTCGCTGCCTTATATCGGCCAAACCTAGTTGCTTTTAGTAATCCACTGACAAGATGCGAATTATCTTCACATTTTTCATGTGACAATTTCATTATTTCCAAATTGCCAGAAATACTAGCCAGTATAAAACATGCAAAGATATCTATTTTTGAAATGGGATGCGTGGATAAACTACAAAGAATATTTTCAACTTTTGGAACATCGCCAGCGGTAGCTGCTTCACGAAGTTCTTCACCCTGCTTGTCATCAAAAGCTATTGCTTTTGTTTTTGTTTTTGTTGGAACTGCACCGCTTACTGCCATATGTTTTCCATGTTCAAATGTCTCACAAATCAAACTCACTATTATAGCATTGAGAAATAAGGCAATCTATCTTTTTAGAGCTTTATGCTATGCTTTTAGAAGGTCCTTTTTCTTCTTCAGTAGTAAAAATATACAGACAGGAATTATCAACATGATGGATTGGCTTAAAAAAATATTTAGTATAAAAGCGCCTACCCATATTCAAAAATCATTTAATTATCTTGAAACCTTTTCGCACTTATGTGAAAAGCTTGAACATGAAGGCATATCATCTCAAAAATTTAGTGTCTTTAGTATGGCAAGATATCAATTTGGTCAATTCAATGATTCACTTGAAAAAAACAATATGAAAGATGCTTTAGAAAATCTCTCTAAATTCAACCATTCATTAGAAGCACTTGTGCAAGATGTCAAAAGCCATGGTCAAATGACGAAAGAAATAGCTTCTGTTTTGCAAGAATTAAAAAACCTTTCTGCCACCATTGTGAAGGATTTTATTAATCAACCAGAGCCATAAACCTACGGGCTTATACACCCTTCATTCTTTCTCGAAATATCGTTATACTCCCTCAAATCACATTTCATTCTTGACCCACAATCGAAAAAAGGCTTCCTCTATGTCTTGGCTAGAAATTTCTTTTGAAATTCATAAATCGCAAGCTGAATTCTATAGTGAAAAACTTGAGGAACTCGGTGCCGTTTCAGTCTCATTTTTTGATGCAGGCGAAGTGCCAGTACTTGAACCTTTGCCAGGAACAACACCGCTGTGGGATAAAGTCAAAGTGGTGGGTCTTTTCCCTGAGACTATTGATATAAAATCGATTGAGGCATCCATAAACTCCTTATTGCCACAAACCATTATTAATATAACGCCTTTAGCAGAACAAGACTGGACACGCGTTTGGTTAGAACATTTTCACCCAATCAAATTTGGACAAAAACTCTGGGTTATTCCTTCTGATTCACCTGCCCCCGAAGATAAAAACGCTGTGGTTGTAAAGCTCGATCCAGGTCTTGCTTTTGGCACTGGCACTCACTCCACAACAGCGCTGTGTTTACAGTGGTTAGATGCGCATCCCCCAATAAATCAAACCGTTATCGATTATGGCTGTGGCTCTGGTATTTTAGGTATTGCCGCATTAAAACTTGGTGCCAAAAAAGTTTGGGCTATTGATTATGATCCCCAAGCCATTGCGGCAACCCAAGAAAATAGGCTTCGAAATGATGTGGCCATTGAAAGCATCTGTGCACTTACGCCCCAGGAATTGCCTATTGATTTACAAGCGCAAACGGTATTAGCGAATATACTTGCAGAACCTTTAATTCAACTTGCCCCAGTACTACAGGCTTGCTGTGCAGTTGGTGGAAATTTAGTTATGTCTGGTTTACTAACTAAGCAAATTGAGGCCGTACGCGCTGCTTATGAACCCTGGTTTTCCTTTGAAGAAGTCAAAACCCATGAAGATTGGGTGCTTTTATGGGGCGTTAAGGTATAATTCCCTTCCCAATTAAGAGCACCGGTCATGTCAGAATCACCCACAAAAAATGATAAGTTAACCAACTTTAAGATTGGTCCTTATAAAATTGATAATCCCATTATTCTTGCCCCTATGGCTGGGGTGACCGATCGCCCGTTTAGACAGCTCTGTAAAAATTTAGGCGCGGGCCTGGCGGTTTCTGAAATGGTTGGCGCCAATTCCTTATTACACGGCAGTGAAAAAACCAAACGTCGTGCCAATCATGAAGGGGAAACAAGGCCCTGTTCAGTTCAAATTGTGGGTGCTGATCCTAAAATGATGGGCCAAGCAGCAGCCCATAATGAAGCTGAAGGCGCTGAAATAATTGATATCAATATGGGATGTCCAGCCAAAAAAGTGTGTAACACACTTTCCGGTTCTGCTTTGCTCAAAGATGAACCGCTTGTTGCTCGGATCTTAAATGAAATTGTAAAATCAGTAAAAATTCCTGTGACCTTAAAAATTCGTACCGGTTGGGATCCCAGTCATCGCAATGGCGTTAATATCGCCAAAATGGCGCAAGATTGTGGTATTGCGGCACTTGCCATTCATGGTCGCACTCGTTCTTGTATGTTTAATGGCGAAGCAGAATACGATACCATCGCAGCCATCAAGCAAGCCGTCTCCATTCCCATTATTGCCAATGGTGATATCACAACACCTGAAAAAGCAAAATGGGTTCTAGAAAGAACGGGCGCTGATGCCATCATGATAGGCAGAGCGGCTCAAGGAAGACCCTGGATTTTCAATGAAATCATGCATTATTTACAATTCAATGAGCATTTGCCAGAACCCTCTGTTGCCACCATCCGAGATGTCATGATCAATCACATGAAAAATCTCTATGAGTTTTATGGTGAAGCTAGAGGCATTTTAGTCGCTCGCAAACATGTCTCTTGGTATAGCAAAGGTCAACGTCATGGTGGCGCTTTCAGACATGCTTTTAATCAACTCAGTTCCGCTGAAGCTCAATTGGAATCAGCAGATCTCTTTTTTGCCAATTTAATGGAAAACAGCAATGAGTGATTCTCAAACAACCCCTTTAAGGGAAATTGTCGCAAAAATCATTGGTGAGTATTTTTGCGCACTGGATGGCCAGCCAGCTAAAAAATTATATGAAATGGTGATGAAAGAAGTGGAACTTGGCTTGTTTAAAACGGTCTTAGATTATAGTGGAGGCAATCAAAGCAAGGCCGCAGAAACACTCGGACTTGCCAGAGGTACCCTACGTAAACGTCTTGCTGAATATGGATTAGAATAGTTATGCATGAATCAACTGTTATACAACGCGCTTTACTAACAGTCTATGATAAGACCAATATCATACCGTTGGCAGAAAATCTTCATTTACATGGTGTTGAAATTATCTCAACGGGTAACACAGCAGCGCTTTTAAAAGAACATGGGATCCCAGTGATAACCGTTAACGAATACACTGGCTTTCCAGAGATTATGCAAGGGCGAGTAAAAACCCTTCACCCAAAAATTGCCGGTGGCATTCTCGGGCGTCGAGATATAGATGCTGATGTGATGCATGCGCATGATATTCATGATATCGATCTGGTTGTGGTGAATCTTTACCCATTTGAACAAGTCAGCGCAAACAAAGAGTCTTCATTAGAAGAAATTATAGAAAACATTGATATTGGTGGCCCGACCTTAATTCGCTCAGCGGCTAAAAATTATGAATGGTGTACTGTATTGGTTTCACCTGGTGATTATGCAGCGTTTATACAAGAATTTGAAACAAACAAAGGCACCATCGATGAGAAGACCCGTCTTCACTATGCAGCAAAAGCATTTGCGCATACCGCTGCATATGATGGTGCTATTGCAAACTTTTTTGGTCAAACAGTTGATAAGCAACCACAGATGAGTTTTGGTCAACATCTTTCCTTAAATTATCAACTCAAAGAAAGATTACGCTATGGAGAAAACCCTCACCAAAGCGCGGCCTTTTATCAAGAAAAAAACCCTAGCAAAGATAGTATTGCGCTGACTTCGATGCTACAAGGGAAAGAATTATCTTATAATAATATCGCAGATGCTGATGCCGCTCTTGAATGTGTGAAATATTTCGAGCTTCCCGCGTGCGTGATTGTTAAACATGCCAATCCTTGTGGTGTGGCTATTGGCTCAACTATTTTAGAAGCTTATGAAAAAGCTTATGCTTGTGATCCTACATCAGCCTTTGGTGGAATCATTGCTTTTAATCAAGAAGTCGATGATAAAATGATCAAAGCTATCTTCGACAAACAATTTGTAGAAGTTCTGATTGCGCCAGGATTTACGTCAAGTGCATTATTGATAGCTAAACAAAAAGAAAATTGTCGTGTTCTGCAATATACTCCTGACAATGAACATCATGAGCATTTTTCATTAGAGATTAAAACTGTCAGTGGTGGGATCTTGGTTCAAACCAAAGATAATAGTAATATCATGACCATTTCTCGTGATATTGTCACTAAACGTGCTCCCACTAAAGAAGAATTACAAGATCTGCTTTTTAGTTGGCATATCGTTAAATACGTTAAATCCAATGCCATCGTTTTTGCTAAAAATGGACAAACCATTGGGATTGGCGCAGGTCAAATGTCACGTATTATCAGCACGGAAATTGCTGCCATGAAAGCAAAAGAAATTGGCATTTCTCTTAAGGGTGCCAGTATGGCTTCAGATGCTTTTTTCCCCTTTAAAGATAATGTAGAAAAAGCAGCCGAGTTTGGCATAAGCGCCATTATCTCACCAGGTGGCTCAAAACGAGACAACGAAGTTATCGAATGTGCCAATCAACATGGTATAGCAATGATATTTACCGGAACAAGATGCTTTAGACATTAAGAGAATAATCAATGAAAGTTTTAGTTATTGGCAATGGTGGCCGTGAACATGCCCTTGCATGGAAGTTGGCTCAGTCCCCTCTTATTAAGCAAGTTTTTGTCGCACCAGGAAATGCTGGCACCTATCGTGAACCCAAAGTTGAAAATGTCGCAATAAACCCTCTTCATTTTGAAGATCTTGTGGCTTTTGCCAAAAATCAACAAATTGATTTTACCGTGGTTGGCCCAGAAGCCCCTCTTGTCGAGGGAATTGTCGATTATTTTCAATCAAAAGATCTATTATGCTTAGGCCCCACTAAAGCTTGCGCACAATTAGAAGGTTCAAAAGTTTTTTCAAAAGCTTTTATGCAACGCCATGGTATTCCCACTGCCAAAGCAACTGTTTTCACCGACATTGCATCCGCTGAAAAATATTTAACACAATGTCATTTCCCCGTAGTGATTAAAGCCGATGGTTTAGCCTCAGGCAAAGGGGTTGTCATCGCCCAAGATAAAACCAGCGCTTCAGAGTGCATTGTAGAAATCCTATCTAACAAACGTTTTGGTAATGCAGGTAATCAAATCATTATTGAAGATTTTGTCAAAGGCGAAGAAGTGAGCTTTATCGTCCTTTGTGATGGAGAGCATTATGTTCCCTTTGCCACTTCTCAAGATCATAAAGCACGAGATGATGATGATAAAGGACCCAATACCGGTGGCATGGGCGCCTATTCACCCGCTCCCCTAGTCACTCAAAACTTACATGACAAAATTATTGCAACCGTCATTGCGCCGACTTTGAAGGGATTAGCGCAAGAAGGAAACCCCTTTCAAGGGTTCCTCTATGCTGGCTTAATGATTGGCCCCAATCAGGAAATAAACGTACTGGAATACAATTGCCGATTCGGCGATCCTGAAACCCAACCCATACTTATGCGTTTAAAATCAGATTTTGCTCAAATGTGTTTAGATGCCCTTCATCAAAAATTAGACACATATACAACGATATGGGATCCCAATGTGGCGGTGGGTGTGGTTTTAGCTGCTAATGGCTACCCAGATAATCCGCATCTAGGGGATGTTATTCCCACTTTAAACGATATTCCCCCAGATGATTTCTATAAAATATTTCATGCAGGCACCAAAATCGAAGAGGGCCGTATCATTACCACAGGTGGACGCGTTTTATGCATCACGGCTCTTGGGGAAGATGTCTCGCAGGCGCAAGCAAAAGCCTATCGTATAGTAAAGAAAGTGGCTTGGGATGGGGTGTTCTATCGTAATGATATAGGAAATAAGGCGTTAAAAAAATAAATGCCAGAATTACCAGAAGTAGAAACCACTTGCCGTGGTATTAAGCCTTATCTATTAAACCAGACCATTTCAAAAGTCATCGTTCGCCATGAGCAATTACGTTGGCCTGTTGAAACGAAAATCCTGCAAAAGCACCTTAAAGATAAACCCATTCTCGAAGTAAGTCGGCGCGCAAAATATATCCTCATTCGCTTCCCCTCTGGCACCTTAGTCATACATCTAGGCATGTCTGGTACCTTGCGTATTGTGGATAAAGCAACGCCTTTGAAAAAACATGATCATTTCGATTGTGCACTAAGCAATGATAACGTTTTAAGATTCAATGATCCCAGGCGCTTTGGTGCCATTCTGTTTGTGCCAAACGATGAGTCTTTGCCGCAACTAGCAACACTTGGTCCTGAACCTTTAGGTAAAACTTTTAATGCACAGTATCTACATAATAAAGCACAAAAGCATCGCTGCAATATTAAAACATTCATAATGAATCAACGTATTGTCGTTGGCGTAGGAAATATTTATGCAAATGAATGTTTATTTTTAGCAAAAATTCATCCTGAGCAAAGTGCCAATACGATTACTCAAGTTCAATACCACCGGCTTTTTCAAGCTATTCAAACCATTTTAAAGGCGGCTATAGAGAAAGGGGGAACCACCCTCAAAGACTTTCGCCAAAGCGATGGTAAGCCTGGTTATTTCAGCCAAGCGCTAAGCATTTACGCAAGGGAAGATCTCCCTTGTTTTCACTGTAAATCCAAGATCAAATCAATTCGTATTGGTCAACGCGCCACCTATTTTTGCCCAACTTGTCAAAAACAGTAGCCTTTTATCGGCTTTTTTTCACTTTATGCCGAAAAACATTATTAAAGCGATTTATTATCTGCTAGAATTTTAACGTCATTATACTCGAACCAGTTTGGATTTAGGCAAGGCGCCAAGCGAATGCATCCCCAGGAGTGTACGCGCTTTGGTACATGACTGGGGTGAATTTGCGCAGGCAACACAGCATAAATTCAAAATGGAAAGAGTATCCCCAAATAATTTATTCGGAATAATCATGCGTCAAACACTAATGGTTGGATATATTGCGCTGGCATTAGCTCAAGCCGGTATCAGTATTAATGTTGTGACCAGCAAATTTTTGCTTGGCTATATGCCTATGTTCATGTTATTAGCAGGCCGTTTCTTTTTAAGCTCTGTTATCTTAGGCGTTACCTTAAAAATAACGAACACCAAAATAATTGATCCCCATCATCCACAAGGGAAACTCAGTTCTACTGATTGGACTTATTCAGCACTGCAAGGTTTTTTTGCTGCGTTTTTATTCAATATCTTTTTTGTCTGGGGTTTACAGCACACCACCGCAACAGCTGCCGGTATCGTAGGCAGTACTTTACCTGCTCTGATTGCCATTTGTGCTGTATGGATGTTAAAAGAACGCCTCAACTGGCCTAAAGTCTTTGCGTTATTGTTAGCTATGTTAGGCATTTTGATTATTAACCTTGATCACTTTGAAGGCAATATCAATTTAGAACATACCTATTTTGGTGATTTTCTGGTGTTCTTGGCCATGATCCCGGAAGCGATGTACTCCATTCTTGGGCGAAAACTTGCCGGCAGAGTCACTCCGCTAGGCGTATCATTAATAGCGAATGTGGTGGGTTTTATCACCTTATTACCCTGCGCTTTGCTTTGCGGATCTTTTGATCTCAGCGTGTTTCTAAGCTTGGAGGGTAGCCTGATTATTGTCGCTGCCATTAGTAGCTTAATCTTCTTTTGGGCATGGGCATGGGGACTAACCTTCATTCCTGCTAGCACCGCTGGCATATTTGGTGGCGTGATGCCCGTTGTGACAACTTTTCTTGCTATTTGCTTCTTAGATGAAGATATCCATTGGTATGATCTGGTCGGCATGTGCTTTGTGCTGGCATCTATTTGTATCGGCACCGGCTGGCGCCCTGCGTTCTTGCGTAAAGCGCGAATGACAGAAGCCTAAGATCTGCCCCTACAGTTTTGCAAACACTAACGATTCTGTTTGGTTTTCCAATATGGCTAAAGCTTGTTGATCAGAATGATCAATCGATTGATCGACATTGGCTATGACGCTGTCCATGTCGCTAATATCATCAATTTGCAGTGGCTCACCAATATAAATGATGACTTTAGAGAAAGGTTTAGGTAATTGGTATTTATCCCAAGATTTATTAAATTGCCATTTTGAAGAGTAAGCAACGCCAAGTGGAATTAATCCAATACCGGCTTTATAAGCAATAAAAGCAGCCCCAGTTTTGGCTTTATGATAGGGACCACGAGGACCATCAGCCGTAATGCCAACGGAATAGCCTTCTTTGGTAATGGCAATCAAATTCACTAATCCACTGAGTGCTTTGCGACTGGATGAGCCACGCACTAGACGATACCCCAACCGTTTTAACCATTGTGCTAGCATTTCACCATCGCCTGAAGCGCTGACAAAACAAGCATGCTTACCTTGGCCTAAAGCTGAATTGGCTAATAACATAATGGGGGCAAATTGCTTGTCATGCCAAAACGCAAAGATATGCTGACGTTCAACCACAACGCAGGGATGCACACGGATATCAACCCGTAGGGTCTTTACCCAGAGCTTGCTCAAAAAGTGGCCAACGGCGCCGATTAATTGAGGGGATATTTTTGCCATTTTTCAAAAGAAAGATGTTTAACTTATATATGGCGAAATTATACGTTAAACTCTTTCTTTTTCAAAACAAATGTTCGCTTTAATCGGTCCTTTTTATAATTTGCAACCACGATGTTTTGTTCCTGTGGCTGGGGATTCCATCAATGAGGGGGGCTGCAATAAAGTATGCAAATCTTGACACAACTGGGCCGTTCTTTGTGGTTTCCATGAACCCCAAGGTGTTAAAGGATCAAATTCAGTTTTCATGGTATGAGGTAGAGTTAACAATTGATCCCATTTAACATCTGAGTCTTCTTGTTTACTTGCGTTGGCAAAGGACCGTAAACTTTCAAGCAATCTCTGACGTTTAGCATGCGCCGTAATTTCACTAAATCCTTTCAATTTACTTGGGTAGCTCAAACTCAATTTAGTGCAAGCATGCGTCATTGCTTCATCAAAGACATTTTCAACTACATATTGACAAATCCGTTGATCCACCATTGTTAAGGGCGCATTGGCGCGCATAACGCCAGGAAAAACATCGACTAAAGAACCTGGCTCATAATTTGTTTTTAATTGACGCTGAGCGTTTTCAGATTGACAGAATGCAAAGAAAATTTCCAAGGTTTCTTGACAAGTCATCAATAATGCTTCTGTTTTACCTGGTTTTGGTTTTGAAGTAATTTCTGGCAAATAAGAAGAGATTTGGTAGGTTGTTGCTGATAATTCCAAAGTAAGCGCTGTGAGCTGCAAAGCCTCTTTCACCATGAGCTTTACTAATGTTAAAAGACTTTCATCAACACTCTTGGTAATTTTACTCATGTCCTGTTTCGCCAAAAACGCCTGTTCTCTGGCAGCGAGCACTTCTTGTGTCTTTTTACACAATAAAATTAACTGGCGCTTAAACCTGGCGAGAATAATCATTTTCTGATCTATTAATTTTTCTTTTTTCAAATCATTTTTAAGGTGAGCTATAAAATCATCAAACGTTGAATTCATTAAGCCTCCCCAGGTAAGGCCGCCTCCTGATTTTCCTACTAATCGTAAGCGCATATTATCTGTTTTATTATCAACGGCACCGGAAGTTGCAAAATCTCGTATGTCTTTTTTCTCAACCACGGGCTTGGGTAAACTTAAAGGATCATCTAATGATAAATTTTGCATCCCTTGAACAAGGCTACCCTCCGGTGGTGGCGGCAATAAAGCAGCTGGTGAACTTGGCATTAATAATAAATCTGGATTAATAAGTGGTAATCCTTGTTGTGCAGGTTGCCCTTGAGGTGGTTGCAAAGCAGCAGGTTGTCCTGGAAGTGGTTGGCCTGCTTGAGGTGGAAGTGGTTGACCTCCTTGAGGTGGCGGAAGAGGTTGGCCACCTTGAGGCGGCGCAAGAGGTTGGCCACCTTGAGGCGGCGGAAGAGGTTGGCCTCCTTGAGGCGGCGGAAGAGGTTGGCCTCCTTGAGGCGGCGGAAGAGGTTGGCCTCCTTGAGGCGGCGCAAGAGGTTGGCCTCCTTGAGGTGGAACTGATTGGCCCCCTACGTTAGAGGAACTAGGTGCAACAGGAGGCAGTTTCTCAGACTGCTCTGCAACACCAACTAGCATTAATTTCTCTGCTAATAATTTCTCAACTTGAAATAGCGTAGGATCTTTTTTTCCAAGTTTATTCCCAAGGTGTCTATCAATGCGGCTTATTAAGTAATTGATGGCGTGAATAATATGCATGATTAATCCTCCTGAAAGTTAATCCCAAAGATTTGCTCTAATCTTGAGATTGAGGACTTAAATCCTTGCAATCTAAGTTAAAGTATTGGGAACAAGTGTCACAAAACTATAATCGTAAAGATGCTTCTCATCTTTCTTAAATTGTTCACGTGAAACTTCTTGCCACTGCTTTTTATCAAAATCAGGAAAAGTGACTTCACCCTCAATCGTGGTATGAACATAGGTAATATACATACAAGTCACTAATGGCATAAAGAGACGATAAATCTCGCCCCCACCAATCACCATCACTTCAGGGGCATCTTTAGTAACATCAAGGGCTTCATTAACAGAATGCACCACATCGCAATCAGGGATGCGTAAATAGCGTGCATTGGTAAGAATGATATTTTGGCGGTGAGGTAAAGGTTTACCAATAGATTCATAGGTTTTGCGGCCCATGACAATAGGTTTATTGACCGTGAGCGCTTTGAAATGTTTGAGATCATTAGGAAGATGCCATAATAAGCGATTATCTTGGCCGATAACGCCATTTTCCGACATCGCAACAACCAAACTAATTTTTTTCACATTTTGCTCTATACAGCAATCGGCGCTTTTATCGCAGGGTGACTTTGATAATCTTTTAACACAAAATCTTCAAAACGAAAATCGTTTATATTTTTTATTTCTGGATTAATAACCATTTGCGGACATGCAAAAGGCTCTCTGGCTAATTGCGTTTTAGCTTGTTCTATATGATTGGAATATAAATGGACATCACCAAAGGAATGTACAAATTCACCAGGCGTTAAGCCTGTCACTTGCGCTATCATCAACGTTAATAAAGCATAGGACGCAATATTAAAAGGTACGCCTAAAAAAACATCGGCGCTACGTTGGTAAAGTTGACAGGATAATTTACCATCCACGACGTAAAATTGAAATAAACAATGACAGGGCGCTAAGGCCATTTGATTCAAATCGGCAACATTCCACGCACTGACAATTAATCGCCTTGAATCGGGATCTTTACGGATCATTTCAATCACGTTGCTTATTTGATCCACTGTTTTACCATCAGGGGTTGCCCAGGAACGCCATTGCTTGCCATAGACAGGTCCTAAATCCCCATGCTCATTAGCCCATTCATCCCAAATGGTAACGCCATTGTCATTTAAATATTTAACATTGGTATCGCCCTTGAGAAACCACAGTAACTCATGAATAATTGAACGCAGATGGCATTTTTTAGTGGTGACTAAGGGGAATCCTTTACTTAAGTCAAAGCGCATTTGATGACCAAATAAACTTAATGTACCCGTACCGGTACGATCACTCTTACTGGAACCTTGTTCTAATACGAGTTTCAATAAGTCTAAATAGGCTTTCATAGTATTACCCTAGCAATCTTGTAATGTTGTTTTCGGTGTTCTTGAAGGACAAACCATCAGCAATAAACCAACAATGATCATCGGTAAGCATAATAGCTGCCCCATGGTTAACCAGCCAAAGGCTAAATAGCCATATTGCGGATCAGGCTGGCGGAAAAATTCTTCAAAAATGCGTATGCAACCATAACCCAATAAAAACAAGCCTGCGACAGCGCCTCTTTTATGAGGTTTACTGGAATATATCCAAAGAATGGTAAATAGCAACGCCCCTTCTAATAAAACCGCATAAAGTTGTGATGGATGACGCGGTAACGGACCTGCATGAGGAAAGACCATGGCCCAAGGCACATCAGTGACGCGTCCCCATAATTCACCATTAATAAAATTGCCAATGCGACCCGCCCCCAGTGCAATCGGAATGACAGGCGCTATCAGATCGCCTATTACCCAAAAGGGATCATTGAAGCGGCGACTAAAATACCAAGTAGCCACAACCACCCCTAGTAAACCGCCGTGAAAGGACATGCCCCCTTGCCAAATTTTAAAAAGCTCCGTGGGATGAGCCAACCAATCGGGTAAGGCATAAAACAGCATATAACCAAAACGACCACCAAGGATGACACCTAAGGCGACATAAAATAATAAATCATTGAGCTTATCGGTGGTTTCCCAGCCTGGCAGCGTTTTGGTACGAAATCGTAACAACGCCCAACCGGCGGCAAAACCAACAAGGTACATCACCCCATACCAGCGGATCTGCAAGGTATCAGTGATGTGTAAGATAACTGGATTTATGTTTGGATAGTCTAGCATAGTGCTTCAGTTTAGCATCATTCGCCCAGCAATCAGCAATAGCACTACGCCAAATATCCGTTTAACTATCGGTACCGGAAGACGGTGAGCAAGCGCCACTCCCAGTGGGGCCCCCACAAGACTGGCCAAGCCTAAGATAAGGGCTGCTGGCAAATAAACAAATCCAAAACACATGGCTGGCAAACCAGAAATATGCCAGCCAGCTATCATTGCCATGATTGAACCAGATAAGGCAGTAGGAAAAGCACACGCAGCTGAAGTCGCGCTTGCTTGAACCATGGCAACCCCAAGCCACAAAAAAATGGGCACCAATAGCACCCCACCACCAAGACCTAACATTCCTGATAAAATGCCAACCAAGCTTGCTAACAAGAGCAAAACTAAAGGATGGGGAGTGCTTTTCACGACCTTATCTTTTTTATGTGCCCCCCAAATTAATCGCAATCCTAAGAGAATGGCAAATACAGCAAAGGCGATTTGTAAATGGTGAGTGGAAATCTGCTTGGCAATCCATACGCCGATTAAAGCGCCAATCACAGTGCCAGGAATAAAAGTCTTCAATAATGACCATTGCACGGCACCGCGTTTATGATGAGACCAAGCAGCCATAAACGTTGTCATGATAATGGCGGTAAGTGAAGTCGCAGTGACTATTTGCATCAGGTAGTGTTGAGGAAGCCCTTGCCAGTTAAATATCACAACCAAAGCAGGCACCATAATAACACCACCGCCGATGCCTAATAGGCCAGACATAATGCCGGTGAGAATGCCAATAAGAATGTAGGCAAGGATTTCCATAAACCGCCTAGTTAAAAATTAGAATGATTTACTCAAATCATTTTAGAAGAATAAATTGATTAATGTTTGAAGGCAATCAACTGTGCAGTATCTTCTTGTAACTTTTCGGTGAGTTCATCTTCTGTCAGTGGCAAACTAATGTAATAGCCTTGAAGCTCATCCACTTCCTGCTCTAGCAGATATTTTGCTTGTTCTTTGGTTTCAACGCCTTCGGCGATGATTTTAATTTTCAAACCTTTGGCCATCGCAATTATCGCTTTAACTATGCTGAGGTCTTCTGGATCTGAAGAAATATTGCGCACAAATGATTTGTCTATCTTAAGCGCATCTATTGGGAACCTTCGTAAATAACTTAATGAGGAATAACCAGTACCAAAATCATCAACGGATATAGTGATACCCATCGATTTTAAAACTTGAAGCATGAGCACACATTTCTCCGTATTCTCCATTAAAACACTCTCGGTGAGTTCTAAATCAAGAGAATAAGGCGCAATTTGAGTATCCCATAATATTTTGGCAATATCTTCAACAATATCTCCTTTTCTAAACTGATAAGCTGACAAATTAACCGACACTTTCAAGTAACTAAAACCCATTTCATGCCATGCTTTTATTTTGTCACATACCTTTTTTAAGACCCAATGCCCAAGCGGAACGATAAGGCCACTTTCCTCTGCAACAGGAATAAATTCACTTGGTGAAATCCATCCTAAGTCTGGATGATACCAACGCACCAAGGCTTCAGCACCACAAATTCTTCCTGTTCTAGATGATATTTTTGGTTGATATAAAATGGTAAGATCATTTTTAGCTATCGCCACTCGTAGCAACATTTCTAAGCGCTGTCTTGCCTGGATTTGATGATTCATTTCAGGTGTGTAAAAAGCAAAACCGTTACGCCCTGATTGTTTGGCATGATATAGTGCAGTATCGGCATGCAAGAACAATTCGTCGATATTCACCGCATCATCTGGAAAAACACTAATACCCATTGAAGCACTAAACAAAATATTATGTGTTTTGATAATAAAATTTGCGCCTAATAATTCTAATATCATTCTTGCGAATTTTTGCAAATCAAATCGCGATTCAACTTTTTCAATGATGAGAGCAAATTCATCACCAGTAATGCGAGCAACATAGTCTTCTTTGTCGATATACCGCAATAAGCGTTTAGCCACCGATTGCAATAATATGTCTCCAATATCATGGCCATAAGTATCATTAATCATTTTAAAATTATCTAAACCAATCAATATTAGCGCCACTTGATGATCAGATGCACGAGCACTCACTAAGGCAGATTCCAGCTGTACCATTAAAAGTGCCCGATTGGGTAAATTGGTTAGTGCGTCATAATGTGTTAGATAATGTAACTGCGTATCTCTATGTTCATTGATCTGTTGTAAGGTTATCTGCGCATGATTTAAATGTTCTTCGCTTTTACTTAATTTGTGATAATTTAAAAAATATACTATGGAAAGAAGTAATAATGAAAAGGAGATAAATAACAAGGCGCTCATCACATATTTCGTTGAAAAATGCTCATTTGCTACAGCGGCGCCCAAAAGTGTTCCGGCAAGAATAAAGGAGATAAAGACGACTGTCATTATCAATAGCTGTAGTTTTTTACTAGATATTACTTTGAACAGCTTCATAGTGTCTTCAAAATTATTTGGTTGTGGGCCTTTTAAAAGGATGGCAGATATTATCGGCCCGCGCGAACTAGCCCACCAAGACCTGCGTCTTCCAGGGCTTTTTCAAGATGTGCTCTGATATCTCTAGCATGATGCATTGCCATGACTTCTGATACGAGTTTTTGAGCTTTTTCAATGGTAAAGTTACGAATAATCCACTTAACACGCGCAATACTATGTGCATTCATGCTCAGCATATCAAACCCTAATCCTAACAAAACAATAACCGCTACAGGTTCTCCTGCCATTTCACCGCAAATACTGACACGTTTATTGTGTGAATGTGCAGCATCAACCACCATTTTCAAGGCAATTAATACCGCAGGATGTAAAGAATCATATAGATTTGCAACATGAACGTTATTGCGATCTACTGCTAATAGATACTGGGTGAGATCATTACTACCCACTGAAAGAAAATCAACTCTTTTGATGATTTCATTGGCTTGATAAACAGCCGAAGGTACTTCAATCATGACACCCGTTTCAGGAAAACAAGCATTCGCTCCTTCGTCAACCACTTCGCGATGAGCTTGGCGCAACAAACGCATAGCTTCTTCAACTTCTGAAATGCTTGAAATCATGGGAAACAAGACGCGTAAATTTTTAAGCCCACTGCTTGCCCGCAATAAGGCACGAAGTTGCACTAAAAAAATTTCAGGGTGATCTAACGTCACGCGGATCCCACGCCAACCTAAGTAGGGATTATCTTCTGTCACAGGAAAATAAGGTAAGGATTTATCTCCTCCGACATCTAACGTGCGAATGGTAACAGGCTTTGGTGCAAAATTTTCTAATAGTTGACGATAAATGAGATATTGTTCTTCTTCACCTGGAAAACGATCGCGGATCATAAAAGGGACTTCCGTACGATACAAACCAATACCTTCAGCACCAGCTTGTAAGGCAGGACGTATATCTGCTACTAAACCAGCATTCGCACATAAGGGAATTCGCACCCCATCAGGCGTTTGCGCACGCAATTCACGTAGTTCATCTAAACCTGCATAAAGTTCTTTTTCTTCTTGCGCTAAACGATAAAAATCAGCAATCATTCCTGTCGAAGGCGACGTAAAAACTTCACCATTGTAACCATCGACAATAATTTTCTTACCTTCTAATTTATGAGCAGGCAATCCAGTCACTGCCATTACTGCAGGGATCCCGATTGCACGAGCTAATATTGCGACATGGGCATTAGCGGAACCTTTGGCTGAAACAACGCCAAGCAAATGGCCTTGTGGCACTTCCGCTAATGCTGATGCAGATACTTCATCACCCACCAAGATGGTATCTTTAGGATAAGCTTGAACCGGGAGATTTTCAGTTTGTAAATTACTTAAGACCCGACGCCCTAGATCGAGCAAATCAGCTGCTCTTTCGCGTAAATAAAGATCTTCCATCGCCTCAAATTTATGGACTTGGCGTTTGATAATTTTACGTAATGCCCATGGCGCCCAATGACCTTCTTGAATGATGCTAATAATATCTTGTTTGATACTCGGGCTATCTAAAATACTTAAATACGCATCAAATAAATTTTGTTCTTCAGGCAGTAATTTTTTATCAAGTCGTGTTTTTAAACGCTCAATGTCTTGACGCGTTAAGATTAAAGCTTGCTCTAAAGAATAAATTTCTTTAGCAATATCCTCATTTTCAATATCTCTATCCGGTACGGCATCTAGATCTGATGCCAGCACGACAACAGCCGTACCAATGGCGACCCCTGGGGCTGCCGATATGCCGTGTAAGGTTGTGCCCACACTATCGGTTGTTGGCAGATCCGTTATCATCCCTGCCGTTTGGGCATAAACGATATAACCCGCCAATTGCGCAGATATTGTCACCAAAAAGGCAACTTCACCTTCATCGAAACGACGCGGCTGACGTTGTTGAACAACTAAAATACCAACGAGTTTTCGTTGGTGGATAATGGGCACGCCAAGAAAAGCTTGGTAACGTTCTTCACCCGTTTCAGGAAAGTAACGATAACGAGGATGATTAGGCGCATCATCTAAATTGATGGGTTCTTCACGCTCACCAACAAGACCTACCAATCCTTCAGAAAAATGAATGGTAACAGCCCCATCAACGCCATCCAGAAATCCCACAGAAGCGGCTAAAAGATAATGCTTATGGCGGTTATCAGCCAAATAGACTGAGCAGGCTTCAACATCCATCGTGGTTGAAACCCGTTGTACAATGATACGCAAAACTTCACTTAAGTCTTGCGCTTCATTTACTTCCTGTACTATCTGCCGCAGAACATTGAGCAACGATAACTTCCTTCTTTATCCTTGCGCTATGGGTATAACTTTAGTTATCTAATGGATCCAAAGACATTAAATTTTCTTTTAATGGCATCACAATAGGTGCGAACTCCAATAGCGCTGCTCGATAGACCTCGCGCTTAAAGGACACCACTTGATGCAAAGGGAACCAATAACTTACCCAACGCCAGTCATCAAATTCGGGCTTTATTGTAGCATCTAGCTTGACCTTTTGTTCATCAAGAATGCCTAATAAAAACCATCTTTGTTTTTGGCCAATACACATCGGCCTGGTATCGTTTCGTACCAAGCGTTTTGGTAAGCGATAACTAAGCCATTGCTGCGACTCAGCAATGATAGTAACATCTTTAGCTGTTAAACCAACTTCTTCTTGAAGCTCACGGAACAAAGCATCATGCAATGCTTCATCGTCTTGAATACCGCCTTGAGGGAATTGCCAGGCATCTTGACCAACTCGGCGCCCCCAAAAGAGCTGTCCTTCATGATTTGTTATTATGATACCTACATTTAATCGAAATCCATTTTCATCAATCACTGAACTCACTACCTAGTTATGCTATTTGTTCTTATTTTTCCATATAGGCGGGCAACTCAGCAAACATAATTATAGTTTGTTAAATATCTGCATTAGATAAAGGAAAAAAAACCGCTAAAAGGGCAAAGCGTGTTTTCACGCTTTGCCAAACATTTGGGGTATTAAGACTACAAACTAACCAGCATTAGGCAGGAAAGTTAAACACTAATGACACTTTAGCGGTATTCATGCTTTGGCTGCCACCAACTGAAACCAAAGTTGCGTTATCGCTTAATAATGCCGTTGCATCTGTTGATCTGCCATCAGAGTGGTAATTCCATTCAGCTCTCACAGACAAACCATCAACTACAGGTACAGGCACTTCAGCACCAATACCACCCACAAAACGCCATGATTGACGATGACCATCGCCGCTACCAACGATAATAGGGTTTAGACCGTCGTTAGTCGTAATAGCAAAACTCACTTCATCACGACTGGTTTCAACACCAGCACGTAGATATGGCATGAAATAAGGTGTTACGTCATACCCGAGACGACCAGTTAGACCAACAACATAGTCAGTATCCCATGAGGTATCACCGACCCAGTTACGTACAATTCCTGGCGCTACACTTGTAAATGCAAAGCCATTGTTGTTGTTGTTGTCATCATCACCTTCTAACCAATCAACAGCCAATTCAATACCAAGGAGCCATCCGTTGCATCTTGCTTGGTAACCACCGAGTAATCCCCAACCCCAACCATTGTTATTGCTATCATCATTGTTAGCAAAATCAAAATTGGTTGTGGTCACGCCATTTAAAAGAAAGCCCGATCCATTGTCATCATCGTTGTCATCATTGTCATTATCAAGCCAAGCATAGGTTCCGGAAACGCCTAATAGCCAATTTCCTTGCCACTGTGCTTGCGCACTAGTCGCTAACAAAGCAGCTGAGACTAATAAAGCCGTTTTAAGTATATTCATAATTTTCACCTAAATTAAAACATTTCAATCATGCAATGCCATCTGAAAAAAGCAAAGCACTCGATAGTGCTTTGCTAATTTTCGGGGCAAGCTTCACATCAATTAGGCAGGAAAGTTAAACACTAATGATGCTCTAGCTGTATTTTCATGACTTGTGCCACCATTTAGTGTAAAAATGGAAGTACCATCAGATGCTAAGCCAACAATATTGTTGTCATCATGCTTTCTGCTGTGATAGTCCCATTCTGCTCTTAAAGAGAGACCAGCCATAACAGGTAGTGGGAATTCTGCGCCAATACCACCAACAAAACCCCATTTGCTGTTATCATCATCATTACCAGCAGCTACGGTAATATTTTGTAGAAGATTTGTTGTTGCGGCTGTGAAACTAAAGTTTCTTCTGCCCCAATCAGCACCTAAACGAATGTAAGGCATGAAGAAGGGAGCAACTTCATAACCAATACGACCGGTTAAACCCCAAACTGGATCTCTATCTCTATGAATGGTACCAACAACGCCAGCAGGACCAACGAGAACTGAATCAACGGTAAAATTGTCATCGTTACCGTTACCTCTCCAGTCAACGTTAACTTCACCACCTAGCAACCATCCATTGCAACGGCCTTGGAAACCAGCCAAAAATCCCCAGATAAAATTATCATCGTCATTATTATTGCCATTTAAAGTAATGGATTCAAATAATGGAGGGACAGCATTTGGATCTGCAATTGTTAAAGTAACGTCGTCATTATTGCCATGCCAAGCACCGCCAGCGGAAACACCGAGTAACCAGTTGTATTCCCATGCTTGCGCGCTTGTCGCTAATAAAGCAGCTGATACTAGTAAAGCAGTTTTAAGTTTTCTCATAATTTTCACCCCAAACTTAATGTTAGTTAAGTAAACACATTTTAGGTATAAGCCCAAACAACAACTTTGTCAAACTTCTCTAAAAATTTTAAAAATGATCGTCAAGAAAATGACTGAGCTTTGGTTTTAATCAACTTTTTTTAATTATTTTTGTCGAAAAGTTGACGCTGTGCATTAGACAAAATTTAATACTAAGGAAATTAGGAAAACATTCGTTCTGGGTCTCATATTTGCACTAACCAAAGAATTATTTTCTGGAACAAATACTTCAGGATCGATAGAGCCTGCTCTTGCTTGAAAATTATATTCACCGCGTAATGATAGCCCCATTAAAGCGGGGATCGGTGTTTCAGCGCCAACACCTGCTGTTAATCTATAAACGCGTCGCATGGCTTCCATATTCACAGCACCCTCGATGGGGCTTGTCAGGGTATAAGAAAATTTATCGCGACTAGATTGTACGCCCAGTTTTACAAATGGCAAAAAGTTGGGATACATTTCATACCCAAAACGGCCACTTAAAGCCACTATATTACCTTGATGATAACGAGACAATGTGGTCAACCCATCATTGAGTATGCCTGTAAAAGCACCATTTTTATCGCGACCTAATTCTTGCCACTCGACATTGACCTCGGCGCCAAATAACCAGTCATTGCATCTCCATTGGTAGCCACCCAATACCCATGCAATCACGCCAATATCTTTCTGGTTTTGGTTAAATTCAGAAAAGAGTCCCTGAGGATGACCAATAACCAGATCAGCATTGCCTTCACGTTCTGCTAAACCCAACGAAAGACCAGCCAACCAATTTCCTTCCCATTGCGCTTGCACACTAAAGCAAGCCAAACCTAGGCTCAAAGCAGAAATGATCTTTCTGAGATTTAAAGGCATGTTTTTTACTTATATAGTAAAGGCGGGTTTTGAAACCCGCCTATGCAAAGTAATTAGATATTCCAGACCAAAGACAAAATCGCTGATTGTTCATGTGGATTCATACTGGTATTCACAAGCGTAAGGTTATCGGATGCCGCAACCGTTGCACCTACCGTTTTGCCTCTGTAATGAAAATCATATTCTGCTCTGACTGTTAGGCCATTAATGCCAGCTACGGTCGGAATTGGAGCTTCTACACCCACACCGATAACGGCGCGATAAGAATTTTTATGTGAACTCTCGCTAACACTAATCCCTGGAAATGCAACGGGAGCAGGTGGGAGCGGTCCTACTAATACAACATTTGGCTGTCTAAATGCGTTAAAATTCAGTTTATCTCGGCTCCATTCTGCGCCAAGGCGAATATAAGGCATCAGATAAGGCGCCAGCTCATATCCCATACGACCGGTTAAACCAACAGCCCAATCACGCTTATATTTAGTTGAGGCGATCCATGCTACAGGCCCGACCCCAAAGGCTGCATTTAGAGAAGAATCAGCTTCTGCGAAAACAAAGTCCTGGCCATCTTCATAGCCGCGCCAATCTACATTGAGTTCTGTGCCCAATAACCAGCGGTTACATTTCCATTGATAACCACCAAAAATGCTTCCAAGCCATCCATTATCTTTAAATCGTTGATCGAAAGCCGTTTCTGCTCCTTCAAAAGGAGCCGTGGCATTAATGATGGTGATGTATTCTTTTCCTTCGCGTACCCCATAGCCACCCGATACGCCCACCAACCAATTTCCTTGCCAATCTGCTTGCACAGCTGTAGATGCCAATAAAGCTGAGGAAAGACAAATTGCAGTTCCCAGTTTTTTCATAATTACTTACCCCAAACTTAATTTTCAAATATTAAACAATGTCAGTATACTTCGGTATAAACGCTAGTTGCTCTTCTGTCAAACAAAATCAAAATACCGACAGCCTTTCAAGCAATACGTCAAATAATTGGCACAACCCCAAACCTCTACCTGCCGCGACTTGTTCGCGGCATCTATTTTTGGATACCGCGAACAAGTCGCGGTACGTAGGTTTACCGTTATTAATTTTATGAGACAAAAGCACCTTCGGCAAACATTGCGTTAAAATAAGTCAAAGTTTCTCACAATCGCAATCAAGCCAGTTTGTGTTTTTGGCTGCATTTGGCTTGTGGCAATAGGATTGAGTATACCATCTGTCACTATCCTATCTGTTTCAATGGTTTTGCCTTTTGAATGAAATTGGTATTCCAATCTCATCGTGATGGCGGTGCAATAAATAGGAAATTCAATACCGACACCACTTAAGAAACGATAGATCCATGTTTTATCTTGTAATCTCATCGAGTCATTGAAGCCATCCGGCATTAAAGTTGTGATTAATCTATCTCGACCTGTTTCAACGCCTAAACGAACATAAGGCATAAGATAATCAACAATTTGATAACCCGCTCTGAAAGTGAATCCTGCCATCCAATCGCGCTGATATTCAGCGTTGCCATTCCAGCCAATTAAAGCGGCTGGATCTGAAAATGCAAAAGGATGATCTTCGCTAAAATTATGGCTTTCAACATTAAATTCACCACCAAAAAGCCATTTGTTGCATCTGCCTTGGTAGCCAAGTAAAAAGCCATAAATGGCGCCTGTGTCACTGACATCTCTTACCACAATTGATTGTGGAATTAAGGGAAATCCACCATAACGCATCGTTGTGTCAAGACTTGCCTCTCTGTCAGCATAACCTGCAAAAATGCCAACAAGAAAATTGGTTTGCCATTCTTTTTTCCAAATACTTTCTGGCCAATGCGTGACCCATTCATCAGCAAAAAGGGGGGTTACCAACAAAGAGCATATCAAACAAAATAATAATCGGATTTTTTTCATTACTTTTCCCATTAGAGAAAAAATTAATCAATATTCCATACTACTGATAATTTGCCAGTATGCGTCTTTGGATTGATCTTGTTCATAAAGAAGGGATTAAAACCAAGGCCATCATTTATAATGCCTAAAGCTTCCATGGTTTTCCCTCTAGAATGAAAATCATATTCAAATCGAATACCGATAAAATTAAATATCGGTAAAGGCACTTCAGCACCAATCCCTATTACATAGCGCAATTGCTTATGTTCACCTTCTGTTATCACACTGAAATTATATATAGCCGGGTCGCCATAGTAGGCCACCATGAGTTTATCATCACTTTGTTCTAGGCCTAAACGAAAATAAGGCATAAAACAACGCGTAATTTCATATCCAATACGAGCCGTTATTCCAATGGTTGGTTCGCGTTTATAACGAACCAAGCCATTATAAGCAAAACCAGGCAAATCCACTTGTGCATTAGCATCTTGAATGGCGAAAAAATGATTGTGCTTCATATTATCCCAATCAATATTGAATTCGCCGCCCAATACAAACCGGTTATACCTCACTTGATAGCCCGCAAAAAATCCACCGATAAAGCCTGTGTCGGTATAATCTTCTATTAAAAAGGATACCGGGATCGCTTCAAGAGGGCTGGTATAAGCTAAAGTAATATCCATGCTCCCTAAACGTTCACCGTAACCACCAGAGGCCCCGACTAAAAAGTTTCCGTCCCAATCATAATCCCAAAGTGGTCGCAATAATGCATGAGCTGTACTCATGTGCAAAAGGGAAAATGAAAGACAAAGCAAAGAAAATAACTTGTTCATGGATACCTTAAATTTAAAGGGCAACAGATCCCGTAGTATTATTACGATTAGTTGTAAAATGGGGCTCTGTCAAAAGAAAGTTAGGAAGTTAATCAAAATTCCAAACTAGAGATAACTTTCCAACTTGCGTTCTCGGATGCATTTCAACCGTAAAAAAAGGTTTAAAGATTGGATCATTAAGAAGACCATTTGATTCTAAACTTTTACACCTTGATTCAAAGTTATATTCCAACCTTATAGTAACAGGAGTACAACCTAATGGCGTTTCAGCACCAAAGCCAACGACATAATGCAAAAGATGGTTGCTCTTGCGCAATGTTATGCTCCCTGGATTACCGGTAAAGGTGACCTCCAGCGATTCCTCGCTACCTTCAATGCCTGCGCGAAGATAAGGAATAAAATAAGGAGCCATTTCGTAACCCATTCTGCCAGTGAGAGCAATGATAGGACCACGTTTATATTTTGATACCGCGCTCCAACTTAACAATGAAGACAAATTTGGCGCCAAATCAGGATAAACGAGTCCCCTGTTCCGATTAAGATCTTGCCAATCAATGCTCGCCTCTGCACCCCATATCCAACCCTGACATTCAACTTGATATCCCCCAAGCAGCCCATACAGGGCACCCTTTACGCTATAACGTTGAGGCGTATCTACTTTTGCAAAACGTTGAAGTATAGGATTTTGGGACGTATACAACATACCAATGTCTAGTTCGCCACGGCGATCGGCAAAACCAGTGGATACCCCCAGCAACCAATTACCCTGCCAAGCGGCATTAGCACTGTTCATAGTGAACAATAACAACGTGCCGAATGCTATTCGCCAGTTTTTCATTACATTAACTCCGGATAAAAAAAAGCGCCAAGGTGATTTCTCAGCTTGGCGCTAGGACTTTCCCATGAGGGTCTGTTTACATAAAGTTCCATACCCAAGCAATTTTACCAATATGCGATTCTGGTAAACGGAATTTGTGATTTCCGATCACAGGGAACATATTATCTTCGATAATAATACTTTCCGTGCGAACGAAATTATACTCAAATCGGATTGTTGAAGCACCGATGTACGTTGGAAACTCCGCACCAATACCAGCAACAATTCCATAGATATCTTTTTCTCTTGAGCTAAAATCAGGTTGCTGTGCCCCCACTTGGCCTATCATTACCTGATAGCTAACTTCATCTCGGCTCAATTGAGCGCCCAATCGAACATACGGCATGAAAAATGGCGTTACAAAATAGCCAGCACGCGCGGTCAAGGCAAAAATATCGCCACGATCGTAGAGTACAGTTCCATAAAGAATATCGTTATTGATTTCTTGATCAACAAACTGACGATCTAATTCAAAACTTCCAAAGTCGACGTTGCCTTCTATACCCAACATCCAACGCTTACAATGCCATTGCCAACCAGCAATTAAGCTCATTAAAACGCCTGCGTCAGTTACTTTCATGCTTTGCATGCTATAACCAGGAACCGGTGCAGCTATCAATGTTGGCGCGGTGTAAGTGGTAATGAAATTTTCTTTTTGAGAAGAATACCCAAGTGAACCACCTAACAAGAAATTGTTATTTGGGACTTCTTCATAAAAATGATGGAAGTGGTGATGGTGTCTAGCATGATGACGATGATGTCTATGATGCTTTCGGTGCTTCTTATGATGGTGCTTTTTATGCACCTTCTCAGTTTCTGCTGCAGCTGCAGCCTCTGGCTGAGCAGCAGTTTTCTCAACTGTTGTTGTTTTCTCAACTGTTGTTGTTGTTTGCGAAGTGGTAGCCGCTTGGTTAGCGGTTGCTACTTGCTTAGCGCTCGCTGCTTGTTGCATAGCCTTTGCCGGCTGAGTATTTTGCTGCGGAGCAGCGTAAGCAACACCTGCTAAAAATGTAGCAGCTGATAAAGCGGAAAGTGCCAAAACGGATTTCATACGCATGAAAATCATCCTTAATTACATCGCTAGGAACATGGCTCCTTAGCCTTTAAATGGCGTCTGAGCCATATTAACTGAAATTGATATTCTCAACGTCTGGGACCAGTCTAATGAACATGGCTTTAATTTACAATAGCGCCTCGGGTTTACAACCTCTTTTGCCAGACTAATTCGAGATCTCTTGCTGCTTTCACTTCATCTAATCGTTTGCAAGGTAATCGACTTGGTGCGCTGCGAATTTTATCAGGGTGTTCTGTCATCTGTTCCCTTATCACTTTCATAGCTGCAATAAAATCATCTAAGGTTTGTTTTGATTCGGTTTCAGTTGGTTCGATCAATAAGCATTCGGGAATCAAAACCGGAAAATAAGTTGTGGGTGCATAAAATCCCTGATCAAGAACACTTTTAGCAACATCCCAAGCTGTCACACCATAAGACTTAGCTTCTTGTGCCAAGGTGATAATAAATTCATGGCCTGCAATTCGAGAGGGCGTAATGGTGTAACCAGCATCCTTCAATTTTGTCATAAGATAATTTGCATTCAGTGTTGCGTAATCGCTAACGCGGATTAATCCTTGTTCACCCAATAATCTAATGTAAATATAAGCTCTTAATAAAATGCCACAATTGCCCATAAAAGTTGATAATCTTCCTATTGATTTGGGACAATCTTTTAATGTTAACCAATCATACTGAACCTGATTTGCGGTATTTGTTTTAGTTACCATCGGGACAGGCAAATAAGCCCGCAAAAGATCATTTGCCGCCAAAGGGCCAGCCCCTGGACCGCCGCCGCCATGAGGCGTTGCAAAAGTTTTATGCATGTTCATATGCATCACATCAAAACCCATATCGCCAGGCCGTACTTTTCCTAAGATCGCATTCAAATTGGCACCATCATAATAAAGCAGTCCACCTGCTTCATGGACAAGCTGCGCGACCTCAGTAATATGGCGTTCAAAAACACCTAAAGTCGATGGATTCGTTAACATGATACCGGCTGTTTTTGCTCCAAGTAAGGTTTTCAGGATCTCAAGATCAATGTCACCTTCTTTCGTTGTTGGAACAACTTTCACTATAAATCCTGACATGGCAGCTGATGCGGGATTAGTCCCATGCGCGCCATCTGGTACTATCATTTCAATACGTTGAGTATCTCCTTTATCCAAATGATAGGCGCGGATCATGGCACATCCAGCAAATTCACCTTGTGCACCAGCCATTGGAGATAAAGAAACTGCGCTCATTCCGGTTATTATCTTCAAATATTCTTGGAGCTCAAATAAACATTCCAATATGCCTTGAGAATGTTGCGCTAATGCTAAAGGATGATGATTTTTAAAATTATCTAGCATCGCTAATTTTTGCACACCACGCGGATTATATTTCATGGTGCAAGAACCCAATGGATAAAAATGAGTATCGATACAAAAATTTTTCTGCGATAACCTTGTAAAATGGCGAACAACTTCTAATTCTGAAAGCTCTGGTAGTAATGGCGCATCGTTACGTAATAAATCTTTATCAATATTAACCGTGAAATTTCTTTCTGGAGGGACTTGAGAAAAAGCATAACGCCCAGGTTGGCTTTTTTCGAAAATGACCATATGTTCGTCCTTGATTATCCGTTTTTTAGGGAACAAACTTCTTTTAATACTTTCACATACTCAATAATATCTTCATCGGTTTTTGTTTCTGTCACACAAACCAACAATGCATTTTTCAATGCAGGATATTCTGTTTCCAATGCAAATCCAGCAGAGATCCCTTTTTCAGCCATTTTGATTAATACCTCTTGCGCAGAAACAGGCAATGCAAGCACTACCTCATGAAAATGGCTGCCTTCAAACAAAACTTTTATGCCATTGGCTTGGCACTGCTTGCTAAAAAATTGAGTACGCTCATAACAACTCATGGCCTGGCGTTTTAATCCATGGGGCCCGAGCAAGCTCATATAAATGGTAGCTGCGGTGACTAAGAGCCCTTGATTGGTGCAAATGTTGGAGGTGGCCTTTTCACGCCGTATATGTTGTTCTCTGGCTTGTAGCGTTAAGGTAAATCCTTGCTTGCCATCGGTATCTTGGGTGCGCCCAACAATTCTGCCTGGCAATTGCCGAATTGAACTCAAGCGCGAACATAAAAACCCAAAGTAAGGTCCGCCAGATGCCAATGGGATCCCCAATGGCTGCCCTTCACCGCAAGCAATATCAGCCCCTTTATTTCCCCAAAGACCTGGGGGTTTTAGAAAGGCCATGGCCAAGGGATTCACTACCCCAATAACCAGTGCCTTATGGGAATGTGCCCAATCGGTTAATTCATTCACCGCTTCTAAACGTCCAAAAAAATTGGGAAATGGCAATACTAACGCCGAGCATTCGCCCTCATCCTCGAAGCACTTATTTAGAGATTCAATGGTGATAACACCCTGCTTTTCATCAAAAGGGATTTCTATGAGTTCACTATTTTGTTCTTTAAAGGCTGTCTTTAATACTTGCCGATAGTAAGGATGAAGTGTTTGCGGAATAAAGAGTTTACTCTGTTTTTTCTTTTGCAGCCGACATGCCATCAATAGCGCTTCTGCTAATGCTGTCGCACCATCATATAAAGAAGCATTAGAGACTTCTTGCGCCATTAACGAAGCCATCATGGTTTGATATTCCCATAACAATTGCAACGTCCCTTGGCTGGCTTCAGCTTGATAGGGCGTATAATTGGTCAAAAATTCTCCTCGCATAGTAATATCCCATACTGCTTGAGGAAGATGGTGTTCATAAGCACCTGCACCAATAAAGCATTTTCCTTGGCTCATGTTTTTGCCACGCTCATTCATTAGGCGTGACATTTGCATTTCACTTAACGAAGGAGGGATGCCCGGCAGTGCATTAATCATTAAAGATGGAGGAATATCACCAAAGAGACTTGAGATTTCTTTTACACCAATATCGGCAAGCATCGATTCAACATCATGCTTTGTGTGAGGAATAAACGGCATGTTAAGTGTCTTATATTTTTTATTTTTGATCTGCTTCCACTTTGCTTTCATATTCATCTGAATCCATAAGCTCATCCCACTCATCAATATCATCGGGTTGGATTTTAATTAACCAACCTTCATGATAGGGATCGGTATTGATCAGTCCAGGAGTCGCGGCAATACTTGAATTAACCGCTATCACTTCGCCAGCGATGGGACCATAAAGATCTGATGCGGCTTTCACCGATTCAATGACGCCAAATTCCTCACCAGCATGTAATTGAATACCCACTTCCGGCAATTCAATAAAGACAATATCTCCTAATTGTTGCTGGGCATGATCGGTGATCCCAATTGTTATCACATCATCTTCATCCCGACTTACCCATTCATGCGTCTTGGTATATTTAAACTCAGTTGGAATATTACTCATAAAAACGCCATCTCCTTCTAGTTAAAGAGAAAAATTGGATTTGCCTTTTTTTACAAAAGGAAGCTTAATTATTTTCGCAGGAAGTTTCTTACTGCGAATATCGACTTCAAGAAAAGAAAAATCTCCCTTAGGTATCCTGGCTAGTCCAATCCCACAATTTAAGGTGGGCGAAAAACCACCACTGGTTAATTTTCCGTTCAGTAACTCGTTAAATGCTTTATCGTGGATCTGTACTCTCATATTGGCTCGACAAACACCTTGCGCCATCAATACAATACCCACTAATTGCTGCTTGACCCCACTTGCCTTTTGTTTTTGCAACGCCTCCTTTCCAATAAACTCTCGATCTTTGTCTTTCCAATCCACGGTCCATCCTAAGTTGGACTCCAAAGGTGTCACTGTTTCATCCATATCTTGACCATATAAATTGAAGCCCGATTCAAGTCGCAAGCTATCTCTTGCTCCCAACCCGATGGGTTTGATTTTTTTAGCTAAACATTTTTCCCAAAAGTCATTTACCTTTTCATGAGGTAACATCACTTCTAGTCCTTCTTCTCCCGTATATCCTGTGCGGGCAATATACCAATCATCACAGGCGACAGCCAAAAAAGGTGTCAACGATTGTGTTACCTTATTTTGTTCTTCGTTAAAAACAGTTTTGATTCGTTCTAAAGACTTAGGACCTTGAATGGCAAGTATCGATAAGTCGCGGCGGCTTTGGATTGTCACTTGAAACGGCTTTGCCTGCTTGGCAATCCATGCCAAATCTTTTTCTTCAGTTGAAGCATTTACCACAAGACGATAATGGGTTTCACTTAAACAATAAACAATGAGATCATCAAGTACGCCAGCATCTTCATTTAACAGACAACTATATAATGCTTTGCCTGGTGCGATTTTTTGTACATCATTTGCAAGAAGTTTACGTAGAAACAGATGCGCTTTAGGACCCTGAATATCAATAATAGCCATATGAGAAACATCAAAAATACCAGCTTCATTGCGGACAATATGATGCTCTTGGATTTGCGAGCCGTAATGCAAAGGCATAAGCCAACCGGCAAAATTCACCATCAAAGCACCAGATTTTATATGTTGCTCAAATAATGACGTCTTTTTTGACATGAAGCGTCCTTTCATTCATTAACGTGCCTAATGCCATCTTCGCAAAAAGATGTTTTAGTTGTGGTTTTCCATTAACCCAATTTAACCCGAAATTACGAACTCTTTGCACAAAAAGATCCTGGGAACTAAATCCTTGTTTAAAAAGTTCCATTGCCCAAATCATGATTTGATTATGACCTTTTCTTTGGCGTTCATAACGTTTTAATATGTTAAATTCCCCAATTCGCGTTTTGTTCATCCTTAAAGTCTCTACCAACGCTGCAACATCCATCAATCCTAGATTCACTCCTTGCCCTGCCAGAGGGTGTAAGGTATGTGCTGCATCTCCAACTAACACACAGCCTGGCACTGCATATTGTTTAGCATGATGTGTTTTTAAGGGGAAGAGAAAACGTTCACTGATTAAAGACATTTCTCCCATTACACCATCTATTTCATGACTTAATCTCTTAGCAAACTCTCCTGGGGAAAGTTGCATAAGATCTTGGCTTTTTTGTGGCGTCGTTGTCCACACAATTGAACTCAAATGAGAATGTGACAGTGGTAACAAGGCTAATGGACCATCTGGCGCAAAACGTTGATAGGCTGTCAAGCAATGAGTCAAGGTGCCTTGTACTGTAGCGACGATTGCGGATTGTTTGTAATCCCATGCTGTTGTTGCAATCTGACAGAGATCCCGCAGTCGCGACGCTGCACCATCTGCTGCTACTAGGCATTTTGCTGTTAAAGTAGATTTCTCGCCACAATTGAGTGCCACTTTATCTTGCTGATAGTTAAAATTGTCTATTTTTGTTCCGGTAAATATGGTTATTTTAGGTTGCGATTTTAGCGCTTGCCATAATGCCCCCTGAATAACGCTTTGTTCTATAATATGCCCTAAATCATCTTCAAAAAAATCTACGGCAGAAAATTCAATTAGCCCATCCATCACACTATCCCAGACTTTCATATGCTGATAAGCGCAACTTCGTGTTAAATCAATTGTTTGCCAAAGACCTAAATAATCTAAAAAATTTTGAGAAGCACGGGTAATGGCAACGACTTTAGTATCATACTCAGAAGTTGCTAGCGGTAAGTCTTGTTTGGGATTATTCTGTGCTTCTATGATCGCAACCTCAAAACCCTCCAGCGCCAAGGCTAATGCTGCAGCCAAGCCAACAATTCCAGCACCCACGACAATGATGTCGAATGATTTTTTTTGCATCAACTCAAGCCCATCCCAAATCGTGTAAACTTTCTCTTTAGTGGGGAAAGGCAATCAAACATCGTTATCCCAGCCGCTCGCAACCAACTGGGCAGATTATTCTTTGACATAAATCGCGCAATTTTATCTGTGGCAAAAATAACTCTTGCTTGATCTGGTTTTCGTGACTCCATATATTCTTGCAAAAATGAAGGACTACCTATATCACAATGCGTTTGCTTTGATTTGATAATTTGGCTGCGTATTTGCCATATATCTCGCAAGCTTAAATTTAATCCCTGAGCGGCTATGGGATGCAAACTATGTGCTGCATTGCCCATCAAAAGGAATCTCGCACTGGTTTGTTGTTCGGCTATTTGCATCCGCAATGGAAAAATAATACGTTTACTCACCGCTTGCAGCAAACCAACTCTTTTTCCTAATTGCTCTTGGCATCTATGCAAAAATTCATCGTCTGATATTTGTTTTAAATCTTGTGCTTCTTTTTGATGTGTTGTCCAAACACATGTCATAATGTTTTCCTGCCAAGGAAGTAACGCTATTGCACCAAAGGGCAAAAAACGTTCAATAGCCGTAAAAGGTTGCATTGATGCTATTTTAAGATTTGAAAGAACCGCATAATGATCATAATCTCTATCAAGACAGGAAATACTTTGCTCTTGTCTCAAGTGTGAGGTCACACCATCTGAGGCTATCAATAACTTACAAGAAATGGTTTTGTTGAGTGTTGACAGTTTTAATTGCCAACCATCAGGCGCGCAGTCACGTTGGCAGATCGTCGCCGGTCGCAAGATTTCCACTTTTTGCTCGGCTAATGCCTCATATAAAATCCGCTCCAATTCATGCGCACTCACTACATGTCCTAATGCATCAACGTTTTCATCAAAACAATCCAAACGGCAAGAACCATACTGACCTTTCATGTTAACCAATACTTTATGGATTGGAACGGCGCGACTCTTAAGTTTATCACTTAATTTTAGAGCTTCATAAATTCGCATACTCGTATAAGATAAGGCCAACGTGCGCGCTTGAAAATCATCAGGTAAGGGTGATGCTGATGTTTGCTCAATGAGTAAAACTTTGTAGTTTTGTTGGCTTAACGCTAGTGCAAGGCTTGCCCCCACTATACCACCTCCCACAACAACCCCATCATAAACCATACACAATTAACCCTTTGCAGACATCAATTTTTCGATTTCTAATGGCGCTTTGGCAACGCCATGTGTTAACACTTCATAGCCATTTTCTGTTACGGCAATATCATCTTCAATTCTAACCCCAATACCACGCCATTTTTCATCTACATTCGAATTATCAGCTGATATGTAAAGACCCGGTTCAATAGTAAATACCATTCCGGGTACCAGATGGCGCCACTTCCCCTCTTCTTTATATTCTCCAACATCATGTACGTCCATGCCTAACCAATGACCACTTGAGTGCATGTAAAAAGGAAGATAGGCTTTTTCTTCAATCAGCGTTTTAAGCTCGCCTTTTAATATTTTTAAATCAATTAAGCCTTGAACGAGAATTTTTAATATGATGTCTTGCGCACTATCCCACGTCGAGTGCGGTTTTACATTTTCTATAGCCGCCATTTGAGCTGCGAGCACTAAGTCATAGATGGCACGTTGACTACTTGTAAACTTGCCATTAGCTGGGAAGGTTCGGGTAATATCTGCAGCATAATTTTCCACCTCAGCGCCCGCATCAATTAATACCAACTCATTATTTTTGATGATTTGGTTGTTACGGATATAGTGTAAAGTACAAGCATTATTACCCGCAGCAACAATCGAAGTATAAGCGGGATATCGGCTGCCTTGTCGATAAAATTCATGCAATAATACTGCTTCAAGCTCATATTCTGCCATCCCAACTTTACATGCTTGCATTGCTTTAATATGCGCCTTTGCAGAGATGTCACTTGCTTTGCGCATCAAAGTTAATTCATCTTTACTCTTAATTAGACGCATCTCATCTAAAATCATGCGAATATCAAAATATTGATGAGGCACAACTTCGCCTTGGCGCCCTTTCTTACGTAAGTTTTCAATCCAGGAAAATAGCTTCTTATCAAAAGCATAATTATTGCTGGTCAGATAATACACTGCTTGCGTGCCGCTAATGAGCAAAGGTAAGCGCATAAAAGCTTCGGAAGAAATATAAGCTTCATCAGCCCCATAGATCTTGCAAGCATCTTGAATGCCCACACGAGCTCCTGTCCATTGTTCTACCTTGGGATCTTTATCCTGACAAAATAAAATGTATCGACAAATTCCTTGCTTTTTACTCAAAACGGCAATGGCGGTGCTTTCATCAAAACCGGTGAGATAATAAAAATAGCTGTCTTGTCGAAAAGGAAATTCAGCATCGCCATTACGATGATACAATTGAGCGGCGCTTAATAGTGCAATGCTGTTATCAGCCATTTTATTAAAAACAGCTTCCCTTCTGGCTTTATGCAAATTTTGATACATCCCTTTTTCCCTTTAATGCAATGGTTGATGAGCAATATTAGCTTGTTTGCATTCTGCATAAATTAACAACAATCCAACCCGAATAAATTCCACAATCTCAGCATAGTTTTTTTCGTTTTCTTCAGTCTCTCTTGCATCAAAAGAGATATCCTTAATATTGTGTAGATCTGTTAAGACTTCCGTCACCTGCGGTAATTGGGATAAGGTTGATGAAACATTCTCTAAGGAAACTCCATCAAGAAATCCTTCACACCAGGATGACAACGCTTCCAAACGATGAGATAAGGGTTCGCCATCTGTCGGTAGCATTAACATCACCCCTTTATCAACATTGTGTAATTGGTTTATTGTCATAGCGAATAGTGCTTCGAATAACTTATTTGTTGTGCTTTGTTCTGCCATTGTTGGCATTTCCGCTTGTAGATAACTCCATGTTTTGTCAGTAGAGCGCGAACTTACACATAACATGGCAACCATCATCCCATGAATATACGCTGGAGAAAATGGTGTACTTGCGGCAAATAAACGGTGTTCTAGCATCTCATAATCAGGCCAGTCACTTTCAACATCTTTCATAAAAGTATTAGCTCCTCTTGGCTGGATTAATAGATTAACACATCCCTTGTATTGACCACATGCGCTGGTCTCCCTATGATAAAAGATACGTTAAACATTTTTGGAGAATCGACTTAAAATGAGTATTGGGGAAAACGGTATCTGTGTTAGAATACTAGAAAAGGAATTCCGTGTCGCTTGTCCAAAAAGCCAAGAATTGGCGTTACGTGAGGCTGCTCAGTATCTGGATAAACAAATGCGACTCATTCGTCAAAGTGGAAGAGTAATTGGTATCGAACGAATTGCTGTAATGGCTGCGCTTAATATCGCTAATGAGCTGCTAGCCTTGAAGAATACATCGTTTGAACCTGACGAAGCTTTTTCTGAAAGATTAAAGTTATTGCAAGATAAAATTGATAATGTGCTAGCGCGAGAATCTTTACCACGTGAGCAATTGGCGCCCAAAAAAGAAAGCATTGCTTCACAAATAGAACTCGAAATTCTAGAAGAAACAGTATAAAAACGGCTTTTTCCTGGCTTGTTTGCCAGTACCTAGTGTCTTTTGAGCCGATGCTAAATTGCTAGGGATCCAGAATGTCTTTGCTGTTGCGCATGTCCACTATAGGTGGGAAGCCTGATGCGAAGCTGAGGAGCCCAATTGAACTTAAAGGGTTCAAGGCAACCGGTACAGCGGCAAGTTGGAAAAAAGCCCCTCTTATTTTTCTGATCTTTTGTAGGGTGGGCAAAGCAAAGCGTGCCCACCATCATAGTTTCGAATTGGTGGGCACGCTTCGCTTTGCCCACCCTACTGGGATCGAATATTCAAAACTATGAAAGAACTAAAACAAGATTTAAGAAACCAATTGCGCAAGCAGCGGCGTCTGCTATCTCATGATGAACAACAACAATTTGCTGAACTCATTTCCAATAAACTTTTCCAATTAGATTTCTTTAAAAAAGCCCATCATATTGGCCTTTACTTACCCTTTGATGGGGAAGTGTCGACGTTACCGATACTCAAGCTTGCCATGACGCACCACAAAGCTTGTTATGTCCCTCAATTAGCTCATCAACGACTTGAGTTTTTTAAAATCGATTTGCAAACCAATATGATTAAAAATCGATTTGGCATTTTAGAACCCTCATATCCCTTTATGACAAAATTTCCTTTAAATTCTCTGGATGTGGTGTTAGTACCTTTAGTCGGTTTTGATAAACAATGTAATCGGCTCGGCATGGGAAAAGGGTTTTATGATGCCACCTTTGCTTTGAGAAGAAGAGGAAATAAACCCAGGTTAATCGGCTTAGCTTATGATTTTCAACGAGTTTCAAGTTTACCAAGAAGTAAGTTAGACTTACCACTAGATGGGGTGGTTACCCAGAGGGAATTCTACTATTACAAGTTTTAAAAAGAGGGAGAGATGATCCAGTAACTACTGACTCCAAGCCCAACACCCACAACAATGATTAAAAAAATCATCGTATCGAAAGTTTTACGTGACATAATGCCCTCTTAAAAAATAAGTTCTATAAATAGTGTAGCCCAAATTTTTAGATTTCAAGATAACTTCTTTCTTTTTTCATCCAGTTTTCATAAACTTGCCACAAAGTACTCAAAGGAAGTATCGCTTTGCAAAAATACTGGCTTATGAAATCCGAACCTGATGCCTTTAGCATCGATGATTTAATGAAAGCTAAAAATAAAACCTCTCCATGGGACGGTGTTCGCAATTATCAAGCCCGAAACTATATCAAAGAGATGAAAGTAGGTGATAATGCCTTTTTTTATCATTCAAGCTGTGCGGTCCCTGGGATTGTAGGCATGGTAACAATAAGCAGCTCTCCCTATCCTGATCCAAGCGCATTTGATCCCAAATCACCCTATTTTGATCTTAAAAGTACTTCTGAAAACCCACGTTGGTTTATGGTGGATGTCAAATTTCAAAAGAAGTTCGAGGATCCTATTACTTTGCACTCACTGAAAGATAACCCTCGCTTAAAGGGCTTTACATTGTTGAATAAAGGTAACCGATTATCTGTCATGCCAGTTACCCCTCTTCAATGGAAGGCCATTATAGCAATGGCCACTTAAACATCAAAAGGATACTTATTAATGGCATCTCAAAATGATTTAAAAAAAGCCGCAGCCCAAGCCGCATTGAAAGAAATTACCCAAGAGTCCATTATCGGCATTGGCACTGGCAGTACCGTTAATTTTTTTATTGAATGCTTAGGTCAGAAGAAAAATCTTATTATTGGAGCGGTCTCAAGCTCACGCGCTTCTGAAAAACTACTCAAAGCAAATGGGATCCCAGTTCTGGACATTAATGAAGGCCCTATTAGTGTCTATATCGATGGTGCAGATGAATGTAATCATCATTGCCAACTAGTCAAAGGGGGCGGCGGCGCCTTGACTGGCGAAAAAATTGTGGCTGCAGTTGCTCAGAAATTTATATGCATCATCGATAGCTCTAAATATGTTAAACAATTAGGAGCGTTTCCATTACCTGTGGAAGTCATCCCAATGGCACGCAGTTATGTGGCTCGTGAGTTGGTGAAATTAGGCGGTGATCCTGTTTATCGCGAGGGTTTTATTACGGATAATGGTAACCAAATCCTTGATGTCCATAACCTGAATATCATGCAACCCATCGCTCTTGAACAAGCCATTAACAATATCACTGGCGTTGTCACTAATGGACTATTTGCTCAACGCAGTGCCGATAAAGTATTGATAGCCAATGCAAACGGTATTGAAGTTATCACACCAAGATAAAAAATCATATGCGCTGGCATCCTCATAAACTGTGGATGCCATTGATTACTTCACAGTAGTATTATTCGTAGTCCCTGAGGGATTTGTAGTCGGATTAGCTGTAGGATTTGGGACAGCAGCATTATCGGTTCCACAATTACCTGTGGTTGCATCACAAGGTCTACTCGATTGATTATTATTTGCTGGCGTTTTTAGTTGATTATTGGTTGAGATATCATTTTTTAATTGACTATTTAAAGAATTACTTTCTTGTTGGATATTGCTTGAATTATCTGTTGTGCCAGCTGTACTAGGCTGGGTACCAGCACCTCGACTTGCACCTGCACCGCCTGCTGATGCGCTAGCCATACTTGCAAAAGTAATTAATGCTGCAAATAAAATGACATTTTTAAGTGAATGATTCATTTGAATCTCCTCAATTCATAACTCTTATACAACCAATATAATGGAAATATTACTTTTTTGACGTTGTTTATAGGTTAATTTGCCTTTTAGGCTATAGATATCCAGCATTTGAGATAAAAACCTGAATATTATTACCGCGCTATCTAATGAATTTATAGCTAAACTTCATTATTAATAATTTCTTTGATAAGAAAGGCACAGGCTATGAAACATTCAAATTCGGTGAATACTCCTCTAAAACTCAATATTGAAGAAATAAAAAATCAAGCCATGTTGTCAATTGAAGACGGCGCTGTTACAAAAGATTACCCTCTTGCTCTTGATATCAAAGAAGCTTGTAAACAATTAAATGATGCTTTAGCAACTGAGATATTATGTGTTTTGAGATATCGTCATCATCAGATGATAGCCAAAGGAATTGATTACATCCAAGTTGCACAAGAATTTGAAGAACATGCTGAACAAGAAGAAAAGCACATGTTAATGATTGCGGAAAGAATTAGTCAGTTAGGAGGAAATCCTGATTTCAATCCTAGCACTATCATGAAAAGAACCGTCACAGAATATGGCTCAGGCACTTCATTAAAAGAAATGATTAAAGAAGATTTGATAGCAGAGCGAATTGTTATTACGGTCTATCGTAAAATGATTGAATGGTTCAGTGAAGACACGACGACTAAGCGAATGCTTGAAGAAATTTTAGAAGACGAAGAAGATCATGCCAACGAATTGGCAGATCTTCTCGCTTCACAAAAAAAATAATGATTAAAAGTCTAATAACTTTTTATTTTTCATTATTTTTTTCCAGCGGCTGTTTTTATATCTTTAATCAATTTTCTTTTATCGTCGTCTTCTAGAAATCGAACAGCTTCAGATTTTGCTCTGCCACGAGATTGTCCTGATGCGATTGAGAGTCTAGGATACGCGTGTAGCACTGTCGTTGCGGTTGTTCCTTTGCTAATACTCAAACTTTCCAATTGCTCAGTCACGCCTTGCAATGAGGCTGAAGTGTCATCCTGGAGAAGGCGATCACATAGCGTCCTTATTTCATCTTTTTCCGTGGCAACCTGCACTTTGGTTTCCAGCCATTGCATAATCAGTGATTTTGCCAATACGTCTCGAATTTGTTTATCAGAAATATTCACTACCAAGGGTGCTTTTTTTTCTAGACAACGTTCAAGCATTCTTTTGAGTGAACTGAGTTCTAGTCCTTTAAAATCTAGGTTGATCACTATTGGATCAAGATTATAAGAATACCAATAGGCATCACTCTCATTATAATGAAATGCCGCTAATGATCTTTGAAAATGCGTTCTATAAGGCATTGATAGAAGGGGCAAGGAAGACAAGTATTTTCGGAGAGCAGAAAATTTTTCATTCAACAGACCATTTAACATAACACGTTGATTGAGTGGACTGCTCGCTATTTTATCTTTTTCTTCGCAATAGATGCCGATATAGGGTATACAATGTGGATTATCCGCCATTAATTTACGAAGCTGTGCGAAAGAGCCCACTGGACTGAAAACCTTATGATATTTTTTCAGGCGTTTGTTATCTTCCGACGAAATCTGTGCTTTAACCCCATCCATGCGATCAACTGGCTGAAAATTTTTCAAACCGTTATAAATGGCTAATGCAGCAGCGTAATTAAAAGGAGCACCAAGACAATGCTCAATCACATCTAAATAAAACCCTATGCAAACAACCGCCTCTTTGGCTGTGGTTGCCTTTACAATATCCATACATACCATTTCAGATAACTTTGAACTAAGCATGGATAAATATAGCAATGGCTGATTTTGTTCGGCTTTTCGACCTAGATTAGTGGCTAATGTCGCCTCAACAAATGCCTTATTCAAATCTTGTGCCAAATCAAAGGCACTGTGCCGATAATCCACAACTGTTCTTATTTCATACAATTGTTTCAATTTCACTTCTAAGGTGGTCTTTTCTATTGGTGAAATAAATAAGGTGGCCCTTTTTATTTGTGAAATAAAATTAGCGAATGCAGCAGAAAACGCTGGGAATTCATCTAGAAGGATCAATTCTTTGACAAGATAAATGCTGGCTAATTTTCCTTTTGCAGGTAATGAATAGTACAGTGAGCTGAGAATATCTAAAATTTCAGGAAGATTAAGTTCTTCGACAATGCCATATGCAATTTGGGTTAGTGATTGCGGATCGATAGTCACGCTCTGATCCAATTGCTCACAGGGCGTCAAGATATTTTTTAAAAACCTTGTGAAGTGTGCTGTACGCTCCCCTTCATCTTCTTTTTCTTGTGAATATTCGCCAATACTGTAAGGATGTAATCCAAAATTTTGTAGTATCTCATCTATTTCTTTGCTTACTTTGACCTGTGTCCCTGACAAGCTCATTTAACCGCCTATAAAAATTCAGGTTTTTAGTAGGCTAACATTAAAGATTTATCACAAAAAGATCAAGAAAATAGATGAGAAAATGTCATAAAGATTTTTTATGGCACAATTGTTCCCTTGTTTTGCCCTGTCATACCGGCTGTTAAAATAAAACTCATCGCTTCATTCACCGCCCAATCTAAAGGAGTAATGGATTTGCGAGGCACAACAATTGCAATGCCACCAACCATGTAGCTTAGCGGTATAAAGACTAGCACTTCTTCTTCGCTTCCCAAGGAAGGCGTCATTTTTTCAAGGGCATCACGCGTAATAAAGCCCATCACTTTACCCATACGCGTTTCTACCATCACTGCTTGTTGTGCGGCTTGATTACTTTTATCAAAGAAATTGACGAGATCTTGGATAGCATTATAAATGCTCTTGATGACTGGGATCTGCTTAACCATCTTTTCAAGCCAAGCATACATTTGTCGAACTATCCAGGCATTAAATAATATGCCAATGACAAAAATTAAAACAACGCCGACGATAATGCCTAGTCCTTGAAAATAATATTGGGAGGGAAGATTTTTTTTCAAAAAATGACCAAAAAAAGCTTCCATGGTTGTGAATAACCAAATGACGATAGTAATCGTTAACGCAATGGGTACAAAGGCTTTAATGCCATTCCAAAAAATCTTCTTGATCATGATGTTAACCTATATTTTGCATTAAATTCGGTATGGCGCTTATCAATGGCGGCAAGCTTGTCTTCATCTTTCTTTATGTCATTGATTAATTTTACAAGAAAGGTATTTTGATCATTTTGTAAACCATTAAGCGACAATGCGCCACATTCATTTATCTCAGTCGTTGTCGGCGGATGATTTCTTTCTTGCACAATCTTGGCATAAGCGCGATCAAATAATTGTGACATTTTGACTGTTTCATCCTGAAACTCCTGATTAAGTTTAACTTTTACCTCATCTTTGGATTGCCCTAACTGGATATCCACAATACTCTTCATGGAATATTTCCAGTTTAGATCATTCGTCTTATATACATATAACTGTATCATTGAGCCAAAGAGATGGACCAAACCATTGCTTACCCCGCCTAAAGCGACCAAACCATAACTCACCGCTAAAGGGATAAAAAGAGCACTATTAATTGGCGTTAATAAGTAACCTGCTGAAATAGCCATTATCCATAACGCACTGACCGCCATAGCCCACCAAAAAAGCTTGACGCCTTGGGCACTGACAAATTTGCTTGCCCACTCTTCATTATTCTTTTTAAAACTGCGTTTAAACATCACGCCTTCAATAAGGGCCGGTATTAAGGCGATTACGACAAACACTGATCCCAATAGCGGACCTAAAAGATATTTAGTAAGTAACTTTGGCGGATTAAACAATTGAGAATTGGGCTCTATCTCTAGGAAGAGTCCAAAAAAACCTTGTGGTAGAAGATTGGCTAAACCCAGGGCGGTATCCCAGCCCATATGATAGGCGCCCCGACTCCAGGTGTAGAAAGCCCGAAATCGAATTTGATTAGATTGTCCTAAATTCGTATTTAACATTGTAAACTCCTAACATCTTAAGCCGTATTTCTTAGCAACCACAATGGGGATATATAAAAAATTTTCCTGGCCCCCATTAATCCAAATACCAAAATAACAACGGTGCTTGATATAATACCTATGAATAACCATTTATAATCAAAAACATAAGGAAACCCAAAAAAATGCTCTGCTAAATCAAAAGCAATTATTTGGGCAAACACACTTGCAAAGAGTCCCGACATTAACCCTAAAGCGCAAAATTCTATACTTAATACTTTTGCAATAAAACGTTTGTTGGCACCTAATATTTGCAGCAGCGCACTTTCTTGAAGCCTTTCTTTTAAACTCGATAGTAAACTTGCGTACATAATTAATAGTCCCAAGACGAAAACCATCATTAATAACACTTGCAAAGAAAGTGATATCTTATCAATCATCTGACGTACTTTTTGTAATAAGGCATCAATATCAATAATAGATATTTCAACATATTCCTTCGCCAAATCAATGAGAATTTCTTTTTGACTGCTTGGCAAATAAAAACTGGTAATATAAGAATGTGGGTATTCGTCAATAACATTTGGTGGAAAAATAACAAAAAAATTAGGTTTAAAACTCTGCCATTCAACTGTCCTCACTTGCACAATTTTCGCGCTTACTGAACGCTCGCCAATCTGAAAACCAATAGAATCCCCTAGTGTTAGCCCTTGACGTTCGGCGAAATTTTTTTCAATAGAGATCAATGCTAGACCTTTTGCGACATTATGCCAGTCCATGCCCGCTATAACTTTATTATCAGCAGGAAGTTCTGCCATCCAGGTCAAATTAATAGGCCTACCCAGTCCTTTACGATCGTTAGATTCTTTATTTATGGAATCAATACTCATTCCATTGATATGGCTCATTCTGCCTCTAACGATGGGATAAAATTGAATATTCTTGATATCTTTAGATTTAAACCATTTTTCTAAATCTAAAATTTGATTTGGTTGTATATTAATCAAAAAATAATTGGGCGTGGCAAGGGGTAATTGTTCTTGCCAAGCTTTAATGAAATTTCTTTGAATAATCTGCACAAGTAGTAACAACATGATGACAATAGTAAAAACCAACCATTGGGTGATACTCTTCCATTTGTACCTTATCAAATAAGCCATTCCAAATCGCCAAGAAAGTGGCCCAATAGTGCTTAAACGAGCTAAGATAATCCAAAGTCCATATGATATTGCAAAAACGACAAGACTTAAACCAATAATCTGAGAGCCCATTCTTATCGCAAGAGCTGAATCGTCCAAGGTCGTAGTAAACAGCAATCCCAAGGCTAATACAGCAAGAATATAACTTGCCATACTTGCTTTAGAAGGCGATTGGTTTTGCTGTTGAAGTACCTGCATTGGACTCACTCGCTTTAAATCAAGTATGGGTCCTAATGCAAACCCTATCAGTATCAATACCCCAGATAGGGCGCCAAAAATCCCTCCCTGCCAAAAGGGTACACTAAGGGAGAATCCAAGTTGTTGACTATATAAAAGCAAAACATGGGTTACAAGATATCCTGCGCTAATACTTAAGGCTAGAATAAAGGTAGCTAAAATTAACAACGAAACTATTTGTAGCTGTAGTATCGTTTTACTACTTGCGCCAAAGCAACGAATGAGAGCCACATTTTTTTGTTGGCGAATAGTATATTGATGTGCACAAATGGCGACGGCAATGCCTGCCAATAGACTTTGTACTAATAAAATAACCGCTAAATATTGATTCGCTGTCGTTAAGACGCGATTAAATCCGGACCCTTGCCTACCCGTTACAGGTGTGATCAAGGAAACATTTGAGGCATGTCCTTGATAGTGTTCTATCATCAGCCTGATTTGTTCCGGTGACCCTTCCAACATTAGTCGATAGGTGGCGCGACTACCAGGTTGCAGCACATCCATTTTTGCAAGATCCTGAGCATTAACATAAGCCACAGGTGCTAAAGCACTACTATCAGATAGCGCCACTGGTCGCTGTTGAATAATTCCCCCCAATACAAACGCTGCATCACCGATGGCCACTTTATCGCCGAGATTTACCTTCAATCTTAGCGCTAAATTATCATCCATCCATATCTCACCTTGAGGCGGCGGTCCATATTGACTGACCGTATTAACTGTTTTCACCATCAATTGACCACGTAATGGAAAATGCGAGTCGATAGCATAAATACTTGCTAATTGAAGAGATCCTTTTACTGAAATCATGCTAAAAAAATCAATGGCCATACACGTTTGAAGATTTGAGCTTTGTGCAAAATTTTTGTACTCTACGCTTAAAGGTTCTGAAGATTCTATTATCAGATCTGCACCCAAAAGTGTTGCTGCATCTTGGCCCATTGTCAGTCGAAAAGCTGCTGTTAGATTCGTTAACGTTGTTACTGAAAAAACCGCTAAAAATAAAGCTATTGCCATGATGCGAAGTTCTGGGTTATGCCTCTGGCGCCATAGTTGTGCTATAGCTAAATGCAGCAACATATTAATTTTCCTGTTTTAAATTTAACTTTCCATCTTGCAATAAAAACGTACGGTTGCATCGCTTTGCCAAAAGTAAATCATGTGTCACAAAAATAAGCGTGGTATTTAATTCATTTTTCAATTGAAATAAAAGATCTATTATTTTATCACCGGTATTGATATCCAAGCATCCCGTCGGTTCATCGGCAAATAAAATGCTAGGCGCAACAACATAGGCCCTGGCAATGGCAACACGCTGTTGTTCTCCACCAGATAATTGACTAGGGAAATGGGTTAAACGGGACCCTAGACCTACTTTATTTAATATATCAATTGCCTGTTGCTTCGCATTTTTGCGCCCACAGAGCTCAACGGGCAACATGACATTTTCTAATGCATTCAATGACGGGAGGAGATCAAAATTTTGAAAGACAAAACCAATTCGGCCAAGACGCCAAGTCGCTCGTTCATCTTCACTCATCCGAGTGAGATTAACCCCATCTACAATCATTTCACCTTTTGTCGCCACATCTAGTCCTGCTAGCAAACTAAGCAATGTTGTTTTGCCTGATCCCGAAGCGCCAACAATAGCAATGGCCTCTCCTTTATTGACGTTAAGATCAACCCCTCTTAGAATATCTATAGGACTTGCTAATGTTTCTACCCTTTTTTCTACAGCACTGGCGCTAATGATGATCATCAATAATCCTAATAAATCGTTTTTTTCTTACACTACCTTTTATCTCATGATTTTCCTATGGGTATCATTAACTTTCATCTGCTCTCCTTGCCAAGGCAAGCCAACCGTCTTAGTTCTGGGAGATAGCTTGAGTGCTGCATATCAAATACCCCCTGAAAATGGTTGGGTAAAGCTATTGGAAAATAAACTTAAAGACGCAAATCCACAGGCCAGCGTTATTAATAGTAGTATTGTCGGTGATACAACAGCTAATGGTTTACAACGTCTACCAGCACTGCTTAAACAATACCAGCCTGATATTGTTATATTAGAGTTAGGAGGGAACGATGGGTTAAGGGGGTTAGATATTCTGAGCATTCGACTTAATCTTAACCAGATGATTGAACTCTCTTTAAAAGATAATGCTAAGGTTCTATTAATAGGTATACGACTACCTCCCAATTATGGCGCTACTTACACAAAACAATTTTATGATAATTATCAACAATTGAGTGACCAACATGCCATTCCACTTGTTCCTTTCTTATTAGATAACATTGCGACGCATCCAAATCTCATGTTTGAAGACCATATTCACCCAACAAGTGAAGCTCAACCTATTATTGTTGAGAATGTATGGCCATATCTTAGTCCATTGCTACAAACTAAATAAAAGAGCGTTTTTAGAATCTCAACCATCCTTAGGTATCTAAGTCTATTTCTATCCATCTTATTGCTGCCACCGCTTGTCGTGCAACGACGTTTTTTCTATTAAAAACAACATAGTCAGGTTTGACACTTACACCTTGCCCGCGTAACATCGGCAGTTAGCCAACTTTTAAATTTACCATTTATCGTCCGAAGGAATAGAATATGAGTAACAAGCCATCACTGTCAGAAACATTGGAAGCCAAGCAGCCCCAGTCTAAGCTTGGACAATTTGTAGAGACCATCAAAGACGCCATCGAAGAGTTTACTGATGGTTTTATCAAAAACGCGCAAGCTAAAGAATCGCTTAATGCTGAAGATGAGCTTATACCATTAGATATCATAGATGGTATCAATGTTACTGATGCAAACAGCGAGTCACTTGTTGAAGAATTATTATCCGATGGTCATAGCCATGCCTTGAATCGCACCCATCATGATAATGTGCAATCATCAATACTATCAAAAAAATATGCACCTACACATCAAACAATATCAAGCACCATCACACAAGAAGCTGCTATAAGTGCCATTTTATCTCATGCTAATAAAAAATATGTTGATCTGAGCAATAGACCCAATGGCATCGCACTAGAAATCGTCGACAGTGCTCCAAAGATGAAACGTCATGTATTAGAACCTGTTCGCCACTTTATTGCTGGTATGAAAGAGGCTGCAAAAGCCACTGCTGTTACACCAAAGCCAGTTGTAGATGTTACTCCTAAACCCGTTGTAGATGTAACACCTAAACCCGTTGTTGATACTACACCAAAAACTCCTATTGTTGAGGCAACCCCAAAAATTCCTGCAGTTGAGGCAACCCCAAAAATTCCTGCAGTTGAGGCAACCCCAAAAATTCCTGCTGTTGAGGCAACCCCAAAAATTCCTGCAGTTGAGGCAACCCCAAAAATTCCTGCTGTTGAAGCAACCCCAAAAATTCCTGCAGTTGAGGCAACACCAAAAACTGATACAACACCCACACCAAAAAAAGGTATATTTGGTAGATTGGTGGATACTGTATTAGGAAGAACAAAAGCAGATCCAAAGCCGGTTGAAACTGACAAAAAGCAAACTGATACGACCACGGTTGATCCTTTAAAAAAACCAAGCACTGAAACTTCAGCTGAATCAAAACCAACTGAACCCAAAGTTGCAGATCCTAAACTTGTCACACATGAAACAGCACTTGCAAAAACAACTGCCACTTTGAAAGCATTACAAGATAATGAAAATGGCATTAAGCTGCAGATTGAACAAAATTCTTCAAAATTGAAACTGGACGCAGAACAAGCAACTGTCAATTACCAGCAATTACAAACAGATTTTATTCAACTTGAAACCGCATTAAAGCACATGGCTAAAACAAATCAGGGCTGGTTCCAAAGCTTTGATTGGAAGAGTCTTAGCCCTACAAAACTCACTCAATTAATGCTTGGTTTGCAACAAGCACCTACTGCTGATGGCATCCTTAAAACAGGTATGGAAGTGGCTCTTTTTAAACAAAAGGTTGCTAATGCGAATCTTTTAGCACATCAATATGCTAATGATGTTGCTGGTAAGTTAATCAAAACCCCTGTTACTGACTACGCAGAAACGAAACTGGTTTTGCAACAAACTCAAGCTGTCATTGATTCTTTAAAACAACAAAGTGCACAAGCTGAAAAAGCTCATGCACCGTTTAGACAAGCCGAAACTGGTCTAAGCTCATTGTTTGGAAAATCCAAAGAATATAAAAGTACTCAAGCCGCATTGCTCGAGGCTACAAAAAATCTTGACAATGCCATGAAGTTGGAAGTTGAATTACGCAAGGCAGTTGAAATTGCTGATAATTTTGAAATGTTTCTTGGTAAAACAGAACTTGTAGAAAAAAGCTGTGTTCAGATTGCTGAAGATTTTAATGCACAAGAACAACGTCAAGCTGCTTTAAAAGATGTTCGTGAACAAATCAAAGGACAGACTGAAGCCGTCAAACATGAAGAGGCTCAAATTGAGCAAATAAAGAAGGAATCAGCTGCCCCCCAAATCAAGGAGACAAAGGAAACAGCTACGCCAGAAATCAAGGCTGATGCACCTCCACCGCCTCCGCCGCCGCCTGTTGGATGGAGTTTAAGTCCAACTAAATTTGTACAAAAAGTATTCGGCACAAAACCAGCACCCGAAGCTCAAACTACAATGGAAACCTTGATCGATGGTCTTGAAGTTGAATCACCTTTAGCTGCCGCAATCAATGCAAAAAAAGCTGAACTCAAAGAAGCAACTCCTTCTGAAAAAGTTCAAGAGGTTGATCCTCTGATTGCAGCATTATCCAGTGCCGTTTCAAATCGCAGACTTTCATCAACAACTAAACCAGAAAATGATGGTGACAATAGCGATTGGGAAGATAAAAAGGAAGATAAGAAGGAACAACCAGTACCCCAAACAACGATGGATGCAATAATTGATGCGCTTGAGACATCTGAGCCAGCAAAATCCGTTTCTGAAAACAAACCAGCTGCTGTTGTAGATCAGAAGCCACCGGTTTCAGAAGTGAAACTGAGTGAAAAAGATAAAATGGCGTTCGAAGCACAAAGAAAAGCCGAACTGGACACTATTCAGAAAGTTTTAGCAAAACGTCGAGGCGACATTTCTGATGATGATAACCCTATTGCTGAGCAATTGGCCAAAGAAGAGAAAAAACAAGTCCAAGCAGAAGAAAAACCACTTCTTGGCGCAGCTAGCCCTACTGGCTTAGTCAAACAAATGGGTGCACTGTTAGGTAATTTCTTTAAAGGCAAAGTAGCAAATGATGCTGACAAAGCTGAAGAAGTAGCCACCGCTCCCACTAAAATGGAAGCGTTGATTGATGGTCTTGATACTGCCGAACCTTCTCCAATACTTGGCGCAGCAAGCCCAACAGTCATTACCACTAAAGTGATTGATCATTTAACAACAAAAAATGACGCTAAGGCTCCAGCAAAAGCTGAAAACCTCAATACTTTGATTGATAATCTTGATACTGGGGTGCAAAAGCAAGCACCTGCTGCTACAGCGGAACCACAAACACAACCTTCACCATTACTTGGTGCTGCGAGCCCAACAGGTGTCGTTACTAAACTGGTTGATTTTTTAACAACAAAAGACGACGCTAAGGCTCCAGCAAATGCGCAAACCATGGATACTTTGATTGATGGTCTTGATACTGCTGAACCTTCACCATTACTTGGTGCAGCAAGCCCAACAGGTGTCGCTACTAAACTGGTTGATCTTTTAACAACAAAAGACGACGCTAAGGCTCCAGAAAAATCTGAAACCGTCAATACTTTGATTGATAATCTTGATACTGGCGTACAAAAGCAAGCACCTGCTGCTACAGTGGAACCACAAACACAACCTTCACCATTACTTGGTGCTGCGAGCCCAACGGGTGTCGCCACTAAAGTAATGGATTTTTTCACTGGCCTCTTTAGTAGCAAGGCTACAAAAGACGACGCTAAGGCTCCAGCAAAAGCTGAAAACCTCAATACTTTGATTGATAATCTTGATACTGGGGTGCAAAAGCAAGCACCTGCTGCTACAGCGGAACCACAAACACAACCTTCACCATTACTTGGTGCTGCAAGCCCAACAGGTGTCGCTACTAAACTGGTTGATTTTTTAACAACAAAAGATGACGCTAAGGCTCCAGCAAAAGCGCAAACCATGGATACTTTGATTGATGGTCTTGATACTGCTGAACCTTCTCCAATACTTGGCGCAGCAAGCCCAACAGGTGTCGCTACTAAACTGGTTGATCTTTTAACAACAAAAGACGACGCTAAGGCTCCAGAAAAATCTGAAACCGTCAATACTTTGATTGATAATCTTGATACTAGCGTACAAAAGCAAGCACCTGCTGCTGTTACAGTGGAACCACAAACACAACCTTCACCATTACTTGGCGCAGCAAGCCCAACAGGTGTCGCTACTAAACTGGTTGATCTTTTAACAACAAAAGACGACGCTAAGGCTCCAGCAAAAGCTGAAACCGTCAATACTTTGATTGATAATCTTGATACTGGCGTACAAAAGCAAGCACCTGCTGCTACAGTGGAACCACAAACACAACCTTCACCATTACTTGGTGCTGCGAGCCCAACAGGTGTCGCCACTAAAGTAATGGATTTTTTCACTGGCCTCTTTACTAGCAAGGCTGCAAAAGACGACGCTAAGGCTCCAGTAAAAGCTGAAACCGTCAATACACAAACAGACCCGATGCCTGCTGCACAAGAAGAACCCGTTGAGCAAGAGTCTGCTCTGGCTAAAGCACTAAGAGAAAAAGCTGCAAAACTAAAGAAAGCAGACACCTCTACGAAAGAGCCTGTTGATGATGGTTTGGCCTCATTAAAGAAAGCTATTTCAGAAAAATCATCTTCAGCCAGAACTTCCGTGAAACAGGCTGATAATAATGCAGTGGAACCAAGCGAATGGGATGAACCTTCCGCACCTGCAGCTAAGAAAGCAATGGATGCTTTAATTGATGGGCTTGAAACGTCTGAACCAGCAAAACCAGCTTCTGAAAAGAAAGCTGATATACCTGCAGTAGCTCACAAGTCTGTTTCTACTAAAGTAGCGCCTATCAGCGCACAAGAAAAAGCAGCTTCGGAAAAAGCGCAAAGTGATGCTATGCAAGCCCTTCGAGAAGGGCTAGCAAAGCGACGCGTGGACTTAGCTGATAATGATAACCCTATTGCAGAAAAAGCAAAATCAGATGTGAAAAAGCCACTCCTAGGGGAAGCGAGTCCAACTGGTTTAGTTAATAAAATGGGTGCTCTTTTAGGCGGTTTCTTTGCTAAAAAAGTGACAACAGATGCTGATAAAGCAAAAGAAAGCACAGCAGCACCTGGTGAAAAAATCGAAACACCAGTTCCAGCTGCAGAAAGTAAAACAGATAAACCAATAGATAAAGTAGCTCAAACAACTCCTGCTCAAACTGACGGCCCTCTTTTGGGTGCATTGAGTCCAACTGGTTTGGTTAATCAAGTATTAGGTATCTCAAAAGGAACAGATGGTGCCAAAGAGTCGGCTAGCCTTGTTACACAAACCCTTGAAAACTTTGTTGATGGATTGGATGTTGGTGGAATTCAACCATCTGTTAACATGGCTTCAATCGTTGATGAGCTCGTTGTCGATGCACCAAAGCCTGCTAGCAAAGACAATCTGGCCTCTCTGATTGATGGCCTCGCAATCGATGCGCCTAAACCCGCAAGCAAAGACACTATGGCCTCCCTGATTGATGAATTATCCGTTTCACCTGCCACTGGGCCGGTTTTAACAAGTAAAGACGTACTTGAGCAACCCAGCATTTTCCCAACCGATCATAAAGCTGAGCAAGCGCAACCAAAGCCTGAAGTTTTAAAATATCAACAAGCTCTTGCAGCAGTTGATACAGCTTATTCAGATGCAAAAGCTTTTAAAGCCAATGCGGCAATTGATGCAAAACTCTGGGATCAAATCAATCCTAAAGAGGTTGCCATCAAAATTAACCAGGGTGAAAATCCTGCTGCGAAAAAAGCTGAAACCCTTGAGACTAAAGAAAAAGCGCAAGAAGCTCTCAATGCTAAACTCAAAGAAGCACATACGGCTATTTTTGGTGATGCCATCGATGCAAAAACGGATGTTGCTACTATCAAGCAAGCATTAGGTGAAAAAATTGATGCCACAGGCAAAGCCCTTGACCAAGCTAAGACTGACTTCTCTCCTTTAGAACAGCAGTATAAAGCACAATCGTTCTTGAATTACTTCAAACCTAAAGGTTATGTTGAAGCAGACAAAGCGGTAAAAGATAAAACCGCTGATCTGGGCAAGTTCCAACAACTTAATGCGCAAGTCGATGTCTTGGACAAAACAGTTAAAGTTTGGGAAAAACTCTCAACGGCTTACGATAAACTTGCCACTGCGCATGAGTCATTAGAAGCCCATCACGGTCCTGTTGACACAACTGCACATACAGATACGCATGTGGAAGCAGCAGCAACTCATGTGGTGCCACCAGCGCCTGTTCATACGGATCTTCAGCCACAACACCATACTGAAGCCCATTTATAAAATCCCCCCTGTCCATGGATGGACCCCTTTTTAGGCAATCTCCCCCCCATTGATTGTCTTGTTGCCTCATCCTCGGATGGGGCTTTTTTTTATAGGTACATTTATACATCTCTATACGGATGGCCCAGCAGTTGGTAAACTACCCGCAAAAAGAGAGAAAGCATCCATGCCCAGTTTTCTGAGACATGATAAATGGCTTTTAATAGGCAGCCTCGTTGTACTGTTAGGCTCGTTATTTTGTGCCTACCATTTTTATGCTAGCTGGAGAACTCTCAATATAGTTACCTTACCAGTTCCAGATTGTGATCTGCGTCTGGGTGCATGTTCTTCAACATTGCCAACTGGCGAAAAAATTGAGCTTAGCATTAAACCCACTCATATGCCTGTCTTAACTTCCCTACTATTAGAAGTTAAAACTGAAAATATTCCCGTTAAAAAAATATTTATTTATTTTAAAGGCGCTGAAATGAATATGGGTGAATTTCGTTATACCCTATTGCGCCAAAAAGATGGGATCTACAGTACTCAGACGATTTTACCAACCTGCATTCATGATCATATGGTGTGGCATGCGGTGATTCATATTGAAGCATCAAACAAAAGATATAGTGCACCCTTTGTCTTCATCAACCAGCGCCCCGAAGCAGTTTAATGTCGCGCCAGCGACAAATTATCTTCCCTTGTAAAGGGAAGAGCTGCGCAGCAGCAGATGGATTTTATCAAGAAAGAATCCCTCTGACTCAGCAAGCTTTGCTTGCTGAGTCGTCTCCCTTTTACAAAGGGAGATTAAGAGATCCCGTACGAACTTCGAATTAATCATTCACTCTTGGATCTAATTTACCTTTTGCATACAATTCAGCCATTTTTTCCATGCTCAACACTTTGATCTTGTCGGCTTGGCCTGCAGTACCAAAGGCTTCGTAGCGTGCCATACAGATGTTACTCATGGCTTTAGTAGCTTCGCTTAAGTATTTACGAGGATCAAATTCTTTGCCGTTGGTTGCAAAGAAACGACGTAATGTGCCGGTCACAGCCATACGCAAATCGGTGTCGATATTAACTTTGCGAACGCCATGCTTAATGCCTTCTTGGATTTCTTCAACCGGCACGCCATAGGTTTCACCCATTGTACCGCCATTTTCATTGATGATTTTTAACCATTCTTGTGGAACAGAAGAGGAACCATGCATCACTAAATGGGTATCGGGGATTCTTTTATGGATAGCTTTGATACGTTCAATTGCTAAAATATCCCCTGTTGGTGGGCGGGTAAATTTATAAGCACCATGACTTGTACCAATCGCAATTGCTAAAGCATCTACTTTGGTAGCTTTAACAAATCGTGCGGCTTCTTCAGGATCGGTTAAGAGCATATCATGCGTTAAAGTGCCTTCGGCTCCTGAACCATCTTCTTTACCTGCTTCCAAGGTTTCTAATGAACCTAAGCACCCTAATTCGCCTTCAACTGAAACGCCACAAGCATGTGCCATTGCAACCGCTATCTGGGTTGTTTTTACATTGTATTCAAAATCAGAAGGCGTTTTCATGTCTTCATGTAAAGAACCATCCATCATCACAGATGAAAATCCTAACTGAATGGATTGCTGACAAACCGCAGGGGATGCACCATGATCTTGATGCATGCACACTGGAATATGAGGAAACTCTTCTATGGCAGCTTCTATTAAATGCTTTAAAAAACGGGAGCCGGCGTATTTTCTAGCACCCGCTGATGCTTGTACAATAACAGGACTATTGGTTCTATCTGCCGCTTCCATGATGGCACGCATCTGTTCCAAATTATTCACATTAAAAGCAGGTACACCGTATTGATGCTCAGCTGCGTGATCAAGCAACTGTCGTAATGTTATCAAAGCCATATCATTTCTCCATCCACATTAGTTTTAATCAGTTAAAGGTTGAGCTGTTAGAATTTTTAAAGCGTTCGTGAAACCACCAACCCCCATTACATCGCCTTTGGTCACAATCACTTTGTCGCCAGGCTCTAATATTCCCTGTCTTACCAAAGTTTCTAGTGCATTGCGTGAGATTTCCCATAATTTATATTGTGTCACGTCAAATTCCACCGGATAAACACCGCGGAATAATGTCACTCGCCCGCAGGTGAGTTCATGACGACTTAAAGCATAAATAGGGATCCCTGAACGAACACGCGACATCCATAACGCGGTTGACCCAGATTCGGTTAGTGCCACAATCGCTTTGATTTGTACATGATTGGCAAGATACATTGCCGCCATGGCAATGGCCTGATCATGTCGTTTAAAGGGTACATCATCTGGTTTTGAGATGCGTGCAATACGCTGACGCTCTGCTGCTAAACATATTTCATCTAAAATTGAAATGACTTGTACAGGAAAATCACCAGTAGCCGTTTCGGCAGATAACATAACAGCATCGGTGCCATCCAAAATAGCATTGGCGACATCAGATACTTCTGCTCGCGTTGGAATAGGATTTTTAATCATCGATTCCATCATCTGTGTTGCGGTAATAACCGCTTTATCACACAATCGGGCTCGGCTTATGATATATTTTTGAATACCAGGTAATTCGGCATAACCCATTTCAACACCAAGATCACCTCTTGCCACCATGACCGCGTCGCTTGCTTCGATAATCTCATCAATATTATCAACGGCTTCAGTACGCTCAATTTTGGCAACAATATGTGCAGTACTTCCAGCTTCCTTTACTAAACGCCGAGCATTATGGATATCTTCAGCGGTCTTAGGAAAAGAAAGAGCAACATAATCAACATCTTGGGTTGCAAGAAATTCAATGTCCTTCATATCTTTTTCAGTCAAGCTTGGCGCTGTCAGGCCGCCGCCTTTTCGATTTAAACCTTTATTGCTGGTTAATCTACCGCCAACCTTCACTGTACATTCTATAGCGCTGCCGACTACTTTATTAACTATGAGAATAATTCTCCCATCATCTAGCAATAACTGATCGCCAGTGGACACTTCTTGCGGTAGTTGCGGATAGTCCAATCCAACCACTTCATCATTACCTGAATCACTAGGGTGCTTCGCATCTAAGATAAATGAACCACCTTCAACAAGAAGTGTTCCTTCTTTTTTCGCAAAGCGTGCAATGCGGATCTTCGGACCTTGCAGATCAACTAATATGCCAATAATTTTATTCAATTCTTTAGCACAGTTTTTCGCTAAAGCAATTCTCATTGCCTGTTCTTTATGACCACCATGAGAAAAGTTGATCCGCACCAAATTAACACCTGCTTGAATTAACGCACGCATCATTTCTGGTGTATCCGTTGCAGGGCCTAAAGTGGCTATTATTTTTGTTCTTCTTGGTCGTATTTTCATTATGTGTTTACTTTCTCTTTTGACCGCGTCTCTAGTATTGCCACAGCAGGAAGTGATTTTCCTTCAAGTGCTTCAAGAAACGCACCGCCTCCTGTAGAAAGATAAGAGATTTTATCTTGAATATTAAATTGTTCTATGGCTGCTAATGTATCTCCGCCACCAGCGACAGAGAAGGCTTTTGATTGCACAATCGCCTTTGCCAAACTTCTTGTACCTTCTGCAAAAGGAGCATATTCAAAGACACCAACAGGACCATTCCACAAAATAGTCTTCGCTTTTTGAATGCATTCAGCTAGACTTTTTTGGGACTCAGGACCTATATCAAAAATCTTATCTTGTGTACCGACAGCAGCGCAGTCTTTAACTGTTCCTTTAGCATCTTCAGAAAGATGAGTCCCCACAATCACATCGGTTGGCAACCAAATGGTTTTTCCTAACGCTTTTGCTTTTGCCACTAAGTCTTTAGCTGTTGAGACCAAATCAACTTCATATAACGATTCTCCCATTGGAAAATTCATTGCTGCTAAAAAAGTATTGGCAATCCCACCACCAACAACCAGAACATCCACTTTATCCAACAGATTGTTAAGTAATTTCAATTTTGAGGAAACCTTGCTCCCCCCCACAATGGCGACAACCGGCCGTTGGGGCGCTGTTAACACCTGATGAATTGCTTGTAATTCGGACTGGAGTAAGGGGCCAGCACAGGATATTGGAGCAAATTCTGCCACCCCATGAGTTGACGCTTGAGCACGGTGTGCCACCGCAAAAGCATCCATCACAAACACATCGCAAAGTGATGCCAGACGTTTTGCTAAATCAGGTGAGTTTTTTTCTTCACCAACCAGAAACCTTACATTCTCAAGTAAGGCTAGTTCACCGGACTTGAGCGGAGGTTTTTGATCATCTAATTTAAAAACAGGGACTTTTTGCTTAAGGCAAGATTCAAGATATTCCGCTATGGGTTGCATTGACAAAGTGGTATCAAATTGTCCTTCAATGGGTCTTCCCATATGAGACATGACAATCACTTTCGCGCCTTGTGATAATGCTTTTTGCAAAGTTGGGATAGCCGCATCAATTCTGGCAGTATGAGCGATTTTCCCATCCTTCATCGGAACGTTAAAATCTTCGCGGATCAAAACCCACTTATCAGCAAGTGCTACCTTATCCATGGTTAACATTTTATTTTGCCTCTATCATTGCCTTGGCAGTATCTAACATACGATTAGAAAATGCCCATTCATTATCATACCAAGCTAATACTTTTACTAAATTACCAATCACTTTAGTCTGAGTGGCATCAAAAGTTGCAGAAGCCGGGTTATGATTGAAATCAACAGAAACTAAGGGTGCCGTATTGTAAGCCAATATACCTTTAAGACCGGTTTCAGAAGCCTCTTTAAGAATCTGATTCACTTCATCAACGGTTGTTTGTTTGGCCACAGTGACGGTTAAATCAACAACAGAGACATTGATTGTTGGAACACGAATAGCAAAACCATCTAGTTTGCCTTTTAGTTCTGGCATTACTAAACCTATTGCACTGGCCGCACCGGTTTTGGTGGGAATCATAGAATGCGTTGCTGATCTGGCACGACGCAAGTCTTCATGATAAACATCTGTTAAAACTTGATCATTTGTATAAGCATGTACGGTTGTCATTAAACCACTTTGTATACCTAATTTTTCATGTAACGGTTTTACAACAGGTACTAAACAATTTGTGGTACAAGAAGCATTGGATACAATAGTATCGGTAGCTTTGAGTGTTTTTTCATTAACACCAAAAACAATCGTAGGTAGATCATTACCTGCAGGGGCCGAAATCAAAACTTTTTTAGCGCCCGCTTCTAAATGCGCTTTCGCTTTTTCTTTACTTGCAAATAATCCTGTGCATTCAAATACCACATCAATCCCTAGATCTTTCCAAGGTAATTTAGCAGGAGAGCGTTCTGATAACACTTGGATTTCATCGCCATTCACAATAAGACTACCATCTGCACCCACCTTGACTGATTTGTCAAATCTGCCATGTGTTGTGTCATATTGTGTTAAATGAGCGTTAATTTTAGTATCGCCCAAATCATTAATAGCGACAATTTTAAACTCATTTTGTCTGTTTGATTCATATAATGCGCGCAATATATTGCGGCCTATTCTTCCATAACCATTGATTGCAATTTTAATTGTCATATGAAACCCCACTTAGTAATTCATTTACTGTTTTTATGATATTTTCTACGGTAATTCCTAAAGCATGATAAATCTCAGGTGCTGGTGCTGATTCACCATATCTGTCAATGGCAATAACTCGACCTTGTGGTCCAACATATTTATGCCAGCAAAGACTTGCTCCCGCTTCCACCGCCACACGTGTTGTCACACTTGGCGGTAACACTTTTTCTTGGTAAGCCTTATCTTGCTCGGCAAACATTTCCCAACACGGCATTGAAACAACTTGTACGGCGATATTTTTAGCCTTGAGTTGTTTTGCAGCATCCATACACAAGGCGACTTCCGATCCGGTACTCATCAAAATCACTTTTGGAGTTCCTTCGCATGGCATTAAAATGTAAGCGCCCTTTTGGATATCAGTTAATGTATTTGCGTCTCTTGCCTGCGCTGGAACTGCTTGGCGCGTCAAAATCAGCGTGGTAGGACCATCCGTTCTTTCAATGGCAGCTTGCCAAGCAACTACAGTTTCGGTGGCATCACAAGGACGCCAATTATGTAATCCTGGGGTTGCGCGTAGCATCGTTAAATGTTCAATCGGTTGATGGGTCGGACCATCTTCTCCTAACCCAATGGAATCATGACTAAACACAAATAATGATCGTTGTTTCATTAAAGCGGCTAATCGAACAGCATTACGCATATAATCTAAAAATGTTAAGAACGTACCACCGTAAGGTATAATTCCACCATATAATGCCATGCCATTCATGATGGCCGCCATGCCAAATTCACGGACACCATAATGAAGATAATTACCTTCAGGATGTTCATGCGAAATGACTTTTGATCCCCCCCAGGCAGTTAAGTTGGATTCAGTTAAATCAGCAGAGCCACCCAGCATTTCGGGTAAAATCTCACCAATACTTTCTAATACCAATTGAGAGGCTTTGCGAGTTGCTAAGGCTTTACCTTGTTGTTGGGTATTTTGCAACAAGGCTTCAATATGAGACTTCCAAACTTCGGGCAATTTTTTCTCAAAGCGTCTTGTTAATTCATTAGCCAATTGAGGATATTTAGCTTGATATTGTGTAAATAGTGATTGCCAAGCTGTTTGACGCTCGATGCCTTTTTCTTTTGCATTCCATGCATTTTTTATTTCAGGTGGAATGATAAAAGGAGGATATTGCCAACCTAATGTTTCTCTTGCTGCGCTGACTTCATTTTCACCCAGAGCAGAACCATGACACTTTTCTGTACCCTGTAGTTTAGGCGCTCCAAATCCAATGATGGTTTTACAACAAATTAAAGTGGGTTGTTGTGTATTGGCACGCGCTTCATCGATGGCTTTTTGGATTGAAGGACCGTCATGACCATCGACATCTCTAATAACTTGCCAACCATAACTTTCAAATCTTTCAGGGGTATTATCGCTAAACCATTTTTTGACAGGACCATCGATAGAAATGCCATTATCGTCCCAAAAGGCAATTAATTTGCCAAGGCCAAGTGTGCCAGCAAATGAACAGGCTTCATGTGAAATGCCTTCCATTAAACATCCATCACCTAAAAAGGCATAAGTCCAATGATCGATGAGGGGAAACCCTTCACGATTAAAAGTTGCTGCCAAATTACGCTCAGCAATCGCCATGCCCACGGCATTGGCAATGCCCTGGCCTAGTGGACCCGTTGTTGTTTCAACACCAGCGGTAATTCCAAATTCAGGATGGCCTGGGGTTTTTGAGTGCAATTGACGAAATTGCATTAAATCTTCGATTGAAAGGTCGTAGCCGCTAAGATGCAACAACGAATAAAGTAGCATTGAACCATGGCCATTGGATAATACAAATCGGTCTCGATTTGGCCAATGAGGGTCTGCTGGATTATGTTGCAAATAATCAGTCCATAGCACTTGCGCTATATCTGCCATACCCATGGGGGCCCCAGGATGTCCTGAGTTGGCTTTTTGTACGGCATCCATACTGAGCGCACGGATAGCATTGGCTAATTGACGGCGTGAAGGCGCAACCATGGATAGCTCCTCAACAATAGTTTGTCATTAAGATTACATAATATGGCCTGAAAGGACGGGCAAATTATATCACCTGACTATGAAAGTCCCTAAACCTATCTCCATTTAATTGAACATCCTTGGCTGGCGACCTGATCTTTGGGTCCTTTTCCAGTAGCAGATATCAATTTCATTGCTTCAACTAATTCTCTTTTTGCCCCAGCGGGCGCTGGCTTGATGCCACTTTCATCTAATCGGCCTCGGTATTGCAACTTTAAGTTAGAATTGTAGCCAAAAAAGTCAGGGGTGCAGATCGCCCCATATTGCTTCGCAATTTCTTGGGATTCATCTAATAAATAGGGAAAGGGAAAGGCTTGTTCCTTCGCTATTCTTTGCATATTTTTGTAGCTATCTTCAGGATAATCGGTAGGATCATTTGAACAAATAGCCACGCATCCAATGCCTGCCTCTTGCAGAACTTTAACGTCTTCAATCAATCGCGGCAAAATCGCTTTTACATACGGGCAATGATTGCAGATGAACATCACTAATAAGCCATGATTAGTAGAGCAATCCGCCAAACTATAATATTTACCATCAACACCTAGTAATCTAAAATCTGGGGCAATTTTGCCAAAATCACACACTGGTGTTTTCATCAACGGCATATTTATCTTCCTGTTTTATACAAACTGGGGTTGAGTATATACTCTTTTACACTTTTGAGGTCACATGCTAACCTTTCTTCACTTATTAGGTCACGGATGAAAATCAAAATGTCAAATTACCGATTATTTACTTCTGAATCTGTCTCTGAAGGACATCCAGACAAAATTGCCGATCAAATTTCTGATGCTGTGTTAGATGAGATTCTAAAGCAAGACCCTTCAGCGAGAGTCGCCTGCGAAACATTTACTAAAACCGGGATGGTTCTTGTGGGTGGAGAAGTGAGAACTACTGCTTGGGTGGATATCGAAAACATTGTACGCGAAGTTGTGAAAGACATTGGTTATAACCATTCTGATCTTGGTTTTGATTTTGAATGTATCGCGGTATTAAATGCCATTGGTAAACAATCTCCGGATATTGCCTTGGGGGTTGATGAAACAGAAAATCATGAACAAGGCGCTGGCGACCAAGGACTGATGTTTGGTTATGCCTCCAATGAAACAGCGGTGCTCATGCCTGCCCCCATCACTTATGCTCATTTATTAATGATGCGACAAGCTTTTGTGCGAAAGCAAAAAATACTCCCCTGGTTACGACCTGATGCCAAAAGCCAAGTCACCATGAGATATGAAAATGGCAAACCGGTTGGGGTAGAAAGTATTGTACTCTCAACACAACATGATCCTGATATCACACAGTCTCAAATCGTTGAAGCTGTCATGGAAGAGATCATCAAACCCGTTATACCGGCAAATTGGCTCACCAAAGAAACGCTTTATCATATCAACCCAACAGGCCGTTTTGTGATTGGTGGCCCTCATGGTGATTGCGGTTTAACGGGGCGTAAAATTATTGTAGATACCTATGGTGGCATGGCAAGGCATGGCGGAGGGGCAATGTCTGGTAAAGATGCCTCTAAAGTGGATAGATCCGCAGCTTATGCCGCTCGTTATGTTGCTAAAAATATAGTTAGCGCAGGGATTGCCGATAAAATTGAAATACAAGTGTCCTATGCCATTGGTTTGGCAACACCAACTTCAATAGCTGTTGAAACTTTTGGCACTGGTAAAATTTCTGATGAAAAAATTGTCAAATTAATTCAAGAGCATTTTGACTTGCGTCCCAAAGGGATAATAAAAATGCTTGATTTATTAAAACCAATTTATCGCAAAACGGCAGCTTATGGGCATTTTGGTCGAGAAGATGCCGGATTTACCTGGGAGCGCCTTGATAAAGTAAAAATCTTAAAAGATGCTGCTTTTGGTTAAAGGAACCTATTCAGATGCATTCTAAACCTGCGCAAGAAAACGATTATTGGATAGCCGATTTGAGCCTCGCCGAGTGGGGTCGCAAAGAAATTGCGATTGCCTACACTGAAATGCCCGGATTGAAGGCAATATGTGACAAATATGGCAAAGAGAAACCTTTGAAAGGTGCTCGCATTGCAGGTTGTTTACATATGACCATTCAAACAGCCGTTCTCATCGAAACTTTGATTACGTTGGGCGCAACAGTCAGATGGTCTTCTTGTAATATATTTTCAACTCAGGATCATGCCGCAGCCGCCATGGCAGCAAAGGGGATCCCTGTTTTTGCTAAAAAAGGTGAAACTGAAGAAGAATTTTGGTGGTGCATAGAACAAACACTGTATGGTCAAGATGATTGGCGACCCAATCTTCTTTTAGATGATGGTGGCGATTTAACAAAAATCATTCATGAAAAACATCCAGAATTGTTGGCAGATATCAAAGGTTTATCTGAAGAAACCACAACAGGTGTCCACCGATTATATGAAATGGCAAAAGAAGGGTTGCTGAAAGTTCCTGCCATCAATGTGAATGATTCTGTCACGAAATCTAAATTCGATAACCTATATGGCTGTCGTGAGTCCCTTTTGGATGGGATCAAGCGCGCAACAGATGTGATGATCGCTGGTAAAATTGCTGTGGTTTTGGGATATGGTGATGTTGGCAAAGGCTGTGCCCAAGCTTTTAGAGGATTTGGTGCCACTGTGTGGATCACTGAAATTGATCCCATCTGTGCGCTTCAAGCCGCTATGGAAGGATATCGTGTTGTCACAATGGATGAGGCTGCAAGTCAGGGTGATATTTTTGTCACCGCCACTGGTAACTATCATGTGATTAATCATGAACATATGCAAAAAATGAAGCATCAAGCCATTATTGCGAATATTGGTCATTTTGATTCAGAGATTGATGTCGCCTCGATGAAAAAATATACTTGGGAAAATATTAAACCCCAGGTTGATCATATTATTTTCCCAGATGGTAAAAGACTCATCTTGTTGGCTGAAGGTAGGCTTGTGAATTTAGGCTGTGGCACAGGCCATCCAAGCTTTGTGATGTCGGCATCATTTACCAATCAAGTGTTGGCGCAAATCGAATTGTGGAAAAATAGTTCAGCTTACCCTATTGGTGTGCATGTGCTTCCTAAACTGCTTGATGAGCATGTCGCCAGATTACATTTAGATAAGGTTGGTGCTAAACTGACTACTTTAACGGCTGAACAAGCAAAATACCTTGGCGTAAAAGTCGAAGGGCCCTATAAGCCAGATTATTACAGATATTAAACCACCATGTTTATTCCCCGTATCTATTATCCTCATCCCTTACACACGGGTGAGATTGTGTCTTTGGAAAAAGAAACCGCTCATTATGTGACAACTGTCATTCGACTTAAGAATGAAGAACTTGTGATTCTCTTCAATGGCGAGGGCGGTGAATATGTTGCGAAGCTTTGTATAGAAAGAAAGCGTGCTCTAGCAAGCATCATTTCTTTTAACGATATCAATAAAGAGTCTTCATTAGAAATTCATCTTGGCCAAGGATTAGCCCGTGGTGATCGGATGGATATTGTCGTTCAAAAAGCAACAGAGCTTGGCGTGAAAAGTATTACCCCTTTGTTCACTAAGCAAAGTCATGTAAAACTATCTGAAGAACGAGCAGACAAACGCGTGCTGCATTGGCAAAAAATTGCGATTAGTGCTTGCGAACAAAGCGGTCGAACATTTATCCCTATTATTAATGAACCCATCAATGTAACCGATTGGGTAGGGCAGAATTTCGTTGGCACTTCAATACTCTTGGACACAACCTGTCAATCTCCCTTAAAAGATCTCAAAACGCCAACCGCCATCAGAATAGCGATAGGCCCCGAAAGTGGCTGGGAAGAGCATGAAACGGCGTTTATGATTTCTCATGGATTTACGCCTGCAACGTTAGGTCCTCGTATTTTACGAACAGAAACCGCAAGTATAGCTACCATCAGTATTCTGCAAGGATTGTTTGGTGATTTAGCAGGGATCGTGAATTAGTTTTTCGACTTCTTTTGAAAGATGCGCAATATCAAGTAATAGGTATTCTTTTGAATCCTCCTCATCATTAGATCTCTTAACACTTTTTTTGTTTTTATCAATCCAAGTAAAATCATCAGGTTTCACTCTTAGTCGTGAAGGGTGCTTTTCCATTAATATAGCAAAATAGGGTGGAAGTGATTTATTTAAAAATAAGGCATTAATGATTGCAAATTTCGCCTGATTTGGTATTTTATAAGACCCATTCATATCAGGCGTTAAAAGAGGCAAAGAGTATCCGCGCCATACTAAAGAAGCTAAGCAAAAATCTCTATCCAACGAGTGATATTCACCTAAAATCCCCACTTCCGCGACAGCAACGACGGGTAATAAATAGGATCTGTCTTGAGAAGTGAATAAAATACAATCTATGGTTGTTTTTTCGCTATTTTCCATTGGTTTCATCATCATGATGTTGATATTTTCGTATTAACTTTAATAACTCTTCTTCAAGAAAAGGCTTCGTTAAATAGGCATCTGCCCCTGCATTCATCGCTCGTAATCGATGCTTTTCTCCCGCTCTTGAGGTAATCATAATCACCGGGATATTTTTATACTTATCAGAGCCTTTCATTCTCTCGACAACTTGAAATCCATCCATGCGCGGCATTTCAATATCTAGCAATACGATGTCTGGTAAGGTATGAGCCATCACCTCAAAAGCATCCAAACCATCTATCGCAGTTAAGGGCTTGAAAAAATGCCTTTTCAGCAATCGACTCGTTACTTGCCTTACTGTCATTGAATCATCCACGATCAGCACTTTTGTTTCATCAATCTTGCCTTTCTCTTCATTATGCGATTTTTGCATTCTCCCCAATGCACGCTGGATCAGATATTGAGCATTGAGAACAAGAACGATTTTACCATCACCTAATAATGATACTCCTGATATTTCCTTCACAAATTGTAATTGTATTCCAGCAGGTTTTATCATGATTTCACGACTACCAATCAACTTATCAATCACAAAGGCAACATGCTCTTTTTCCGATTGCAAAAAAATGACAGGTAATGCATCAAAATCGTGTTTATAATCATCCCACTTCCTTTCTCCTAACACTTCAGCCAAATAAAACAATTCATAAGTGCCTTGTGCATATTTTATTTGACCATGTCCTGATTTCAATTTTTCTTTAAGCTCTTGACTTGGAACACGCGTGATTGCTGCCAAATTAGCTAAAGGGATGGAATAGATTTGCTCACCGACTATCAGTATTAAGGCTTGACTCAAAGATAAGCTAAAGGGAAGATGAATGGTAAAAGCAGTACCAACTGATTTACGCGTGTTTACTTGGAGCGTACCCCCTAATTTATTGATTTCTGCGTTGACCACATCCATTCCTACGCCTCTTCCTGAAATGGGTGTAATAATCGATTTAGTGCTAAAACCTGGTAATGATATTATCTGAATAGCATCTGCCTTTGACATGGCCACTTTCGGGTCCCATAATTTTTTTTCAACCGCCTTTTCCCTTACTTTATCAAAGTCAATTCCTTGACCATCATCAGCCAAGTGAATAATAATTTCATTACCTTGTCGAAACATGGATAACGTTATAACACCATAAGGTGGTTTACCTGATTGTTCCCTAACTTCAGGCGCTTCAATGCCATGATCTATAGCATTTCGGACCATATGTTCTAACCCTGGTATCAGTCTTTCCAAAATTTTTCTATCGACCTCACCTTGAGCTTTTAAGCACTCAAAGCGTATTTCTTTTCCTAATTCATGTGATACCTGACGGATAATTCGCTTTAATCTTGGCACTAAGCTTTCTAGCGAAATCATTCTAGCATGCGTTATTCCTTCTTCTAGACTTCTTGCAGCCCTCCCTTGCTCTACAAGAAGTCCTTCAAGACTCCTTGTCGATAAAACAACAGATGAATTTAATTGCTCAAGGACATTTAACTTATCAACAAGTAACCGAGTAGATTGTTGCAAAAATGAATATCTATCAAACTCTAAAATATCAAATTCTTCGTAACTTTTTTCATTGATGACTGTTTGATACATTCGCAGATTTGTATCAGCTTTTACCTGCAAATATCGCATTTGCTCTTGAATTAATTTAATTTCTTTAGTCATTTCAGCAAGTGTTTCACGTGCTCCTCCCAATTGTTGTGCAAGATGAGATCGTGCAATGTTAATTTGACCGGCAAGTTTGCTAAATGTTTCTAGCAGATCCGATTTTAAACGTATTACTTCGATCGGGCCTTGATCTTGAGGTCCTTTTCTAACAAAATCAGCTGGAACAAAATCCAATTCATCTGATAAGACTTCTTTTACTTTTACTTTTGCTTTTTGTTCAATTATTTGTTCATCAACACTAGATTGAAGTGCATGAAAGCAGGTTCTTAATTGGGCAAGCGGTATATCCTCATCAGGAGGTAATGCTGATTTTGAAAGCGCGTCAACATAAAAATTGATATAGTCTATTGAAAGCTGTATTTCTTTTAATACAGGAGCGTTTGGATCTAACTCTTTACTATGAACTTTTTGAATAATCTGTTCTAAACAGTGGACATATTCACTAATAGCCGTTAAGCCCATCATTCTCGCACTACCTTTCAAGGTATGTAGCTCGCGTAAGATGGGTTCAACAAGAGAAATTTCAGTTAAGGATAAACGCCATTTTTCTAAATGGTTATTAATCGCCTCGAGAAGATCCCTCGCTTCTTCAATAAAAATTTGAATGAGTTCGTCATCGTATTCCATCACAATCCCAACCCGATCTATTGGCCCCAGGCTTGTTCTTTTAGTTGCAAGTCTTGCTCTTTATCTTCCTCGGGCACTTGGGTTTCACCACCTTGAACCGGTAGTTTAAAGCCAGCGACTGAATCACGTAATTCAATAGCCAGTTCAGCAAGATGCCCAATGGATGCCGCTGTCGTCATAGATCCGGATGCTGTTTGCGTGGTAATTTCCTGAATAACACCCATCGTTTTGGAAATTTTACTTGCTGTTAGAGCTTGCTGTTGGGCTTCATTTGAAATATTTTGAATTAACTCAGCCAAATGAAGAGAAACGCTTTCAATTTTTTCTAATGCAACACCCGCATCTTGCGCAAGACGTGCACCTTGAACAACTTCTGCTGTTGTTTGTTCCATCGATTTCACTGTCTCACTGGTATCATTTTGAATAGCATGTACTAATGCTTCAATTTGCTTTGTTGCAAGACTCGAGCGCTCGGCTAGTCGTTGAACTTCTTCAGCAACCACAGCAAACCCTTTTCCAGCTTCACCTGCCATCGCTGCTTGAATAGCTGCATTTAAAGCCAAAATATTAGTCTGATCGGTGATATCATCAATCAGAGATACTGTATCTCCAATTTCTTGAGAGCTTTCACCCAATCGTTTAATTTGTTTCGCTGTTTCTTGAATTTGTCCCTTGATGCGTTCCATCCCACTGATAGTGTTTTGAACCATGGTCACGCCACTTTTCGCAATATTTACTGAGTTTTCAGCAACCTCCGTACTTTCTGTCGCATTAGCCGACACATGCTCAATGGAAGCGGCCATCGCATTAATAGCTGCGGTTGCACCAACAATTTCTTTAGCTTGGTTTTCACTTGCTTGAGCAAGTAATCTTGCTGTTGTTTGAGCTTCTTGGGCTGAGGCAGAAACTTGAACTGCTGTATCATTAATCGTAAATACGAGTTTTCGTAATGCATTAATCGCATAGTTAACAGATTCTGCAATAGCACCGGTAATATCTTCACCCACTGTCGCATGCACTGTTAAATCACCGTCGGCAAGATTGGCTAATTCATCAAGCAGTCGCCACACGGCTGCTCTGTTTGCCCTATGTTGTGAGGCAGTTTGGGCTAGACTTATCTTTGTATCTGAGTAAAGTTGATAAGACATCCACAATAACAATACAATACACACAGCTCCTAAAAAATACCCTGAGAAAGGCCCAATTAATCTTTTTTCAGAAGCTTTAGCATAAGCACGAAGTAATTCCGTTGATTGATCAAGCAGCGTTTGGCTCCCAAGAAATATATCGTATGAAGCCGTTCTAACTAACATTAATTGCTCTGAAATTTGAATAATTTGCTGGACATTCTCTTCTACGTAGCTAAATTTTTCTGTGATGACATCAAGAATTTTTCTGGCTTCAGGATCGGTAACTTTCGTCACTGCCAAAGCGGCATTTCCTTCTCTCATCCCGTTTAAATAGCTGCCAAATAAATTTGCCTGCCTAGAAAAGGCATCTGCCGCATCAACAGCATCTTCTCCACCTTGAAGCACTTTATCTAAGTAACGAATAATTCTCTCAGCAATCCATTTTTGACGTGCAGCAACAGATATTTGGTCCCCTGGTGCATTATTTTTCAATAAAATATCAATTACCTTATCGCATTCGACTTGCAATTGAGGAATCGTTTTATTTAGATTGGTGGCAATTTGATGTAATTCTAATAATGAGTTTTGGCGGCTTAGAATGGCATCGGCTTTTTCCCGAAGGGGTTTCCATGTTTCTTCTAAACGCAGCAATTCTCGATGACGAATATCTGCAGCCGTTGGAGGCAGACCGGTTTTGATATCGCCATTGATTAGCGAATCCAGACCCGTATCAAATTCATCTCGGCGATTACGCAATAATTCAAAAGCATCCTGAATGCCATCAGCTGCATTGCTGGCATTTTTTGCCAAACTTTGTGACAATATTCTCAATTCGCCTGCAATAGCAATATAATGTTTATCGTTCTCATCTTGAACACTCACATACCAAAAGTTAATAAACATGAGCAAAATGCTCAGTGTTAATAAAATCCCAACAAAAGCATAATCCTTTTTGATGCCGGTGTGAGAAATGGATTCCTTGTCAATAACTGCCATATCAATCCTCAACCTCGATAATCTCATCCTCTCTTAAAGCCACATCTCGAAAGCTGGGATCTTGCATTATTGCTTTGCAGCTAATAATAGGCAGCTCCACATGTTCGTTTATAAAAGCGCCAATAATGAACGGCGTTAATTCGGCAATATTGTGTTGTGTTTGCGCTCTTCTTTCTTGGGAAGCAATGCGTTGTAAGCCCAATACTCTATCAACCAATATGCCAAAATATTCTTCATGGCTATTGATGACTAAGATTCTTGAATAATGCGTAATCGTTGATATTTTCTTCGTTAATAAGCCGTTTAACTCTGTCACAGGAAAAAGTTCTCCACGGCAAGTTACCATCCCTCGTAACCATGGTTTTACCCCAGGTACTGGTGCAAATTCCGGAACCCGCATAATTTCCACAACTTCTTCAAGGGGCGTCAATAAAACATGTCGACCTGATAAAAATGACACGCCAACCCAATTATCCGCTGACGTTTCATGATAGGGTAAACCTTTGGCGCAGCTAAGGATCTCCTCTTCTAAAGAGGCTAGGAAGATAAATGGTGTTTGCTTTTGTGATCGCATGCCTTTGCCTTACAATGAACTCATCCCTTGGCTGCATAAGAATGTAAGCGCCTAACATAATAATAGTAGCAATGGCTATCCTTGTTTGTCGATTAAACACTGATGGATAAAAGCATGGTTAATTTATCAGTTAAATGCACTTCACTGTTTTTGGATGAACAGCATCGTTTTGTTCGAATGTTGTTTTTGGCTGCAATACTGCATTTGTTATTGTTTCTGACGCTTGATGTTCGCTTTAATACGATGAAGCCTTTGAAAAATATGATGGCTCAAATCATTGATGTCAGGCTCAATCCCGAACAACCTGAAATTGAATACACAGCAAAGAATCAAAGTTCAAATGCTCTTCCTGAGTTAGAAGGAATAACCTTTGGAGTCAAACCCCAAGAACAAAAACGAAGACGAACTGTTTCTGCTGCAGCGCACGAAAGTAGGGATGCTTCCTATCTAACCAGGTGGCAATCCTATGTCGAACAATATGGAAATAATCACTATCCTGAAGTCGCTTTAAAAAACAATTTACGTGGTAATTTAAGATTGCTGGTTGCCGTGAATAAAGATGGAACAATACATGAAGTGAGTATCCGCCAATCTTCCGGTTCCGCTGTCCTTGACCAAGCAGCCATTAATCTTGTCTACCAAGCCGCGCCATTTGAACCGTTGCCTCCTGAGGTTGCAAACGACATAGAAATACTGGAAATAATACGGACCTGGCAATTTAGAGGTAAGTTTTCCACCTCATAGTGAAAATCATACTGACCTAATGCCTATGTCCCACTACCGCCAAAACTATGAACATAGTAAGATGACATATTATAGGGGGCTGTGTCTTACCCTCAAGGTGTAATAATGAGTGTATATACTTCATTGCGTGACCATTTTCTAATTGCTATGCCAACGATGGCCGATCCGCATTTTTCTCATTCTGTTATCTACATTTGCGAACATTCACCAGAAGGTGCAATGGGAATTGTGATTAATATGCCCTTAAGTATTCATTTAGGGGATGTTTTACAAAATATGAATATCAAATCTGATGATAGTGGATTGTCTCAAACACCCGTACTGGCCGGTGGCCCTATTCAGCAAGAAAGAGGATTCGTCATCCATCGTGGCAGCACAGATAAATGGGAATCTTCTTTAGCGCTAACGAAAAGTATTAGTATTACGACATCTAAAGATATTTTATTCGCCATTGCCAATCACAAAGGTCCAAAGGATCTTATCATTGCATTAGGCTATGCAGGTTGGGACAGCGGTCAATTAGAGCGTGAGATAGCGCAAAATACATGGTTATGTGGACCTGCCGATCCGCAAGTTTTATTTGATATCGCACCTGAAAATCGCTGGCGTGCCGCCGGCGCTTTATTAGGGGTTGATATGGATTGCTTATCGTTGGAAGTTGGCCATGCCTGAGGTTTTTAAAGGATAATGGTGACGACTGGTACATATCTGGGTTTCGATTTTGGTACAAAACGATTAGGCATTGCTGTTGGTCAATCTATCACGAAAACGGCTCGACCTCTTATCACTTTACAGGTTCACAAAGGCGTTCCACAATGGGAAGAACTAGCCAAAATTATTGATGACTGGCTTCCCAAAGGTCTTATTGTTGGACTCCCCTTACAGCCAGATGGCTCGGATTCTCCTACTAGTCTTAAAGCACAAAAATTAGGTCGTCAATTGACCAATCATTTTAAGCTCCCTGTTTATTATATCGAGGAAAGACTCACAAGCGTTGCCGCCAAAGAGCGTTCCCAAGAGTATTATGGGGCATCTTTGATGCATAGAGATCTCGATGCACTAGCAGCCGCCATCATTTTAGAGTCATGGTTCAATAGCAAAGGAAACGATTAAGCATGCTCCAGCTCAATAAGCAAAATCGTCTTAAACATTTACTGACAATCGATGGGCTCAAAAAAGATCATATTATTGAAATCCTAGATAAGGCTGAAGAATTTTTTACCCCCACAACAGGGGAAATCATTCAAGCAAATCACTTGCAGGGTAAAACAGTTGCCAATCTTTTTTTTGAACCCTCAACTCGCACCCGCTCCACATTTGAATTGGCCGCCAAAAAACTTTCTGCGAGTGTATTGAATTTAGATATATCCCATTCTTCTACTTCCAAAGGGGAATCCTTACGCGACACGGTACGTAATCTGCAAGCCATGCAATGTCAGATTTTCGTGGTTCGTCATGCCAGTAGCGGCGCGGCGCATTTTGTCGCACAACATGTTAATGAGGGTGTTGCTATCATTAATGCTGGAGATGGCACTCACGCTCATCCCACCCAAGCGTTGCTGGACATGTTTACTATCCGAAAGCATCGTGGTGATTTTAGAAAACTCAGTGTCGCCATTGTAGGGGATATTTTACATTCTCGGGTTGCCCGTTCACAAATTCATGCCTTACATATCTTAGGTGTAACTGATATCAGAGTGATTGGTCCAAAAACATTGTTGCCTTCCCATATTGAACAGTTGGGAGTACATGTATTCCATGATTTACGTCAAGGACTAAAAGGAGTCGATGTGATCATGATGTTACGATTACAGACAGAGAGAATGCAGTCAGGATTACTTCCCAAAGGTAATGCTTATTATCGATTGTATGGTTTATCTTCTGAAACCTTGAGTGCTGCTAATCCTAATGCCTTGATTATTCATCCGGGCCCCATTAATCGTGGCGTTGAAATTCAATCTGACATCGCTGATAGCCCCAATGCCGTGATCCTTGATCAAGTCACTAACGGCATCGCAGTACGGATGGCAGTGATGTCATTATTAACCGAGAATGCCTTAAAATCATGATAGGTTTAACATGAAAATAGCAATTCAAAATGGCCGCCTTATTGATGTGGCCAATGGTATTGATAAAATCACGGATTTAACCATAGAAAATGGAAAAATAAAGCATATTGGCCCCTTTTCTCCAGATTTTGAGGCCGATAAAACCATTGATGCCAAAAATTGTTGGGTACTACCTGGATTAGTGGATGTTTGCTGTCGTCCTCAGATGCAACACCCTCATGGCACAACATTGCAAGATGAAGCCGTCGCAGCCATAAAGCGCGGGATCACTTCAGTTTGTATACCACCGGATGGCGACCCCATAGTGGATACCAGCGCTAATGTTGTCCGTTTAAAGCAACAACGTAATAATCTGCTTCCATCGATATACCCCATCGGCGCCTTAACGTCACAGTTGCAAGGGGGATCGATAGCCGATCTCACCGCTCTTCATGAAGCTGGTTGTATCGCCTTTAGTAATGCGCAACGACCTATCACCGACTTAAAAATGCTGCGCCATTGTTATGAGTATGCAGCCAGTTTTAATTTACTAATTGTTGTGCAACCTTTTGATGAATCCCTCGCCAAGGGAGGCATAGCGCATGAAGGTCAAGTTGCTACTCGCCTAGGTTTGACGGGGATCCCTGTTAGTGCTGAAACGGTTGCTGTTGCTCAACATCTTTTACTCATGAAACAATGTGATGTCCGAGTGCATTTTACTTGTCTATCAAGTAGCGATGCCGTGATGCAAATCAGCGATGCCAAAGCACAAGGTCTTAAAGTAACCGCAGACACTGCTATGCATATGTTACATCTTACCGAAATGGACACGGCTAGCTTTGATGCTAATTGTCACTTATATCCCCCTTTACGTAGTCTTCGCGATAGGGATGCCTTAATACAGGGTGTCAACGAAGGGGTAATTGATGCCATTTGTTCTGATCATCGCCCCTTAGATACCATTGCTAAATTGGCGCCTTTTGGCGATACCATTCCAGGGCTGTCAGCCCTTGATACTTATCTTTCTCTTGGTTTACACCTTGTTAACCAAAAGAAAATTGATCTCCATAAACTACTTGGTGCAATGACATATAATGCAGCACAATTGTTTTCCCTACCTGCAGGCACACTATCTGTTGGAGCGATTGCTGATGTTTGCATTGTTGATCCGACAAGGTATTTTGCTGTTGATGAAAAGACCCTTTTCAGTAAAGGTAAAAATACCCCTTTTAAAGGCTGGGAGATCCCAGGTATTGTGACGCACACGTTAGTGCATGGCCAAATTGTTTATGAGATTTAATTCTCAAGAAATTGTTAACAACTACTATCACCTGAGGCTAGATTGCCCTGATATTGCCAAACAAGCGCTTCCTGGTCAGTTTGTGATTTTGGAAGAAAAATTTCCCTGTTATATTATGGGACAAAACCAAGGATTAGAACTCATTGCTGATAAAGCAGTAATGGAATACCTCCAGGATAAGCAAGAAATAAGCCTTTCCTCTTTACAAGGTTCGCCTCTTACCCCACCCGATAAAAATCAAGCCCTTTTGCTCATCACTGAAGATGATGGTTTAAGTGCCCTTATTTTTTATCTTAAAAAGTATCGAGCCCATTTTAAGGGGTTAGTGCTGGTAGGGGCCACAAAGGCCTTCCCTTTTGCGCCCTGCCCTTCAAAACTATTAATCCAGGGGTTACCACCCTCTGTTATTGCCTCGATTCCTTTATTAGAAGATTGGGGAATCCCTAACCGATTAGCCAGCATACAGGATGTGCCGGGCGTTTATGAGGGGACTGTGAAAGATTTAGCTAAGCTTTGGACAAGCGATCAAACATTCTCTATTCAAAAGTTATGGATACCCTCTTTAAAAATATGATCTTATGTTTTAGGATGTTTCTTTCCCTCTCTCTTTTCCTTTAGCCGTTTTTCAATATCTATCTCGGGAAGATTCCTATTAAGTTCCTCAAAAAACGCCTTTCTAGCAGGTGTGTCATCTTGTGCTCTTTGTGGGGTTATAACTTTTGGTAGCGTTGAGAGATTTTTTGCATTGGGCGCAACTGGTTGCACCTCATGTGAGAGCGGCGGCACTTTTAATGTCACCCCTGGAATAGAAATAGACGGCAAAGTTTCACGTGCCTTCTCATCTTTTATCTTCTTCAAAGCTTCACTAACCGCTTTATCGATATCAACTGGCTCCCCTTTGGCTCTTTGTCCTCTCAATTCATCATAAATAGCGGCTAACATTTTCGTTTTAGGGGCTAAGGCTGGCTTATAGTCCTTGGGCGCTTCTTTTTTCACTTTCGATGTGGTGATAGTCTCTTTTTTCATTTGATCAGCTAGTGCTAATTCAACTTTATTAAGCAGTTTGTCCTCAATTACACTGGTAAAGCTCGCAACGATAGCCTTTTGTACATTTTCTATCACTGCTCCTTGCTGCAATTTCTCTTTTTTAGGATCAGCTGCCACATTAAATCCCTTGCTATAAACTTTAAGATTGGGATCTTTCCCGACTGCCTTTGACAATTCAGCACCATATTTTCGTTGCTGCGCTTCATCTAAATGCTGAACATCCGTATTTAAAGCCAATTGCGATGCTATTTCACAAATGGCTACAATGGGAATACTTTCGATACCTTTATCTTTGACAAACGGCGGACCATTTTTTCCCATCTGCACCATCATACCAGCAACCAAATTGGCATAAGCTTGAAAGTACTTTTTTGCTTGTTCTTGATCAAAATTTCGAGCTAATAATATAGGATTGATATATCTGGGAATTCCCTGAAAGAGCGCTGCTTCACCCATTTCAAATCTGACCCCCTTGGGAGCTGTAAGATCTTTACTTTTAATAAGCGTGGCGATATAACCTGCGAAATTACGTTCAGCGCCACCACCTGAGGTCTTGGTCACTTTAGCAATTGCGGGTGAATATTTGTCAAAAAAACTAACCACATTAAACAAATCTGTTCTCAGTGTTGAAACGGCGGCCGTCAAAATAGTATCATCTATTTTACTGCCTTGAGGTGGTATAGATGATCTTAATGCTCTGGATAACTTTTCAGAAAATTTAGCAAGTTTCTCAGAAGGAATATTAAGAATGGCTTCCTCAAAATACTCTTCAATAATTTTGTTAAAATAGGCGTCAAAGTTATCACCAATTTTTAAACCTGCTAAGATTTCATCGCTCTCATCGCTAATTGATTTTTCAAATTCCGCTTTAATTCTTTCTCTATAGTGTGTTTTTTCAACAATTGATTTCAATTCTTTGTTTTTAGCAACTTGATCATCAAGATAATTATTAAGCATAGAAAATCCTAATTGTCGCAGCTTTTCATCTCGTATATCTTTACTAACAAACTCTTTATAGTTTTTAAGAAAACCTTCCTTTAAAATATTTTTGCGCTGCTCAAGCGTCAGGGGACCTACATTAGTCATTACTTATCCTCCTAATTTATTTTTTCTATCATCATCATCCTTAGCTCCAGCCTTTGCGCCAGCAACAGGAGTCTTCGACTCACTAACCGCCTTAGAAGCTAGAGGGTGTACTCCCGGAGATCGGCGTTCACCATCAGCACCAGGAACAGGAGCCACGGTAGAAGTTGACTTTTGCCCAAACGATTTTGGTATATCAAATTTCTTAATGGATACTTGGATGTCCTTTTTATTATCACGATTTTTATATTCAACCAATTTAACTTGTTTAAGAAATTCAACACTTTCCTTGGCTTCTTTAGTAGGCCCACCAAAGCCGAAGAAACTTCTTTTATTTTCATTTGCTTGCGCTTGTGTGACTAATTCAGTGAGATTGGAAATGTCGACAGCCATGCCTAATTTTTGCAAATACATAGCTTGCTTAATCGTTTTATCCAAGTCGACCACTGTTTTATCACCCAATAAAAAACGTGATTTTGTTGTCATTTGAGGTTGTATAGTTATTGCTGTCACATGCTGCTCAATGGATTCATTACCTTTTCTCTCCGCTATATTTCCTTTTTGCTCCATAAAGTAAGCACGTTGCGCATCTTCACTGACACTTAACATATTGGCACCTATCTTACTAGCCAATTCAATATTTTCACGCACGGCACTTCCTGTGAATCCCGAGACTTCAAGAATCAAGTTATTTTTTCGTGCATATTTTTGCAATGCTGCAAGTTGAGGTTCAGTTAAACCTGGGATGAGTCCTTCTTTCATGCATTGCTGTACTTGCTCAAACAATAATATGGGATCTTTCGACTCTAGTCTTATTTTTGTATCCTCTTTTTGGAGATACTCGTGTACCAATTGCTTGGTTTTGCCAAATTGAGGTTTAAATCCTTGGTTTAGAGCTGTTTGAAATATGGCAATGGCATGTTTTGGATTGTCTGATGAAATATTAAATACGATATCTGGCGGTACAGGAACAGATAGCTTTGAGTTAATCCCCATCAAAGCTAGCTTCTGCGCTTGTTCAATTTGTTGGGCAGGATCTACAAATTGCAAATTAATGAGGGGACAGGGCCCCCCAACGTTGCCAATGTGTTTTTTCAACTCATCTGGATGTTCTACATTAACTCTCATGCCTCTTATTCCAATGCATTGTTGCATGACCATTAAATCCTGCTGCAGACTGCCGCTATTTACCGTAACAATAGGCAGCTGGTTTGCATTTTTAATGCTGTCTTTAATTTCTTTTTCAAGATCAGCATTAAAGGGTATTATCCCTAACTCCACTAAATTACGAATAAGCATCACTGGTTCGGTAACCTTCGGTATTTTGACGCTAAAATCAGCTGCAGCATTTGGCGAAGATTTGAGATAAGCTATAAGTGCTTCTTTAGCTTTAGGATCGACATTGACTATAAAACCATTCTCAGCTGCTATTTTAATTCGTTCCAGAACCTCTTTACCATTAATAGTAGTGCCATCTGGATTTAATGGCCCTGATATATTGATTTGTCTTTCGGTTGGAAAATCTTTTGTTGTATCGGCCAGTTTATCTTTCAAGTTTGCTTTGACTTGACTATTAACATAGTTTTGCACAGCTTCTTTTGCTTTTGGCGTCAAATGTGGTGTAAATCCAGCCGCTAACACAGCTTCAAATTGTTTTAGTGCCAGCAAAGGGATGGTCGTTGAAATCTCAAGGGACGTAGGTTTTTCCTCACCTGCTTCAAAATTTCCTTGAGCCCCACCCTTAAGTTGTGGAACCAATAAACCCATACTCAAAACTTTTTGAAATTTTTCTTTAATTTTCTGTCCCTCTTGTTTTCTAAGACTCGCAACAACATTATCAGGCGTTCCAGCAGGTATTATGCCTTCTTTAGGTTCAATGGAGACAACAGGTATTGCTTTTTGATGTGTTACAATTTCTTGGTTTTGAGCCTCTGTAATTTTATTTGTGACTAATTTTGCTTCTTTAGTCCCCAAGCTATAGTACATTGTCTCACCAAAAGTAATATTGAGACCTTTCTGAGTTAATTGAACTATCGTATCTACATTAGTCGATGTTATTTTGGGTTGTTCTAGCTTTGTATTTGGTAATCTCATTCTCAATTGGTGAGTAAATTGATGAATCGATTCTATACTTGCCCCTTCTGCTTGTGTAACAGTAATCCGACCTTTAATTATTGTTACTTTGCAAACGTGATTATTATCTTTATCTAGAATATAAAACTCTCTTTTGATACCGACACCCTTTTTCAATTGCTCAATTTTCCAGCCTTCAAATTCAGTTTTTTTAAGCAATTCTTTAGCGCTTTTTCTTGTCGTTTTTACTTCATCACCTGTCCCAAAAAGTTCTGTTGATACGACCAAATCACCTAAGGCTATATTTTTCACTGGTTTGGGGGCTACTGCTTGTCCCCCTGCTACTGGCGTTGCAACTGTTGCAGCTCCTGCTACCGCTGCTTTTGCCTTTGCCTCAGCTTCTTTGACGGCAGCATTTGCCTTATCACCTATCGTTTTGGCCTTTTTTCCAAATTCAGCATAAACTTTAAAAAAGGGTTCTCCTTCTTTTGCAATATTTCCCATTTCTCTTGCAAAGAGAGTATACTTAAGGCCCGTTTGTACTGGTTTAATGATATAATCTTGAAATCCTATCGCCGTTGATGTGGTGCGACTAATAGCTTTTTTTATTTCATCATTTAATGCTTCAGGGACAACTATTTGATTGATATTACTTGTGGCAAAGAATGTGCAATAATCAATCATACTCTTAGATAAAATATCAAATTTAGCAAAAACTTCTTCATTAAAAATTTTTAACCTTTTAGCAGGGTCAGCTTCTTGGTCGAATTTTTTAAATGCTTCAATAAACCCTTCTACCTCTTTTTGAAGTGCAACAAATTTACCAATTGATTCTAACATCAGCTTCTTTTCTTCGGGCTTTAAAGATGCTGTCGCAGGATCTGTTGCCAACATATCTGTGATTTTTTTATAAAGTTCGCCATCTATTTTAAAGTAGTCGATATAATCAATAAGATTTTTATGTGTTTCTTTTATCTCACCAAAAAGATTTTCTTGAAGTCTTTCAATACCCTTAGCTCTAACTCTATTGAGCTCCTGTCTATCGGCATCTGCTAGTTTAAAGCCATTCATACCTGGAGCAATTATACCCGCTCTTGTTAGCAAACCAATTTCCGATTCGTGTAACTCCATCTTCGTCTTACTAGCATCGCGCCCTTGAATGTGCTCACGATTCTTTTATTAATCTTCTTAAGGTGTCTCGATCGACACCCGGCCTTCCCGTCGAAGCGAGCCTTAAAGTACTATCTTTTATAATTTTATCTTCTAAATCAGTAATTTGTTTTCGCGCGGCAATAATAGCAGGATGCTTTTCTTTATCTGCTGTATTTATTGTTTTTATTAAATCAAATATTTCCTTTTCCTTTTCTGCTAATTGTGCAAAATCATCTTCTCCTATTAAGTAAGAAGATTTTTCCTCATTATGTTTTTTTGTTTTTTCTTTAACTTCATTATCTGTTGCAACATATCTACCTCGCCTATCTTTTAGCTCTTTTAAATATCTGTCATCTTCTGATAATCTTCGAAGTTCCACTAAATCTATCTTTTGACTTTCTGATAATAAATTAAATATTCTTACTGCTTCTGAGTCTTGATTCAATTTATCTTTGGGGGTATCTCTTAAGATGGCGACTATTTTGTCTCTATTTTCGCTATTTTTTTCGCCAGCTAGCATCGAATCGAATGTCGATTCTAAACTCTGTTGAAACGTATTTTCTTTAGAATCTAATTCCACTTCACTGGGTATTGTCGGCCACCATGCCTTATCCGTTTCTGTGCGTCTGAGTAAAAACAAAAGATAAGAGATATCGCCATTGAGTATTTCTTTACTGCCTGCTGTACTCATCTTCTTCCCCTAATGGATAATCTTTTAGACTTAACTACTAGACAACTACACATAGAATATAGTTCCATCTTATAAGGCAAAATGTAGCGGCAAAGGATTATGTCCGGTTTTGAGCAAAGCTAAAATGTCCTGTGAATTTAAGCACTTAGAGCTATACGTTAATAAACGTGTATCTCAAGGAGGTGGATATGCACACAGCGGACATTTTAGCTTTGCTCCCAAAGGACATAGATCGTTTAAAGGTTATTGAGCGCTATAAGTGCGGTTACATAACCCAAGAAGAGGCATCTCGTATTTTAGGCTTATCCGTGCGCCAGATACGGCGCATAATTAGGCGCATGGAGTTATTAGGTGATATTGGGGTAAAGAATCAAAGAGCAGGAAAACCACCAAGTAATCGTATACAGAATGAGCTTAAAGCTAGGGCCATTGAATTAATCAAAGAGCATTTTTATGATTATGGGCCAACTTTAGCAGCGGAGAAGCTTAATGAATATTTCCAAATTAAAATAAGTAAAGAAACAGCGCGCCAATGGATGATTGAGTCGCAGTTATGGCAAGCGCATATTAAAAAGGTCCCACGAGCTCATCCGCTTCGTGCAAGAAGAGAGTTCTATGGTGAGTTGATACAAATAGATGGTTCCTATCATCGTTGGTTTGAGGAAAGAGGGCCAAAGTGCTGTTTACTTGTCTTTATTGATGACGCAACAAGTAAGCTCATGAAGCTAAGATTTTCAATAGCTGAAACCACCATTGATTACTTATCTACATTTAAAGAATATGTATTAACTCATGGCGTCCCACGAGCCGTATACTTTGACAAACATAATGTGTTTCATATAAATCAAAGAATGGCTAAATCTGAAGATGGTGTTACACAATTTGGACGAGTATTAAAAGAGCTAAGAATAAAGCCAATTTATGCACATTCCCCACAAGCTAAGGGGCGCGTTGAGAGGGCAAATGAGACGTTACAAGATAGATTAATCAAAGAGTTAAGGTTTCATAAAATAAATGACATAGAAAATGCTAATTTGTTTTTAGATGGCTTTGTAGCACGTTACAATATGAGGTTTGAAAGAAAGCCTGCGGTTGAGCAAGATGTACATAGAGAGCTATCTCACGAAGAAAAGCTAAGTTTAAATTATCTTTTTTCAATACATACAGAAAAGAAAATATCAAAAGATTTATCTTTTCGGCATAACAAACAGTTATTTAAAATAATCCCTCCCAAGAATAGAAGTAGACAATATATCAATCAAAAAGTAACAATTTGTGAGAGTTTATATGGAACAAGTCTTTACTGCCATGGCAAACCTATAAATTATATGATTGATAAAAGTAGTAAACTGCCTGGGCCTACTCTGAGTAGAAAGACCTTAGATCATTATCTGGATAATGAATTCACAGAGGAAAGATATTGGGATCTCACTGCTTAATAAGCTCTATTGCACTCAAAGGAAATAATTCTTATGGTACCCTAATTTTATGACAAAACCGGACACTTTAACTTTGCCGGATACCGGACATTTTAACTTTGCCCTAACAATCTTATAAGGCAAAATGTGTCGGCAATTTAGAAATGTTCATTGAATTCAATGTGTTAGCAATGAACGACTGACTGGTTAGAAATGCATATGGCAGATCACTTTACTTAAAGACGAGGAGTAGGCTTCTGCTTCTCTTCATCTCTTTGAGTTACTTTTGTTCCATCTTTTGTTCCATCTGCTCTAGGTAAATGTTCCCCATTCTCTCTGGCTTTATCAAAAGACCCTGCTCCCACTACTGGTGGATGACCTGCAACAGGCGGTGGGTTAGGGAACAGCTTTGCTTTAAGTTCTCCTGCTTCGGCTGAAGCTTGCGAAGGTGAAGACGATACTACAGGATTGGATACTGGCGATGTAGCTTTTCCTCTTAGCGCTCCATAATTTTTTGGTTGACGTGCTGCAAGTTTTGGATCCATTACTGGTCTAGCGGGTAATGGTCTAGAAGCTGCTGGGTTCTGTACTGCAGGCTTATCTGGCTTAGCCGTTTCAGGCACAGGGACACTTTGTAACCCTGCCATAATCTTTGCTCTTTGTTCTCGCGTTAACATCCCGGATGGGGGCACTATTAGTGGAGGTGGTGGCGGTCGCACTATAGTCCTAGGTGCAGCCGCTTTCGTAGGCGGAACATGCATAGATTTTGGTGGATCAGGAAACACTTCCTTACGCTTGGATGGTGCAGCTGCTGAAGGATTTGGCCCTGCTAATGGCGGCACTGCCGCACCCTGAGAGGGAGGCCCCGGTGGAGGCTTTGACGGCGGAACTTCTGCTGATTTTTCTACTTTGGGTGTCGTGGTTGCAGTTGAGGTTACTGATGTTATGGGCGCCGTAGTTGTGGGTGCTTTCGTTTGAATAGCCACCTCGGGAGACTTGGCAGTAGTTGGTTTAGAATTAAGTTTACCTAATATTTCATAAGCTTTTTTAAGCTGAGGTTTCTTTTTTTCCATTTTTGATATTTCTGAAGCTAGCTTTTCACTATCAGGATCTTTTTGCGCTTGTTCTACTTTATCACCATATTTTTTAACAGTTTTTTCATCTAATTTCCCTTTTTGCATTAAATCAGCGAGATCTGATTTTAAAACTACTCGCCCTTGTCTCTCATTGATCATGACTAAATTTTCACTAATTGATTTAATTAAATTCTTAATCCCATTAGATAAAGGATCTTCTGGATTCACATGTTTATTCAGCTCTCTATAGAACAACTCATATCGTGGCAGTCGCTGTACTGGCATAATTACTTTCTCTAAAAGTTCTAAACCGGTTCTATCCTTTAATTCTTTGTTTATCTTTTGCATCCCTTTATCAAGTTCTGGATGAGTAAGTATTTTCTGTAACTGATTATAAGAGGAGATATATTGCGAATGGTTAAGTGCAGACAATTTATGTAAATGTTGAATAGTCACACAGGCAGCATCAACTGCTTCTTGATTCACTGGTTCCGCATTCATTAGAACCTGTAAATTTTTAAATTCTTTTATTAACTCTTGTTGAACCTTTAAAATAGACTCTAATGTCTCAAAAATATTCGTCATTGTTTGCTTTTGATTTTTATCTTTAATTATACCTTGCTTTTTATCAATACCTATTAATGCGCTTTTAACACTTAAAATATGTTTTAATTGAGTTATATATTTGTCTTCAGTTTCGACAAGCTCAAGTAAAGTATTATCTCGGGCTTTCTCAGCTTTAGCTTTAGCTTCCTCTTCAACTGACAAGGGGGAATCTTTTGGCATAGAGCCTCCTCCAAACTAGAAAAACATCTTGCTTTTTTTCATTATATGCTTATTAACTAACTTTCGGTACTGGTAAAAAGGAAGATAATGGGAGGATTTACAAACATGCAGCTACAAGGATTAGCGATTTTTTATTGAGGTTTGATCCTCATTGGATTTGAGGGATTTACTCAACTCAAAAACTATATGGATTTTCTTGACTTCAAATCGACATACTGTCGATTTGAAGTCAAAGCCAGGTCAACTTAAATTGAAATTGGTTTTCTAACATTAAAAATCAGGCAACTGAAATAAAATCACCCCATTATCACTACTCATTGCTCATTCCCGCATTCTTTGGTATAAAGTCTGGCTCAATGCGGAAGAAGTATGGGGACTAAGGTCATGTCAAGAATGTGTATGGTCACGGGAAAGGGTACTGCTCGTGGCAACAATGTTTCACATAGTAATAGAAAAGTTAAACGTACCTTTAAAGTAAACGTGCAATGGAAAAGATTTTGGCTTGCCGGTGAAAACCGTTTTGTCCGGTTGCGTGTATCTTGTCATGGGATGCGGATTATCGATAAAAGAGGCATAGAAGCCGTTTTAGCCGAAATACGTAGCCGTGGCGAACAAGTAGCTTAGGAGAACACATCATGGCAGCTGATTCAATTAAAGTCATAATGCGCTCATCTGAGTCGCGTTTTTTCTATACCACCATGAAGAATAAACGTAACAAGGAAAAGCTTCATATGAAGCGTTATGATCCTGTTGTACGTAAACATGTGGAATTTAACGAAGAAAAAGTCAAGTAGTTAAATTAAACCATTCTATAAAAAACCCCGCTCTGCGGGGTTTTTTATTGGCAAAAAAAAAGCCCCAGGTTTGGGGCTTTCTACTAAGCTGGTTCAGCTTTAAACGTAAAACTCTTCAAATAGGCAGAAAATTCCTTCAAGCCAGCAACCCTTGTGGTTTCTGCTTCTTGGCACCATTTTTGGAGTGCTTCTAAGAGATCGCTTTCTTGTAACGTGGTTTGACTCCATAAACTTTGAAGGCGTTCTTTAAATTGATAGGCTTGCTGAATCGTTTTGTTCTGGGCCAGAAAATCGGCTAAACGTTGTTTAGCAGTAACATCCAGTAAAGAGGTTTCACGCACCAATAGGTTTTTCACGCCATCAACATCCGCACCATGCACTTTTTCCTTTTCCCGCATAAATGTCGGCACAAGCACTTCATTGGTATAACGCGCCAGCACTTGGAAACGATTGGTGATGATAGCCTTCAGTGTTTCCATATCAATTTGGGTTTTACCTGGCAAAAGAGAAGGCTCAGGTGGTCGACGCTTCGCTTTCGCTAAACCCAATGTTTCTAACACACGGATATAAAACCAAGCCATATCAAATTCCCACCACTTTACAGAAAATTTAGCTGAGGTTGGGTAGGTATGATGATTGTTATGAAGTTCTTCACCACCAATGAAAAATCCTATCGGAAACACATTGGTAGCTGCATCAGGACATTCAAAATTGCGATAGCCCCAATAATGACCAATACCATTGACGACCCCGGCTGCAAAGAAAGGGATCCAAGCCATTTGTAATGCCCAAATCGTGATCCCTGGGATCCCAAATAAGATTAAATCTGCAACCAGCATAATGATAATGCCTACCTTGCCATTAGAATAGACGTGCTTTTCTAACCAATCATCAGGCGTACCTTGTCCATAACGAACCATGGTTTCTTTATTAATGGCTTCTTTACGATATAACTCAGCGCCTTTCCATAACACGGTCGATAAACCCATTATTTGCGGGCTATGTGGATCATCTTCGGTTTCACATTTTGCATGATGTTTACGATGAATGGCGGTCCATGCTTTGGTCCCCATGCCTGTGGTTAGCCATAACCAAAATCGAAAAAAGTGGCAAAGAGCAGGATGGAGGTCTAATGCACGATGTGCAGAATGACGATGAAGGTAGATGGTGACAGCAGCGATAGTTACCTGAGTCAAACCTAATAAAGCAAGGATATCTCCCCACCAAGGTAAATCGCACAAGCCATAAAACATAATCATTCGCTCCAAAGTTAGGTGGATATACAACCCACCGGATGTGGCATATGTTATTCCATAGACTTATATTATACCGCTTATTGCCTATTTTAGGCACTAAAAGTATACAATGAAATATAATTATTCATCATGAGAGCAGGGATAGCGTGCAACTCATTGATATTCAGTACAAGATGGGGGCATTTCCGCTTTTTCAAAGCCTAAATGCTACCTTTCATTCTGGCATTATCGGCATTATTGGTGCAAATGGCTCTGGTAAGTCCACTTTATTATTAATTCTCAGCGGGCTCTGTAAGCCAGATGCGGGTCAAATCCTCTTTGAAGCTCGAGATATCTATGCCTACCCATCGAGCTGGAAAACAAAGGTAGGCTACGTACCAGCCACTCCTCATCTTTATCCTTTTCTGACCATTGAAGAAAATATTTATTTTGCAGCAGCTTTACGAAAGATATCAAAAGAAACTTTTCAAGTTGGCTTACAAAAAGTATTGGCGCAATGTTTGCTGCAAGGCTATGAAAAAGTTCTCTTTGGCAAATGCTCACAGGGCATCAAAAAACGTGCAATGTTGGCAGTGGCGCTCATCCATCAACCCCAAATACTTATCCTCGATGAACCCTGTGCAGAACTTGATCCCTTACTACGTCTTCAGATCTGGCTACTCTTGCAACAATTAAGAAGTGAAGGGAAAACAATAATCTTCTCTAGCCATCATCCAGAAGAAATAAGCGCATTTTGTTGCCAACGTTATCAATTACAACAAGGGAAATTAAAGCTCATCTCTAAACAAGAAAGATTAACAGACAAATCACAAGAAGCTAAAGCATGCGCAACTCTATTGGTCGATTAGAACTCTATAAAATCTTTCGCCATCCTATGACGTGGGGTCTATTGAGTTTAAGCCTTTGTTTGCTTTCATTAGTGTTTTATCGATTATGCGTTGATTATTTGCATTTAGCCCACCGGGCGCTACAGCAGCGTGATATTTACCCAAGCCTCTCAATTGATGTGATTAAACCATTATGCAGCTGGTCAATCGTTGTTTTGGCAATTATCTTTCCTTTGTTCACCACCAATGCGTTTAGTCAAGAATATCGACACAATACTTTTACGTTATGGGCCATGAGCCCTCTGCCAGCAAGGTCTATAGTCTATGCTAAAACAAAAAGTCTGTTATTTATTTTGATAGTCATACTAAGCTTTTTAGCATTGCTCATTGCAACTCTTAGTTTTGACGCGCCACTTTCTTATAAAATGATAGCGTCTCAGCTGCTTGGCGTGGCTCTCATAGGTTGTTGCTTTTTGAGTTTTGGTATATTTATTTCAAGTATTATTCCCAATCCCCTATTTGCTATGGGCATAACTTTTTTAGGAAACTTGGGGTGGATGCTGCTTGAATGGATAAATCCTTTTCCTGCAACCTGGACCCTTGCCAAAGAATTATCGCTACTTGGCCATTGCTACCATTTTTTGAATGGGGTCCTTTATAGTCCCGATATCGTTTATTACCTTATCTTCACAGGATTTTGGTTAATGCTTGCAACCAAAATGGTTAACCATAAAATGACAAGATATCTATGATGAAAAATCTTAAGAAAATCACTTCTGACATGCTGAAAGTATTTATCTTACTTATCTTATCAGCAGGCGTATATAGTGTTGCTTTAAAATACCCCTTGACTAAAGAAATGTCATCTTATCAATTGTCAGAAACGACCCAAACATTATTAAAACAATTTCATCAACCTCTTGAAATCACCTTATATAGTCAAGACAGTGATACCCATCATTTGGTGAATATGCTTGTTGAACGCTATCAACGGTTGCAACCTCAAATACACTTCCAATGGCATCATCAAACACTGAATCAACCACCGTTACCGCAACATGCCCTTATCATTCAATTTGAGAACGTCAAAGAAATCATCGATCTTGATAAAGTAACCATCAATGAAAACCAACTGACGAATGCTCTTTTTAAATGTCAACGCAAACCAAATCAGTGGGTTGTCTTTTTACAAGGTCATAATGAACCTTCACCATTTGGTACTAAAAATAATGATTTTAGTTTATTTCGTTTAAGTCTTGAAAACCAAGGATTAAAAATCCAACGCCTAAATCTTTCTCAAACACCCATCATTCCAGACAATACTCAAGTGCTGATAATAGCTTCCCCTCAATCGTCTTTATTACCAACAGAAGAAGCCCTTATTACAGAGTATGTTGCCAAAGGAAAAGATCTCTTATGGCTAAGTGACCCTGCTTCTTACACGATGCCTTTATTAAGCCAACATTTAGGTATTTTTCCATTGCCAGGTACCATTCATGATTGGCATGGTCAAAAATTGGGAACACCACATCCTGCCATTACGATAATTGATAAATATCCAAGTATTCCTTTTGATGCACCCAATACGCTCACCGCTTTTCCTTGGGCACGCGCATTAGAGCAAAAAAAGAGAACAGATTTTATAATGCAACCTTTATTGATTACACATAATGCAACATGGACGCAAACAGAGACTTTCCATAAATCTCCTTCTGAGCAATCACTGGAATTACCGGGGCCTCTCTTACTAGGTGTCAGTCTCACAAGAATGTTTCAAGATAACCAGCAACGAGTTGTCGTTATTGGTAATAGTCGCTTTTTAAGTAATGGTGCAATTGAAAATTATGGTAATCTTGCCCTTGGACTTAATCTTATTAATTGGTTAAGCCATGATGATGCGCTCTTGCATATATCACAACCTGTTGCCAAAGATACCATGCTGCATATTCATGCCATTGCCGCTATCGCTATACAATATGGCTATCCAATACTTGGCATTTTCCTGTTTATTTTTTCAATGATTTTTACTTATTCGCGAGTTAAAAGAAGCCAACGTATCGCATCGAAACTTTCCCTGACTTAGGGTTATCCTTCTAACGCCGATATTATATAGAGAGTGCTCTTATGTTGGATTCGCAATGGATAAAACCACCGTCCCTAAGCATATTGCCATGATCATACTCCTTGTAATCTTAGCGATCACAGTTGGTGGCTATGCACTTTTTTACCAATCGCAAAAGAAAATTGTTCAAAAAGACAGGGAATATGAAATACTCAAAGAAAAAGCAATGCATGCTGAAGAAAATTACAATGATTTAAAGAAAAAATTTGATGGGGCAACGACACAATTAACCCAGGTAAATAAAGACTATGAAGTGCTTTTGCAAAAGCATCAGGAATGTAAAGAAAAACAAGAAGAACTACAAACAAAGAGTGATGAACTACAACAAACAAATGATAAACTTAAAAAAGCACTTGTCGATGCTCAAACTAAACTTGGCATAACCCCTGATGCTTCACTAACTGAAAACCCAAACGCCCATCCCATTTCGCTCTTGAATAAGAAAGAACAAGCATCATCCGCAAAAGCGAATGATGAAAATCAATCAGACATTGTCTCCAAAAGTGTCAATTGTCCTGCTTCAAATATTGTCACAAAAAATGCCTCCACAGGTACCTGGGAAGACAACAATATTATGTGGTGGGTTGATTTTACCAGCCGTCCCTTATTCGAAAATGAAAGCGTTAAAAATATTTTTAAAATACTTTTTGACGGCCAAACGATAGCCTGTTATTACGCTCTAGGAACAGATGGCGTCAATTCTTGGGTCGTTGTTAAAGGTGAAAATAAAAATAAGAAAGCTTTTAATCTAAGTGAAAAAGGCTGGACGCTATGTCCAACCGATGAGTGCAAATCCCTTTGTGAGAAAGAGTCCTTAAGCGACTGCACTTTTAGTCCTCAGTAATTTTTTGCTTATTTATCGAACACAAGGTAAAATCGTTCTTTTTTATGATAAAAGAACCAAAAAATGGAATGCCTCCCTATTAAATCTTCCTGGATTGAACGAATTCGCAAAGGCTACCCATGGGTATATACACATGCCCTAGCCGCAAACAAAGCGGTAGTGCAGCCAGGAGATTTAGTTTATCTCGGTGATGGCAAAAAGAAGCCATTTGCACTGGGTTATTATAACTCTCAAAGTAAAATAGCATGTCGGGTATTAACTCTAGATTGGAAGCTCAAAATCAATACTGAGTTCTTTTTTAATCAATTCTCAAAAGCCCTTCAATTGCGTGAAAAAAGATTTAGCATACCCTATTATCGGCTTGTGCATGCCGAAGGTGATAATTTGCCAGGATTAGTGATTGATCGCTTTGGCGATACCCTTGTTTGTCAAACAAGCACTGCTGGCATGGAAAAACTAAAAAACTATTGGCTACCAGCTCTTCAAAAACTTTTAAACCCTACCAGAATTATTTTTCGAGATGATATTGCAAGTAGACTAAAAGAAGGCCTAACCACCAGTATCAGTGCGCCTCTTGGAGAACTAGAGCCTCATATTAACATTCTCGAGAATGGCAACACTTTCTTTGCAAACCCAATGGATGGGCAAAAAACCGGTTGGTATTACGATCATCGTGCCAATAGAGAATGGATGTCGAAATTTTGCAAAAATAAAACCGTGCTTGATCTGTATTCTTATAGTGGTGGTTTTGGTATTGCGGCAGCGAAAGCCGGTGCTAAATCAGTTAAATTGGTCGATAGCTCACAACTTGCTCTATCACTTGCCACCATGGCAGCCAATGAAAATCAAGTTTTAGGAACCTGTGAATTTATCAAAGAAAGCGTATTTGATTTGCTACCTGAACTGCAAAGCCAAGAACAAATATTTGATATCGTGATTGCTGATCCGCCTGCTTTTGTTAAACAAGCACAACACAAAGGATCTGGATTGCGCGGTTATCAAAAGCTCGCCAAACAATGTTCTCAATTAGTTGCTCCAAATGGGCTGCTATTTATGGCTTCTTGTTCTCATCATGCTCAAACCCAAGAATTTCGCCAAGCCATCGAAACAGGGATCACAAAAGGCGGTCGAACTTTTAAGTTTATTCGCAAAGGTGGAGCGGACAAAGATCATCCCATTCATCCACTACTACCCGAAAATCACTATTTAAAAGCGCTGCTATATCAACTAGACTAAGGTAATAACCATTTCACAAATGTGGTGAAATGGAATAATTTCATAAGTTCGCTAACGAACATAAGAAATGATGCAAAACCTAAATGACTATGGAATTGTCACGTCAATCTTGATATGGCTAGGTGCCTCTTTCTTGCCATTTCTCTTTCCATGGATAAAAAGAACGGCCATTTTTTTCATACCGACTTTTATCGCCAGTATTTTCATTATTTATTTTTCTTTTATGTCATTGGCCCAAGAAAGTGTCCATACTTTTATTCTACCCCTTGGGCTTCCAGACTTTCCTTTCTTGTGCCGCATTGATGGACTATCTTGCTTTTTTTTAATTATTCTTGGCTTATGTTCGGCTGGTGTATCTTTACATGCTTCATCTTATTTTAGAGATATTCAGGGTTCAGCTTTTCGATCGTTGTTTATTTTCTACCATTTATTTTTAGTTGGAATAGCTTGTGTTTTTATTTCAAATGATGGCTATAGCTTTTTAATCGCTTGGGAGTTGATGGCACTAACCTCTTATTTTCTCGTGACTGTTAATCATCAGTCTGAAGAATCAAAAAAGGCCGGCTATATTTATCTTTTGTCTTCTCATATTGGCGCCGCGGCTCTTCTACTGTCACTTGGCATTATGCAAAATGGGGCGGGGAATTTTTCGTTTGATATCTTAAGACTTGTAACACTCTCTTCAAATTGGAAAGTCATCGCTTTGCTTTTGGCTTTTTTGGGGTTTGCTTTTAAAGCAGGCCTTGTGCCATTTCATGTCTGGCTGCCAGAAGCACATCCTGCCGCCCCATCACCGATTTCAGCCATTATGAGCGGCGTGATGGTTAAAACAGCTATATATGGATTTATACGATTTTCATTTGACCTTCTCGGCGGACATTTTCCTTCTTCCCTGGGGTTGGGACTTATTGTTATTGGATTGCTTTCAGCCTTTTATGGGGTGATTTACGCCATCGTTCAAACCGATATGAAACGTCTTTTAGCTTTTTCTACGATAGAAAATATGGGATTAATCTTCGCGATCACAGGCTTAAGTTTGACATTTTATTCAATGAATAAAATAGAACTCACTGCTCTTGCACTTATTGCCGTGTTATACCACTGCTTGAGTCACGCCTTTTTTAAAACCTTATTATTTCTCTCAACAGGAAATGTATTGCATGCCACCGGCGAGCGTAACTTAGGGAAACTGGGAGGATTGATCCGATTTATGCCTTGGGTAGCTATGCTTAGTCTTATTGGCGCTATCAGTATGGCAGGATTACCACCGCTTAATGGTTTTGCATCCGAATGGTTAATGATCCAATCATTTTTGGCCTTTGCCGAGCTTCCTGAAAGCTATTTAACGCTTGTGCTTCCACTTTGCGCAGCATTGTTCATCTTAGTCGTTGGATTAGCTGGTTTTATGTCTGTTAAGTTTTTTGGTGTGATCTTCTTAGGTCAACCACGCGAAAAGAAATTAAGCCAAGCAAAAGATGCATTGTTGCTAGAAAAAATTGCCCTTACCTATTTTGCAATTTCTTGCCTCATTCTTGGCATTTTCCCCGCTTTATTCATCTCCTACTTAAAGCCTATAGTAGGTCAAGTTTTAAATTTCAAAGGGACACTTACGATTTTCCCACATGAAATACTCAACTTAACCCCTATTTCACAAGCAAAAGCAAGTTATAATCCATTGTTATACCTCATATTTATTCTTGGACTTACTTTCTTAACGGTGGCCTTGATAGGATTTTTCTATCATCGAAATATTCGCCGCACTGATCCTTGGGTTTGTGGTCTGGAAAAGTTAAAACCCCGTATGCAAGATACTGCTGAAGGCTTTGGACAACCTTTAAAAAATATTTTCGGATGGATCATGATGATCTCGCGAAACCATCTTGACGCACATGGAAACTTAGTGCGATATACATCCGTTGTTCATGATTTATTTTGGATAAAACTATATATCCCCATCGCCAATGCGGTGCAACGCTGTTCTATTATCCTCGCCAAAATTCAACAAGGTAAAATCAATGTTTATTTAACTTATAGTGTCACCACACTCATTATTTTATTGGTAATACTGCGATGGGAATAAGCTTAATTGTTATACAAGCATTATTTGTATTAGCCGTATCTCCGCTAATTGTTGGGTGGTTAAATAATTGCCGGGCCTGGTTACAAAATAAAAGTGCGCCCGGTATTTTGCAGCCCTACAGAAATTTAAGAAAGCTATTTCAAAAAGAAGGGCTGATGGCTCACCATGCTTCAGTCATCTACCGCGTAGCACCCTATATTCGGATGGGGTGTATGGTTTTTGCTGCTATGGTGATACCCATTTTCTCGATTAAGTTTCCCTTTTCAAACGCAGCGGATCTCATTGCCTTGGTTGGGCTCTTTGGTTTTTCAAGATTTTTTCTGGCACTTGCGGGGATGGATATAGGGACCGCGTTTGGCGATCTGGGCTCAAGAAGAGAAATGTTTGTTTCTTTCCTTGGAGAGCCTTGCTTGCTCATGATATTTTTTGGCGTTTCGCTACTTGCTAACTCAACCTCTTTAGTTACTGTCTCAACGTTTCTTATTACTCATCCGATGCAAATCTATCCAAGTCTCATCTTCATGTTTATTGCTTTCCTCATCGTTATGCTTGCGGAAAACTCTCGCTTTCCTGTAGATAATCCATCAACGCATCTTGAACTGACAATGTTGCACGAAGCAATGATATTGGAATATTCAGGTCGTCATTTAGCACTCATACTTTGGTCAAGTGATATCAAATTTGTGCTCTACAGTTTAATTGGGATCTCCCTATTTGTTCCCTGGGGAATACCTGTGGTGATTACCCCATTAAGTTTTATCATTGGGATAATCCTGTGTGGATTAAAATTGACATTAGGCGCCACATTATTGGCATTCCTTGAGATCACGTTAGCCAAGCTAAGAATATTTAGAGTTCCTGAATTTCTATCGATAGGATTTTTATTAGCCGTCTTAGGTATCCTTGTTCATTTATTATTTACAGGGAGAATTTCATAATGATTTGGTCTGAACAACTAATCAATCTCTCGTCAAGCTTTATTCTATTAGTTACCTTTGCTTTTCTTTTTCAAAGAAAAATAGTCAATCAAATATACTTGCTGAGTCTACAAGGTCTTTTTTTAGCTTGTAGTATGTTTTTAATCGCTTTCTCAACAAATGCTTATGAATTAATCATCCAAGGAATGGTAACGCTTTCTCTAAAGGTTATTTTATTACCCTATATCATCTATAGAGTCATTAATAAGCTAGGTTTAATTAACGAGATTGAAATCAACTACAATATACCAACCATTTTGCTAGTGGGAATAGGACTGGTCATTGTTAGTTTCACCTTATCATTTCCGATTGGTGAAAACGCGGAATGGTTGACACGCTCGACGCTTGGCATTTCATTGTCTTGTGTCCTCATCTCTTTAATGTTAATTATTACAAGAAAAAAAGCCATTACTCAAGCGATAGCCTTTTTAGCATTAGAAAATAGTTTATTATTTACATCAACCTCAACTAGCAAAGGCATGCCCTTTGCGGTTGAATTAGGAATAGCTTTTGACGTATTAATCGTCACCATTATTTTTGGCGTATTTTTCTTACATATCCGCCAATCCTTTGATAGCCTTGATATTCACCACTTAGAAAACCTGAAAGATAAATAATATGTTGATACTAGGCATTGTCATCACTCCTTTTCTAAGCGGCCTCATACTCGGTGTGTTCGGTCATTTGCGCTTGGCTTGTATTTTTAATATTGCTGCCTCATTAGTGACAACTTTATTATCCCTGCTGCTTCTATATCAAGTTAATGTTAATGGCCCCATGATGGCTCTAGATAAGTGGTTTTACATTGATTCCTTTAATGTCTTTCTGGTTTTTATAACTTCTTTTATAGGATTTACAACCGCCATATACAGCAGTTCTTATATGAAGAATGAGATGGCGTTGGAAGCTTTATCATCCAAGAGAATGAGACTTTATCACAGCATGTACCAAATTTTTCTGGGTACCATGTTATTGTCATTAACAACGAATAATTTAGGAATATTATGGGTAGCGATGGAAGGGGCGACCTTATCAACTGTTCTCTTAATTAGTCTTTATCGCACCCGTGAATCGATAGAGGCGGCTTGGAAATATTTTATTTTATGTGGCGTTGGCATTGCACAAGCTTTACTTGGCACCATACTCATTTATTTTGCCGCTGAGAAAGTGTTGGGTACCGGTGATGCTTTATTTTGGACTTCCTTGTATTCCATTAAAGGGGAGCTTGATCCAAATATCATATCCATTGCTTTTGTGTTTATCTTAATAGGCTATGGTACCAAATGTGGTTTAGCCCCTCTTCACAACTGGCTTCCTGATGCCCATGCTCAAGGTCCAACCCCAGTATCTGCCGTGTTATCTGTTCTTCTTTTAAATGTTGCGCTATATGCTATCATCAGATGCAAAATTTTAGTTGAAGCATCTATTGGCAATTCATTTCCAAGTTATACCTTAATGGCACTTGGAATGCTTAGTATTATTATTGGCGCTTTTTTTCTCTTACGACAAACAGATATTAAAAAGCTCTATAGTTATTCGACAATTGAGCATATAGGTCTTATCACTTTCGCATTTGGAATGAGCACACCGCTTGCCAATTTTGCCGCACTCTTGCATATGACCATGCATTCTTTTACAAAATCTGCCCTATTCATGGCCGTAGGCCATGCTGCACAAAAAGCCGGTAGCCAACAAATAAATAAAATTCAAGGTCTTTTTGAAGAGAGCCCCTTAATCGGCTGGTGCTTAATTCTAGGGAGTCTTGCTATATTGGGAATGCCGCCTTTTGGCATTTTCACCAGTAAATTTTTAATTATAACCACCGCTATCAATCAACAACCCTGGGCTACCCCATTTATCATTATTGCCTTAAGCGTTGCCTTTGGCGCTATCTTTGGAAAAGTGCAAGGTATGGTTTTTGGCTCATTTACAGTTAAAAAACTTACCTTTAAGCCTTCATTTATGCCCTTTTTTATTCACATCTTGATTGTGATTGTGCTTGGCGTTTATATGCCGGATTTTTTAAAGAATTGGTTTCATCAAGCTGCCAAATTAATTGAGTGAGTGTTAAAAGACATATGACATTTAATGAAAGTGAACATCAAAGCGCCTCAACCGCGTTTCGACTATCAAAATCTATTATTGATAACAATCAAATAACAAGACTTAATCTACACTTAGTTGAAAATGGCGCAAAATTAATTAGTTTGTGGGGTGATACCGGACAAGCTACAGATAAATATTCTTTAAATATGGTTTTTGATATTAATTCAGAATTAGTTGCTTTCACCTTATTGCTTGATGCTGACAATCCTCAATATCCAGATTTTAGTCGCCTCTTTCCTTGTGCAAATCGACAGCAACGTGCAACTTTTGATTTATTAGGATTTCAAGCTATGCAAGCTAAAGATGAGCGGCCATGGCTTAGTCATCATCAATGGAACACTGTCTTCCCACTACTAAAAAACTCAAAATTACAATCAACCCAAGATGCTAGTGCTTCACATAATTATCATTTTAAAAAAATAGCAGGGGAAAGTGTTCATGAAATTCCAGTGGGTCCTGTGCATGCCGGCGTTATCGAATCAGGACATTTTCGTTTTCAAGTGGTTGGCGAAAAAGTGCTACGTCTTGAAGAACGTTTAGGCTATAAACATAAAGGAATTGAGAAACGATTTGAGGGACTTTCTTTTTTTGAGGCGACAAAACTTGCGGGCAGAATCAGTGGTGATTCAACGGTTGCTTTTAGTTGGGCCTACTCAATGGCTATCGAAGAGGTTGCCAAGGTGCAAGCACCAACACGTTCTTTATGGTTAAGGGCATTGCTGCTTGAGCGCGAAAGAATAATGAACCATTTAGGCGATCTTGGCGCAATCATTAATGATACTGGGTTTGGATTTGGGCTTGCTCATTTTTCCAGATTGAAAGAAGAAATGCTACGTACCAATGAACAACTTTTTAACCATCGCTACCTTATGGACATTATTAAACCAGGAGGTGTTACATCCGATTTGACGGATGATCATTTAAAACTCATTCAAAAAGAAATCACTACGCTCAAAGATGAAGTTCATGAACTAAAAAAAATAATTGATCAACATGGTGGTGTCCAAGACAGGCTCAATGGAACGGGTAACTTAACTAGGATCCAGGCTGAGGAATTAGAAATATTTGGCGTTTGTGCACGTGCCAGTGGCATTCATTGTGACCAACGAAAACATAACCCCTGTTTTCCCTATACACAAATGAAAGTAATTGAAATTATCAAAAAGCAGGGAGATGTTTGGGCAAGATGTGAAGTCCGATTTCAAGAAATTTTCGAATCACTGCGTTTACTGAACTATATTATTCATGAACTAAAAGCCTCACAAGGTCCTATTGCTGTTCAAATCAAAGATATACCTGCCAATCAAGAAGGTTATGGTTGGATTGAAGGCTTTAGGGGCCCTGTCTTTATAGCACTTAAAACAGGGCAAGATAATTTTTTATCTCGCGTTCACCCACATGACCCTTCCTGGGCAAGTTGGCCGGCCATTGAAGTAGCCGTGCTTGGAAATATCGTACCTGACTTTCCATTAATCAATAAGTCATTTAATTTGAGTTATGCAGGACAGGATTTGTAAAGGTAACCTATGTTAAAAATATTTCAAAAAGCATTTCGTGTTGGTATAAAAACTGAAAATCTACCCAATTTTGAATCACAAACGATGGATGAATTACAGCAAAAAATCTATAAAACATTTGGTCGCTCTTTAGGGATCCGACATGTTGATGCAGGATCTTGCAACGGTTGTGAACTTGAATTACAAGCGCTACAAAACCCTTTTTACAATATTGAAGGCTATGGTCTTTATTTTGTCTCTAGTCCGCGGCATGCTGATGTATTATTAGTGACAGGACCGGTTTCTCGCAATATGGAACAAGCATTAAAAAAAGCCTATGAAGCGATGCCTAACCCTAAATGGGTCGTGGCACTAGGCGACTGTGGAAGTTGTGGCGGCATTTTTGGTGATAATAATTATGCGCATCTTGGCGCCATCAATAATGTTATTCCCGTTGATGCGACCATCAAAGGATGTCCTCCCCATCCACGGGAAATCATTAAAGGCATTATAACAATGATAATGACTCAAAAACCTAGAGAATCGTAGCTCCTACGTGCCGTGGCGTCTCGATGTTGAGAATCCGCCCTTATTGTTTCGTCTTAATGGTTTCCACCACCGCTGATCCTTGCCCCCTGGGATCAGATGCCGCATAGACTTTATTATTTTTCTTATCCCAAAAAATGGCTTGCATATTACCATAAGTCTTTTTGGTTTGTTTTAAGGTATGACCTCTGAGTTTTAAGGCATGTTGTAACGGTTCTGAAAAGGCCTCTGGTTCAAATTCAATTACATCGGGTATATATTGATGATGAAAACGCGGCGTCATTACCCAAGTTTGTGGGAAATAATCTTCCCTTGCGGTTAATAGTGCAAGCAGCATCATTGAGGGTATTCGACTTCCACCTGGTGTCCCAACTATACCTACCCCTTGTGGTATCTCAAATAGGGTTGGGGTCATACTTGAAAGTGGCCTTTTACCTGGGGCAATCCTATTCAAGTCCAAACCAATTAAACCAAAAGCGTTAGGAAAATTCTTTGCAACTGAAAAATCATCCATACCATTGTTTAGAAGAACACCGGTGCCCTGCGCAACAAAACCGCTACCAAATTGTTGGTTATTGGTTAAGGTTGCTGCAACAGCATTTCCTTGTTGATCCAAAATGGAATAATGGGTTGTATGTTCCTTTTCCGTAACAGGCGCTTCACACTCAAGACCACTACTTGGTGTTACGTGATTCATCTGTATGGCCGCTCGCAACACTTTTGCATGTTGTGAGCTCATTAATTTTTCAACATCAACTTGTGTAAATTCCGGATCATCAAGATATTTAATCCGATCACAATAGACTTGACGCAAGCTTTCAACAATCAGATGTTTTTGATCTGCATCGGAAAGATTTTTCAATTCAAAGTCACTTAGAATATTCAATGCACCCAAAAGGCCCATCCCACCGGCACTAGGTAAAGGAACGGTTTGAATATTCATCTGGTGGTATTTCCCTTCCAATGGGGCATTTACGATTACTTTATATTTTTTTAAATCTTCTAAAACCCAAATACCCCCATTCTTTTTTACGTCATCGACAAGTAGATTTGCAACTGAGCCCGTATAAAAACCTGAATGTCCTTCTCTTGCTAGAGCCATTAATACCCGGCCTAGATCGGGTTGTTTCAAAATAGTGCCCACTTCAGGTGTTTTGCCATTTTTTAGAAAAAGCTCACTTGAGGATGGAAAACGTACGATAAGTTCTTCTTTGGATTTAAGATATTTAATAAAATGTGCATCAAGTGCAAAGCCTTCATTGGCCAACTTTATGGCTGGAGCAAGTGTTTGTTTTAAGGGTAATTTACCAAAGTTCAACGCCAAATAGGCAAGGCCAGCAGGTTCCCCAGGAATAGCCGCAGCAAGCGGACCATTTTGTGCAAGACTTGCACTAACCTTTTCATTAACAATAAACATATTTTCTTTAGCCGCTAGCGGCGCGCGCTCGCGTGCATCAACAACGAGGGTTCGTTCTTTTGCTGGGTTTCTGGCATCATGCAATAACCAAAATCCGCCCCCACCTAATCCACTCTGATAGGGCTCAACGACAGCCAAAACAGCTGCAACAGTAATGGCGGCATCAAATGCATTACCGCCTTGTTTGAGAATGTCGATACCTGCTTGTGTTGCCAAGGGATGGCTACTTGCCACGGCACTTTGTGAGGGAGTGAGAGCAAAACTTGATTTGATAATAAGAATGAATAATAAACTGATGAGGGTAATTTTTTTCATATTTTGAGTCCTTTTTTAAATGCCAACTTCCCGCGGCATGTCCGCGGGATCTAGCATGGGTCCCACGGTCAAGCCGCGGGACGTAGAAATGGCGTTATTTCAAAGCATGATATTTTGCTAACAGCTCATCTTTAGTTTCAAAGTGTTGTTCATCCTGAGGAATACAGGCTACAGGACAAACCTGTTGACACTGTGGTTCGTCAAAGTGACCAACACATTCAGTGCAACGAAAGGGATCAATGACATAATATTGTTCGCCTTGTGAGATTGCCTCATTTGGGCATTCGGGCTCACAGACATCACAATTAATACATTCATCTGTTATTTTGAGTGCCACTATTTGCCTTTGTGAAATTTTTCATTCAAGAGTTTTAAAACTGCTGCTGGTACAAATGTTGAAACATCTCCGCCTAATGCTGCTATTTCCGTTACTAATGAAGAAGAAACGAATGAAAACTGCTCAGCAGGCGTTAAAAATAAGGTTTCAATATCAGATGCCAAACGACGGTTCATATTTGCCAATTGAAACTCAAATTCAAAATCCGATACCGCTCGCAGGCCGCGAATAATGGCTTTGGCCCCTTTTTCGCGCACAAAATCAACAAGCAAAGTAGAAAAACCGCAGACTTCTACATTTTTAATCGGTTTAAGGACTTCTTGTGCTAGTTTCACACGGGTTGCAACATCAAAATGAGGACCTTTACGTGAATTTTCAGCGACTGCCACAACAACGTGGGCAAACATTTTTGAGGCCCGTTCCACTAAATCAACATGCCCATTGGTGATTGGATCGAATGTTCCGGGAAAAATAACTTTATAATGATCCATTGCTTGCTCCATGGCTATATTTTCTAACCGACTCAATCATCACTTGCACATGTTCTGGATTAATATCAGGATAAATACCATGCCCCAAATTAAAAATATGGCCACTGCCATGGCCATATGCATCTAAAACTGTTTTTACTTGTGCTTCAATATCTTTTGGATGTGCATACAAAATACTGGGATCTAAATTTCCTTGTAAGGCAACACGATGGCCAACACGTTGACGTGCTTGCGCAATATCAACCGTCCAATCAATGCCAATGCCGTCACAGTTGGTTTGCGCAATTTCTTCTAAATACTGTCCACCATTTTTGGTAAACAAAATAATGGGAGTATTTTTTGTCATGGTGTTTGACTTTAAATAGCTAACAATTTCTTGCATATAGTGCAAAGAATATAGACGATATGCTTGAGGGCTCAAAATGCCCCCCCAAGTGTCAAAAATCATAACGGCTTGTGCGCCAGATGCGATTTGAGCATGCAAATAGTGGCAGCTAGTCAAAGTGACTTTTTTTAACAACGCATTGAGGATTTTGGGTTCACTGTAAAGCATCGCTTTAATAATAGAAAAGTTTTTACTACTTTTGCCTTCCACCATATAGGTTGATACTGTCCAGGGACTACCACAAAAACCAATCAAAGGCGCTTTTTCTTTACATTCCCTAGAGGCCAATCGTATAGCATTCATCACATATCCCAAATCATTTTCCATATCCGGGATGGGTAAAGCATCAACGGCTGCTTGATTTCGAATGGGATGTTCAAAATGAGGACCTTCATTGGTTTTAAAATGTAGCCCAAGACCCATTGCATCAGGAATGGTTAAAATATCTGAAAAGATAATGGCCGCATCCAAATCAAAACGCTTCAGTGGTTGGAGCGTAATTTCGCAGGCAATGTCTGGGTTTTTACACATTCCCAGGAACCCACCAACGCGCTCTCTAATTGCACGATATTCGGGTAGATATCGACCAGCCTGGCGCATAAACCAGACAGGAGTGCTATCCACTGCTTCGCGTTTAAGGGCTTTTAGAAGGCGGAATGAAGAATGCATATATTAACTAACTTATTTTTTGGACTAAAGGTTATTTTACCTTTTTCTCGAAGTATTGGCGAATAATCGCCCCCTTTTCTTGAAAAGGGGGCGAAAAAGGGGGAAATTATCCCTTTTGATTGATATCCTGATGAACCGCATTTAGTTCACGCACCCATGGTTGAACATTGGCATTTTTCAAAGAAGAAGGAATGGCATTCGCAGCTGTTTTGGCCTCTTGCGCTGAGGAATAATTTCCATAAACAACAACATACCAATCTTTACCTTGGCGTTTAGTATGAAAAGCATGCGCTTTTTCTTCGATACCATGTTTTTTGATAAAGGCATTGATGCTTGATTCTTTGCTAGCGCCTAATAATTGTAGAGTATAGTGATGTTTATCAACGGAAAGTAAATAGCTTTCTTCGTCACTAAGTGATTTTTTCGCATACTCTTTTTGCGCCTTAACTTTCTCTTTTGCTTGTACTTGTGCTTGAGGTTGGATTTGTGTTTGTGCTTTTACTTCTGCTTTTGCGACTTGTTCAATTTGAACTTTTGGCTCATCGATTTTCGGTGCTTTAGTAAGACTTGTTTTTTGCATTTCTAATGCTGATTTTGGCGCCATCGTTTTATCTGATACAGCATTTTCATGTTTAATATTTTCTGGTGAAGTATTTTGTTCTTGTATCATATCGTCTTCGACAATATCAGAGGTATCTACTTTATCAAAATGAAAAGCGACTGAAGGCGATGTTTTCTTTGGTGAGATTTCATTTGCGCCCCATGTATTTTCTGCTTGTTGAGCTGCATTGACGGGGGTAGATGTACCTTCTTCATCGCCATTATTATTCAATAGCAAATAAGACCCTCCCATCACAAGTCCTGCTAAAATGCCAAACGAAATAGGATGAAAACCCCATAATTTAAATTTGCGTTTATTCATTTTCTTTCCTGTAGTGGTCAAGTGTTCAAGTGCATCATTAACTTCTCGTATGACATACCCTGGTAAGCCTCTGCTACGCTCATAAATGAGTGCAATTTGATCTTTACTCAATTGCGAAGAAAAGTGATCTTTAGCCAAATATCCCTGAACATCTTGTAATGTCCAAGACTCTAGTTCGATAGTATAGATTTTCCCATGTGAAACAGCTGTGAATTCAGGAGAAAATAATCTTAATTCTAAAGAAGGTTCTCCTAAAAGAACTAAACGACATTGTTTGCGAGGCTCATCTTCAAAGTTAACCAATTGGACCAATGCCTGAAGCTGTTCATTCGATAATAAGTGTGCATCATCTATAAATAATGTCCATGTCGTTCCACTGCGCAAAGCGTTTTCTTCAATCGCTTCACGAACTTGTTTGGCAAGATCATGAGAGCCTTGCCAGGTCAAATTAAAGCTCAGAGCCACTTTTTTTAATAACTCTTCACAGGTTGTTTGAGAGTGGCCAGAAAATGATTTTTTCGTCAACTCAGGGGTGGTTTTATCTAAAAAATGTTGCAAAAAAGTCGTCTTCCCACCTCCTTGAGGTGCGATAATCAATAAAATGTTCTGACTAAATTGAGATACATGAGATATTAATTCTTCATGTTGTTGCCAATTTGGGGTGATATAGGTTTTTGATGCTTCTTCATCATAGGACGTGAAAAGCGATTTCTTATGAGATTTGTTCATAGTATCCTTACCTATGTTGGGCAAAGGGCTCAAGGATTCGTAATACACATTTCCATTGCTTGAGTAATTTGCTCATGCGTTACATCATCACAAAGGGTGCCTTTTCCGATAGCCTTAAGTAAAACCCATTGCAAGCGCTGTTGCGAATGCTTTTTATCATGCTTCATTTTAGTCAAAATCTCTACTATCGTAATACCTGTTGGTATATTGACTGGTAAACCAGCTCTTTGAAGCAAAAATATTAACCGTTCTAACACATTATAGGTAATATTACCCCGGTGTATAGATAAGTGCGTGGCAACGACCATACCAATAGCAACAGCTTCTCCATGCTTTATGTGTTGATAATCTAACAAACTTTCTAGAGCATGTGCAAAAGTATGACCAAAGTTAAGAATTCTTCTTTGCCCACCCTCTTTTTCATCTTGAGAAACAATTTGCGCTTTTATTTGACTGGCACGTGACACTGCATAGTTAACTACCTCGGGCTGTTTTTGGAGCAGAGCATCCATATTCACTTCTATCCAATCAAATAGGGAAGCATCTAAAATCATTCCATATTTTATTAACTCCCCCAGGCCGCTTATAAATTCTCTATCTGATAAGGTACTCAAAGTCCCTAAATCACTTAGTACAGCCTGTGGTTGGTGGAACGCACCTATCATATTTTTTCCTAAAGGATGGTTCACACCTGTCTTACCACCAATGGCCGCATCTATTTGCGCTAACAATGTGGTAGGGCATTGAATGACCTGGACCCCTCGCATATAACAAGCAGCGCAAAACCCTGCCATATCACCTACCATTCCACCCCCAAGGGCTATGATGATGGTGTCCCGATGGTGATGATGGGTGAGCAAAAATGTCCAGATTTGATTAGCAGTTTCCAACGTTTTGTGATTATCCCCAGAGGGGATTAAAAGATGATCAACATGATACGCATTCGCATTTTGGCATGTCTGTATCAAAGTCTTGAGAAAAGTTTGCGCAAGTTCAGGATGACTAAGGATGAAAACTTGCTTCGAAGATACATAAGGCTCAAAAAGCGCAGGTTGAGCTAATAGATCATAGCCTACAACAATGGGATATTTTCCACTTGGTGCATCTACGTCATTTAGACCCATCTTTAGCCTTCCAAAATGAACAGGTAATTATCCCAATTGATCCCGCTCAATTAATCGGATCACTTCAGTTGAAACAGACCGGACGGTTCGACCATCAGTAGCCACCACAACATCAGCAACCTCACGGTATAAAGGATCCCGAAAGGCCATTAGTTCTCTTAAAGTAGATTCTGGTAATTCCGCCGTTTGGATTAAGGGTCGACGTTTATCGCGCGCTGTACGGCGCACTTGTTGTTCAACTGTGGTGAATAAATAGACAACAGTACCTCTTGCAGCTAATCGATTGCGATTATCAGCATTGAGTACCGCACCACCACCTGTAGCAAGCACAATGCCTTGAAGTTGGCTGAGCTCATCAATGACGGAAGCTTCCCGCTTTCTAAAACCTTCCTCTCCCTCGACATCAAATATCCATGCAATATCAGCCCCTGTACGAGCCTCTATTTCTTGATCCGCATCATAGAACTCAAGCTTCAACTCCTTAGCCAACTGCTTACCTATTGTGCTTTTTCCAGCCCCCATAGGGCCAATTAAAAATAGGTTCACTGATCGCTTCATGGTTGTTTCAACTTGGCTTAGCTAATTGTAATATAATAAAAAGCAAGGTACTTAACTATAAACTCATCCTTGCCTGAAAAAATTTTTCAGCAAGGATGCACACTTAATCCAATGATTGCAATGGGCACATCGATACTGGGCCATGAGTATACCATTTTAAGATAACCCGAATCGAGAAAATGGTTCGACTTCATCGGTTAATTACCCACTCTCATCTAAAAGGCAGCAATCTCATGGCGGTATCTCTTAGCTCATGCCATCTTGGATGATCTTTGGGGTAACAAAAATCATTAACTCGCTCCGCTGATCGATATTACTCTCGTTCCTGAACATCCATCCAATGAGCGGAAGCTTACCAAAGAAGGGTATACTGTCATTCTGAGATTGCTTATTTTGTTGATAGATACCCCCAAGAACAACGGTTTCACCATTATTAACCAGAACTTTGGTATGTAATTCCCTTGTATTAATGGCAGGAACACCCGCTGTCTCGACCCCTCTGGAATCTTGATTTACCTTTAAATCCATGATGATGTGATCATCTGGTGTAATCTGAGGCGTAACCTCTAATCGCAATACTGCTTTCTTAAAGGCAATAGATGCTGCGCCGCTTGACGTTGATTCTTGATAGGGGATTTCCTCACCTGATTCGATATAAGCCATTTGTTGATTGGAAGTCACTAAGCGCGGACTTGCTACAATCTTTCCTAAACCTTCCGATTCCAAGGCCTGTAATTCGAGATCCAAAATAGTGCCACCAGGTAATCTTGCTATCGTTAAACCAAAACCTGCTTGTGTTGTCACACTCCCAGACAAAGGAAAGGTTTGTAACATACCAATGCCTAATCTATCACCCACTACGACCTGAGCAGGTGTGGTTAACCCATCTGCAATTGTACTTGAGCCCGTTAAACCAGGCCCTAACACTTGCCCCGCAAAACCAATAACAGGCTCCTGTCCAGGACGCCCTTTCCCAGCAAATCCAAGGTTAACCCCTAAAATATCTTGGAAATTGTCAGTTGCAAAAACCAATCTTGATTCAATTAAGACTTGCCTGATTGGTATATCTAAGCGTTGAACTAAAGCGCGAATTTCTTCCAATTTCAGTGCAGTATCTTGCACCAATAAGGTATTGGTACGTTCATCAACGGAAATTGTGCCACGTGGTGACATTAATGAATTTTTTTCGGTCTTCAAAAGTGCTGCCAGCTCTGATGCTTTAGCATAATTCACTTGTAAATATTCAGCTCTCAAGGGAGCTAAGTCTGCTACCTGTTGATGGCTTTGTAACTCTTGCTTTTCACGCGCAGCCATTTCTTCGGCAGGTCCAATCAGTAAAACATTGCCTACTTGGCGTTTTGCTAACCCTTTTGTTTGCAAAATAATATCAAGCGCCTGATCCCAAGGTACATTATGTAATCTGAGCGTAACATTGCCAGTCACGGTATCACTTGTAACAATATTTAAGCCTGTAAAATCAGCAATTAATTGCAAGACAGCTCGTACTTCAATGTCTTGAAAGTTTAATGATAATCGATCGCCTGTATATTTAAATGTTTTTTGCTGATTTTGTTCTTTAGCATCTTTAGTTGCAGGCCTGACATCCACGGTAAAACGTTTATCGGCTTGATAGGCAATATTCTCTGAAAAACCAGTATTTTGAATAACCATTTCAACATCTTTGCCTTGTTGAATCGTATTGATAAACGAAACAGGGGTTCCAAAATCAGTCACATCTAATTTATGTTGAAGCTTCGGTGGCAATTGCGCACCTAGAAAGCGAAGTCGAATTTTATCGCCCTCTTCTTTCATATCTACAGGAATATGCGCATCACTCAAATCTATGATAACGCGGCCTTCACCATCATTTCCACGACGAAAATCAATGGCATTTAAGGCATTTAATTGATTTGATTTTTGCCCACGTGAGATGGGAGTTTTAGACGTATATTGACCATGAAAAGGCTCTGCCACAGGTTCTCTAGTGGGTACACCACCTGCCAATGTAACAGTCGTCTCATTTCCTTTGACAATGACATTAAAGGGAACGGATTCTATTAAATCGATCACAACCCGGGTCTTACCACCTCCCTCAATAACGGAAATACGTTTGACAATGCCTTTATTGAATTCAGGACGCGAGTTGACGCGCGATAATCCATTAGTCACACCCGGAAAGTCTAAACAAATTTTTGCAGGTGATTCAATAACAAAACTTTTTGGTGCACTGACTGGCATATTCATGGTGAGCTTTAAGGCAAGACCACCACCAACTTGAGAAGATAACTGCATATTTTCAAGGCGAGGTGATGCCGCATTAAGATTTTGTGTGAACAACACAAAAAAGGTTGTTAGCAACAAACACGCAAACCGCATCGCGGATAATGGTAGCTTTAAAAATGTCATCCTAACCATATCGTTTGCTCCAAGGCTCAAACCTTATTATTTGGTATGAGGTTTATTTTTGTGTGTTCCACTTTCTTCTACCAGCGCCAGATTTACTTTTCTTTCGCGCCAACCTCCCGTCGCATCCGGGATAATTTCAGTTATCAAAACTTTTTCTTCTGTGATGTCGTCAACCCGGCCATCATGTTGTCCAACGTAATTACCTTTAGTAATACGGTGAACCGTGCCATCTGAATCAACTACGATAGCCCATCTTTTACCATCTTTTTCCAAGGTTCCCATCATTCGTAAATTGTCTAAAGGATAGTTCTCTAATGGTTCCTTGCGACGATTAGCATCTGGGCGGATGCCGTTATCGTTAGCCACATTTTTTGCCACTTCAGCTTGAGTAGAAGGCATAAAAGGGCTTCGAAGCGTCGCATCATTATAAGTAAAAGTTTCATAAGGCTTTACTTCAGGTAAAGGTTCTATTTCTTTAATCTCTCTACTTTTAATTTTGTGTACATAAGCTTCTAACTCTTCTCTTTTGTCAGCATTGCTACAACCACCCAAGATTGCGCTAATCATTATGAGCGGTAAAATCGTATAAATGCAGGCTCTACTTCGATTCATTTTCTTTTTCACCTGCAGTATAACGATAAGTCTTTGCTGTAATATTCATTACCAAATTATCGCCGCCAGATTCTGAGGTTACCGGACGTATGACAAAATCATGTAAGGTCACAATTCTTGGAAGAGCTGCAATATTACTTACGAACTCACCAAATTGATGGTAAGTACCTATTACCGATATCTCAATAGGTAGCTCCACATAGAAATCAATTTCTTTCTCAGGTTGTAAACGAATGGTGCGAAATTCCAAACCCGTGGCAAGACCTTGATGAGAAATATCCTCTAATAATCCGGGCACTTCTGTTTTTTCCGGTAATTGGCGAAGCAGTGCTCCAAAAGATGCTTTCATTGTTGCCATTTGTTCTTTATAAGCTTCTAAATTAGCCGCTTTGGTTTGTTTTGCTTCAAAGGTGGTTCGTAGTTGTAATTCTTCTTGTTGAGCTGTTTCCAATTGTGCTAATTGCTTTTTTGTGTCTGTCCAATATCCCAAAAAAATAATGATCATGCTACAGATCACAATAGCGACTATCTTCACTGGCAGCGGTAAAGTTCCAATACTATTTATGTCTATATCATTAAGATCTATATTCATTTTCAGTCTATTTCGTATTTGGTTTTGGAGTAGGTACAGCCGCGTTATTAGGTGTCACCGCTGGACCCTTATCTTCTTTTAACAATTTATTGAGATTCGATTGTGCATCCACTGCTTCAACTGCCTGTAAATTGAATCCGATCATTCTATCATTTTGCTTTTCGTTAGGTTTGCTTGGCTCTTTTGAACTTGCTTGAATCAAGGTCAGCAAAGGATTTTTCAACCAATTAGATGCTTCGATATTGCGCATAAAGGTCGATACCCGGGTATTGGATTCTGCTTTTCCATCCATCACAATATTAGGTCCGGTTCGAGTAAGATTGGTTAGATATAACCCTTCGGGCACCGTATGTACCAAACCATCAAACAAACGTACCACTTGTGGCCTATTTGTTTGTAGCTGTTGAATAATTTCCATTCTGGCTAATAACTGTGCCTTTTCTTTTTGCAATGCTTGGATTTCTGCTATTTGTTGATCTAGTTTTTTTATCTCATTTTTTAAAAAATCATTATTTTCATTTTGAAAGGTAATTTGACGGCTAATGAGCATGTGAATACATAATATTAATCCGCTTGCTGCAACAACCCCTAAACCTAAAAGAGAAACAAATTCTCTTTTTTGTTGTTCTTTTTGCTCTTCCCGCCACGGTAATAAATTAATATTGATGGTCATGAATAAAACTCCGTAGGGCTAATCCACAACAAATCATTAAAGAAGGCGCATCTGCATTGAGAGCAGGAACACTCACTCTGGGAGCTATAGTCATATTTGCAAAAGGATTGGCTATGGAAGCTGGAATCCCAAGTTTTTCTTCTACTCGCTTGACTAATCCAGGCAACGTTGCCGTCCCACCTGCTAAAACGATATGATCAACTTCTGTGTATTCACTTGATGAGAAGAAAAATTGCAACGATCGACTTAGTTGTTGTACAACAGCGTCTTTAAAGGGTTCCAATACTTCAGTGACATAATCTTCTGGCAAACCACCTTGCTTTTTTGCAAGATTAGCTTCTTCAAACGTTAATCCATATCGTCGCTGGATCTCTTCAGTAAGCTGTTTTCCGCCAAAAATTTGATCTCGGGTATATATTGTTGCTCTATCATGCAATACGCTAAAAGAGGTCATTGATGATCCAATATCAACCACAGCAATTGTTTGATGTTCGCCTAAACTTGGTAATTGGTCGGCAATTAAACTAAACGCACGCTCGATTGCATAGGCTTCTATATCAACTACCTTTGCTGTTAATCCACCAAGGCTAAGCACTTCAACCAGCGTATCAATCATTTCTGTTCTAGAAGCGGCTAATAAGACATCTATGAAATCTGGATTTTTTTGAGAAGGACCTATTACGTGAAAATCAATATTGACTTCTGACATTGGGTAGGGAATATGACGCTCAGCTTCTAATTCAATTTGCGTCACTAGTTCGTGTTCTTTAAGTCCTGCGTTCATTTGAATGACTTTAGTGATAACAGCAGAACCTGTTACGGCTATTGCACCACACTTTGATCGTGTCCGTGAACGCTTTACAACATGCTCAATGGCAGCACCAATGGCTTCTAAGTTTTTGAATTCCTTTTCTTGCATAGCATCTGCTGGTAGTTGCTCCACAGCATAGCTTTCGACACGATACCCAAGTTGATTTTTACTTAATTCCAATAATTTGACAGAAGCTGAACTAATATCAACGCCAACTAAAGTTGGATATTTATGTTGAAAGAGGGCTAAATCCACCGATGTTTCCCTACTGAGCGATTTATTAAGTTACTTAATTACTCGACTTACAAATGTCATCTCACTGAGAAGGATTCTATGTAATAAAAAGCATAGGAATCTAACTCAATACTAGCTGTTACACGAAAACAATCAAATTTCTCACCCTTTCAGGCTTAAACCGGATATCTCTATCCCTACTTAGATGACCAAGGGGGTAACGGGGATAATGACATTTTGATATAATCCGGCCATGAAAAATTTTTTTAACATCTTTGTTCGGGTCTTGGTTAGTACAAGTGTAGCTGGCATTTGCGCCCTGGCCGTTATTATTTTGTACACCAATGCTCAATTGCCGACCGTTAATATTTTGGAAGAGATCCAACTTCAAGTCCCTTTAAAAATATATACCGCAGATGGCAAATTGATCGGTGAATACGGTGAAAAGCGTCGTACCCCCATTTCTATCAAAGATGTCCCTGAAACCTTAAAAAATGCCATTCTTGCCACTGAAGATAGACGCTTTTACGATCATAATGGCGTGGATATACGAGGCATGGCACGAGCAAGCTTACATTTATTAGTCAGTGGTACCAAGGCGCAAGGCGCCAGCACCATAACAATGCAAGTAGCACGTAATTTCTTTTTAACCCGCAAAAAAACCTTTGGCCGCAAACTCAATGAAGTCTTGCTGGCAATTAAAATTGAAAAAGAATTATCTAAAGATCAAATCCTTGAGCTTTATCTCAATAAGATCTATTTCGGAAAACGTGCCTATGGCGTACAAGCAGCAGCGCAGGTCTATTACGGCACGACGGTAGACAAACTTACTTTAGATCAAATGGCGATGATTGCGGGTTTACCTCAAGCCCCAAGCGCAATCAATCCTATCAATAATCCTGATGCTGCTTTAAAGCGTCGCGCGCACGTTCTTAAACGTATGCTTCATTATGGATTTATCAATGAAGCTCAATATGAGCAATCCGTAGACACACCCGTAGCAACCAGTTATCACGGCCGAGTTGTTGATATTGAAGCACCACATGTCGCCGAAATGGCACGTAAAGAACTTGTTGAAAAATTTGGCCCTGATGTCTACACCTCCGGATTTGTTGCCTACACAACTGTTGATAGTCGTCTGCAAATGATAGCGAATAATGCAGTGCAAGAAGGCTTGTTAGAATATGACAAACGTCACGGCTATCGTGGCCCAATTGCTCAACTCCCTGTACCTGCAGATGGTATCCATCCGGAGCTTTGGGCAGAACAATTAAGAGCTTATCCAAAAACCGCATTTACTTTGCCAGCAGCGGTTTTATCGGTCAGCGAAAATGGCGCTAAAGCCGTGTTACCAAATCGTCAAGAAATTTCGATTTCGTTTGATAGTATGCGCTGGGCTGCAAGACAGTTATCGCGGTCACGAGTAGGGGATTCACCGCAAACACCAAGCGATGTTGTCAGTGTTGGAGATATTATCTATGTCGAACCTGGTAATAATGATTGGGTGTTTAGTCAACTCCCAGATGTGGAAGGGGCTCTTGTCGCCCTACATCCTAAAAATGGGGCTTTACTTGCACTGATTGGCGGCTTTGACTTCAATTTATCTCACTTTAATCGTGCAACCCAGGCCACACGCCAACCTGGCTCTAACTTCAAGCCATTTGTTTATGCTGCAGCACTTGAACATGGTTTCACGGCTGCCACCATTATTAATGATGCGCCTGTGGTTTATAAAGACAATGTTGATGAAGCATGGCGTCCTCAAAATGATACCCGAAGATTTTATGGACCAACCCGTTTACGTGTTGGCCTCACTAAATCAAGAAACTTGGTTTCTATTCGACTACTGCAATCTTTAGGGATCGGTAGAGCGTTAAAAGTCATTGAACGTTTTGGTTTTGAACGCCGAAATTTACCACGCAGTTTATCTCTCGCTTTAGGAACCGCTACAGCATCTCCAATTGATATTTGCACTGGCTATGCTGCATTTGCCAATGGCGGTTACAAAATTAAACCTTTTATCGTCCAGCGTGTAAAAGACAGCCAAGATAAAATAATTTATGAAGCTTCCCCGGCAACGGCTTGCTCTGAGTGCCAACTTTTAAGCGAACAAGAAATCAATCCTTTCGTAGATGAAACTAATTCTATCGATCAGCTTGTGAAAGAAGATAGCCAGACAACAACAACTCCCGCAAAACAAATTATCTCACCACAAACAGCTTATATTATGACTTCCATCTTGCAAGATGCGATTCAAACAGGAACGGGTAAATTGGCCAAAGCCTTAAATCGTTCAGATTTAGCAGGAAAAACGGGCACAACCAATAATCAAATGGATGCATGGTACACAGGTTACAATGGATCTATCGTTGCCAGTGTCTGGGTTGGGTATGATGAACCACGCTCAGTGCAAGAATATGGATCTCAAGCGGCATTACCCATCTGGATGAAATTTATGGGACCTGCATTACAAGGTGTGCCTGAAACTAAGATTGAACAACCAAGAGGCCTGGTCACCGTTAAGATCGATCCTGGCACTGGTTTACTTGCCCGCCCTGGCCAAGGTAATGCGATATTTGAAGTTTTCCGTCAAGAAACCGCTCCTACACATGCTGCTGCAAGTTATGGCGGAGAACGTAATGCGATTACGCCAAGCAGTAATAGTGGCGAAACATTATTTTAGATTTAGGAACGGGCGGACACTAGGTCCGCCCCTACGAAAGACTACAATTTATCAGCCGCATCGCATAATTCAATCACAGCATCAATCGACGTTTGTAAGTTCTTACGTTCAGCATCGGTAAGCTCAACTTCATAAACGTGCTCAACCCCTTTAGCGCCAATCTTGGCCGGAACGCCAACAAATAACGGTTTTTTAACGCCGTATTGGCCTTCTTTGATTTTAGCAGCACAGGGAATGATACTCTTTTTATCAAATAAATAAGCTTGAGCCATTTCAATGGCAGCAGAGGCAGGTGCATAAAAAGCCGAACCCGTTTTTAATAAGGCAACAATTTCACCGCCGCCATTACGCGTTCTTTTGACAATCTCATCCAATTTTGCTTGAGTGATTTTGTTTTGTTTGACTAAATCAGTCAGACTCACGCCTGCAATATTACTCATTTCAATCAGCGGTACCATGGAATCACCATGACCACCTAAGACATAAGCTTGTACATCTTTAACTGAAACATTAAATTCCCACGCTAAAAAGGTTCTAAAGCGCGCTGAATCCAAAACACCAGCCATTCCCACAATCATATGATCTGGTACTTTACAAGCATCTTGTAATACCTTGACCATGACATCTAGGGGATTGGTGATACAAATAACGAAAGCATTCGGACAAAATTGTTTAATCCCCGCTCCCACTTCTTTCATAACTTTGGTATTGATAGCCAAAAGATCATCGCGGCTCATGCCAGGTTTACGAGGAATACCCGCTGTTACAATGACAACATCAGCATCTTGAATATCTTTATATTGATTGGTACCGATGACGGTGGCATCAAAACCTTCAATCGGTCCACATTGCGCTAAATCTAAGGCTTTACCTTGAGGGATCCCTTCGGCAACATCGAATAAAACAACATCTCCCAAATGCTTTGAAAGCGCTAAATGGGCTAATGTGCCTCCAATATTCCCTGAACCAATCAGGGCAATCTTTTTCCTTCGCATAACGTCTCTCCTTTTATTGCATCAGATTTAAGTAATATTTTCTGTTAATGGTGGCATTGGCTTTATCGGCTTTAGTGGGTAATGTGCAGGATAAGGAATTCTTGCCACACCTGTTTCAATTGCAGCTTTAGCCACCGCAGCTGAAACAACCGGTAATAATCTGGGATCTGTTGGTTTAGGTATAATGTATTGTGGCCCAAATGAAATCTTTTGAGATAATTCATAGGCTTTCATGACAACCTCTGGCACAGTTTCTTTGGCCAGATCACAAATAGCTAAAGCTGCGGCAATCATCATTTCTTGATTAATACGGCTTGCCCTAACATCCAGTGCTCCCCTAAAGATATAGGGAAAACATAGCACATTATTGACTTGATTTGGATAATCACTTCTTCCAGTAGCAAGAATAAGATCACTGCGTACTTGTTCGGCAAGGGAAGGGTCAATTTCAGGATCAGGATTAGAAAGCGCAAACACAATGGGCTTAGGCGCCATTGATTGTAACATTCGGGGTGTTAATAGATCTGGGCCGGACACACCAATAAAAACATCCGCTCCTATCATAGCTTCTTCTAGGGTACGTTTATCGGTTTCACTCGCAAATGCAAATTTATGGGTATTGAGATCAGTACGTCCTGTATGAATCACACCTTGTTTATCAATCATCATTATTTGATCACGACGCAATCCCATTGCAATAAGTAAGCGCATAGAAGCAATACCAGCCGCACCTGCGCCAAGGCATACTACTTGGATGTCGCTTAAAGATTTTTCTTGTAATTCAATGGCATTTAATAAGCCAGCCACAATAATGATTGCGGTCCCGTGCTGATCATCATGAAAAACGGGAATGTCTAACCGATCGATCAATGCTTGTTCAATTTCGAAGCATTGTGGTCCTTTAATATCTTCTAGATTAATGCCACCAAATGTAGGAGCGATTCTAGCAACCGTATTGATAAAGTCTTGCGGATCGGGCGCTTGAACTTCAATATCAAAAACATCAATGTTCGCAAATCGTTTAAATAAAACCGCTTTACCTTCCATCACAGGCTTAGCAGCAAGAGGGCCGACATCCCCTAAACCCAAAACGGCTGTACCATTGGTAATGACACCGACCAAATTCGATTTCAATGTATAAAGATAGGCATCATCAGGATTGGCTTTGATTGCTCTGACAGGTTCTGCAACACCTGGCGTGTAAGCTAGCGCTAAGTCCTTCTGTGTTTCAGTAGGCTTTGTCACAGCAATACTTAACTTTCCAGGAACTGGAAAAGCATGATAATGCAGCGCAGCTTTTTTTAAATCATTTGTCATAAAACTCACCTAGACCCTTGCGCGAAAAAAAAAGGGCGTCTACCGCCCTTCTATAAAGATGATACCAAATCAAAACATTATTTTTGAGTGTCTGTTTGATCGGTTTCAGTTTTTTTGTATGTACCATAACGACGCATAAATTGATCGACCCGACCTGCGGTATCAACAATTTTATGTTTGCCGGTATAAAAAGGATGGCAAGCATTGCAAACGTCTACGCGTATCGAATCGGATTTATAAGTAGAACGAGTAACGAATGTATTGCCACAACTACAAACGACCGTTTTTTCATTATATGCTGGGTGTATCTCTGGCTTCATTGTGTTGACCTTTTCATTATCATTGGAATCGCTACACTTTTTTAACTAAAGTGCACCATACCGCGTTAAATTTAGCCCGTCATCATAGCTGACCTACCTTATTCAAGCAAGGTAGAAGGAGCATCCTTAATGGCAAGCACCCCAAATAATTATGTTTGTTTTCTGAATAATTATCATATCCATGCTAACATAGAATTATCTTGGAAGGGAAAAATAGTTGCGAGTACATACACAAGTCACACTCCGCTCTTTAGTTAATAATAACTTTAAGCGAAGTGTGGTTTGAAAGGCTTATCTAGAATTTATTCCAATTTTCAGGCTCACCTTCTTCCCAAAGGTGCACAACATCTTCTGGGACTTCAATATTTCTAGATTGATCCCATTTTAAGTGTCCTGTTTCTTGCTCTTTAATATCTCGAATGGCATCTTCAAGCCGTTTATAGCATCCGATGGAATCGTCATCCATGCCCAAATAGTATTGGTGAGTATCCTCGGATTCTACTATCCAAAAAGTGCCCAATTTTGTTTTGTGGTACCACATAGGATCGCCCCCTACCGTAGAGTCTTTAAGCTTATTCTGATGATTAGACATAATTCTTCCTTGAAATGTTGCATCAATTACGGGGATCCCCACCAATGCAAAGCCTAGTACAAAGAGCAAATCAGGTTCAGGAATCATTTAATGACTCCCTACTTGTTGAGGTGCAAGCTGTTCTGAAACTTCCGCAAATATTGGATGAGTCGCAACAACCCAAAAAGAAGCACACACAATGACCAAAACGACGATTCCTAAATGCGAACGCTTCATTTTGAAAAATCCCTTTTTTTGTTGTTGCCCATTACTCTTAAAGCAATGACAATGCCAACTTTGATAAAGAGTTGTGAAGATTGTTCAAATCCTATGAATTTGCTAGAAAATTTTTTTTAATCGAAATAATCTGCAAAGAAACTATTTTGATAAGTGTTGGTTTTGCGACAGTGGGATGTAAAGACCTTTGACGAAATCAGCTTCCCTAGTACCCTTTAGGGCTGTAGGAAAGTGACTGGTATGGTTATAATACCTTTAAGCACATTTTGAAGGGATAAAAAATGCGATCTAAAGCTGCTCTACTAACATATTTATTATTATTCCTCCCTTATTTGTTATGGGCTACAGAAAATCCTAAAGAGATGACTGATACCAAGGACAGTAATAAAAAAATCTGGATGCAAAACATTGAGCAAACTCTCCCCGGCTTACTCTGTGATAGCAAAAAGTATTTCGTTACCTGCTTTGAAGTGACTCAAGAAGAATGTACCGATTTTACTAAATTATCAGTTCATGCTTGCTTAAAAAATGTAGAAATTGCCCTGCCACAGGTCATCGATAAAAATAAAGGAGAATATTGGGGACAAATCGTTGGAAAATGCAGTTATGATCTTTATGAAAAAGTTATGAAACCCAAAAAACGAAATCATGCAACTTGTCAGGAAAAGCCAAAGAATAAAGATGATTTAGCTAAACCCGCACAGGCAACACCATGAGTCAAGCACTTGAAGTCATAACACTTGCCATTGTTCAGGGTTTAACCGAATTTTTACCTGTTTCCAGCTCTGCACATCTTATTTTGGTGCCCTTATTAACAGGTTGGCCAGATCAGGGATTAGCGTTTGATGTTGCTGTTCATATCGGTACACTCATGGCCGTTTGTGCGTATTTTCGACAAGAAATTATTCGACTTATTTTCGGCTTTTGGCGTTCCATAGTAGGAAGACCCTCACGCGTTTATAGCCCATTATCTTGGCAACTTATAGTGGCTTCGGTGCCAATTGCACTGATTGGATTCCTTGCACATGATTTTGTCGCCACAACCCTACGATCTCCGCTTGTTATCGCCTGTTCAACTATTACATTTGGTTTATTATTATTCGCAAGTGATTATTTTCGTGTAAAAACTAAAGGTCTGTATCAGTTAGGTTGGAAAGACACTATTATCATTGGCTTAGCCCAAACTCTCGCGCTTATTCCAGGCACCTCTCGTTCTGGTATCACTTTGACAGCCGGTTTATCCTTAGGGTTTAATCGCCAAAGTGCTGCTAAATTTTCATTCTTATTATCTATTCCGGTAATTTTGCTTGCCGGCACTTATGAAGGTCTTAAAATCATCCGTTCACCCAATGCCGTTGATTGGCCTCATCTGACTTTAGGCATAGCCTTTGCCGCTATTAGCGCATATTTTTGTATTCATGCCTTTTTTCAATTGATCAAAAAAATGGGCATGCTCCCGTTTGTGGTCTACCGCTTGTTTTTAGGCGCCTTTTTACTCTTTATGTTCTTATAATGGCTTGACATTTGGTGTCATTTCCTTAAAATCAACCAACATCAAATCTGGGGTGCTGCTTGCGGCTGAGAATTTTCACGTGAAAATACCCATTGAACCTGTACGGGTAATACCGACGAAGGGAGTTTTATGAATTGGCTCGATCCAATTGGCGCATGCTTATCATTAGTTTGTACTTACTACTTCACCCAAGCCAAACGTTTAGCCTGGCTAATCGGTATGCTGGCGATTATCCTCAATAGCGTTCTTTATTGGCAGAAAGGGATCTATGGCACGCTTATTTTAGAAGGCGTTTATTTTGTCTCGATGATAGTGGGTTGGTATCAATGGTCCTCAAGAGGCGTTAAAACAGGTCGCACGATTGGTTATCTGAATTTAAAACAATTTTTTATTTTAACCCTGGTTGCACTGATTAGCATTGTGGCATTAGCGTCAGGGTTAAAATGGATTGGTTCTGATATTCCTTATTGGGACGCGACAACCACCGTGTTAAGTCTTATTGCCCAAGGGCTTTTATGCTTAAAGATTATTCACTGTTGGATATTATGGTTTATTGTCGATGCCTTAATGGCCTCAGTACAACTCTATAAAGGTATCCCTTTCCATAGCGCACTGCATTGGTCCTATTTGGTTTTAGCCATTATGGGATACTACCGTTGGCGAAAAATAGTTAAAGTTGAAAATGAAAGCAGTATATTAAGTGATCAACTGGGAAGGATATAACCCAAGCAGATGATTTTTCAGCTAGACGCCAAGAGAACGAAGCCCCAGGAGCGTACGCTTTGGTACGTGACTGGGGTGAGAGAACGTAGGCAACAACGCTGAAAATTCAGCTGAGCAGGGTTAGTGGGTGGTTTTGCCAGAGAAGGGAAAGATATACGCTTTCTTTATTTCGCTTAACTTGGTACGCATAAATTCTGTTGCAGCTTCAAAAGGCATCGGCTTGGCAAAAAGGTAGCCTTGCAAATATTCACAACCCATTTCACGCAAACAATCTGCTTGTTCTTGTGTTTCAACCCCTTCCGCTAATGTTGTCATGTGAAGACGTTTAGCAAGATCAATAATGGTTGCGATAATTGCTTTATGTCTTTCGTTTTCTTTATACGTTAATGATTGTACGAATGAACGATCAATTTTAATAATATCAATGGGTAAATCAATCAAGTAGCTCAAACATGAATAGCCTGTGCCAAAATCATCCATTGCAATTTGAAACCCCATTTCTTTAAGTGCAAGCAACTTAGTTATAATCGCATTTGCATCATGTACAAAAATAGATTCGGTTATTTCAAATTGAAAACGATGCGGATCAATGGCATATTTCTTTAAGCAATTTTTAATATCATCCATGAAGTCATCACGCTGTAATTCATTGACAGAAAAATTAACACTTAAGGTAAAATCCTCTAATCCCTGTTCTTTCCAGAGTAAATAACACTCACAAGTCTTGTGCATTACCCATTGTCCAATATTACCGATAAAGCCCATTTCTTCCGCAATCGGAATAAATTGATTTGGCGGTATTAAACCTAACTCAGGATGTTGCCATCTTACCAACGATTCAAAGCCCATTAATGAACCCGTCGTGGCAGAAATTTGAGGATGAAAGTATAAATCCAATTGATCAGACTGAATTGCATAGCGCAAATCATTTGATAATCTCATCATTCTTTCAGCTTCTAAATTCAAATCAGATTTATAATATTGATAATGATTCTTTCCTTTTTTCTTCACCATGCTAACTGCAAAATCGGCATATTGTATTAATTTTTGTGCATCACTACTATCATTGGGATAAAGCGAAATCCCTATACTTGCAGTTATATAATATTTTTGTCCTTGAAGTTCTATAGAAGGTAGTAAAGCACGATTAATTTTAAGTGCTGCTTTTGCCGCATCATTAGGATGCGATATATTTGTTAAAAGAACCATAAATTCGTCGCCGCCAACCCGCGCTAGAATATCTGTTTCGCGAATGACAGATTGAATTCTATCAGCCACTTTTAATAAGATTTCATCTCCACACAGATGTCCTATGGCATCATTGATGACTTTAAAACCATCTAAATCTATAAATAAGACTGCGCATTTTGATTTGTAACGTTTGCAATAAGAAATGACATGTTCTAATCGATGTATAAAGGCTTTGCGATTAAATAAGCCCGTCAAGTCATCCTGAATCGACATATGGCGAATTTCTTCATTTAGAAATTTTGTTTCTGAAATATCACGGAAAGTAAGTACATACCCTTCTAAATGTAATAGCTCATTAAACACAGGTGTTAGGCTTGCTTCAATCATTGATGATTGTTCATTTTTCTTTAATGTTAACATATATTGCCCAACAACCATCATCATATTACTGGTTTGTACTTGATGCATACTTTGATTAAGTGTTTCTAAAAAAGATTCATTAATTTGCGAAGCGTAGTCAGTTATCGATTTTCCAATAAGATCTTCAAAAGCTTGATTTAAATATAATGCAGCAGAAGGGTTCGCAAATGTAATAATACCACTCAAGCTCAGGCCAATTACGCCATCAGAGAGTGCTGATAATACTGCCTCACTATTTTTCTTTAACCGTGTATTATCTTTATAATAAATTTCTTCTCTTAAAACACGTTCTACTGAGGAAGGTAACCGTTGTAAGAAATGACCTTTTTTATCTTTTATTAAAAAATCCCGTGCCCCTTTTCGAAATAGTTGAATACCCATTTCTTCATCATTTTTGTCTGCAATAACAATAATAGGAACCATTCGAGCACTTAATAAACTCAATGCATCAAGGAATTCAAAAGCATTGCCATCTTCAACTTGGAATTGGGTAACAATACCATCTACAGATTTTTCAAGCATTATCTTTATGGCTTCTTTAATGCCCTTTGCTTTTAAAATTTCAATATGAAACCCTGGCGCGTATACTCCTTTCCAAAGAGGCGCTTGGGCTTTTCCGGTATTTTCTACCACAAGAATATTAACTTGTGTTTTTTCAATCATGTTTCTTGGCATTCACCCTTTTCCAACAACTTGATTTACAATTAACGTAAGAAGTTTGTTTTTAACACTATATGGGCTTATAAGTTGTAATTATCAACAGAACTTATAAACCAATATCCCTATATCAGAATGATCATCGGCAGCGAAGTAGAGTATATGAAATCATTTACCGATCAAAACGTCAGCGATTTACAAAAACAAAGTCTTTTTTCTACATTTACACAGCTACGTTTTGGGGAAATACATCTTAAGCATGATGAATCATCAGGTATGATGGCCATTATTGCCATACATAGCACTCGCTTAGGCCCTGCCTTAGGAGGATGCCGATTTAGGGCCTATCCAACCGTTGATCTCGCTATTATCGATGCCATGCGATTAGCGCAAGGAATGAGCTATAAAGCAGCCATAAGTAATTTGCCATTAGGAGGGGGAAAATCTGTCATCATTCATGCTCCCCAGACGCCTGATAGAACGCAATTATTTAGAAGTTTTGGCAAATTTGTTCATGAGTTGGGCGGGCGTTATATTGCCGCTGAAGATAGTGGCACCTCTGTAGAAGATATGGATGTCATCAGAACAGTCACCCCTTATGTCACAGGGAATAGTAGCCAACTATTTATCAGTAAAGATCCTTCTCCACTAACTGCTGTTGGTGTCAGACGTGGTATTGAAGCAGCTGTGAAATATCAATTTCAGCTAAATTCATTAAAAGGCCTTCATGTTGCTATTCAAGGTGTTGGCCATGTTGGATATCACCTAGCAAAGGAACTCCAACAACTGGGGGTTAAGTTAACAGTTTGTGATATTAAACCTGAAACCACCGCACGCTGCGCTGATGAATTTCATGCGGCATCCGTATCACCAGAAAATATTCACAAAGTGGATTGTGATATTTATGCTCCTTGTGCTTTAAGTAACGCTGTTACTTTCCAAAATATTGACGAGATCAAAGCCAAAATTATCGCAGGATCTGCTAACAATCAACTTGAGGCGCCTCTACTTGCAGAACACTTAAAAGATAAAGGTATCCTCTATGCGCCAGATTATGTGATTAATGCTGGCGGCCTTATACATGTGGGTGCGCAATATGCCAATCAATCAGAACAAACGGCTAGAGAAAATATTGAAAATATCTACAATACCTTATTGATGATTTTTGAACGTGCCGCTAAAGAAAACTTATCTACTTTAGCAATTGCTAATCGCTTGGCGGAGCAACGTTTGTACTATACAGTATAAAGACTCTTTTTGAGTTTTTTCGCCTTTACTACTTTGTGAAATTAAGCTATTCTACGTTCCCATTTACTACTATGTTTCCAAGTATTATTATGACACTTACACCCGAGTTCAAAAAACATCTCCTTCATTTTTCCGCCTTTCAAGCAAAACAACCCTCAACAAGGTTGGATACTTTATCTCCTCTTGAGCGCATGACGATAGTACAAAAAGAGTGGTTAGAAGGTGATGGTCTTAATGTCATACCTAGCTTAAAAACGCATCTGCAAAAAAGTATCGATGCAAGCACTGGATCAAGCGCTTTTGTACCACCAGATGGATTGGAAAAAGATATTAAAAATGTGAGATCGGAACAGCTGCCTGAATACAATAACCATTTGCCGCAAAAAGATTTAGTACTATTAGCACAAAATTATTTTCAAGAAATTGAGATTCTCCCCTCATCAGTTTCACTGCAACAAGATGTTTATGGTGAAGCAAAGCCAAACGATTATTTCTGTGTTATCGGTCATGGCACCACCCATCTTTTTACTAGTGCACTCAAATCACTTATTAAAACCAAGGGTGATGTGATCATTATCACTGAACCCACTTATGGGCTATTTCTGAAACCTATTCTCAATGAGAATGGGGCTATTGAAGCATTACCCCTTAATGCAGAAAACAAATATAAGCCTGATGCAAAAGAATTGGTTCAGTTAATTCAAACGACCAATGCAAAGCTGTTGGAAAAATATTTTAAACAAACCAATATGGCGCTTATACTCCTCAATGGCTATTTTGCAGAAAATCCCATAACACCTGCTGAGAAAAAAGTATTATTGAAGTGTTTTAATCAAATCAATGCACTGAACAAAGCAAAAGAACCTCTTACTTTTGAATCGCTTGATAAGGCGGTCGCTGACTTTAATCAAGCATTATTAGCCTATCTGAATAAGAAGCATGCCCCAGAGGAGGCTACCTATTGGCATGATAAACTAAAACTGCCACTATGCCCAAGAGTGAGAGGGTATTTTCATATTAATCCTCATATGCCACTAGGAACAATATGTGACCAGGAGGATGTTAACAAATTAGCAAATGCCTTAAAGCCATTTTCAGATGTAACTGTTATAGATGACCTTACTTATTATGATTTGTTAACGCCACCCAGCAAAGTCACCCCAGGTACTTTTGCCAAAAGTGCTTTAAAGGGAACCCTCACCCTCTATAGTTTATCCAAACAATATGCCTTAGCCAATATTCGACCAGGCATAGCACTGGGTCCTCAAGCACTGATTAAACCAATATGTGAAGATCTTTTTAATAGTAACAATACCCCAAATGTTGTAACGATCGAAGCATTTTACAGTACTTTTAAGATGGGTAAGAAACAGCGTGCCGCTTATCTCAAAGAAACCAATGACGAATATGCTTATCGACGCGATTTTACGATTGCGTTGACTTTGGGCATTAAACATATTAAAGACAAAAAACAAGTCAAAAGAATTAAAAAAGAATTAAGTGATCTAAAAGTATCATCCGTTAAACAAGAAAAATGTTTAGAGGGTATCACGGGATTAACACTATCGGTGATACCAGATTCTGGATTTTTCTTGCTGATGGATTTTTCACATTATCAAGGTCGATATTTAGGCACTGCCCAATTAAATCAAAGCCGCGACTTTCGTAATGCTTTTTATTGTTTAGCGGATGTCAACACTATTCCTGGTGAATTGATGCATCAATTTGATAAACCCGTTCTTCGCTTCTCATATTCAATGACACCCGCAGAAATTCTTGAAGGGATTTCTAGAATTAAAGGCGTGTTAGAACTTAGTCGAGCATTACCTCTGACGGTGGATGAAAGTAAAAAAGTTACAAATAATGGCCTACCCATCGTTACAATAAAGCGTGGCACTGAACCCAAAAAAGTATCGCGCCTTTTTGTTCCCGCTTTTGAAACGAAAAGGATACCCGCTGTCACCACTATTAGCGTTAAGGTGCTTCCAACGACTTCTTTTCGAACAGAGAAAAAAGGAAAGAGAAAGTTGGTACCAACCAGAACATTAGATATGTAACAGCTCAGCTTTTTTGTAGCGTTTGCACCAATTGTCGCAATTCATGGACTTCATCTAACAAATCTAGCGCCAACGAAATGCCTGGCCAATTAATATTTAAATCTTGATGTAAGCGAATGGCTTTTTGAAAGCGTATAATGGATTTACTGCGGAAGATCCATTTTTCTGGATTCTCACCTTCTGGTTCAACGATGCCGTATTCAACCATTTCAATAACGATTTTTTCTTCGGTACTGCCAATTTCTGTCAGCTCGGTAAGTGTATAGGTGACAGTTTCATCTAATAATAATCCTTCATGAATAGGGGGATTAGCCATTTTTAGACTCCTAAACTTGTACGCGGATTAAACGGCATGGTTTTAGCCATTTCTTGATAGAACGCTTTTGCTTCATCGGTATTAGCAAGAACGTGAATTTGCAAAATCACATATTGATCGCCCGCAGGCTCACCAGGCATACCTCGCCCTTTTAAACGCATTTTTTGACCACTTTGTGAATTGGCAGGAATTTTAAGATCTACATTCCCTGCGAGCGTTGGCACTTTAATGGTGCCACCTAATGCTGCTTCCCAAGGCGTTATAGGCAAAGTTAAATGAATATCTTTGTTGTTCAATGAAAAGAAAGGATGTGGCTCAATGTCAATTTCTATATATAAATCGCCATCGGGACCCCCTCCGATGCCAGGTGAGCCTTGGCCTTTCAACCGTATTTGACTCCCCTCTATAACGCCTTGAGGGATTTTGATATTTAACGTTTTATTGTGGGTGGTCATATGACCATCTGGGGTTTGAGTCGGCATTTGTAATTGAATGGATTGCGTGCCTCCTTTATAAGCCAAGGTCAAAGGTACGCGCATTTTGACATGGTAATCTCGACCTTTACCCCGATGTTGGCGATGTCTTGCGCCAACATGGCTTTCCTCGAAACCATTTCCCATACCGCCAAATATGGATTGAAAAAAATCACTGAACTCTGCTGCTTGCTCAGGTGAAAATTCACTTTGTTGACTATGGCCATGCTGCCTTGTTCTTGCGTTTGAAAAATCGGGAGCACCCTGCTGTTGCCAGCCTCCTGTGCGTATTTGATCATAGTGCGCACGCTTTTCTTTATCTTGTAGCACTTCCCAAGCTTCGTTTATTTCTTTAAAGCGATTTTCTGCATCAGGTAATTTACTTACATCAGGATGGTATTGGCGAGCAAGCTTTCGATAGGCTCGCTTGATTTCATCGGTTGGCGTTTCTGGTTTAACGCCAAGGAGAGCATAGTAATCTTTAAATTCCATTTCTTCGTACCTTCTTCTAATATAGTTTTCTTCCTGATTGTATTTTAACTTTTTTATTATAGCCACCCATTGCTTTCTTTTTAAATGCTGTTATACTTTTTGATAATTGTACGCATATCTATTGATGAATATAATGACAAAAAAGACACCTGCAACATCTCGTTCCTTGAAACTTATTCGCGGCGGTAAGCGCGATGGCGCTGGTCGCCCCCAAGGCACCGGAAAATATGGCGAGCCCACTAAGGCTATTCGGGTGCCTCAAAGTTTGGTTGATGGCATTCAACAATTTTTAATTCATTATGGGCAAGGCAAGGCTAATTCCCTTGCTTCTTATGTCCCCCCGATCAAATCACCGGTTGTGCGCCTCCCCCTTTTTTCTACCAAAGTGGCCGCCGGGTTTCCCTCCCCAGCGGATGATCATCTAGAAGCTCAGCTAGATCTAAATGATTATTTAATCAAAAATCCTGCTTCCACTTTCTACGTACGCGTGGAAGGTAATTCGATGTTAGGGGCTGGTATCCATCCAGATGATTTGCTGGTGGTTGATCTTTCTCTTGAACCACGAGATGGCAATGTGGTCATTGCTATTGTGAATGGCGAATTCACCGTTAAACGTTTACACGTTGCTAAAAACAAAACGGTCTCTTTGCATCCTGAAAACGATAAATATCCTGTGATTACGATTGAAGAAAGCATGGAATTTAGAATTTGGGGTGTTGTTACCAGCGTCATTCATTCCTTCGTATAAACGATCTTGTCTGGCGAGCTAAAGCGAGCAAATACCCCTCTACCGCTTTGCGGGAGAGGTCGCTTAATCTGCTTGAGCTTAAAGCGAAAGCTGATTAAGGGGGTGAGGGCCTCAAGATTTAGAAACCCTCACCCTAACCCTCTCCCAAAATCCTTCAAACCACTTCGGCAAATACTTTAATGGGAGAGGGGAAAGAAAGACTTCAGCAAACCCGACTATTTTAGTCCAGCATCATACATTCTAGTCGATCGATTCGTTCGCCAATTGAAGGATGAGAAGCAAACAACAGCTTCCATCTCTTGGTGCGTAAGGGATTGATGATAAATAAATGGGAAGTGGAAGGATTGTCTTCACTATCTTTGAAATTATGATAGTCTCTGGCGTTTTCGAGTTTACGCAAAGCATTGGCTAAAAACTTGGGATCTTCACACAGCGCTGCGCCTTTTTCATCGGCAGCGAATTCACGGGATTGAGATATTGCCATTTGGATGATAATAGCAAGCAGTGGGGCAGTCATTGACATTAAAATAACTGCCAATTTATTATTCCCACCCTTTTTTCGAGAGCCCATTCCAAAAATAAATAATGATTGAGCCATATTAGCCAACATGGTTATTGCCCCACCAACACTAGCTGCAATAGAGCATAGTAACGTATCACGATGCTGAATATGTGCAATTTCATGGGCAATCACACCAGCAAGTTCATCTTTATTTAATAATTCTAATAATCCTTTGGTTACGGCTATCGCACCATGATTGGGGCTTCGCCCAGTCGCAAAAGCATTTGGCATGGTTTCATCAATCAGAAAAATTCGAGGTCTTGGGATTTTTGCTCTTTCAGAAAGATAGGCCACGGTGGCATAAAGCATCGGTTTATCATCTGAAGTGATTTCTTTTGCACGGTACAAAGCAAGTACTAGCTTATCGGAAAACCAATAAGCACTTAAATTTAAAATGACGCCAACACCTAAAGCAATAATGACACCTTGCTGACCAGCCAAAGAATGCCCCGCAATAAGTAATAATGCGGTCAAAGCGCCAAGGAGCAAAAATGATTTTGCATTATTTTGTGACATTTCCATAAATTGGTCCAAGTATGATGTGTGCGCCTCATCATATGAGGTATTACTGGTATTTTTCAAGCGATTGGGGTCAGGTAGCGACCATAGGGCAGATTATTCTACTATCTGGCAGTTATATAGTGGAGCACTCAATAAATTTTCGGCTTTGATACTGCCAATATGGACTTTTTTCATCTTTTTAAAGTCAGTGTTAGGGGGAAATGCACATATCATTTTTTCACTGTGCCCATTTGAAATAACATCCATATGGACTTCATCTTCTGAGAAATATTTATAGCCTTTCACTTCATAAACGTTTTTATCAGCGCAGCTGCTTAACAATAAGAGCGCGCTGATAAAAACAAATGATTTGCGAATCATCGTTAATTTTGCAACTTTAACAATTCAGAAACGGTCACAAAGCGATATCCTTGCTTTTGCAAATCCGTGATCAGCATATCTGTGGCTTTGACTGTGTTTTCACGACGATTGCCACCATCATGTAATGTAATGATCAAGCCTGGTTTCATTTCTTTCATCACATTATTATAAATTTGTTGTGCTGAAATTTTTGTCCAGTCTTGTGGTAAAAACGTAAATACTACCATTCTCTTATCTAGCTGCTGCAAAGCAGTTTTAAGATTTGGTGAAGTGATACCATAGGGAGGTCTAAAAGTAATTTCGCCTTTATAGCCCAAATTCCTCAACACTGTATCAACCGATTGCATATCCTGCTTCATCGCTTCAACCGTTCGATTCTTCATCTTGGTATGAGCCCATGTATGATTACCTAAATCATGTCCATCACTCATGATTTTTTTAATCAAATCAGGGTTCGCTTTTGCATTACCCCCAAGCACAAAGAAGGTTGCTTTGACATTATGCTTATCCAAAACACCTAAAATTTGCTCAGTATAAGGTTTTTCTGGACCATCATCGAATGTTAAGGCAACGACTTTTTCAGATGTTTTGACTTGACGAATAGGTTCACCCGTTGCTGCTGCCATGGCAGCACTTGTGAACAAAAACATGAAACTCAATGTGGCAATTTTTTTCATCATGACTCGCACCCTTGCTGAAAGTGAACACTCTTTAGTATTGTTATCGCTAATTTGAGATTTCTCTTTAATTTCCAACAAAAGCAGCAATAGGTGTAAACACAAGCATGACATATTTGGCAGCCATCTAACATGAGAAAAACCACCATACTGGACGTCAGACAATGGTTAAGCGGTCTCGTTGGCGCAAACGAAGGCAGGTTAACTTGCCCCCCCTTTCTCAAACCCTATCATTTGGTCACATTGGCATTGATGCTCAAACAAAATAATGCTCAATGGATAGAACTATCTGAAGAGATAGAAAGCTATGCCTTACGCATGGGTTTATGGGCCGCAATTGGTATCACACCCCCCTATGAAATGACAGAAAATCCAACTAAAGATCAATTTCTTCCCATGGCCCCGCTTGAAGATCCCAACAGCATTATGCATGTTGCCAAAAATCTTATACGACTGGTTTACCAACAAAATTTAGGCTTAGATTCATTTGAAAGTGTAGAGATTATGTTAATGGAGTTGATTGAGAATACCTATAAGCATGCGCGTGTACAAAATAAATTGCACGGACTTGTCTGCGCCCAATCTTGGCCTAAAGGGAATCTTGCACAAATTGTGTTTGCAGATTCTGGGATCGGGATCAAAAATTCATTACTGGAAAATCCTCAATTAAAGGACAAACTTCATCTTGCTAATCCTTGTCAATTAGCCTGCGAGCTTGGGATAACCAGTAAACCCGATGCACATTCAGGATATGGATTAGCGCTTACCAAAGGGTTGATGAAGCAAAGTAATGGCCAAATGATTGTGCTTTCACAGCATGAGGGTGTTAGCATTACCCAAAACAAAGAGATTACTTTTCAAGTACCCCCGTGGGACGGTACGCTAATTATTCTAGAATGGCCTATCAATCAACAACTTGATGTCGGCTCTGTTTATGCAAGCTGGCCAATGCCAGAAGGTTTTGAAATCAATGACTTCGATTAAACTGGTTCTGAAGGAACAATTAACGAATACCGCTTCTCGCGATAATGGCGCACTGCTTCGATCGCTTATCCTGACACATCTGAAAAACCATTCACCGCTTGAAATAGATTTTGCCGATGTAACACTCACCCCTTCCTTTGCCGATGAAGCATTTGGTTTACTGTGTCATGAAATAACACCGCAAGCATTGTTTGAACAAGTGAAATTTACCAATTTGTCGGCAACCCATAAGGCATTGTTGATACGGGTGATGGGGAATCGGTCTCAAAATCCTCTGCGCTAACGCGCGGTCTCCTTTGATTCTAAAAAGGAGAGCGGTATCAAAGGGGGCCGTCGTCTTCGACGGGGGATTTCAGAAAAGCGTGTACACGTGCGCATTAAAAAAATAGTCTAAAATGCTGGTGTTTTTTATTTTTGCTTAGATTATGATATGCCACATCAAGTAACGACGATATTTAAGTAAAATCATCGATATGATGGAGAAAAGGGTTACTTGACCTCTTCAGACGGAATTCGTTCTTTCACCAATATAACCATCTCAAATTAAACGCTAATGCATGAGCATTTAATGTGAGCTAGTTAAATAAAAAGTATACCCAAAAGGGGAAAATCATGAAATCGCTAGTATTAGGATTATTAATGACATGTGTGCCAGTGTGCTTTGCTTCTAGCAATCCAGCACAGCCACAAACATTGCAACAACAACCAGTTCAACACTATAAGCAAACGAAGGAACAAGCTGTTAAACAACCACAATCACAGCAAAACACCGTGAGAGTTCAACAAGCGCAAGCACAACCACAGGTCCAAGGCTCAACAAGAGTTCTTAAACCACAGCTGGCACAAGGCACAACGGTCGTCCAACAAAAACAGACGCCCTCAAAAAAACACAAAAGAGTTGTGGTCACTAAAAGTGCTAGACAACCTGTTGTAGAACATCACCGTGTTTATCATCACAAACAACCAAGACGTGTTGTTGTGCGCAGAATACCAAAGCATCCTCCTCAGGTTGTTCGGATCGAGAGACATCACGTCGCTCCTCCCCCTATCGTTCGCCATTATGAATATGATGAATATGATGAATACATTGAACCCAGAAGAGTGGTAGTGGTTCGTCCTGCTCCTCGTCCGGCTCCAGTACAGCTGCACTTTGGCTACATGTTAGGCTAAAACTCTTCCCACTTTGATTTTATGCTTCGTTGTCTACGGTCCCTCTCAATAGTCATGTACTAAGATGTACACTCCTATTGCTCGGGACCTTGACGCCTTGCCTAAAAGCCAAAGTGGTTGAGTTTACTTAGGGGCGGTATGTCTCATTTTTTGCGTGTATTTACATTTTTACATTACCCTTCATTTGTTAAATTACCCCTTCCATCGGCCTTAAAACTAAGTTACAATCATGGCTAAATTCAAGGTTAGGGTATTTGTATGAGTGAAGTATTTGTAAAAAGGTTAACTTTTACGCCGCTTTATCGACTGCTTGAGCGTGCCAGAGCAAAACAACAGCTTCAACTTTTGGTTGATCTGCAAACCTTGCTCCAAGAAGCCAGAGCAGGGCGTGAGTATAATGTGGCACAGGCACTAAGGCCTATTCTAGATACGAATGGAAACAGCGCGATCCCTATTCTCTATGGCATGCAGATCCCACTTGAAATACGTATGAGATGGCGCCGAGTTGGTATCGATATTGACTCTGATAATGAAGTATTTGAGCTTCTTGCAAGATATAATCCTCGACTCTCCGAGCAATTCGATTTGAATGAGAGCCCCTCGATTAAGTACAGAATGACTGGCTAAAAGCCAGTCTTTCCTAGTTAAAATCCAATGCCAAATACAACGCTCTGTATACCATGATGACGATGCTTTGAGTGGTGTGAACCAGCAATAACAATACCACCTTGTGGTTGAACTAATATCACAGCTTGATTTGAATGACGACGATGATGATGGTGTTTATGACCATGATGATGATGTTTTGTATGATAATGATGTACATGCGTAACATGATGATGGTGATGGGTAGCAGCCATGGTCACCGTCGAAAAACTCATTAACAGACCTAATAAAACTAATGCTCTCATACCATAACTCCCAAGTTTAAAATCAATTCAATAATGCAATGAAGAGATATTATCCTGGCATTTACAGACATTCTATTAATTCCAGATGACGTGACATAACCAGTTGACCAATAGAAAGCCGTGTATGCTCGCCTTTTTGAAAGCATCAAATCCGCCTTTTTCTACGTTAAATAATCTATAGTAATATGATGTATTCCCTTGTAATACGGTATAGATAAACAATGCCATCTGCAAAGAAAATAAGCTTTGATATTGATGCAAAATCATTGAAAAAACTCGATGAAGTAGCCGTTATTGCGGACAGACCAAGGGCTTATATTTTGAACGAATTAGTGAATGATTTCCTAGATGATTTAGCAGGTTTTTACATTGCCTCTCACCGTCTTAAAAATACGCCTGAAAGCGAATATGCACCCATTGGTAAAGCTTGGGAAATGGTCCAACAAAAACGTGAAGGTCATAAAGATGAGAAAAGGTAGTGAATAATGTGGGATATTCAAATTCAACCTGAAGTCATCCGAAGTTTTAAGCGCTTAACCAAAGACTCACGTAAAACGTTGTTTCTATTCTTAAACGATTACTTACCCAAAGATCTCACCAGAGCAAAGCTAAAGCAAGCAAAAATCAAAGAGCTAAAAGGTATCCATTTGTTTCCCAAAGAAACTGATCAAGGCATGATTCATTTGTTCACTCAAATTGATTTTACAACCAGATCAATAAAAGTGCTCCATCTAGCCATACGAAATAACTCTTATGACAAAGCTAGAAGGAAACTATTAAAGCGCAAAGCTAAAAACGTAAAACCTGAATAAGAACCAATATTTTGAACACCCTAAACTGGAAATTGAAGGTTCGAGAGCTCCAAAGCATGCTTTACCATAACTCTCGGCACATATCCTTGTTTTCTAACAAAATAATTCCCGCACAAAATAGACCATACCGTGGTATAATACAGGTCGGCTTTCGCGTATAGGGCAAATTGGGGGCAAAGAATGAGATTAGGGTGCTTGTTGCTTGGGCTATGCATCATGACTGCGGGCTATGCGGCTCAAAACGATATTGTCCTTATCGCAGACAAGCGTATCACATCTATCCCGATAACCGATAATCATGAAGAAATGATTAATCTTACCCAGCAAAAAGAAATTGCCTATGGTCCCTCCCCGGAGATGGCTGGAAACAAAGATTATACCATGGTGCGAAAATCAGTTTATGAAAAGCTCAAAAAGGCACAATCTTTGTTACCCAAAGAGGTAAAGCTCAGCGTCTATGAAGGCTATCGCAGTATTGATACCCAAGAAAAACTTTTTCATTTGTATTATGAAAAGATTAAAGCTGAACATCCAAAATTATCTGATGATGAAATATTTGCTGAAACTTCCAAATTAATTGTTCCTATCAAAAATCAAGATGGCTCACCCAATATCCCCCCTGAAGCCACAGGTGGTGCCGTATCGGTTTATTTAATCGATAAAAATGGGTTACCAGTGGATATGGGATTCTCGCCTAAAGATTGGTTAAATGATCCCAGTGGCAAGTTATCCCGAACTTTCTCAGATAGCATCACCATCGAGGCGCAGCATTATCGAGATATCATGTCGGATGCAATGAGAACGGCAGGTTTTGTAAACTATCCCCCCTTATATTGGCATTGGTCATATGGCGATCAATATTGGGCGTATCAAACCAATCAGCCGAATGCAATTTATGGTGTTTGGGATCCTAAAAATATTGAGAAAAGTACTGGAGATGTAAAAAACTAATGACGAATAATGTTAATCTGTATGGGAAAGAACCCTACAAAATCGCGGTTATACATGGCGGTCCTGGAGCTCCAGGAGAAATGGCGCCTGTTGCCAAAGAGCTTTCCAAAAATTTTGGTGTGCTCGAACCTTTACAAACCAAAGCATCCATTGCTGAGCAGATTGAAGAATTAAAACAAGTGCTAAAAGCACATGCTCAAACACCGGTGACTTTAGTTGGTTTTTCTTGGGGAGCCATCCTCAGTTACCTATTCACCGCAAGCAATCCGACATTAGTGAAAAAACTTATTCTTGTGAGTAGCGCAGTTTTCGAAGAAAAATACGCCATGAATATTATGAGTACACGCATGTCACGGCTTTCCGATGATGATAATCTTCACGTGACTGCTCTTTTAAAAATGCTCAGCGACCCTAATAATACTGAAAAAAACAAAACGCTATCGATGCTTGGGGGCTTTCTTGCTAAGGCAGATTCATACGACCTTATTACAGATAGTGAAAATGAGGAAGTCAAAAGCTTGGTGGGCTCTCAATTCCATATTTACGAAAACGTTTGGAATGAAGCAAGAGATCTTAGGAGCAGTGGCAAATTATTAGCCCTTGGGAAAAAAATCCTCTGTCCTATCGTTGCCATTCATGGTGACTATGATCCACACCCTCCTCAAGGGGTTAGCACGCCTCTGACAAAAGTGATCAAGCACTTTAAATTTATTTTACTTAAAAATTGTGGTCATTTACCTTGGCTTGAAAAACAAGCTAAAGATAAATTCTTTGATGTATTAAAAAAGGAATTAGTATAAACACATAGGAGTGAATTATGAAAAGAATGTGGATTTTGCTTTGTATGAGCTTGACATTTTCATGTTATGCTTATGAAAATTACACTTATATTGCCGAGCATGATGTCACTTCTATTCCTGTAAAAAATATTAACGAAGAAATGATCGATCTAACACAGCAAAAAGATATCGCCTATGGACCTCCTCCCGAATATCCCAATAACAAAGAATATACCTGGGTAAGAAAGTCTGTTTATGAAAAGCTCAAAGTCGCGCAAGCAAAATTGCCCTATGGCTTAAAACTATGTGTGCATGAAGGTTATCGTAAACTGGGATTACAAGAACATCTCTTTAGAGTACATTTTCAACATTTACAATCATCAAATCCTAACTATAGATATGAACACATTTTTCATGAAGCGACAAAATTAATCGCACCTGCCAGAAAGTTAGATGGAACTGAAAATATTGCCCCTCAATTAACGGGCGCTGCTGTTGCTGTTTATTTAATTGACGATCAAGGTAAACCCGTGGATATGGGTATTGCCCCTAAAGATTGGTTAAGAGATACAGATGGTTCATTATCGCGTACTTATTCCAGTAAAATCTCGCGCCAAGCACAAGAATATCGCTATATCATGGCTGATGCATTAAAGTCTGCGGGCTTTGTAAACTACCCTGCACAGTATTGGCATTGGTCTTATGGTGATCAATATTGGGCTTATCAAACTCATCATGATTATGCCTTATTCGGTGTTTGGCAAAAATCCTAACTTGCAGCGACTATCCCAAATATCTACTTGCCGCGACTTGTTCGCGGCATCCAGATCTGGATACCGCGGACAAGCCGCGGTACGTAGGATTAAAGGGTTAATGCCTGCACCCTCACAATCATTTCATCTATACTTGGTTCGGGTTCTTCCCTGTCACGTTTACAAATCGTCCGATAGTAAGTCAGAATATTTTTACATAATGTTTTACTTTTGATTTCACCCGGTCTACTTCGAACATCACCAAACAATATTCTATTGTCTTGACTCTCGGCACAATAGGGTACAACGCAGGCATCTTCAGCAACGGAATGACCACTATCGACATAGACAAATGATAATTTTGTTTGGGGCAATAGATTTCTGTAAAATCTATCGAAATGCGCTTCATCATGACATCCCGATTTTTTGATATCTTTAGGTACTGAATCTCTGGACCATGATATTTTAATCTGACAATGGTGAACTCTACGAAAATATTCTACTTGCGCGGTTTGTTGTTCGAAATAGTATTTTTTATTAGTATCACCTTTGCGGATGGTGGTCACTAATTTATCATCGCATTTTTTCTCTTGAATGTTTGCAACAATAGCTTGATATTCAGGCATTTTTTCGATTGCTGAGGATAAATGAAAGTCAACCCTAGCCTCCATCCCCAGTTTTTTTACAAGCATTGACAGTTGGCGATAATATTCTGCTGCCAAACGCTGCGCCTGTTCAACATTGCCTTCAGACATCGTTTTATAGGCTAAATGATCGGCAATTAAGATATGAATTTTTGATTTTTTGCCCGCTGATGAATGCAGGGCCTCTGTTATTCTCCTGGCAACTAAAATCATATTCAAACAATCAATGGGTAACCCCTTTGAAAGGCCTTTGTTAGCTGAAATAAAACCAATGCCCATGAAAAGATTAATTTCTGAACACTCTTCAATAGCAATATCATCTAGATATTTTCGGCATAATTCACTTGTTGCAATGATCTCTTTTAGTACTGTATCTGGCGATCTCGTCCAACTTTTTAATTCTCTACCTTCATTCCAAGGTGCTATATTCATCATGGCTTTTCTCCTTGAATTTGTGTTCCCTCAATGAGCAAATCAGCTTTCGCTAACAGTGATACTGGGATCTCCAAATGGATTTCTTTAACCATAGTCATATTAATGTATAGAGAATCCTTCATAGGGCTAGTGACAGGAATATTACCAGGAAGTTCACCTTCAAGAATTTGAACCACTTTTTTTCCTGCATCATGCCCAACGTCATATTGTGCAGATCCTAAAGCCAACGTTACCCCTCTTCGTACCGAATCTGGATCATAGGCGAATACAGGCACTTGATTTTCTTTAGCGATAGTAACTAGTTTCTCCAGGGCGGACCAAACCGTGTTATCTGAGGGAAGAATAAGAATATCAACCTCGTTGATAATAGCGTTAACCGCTTGGGGAACATCTAAAGAATTTGAGATTGGCGCTTCAACAATTTTCAAGGAAGTTGCCTCTTTAATCCGTTGAACTGTTTTAGCAGAGTTAGCCTCTCCAGGATTATAAATAATACCGATTGATTTTGTTTGTGGTAATAGCTCACGCGCCAGATCAATCAGTTCCGCGACGCGCGGGCTTTCCATGGTCCCTGTGACATCTAGACCCGGATGTTTGAGATCCTGTATCAGTTTTGCAGTAAGCGGATCAGTGACGCTTGCAAACACAATCGCATTATGATGTGTATTGGCAGCCATGATCGTTTGTGCTGACGTTGTTGAAATAGCAACAATGGCATCTGGTTGTAAATGGTTATATTGTTTGGCTATTTGGGTTGCGATACTCAAATTACCGTGCGGTGTTTGATAAATAATCTCTAAATTTTCACCTTCTTTATAACCACTTTCATTTAACGCATCTATCAGTCCTTGACGCGCTTGGTTTAAAGAGGGGTGATCAACAATTTGCGTAATCGCAATTGTCTTATTTTCGTGTGAAGAGGTAGGACGTTTCGTGTTTAGCCATAGTGCTATGCCTATGACGCAAACAACCAGTGAAATCAATACTCTTACATTCATAAGGTTTCTCCTTTGGTTATCCCAGCCCTGGTCTGGGATTTTTTTGTTACCAAAAGAAAAACCCCAGCTTTAAGAGCTGGGGAGTTTTTAAATTATCTTACACACACCCAGCTTCTTTGACTAAATGAATAGCTAAAATAAAAGAAGCTAAATGAATGCGCACAAGCAAGCGATGCATCTCTTGCGGAAAAACTGTCTGTACTGATTTTTTCAAACATGATGCTTGCCTAATATATTCATTGAATTTTTAACGTATAACAATTTTATTCAATATCACAATTCAAAATAGATAAAATTGATAATCTAAAAGACTAACGGTCTTAATCTTGGATTTATCAATGGTTTTTTGAGAGTTGCAGATTGTTACCTTGCCAGGTCTTTAGTATTTTTGCCCTAAGGGCAAAAGTAAAAATAAAAGCGATAAGACACTGCTGCCGCAAGGGATGCGGTTGAAGTGACTTGATAGGGCTGTAGGCTTTTTGTATTCATATTTTACTTTTAGCATAGCCAGTTAGCACAAGTCAAGGAAATCAGACCGGAGTTTTCCACCATTGTACAGAGGATAAGTTATTGATAGCATCAATCTAGATTGAAAACCCTGGTGATATCAATGACAACAAAGCACACTTCCCAACAAATAATAGACGGCTATTTAAGCGATTATCGAACTAAAAAGGATGAATTTTGGTGGGCTTTTAATGAAATTATAGAAATCACTGATTCACCCGATGGTTTATCATTTGTGTTCGAGCTCATTAAATCTTGTCAAAATGATCAAGAGTTAGGCTATGTTGCTGCAGGCCCTTTGGAAGATTTGTTAAATAAACACCATCTTGTCATCAAAAATGAATTGAGCGAGTTGGTACGTCAACATGCGATTATGCGTAAAGCTATTCAAGGTGTTTGGTTGGCTAAAGGCAGCCCTTCACGAAGAACGCTTGATGAGATTCTAGATCAATATGGCTTAAAGTACGGCAGCTTGTCGTAAATTGTTCTATATATTTTCATCTTGGCCAATATCCTCATATTTTTCTTGAACTATCAACTAAGTTTGTTAAAATACTCTGACTTTACATATCGGAATCAGTGTAACGCCACCTATGACTAACCTTCTTGAATTTGCGAAAACTGCTCTCAGTAAGTTTTTAGTTTTCATTAAAACATCATACGATGTCGTTAAATTATTTTTTCAATTATTTTTTAAAGAGCTTGGCTTTAACTTCACAGAGCAAAAAAAGAAATGGCAATCTGCGATTGATCTCATGACTAATACCGCAAGTGCTACTCAAACTTTTTTCACGACTTTGAACACATCACTGAAAGTGGTTCCGATTATTTTTTCCATTTTGGCTGTTCTTTCTACTGTTCCACTGCTTCACTTCGCTTTACCCAGCATTATAGTTGAACCCTTAGTGATATATCCGGTTTTATTAGGGATCTCAATTTATGCAGGTTATAGCACCTATAAAGATCTTGTTGAGCGTGCCAGACTAGATGCGCTAATAGAAGTGAATGCAGCAGAAAATAAAAAGCTAAATGATAAAATTCAAACTTTAGAAAAAACATTGAAAAATTTAACACAAGGCGCTTCTAATGATGCAGTGGTTGCTGTTGATAAATCGTATATTGTAAGAGAACGACCAAAGACAGCTGATGTAGCTTCTCCTCAAGGTGATCCTGCACTTGTAAGGATGAGTACGAGAAATGTGTGAGTTCTTCGTAGGGTGGGCAAAGCTTTGCGTGCCCACCATCTAAGCTTCAAATTGGTGGACACGCAAAGCTTTGTCCACCCTACTTAAGATCTAGCAATTCTTTTATAATGAGCAAAGCATCTTCATAATCTAAAGGGATTTTAGTTTGAAGCTTAAAATAAAATGGCTTGTATTAATCATTGGATGGTTAGCTTGCAGTTTTCAAGTTATGGCTCAACCTAAAAACTCACCTGGTGAAACCCTCGCGCAAGTTTTAAAAAGAGGTTATCTCATTTGTGGGGTAAGCCAAGGACTCACAGGCTTTTCAACAGTTGATAATAAAGGACATTGGCAAGGACTTGATGTGGATTTTTGCAGGGCCGTCGCTGCTGCCACTTTAGGAGATGCAAACAAAGTCTCCTTCGTACCCCTCTCTGCCAAAGATAGATTCACCGCTTTACAATCAGGAGACATTGATCTCCTATCACGTAATACCTCTTGGACCTTTTTACGTGATACAACACTCGGACTAAATTTTGTGGGCGTTATATATTTTGATGGCCAAGGCCTCATGGTTCACAAATCCCCTAAAATTAAAAGTATCAAAGATCTTGATGGTGTAGTGATTTGTTCTAATACCGGTACAACAACTGAATTAAACATCGCGGACTACTTTAAAGCCCATCATTTAAAATATCAAATAATCACCTTCGAAAAAAGTGATGAAACATTAGCAGCATATGAAACAGGAAGATGTGATGTTTACTCTACTGACATCTCGGGACTTGCAGCACAGAAAATAAAACTCAGCTCTCCTGATGAACATTACATTTTTCCTGAGAAAATTTCAAAAGAACCTTTGGGTCCTATGGTAAGACAAGGTGATGTCGCTTGGACAGACATGATTCGTTGGATATTATTTGCACTCATTAATGCCGAAGAATTACAAGTGACTCAACACAATGTGCAAAGTCGACTCAATGATGATGATTCAAATATTCAACGCTTATTAGGCAAAAAGGATAATCTGGGCGAAAAAATTGGTCTCAAAAATGATTGGGCTTACAACATTATACTTCAGGTTGGAAATTACGGCGACATATTTGATCGGAATCTTGGCCAATCAAGTCCATTGAAATTAGAACGTGGTCTTAATGCTTTATGGAACCAAGGGGGCATCCTTTATGCGCCTCCCTTTAGATAAGGTTTCGCTTTGGTATGATCGAAAATTAAGATCCTTTATTTTACAAACAATCGTACTTGCCCTGTTTGTTTGGTGCTGTTTATCGCTGTGGCATGTTTTACAAAACAATATAGATAATCGTGGCATTGAAATTGGATTCAAATTCCTCAAAGATACTGCTGGCTTTAACATTATTTTTCATTTAATTGATTACAATGAGCAAAGTACTTATGGACGCGTATTTTTCGTCGGTCTACTTAATACGCTATTGGTATCTGGAATAGGTATTTTTTTTGCAACATTGTTAGGGATTATTTTAGGCATATCCAGACTGTCTTGTGTGAAACTTGTACGCACCTTGGCTACGATAATCGTTGAAACTGTTCGCAATATTCCTTTACTGCTTCAATTATTTCTATGGTATTTCGTGGTGCTTCGATCCGCCCCTTATCCTGAAAATAGCATCTCATTGTTCAATACTATCTTTATTAACAATCGTGGGATCTATACCCCGATGCCAATAACATCCTCTCTTTCGATTATTCATTTTCTGATAGCAAGCTTGTTATTTATCTGTTCACTCTTTTTTTTCAACTTTGAAAAACGCTATTGTCTTACTTTTGGTAAAAAGCAAACGTTGCGGTATTTTGTCGCGCTTGGTCTAATGGGCATAGCTATTATTGAATTTTTTTTATTTTCATCCTCACTCACTTTCGAATTTCCCACTCTGGGTCGCTTCAATTTTGAAAATGGCCTTAATCTGTTACCAGAGTTTATTGCTTTACTGCTTGCTTTAAGTATTTACACGGCTGTTTATATTGGCGAAATAGTCAGAATGGGTATTCAGTCTGTACCCAAGGAACAAATGGAGGCTTCTCTTGCCCTTGGCATGTCTTATTTTCAATCTTTGCGATTAATTATTATTCCACAAAGTTTAAAAGTCATACTGCCTCCTTTAACAAATCAATATCTTAACTTGATTAAAAATTCTTCTCTAGCAACTGCTATTGCTTATCCAGACTTGGTTTCAATCTTTGCAGGGACTGCGTTAAATCAAACTGGGCAAGCAGTTGAAATCATAGCCATGACAATGGCTGTTTATTTATTTATCAGTCTTTCTCTTTCGGGACTTATGTTGATTTATGAAAAGCACATTCGTTTTTAGTCTCATACTAATTGGCATCTTATGCTACTTATTACCACCTTTTATTGATTGGGCCTTTATTAATGCCACATGGCATGGATATTCAAGACAAGATTGTTCAGCAAATGGCGCCTGCTGGGCAATGATCAATGCGCGATGGGAGCAATTTATTTATGGATTTTATCCTGATTCACAAAGATGGCGCATCAATCTATCCCTTGTTTTATTAGCATTAGGCTTTGTTCAATTAAGTTTTATGAAAACTCGTATTTTAAAACGTCTACTATTTCTTACCATGATCAGTTTTATAATCTTATTTCTATTACACGGCGGATTATTTTTACCCAAAATATCTACCAATCTTTGGGGTGGTTTATTCCTCACCATCTTTCTTGCCTTTGGCAGTATTATGTGTGCGTTTCCCCTAGCCATTCTTTTAGCCCTTGGTAGAAATTCTTCTCTTATTATTATTAAGAGCCTATGCGTAGGTTTTATCGAAATAGTAAGAGGAGTGCCGCTTATTTCGATATTATTTATGGCATCAGTCATGCTTCCTTTACTATTACCTCAAGAAGTTGTGGTAGATAAATTATTTCGCGCTTTTATTGGAATCACTCTTTTCCAAGCCGCTTATTTGGCAGAAGTGATTCGAGGAGGCTTAAATAGTTTACCTCGCGGACAATATGAAGCAGCCACTTCGCTTGACATGAGTTTTTGGCAAACAGCTGGGTTAATTGTCCTGCCACAAGCCTTAAGAGCGGTTATACCGGGTATTGTTAATAATTTTATCGCTTTATTTAAAGATACAACACTTGTATTAATTATCGGAATATATGATTTTCTTGGTATTGTTCAATTGGCAACGACCTCCCCCCTTTGGCTTGGTACCGCTTTAGAAGCCTATATTTTCTGTGGATTAGTCTATTGGATATTTTGTTTTAGTATGTCATTTTATAGTCGCTATTTAGAAAAAAAATTAAGCACAGGGTCATTTCAATGAAGACTGAAGATAAAACAGAAATGATGGTTGAAATTATTGACTTGTCAAAGTGGTATGGGAAATTTCGCGCTTTAAAAAATATCAATCTCACGGTAAAACAGGGCGAAAAAATTGTCATATGTGGCCCTTCAGGTTCTGGAAAATCCTCGTTGATCCGCTGTATTAATGGTTTAGAAAAGCATCAAGAAGGAATCATTAAGGTCAAAGGATTAACTTTAACTGACAACGTGAAAACCTTATCGATTATTCGACAATCTGTTGGTATGGTGTTCCAACAATTCAATTTATTTCCTCATCTCACTATTTTGGAAAATCTCATCCTTGCGCCAATGTGGGTCAAAAAAATACCAAAAGCACAAGCCATCGAGCTTGCAATGCATTATCTAACTGCTGTAAAAATTCCAGAACAAGCTGATAAATATCCGGCTAACCTCTCAGGAGGACAACAACAAAGAGTTGCTATTGCAAGAAGCTTATGTATGCAACCCTCTCTTATGCTGTTTGATGAGCCTACTAGCGCACTAGACCCTGAAATGATTAAAGAAGTCTTAGATGTGATGATAGCATTGGCAAGCGGAGGTATGACGATGATCTGTGTTACACATGAGATGTCTTTTGCCAGGATAGTTGCCGATAGAATTCTTTTTATGGATGTGGGTGAAATTATTGAAATGAATACGCCTGATAATTTTTTCTCGCATCCTAAAGAAGAGCGTACTCGCAAATTTCTGAGCCAAATATTAAAGCATGAAGTCATTGGCTAGATTGCCAGATCTCTTTTATACTGGGTTTGATTAAATAAGGATCAGACGGTCCCAGCTGAATATATAATCAGCAATCTTATTTCAAAGGACAGATCAAAAGGAACATGATATGTCACTTATTACCATCGTTATTGTACTTATTGTTGTTGGCTTTTTGCTTTGGCTTATTAACACCTATATTCCCATGGCAGGCTCTATTAAAACTATCCTCAATGTTGTTGTCATTATTGCTGTAATCCTTTGGCTTTTATCAGCATTTGGTATTATCAGCGGACTCCCACACTTAAGGCTGAAATAAACAATATTAAGGACGAACTATGAATAGATATATAAATGATATCTTAATTTGGATACTACCTGCGGTTCTGCTCCTAGTCTCAATGATTCCCTATGAAATGCCAGTCTTTTTTCCACTTATATTAGAAATTGTTGTTTCAATCACAGCAGCCATCATTATTTATCTGCTTTTCACTCGCAAACCTAAATACTTTATATTCTGGGGAATTGCCTTTATTTTAATCCTTTTAATTTTTAATCCCCTGCTACGTCTTAGTATTATTTCGGGTGTCGTACCATTGGCGCTTATCGCTGCCATTATATTCCTGACGAATTGGTGGTTTGTTTTCAGAAAAAGAGTTTAGTTTTAAATTTTAATTTTACTTTAGGAGACTTAACATGAAAAAGCACATTCTTACATCGATTTTCATCGGCTCAGCTTTAGCTATGGCATCATCATTACTTTTTGCCGCTGAGCAAACAGGTGGTAATATGACCAAGGTCTTGGAAGATTTAAAAGCCAAAGGCTATTCAATTGTAAAGAAAATAGAATTTGACAAGAATGATGGTCTCTATAACGCAAAAGTAGCTAATGCTGAAGGAAAAAATTTAAATATCAAAATTAATGCAAACACAGGTGAAATGACGAAACCTGAAAATGCTGTTGAAGGATTAACCGCTTTAGAAATAGCTAAAAAAGTTGAAGGTGCTGGTAATGGTTATATTATCTATAAAATAGATACAGATATGTTTGGCGACAAATACGAAGTTAATGTACTTGATGCAAATGGCAAAAAACTCGATCTAAAAGTCGATGCTAAAACTGGCGCCATTATTAAATCAAAAACAGATTGATCTTGCACACACACACCTTGTCAATCGGCAAGGTGTGTGTGTCCTAAAATCCAACTATCCTTTTCTTCCGCTATAAACTATATGGGCTATCAGTGATAGCACAAACAGCAATATAAAAACAAAGAAAAGTATTTGTGCAATTTGAGATAATGCCCCGGCAACCCCACCAAACCCTAAAAATCCTATAATAACAGCCAAAATAGCAAGGACTACAGCGTAATACAGTAATGATCTATCACCAAATAACATCATGGCATGCCCCTTTTAGTTTATCTTATAACCTTTTAGGCAAATGCCTGGGAGAAAAAGTTCAACTCTTATAAACAAAGGGTGTATATCTATCAATATTAAATTGTTAGTGACGCACATTGCTTTCATATTTCCTTGGTACATCGTAATTTGCTATAATATTGAAGTTTTTCATTCTGAGCATTTGAAACACCATGAGCATAAATTTTACCCCCTTATTAGAAGGTTTTATTGTTGGCGTAAGCTTGATTATGGCTATAGGTGCTCAAAATGCCTTTCTCCTTCGACAAGGATTGAAAAAAGAACACCTATTCTTATGTGCTATCACCTGTTCTACCTCTGATGCTTTTTTAATAGTACTTGGTGTAACTGGGATTGGTGAATTATTAACAGATCTTCCTGTTTTAACAAATGTGATGCGCTGGGGTGGTGCCTTATTTTTAGTTTGCTATGGACTGCGGTCTTTTTGGAGTGTATTTCACCCTCATGCAATGGTGGCGGATTTAGAAAGTGCTCGAAAAAATACTAAGCTTGCAACTTTTATAGCGTTACTGGGTTTTACCTTTCTCAATCCCCATACCTATATCGATACCTTTCTTTTACTTGGAACCATTGGAGCAGAAGGCCCTATCGATGAACATTTACCTTTTATGATTGGCGCAGTCAGCGCTTCATTTGCTTGGTTTTTTAGTCTCACCTATGGCGCTAGCAAACTTAGTCCACTGTTTAAAAATCCTCGCGCTTGGCAAGTACTAGATACCATCATGGGCTGCATGATGATAGGTATAGCTATAAGTTTGATCATTCCTAACTCCTAAGTCATTTACCCTTGTATCTTCACATAAGGCTGCTTGAACCATTCTCCTTTTCTTGTTGTCAAATAATATAATGAAATGCGCTATTGCTGGAGGATGGAAAAGTGAAAATTCTAAGTGAGTTTAAAGCATTTGCAATGCGTGGCAATGTCGTTGATTTGGCTGTTGCTGTTGTTATTGGGGCAGCATTTGGAAAGATCATTGCCTCACTGGTCGATGGCATTATTATGCCATTGATTGGGATGCTATTGGGGGGCATAGATGTCTCTGGAAAAACAGTTACCGTAGGACATGCTGTTGTTAAATGGGGATTGTTTTTACAATCCATTATTGATTTCACGATTATCGCCTTTGCGATATTTCTTGTTGTTAAGTTAATGATGTCATTTCAGAAAAAAGAAGCGGCAAGCCCCCCTCCTCCAACACCTGAAGTCGTCTTATTAACAGAAATCCGTGATCTGTTAAAAAACAATTCAAAAGAAAAATTGTAAACAAAGTTATCCTCCATTATTATCATTAAAATCAGAGGGATCGATGTTAATAAGTCTGTGAGGATTGTAAGTGGTTAATCTAACCAATATTATTATCAGAATTTCATTGCTATTCATCTTTTTCTCACCCTTGATGGCAAATACGTCGTCGCCTGCCGCAAGAGATGCAGCTATTGAAAGGGCACTGCCGCGTTTAGAAAAGAGTATCAATGACATCATGAAAGCCAATGGCATACCAGGTGTTGCCGTGGCTATTGTTTCAAAAGATAAAGTTTATTACCTTAAAACATTTGGGGTAAAACGTGTTGGAAAACCAGATAAAATAAACCCGACCACTCTTTTTCAAATTGCCTCTCTTTCAAAGCCTATTAATGCAACAATGCTCGCTATATTACATGATCAAGGCAAACTCACATTTGATGACCCTGTAAACGATCATATCCCCTACTTTCAAGCGAAGAAAAATCGTCAACCATTAAAAATTTGTCATTTAATGAGCCATAGCACCGGCGTTCCCATTGGTGGTTTTAACGATTTGATCGAAGCCCAAGCACCGCGTGAAAATATTGTGGCAAGACTTGATAAAGCACGACAAGTCGCAAGTCCTGGTAAACAATTTGCCTATCATAATGCGATGTATGGTGTTGTTGAGGATGTTATTTCAAGTGCTTCTGGCAAACCATTGCCACAAACCCTTAAAGAACAGATGTTCACCCCCCTTGGTATGAAAAATGTTTGTGTAGGATATCAACCCTTACTTGATTCGACAGACCGTGCCTATCCTCATATTCCTAATGGCAAAGGTAAGTATATGCCCGCTCAAGCTTACTCAAAAGCCTATTATGCTTTTCTAGCCGCCGGTGGCGTTAATGCCTCAGTACAAGATCTTATTCCTTTTATGCAACTTTATTTAGGCAAACCATCCAACATTGTATCAAAACAAACCCTGACCCACCTGACCAAACCTTATGTCAAAAATACAAAAGCTGTCATTGTCTCTGAAGCACGAAAAGGTCGAATAAAAGACACTTACTATGGCTTAGGCTGGCATTCCATGAATTATGCACAACACAAAGTCATTTATCATCAAGGGCATCTCAAAGGTTTTCGTAACTTTATGGGCTTTTTACCTGATGATGTTGGGATCATTATCTTAACGAATGCCGATAAAAAGCATGCTTCAAAAATTGCGATTAAATTCTTTGACCTCTACATGAATTCATAATAAGCAAATCGTGAGCCTTGTTTTGATAGAAACACAACGATTAATTATTCGAGAATTTTCAACCGAAGATCTTGACGTTTTAGCCGCTTTGTTATCCTCAGAAGAGGTAATGCAATTTTCAGTTCATGGTCCACTTTCCAGAGCAAAATCTGAAGCTTTTCTGGAAGGATGCATTAATGGGTATCGCCAGCAAGGTTATTCCCTATATGCCGTGATACTCAAAGATACCAATCATTTTATAGGATATTGTGGATTTTATTTACCCATCGTGAATGGCAAACAAGAAATTGAATTAGGTTATCGATTAGTTGTTGATGCTTGGGGGCAAGGATATGCAACCGAAAGCGCTACTGCTTGTCGAGATTTTGGATTTAATGAACTCAAATTTACAAGATTAATCTCACTGATTGATCCGGCGAATATTGCCTCTATCAAAGTGGCAGAAAAAGTGGGATTAACCTTAGAGGAAAAAACCACTTTTCATGACCATGACGTACTTGTTTATTCAATGAATTCAAATTTGATGTATGGTGGGCAAAACGCAGTGTGCCCACCAAAAATAAGAATCTAGCTCTTAGCAGGATCTTCGTGCATATGGACCACCGGCGCAGCTGACGTCAAGCGATTGCCAACAAAGTTACGCAACAGTACATAAAACACGGGGGTGAGGAACAATCCAAAGAAGGTCACACCTAACATCCCAAAGAATACTGCTATCCCCATGGCATGACGCATTTCAGAACCAGCCCCGGTGGAAGTGACGAGTGGCACCACCCCCATTATAAAGGCGAAAGAGGTCATCAAAATAGGACGCAAGCGAAGTCTGGCGGACTCTAAAGCAGCTTGAATTGGCGTTCGCCCTTCAAGCTCTAATTCACGTGCAAATTCCACGATCAAAATGGCATTTTTACAAGCAAGACCAACTAATACAATTAATGCAATTTGCGTGAAGATATTATTGTCGCCCCCTGATAACCACACCGCAGTGATAGCACATAATAAGCACATCGGAACAATGAGGATCACTGCCAGTGGCAAAGTTAAACTCTCATATTGTGCCGCTAACACTAAAAAGACGAGTAATACACAAAGTATAAAGACATATTTTGCCGTATCGCCTGCCAATATTTGCTGGTAGGTGAGTTCAGTCCACTCATAGGACATCCCTTTTGGCAACATCTCTAACACCATATTTTCAAGAATGGCTTGTGCTTGCCCAGAAGAATACCCAGGAGCGGGGCCAGCATTGATTTCAGCTGTTCGATAACCATTATAACGCATCGCGCGTTCTGGTCCGTAACTTTGTGTCACTTGGATAACGCTACCAAGAGGAATCATTTCACCTTGCGCATTCCTTACTTTCAGTTTCGCGATATCATGCGCATGTGCTCGAAAAGGGGCATCTGCTTGGGCAATCACCTGATAAGTGCGACCAAATTTATTAAAGTCATTTACATAAAGCGATCCTAAATAAATTTGCATAGTATCGAATATCGTTGTGATGGGGATCCCAAGTTGTTTAGCCTTGGTTCTATCAATTTCGACTTGGAGTTGTGGCACATTGATTTGATAACCACTAAATACCCCAGCAAGTCCTGGTGTTTGCCAGGCTTTACCTTGGATCCCTTGGATAAATTGGAAAAGGGCTTCATCGCCAAGTTCGCCTTTATCTTCGATTTGTAATTTAAAACCACCTGTTGTCCCTAATCCTAATATTGGCGGAGGCGGTACAACCATCATGAAGGCATCTTGAATCGCACCAAATTGCATATTCAATTGTTGCGATATGGCTGCTGCAGAGAGTGCTTTGGTTTTTCGCTCATTAAAAGGTTTGAGCGTCACAAAGACTATTCCTGCATTAGAGCTAACGGTAAAACCATTAATTGAAAGACCAGCAAATTCAACTGTATTTTCAACACCAGGCATTTTCAGGGCAATGTCCGACATCCGCCGTATAACATCTTCAGTGCGGTCTAATGAGGCTCCATCAGGAAGCTGAGCAAAACCTATTAAATATTGCTTATCCTGTTGAGGAATATAGCCTGTTGGCACCTGGTTGAACACAAATGCGGTGAATCCAATTAAAACAAGATAGATCCCCATCATTAATGCTTTACGATTCAATACTTTGGTAACGCGCTGATGATAACGCTCTGAACCACGTTTGAAGAAGCGATTGAAACCATTAAATAACCATCCTAACTTAGCGTCCATCCACCTCGTTAGCCTGTCTTTTGGCGCATCATGACTTTTCAACAATAAAGCAGCCATTGCGGGACTCAAGGTTAATGAATTAAACGCAGATATAACGGTCGATATCGCTATCGTCAATGCAAACTGGCGGTAGAATTGACCGCTTAACCCGCTGACAAAAGCAATTGGAACAAACACGGCAATCAGTGTTAAACCAATAGCAATAATGGGACCACTGACTTCTTTCATTGCCTGGTAGGAAGCTTGTTTAGGTGTGAGCCCTGCTTCTATATTACGCTCAACATTTTCAACCACCACAATGGCATCGTCTACAACAATACCAATGGCAAGTACAAGTCCAAAAAGCGTTAATGCATTAATCGAAAATCCAAGGGGTAGCATTAATGCGAATGTTCCCACAATCGATACGGGAACAGCGAGTAAGGGAATAATAGAAGCGCGCCAAGTCTGCAAAAACAGAATAACCACTAACACAACCAGAGCGATGGCTTCCAGCAACGTTACCACAACCGCCTTAATAGAATCTCTCACAAAGGTCGTTGGATCGTAGACAATGGTGTAATCGACATCTTCAGGGAAATCCCGCTTGAGCTCTTTCATCGCTCTTCGCACATTGTTTGACACTTCTATCGTGTTAGAACCAGAAGCTTGAAAAATCCCCAGTGCAACAGCTGTTTTATTATCAAGCATAGAGCGTAGCAGATAATGTGACCCGCCTAGTTCTATTCGTGCTACATCTTTTAATCTGGTGATAGCGCCATCCGGACTAGATTTAATAATGATATCGCCAAATTCTTCTTCTGTATGAAGTCTGCCTTTGGTGTTGATATTTAATTGCAGATCAAGTCCTGGTTGCGACGGTGAGGCACCAATAACGCCAGCAGCTACCTGCACATTTTGCTCACGAATGGCATGCACAACATCACTGGCCAGTAAACCACGGGCTGCAATTTTATCGGGATCTAGCCACAGACGCATCGCGTAATCACTGCCACCAAAGACTTCGACATGTCCTACGCCAGGTAAACGTCGTAAACGATCTTTGATATTGAGCGTCGCATAATTACCCAAATAGAGCATATCGTAGCGACCATTTGGCGATAGAATGTGCACAACCATCGTTAGATCAGACGAACTCTTCATCGTCGTGACACCAAACTGGCGTACCGTGTCCGGTAGACGAGGCAACGCTTGATTCACTCGATTTTGGACTAACTGCTGCGCTTTATCGGGATCGGTCCCAATTTTGAAAGTGATATTGAGAGTCATTTGGCCATCAGATGTGCCCTGAGATGACATATAAAGCATGTCTTCAACACCATTGATTTGCTCTTCTAAGGGTGCGGCGACAGTTTCGGCAATGGTTTTAGGATTAGCGCCTGGGTATTGGGCACGCACAACCACTGAGGGTGGTACCACTTCTGGATATTCAGAAATTGGCAAATCCCAAATGGAGATAAACCCTGCAATAAAAATAAGTAACGAAAGGACCCCAGCAAAAATGGGCCTATCTATGAAAAATCGCGAGATGTTCATGCCTGTTCCTTACCTTCTTTCACTCCAGCCATTTTTTGTTCCATCGGAACTAATTCTGGAATGACTTCACTACCTGGTCTTGCTCTTTGCGTACCATTAACAACAATCTTCTCACCGGGCTTAAGGCCATCGAGCACGACTCTCATACCATCAACCAGTCCACCTAACTTCACTTCCCGATAGTTCACTTTGTTGTCTTGCCCGACTACCAAAACGAATTTCTTGTTTTGATCGGTTCCAACGGCGCGATCAGTGATGAGTAGCGAACGTGATTTCCCAGCATCGCCGAGTTTAATTCTTGCAAATAATCCTGGCACTAAAGTGCCATCTGAATTATCAAATACCGCGCGAACACGAATGGTGCCGGAATTAGTGTTTAAGTGGTTATCAAAAGACTCAATATGTCCGTGATAAGACGTATCGGTTTGCATAGCCAGCGATAAGACAACGGGGATCTCTCTGCCATTTTTATGAAATCCTTTATTGGCATGTGCATATTGCAAAAAGGTTTGCTCATCCATCTCAAAATCGGCATAAATAGGTGAATTTGAAACGACAGTCGCCAACACAGGATTTCCTGCTTCCACTAGATTACCAATCGTAATTTCTGGTCTACTTATCCTTCCAGTGATCGGAGAAGTAATTTTAGTGTAATCCAAATTGATTTTGGCTGCTTCCAATGCTGCAGTGGCACTTCGTAACAGCGCTTGATTAACATGGAGACCATTTTTACGGGTATCATATTCACTCTGAGAAATGACATTGTCCTTAATCAAGGTTTGCGCACGCTTATGTTCGTTGCTGGTTAATACCGATTGTGCCTCAGCTGATGCCAATACACCTTGGGCTCTGGCATATTCAGCTGCATAAGGTCTGGAATCAATCGTAAATAAAAGATCCCCTTTCTTAACAATAGCGCCACCTTTGAAATGTATTGCTTCAATTTGTCCTGAAACCCGAGGACGAATGTCGACTTGTTCTGTGGCAACTAAGCGACCAGAAAAGGCATTCCACTGTTGGGTATCACGCTCTAATACTTGGGCAACACTCACAGGCATAGCGCCGCCATGCCCTGCCATATTGGAAGGACCATGCCCTGAAAAATGCCGATAAGTAAAAAAGGATACACCGACAATAATTGCGATGGTGACGGTTTTTTTGTTCATCCAACGTGGCATGGAAAAAGCCTCTCTAAATTAATTACACGGTTTTTTTAACCGAAATAGGATCGAGTCATAGAAAAAGTCGAAGACTTACATAGTACTGCAAGCGTTTGAAATTGTTAATGGTCAATAGCGGGTATATATAAAAAAGACTGCAGGTTTATGTTATATGAATAAATAAATGGCAAACAGAAGGCACATTATTTCAAGTTTTCCGCTTTTGCATAGGCGCGTTGCACGGCTGAACGCGCTTTTACTTCTAAGAACCATCTTTTCAAATGCGGAAAATCATCTAAATTTTGACCTAGCCCCTCGTAAGGCACAATCCAAGGATAAGTCGCCATATCCGCTATGGAATATTCACCTGCAATAAACTGATGATCGTGTAATTGTTTATTAAGTACGCCATATAGCCGATTAGTTTCTTTCACATAACGCGCAATAGCATAGGGGATCTTCTCTGCATTACGTGAAAAGTGACTATTTTGACCGCTCATAGGACCTAACCCCCCTACTTGCCAAAATAACCATTCCAAAGTTTTAGTGCGTCCGCGCAAATCTTGGGCAATAAATTTTTTTGTTTTGTCTGCTAGATATACCAAAATGGCACCAGACTCAAAAACAGATAGCGGTGAACCACCATCACTTGGTTGATGATCGACAATAGCAGGCATTTTATTGTTAGGAGATATCGCTAAAAAGGAAAGTGCAAATTGTTCACCTTGTCCAATATTCACAGGAATGATTTTATAATCCAACCCAGACTCTTCAAGAAAAATCGTAATTTTATGGCCATTGGGTGTTGCCCATAGATATAAATCAATCATAAAAATCTCCTTGCGCTCTTGCTCATATAACATAGCATTAAAATCAAAGCGCATGACTATTGATAGGTCAAAAAAAAACTTTTAAATTCTTCAAACAAAGGCTATGGTGATGTTCGGTACATCATTTTATGAATTCATGATAGTGATATATTTTCAGTAAGCTGGAGTAACCTAATGAAAACTTCTACCAAATTGATCCCTGTCGTGGCACTCGTATTCCTTGTTGGTTGTGATGGCATGAACCACACCGAACAAAATGCGCTAGGAGGAACCATTCTTGGTGCCGGCGCAGGTGCGCTTATTGGCGCAGCAGTTAGCAGTCATGGTGCAGGCGCAGGTGCACTTATCGGCGCTGGTGTTGGTTTACTGGGTGGCCTTATTTATGATCAAAGCCTTTATGGTAATTATCGCAGTAGATATGACTATTAGTTCCCGCTAACTCTCATCGCGAACGGTTAACACTGTCAATTCAACTAGATGTTTGAGCGTTAATTATTTTAGCGCTCAATCATTTTAATTTATGGTCGAGTATTTATTATTGAACAGACTTTTTCCACCATATCAAAGTAAGGGTAAGTATCATGAAAATAAAAGTCGGCCTGTGTTTAGTTTCAGCTCTTCTCGCTGGCAATGCATTTGCTTTGAGTGGGGATAATCACCCCTTAAAAGTTGCTACTGTTATAAGCTCATCATCTTCTTCCACTCAAGATGCAAATAAGAGCGAAGGCACTGTCTCAAAGGACGTAAAAGAAACCAAACAATATCTTTCTGATTCAGAAATTACAACCAAAGTGAAATCGAAATTTATCGAAGAAAAATTATTTGGTAAAGAGAAAATTTCAGCAATGGGAATCAGCGTTAAAACCAAAAAAGGTGTTGTAACCTTATCAGGTAATGTGCCAAGTCAAGATGAAATTGATAATGTGGTTAAATTAACAAAATCAATTGATGGCGTTAAAGATGTTAACTCTAAATTAAAGGTTAAAGTAAAAGCCGTTAAAAAATAATGTGAAACTCCTGCAATGAACCCTCATTGCAGGAGCTACTTTCAAACCTTTCCCTGAATAAGGGTGACCCTACGCTTATTCATTTTTGCTATTTAGCTATTTTGGATGTAAAAATAATAGATGAGATGAGCATAAATTAGGTGTAGATACGCTATGACAACCGATGTCTTTACAGAATTTGGGGAAGCGGTAAAAGCGCTTGTTCATGCCAAGTCTGAGACTAAATCTATGGTTGAATCTGCGTCTCAAGATAAAAATCCTGGTGTTGCTGATGTTGCCGATGCTGTTCTCTCCAAAAAGCCCGAAAATGCTATTACAACTTATTTTAAGGATAAATTAGAGTTAGCATTACAAACTTCTGAAAGACAATTGGCCATGAACATGACAGCAAAAATAAATAATGAATCAGAAGCAGAAGCAGAAGATACAGTAAGACCAGGCTAAGTTCCCTTATCTACCCCTCAGTATGTTACTTAAATAATTGTTTGTTTTATAGTAATTTTCTCAAGCATTGTGTTATATTTCCTGACTTGTTGAATGGATTCATCATATAGAGGCCAGTAATGCCTGAGATCATTAATCATTTTAAGCAATTCATCACTTCCTTAGAAACATTTAATTTTCCCCCTGTCCCACAAGACGTACCCATTAGCCCCTTAATTATTCAACAAAAGCAAGATCAAGAGACTCTCACTAACCTTCTCACTTTGTTAAAAATGATAGTTAAAGATAGGGTTGAGGATCTCGATATATCACATGCAGATTTGCTTACTGTACAAAATCACTGTAAGCCATGCTCCAACAAACAACTAGACCTATTAGTGTCAGAAAATATTAAGATATTTTGCATAACAGCCCTTCAGGAAAGAAATGCATTATTTTCTAATGTTTATGGATTTATTTTTAACTGTAAAATAGTGACAAGCATGTCATTGATCGATTTTACTAAAGTTGGACCCGACATTATTGCTGTTTGCAAAATGTTATTTAAAACCGATAATCCTAAATCGTTTATTGAATCAAAAGAGATTGGCGTTTTATTGGGATTATTACAAAATGAATTTCTTTTTTCTAAGCAATTAATGTTTACCCATGTTACACATCTACAAAAAGAATATGAAGATAAATTAGTTGCTATATCCAAAGCAAGAGAAGGGATTTCACCAACACGGTTTCAGGGTGGCGATTTCACAATTACGCCATTTTTCAGAGATAAATTTGCTAACTTAAGAAAATATGGTCGTGATCCTTTTACAGCATCGTCTGCGCCAAATTCTCCTACTGCAAAGCAAGTGCCATCACCAAAGGGGCCATCCTCTTTACCCAGCTCTCCCCATAAACCACTTGATGATGCGTCAATAACTAACGCCCCCCCCCCACCACCTAATAGCAGAGTAAGGAGCAGTTCTCTTCTTGTACCTCCTTTGCGTTTTTCGAGTAATGCCGCTAGTACAACGTCTTCTGATCCTTTATCGGAAGCATTCAGACAATTAAATCTAGTTCAATCAATTAAAGCGTTAGAAGATGATGATCTTGAGGATAAAGAGGAAGAAGACGATGTAAAGCGTCTTGATGCACCTAGAAACCATCAATCAGGACATAGGCCAGCAAAGAGATAGAAATAGTTATCAAAGTTTTGCAGCCAAAATATCAACCTTTTCCAACTTTGGTGGTTTTGCCAAAAGATCTCCTGCTTTTTCCATTAAAGCTTTAGCTACTTTGCCTGACAGATGTGCATTTCTGCCGGCTTCATCCGCAAAAGCATCAAATATACCAAATGTTGATGGGCCAAGGCGAAGTGCAAACCAAGCCGTGGTTGCTGGCTCTTCATTTACCAACGCAAGACCGCCTAAAAGAAATTTCTCCACTTCAGATTCTTTACCTGGCTTTGCTTCAAGATGAACATATAATGCACATTTAACCATTTTTGCTTTCTCCTCATTTTAGTTTTTATAATTTAATTCTTTTTTAAGAAACTTTTCAAATTCTTTCCATGAGCTTTGATCTGCTTCTTTATTATAAGCTGCCCCTTTGCTGTTATCGTTTCCTGCATCCGGATTGGTAAAAGCATGCACAGCTCCTGGGTAGGCAATGAAAGTCAATTGGACACCGCCATTTTTCATTTCTTCTTTGAACGCTTGTACTTCTTTAGGTGGCACATTGGGATCATCAGCGCCATGCATCACGAGAACCGGACCTTTAATATTTTTAGCATCCGCTGGTGTTGGTGAAGATAGGCCACCATGGAAAGTAGCTGTTCCTTTGAGGGGAACACCACTACGTGCCAACTCAAGTGCAGCAGTACCACCAAAACAATAACCCATCACCACTATTTTATTGGGATCTACTTCCTTCATGGATTTTAATTTGTCATAGGCTGCATTCATATGTGCGCGGAGCAAGTTGCGATCATCTTTATATTTCTTGGCAAATTCTCCAGCTTCCTTTTGATCTTTTGGTCGAATTCCTTTCCCATAAACATCCACTGCAAACGCGACATAACCCTCTTTCGCTAATTTTTCGGCTTTTTCTTTAGTAAATTTTCCAAGACCCATCCAATCATGCACGATTAATATACCCGGTTGAGGATTTTTTGCTGCATCATCATAAGCCACAAAACCTTCCATGGTCGTGCCATTATTTGTATAGTCCACGTTTTCAGTTTTAATTGCTGCAAAAACATTGTTCGCCATACATAGACTTCCTAATATTAACCATGCTAATTTTATCATAAGGTCTCCTACAAAATCTATTTCTTGAGATCTAACACAAAATCGACTTTCACATCATCTCTCACTTGGCCGGTATCCGCCCAATCGCCCTGTCCCACACCTAAAGTTGTGCGTTTAATATTCGTTGTTCCATGAAGGCGCATTTCACTTGGTGAATTCTCATCCAAGATAACATCAAAAGTAACAGGTTCTTTTTTATCACGAACGCTCAAATCACCTTTTATTTTAAAATTTTTGTCATTCACTTTTGTAATTTCAGTTGAATTGAAAGTGCCTTCTGGAAATTTAGTGGCATCAAACCAATCAGCTGTCTTTAGGATAGATGCAAGTTCTGCAAATCCTCCCGTTACTGAATTCATTTCTACGACCATATTTACATGACTTTCATTGAGTTTATTTGGATCAAAATGGATATCACCGCTGAACTTTTTGAACTCGCCTTTAACCGGCGCATTGTTTTGCGTTCCCGTAAAAGAGATTTTGCTCTTGTCAGGAACAATTTGCCAGGTTGATACTTCTGCATTTGCCAAGGGGCTTATTAATATTAGTAATAAGCACCATTTTTTTGCTATTGAAAAATTCATGGTAACATTCTCCGTAAGATATCGTCTTTATGTATAAAATGATGTTGCAAAGCTGCACCAGAATGTGCAAAGAATGCCGCGATTAAACCATAAGCTAACCATTTATGAACTTCGCTTAATAGGCTTCGCAGCTGATCGCTTTGAGCAACTAAATCAGGCAAAACAAAAAGTCCAAAAAAAGAGACAGGTAACCCTGAAGCCGAAGATAGCATCCAACCTGTGATTGGCAAGGCAAACATCAAAAAGTAAAAAACCCAGTGTATGCTAGTTGCCGCAAATTTTTGCCATAAAGGCATATTGTTAGGGAGCGGTGGTGTTGTATTAAAAAGCCGCCAAATCAAACGAATACACACCAACATTAAAACTAAGACACCCCATTCTTTATGCCAACCATACATTTTTAGCTTTTTAATGCCAAGCGGCATCTCAACCATAGTCAAACCCAAAATGACTAGACCAATAAGCAATAATGCCATAAGCCAATGTAATAGTTTGGCAATCACACCAAATTGATTTTGCGTATTCTGTATTTGCATGATTTATGCTCTTATTTATCTAATGCCGCTTCACCTTGAATTTCAAGAGTGACATCATCACTTAATCCTGGCAAATAATTGACAATGCCAAAATCAGAACGCTTAATCTTGGCATTTCCTGAAAACCCTATCGTATATTTTTGAGTCAAGGGAGATAATGCCATTTTGTTGATGACAACATTTACGGTTACTGGCTTTGAAATACCTTTTACAGTGAGAATGCCATCTACTTGTGCCGTTCGACTATCTGTAGAATCCACCTTATCACTAACAAACGTTGCGGTAGGGAAATTAGCCACATCAAAAAAATCTTTACTTTTAAGATGCTCATCTAATTTCGAGATCCCGGTAATAAAGTCTCCAACATTGATGGTTACGTTTACTTTACCATTAACCAATTTATCTTTATCAAACGATAACTTACCTTGGGCCAACCATTTTCCTGAGGGTTCAGAGAAACCAAAGTGGTCAATATGCCAAAGCACATAGGTGTGTGAAGGATCAAGTGTATAAGTATCCTGTGGTACTTGCTGTTCGGCAGAAAATACGGTGCAGGAGTATAAAACCGCTAAAAATAGTGCTGGTGCAATTGTTTTGTTCATCATCATGATCAACCTTTTATAGTTCACTCTCACTATTATAGATTGATCTTGCTTAAGATTAAGTTGATTTTTTCCGATGAGAGTTTGAGGATTTCACTTATATTAAAGGAGTTCGTTTCATGAAGGTTAATTTGGCGTTTATTATCGTTATGATTACTTCACTGACAGGGTGTAACACCATGCTACCCCACACCTCGGCCTGTTGCACAGGTAAAAATGACACTGTTTATGTTAATCCTGATTGCTGCAATCAAGAGAATTTTCAAAGCGGATATTACTATAATGGATATCAAGAAAACGGCTGGCGTTATTGCGTAGTCAAAAGATGATATGTGCAGGTCACGCTACCATAAAAGCGAATACGCTCTTATTGGCTTCCGACGCCAACATACAGTAGACACCTGAAAACAGCTATATACGTGTATATTGACTTATCTCGGACGTCCGGGTTGCATGACCCATAAAGTCACGCACGCCCCCCATATTCACAAATAGGCCAAGCCTACCCCTCCAGAACAACCCAAGCACCCTTTAACAAGCACAAGAGCCATGGAGATGAGGAAGCATCACCCGATTAAAATAACGTTCCCTGCAATATTATTATATGCTTATTTGTTAGGCACTAAAACAGGAACTACTCGTAATATTGACATATAACATATCACTCCCATTTTCTTGAAAAAAGAATAAGGGAATCATTTTATTGAGATGGAGTGGGTTTAAACAAAACAGCCATTTAAATTGTTAGGTAAATGGCTGCGGGCACAAATTAATTGGTAACTTTGCGCTTTTTCGTAGTGGTTTTTTTAGCAACGACAGGCGCTACTGCTTTAGCAACGATTTTTGTTTTTTTAGCAGTTGAGCTTTTCTTGGTTGCTTTAGCAGCGGCCGCTTTAATGGCAACTTTGGTTTTTTGAGTCTTGGTAGCCTTAGCCACTTTTACTTTAGGGGCTTTTGCTACAGCTGGTTTAGCAGAAGCTTTGGTTGCTTTTAATGCATTTGGTTTAGCAGCAGCCTTAGTCACTTTTTTAGCAGCGGCTGGTTTAGCAGTTGCTTTTGATGCCTTTAATGCTTTTGCTGGTAATTTTTTGCTCGAGATCATTTTAAAAAGTCCTCCGTGTTAAAACAATCACAAATCTAACACAGAAGGTAAGAAAAATAAAACAAATCTCTAATTGGCCAAAGAGAAGATGCTTTCGATTCTTAACCAACTTCTGCCATTTAAAAAAACAACTACTACTCGATTTAAATTTTACCTTTCCTGTTTTCCAACAATTTTGCTGATTATTCTGAATCCCACATACATCGCTCGTATTCTAAGAGATAAAAAGATAGTACAAACAAAAACCCCAAACCAAAATGCCAAAATAAATCGAAATAAAAATAAAAGCCCTCATTTTTTCTTTTTTCACTGCCTTATGCTTGCCATTCTTTAGTTAGCTGTCCACTTCCAGAAGTGTATCCACACATTTTCATTAATTCGATTTTCTTATACAGTCTAGAACAGTGCTTAATTTAGAAAGGATGTTGTATGAGAAGTCAGACCGCAGATGAATTACTATCTAGTATCAGACACCTCAAAACACCTTACTTTATTAAATTAGCAGGGATCTCTCTAAGAGTTGATAAAAATGTCTATCCTTCATCACAGCTTAATGCCTTTATGGCAAAAACCGCATTCAATTCTCTTAATTGTCAAACGGATAATTTTAAAGTATTAGACTTTGGTACGGGAACAGGATTTCTTGCTATTTCAGCTGCGTTGAAAGGGGCCAAAGTAATTGCCCTTGATATCAACCCAGATGCCATTAAATGTGCTCAATTTAATGTTTTGAATAATAAAGTTGAAGAGTTGGTGGAATGTCGTTTAAGCAATGGTTTCGATAAAATTGATGAAAGTGAAAAATTTGACCTTATTATGGCAGGGATCCCCTGGGAAAATGCTCATCCTAGAGATAAGCTGGAATATTCAGTTTATGATCCCGATTTTCAAATGAGACAAGACTTATTTCAAAAAGCCGTATCTCATCTAAGGCCTAATGGAAGAATCATTTTAAGCTACTCATCGCGAGTTCAATTAATTTCTCCCATAGATCACAGCCACTCAGGGTATGACTACAATATCATCGCAAAAAAAAATATTGTACATGAACGATATTTTATCTACGCTATCACCCCTAAAAGTAGCTAATTTATGCACGCTATGTCATAAAAAAATATATGATTGCAGTGGATACACACGTTATTTTGCTTAACGTATGAAATTGGCAGACTATAGTATTGATTTTTAGGTCAACAAAGTATAACATATGTTAACTTTCTTACTTTGGCGTTTAACACCATGTTTAACAAAGAACATATCTCTTATTTGGCAGAAGATAAAGTCAAAAAAATTATGAACCCTCTAACAAAATTAGGGGATATTCACTATTTTTGCTATGGGGTTAATTACCCTGATACTTCAGGCTTTACACTTCATACAAACTCCAATTATTACGAAACCTGGTTTGAACGTCAGTTTCCGTTGTGCGGATTTCATCTTAAATCCGGCTGGTATCTTTGGGATTCAACCTTACCAAAAGAACAACTTGAAGTTGCTGAATCGTTTCAAATAGGAAAAGGCGTTAACTACGTTCATCACCAAGATGGCAAAACAGAAATATTCTCATTTGCTTCAAGGCCAGATAACAATAAAGCGATCGATTTTTACTTAAACAACCAAAACTTGCTTAAGCGATTTTCAAACTATTTTATTCAACATGCTAATGATTTAATCGCAATTGCTGATGAACAACGTATAACTCCTCCACCGGGCATGATCAAAAAAATGCCTGCAGAGGATACTTATAACTTGTTGGATAATCCTACTATTGATAACTTTTTACATGAATTAAGCTATCCGTTTAATGTCCTCTCAGAAAGAGAATGTGAATGCTATCGACTCATTCTGAAAGGCTATTCTATTGCGCAAATGAGCGAAGAACTCCATTTAGCAATACCAACGGTTGCTGTTTACATTTCAAGAATTAAACAGAAATTGAAATGTACCAATAAGAGTGAACTTATCAATTTGGCTCAAGAAGCTAAGTTGGTTGAGTACTATCTCTAAACCTTCCTCTGATGGTGGGCACGCTAAGGCTTTGCCCACCCTACATAATAGTTGACAAGCTTCCAATAATTACGTTATTAAAAATAAAATTCCCCCATCCAAGGAAAGGATTTGATGAAGATTATTGTGGTTGGTGGCACCGGCACCATTGGTAAAGCGGTCGTTAAAGAATTGGCCCATCGCCATACGATTATCGTTGCAGCGCATAAGCATGGTGATATTCGAGTAGACATCACGGACAAGCAATCCATTGAAAAAATGTATCAAACTGCGGGTAAGGTCGATGCCCTCATTTCTACAACAGGAAATGTTCATTTTGGTGATTTTGCACAAATGACTTCCGAAAATTATCAACTGGGACTGAATGACAAATTAATGGGTCAAGTTAATCTGGTCTTAATTGGTCGCCAATATCTCAATGATGCAGGATCATTTACCTTAACCAGTGGCATATTAAGCCATGATCCAATTCGTTATGGTTCAAGTGCATCAATGGTTAATGCTGCTATCGATGGATTTGTGAAAGGGGCAGCGATAGAAATGCCTCGTGGTATTCGCATTAACGCAATAAGCCCTACTATCCTTGTGGAATCACTGCCTAATTTTGGTGATTATTTCCATGGTTTTGAGCCCGTACCCGCTTCACGCGTTGCAGTGGCTTATAGTAAAAGTGTGGAAGGACATCAGAATGGTCAAATCTATCACGTTGGATAGATAAGCTCACCTGATGCCCTATCAGGTTATTTTATATTTTTGACATACAGAGCCATCATTATGGAAGCCCATCCCCAGATCAGTAAGTCTATTCCAACAAACAAACCAATAATATAAAAGCCAGAAGAAGGTAACTGAGCCAATATCAATATCCCAAGCGCCAGAGTGACAATACCACTCAAAAAGCTCCAACCCCAACTAGGAAGCTGATACATGGCAGAGAAAATAATTCGAAAGAAGCCCAAAATGATAAAGAAAACGGCTAATAATACTGTTATCGAGAAAGCAGCTGGGATAGGAACAAACATTAATAACAGGCCCGCTGCAATATAGAAAAGAGCAACCATGAAATGGCCAAAAAAGCCAGGCCATTTTTTCCACCAATATTGGAAGGTATTCAGCATCATCACGAGGCCACTAGCAAAGATGATACCGCCTAAAAAGATTACTGAAATGAGTGTTGTAAATACGGATGCACTGATTGCAAACATGCCTAAAACTAAGAGCACCACCCCCCACGCCATGATCCAACCCCAATTTTTGTGAAATGTTGTAAGATCATATTTATTTAATTGCATTTGAAATGACATAGTCTTTCCTCTTTAAGAATTAAAATTGTTGAAATTTAGAGAGGTGGCTTGAGATAAATTAAAATATTGAACCTTTCCTTTACTTTCTGAATAAAGGATCCATAACTTTCCATCAAATTCTTGGACATCCCAATGATTCTCACAATGGTGTTTTTGGCCATCTGAGGTTGTAATTTCAAGACTATAAGTTTGTTGTTTCAACTCATTTAATTGATCGATTAGTTTGCTCATGCTGATCTTTTATCCTTTACCTAAAGACTGGTAATTGGCTATTCGCCAGTTTAACTATAGCAGCGCAAAACAGATTAGAGGATATGAAGCGGATGTGTGGAAAATAAGAAAAAGGGGCTATTTGTGTATAGCCCCTGAGGCTTTATTTAACTCATTAACGTGTTATACATGGATACAGCGCCTTTAGAAGTGTATCTGCATACTGCGCCCAAAGCGAAAGCACCACCAACAGCGCCAACGGCACCAGCACCAATAGCACCAGCAATACCATAGCCAGCATAGGCCCAAGCGCCTGCACTCCAGCCTCCAGCAATAGCGCCACCAGCCATACCGGTTATGGTAGATAGTGATTGAAATCCTTGTTGATCAGTCACCGTAGCCAAAAATAAGAATGTTTGGATGGCTGCGACTGGATCGTAAACGACGACATCATGATGTTCTGCGCCTGAAACGGCTGCAGCTTCGAAGTTTGTTAGCTCTCTCATATTTGCCTCAGATATAAAGTTCAGTTTGTAAGTAAACTTCGATATACTATCAAAGAATATTTCATACGCCAACTGTATTTGTTGAAAAAATAGTGCTCAATAATAAAAAGTGATGAAAGCAATGAAAATGAATGTCGTAAAATCAATTCTCTTATGGTTTATTTTATTTCTTTTCAAATCGACCCAAGCCTACTGCCCTATTAACTCTTTTAAATGTGCTCAAAACCAGCATCGTTTTGGCATCATTGCTACATCTCCAATATTGGATGAAATGGAACAAACGTTAGAACCAACTCCTGTGTTAAGTAAAAGTGGAAAAAGTTTTGTCACCCTTAATCGATTTGGCTTTGATGTGATGGATGACACTACCATTAAGAATAGTTGGCTTATTCAAGAAATCGCTAAGACAAGTAAAACAGCAGATCATCCCATGTTAGATATCGGCGGCGGCTATGGCCGTTTAACAAAAGTGATGCTCAACTCAGGGGCAACGGTTATCTATAATGATCTTGAACCAAAACATTTAATTTATGGAAGACAATTAGCCCAAGCGGATGAACGTCAACGCTTATATTTGAATAGTCACTCTTTCCCTCGTGCAATGATATTAGAACCCAATAGTTTAACTGGTGTTGTATTATATCGTGTTGCACATTTTATGAAACCCGATGAATTTGAGGAAGGGATTGCAAAAATAAAACGATGGCTCGTGCCTGGCGGTAAAGTTTTTATAGCTGTTTTGCCACCTCAACATAGTGAATACCAAGATAGGGTATTACCTGTTTATAACAAACGCTGGGAAAAAGGAAATCCTTGGCCTGGATATAATTTTAAAAGCCATGATATTTTACCTTCACAAGCCTATGCGTTACCAAAACAATTACATTTAATGGATGAGCGGCCACTCATACATGTATTAACAAAATATGGTTTTACCATAGAAAAACATGGTTTTATTGATATGAAGCGATTTGGTGCCAACGAAAATCGCACTGGACAAGAATTATTTGGGATAATTGCAATAAAACCAGGTGATATATAATCGTCATATATAATTTCAATATAAATTGTAACTACCCAAATACTCAAAGTGTCAACAAAAGATTGATAGATATGGCTATATTATATAATTCGATAAAGATTTCATTTTGAATTCAAAGGGCTCTTTATGGATAATTATCAACGAACTTCACAACGATTAATTGACATTATTGAAAATAATGAACTGAAATTACCTACACAGCCCGAAGTGGCAGTAAGAATACGTGACTGCGCAGAGGACCCGAATGTAACACCCGAAAAATTGGCGCATGTCATCAGTCATGATCCTGCTTTAACTGCAAGATTTATTCAAATTGCCAATAGTCCTTCAAACCGCGGTATAGTATCCATTGATTCTTTGCCCAGTGTTATCAATCGCTTAGGATTAAAATATATTTGTAATATCGCTGTAGGATTAGCGATGGAGCAAATATTTCAAGCAACAAATGATAATATAGATAAATTAATGCATGACGCATGGTCATCAAGTACTTACGTTGCTGCTCATGCTCATGTAAATGCTAAACGATTTTCGAGCATCCCTTCTGAAACCGCGTCACTTGCAGGATTAATGCACCAAATAGGTGTTTTACCAATACTTTCGTATGCACAAGATTTTGATGAATTAGCAGACAATAAAAAACTACTATTAACCCTTATCAAAGATCATCATGTCACTCTGAGTGAAGCAATATTAAAATATTGGCAATTTCCCGAAGAAATCGCATCACTTCCCAAGCAATTATTTCTTGAAAGTATGATAAAAAGCGATAATCCTAATTTAGTCAATATTGTTGAAGCTGCATTATTGCAAACAATAAACTTAAAAAAGCATTTCATCGAGATTGAAGTACCACCTACTCAGGCCTTTGAACGGCTTAAGCTTGATAACGATATGCCACTAAATGAAGATAAATTTCAGATTGAATTAAAAGAATCGATGCAATTTTATTGTCAGCTTTGAAAAATTCCTAATCTCTTCAGCAGCGTAGCTGCGCTGCTGAAGAAAAATTTAAGATCTCTAAACAGCTTCGAGTTTTGCGCTTAAGGTTATCTTGGCATTTAGCAGTCGAGAAACAGGGCAATTGGCTTTAGCATTTGCAGCAATTTCTTCAAATTTTTGTTGATCAATGCCAGGAATTTGAGCCGTTAAGTCTAAATGGACTGCAGTTATGGTCCAATTTCCTTCTATTTGCTCTAAAGAAACTGCGGCTTGTGTTGCTATTTTATCCGCGGTAAAACCTTCTTTTCCCAAAAAAACAGACAATGCCATAGAAAAACAACCCGCATGAGCTGCTCCTATTAATTCTTCAGGATTTGTTCCTGGTGTGCTTTCAAAACGCGTTTTAAAAGAATAAGGAATTTGTTTTAACGCACCACTTTCAGTAGAAATGGCGCCTTTGCCATCTTTAAAATCCCCGTTCCATATGGCTGATGCTGATCTTTTCATATTGATATTTCCTCATAAGTTAACCACTATTCCTAATATAGCTTATCACCGTTTACCTTTATGTTTTTCTTAAATATCATTATAATTTGAATCTAAATCTGATTATACTCACAGGGATAGCTTATGACGCAGGATTGCGTAAACGCTGGAAACAAAATTCCTCATGAAATCAATGTTATTATTGAAATTCCGCGATCTAGCGAGCCTATTAAGTATGAAATGGATAAAACATCTGGATCTTTATTTGTCACTCAGTTCTTAACCACCAGTATGCATTACCCTTGTAACTATGGGTACATACCGCAATCCTTAACTCAATCTGGAATACCATTACCAACACTGGTTATCACTCCTATTCCTGTTAATCGAGGATGTGTTATACGCTCAAGGCCCATTGGCGTCTTAGCAATGAGCGATGAAAATGGGCATGATCACAAAATACTTGCCCTACCCTGTCATGAGCTCACCGGGAGCTATGATCATGTCGACAAGATTGAAGATCTGCCTCCTTTATTATTGCAACAAATTGCACACTTTTTTATGCATTACAGAGATTTAGAAGAAGATAGAATAGTGAAATTTGAAGGATGGCTTGATTTAGCCATTGCTGAAAAGGAAATTTTGGGATGTGTTGCGCGTTATGAGAATCAACATATCAAAAGTTGTGCTTAAGACCCTCATGCTCCTACGCTAAGAAGCTTCGGCGGCACAGGCCCTAACCCTCTCCCAAAAGGGAGAGGGGATCGGATAAGCTTTTTTCTAATAACTATGGGCCAACATCGCTAACATTAATAATGCCACAATATTGATGATTTTAATCATCGGGTTCACAGCAGGGCCTGCGGTATCCTTGTAAGGATCGCCAACCGTATCACCCGTCACAGCTGCTTTATGGGCATTGGATCCCTTGCCGCCATGATGACCATCTTCAATATATTTCTTAGCATTATCCCAAGCACCACCACCGGATGTCATTGAGATAGCCACGAATAACCCGGTAACGATAGTTCCAACCAACATTGCACCTACAGCGGTGAAAGCAGCTTCAATTCCTGCAGCCCAACGAATAATAAAGAACAATACCGGTGGCGCTAAAACAGGTAGCAAGGAAGGAACTATCATTTCCTTGATGGCAATTTTGGTTAATAAATCAACCGCACGACCATATTCAGGTTTACCGGATCCATCCATAATGCCTTTAATATCTCTGAATTGACGGCGCACTTCTATAACAACCTGGCCACCTGCGCGGCCAACAGCCATCATACCCATGGCACCAAAGAGATAAGGTAGTAACCCACCCACAAAGAGACCCACTACCACAAACGGATCATTCAATGAGAACTGAATGTTAAGATCTGGGAAATAATATTTCAGATCTTCTGTGTAAGCGGCAAACAATACCAACGCTGCAAGGCCTGCAGATCCAATCGCATAGCCTTTTGTAACAGCCTTTGTGGTGTTACCAACAGCATCAAGCGCATCGGTGACAACACGAACATCAGCTGGCAATGCGGACATTTCAGCAATACCACCTGCATTGTCAGTAATAGGACCATAAGCATCTAAGGCCACAATCATGCCAGCAAGCGCCAACATTGCAGTAGCTGCAATCGCAACCCCAAGAAGTCCTGCATTAATAAAGGAAATTAAAATGCCAAAACAAATCACTAATACAGGCAAAGCGCATGCTTCCATTGAAATGGCAAGGCCTTGAATAATGTTTGTAGCATGACCCGTTTCAGATGCAGCAGCAACACTACGCACAGGACGGTAACGAGTTGATGTGTAATATTCTGTGATCCAAACGATCAAACCTGTCACACCCAAACCCGTTATGGCACAGATCAAAAGCTTTAAACCGGTGGTTGATCCTGCTTTTAGCACAATCTCTTCTGTAAAACCAAACAGATGATAAGTGGCACCGACAATTAATCCGGATGAGAGAATTGTGCAAACGATAAGCCCTTTATAGAGAGCCCACATGATATTTTTGCCATTCCCAAGCTTCACAAAAAAAGTGCCAATTATCGAACCAAGAATGCAAACCCCACCAATTAGCAAAGGATACATCATTAATGTTTCTGCTTGTGCACCTACTGCAAGGATCCCACCAAGCACCATTGTTGCAACAATGGTTACCACATAGGTTTCAAAGAGATCAGCAGCCATACCTGCGCAATCTCCCACATTGTCACCAACGTTATCTGCAATCACAGCGGGATTTCGTGGGTCATCTTCTGGAATACCGGCTTCGATCTTTCCGACCAAGTCCGCTCCAACGTCTGCCCCTTTGGTAAAGATACCGCCACCTAAACGAGCAAAAATTGAAATCAAAGAAGCACCAAAGCTTAACCCTACCAATGCTTCCATGGTCAAGCGTTGATCAAGACCAATTTTTTTCAAAAACATATAGTAAGTCGTGACGCCCAATAATCCCAAACCTACAACAAGCATGCCGGTAATCGCGCCGCCCTTAAAAGCCACATTGAGCGCAGCAGCAAGACCGGTACGAGCAGCTTCAGCCGTTTTGACATTTGCGCGCACTGAGACATTCATTCCAATGTAACCAGCAAGCCCTGAAAGTACGGCACCGATCACAAATCCAATACCTGCGTACTGTCCAAGAGTCCAAGTCAAAAAGGCAGCGACAAATATACCAACAAATCCAATCGTTCTGTATTGACGATTAAGATAGGCACTTGCACCCTCTTGAATCGCAGAAGCGATTTCAATCATCCTTGCATTACCAGGAGCAGCAGCACAAACTTGCCGCCCTGCGAAAAGCCCATATAAGAGTGCCATACAAGCACATCCTAAGATAAATAAGTTAAGTTCCATTCATTAATCCTCTTTTGTTATCAAACTATCTGTAATAAAAACGGCACAAATAGGCTCGATGGTTTTTTGTAGAAGACAGTCCTTGCTAGTACGAGATAAATTTTAGGTTGCAAGAATATAAAATAAATTTTAACAAACTGATAGAAGATTGATGCGAACAGGCGAATGATATCTAAAAAAGAATGCTTTACTGTAAAGCTTCTAACTCAAAAAGATGCCAGATTGGATGTTTTCTTACTAAGTATCTCTTCATGAACTTCTTCACAAAGATGTCTAATTCTGTTTTGTGGCAATGGATGGTCAAGATAAAATTGGTAGAACTTCCCCGGATTAAAGGTTTCCTGAGTGAGTGTCATTGGAGAATGAATGAGTAGTTGCTTTAATGATGCCAAACTATGGGTTTGGTACTGAAGGGGCAATAGACCTTTATAGACAGGCTCAACATTTTGTAAAAGAATGGCAGCATATTCATCCGCAAAATATTCATCATTTCTGATTAAACTTTTACAAAATAATTTATGAATGGGCGTCAATAAAAGACATCCCATCATTCCCATACTCAAGGCCAGAATACTGCATTGTAAAATGACATTAAAAAGTAATGTTAACATAACAACTAATCCAATGATCTCATTCAAGGAAATCATCAAGCTGCTTTTTACTCTAAGATGGGCAATCTCATGTGCAAGTGGACCTATCAACTCTTCAATTGGTTTCTGAACTGTAGTATGAGAAATCAAAACAATCCCCTTTCCCCAATGGGTCCAATCAAAATATTTTTGTCTTGATTCCACAAAAGTATTCTGATCTTCTGTAGTTATTATCTTTGGCAAAGGAATGTTAGCAGCTGTCGATAAAACCTTTATTAATTGATAAATACCATGTGCCTTTTCGTTATCTTGCTTTAATTCCTTAAATTGATAATGGTCCTTTATTTGATCATATTCATTTTTTTGTTGATAAGAGTGCATGACAATGGCTAATAAAGTACAACTACTCAATAACCAAAAGGGTATGCCTATAACCAAAAGAAAAGGTAAGTAAAGACTCACCATTCCTGCATACCAGAGAAACTTAACGGCAAAATTTTTGCGGATAAAGGAATATTGCCAAGCCAGTGATAGTAGGTTGCCAGGTTGTTTCAATCTAATAGCTCAATATCCAAACATCTTAATAAATTGGTTGCCTCAGGCAATGTAAATTTTGCTTTCTTAATATCATTAAAAAACACGTTGATATTGTAATTGAGGGCTTCAGAAAAATCTGCTTCGGTGAGGACGGTTTTATTAAACAAACTATTGGTAAAGTCGGTATGAGAAAAATTAGCTCTTGCGCAATTAGTTTCTCTTAAATCAATATCATGTGCTTTACATTCAATCATCGTGATTTCACTTAAATGTAAACCCAAGAAAGAAGAATCATTTAAGATACATTTGTAAAATTTAAGCGGGCTACTTAATTTGATATTTGGCCAGGAAGCCATTGTCCAATTGACACCAATCACTTTTGATTCCTCAAAAATGGTATCAAAAAATGCGCTTTGATTTACTTTCACCATACTCAGGTTACAATTTTTAAACAAGCATTCTGTAAATTTACATTTAATAAAAGCCGCATCACTAAAATTACAACCAATGAATTGGCAATTATCAAATTCCTTTTGTTTGATTGTTTCTTCAGAGAAGTCACACTCTTTAAAAATTTGACTGACATAAACACGCTGTTGATCGTTTATTATTTTAGTATCTTTACTTTTAGACATAATTCTTACCTTTGCTAAACTTTCAGCGCTTCAACTACAATATTATCAACATAATAGTGAAGTTCGCCATTAGCATTCAAAGGAACTTGCTGAAGATACTGAGCAATGAGATCGTTCAGAAATTCAGCCCTCAAATTATCTGGCAAAACTTTTGTATGTGGCAGCCAGTGACTAATAGAATCCATAAAAATGGCTTTAGAAGGATAGGTTTCATTTTTAGTAAACAATTGAACCCGTTGCGGCTTAAATCCTGTATTTTGTAATAATTTTACATATTGCGCTGCAGTTACAAAATGCCAGTTGGGCGTATAGGCTTTAAAATAAGGGCGCCATTTGTCATTTGATGTTACTTGTTCCAGCGCTTTACCAAAACCATGCACCACCGGAAATAACATTAGCACTTTACCATGGGACTTTAAACTTTGATGCATACCTTCAAGGACCGCTTTTTGATTTGCGATTGAATGCATACAAGTAAATGAGGTGATGACATCAACATTGCCAGGGAAATTTAACTGCGTTGCATCCATTATTTGAAAGCTTAAATTTGGTGAAGAATCACCATAATGTTTCTTTGAGAATGCCACCATATTATTGGAGATATCCACGCCAATTACTTTTCCCTTGGGGAAGTGTTTAGCCATTGCTGCTGTAATTTTACCATCGCCAGAACAAACATCGACGAGCGTTTCATTCCCCCTAAACTTTTCTTTATTGGCAACTTCATCAAACAATTCAATTGCTGTGGATTTTTGCCATTTAGAATTTTGATGATATAGGGCAATATTCTCAATTTGATCTTTGGCTTGTCCATGAAAAGGAAAGATGGCGAAGCAAAGTAGCAATACGGCTAAATTTTTATTCATGTATACACCTATCATCCACAATTAAGTAATTATATCAGAAATAATTCCTATTGTGAGGTAGGCTAAAAATCTATCCATCGCATCTTAAAACCAGGTGGCGCTTTTATTATTAGAGATCATGATGTGACAACACCACAAATGAATGCTTTTGTCAGTCTTGCTCATACTGTCTTTAATGCTGGACTTGGATTAAAATGGGACGAAAATCAAAAAGAGTTGCGTTATTTTAATTCATTAGATAATTGGATATCATATCTAGAACAAAATGGGTTTAAGACAGATGGGCAGCGATTGCTTCAGGAATATGATCCTTCTTTAAATACCTTAATTAAATTTGTCAAATTAACTTAAATTCTTAATGATGTGACCCGCCATTGGACGGAGTAGATTTTCTTACGTCTTTATCAGATTTCTCATCTTCTGTTACTTTACTTTTAACCTTATCAGCATGATGTGTTGGCGATTCATATAACGCGCTATATCGGACATCTTTCATTTGGCCAACTCTACCAACTTTAACATCGATCTTTTCTTGTTCTTTAGCAAGCTTTGCTTGCTTTTCATCATGTTCCTTCTTGTAATCTGCTTGCAACTCTTTATCTTTGGCCATATCTGGCGCTATTCCTTTATGAACTTGTTCCTTTGTGCGATTTACTTTTCTATCACTAAGTAGTTCACGTCGTATGATATCAAGGCTATTAGCTAAGCATAAGCCGGTTAACACGGCAGAGACAGCACCAAATACCGTGATAGCAGCAGCGGCAACAGGCGCAGCAGGTGAAGCAACAGCAGGAATGAGCACAGTTGTTGCTAAGCTTACTGTCGCAATAGCCATTCCCCAAAATACATTGGCTAATCTTCTTGGAACGGATGCTTCTAAAAAATGTAATCGTTCACTTTTGGCAATAACATCAAAAGTATTCTCATAGCGACTCATGAAATCATCTCTTAATTTTTGTGTGTTCTCTTTTATAACCCCTTCCTCATCTTTATGCGATGCATCTATTGTTTGCAGCACACCTTCAATAGCAGGTTGACCATCATCATCTTTAGCCAAAACGCGATCTTTAAGTGCAGCAGCTGCATCAGCTGCTCTTTTTACTAAATTATATCTATTAAGATTAAAATTGATTTTCGGCGACTCAAATTGGCGTCCTAAATTTGATTGTTGCGCCAGTGTCGATTTTTGATGTTGTGAAATACGCTCTAACAAGTCATCAGGTAATTTTAATTCATCATAATCATGCATTACTTTTTCATAATTCGATAATTGTTTAAAAATGTCTTGTCCCTCTAGCGTGGGTGCCAATGGATCTTCTATCTCATTTCGAAGATTAGACCAATCAGATGTGCTAAAACTTTTTGGACTATTCATAAAAGCAATCATAAAATCATCAAAAATTTTAACTCTTTTATCTTTTGGATCAAGGCGGCGTAGATTTTGAATATGTGCGTTCTTGTAGGCTAGGAGAGATGTAAAAATGGCACGCGGTGACTCACAATAATTCTTTATGATTTGTGCTTGCGATGAGGTTTTACCAGAAGCTAAAATTTCTTGATAAAAATTATCATCTTGAGCTGCTATTTGTTTGCGGGCAGTCGTATTAAGATAGTGATTTCCAATTTGCGCGTATAATAATTTCAGATCATCTTTTTTTATTTTTGTTCCATGAATCGTCTGAAGGATCTTCAGTTTAATCTCTTCTGGTAAATCCTGAGATAACACTTTTTCGCGTGTAAATTTGTAATCATGAATTCGCTTTTTGAAGGAATTTTCTAATGTAATTTTTGAGAAAGCTAGGCATGCATCTTTATAAAGCACCAAATTTGAATTTAAGACGCTTTGATAGATTTTGATCTCATCTTTTACAGACTCAGGCAAGTGATCAATTTTCAAGATGAGCATTTTGCTTTGCCCCTTGTTGCTATCTTTACTAAATGCTTCAATTTCTTGGTTAATGCTTTTTATTAGCTCTGCTTTTTCTTTTACATCAATTTGACTACTATTAATAATGCTTTGCCGCAACCGATAATAAGTTAAATATATTTCTTGCTGTTTAAATATATAATCTGAAATAGTTTCTTTTTGAAATTGGGAAAGTTTTGCTTTGCTTATATAATCTTTTATCCCTTTTGTGGTAATCATTTCTTGACGTAGTTTATTTCTTTCGGAACGCTCAGAAAGATAAACGCCTATATTTCGAGCAGTTGCCCCTATCGAGGCGACGAACATAAATGGTGGGACTAACGTTGAAGCTCCCGCTATCACAGCAACGGTAGCTGGAATAGCCAACGCTGCCCCAGCAGTAATAGCAATCCCTGCAGGGATTTTTTTGTACCAAGGCAGATTATTATTTTTTAAAATGTCATAGATTAAATAGCCGCCAATCCCTACCGCAACCAAACCAATAGCATCACCACCTAATCTCGTTAAAGCAGCAATGCCATCTCCAACTTGCAAGTGTGTGAATGAATTCCATGCATCAGAAAGGAGTCGTTTTGCCTCAATAGGATGGCTGAGAAAAGAGACATCTGTAGACATAACTTGCTCTTATAATAGAACCATTATTATATCATATGCTTTTTTTAACTTGATTCGAAAGAATAAAAATGAGAACAAAATCAGTGTTTTCAAAGCACTGATTTTATTCATTATTCCGATTAGGATAAAAAGGAGGTTAGATATGATACACCAGTGTATTATCGCTAATCTGGAACACAGGTAATTTTAATCTTTGCTGCATTTTTTGCTGAAATTCCAGAACATCTTGCATTATATTTTTTCTCACCAACGATTCCTATCACATCAAAATCTTGTCCATGATGAAACGAGAAATTCTTGGTCGCATTTGTTTTTACATGCCTAAACCCAGCAGGATTTTCATACTTATATATTTCAAGCACCAAGGTCGCATTTTTCAATGGAATACTCTTGATGGGAGATGAAGATGAATATTCAATAGTATATGTTTCATTCGCATTGGCAGATAGTGCCCCCATCATTAAACATAATCCGGCAAAAAGTTTAATTTTTTTCATTTCAATATCCTTAATGTGTGACCATTCATGAATTAGCAATATAGTATGCTGTCATAAATTACTATGAGATTTGTGCTTAATAAATCGGACCTAAATCAGCAGATCTTAACTGAGTTTTTAAGCTTGACTGTAATTTGATAGTTGCCTTACAATTCTAACCTCAATGTGAATGTATATTCACAGTTTCAGTTAACACAAATCGGAGACATAATGAGAGAATTAGCTATAAATGAAATCCAACAAATCAGTGGTGCGTACTTTCGTCCAAGTGATTGGATGTATTCAGGCGGTGCGGGTGCATTAGTTGGAACAGCAGCCTTTGTTGTTACTGCGTTTTCTGCCCATCCTTTAACACTTGCAACGGCTTTAACTGTCGGTGCTTGTACCGGTATGAGTCTTCATGCAACACATGATATCTTGAGACATTACGGCCTCTAAAAAACGAGACCAGGCTTTTTCCTGGTCTCATACATTCAATCCGTTTGGTGTATTTACTCCTAAAAAATATCTTAAAAAACAGTAAAAAAATAAAAAGTGTGTTGACAAACTTTACAGGGTCCGTTATTTTAAAACCCTGAATGAGATGTTTGTGGAGCAGATGCAATGAAAGATTTAAATTTTACTGAAATAACCAGCGTTTCTGGTGGATTGAGCGATGCACATCGATCTTATTTAATCACTTTAGGCTCACTTGGAGTAACCAACTTGGCTATTCAAGGCGTACTCTTTGCTGCAGGTGGACCTCCTGCTGGGTTTGCAGGCGTTCTTATAACACACTTAGTTGTGCCAGCAGTTAATCTTGCAGCAACGGCAGCCAGCTATGAAGCAAGTGATCGCTTAATATCTGATAAGAAAGCAGCTTAATAGATAAGTGAGCAAAGAGCATCAAATGCTCTACTGCTCACGCCTTATATAAACCATTCCACATTTTTCCAATTTCCTAGGTCTTTCTTTTTATGTGTAATCCTATCTTTCCAACACCCAACATGAAGTTCGAGTTTGTGACCATCGGGATCTAAAAAATAAAACGATTTTCCTTCAGAGACATTTTCTTTATAAATTGTGACCCCAGAGGCTTTTACTTTGCTAGACATTATTTCGAAATCTTCCAAAGATACTGAAAAAGCATAATGTGTGCTGCAAATGCTATGCTCTCTATCTAAGCAGCAATCAAGACAAAACCAAAATGAATCAGCATCTTCTTTTCCAATTAAAAAGTAAGCACTGCCCTCCCATTTGACTAAAGGTTTAAAGCCAAGTACTTCTTTATAAAAAAGGAATGATTTTTCAATATCTGTTACCGCCAGGGTAATGTGATTTATGGCTGTAATCATAATTTTCTCCTACACAGTAGCCCGCCCAAAGTGAGTATATACAAGATCATTGATTATGAAAATCGGTCTATTCTTATTAAATCAATTCCAATTGGAGAGTAATAAATGGCAACCATCCAAATTGATGATGTAAATTTCTATTATGAAATTCATGGACAAGGTGAGCCCTTAGTCCTGATTTCTGGATACACCTGTGATCATACCTTCTGGCTGGAAATGCTTGAAGGATTAATACCTCATTTCCAAGTGCTCATATTTGATAACCGCGGGATTGGCCAAACCACAGCCCCGGATTCACCTATAACGCTTGAAATGATGGCTGATGACACCATTAAACTCTGCCAGGCGCTTGGATTATCTCAACCACACATTCTTGGACAATCTATGGGAGGAGCTATTGCTCAAATTATTGGCAGAAAATATGCAACCGACATTCATAAACTCATTATCTTAAACTCTGCCATGCGCTTTAATATGCGAACATTAATGGCATTAAAGAGCTTCTTGGATCTATTAAAGTCAAATTTGCCGTTTGATACGTTTGTTGAGGCTTGCATACCCTGGGTTTACTCATCAGATTTTCTATCCCATACTAAAAATATTGAAGCTTTAAAAGATCTTTTCAAAGCAAATCCCTTCCCACAATCACCTGAACAGCAAAAGAGGCATTTGAAAGCAATTGAGCTATTTCATTCTGAAGAATGGATCACAGAGGTGAAAAGCCAAACACTTGTTATCGCAGCCCAAGAAGATATACTTTGTTTGCCAACAGAATCCGCTCAGCTGGCCCAGCAAATTCCAAATGCTGATTTCATCATTATTCCGGGTGGACACTCAAGTCCCATGGAGACGCCAGATCAAGTCAATAATGTCATTTTTGACTTTCTTATTGAACACAAGGCAAGAGAGATTCGAAATAAATAAATATCTATAAAATGAAAGATTACATTTTTGGTTTAAGCCTTTCGAATAAGGGGGAATACACGTGTTGAGAAATTTTTATTGATATTGCTGAGCAACCAACTGATGTGCTTCATCAAAGGAAAGATTATTTGTTTCTTTATAACCAGGTAGAGATATTAATTGAGCTTCATTATAGATCGTTTTGCTATAAAAATAATCTAACCAAGAATTCACTTCTTCAAATTTGGCTTGTGTTTGCTGCAATTGAAAGGTGTTATACAAACCTAATGCTATATTGGCAGCGCTCAAAATACAAAAGGCACTCACCCCATCAAAGCCACCAGCAATCTTAATAAGTTCATCATTCTTTAAAGTTCTCACAACATTCTCCGGATATATCTTTTAAATAACAAAAATGATTAACCGGCATTTTAAGCTATATAACCTAATTGTCAACCGCCACAAAACAACATGTGTATCAGCACTGAGTGCGTACTTATCTGATTATCAAGACTTCATATCTGAAAGTCGTTATTTCTCTTTGATTTTCCCTGTACATTACTCTTTACTAAAAATGCCTTTATTCCTGGAAAATCTCATGAAATACAATAAACTGATTTTGAATATTGAAAACGATCCCATTATTAATAAGCTTTTTTCTACAGTGATTGCACTAATCCCACAAATACCTGCTTTAGAAAAGCTCATCGAACAAGCCACCCAAAATGGGCCCATTACAGTTGATTTCGTCAATAAAGATCAAACACATACAAACGGCTCTTGGGAACAGCGCGGTACAACTAGTTGGGAGCAGCATGGTAAAATTATTACTCATCACAAAACGATAGAGCGGTTTATTAAAGTCGTAAAACAAGGCCAAACCTTCACCAAAATGTTTGAAACGCTCATATTTGAATTATGTAATGCTAAAAATCCGCATTTTGAATTATATAGCGATAATGCTATTACTTCTTCAAAATTTGATGATCGGGACTCTTATGCGTATGCTACTGAACAAGCTGAATATACGCAAACCCATATACCCTCCAGAGCCATTTTAAAAGCCATTTTCAGTGATCCTAAATCGGTAAAAGCTTTCCAAGATAAAGGAATTAAGATCTCCCCTAATGAGCTAAAACATCTTACATCTGATGCTTTTCATTCTTTTCAAGATTGGTGGAAACACGTTAATCAACCAATTGCTGGAAGATCCTATAGCCATTCAGATATTTATAGACAAGATTTTGATAGACGAGTTGGTCAGCCTTTACCTAATCCAGTACCTGCTCCTATTAAACCAATACACATTCAAAGTAAACCCCTGATACCTGCTCTTGCTAACAAGCAACAAATGAAGGTTGTGCCTGTTAATGATGAACTTCAAAAGAAATTAAATCTCAGATTAACAAAAATAGAAAATAAACCACCTTTGCAGCCTGCTCCCGCTATTCAACCAGCACCTATGGTACAAAAGCCAGCACCTGCAGTACAAAAGCCAGCACCTGCAGTACAAAAGCCAGCACCTGCAGTACAAAAGCCAGCACCTGCAGTACAAAAGCCAGCACCTGCAGTACAAAAGCCAGCACCTGCAGTACAAAAACCTGTGGCTCAAACACCTCCAGCTCAACAAACTCCAATCCAACCACGACCAGAGCTAAAAAGGTGTCATCCTGCTCAAGAATTTACTTTATACATTAGACTTCCTGCAGGCGTAGAACTTACCCAGCAAGAGCTTGAAGTGATTCAAAAGATGGCATTGGAACAATTTCAGTCTCAAGCACAATGTTTTCGTTACAAAATGATGCGCCAAAGACCTCATGAAGGACGAAGACATCATCATCAACAAGAAGAAGCTCATTGCCATAGACGACATCGCTGTTATGGTCAAAGGTAGCAATAGTTACGCTGAAGTGGTTTCAAATAGTTAGAGACAAAGCTAAAAAGCCGCAAGTATAACTCACTTGCGGCTCTATGATTAATAGAGATTAGTTGAAGTAGGTTGAGCTTTTGCTGTAGCTTTCTTTTTGCGAGGAGATTTTCTTTTCTTAGCCACAGGCGCCTTTTTCTTGGCGGTGCCACTTATTTTTTTAGCAGCCTTTTTAATCTTTCTCTCCACTTTTTTAACCGCACCCTCGACCCTCTTGGCTGCTTTTTTAACTTTTCTCTTCACTACCTTAGCTTCGCCAACCGTTTTCTTGGCCGCTTTTTTTACCGCACTCTTTACTTTCTTTACTACAGTTTTAGCTGTCTTACGGGTTTTTCGAGCTTTTGGCGTGGAAGATTTAGCTGCTTTACGACCCTTAGATGAAGTCCGTTTCGCTTTTGTTACCATTTTTTTGTCCTTAATAAGTTGAGTAGCCGAAGTAAATCTATCACAAGTAAAATAAAAAATAAATTGGGGGCTTACTCTTTTTTAATATGAGCCATAAACAATACTGCATTAATAGCAGCTGGTTTGGAGCTCAGGACTCTGCTGGCATTTTGGTGATTTGGAGCGCTGTGAATATGTTCATTGAAATAATCCAGGTCATTTATACTAAAAAGATATAAGATTTATTGTATTTATGAGGATAATCTATATGAGTATCTACAATAATATTCTAGTAGCGATTGATCTACGTGTTACACATGATGAGTATACGCTCTCCCAAGCGGTTGAATTAGCTAAAAATATGAACTCAACGCTAAATATCATTCATGTGATGGAGGCTATCTATAGCTATGGTTCTGTACCAGGACAGACAATGGTCGAATTGGAAAGAAAAATGGCAGAAGATGCCAGAGCTGTTTTTAATGATTTAACGTCAGGATATGATATTTCAGCTGATCAATTGATCATCGAAACAGGATCTCCTAAATTTGTGATTACAGAGCAGGCCAAAAACCTCAAAGCTGATTTAATTATTGTAGGAGCTCATACCAAGCACGGTTTACAGGTTTTACTTGGATCAACTGCAAATGGGGTGATTAATCAAGCCCATTGCGACGTTCTAGTCATACGAACTCAGGAATAATATTAATCTTCCGATTTGGAGTTAGTCATGGTTGAGATTAATAGTGGAATTATTTCAAATATCATTTTAAAAGCCCGTGAAATTAACATCGCTGATGATTTAAAGATGCCAGATAGTCAGAACGATCTATCAGACACCGAATGGCGACAAGCCAAGGCTGAATATCAAGAAGATGAGAGTACGTTGGAATTAAAAGCGCTCATTACGGATCTTGAATCCGATCAGCAACTTCAAGTCATCGCATTAATGTATGTAGGTCGTGGTGATTTTAAAGAAAATGAATGGAATGCCGCTCTTACACAAGCACGCACCATCCCAGCCCAAACGCGCGCCGATTACCTACTCTCAAAACCAATGTTGGCTGATTATTTAGAGGAAGGTCTATCCCTATTTGGTTATTCCAACGACATCTAAATCTTTTTACGCAAAACGATATGCCATATAAGGTTTATGATAAAAAGTACAACAAATAGGCCAAAAAGAATTTGTGCGATTGAAGCAAATACTTGAGCTACACCCAAAAACCCCAATATCAATGCCATTACCGCTAAAAATAAAATCAAAAATGCACAAATAAACAATTTCTTCTGCCCAAAATAGATCATCATCGGCTTATTCTCTGCCATCTTGGTGTTAACTAGGCTTAAGTATAATTGAAATTACTTCGTCTGCCTTCTTAAATTGAATATGACTATGTGGTTTAAGGTTATAGATGTATATTAAAAGTCAATTACTACGAATTTTTTTAAATTGGATTTCTAACTGCCATTGAGAGAATATCCTTCCATAAGGAGAATATGATGAGCAAGGATAAATGCCCCTACATGACTACTGAAGCCGGGGCACCAGTCAGTGATAATCAAAACAGCTTAACAGCAGGGCCTCGTGGACCCGTATTAATGGCCGATTTTAATTTAATTGAGCGAATGGCTCATTTTAATCGAGAAAGAGTGCCTGAACGGGTTGTACATGCCAAAGGTGCAGGGGCCTATGGCACGCTTACCATTACGCATGATATTTCTCAATATTCATCTGCTAATCTATTTTCTAAGGTAGGTAATCAATGCGAAGCTTTTGTTCGCTTTTCAACTGTGGCAGGAGAACAAGGATCTGCCGATACAGCTCGCGATCCCCGAGGATTTGCTTGTAAATTTTATACAGAGGAAGGCAATTGGGATCTCGTAGGAAACAATACTCCCGTCTTTTTTGTACGTGATCCCTTAAAATTTCAAGATTTTATTCACTCCCAAAAACGCCATCCTCAAACTGGGTTACGTGATAACACCATGCAATGGGATTTTTGGAGCTTATCACCAGAATCACTGCATCAGGTTACCATTCTTTTTTCTGATCGTGGCATTCCTGCCACCTACCGAAATATGGATGGTTTCTCATCTCATACCTATAGTCTTTGGACAGTCACTGGTGAGCGCTATTGGGTAAAATGGCATTTAAAAACAATGCAAGGTATCAAATGTTTAACCGATCCAGAGGCCGCTAAAATTGCAGGTGAAGATTTAGATTACCATCGCCGCGATCTCTTTAACAGCATTCAAAAAGGGGATTTTCCCAAGTGGCGTGTTCAAGTTCAAATCATGCCTGAAAAAGATGCGCTGACATACCCAATACATCCTTTTGATTTAACCAAAGTATGGCCACACAAAGACTATCCTCTTATCGATGTTGGCATTTTGGAACTTAATCGAAATCCAGAAAATTATTTTGCTGAAGTGGAACAAGCCGCTTTTGAGCCTGGCAATATGCCTCCTGGTATAGGGGCTTCGCCAGATAAAATGCTTCAAGCAAGATTATTGTCTTATCCTGATACGCATCGTTATCGCATAGGCATCAATTACACTTCCCTACCGGTTAATAAACCGCGTTGCCCAGTTCACACATATAATAGAGATGGTCATATGCGGTTTGATGGCAATTATGGTGGTCAAGTCAATTACCAACCCAATAGCTTTAACGGACCAGTGGATGATAAACAATTCAAAGAGCCACCACTTCGCATTTCTGGTGATGCAGATAGATACAATCATCGTGAAGGCAATGAAGATTATAGTCAGGCAGGAAATCTCTTTAGGCTCATGAATGCCGGGCAGAAAGAACAGCTAATTGATAATATTACCCGTGCCATGAAACCAGTTCCTAAAGAAATTCAGCTCCGTCAACTTGTTCATTTTTATAAAGCAGATCCCGCTTATGGAATTGGGGTTGGTAAAGGATTGGGAATTTCAGAAGCCGAAATAGTAAGCAAAACTAAATAAGTATTTCTTAAACAACAGGCCTGATTCTATCAGGCCTGCACTCTTCATTTTATAAATAATTTACGTATTTTGATCTTTGCTCTTAACAAGTCTAAATCCGATATGAGAAGTGCCCGTATCTGGCGTTTGTCCTCTTCTTGCACTTGGTCTGTAGCTTTCACAATAACTCGCATTGCAAAGAAATGAGCCTCCTTTGATAACGCGTTTTTGTGCGTATGGATCATGTGGATCAAAGCCATGGGCAGGACCGCTTACATCATGACAGATTTTTGTTTTTGCTTGTTCTTGATAAATGGTGGCGTGATACCAATCATTAGTCCATTCCCAGACATTACCTACCATATCAAAAAGACCATAACCATTAGCAGGATAAGACATAACTGGTGATGTGCCTTTATAGCCATCTTCGGCTACGGCATGGTAAGGAAACTCACCTTGAAAAGTATTCGCCATAAATTTGCCATTAGGTTTAAATTCATCTCCCCAGGGAAATCTTTTATCTATCAACCCCCCTCGTGCTGCATATTCCCATTCTGCTTCTGTTGCGAGACGTTTTCCTGCCCATTTTGCATAAGCATTGGCGTCCTCCCAAGAAACATGCACCACTGGATGATCTTCTCTCCCCTTTATATCGCTCGAAGGACCTTCTGGATGTTGCCAATTTGCGCCTGGCGTCCAAGTCCACCATGCTTGCAGATCACTCAAACCAACAGGGTGAGAAGGTGGAGTGAAAACTAATGAGCCTGCAACTAATAAAGTATCATCTGGCTTTGGCACATTGGGCGGTAATTGCTTTTTGAGATCTTCCCAATCCGGTTTTTTTTCGGCGGTAGTGATATAACCTGTTTCATTTACAAATTTTTGAAAATCCGCATTGGTGACAAGGTTTTGATCTATCCAAAAACCTTCTATCTGAACTTTATGTGCGGGTCTCTCATTGGCCTGACTTTTTGGATCATTGGTGCCCATTGATGCTATACCACCTGGGATCCATATCATCCCTTGCGGTGGGATCGATTCACTTGCGTATTGAAACCCTAAAAATGCAGCTATTGTAATAAATACAATTGCACTCACTGCAATTCCTTTTGACTTAAATCGTTGCTGCGTCATCAAACCATCCCTGTTTTCTGATTGACCCTACTCTTTAGCGTAATCGAGACCGCTTCAAAATACGAGCGAATATGGCTTCTTTTTTTCTAAAAAATAGTATTTAGCTAATTAAATATCATTGAAATTAAAAAGCCCTATTTGCTCAAGAGCAAACAGGGCTAAATATTATCTCTTTATAAAACTACTGACCGTGATGTGCCTCAATAGCTTCCTGAACCTGCGCTTTAACTGCTTCTAAATTAAAGGAAGCAGGCTTTTGCATCGGTGGGAACTCAATAGCCGTTTTTGCAAGTTCACCTACCTTGTCTTGCACAAACACGAAACGCCAAAACTCACGTGCAATAAAATCATTCATGTAAGCAGGCGATCCTTCTTTAATGTTCATTGCTTGAAAACGTTCAAAAGGATCTTGACGCAAATTAGTGATTAATGGCATGTTTACAGCTGTTTTTGGTCCGATCCAACCATCTGGTTGATCGATAAAACGAAATTTGAAGTCATCGATACGAATTGCCCCTAAACGCGCTTCAGCAAAGTAAAAGATCTCATGACGGTTTGAAGGACCTTGACCAGTGATCAGATTGGTTTGGTTATAACCATCAAGATGGACTTTATAGTTTTTACCACCCAGTTGTTTACCAGCTTTCAGTTCTTCTATGATATTGGGATTTCCCGCTGCTGCAACCAAGGTTGGGAACCAATCAAGGCCTGAAAACATCCCATTTTCAACTTTGCCTGCTGGCACATGTCCTGGCCAACGAATAAGAGCAGGAACTCGGAAGCCACCTTCATAAATAGTCCCCTTGGCTTGCTTAAAGGGGGTCATACCACCATCTGGCCAAGTGAATACTTCAGCACCATTATCGGTTGTGAAAACAACAATTGTATTTTCATCTAAACCATTGTCCTTGAGGTATGCCATTACCGAGCCAACGATATCATCCAATTGCACCATCCCAGCTTCTTCTTTACCGTAGTTGGTATCAGAATTCATCATTGCTGAATATTTATCAGAAAGGAATGTCCAAACGTGCATTCGGGTTGGATTTAACCAAACAAAGAAGGGTTTCCCATCTTTTTTGGCTTTGTCCATAAAGGCAATGGATTTTGCTAAAATTTCATCATCAACGGTTTCCATGCGTTTAGGATCAAGTGCTCCCTCATCAGTCACTTTTTGCATTCCCACTTTACCCCAACGTGCTTCATCTGTGGCATCGTCAGTAGTAGTTGCTTCACATTGAACCATATTTCGTGGACCGTATTTTGCACGAAACGCAGGATCTTTTGGATAAGAGTACCAATAAGGATCTGACATTGCATCTAGATGATAGAGATAACCAAAAAACTGATCAAACCCATGTAAGCAAGGTAAATATTTATTTAAATCGCCAAGGTGATTCTTACCAAATTGGCCTGTTGCATAACCCATGTCTTTCAAGGCAGTTGCTATTGTTGGTGCCTGAGCAGGCATCCCGACATCAGCACCGGCTTGGCCCACAGTGGTAAGACCTGTACGGATGGGTAGTTCACCGGTAATAAAGTTAGCACGACCTGCAGTACAACTTGCTTCTGCATAGTAATCAGTGAAACGCATGCCTTCAGCAGCAAGCTTATCAAGGTTAGGGGTTTTACCAGACATCATCCCCTGATGGTAGGCTCCAATATTAAACCAACCAATATCATCGCCCATAATCACAATTATATTAGGCTGCTTTGATTCTTGTTGACCTGATGACTCTTGTTTGACTACTTTATGTGTCTTAGCTGCAGAGGCTGAAAACGCTATTCCTGATAGAGCGGCTATGAGTACCGCACTTTTAAGTGAGAGTCCGAAGTTTACACGCATAAGTCTTTCCTTCACATGTATAGGGTAATTGCAATAATTAACCACCCTAAAAAGTTAAAATGAGATCGGTAGAAAGAAACCCATAGATCATCTTTTAACCATTTTGTGAAAAGGTCTGCACGTTTAAACAGCTATAGCATTTAATTATATTTCGCCTACAATTTAAGGTTTTAATTTTAGCGCCGATAAATTTGTTAACGTAGTTTCAGTGAAGATAGAAAAATGAAAAACATTCTGATCCCTCTTTTATTATATCCATTCATTTCGACTTGTTTTGCAATGGGTCCAAATGAAATTATGTTAAATGGTACAAAGTTCATTAAGAATAATGAAAAATCTAAAAATAATACGATTTCAGCTGAATATTCACCAGCCAGTGGAAATACATCAGAAAGCATTATCATCACACATGTACTGGATAAAAATGATCCCAGCCAGATAGCTTCTGGATTAAAAGGGAAAAAGTCCATTGAAGTTGTCGATGTTGATGCCGTAAAAGAAGATCGTTCTGATATGCTTGTTACCTTTGTAAAATTTGATTTACCTAATTTAAAGGTTCAGAACAATCTTTGTCGAATAGTTAAAAGTGCCAACAATGGAAGTATTGTTTTTCAATATGTAGATACGAAGAGGCTGAAAAGTTCAACAGATGGTGCAACTTTTCCAGATTTTACTCAAGTTTCAGAAAACTTGAAACAATTACCTATTGAAAAATATTCAACAACTCTTTCACAAACGCAAACTAGATCGTATGAACCTAGCCACAATTATAGCAGCAACATCCCCTGGTATAAGCGTCCTAATGCCAGAGCTGGATTAGAGTATTACCCCAACAATAGAAGTCAACAAGGGTCTGCTCGCTATACAACATACAGATAAGATTGCTGAGGGGTCAGACCCCTCAGTCATTACGCTGATTTTTTATTAAACGCTTGAGCAGCGCGCTTTTTCATCATTGCTTTGCTGACATCTTCAATATGGGTTGATACAAACCATCTATGTCCAAAAGGATCTTCCACTGCACCACTGCGATCGCCATAAAACATATCTTGCACAGGACGTTTTATTATTGCACCCAAAGAAACCGCTTTCTCAACGACAGCATCAACATTTTTGATATAGAGGTGAATGCTTACTGAAGGATTACCGTTATCTTGTGGTCCAAATGTACCTAATTCGGAGCATTCATCGGCAAGCATAATTTTTGAATCACCTACTTTTAATTCTGCATGGCCAATTTTTCCACCGGGTTGTTCCATACGCATGACTTCTTTTGCACCAAAGACCTGTTTATAAAACTCAATCGCTTTAGCCGCATTTTTTACAATTAAATAAGGGATGACACAGTTATAACCTTTAGGAATAGCCAAGACTTTCTTTTTAGGTTTTGAGCTTGCTTTTGTAGGGGATTTTTTGACTGATTTTTTAATTGTTTTTTTCTTCAATGTTGGTGAACTTTTCTTAGTTGAAGAACTTTTTTTCTTTAATTTAGATGCTGATTTTTTTGCCATGACTCTTCTTCCTGTAACAAATAATGACTCAGAATGAATAATTTCTCTTAACGCATGGAGCGCATTTGACCTTCTTTTGCTTTCTCATCGATCTCTTCTTGAGTTAAATCCGAGCCGGAGCGGATTTGAAGACCTTTGAATAAATTCTCGGATTTCTCAACAGCCCCTGAACATCCTCCCAAACAGATAAAACCTAAACCAAATATAACCGATATCATAACTTTCATAGCCTGAGGATCCTCAATTGGATAGAAGCGACATCATAGCTAAAAATGAGAAAATATCATATATCAACAAACAACTATAATGCTTTTTTCATATAGTATCGCTTGTGACCTTTACAAGGTGATCCCTCTAAAGTGCCAAAAATTTCATAACCCTGTTTTTGGTAAAAAGCTAAGGCTTGGAATTCAAGTGTATCTAAATGAGCCATTTGGGCCCCTTGCCTTCGTGCCTCATTTTCTGCTGTTAGTAGTAACTTCCTTCCTATTCCATGATCTCTAAATTTATCATCAACCCATAATTGATGAATGGACAAACTTGAAGCCCAAACAAGACTTGCATTAATACCCCCAATGATGTCAGAAACCTCGTTTAAGGCTATGTAACTTAGTTTATCCCATGGGGGGTTTTGATGAAAGGGTGCCTTAGTTAAATTAAATTCAATTAATTTTTTCGCAATATGATCTGCCTCTTCTTTGGTGCTTTGTCTAATAAGCTCTTTCATGCTGAAGTCCTTATACAAACATTCGGCTTTAAAATTGGTAACATGATCACACCGCTGCTCGTAATATCTTAGGCTTACACTTTGGTACTCTTTGTTCTGCCATTAACTGATTTCTTGTCAGTGGTTTAACAGCAATATATTTTTTCCAATAATCTGGAGAAAGCACTTTTGAAACTTCGGCAGGAGTGATTTCATAATCTTCAAATGTAATCAGTTTTCGTTCTGGAATGTGGGGAGCTTGGATTAAAAAATTTTGACGAACATCAAGATAAGCTAAGCGCTCTAATGTCGCTATATCCTCTGGTACTTTCTTAAGTCGATTCCCTGCTAATAGAAGTGCACCTAAATGACTCAACTCCTCCATCGCAGGTAGCTTGAAAATTCGATTATGGGATAGATCTAATATCCGCAAAGATTTTAATCTTTGAAGCCATCGTGGAATCCTAGATAAATGATTATTAGCTAAATTCATGGCAACAATTTGATTCTCAAAACATTTGATATCTAATGCTTCAAACAAATTACTTGGCAAACGCGTTAACATCAAACGTGAAAATTCTAAAACTTTCTTATCTCTTATCATTGCAGATAGCTCTTCAAAGCTAAATTCTGATCTTACCATCTCCACATTGATGCGATTAAGTACTATATGGCGAACATATAAGCTAATATCACTTTCATTTGTTTTTAGTCGTTCTAGATCTCTAAACAGTTTTTGTAATCCCTTTTTGCGAGGCGACACAGGATTCTCTGAGACAAGGTATTCAATAACACTTGATCGATTGGATGCTGGTTCTTGAGAAGACTTTTGCCCCTCCAATGACAATCTTTTGATTTCACGGTCTAAAGTCATTTCTAAAATATCATTTTTGTTTTTCAATAAATAATCAATCTCTCGTTGTTGTCGTTTGAATAGGGATCCCCTCTTTTGACTGGCTTCAAAAACCTCTTGCAACGCTTGAGTCATTTGAGGTAGCAATTGATAAATATCAACTACTCGTTTACTTTCTTTGCATACTTGTCGAAGCGGCAAATAGCATTGGGGTACATAGGAAAAAATATCGTGTATTAATTCGTAAGGAAGCTTTGCAAAATGTCCAAAGTTCTGGCTGGCAAGTAATACTTTACTTTGCGCATCACTGCGTTCCCTTTTAACTTTTTGTGCTCGCCCTTCCCTGGGTGAACCTTTGATCATCATTAACTCCATACGCCATAAATGAAAAGACGGTTATAGCAATATTGATGGTATCGTCTTTTTATTAGAAAATAACCCCCCGAGCAATGACACCACTTACAGTTTGCAGGATAACTGAAAACAGTTGCTAAAATATAAAATGACACCATGCTTTCATCGGATATATGAGTACCTTTTTAAATCAGAGTCTATTGGTTAAATTGAACATCGGTTTTCGCTACGAATTATTATTTTTAGGCATAACGCTTATATTAGTGCCATTTTTCGCACATTATTCAGATAAATCATCGCCACGCAAGATGTTAATACGGGCCTGTATAACCTATGTTATTTTAGCTATCCCCTGTTATTACCTATTATATTCTTTTCAACAACCCTTGTTTTTACTGCCGCTGGTTATTGCTTATAGTATGGAACAATCTTGTGTACCGGCGTTGATGATGGATTACTTTCCAGCTGAGATCCGTTATACCGGTGTTTCAATCACTTACAATATTTGCATGGCACTTATCGGTGGACTTTCACCTTTATTAGGACAACTCTTTATTGGCACATGGAAATTATATTATGGCATTGCTTATGTTTTAATTATCGGTGCTGTCATTGCACTTGTGCTTTTAAGAAAAACGACTCCCCAATTCAAGATAAGTCACAATATCCAAAAATTTGCGGGTTATAGTAGGAGTATACTTTGATTTTTAAGCATTCTCAGCAAGATAAGTGTATAATAGTTACTCATTTATTTCGTCACGGGAATCATTATGAACAAACATTATTTACGAATTTCTTTATTAAGTTTTTCTCTCATTATTTCTGCTTGCTCACAAACACCTACAATAGGTGAACAAATGGTTGCACAAGGTTCGCAAACAAGAGAACTTGGCCAAAAATGGGAAAAAGGTGATTCACTTATTGCTAAAGGTCATAAAAAAATAAAACATGGCGAAGCGATGATTGAAAAGGGTAAAAAACAAATTCGTGAAGGTCGAAGTATGGTTAAAAAAGGCCAGAAGCTTGAAAATAAAAGCGAACATGTTTTCCACGAGAAATTTCCAGATATAACTATTGAAGATTGAAGCTTGACCTACTGTTAATGACGCAAATAAGTTATATTTCAACAGTTTTCAATAAACACTCGCAAATAGGCTATATTCTTTAACTATCAAAACAACTAGTTTTGAACTGTATCTATATATTCTATGTTAATTGTGGGAGTGTGTTATGAAAAATTTGATCATTAAAACAGCAGCCATTTGTTTGACCATTTTTAGTGCTAGTTCTTTCGCCTTTGATAAAATCACTATCACCGGTCAGCCTGTAACGCTCGAAAAACAGGGTGATATATATGTTGTGCCAGACAACTATAAATTAACACAGAATTATCAATATGTACTCGTTGATGGAAAAGAGCGTGCCTGCTTCTTAGATAAAAGACCAGATTTTGTTAATCTTGATGTTGTCTCTATTAATGTGAAACTTGGTGGAGAAAACGCTACATGGAACTGTTACTCACCTGATCCTAAATTCTTTATCATTCAACATTAATCCATTGTTTTTGGACCTGACTTTTTATGAGATGAAAATACTTGTAATAAGTCAGGTCATAATTTCTTTATTGAATTAAGTTTATAAATTAACTTTTAATTTAGTCGTAGAATCTCTAATCCTACCTATATATATATTTTGAAACTAATAGTATTCTTTGTATATCAAAAATCATCTATCATTTTTTTTAAACTCTTTCGAAGGGAACATTACTGTGCTCTCTAAAAGCGCTACATCTGCTGTTATATCAGTCTCAAAACTTGATAAAGTGTATTCAAGTGGGTTTCATGCTTTAAATAATATTAACCTTGACATTAAACAAGGTGAAATTTTCGCGTTGCTTGGTCCAAACGGTGCCGGCAAAACAACCTTGATCAGTATTATTTGTGGCATCGTCAATGCCTCTACTGGAAGAATTTCCGTTAAAGGCCATGATATCGTTTTAGAATATCGTAGCTCACGTTCACTGATTGGACTTGTTCCCCAAGAAATTGCTACCGATACTTTCGAAACTGTTTGGGACACCGTCACTCTTAGTAGAGGATTATTTGGCAAACCCAAAAATCCAAAATATATTGAAGAACTTTTAAAAAAACTCTATTTGTGGGATAAAAGAAAAAGCAAAATTATGACGCTATCTGGCGGCATGAAACGCAGGCTCATGATTGCAAAAGCTTTATCGCATGAACCTGAAATTCTTTTTCTAGACGAACCCACTGCCGGGGTTGATGTTGAGCTACGAAAAACGCTGTGGCAAACTGTGCGTCAACTTAAGGAATCGGGCGTAACAATCATATTAACGACCCATTATATCGATGAAGCACAAGAGATGGCTGATAGAATAGGTATTATCCATAAAGGTGAACTTATTCTGGTTGAAGAAAAGAAACTACTGATGCAGAAATTAGGAAGAAAGGAACTGCGTTTAGACTTAAAAAATACTCTCACAAGTATCCCTTCTGATTTGTCCGTCTACGATCTTAAATTAACAGATGAAGGTAAAACACTTGTTTTTACTTTTGATACACAAAAGGAAGACAATCGCGTCGTTGAACTCCTTGATAAATTACATGCTAATAAAATAAGCTTTCGTGACTTAAGTACGACAGAAACTTCTCTTGAAGATATCTTTATTCAACTAGTGAGAAAGCAATGAACTACAGAGCAGTGATTGCAATTTATAATTTTGAAATGGCAAGAACGTTTAGAACCATTGGACAAAGCATTGCTTCACCTGTTTTATTAACAACTTTATATTTTGTTGTTTTTGGTTCAGCTATTGGGTCACGGATCCAAGCTATTGATGGTATTAGCTATGGCGCTTATATCGTCCCAGGTCTTATGATGCTCACTGTGTTGTCGGAAAGTGTTTCTAATGCTGCCTTTGGCATTTATTTTCCCCGATTTACGGGTACTATCTATGAGATATTATCTGCGCCAATCTCTTACTTTGAAATCATTTTAGGGTATGTGGGGGCAGCGGCAACCAAATCTATGATGGTCGGCATTATTATTTTATTCACTGCCAGCTTTTTCGTCGATCTTAATATAGTACATCCTTTGTGCATGATTGGCTTCTTGGCCGCAACCTCGATTTCATTTAGTCTATTTGGCTTTATCATTGGCATTTGGGCTGATGGTTTTCAAAAATTACAAAACATCCCTTTGTTGGTGATAACCCCTTTAACTTTTTTGGGCGGTAGCTTTTATTCCATTAAAATGTTACCTCTGTTTTGGCAGAAGGTTTCGTTAATTAATCCTGTCGTTTATTTGATAAGCGGATTTCGTTGGAGTTTCTATGGATCATCAGATATTAAGATTGGAATAAGCCTAGCAATGATAAGCATATTTTTACTAATATGTATTCTCATCGTATCCTGGATTTTCAAAACAGGCTATCGTCTTAAAGCGTAAAATAATTATAATCTTGAAATAAATTGACTAACTTTATTAATCGCATTTAAGTCATTGGGATTTTTCATTTTGCTCTCGATCCCTGTTTGGCGAACTAACATTACATTCATCCAAGTAATTAAATTTACCTTAAATTGTTCTTTTATGTCTTCTTCATCAAGTGCAGTGTCAGGATCAGGTTCAAAAAAATCACCTAACATAGAGGTGAGCTCGTTATTGACATAAGGACGCACTGTTTCTTTGACTTGAGTAGGAACAGACTTCAAAAATGCATCACTATCTTTGAGCTTATTAATACGAATTAGTAGTCTATTTAAAATTGATTCAGAGTTCCTGTCTTCAATTACAGTTCTGAAACAGCGTCTCAATATTTGATTTTGTTCTTCGTTTACTATTTCAACACTAAATTCCTTGATGCCAGCTAGGATATGTTCTTTAAATTGATTTAAGCTAATCATTTTGTTTTACTTTCAAGTGCTAATGAAAGGCGAAGGATAGCTTAAAACTTAGTCGATTTCTAATAACAGCAATCTCTTTTAGATTAACTGTATGAATTAGAGGCATCAATGATCCTTGACCCTACACCCTTTTATGCAGATAAATGTTATTTATATTGATTATATCAGCATATTTGACTAAAATGGTCCCTCTTTGAAAGTTATGGCCCCGAGGATCTGCTCATGTTCAAACATTCCCTTAAAATAACAATTTTCCTATTAATATCAGCAACTTCCCTCTCATCCTTGGCCAACACAGTTATTGTAAATGCCCCACATTGCGCCATGAAAAATTTGGATGTAGCCTGTGAAAAGGGCGATAACATCAAGTTGGATGTTATCCGTACAAACGATCAAAGAGGCGTTGTCTTCCTAAAAGTGAACACCTCAGAAAGCATTGGCGACCATCTTTTGCTTTATATTAATAACAACAAGCCCGAAATTCTAAAAATTGAAAATGGGAATATAAACTTAAATTCAGCTTCTAAAGGCGCTTTTATTTCGCGAAGTATTGCCGGCAAACTAAAAGATGCAACATCTGTTCATTTTAAAATTGCGATGAAAAAAAGAAAACCAATTCAAGGTAATTTAGGCTCACATCATTTTGAATGGCTCAAGCAGTTTGGAAATGTCTGCAGCTAGCCAATTGCGCCATTATAATTCCATTCGATCTGAAAGTACTGAAACAAGATTTTCTTTATTAGTAGGATCATAAGCTTTTGTTACATTTTCGATGCGTATAACCTTACTATGAAGTGTTTCAGGAAGTGATCTCATTTGATTATCATCGCATTTCACTTCTTTTAACATATGACACGCCGATAATTCTTTAGGAAAAGCACTAAACTTTGTCCCTTCGCAATTTAGACTATACAAACTTGGCCATAAGTTTGCCAATGTTGGATCTTTAAATACCCTTGCCGGAAAACGGGTCATATAACGATTAGCCAAACTTAAATATCCAGAATATATAGGAACCGTCGTTGCAAAAAAAGAATTGGTTCTCATAGAGTTATTATCTAAGCGTGCGCTATTAGCAATGGATTTAAAGATCAAAGCATTGAGATTTTCCAACATCTCGTGACGTTGTTCAAGATCGGATATTGTTTTAGCGTTCTTTTTCTTTGAATTGAAAACAAACAATCTGTTCAATTGCTCTCGTGTAGCAGCATCCGGATTTAGTTTATTTTTTTGATAAAGCGATAAAAAGTCTTCAATTTCTTTGTCTTGTTCTTGTGCAATTTTATTAAAACCAGCTACAAATCTATCATGCCGCCAAGCCATTGTTTCTTTTTCGTCAAAAGGCGGTACTAATGAAATGCTGGGGTCTATTGCTTTTAATCGATTAAGCAATGGATTCCACAACACGGCAAATTGATTACTTAAGGAAAGGGTTTGATTGAATCCCTGACAAATAAGACGCATTTTAAACCTATCTTTTGGAGAAAGATAAGAAAATAATAATACTAAAACATCATTGGGAATGGCCGAAAAAGGGCCTTTAGTTTTTATCGCTTCGTACTGACTTCCAACTAGCATTACCGCCCCTTCAGAGAAAAATTTGGCTATAGCAATTATATAATAAGGAGGGTATAAGTTTATAAGGCATACATCTGTTATAGGCCACCACTTATCGCAATTAGCCTACTTTGATTTGATTTAACTTATTAATATTTTTAAACTTATCTCACCTTGATTGATGCTGTTTGGATGATTTATGCTTACTACATATGCTGCGCCGCTACCTACTATAGCCGCACCTTTATGTGAGGTAGCACTGAATTTTCATGTGACCCAATCTGCTATAAATACGAGTCTTACAGATTCCTACCTCTTAACCCCGAAAGAGCTTTCCGAAAAAATTGAGGCCCAAAGTTTAAACATTGGATATGTTTTTGGCAAAGTACTACGTCAGGTTTTCGATGACAGTGCTGATAGTGTTTATCGATTATATCGATGGTTCAGACCAAATGAAATCGCGCCCCCCCTAGAGAATAATTGTCTTGAAGTACGTGCTGCTTATGATATCGGATCTGGCGCCACAAAAACGGTTGAAGCTTTAGTGAACATTTGTGATAACAAAATTGTAGAAGTTTTAGATCAAAAAGATTATCCCATTCTTTATCGTAAGGATTTAGAATTCTCTCAGAATGGCGCATTTTCGGAAAGAATAAAAGCAGATGGGATTGCCTCATTAAGAAATGCCAAGAAAAAATATAGTAAAGCCAAACAGCATTGCGCGGTTGCAACAGCTGCCTTTAGAAGTGCAAAAGATGGTCAACATTTTGCATCACAAATCCATGATAATTTGGGTTTACCGGTAGAAGTTCTTTCCCAATTAGAAGAAGGCGTAATCGCCTACTACGGCGCTTTATCACAGGGCATATCGCAGCAACCTTCACCTATTGTCTGGGATATAGGTGGCGGAAGTATGCAACTTACCTTTCAAGATAGTAATGGTAATTTTCAGATGCAAGGTAATGAGATTGCTTCCCAGCCCTTTCTAAGCTTGGTGTTAAAGGAAATCTCAAATAAGGCAACCATTGATTCCTCTCCCAATCCTATAAATAGCTATCAAATTCGATCTGCTATCCAATTGGCAAAAAAACATTTGATGATGGAAAAACCAAAATCGGAGGCGATTCAAAATAAACTCGCACAAGGCTCACCTGTTGTCGGTGTCGGTTCAATACACAATCTCGTCATACAACATATGTGCAATCTTGTAACTCAACAAGATGGTCATTCATGTACTAAGCAAGAGTTATATAAAGTTATCACATTTTGCGCTGGCAAAACCGATGAAGAATTGCTTCCTTTGATGAAAACACAAAATAGAGAATTTGTAAAAAGCTATGTAACAAATATGATTTTAGTTTATGCCCAAATGGACCTGTTAGGAATTGATAAAATCCAAACATCACCAACAAACAATGTCGAAGGACTGCTCTTAAAAGGTTGTAAAAAACCATAGAAGATATCTTCTATGGTTTTATTTATCTTTATTTTTTAGTCGTTTTAGAGCATTCACTGAACGTTTTATATTCAGGAGAACCCTTTTGAGCTTCTATCATGGCATTCCATTTTTCGAGTTCATTTTTATTCGCACTTTTTTGTGCCATCGTTGCTAACATATCCTGTGCGTAAATATTACCTTTTTCAGCGAGTTCTTTTCCTTTACCACTGACGCATGACTCAATACTTTGCTTTAAGCTGGAAGCGTTCTCATTGGGTTTAGCCAACTCTGCACTGAGTGCCGTGCGTGTGCAAGTTGCGATTACTTTGCGTGTAGCTTTGATTTGTTCACTATTGCAATGTTGATGTTCAAATTCAATTTGCTTCATATTGGCATTAAGGGCTGTTAAAGCGGATTGATAGAAAGAATTTGGTTCTTTTTCTGCCAACGCCTCTATTGCACGATAGATGCACATTGCTTCAAGCTCGCAGTCCAATTCGATCTCGGTCAAATTTGCGATGGCCGCGGCCTCTTGGTTCATTGCTTTCGTTACAGTAGTAGCAGATTCTTTTAAGGACTTTTTCTCAGATGAACTCTGTGCATAAGTGGAAAAAGTTATAACTGAAAATAATACAAAAATAATCGTCCGGTAAAATGTCATTGTTCTTCCTCAGCAGCTAAAAATGGAGTTGAAATGCCTCCTGGCTAATCTAATTACATATCGCTGTTATGTCAACAAATCTAGATTAATCAAGACCCTAACCATCGATTACGTGTAATGGGTGATTTATCTGGCTACAATTTCCCCATATTACTCTAAATTCATCTATTATTATTTAGAAAGGTTTTTGTCATTAGACTGCTTTTAATTTCAGAAATAACGACCTAGGAGTAGATTAGCATGAAAAAAGATCAGCAAAAAAATACTGACAAACGCGAAAGTAAAGAAAATGATCTTCGAAAAAAAGAAGGCGAAAGCCAAGATAAATTTCGAAAAGAACAAACCCATAAAAAACACGACGATCATAGACGCTAACTCTTTGTACAATTCTAAAATGGGGCCAAGTTACCCTTGACCCCTTTCATACAATGGCGTTAAGCTAAATCAAAATAAGATTCTAAAGTCAAACAGGATAGATAAGCTAATGAGAGCTAGGATGAAGGGATATCAGTACATACTTTCATTTGTACTTTTGTTTGATGTTTCTAACCATTCTTTTGCAGATGATGCTAAACCCGCACTTGAATGGCCGTTCTATGGAAAGGACCACCACAATACTGCCTACAACAAAGATGAAGCTAAAATCTCTCCCAAGAATGTCAGCCATTTAAAAGTAAAATGGATTTATCTCACGACGCCTGATGGCCAAAGCGGTCCAACTGGCGTTCCTGGTTCTATCGTTGCCACGCCTTCGTTCAAAGAAGGTGTTCTCTATTTTCCGGATTGGGCTGGTTTTCTACACGCTGTTGACGCCAAAACTGGCAAAGCCAAATGGAAAAAAAGCTTTATCGATGATTATTCAAACGATCCTAAAATGAAAGGCTTGCAAATCAGTGTTTCTCGAAATACACCTGCGATTGCCGATGACAAATTGATCCTTGGTGGAGCATTAATTCCGAATAATGCATATGAACCAAGAAAAAGTGGTGCTGTGTTGATAGCTGTGAGCAGAAAAGATGGTTCTCTGATATGGAGTACACAACTAGATGATCATCCTTTTGCAGTCGTTACACAATCTCCTATCGTTGTTGATGGTATAATCTATGTCGGCGTCTCTGGCGCGCCTGAATCTGCCACCAAAATCTTTGGCGCAAGCGTTGGTCCTGTTCAAGTTCCAGAGACTAACGATATTTGGCGTTGCTGTACCTTTCGCGGCAGCATGCTGGCTCTTGATGTCAGTACAGGAAAAATTAAATGGAAAACTTACACTTTGCAAGTCCCAGATCCTAAGCAAGCAGACATTGAAAAAGATTGGCGCAAACGACCAAGTGGATCCCAGACAAGTTATTCTGGCAATTCTGTTTGGGGTAACACTGCCGTTGTCGATAAAGAACGTGGATCAGTTTATATTGCGACCGGGCAAACTCATATGCTACCGAATTCCATTATCCCCGGTTTTCCGAGCTATGTGAACTTTCCATTGAATCAATTAGTAGAAGGGAATTATTCTACGGGAATCATCGCTTTAGATACCAAAGATGGTCATATCAAATGGCATAGAAGTTTTGGGAAAACTGCAACAGGATTAGATGCATGGAATGCATGTTGTATAGGTCCGTTAGTGGGCACCATGTCGGCTTTGTCATATTGCCCCAATATTATAAACACTCATTATCTCAATCGCGATTTCGTTATGAATGTGCTATTTGTCATGCCCTTCTCTTCAAAACGAAATGAAGCCATTCCTAACAAGAATTATCATTTCGAACCATTCCCCTTGGCAAATCCTGGGTTAAATGGGCCATTAGCTTTTGATCAAGATTTTGCTCAAGGACCTATGTTAATCAAGAACATTAAAATGCCAGATGATAAAATAAGAGATTTATTGATCATTGCACAAAAATCAGGTTGGGCAAGAGCGCTTGATCCCGATACCGGAGAAACGATTTGGGCGACCTTTGAAGGACCCGGTGGCTTAGAAGGCCACGGCTGGGGTGGCGCAACGGATGGAAAATCCGTTTATTTGTCTAATTCTAATGTTGCACCCAGTATATATTTCACTATTCTGGATGATAAGCGAGTAACAAAAAGTTCATATTGGAGTGCATTAGATGTCACCACAGGTAAGATCTTATGGGAAAATCCGGAACCGGATTTAGATGGTCCTAAATCTTTTCTCAATATGTTTTTAGGTAACCCAGCCGGACGCACGGGGCCAATCACTTTGGCCAATGGCGTTGTGTTTGCTGGAGCCAAAGATAAGGCAGGCACTTTTGTTGCAATGGATAGTAAAACCGGTCGAGTATTGTGGACCTATAGCACTGCTAAAAACTCACCAAATGGTTATTCTGCTATAAATTCTCGTCCAGCTATCGTTGATGGTATTGTCTATTGGGGGGCAGGTTGTATTACGCCATCCGGTTTTTCCGTTGACGATCAAAGCCATAATCGATTGTATGCTTTTGAAATACCAGATAATTAATATTACTTTGTCTATATTTTTTATTACATGAAAAGTATTTTGTTATACAATATACTTTTAACTAAATTATTGAGTAACTGCACTATATCGTCATGACAAAGAATAAAACACAAGTTTTTTCACATCCGGTATTACCTGGCATGGCTGTGCTTAAGGCGTCCTATGCAGATCAGCATTTTCCTAAACATTGGCATGAAACCTATTCGATAGGCGTTATAGTTTCTGGTGTAAATCGTTTTATGCATCGTGGCATCTATCAATATGCTACAAAAAATACGCTCTGTGTCGTCAACCCCGGAGAATTACATACAGGCGAAACATGCACTGATGCCGGTTGGGAATATCTCAATATCTTGCCCTCCCAAGAATTAATGAATAATACCCAAAATGCCTTGGGATTTACTTGTGGCACGATTCATTTTCCCTCTCCTGTCATAGATGATATTCATACATCATCCGCCTTGAAACATCTGGCTATTGCTATCTCACAATCAGCAACTGCATTAGAGGTTGAACACCGCTGGTTTGTTGTATGTGAGCTCCTTTTCGCACGCCATAATGAAATTTCTAAAGAAACAAAAAATCGTACAATATTACCTCGTTACATTAAACAGGCCAGAGAACTGCTTGATAGCCATCTGAGCGTCAATATCACTTTGAGTGACGTTGCAAAGTATTGTGGTGTTTCTCCCTATCACTTAGCAAGAAGCTTTACCAGTTACGTAGGATTACCCCCTCATACCTATCATCTCCAAAAAAGAATCGAGCATGCAAAAAAATTGATCCAACAAGGCCTTGATTTATCTTTAGCTGCTCAAGCAAGCGGATTTGCCGATTCAGCCCATCTTTCAAGACACTTTAGACGCCATCTTGGCGCAACTCCCGGTCAGTTTACGCTAAAGCAATAACCGCAAGATCGTTCAATACAAACAACCTGTTTTGGGTAATGCTGAGTATTGGAGGTAAAATGGGTTCAAGGGTTATTTCGTATTTTCAGTTGGCATTGGCAATGTCTATTGTGGGAAGCTCCGTGGTTGCTGGAAAGCTAATGATCGCAACACTTCCTGTGATGCTGTCATCCTGCCTCAGATTTGCCATCGCAAGTCCAGTGCTTATATTATTAATGTATTATCGGGAAGGATTTCCGACATTGCCAAATCGGAAGGAGTTACTCATTTTATTTCTACAAGCACTAACGGGTGTATTTGGATTTTCAATTTTTTTGCTCAATGGCCTTCAACATACCAATGCCATTGAGGCTGGCCTTGTAACAGGGACACTACCAGCAGTTACTGCTGCTTTAGCAATGATCCTTTTAAACGACAAATTGAATACCTGGCAATTTCTAGGTATTGGATTGACCGCTATTGGCGCATGCATGCTCAATACAGTGGGACAAAAAGTGCAAGGTTCATTCTCAGGCCTGGGAGTTGGTTTGATCTTTGCAGCTGTTATATGTGAAGCTTTATTCACCGTTCTTGGAAAACAAGTCAGTAAACGCTTGTCCCCTTTAACCATAGCAACCTGGATGAGTATTTTCGGATTTGTGTTATTTTTTCCCTTTGCGTTATCGGAACTATTTTCTTTTGATTTTTCTCAATCTTCCGTGCAAGATTGGTCTTTGGTAGTCTACTTTGGTTTGGTTGTTAGCGTCGGTGCTTTTTGGTTATTTTATTCAGGCCTGACTAAGGTGCCTGCTTTTGTGGCAGGTGGCTTTACGGCATTCTTACCCTTAAGTGCGGTTTTTCTTTCAAACCTTATCCTTAATGAAACCATTCATAACTTGCATTTAATAGCCGGATCTTGTGTCATAATGGGAATAATATTAGTTTCAAGGAACAAAAATGCGTAAAGTATTTTGGGATGATCCCTATCAATGCAGTTTGAAAACAAATGTCGTGTCCGTCAATGGTGACCAGATCTTATTGGAAGAAACCATTGCTTTTTCATTTTCCGGTGGACAAGAAAGTGATAAAGCCACCATTAATGGTCTCCCTATTATTAACTCAACAAAAGAAGGAAAACTTATTTACTATACCCTTGAAAAGAACCATGGGCTCATTCCTGGAACAGCTGTGACCATGGAGATAGATTGGCCACGCCGATATCGTTTAATGCGTTTGCACTTTGCTGCTGAATTAATTCTAGAACTCGTCACTCGAAAACTTAACATTGAAAAAATTGGCGCCCATATTAGCGAAGATAAAGCGCGCATAGACTTTACATATGATAAAAATATCTCAGCCTTTTTCGATGCACTCTTAGCCGAATATAACGATATTATAAAACAGAACTTACCGATTAAAACTGGCTTTTCAGATGTGAATCTTCAACGTCGCTTTTGGGAAATTGAAGGATTTTCTAAGGTGCCTTGTGGTGGAACCCATGTGAAATCAACGAGCGAAGTGGGTTTTGTATCCTTAAAAAGAAAGAATATAGGTGGTGGCAAAGAAAGAATTGAAATTACCCTGATTGATACAATCATAAGTAGTTGAGCATCTAACCTACAACTTCTTACCACTTTTGTTTCCTATTGATAATTGTTAAGCTTACCGGCAAACAAACTTCTGTAAATGAAATCTTCAATAAAGAGGAGACTGTATGATGAGAGAATTAACGGCACAAGAAATGAGCTTTATCAATGGTGGCGAGTCCGCTCCACAGCAATTTGACAATATGGATGTTGCCTTAACCTTCGCCGGATTTATAGCACCTTTACTGATTAATTCTGTGACAATAATTGACGGCGGCGCCACTATCACAGGCATCAGTTTTGCCAACTTTTTTTGGTCACCGGCCGCAGCAACAATGGGCCTCATTTTCAGCAAAACACTTAAAAAAATAGATAGTCTATTTGCCTAATGATTAGATACACTGGGGGTCACGAGACCCCTGTGTATCTACAAGTTTCAATCATCTGACACCCCATACCCTCTATCCAAGAATCAGGCTATTTTAATGATTTGGCTATGTCGTTGCGATATAATCCAGTTAATCACAAGCCCACTGGGTTATAGGTTTTACATGAAAGAGCAGCAAACATTATCTAAAAGCATTCTTGCTTTGCATTCACCTAAAATGAATGCTTTTTTGCTGTTTTCACTTTTTTTCAATCCCTACTCACATCTGCTTTGCGATTTCCATCACGCTGTTCAAATGTTCGCCGGCTATAGCTGATCCCACATTTATTTATCTTTCATCGCATTAATTGCGAGTCGATATTTTGTGGCTTAGATTAGATTGATAGAGGGTACGCTCATGATCAGCGAGAAACACCAACCTCAAGGTGATAGCAATGAGATTGCTAGTAACGAATTCGAGATTATTTTAAATAAAATTCACTCAATGATGAATGGAGATCCATCGCAGGATTCTTTTATTCATTCTTTGGGATTAGAGCAATTACGCCTTAAAGCACAAAATGGTCCTCATAAAGGTAAGTCTGTGTTGTGGCTCCTTGGGGCAGCTGCTGCAAATGATCGACCAGAAGCGCTTATTGCTTTATGGAAGCAATGGGGCAATCAAATAACCTCATGCGATCTACAAGTGATAGCAGAAGAAGGTCTTGGAAAAGGAAAATCGGTACAGCGGCTATTAGCCATCGCTGCTTTTCGTTGCCCACAGATTGTAACGCTTAATCCCCGAATTGGATATTGGGCGCTCACTGAAGCAGCTGCGACTGGCGAACTTGAGATAATTAATAAACTTCTCTCTTATCCTGCTGTAGAAGAAAATTTTGAGGCTCTCTTACATTCTCTTGAACGTGCTTCTGAAAATGGTCACCTTGAAATTGTGGATCAGTTGCTAGTGGTTGCTAATCGGGAATGATAAAGGAGTAAGCATAATCTTACTCCTTTTTCACTATCAATCTTGCTGATAGGATAGCCATAAATCACGTACCGGACCTGGATTGTTTAACAACTCAACAGTCGAGCCACTTGCGATCACTTTTCCATCACTTAACATAATCACACTGTCAAACTTTGGCAAAAGATGTAATCGATGCAACGATACCAATAAGGCTGCATCTGGAAAAGCATTTATGACTCCTGACAAAATTTCCTTTTCTGTGGGTAAATCTACACTCGAAGTAGGTTCGTCCATTAGTATAAGCGAACTAAAACGCGCCGCAAATAAGCCGCGTGCCAATGCTAATCGTTGTTTTTGACCCACCGAAAGATTAAGCCCTTTTTCACGAATATCCGTTTCAAGACCTTGAGGTAAAATCTCAAGCACATTCGAAAAACCAGCAAGCTTTACCACATGATGGATCTCATCAGATTCCCCCGATAAATCCATTGTTATATTAAAGGCAATAGTATTCTCGAAAATTTCAGGATCTTGTGGGATCAATGTTGTAATCGTTTGTAATGGCTCTAATGAGTCAAAAGAGATCCCATCAATTTTAAGATTTACTTTCGATGCGGTATATAGTCCACACAACAGGTTCAAGAGCGTACTTTTACCGCCACCACTACTTCCGATTAACGCTATTTTTTCACCACGTTTTACCTTGAAGTCAAGAGAATCAAAAATCTGACCTCGCTCCATTCCCGGTGCGTGATGAAAAGCCAGATCTTTGATCTCGATAGTATGCCATTGACGTGCCGTAGCTGCGCCCTGGGGTAAATGCGCCAAACGCGCAATATCATCCAAGATAGGTTGTATACTTTTGACATCCGTATCCATGCGCACGATTTCACCACAATGTATGCTTAGATCCTGAAATACACCTGTTAATTCCCATTGGTAACGAAATATCATTACTACAAGACCTATCATAATGGCATTCATGCTATTTGCAGCATGAACAATGTAGCCAATCAAAATAGCAGCCTGCACAATGGACAATAACATCATCATCGTAAACCATTTTACTTCATTCACAAGCACTTCTTTACGAAAAAATGGCCAGATAGCCATCATGCGTTTAAAAAGGTTAGTGTGCGTTAATTCTCCTAATCGCAATGTCAATACAGTAGTCATATTGCTGATATAATCAAACAACACCGCACCTACATGATTTTCAACGTCATTTTCTGCTTCATAAAGTGGTATTAATTTTCGGTCGAACAAAAACACCGTTATCATTACCAAGAGCGAACAGACCAAACTGACAAGACCCACCGGCAAAGAAATCCACATTAAAAACCCAATTGAAGCCAAAAATCGAATGATTGTTTCAATATAGATAAACTGATTTTCTGCAAAACGATGCAATGCTATTGATGAACGATTAAGTCGTGTAATCACATTTCCGGAATGATGATCTTGATGCCACTTAAGAGGCAATCTCGTTAACTGTTCATACACATTAAGCCTAAACGTTTGTTGGATCTTTAAAGCCACGTTACGCTCAATAACTCGCGCGGGTCCGTGAAATACCCAAAACAACAGCATCACAACAACGCCAATAACAAGCCATGTTATGACATCATTTAAGCGATTTGCTTCAAAATTTTGCAAAACGTCGATAGCACGGCCAAACGCATAAGGACTAGCACTTAATGCACCTTGCGCCAAAATATAAGCTATATAATACCCAACAATGGAAAAATGCCATGCTTTACCGTAACGCCACACAGCGCCAATCAAACTAAAATAGGGATTTTTAAAAATATTTTTGAAGTTCATATAAATCTCCAAAGCAAAAAAAAAACCGAGACTTGGTGAATGTTTATGCCATCACACAAGTACTCGGTTTTTCAAAGAAGTTTAACTGACAATACATCAGCAAAAGCTACACCTTATTGTGTGATAACTTTATAGACTGCTGATTATTCTCATGTTTTAACTCCTGCTTTGCTCAGAAATTATATTTGGGGCCGTTTTGATATGCACCTTGAATAAAGGTTACATAATTTTTGTCATATTATCAATGATTTTTAACTTTGACTAGACAATGAAGACAAAAATGTGAAAATTCCAGATAGATGGTATCTTAAAATATAACATTTTAATTATAATCTATTTGAAATAGGCAACACCTTCATATTTTGTTTCGATAAACTCTTTATGTAATTTACTAACAACCGCATGCGCGTCATTCGTCGCTACTAAAAAACCCATATTGGATGAGCTTGCTCCATAGCAAATAAGACGGATAGAATAATCAATCACCTTGCCAAGAATATTTTGTGAAATACCTGGGATGGTTAATCCAGAACCTACTACTGTCACCAAGGTTAGATTGTCCTCCATTGAAACTTCGGAAAAAGACTTCAGATCATTTAAAATAGACTCTTGCGTAAAAGGGTTTATCTCATGCGAACCAAGGTTTGTTCCATCAATAGTCAGTGCAACGCTCACTTCACTGGTGGTAATTAAATCGACACTGATTTTATGATGAGCCAATATGGAAAACACTTTTGCTAAAAAGCCACAAGCGTTTAACATATTCAAGCTTCTAATAGTGACTAATATTTGCTTTTTTCTGATGGCAATGGCACGAATCACTGATTTTTTGATAAAGTTATCATCGGGTATGATACAAGTGCATCCTTGAGTGGGTTCAAAAGTTGACAGTATCGTTACTGGAATTTGAGATCTCACACAAGGTGAAAGTGTGGCCGGATGTAAAATTTTTGCCCCAAAATTGGCAAGCTCAGCCATTTCTTGAAAACTCATTTGAGTAATCAGTTCTGCATTGGGAACAATATTGGGATCCATGGTGTAAACACCTTTGACATCTGTGTAGATATACAAACTATCCGCATCAATCCCTTGTGCTAAGAGGGCAGCAGAATAGTCGCTACCACCACGACCAAGGGTTGTTGTTATCCCATCAACTGTCGCTCCAATAAAACCTTGGGTAACAATAATCTTATCTTCAGGCAGATTGGAGATTATCTCTTGGCAGCGTTCTTTAATTAAATCTAGATTTGGCGTTGCTTTTCCAAAATGATTATCGGTTATCATAAATTCTTTAGCGTCTATCAGCACAACGGCGTTATTTCTTTGCTTTAACGCATGATAGAGAATCAAAGAGGAAAGTTGTTCACCCACCGCTAAGATCTCATCCAGCAATTCCATTGTTAAAGCCATAGAAAAGACTTTTTCTAGCTTTTCGAATGTTTGAGAGACTTGTTGCGATAAGTGATCGTTTAACTTTAAGTCTTTTAAAATCGCTAAATGAATTTCCTTTATTTGGGATAAAATAAAATGCTTTTCTTCTGGATTAGCTTGTGCAAAGTTCAAAAGCTTATTTGTCACGCCACCCACAGCGCTTACCACGACTGCGCGAATGGAATGATCCTTTTCGATAATGCTTATCGCTTGATTGATTGCCGTTGCGGTTTTGACACTAGTACCACCAAATTTAACAACTCTTCTTCTTTGCATTTTAAAATCCTCAGTGCAGACTCCCGAGAGCGTAAAATCCCTAGGGGTTTCTTACGGTAAATTAAAAATTATTTTAAAAATAAAATGGCGTGATTACGGACCTAGCGGCCCTTACGCTTGAGAGAAGTAGTTGCGTGGTAGATAAAAGAATTCATTGATTAACTCCTTTGTTCGAATATAGAGAGAGTCAATATTGATTGTCAAGTTCCAAGTATCTGTCCTAAAAATAATGACGTGTTTTTGATCAACTTCCGTTCATCGGTTTTTCCTTGTTCTGAGGGTACGCTTCAATATAATGTGAGCAACTACTTTATAATAAAATAAAAAGTTAGCCAACTTGTAAGGTGCAAAAATGTCAAATAATAAAGAAACTGAATACTTCGTTTCAATTTGTGTAATGACCTCAGGAACCAATGTGTTTGGTCACAGTTACATGATGATTAGCCAACTTGATCATGCTAAAAAAGAGCAGGCGAAAGTTGAGGTTTTAGAAGCCATTGGATTTTATAGTCGATATATGCCCGTCATTGGTTATAAACCCATTAGCCGAGGTAGAGTCAAAGCTGAAGAAGCAAAAGACCTTATCGGTAAACCAGGGATGTTCCACAAAACTTTTAAAATCGATATGGAAGAGGTTGTAAAACTATTTGCTGCTATCAATGCAGATCGTCATTTATTCGATGAAGCTGATAAACGTCTCAAATCTGATGGGACACCTCCGAACAAACCTGGTGGACCACATTTTAATTTATTTAAAGGCAATAATTGCAAAAGATATGTATTACAAAAGCTGGAATCCATTGGCATTAATGTGAGCGATCTGCATGGAGTTCTTGAGCTCCCAAGGTTTACCTATAAAGTGAAGCCTCTAAAATTAGTGAAAAACAAGCAAACTGATTCTCTTGAATGGGATTGCCCTTTAACCCTTAGTCCACGCACCAAAGAAAATAACGCTTTAACTGATGATGTAAAACGCACACAAAAGTTTCAGGCATTAGCTGAAGGTGTCGACAAAATTGAAACTCTTTTACAACTGCGCATTAATGAGCTGAATAAACAAGGAAAAAAAGTAGTAGAACTTAACAAAGCGCTAACATCCATTAAAAAAGTAAAAGCGGATTTAAAACAAATCGAAGCGCTGCCTAATACTATCACTCACAACCAAATTGATGATAGCGAAAACCAGGTTAAACAGATTGTATTAGAGTGTGTTGATTCTTTAAAAAATAAAGGAATTGAGAAGAAATTTAAGTCTATATTACTAGATTCCTTTAAAGAATTATGTAGCCATTTAGCCTTTGCCATGGGAATTAAAATATTTCAAAATAATGGAAACAGTCTCGATTACATGACTTTAGCCCAGGCTGATGAGATCCAACAAAAAGTAAAACGAGTGGCCATATCATAAAAATACTTGACCTTCACGTAACGTCATCCTTTAGCCTTAGCTTAAGGAGGTAAACAATGGCCCAGTGGTATATCAAAGAATTTAGTAAGTTATCAAATGTTTCAGTGCGCACCTTACGGCACTATGAAGCTATTGACTTATTAAAACCTTCCTTACGATTACCAAACAACTATCGTTTGTACTCCGAAACTGATCTATTGAGATTACAGCAGATAATTGCTTTAAAGTTTTTTGGTTTTGAGCTCTCTCAAATACAAGAGTTATTAAACAAAGAATCTAATGCTTTGACACATTTTCGTGCTCAAAAACAAACGATTCAAAGTCAAATAACGCAACTTGAGAATGCTGACAGAACTTTAGAGGATATTATTTCAAAGCTGGAAAACAATGGATCAATTCATTGGGATAATATTATCCAATTAATTGAGGACTATCGTATGAGTAAAGAAACTAAAATGATCTGGGGACCTGATTTAAACAAACAAGATGAATATCAAAAATATCTTGTTAATATTGGGTTAGCAACGCAAGCACAAATTGATGAGGTCAATTTAAAAGCCAAGAGTTGGTCTATTGATAAGGTAAACAGCATCAGAGATCAGCAAGATGAACTCTTAAAGGCACTTGCAGTGGCACTTAACAATAATTTGCAACCCTCCAGTAAAGAGGTTCAAATTCAGATCCGCAAGCACTTTGACAGTATCAGTAACTTCTGGACGCCGACAAAAGAAGGTTACATTGGTATTGCTAAGTTCTATTCTGAGCAACCTGATTTTGATAAATTTATTGCCAGCTATCATCCAAAGTTAACACCCTTTTTAGTGCAAGCGATGAAGGTGTTTGCTGAGCGGGAATTAACTTAAAACAGACTAATCTCTTCAGCAGCAACGCTGCGTAGGGATTTAGCCCCACGTGGAAGCTTTGAGCCGATAGGCGAAAAGTTGGAACGTGGGGAAAAAGCGCACCCCCTCTCCTCTCTTAGCCGCGTAGCGGTGTAGGAAGGAAAAAATAAATTAACATTCCTGCGCCGCTTCCGCGGCTCAGATGGGGTGGGGGGGGTTGTATCGCGATCCCCACAGGCTGTGCGGCTGCGTCTTTATAGATGTCATGTTCTGTTTTTTTCTTTCCACTGTAATAATCAATTTGCTCGCGTAAATAAATCAATCCCTTTTTAACAAATCCGATATGACTATTCAACATCGTACTCACACCGTCATCTTGGGACTCAATATCTACTGACGCGGCGGGAGTAAATGGAAAATACTGTGGGTTACTATCAATAATTTTTCTGGCAACCTTCTCGTCTACAATATAAGCTGAATTTGTATGCCCAAATGCTTTTAAACAAAATATTCTGGCACTTTGCTTACCAAAATTGAAACCAAAAGCACCCCCGATCCAAAATCCAATAATACCCACCGCGGTTTTTGATGCTGCATCGCCCAAAAATGGAAGTGCTTTTAAAACAATGGGTTGAAAATAACCCATAGGTTTTGGGTCAAGACAAAGGCAGCAGCTGTACCGCCTCCGGCTAATATTAAAGGAGTAACCGTCCATAGGCTGCGATAACGTTTATGATCGTTCCAAATATCTGAAATGTTTGTGATAGCTTTGCCAAAAGTATTGGTTTGCAAACATTCCTGAACAAAATTGCCCAATGTACTTAAAAAAGACATGGTACCTACTTATAGATTCATCTGTAAGTGATGTTTTTAATGAGGACAATATAGAGTTGTAGCAACACTTACTATTCTGAATATCTATTCAGGACTATTAGGATTTAAAAAAAGCTATGGTTTCGTCTTAAACCAGCTTCTCTCTCAGATAAAGTTCCAGGTTTAGCTTTTTTACCTGATTGAAGGCGCTGATAATTATATCGAGGCATTAAGGAAAGCGTTCCCAAATTGACGACTATTTCATCTACATCAATGGAACGTGCAAGTGAATTTCGTGTTCTCGTATTTGGTGATAAATCAAGACGAAGTTTTTTTAAAAATGCCAATACTTTGACAGCCTGATGAGGATAAAATTGATTATTATCCAATGCCAATGATTTCAGTTTTGTCAGTTTATAGAAATTGGTTGGCAAAAAAGTAAGCTGATTGTTTTGCAATGAAAGCCATTCCAATGAACTTAGTTTTATAATGTCATCAGATAAATATCTTAGTTGCATATCTGCAAAAGATAACCACTTTAGCTCTGATAAAGCATAGATACACGGCGGAATAACAGGAAGCGTACCATCACTTAGATAAAGAAATTTTAGTGATTTCATTCTGGCAAACTCAAGGGGCAAATAACAAATAGGATTATTATATAGATTAAGCGAATCGCATTTACTGAATAACGATAGATTTGCAGGAACAGTACGCAAACAATTATTTCTTAACTCAAGATTTTCAGTACTTTGAAACATAATTTGATTATTAGCAATACCTGCTTCTGATAAGCGAGTAATGCATTCTAATTTTAAACATTTTGGAGCAACCGTCCCAGCTGGTGGTAGTTGAAGTTGTATAATACGCAGATTTATTGCCTCAAGAAGGTCATTAATCTCATGGAATCTGGCCAGGTAATTTTCTTCTTTAATATCATGAATCATTATTTTAAGGCGTTGTAAGCTGTCATTGATGAACGTAAAAACCTCTGGAGAGGTGCGTGCCATAACAGCTATTTTTGAGCTATTACTATCCAAAAAATCAATTTCTTGTCTAAATCGCTCAACAATGCAATGAGCCATATCCATGAAATTTTCTCGAGTTGGATATAATTTTCTGGATGCGGGTAAACAAAAAACCTGTAACTCTTGGATTTTTTTCTGCCAAATAAATTTATCTTTAATAAAACTGCTAAAAAATCGACAGGTTTTAGCTAGGGCCAGTTGGCTTGGCAAGTCCAAAAGATCCGTGAATTCAAAAATAAGCTCATCAGGCAACGGTAGAGGTCGAGATCCGAAGAGCATGTTTTCACCTCAATATTTTTTAAAGAAGTGGCATAATTTATTTATATCCTTCTTTTTTGGCAATATCAATGCAAAAACTTTAAATAACGTTGAGTCACTCCTTGGATTTACAGTGTTTCTGTTCAAATGTCATAAAAAAACATATAATTTTACTTCTAACAATGATGAATTACTGTGCTTGCAATGGAATATCATCAAAGGTAAATTTAAAAAATATTGTTTTATTGATAGTTTGCTCTTCAAACTGGACTGGCGCGCGCTTTTCCATTTTGTTAGTGGCCATCATTGCCATAGGAACTGCTGCTCTAGATTGCAAAAGGGGTTTTGCTTCATCCGGCGAAATTTCTGTTGCATAGGTCATTTTTAAATTTTGGATGCCATTTTTATCAAATAATGAATATAGTTTAGCTTTGGCATCTGCAAAAGCTAACGCGAGTGCCTTTTGTTCTAATTTCGAGCGAAACTCAGTAGTGATCCCTGGCAGAGGATCCGACATAGAGACATAGGAAATAGCTGCATCAACTACGGCAGGTGCATTGCTGGAGAATTGTTTATAAACCATGGTTTGAATTTCATTAAATAAGGATTCAAATTCTTTAAGATCTTGCGTTTTAAATATGATTGTAATTTGCTTTTGAAAGGTATTTTGACATAGCATTTTATCTTTATAATACGTCTGATAAGCTGATGTATATCCCCCATTTGAAACGACTGTGTTATAGGCATCTTTATTCTTAATCTTAGTATTTAAAAAATCGACAATCTTTCTAGCTGCATCATCATTTACTTTTCGAGCCTCAGCTGGTGTAGGGTAACATTTTGAGTCTACTATGATTGAGAGCGTAACATAGTCGGGTGAACTCAATACTTCTCCCTCTCCTACTAATATTGCTTCAGCACTATTGCCGAGTCCTGGAATACATAGTAAACAAAAAATCACTGCTTTTTTGTACATTTTATATGCTCTTTCAAACTGAATGATCATTGAAATATAGCACTGTTCCCTTTCGTCATACTCTACATACCTCTTATCCAAAAGAGATTTTTTGTGGCTTTGTGCTCTAAAGCGGAATGTTAATCTCAACTTAACCTAAAAAGAGTTATATTGCCGTTATAGTGGAGTATTTATGGTTCTAGCAGTAAAAGTTAATAATCAAATTATTAAACTCGCTAATAAGTTTATTCAAGATTTAGCTTGTGATAGTGAGAAAAAAACCAAGTTCTTGACGTTGATTGAAAAAATTGATTCTTCTGATTTTCTGACATCTGAAAAAGAAAGGCTTGTGGCGAATACACTTTATGAACTTTTGCAATCAGAACCTGATTTACCGAAAGAGGTTATTTTTGATTTAATCGCCAAAATCGACCAACTAAAAAAACAGGACGCACCGATGCATGACCCTAAAAAAACACCTTCAAAAGGGATTTTATTTAAGCGGGGATCTTTAAAACAAGACAGATCCCATAGAGATAAACATGTTCACTTTGCTAAAAAAACAAGTGAAGTGAAATTTTTAATTAAAAAGGCACCTACTACAATTACTTCACAACATAAAGCTGAAGAAAAAAAAGAATATAAAGAAAAACGCCAAAAAGGCGAGCTTAAACTATATGGTTTGCTCCCTCCTAGATCCGCTAAAAAAAGTGAATATACTGGAGAATGGCTTAACCAGAAAGAGCTGGACATCGTTAAGAAATATTTCAAAAAAGTTTTTGCGAATAAAATTAATATTATTTCACGAAATCAAAACGGTACTTATCATGTATCCATTTATAAACAAGACAACTTAATAGAAAGAGATTTTGATAGCCAACAGCTAAGAGAGATTATTGCAGGCATCATATTTGAAAAAGAATTAAACTATATTCTGAATGTTAAAGTAAAATTTAAACATATGGGTTCAAAGTATTATGCTAAGCTATTTCTAACATCAAATGATGAAGAATATACAAGTTTATTATTCGCGCTCAATTCTCTGGGAATTGTTTCTGAAATAGATGATGAACATACAATTGATTTTGATTGTACGCATCTGAAAGAGGCTATGGATAAAGAGCCACAATTTTGGGAAAAATTAACTGCGGCTTATTCTACAAAACAAGAAAAACAACGTGATGTTTGGTTTAAGCTCCCAGCGATTTAAAATGATTATCAATTATTTTTTGCGCTTTATTAATGATCTCTCGATTAGGGTGACTAAGTTCTGTACTCATTTGGCGTTTTTGATAACTTTTTCAATGGCATCTAATCCCTTTTCTAAAACACGCATCTCAGGGCCAAAACTTATCCGACTGTATTGGCTGTATTGGGCATAGGTACGTCTTTTTTCTGGGTTAACGTCAAAGAAAACACCAGGCACCGTAATCACTTTTTCTTTTAGACAGGCCTCAAAGAAGGCAAACCCATCTTGAATAGATTCTGGCAGCTTTGATAAATTAGCCCACACATAGAAAGCGCCTTCAGGCTTGGCTTCTACTATCATCCCCATTTTCAGTAGTCGGCTAAGCATATAATCACGCTTTTCTCGAAAGCAAGATTGTAATGCAGCCGCTTCTTGCATCACATATTCTGGATCGAGCAATTTTATCGCTTGCGTCTGAAAAGGATTATTAGCACCACCGTCAAGAAATGATCCTGCGCTGGCTATCGTTTGTATAATCTCTTTTGGCGCCAACGTCCAACATACACGCCATCCCGGATAGCGCCAATTTTTGGTTAAGCCATCTACAATGATAATGGGATCTTGATTGACATCTTCCACAAATTCAGCAGCAGATACTGTTTTGGGATGATTATTTTCTCCGTTGCCATCGTAAAGATAATGTGAATAAAACTCATCTAAAATTAATGAACAGCTCAAATCTCTTGCCATTTCCACCCATTGTTTCAAACGCTCACCTTGAATCACTTGCCCACTTGGATTACAAGGATTACTCATCAATAGAGCTGTTAAACCACGGCCTTTGATTTCTTTTTCAATAAGATCCAGTGGAATTTTATAATGTAACTTGGGATCTAATAAAATGGGAATGGGTATAAATGCTTTAAAAATGCTTAGCAATTCCTCATATGCTGTATAATCTGGCAAGAAGTGTCCCATATTAATATTGCCAAGACTCGCAACAATGCGTGTTAGTGCAATGCGACCACCACCACTGATGCTGACGTTTTCCCAAGTATATTGCGATTTTTTTCCTTTGCGATAAAGCGCATTATAAAGATCAGCCACTTTTTGACATAACGCTTTTTGACCAACAACAGGGGCATATTCGTGTTCTAACAGATCTATCTTCAACTGCTTAATGCGCTCTGGTGCACCCGGTAAGGCATTCGTTTCCGGCGCTCCTTGCCCTAGATTGAACCATTGGGGAGAAGTAGCCTCATAACCCATTTCTGTGGCGCGATGCATAACATAGATCACACCTGTTTTAGGGACATTGCGAAATCCGGGTATACTTCGTTGCGTCATGAGCAACCTCCAATTAGTTATTTTTTATCTTTTTGATGACACAGCGGTAGTGGCTTATGATCTATTTCAATTGTTGCTTCTCGTCCTTTATTCCAGAAAACAACCAGAGGCTTTCCTCCTTTGGGGGTTTCGTACTTCGCGCCTGATCCTGATTTAACAGTGCTCAAAACATAGGTCATACGACCAATGGTGAGATCGAGTTTGTCACCATCATGAAAATCAGCCCATACTTCTTTATCACCACATTGAAAATAAACTGTTGGTAAGTCATCAACTGCATTCACTTGCGAAACAAAAAGGAAACTTAGAACAATAGTGTAAAGGAATTTATGGATAAACATCGATCTGTCCTTATTCAGTAATTTAACTATCAACTCGCGCTGCTAACATTGTTATAATCGTCCCTTTTATCTCATAATACAATAATGCAACCTGACCTCATGCCATAAGGAAATGCGCTTTGAGTCAAATTGAATTACTCGTACTCATGTTTGGGATCATTGCCATAGTTGGTTTTGTTTTTAAAAAATCAGTGATCCCAACCTCGTTGTTTCTAGTGCTAACAGGTATTATCATTGCCCCCTTTATTGATTTCCCTTTGATATCGCTACATCCAGAATTAGTACTTAATGTATTTTTACCGTTATTGTTGTATCAGATCAGTAGTTTTTCTTCATGGCGGGAATTTAAAAAAAACATCCGGCCCATTGCTTTATTATCTGTTGGCCATGTCATATTTATTACCGTCTTAGTGGCTTGTCTTATACGCTATTTTCTACCGCAAGTTAGCTGGCCGTTGGCTTTTATCATTGGTGCTGTCGTTTCTCCGCCAGATGATGTTGCAATCATCTCTATAGCTGAAAAAATAAAGCTGCCCAGCCGAATCGTGACTATCTTGGAAGGAGAAGCGATTTTTAATGACGCAATCGCTTTAATTTTGTTTAGAATTTCAATAGCAGCTTTAGTGACCCACCAATTTATTTTAACACACGCCATTGTTACTTTTGTAGCTATGGTCTTAGGAGAAACCCTCTATGGCCTATTGCTCGGGAATTTACTGGGTAAGCTAAGAGTTTATATACGTGATCCATTATTGCACATGGTTGTTTCACTGATAACACCCTTTATCGCCTATTTGCCAGCAGAGCGATTGGGTGGATGTGGGGTAATAGCGACAGTTATCACGGGTTTTATTATTGGTAATTTTTACTCATTACAATTTACACCCGATTTTAGATTGCTATCTCGATCATTGTGGCCAACTATCTCGTTTATGATCCAAAGTTTGCTATTTCTGCTTGTAGGGGCCAATATTAATACTATATATGATTCTATTTCATTGGTACCAGTTATTGATTTAGTAAAATTCCTCGCTGTGGTTCTTGTAGCTATAGTCGTAGGTCGATTCATATGGGTTTATACTGCAACCTATCTACCAAGATATATATTCACAAACATACGCAAAAAGGCCCATCCATCTTGGAAATCCACCTTTGTGATCTCTTGGGCAGGAATACGCGGTGCAATCTCACTGGCAGCTGCTTTAGCTGTTCCATCTGTCCCGGCATATGTCGATAATATCAATGCCAGGGATTTGGTTACCTTTATCGTGTTTGGCGTGATACTTTTCACTTTAGTTTTACAAGGGATCTCTCTACCCTGGGTTATTAAAGCACTCGGCATTCAAAAACACAGAAGACGTGAAATTTATCTAGAAAAACTATCTGAACTATTAGCACGCGAGGAGATGACACAAGCCGCTATCGATTGGTTAACCGAGTATATAAAATCAGAGAAAAATACAGAATTACTAGAAGAAACAAAATTGCAGTTGAAAAATTATGAACTGCTCAAAAAGCACCTGCAGGAAAAAATTAAAAGTACTCAACCTAAAGACTTACCCAATCAAGCAGAACTCATCATAGAGGAAACGAGTTTGTCGAACAAAACCATTGATATTGAAAAAAATATTTTGATTGATTTATGGGCTAAAGAAAAAATAACCTTATCCATTAGGAATAAATTAATGGACCAATTAGATTACAGGGCTAAGTATATTTCTGGCTAGTATCGCAAAAGACTCAGCCGGTATATCAAAAATTTTAAAAGATAAATATGATAATGGTATAAAATTATCTAATCGCCTTTTAAATTAAAAATTGTGTTAAACTGCGTTATTAACGCTTAAACTCTAAATGGCAATCAAATGACGCAATATTCTCCTTGTTTTCCTCATGGCGATATAAAAGAAATTTTCCCCAATATATTTTTTGTGATGGGCGCCAATAAAACTCACTATGCCGGGGTTGATTTACAACACAGTCGTAACATGATTATCGTTAGAAATGGTAAAGAATTGTCCCTTGTGAATACAGTAAGACTAGATGATAACGGCCTTGCTGCTCTTGAAAGGCTTGGGAATGTAACCAATGTGATAAAAATCGGCGCCTTTCATGGTCGTGATGATGCTTTTTATATTGATCGTTACAAAGCCAAGCTATGGGCACTTCCTGGTATGCAACATGACAACAACAAAACAACCGATATAACATTAGTCCCCAATGGTCAGATGCCCTTTCCAGATTGCACTTTGTTTGTTTTTGAAACATCAACTTATCCAGAAAGTATTTTGCATATCGACATTGAGGGCGGCATTCTTGTTACTTGTGATAGCATCAAAAATTGGACAGGACCTGATCCGTTCTTTAGCGAAGAATCAGCAAAACTATATGAAGAGAAGGGTTATTTTGGGAAAGCCACTGTTTCCCAAATATGGCGCCAAGCAACTAATGTTAATGTTTCTGATTTTGAAAGGTTAAACTTACTGACTTATAAGCATCTTCTGAGTGCACATGGTGAGCCTTTGCTCAATGATGCTGATGAAAGATTAAAACATACTATTGAGCAGGAATTTGGGGGCTGATAAGCCCCCTTTTCTTCTTAAAGTATAATACTAACAAGATTATCCTTTGCGACTTCCTTTGCCAATCTGCCGCCTGAAATCAGTGAATTATCCATTTCAACATATTGTGTAAACACAATGCGTCGATTATCTTTTTCAATCCACCCAACAAACCAACCTGCTTTCATGCTGCCGCCTGTTTTGCCATAGAGATGCCAATCATCCCAAATGTTTTCCAGACTTAAAATTTTGATAGTATTTTCTTGAGCAGCCTTGGTAAGTGGAAGTTTTTTGTTACTGAGTTTTTCAATGAATTCGATCTGTTCTTGGGGTGAGATTTCTACAGAACTATAAATCCAAGAATGCAATAAACCGTCATTTTTACCCGGGGTGCCGGAAACATCTTTATTGCCATAATTGATTTTATTAACATAATTGCTAAATTTTTCCATTCCCAGCTGTTGTGTAATTTCTTGTGAATACCATATCACAGAGTATTTCATCCAAGTTGCTGGCGTGTGCGGGCGATTACTAAACCTTTGCACAGGATATTTAACAGGATCATACAATGAACCCATTCTGTTCTTGATCTCTTCATTAAAATCAATCTTCGGTTCTGTGGGTGATTTTAATATCCCAGATTCAAAACCCATTAAAGCCAAAGGTATTTTGAAAGTAGAGGCAGGTGAATGGCGCTGTGCGCACTCACCTTCTTGTTTTATAATGCGACCGTTCTCTTTAGCAATAAAGCAGTTTTGTGAAGCCTGACCTATTACAACCCAGGCTCCTATCAGTCCTAAAATGAGCTTGCCTAAATTATTCATTATAAAATTCCTTCGCTATTTATTATGATAAACAATCTAGTGGATAATCTTGCAACTCAGCATGTTTCTTATAAGTCGAACAATATTCTTGATGCGCAGATTTTCCATCCCAATGTGTCTTTTTAAATTCGGCAACCAAAGGATAATGTAAGCCAATCACTTCAATATTTGAATAGGCTTTTGTGACAGACTGAAGATTTCTCATCCCATCGTCAACAAAGACAATTTTTTGAGGCTTAATATTGTGCTTATCCAAATAAGCATGCAAAACCTCACCTTTATCATTATATTCTGAACAAAAAATGACGCCGTCTTTCATCACCGTAGAAGCATGAAATCCATAAATGGTTTCATCTTTTAATTTTGGCGAGGTAAAATCAACATTTATCTCTTTCATTTGTTTTAAAGTAAGATCAACCAAAGGTACTTGACGGCCGGTGAGCCCCAGGACAAGAAATCCTTCTTTTTGTAATTTCTTGATTAATGCGGGGGTTTGGCTTTCAACGGGCTTTAATTTAATGTTTTCTTGAGAAACAAGCCAATGTGGGAATACATTAAAAATAACCGCTTTCTCATTTATCCCCTTTGCTTTGCCTTCTTCGACTTGATCATAAAACCAATTTGCATGCCCATAACCATAGTTTTTGCTTTCGTAAACAGTATGATCTAAATCGAATATAACCACTGTTTGTTTATCAATATATTTTTCAAGTTCGTGCATACTTTTGATGGTATGAATTTGCGAGGGCGCAGCAAAAGCAATTGAACTCGATAGAGTACAAATAATGCATAATTTGTGAATAAGTGCTGTCATTCTCATGGGTAAGCTCTCAAAAAGGTGAAAAGAGTCGCATTATATCTGGTTTAATTCACTTTTCGAATGTGTAAAATGAACTTTTCTGCACAGATGTTAAACACCTCCCGTTGTATTATGGGCTCATCTGTAAACAGGAGAAGCAAACGTGAGCTATTTGACTAAAGAATCTTTCATAAAAAGCATTAGTACCATTTATCAACATATTGATGATCCTACTTTGAAATTAGAAAACATTGCTGATGAGATTGGAATATCCGTCTCTTCATTGAAGCGACTATTTGAAGAATACATGGGGAAAACGCCTGGTGCTTTTATACGCCAGCTTCGGATGGAATTGGCATTTCGATCACTAAAAAGTAAAAATGAATCTATCCTAGAAACGGCATTATCATCAGGTTTTGAAGATCATTCTGCATTTTCTCGCCGCTTTAAGGAAACCTTTGGATATTCACCTGTCCAAGCAAGAGAAAAAGTAAACATAATAAATGAATTAGAAAGCATCTCACTTGAAGAACCCGATATTGTTGAACTTAATGCCTTAGAAGTCCAATGCGTAACAAAAAAGGGACTCTACTTTGAATGTGCCCCACTTGCTTGGACAACGCTTTCTCAAAAATTAAACGCATCAGAATTAACTGATGATTTCCCTGGGCTTTTTATTGGAATTGGTCATGACAACCCTCATGATGGTGACGTAGAAGAGGCACAGGTCCGATTTTCAGCCGGGGTTAGTCTTTGCGATAGAAATCTCGAGATCGAAAAAATCATTTTGGCCGCAGGACGCTATGCGCGCTTTCGCTATGTTGGCAAGATTTGGAACCTTGGATTAGCTTATCATTATATTTATGGTAAATGGTTGGAAAATTCTTCTTTTGAAATAAGTAAAGAAATCCCAGCCTTTATTAGTTTCGATAAGCTACCCGAGGGGACAAGTGAAGAAAAAGTCATCATTCATGTTCCCATTATTGATTAATGAAGTGTGATCTGATTTGTCCCGAGTTTTGCAGGGACATGCTTTATCGTTTTTCAACTAAAGGTATGTCCCTAAGTTCAATTTACTTTTTGATTTCATCCAAGAGAACAGGTTGTTTATTTGAGAAATCAATCCATGGATTTGTTCCCAACATTTTCGCCCCTTTGATGGTAGACGCTTCATATCGCATCAGCCAAGTTTCAGGACCTGTAATATAGGCTACGCAAATTCCCTCTTGTGCATCCATAAATGCGCCATGAGGTACAGTGCCTGGATAACTGATGCGCCAACCTGATCCCTTTAATGGTATAGAACTGAGTGAGAGTTTTACAACAACATTTTCTTCCAGCAAAAAGAACCATGTCCATGGGCCACCTGAAATTAAGGTCATGACTTCATCCACGCCTACACCATTATCTGCTTTATTGATGTGCAGTTTTCCAAATTTATTCTCAGCATTAATATGATCTTGAGCGCTCATCGCTTTCATATCATAGATTTTGGGATAAGGTGGCACGCCTACTTCACGAGTGGATAAACTACCTCCCTCTGCAATGACGGGTTTACGACCCGCTTGATAAATTTGATTTAGCACCTCTTTGCGGCTAAGAGAAAAGAGTTTTAATATTTTCGACTGTTGTTCATCATTGAGCTTTGATTTGGATGTGCTCTCTATAATGGTTTTAGCTTCTTCTGGAATATTTACATTGCCAAGGTGAACTCCTATCGTGTGAAGACTGGCATTTATTTTATCGAGATCGCTAATAGCGGATCTATTGTCACTAAAAGATAGTGTAGCCTGAGCATAGGATGTGCTTGTGACTATACTTAACATTGAAGCAATCATGGCTCCCAATGCCATTTTTTTAATTGAATACATCATGGAATTATCTCTAAAATTTGTTACGCCTAGGTTTATTATAAATAATTAAAAAAGGAATGATAGCGAATGATTTTGATCAACATGGTCAAATTTTTAATCCCACTCAGACCAATCTTGTTCCAGCACTTTATGAATGAACCATTTCAAAGCTTTGCCATGAGCGGTTTTACGCCAGGCTAAACTTGGCAGAGTGCTCATTTCCAGATCTGAAACTTCTTTAATCACCAGTTTTCCTTGTTTGACCCCTTTTTGCGCTAGATCTTTAGGGAGAAAACCTACACCTAGCCCCATACATTGCGCTTGAAATTTTGTCTGCATATCCGAGACAGTTAGAATGTCTTGTAACGATAAATGCGGGGCATGCATTGGCGGAACACTACGTGAAGTGTCCTTAATGGTGATACTGCGATGTTGACTAATTTGAGCAGTTGTTAAAGCTCCTTTTTGTTTCGCCAAAGGATGATTAGGATGAACGGCAAAAACACGCTCAACTTTCTGCAGTTTTTTTGTATTAAAAACAGCAGGCGTGGGGTTAGGGCCGGATGCGCCAATCATTAAATCAGCACGATTTTCGACCAAAGCATCCCAGGTTCCACCATATACTTCATTTTGAATTTTAATAAAAGTATGCTGATGTAAGTCATAAAATTCTTGGATCAGCGCTAAAAGGGGTTTGATGGGAAATAACACATCAATCCCAATGGTTAGCTCCATCTCCCAGCCTTGGTCGACCTGTTTTATCCGTTGTTCAATTTTGTATGCTTCTTCTAATAGATGGCGGCCTTGCTCTAATAACATGCTTCCGGCGGGGGTCAGTTCTGCTTTATGCTTACTGCGATCAAAAATTTGAATGTTTAAGTCTTGTTCACATTTTTGAATGGTATAGCTAATGGCAGAACGCACACGAAACAAAGATTGAGCAGCTTTTTCAAAGCTGCCCAATCTATCGATGGCATCTAAAACCCTCAGAGCATCTAAATCTATCATTGTTCAGTTTTTTAGACCAATTTAATCAAAATTATTCGCTATCACTCAATTATACTGTGGAATATACTTTTACACAAGGTCGTAAATATTGAACAAGAGGCAAAAAATGAGAAGCGCGCCACTACACAAATCTATCGAAATCATTCTCAGTACAGGCATCATGGCCTTTATTATGAGCGGTACCATCAGTGCATTTCGATTAGGTTTGAATGTGGAAATGTTTTTAAGTTGGATGAACGTATTTCCTGTGGCTTGGACCTTTGCTATTCCTGCCATTATGACTACCAGAAAACTTGTGTCGTTAATAATGAGGCCTGATCCCATAGATATTTCATAGCATAATGATATACAATTCGCAGCAAAAATAGTTAAGAAGAAAAAAACGATGCTTTTTTCAAATTTTTTGACATTTGACTGGAATGCCGCAAGTGAATCGGATTGGAAGTATATCGAACGAAATTTTATAGCGGCTTATTTTAATGCTTATAAAGATTGTGATTTGGCCCAACTATCCATTAGTCCATCTATTTTGCGAGAAGCACAAGAAATATGGGACAGAGCCTATTCACAAGCCTGCAAAGGGAATGCTCAGGCGCTTGCGCTAGATATTTTTAATCCGCTTGCGCCTCTTTTGTCTCACGTTAATTCAATGGTAACCCCTGCAAAAGATCCTTTATCAGATCAAAAAGAGGCATTGAATGTACATTTTGCAAAAAAAAGCACAGACATCATCGCTACAAAAGAATATTTAATTAAGTTAACTGCACTTCGCCATTATTTTGAAGAAGAATATGAAGGTGAAAGAAATAAGATTTTAAAACAAGACAAAGGAACAAACCAACGCATTCACTATCTTGTTGCACGCTTTGAAGACCGACCCATTGCTTTTGTTTCATGTGAATTAAATTACAAATCAGGGCGTATCTATATGCGCTGGGTGACCATGTCCCCTTCTTTCCAACGCCAAGGCTTAGGGGGAATGATGTTTGAAGAAGTCCGTAAACATTTTCCTGAAAATACCGGAATAGAATTATATACCCGAGTCGCTAATCATCCTGCTCGAAGCTTTTATACAAAACTGGGGTTTAAAGATACAACCAAATTTGATTTTAGCGAACCCAAACCAGGGTACTTTGCTACCTATGTGAGCAAATGGTTATCAAAGGATACGGATACTAAGTGTTGTGCACCAGAAGATGAAGCGGTAAGTAAAACTGAAGATTTTATTGGGTTCATCAAGAAGCAACATACACATCCACTTATTTCAGAAGATGATTGCTTGAGCAAAAAGAAAACTGGAATGAAATATTAAAAGAATGATTAAGGGATGCGGCTTGAATTTTGGCTTCGTGCAAAAGGGTGCCAAGTCAAGCCAGGCACCCCATTTCATCAAGAGCCCGGCAACGCTGATGGCGAAACTTTAAAGCTCGCACTTTGTCCGATCACCGTTGAAGGGCCGCTAGGATTCTGACTGTTGATGAGCAGGAGTAATATTTCATACTTCTTGCCAGGTTTTAGTTCCGAAGTATATGCCTGTGCCTGTCCGCAAGGATTTGAAGAGGTTGCACCTGGTGCGGCTAATACAACCTCATATCCAGCTACGAGTACAGCATTTGCTTGTGTCAGTTTATCACTCGCTGTATTCTCAGGAAAAATGCCTATCCAGGTATTAGCAGGTGTCGCATTTGAGGAGCGGCAGTAGTTTATATAGACATTCCCGCCTTCGCGCACTTGAGCCACAGATCCAGCTGGGTTCCCAATAATCTCGATTCCAGGTTGTGCTGCAGTTAAACTAGAGGTTGGCAGCACATTAATCATTAATGGTGCGCGATATGGTGGTGCATTCCCTTGACGTAGCCAAGCGCCATACACCCCAGGTGATAAACCTGTACTCGGGATGCTCACCGTTCCATTAGAATCGAAATTATAAACTACTGCAGAAGGATCCGGCACCTCTCCAAGTGCTGCCACACTAACACCGGCATTTGAGTTAAGATTAGTGGGTGCAAGTAATTTGATAGGTTGCCCCACCGTTACAGCAGCAGGCGATGCAGCTTTACCAAAAGATTCTAAGATAGTGCCGACCGTTGCCAAACTTTCTGTGGGACGTAGATCATGATTACCATAATCATCATTGTTGGCAAAGATAGCATTCAGCGGTTTAGCAAATTCGTCGAATCTGCCAAGATTCCCCAGATTAAATGCGCTTTCTATAGTGCGCAACACACTGTAATGGTCATAGTGATTATTAACAACTGAGCCCGCTTTTAAAAGACCCGGAGATCCCACAGCGAACGTTGGTACATGGCTATTTGGCCAACCCCAGCCGTTACCTTCATCCCAGGTTATGATCAAAAGAGAGCGAGAGTTTTTCCATTGCGCGGACTGTAACAACGGCTGTAAAGTCGTTTGTAGAAAGCTATCTTGAGAGGCTTGAGAGTACGCTACGCTCTGGTTGATATACCAAGCCCCTTCACCATCCCACCAACCATCAGCAGATATCCACGCAAATTTAGGGAGTGACGATTGATTGGTAATGGCGGATTCGAAATCTTTCAAATCTCGTAAGTGTGTTTGACAGTAGCCATTTGGAGTGGTCGCATCGGCGATCACATCCGCGAACTGTACAAATGGTTCTTGGTCTGGCTCATACCAACTCGCATCATCATAAATACTGTCATAGGTTGCTAGCGTCAAATTACAGGGTGTTTGCATATTTTGACCGTACGATCGCCAAGACAGTCCTTTTGCATCAAGAAGGTTGTTCAGGGCGGAAACTTTTAGATTGTAGTTTGGAAAGTAAACAGGCCCAAGCTCAAAGGTATCTCCCGCAACCATAGCGACGTAATTCTGATCGCTTGGATGATATTCGGCCCAATAATTTGTGAGGATCACGCCATTTTTCGCCAGTGAAGAGAGATAAGGCATGCTAGAATCTATCGTCAACGTGTTCCCATTCGTATGTACAACATCGGCATAATTGGTATTTTCCATCATCACCACATAAATGTGATCAAGTGGTGGGATATTCGAAACAGGAGGTTGTGCGACTTGGGCTGTTGCTGCGCTTAACGGTGATACATTACCACTAAGCGTCAGACTCAGGTTGTCGGCATAAGCATTGTGGTATGAAATCATTGAACTTAGAAAGTCCACAGTGACAACAATCTTTCGCGTCAAAGGGGGCACAATACCATCAGCTTCGCTTTGAACTAATGCCGTGACATTATTACGTGCGCTAGCATCAGGACCTGCGAGTACCACTGGCGATCCCGTTGCTTGGCCAGAATCGTCCAAGAAAACGGCTGTGAGAGTGGCCCTTTCCTCACTACTTCCATGGCCACCAAGCCATCCTGACAATGCATATTTGACCGTACCAGAGTCAATTGCAGAAGCGACTGCACTAACATCTACATCCTGGTCCATAGCAGTATCTGCGCCCGGAGAACCGAAAAGCGCATTACCTGCCGTACCATTAGGAGGCAGAACCGGCGTTTCATTTGCATAAGAAAATGCTGAGTAACAAAGTGTACTTGCTGCACCTCGCAAAACATGCCAACCAACAATAGTAGACTGGGCTGTCCAGTCACTGGTGCAGTAATTCTGTAGTTCGGCATTACCATTAATTAAGAGATTAGGGGTTGTTTGCGTAACTGCACTCGCAAAGGATAATGGGCTTAAACCCGTTGCAAGGACGAGTAAAGCCAAACTCCCCCTATGCCATCGTTGATTCTTGTTCATCATCTATCCCCTTAAACATTTAACATTTTCGCAAAACCGTGCAATTCCAACATTTAAATATACGTACTTTGAGATGCATTACTTTACAACATCACATAGCAATTTATTGAAAACAAGAATGTTTGAAGGCAGGTCAAGTAATTATTTGGTTAATTCAGGTTGAAATTAACCGATTATAACGAACGGTGCTTTTATTTGGTGAGCAAGTATCGATAACGCTCAACGGGGATAAGTTAAGCCTTCTATATCCAAGAGATCAACTGGACGCCCTAACATTTTTTTATAACTCAATAATTCATTTTTCGAAATGACAGGAACTTTAACGCCCATTAACTCAATACGATATGCCTTAGAAAGATCTGTTTCTAATGACTCCCATTGTCTGGTTAGTGCATTAAATATTTTTACATTATCTATACTGGCAAGATCGATTTCTTGTTCTTGATAACATAAAGTCATTACATATAAATCCCAATGATTGTCTCTGTAATGGCTAGGACCATAAATGACGTATTCTTTAACACTTTCTAGGATTTTATTAAAACCGTTTTGAGGGATATCAATGTCAATATCAGCCAACTCTCTTTTGGCACCATAGGCATTGGCAGCTAAACCACCCGCAATTTGATAGGGGATATCAAGGGATTCCAGTAATCGAGTTATCCATACCAAAGCTATTTTAGTATCACGCATACTATTTCATACCCTTGCCCGAGGTTGTTAAAAAGTGAGTATCAATTGTCAAAAATATTCAAACCTGGGTCAAGGGTATACTTGACACCTTCCCCTGCACTGAGCAACGCCACCATGCAAACAAGCTCGCAGTTTGTCGGCGCTGGACCTTCGTTTATAACCACAGGTGCAACACCGCCTCGATCACAATATCATCTGGGAGCAGAGCTGGCTCTGGTTTCTCCAAAAAATTGGGATACCACGTTAAGCTATGATGCACAAATTGAAAATAATTTCCTTGCGCAAAGTGGGTTTGTACGATGGCGCTATCGTTGGTGATTCCCGTCCCATTGAATTAGGTATTCGGCAGCGCTGATGGCAAAACTTTAAAGCGTTTACAAAATTTCGTAAACTTCCTTTATATTGTTTGGGATTATTCTTGCTGCATAGTATTTTCGTTCCAAGTACAACTTATTATACTTTATTGTTTATTTCAAACCTAGTTCATGAAATCCTGTTTTTCATTTTTTCATAGGAGAGGGTCATAATGTTCTGTATGATCATCGGACTTTTTTTATAAACTATGACTAAAATCAGCCTCTAAGTACGTCTTACCTTTTTCTTTTTCCACTCGTACAGATTTTTTAGTTGGATTTATGTGATAACTCAAATAATGCGATACTCTAGGTTTACTTAATATCTTTTCCGTGAAAGCGACTAAATTAGTTCCACCAATATTTCTTGCGGAACGGGTTAATAGGCCTGGATGTCCTTCATTAGAAATTCGACTGCCAATTTGTTGAGTGAAAGTGTAATCTTCTGCAAGAAGTTGAGGATATCTTTGTTCTTGACCTCTAAAATCAAGTAAAATTCCTTGACACAAAATATTGTAAATCGCTCTTTCACGATAAATAATTTCAGTCACACCTGCCGTCCCTAATACATCCATTAAGTTATGAAAGGCTGTTTCATAAATGGTTGTATCAAGATCCAAAGCACCATACCAGCAACCGAAAGAACCATCACTAAAACGGGTTCGTTGATAATTTTCAGATTCAAAAGGAAACATGATACCCGTTGTATAATGAAACCCTCGGCTAATCATGCCGGCAGGCGCATCAGACTTAACTCTAGCTTCTGCTGCCTGAGCAATTTCATTAAACCCCGGCTCATCGCTATATAAATCATCAAATAAATCTTCACTTTTTTTAAGGGACAAAATATTTCTTTTTACATCTTCATTTAACGTTGCATTTTTTTCGAAAAGCTCTTCCACTACTGCCCTCGCATAAAATCCAAATACCTTGCAACACGCGCTATACCAAGAACGCCTTGTGATTGCATAACTTCCAATGGTGTTAAATTATCAAAGGCTCGATTAGGACGACTTACCCATGAATAACGAATTTGTATATTTTTTGGATAAAGCAAACGCAAAGCTTTATGAATAGCGAGCAAATAACCCGCCCAATCAAGCATATCTCTAGATTTTGGCAAAGGACTTTCTCCTTTGCGGTATTTGTCTAAAGTGCTTCGACTTTGTTCACTTATTCCTAAAAGATTCGTTTGCGCACGTTGATTCAATTCCCAATGTTCAAATAGTTTCATCAACATAATCGCCAATTTTTTTCTAGCATCTGGGTCTTCTAAATCTATCTGCAAATCATTGATTGTTTCTTTATTGCTAGGGCCATGTTTAGATGGATGTGTTCTCATATTGCCCTCCTTTTGTAAAATTAGCCTATCTTATTTAGAAGGTTAGCACAAAAAATGAACTTTTGTAAACATTTTATGTAGTTTAAAAGACATTTTAATAAATTTGAAGTGTATATGCCCGTTATATTCAAAGTTTGGAGCTTGAGAGCAGTTGAGGCAAAAAATGGCTATCCTTTTGTATTTTCAGATAGCCATTCAAAATGATTTAGGAGATGCTTAGTTTGCGTTGTGCCATTGCGTCTATAGCAACGTCTTTAGACTCGTTGTTGTTGCTATCAAGATATTGATAAAGATGGCCAGCTGCACGAATTGCCACTTTGCCAACGACAGCACCACTAAATAACAACGCCGCTCCTATAGCAATTACTTCTCCACTTCCTGATGCAAGAGCTGCGCCACCTGCTGCAACTTCCGTGCCTGCAGCGGCTATGGCAGCAGCAGCTTGGACTGCAGTAGCATTGACACTTGCTGCTGCTAAAGCTTCCGTTAAAGCAATTCCGCCTGTTGTCGCTGCTAAGCCTAAACCATAGGCTGCAGTACCAGTGGCAATAGCTTCTGCGGCTTTAGTTTTTTCAACATTTTCGGTGCAGAATTTTGGTTTGCTGATGATTCTATCTGCAACCCATTCAGCGGCTGAATCTATTTTACCTAAAACCCATTTAATAAATTGAATCATTTTAAACCTCTTGAGTTAGCAGATTAGCATATTTATGACCGTATGATATGTGAGCAAACACTCACATTCAATAGTAAAAACCTATTTTTGGGATATAAGGTCAAAAGAAGGGTTTAAACGGTTGCAAAACGGGTTAGAATCTATGCATGAATGAAATTCAAGCAAAACCATTTATCTTATCTCATCAAAATGAGCTCCTTGAATTTGCCCTATTACATCCATGTAAACCCTCTTGGTCTAAAGATCACATTATCGATTTTATACAGCATCTGACTTCTAGGAATGAATTAATCTTTGATTTATATGCCCAAGAAAGACGTATCGCAGCCGCTATACTCATCGATAAAATTTCAAATAAAGGAAATAATGCTTGCCTTGAATTTATCGGGATAGATAATGATTTTAATATTACCAAAATTTATAAGCGCGTCATTGCATTAGCCAAGGACAGACTTCCAAAGAATCGAACTGGTATTGAAATAACAGTTCATGATTCATCAAATGAAGTGATTCATTTAGTTTTAGAGGAATCATTCACATTATATTATGATATATATGAAATGCGTTCTCTTTTAAACACTTTTTCGACTATGGATACATTTGATGAAGTTTCTCTTCTTGACGAACATGATTTCCCAGAATGTTATAAAGTTGTGATTGATGGCTTTAAAGATAATGTTGATGTATCCATTCCAACTTATAATGACTGGATATTAACAAATAAAACATCCCATAACGCACAGACCTGGGTTTATAAAGAAAAGGGGAAAATTGTTGGCCTCATAAAGTTCGCTATCGATAGTCTAAACCAATCAGGAGAAATCAGATCCGTCTGTGTTTTGCCAAACCTTCGATGCAAAGGTTTGGGCCGTAAACTAATTTCATTTGCACTATCTCATTTAAAAGAAATGAACATACATACATGCCATTTAACAGTTGCGTCTGTAAATAGAAAAGCTCTTTTTCTTTATGAAAAATTTGGGTTTAGATTAACTGATCATTATAAAGTATATTGTTGGAAGTCCTGATATTTAAAAACTAGATTTACTTTATTTAATGTGTATACGCACTTAATAGACAGAATCTTCAAGTTAAACCTGTCATTTCGAATAATGTTAAATTATCTCTTGCCAACCTACCTTCTAGTAGGTAATATGCGTGTTCATTCAAAATGAGTAGTTACGTATAGCAAAGATGAATAAAGTATTTGGCATTAAATCACTACAAGATAATTATATTTGGGCAATTCATGGAAAAGATAATCGCCATATCGTTATTGTGGATCCGGGTGAATCCGAACCCGTACTATCCTATCTAGAAAGTCAAAAGCTTGTGCTTGATGCTGTCCTACTTACCCACCATCATTTAGATCACACTGGTGGCGTAAAAAGCTTGCTTGAACATTTCCCTAATATTGCAGTATATGGTTCATTTCAAGATAAGGTAGCCGGGATAACACAATTCGTCAGTGATGGTGACAAGATTATTTTAGCTAATCAAAATGTAACCCTGGAAGTTTTGGATATTCCCGGGCATACCTTGGGCCATGTTGCTTATTTAGACGAGAATATGCTCTTTAGTGGCGATACTTTGTTTTCGGTGGGTTGTGGCAGAATATTTGAAGGCACGGCTGCACAAATGTACGCCTCTCTTAAAAAATTGCGAAGTCTACCGGGCTCAATCAAAATGTATTGTGCTCATGAGTATACACTGAGCAATATTCAATTTGCACAAACAGTTGATCCTAATAATCAAGCCTTGGAAAGGCGTCGCCAGGAGGTTCTTGTCCTCAGGGAAAAAGGGAAACCTTCATTACCCGTGCCCCTGTCGCTCGAACTACAAACCAACCCTTTCTTACGTTGCCATGAACCTAGCATTGCCCATGCTGTTGAAAATTTTTGGGGCAAAGCGTTGGTTGATGAGATTGAGGTATTGGCGCATTTAAGAAAATGGAAAGATAGGAATTATTGTTAATATGAAAAAAATGAGTGCCTATGAACAAATACTTGATGTTGCTGAAGATCTGATCCAAAAGGTGGGCTTTCACTCATTTAGTTATGCCGACGTAGCGGAAAAAGTCGGCATCAAAAAAGCGAGCATCCATTATCATTTCCCAGCAAAAACGGATTTGGGAAAGGCGATGATGTTGAGGCACCGAATCAACTTCCAGATTTTTTTGGACAAGTTGGACGAGGACTTTCCCGTTTGTGAGGAAAGACTGGTCTCATACCTCAATGCCATTTTTGCGAGCACCTATGATGCAAACCAGAAAATGTGCCTGGGAGGCATGTTGGCGGCAAACGTTTTGACGTTGGATCAAGGGATCCAAGACGAAGTCAGGAGTTTTTTCCAAATGAACGAATTGTGGCTGAAAAAATTGCTGATTCAGGGCAAAAAACGCGGGGACTTCAAGTTTTCCGGCGACCCCTCGGAACTGGCAAAACATGTTTTGACCACAATAGAAGGTACGTTGCTGTTCGCCAGGTTGTACAAAGATCGTAAATGGTTGAACACGGCAACTAAGCAGATTTTAAAAATCGTGAAATAATTTTTTTATCAACTTAAGAGGATATCCTATGTCTAACGATACGCTAATACCCCTTATGACACTTTATGGCGTAAGGATTTCACCTTATGTACGTAAAGCAATGATGGTTTTGAAAGAAAAAGATTTGCCTTATTCTTTAATTGAAACCCTTCCTGCTCTTTATCTTAAAGCCACGGGACAAGCCGTTCCGCAAGATCTAATGGAGGTAAGCCCCTTGGGAAGGGTTCCCGCTTTGAAAAACGACACTGACCACATTGCAGATTCGGCAGTGATTGCTGCGTATCTAGAGAAAAAATTCCCTAACACGACTCCGCTGTACCCTGATGATCCGGCAATGTATGCCAAGGCACTCTGGTTTGAAAACTTTGCCGATCATGTGCTTTCAAAAATAATCTACGATAAAGTGCTCACTCCCGTTGTGGCCAAACCTTTATTATTTAAAACCGAATGCAATCACGACGAAGTAAAAAATACCATTAAGGTTGAATTAACCCCTCTGCTTGCGTTGCTAGAAAATTCCCTGCAAGAAAATCAATGGATTGCGGGCAACATCTTTTCTATAGGTGATATTGCCATTGCCAGTCAGTTCAGCGCTATGGATTTAGCAGGATATCCGGTTAATGAAAAGCAATGGCCAAAACTGGGGAGCTACTTAAAAAGGATAAAAAGTCGAAAATCCTATCAACAAGTAGTGGGTGAAGAAAAACAATAAAATACTCTGTTAATAATAACCACATTAATTTTATTTTTTAAATGAGAGGAAGTTATGAAAAAATTGAATAGTGCACAAACCCTTTCCGTGGCTGGTGGCAACATAGCTGACATATATATTTACAATGAGGGGATAAGTCAGCATTGCGCCGACTTATTCAAAAATCTTTTACCAGACGCATTTAATGGTAACATACCCTATGTAATCGCAGCTCAGCAAATCATTGATGCTGGCTGTCATGGGGACTACTTAAAGGTACAAGCTAACAAAAAGAAACCAGCCATTCCTGCAATGTGTGGTTAATCTATTACCCGCTCACGGAAGAGCATAATATATATTTTTAAATAGCGGCTTAAAACCTAATTTCTCATAGACTGATAAGCCTGATTCTGACGCTTCTAAGAAACAATAATTCGCTCCCAAATTAATCGCCTCATTGATAGCATGTTTCATAAGTTGAGTGGCATATCCCTTGTTCTGATACTCAGGCAACGTCCCTACATCATGAATGCGAGCCATCTTTAATTGCATGGATATTGTAAGAGATGAAATAGGTAGCTCATCTTTATAGAGTGTAAAATGATGGAAATTTGCTTTATTTCTTAAGGCTCTTTCATGAACTGCAGCGTATTGTTTCATTATTTCAATAGTCAATTCAAAAGCGCCAATCAATGGTATCATCCATTGATCCAATTTATTGTCCACCGAATGGATCGTCACGTCGTCTTTGATATTATGTTTGCTTTGATTATTTAGCTCAATAAACATCGCCACGGATTTTCCACTCGGGCTAAAACCAATATTTTTTAAAGCATGCTCTAAATCATTTGAAATAAATTGTTCAGTTACCACCACATTCCAGGGGGTGTTATGAAAAAAATCCTTACAGCGATTTATCACATAATCAATCGCTTTAACCTCTTTCCTTATAAAAAAAAGATTGTCACCTTCACAATTAACCCCAGTTCGGTAGGCAGTGGTAAGATCATCAAAGTCTAAGCATTCATGGCTTAGTGATCGAAAAAAATAATCTTCTGCTTGATAGAAGGAATCAATTAAGGCATTTTTCATTTTTTCTCTTATTATGATGCCAGGAATCATCAATATACTAAGTAACTAGTGTGTAGTGGGTCAAGATTGCTATAATTTCCCTCTCATATCATCATACAATTCACATGAATAACTTTGAACGAGGGATCTTTCATGCCTGCTGAACAAGTAATAGAAGTATCATCTTTTGAAGGATCTGCTTTCCATTTTCCAGCACCTATATCCTACGAGGCTAATCAATCTCCATCGCCTCTTCCTCAACCAGAAACCTTTGATAGCCTTTTAACCTTTGCTCAAAACCCATCCTCACAAGAACAAAGCGATCCAGGGATATTAAAAATCGCTGATATTCTGATCAACGAAGAAAGCTCACCTCTTCAGGACTTTATGACAAAGGATAACGTTGCTCATGAGTATGTCGATCAGCATGCTTTCGAAACCCAAATGAATGAATTCCTAACAAGTAATGCGTCATTTATGATCTTCGATATAAACATGTCAAAAGAAGAAATTCAAACCTTGAATAACATCGAAGTTACAACGATCAAAGAATACGATCGCTTTGGCGATTTAAATCTGTTAAAGGATGAACTGCCAGGTTTCCTTCGAGAAGTGACTACTGCCAATGAAGAGGAAATTGAATCTATCACCAATTTAGTAGCGAATTTATCTGAAAGTGCTGTGCAAGCTATGAAGGGCGAAACAGGCTGGGTCGCTCTACGAGCATCCGTCGAAAATAGTCTGTTTGATGTTCACCGTTGGCACACCGATGGACATTTCTTTTTTCCCTATGAAGGGCTGGCTTTTAAATTTACCTCGACATTAAAAGGAGATCCGACTCTTTTCTACCCACTGCCCGAAGAAATGCGCGATAATTTTCTGGAAACTCAAAATGACAGGACGCTTTGGAATCAACAATTAGATGATTCATTAGCCCTTTCTGCTCAGGTTGGACAAGGCGCAATCTTCATCGTGGGAGACCCCACACGTAGTGCAGTGCATTCAGAACCGCCTATCACCCAAGGTAGACTCTTCTTTTCGATAGTGGTGGCTAGCCAATCAGAGATAGCAGAACTTGATCAACGATGGAATGATCCTGAAACAATTAAACAAAAAGCACTGGCTCTCCAAAACTTATAACGAAATGGGATCAGACCTGCCCCAGTAACATCGCAAATCTAACAATAATGATTATCTCTATGTAACCTATCTTAAATTATGCATAAAGGCAGTGAGTAACCAATCAAAATCAGATTGATCAAATAAAAAGCCAATATTATCTAATGCATAAGGACCCAAGCAATCTAACTCCGCTTGCGTATTGGAGGGATCACCGAAGAAAGGATGATCAGGTTGATAGCAATAATCAGATCGGAAATGAGGCATACGCAAAGACGCAACCCCTATTGCATACATTAAGGCTAGATCAACATTTTCTTGTTTTAAAGCATCCTTGCGTAGCTCATCTAATACTTTCTTTATCCTGCGTGCTGGCAACAGTGATTTTCTTAGCGTTTTTTTAACCGGTATATTGAGGTGCTTGTAATGGTTTATCGGTTCCTAACATAACTATTCAAAAAAGCTGCCCAATGAAAGTAATCCCTATTGAAATATCGGACAGTAATTTATCATGTTTAGTTCATGCGTTTAACGGTAGGTATGTAGAAGGCAAAGAAACGTACAATCGCGCGTTGCTATTTAAAACCATTTAGAAAGCACCTTTTGCAAAATTGAACATAAGCATCTCGATCAGCCTCTTGGTGAATATATACATTAGGATCTAACGCTGCCGAACTAACAACAGCTAAAATAAAGCTTACAACAAATTCAGGCTTTAACTTTTTATTAATATCTCCCATTTCCTGATAATGCTTAATAGCATCAATCCACGGCTGCATTCTATCTGACTGCGCAATACCAATGCCAGGATTATCACTTGATTCAAGACGTTGCCAATTTAATAAGCGAATGAGTTCAGGGCTGTTTTGATAAAAATCGATACAGTTTTCAATTAATGTACTTAAAAATTTATCATAAGGTAAATCTGTGCTTGGAATGATTTGTTGGCTTGTTTTGGCATTTTCTACAATATCTAGCTTCACGTCTATCCATAGCTTTTCCTTATTAGTGAAGTGATGAAACACTAAGCTATGATTCACTTGTGCTAATTTAGCAATTTTGCCTACAGACGTTCCCGCAAAACCATGTTCAATAAAGAGCTTTTTTGCGGCGTTTAGTATTTTTATTTTTGTTGGATTTTCCATATCTGCCTCCAAAATGAATTGACTAGTCAGTCAATGGCGTGTATATTGAGTTTATTGACTAGTCAGTCAATTATACGCGGTCATTGAGGAAAATGAAATGGGCCCTAGTAAGTCATTGTTTTTTATAATTATATTGGCTGCATGCCTAACACAAATTGCAGCAGACATCTACACGCCATCGATCCCGGCCATTGCAGATTATTTTGATACCCCCTTTCAATGGGTACAGTGGACAATGACGAGTTATGTCTTTGGTGTTGCCGTTTCGCAGCTCTTTTATGGTCCACTCTCAGAAGGCGTAGGAAGAAGAGTACCAATCATGATAGGTCTTGGCATTATGCTGCTTGGAAGTATCCTTGCTTGGATGGCAACGAATATAACTTTCTTGATAATCGCACGGTTAATTCAAGGCATAGGGGCAGGCGCATGCGCTGCACTATGGCGTTCCATTATTCGTGATGTATTAAAAGGAGCGCAATTGGCTAAATATGGTTCTTATTTTGCAATTGTGATCACCTTTGTTGTACCCGCAGCACCTACTCTGGGGGGATATTTTCAAGAATATTTTGGCTGGCAGGCCAGTTTTGTGTTTATGATTATTTATACCCTACTCGCACTCGTCACGTTTGCTTGTGGATTTTCAGAAACAAGTACGCATCATCATCGAGATAAAATAAATTTTACTTTTGCAAAAGACACTTTTGCGGTGTTACTTAAAAGCTCTTTGTTTATGGGTGTGACTGTTTGCACTTTCTTAAGTTATGGTAGCTTATTTGCGAGTATTACCATTGCTCCCATTTTGTTAATTCACCATCTTGGTATGAACACAGTCACTTTTGGCTGGTTAATGTTTATTGGTACAGCCCTGGCTTATTCGTTCTCTGGTTTTACCAACGGTAAGCTTGTTACACGTTTTGGTATCGTTAACATGATGCGCTTAGGTTTTTTAATCATGGTGACATCAGGCATGCTGATGCTTGTTGCAAGCGCTTTATTTGAGTTGAGTGTCTGGAGTGTCGCACTGCCTATATTCTTATTTTACTATGGCTCGACATTCATCTGGCCAAATGCATTTGCACTTGCGTTTACCCCGTTTGGGCATATTGCAGGATATGCTGGAGCACTTTATGGAGCCATGCAAATCGGCGGAGGGGCTGTCATCACAGGTTTGATTTCATTACTTCCAGATAGTAATCAAATAACGCTGGGTTTGACTATAGTTTTAACAACGATTATAGCGTGGATTGTGTTAGAAAAAATTAGCGCTAAACCTAAAGAAATAGAACTTGCGACTTAAATGAAATTTTAATCTATCTCATTAATTTTATGCATGAGGTATTCAAAATGTTGTTCTAGCAAAACAAGACAAACGTCCATTTGACGAAATACTTCAATATAATGCAATGGAAAGATTTCTATATCGTTTACCGTTTCCTCCCACGTTAGCTGGTTCGCGCTTTAGCTACCCCTATTTATCTTTTCCTGAAACTCAATAAAATATTTTGCCCAAAATTCATCCGGTGCATTTTCCTCAAAAGCAGGAAGGGTGTCTTGAATTGAATACCATGTGGCTTTTGATCCTGTATAGAGATTTACTGAAGGGATCAGATCAGGCGCTTCATTAAACAATCCCGCAGGAATGACGACATGATTTTTTTCGCTGTTAACGACAGGAACGCGCGATCCACAGTCTTTACAAAATGGACGAGGATCGCCGACATAAGGAGAAAGATAGAAAATTTCCTAGCTCAAACCAAATACTAAAAATATGCTTATTTTTCAATACGATACGAGGCATTGTCACTACAAAATTGATCGGTTCATATAATTAATTAATGCTTTAAAAGGTAAGCCAATTCACATCATTATCTAAAGACAAACACATCAAACCCACTATATTTGTAAAGATAAACCACACGGTACATCGAGCTAATATACATAAATGGTAGGGGCTTCATATCAACTGAATTGCTAAGAAAATCTCCTAGTGGTCCGCTTTTAACTAAGAAAGCTACTAGGAAATCAATTTGGGATTAATTTTCCTAGCTCAATTCTATATGGATAATTCTATTATAATTCAATGAGTTATGGGGGTAGGAGCTAGGAAATAAAGCGTCCCCCGAAGAGAACCCTAATAGATGGGCCACTTATGGAAGATCTATAAGTGGCCCATCTATTGGATCTGCGTAACAAGTAACTTCTTGATCATTAAAATTATTAATCAATCATGAGCAAAATCGCGTAAAATATTTTTATAAGCTTTTCGTATCCCTTGGTATTAATGGTAGCCATCCATCCAAAAAAGTACACTATAAAAAAATAATTGATTTTAATTCTGAGGAAAGGTGTCAAGTATACCCTTGACCCCTTTTCTTTTTATCATTATCAAATTTCACCCAATTTAATTAAGTGCAAAACACAGCCTGATCCGGAATTTGAGGGCATTTCCGAGTGTACGAAAAAATCGTACAACTGAAATTATCCTTACTCTTTTAGGCTATGCATTTTTATTTTCTCCTGAAACTCAATGAAATATTTCGCCCAAAATTCATCCGGTGCATTTTCCTCAAAAGCAGGAAGGTTGTCTTGTATTGAATACCATTTGGCCTTTGATCCCGTATAAATGTTTACAGAAGGAATCAGATCAGGCGCTTCATTAAGCAATCCCGCAGGGATGACGACATGATTTTTCTCGTTGTTAACGACGGGCACGCGCGATCCACAGACCTTACAAAATGGACGCGGATCGCCGACATTTGGAATGTAATTATTTATGTTTTCCTCACCTTGAGTCCATTTGAAATAATCCGTAGTGGTGTGCAAAAAAGTCCCAAAGGCAGCGCCTGAGGCTTTTCTACATCGAGAGCAATGGCAATTGTTCATTCCAATGGGGGGAAGACAAACTTCGAATTTTACGAGGCCGCATAAGCAGGAGCCTGTGATTGATTCTGATTTGTTATGGATGTGAGAAGGTTTGGGCATAATTTTTCCTTTATAACTAATGACACAGCCACGTAGTGGCGTAGGAAATTAGCCCCATGTGAAGGCGCTTCCAAGCGCCGGAACGTGGGGATCGCGATACACCTCCACCCCTCATCTGAAAACCGCGGAAGCGGTGTAGGAATATTGAATTAATTTTTCAGCGCCGCTTCCGCGGCTAAGAGAGGTAGGGAGGGGTGTGCTTTTCCCCCACGTTCCAGCTTTTCGCCTACCGGCTCAAAGCTTCCACGTGGGGCTAAATTCCTACGCAGCTACGCTGCTAGTAAAGAACCATCACAATATATTTATGCATGAAATCGCTTCATCAGTATTGGCCATGCAACCCCTAAAGTAATGGCTCTAGCAATCATAAATCCAAAGAACGCACACCATAGCCCCTGATTGCCCATGATTGGGATTAACCACATAGTGAGCAAGATAAAAATAATGAGGGAAGCGATCATACTATCTCGCATTGGTTTGGTTACTGTTGCGCCAGTAAAAATGCCATCTAAATGAAAACTCCAAACTGAGACCAGGGGGAATAAAATGGCCCAAGTGACGTAATCAGGTACTGTGTCTCTCACAACCTCAACATCCGTGAGCATGTATACGATGGGTTTCCATAAAAGAGCATAACTTAAAGTGAAAATACTGGCAAAAAGAAGTGCCCAAAAAGTCGTTGATTTCAGGACGTCATAGAAATAGTGTTTATGTTTCCTACCAATAGCCTCGCCAGTCAAGGCTTCAGCGGCATTGGCCAAGCCATCTAAGGCATAAGCCGTAAATAACTGAAAACTCATTAACACAACATTCACAGCTAGCAGGGTATCGCCAAATTGAGCACCTTTAGCAGTGAAATATAAAAATGCAACCTGCAAACATACCGAACGGATAAAAATATTCAAATTAATGCTACATAATGCAATTAATTTCTTAGGGTCTAAGAGTTCTTTAAAATTATACTTTGCAAAGTAATGATTCAAATATTGACGAACCACTAAAAGTGCAAAACCAAGACCAACATACTCTGCAATCACAGTTGCATATGCTACCCCTTTAACGCCAAATCCCAAACCCATAACAAAGTATATGCATAAAACAATATTAGTTATGTTAAGAATGAGTTGCACATATAATGCTTGTTTGGCTCTTTGCATCCCAATCATCCAACCTAAAAAGGCAAAATTGGCTAGTGTTGCTGGCGCTGAAAGGATGCGTACAAAAAAGTATTCTTCAACCAAGAACACTGATTTTTTAGGTGGATCTATCCAGCGCAGGCAAAGCTCTGCAATGGGAATTTTTAGGGCATATAGTATTGCGCCAATCAAAATAGCCAATATCAGTGCTCTCAGTAACCAAGCTGTACATTCATGGTTGTCTTGACTACCTTTTGCAATGGCGACCAGACCAGTTGTACCCATACGAAGAAAGGCAAAACCAAAATATAAAGCGCTGAAGATAGTCGCACCTATACCAACAGAAGCCATGTACTGTGGGCCCGGTAAATGCCCCACCACGGCAATGTCTACTGCACCCAGTAGAGGTACTGTAACATTGGCGAGGATTATTGGGCCGGCTAATTGCCAAACTTTTTTATGCATAATAAACATAATAACTGGATTTGATTAATTTTGGATAATTATGTTCCTACATTTTAATAAGTAGGGACATTTTTATCCATTCTTTGGACACAGATTTTTGTAGTCCAATCGACAAGAAAAAATGTTTAACAATCGCTAGCAAAGATATAACATTTGTTGTACGATTTTCAAATGTATTGGAATTTTCTTGTTTAAGTCACATATTATGTTCGATTAAGAGAAGTGATGTATGAAGTTAGCATGGTTAACAGATATCCATCTTAATTTTTTGGATAAAGAAAGACGCGAGCTTTTTTATCAAAGCATTTTAAGTGATTGCGACGCTATTGCCATTAGTGGTGACGTTGCAGAAGCCACTTCTGTTGGTAATATTCTTGTTGAAATGGCAACCCATTCTCAAAAACCAATCTATTTCGTCTTGGGAAATCATGATTATTATCATGGCAGCATCGATGATATTCGTCATTCAATGAGAAGTTTAACTAATAATAACCCTCTATTATTTTGGTTGGGAGCTTGTGATCTCATTACTTTAGATAATGACACTATATTAGTAGGCGAAGATGGTTGGGCTGATGGCCGTTATGGTGATTACCAAAATAGCCCTGTCATGCTGAATGATAGCCGTTTGATTGTTGAATTACTTCAACACAAAATTCTTGGCCGATATCAACTGCTTGAAAAAATGCAGCAACTCGCAGATGAAGATCCCCATAAACTTTATGCAAAATTGCATAAGGCCGCAAAACATAATCCGAAAAAGGTGATCGTTGTAACGCATGTGCCACCCTTTAGAGAAACAGCTGTATATCAAGGGAAGATAAGCGACGATGACCACTTACCCTTTTTTAGTTCAAAAGCCATGGGTGATATGTTGTTGAAATTTGCTAATGAACAACCTATGACAGAAATTTTAGTGTTGTGTGGTCATAGTCATGATGAGTGCAAATATAGTCCTTTGGATAATTTAACGGTTTGGGTTGGAAAGGCGGAATATAATCAGCCTGCAGTACAGGCGGTGATAGATGCAAAACTAAGATTAGTGCTTTAATGCAAAACGTAATATGAGCAATGTAATATTAAAAATGTATATTAATCAAAAAGTTAAGTGCTTTAATGCAAACCATCGCATAGTTGAGCGCAAATTCTAAATGTGGCGAATTCGACACCTTTATAAATTTAACAAGTACTCTACTAGATAGGTACAAAGACATCATTTCATTATAAGTTGGTTAGACAAAAAGGGGGGGGGCAAATTGACCCCTCCCTTTGGACAAAGAAAAAATCAGTATAAATTAGGTTGTAAATAACAAATAATTTATGTACGATTTTCAAATAGAACTGATTCAGTCTATATGAAGGAAATTTAAACGTTACAATTGGAGTAGTAGTAATGGAATGTGAGTCAGTCTGAAAATCATATAGTTGTTATTAATGATCATAATATCCGATGCATATTTCATAATAATGAATGGCGGTTCAACCAATTCGAAATGAAAAAATAGGTCGGCAATTTCCGACAAATCGCCCTTAATTTAAACAATTTTACTTAGGAAGTGCAGTTATGAACAATAAGGAACCAAGAAGCTTAATTATTCGTAACAGTACCGCTGAATTCTTAATCTTTACCAATCAAGCAGGTGAAGATGGCATTGAAGTACGTTATGAAGAAGAGTCAATCTGGCTAACTCAAAAATTGATGGCAGAACTTTTTAATGTGTCAATTCCTACTATTAATGAACACTTAAAAAATATCTTTGAAGTAGGTGAATTGCAGTCAGATTCAGTTATTAGGAAATTCCTAACAACTGCCGCTGACGGAAAAAAATATACTGTTCAATTTTACAATCTTGATGCCATCATTTCAGTTGGATACCGAGTGAATTCAACACGGGCTACCCAATTCCGCCAATGGGCAACTCAGGTCTTGAAGAATTTTGCCATTAAAGGCTATGTGATCGATAAAAAGCGACTAGAGAATGGCACATTTCTAGGCGAGGATTATTTTGAACATTTGCTGGCCGAAATTAGGGAGATCCGTCTAAGTGAACGTCGCTTCTATCAAAAGATTACTGACATTTATGCAACCAGCCTTGACTATAACAAAGATGCTCCCACAACACGCGAATTTTTTGCCAAGGTACAAAATAAACTGCATTACGCCATACATGGCCATACTGCACCTGAGTTAGTTAAAAATCGTGCAGATAGCACTAAACCATATATGGGCCTAACCAGCTGGGAGGATGGGCCTGATGGCAAAATTGTCAAAACTGACGTTAGCGTCGCTAAAAATTATCTGCGTCATGAAGAACTAGACTCACTCGGTAGAATTGTTAACGCTTATTTAGAACTGGCTGAGGATCGTGCTAAACGCAAAATCCCGATGACAATGGAAGATTGGGCGACACGTCTAGACAAGTTCCTAGAATTTGATGAACGCGGGATCCTCCAGCATGCAGGAAACATTAGTACAAAAATAGCTAAAGAGCACGCCGAAAGTGAATTTGAAAAATATCGAATCATCCAAGATCGCTTGTTTGAATCTGACTTTGATAAAGAAACAAAGGCTCTAGAAAAACAAATTGAGAATAATGATAGAAGCGATGATGAGTTGGTGGCGAATTCGACACCTTTGGAAATTTAATAACGGAAAACGACAACTTATTGAAACAGAAGGTTTTCCGAGTTGTACGAAAAAATCGTACAACTGAAGTTACTAAGTTGGTTATCCTAAGGATGGTGGCAAATTGCCCCCTCCCTTTGCATTTTTATTTCTGTGGAGAAATTCAACTGTCGACAGTTTGTCGACAGACTGCAAGGAAAAGAGTTGATTGCAGAAATGGGTGATGAAAAATAACCATTTTAAAACTTAAGTATATTGTCGATGCGCTTTAAGACTGGAATGGATTAAGAAAGAGAAAAAGCAATGCCTGGCTGGACAACGGGGATCTGTGAAGTAAACGGGATTGACGTGCACTACCTTCGAACCGGTGGCGACAAACCTCCTGTTGTTCTGCTGCATGGATTAATGACGAAGGGAGCATGCTGGACTCATTTGGCGCAGGCGCTAGAGGATGAGTACGACGTTATCATGCCGGATGCCAGAGGTCACGGAAACTCCAGCGCCCCAGATCATGGTTACCGCTATAACGATCTTGCCGCCGATGTCGTGGATCTTATCGATGAGCTCGGGCTTGTCACCCCAGTGCTACTTGGACATTCTATGGGAGGCATGACAGCAGCAGTGGTCGCCAGCTGGAACTCCAAAAAACTGCGAGGGCTTATCTTGGCAGATCCAACTTTCCTGACGCCGCAACGTCAACGCGAAGTTCACGAGAGTGATGTAGCGGATCAGCATCGCCAAGTTCTCAATCGACCAAAGGGAGAGTTCTTGGCTGATATGCGGATTCGACACAGCCACCGCTCACAAGAGTTTATTGAAATCTTCTCGCAGGCAAGGTTTCAAACCAGCATTCGTGCCTTCGAAATTTTGACACCGCCGAATCCTGACTACGTGACGCTTATCAAAACTATTGATATTCAGAGTCTGCTCGTCGTCGGTGATGTTGGCGGAGTTGTCTCTCCTGAAGTGGCTGCAGAACTTGCTGGGCTCAATCCATGCTTGGAGGTTGTTCAGATTGCAGAAGCTGGTCATGGGGTTCCGTATGATCAGCCCGAACGTTTTTCGGCCGTTGTTCAAACTTTTTTGCGCAAAGTAAATTTAGCGGGGCAGAACTGCCTTACTTAAATTGGATGGTAAGATCTCACAAAAAAATCAATGCCTGAATTTCGGCGGCAATTTTTTACAGACCCTCTATAATGGGTTTGTAACTAAATTTATGGCATTTAACTTGGTCATTAAATGAATGATAACCACAAAAAAAATAAGTACTATCAGGCACTGTTAGCCAAAAATACCGAATATGAAGGTATATTTTATGTGGGTGTCAAAACAACTGGTGTGTTTTGTCGTCCGACATGTCCAGCCAGAAAGCCAAAATTTGAGCATTGTGAATTCTTTGAAACAGCAGAGCAGGCGCTATTGGCTTCATATCGGCCTTGTAAGCGCTGTCGCCCCCTTTCTCATCCCAATCAGGTTTCAAAGGTTGTTCAAATGCTTGTCGCAGCTGTTGAAGAAAATCCGGAAAAGAGATGGAAAGATAAAGACTTTCAAGAACTATCGATAGATGCTTCGACTGCTCGCCGCCAGTTTAAAAAACGATTTGGCATGACTTTCGTTGAATACGCCAGAGCACGCCGCATGGGCTTAGCCATGAAACAAATCAGAAAAGGCCTTACCATCATTGACGCACAGCTATCGGCCGGTTATGAATCGAGTAGTGGTTTTAGAGATGCGTTTTCCCGCATTATGGGTGCCGCTCCAACAAAGCTTGGACATAATAACATTTTAAAGGCCTCTTGGTTGGATACCCCTCTTGGCCCAATGATAGCCATCGCAGATGAACAAGCGCTTTATCTTTTAGAATTTGTCGATAGACGAGGTTTAGAGCGCGAAGTAGAACGCCTCAGGAAAAAAACCAAGTCAACAATTATTCCTGGAGAGACACCAGCAATTGATTCAATTAAAAATGAACTTCTAGCGTATTTTGATGGAAAATTAAAGAACTTCAAAACGCCTCTCTTTTTACTGGGCTCACCTTTTCAAAAACAGGTTTGGGAAGAATTAAGAAAGATCCCCCATGGTGAAACACGATCATATTTGCAAATGGCTCAAATGATGGCAAAACCAAGTGCATTTCGTGCCGTTGCTAATGCCAATGGCGCCAACCAAATCGCTATTGTTATTCCATGTCACCGCGTTATTAATACCAATGGCGAATTGGGAGGATACGGTGGTGGTCTGACGCGTAAAAGTTGGCTTCTAAACCATGAGAAACAAGGAAAATAAAATGAACACACAGATAGAACGCGCCAATTTACTAAAAAATCTTCATGTTAAAGGTGACCCACTAATTCTATTTAATATCTGGGATGCTGGCAGCGCAAAGGCATTACAAGAAATTGGAGCAAAAGTGATTGCAACAAGCAGTTGGTCAGTAGCCGCTGCTCATGGATTTGATGATGGTGAAAAAATACCTTTTGATTTAGCACTAGCAAACGTTAAGCGAATTATACAATGCGTTGATCTTCCAGTGACGATTGATTTAGAAGGCGCTTATGGAAAAAATCCATCTGAAGTTGAACAGACGGTGACAAAAGTAATTGAAGCAGGCATAGCAGGAATAAACTTTGAAGATCAGATTATTGGAGATGAAGCACTATACTCAATTGAACAACAATGTGATCGAATTAAGGCAGTACGCGCAGCGGCAGAACATTTGTCAATTCCCCTTTTCATCAATGCCAGAACAGATATTTTTCTTAAAGCAGAAAGCGCCAATTTGAACAACAACCATTTGGAAGAAGCCTTAGAACGCGGCTTAGCTTATGCAGACTCTGGTGCAAACGGGTTTTTTACTCCCGGTCTAGGTGAGGCTAAATATATTGAAAAACTGTGCAAGCTGTTACCAATACCTATCAACATTATGGTACAGCCAAATAGTCACAATTCAAAACAGCTTGCAGAGTTAGGCGTTGCGAGGATTAGCTATGGACCCAGCCCGTATTTTCAGGTGATGACAGCTTTGAAAGAATCTGGCCGTCGAGCGTTAATAATGAATCATGCTGACGCGATTTAATTGCTATTAACAGTTTTAGACCATTCTGCTCTCAAAATACCCTTAATAAGTATTTTCTGTGCATTAACGCATTGAGAACAGCTTCACATATTTAATTTTTCTTGAAACGCAATAAAATATTTCGCCCAAAATTCGTCCGGTGCATTTTCATCAAAAGCAGGAAGGGTGTCTTGTATTGAATACCATGTGGCTTTTGATCCGGTATAGAGGTTTACAGAAGGAACCAGATCAGGTGCTTCATTAATCAATCCCGCTGGAATGACGACATGATTTTTCTCGCTGTTAACGACAGGTACGCGAGATCCACATGTCTTACAAAATGGCCGCGAATCACCGGCATTTGGAATAAAATTGTTTATATTTTCCTCCCCTTGAGTCCATTTGAAATGATTGGTTGTGGTATGCAAAAAAGTCCCAAAGGCAGCTCCTGAGGCTTTTCGGCATCGTGAGCAATGACAATTGTTCATTCCGATGGTGGGAAGAGAAACTTCGAATTTTACGAGGCCGCATAAACATGAGCCTGTGATTGATTCTGAATTGTTATGAATGTGAGATGGTTTGGACATAACTTTTCCTTGTATCTTTCGAATCATGATATAAATTCTGGGCTTTTATTATCTGGTAGGTAATAAAACGGGAAGTGATAGACCGAATTTTCCTGGGGCGTCGGAGCCCGTGGCGTAGCATGATCGTCACTTCCCTCCCTTAACTAACTCGTACAGTTGCCTGGGACCACAGATCCCGTATCTACAAGGCGGAGTGCTAAAGGAATTGATATTATGATTGATAACAATAATGATTACTATATTGGAATTGATGTCTCTAAAGCAGTACTAGACCTCTTTATCTTACCAATTAACAAGCACATGCAATTTAAAAATGATTCATCAGGAATCAAGAAATTAATTAAGAAAATAAACTTATTTTCTTCTCCCTTTATTGTCATGGAAGCCACTGGTGGTTATGAGAAACCAGTTGCACACGCATTAAATAGAGCAAAATTTAGGGTGGCAGTTGTGAATCCAAGGCAAATTAGAGATTTTGCAAAAGCACTTGGGAAATTAGCAAAAACGGACCGAATAGATTCGCAAATTATCGCTTTATTTGCCCAAAAAATCCAACCGAATACAACAGTCTTTTGTGAGTTGGAGCAACAGGATTTATCAGAAAACAATGCTCGTCGGCGTCAACTGATTGATATGATTACTATGGAAAAGAACCGTCTAGACAAAGCCAGTGATTCACAAAAAAAATCTATTAAAAGAGTTCTGAAAACATTAGAGAAAGAACTAGAATTAATCAACCAAGCCCAATCAGAGGCGATTCAAAAGAATCCTAGTTATGCACAAAAAGGTAAGATATTGCAAAGCATTACAGGAGTTGGCCCTATTGTAGCAACAGGGATTATCTCTGATTTACCAGAACTTGGTAGTCTAAATAGCAAAGAAATCGCTGCTCTTGCTGGATTAGCACCATATAATCGCGATAGTGGCAATATGAGAGGAAAAAGAACAACTTGGGGAGGAAGAGCTTCTGTTCGTTGTATATTGTACATGGCTACCCTTAGTGCCATGAGATACAACCCTCAGATCAAAGCTTTTTATGAACGGCTATGTAATGCAGGGAAGCTGAAAAAGGTAGCTATGGTTGCTTGTATGCGTAAGTTATTGATAATTATGAATGCCATGATTAAGAGCAATCAACCATGGCATTTCACTAACGCATAAAAAATGGATTTCAAAACACAGTTGCTACGCCGCTCCGCGGCTAAGAGAGGAAGGGAGGGGTGTGCTTTTCCCCACGTACCGCATCTTGAACCTATCGGCTCAAGAATGCGGACGCGGGGCTAATATCGATTACAGCTGCCGCTGTTGTCGATGAAGATTGAATGATTTTTATTAAAGCACCATCTTAAAGCGTCAGATTTTTATTCCTGGCAAGGCAAAAGTTGAGCAAAAAAGCGGAGTTTGTTTTGATTTTCAATCGATAATAATCAGTAAGGAATTTTGTTCTATCCGGAAGGTGCGTGTCCGCCTACGCTAAGAGCTTCGGCGTGATCACCATTTTTCTAAATCATTTTACGCGACTTAAAGTCGCTAAAATGATTAAGAAAAATTGGTGGGCCCACTAGGACTTGAACCTAGGACCAAAGGATTATGAGTTGAGCATATCACTTTTAAATGATTGATTTCAAACAATTTTTTTAACCGAGACGCCCATTGCAACAACCAACGAACCCCAACAGCATCCAACCCAAATACCCAAAATCCCCACACGTACTTTTGCATATGATTGCTAGAGTTTTCTTTTCATCGAACGCTAAACGGAGTGTGCTCCATTCTTTTAGCACTGCCACTTTATTACGGACCAGCCAGCATATTATCCAAATGCTTGCAGTAGCAATTACTTTCTAAGTTAACACACATATAATTTGTTAATTGAAAGTCACTACCTTCTCATAAGAATCATGTCGTAGCTAAGGGCCGCATTACTTCTCCATTAGTTAGTTGCGTGCTTTATTTGGCATTTTTGTATTTAACTTTACGGTAAGCATCCGCAAGTGGCAAAAAGTGAAATGGGTGATCGGTTTGGAGTGGAATCTCCACGCAAGTAAACCTTGCCCATTTATGCTTTTCATTTATGGCGCGCCCTTCGATGCTCGAACAAATGTCGTTGAGTTTATAAACGACGAGAGAAAGCAGATTAATGCTTTAATTTATAAACTATAATTTAAGCTTTGGCTTAATGAATTTTTCTATTTGTTCAAGTAACGGATTAAAATCTTTTCTAAATAAATCATTAGCATCATCAAATGAATCATTAATAAGTTTGTAGTTCACACTTTCTTTATCAAGTATTTCATTCTTCAGAGCATCTAGGTATAAGCCAATTTCAACAAATACCTTGCGCTCTAACTTAAAGATTTTATCATACAAAACTCTTAACTCATTTCCCCAGATAACTTGACATTCTAAAATTGCCCCATAAATAATAGGCTTGAGTTTCTCCACTCTTTCCCATCTTTTTAGATAAGCATAAGAAACATTAATATATTTTATTTCAAACTCACTCTTTAGGATTAATTCTGCTGCTGGTATTAAAGGATATTCAGAATTCCATATGACCTGACTTCTTAGCCCAAACATCGCTTCTTTATAATAGTAAGTATTTAGCAAAAGATTCTTAGCTATATTATATTGATGTCCACCTTTAATCTGGTTTTTCCAAGTGCTTAAACCACTCCATGCTACGTATGCACCAACGCCTAAAGTTACAGTAGTAACAACTTCCTTTATTACATCTAAAGTTATGCTGTCTAGAAAACACATATAAATTTATTTTCCTGAAAATTGTTCCAATACTTTTGAAAGCTGCTTCCACCTTATTATCGATTTATTTTCCTGTAATTTTCAGAAAAACTGATGATTTAGGTTGGGCTGAACAGAAAGTTTACATGAGAGATGATTGTAAAAAAATTTCATCTACACGCATTTTCATTAAAATAAGTCATTAATCAATAATGTCTTGGATAACTGAAGTAATTATATTACTCGCAGTAAAGTTCTCTAAACGACATCTGTATCATAATTTATCAACTAAACATCATATTTTCTTGACATTGAATTAGCAGTTCAATAGCATCTATGTTTTTAAACTAACAAAATAAGTGGTAGTGCACTCAAATTATTTCATCAAAAACAAGTTTACTGAATTAATCAGTAATTTTGACGGAATAAACATAATAGATTTTGTTAGCGTGGATGTAAAACTAAAATGCAACAGAGTTTCTTTAATTCAATTTGCCAAATTCTTATTCTAGATCAAGTTCCATATATTTTTGTTCTCATCATCGTATCTGCATTCCTATACGCGTTGATAGGGTTGGGACGTACTAGTAAGAAATTAATCAATAAATCCATATCCAATGCAATTATTGCTCTAAACGATATCAGTGACCACCAGGATTTTTATGAAAAATTTGAATTCATTAAATCAAAATTTTCAGAAGATAAGGTATTACAGGAATCCTGGAATGAGTTTTGTGAATCTGTGATCATTGATACAGAAAATCAAAAGATAATAGCAACTAAGCGCCCACATGAATACTTTAATGAACAATCCATTATTTCACCACACATTAATTTACGCCAGCTCCATGCCATACCTAACTACCTTATTGGCCTGGGATTGCTCTTCACATTTATTGGTTTAATTGCTGGTATTCATTTTGCTGCTCAAGGGTTGGGAAGTCCCAATGGTGGACAAGAAGCATTAAAAAAATTGCTTCAAATGGCCGGAGTAAAATTCGTAAGCTCTATTACTGGTCTATTTTTTAGTATTGTTCTGTCAATATCCCAAAAGCATTGGTTTAATCATGTAAGCAAAAATATTCATAACATATGTACCAAAATTGAAAAGCTGACAGACTCAATTGCTATCGAGCAACTTATCTATGAGAGTATTAAAGATCAAAAACATCAGACTGTTGTCCTAGAACATCTTGCAACCGATATTGGTTTGAAAGTAACTGATGCTTTATCCAATAAACTACCCGACAGTGTGGCAATGGCCATGAAACCTCTTGTTGATGCATTAACTACTGTAGCGCAAAAATTATCAACCGTTAATAACGATAGCCTTGAACAGATGTTGAATAGCTTTATGAAAAAGTTAGACGGTGCTGCTCAAAATGAAATTCAAGATTTAGTACTTGGCCTAAAAGATATGCAAGCTTCACTTCAAGGTCTTTTACAACATATCCATCAAACAGGCGAATCATTTGGATCTAAAATTGTAAGCGCAGCAAGTGAGCTAGGATCAACACTAATGCCTGTATCTGAAAATTTCTTAACTTTCAACGCTAATATTAAAGAAATTAACGAGAAAATGTACCATCAGCTGGATCGTTTTGATAACAATATTTTATCCTTAAATACAACCTTAGAGAATATTAAACAAACTGTTGATCATGTTCATCAGGCTGGCCAACCTCTTTCACATGCGGCTGAGGGAATTAAAAAAGCTTCACATAGTATTGAGATTGTATATCAACAATTACAAACCGCCTACGATAACTCACAACAAGCTTTGAACACCATTCAAAAAGTTTCAGAAAATATGGTTAGCGCATGGAATAACTACCAAGAAAGATTCAAAACTGTTGATGAAGATATGGCTAAAGCATTTATGTCTATCCATGATGGACTGGTTGCATTTAAAAAGAATACCTCATCATTTGTTTCAGAGTTCGATCAAAACTTTACACGCGCCATTGGTCACTTGTCGGGAGCAATAGAAGAGCTAGCAGAAGAACGCGCTGAAATATTAGAGAGCAGATAAGAATGGGCATTAAATCCTCAAATAGAACTTATCATGAAGAACATGAAGAAGGGTATTTTGCATCATTCACTGACTTGTTAGTAGGTATTCTCTTTATATTTATTATTATGCTCATGATGTTTGCTACTAACTATCAGAAAAGCCAAAAGGATACTATTGAAGCTTTGACGGAAGTAACTGAATCTCGGAATCGCGTATTAAATGCTATGCAAGAATCACTTAAAAAGGATGGTATTGAAGTATCTATTGATATTGAAAATGGTATCTTAAGACTCCCTGAAAGCCTTTTATTTGAATCAGGAAAATGGATCCCAAGAGAAGGTGGAGATGCAAAATTAAAAAAATTAGGACAGGTACTATTAAAATATTTACCTTGTCTTGCAAATTCAAATGAACAATTGAAAATGAGTTGTAATGATATAAATATGACTAACCGACCAATACTTGAAGCTGTATTAATTGAAGGTCATACGGATAGCAAATCATTTGGAGATGAAAATGGTTTTGAGAATAATTGGGGATTATCCGCGAAAAGAGCAATTACGATTTATAAATTACTTACAAAATATGAGCCTCAATTGGATAATAGCATAACCAATGTTAATCACTTACCAATTCTCGGAGTAAGTGCATATGAATCAAGGCGACCAATATCAACAGACTTAGATCCAAATAGAAGAATCGATTTGCGTTTCATAATGCGCTCCCCCACACCACAAGATATTAAAACTATCGAAAAGAATATTTAAAATGGATATATTTAATGTTTTTTCTGCGTGAAGTATTGTATAGAACACTTGAAATAAGTAATCAAGGGAAAACAAAAATTACTTTTCCAGAAGTACAAATTACTTCTATGGCTGATAAAATAGAAAGTAGTCATAGCAGGCTTGCTTCTCCACGTGAGCCTGTGGATTTAGATAAAATATACGAATACTTGTCAATAGCAGCAAATACCAACAGATGGGAAGAAATAAATCACACCATATGGAAAAAAGCTTGCTGGGTATTGTGGTATGGAGAAGAACCGCTCGCATCAAACAACATGTTTATAAATAAATATTTCGAATATATTAAAAATTATTTTTCTTGGCGTCAATTTAAAATATTTGTCTGGGTTTATTTGAGGGATTTCAATCAAAACATGCCCGGACAAAGAGAAATTGCTTTTTTTATTCGGTCACATTTAAATTCAGGATTAATAAAAAACATTGCTTTTAAGGTGTGGCTAGAGAGGGACAAGAAATATAACTTATTTGATCCTGAGCAAAATATATCTACTTCAGTAAATGAATATATTAATTGTAATGAAAAAGCTATTGAGCTTTTAAAAAAACTTGGGCTTGAGGGACAGCTTGAGTTTTCTAATTATTCCCAAAGTATATTTGTTGAATTTCTAAATGATATTAGAAATGAATTTCATGCCCCTAATAAAGCAAATATAATATTTTCAAAAGTAATTGATTTTGCAGAAATGAGAAATGGGAAATTGAGATTCCCTGATCAAAAAATACATCTTATTGAATCAATTCTTTCGCCTTGGACTCAAGCACAACCTTCAGCTGAACTCTGTAATGTAATTATAGAATTTTTAATGAAACATTTCGGCGACCCCCGAACCAACGAAGGGCGAAGCAATTGGATTGGTGTAGACGAAGACTCCTTGAGAGTAATGCGAAAATGGCTCGCGGGAGCTACATTAGAACAGTTCTTCAGCATTATTGATAGCACAGCAGAAGATGAACATTGGCGATTTCGAAGAAAGTTTTGGAAAGCATATTATGATGAGGGTTACATTGATGATGCTTGGATAGTACTTGGTGAACAAAGCGGTCGAGAAGCACGACTCGCTTACGAAACTAATTTGTGTGCGGGTGCTTTTTCTGGCGGTGGCGCAGAAAGCAATCACTCAGCATTAATATTTAAAGTTGGTGATTTAACAATTTGTGAATGGAGTCATAGAGGAAAATGCCGCGCTTGGGATTCAAATAAGGTTAACGATAAAAATCTTCCACGATTGTATGAAAACGAATATAAACCTGATGGATTACGCACGAAATCTCTTAAAATTGTAAAAAACAGTAAGAATGATGGTATTAGTCATCATGCAAGCGAGCACTATACTTGGCAAAGACAATTATCAGAATTTATCTATGAACGCACCAGTATCAATATACCCAGTTACAAATATAGGTTGTAGTAATGCCTAAACTAAAACATGAAATATCAGCTCACAATGTCAAATTTTTTCTCGAGCATGAGAAGAAGAACATACCCGTCTGTCTATGGAGTGACATTGAGCAACGCAATATTTCAATGCTTCTAGGGCTAGCTGAAACGGACCAAGATAATATTAAAATAGATGAATATTCAATTAGTCTATCATTTGAAAAAGTTGCTGAATTAGCAGATGCTGAGGCGGCTGATCTCAATTTGTCTGAACTTTCAAATGTTGTATTGCATATTAAGCACGTAGGTGTTATTACACAACAAAATTTCAAGTTCTCATATGAATGGTACAGAGCAGGAAGACCTTTACCAGCCGTAAAACGTATTGGATGTTTTCTAGTTATAAGTAATTCGTACTTTCGCATGCCTTGTCAGTTTTTTAAAATTGCTGAAGGGATAGACAAAATTAATAGCATTCTATCTGAAAAAATTGATCAAAGGCTATTAGCGCTCAAGGAAATCAAGGATTACCTTCCTGAGTCAACAAATAGATCCATTACTATAGACGGCTATTTAAATTCAACTAAAGTAATTTATGCCAATGCTCTTGAGTTAATTCCGCAGCAATTAACTAACGATGTAAACTTTGATCCAATTCTATTATTACATTCAAAAATAAATAATAGTACGGAATTTGAAAGCGATGAGTCAAGTTTTAAACCGATACTTAATCCCTCAGAGCATAATGACTTTATTAATAAATTTAGGAATCATACCGAATGTCAGCCTAACTATTCTTTCGGTTCTGGGAAATACTTAATAATTAGTGATGATCTAAGAAAAGCTCTAACAATTGTACGTAAGATGCAACATGAGCCTTTAACTACGAAATTGGAGTTCCTCAAGAATCCCAAAGCTGTATTGGTAGAACAAGGGCTCAATGAAGATATGATTGATAGCATCTATTCAGATAGAGTCTCGGGCTTTGGTGAAAGACATGTCAAAGTTATACCATGGATAAAGATTGAAGGTCAGAAATGGTTCCCAGATGAAAATGCTCCGGTAGGGTTAATTATTGGTGACCAATCACTTTCTTTAAATTCTAATGAATGTTTAATAGTTAAAAAACAATTATTAGACGCTCTTAAAAAGGGCCTTCCAAGCATAGAATATAATGGCATAACAATACCAGCACATACTGAAACAATATCTAAAGTAGCAGACCTAGTTCCTGCTAAGCCGATAGATATTACTAATTCTCTCAAAAATCAAAAAAATGGACAAGGAATTAATACTGATGAGAAAAGAAAATATGTTCTTTATGTAAAAGACAATTTAGAGGATGTTCAATACCATCCGCGATTTTATCCAAGACATGAAGAATTAACATACAACACTTCACCCTCAATCCTTAAAAACTCATTAAAAGAACACCAAGAACTTGGAGTTAAATGGTTAGTAGAATGCTACCAAAAAGGTGTTACAGGTGTATTGTTGGCAGATGATATGGGTCTTGGTAAGACATTTCAAGCTCTTACATATATAGCGTGGCTTAAAGAAAATATGCAACAAGGACGTATACCAAATCGCCCAATACTGATAGTGGCACCAACAGGTTTACTTAAGAACTGGAAGCAAGAACATGATATTCACTTACATGAACCAGGATTAGGAGAGCTAGTACAAGCTTATGGAAAACATCTTAAACACTTACAAGATCGTGCGCAAACTGATGCATTAGTTAAACCTTTAAATTCTTTAAAACTAAAAGAAGCAGACTGGATTTTAACAACATATGAGACACTATGTAATCACCAAACTAGCTTTGCAGGTGTAGCATATAGCGCTGTAATATTTGATGAAATGCAAAAAATTAAAACTCCGAATACTCGAATCACTGATGCTGCTCAAACTCTAAATTCAGATATCATTATTGGTATGACAGGTACCCCCATTGAAAACCGGCTGGCTGATTTATGGTGTTTAGTTGATACCTTACAACCTGGTCGACTTGGTACTTTAAAAGAATTTAGTGACAAGTATGAAAAAGATATTTGTGAGGAAAACCTGACCAAACTTAAAAAAGAGCTTACAGAACCAACAGCCTGCCATGCTCCTCCATTTATGTTAAGGAGGATGAAAGATGGAACTCTAAAGGATATGCCAAAAATTTCATATCACGATGTTGTAGAAGATATGCCCCCCACTCAAGCAAAAGCCTACATGCGTGTTTTAAATGAAGCAATGGATAAAGAAAATCAAGAAAGAGGTCGACAACTAGATGCTATACATAAGTTAAGATCTATTTCACTGCACCCTGGAGAATATCAATCAAATTTTACTGATGATAGCTTTATTTCTGAATCTGCCAGGTTAAAAGCAACCTTTAGGATACTTGATGAAATTTACAAAAAGCGTGAAAAAGTTCTAATATTTATTGAATTTAGCAAATGGCATCAAACCAATTTCCTTCCAGCAATTTTAAAACGCCGATATGGCCTTAAACGAATGCCTACATCGATTACTGGCTCGGTAAATGTGGAGAACAGACAGTACAATGTTAATTTATTCCAAGAAGAATCTGATAGTTTTGATGTAATGCTCCTCTCACCAAGAGCAGGAGGTGTTGGTTTGACTCTCACTAATGCTAATCATGTGATTCATTTGTCACGGTGGTGGAACCCAGCGGTTGAGGACCAATGTACAGACAGAGCTTATAGAATCGGACAGAAAAAGGAAGTTCATGTCTATTATCCAATGGCTAAGCATCCAGAGTTAGGTGAAGATAGTTTCGATTTCAACTTAAGGAGCTTACTGGATAGCAAACGAAATTTAAGTCGCAATCTATTAATGCCCGCCATTAGTTTAAATGACGAAGATCAACTTATTAAAAACGTAATATTTGGTGCTTCTTCACAATTGAAGCAAAAAAGTATTTTATCATTTGAAGATATTCAATATATGGAGCCACTTCAATTTGAAAATTGGATTATAAATGAATGCAATAATAAATGTATAAACTTAGGATTTTTTGCTCAACGCACACAAAGATCCTGGGATTATAAAGCAGATATAATAGTTAAAAATAACCACGGTGAAATTGTCGGGATCATTCAATGTAAGCACACTCAACAGCAGATTGCTATGTCCTCCGACCCTATCTCTCAACTAATAGAAGCAAGAAAAAATTATAAAAGCACTGTTGAACCACTTTTGATTGCTGCAACAAATGCAGTTGACTTCAATGATAATGCAAAATTATTAGCTACACAGGAAAATATATATCTTTTAGCAAAGTCACGAATTTTGAATGTAGGTGAAGTTATAAAAGATTTATTTTCGTAGCTGCTAATGGTTTATATTGGATTAAATATTTTGGCAAAATCAAGAAGAAAATTGGCCCAGATGAAGTTGCAGAAAACTCAAATTATGATAGAACTAAATAAATATTTAATCAGTGCTATTAACCCAGAAAGTTAATTTATTTGAATATTAGCGGTGTTATATGGAACATGAAGAACTTACCAATAAAACTGAACAATTAGAAGATAGTATTACTAACTTGAGCTGCAATGTTGATGAATTAGAAGTGAACTTAGATTTTCTTGATAAAAAATTATCCAAATTAGATGATGCGTGCTATGACATAGAAACGCTTGTGTTGTCAAACAAGAGGGTTACTCAACTATGGTTGCTATGCTTGACAGTTTACGTTGTCTACAAATTTTGGTAGTCAGATAATTTCTTTTTTCAAAAAGTAGATTATTCAAAGCAATTTTATTTCTAAGATCTTCAATTTACCGATCAATTCTTCATCGTCATCTAATACGCAATTTAATTTATGATCAGCATTGATTCTCACCAACTCAAAGATATGGCCTTTTAGTATAAGTACGGTATCGCCCACGTAAACTTGGCTAGCCCTCTCAAGAATCAACTTCCCTTTTTTATTAAATTCATCAGAATGGAAATTAATAACGTTTTTTAGGTCAACTGAAAAATAAACAGTTTCTTCATCAACCTCGCCCCCAGTAGCGGACTTCTCTGATACCACCATAAAACAATTCCTTGTTAGGTTACTATCTCTTATAAAACCACGCCCTTACTACTTGGCAACAACAATATCCCATTTTTGGGATTACATTGTCAATTTAGGGATTATATACCCATTAGTTCGATAACTAATAACGAATAATCGCCTATTCAATAAAATTTAGTTATAATTCATCTCATTTGAAATGTTCATAATCTACGGTGAGGTTAACCATGAAGGTTATCTCTAAGGGCGATAAAAAAGACCTCTTATTAAGGGATAGTGGATCTCTTGGCATGATTATCGCCAGAAATTTGCAGTACCTAACAAAGCAATCAGGACTTACAGAAGCTGAGATCGCCAGAAGAATAGATTGTCCCCCTCAAACCTTAAACCGAATGTTTCGCGGGCAAACACCAGATCCTAAAATATCAATTGTCAGGAAACTTTCGTCTCTGTTTGAGATCCCTATCTCAAATCTTTTATCTGAGAATCTTTCGATAGGTTTTGAAAAGTATAAAATGCTGCCTCTTCTTGAATGGGAGGAGTTGTCTGAGCTTGGCAACCTAGATAGCCTTTTAAAAAATAATGCCCATCGCAATTGGCAACCCGTCAGTGTTAATGCTTCCAATAGTGCTTTTTTGTTAAAATCAAAGAAATCAATGTCTCCAAGATTTTCTTATGGCACCATTTTTGTCATTGAGCAAAGTATACAACCAATTGATGGTGATATTGTTATTGTTCATTTTCGTAAGAATGATATTTTCACTGCACGCGAACTTATTATTGACGCCCCTCAATGGATATTGCAAAGCATCTCAGGTGAAGAAAAATCACTATATCAATCTACTGAGCATAAAATCATTGGGATTGTGATTGAGAAGCGATTTTTTCAAAGCCGCTAAAAAATTAATTAAAAAATAGTGACACATACTGGTCTTTAAGCATAAACAAATTTGTCCTATTCTTTCCCGCACTTAACCCTATTTGCAATAAATCATTATGACTCATTCTTTTCATCATGCTTTTATTTTGAATCAGTTCAGCCAGAGTAACTGTTTGCACACAATGAGTCCTAAAATCATAAATCTTATATCGACCAATTCTGTCTTCACTTTCTAGGATTAAAGATAAGTCCTGTTCAATATTGTTTACTTTTTCTAATTGCACTTTATCAAGCAAGCCATGTCTACTTAAGAGAAAGCCAAAAACCAAAACGTCGCGTTGAGACATTTTGGTTGTCATACCAAGGTGTTGGTGCAACTCGTCAAATGGTAAGTAAAATGCCATGCCATATTCAGACATTCCCAATCGCATTCGATTTTCATCGATTTGGTTAATAGAATAGCGCAAATCAGTTTTTAGTTGAAAAAGCTTGGCAATGAAATAATGTTTATATTTCAGTCCAATTGATTTGAAATGCCTCCAAAATTGTCTTTTAAGAGGCATTGTTAAGATGGTCATAGGCTAGCTACATTTTAGCTTTCGGTTTACTAGTCACGTAGAAGGTAAATGGCGGTATGGTTTCTTCATTAACCCATTTTTTGCCATCTTCTTTTTTACCCAACGGCTGAAATTTGTAAAGCAATTCCAAACCTGATTGTTTAATACAATCTTGATAATCATCATCTGTCCAAAAATAATCCTTAACTTCAAAGCCATAATCCTTTAAAAAAATTTTCACAACATTACCGCTTTTAGGGGCTTTATTTTCAGGATAATCTGTTCCCATTGAGAGCCAATCATGTTTATAAGCATTCTCTGATGTGGTTGATATAACAAGAACGCCTTCCTCGCTTAAGCAAGCTTTTGCCTTATTTAATATCTCTTTGATTTCTTCATGTGAAGATAGCTCAAGCAAAACGAATGAGAACATAATTAAATCAAATTTCTTTCCCTGTGTTGGCCATTCTCCGCTGTCACTTGGGATTAGTCTATAGTCACCAGTGCTTTCTACTTTCTTTGCATCTGCAATCATTTTTTCAGAATTATCAATACCAACAACGTTGTAGCCTAACGCGCTTAAAAATCGAGTTGATCTACCCGAACCACAACCAACATCAAGTACTTCTTTGCCTTTTACATATTTGCTTAAAATATCGGGTAAATCTCTAAATCCTAAATAACCTGTTCCCTTAGGGGCATTTGTTATAGCAATTGCAATCTGCGGTGATGAAATTAAATCTTTGCCAATCGACATACTACTTACCTACTTCTTTTGTCATGTTGATACCAATACACATTAGAAATTGAATCTACTTCTAAGCCTTCGTCTTTATGAGAGAATCCGCTTAGCTGCCTTCTCTTGTTTTCGCTCTTAATAATGTAATCTCGAATAAATGAAATAAACAAAATTCCCGAAAAAACGAAGCAACTTTTAAAAATAATCAATGATATTATCTTATGAACAATAATCATATACGTTGGCGATGTTGTGACCATTATCGGGATCAAAAATAGCGTATCTATGATTACGGCACATAACGTTGAACAAAAAACGCGTAATTGAAAGTATCTTTGTTTGAATCTTTTTGTAACGTAAGTAAAGACATTTAAGTTAGTATACTCCGATACAATGTATGCAAAACTTGAAAGTACCAATATTTTCCACGTTTGCTGCATTACGGCTTCATATTGAAGCTTCTTAGTCCAAAATTCGGGGTGGGGAAACTGGAGTGATAGTAATATAAAGATTGCGACTAGGATATTACAAATAAATCCTGTGGCGATAATATTTTTCGCGCATTCTCGTCCATATATTTCAGTGACAATGACAGAGATTAAGTAAGTTAGTGGAAAAATTGCCGAACCGGATGAAACAATTAAACCAAATATCAGAAGGGGCTTTTGTCCAACAAAATTAGCAGCCATCACTATGGTAATAAATAGCATTGCGGATACAAGTAAACTTTTAGAGTAAACTACCTTTTCCCTAAGTACATCGCTTGCCACAAAATCATTCCTTTATAGGCACGCTGAGGAAGTCACTATATTACTATTCTCAGATGAGCATTAATATCCCTTTAGCAAAGCTGCGCAACATAGTTAAATACCTTAATAGGTTTAATCAAATATTATTGTTAATTCTATTCAAGTGATTAGTGGTGGTGAGATCATTCAGATGAGTCTTCGCTCAGATATTGATATTGATAATGCCTATCTTTGCATCAAGTCGCAACTTGATTTAAAAGAAGTTTTCGAACAGTCAGCTTTTCATGAAGCAATTTGAACGTTCGTAAAAGGTATTTACAACGCCCCCAATCCTTCCAAGATAATTTAAATTCATTCTCATCAAATGAAGTCTATTTACTTTATATTTTAATTAACAATATCTGCGCGTTTAAATAACCAATGAGTAAAGGAATAGCTACTCTTCGCTAAATAAATAAGGTAATTGTACGCATTGGCATCCGCAAATCAAAACGCCCAATTGATGAGTCGTTGATGGATGGGTGAACGTTATCTTGATAAACCAATGGCTATATAAAGCTTGATTGAGCTTATCGCCATCATCTTCAAACTTGGTTCCAACTATCTGCAACATTGTGGGTGGCTTGCAAAGAAATGCATATGACAGGTCTCAGACAAGTGCATCATGTAGAAGTACACGGTAATACGAAAATCGTTGGCTAAATGCACAAATGCAGGCCTGACCCTGCCCTCAATATAATAACGGCCTTTTTTCTGTTGTAATTACATTCTACATACAGTACAAAATTCCTCCAATATTCTACCCAGTCTTGCTTACATTAAGTATGATGCAACTCGTTGTAATGTGTCGGAACTTATTCAACCTCTTTAGAGTCTATCATATTGAGAATTAACCATTTAATAAAATAGGAGAGATATCCATGAAGCCATTCGACACACAAGATGAAAAAAACACGGCTCTGGGAAACGCTATTGGTGCAAGAAATGAGGATGAAGCCTTAAAGCTAATTAGGGAAGGAGCAGATGTTAATGAGCATTATACTTTCCACATAAGAGGTGGTGCTCTTAGGACGTCGACTCCTCTGCATGACGCCGCATTGAGCGGGCAAGATAAAGTGATTGACGCGCTGATTAATAAAGGGGCAACATTAGATGCGCAAGATGACTTGGGCCAAACTGCCCTGATGAATGCAGCCAGAATGGGCTATGTTAATATTGTTCGCGCATTGGTTGCCGCTGGCGCAAATTCTGCTATGAGAGATGAAAATAACAATAGTACCTTGGACCATGCCAGAAAAAACATTCGCACCGTTTCATCTGAAATTACCGCGGATATTATTAAAATGTTGGATGAGGCCGATGCAAAGAAGAATAGTTCTACACGGAGTCGCCCGAAATAAATATCTGCTAGAAAGCGGCCCTTCCCTCTCCCAAGCCACTATGGTAATTTTGTAAGATGAGGGGAAGATGGAGCCCATCGTCAGGTGCGAGAGATTTTGCCGCCCGCTTAAAAGACACTGCTGTAACGACCGTTTTCTTGTCAGCAAAAATGACATACGAAAACATAGCAATAAAGGTCTTAAAAAAGTCTTAAGTTGAGGTCACGGTAGGAACTGACGTTGCAGGCACCCCTCCGCAATATCCTAGCGGGCAGAATTACTGCACAAGGCTCTTACCTTGAGTACATGACGTTTAAATCGCTGCTCATGCCAAGGATGTAGGATCTTTTATTTGATAGCCGGTCTTGTCTCTTTCAAGTTCTTTAGAGTGTAATCGCTTAAAACTTTTTCATGTACTGTATACCAAAAATTTGACTCATTTTCCCAATTGCACCAGAATTTTGGGAGGGCTCTTGTCCTGCTTGCATTGAGATTTGCGTTTCAAGCATATTGGCTATGGTAATATTTCTATCATTGAGAGCAAATACCTTAAAATCTAGATATACTTCGTCGTAGGTGTGAAGAATTTCTTCTTTTAAATTCGACGGAATTTTGCTTATTTTGTTACTGATAATATTTAACACACGAAGAGACCCTAGTTTCTGAATAATTTCTTCAGAAACAGCAGTTAATTGGTTGTGGCCAAGGTTAAGCACTTGAAGCAACTTTAATTGCCCAATTTCTACAGGCAAAACTGTAACTTTGTTATGGTGAAGCGTAAGGTTATCAAGCGCCGCTAGGCACCCTATTTCTGCAGGCAAAGAGGTTAATTGGTTTTGTGAAATGCGAAGCACTTTAAGCTTAGTCCAAAAATCCCTATGATGTCTATAAGCTGGAGCTGTGAATAACCTTCCAGGAAAGCGCGTAAGATGGCATCTCGTGCAGTCTAATGATTCGGGGGTAGCATGGTCGATTTTTCCACAGATAATCTTTGCATTTAACTGATTTAAAGCTTCTTCACGTACTTGAAAAGCAATGACAGGATCCACTACAGACTTCTGGTTGATTGCTTCTAATTGGTTAAAACATTGCTTTAATTCATAGCACCCCCTATCTAATATAGAAGATTTGTTTTGAAGCAGGTAATTGATTTCTTCTTGTTGCTTTTTAAAGGCTGACTCATTTATATTTAGTCTAATCTTGAGAGCATGATAATATCCACGTTTAAAAGTATGATTAACGGCTCTCAAGGCTGGTGAAATGGCTGCCCCAGATTCCGGGGTTTTATTAAATATAAGCGCCAATATATCTATAGGAAGCTTAGAGATTTGGCTTGAGACATCTATAGGCGGGGTATTTGCCTGATGGGTAAGTTCCCCATCAGCCCTATCAAACACTTTTATTTCATTTGAGTGAGTATCGAGATATCCTTCAACGCCATCAAGATCACCACACTCTTCTTGCATTGGAAAGAAACTTCGAATATAGCTAAAGAAACGTCCACATGTTGCTGCCTTTTTTGCGGGACTATCAGCACCACGTTTCATAAATAAATCCTCAATAATTAATAAAGATATATGTTAAGTATTTAAGGAAGCTTTAAGGGTAGTAAATAATATTACGAGCTGCACAAAGCTTACCTCGTGACAGACCCGTTTAATGATTAAACTAGGCGGTAATTAGTAAGCCAGTTCTCGATTCGTTTTTGAACGAGAAGACCTATCACTTATATGACTTCCACGATACGGAGTTAGGATTTATATGTCAATTTAACCCTTACATTCAAAGATAGGCGGTTTATAAATAACGATAAGTGGAATGCTACTAAAGTACGCAACCATTAACACTAAAATGGAACCAAAAATTCAAGCCTATAAAGAGCTTAAAAAAGCCCACAAATATGTGCGACCTCACGGAAACAAACCCAACCATTTTTTGCCACCAATGATGGTGTGCGAAAACATCAAAAAAATCGACTTTTGGTAATCCACTTTGAACGATTAATTAGCGTTCATAACAAAAAAGGACCGTTTTCTATGCACCATAAATGGCATCCAAATACTCAATCATTAAAGGATTAAAAAAACTTAAATCGGGTGATTACGCACGTAAATTTAACCTTGGGTTATGTTCTCCAACTAGAGTCATAAACGTACGGGTCTAAATTAAGTGAGAATTTTAAAAGTCACCAATCCATATGTATATGCACTTATAGATAATCGCTACTTTTCTATGTTACAATTCTCACTTTTATAATTTCTTAAAGTGCAGCAGGAGAAAATATTCATGCAAACCTTAAACATTCAAGAAACAATTTTGGTTTCAGGGGGAGTGTATTTCACAGAAACAACACGCTATTTTTATGATGATGATTTTGAAAAACCAATGAAATATAGCTTGAATATCTATGACCGAGTGATTAGCAAGTGGGGACGCGCTGCAGATTACCCTATATTAATTACCCCAGATCAACCAGAATATAATTCTCTTTATTCACGTTTTTTTTAAGAAATGATGACCGTGCCTAAGGCTTACATTCATTAAAAAGATAAGTGGGAATGCTACTAAAGTGCTCAATTTTTGGCATGTTTAATACCACCGTTTTCTATGCACCATAAATGGCATCCAAATACTCAATCATTAAAGGATTAAAAAAACTTAAATCGGGTGATTACGCACGTAAATTTAACCTTGGGTTATGTTCTCCAACTAGAGTCATAAACGTACGGGTCTAAATTAAGTGAGAATTTTAAAAGTCACCAATCCATATGTATATGCACTTATAGATAATCGCTACTTTTCTATGTTACAATTCTCACTTTTATAATTTCTTAAAGTGCAGCAGGAGAAAATATTCATGCAAACCTTAAACATTCAAGAAACAATTTTGGTTTCAGGGGGAGTGTATTTCACAGAAACAACACGCTATTTTTATGATGATGATTTTGAAAAACCAATGAAATATAGCTTGAATATCTATGACCGAGTGATTAGCAAGTGGGGACGCGCTGCAGATTACCCTATATTAATTACCCCAGATCAACCAGAATATAATTCTCTTTATTCACGTTTTTTTTAAGAAATGATGACCGTGCCTAAGGCTTACATTCATTAAAAAGATAAGTGGGAATGCTACTAAAGTGCTCAATTTTTGGCATGTTTAATACCACCGTTTTGCGCATGCTGTAAACAACACTTCTCAAATGCTATTCAAACCCACAATAGGCTACGCTTCACGTAAAAAAAACATTACCAATGAAGGGGTTAGTGATAAGGTGGATGCAACACACCTCATACAACTATCTCATGGTTTAAGGATGAGCATGTTTAACGTTGGTACATCAGCCTCCCTTTTGTTCCTTTCTCATTTATGAATACGTGGATGACTCCGTCTTCTAATCCTGCTGCGGGGAACTCAGAACAATCAATTTGCAATAGAAGGCGATTCACTTTGTCTCCAGGATAATCCTCTTCTTGAATAAAAACGGGGAGCCCGCCAATTTTGGTGCCCCATAGCTGCTCATAGAACTTTTCCCATTGCTCACCGATATCCTCTTCAAACTTAGTGTCATCATCATAATCAGAAATGTTGATGCCATCTTTAGGACCTTCAAAAAAAGAATTTTTATCATACTCCGGATCGTCTCCGGGATTGAGAACAAAGGAAGTTAGAGGAGCTGCACTAGGGCCAGTGGATAGGGACTCAAAATCAATGTACTCAGGGCTAGTACTTTGAGGCGGCAAAGATCCAGGCGAATAGTTTCTAGACAATATAGGGCTAGCCAGTTTACTTCCCTTAAGTCTTGAGGTGGATACCGTTGGTATTATGCCCCCTGGTTGAATTATGACGGCATTGTCACCCCCTGCAGCTTCATAAAAGTATGAGCCACAGCCAATGAAGATATAGGCCATTTTGCCCTGTGCCTTAGGAAATAAATCATTCGGTATTTCAACCTGGCAAACAAAGTCCATGGGTAATCTAGTGCTTCTGCAAATGGGCCACTGAGGAAGATCAAGCCAATCAGGTTGACCTCCAAATTTAGTTTTAGTAGGGGCTGTCTTTTTTAAAAAGAATGCAAACAGTCCATTCTTTCTGAAGGTAACTATAAATTTCTTCTTGCTTAATGGGCCGCGCTTCATAATTTGGTATCCTATGAACAAATTTATCAAGAAAGACGGCCCGTACAAATAAACCACCGGACCTGATGTAAAAGGGGCATATCCTCCCCATCAAACTGTTATACACCAATTTTTCGCTTGCAAGCCTCAATCAGCCGCACATCTTTTTTAAATGCATCAACACCATCAGCGAAATCCCTCAGAAACTCCATGGGTTTTTCATGCTCTTTGGTGTGTGCATTTCTTGCTAGAAACTGTAACGTAGGGACAACTGGCTTTGGTAAGACATGATCGACTGCATCATAGTTATAAACAGTCGAAGCAGCGTTTTGTAATAGTTCAAGCACTTCCGGAAGCGCTTCTGAGCGCGTGATTGGAAACCACTTGTTAGGAACAAAACAATCTGCTGATCGATCTACTTTATTACCAAGCCGCTGATATATTTCTTTCGATTGGTTATTTACAAAGAAACCTGGAAATCCATTTTCATATAAACATGAAATAAGTTCATCGTTCCCTGATTCAAGTATTTTTAAAAAAATAGTTTCATCAGTTCTAACATCAGCACCATTTTCTAACAGAATTTTGACTTGCGGTATACAATTGGCTTTCACTGCATCTAGCACAAGCTTCCCTTTTAAATGATTTGGGTTAGCACCTTCTTCAATCAAAAATTTTAGAATTGCTTCTGAACCCGTTGTTTTTACAGCCAAAGTGAGAAATTTATTGGGGTCTAGCTGACAATAGGGTTGAAGATTTCTCCAGAGCATTTTGAACATCGGTAGCGAATTTTGGCGTATCGCCAACTTGAGAAATTTTTCAAATAGTGCTTGCCATTCAGGCCGTTCTAGAGAGCATTTTTGTAATATATTGAATAGTCCATTTAGTTTGTCAATTGTCATTGGATTGTGTCTTCCAAAAAAACCTGGTCCATTCAACAAATGAAGCAAACGATCATCCATCCATGCAGGGTTGTTTAAAGTATCTGAAAATAGCTGATTATCTTGTAGAAATTGAAGAATTGACTCTGAGCCAGGTGAATTATGGTTCAAGATTGATTCGATAAGCTTTTCAGAAAGAGTAGATTGAACCGATTGATCTAATTTGACATTGAACTGGTTTTTAAATAAAAGAATCAGTCTAATTTTGTTTTCAAATTTTACCTGTGAAAGTACGTCATTTAGGGGTGTATGGAAAGCTTTCAAAGTAGCATTCTCTAACATTTTAGTTGCGAAACCTTTTAACCTAGGCTGGCTAGTTCCAATTGAACACATTTTCTTGGCTGTTTCATCTGACATTTGACGAGTGTAATTTATTATAAATTCTCCACAAGGCTGAACATCGAATGGTTCTTTACAAAGCTTATCAAACCAAAAATCAGCTCTTTCGCTTTGCTCATTCTCGAAGGCATTTAATAACTTTTGGTGAATAACGGTCGGTGTTACAATAGCGCCTTGATTTATGAGTGCCTGCTCAAAGGTAAGATTGTCGGTATCAAATATTTCAATAGGGAAAGCAATAAGTTTCCAAACTTTAAGTACACTTAAAATACATGCTGGATGACATTTTCGCAATGAGGTTAGCAAATCTTCTGTGGTGATTAAAGGCTTAACATCTGGTGCTAGGGCCACAGCAGCTTCAGTGTCATTGTTTTCAAGAGCAGCTTTAAATTCTTTTACCAGCTTATAATCTTTGTATTTGCTGTAGGCAAATGCTGCAGCTGCGCCAGTAACTGTTACGCCACCTACTAATTCGTTGAGATAACCACCTGCATAATCATCTGCGTATTGATAAGCGGCAATCAAAGGAGATGCATATTCTGTGACCCCATTGCTGAATGATTTTAAGCCATTTGCTAATCGTATATGTATTTGATTGTCATATTTGTCTTGTACGATTTTTTCTTTTATTCTTTTTAAAATTGAATATTTTTCGTCTGTAGGTTCTGTCACTTTTAGCAGAGCATCCACTAAGGGTTCACAAGCTTTCACAATGGCTATTTTATAGCTCTGCTCTGGAAATTCTTTTATCCCTTTTTCTAGTTGATTTTGATCTAATCTCTTAATAAAAGTGTACAAATCATCTGACCAAAAATAGAGTGTTCTTTTTTGATATGAATCCATATTTGGAATGACTATGTCTAATACATCTTTTGGTTCCAGCATACGCATTAGATGTAGTGCTTCATCATTGATTATATCAAAGTTGTCTACTATACGTTTTATTGATGCAAAATTTTCTGTCTTACTTAATTGAGTTAAAATACTTTTTCTTATCCTTAACTCCGCATTAGGCATCCATTCACGAATCTTCAAAAGCATTTCTTTAATAACTTTTACGTCACTAGCACTTTTCTCTAGTAAGTATTTTACCATTCTTCCAGCATGAACTTGGGAATCTTCATCGAAAAGAAACCTTTTTAGTAATTTCTCATCTGCAGGTTCTGCAAACCTTAACACGGTATTAATCAACCCTTCATCCCCTGATCGCTTTGCTGTTTTATAGAATTGTTTTGGAAAATAAGTGAGGAGCATGTCCAGATGTGCTTGATCTGCTCGTTTGATAGCATAATTTCTAAATGCTGAATCTTCAAAACTGAATTCTTTCATTTGTTGTGGTGTTGTATTTCGAACCATTAGTTCTAAAAGGTAATCATAATTACGAGTCGATTCAGCTACATTCTTAAAAAGGTAGTCTAATTCGTTTGGGCGAATTCCAAAGCTTTCTGCGCTTTCTGTAAATGATTCATAGGAAGACCTGCACCATAGAGTATATAAAAATTCTTTTCGTTCCTTAGACTCTTTCTCGGGTTCAAAACATTTATTAAGTTTCGATGATATTGATTTTAAAATTTCGTCCCTCTTTTTAAACGAAGAATTAGCTAATTTAATAATGGAAAGGGAAAAAATGATATTCTCATTTCTATCATAAAAATTAATGTCGTCGTTTCTTATATGAATTCTCGTTGATCCATCATCTGATGCTTCAAGTAACCGACATATATCGTGATAGGGTATTTGTTTGCAAACTTTGGATACCTGCGATTTCTCCAAATTCGCATACTCTATTAATAACTGCATGTTACCTAAAGTCGCATCCCATGCCTTACGCAAGGCCACTCCTAGACCATACCCAAGGTTATTACCTCTTTGTTCAATCCGATTCATTAGCTCTTCTAGGTCAATGTCTTCTTCTACAGCAAGCACTGCGGAAAGTGGATCGGAGTGGGTATAACCAAGTGCTTTTTTTGCTAGATCGCTAGGATTAAAATTATTTAACATTAAAAATGCCCTCTCAAATAAGAATTGTTAAATTCAGATGTATTTGAGGAAGCTATCAGGGTGGCAGAGATTATCACGAGCCGCACAAAGCTTACCTCGTGACAGACCCGTTAATGATTAAACTAGGCAGAATATATAAGCCAGTTCTCGATTCGTTTTGAATGAGAAGACCTATCACTTAATTGACTGTAATGATACAGAATAAGGATTTATATGTCGATTTAATCCTTACATTCAAAGATAGGAGGTTTATTTATAACGATAAGTGGGATTGCCACAAAGAGAGAAATGATTGATATTTTTATCCACCGTTAGTCGGGCAATAAGGAAAAGTTAGCAAAGGGTTCATCACACAAGGATATCAAGGCTCAGGGCGAGCAGCCTCTGTTTATCTTAATATCCTGCATTTGTCAGGATATTTATATTTAGAGCATCTGCTCATTCGGTTAAGGGATGGGTTAATTGGCATGTTCTGCTAATAGCCCGATTTGTGGTAATTACACGCTTAGTCGTTTAAAAATCAAAACCCTCAAATGAACCCCATCAGTTGAGTATCTAAATTTTTGGGCTGGTAACTGCACATTTTATTGCTTTAGGCTTGGCATATTTATAGAGTGTGGTTCGACTTACCCCAAACAACTGGCAGAGCTCGTCTATACTGTTGGTGTTATCTTTATAGAGCTGCATTAGTGCCGCTGCTTTTTTCTCATCCATCGATCTAGGCCTGCCACCAATTTTACCACGAGCACGTGCTGCAGCAAGACCTGCTCTTGTTCGCTCACGTATGATATTGACCTCGAACTCAGCCAAGGCGCCAAATATTAAAAAAACCAAGCGTCCACCTGAAGTGGTAGTATCAAGACTCTCGCTGAGACTACGGAATCCAACCTTACGATCTTCTAAGGTCTTAATCACGTCAATTAAATTTTTTATCGACCTGCCTAATCGGTCTAATCTCCAAACGACAATGCTATCTCCTTCGCGAGCATAAGCAAGGGCTTCGTCCAATCCTGGACGTTCTGCTTTTGTTCCACTCATTTTGTCTGTGAAAATTCTTTCGCAACCCGCTTTTTTTAATGCATCCAGTTGCAGATCAAGATTTTGTTCTGAGGTAGAAACACGCCCGTAGCCGATCATCATTGCCTTTTCTCCAATTATGCCAAATCAAACCCAACACTGAACACCATCTTGATAACGAACAGTTTCTCCCGATACTGGGTTAAAGCTGCCATGTAAATGAAACTGCCAGGGATGCCGCTTTACTTCTGCATTTATAGTTTTAGGCCCAACGACACCATGAGATTCTCTTGCCATTAGGCTTGGTGCACTAGAAGAAGCAAGGCGGGTCATAAATTGGCCTAACAGCTTATTTGAAACCAGGCCAAAGTGAAATTTTGCATAAATTCCATTTTCATCATCACTGTGATATGAGTTTGAGAAGGGATCTGCTAGCACAGCATTGGTTATCTCACCTGGCTTGCCTACCAAGTGTCGAACAAGGTTATCATTGATTTTCACCTTCACATTGACACTATTAACAACAGGCTGCCCAATCTTTGTATTAGCTGTTTGATTTGTTTCACCTTGTAAAGATAAAATCTGTATTGGTTGGCCATCCATCAATACGCTTGCCTGATGTCTTACCATAAACTGGCTTTCAACGAATTGAGTGCCATCATATGTTTCAACCCATCCTGGCATCATGCCATTAACCACACACATGAAACCGTTGAAAAAATATTGGATTGGTCCTTGGGTACCTGAGCCTCGCCCTTCAAAAGACTGATGCAATCGATTAAGGCGTTTGCTTTCTCTTTGAACACTCAAAATATGAGGTTCCCCATTTGAATCAAAGAGGATCCTAACTATATATGTTTTGGTTTCGACTTCACCATACAAGTTACTTTGAACATAGGTATTCTTATCTAAATTGAATTGGGTAAAATTTTCACCCACAGGGACAAGCGCTAATTCAAAAGTAGAACGACAACTATTCGTAACGCAATCAGGGGGCTCTACTGGCTTAGGATCGTACTCATATTTGACATTAACCTTCCCAACACGAAATTTGCTCTCAACACGGGGTACCTTTTGCTTTTGAACAGTTTGGATCTCTGTAAAGGATTTATGTTTAGAAAAACTTGCCGTAATCCCTGAGCCAAGTTCTTCATCTTCAGATAATTGACCATTGCCATTTAATTCTAATTTCCATATTTCATACAACGACATCTCTTCGGGAAACTCAATGCTATTTTCACCACCAAACTTTGCATAAACATGAATGAATACTTCTGATCCATCTGGCTTGCGTTCAAAGGTAAAGCGATTGAGGGGTTTAAGATGACCTGGATGAAGAAGGGTAGATTGTTCTTTTGAAAGCCCTTTGAATATTTGGGGATAGCGAGTATTGAATCTGCCAAACACACTTAGCAGAGTGCAACTCATGGTGCATTGGTTGCCTAATACCTGATAACCTAATTTCAGATACCAAACAACTTGGTTTGCATCAATGTATAGCAACCAATCTTTACCAAGATTAATACCACCTAAGTGGTTATCAGCAACAATGGCTTTATTACGCCATTCAAAGCCTTTGTCTTGATGTACAATCTTGTGGGATGTTACAGATGAGTTGGGGATAGAGACCAGTTGTGTATCACCATTTGTGATACTAGGGTAGGTGAGCTTGTGTCCATTGAAGAGTGTTAATATGCCCTCTTCAACTAATCCATGATAGGGCAGTCCAATATTGGAAATAAACTGATCTTGAATCATGGATGATCAGTTATACTTTTTGCAAATTCAATGATTACTTGTTCACCATTAGCATCTTCATACACTGCTTGTTTAATGACTTTTTGTTCCACAACAAACAATCCATCACTGCTTGTGAGCAATTCTGGTTCATAGTAAACCCTTGTGCCGGGGATCTCTTTAAGCGGTGATGCTATGCCACCAGTTTGAGTTTTTGGAGGAGAATTTGTTTCACCAATTCCACGAACAGCGACAATAGGCTCAGCCTGTACTTTTTCTATCTCACCCTTATTGCTGTTGCGCAGCTTAACAATTCGATTGAGATCTTGTACAAAGCGTGAAGTAGTACCACTCATGGGGTTACTTGCCTAAGCGGTTAGCAACAATAATTCATTTGGAATATTAAATTCATAAGTTTGACTCATCCCATACTCAATAGGGGCCTGAGCTTCTTCAATAGCAGGTGCGGTAACAGCAAATCTTTCAGGATACGGCTTAGCATTGGCTTCTAATCTTTCATTGCCGGTATATCCATCCCATGAGTCATCAAATTCAGGGGATGATAACTTGCCACCCAAGTGTGTGGGTAAGGATATTCTCATTGGGGATCCTGCCTCACCAAGTTGGTTTATTTTTGCAGGCGGTGTAAATTCAGACTCAGCCGCTTCGCTGTCATTTTCGGTTCTTGACACTGCAAAAGAAATTGTTGATAGAGACAGCCCTTGATTGAAATCACACTCATGAATGATATGCTTCACTTTGCCCTGGGCTTTTACATTGGTTGTATCTAATTTTATGGTGTGCTGCCTCTCAACTATGGGATGCAATGGCGTTTTAAAGCTAATGATGTTGTTACGATGTGACTTTAAGATTGTTGTTTTTGCTTGATTCAGTTTAGTGATGATTGCATGACCCAAAATATTTCTATCTTCAGCCTCGATAACATAATCCCCTTGATTATCTACAATACCTACATTTGGCGGAGATTCGTATTGCTTAATATTAATAAATTTATCAGCATCACTTGCCACTTCAAAGCTTAAGTTTTCGCTAAACTCAATTTCCCCAAACTGAGCTATCGACTGAGGAGCTTCTAGTTGCAAATGATAGTGTTCTGTAACTGTTTGCACAAATCGCTTACATAAGATAAAACTTGCATCTCGCACTAAGTATTTTCTAAGTTCTTCTTTAATGAGAAATCCAAAGCTCGCTTCCCCACATGTTACCCAGCCTGGTCCTCTTTGATGCTCAAATACGACATTGTTCTTTAGTAACCATCCTGTTCCAGAGACTGCCTGGTGGATCATATCGACATTAGGTAACGTAGCGCTTCTATTATTTTGTTCACAAAAATTTAATGGGTAACCATATCCAAACTGGATCTCGCGTTGTTTAAGCCTTTGGTAACGATATTGAAATGAGATGTTAACTTGATTATGCAGTTCTCTACGATTTGCTAATTGCACTTCAATGGATTGATAAAGTATGGAGCCTTCATCAAATCTAAAATCAGGATTATCTTTTGCTTGCCATGGTGTCAGTTGAAAATGATTTTCTCGATCTAAATCTAGGCAAGCGGGCTTAGTTGATAATCTATCTTGCGCATAGGACCAATTGTCGGCTGAACTATCAAAAACAATGGAACACCAATACCCCGGTATTAACTCGTCAATCTCTATCTTTTGTAATCGTTGGATGCTTTCTTGCAGCTGATCGGTACAACTAAATGTGGTTATTTTAGTCGTTGGATCATAAATGGGTTCATCTACAACCCCTTTAAATATACAAAATTCTTCATTGTGAGCTCGATAAAATATATCTACTGATTTGCCTATCCACTTTGGGATTGAAATTGGGCCTGCGTGAGGAATAAGAGAGAATTCAGCAATCTTAGCGGTGCCTTCTTCAGCTTCTATTCTGAGTGTATTTGTAAGATTACTTGAAACATCGATACCATTTAATATTAGCTTTACCCACCACTTAGTAACATGCTGATCGGTCATATTGAGCAACTGTTATACTAGAGACTTTCTCATGTAATAGCGTTTATGATCGCCGCAAGGAGAACCATCTAATGTGCCAAATATTTCATATCCATTTTTTTGGTAAAATTCCAATGCTTGAAAGTCAAAAGTATCTAAATGTGCAAGCTGAGCACCAATATCTTTTGCGTCATTTTCCAATTTTGACAACAATCGAGAACCTATTCCTTTATGCCTAGATTTCTCATCAACCCACAATACGTGAATGGAAAGGCATGTATCCATAATCAAGCTTGCGGTAATTCCAGCAATGACGTTTCCTTCATCATCTGTTGCGAAAAGGTTAAAATCTTCCCAAATTTTTTCTTTATGAAACGGCATTTGGATCAAATTGAACTCATCCAATTTTTGGTTAACAAATTCAACGTCTTCTTTTGACCCTTTTCTGATAATTTCCATTCCGATTTCCCTTTAAATACTTCAATGTTTTATTAAGTATTGATTATACTTCTTCACATGTAAGAGTCCAAGAAAATTCTGCTCCAGTTATGTTAGTCTGAATCTGAGGTGGTTCTGCGAATACTAGAATCTGTGGATAGTAATGAACTTGATATGTTAGTGCATAGCGAACAAGTTCTAAGATTGCAATATTCTCTTGCATAACTAGGCTTGTCTCAATTAAATGGCCTTTCACTAAGGCATTACCCTTAGGTTCAAATCCTTCATCCGTTCTTCTGCATGATGGGATCACGATTTGATTACTTTCACTTGATATGCTTCTTGGTGCTGCACATTTTAATATCAGTGGTTGTGAATATTCTAATCCATCCAGACCTGCAGGAACCCAGCCTTGGCCTGAAAGGGATGTTCTGAGTTTCTTATAATGTGTCTGTTTGATTGCTCTCCCTGATTGCATACGTTGCAAAACACTGCCACCAATAGGCTCATAGGTTTGAGAAAACTCTAAGCCCGCCTGGATCGGAATGGAGATACCACCTAATTGAAAATTCACGTTCTTCTCCCCGATTTCAAGGCTTCTCTAGCCACAGCTTTGGTCAATGCCTGCACCACGTCAATATCCTGCGTCCGAACCGCAAAGGTTTCAGATCCTAAATTAAGCGTTAGGGACGCTGCCCTTTGGTTCGATGGGCCAGGCCCACTAACAGCAGGGACATAAGGTGGCACTAACCCACCCTTTGCAAATCTTGGCAGTTCCTTTTGATTGAGATTATTTAAAACGCCTAATCCATAATGCTTAACTGCTGATGCCCTTAACACAAACTCACCACGAGAAAGCCTGGCTAATATCGAATCACTCATTGAAGTACCGGGCCCTAATATAAAACCACCTCGTGCTTTCTTTGTTGGCTTTAAGATCTGCTCAGCTCTGGCATCAATGCCTTTGCTATCTGGTATAGCGACTGTCGGGATGATAATGGGATTGTTGGCTAATCTTTCTTGCAAAATGTTTCTCATTTCATCTGCTGATTTTATCGCACCATTAACATCAAATGCTACTGTTAAATGTTTTAGTAATTCAGCTTGCGCTTTAATCTCAGTAATTTTATCTTTAATGCTGACAATATTCTTTTCTTGTGCTTGAATTTCAGCCTGCACTATTTTATCAGCAATTTCTGCAGTTGCTCTGGCTTGGTCTGATAAATACGCTTTGCTTGCAACACCAGTCTGCGATAAAGAGCGAATGATTTCTTTTGCTTGATTAACTGTTTGCAATGCTTTTTCGATATCACCCTGTTTAAGTGATTGTTTGGCAGATTGTTGGGCAGCTGTAATATCTAGCACCGTTAAGTCTTCAGGTGCTTTTTGTGCCGGGGATTTTATCTCATCGATTAGAGCTTGAAATTCCCTAGCAATGGTTTTCCGTTTTTCTTTTAACGAATGTAAAGTTTCATTCGCCTTATCAAAAGCTTTCAGCTGCTCTGAGATGTTATGTTTTAACTTTGTGGTTTCATCTGTCCTAATCTTATGTAATGTAGCAGCATGCTGACGTTCCAGCTCTGTGCGTTTAGTAAACACACCTTCAACCATTGATAGGTTTTCTTTAAACAGGCGGTTTTCTTTTGCCGCAGCCATGGCAGCGTTACTTTGAAAGTCTTGTCTAGATTCAAGAGATAATTTAGCTTGCCAAAACTCAGCTGCGGCTTTTAATCTTTCATGATAAGCCTGTTGTTCTGTTTTAGTTAATTGCTTAAAGTCATCAACACTTAATCTAGTGATGTTAGCAAATTGTTGACTACCTTCAATTAAGCTTTGTTGCGCTTGAATGAATGATTTAGCTTCTTTCTTTAAATCCAGATGTTGTTTTAATAATGATAAGGCTTCAATGGTGGAAATAACAGCTAAGCTAATGCCCAAACCTTTGAGTGTTCTACCCACGAGCATCATTGCTTGCGTGAATTTAGCAGCAGCTGAGCCTGCCACCATAAATGATTTAGAAGTTTTCATTAAGCCTGCAGCAAAATTAACAAGCTTTGATACTGCAAGGACTTTAGCTAAGAGTATAAAAGCATCTTTCATTTGGGCTAGGGGTTCAAAAAATTCTTTCATTTTAGGTATTGCAGCAACAATGCGTTGGCTAAAATCAATAATATGAGGCGTTAACTGTACGAATGCTGTTACCGCTTGAGCTTTAAGCACGCTAAACATGATGTCGAGCTTATCGCCAGCTTTCTCGGCATTACGCAACAACTCCTCATCAATCACAATGCCCAGTTGCTGAGCCTGCTTTTTGTATTCCTCAATGCCTTTAGCACCTCTACCTAGCATTAAGCTCATTGCAACCCCAGTGCGCCCAAACAAAGCGGTGGTGGCTGCAGCACGTTCTGCTTGCGATCCCATGCCCTGCAAAGCATCGGCAACATCATTGAGAACAGCACCAGAGTCACGCATGGAACCATCCGCTTCTAATACTGAGATACCTAAGCGCTGATAGGTAGAAGCCGCAGCGCCTGTGCCATTAGCCGCGTCCCCCATACGACGAACAAAGCGTTCTAGGGATACTTCAAGCTTATCGGTGGAGACACCCGTTTGGGTGGCGGCAAAGCGAAGTTCTTGAAGTAAACCCGTGGTAATCCCAATTCGATCGGCAGCATTAGCGGTATTGTCGGCAACATCCAATAATCGCTTACCCAAATACCCAATACCCGTTACAGTACCGGCCATAATGGTAAGTTGGGCAGCTGCTCTTTTAATAGCGGATGAGAACCGCCCAACACCACCAGTCATACTATTGAAGTTTCCTTCAATTCGATTAGACTGTGCATTCGCTGTGCTGCCCATGCGCTTAAAGCGAGAAGTAAATTCCTGTTCAGCTTGGCGGATTGAGGCTGAGAATTTTGTCGTATCAGCGCGTAGGGTCAGTTCAACAGTATTTTGAGTCATGATTTATTAGAGAATTTCCAATTTATGATGCGAAAAAATATATTTCAAAAAATATTAACTTTATTTATCTTTTTAATAATCAATTTAAGTACTTTTGCAGCCGAAAGTGAGATCCTAACAAGGAAAGAAGGTCATGTTGCTGTACCAGGAGGTAAAATCTGGTACCAGATCCACACAACTAAGGAAGGTCAAAATAATACACCAATTATTCTTCTACACGGTGGACCTGGCGTGCCTCATAATTATTTGTTGAACTTATCAGAATTAAGTAAACAAAGACCCGTGATATTCTATGACCAATTAGGTTGTGGTAAATCTTCCATTCAAGGTGAGCACAAGGATTTATGGGTGCTTTCACGTTTTGTGACTGAATTAGATGCTTTAACTGAAGCTCTTGCTATTAAACAATTTCATTTGCTTGGTCAATCTTGGGGTGGCTCGCTAGCAACAGAATATACTTTAGCACATCCTGAAAAGGTCAAGAGTCTTATTTTAGCTAGTCCCGTATTAAGTTCACCTTTATGGGCAGCAGAAACTAAACGATTGATAAAGCAACTACCTCAATCTGTACAGGATAATATTTCAAAACATGAACAATTAGGAACAACAGATTCTGAAGAATATCAAGAAGCGATGAAGTTATATTCTAAAAAGTTTATATGCAGAATGGATCCTAAGCCTGAAAATCTCCAGTATTCGCTAGATCATGTTAACCATGAGATATATCTAACGATGTGGGGACCTAGTGAATTTACGATAACAGGTAATTTGAAAAATTTTGATCGCATCAATGATCTCAATAAATTAACAATGCCAATTCTGATTACTTGCGGACGCTTCGATGAGGCTACTCCAGAAAGCATGAAGATAGCGCAAGAAAAATCCAAAAATGCCAAGCTGGTTATATTTGAAAAAAGTGCTCATGTTTCGAATGTAGAAGAACCTGAAAAATATATTAATACTTTAGTTAGTTTTTTAGCCGATGTTGAAAAATAATAAATGCTGATAATTTTCGTTCAATCATTTACACAAAATAAGATACAAAGACCATGGATAATTCCACAAATTAAAATGTCCTCTCTCAATTAGCGTCAAGCAATTTTTCACAAGCCTATTTATGCACTCCTGGGTGCTGCCTCTAGCACCCTTTTCCTCATGCCGAAAAAATCCGGATTTAGGGCCTTACATTTTTGAACTATTACTTGTAGTTCAGAAGGAGTAAAATGATCAATCTGGCATCGAGTTATATCCGTCATACGAATTAGATCACTTAAGCCAATTCCTTCAAATAAACTTTGATCAAGTACAAACTTGATATTATCTTCCGTGGATTTTGGTTCTTCTTGCGTCGCCATATCCATCATCCAATGACGCACATCCGCAACAGTGAGCTCTTTAATAGTAATTTGAATGCCGTTGACTGTAATCTTATCTTCTTTGCGCATATTACTGCTCCATTTCGACTTTAAAGTAGCGACTTATGCCAAGGCCTGTTTTAGAATTATCAGATAGGGCAGTTCCGGTGATTTCGATACTACCAAAGTCATCACCAATGAAAGCAAGAGATGCCGCTGGAGTGAATTTAACTCGATGAATTTCAAGTACTACCTTTTTACCCGATTGTGCTTCATTCAAGCCATCAAAAACAAAGCGATATTCATCACCTGAATTTACCAATGCTTGAATAACATCTGATTCGCCATAAGCATAATCGATTTTGACGGCAACATTGTCTTTGATTTTACCATCCTCAAGAATAATGATACCTGAGTTCACCACTTCATAATCACTGCCTTCTTGATAAAGCGTTCCATCAACATCATCTTTTACAATCACTTTGCTGATATGGCTATGCTGCAAACGGGTTAAGTGGCCTTTAAAGACAGTATGACGTTCTCCTTTTATACTTCCAGCAGCAATGGTACTAGATTGCCCAAACACCGCTAGAGCCAAGTTCTCAGGTGAATAATCAAATAAGTTCAAACCAACTTCTACTTTATCGATTCTGGATACCGAGTTGGCAACGCCACCACCTGATTGGGTAAAATCTTTAAGCTCTTTGGTTTCTTCGGTGAAGGATAATTCTACTTTATCGCTGTTACCGACAAATCTAAGCTTTTCATCATCTCGCTTAGCTAGATACATTTTTCCTTTTCCAATATAACTATATTCAGGCATAGCATCTCCTCAATTTATATTTTCTAAATAAATTATTTTAAATTTCACTCTTGCGCTTACAACTTGCGATCCTTCATCAGGTAAATTGATTTCATAACCTTGATAAGGAATCGAAAAGGGGAATTCTGGCTTTAACAAAGCAGATTTGATATCTGACACTAAGTGATAAATATAGTCATCATTGACCGATGCAACATAAGCTTCAACATGAGCACTTAACTCTTGTTTATAGGTATGTCCTTTTTGTTCAATAGGTAACTCTTCAAGAAGAAATAATGATAGAACAGGGCAGCGACTGATTTCTCTAAAGTCAAACCATTGCTTGTTGAAATGAATATTTAGTTTCTTCTCTTCTAAAGCATGAGTAAGGGCATTGATGATTTTTATCACATTCATAACTTTCTCACATGAAGGGCTGCGACAACATCGTCTTGTGCTTGAACACAGATAATCTTATATAGACTGTCATCAACTTGGATTTGATCTGATATTCTGGGAATTGGCACATCTTCAAGTAATATTGAGACTATGGTAATGGCTTCAGCTGGATGGGAGTCATACCCTGGAATAGGTTCACGCCAGCCAGTGTCGATGAAAATACGACATTCTGTTGTTTTACCAGTTGAATCAAAATATATTGCGGGTGTGCCAAATTGAAATAGTGAATGAAGATGAGATTTGATCAAACGGCTTGTATACTCATGAAAGCATCAATCTGATGTGGGATCACAAGTGGTGCTGATTGCAACATCACAAACCTTACTGAAGGATCTTCTTTTGTCCATGATTTAGGGTAGTATCGCACTGCAGCTGTAGCATCCAAATCATGAATCGCACCATAATGCCTTGCGGTGCGTGCATTCTCTGAGCCAAGTATAATCATATTTTCTGGAATCATTGGTTGCTCGATGCCATCATCAGCCAAATACCACTCGTTATAACTATACAGCTCAACGTCATCAATGGCACCCCAATATTTAGCACCATTGGGTAATGCTTTTGGATCAATGTGGCCTAAGCTCATCCGAAGATTATCTAAAACCTTTTGAACTTTCTTATGCTCTAATAAAGCGTTTAATGCTTGCGTACCAAGCACAGCTATTCGAGGTACTAATCCTGAATCCTGAACAACCTTGGTTTGCCAGCGGCGCAAATCAGCGACCGGATCGCTATTGGGATCTGACCATTTTTTCCCCGTAGGCAATTCCACCTTATGATCTTTAGGCATATGGAAATCAATTTCTTGATTGACACCTTCACCGATCACATGAATTTTCCCAGTAGTTAAAGCCTGTGCTGCCATCCATTCTTCACGACGAGTGATCGTTTCTTGAAGCTCTCGTAAATCAGCTCCCACTTTTTGTGCTGCCTTTTGCATGGGCGAAAGTTCGTATTGGTAAATGGTATTGCCCGGTCCGCGCTTTAACAGATCAGTTGCTGTGGTGATTTTCTTGGCTTTAATGTAAGGCGGCTTAAAGGTAAGGGTATCAAACCCTTCGTTGGCTATTACTTTACCTTCATGCATCGGTGCCACAAAGGGGGCCAGTTTTCTTTTACCTTTGACAATATCGATGTCAACGGTATCAGTGTCTGATTGCGAAATTGTAGGAAAGAAGGTATCAAGTAAAAATGTTTTGGGTGCTTGTGTTTGCTCTAAGGCCCGTAACATGGTACGAGTATCAAATAAATCTAGCATGGGTAATCTCCTAAACCGTGTCGGTAAGATAAATGTTTAAATGACGAAGAGAATGCATTGTTGATTCGGGAGTTAAACCCGTCCCAAAAGTAAGCGCATCACTATTAAATTGTCCTGATAGATAACAAGTTGCCTCGCTCTCACCATTAGTTGTATCGATGTTATGAGCTAAAACTACGCTTGGACTCTCAGAGCCATCACTTGCTTTAGCTTGGCTTAAGACATATTGACCATTAACAGAGATACGTCCTAGAACGGCACCACGTGTTAAAGTTTGACCTGAGGCAAGAGTAATAGAACGGGTCACAATCGGGAAATCCCCAGCAATCAGATTATCCGGTTTAAATTCTTTCATTTTTGTAATCCTTGTACCATTGATTGAATAAGTTGATTATGATTGGTCTGGGTTTCACCGATGGCATTAATGATTGGCTCATGGGTAGTTGCTGCCAATTTATCAAAGAGAATTTTTCTTACCTCATCAACTGAAGAACCTTCCTCAATAAAATCACCTGCACACTCTGGTTGTTTAGCCAAGCCACATAAATTAAAAATGGTTTTCATGCGCTCACGTTCTTGTTTTAAGATTGCATCTGGATTATTTTCTTCTTTCATCAAAAGCTCCTCAAAAAATTTATTAGGGGATTGAATTTTATCGATTAGTTGTAATGGCAATGCTTGATTGCTTGAAAAGATTTTGGCCTCTGTTGAACGAAAGTCATCTTGAGAAGCATTACGATTTCGAGCAAGAGTTTGAGTCAATAAATCATAGGTATCATCTACTTGAGCTTGTAACTCTAACTTGGCATCATCAGATAATGCGAAATGAGGACTAAAATCAATTTTATGCTTACCAGCGTAAATCTCTGTGACTTTAAAACCCATTTTCTCTTCCGCCTCGCTTTGATCAACATGCGCGACAATGACCCCAATGCTGCCAACACTAGCGGTTCTAGGGGCAATAATTTGACTGGCACTTGAGGCTATTAAATAAGCGGCAGAGTAGGCATGTTCATTGATAAGGGCTGTGATAGGTTTTTTAGTTCTGGCTTCAACAATCTCATCGACTAAATCAAATAGTCCGCTTACTTCTCCACCCCCACTATCGATATCTAAAACAATATGTTCCACTTGCGGAGAATTTAGCGCTTCATTAAGTAACATGCGAATAAATTGATAACTTGTGCCATAACCTTGAGAGCGATGGAGCAATAAGCCTTCAACTGGGATGATGGCGACTTTGCCTTCAAATCTTGGGAATCGGACAAAGTCTAAACCTTTGGTAAAACTGAGTTGCTGGTGCGTTGCCAATAATGGCTTATTCATCAGTTGCGGGATCATCATTTATTTCCTTAAAATGTAAGCCAAATAATTTTTCTCGATCTCGGTCTTGTTTGATTTTTCTATCGACTTCTTCCACGTCCATACCATGTTTGGCGATAACATCCTGCCTTGCTTTAAGATGATGCTCCATGGATAGAATTTCGGCTTGCACGTCTTTAAGGGGATCAACCCAATCCCAACCAGGTGGTTGCCACTCAATTTGGTGATACTTTTCTGGATTATCAAAATAATCAGGAATATTTAACACACCACTTAGTACTGCAAATTTTACCCATTCTTTTGCAATGGGTTGGCATAGCTGATGAATTAAAAGATGGTGCTGCAACAACTCAATTTGCCTTCTAAATTCAATGAGACCTGCCCTTATAGAACTATAATTAACTCCTCGCAGATCACCTGTTAGCTGCTCATAAGTGATCCCCATGCCTGCTGCAACGCCTCTCAATTGCTGCATCATCCATACTTCATAACTTCCACCCACATCACTGGGCTCAGAGAATTCAATATTTTCACCTGGCGCCAATCGCTTTAGCATGCCAGGCACTAGCCTAAGTTCTTCTGAGTCTTCCTCATCTTTATCTCCGAAATCAGGTGCAGGCTCTGTAATGAATCCTGCAAACAAGGCAGATGTTTTCTTTCGAACAAGTTCTGCATCTTCGTATTGATCTAACTCGCGAAGTTTGAGCAAAACTGATGCAATCCAGGGAACACCTCGTAATTGACCGGGTCTATCAACACGATAGATATGTAATATTTCTTGAGCTGTAATGCGGATCTTATCACTATTAATATTATCTTCTTCACCCGGATGGAATTTGTAAAGATGATAAGCAATTCTTTTTCCTAATCGATCTAGCTCAATGCCCATTTTTATTTGTCGTTGTCCATCTGGCGAAGACGGGTAATCATCAATTAAAAAATCTGGCTCTAATACTTGTATTTGTAGTGGAATACTTCCTTTGCCGCGCATCTTCTGAGGTACAATTCGAACGAGCACTTCACCTGCTTGCATTAAGGTTTGTGCTACTAATAACTGCAACCCATAAAAATCATAACGTCCATCTAAATCTGCATAATTTGTCCAATGTTTCCAAGCGGCCTGGATCTTCTCTTTCAATTTTACTTCAGCATCATCCAAAACCCATCTTGGTGTAATACCACAACCAATTAAGTTTGAAGCAAGTGAACGAAAGCCATTCGCTACCCAAGGATTATTGCGAGCTAAATCTCGTGAACGTGATCGCAATCCTGACAATGAATCACTTAAGGCCGTATTTGGTCCTTGACTACCTAATCCCCAATAACCTAAACGCCTGCCGGTAGTTGCTCCTTCATAGGATTTAGCAACGGGCTTTTTAGATCGTTGAAATAGTTTTTTAAGGAAGTTCATAATCCTTTAGAAGAAGTGACCTTGATATAATCAGATTTGCCGCGATTTAAATGGCGTTTAATTTGAGCACGCAAACGCTCTAAATCTGCTACTTGAGTTTGATTGAAGGTTACAGTTTGGCTACCAACGGCCGAGCTTCTGCTGAATGATACGACTTTTTCGCCAAGAGTAAGCTGCATCAGAGCTTTTTCGACGTTTTGGAGGTCTTTTTGGGTGTACATTTTAATTGAAACTCAAGTTTGAATTCTTGATATATCCTTGTGTGGTTGTTATCTTCTTCGGTTTTTTGGCTTCACGCTTCTTTAATGGCGCCATATTGGGATTCACAATATAAAGCGCTGCCAAGGCATAAACTCTACAATCTAATGCTTCATTTCTTTCACCGCTTGCTTTGATATAGGTATGATAAGGTCGACCTTGTTTATATCGCAGAACGCGCTTTTCAACAGTGAGTTGATGAAAGTAATCAACATTGTAAATCTCTTTGACAGGGTAATGACAATACCCTGGTCCAGGCACCGATAAGTTTAAACGTGAATAGAAAGTATCCTTTGCAGTTATGGTGTTAATAGAAAATAAATTAACTTTACCCATATTGCTCTTTGAAGGGCGTCCCACAAGCGGACCACCCTGAGCGGCATTACCTTTAATGGCAAAGACTCTATAGGGATGCTGGCGACAATATCGATAGACTTCCTGTGTATAATGGCCGCCGGTATCAATAGCCGTGCCTACAATGGGTAGCATTGAACCTGAAGAATGTTTGAAAGTTCGTGATAGCACGGCTGTTAGCTTGGACCATAATAGTTCTTGGCTTGGATCACCACGCAGAATCACATAATCTATACTCCATGATTCTTCTCCAGGCCCCCAAGCAACAATCTCACATTCTAAGCGATCATCTTGAACATCCACACCAGCTGTTAGCACCACGGCTTGTTCAGGTAGATCAGGACCATAATGCTCGCGGCGAAGATAAATATTATTGCCATCAACTTTTTCACCTTTTTCTTCCCATGGTTCTCCCATGGCGGCATTAAAAAAGACTTGTAAATCGTTTTGCTCTTTCTTCTCTAAGAAATCTTCGACCACTTCTTGCCATGACCGCCAAGGGCTGATGAGCTCATTGAGATGGAATCCAGCATGCCCAGTGCTTTCACTCTCGGCAACCCAACGGCCCTGAGCTATCATCTTCGCTTTATGCTTATGATGAATTCTTTGATTACAATGCTCACACTCATAATAGGCTGTTTGCGGTAAGTGCTTTCCTGTCTCATTCTTGTCCCATTTCACATTCGCCCATTTTAGCCATTGAACTTTATCGCAATGAGGGCATGGTACTTGAAAGCGGCGTTTATCAGAGCTTTCCCAAGATTGATCGATGCGACTGATATCTTTTACCGTCGGTGTACTGGTGAGTACTAATTTTCTATCGCTAAAAGTGTTAGCTCGTTTCCATAACAGATTAATGGGATCGCCCTCGCTAGTGATCTCATAAGCATCCACTTCATCGCATAAGATGATGGGAGCTGACCGGCCACGTAGCTCTGATGTCGAATTGGAACCTAATATCATTAGATATCCACCTGCATACTCTTTGCGTAAGGTCGTATTTGTCTTATCACGGGCTCTCGGCTTAGCAACTTTGTCTTTTAATACGGGGGTATTAGCTACCATCGGCGCTAATTTAAATGTTGACCAGTCTTTGGCATCCTTTAAGGTGGGATGCATGATGATGATTGATTTTGGGTTCTGATGGATGTAATACCCTATAGAATTATTCAGAATGCTTGTTTTACCGACCTGAGCACTTGTCATAATGGTAATTTTTTGAATCTTTCGATCACCAATCGCATCCATTATCCCTTTTTGATATTGAGCTCTGGATGTTCGCCATCGACCGGGTTCTGCGTTATTGTCAGGCAGGAAACAATATTCATCTGCCCATTCTGAGATAGTTAATCTCGGGGGTGGTTTTAGATGCTCTCGTGCATTATTCAGTTTGAGAGGCATCAAAATCCATTTGGCTAAGTTCTAATAGCGCATCATCAATTTCATTTATTAATAACTCGCGACATATATTTTCATCTTTTTGTGAGGCTAATTCAGGAACAATTCGATCCGGGATAGTTCGTAATCGTTGTTTAATTGTAATATAGGCATGAGACAATCCCTGCTCAACTTCTTTAAGTGGGATCACTTCTTTTTTTCTTTCCTGCAAGTCAACCTCTAATAGATTAACCTCTGCTACAAGTTTTCTTTTTTTGAGATCTTCAATACCTAAATTTTCATCATTGCCCAAGGCACATGCCACGGCTTGCTCTTCACGCCATTGAGCTACTTCGGCTGTATCAAATTTCCACTCTTTTGTTTTATTCCCTTTTTCAACAATTGGCATACCCCTACGAATCCAGGAATCTATGGTAACCAAGCTCTTGCCAAAGATGGCAGCCAGCTGTGCACGGTTAACAAGCTTTATACTGTCATTGGAGGACATTCTGGAATTTACAGTGTTTTTGATTTATGAGTAAGAAAGAGGGTCAATTTTAAGAACCAGTTACTAGACGAATTTTGCGCTTCCGTGGCCCGCATAGATTTTGATGGGGAAGGACCCAGGAATTAATATTGTTTTTACATTTATCATGATAATTTTTTTATTTGTATTTTAGATGTTTCATATCCATTCATATTCAGAAGATTTCTAACAGACATTTCATCTAGCTGAGAAGCTTTTCCAATAACCACTTCAGATAGATGTTCCTTTACAGCATTAAACATCACTGCTTTGTTATCAATTTTAAATTTTTGCGGAATCTTTTTAGATGGACCTCTGTCCATCATGCACCATCGATGTTCTTCTTCATATTTCCATTCATCAGATTTATATCTTGACATTATGGGATAAATATTTCTTACAAACTCATATACATATTTAAGATATTCATCTTTTTTATAAACATATTGAAGTAATTTGGCAAATGTTATAACAAATGGCGATAATTCTTCTCTGATAGCATCATTCCCATATTTTACTGCCATTACAATTTGAGGCCATTCTTTATCGTAATCAACTTCTTCATTAGTTTTAAAATTAGAATTAAATCCTAGAGCAAGACCATAATGATTTTCACCATAATTTTCCCATAAATGAGCATTGTCGGCTTTTAAGCAAAAAGATATCATATATATATCAATGCTTGATACAAAACTTTCAAAACCGTTCAAAAACTGGGTTGCAAATGAACTCGGATATTTCCGAAGAGTTTGTGTAATAAATTCTTTAGCAAAATTAAATTCATTCTTATCATTTTTATCTTTAAAACTTGAGAGTAAAAGATTTTCTGAATTTATAATCTCTACGAATGAATCATGTTTTGTGAAGTGATACAATGGAGAAGTAACCAAATCACTTTTTAAATTTTTTTCATGTATATTTTTTCTCAACAAGTTAAAATTTGATATTAAAGTATTCTTTCCACTCACTTTATCTAGTTCACCTATATATTATTTTTTTTGGACTTTCAGTAGTAACGAACGTTATTAGTCATATTATATACGTTTCGCAAATATCAAGCTTGACGCTATTTCTAACCTATTAAGTTCCTTCTTGATTATCATGATACTTAATTTTTGAAGCATATTGGTTAAAAACAAATTTTAAAATTTCATATTGTCCTTTATCACAAGTTGCAAAAATATCAATGTATGGCAGAAATGATGCTGCAATTACAATGTCAGTAATAAATGACCTCTTAATATCTATTTCAATACCAGATGCATTTATTTTAAACTGTTTCGTTGAGTCGCTTGGTTTTGAAATAATTCTAAGTAAACCCAGTGTCTTGATGTAATTATAACTTGAAGGGCATTCAGTTTTAAAACGATCTTTGTTTCCTAATATAAGCGCGGTAATATTAACATTTTTATCAATGTAAATTGGATATTTATCTTTTATTATTTTGTCAACTTCATTATCTATTTCAGTGGATTTAATCTCTGGCACCACACTTCTTGATTCTTCTTTGATGCATTTCCAATAATAGTTTTCCCAAAAGTTCATATCTGAAATGCGATTTTCCATTTTAAGAAGAGCTGCTTTATTTTCCTCTAATATATGTTTTCTCCTTGATTCTTGTAAGGTTGGATTACATATAACAAAGTCTTGACGAAGCTTTTTATCGCTAACATAAGCTTCAATCTCTTTTAAAAGCACTTCGCCCCTAGGCAATAAGGCCGACATCTCTAAAACAATGTTAAATACTGTTTGTCTAATCGACTTTTCAACTGTGCTTTTTTGATTTTGATCATTTAATTCTAGATCTGTGGGTTCACTTATGCAATATAAGCTTTTGTGCTTAGGATACAATATTTCAATTTCTTTATGCTTACTTCTTACAAATGAAGTATCTAAACAAACAAGCTGGATATCCATTTAGTTTTCCACTTTATACAAGTTCTCATATTTAGTAATTATAACCATAAGTGATTTTTAGAATATAGATAGATGCTGAGTTTTAAAATAGTATGGAAATTGTAATAAAACCATTTTACTTTGATAATATATGTATTAAACGTTGAATCTCGGATTTGAAACAATCTGTAGCAAAATTACATATTAGCCTAATTTTATCTTTTGCTGCATACATCACTGTCGTCCCATACAACGGCTTAATCTTCAACCTTGCAGCCCCAGGTTCACGCTTAAACACGGTCAACCGTGAACGACTATCCGGATAGATGAAGGCATGTTTAATCAATTGTCGTGGCCTGTCATGAAACACCTTAAAGCTAACACCCTTGCGATTCTGCTTTGCTCGATACTCAATCAAAGGCACGGGTTTGTTTTTAACACTGAGCGTACCAATTAATCCTGTCGCTTTAGTTGCCCGTTGGATGCTCACTAAATCCCGGATTGTTTTCTTTCGGAGGTTTAATTTCTCCCCCACAGCATTGGTCATTTTAGTGCGTGAACGTTGCAAGGTTCGATTAAGGGCTTGCTGGCACTTCTTATTAACCTCAGTGTGAGTTCGGCCCAATGAACGTTGAAATTGCTTAAACCCACTGATGTTGACATTAATCACCACCATTACTTGGCTTTGCCACCAAACTTCTCAACTGTTCTCAATGTTCCCAAGCCAAGCATAGCAATCACCAACTCAATCATCACATCAAGTGGCATTTGTGGACCTGTAATGCCACAAAACCATTGCAATAACGGATTGATGATAAATGTATTTGCTAATCCTAAACCACATACCCAGCCAATGAATGGTCGCCATCCGGCAACAAACAATGAAGTATGTTGTGATTCTTTCTTGTTGAGAGAAACCTGAAGGGCTGCTGGGTGGTTTTTTATCTTCTCTAGGACTGCTTGAGCTTTAAGGAGATCTTCATCTGAAGGGAACACTTTGCTAAGAATTGTGCCAACCGCTTCAAGTGGGTCTATTGCAGATGCTAAGGTTTTAAATGGGTTCAAGACTTAGTAGCTCCACACCCGAGGTCTTGGAAATCCATCTTTCTCTAATAAATCATCTAAATGCACATACCTTTCCTCATCAGGCCCAGACTGTTTCACGCCAATACCCTGCATATTGAAATTGGCTGCGTACTGGACCAAAAAGAAAGCTTCCTTCCCGCTAATGGCAATATCAACCGCACGTCCAGTGGTATGTGGGCCAGTAGGACCAGTTTTACTTACCTTCTGATTGTATTCAGGACATCGATAGCCTGAACTAACAGTTAGGGGGAAGCCCAAAGTTTTTCTTATGGCATGAAGCTTCTGCATGAAATATGTATCCATCTCGACCTTACCGCAACCACATTTGCATTTCATCTCATCATCAGTGAAGTATTCCCAGCTCAAATTTACCACCCCCAGTATTAGTAATCCTGTAATTGCAACTCATAGAATGCTTTAAATTGTGTTTCAAGGATCGCAATTCTCTTTTCAAGATGTGCTGCCCACCAAAAGATTGATGTTGCAATCATTGCTGCTGTAAACACATTGCCTAAATTGATTCTCTTATCTAGGATCCATTTTTCACCAAAATAATTATTCATAACTTACCCCATTTTGTTTCAATAACATCTAAGAAGATCTCATTATCTATTTTGAGTAATGCGCAAAATTCATAAAATTGATAAGAATAGAACCAAAAACGTGCCTTGGTTCTGATTTCAGTATTAAACCGACTATTAGCATCCTTCCAGGCTTGCGCTATGATGGCATAAAGAAATTGTGCGTGCGGTAAAGCATCACCATAGCAACAAGGTTGCCAGGCAAGTTCAGGGATAATGGGTTCCAAAGGATTTATCGAGGAAGAATTAAGACATTACTATACATTCTGTAAATAAGAATACCCAAATTGTTATACCTCGTCAATAGTGGTTCTTAAACGGGAAAGCAAATGTGTCATTCCTTCTTCGTTCCATTCTGTTATGAGCAAATATGTTTCATGAAATCGAACTGCCCAGTATCGTTTCCAATTAGAAGGCTTAACACCACATAATCGCGCGTACTCCGATTGTGTGCGTTTCCTTTTACCTGAGCCATTGCAGTAATAACATGGTTCATTCAATTTAATACCTGTCCCATGACATTGCTTACATAAGGAACTTCTTTCAAGATCAAACAGTGCTGTTTTAACTAATGCATGCAATCGAGACAAATTGTTTCTACATGGCCAGTTTTCTTCTTGCGACAACTGAATTATCTCTGTCATTAAAAGAATATGTAACTCTTTAGTAACTGTTTTATCGTCACCCCAAATATATCTCAATAATAGGTAAGGACCTCTTCTTAAACCAGCAAGAGCTGCAGCAACGTCTTCTGCCTGAAGTATTCCTCCTGTTGTTCGAGATAAATTACAAGGATCAATTGAAATTGGATTTAGCCTGGCTAATATCCTTTGTGGCTCTTGCATGATTTCACCTACTCTCTATAGCTTGGTTAATATTTGGTAATAACTTTTGTGGTGGCGTGACTGTGCTACCTGTAAGTACCGCCTGAGCCTTTGCCTTATCTCCAAGTAACACTGGGGGCTCAAGTTCATAACCCTGACAGCCATTCTGATGGGCTGATATCCCAGAAAGAAAACTTGGATACCCTTGGGGTGGTTTATGACGATATGAGCCAAACCGGGTTTGAAATTCTTTGGCCACAAAGGGGAGTTCTTTTTCTTTTGTAGCGCATAACTTTATCCAACCACCCATTTCAGTAATCACTTGATGGATCACTGGCTCATCAAATACAACGCTCCGATAAGGACCTACCACCCTAATTGCCTGGTCTACTTTGGTCCAAGCCTGTAAGCTTTGAGTTCGACTATCGCCCTTTAAAATGCGAAACACATCAGCAGGCTTTGGCATAAATTGACCGACATCAACGTCTTGCACATGGCTCTCCAAGGCCCTAACCACGGAAGCTAAATCATAAGACTTTAAAATCTCCCAGTAGATCTTCACCATCAAAGGCGAAATCGATTTTCCATAAATTTGGCCAATGGAAATTAACACTTTGCTAAATGCCTCGCGTTCAGTGACTTCCACAGTTCTCCTCCTCTCCTTGAAACCAAGTTTCCAAAGCTTGATAGCTTTGCTTTGCCTGATGTTCGCCAGCACTAAGCCTCTTAGGGGGATTGCGATAATTGCCGATAAAGCGATCGATCTGATTTGCGTCACGTAAGATCACATGCAACCCATCATAACGCTCACCGCGCTCATTCTCCCCCATGTTATGTGCTGTGAAGGAACATCCCGTAATTGCTTGGCAAAGCTGTTCGACCTCATAGCCCGATTTCAATGCGCCCTGGATGATTATCTTGCGTTTTTTATCAAGCTTGGCGTTAGGGTGATTCATGATTTGCTTCCAGTGAGAAAAAACCTCGTCAACAGGATTTTCGACAAAGTGATCTTTCTCTTTCTCTTTCTCTTTATTTTTCTCTTTTTCTTTCTTTTTCTCTTTCTCTTTGCTTCCAAGGGCCTCTTGAGTACCTTGTAAGGAGTCATTAATCACTTTTTTTCGTTTTGTTTGATATTTTTTTGCCTTTTCAAGCTCCTTGGGAGGGGTCAATAAATGAAAATCATCTTTATGTTGATGGTAGAAAGCCCCTAAGAAGGAGAGGCTTGGTAGCTGTTCAAAGTATTTTTGCAATTGTATGACCCTATTATCAACCTTCTTGAGGGGGCCACCGACTTGATCTAAGGCATAATTCAACAACCAGATGTACTCATGCTCTGAATCATATTGGCAAAACTCGAGTTGTTCTAATCGGTTGATGATTTCTTGCACTCTCTCAAGCGTAATTCCAGTATCACGAGCAATGTAAATCAATGGAATGAAATAAATCCCTAAGCTATGACTATGATGATTGGTTTGTAAATAGAGTGCGACCAAGACAGTATCAGGCCCTTCCTTCACTAACTGTCTGGTTTGAGCGCACATCCAAAACTTTGGAGAGAATTTGCAGAAATCACGCATTGAGACTCCTTGAAAGAATGTTTATATTTCTTTCTTGGGAATGAAAAATAAGGTGCCGAGTTTGAATGTATCAAAAGTGATAAGGTCTGTACCTTTCCATTGATTATTCTTTTGAAGATGATGTTGAATAGCTTCTTCGGTTCTGATGCGCTCATGGATGTAATAACCTTCCATTCGCTTGATTGAATACCAATGAGAAACCATATTTTCTAAATAACTATCCATTGCGACCACTCCTATATACTAAATCCTTGGCTTGAAATTTCCCTTCTGTAAACACTTCAATTTGATAAGCACGCCCTTTAGGTACCCCATCTTTCCATTTCGTGAGGGCCTGAGGAGTCACTCCTAATATCTTGGCAAGTTTGTTTTTGCTCCCAAAATGAGAGATGACTTCCTCAATCGGCTTCATTTTATTTCCCTCTAATTTTGCCTTCCCTAAAGTTAATTTAAAATTATCTTTCAATCAATATAAACTTTAGTTTACACCCTCAACATAGTTAACCACATTACAAATTAATTTTATATTACTTGCTATTCAATTTAGAATTAACTTTTGCTAAGATTCATGGTTATGAATATTGGTAATCGAATCAAACAAGCCAGACTTAAGAAAGGCATGACGCAAGACCAGCTTGGTGAAGCGTTAGGTGGCTTAACTGGCCCAACAATCTCAGCTCTTGAAAAAGGGACGGCTAAGACGTTTCGTGATCCTGAGCTTATTTTAAAAGCTGCTAAGATCCTGAGCGTCTCCCCCATATGGCTACAGTTTGGACTTGGAGATGCTGGGCTCATTAGAGAAACAGTGCCATTAATTGATTGGGAAGATGTTCTAAAAACACCTATCAGACCCTCGAAGATAAAACGATGCATTGGAACCACCGTTGCTGTATCTCCCAAAAGTTATGCACTCAGAATTGATGGCAATAGCATGGTTGCACCAACAGGCAATGAAGTCTCTTTTAGAGAAGGCACTCTGGTTATTGTCGATCCAGAAGTCACCCCCAAATCAAATTCGTTTGTTGTTGCCTCTGTAAACAAAGTTCCTATGTTACGAAAACTCGTTCAAGATTCTGGCAAACAATATTTACAACCCCTCAATCGTTTATTTCAACAAGAACTCGTCACTAACAAAACGAAATTTCACGGTGTGGTTCGCGCTATTCTTCAAGAAGAGCTGGAGTAAACTAAAGTTTAGATTGACGCCCCTCCCCCAATATCTTAATTTAAGATTAAGTTATATCTAATTTTAGCTGTACAGCCAACATGGAATGTTTAAACCGAGTTGTTCGTTTAAGAGATGCTCCAAAGTATCTTGGCATGGATATTAAGGTCTTTAATGAGGTCGTTCGCCCCCATCTGTCTGAATTTCCCATAGGAAAGCAGGGAATTGGCTTCGATAGACTTGATCTTGATGCCTGGTTCGAGGAATATAAGTCCCGCAACGGGCGTCTCAAAGATACTTCACGAGGAGGTACACTATGGGACGCAAGAAAACGCCAGGACTCTTTAAACGAGGAGACACCTGGCATATTGATAAACAGATCTACGGACAAAGACTTCGCGAAAGCACTGGAACGTGTGACCTTGAAGAAGCAGAAAGGCTTATAGCGCATCGAACGGAAGAACTTCGATTGCATAAGCAATTTGGCATTAGGTTAAAGCGAACATTTCGGGAAGCAGCAACAAAATATTTGAATGAAAATTTGCATAAGCGCAGCATCGAGTCTGATGCCAGTCGTTTTAGAGTACTTGATCCGCATATAGGAAATATGACGCTTGATAGTCTTCACATGGGAACATTGCAGGATTTCATTCAAAAAAGGAAAAAAGAAGGTGTAAAAATGCGAACCATCAATCAAGCATTGAAAGTGGTTCGACATATTTTAAATCTTGCCACAACAGAATGGATGGACGAAAGCGGGCTTACTTGGCTTGCCTTTGCTCCAAAAATAAAATTGCTGCCTGAACCTGATCTGCGAAAGCCTTACCCATTAAATTGGGATGAACAAAGGCGCTCTTCAAAGAGCTACCACTACATTTGGCAAGGATGTCACTGTTTGCGGTTAACACAGGATGTCGCGATGCTGAAATCTGCTCTCTTAAATGGGACTGGGAAGTTAAAGTCCCCGAATTGGAAACATCGGTCTTTATTGTGCCGGATGAGCTTGTTAAAAATGGCGAGGAAAGGCTGATTGTTCTTAATTCAGTCGCCAAATCCGTTATTGAAGAGGTAAGAGGAATTCATCCTGAATTTGTTTTTACCTTTCGAGGCAGGCCAATCAAACGAATGTTAAATTCGGGATGGAAGGCCGCTAGAGAAGCGACTGGCATTTCCGTAAGAGTGCACGATTTGAAGCATACCTTCGGCAGACGTTTACGTTCTGCTGGCGTTAGCTATGAAGATCGACAAGATTTGTTAGGGCATCGATCGGGAAGGATCACAACTCATTACTCTGCAGCTGAATTATCAAACCTGATGGCCGCTGCAGAATTGGTATGTCAAAGTACAGGTAATGGGCCAACTCTCACACTGTTAAAACGTAGAGAGAAAATCCTCCCCCACAAAATCCCCACAATAGGGTTTGGAAGAGTTTCTAAAAAGTGACATAAGTGCTTGATTTATATGGTGGGCCCACTAGGACTTGAACCTAGGACCAAAGGATTATGAGTCCTCTGCTCTAACCAACTGAGCTATGGGCCCCTCGAACACGGGGATAATATCTCTTTCGAAATATTTTTAAAATCTCGTCGCACCAACTGCTTGTCCGCCATAGCTTTAGCGACGGCGGAAGCTATGGGCCCGAAGACGGGATAAAAAAACGCCCCCAGCCAGCGAGAAGGAATACCTCAAAGGGTCCCAACCCTCCCCAGCGTGGGGGTTTTGAGAGTACTCTCTCGCCCTAACAAAAGGAAGGATTTCGAGAGTACGGTCTCTCCCCTCAAAAGAGGGGATTCTTAAGTGATTCAGTTTTGGCTGGTGATTTTATCACAACAAATGCCACGACTGAATGTCACTTTAAAGGATGTTGCTCTTCTTCGTCGTCACCTTCGACTAAGAAGCTACGCAAGTCATCAGCCCTACTGGGTTGACGCAATTTACGTAGGGCTTTGGCTTCAATTTGTCGGATACGCTCACGCGTTACATCAAATTGTTTGCCCACTTCTTCTAATGTGTGATCGGTATTCATATCAATACCAAATCGCATCCGTAACACTTTGGCTTCTCTGGCTGTCAGAGTCGACAAGATGCGACGGGTAGCTTCGCGAAGGCCTGCGGTGGTCGCAGAATCAGCAGGTGAGGCGATCACGGTGTCTTCGATGAAATCGCCCAAGTGTGAATCTTCATCATCACCAATCGGGGTTTCCATTGAAATCGGTTCTTTAGCAATCTTTAACACTTTGCGGATTTTGTCTTCCGGCATTGCCATACGTTTACCCAACTCTTCAGGCGTTGGTTCACGACCCATTTCTTGCAACATTTGTCTGGCCACACGATTGAGCTTATTAATAGTTTCAATCATATGCACAGGAATTCGAATGGTGCGTGCTTGGTCGGCAATAGAACGTGTGATTGCTTGTCTAATCCACCAGGTGGCATAGGTTGAGAATTTGTAACCACGGCGATATTCAAATTTATCCACCGCTTTCATCAAACCAATATTGCCTTCTTGGATAAGATCCAAAAACTGTAAGCCACGGTTGGTGTATTTTTTCGCAATTGAAATCACCAAACGTAAATTGGCTTCCACCATCTCTTTCTTCGCACGACGTGCTTTGGCTTCACCAATGGACATATTACGATGCAATTCTTTAATCGCAACAATACTACGGCCAGCATTGGTTTCAATAGCACGAAGCAGTTCTTGATGATGAAGAACATCGTCTTTAATTTTCTTGAAATTTTCTGAATAGGGCTTATTAGAATTGATGTGTGTTTCAATCCATTGTTTGTTAACTTCGTTCCCTGGGAAACTGGTCACAAAGGACTGACGTGGCATTTTGCCTTTTTGTACACATAACGCCATCACGCCTTTTTCGTGTGATCGCACATCTTCTAACATGCTACGCATGAACCCAACCAATTCTTCGAACAAGCGGGGCACAAATTTAAACGCAGCAAACGCATCAGCCACTTCTTGATAAATCGCCATGGTTTCAGGATGATCAAGACCAAGTCTTTTCTCAGCATCCACAATCTTATGGTAAGCCTCACGCAAGCGCGCAAAATATTGTGCAGCCAACTCAGGATCAGGGCCTGTTTCAAGTTCGGTTTCTTCGCCATCAACCCCTTCAACACCCGCAACAATTTCTTCATCTAATTCAGCGGCAATGGGTTCAAATTCAGCAATTTCGATGGGTTCAGCAGGAATCGGTTCATCATCGCTTTGCACAAAACCGCTAATAATATCGCCCAAACGGAGCTGATCGGCTAAGTATTTGTCGTATTCTTTTAATATGTGGGCAATGTTCGGCGGATAGGCAGCTAAAGCGCTTAATACTTGGCGCAAACCCACTTCAATTCGTTTGGCAATTTCAATTTCGCCTTGGCGGGTCAGGAGCTCTACTGTACCCATTTCCCGCATGTACATACGTACGGGATCGGTGGTTCTACCAAATTCGCTGTCTGTGGAAGCAAAAGAAAGTGCTTCTGCCGCTTCGCGGGCCATTTCGTCGTCATCAACAACCGCTTCTGTGAGGGTTAAAGCATCCTCATCTGGTGGATCTTCGTAAACATCAATCCCCATGTCATTTATCATGCTGATAATGTCTTCGACCTGTTCGGGATCAACAATATGATAAGGTAGTAAATCACTCACCTCGGCATAGGTGAGATACCCCTTTTCCTTCCCCGCTGCTATCAAGTCTTGCAGTTGAGTTGCTTGCTGCTCGTGATCAACATAATTCATATATAAGAGCTACCTTGGTCTGCAACTTAATAAATAACCTTTTTTGGCAGAATTCATCTACCGCAAAGTAACCGACAATTCTATCTACTATTTTTGCTTTAATCTAGTACTTTATGTCAGTAACCATTCATATCAAAAAGGGTGAGTTACCCGCTTTATCGTGGGTAAATATACTCCCTTCTTACCCATTTAGATTGTAAACTAGCCAATTGATTCCCTAGACTGCAAAAATTCTTTTAATTTTATTTTCTCTTCATCGGATAATTCGGAACTTTTAGCCTTTAGAAGCAATTTCTCGGCGTATTGTTCCCGACCTACTACCTCTAATCGCGCAATTGCCCCGCAAAATTCCGCTTCCAGGCCTTCTTCTGGTAGGTATGCGACCTTTTTTTCACATTCTGTTAAGCGATTAAGCTCAAATCCATTTTCTTGTAACTTTTTACGTATGTCCGCTGTCAAAGCGGTTGGATTGTTTTTTAATATTTCTAGCACCTGATTAAAAAGTTCAATTCCAGGTGCCTCAATTACTTTGGCAATGGGGGCTTTCTGCCCTACCAATTCATATAGGCTTGGGGCTCTGATTAAAAGAGCTGTTGCAATATAAGCCGTTTCCATTGGTTGGGGAGGAGGAGCCACTTTAATTCTGGTTTGTCCTTTTGGAGAATAATAACTTCTAAATGCTTTCTCTCCTCTCACCACTTGGGGTGAGCTTGCTACCAATTTCGCTAATTGCTCAAACATCATTTCTTTAAAAATACCGGCTGGCATCGTCTCAATCATGGGGCGGGCAATACTCGCTAAATGGGCTCGATTATCAACAGAATCCGGCGTAATCTTGGCACTCAATGTGCCAAAAAAGTATTCTGACAAGGAGGTGCCATTTTGCACTAATCCTTGAAAAGACTTAGCCCCATATTGACGCACATAAGAATCTGGATCTTCGCCTTGTGGCAAAAACACAAATCGCACATGTCTGCCTTCGGTTAATAAAGAAAGCACTAATTGTAATGCTTTCCAGGCAGCCCCTTGTCCTGCTTTGTCTCCATCAAAACAAAAAACCACTTCAGGTACTACGTTAAATAAGGCGGTTAAATGGTGACTGGTAATCGCCGTACCAAGGGTTGCAACAGCGCCGGTCACGCCATATTGGGCCAGTGCTACCACATCCATATAGCCTTCAACCACCACGGCAGTTTTCCATTTCTCTTTGCCATGCATTGCCTCATGCAATCCATACAGGCAATAACTCTTTTGAAAAACAGGTGATTCTGGGGAATTCAAATATTTTGGCTGGCTTTTATCCATCACCCTAGCACCAAAACCAATCACCTCTCCTTTTCTATCTTTGATGGGAAACATGATCCGCTCACGAAACCTGTCATATAATCGCCCTTCTGGGTGTTTAATAATTAGGCCTGTTTCTTCTAATATTTTTAAGGTTTCGGGCTCGTTCTGAAAAAAGGTAAGCAAATTGTTCCAACCCGCAGGAGCAAATCCAATACTAAATTTTTTGGCAATTTGTCCCGTTAAGCCACGCTTTTTAAGATAGGTGACAGCAACGTTTGCATCCGCATGGTTTTTAAGCTGATGGCTATAAAATTCAGCAACGCGATTAAGAACGGAAGTCGTTGTTAATTTCAATTGAACCTTTGCCATTTCGTGTGGATCTTTGGGGACGGTTAATCCTAATCGAGAGGCTAGACGCTCTACTGCCTCCACAAAAGATAACGACTCATAATCCATTAAAAACCGTATAGCATCACCATTGGCGCTGCAGCCAAAGCAATGATAAAACTGCTTAGTTTGGCTAACGGTAAATGAAGGTGTTTTTTCATGATGAAAGGGGCAACACGCGCTATAATTTGCCCCATTTTTTTTCAGTGTAATACTTTCTTGAATGAGCGAGACGATATCGGTTTTTGCTAACACCGATTCTTTAAAGCTATCCGGAATACGCCCACCAGAAACACCTGACATGCATGTATCCCTCAATCCATCAAAAAATGCTTAACTACCTGCTGTGCCCAATAAGGCTTTGATTTTGGCACTGACTTGACCCATATCCGCACGCCCTTGTAATTTAGGCTTGAGAATGGCCATCACTTTCGCCATATCCTGCATCGTGGTTGCAGATGCTTCTTTTATGGCAGAGGAGACCAATTGCTGAATTTCTGCTTCAGTGAGTGCTTCAGGCATGAAAGATTGAATAACATTAAACTCATATTGTTCTTTCAAGACCAAATCATTTCGATTAGCCGCTTTAAATTGCTCAATGGAATCACGCCGCTGCTTTTGCATTTTATCTAAAATAGCAAGCTCGCGCGCTTCATCTAACACAATGCGCTCATCAATTTCGATTCGTTTAAAGTCAGCTAAGATAAGTCTGATAATAGAAAGCCTTTCTTTATCTTGTGCCCGCATTGCCGCTTTCATTTCTTCTTGAACTTGGTCTTTAATGGTCTTTTTTGGCATAGAAGTACTCCAAGTAGCTCAACTAACGGGCATAGAATATTGGCTTTTTAATTTTAATTATGCTCACGACCACGACCGCCGCTATTGCCGCTACTGCCACGACTGCCGCGTTCACGGTTAACTCTAGCTTCACGCATTTGCTTTTTGCGAAAACGTTTAATGGCTGCTGCGAGTGCGCGCTTCTTCTTTTCCGAGGGAGTTTCGTGAAACTCACGACGACGCATTTCTGACAATATGCCAGATTTCTCTACAACTCGTTTAAAACGGCGAATAGCCGAATCAAACCCCTCATTATCCCGCACCTTAATTCCCGGCATGAATTCTCTCACCCTTATTACATGTTAAATGATATAAAAACCTACCCAAGCACAAATGCCCAAAATATAACTTAAGCTGGCTATTGAACTATACACCATAATGTGGACAATACAACCAGCCCCAGCAAGACAAACAGAGTCCCAGGTGGGCGGCCATTTTACAACGAATTAGCAAAAAAATGTAGGGGCAGGCAAGTATGTCTGCCAAATAATTGGAAATATATGCGTGTTTTAGGTATCGAAACCTCGTGCGATGAAACGGGAATAGCCATTTACGATAGCCATGCTGGCCTTCTTGCTCATCATCTATTTAGCCAAAAAACTCATACTGACTATGGTGGTGTGGTGCCAGAATTGGCCTCGCGTGATCATGTCCGTAAAGTCTTACCCATGATCCAAGCCGTCATGAAAGAGGCGGCGCTTTCTTCAAAAGAGATTGATGGTATCGCTTACACAGCCGGACCTGGGCTTGTTGGTGCTTTGATGGTGGGCGCGGTTGTGGCCCAAAGTTTACGCTTTGCTTGGCAATGCCCAGCGATTGGTGTTCATCATATGGAAGGCCATTTATTGGCTCCTATGCTAGAAGTTAATCCGCCGCCCTTTCCCTTTGTGGCATTATTAGTTTCAGGGGGACACTCTCAACTCATCAAAGTAGCAGCCCTTGGCGAATATGAGATTTTGGGCGAATCATTAGATGATGCTGCCGGAGAAGCGTTTGATAAAACCGCCAAATTATTAGGTTTGCCCTATCCGGGTGGGCCGCATTTGGCCAAAGTTGCAGCAAACGGTAATCCAGAACGCTTTGCTTTTCCAAGACCGATGATCGAAAAGGGATTGGATTTTAGTTTCAGTGGCCTCAAAACCGCTGTGGCCACGGCTATTTCCAAAAATCCCCTTGATGAAAAAATGGTTGCCGATATTGCTGCCAGCTTTGAACAAGCTGTTATCGATACTCTAATCACAAAATCACTACGTGCCTTAAGCGTCACAGGTATGTCACAGTTGGTCATCGCCGGTGGTGTCGGAGCAAACTTAAAACTCCGGGAAAGTTTATCAACCCTTGGCGAAAAACAAGGGTTTAAAGTTTATTATCCCAGACCGCTCTTTTGTACGGATAATGGTGCGATGATCGCTTATGCAGGTTGCATGCGTTTATTGGCGGGTGAGAATGAAGACTATAGAATCAATGTTAGAGCTAGGTGGCCGATGACAGAGTTACAGCCACCAAAATCTATTTTGACGTAAATGTTGATTTTTTTTCTTTACCACTTAACAAATTCTGAATGTTTTCGCGATGTTTCCAAACCACAATGAGCGCAAGCAGCACTAACATCGGCTCATAGCGCTCATCTAAAAACCCCCACGCATAAAACGGCATGCTCACTATCGCAATTAAGGCCGAAAGAGAGGAATAACCACTTAACGCAAAAACACCAATCCACATAAAGATAAAAATACCCCCCAAAGAAAGGGAAAGGCCTAATAAACCACCAAGTGCTGTGGCAACGCCTTTGCCACCTTTAAATCCAAAAAATACCGGATACAAATGGCCTAGCACAGCGGCAATGAATACTGCACTGATGATCCAAGGGTTACTTGTGCCAAATTTCACTAACGCAACGGGAATGAAACCTTTTGCAGCATCACACAATAATGTCAGCGCGGCGGGGAGTTTGCCACCAAGTCGCAAAACATTAGTCGTACCTGGGTTCTTTGAACCTGTCTGACGCGGATCGGGTAACTGAAACAGTTTACAAATTAAGATGGCGCTTGAGATAGAACCTAGGAGATAACCTCCTATAATGCCCTCTATCGCTGTGCTTATTTCAAACAAACTCATCGTCATCAATTCATTCGCTTATGTTAAAAATTCAAGGTTCATAACTGGTTGGTGTTAAAACAATATCACGCACACAAATGGATTGCGGTTGTTCATAAATCCACAAAATGGCTTTTGCTACATCGATTGGACTAATTGTATCACCTTCATTAAGCGAAGCATTTTCCAACATCGGCGTTAAAACTTTTGCTGGCGCAAAATTACATACACGAATGCCAAATTTGGCGTTCGCTTTTCTTAAAGACTCACTCAAACTTTTCACAGCGGCTTTTGTGGCGGCATACGTTGCCAAGAAAGGCCTTGATGATCTATCGGCAATTGAGCTGACATTGATAATGGTCCCTTGATTTTTCTGGCGCATCTCGGGCAGCACTATTTCAATACCATTGATGATGCCCATTAAATTAACTTCCACCATATTTTCATGTTCATTATGGGTCGTATGAACAAAATCGCCTGCTTTCACATAGCCAGCATTATTAATTAAACAATCCACAGGACCAAACTGTCTTATGATAACTTCAATCGCTTTTTGTAAAGCTTTATAGTTTGTAACATCCACTGATTGGCAAATAGCGTCTGGAATGGCCAACATTTCCATGGCTTCTTTGTTTCTGGCAATTAAGCCAAGCGGATACCCGGCCTCTGAAAAAACCTGCGCCATAGCGGCCCCTATCCCGGAGCTAGCTCCTGTAATGACAATTAAAGGTTTTTCCATTGTACCCTCTTTCAATACAAATAAGTTTCTGTACTAACCAACCAAATCAATATCTAACTCTATATTAACAGTTAAAACTTTGAAAAATCTAAGGTATAGTCCCTTTTCTTCATTTTGAGGTTAAAAAATGGATAAGCTTACGATAAGGGGTATTAAACTCAATACTCTGATTGGCATTCATGACTGGGAAAAGCGCCACGCCCAAGATTTGCTCTTAGATATCACTTTTGAAACCGATGCCAAACGTATTGCTGAAAAAGACGATATTCATCAAGCAATTGATTATGATAAGTTGTTACAACATATTCTCAGCTTTGTTTACAATAACCACTTTCTTTTAATTGAAACCTTAGCTGAAAAAATAGCCGAACAAGTGCTTGAATTTTTTCCTACCAATTGGGTACAAATTACTTTGCACAAACCGGGTGCTTTAAAACAAGCCAACGATGTCGCTATTACCATCGAACGCAAGCTATGAATTCTTTACCTGCACCTTCAAATGAAGCACTTAAGCATCAGCAACACCTATTAGAACATTTGCATGAAAGATTCTTGAAGCAAGGTCCATTAAGTTTTGCTGATTTTATGAACCAAGCGTTATATGCACCAGGATTAGGTTATTACAGCGCAGGCTCACAAAAATTTGGCGTGGATGGCGATTTTGTCACAGCCCCTGAAATCTCTTCACTCTTTTCGCAATGCCTTGGCGCACAATGTGCTCAAATTTTCAACACTTTAGAAAAAGGCGCTTGCATTTTAGAGCTGGGGGCAGGCTCAGGACGCATGGCCGCTGATATCATTACTTATTTGAAAGCAACTGACAAATTGCCGCAACAGTATTTTATTTTAGAAGTCAGCGCTGATCTCAAACAACGTCAACAACGCCATTTGCAAATCCAATGTCCTGACTATTTTGAAAAAATTATATGGCTGAACAAACTGCCTGAAAAACCTTTCGCTGGCATCATTCTGGGCAATGAAGTGATTGATGCTATGCCAGTACATCTTTTCCAAATTGGCGATGACCAAGAAGTATTAGAAGGACTAGTTGAACTTATTGATGATAAATGGCAATGTGTTTTTCGCACGCCAATCACTGATGGATTAAGTGAGGCCGTGTTAGCATTACAAGAAAACCTTCGACCGCCAATGGAACCTGGATTTACTTCAGAAATAAATCTCTCTTTGAATTCCTGGATAGGATCTTTAAGCAGTTCCTTAGCAAAAGGGGTGATGCTATTTATTGATTATGGCTTTCCACGCCATGAGTATTATCATCCTTCTCGTTCGATGGGCACCTTAATGTGTCATTATCGCCATCATGCGCACGCCGATCCGTTGGTATATATTGGGTTACAAGATATAACCACTCACGTGGATTTTACTGCATTGGGATATGCTGCAATCAATAATAGTCTGCACGTTAGCGGGTTTACCAATCAAGCCGCCTTTTTATTAGCCAATGGATTATTATCCCTGGCAGAAGAAATGAACACATCACAGCAACAAATTCTGATTTCTCAACAAATTCAACAATTAACCCAACCGCATGAAATGGGTGAATTGTTTAAAGTGATGGCTTTGACTAAACAGTTTGATGAACCCTTACAGGGTTTTGCATTGCGCGATCAACGCCATCGCTTATAGCGCTTTGATAGTAGAGATCGCTGCTAATCTTGCCGCGTGAAGTGCTTCTTTTATCGCTTCACCTGTTGGACTGTTAAGCGATTTCACTATCGCTTGGACATCAACATCTTGTGCAGCAGCATATGCAAGACTTAAGAAAGTGCCTTGTTGATATTCTTGTGCTTCAAAGTCTGGACGACCCCGAAAATCCGCCTCGCAAGCAATCAGCATTTGTTTAAAGCGATCGGATCGCCGAAACGCATCGCAACGTTCCAACAAGTCTAAAATTTGAGTGGGTGTTTTAGAAAAAATATGATGACAATCGCTATGATAGCGATTAACTAATTTTGCTAAACTTTGAAAGTCGTTCGGTACTCGTAATCGCTCGCCTAATTTTAAAAACCCTTCTTCTTGAGATAACAACGCAGCAAAACGCACTTGCGGATCTTTGCTTAATTTTGTTGCCTGATAAAGCACTCTTTCATTTTGAATCCCAAGATCAATTTCAGGAAAAATTATCTTCAAGGCTTCACATTGTCGCAACACTTGTATAAAAGCAACCGGCATGGGTTCTGTGAGGGCCTTATAAAGTTCTTTCCAAACTCTTTCTGGCACTAAAAAATCAAGTTCACCCTTTTTTCCCATCTCTTTCATTAAGGCAATTGTTTCAGGGGCAACACTAAAGCCTTTGGCGGCATATCGTGCCGCAAAACGGGCAACGCGTAATACTCTCACTGGATCTTCTTCAAACGATGACGAAATATGCCGCAAAACTTTCTGTTTAAGATCCTCTCTACCGCCGTAGGGATCAATAAAATCGCCTTCTGGTGTTTTGGCTATGGCATTAATAGTGAGATCGCGACGTTGCAAATCCTGCTCTAAAGTCACGTTAGAGGTATCGAATGTAAAACCCTGATAGCCACCCGCGACTTTGCGCTCGATACGTGCCAGAGCATATTCTTCTTTAGTCTGAGGATGTAAAAAGACCGGAAAGGATTTCCCAACAGGTATAAAGTTCTTCTCTAGCATTTCATCCATAGTCGCGCCAACAACAACCCAGTCACGATCGCCTATTGGCAAACCTAATAACTCATCACGCACGGCGCCCCCAACTAAATAGGTTTTCACGGCGCACCTCCTTGAACAAGATGATAGGCAACCTCACCTGCTGTTTTGGCTTTAAGTAACTGCCACATAACAGGTATATCCTCAGCCGTGAGCGGTGAAGGGGATTCAATATAAATTAAGGTATTAGCATTCACCAAGGTGCTCTTGGCTAAAAGATCAATACATTGTGCTAACAGCGGCGTGGCAAAGGGGGGATCCAAAAAAATAATATCAAAAACGGGATTATTATCTTTTATTTTTTCTAAATAGCTCACCGCACTCATGCGAATAAAGTGACAACGTTCGGTCACATCGAATGTTTTAGCCGCGTTTTCAATGGCGTTGATGATGGGGGGAAATTTATCAACAAAAACAACTTCTGCAGCTCCTCGAGACAAAGATTCAAAACCTAAAGCACCGGTCCCTGCGAAAAGATCTAAACAGCGTGCATTAACAATATGTGGGCTTAACCAATTAAAGACCGTTTCACGAACTCTATCAGGCGTTGGACGCAACCCCGGATGAATAAGGACTTTGAGAGAGCGTCCCCGGAACGCTCCCCCAATAATACGGACCTTGTTCACACACTCACCTATTAATGCTGAAAAGCACCATGAGAATCATCTCTGGGGGCACTAGGCATATCCATGTCTAATTTTGAATTGACTTTATCAGGATCAGGCGCTCCTCCAACCATAACAATGGCTATTTTGTCTGGGTGAATACGCTTTTGAAATGCTTCTTTAATATCATCTGTCGTTAATTTATTGACCTTTTCTTTGAAATCATTGAAATAGCTCAATGGCAGTTGATAAAAACCTAATGCGGCCAGTTCATGACAAATCGAGGCATTACTATCAAATTGCAATGCATATCCGCCAATCAAATTTTGTTTGGCTTGTTCTAACTCTTTGTAAGTTGGACCTTGTGCCACAAAATCTTTTAACAGTTCTTCCATCATCGCTTGCGCTTTTGGTGCTTGATCATTTCGTGTTTGTAGGCCAAGCACAAATGGACCGCGCTCATGCATGGGAATAAAATAGCTATAGGCGGAATAGGCTAGTCCATGTTGGTTTCGAATGGTGCTATAGATACGAGTAACCGATCCATTACCACCCAAAATATGATTACCAACCATGAGCGGATAAAAGTCAGGATCATCACGTTTCATTCCAGGCATGGCCATTAAAACGGTGGTTTGCGCGGAAGGAAAATCAATTTTCTTAACCGCCTTTTCTTTTAAATCGCTAACGGCAACCAAAGCAGGTGCTTTCTCGCCTTTTGGCAATTGATTAGTGATTGATTGCGCAATGGCGTCAGCGTCTTGAGCGCTGAGATCGCCTACAATCGCGACCGTCGCATTTTTAGCGTTATAGTACTTTTGGTAAAAATCTTTCACATCCTGGAGCGTTAACGCTTTAATGGATGTTTCATCACCCAGCACCCAACTCGAATAGGGTTGTCTTTCATAAAGCATTGAATACAACGCACGACTGGCTACATTTTGCGGCCTTTGAGATTGTTGCTTTAAAGCCGAAAGGGCATTTTGCTGTTCTCGTTTAAACCCTGATTCTGGAAAATTTGGCTGAGTTAAAATGGCTTCCAAGGTTTTGACCGCCGTCGCCAATGTCGATGGATTTGATAAACTCCGCAAATGAACAATAGCCATATCGCGTTGAGATTCAGCATTAAATTGTGCACCCACATGATCAAAGTTTTCAGCAACTTGATCTGCTGTCATTTGCAATGTACCTTCACTCAATAAGGAATTGGTTATATAAGCCAACCCCCCTTTTCCTTCATTGCGAGCAGCACCTGCATCAAAAACCACTTCAATATCAACCATCGGCAATGTGCGTACAGGAACAAAATAGACACTGGCACCATGCTCTGTTACCCAATGCTGAATATTCAATACGCCTTCGATTTTTTGATAGCTTTTAAGTTCTTCAACAGGTGAATTTTTTATCCCCATCATTTTCTCGAGATCTCCTTCGGAGGCTGAGGGTGTTCCCGCATGACGACTTTTGACAATCAATATAATGGCAATCACGGCCAAAATGGCCATTCCAATTTTTATCCAAAGTCGTTGTTTTGTTGTGAGCGAATTCACTGCCATGTGTATCGTATCCTTATTGCTTTGGTGTCTGTGCCGACGCTGCAGCTGGCGCTTGGGCTGGAGCTGGAGGTTGTGCCTGTTCTTGCGTTTGAGCCTGTTCAGGTACCAATTCGGCGACAGTTAAGCGCACCGTTTGAAAATATTTCTGAGCGACTTGTTGAATTTGTTCCGGTGTAACAGCTTTGATTTTATCTGCGAAATCATCTGCCATTTTCCAGGATAATCCAACTGTTTCAAGCAAACCTAATAAGGTTGCTTGCTCAGACATGGAATCTTTTTCATAGACTTCCTGAGCCAACATTTTCGTTTTTGCTTTTTGTAATTCATCATTCAACACCGGTTGCGTTTTGAGCAAATTGACTTGTTCCATAAACTTCGCTTCAAGTTCCTGTGTCGTGTGCCCTTCAGAAGGATTACCCACGAAAATAAACTGTGTTGAATAAGGCTTAAAAGGATCATAAGTCGTGCTTGCGCTTGAGGCTATTTGAGAACCACGAATCAAATCACGGTTTAAACGCGCGCTTTCTCCGCCATCTAATAAAGCACTGGCGAGAACAAGGGCATATATTTCAGATTCATTATCACTGGTCTTAATTGTTGGTACATCAAAACCCCAGATCAAATAGGGAAGTTTTGAAGGAACATGTACTTTAATTCGCTTCTCTCCTAATGAGGGAAGCTCTTTCATAGTCTTGAGAACGGGCAATTCACGGGAAGGTATTTTGCCAAAATATTGTTCTGCTAATTCAAACACTTTATCCGCTTTCACGTCCCCGACAACAACCAACGTTGCATTATTTGGTGCATACCATTGTTTGTACCAACTACGCAGATCCTCTATTTTCATTTGATCTAAATCGTCTTGCCATCCAATAACAGGATGATGGTAGGGTCCCATCGGATTAGCCACTGCCATGAAACGTTCCCAGGTCAAATTTTGAGGATTGTCGTCAGTGCGCATACGACGCTCTTCAATCACCACCTGAATCTCTTTAGCAAAATTTTCAGGCGCTAAATTTAAATTTATCATTCGGTCCGCTTCTGCTTCGAAGCTCACCGCTAAATTTGCGGTATCTAGTTCTTCGTAATAAGCGGTGTAATCTTCACCGGTAAAGGCATTATTTTGTCCACCATATTGTGATATCAACGTTCCAAAAGCGTCATTTGGTAAACTGGGGGTTCCTTGGAACATCATATGCTCTAAAGCATGAGAAACGCCTGTGTTTCCTCGGCGTTCTTTGGTCGAGCCCACTTTGTACCAAATTTGGGCCACAACAACCGGTGCACGGTGATCTTCACGTACCACCACATTAAGTCCGTTTGACAACTTATGCTCTACTGTTACCGGCTTTTCCATACCATTACCCTGTATACTCCATCCAAGCAAAGCGAACAAAAGTAAGTTAGCTTGTTTTTTCGTCCATGTTTTCATATGTTGAGCACCAAATACCCTTTACCTGTGATCTACTAATGGTAGGATACCCTATTTTCTCCATTAGGCCATACCATGTTCAAATTCTTTAGCCGTAAGAAAAATGATGGGACATCTCCTGAAGATCCCAAGAATGAAAAACCCACTGAAAGCGCGGACACCACACAAGACCAAACTCCCGCAGCTTCTTCACCCACGACGCAGGTAAAGGAAACCTCCACCTCCTGGTTTGGACGTTTAAAAGCTTCCTTAAGCCGCACCCGCGCAAGCTTTTCTGAAGGGATAGCCACCCTGTTTTTAGGCAAGAAAGAAATAGATGATAAGTTACTTCAAACGCTTGAAGCACACCTACTCAAAGCAGATATCGGTGTTGATGCCACCAAACTAATCATTCAAACCCTGACTCAAGGCATTTCTAGAAAAGAAATTAATGATGCCCAAGCGGTTTATGCTGCTTTACAAAAAACGATGGTTCAGATGCTTGAGCCCTGCGAACAAGCTTTAACCATAGAGCCGACACAAAAACCTTTTGTTTTATTGATGATAGGCGTCAACGGTGCTGGCAAAACCACGACCATAGGAAAATTAGCAAAACGCTTTCAAGAAGGTGGACTATCCGTCATGTTAGCAGCAGGAGATACTTTTCGAGCAGCTGCAATTGAGCAACTACAAGTGTGGGGTGAGCGCAACCAAGTACCCGTTGTTGCGCAACATACGGGTGCTGACAGCGCTTCAGTTATTTTTGATGCTTTTCAATCCGCCAAAGCCAAAGGAATTGATGTCCTGATAGCGGATACTGCTGGGCGATTACATACTCGAGATAACTTGATGGATGAGCTTAAAAAAGTGAAAAAGGTTATTCAAAAGCTCGACGCCAACGCACCCCATGAAGTGATGCTTATTCTTGATGCCGGTACCGGCCAAAATGCACTTGCGCAAGCCGTGAAATTTCATGAAGCAATGGGCGTTACTGGACTTGTCATCTCAAAATTAGATGGAACTGCCAAAGGGGGTATTATTTTTGCCATCGCCAACAAATTAAAGCTGCCTATTCGTTTTATCGGGGTCGGAGAAAAATTGGAAGATTTACGCCCTTTTCAAGCGCAGGCATTTGTGAGTGCTCTTTTCGATCAAAGCACACCCCCAATCCAATAAGCTTTCTAGCTTAGTATCTTTGGTATCTATTGATCCCTTGGTGATGCGCCATAAGTTGGGTATGATAAAAATTAATGACGCATCAAGGGCAAGGGGGATTTGTGATTAGTCTTCATAATGTCACTAAAAAATATCCTAATGGACAAGTTGCCCTTAACAATATCTCACTGGAAATTGCTTCTGGTGAAATGGTATTTCTTAGAGGGCACTCTGGCGCCGGAAAATCGACGCTTCTTAAATTGATAGCCTTACTTGAACACCCCACGCGCGGGCAAATCATGGTATCTGGTAAAAATATCAGTCAAATGAAGAAGTATAAAGTGCCTTTTTATAGACGCCACCTGGGCTTTATTACGCAAAATCCAAAACTACTCAATAATTATACAGTCTTTGAAAATGTTGCTATGCCTTTGGTTATTGCAGGCTATGACAAAACGGATATTGTCAGGCGCGTTAGGGCGGCATTAGAACGGGTAGGTCTTTTAGATAAAGAGCGACAGTTGCCACCAAATCTATCGGTCGGTGAGCTACAACGCGTCGGTATTGCGCGTGCTGTGGTCCATAAGCCTCGTTTTCTATTAGCAGATGAGCCCACTGGTAATTTAGATCCAGAGCTCTCTTTAGAAATCATGAAGCTATTTGAACGTTTCCACCAGGTCGGAGTGACGGTACTCATTGCCTCACACGATACTGCTTTACTTGAACAATTTCCTTTTAGAAAATTACATCTGGCGCAAGGAAAGATTATCACTGCGACTTCACCCAAAATAACACCCTCGGAAATCATAACGCCCATAGAGCAAGAGGAGCTGGGGTATGTCTAGTATGAAAACAGGCGCAAAAACTCAGAATATTAGTTGGCTACAACATCTATTGGTTTACCTTAATTCACATTTTTTAGCTTTTACTATTAGTTTTCGTAATTTAAGTTTGACTCCGTTTGCTTCATTTATGACTATGGCGGCAATCGGTGTCTGTTTATCTTTACCGGTTGGTCTATTTTTATTTATTAAAAATATTCAACAGATAAGTGGCGGCTTTGATCAAGGATCTGCTATTTCTCTTTATATCGATGCCAAAAGCACACCTCAACAGATTGACGCCATCATTCAGAAAGTGAAGCAGTATCCCTTTGTAGAAAAAACAACTTATTTGAGTCCTGAAAAAGCACTCAATGAATTTCAAGAAACTTCAGGACTAAAAGATGCCTTATCCCTTTTACCTGAAAACCCTTTACCTGGTGTTATTAGTATTGAAATCAACTCCAAAAGAACAACGCAAGCAGAGTTGACTGCCATGAAAGAAACGCTAGCAAAACTGCCTCAAGTCAACCAAGCGGTTTTTGATTATGAATGGGTTGAAAAATTAAATGGCTTTATTTCCTTTGGAAAGATTTTGGTTAATTGCTTATATTTTATCATTGGATTGGGGGTTATTTTGATGGTAGGAAATACCATTCGATTAGCTCTTGAACGTCATAAAGATGAAATTGAAGTCTTAAATTTAATAGGCGCAACCGTCGCATTTATTCGTCGGCCATTTTTATACCGAGGTGCTCTCTATGGCGGTCTTGGCGGCATTATTGCCATATTAATGATAAATACTATGACTTACACCCTTGAAGGCCCCGCTCTTGAGCTAAGCTCTCTGTTTCATGGCGTATTTTTCTTGGAAAATTTAAGTTTCTACGATACAGTGTTGCTCCTAATTGCCAGTAGCGGTTTAGGTTGGTTAGGCGCGGCCATAGCCTTTGCCCAACAAAATCGAACAGAGATCCTGGTGAGCTCTTCCTAAGAGCTTTTTCTCTCATTGCATAAGGTGTTTTATGTCTCTTAAAAATGCTATCGGCGGGGTAGCTCTCCTTGCTGGTACGGCTATCGGTGCTGCTGTTTTAGCATTGCCCGTCATTACTGCCCATCTTGGTTTTGCACAAACGGTTATCATTTACACTACCTGTTGGCTATTTATGACTTTCGGGGCACTTTATCTTTTAGAAGTGAATCTCCTTGTTGGCTATGGCACAAACCTGATTACGATGGCACATGCTACCCTTGGCGAATTTGGAAAATATTTTACTTGGTGTATATACCTTATCTTGTTGTACGCCTTAACCGCAGCCTATTTATCAGGTGTTGGCGCTTGGATTGTGTCAGGGATTGCAAACTTTAACATAACACTTTCTCCTTTTGGCAGCGCGATTATTGCCACCTTATTAACCATGATTATTATTTTATTAGGGACAACTGTTACAGATTGGGTAAACCGTTTTTTAATGATCGGTTTGATAAGTGCTTTTGTAACATTGTTAGTTGTAGTCGCAGAACATGTTCAGTTACATCTATTGTATGAACAGCCCAGTATTTTTGATTTGCGGCCCATTCCGCTTATTATCACCGCCTTTGGTTCTGCTATCGTCATTCCAACCATCACCGAATACTTACATGGTAAGCCACGCCAATTACTTGGGGTGGTGCTATTTGGCAGTTGCATCCCATTGTTGGTTTACATCACTTGGGAATCGGCTATCTTAGGTATTATTCCTTTGTCAGGAAATCCTGGTTTACTGCAGATCCAACAACATGGACATGCCGCAACCGATGTCACTGCCGCCTTAAAATCTTTATTACATACCCCCGTGATTACACAAGCGTCGACTTATTTTTCTATTTTTGCTTTAGTCACTTCTTTACTTGGTGTATGTCTTTCTTTGTTTGATTTTTTGGCAGATGGTTTACATCTACGTAAACGTTTTCGTGAACGCATTTTACTTACTCTTATTACTTTTCTTCCACCACTTTGTTTTATTTTATTTTATCCCCGCGGTTTTACAGTTGCCCTAAGCTTTGCGGGCATATTTGTCGCTATTTTATTGGGTATATTGCCTGCCATGATGGCCTGGCAAGGTCGCTATCGATTAAAAAAAGATAAACCCTTACAAATCATTGGCGGCAAAGCCATGATTATTCTGACCATTTCCTTCTTTCTTTTTGTGACATTGATTGAATGTTATAACCAATTTGAAACCCTCTGGAGATATCGAGGGTGAACGATAGCACCTTTAAAATTGATTTTCTAAAAGGGAGATTGCGATATCGTTATGAGCACCTACAAGGGAGAAATGAACTCATTGCTAAAGCGATTGGTTGGAAAAAAGATTGTTCACTCCATATTGTTGATAGCACTGCCGGTTTGGGGCGAGAAGCCTTTCTTTTAGCAGCCCTTGGATGCCAAGTGACATTATTTGAGCGTCATCCAGCGATTGTTCTTCTTCTTAAAGATGCCCTAGAAAGAGCTTTGAAAGATCCTGATATTGCGCCTATTATTGAGCGAATGGCTTTAATGGAGTCATGCGCTATCCATTACTTCAATCAAAACCCCGAAGTGCGCCCCGATGTCATTTATTGCGACCCTATGTTCCCCTCCAGACATAAATCAGCGTTAGTCAAAAAAGATATGCAATTATTGCAAGCCGTTGTAGGGTGTGATTCTGATGGTGAACAATTAGTTGCCAAGGCATTGAAGACAGCAAAAAAGCGTGTGGTCGTAAAACGCGCATTAACTGCCCCTGCTTTACATGAAAATCCAAATATTGTCTTCAGGGCTCGCAGTCATCGTTTTGATGTTTATATAGTTTAAGGTTTGGAAGATTAGCCTAATTTGTTTGATGAAGAACAACTAAATCCGGCATCTTCTAAAATTTGACAGCTTTCAGGACGTCGCAAAAATGCCATGAACGCTAACGTTTCTTTTTCATGTTGCATTGGTTTTAAAACAATAATCTCATGTAATACTGGCTTATAACTTTTAGGATCTGGTTCCCAGTATCGCTTATGCAATCGCGTCTGGGGTGATAATTGAGCAAGAGAAATGAAACCCATTGGGACACGTTTGGAGATTAATAATTGATAGGCATGCTTGATGCCTTTGCTATAGATAAGACGACCTTGCACTTGATTCCATAGGTTGTAAGCTTGTAGAACCTCTTTGGCCGCGCCTCCATAAGCGGAAACGCCTGGGTTTGCAATCACAATAGCCGTGTTTTGTTTTTCGGTCAAAGCATGATGCAATGATTCTGGGGAAACAGAAATGTCAGGGCTCCACAAAACCACTCTTCCCATTGCAACGACATACCGACTTTCTTGATCTGCCTTTTGAGCATTCACTAACCCTTGTGTATAAGTTTCATCCGAAGAAAGAAATAAATCATAGGACATGCCATGCATGATATGGGCATAGAGATGACCCGTAGGTGCAGTAGAAGTTTTACACTGATATCCAGTTGTCTGGCTAAATTTTTGACAAATCTTAACGATAGGTTCTTCGATGCTTGAAGAAACAGCGATATGTAATGGGCTATCATTTGCAAAAGAGGTCTGCACTATGCCTAGAATAAAAAACAGGCATACCAGACAATTTAAAAAGCGCATTTTACTATCCTTGTAAGCGCTTAAGATCATCCCTGATGTTTGATAATGCCTCTTTTTTAATAAAATCACAACGACCATGCTCATTCTTTGTGGCTATCATTATCTTTCTCATAAGAAGCCACCGTCGTATAAGCCCAATGACTGCGCGTTTTCACTGGCATGCGATTAGTCAGACTGGTTTCGGATAAAAAACGGAAGGTTTGTGCTATTTCGTCATAATTTTCAATAATAAATAAATAAGCATTTTGAATCAGAAAAACTCTTTTTTCGGGCAGAACATCATCATAATTCCAACCGTAAGGGTGCTTATCGGGATGAAAGTGATGTAATAATGTATTTCGAGCGCGACGACATTCCTCTTTTGTCGCATTTAAAGGTACACCCAATATCGAAAATTTATTGGTCACTTCACTTAAATCTAACGCTTCTTTTTCCATTAACGTCCGTACTCAATAAAAGAATTAATATCACCAGGCAAATGCCCAACACCCTTGAGTGTCGCCACATGATAATGCTGCGCATCAAGCGCTCCATTAAAATGCTCAACCCAAATCTCCGTATCACCATTGGATGTAATTTGCGCATGAACCACCGAGGATCCACCTGAGGTTTTTCCTAAAGAATCTAACAGGGAGCTTAAATTAATTTTATCATTAGCTTTAATATTGAAGCCTTCAATGACATTGGCACCATGTAAAACTTGGGTTAAATTTAATTGATAAACAGCACCTTTTGAAACTTGCATTGAAGAGGGCTGTTTTACTTGTGTGGGTTTATTTGTTGCAGGCAATTTTCTGAGTATTTGTAAAGGTGTTTTGTTTGATGAGGTATGAACAATTTCATTGGACCCTTTTTCAACCACAATGGTGGCCTCTATCATGCATTCGGAATTTTGCGCAGATTTTCCTTTGGTTTGTATCACGATCGATGATTCCAAATATTCTGGGCCAAAGGATAATAAGCGATCAACTTCATCAATAAAGTCACATTCTGTTTTAGATTGGTTCCCCAACAATTGAAAAAGCTTCTTAAAAACGCAATTGTCGTGTTTATCATATTTCATCAAATCAATTTGCATTAACGCTGCGCGGATCTGATAGGCTTGCGCAAAATAAGGTGTTAAGGCATATAACGGTAGTGATCGATTCAAAATACTTTCAATCAGATGGTTATAAAGGGCTGTTCCCAACTTGGGATTATTTTTGGGAATAATACTGGTAATGACATCTTTAAAGGCGTCATGACTTAAGCCCAAATATTGAGTAAATCTTAATGATTTAGCATTTTGTCCCACAGTGGAGGGGGCATTTTCCCAGGTATATTCTATGCCTTCTTGTAAAGGCAAATCGAAAACAATTTTTGCGCGATAAGAATGTCTTAACATGCTTGTTTTTGTCATTTTGTAATGGATGTGCAAAAGACCCGAATGCCTTTGCTCTTGCCAAAGTGCAATTAACTGCCCTTGTGGGATATCACTTACTTGAGGGTGGTATTCAACCGAACGCTGGCTCAACAATTGAGGGGCTGATGCTGATTTTACTTTTAGGCTAATGGTAAAAGCATTACCCGTTCGAGGAGTGAGCAATTCAATGGCGCCATTTGTTTTAACATGAGAACAAGAGTGTAATCCTTGACCTTCCAAACATTGCGCTCTTGAATAAACATAGGTTAATTCTTGCAAAGTAGTAAAGTATTCTTGCGCTTTAGGGGCTTCAATATTACCTTGCTCATCTGTTAGCATGGCATAAGAATGGTTAGCCAAATCAAGGCCAAATACTTTAGCGCGAGATAATCCAGGGTTATCTTCATTAGCAACAAAACCGTTTATGCTAAAGGGTATAGCAAACAGGGGCGCAAGCGAATAATCGTTGATGGGATCAGTAAAGCCAACAGTTGGGACGCTAATACTTAACTCGGCATCTGGTATTTCTCTTAGCAGCTCAAGTTCATGCTGAATATCTAAAATAAACAGTATTTGTTGAGATTGACCAAACAAGGATTTACTTTGAAGGTATTCATTCAGTGTTGGCAATGCTCCAAAATGTCCACAGTGCAAACCAAATTTTGCTTCAAGAGGTGGTTGATGTGGAATTGCTTGATGTCTTTTCATATATGAACTCAAAGCGGAATATGCCCATATATATAGCCTTTAGCACAATCTAAGCGATATTTGATGATTTATTGATGAGTACGACAGATTGACCAAATTTCTACAGTTCTAGCACCCTGACGTTTTAAAGCCTGTGTGAAGGCTTGAACTGTTGTCCCGGTGGTTACCACATCTTCAATCACTAAAACATGTTTAGCGTTAAAATCAGGGGCAATATGGAAGGCCTTTTGCGTAATATTGTTCACTCGTTTAGAGGCAGATAATAATGACTGTGCTTTGGTATCCAGTACTTTCGTGCAACTCCACCTATCTAAAGGTAAATTTAGATGTTTGGCTACGTTAGTTGCTAATTCTAATGCTTGATTAAAACCTCGCTGACGTTGGCGATTGGGGTGCAAAGGAACGCCGACCACGCAATCAATCGGGTAAACGAATGAAAGTCGCTTTGACATTAATTTTCCTAACATTTTGGCAAAATGCAATTTCCCGGCATATTTCAGTTGAGAAATAAAGCCATTTACAGGCCAAGTATATTCAAATAAGGATTGCAGACGCTCAAAGGGGGGCAAAGACTTTAGGCATTTACCGCATAATTCGCTCATGGTAGGAACTTTATCAGCGCAAATCGAACATGACTGCTCTAACCAAGGCAATAGCCGTTCGCATGCTTGGCATAACGCAACGTCTTGCTGGCTAGGTTGCAAACACAATACACAATGGCATGGCAGCCGTAGGCAATGCCCAATTATTTGCTGTACAATTTTTAACCACTTGTTTACTATCTGTTTCACTGACGTTGCTTACGTAAAGATAAGAATTATGATGACCACCACGCATTATACTCGAGAAATTTTAAAAGCTAGGAGCTTATTGAATGCCTGATTTGGTTATTCGACATGATTGGACGTATGAAGAAGCACAAAGCATTTATCATATGCCTTTTTTGGAATTACTCTGGCAAGCACAGAATATTCATCGCGCCTGCTTTGAACCTAACACGATTCAAATAAGTACTCTGCAAAACATAAAAGTGGGTGGATGTCCTGAAGATTGTGGCTGGTGTGGGCAAAGCGTTTATCATGGTGTCAAAAGTGAACCCTTGTTAGCGCTTGAAGAAGTGATCAAAGGAGCCAAGCTTGCTAAGGAAAACGGTGCATCGCGTTATTGTTTAGCCGCTTCTTGGCGCACACCAACGAAAAGCAATATGCAAAAAGTCATTGAAATGGTGAAAGCTGTCAATGCCTTGGGACTTGAATCATGTATTACGGTTGGTCAATTAAACCAAGAACAAGCTCTTGCTTTAAAAGAAGCAGGTCTTGATTTTTACAATCATAATTTAGAAAGCTCAGAAGAACACTTTTCTAAAGTTACGACAACCCGCTCTTATGATACTCGGTTAAATACCTTAAAAAATGTCCGTGAAGCCGGCATTAATGTATGCAGTGGCGGCATTTTAGGGATGGGTGAAAATAAAAAAGACCGGCTTAATCTGTTACTCACCTTGGCTAATTTGCCCGAACATCCCCAAAGTGTGCCGATGAATCAATTGGTTAAAATTGAAGGCACACCCCTTGCAGATGCCACCCCGGTTGATGATTTTGATTTTATTCGTTGTATAGCACTGGCTCGCATTTTAATGCCAAAAGCCTATGTACGACTTTCCGGTGGCCGCGTGCAAATGTCGAATGTTATGCAAACCTTATGTTTTATGGCGGGGGCAAACTCCATTCATTATGGTGGCAAAAAATTATTAGTCACTCCCAATGTGGATATCGATAAAGATCAGCAATTATTTGATGCTTTAGGATTAAAGTTTGTCCAAGCTAAAGAAAGCATTCCCTCTTGCACACCTAAAACAATCCCCATAACGGTCGTGAATGTATGAATAATATCCCCGTTAAAAAGGCAGATATTGCACGTTCATTTAGTATGGCGGCCAAGACTTATGATAAATCTGCTTTTGTGCAAAAAGAAATTGGGCATCGTTTGATTGAACGTTTGGATTTGATCAAAACACCCCCGGCGACTATTTTAGATGTCGGCGCAGGCACCGGTTACATTACTCGACAGCTTCAGCAAAAATTTCCAAAGGCTAGCATCATTGGGCTTGATTTAGCCCAAGGGATGACCCAATTTGCTAAAAGTAAACAACCTTGGCACCTTTGGAAAAATAAACCTTTTTATATTTGTGGTGATACCGAAACGTTACCGTTTGCCAATAAAAGCTTTGATCTGATTTTTTCCAATTTTACTTTGCAGTGGTGCTTTGAGCTCAATAAAGTGTTTAAGGAATTTAAGCGCGTCTTAAAACCCAACGGGATGTTATTTTTTACCACCTTAGGGCCGCAAACGCTGTTTGAATTACGCCAATCTTGGCAGGCCGTCTCATCGCACACGCATGTGAATCCTTTCTCCGATATGCACGACGTTGGCGATTTAATATTAAATAGTTCATTCTCAGATCCCGTCATGGATATGGAAATGATCACGACGACCTATCCTGATGTGAAACAGTTGTTAAACGATCTTAAAGCCACCGGCGCTCGCAATATGAATCAAACTCGCTCAAAAGGCATTACACCTAAAAATGATATTAAACGCATGATTGCAGCTTATGATGCGTTTAAACAGTCTGATGGCCTTTATCCGGCCACCTTTGAAGTGATTTATGGTCATGCCTGGCACCAAGAATCTTTGGTGCATCGTCAAGATGAGGATGGTTATGTGCGGATCCCAGGAGATAAAATTCCATTGCTGAATTCGATTGGTTAAACAATAGATTATAGAGTTCTACTTTGCTCTGGGACGAGAATGAGTATGATCATTTTTTATCTTTTCTAAGGACATGTTGACTGCCGTATTAAAGAACATACTAACAATATCATAACGAGCATATCTCTCTAAAAGCTTGATAACATTTTGAAATTTCTTTAATGCTTGTGGATTATCATGAAAGGCGTGTTTAATTTTATCCTTAATATCAGTATTTTCTTGTTTGGAAAGGTCTTTTTCAAGAAAATTTGCTACCAAATCATTTAGTAGGTCAATTTGTTCTTTAGAGAAGTCCTGCTTTTCAATGGAAATCAATTGTTTATTTAATCGCTCAATTGCATCCAAGAAATCCTCACTACTGATTTCAATTCCCTGTTCCAAATGGATAAAAGCTTCTTTTTCTTTAGCTTTTAATCCATCTATTTGCACATCACTATATTCTGGATGTTCCTTTATATGAAGGTATACTCCTCTATGGAGTTCTACAAGTCTTCTAACATAATCTAGATAATTTTGAATTAATTCGGGCTCAATAAGATTAACATAGGTTTGTTTCTCTTGATTAAATACTTGTGTCCTTAAAGCCGAATATACTGTATTTAAACCGCCACTCACAGGAGCTGGCGAGTGAATAAGTGGCTTTGTTCTTTCTCCGGCCTTATGTTTACGCCAGGCACTTTGTATTTTGCGAGCTGCCTGTTCCATTTTATCTGCTTCATCGGGTGTTTGTTGGTAAAAGGGTTGTCTTCCTTCTTGAAAGAACGAATCAATTTCAGTATACCCAAGCTTTTGAAATAACTTTTTATTTGCAAGACCGTATTGTGCTTGGGCACTACATACTTTTTCATTGAAGCTCTTAATACTACCATGGCCATCAAAACTAACTAAAAAAGCATTTTCACCAACTATATCCTGTAGTTTTGTTCTTAACTTTTTCCAAATGGGTAAAAAATGCTTACTTTTATGGACAATATCCTTAATGAGTGTATCAAGAGCCACTTTGTCAATTTCTCCCAAACTTCCCCGAAGTCCTGTGGCCACAAGAAATTTCTCAGGTGAAAGTGAAGCTGCCCACAGTAATTTTAAATATTGAGATACACAATAAGCTATCATTTGATCTTCACCAGGAAGATTTTTTTTAGTGTCATCACCGCCTGCGACATTGCTAAGTTGTTGATAATATGGCCAAGAAGTATATTCATTTAGGTTAGCTTTAATTTTCTCTTTAAGTTCTAGATCTGATTTTAATATTTGAGCAATATGGTATTCCAATAAATTTTCTTTTTTAAAAAGGGGTGAGTTCCAAGGATTGTTTTCTGATTGGCTCATCACTTGCTTGAAGTTCTGATAAGCTGTAAATAATGAATGTCCTTCGATGATTTCATTATTTTGAGAATCAAGGCCCATGCCAAATAACATTAATCCATACAAACTTGCTTCGTAGAAATAACCCCTGTTTTGATCGTTTAGTAAAATACTATTTCTATCAATATAACTCGTTTGATATATCCTTTCGTGACCAAATCCACCACCTTGTGATATAAGATAATCATTATCATTTAATTGATAGTATTCTCGTAAATGTGGCGGTATTCCAAGTTCACGTACAGTGAAACAGTTAAGATCTTCATGTGCGCGTTTAGTTGCCTTTAATTCAATAAATTCTTTTTTCGACTCGTCATAGCAGGTGAATTTCCCATTATCATAATAAACGGGCACTTTCTTTGTTAATATACCCCATTTTTTTTGTACATTGCCCATATAGGGAGTAAGTAGCTGGGCCAACACTCTTTCGAAACCCCTTTTGGGTAAATAAGACTCCCCATCTTGATAAGTAAGTGATGGTATTTGATCTTTGGTTAATCCATTTTTAAGCATACTTTCTTGCAATCTTGCAAAATCCTTCGCTTCTCTAGGTTTGGGAAAAGTTAATTTTTGCATTGCTAAATGCCAATCTCGCAACGCAGGAAAAGTCTTAAGAAACCATTCTTCTTTCGTGTGCCATTCTCTATCTAAAAATCGCAATGTGCCATCTTCATTTTGCTGTTCTCGTATTAATTTTAAATTAATGAATGGCATAAGAAAGCAAGTTGAATCTACTTGCTGAGCAAATTGATACTTGCTAGGAGTTTTATCGACACCAGGTTTGCTCATGTATTCCTCTCCACTTAACACTTAAGTATTCACAGGTCTGAATAAGGGATGATGTTAATAAGACCTATTAAGGGGAACTAAGTTCCAGTAAAGGAAAATATTTAAAATAAAAAACGCAGAACTACACGTGATATAAAACTTCAATTAGCGGTTGCAAAAAGGGTTCAAATTTTTTCCAACGATCAACTTCTAACGTGTAAAGAGTGGATAATTTAATCTTATTTACATCGACCGACATTTCTAAGTCTTCGAACAATTGTTTTAATGTTTCGTGTGGCGATAGCACAAGATCTTCGAATTTAACTTCAATTCTATTTTCAATACCGATACTTTGCCAGTAACCCATTAGTTTTACATACTGTTCGTAATATCTCCCTAACGATCCTAAATTGTGCGCGAAGGAACTGTCATGCGGATACGAATGAAAATAGTTGGTCAAACATAGATCCATTGGATGGCGCGTACAATGAATAATTTTGGATTTAGGGAATAATATAGACATTAATCCTAGATAAAGATAATTATCAGCGGCACTATCACAAATAATATGTGCATCCGACAATGCAATCTTGCCAAGCTCTTCAATATATTGACTTGCCATCTGTTGTAATTGATTACTAGTGGCCGATGTAATGCCTTCAGGAAAATCTAAACACTTTCGGCTTAAGTCCTGGAATAGTTTCTGTGGACTGGTGCAGGTAATTTTAGAATGACGAATAAGTAGTTTTTCTACTAGATTTTTGCCACTTCCTGGCATCCCAACAATAAATAAAGGACTTTTACCTTCAATGGGTACGATCATTTTTTCTTGAATTAACCCTTGGTCAAAAATTTCCATGATTTGATTGACAGTTTGAACAAAACCATTTTCATCGAAATAATGATGCTTTGCACACAAATCATTACCCGCTTTGTAATGAAAAAAAGTCCTTTCATTATGACCGCTATGTTCATAAATTTTAGCCAATGCAAAGTGGCACAAAATCCTATCATGGGAAGCCAAATTATCACTGTCTAAAAATTGTTGTAGTTTCTTGACTTCGACATTTTGTCCTAACGTATTAGGATCACAGAGCGTCAAATTATAAAGCGCTTGCACATTATCCGGTTTTAAGGCTAATACTTTTTGAAAACACTTTATGGCTTTTGCTTTCTCTTTCAAAGTCAAAAATGCCACACCTAAATGATTTAGGAAATCAGCGGATTTGGGCTCAACTTCTAAACCTTTTTGAAAAATATTAATCGCTTCCTGAATATTGCCTAATTTGATTAATACCTCTCCCAGGTGAAGAATGACCATTGCGTTTTCTGGTTCTTCTTGCAAAATGCTTTGATAGACAAATTGGGCTTCCTGAAATCGCCATTTATTTTCAAAAGCCAATCCTAAGTTTATCATCGCTTGAAGATGAGATGCATCGAATTGACTGACCTCTTGGTATTGCTCAATGGCTTTATCATACTCCTCAAGCTGCAAATAAAGTGAAGCTAAATGAAAATGCGCCTCGCTTAAGTTTTTATTTTTTTGCAGGGCTTGGAGCAAAAAACTTTCTGCTTGAGAATAATCTTTTTGTTTCAATGCGGCGATACCAATTAAAACGAGCACCTTAGGATCATCTGGTCGCTCATTCAATAATTCATTTAAAAGAAGTGTGGCAGCTTGTACCTTTTGCTTCTTAAGAAGATTTTGCACCTCTTCAATTTTACGCTTGTTTTCTTTGCTACCTTTCATAATTTTCTTCTGGGTAAATAATCAGTTGATGTGGATGTTTCATCTCTTATCCTTAACGATAGAAATAAAATGACCCTATTACTAATGTACACTGATAAAAAAAACCCCGCATGATGCGGGGTTTTTTTATTTCGATTAAATGTGCTTCCTAACCACTTGCGCTTTGAGCCCATACTTCCGAAGGCATCCTATATCCTGCTACATAAAACGCGTGTCCCTGTCGCCAACCGCCCATCCACTGGCCTCTTTTTTCTATTTCTTGATAGGGACACCGTTCCTTTGCATGCCCTTTTAACCCTTGATTATATCCTAACTTATAGGCTCTTTCTGTCATGTCGCGCTTTGCTCTTTTCATAGTTACCTCGCGAAAATATTTTCAACGTGACTACACTGCAAACATGTGTTTTGGTAGGTAAGCAGTTTGTATCGATTGGCTTTTCTGAAGAAATATCTCAACCGCAATATTTATTATACTTTTTATCTGTAAAAAAAGATAGCTTACTAACTGCACTCATCTAACACTTTGGGTATAAAAGAAAATACCCCAACTCTAAATAATAGATTATCCAATCGATACAATATGTGTATCTACCAACATGCCTCATTAAATGAGGCAATATAACAATCTCAAATCCAGAGGAAGTTAATCAACCAGCGAATTTTCTGATTTTATCAGCTATTCCACCAATCCGCGGTGGCGCAACAATGCGCTAATATCTGGATCGCGGCCACGAAAATCTCTAAATAAAACATCTGGCTCTTCTGAGCCACCTTTTTCTAATATCTTATGTAGAAAAGCCTGCCCCGTTTCCGTGTTAAAAATGCCATCTTCTTCAAATTTTGAAAATGCATCTTGCGATAACACTTCAGCCCATAAATAACTATAATAACCTGCCGCATAGCCGCCAGAAAAAATATGACCAAAGCTATGTTGAAAACGATTATAAGGCGCAATCGGTGTCACACTATATTTTTCACGAACCTCATCTAAAATTTCTTGCACGCGTGCGCCCTTTTCAGGGTTATATTCTAGATGCATTCGAAAATCGAACAAGCTAAATTCTAATTGTCGCAATAACATCATTCCGGATTGGAAATTTCTAGCGCGCTGCATTTTCTCCAGCAAATCGTCTGGCAATGATTCATGGGTTTGATAATGCCCAGAGATAAAAGCAAGTGCTTCTTTTTGCCAGCACCAATTTTCCATAAATTGACTTGGTAGTTCGACTGCATCCCAGGCAACGCCATTAATGCCTGAAACGCCAGCGGCTTCAACTTTGGTGAGCATATGATGCAACCCATGTCCAAATTCATGAAAGAGGGTTAGCACTTCATCATGTGTTAGCAAGGAAGGCATATCGCCTACTTGCGCTCTAAAATTACAGGTTAAATAGGCCACGGGAATTTGTAAATTACCATTAGGAAGCCTACGTCGCACTCTTGCTTCATCCATCCATGCGCCACCGCGCTTTTGACTTCTTGCAAATAAATCTAGATAGAATTGTCCGCGTAATTGGTTTTTATTATCCATAATTTCAAAAAAACGTGCATCAGGATGCCAGGTTTCTACGTCTTTCTTTTCCTGAATTTGCAAACCATACAAACGCTTTACCACTTCAAACATGCCATTCAACACTGTTGGCACAGGAAAATAAGGACGCAATGTTTCTTGAGAAATCGCAAACCGTTTCTGACGCAGTTTTTCACTATAATAAGCAATATCCCACGGTTCACATTTTTCTATATCATATTCACCCTTTGCAAAAGCTTTTAATTCTGCAAATTCTTTTTCTGCAAACGGTTTCGCCTTGCTCGCTAAGTCTTGTAAAAAAGTAATGACTTGTTCCGTTGATTTTGCCATTTTTTTAGCAAGCGATCGCTGGGCATAATTATCAAACCCCAATAATTTTGCCATCTCATGGCGAGTGGCAACGATACTTTCCATTAATTTTGTATTATCAAATTTACCCGCATCCGGACCTTTATCAGAAGCACGCGTAAAATAAGCTTCATGAATTTCTTTTCGCAATTGACGATTATCTGCATAGGTAATAATGGATTGATAGCAGGGAAAATCTAGTGTTATTCTCCAGCCTGATACCCCTGCTTTTTCAGCAACCTGCTTGGCTAATTTAATGGCTTGTTCGGGAAGCCCCGCCAACATTTGACTATCGGTCACATCCAAATGCCAATGATCAGTGGCATCCATAACATGATCTTGAAATTGACTTTCCAGTTGTGCCAAGGTTTGACTTAATTTTGCAAATTGCTCTCGTTGTTCTAAAGGTAAAGCAACGCCTGACAATTTAAAATCGCGAAGTGCATTGGTAATCACTTTTTGTTGTTCTTTTGAGAGTTCTGCAAACGCTTTGCTATTCATCAGAGCATTATAGGCTTGGTACAAACCCTGATTTTGACCAACCTGCGTCCCATAATCGGATAATTTTGGTAAACAGTTATTATAAGCTGTACGCAACTCAGGGGTATTAACAACAGCATTCAAATGCCCAACAGGTGACCAAGCTTTAGTTAAGGTATCATCTAACTCTTCTATTGGTTCTATCAAAGATCCCCAAGTTGGGTCTTTCATCTTTGCCACCAATTCATCAATAGCGTGCAAATTACGGCTAATCAATTCCGAAATGGCAGGCTCCACATCTTGCGCTTGGATTTCTTTAAAGAGTGGCAGAGGACTGTCTTTTAATAATGGATTAGTCATCAGTTATAAACCTTCATTTAACCTTGGTACGATTTCCCCGATAAAGTAGGATAATGTAACCTGAGGTTAAACAAAAGGCATCCGCATAAGTCAGACAATGCACAAAAAATTCGATTTGATTGCTATTGGTGGGGGAAGTGGCGGCATTGCTACTGCTAATAAGGCAGCGCAACTAGGCGCGCGTTGTGCTGTCATAGAATCACATCTATTGGGAGGAACCTGTGTCAACGTGGGATGCGTTCCTAAAAAAATAATGTGGCTGGGCAGCAATATGGCAATATCGATGCGGGAGGCACCTGGATATGGATTTGCCCCGGCTCTCATTCAATTTGATTGGCCAACATTAGTGACTAAGCGTCAAGCTTATATAAATCAAATGCATGTTAATTATGAAAAGAAACTTACCAAAAACCAAGTTGAAATCATCCACGGTCAAGCGCAATTTACTTCAAAGAACACACTCTTAGTTGGAGAGGATATCCTCGAAGCTCCCCATATTGTGATAGCAAGTGGTGGCAAACCAAGATGGCCAACCATACCAGGGGACGCTCTTGGAATAGATTCGAACGGTTTTTTTGCTTTGAAAACACAACCAAAAAAAGTGGCTGTTGTGGGCTCTGGTTATATCGCCGTTGAATTGGCTGGCATGTTAAATGCTTTTGGCTGCACAACCTCACTTATTTTTCGTCAAGAGTCATTACTTCGTCTTTTTGATCCTCTCTTAAGTCAAAAGCTAATGCAAGCCTATCAGCTGCAAGGAATAGAACTCAAAGCTCATCATGTGCCAGTTTCTTTAGAAAAAGCGAATGGTAGCTTAACACTTAGCTTTTCGAATAATGAAAAATTATCTGGTTTTGATACAGTGATCTGGGCAATCGGCCGTCATGCCAATACGACTGAATTACATTTAGAAAAAGCAGGGATTAATATTCATGAAAATGGCACTATTATTGTAGATGCTTATCAAAATACAAACGTCCCTGGTGTTTATGCCATAGGTGACGTCACCGGTCACAAAGAGCTCACCCCTGTTGCTATCGCTGCAGGTCGACATCTTGCCCGACGGCTTTTTGGTAACGAACCCAACAGCAAATTGGATTACCACAATATCCCCAGTGTTGTTTTTAGTCATCCTCCGATTGGCAGTGTTGGTTTGACAGAGCCACAAGCGAGAACAAAATTTGGCGAAGATATTCGGATATATCAAACCGAATTTACGCCGATGTCACAAAGCATGCTGACACATCCACACAAAACGGCAATGAAACTCATCACCGTAGCAAGCACAGATAAAGTGGTAGGGTGTCATCTGTTTGGAGATGGCGTTGATGAAATGCTGCAGGGATTTGCTCTGGCGATAACGATGGGAGCTACAAAAGCTGATTTTGATAACGTGGTTGCTATCCATCCTACCAGTGCTGAAGAATTAGTAACACTTACCTAAATAATCACGGAGTGAAAAATGGCAATACGTCCTTTTCAACAATCTCATCCATCCATTGGTGCTAATACTTATGTCGATGAGATGGCGCTTGTTATTGGCAATGTCACTATCGGTGAAGATAGCTCGATCTGGCCTTTTGCCTGTATTCGCGGTGATATCAATCATATTACCATCGGTAGCCGAACCAGTATCCAGGATGGTTCTGTGCTGCATGTTACCCATGATAGTGAATACCACCCCGGTGGGGCGCCACTAAAAATAGGTAACGACGTAACCGTTGGTCATAAAGCCATTTTACATGCCTGCACCATCTATGATTACTGCATCATAGGCATGGGATCGATCATTTTAGATAATGCTATTGTGGAATCTGACGTTATTCTGGGAGCGGGCTCTCTCGTGACACCTGGCAAAATCCTCTCAAGCGGTTATCTGTGGATGGGATCGCCTGCAAGAATGAAACGTCCTCTGACAGATCAAGAGATTGCCTTCATCCGTTATAGCGCCATGAGCTATGTCAAACTGAAAAATCAGACCCTTGGACAAAAAAAATAAAGTTCAAAAGCACACATGTATATCATTTATCACAGGTGGTATTTATACTATGTTTTTTTTGATCAACCCAAGCATACGAGGAACTGACAAGCTCTCATGAATATGATTAATACCGAGAAAAATCAGAAAGTTACTCAAAAGAAGAAGCTTAAAGTCAGCCAGCCAAGCAATGGCCAACCTCAACGTACGCTGGGTCCGATCTCCGATCTCGAGCGTCATCTGCCACCGGAATGGTGGAAAACTCTGTTCAACTCACTTTATCTTAAGACCGATGGTGATGTCGTAGAAAACAGTTTGAACACAGAAACTGACGTTGACATGATCATTAAATTTACCAACATTAAGTCTGAAGATCGCATCCTCGATTTATGTTGTGGTCAAGGCAGACATTCACTTGAGCTTGCCAAACGCGGCTTTCGCAATGTCACGGGTGTTGACCGCTCTCGTTATCTTATACGCCTGGCACGCAAAAGAGCAAAAGCATTTACTTTGCCAATCACCTTTTCCGAAGGAGATGCCAGACAATTTCGCTTAAAAGATAGCTCGATTGACTGTGTCGTGATGATGGGGAATTCTTTTGGTTATTTTGAACGCGAAGAAGATGATATAGCCGTCCTTAATAATCTCAAAAGGATCCTAACCTCTAATGGTAAGCTTCTGCTAGATATCGTTGATGGTTCTTGGATGAGTCAAAATTTTGAACCACGCTCTTGGGAATGGATCGACAAAAATCATTTTGTCAATCGTGAACGTTCTCTTTCCACCGATGGCAAACGGGTTATTTCAAGAGAAGTGATCACTAATGCAGAAATTGGCGTGATGGCAGATCAATTTTACGCAGAGCGACTTTATTCACTTGAAGAAATTACCACTATTCTTGCTGATCTTGGTTTTGATGATATACAAAACCATGGCAATGTTTATTCTCACTCTACTCGTAATCAAGATCTTGGCATGATGGCTAATCGTCTGTTCATCACTGCTCGTGCGCCAGAGAAAAAAAGAGTTGTAGCACATGCCATTCCAAAATTGCAAACAACTGTTATTATGGGGGATCCAAAACAGCCTGATCGCGTCAAGAAAAATGGGCAGTTTAATCCTGAAGATATTGAAACCATCGCCCAACTCAAACAAAGTCTTAAAACCTTAGATGAATTCCAATTTCAATATCTTGATAATCATCAAACGCTGCTTTCACAATTGATTAAATCGCCACCTACTTTCGTTTTTAATTTATGTGATGAGGGTTACAACAATAAAGCAGAAGAAGAACTTCACATTCCAGCACTTTTGGAAATGTTAAAAATCCCTTACACCGGGGCTGGTCCGACTTGTTTGGCCTTATGCTATAATAAATCCTTTATACGTTCAGTTGCTTCAAGTTTAGATGTACCGGTACCGTTAGAAACTTATTATACCCCATCAGATCAAGCGGCACATATTCCCCACACTTTCCCGGCTATCATTAAGCCTAACTGTGGCGATTCTTCGATTGGGATCACCCAAAATGCCGTCGTACAAAATGCTGAAGAATTAATTGATTACATCAATTATCTCAATGAATTGCTCCCAGGCGTTCCATTACTCATTCAAGAGTTTTTAGAAGGCACAGAATATACTGTTGGTTTGATTGGCAATCCTGGAAAATTTGAAGCCTTACCGTTACTGGAAGTTGATTTTTCGGATCTCCCTGAGAACTTACCTAAAATTTTATCTTATGAATCAAAATGGTTACCAGATTCTGCTTACTGGAATAAAATAAGATATAAAGAAGCTGACCTTCCTGATGAAACTGCTCGAAAATTGATTGATTATTCCCAAGCTTTATTTGAACGCTTAGAATGTCGCGATTATGCGCGCTTTGACTTTCGTGCAGATAGTAATGGCGATCTTAAACTACTTGAGGTAAATCCAAACCCAGGTTGGTGTTGGGATGGTAAATTTAACCTCATGGCATCACTTGGAGGCTTAAGTTACTCTCAATTTCTTGAGCAGATATTAAAGGCCGCTAAAGAAAGATTGGGTCTTTAATATAGATCACGTGGGCACGTCCTGCTTCGCCAAAAGGCTTCGCAGGACAAGCTTCTTATGATTCAACAAAATCCAAACTTGTCGCAAAAGTCTCTTTTAATGTGAACAAGCCAATCATTGCCATTAAAATACCAACGACTGCAATCAGACCAAGCCCCCATAAAATACCAAACTCAGGACGCAGGTAACTTAAGATAATGGTTAAAGGTACTCCCATGCCACGGATCATATTGGGCATCGACACGGTGACAGTGGCTCTAATATTGGTACCAAATTGCTCGGCAGCCATGACTAAAAAAACCGCCCAATAACCAACACTAAAACCAATCGCACTACAGAAGAAATAAAACACATTTGGACTGATATCACGCAATGATAAAAATATCATCGTAAACACGAGCGTTAACAACAAATAAATAAAAACTGCTTTTTTTCTTGAGCCTAACCATTGACTATAGAGGCCACTGGACATATCGCCCACCCCTAAGCCAACATTGAAAAATAAAATGGCCCAACCTGTCGTAATAGCGCCTTGAACATTCAATTCTTTGGCAACTTCAGGCGCCAATGCCATAAACAATCCAACAAAAATCCAAAAAGGAATACCCACCAACAAGCAGCTAAGATATTTTTTTAATTGAGTAGGTGATTTGAGAAATGTCCACAAACTGCCCTTTTGAATACTCGCTTGAGATTTGGCGCTAAGGTAAATACCAGATTCAACTAAACTAAATCGCATTATCAAAAGCAAAAACCCAGCTAATCCACCTAAAATATACGCCGTTTGCCAAGTTAATAAATTACCAACTAAGCCGCCACAAATACCACCAAAAACACCTGAAGTGGTGATAATGGTAGTACCAATCCCGCGTTTTTTCTTGGCCATCAGCTCAGCTACCAAAGTGATCCCGGCTCCCAATTCGCCAGCCAATCCCAACCCGGCTAAAAATCTTAAGATGGCATATTGTTCAACAGAAGTGACAAATGCATTGGCAAGGTTTGCACTGGAATAAAGAATGATGGAGCCAAACAAAATGGATAAACGCCCACGCTTATCGCCCAAAGCCCCCCAGATAACGCCACCTATTAACATCCCTAACAATTGAATATTCATTAACTGCAAGCCAATGGTGGTGACTTGCTCATCCGCTAACCCTAACGCTTTAAGACTAGGTATGCGAATAACGGCAAATAATATTATGTCGTATACATCGACAAAATAACCTAAAGAAGTAACCATCACAGCCAACCATAACTTCCTTTGTTGTATTATTTGTGTCATGTTTAATACTATCCTTATCTTTGCCGAAGTTGTTGAATGATAGCTTGCGTTGCTGGCAGGATATCATGCCAACGATTAAAACCAAGCGCTGCTTGTTCTACAAGCATACCAATTCCATCAACTGCCTGAGCTGCACCATGCTTTGTTGCCCATTGTTGAAAAACGGTATCTTGATTTTGACGGTAAGCTAAATCTATCGCGAAGGTCCCTTTAATCCATTTTGGTGCTATTTGAGGAACAAGATCTTGTAAACTCATAGAGGTGGCATTAATAACCAGATCAAAGGGCATCTCATTTGCCAAGTCGAAAGTGTCATATGAATAGGCTGCGACCTTGAATGAACTTAAAATTTGGGCTTTTTCTAAGGTGCGATTAACTATCACTATGGCAAGCGCTTCTTGGTCTAGTAACGGCTTTAAAATGCCTCTTGTAGCGCCCCCTGCGCCCAATATTAAGATCCTTTTCCCTTTCAAGACTAAACCAAGATTTTGAGTGATGTCGCGCACCAAGCCATCACCATCTGTGTTATCTCCATAGAGCAAGCTATCCTTCCAGAATAGCGTATTCACAGCTCCAGCTGTACTTGCAGCTATTGTATGCTGATCGCATAGTACAAAGGCTTCGATCTTTAAAGGAACAGTAACACAGGCTCCTTTACCCCCATTATTCCTAAACTGTTGTAATGCGGCCTTCAGCTCGCCAGGCCCAGTCAGGATTCGTTCAAAGGACAAAGCAATATTGGCTTGTCTTGCAAAGTGTTGGTGGATCTCAGGGGAGAGGCTGTGCGCAATGGGAGACCCAAATACAGCAAATCGACTCATAAAGCCCCTACCCCTATAATTAGTTCGCTATAACGTTTAAAATGCCCCATTTTAACCATTCTGATGGCGCAATAATAGGGACTCATTAAAGATGAAAACGACTGTGCTCTTGGGCGATCCTAGATTACCAGATCCCGTCAAAAAAGATGGGCAATTTAATCCAGAAGATCTTGAAACCATCAGCAATCTAAAAAGTACTTTAAGCTTATTAAAGCAGTTCGATTTCCACTATCTTGATGATCACAAAATATTCTTTCAAAACCTCATTAACAACAAACCCGATTTTGTTTTTAATCTTTGTGATGAAGGATTCAATAACCAAGCTACCAAGGAATTACATGTTCCTGCCTTACTAGAATTACTCGATATTCCTTATACCGGTGCAGGCCCTTCTTGTCTTGCCACTTGTTATAATAAATCTACTATTCGTTTAATTGCCAATCACATGAACATTCCAGTTCCTACAGAATATTATTTAGCTCCAACAGATCTCATATTACCAACACCTTCCTCTTATCCTGTTTTGATTAAGCCCAATTTTGGCGATGGATCATTTGGTATCACACGCAATTCCGTTATACAAAATCATGAAGAATATATTAAGCAAATTCAGGTAATGAGAGAACAATTTCCACATACGCCATTATTAATTCAAGAGTTTTTAACTGGCTCAGAATATAGTGTTGGTATTATTGGCAATCCGGGCAACTTTGAAGTGCTTCCCTTAATTGAAATTGATTTCTCAGCACTACCAGAAGATTTCCCTAAAATTCTTTCTTATGAATCTAAATGGTTATCAGAGTCTCCTTATTGGAAAAAAGTTGTTTTTAAAGAAGCTACGTCTTTCTGATGAGAACAAAAAGAAATATTAAAAAATTACTCGAATGGATTTATTCCAGCGCACAGAATGTCGTGATTATGCGCGTTTTGATTTTCGTTGTGATCAACATGGCAACTTCAAATTATTGGAAGTGAATCCCAATCCTGGCCTTAATTGGTTAACCCTTGAAGACTATGCAGATGACATCTTAATTGGAAAAATATTAAATGCTGCTATTGCCCGCAATGGTCTTTAACATCCGTCTTTCTTCAACAAAAACGTGAATATCCCTCTATTCCCGTGTTGATTTGAACTTTTTCTAAAATGCTAAATCTAATAAGCATAGATTGAGAAAAATTTCATTTACAACAAGGGGTTGTACTATGTGCCCAAAATTAGATAATAAAAGCCAATATGAGTGGGAAAAACAATTAGAAATGGGTGTGCAACCCAATGAAGATTTTGAACGAGCAGCCCGTGAAGAAATAGATCAAGATTTTAACGATAATTTTAAAGGAAAAATGGCTCAAAAGATGCAAGCCCTATTGGCGGCCAAAGCAAAGCTCAATGCCAGAATCCAACAAGTTGCAGCTAAAGAAAATGTTTCGCCTCAACAATCAAAAGAGGTTGCGCCTCCACCACCAAGCAACAAAGGATCACCACCACCACCACCACTTCAAAGCGGACCAGGGGCACCGCCGCCACCACCTCCTCCTGGAAAGGGTGGTCCTGTCGTACAAAATGAAGATCAAAAAAGAAGAGCTCAAGAGAAACAAGTTCAACAAGCAAGACAAAAACAATTAGAACTTGCCAAACAAAAAGCGAACGCGAATGTTGAAAAAAGTAATGAAAAAGTCTTGGCCGATCTCAGAAAAAAGGCGGACGCCGATCTTAAAGTTCTACAAGATGAAATTCGTGCTCTCAAAAGTCAAATCTCTTATGAAGGAGGTCCTACTTTAGATAAATTAGCTCGTGAAAGGGAAGAAATAGTAAGAAATATTGATGATGAAATTAGCAGAAAACAAGTTGAAGTAAAACAGCTTCAGAGCTCATTAAAAATTATTCAAGCTAACTTGAAGCTCGCAAAAGTAAAGGATAAATTTCAAAAAGCATTATCTAGTGCGGAAAAGGAGTTGAATATTTTAACGAGTCAACGCTTAGCCAAACTGGATAAAATTAAAAATGCCTTAGCATCTTATGATAAAAAACTGGCCGAGCTTGAAACAAGAGAAGCCATTTTAAAAGCAGAAAAAGGCGTCTATGTCGCTGCTATGGACTTCAAAAAGGAACAAAAGCTTGTAGCCAATAAAGATCCTGACGCCATTTTAAACTTAGAATTTGCCAAGAGATATATTGAATTTGCTAAAATTGAAAATTATAGTCCCGATGAACAAATATTAATTCGAGATTATTTTTATGAAAAAGGCGCCAATACACCGGATGATAATGCATTAACTTGGGACACGAACACCTTACAACTTAAATTTCAAGCAGCCATCAAGTTGGAAAAATTAAAACACAGCGAACTCAAAGCTATGTTAGGGCGAAAATTGTTTGAAGATGAAAAAAATCCTAAGAATATTGTTAAACCACCAAAATCAGCTGGTGTTGATAGCCCTGAGGTTGGCGCGATGGGCAGTGTACTAGGTGGCGTTACGGGTGCAGATGCCGTAAATGAAGGTCCTACCATGCCAAAATATCAAGCACCAACAGGTCCACAAAAAAATCTTACTCAAGATGAGACCGCCCTTAAGATTTTGAAGAATATTTTAGGCTCCATCAATATCGATCAAAGATATAAGCAAGCCGGTAACAAAAAATCATTCGTCTCTCAATATCTTAAAGCGCAACATGGCGATAGACCTAAGCAAATCGAACAATTGCAAGGGGCAATTAATAATGCCGTGGTGGCTTTTGAACAACTTATCAAACTTCAAAATAATTTACAAAAATCTCAAGACCCATTACCAGCTGATTCAGCGCAAAAAGCATTGGCTAATATCTTTTCTGATATTGAAAACACGATTGCAAAAATTGAAAAACAAATGGAAGCAAGTGGCCATAAGAAAAAAGGGACTTCAAGAATGGAAAATGTTATCAGTCAATTGCGTGATGAAATGGACAAAATGAAGCATGCTGTGGGAATGGAAGAACCAAAAGAAAGACAAGCCAAGAAAATATAAGTCACTGTGGCGTGTCGTTTCTAAGAGTTGTTCGAAAAGGTTTGGTGTGGTTCCAACTAGCTATGTCTATTCTTTGTAGGGGCGCATCCTGTATGCGCCCTCTTATGAGTTACCAGCGTAAGCAAGTAATCCGCCGTCGCCGATGTATAGGTACATTTCCAATGTGCTGAGAAAATTCTTATTAAAATAAAATTAATGAATTATGGGGAGGCTATGGCGCGATTGTTCGTTTGTAATTGCTTTGCAATTACAAACTCCAAAAAGAAAACCCCTTGGGGATTGCTCCACAAGGGGTTTGAAAAAAACGCCTGGCAGTGTCCTACTTTCACATGAGGAGACCTCACACTATCATCGGCGCAGAGTCGTTTCACTTCCGAGTTCGAAATGGTTTCGGGTGGTTCCCACTCGCTATGTCTACCAGACAGAGACTTGTTCCCTTTAAAAGGGATTATTCTTAAATTCATAACAAATTAGTCGTTACGCTCTTGCGAGCTACGCGATTTAAAACGCATCGAATGCGTATTCATTGTATTTGTCTGTGCGTCCTTGGACGCTCAAACTCTTTGGGCGTTATATGATCAAGCCGCTCGGTCAATTAGTACAGGTTAGCTCAATGCCTTACAGCACTTACACACCCTGCCTATCAACGTTGTGGTCTACAACAAACCTTGTGGAGGCCTTAAAGGCCTCGGGAGAACTCATCTTGAGGCAAGTTTCCCGCTTAGATGCTTTCAGCGGTTATCTTTCCCGAACATAGCTACCCGGCAATGCGACTGGCGTCACAACCGGAACACCAGAGGTTCGTCCACTCCGGTCCTCTCGTACTAGGAGCAGCCCCTCTCAATTCTCCAACGCCCACGGCAGATAGGGACCGAACTGTCTCACGACGTTCTAAACCCAGCTCGCGTACCACTTTAAATGGCGAACAGCCATACCCTTGGGACCGACTACAGCCCCAGGATGTGATGAGCCGACATCGAGGTGCCAAACACCCCCGTCGATGTGAACTCTTGGGGGGTATAAGCCTGTTATCCCCGGCGTACCTTTTATCCGTTGAGCGATGGCCCTTCCATTCAGAACCACCGGATCACTAAAACCTACTTTCGTACCTGCTCGACCTGTCAGTCTCGCAGTCAAGCACCCTTCTGCTTTTACACTAACAGCATGATTTCCGACCATGCCTAGGGTACCTTCGCGCTCCTCCGTTACTCTTTGGGAGGAGACCGCCCCAGTCAAACTACCTACCATACACTGTCCATGCTCCAGATTATGGAGCTATGTTAGAACCTCAAATATTTAAGGGTGGTATTTCAAGGTTGACTCCACACCATCTAGCGATAATGCTTCATAGTCTCCCACCTATCCTACACATAAAGATTCAAAGTCCAGTGCAAAGTTATAGTAAAGGTGCACGGGGTCTTTCCGTCTAGCCGCGGGTACACTGCATCTTCACAGCAATTTCAATTTCACTGAGTCTCGGGTGGAGACAGTGTGGCCATCGTTACGCCATTCGTGCAGGTCGGAACTTACCCGACAAGGAATTTCGCTACCTTAGGACCGTTATAGTTACGGCCGCCGTTTACCGGGGCTTCGATCAAGCGCTTCGCCGAAGCTAACACTCTCAATTAACCTTCCGGCACCGGGCAGGCGTCACACCCTATACTTCCTCTTTCAAGTTAGCAGAGTGCTGTGTTTTTAATAAACAGTCGCAGCCACCTGGTATCTTCGACCGGCTAGAGCTCCATCCGCAGGGACTTCACCTAAACCGGCGCACCTTCTCCCGAAGTTACGGTGCCAATTTGCCTAGTTCCTTCACCCGAGTTCTCTCAAGCGCCTGAGTATTCTCTACTTGTCTACCTGTGTCGGTTTTCGGTACGGTTCAATAATGTTTATGCTTAGTGGCTTTTCTTGGAAGCATGGCATCAGTTACTTCAGCGCCCGAGGGCACCTCGTCATCACGTCTCGGAATTGTCTTCCCGGATTTACCTAAGAAAACTTCCTACCGGCTTAAACCACTACTACCAATCAGTGGCTAACCTAGCCTTCTCCGTCCCCACATCGCAACATTACCAAGTACAGGAATATTAACCTGTTTCCCATCGACTACGTGTTTCCACCTCGCCTTAGGGGCCGACTCACCCTGCTCCGATTAGCGTCGAGCAGGAAACCTTGGACTTTCGGCGTGCAGGTCTTTCACCCGCATTATCGTTACTTATGTCAGCATTCTCTCTTCTGATACCTCCAGCATTCCTTACAGAACACCTTCACAGGCTTACAGAACGCTCCTCTACCGCTTGCACTTACGTGCAAACCCGCAGCTTCGGTATGTGGTTTGAGCCCCGTTAAATCTTCCGCGCGGGCCGACTCGACCAGTGAGCTATTACGCTTTCTTTAAAGGATGGCTGCTTCTAAGCCAACCTCCTGGCTGTCTATGCCTTCCCACATCGTTTCCCACTTAACCACAATTTTGGGACCTTAGCTGGCGGTCAGGGTTGTTTCCCTTTTCACGACGGACGTTAGCACCCGCCGTGTGTCTCCCGCGATAATACTTCTTGGTATTCGGAGTTTGCATAGGGTTGGTAAGCTCTTCGAGCCCCCTAGCCTAAACAGTGCTCTACCCCCAAGAGTAAATTTCGCGAGGCGCTACCTAAATAGCTTTCGAGGAGAACCAGCTATCTCCGGGCTTGATTAGCCTTTCACTCCTATCCACAACTCATCCCCTACTTTTTCAACAGGAGTGGGTTCGGACCTCCAGTAAGTGTTACCTCACTTTCATCCTGGTCATGGATAGATCGCCCGGCTTCGGGTCTATTCGCAGCAACTTAGCGCCCTATTAAGACTCGGTTTCCCTACGCCTCCCTCATTAAAGTTAAGCTTGCTACTGCAAATAACTCGCTGACCCATTATACAAAAGGTACGCAGTCACGGAACTAAATTCCGCTCCCACTGCTTGTATGCATACGGTTTCAGGTTCTATTTCACTCCCCTCTCCGGGGTTCTTTTCACCTTTCCCTCACGGTACTGGTTCACTATCGGTCAGTAAGGAGTATTTAGCCTTGGAGGATGGTCCCCCCATCTTCAACCGGGATTTCACGTGTCCCGGCCTACTCTTCGTTGCCCATTCAACTATCTTTTCGCCTACGGGGCTATCACCCTGTATCGCCGTCTTTTCCAAAACCTTCGGCTAAAATAGTCAAATTTGATGCAACTGGGCTGTTCCGCTTTCGCTCGCCACTACTCACAGAATCTCGGTTGATTTCTTTTCCTGCAGGTACTTAGATGTTTCAGTTCCCTGCGTTCGCCTTGCATACCTATTTTATTCAGTATGCAATAACAGATTGCTCTGCTGGGTTTTCCCATTCGGATATCTTCGGATCAATGCTCGTTTGCCAGCTCCCCGAAGCTTTTCGCAGGCTACTACGTCCTTCATCGCCTCTTACTGCCTAGGCATCCACCATATGCACTTATTCGCTTGATCATATAACCCCAAAAAGTCTGTTTCCCTTCGCAAAGCGAAGGAGATCACAACTCTTTGAAGCTATCCTTTCAACGTTTCGTTTTCTTTTCAGAATACTAATTCGCTTTAAGAACTTTATTGCCTCAAAAAAATACAATGTATCGCGTTGCGTTGTTAATCTAATTTGTTAAAGAACAAAGTTGCTATGAGCAGTCTGTTAATTACTAAAAAGAAGGCATGTTATTTGTTGTGGACGCTTAGAAAAAAAGCGTTTGTCCGATAAGGAGGTGATCCAGCCGCAGGTTCCCCTACGGCTACCTTGTTACGACTTCACCCCAGTCATGAATCATACCGTGGTAGGCGACCTCCTTGCGGTTAGTCTACCTGCTTCTGGTACAACCCACTCCCATGGTGTGACGGGCGGTGTGTACAAGGCCCGGGAACGTATTCACCGTGGCGTTCTGATCCACGATTACTAGCGATTCCAGCTTCATGGAGTCGAGTTGCAGACTCCAATCCGGACTACGACCGGCTTTTTGAGATTAGCTCCCCCTCGCGGGTTGGCAACCCTTTGTACCGGCCATTGTAGCACGTGTGTAGCCCTACCTGTAAGGGCCATGAGGACTTGACGTCATCCCCACCTTCCTCCGGTTTATCACCGGCAGTCTCCTTAAAGTCCCCGACATGACTCGCTGGTAACTAAGGACAAGGGTTGCGCTCGTTACGGGACTTAACCCAACATCTCACGACACGAGCTGACGACAGCCATGCAGCACCTGTCTCACGGTTCCCGAAGGCACTCTCACATTTCTGCAAGATTCCGTGGATTCAAAGGTAGGTAAGGTTCTTCGCGTTGCATCGAATTAAACCACATGCTCCACCGCTTGTGCGGGCCCCCGTCAATTCCTTTGAGTTTTAACCTTGCGGCCGTACTCCCCAGGCGGAGAACTTAACGCGTTTGCTGCGATACTAAAGAGTCTAAGCTCCCTAACATCTAGTTCTCATCGTTTACGGCGTGGACTACCAGGGTATCTAATCCTGTTCGCTCCCCACGCTTTCGCGCCTCAGTGTCAGTAATGGTCCAGGAAGTCGCCTTCGCCACTGGTGTTCCTTCCGATATCTACGCATTTCACCGCTACACCGGAAATTCCACTTCCCTCTACCATACTCTAGCTAACCAGTTTCATATGCAATTCCCAGGTTAAGCCTGGGGATTTCACATCTGACTTAATTAACCACCTACGCGCCCTTTACGCCCAGTAATTCCGATTAACGCTCGCACCCTCTGTATTACCGCGGCTGCTGGCACAGAGTTAGCCGGTGCTTCTTCTGTAGGTAACGTCAATCCTCGATACTATTAACATCGAGGCCTTCCTCCCCACTGAAAGTGCTTTACAACCCGCAGGCCTTCTTCACACACGCGGCATTGCTGGATCAGGCTTGCGCCCATTGTCCAATATTCCCCACTGCTGCCTCCCGTAGGAGTCTGGGCCGTGTCTCAGTCCCAGTGTGGCTGGTCGTCCTCTCAGACCAGCTACGGATCGTCGCCTTGGTAGGCCTTTACCCTACCAACTAGCTAATCCGACGCAGGCTCATCTCATAGCACATGGCCTTTCGGTCCCATGCTTTCCCCCTTGGGGCTTATGCGGTATTAGCTTGGGTTTCCCCAAGTTATCCCCCACTACAAGGTAGATTCCTACGCGTTACTCACCCGTCCGCCACTCGTCAGCATCTAGCAAGCTAGACCTGTTACCGTTCGACTTGCATGTGTTAAGCATGCCGCTAGCGTTCAATCTGAGCCAGGATCAAACTCTTCAATTTAATCTTGACTGTCCGCCTCCGCCTTGCGGCTTTGGCGCGACTATATACTTTACATAACCTCTCGGTTACTCAATTCATTTGACTTGGCTTTTTTTACAAAAACGCCCACACAAATAACATGACTTCAGTTTGTTAAAGAACGACTTGCTCAATGCAAGGTCGCCCATTCTATCGTTTTCAGCCCAGGTGTCAACTTAATTGTGAAAAAGAATTTTTAATATATGAGTCAATTGTATTAGTTGTTCGCTGACAGCCAATCTTGTGGCTTTAGGAAACGTTCATACAATTGCGCTTCATGGGAATCTGGCGTTGGTTGCCATTGGTATTCAAACGTCACTTTCGGGGGCAAGGACATTAAAATCGATTCGGTACGACCACCTGATTGCAAACCAAATAAAGTGCCTCTGTCATACACTAAATTAAACTCAACATAACGCCCACGTCGATAAAGCTGAAAGTTACGCATTTGCTCTGTGAAGGCTTGTTGATGGCGCTTTTGTACTATAGGACCATAACCGGGCCAAAAATGATTACCTATGGATTGTAAGAATCCAAGACATTGTCCAAAATCCCATCCCCAGGTTGAAGAATTGAGATCGTCAAAAAATAATCCGCCAATGCCACGGGATTCTTGACGATGAGGGAGAAAGAAATAATCATCTGCCCATTTTTTGTAGGCAGGATAAATTTGATTACCAAAAGGGTCGCAAGCTCGTTTGGAGATTTGATGCCAATAAACCGCATCTTCTTCATAAGGATAATAAGGCGTTAAATCAAATCCACCCCCAAACCACCAAATGGGTTCTTCATTTTCCTTGTGCGCAATAAAAAAACGCACGTTAAGATGCGACGTGGGCACAAATGGATTAAGCGGATGAATAACGGATGAGATCCCTAATGCTTCAAACTGTCTGCCGGCTAATTCAGGGCGATGCGCTGTGGCACTGGCTGGCATTTTATCACCAAAAACATGGGAAAAATTCACGCCTGCACTTTCAAAAACTTCGCCCTCGCGAAGAATGCAAGTGATACCACTACCCATAATGCCTGCATTTGCGTGCGGACGTTGCCATTCATCAATCAAAAATGTTTTCGTTTCAAAAACTTGTAATGATTGACGCAATTTGGTTTGCAGCGCTAATAAATAATCTTTGATGTAATAGCTATCTGGTTTCATCTTTGTGTCTACCGATAAATTTCGTCTGTCACTGCATTTTGTATGGAAGTAGGCTTTAATAATTCACCAACATTTCCTGCAACAACACCCGCGATATTCTTAGCAAATAAATCATAAACAGCTTGTGCCGTTCTTAAAGGTGAATCTTGTGAAATATTAGCGCTTGTTGAAACGATTGCGCCACCAAAGGCTTCACATAGATGCTTTGCAACCATGTGAGCCGTGACTCTTACCGCGACTGTTGTATATTGGCCCTTCACCAAAGCATGCACCGCTTTTGTCGCAGGAAACACAAAAGTAAATGGACCTGGCCAAGATTGTTGAATCGCTTTCCATTTATCTTTAGGTACTTGTGAAATATCAATATAAGGGATGATTTGCTCAACATCGCTTGCAATCAAAATCATCCCTTTATTGGGCGTGCGTTTTTTCAGCTCTAGCAAAGCCAATAAGGCTTTTTCATTTTGCGGGTCACAACCCAGCCCAAACACAGCCTCGGTGGGGTAAGCAATTATCTTTCCTTGCTTAAGCGCATGAACACCTTGTTCAATATTAAAGGGAACATAAACCATTTAGAGCTTAGTCTGCTTTAACTTTTCTTGAAGAGCAGCATCTTTTGCTGCTATTTTTTCAGCGTTATTATGGCGCTGTTGATGTAAACGGGCAGCTAATCCTTTATCTTTAAGTGCTAATATTTGTGCACTTAAAAAAGCCGCATTTTGGGCGCCCGCTTTGCCGATCGCCACGCATCCTACCGGAATACCGGCGGGCATTTGAACAGTAGATAACAATGAATCCATGCCTTGTAAGCCGCCTCCCTCTAGAGGAACACCAAGTACTGGTTTTAAGGTATGAGCGGCAACAGTGCCTGCTAAATGCGCTGCAAGCCCGGCTGCACAGATAAAGACCTCACAACCTCTTTCTTCAGCATCTTTGATATAAGCAAGTGTACGTTCTGGCGTACGGTGCGCTGAAGTTATTTTCACCTCAAATGGAATATGAAGCTCTTCCAACACCTGAGTTGTTGATTGCATCACAGGAAAGTCGCTGTCTGAGCCCATTAAAATGGCAACAAATGGTTTAGTCATAATATACCCCGCCTCTAAAAGTTAGGCGATTATATCGCAATTATGACAAAAGAAAAATCAAGAATTAAGAGCTTTCTGGCTCAGGTTCCGTCTCAACATCATAAGGTTCTGCAAATTTGCAATCTTTTTGGGGGCATACACGCTCTGTGCCATTTCTTTTGGTGGTTTTAACTGAAGTAATAGGCCAGTTACAAAGCGGACAAGGTTTGGCTAAAGGTAAATACCAAAGGGCATATTTACAATCAGGGTAACGAGCACAAGAGAAAAACACTTTGCCCTGACGGGATTTACGTTTAAGTATATTGCCTTTCTTGCAAGAGGGGCATTCAACTCCGGTATCTTCAGGTTTTTCTAAGGGTTCAATAAATTTACAATCTGGGTAGTTACTACAACCAATAAACTTACCATATTTCCCTTTTTTAATCTGGAGTGCACCGCCATCTTCAGGACACGTGCGGCCTTCGATTAGTTCAGCAGCTGCAGCTTCTTCGCCATTTTTGTCATCAAGGCTTCTGGTGTAATCGCATTCTGGATATGCCGTGCAGCCGATAAAGCGACCACGTCTACCCAAACGAATCGACAAGGGTTTGCCGCATTGTGGGCATTTTTCTTCGATGGCTTCTTGAGTGACATCCTTTCGTTGGACATTTTCTTGAATTTCTTTTACTAAAGAAATAAAGGGGCTCCAAAATTCTTTTAATAATGGCCGCCATTCTTTTTCGCCGCGAGACACATCGTCAAGATCATCTTCTAAGCCTGCAGTGAAACCATAATCCACATATTTTGTGAAGTAAGTCGTTAAGAATCGATTAACCACCCTGCCCACATCGGTTGGATGAAAACGTTTATTTTCTAAAATCGCGTATTCTCTTTGCTGCAACGTGCCGATAATGGTTGCATACGTTGAAGGACGACCAATACCGTATTCTTCTAGCGTTTTCACAAGCGTTGCTTCAGAATATCGTGGTGGTGGCTCTGTGAAATGCTGCATGGGGCGAATTTCATTGATTGGTAGCACATCGCCTTCTTTCAAAGGAGGCAACATTTTGCCTTCACCCTCTTTATCTTTTTTGGCATCATCAAGGCCTTCTTCATATACTTGAAGAAATCCAGGATCGGAAATAATCGAACCATTAGCACGAAACATATTGTTTGGCCCACAAGATAAATCCACCGCAACAGTATCAATAGTTGCAGGGATCATTTGGCAGGCGATAGTACGCTTCCAAATCAAATTATACAGTTTAAACTGATCAGCACTTAAAGCGTGTTTAATGTCATCGGGATGAATAGCTGCCGATGTTGGGCGAATAGCCTCATGGGCTTCTTGTGCGTTCTTGGCTTTGGTTTTGTAGGCATGAGGCGTCTCAGGTAAAGCCTCTTTGCCAAAACGGGCTTCAATCACTTCACGGATCTCATCCATGGCAACTGCTGCCAAGTTGACAGAGTCTGTTCTCATATAAGTGATAAGACCCACAGCGCCTTCGCCAATATCAATACCTTCATAAAGTTGCTGTGCAATACGCATGGTACGTTGTGCACCAAATCCTAATTTACGTGAAGCTTCCTGTTGTAAAGTGGATGTCGTAAAAGGAGCTGAAGGATTACGTTTGCGTTTCTTCTTCTCGATATTTTTAACCGTGAGTTTGCCTTTGCCATCACGCTTAAGGATACTCACTGCTTTATTGGCCATATCGGTATCGGTGATTGAGAATTGCTTGAGTTTTTCTCCCTCAAGCTCAACCAATTTGGCACAAAACGCTTGTTCTTTTTTAACCAGATCCGCTTCAATGGTCCAGTATTCTTTCGCGATAAAGCTCTCTATTTCAAGCTCTCTTTCCACTATCATTCGTAGTGCTGGGCTTTGTACTCGTCCTGCAGATAAACCAGGACGCACTTTACGCCACAGTAGCGGTGATAAATTAAAACCGACTAAATAATCTAAGGCACGGCGTGCTTGTTGTGCATTAACCAAATCCATCGATAAATCACGTGAATGATTAATGGCTTCTAAGATCGCGGATTTGGTAATTTCATGGAAAACCACTCGCCGCACGGGTTTTTCTTTTAAAAGTCCTTTTTCACGCATGATTTCGCAGATATGAAAGGCTATTGCCTCGCCTTCGCGATCAGGATCGGTTGCGACTAGAAGTTCATCAACTTTTTTTAATGTATCTGCAATGGTTTTGACATGCGCTGCATTCTTTTCGATGACCACATACTTCATCGCAAAATCGTTATCAGGATCCACAGCTCCTTCTTTTGGTAACAAATCGCGAACATGGCCATAGGAGGCCAATACCTGATAACCTTTGCCCAAGTATTTTTTAATGGTTTTAGCTTTGGCTGGTGACTCAACCACCACCAAACGATTTGTCATCGCGAGTAACTCCACATATTACGTCTTATATACTAATGTAACACTGACTCTGATTCGTCATAAATTAATTCTTCAATCCAGGCAAGCATTTCATCATGTGAGCCACTGTTTAACATGACCAAGCCAACAATACGCTTAAATTGGGTTAAGCTAAGTTGTTCGCTCTCAATGGCCATGGCTCTATCGATAATGACTTCTCTGGTTGGGGTATCTAGCACCCCCATGCTTTCTAATTGATATATAAATCCTCGGCAATGCACATCCAGTTTGTATTGCTCTTGAGGTAAGTACACGCGTATTGATTTCCCCGGCGCTTGAACCATTGTAAAATCAGCCGATTTGATATCTGCTAATTCGCCCAACCAATCAAAGGCTTTAGTAATATTGTTGGCTTCAAAGCCTGCTTCTTCTAATTCACAAGCCAACGTCATTTCATCTGTTGGCATACCCTCGTCAATACTCAGGTAGTTATCAAATAAAAACATGAGTACGTCGATCACATTTTCTTTCATAAGCTATCCACCTGTTCCAATTCGGATATAACCGCCTGGCACAGAAGTTACCATACCTTGCATTTCCAACTCTAATAGCATCGAGGAAACCTCTGTAACGGTCAATCCTGTTCTATCCACCATTGAATCGATTGATGTGCACACATCCATAATGTGCTCTAAAAATTTCATCTTTTCTGAAGGTAATTCCTCCTTCATGTGGGGTTGCGCTATCAGTGTTTTGAGGTTTATTAATTTCTCCTGTGGGAACTCTTCTAATATGTGCTCACTGCTATCAACACACTTTGCACCTTGTCGTATTAATTGATGGCATCCTTTTGCCATCGGATTATGGATGGAGCCTGGGAGTGCAAAAATTTCTCTCCCTTGATCCAAAGCATAGTTCGCCGTTATTAAAGAGCCACTTTTTAATGCTGACTCAACCACTAAAACCCCTAACGACAGTCCACTAATAATACGATTTCTTTGTGGAAAGTTTGCCGGCAATGGTGGCGTCCCTATTGGAAATTCAGAGACTAAAGCACCCTTTTCGATTATCCTCATTGCCAATGCCGTATGCTTTGTTGGATAAATACTCTCCAAACTATTACCTAAAACTGCAATAGTGACCCCAGATGAAGCAAGCGCCCCTTCGTGACTAGCTGCGTCAATACCCAACGCTAAGCCACTGGTAATAGCGAATCCGTGCCTGCTTAAATCTAAGCCAAACTGATAAGCATTTTCTCGCCCTTGAGAAGAGGGTATGCGAGTACCAACCATGGCTAGTTGCCTTAATAAGAGGCTCTGTACCTGGCCCTTCACAAATAATATGGGAGGTGCAGATGCTATCTCTTTTAATAAGGGTGGGTAACGCTTGTCTTCCCATGTCAGTAAATGATTCTGATCTTGTTCGGCCCATGTTAGATCTTTCTCGACCCCTTTCCAGTCTGGTACGAATTGCGAAATGCCATTTACTTCACACCACTTTAGAAAATCACTTCTTGGCGCAGCACCAGAAAAGCAATTTGACAAACTTTTTTCCTGCTGAGTGATTAAAGCAAATCGGCGCGGTCCAAAGCCTGGTATCCGTCTTATGGCCAGCCAATAGGCAAGTTCTTCTTTATCAACCATACAACAACACTTCACAAGAATAATAGGTTAAGTCAGATTTTCCGAAATCGGCTAGTCTATGGCCTCCCCACGTCATCAAGCAAATAAATTGGTCTGATGGCACTCATAACCAAGGCGTAACTTACTTTATCAAAGACCCGAAAAACGACACAGGTTCCAATGTTAAGTGGTGGAAATTTATAGGTTTTATCGGAATATTCGGTCAACCTTAAGGGGAGATCTTTCTGTGTTTGGTAAATGGATAATACGTCGCCATTCTCTCTTTTACGATCTTTTCCGCCTGTTAGAACAATTACCTGATATTGACCTATTTGAGTAATGGTACCAAATGCCGAGTCTTGGGGGTTTATTTGAGTCATGCTACCAAATACTGAGATGATTTGGCCTTTAGCATCTCCTTTGGGAAATTTGGGAAAAAACAGAGGATTAATATTTTCTTTACTGGCGCCTGTAATGCGATCCCCTAGTTTAACCTCTTCATAGCTTTTGGTAATAATAAGTCTTGCTGTTTTTCCTGGGGTTTCAATTTGGGCTTTGGCTAAAACGTGTCCTTCAATGCCTAACTGTGCTTTTGACTTAGGATCAAGATAGGTTTTAGATGGTCTAAAAACCATGAAAACATCTTCAGGATCTGTGGATTCCAAACCTTTTACATAAAATAAGTCCCCCCTCCCAATCACAACATGATCTTCATCTAAAGCGATGATCTTTGGGCAGCGCTCAGCCTGCATTTGACTAATCACGCGTGATTCATTTAAAAACGGGCCTATGACATGCAATGGAATAGGGGGAATAGCCTTATCTGAAGGGAGTTCTCTAACACGTGGATGCAATTTAATGACACCCGTTCTTTTATCAAGCGTGCGATTACTATGTCCTCGAACAACATGCAATTTAGGTTGTCCATCCATGTAACTCAGGACCAGCCTATCGCCGGGAAAAATGAGATTAGGGTTTTGGATCTCAGGGTTAGATTGCCATATTTCTTCCCAACGCCAAGGATCATGCAGAAATTTACAAGCGATATCCCATAAATTATCGCCATCTTGTACAACGTAGCTTTCGGGTGCGTCCTTTAACAACCATTTATGATGGGGCTCTCCTGCTCTTGCTATTGAAACGCAAAGAACAAACAGACAAATTATGATGCTCCGCCCCCAATTCATTAATCACTCCTTGTGATTTGTGTATATGCAATGCTTTTCTAGACCAACAAGATTATAATTTTAGCCTAACAAGTTTTGCTACAAAACTAACATTTTACATTAAGATCCTTGTATAATATCCCAATGTTTTAACACAAAAGAAAGTTTCTATGACGACGACATTGAAAATACTTGAATACCCACATAAAGCACTACGAGAACCAACTGTTCTGGTGACGGTTTTTGATGACGCGCTGCGGCATAACATTCAACAAATGGTTAGCTTAATGTATGAAGACCAAGCCGTGGGATTGGCTTGCCCGCAAGTGGGTCTTACCTCTCGTTTATTTGTCATGGATGTCTCGTCACAACAAAATCAACCTGAATGCTTTATCAATCCAGAAATCATTGAAGTCACTGGCACCAAAATTTACGAAGAAGGGTGTGCTTCCTTTCCTGGGATATATGCCAAAGTGTTACGAGGAGATTCCATTACCGTGAAGTATTTAGATGAGTTCGGCAAAGAACAAACACAACACGCGACGGGCCTTGCTGCCAATTGCATTCAACATGAATTAGATCATCTCAACGGTATTCTTTTTATCGATAGATTATCAAAACTCAAAAAAATGATGCTTCTAAAAAAATATGAAAAACTGCAACGGGTGGAATAGTCAATGAAAATAGTTTTTGCAGGGACGCCGACTTTTGCTGAAGTTCAGCTGCATGCTTTATTAGAAGCCAAACATGAGATAGTGGCTGTTTACACGCAACCGGATAAGCCTGCCGGTCGTGGTCAACACTTACATGAAAGTCCGGTGAAAACATTAGCCTTAAAGCACAACATTCCTGTAGAGCAACCCCATAGCTTAAAAAATCCTGATGCACATGACATTTTAAAACAATATTCTCCCGACGTGATGATTGTGGCAGCTTATGGTTTAATTTTGCCCCAAAATATTTTAAACATTCCCAGCTTTGGTTGCATTAATGTCCATGCTTCTTTATTACCCAGATGGCGCGGCGCCTCTCCCATTCAACAAGCCATTTTAGCTGGAGATGTTGAAACTGGTATTACGCTAATGCAAATGGATGCCGGACTTGATACAGGTGATATTTTAGCCCAAAAAGAATGTGTTATTTCATCAGATGACACCGCCCAATCATTGCATGATAAACTCGCTCACGTTGGCGCAAAATTGCTTGTCAAAAAACTCCATGAAATCACACATTCGCCACATCCACAAAAACAAGATGCAAAAATCGCAACAATTGCCCCTAAAATCACCAAAGAACAAGCTCATTTGCGCTGGGATGTGCCTGCAATAGAAATTGAACGTAAAATTCGCGCTTTCAATCCATGGCCTATCGCTTTTAGTCATATCGGGGTTGAGAGTGTGCGTTTATTTGCATCAAAAGTCATTCCTGGCATTGTTGAGGATGATTACGGCACAATAGTCTCACACACGCCTATTGGCATTGTTGTCGCCACTTCACAAGAATTATTATTACTCACCCATGGACAGCTCCCTGGAAAGAAAGCGCTTCCTTTTTCTGAAATCCTTAAAGGACACCACCAACTTTTTGCCATTGGCCAACGATTAGGTTAATTCATGAAAACGTCTGTTAAATGCTTAAATAGCCGAGCAATGGCTTGTAAAGTTCTTGAAAAAGTCATCTGCGAAGTCAAACCCTTTCACCCCCAGTTGGTGACAAGTTGTTTCCCCAATATTGACTCAAGAGATGCTTCCTATGTTTCACATTTGTGTTTTGGGGTGTTACGTTTCTACCCGCGCTTGTTGTTGTGGTTAAAGCCCTTAATGCGACAACCCTTAAAGCCAAACGATAAAGATATTGAACTGCTGATTATCTTAGGTTTATATCAACTATTTTATACCGATACGCCAGCCTATGCGGCAATGCATGCCACCGTTGAAGCCACTAAACAACTTAAGAAAAAATGGGCACAACCTCTTGTTAATGGCGTCTTACGTCAAGCGCAACGACTAGGAGAGAAGCTTAAAAATAACACTCTGGTTGGTCGCACGGCACATCCTGAATGGTTGGCAAAAGCACTGCAAAAGGCTTGGCCAAACGACTGGGAAAACATTATTGAAGCTAATCTTCAACATCCTCCTTTTGTATTACGCGTTAATCTTAGCAAAATAAGCCGCGAAAATTATTTAGAACTGCTTGGCGAAAAGGGAATTCAAGCATCGATTGTGGAGCATTGCGATGCAGGTCTTCTTTTGAACGAAGGGATAAGTGTTGATTTGCTACCTGGCTTTGCGACCGGTCTTGTCAGTGTGCAAGATGGCGCAGCACAACTGGCTGCTAAATTGCTTGATCTGAAAAGTGGCCAGCGTGTGCTTGATGCCTGTGCAGCACCGGGGGGAAAGTCCGCGCATATCTTAGAAACAATGCCAACGCTTAAATGTTTGGTGGCTCTTGAAAAAGACGAGACCCGCTATAAGCGGTTGCTCGGCTCACTTGCCCGAAGTGGCTTAAGCGCTCGTACCCATTGCGCTGATGCGACAACCCCTTCAACCTGGTGGGATGGAGAAAGGTTTGATCGCATATTACTAGATGCACCCTGCTCAGCAACGGGAATCATCCGACGTCATCCTGATATTAAGTTGCATCGTCAGCCACAAGATATTTTGTTGTTAGTTCAACAACAAAAAGAGTTGCTAGAGAAATTGTGGCCGTTACTCAAACCCGATGGCATACTGTTATATGCTACCTGTTCCGTTTTACCACAAGAGAATGTGGAGCGCATAGCGCACTTTTTGCAAACGCACCCGGATGCCAAGGAATTACCAATAAAAGACGGCTGGGGTATAGAGCAGCGATTTGGCCAACAAATATTGCCAAATCAACACATGGATGGTTTCTATTACGCACGACTACATAAGCAAAAATGAAAATTATCATTTTAGGGGCCGGCCAGGTCGGCGGTACATTAGCTGAACATTTAAGTGTCGATAATGATGTCACAGTTGTGGATATCAATCCTGTACGCTTGAATGATTTGCAGGAACGCCTTGATATTCGAACTGTCTGCGGTCCTGCCTCTTACCCCAATATACTCCTCAACGCGGGCGCAGAAGATGCTGATCTCTTGATAGCGGTCACCAATTCCGATGAATCCAACATGATTGCCTGTCAAGTTGCCTATAACTTATTCAGAACACCAACAAAAATAGCCCGTGTTAGGGCAACCCAATATGTGGCCTATGATGCTCTATTTGGAAATGATGCGTTGTCTGTTGATATGTTAATAAGTCCAGAACATCTGGTAATGCAACACATTAAAAGGCTTATCGAGCATCCCGATGCGCTACAAGTGGTGAATTTTGCTCAAGGCAAAGTGCAATTAGCGGCTGTGCGTGCTTTTTATGGCGGACCACTGGTTGGCCATGCACTTGGCGACATGAAAAAACACATGCCAAATGTTGATACCAAAATTGTGGCTATTTTTCGTCGCAGTAAGCCGATTATACCTACGGCTGATACCATCATTGAACCAGATGATGAAGTTTTTTTCCTAGCAACGCCGGCTCATATTGATGCGGTGATGAGCGAATTACGACAATTAGATCAACCCTACAAACGGGTCATCATTGCTGGGGGCGGCAACATTGGCGCTCGCCTTGCGCAAGCTTTGGAAAATCAATTTCATGTGAAAGTTATTGAGCAATCTTTACCTCGCACTCAAATTTTAGCAGCTGAATTAAATAAAGCGGTTGTACTCCATGGCGATGCAGCTGATAGAGAGTTATTGCTTGATGAAAACATACAAGAAACCGATGTTTTTTGTGCCGTCACCAACCATGACGAAGCCAATATTATGTCTGCTATATTGGCAAAACGCTTAGGTGCACATAAGGTGATGGCTCTGATTAATCGAACGGCTTATGTCGATGTGGTCGAAGGGGGTGACATCGATATAGCGATTTCACCGCAACAAGCCACCATTGGCAGTCTACTTACCCGAGTTCGCAGAGGTGATGTTGTTAATGTTCATTCCTTAAGACGTGGGGTTGCAGAAGCGATTGAAGCTGTGGCTCATGGCGATAAAAAATCCTCGCAAGTGATTGGTCGTAGAATTAGCGAAATTAATTTACCTATCAGGAACAACAATTGGTGCTATTGTGAGAGGCGATCAAGTCATCCTCGCAAATGATGATTGCGAAATAGTGCCCGAAGACCATGTCATTTTATTTGTGATTGATAAATCTCGTATTGCACAAGTTGAACGTTTATTTCAAGTTGGGATAACTTTTATCTAAGCTATGCAAATTGGAACCACGCTACGCATTTTAGGCCTGTTGCTCATGCTATTAAGCATGACTTTTGTTCCGCCCATTATGATCGAGCAATGGTGCCAAGATGGTTCCCTATTACCTTTCTTTAGAACCTTCGCTTTTACACTTGGCATTGGATTTTTATTTTGGTTTCTTAACAAAAATAAAAAACATGCCTTGAGAACCCATGATGGATTTTTAATTGTCGTTCTATTTTGGATTACTGCAAGCTTCGTTGGCGCTTTACCACTTTGGCTCTCACATAATCCTTATCTTTCATTTACCGATGCCTTTTTTGAATCAGTTTCCGGGTTCACCACAACCGGCGCCACCATTCTGACCAATATCGATGAATTGCCCTCTTCTATTTTATATTACCGTCAACAATTACAATTTTTAGGCGGGATCAGTATCATTCTTTTAGCCGTTGCTATTATTCCCGCTTTAGGCATTGGAGGAATGCAGCTCTTTCGATCGGAAATCACAGGCCCCGTCAAAGATGATAAGTTAACCCCTCGTATCACTCATACCGCAAAAGCCATCTGGATTGCCTATCTTATCTTAACCATAATATGCGCAGTCAGTTATTGGTTAGCCGGCATGTCCTGGTTTGATGCTATTGGTCATAGTTTTAGTACTGTTTCAACCGGTGGGTTTTCAACCCATGATGATAGTCTTGGCTTCTTCCATGGCCCCTATATTAAACTCATCGCTATTGTTTTTATGTTTTTGGGAGCAGTAAGTTTTAACCTGCATTTTTTGGCTTTTAAAAGAAAAAAAATAAGTGTTTATTTCGAAGATCCTGAACTCCGTTTTTTTGTGAAAATGCTTTTTTATAGTGCCATCATTATTTTGGTTGCGTTGATTATCTATGGGCATCATAAGCATTCCCCTCTATTAGCCATGGATTCTTTTTTTGAGATTAGTTCATTTCTAACAACCACCGGTTTTTCAACCACAAACGCTATCTTTCCTGGATTTATCCCCTTGATGCTTCTCTTTTTAGGCTTGATTGGAGGATGTGCCGGCTCAACCGCCGGTGGGCTAAAAGCCGTCAGAGTCCTTTTACTACAAAAGCAAGGGACCCGTGAAATAAGACGACTGATCCACCCTCATGGACAATATGTGGTGAAACTCGGTGACAAACCCATTGGCGCAAGAGTTATTGAAGCCATTTGGGGTTTCTTTGCCATTTATTTTGTCGTCTTTATCATTTTGCTATTGATGCTCATGGCTGTGGAAAATGATTTTTACTCTATCTTTTCAGCTTTGGGGGCAACGCTGTCTAATAGCGGCCGCGGTTTAGGAAGTGTGGCTAGCAATTTCTCTTCTCTGTCTAATTATTCAAAATGGATATTGAGTTTTGCCATGGTGGCTGGACGTCTTGAAATCTTTACCATTTTAGTCTTGTTATCCCCTACTTTCTGGAGACAGTAAGCTTCGCTAGTAGTGTATATAAATCAAAGTGTTATGAAACTTCTTGTCTTGCTTTTGCATCAGATCGTCATCTATCTTTTCTAAAGCGCACATTTTTCTTGACACCTAGGCGTCTTGTCGCCTATTTTGGAACCAGAAATATTAATTTGTGATGATGACCATGACAACCAGACAAGTTTCTTACATCAAGACCGCTCGAAAGTCTCCCTAGGGAGCACTTTTCAACCACGCCATATTGTTTCATATTTTCTTTAGCTTAATCAGATAAGTGCTTTTGGGAGCCTAAGATGTCTTCGAAAATTGGTTTTTGGTCAGTATTTGCCTTGGTCACAGGCAGCCAGATAGGCTCTGGTGTCTTGATGTTGCCCGCAAATTTAGCGCCCTATGGCACTTTCAGTCTTCTGGGTTGGCTTATTGCAGGCTTAGGCGCCGTCATGCTGGCGCTCGTGTTTGCCAATCTGTGTTCTCGTTTTCCGCAAACTGGCGGTCCCCATGTCTATGTGAAGCAAACCTTTGGACCCACCGCCGCCTATTTTACCGGCTGGACTTACTGGATCATTTCATGGGTAAGCACCCCAGTAGTTATCACCGCAAGCATCGGCTACTTAACTCCTTTGCTGGGGGACACGACGCCCTTTTTTAGATTGATATTAGAAATAGGGCTTTTGTTTGTTATCACCGCCATTAACTTGCGAGGCGTGAACACGGCAGGAAAAGCTGAATTTTTATTGACACTCCTTAAAATTATTCCCTTATTAGTTGTTCCCGTTGCCGCACTTTTTGTTTTTGATATCAAGAATTTTCATGTTAGCCCGCAAGTTGCTTCACAGGGCGTATCCGTCTCTTTGTGTCATGTGGTCTTGCTTACTTTATGGGGATTTATTGGATTGGAGTCCGCTACAGCGCCAGCCGGCAGTGTAAAAAATCCTTCAAAAACGATCCCACGCGCTATCGTGCTTGGCACCATCTGCGTTGCCCTACTTTATTTTGTAAACAGTTTAGGGATCATGGGTGCGGTTCCTGGTGAACAATTGATGTCATCGAAAGCACCTTATGCTGATACTGCGAAATTATTGTTTGCTGGAAATTGGCATTTAATTGTTTCATTAGTAGCAGCCATTGTTTGTATTGGCACATTAAACGCCTGGATGTTGGCCAGTGGACAAATCGCGATGGGCGTGGCAATGGATGGTCTCATGCCGCAATTTTTAGCGAAAACCAATCGTCATGGCGCACCGGCAACAGCCTTGCTTATTAGCTGTGCTGGGATTGTTCCTTTGCTGATTCTTACCATGAATGAAAATTTGGCCCAACAAATAAATACTATCATTGATTTTTCTGTAACGGCCTTTTTGTATGTTTATATGATTTGCTGTTTTGCATTGGTTAAACTGTTATTTAAACAAAAGGGAACTTTCTTTCAGTGGTGTTATGCACTAGGGGCGCTAGGATTTTGTGGTTGGGTTATATGGGCAACCCCTCTGAAAACATTACTTATTGCGAGCGTTTTTGTCATCAGCGGTGTGCCATTTTATTTGTATCAGCGTTATAAGAAAAACGAATCGAATAATGCTGAAATGAATGCAGCCTTAGAAGGGGCTTAAGGTGCAGGCATCTGGGGGGGATCTTGATCTTCCATCCTCTTGGTGCTTGCTTTTAAATTTGCTTCAGAGTCAATTAAAAATTGACCCGAAGTCACAATTTTTTCTCCTTGTTTCAAACCTGATATGATTTCAATATGATCGCCCGATTCAATTCCGGTTATGACATCGCGCGCCTGAAAGTGGCCATTTTCATTTACCACTATAACGCTATCTCCTTTGGTATTCCGAATTAAAGCTTCCGTGGGAATAATAAGTATATTTCTTTTTGCATAACCAAATAATGATAAATTAACATACATATTCGGCTTAAGAAGACCTGCGCGATTATCTATGAGAAAACGCACCTTTAAGGTTCTTGTTGTGGCATCCAACTCCGGATAAATATATTCCACTTTTGGATACCATATTTTATCGGGAAAGGCAGATATTTTTGCTTGCGCACTAAGACCAATTTTTACCCAAGAAGCTTGCTTTTCAGGTATTTGCACTATGATACAAACGCTAGTGAGATCGACCAATGACATTATTTCATTTTCAGGTGTCACAAATGTCCCGTCTCGAACCTTTAAATCAGTCACAATGCCTTTTTGGGGAGAATAAATATCCATTAAGCCAGAAGCATTATGCGTTTGAGTTAAATCTTCGATTTGCTTTTTGGAAAAATTAAGCAAACTTAGCTCTTCAAAAGAGGATTCAATTAATTGCTTATCTTTACTTTCAAGGGCTTTTAAATAGGCCTGCTCTGCGACGATAACATCAGGAGAATACAATTGCACGAGCAATTGTCCTTTCTGAACCAACTCTCCTTGCGCATTCGCTAGATATCTAATCCAACCTTGCGCATAAGGATGAATACGCCAAATAAGTTTTGCATTGGGTTCCACAAACCCTAGCGTTTCAAGGCTTTGATTTATACTCCCCTTTTTTACCAATGCAGTACGTACACCCAAATTATCCACCATAGCAGGTGAAATGGCTTGCATTTTAGACTCATCTACCTTGCCTGAGTGAAGTAAGTAATATCCTCCCACGCTCCCAAGCAGCAAGATAAATCCTATCGCGAAAGCTACCCTATTTTTTTTCATCATGGCATCATCGGTGGCATAGCATGAATTAAAAACCCCGTCAAAATCAGAACAATAAGGAAAATAAAGATATCTATTAGCAGTGTTATTTTTAGCATTAATACCGCAAATGTTGGCTTGTTCTGCAAAGCCCATTGGTTAATACGCGGTATCAGCATAAATTTATTAATGCCTCCCAGAAAAATCAACGCGACAATAAAACTTAATTTAATACATAGAAGACCTCCGGCAGGAGAAGTCCACAAATCAGATATTTTCCCCAAAAACCAACTCGCTTGATAAACCCCAGTTAACAAAATAATCAACAATGAAATGGCGCAAACTATTGATAAGCGATTTCCTAATTCAGCCAAAGAGGCTGGCTTTTCAGTGAATGTGCGATACCATGGAAACAGGCAAAAAACACATGCAAAAACACTTCCTCCCCACCCGCCCGCTGCGAGAATATGGATAAAATCATTCAGTACTTTGAAAGTGAAATCTCCTTTATCGGCGGCATGTGAAATCAAAGTACAAGTCAAACCCAATAAACATATCAATCCGAAAGTGACGCTGTGAGTACTATTAACACGCACTTCATCAGTCTTGGCAACCAAGACCTGACCGGCCCATAAGCAGGCCAGCAAAATAAATCGAATAAAAATCAGATGGCCTAAATGGGTTTCAAATAATACTGTGGAAAAAAGCGCATAAGGGTTATTGAACTCACCGTCATTCATACTCAAAGAGCGAAGGATAAAAATAGCGACTGATGAAAAACTGAAAAGACTTAAACAGATCAGAAAGTAACGCTTCCATGCTTTCATTATAAAGGTCATTGAAAATGCAGCGCTGGGCAAAACCCAAAACCGAAAAACAAATGAGCCAATAAGACAAACCACCATCGTTAAATCAAACGCGTTTGCTAATGATTCAACAATATAGATTGAAGCGTTGTCAGCATCATCTAACAGTAAATGTATAATTCCCTTGCGTTCTATGGCCATCATGCGCAACAACACTCCACATAACCTTATAATTACCAGGGGGTAATGCAGGTAGTTCCGTCTTTAAGTTAGACTGACCTTTATCCACTTCTCCCTTGCCTTTGCTTACTTGTGCGCCTTGGCTATTCATCACACGCAAAGTACTAAATACAGGTTCTATTTGAGAATTAAATTCAATATTAACGTGCTTAATATTGCCAGAAACGGTATCTCCAGCTCCTGGGTTTTGCACTTTAGGAAAGGCGTGCCCCCAAGCAACGGCGCAAAATAAGTAATTTAATAACACCATTAACAAGCAGTTTTTTAACATATTAATGCTCCTTTTTGCCCGCAAATAAGGGCTTTCCTAAACTGTTTGGAAAGATATCATCCGTAAACACATGAAGTTGCACAAATCCTCCGACGCGACTACCGCTAGCATCATTAATAGGGATAGCCCCCTCAAGGCCAAGCTGAAAATATTTTCCAAATATTAATATTCCCGGATTAATACTTCCTGTTGTCACACCTGTGCCACCAGCGGAGGTATTCAGTGGCACTTCAACAACGGGTATAACATGATTAAACCAAGAAAATTTCGTTTTTTTCACAAAGGATTGTAAGTAGGGTAAACTATACTCCACGACAAATCCCCAGTCTAAACTGATAATGTTGTTATAATGGGTTTCATTGATATTGGGTGAAAAAACCCCTGTTATTGCAAATGGCCTGAGATATTTCACTTTATCAGATAAAGCGCCAAAGCCCTGACCAAATAGGAGGATGGCGCTAATAGTACTGGTTGAGTCTGCATCCACAATCTCAGAGCCTGAGCCACCTAATTCAACATCCACTCCAAATGAAACTGCAGATTCAAAGTCAGGATTAATCAGCACTTGATAAGTAATGCCTACGGTAAAATTATCAAATCCATTTTGGGGGTCCTGAAAAGGGGAGGTGATATGTAAATAATCTCCCGCTACAGAGACTTGAAAATCAGGTGTGATTCTTTTATCAATTTCAAAGCTAAAGTCTGTGGTATACGTACTATCTGCATTAACATTGGGTGATTGAAAACGGTTAACCTGAAAATTGGCTTCATCCCCAACAAAGGGATCATCAATGGCAATCGTTGCTGGGAAAAAACGCTGGCCTGCAAAGCCATGTGCAAAAACTTGCAGGCTTATTGATAAAAGAAGGGGTAACAACCCCATGGCTATCATATGATTAAATCGCATTTTTTTCCTTAAAAAAACGATCCTGTTATAGAAAATCTTTGACGAGCGAGGCTTTAAGCACATGGCTTTTTGGTCTTGAATCTAAAATCAATAATGTTCCCAAATCACTTGCTAATCCGACGGCTTCGACGCTTGGCCCTTTGGAATAAAAATTATATTCTGTCCGTAATTTCAAGCTTTTTAAAGCAGGGATGGGGAATTCAGCGCCAGCACCTAGCACATAACGAAAGGTGCGACGATTTCCCTCTCCCAAGTCAGCAAGCGTTAAAGGGTTGGTTGCTAAGGCAAATCTTAAGGTATCTCGACTAGTTTGCACCCCCAAGCGCACAAAGGGCAGAAAATCAGAAGTCACTTCATATCCTAATCGAGTGGAAAAGCCCCAAATGGTATTTCGTTTATATTGCGCAGTGCCGCCCCAAGTTTGATTTAAAATATCCGTAAAAGTGACGGCTTGTTGATTATCAATATTTTCCCATTCAATATTTAACTCAAAACCTAACAACCAAGAATCGCACTTTGTTTGATATCCAGCGAGTAATCCCCATAGCAACCCATTGCCTTTCATCTCATTTGAAGTAATAGTGGGGGGGGCATCAAGATCAGGGTGGAAGATGGTGATATCAAGAATTGCTTTGCGCTGACTATAAGCACCTTCTATGCCTACTAACCAGTTTGATAGTGCATTGGCTGCTGTCGAAAAGGCTATCATTAATAATGTTACGGCAATCCCTAGCCTTTTCATCCTGACAATAATCCTTAAACACGTCTATATTAAATTAGAGGAAATTGGTCTAACTTCAGCCTATCAAAAAAAAACCTTCCTGCAAACTAGCAGGAAAGTTTTAAGGATGACTTAAGTGTTTTAGCTTAAGGCTGCGGTTTATTACCTATTTCTATAGGCCGCATCATATCGTTGTCTTCATGATCCGTAATATGGCAGTGAAACACATAACCTGGTCCGCCTGGATAACCAAACTTGTCAGTTGTGCCAATTTGCGCAGTGGGATCAAAGCTAAATAGATTTTGACCCGCAGAGGCTCCTGAGACTGGTGTTTCTTGAGGAGCCCAGCGCACAATAAGACGGGTTACTGTACTTGGGAACATCTTGATTACATCTTTTTCATACTGTTCATTAGGATCCGCAGGGAACGGATCGCCTAGAAGATAAGCATTCACATTTGGGTTGCCACCTATTTTCGGGGTCCCTAGGTAATCACCTAAATGCGTACCAAAGTAATCAAGTGGTGATCCCCCTCCATAAACTGTTCCTACAATCCCAGAAGGAACACCTTTGGCAGGTGGCGTTGGCCATTGTTGTTCATAGAGATAACGATAATACTCAGGTGTGAAAGGAGTGTAGTCAGGCACTAAGTACCCTACATTATATACTTGCCTATTGAGCACCTGAAATTGTATGAGGTGTATATGAATTGGGTGCGCATCGGGAGTCATGTTAACGAACTCCCAAATTTCAGTTGAGCCGACCTGAGGTATTTCTGTTACGTTAAGCGCACCATTCACATAAGAAACAGAACCAGAGGCGGGAGTACCGTTGTAGATGTTTTTACCATCAAACATAGTGTTATTAATCATTACTTTGACAGGACCACCCGAACCACTGCCAGCTGCAGCGCCTGATCCAGGGGTTGGATACTCTTCTTCGATAAGAGTGAAGCTTCGCACTTTATCGATTTTTACACCAGGTGCCACTTTGCCATCTAGTGTTGCCAAGCGCACTGTTTTATTTTGCTCTGAGCGCAAAGGTTTTCCAGACGCTGGATCGTAGCTATTATCTCTTGAAGCGCATTGACGTGCGACTCTAAATTGCATGATATTCCCTTCAAAAAGAGCCGGATTCGTAGAGACAGCGCCATTGCCTGGGAATGGAGCAGGAGAATCATTAACCAGCGTTAAGGTTTTTCCCTCATAACCAGAAAAATCGATAATAATATCCGCTCGCTCTGCAGAAGCTAGAAACAATCGCGGAGCACTGAATATCGCCGAGGCGCCGCAACTGGCGACCGTGTTGCCAGCGCAAGGTGTATTGGCAGGGCTAAATGTATAAGGAACAAATGAATTAATGTTCACCGGATTATCGAATAAACCGCCATCTGAACCAATTTGCCAAATGGCTGGTACTTTGCCGCCATTTTCTGGCAATAAACCTTTCTCATCTTGTAGCTGCAAGGAATACATTCTGGCATTACTTGCATCTAATATTCGAAAACGATAACGCCTAGGTTCTACATTAAGATAAGGCCATGCCTTTCCGTTAACTGTAATAATATCGCCAAAGAACTCTGGAATGGCATAGGGGTGAATACCAGGATTGCCAGGATCGCCATTTAACCCAGAAGCGCCTGTTGCTACGTTGGCAGCAAGTGGATTTCCATCAGGGAAAAATATTTGACCATAGGTGTCAAATAAACGATCTTGTATAGATAATCCAATCTCATAAGGCCCTTGAGGTAGAGCGGGTGAAACTTGAGATTCAGGTGTACCTCTAAGGAAATACAAACCAGCTAAACCTGCATAAACGTTTAAACGTGTTTCACCTAAAGTGTGATCATGAAACCACATTGTGGTAGCAGGTTGCGTGTTGATATAGTTAAATTTCGTGGTGACAAAACCAGCGCCCTTTTGTTGTTCATGGGGCGTAAACCAGTCTAATGGTCCGCCATCATAAGCTGAAGGGATTTCATTGCCATGCAAATGCACAATCATTGGTTGTGGACCCGCATAAAAAGCTGGGTTTCCGCATGGTAGGTAGGTAAGTTGATCTGTTCCATTTATTGTCATAGGCGTATTCAAAGGATTCGCCCACATAAAACTCTGATCCACGGTTAGAAATTTTTGGAGTAATGGACCTGGTAAACCTGGATAGGGTACAAGATTGTTAACCAATTGGACTTGGGTTGGAATACCGCGCTGAGCAACAATCGTAGGTGCAGGAACAGAAGGGCCGTACGTTACATTTGACTTGTTATCCTTAATCGAATAACCCCAAACAAAAGTTCCTTTTTGCGGGTTAATTCTCGCAATTTCGGTGCTACCACTTGGGCATTCAAGCTTTCCATGCACAAGAATGGGAATATTATTGGCAACCACAGGGTTTGGTGGACCACCACCTGCAATGGTGCAATCCGCAGGCGTTGGTGCCCCATTACTGCAATAGGGTACAGAATTAGGTAATTGTGCATAAAAACTTGCGGGCAGTATTTGCTGTTGAAATTCTTGTGCTGTCATCGTGAGATTATCACCCGTAGCCTGGGAAGGGATAGGCAACGGCTCAACGAATTGCGGGATGGTGATATAATTGGGTGGATTTGCCTGGCAACATGTCGACGTTGGATCGGCTGGATTTAAAACCGTTTGTCCTACCTGCTGGTTTGCATAAGTTGTGGCAAATGTCGAGCAAAGAAATAAAACAACAGATTTTCTAAATTGCATTTTATTATTACGCATAATACACAGCCTCGCGCCTTTTTTAGAATGCTACCTAAAATAATGTCACAACATTTTGATCAAAGTAAGTCTTTTATATTGTTTTTTTAAGTAGTTCGTTATGGGTCATATTATTTTTGTGATTAGTAATTAGTGATTGGTCATATTTAAAGTACGTTTTTTCCACAGCAAATACAGTGCAGGTAGAACAATTAATGCCAGGAGGGTGGCGGTTATTATTCCTCCTATCATAGGCGCAGCAATTCGTCGCATGATTTCAGAGCCTGCACCATCCACCATCATAATTGGTAACAACCCACCTATAATAGCCAATGCAGTCATCATGATAGGCCTTAATCGCAACAGTGCCCCTTCAATAATTGCTTTTTGAATATCTTCAATAGTAAAGGCACGATGCTGTTGTGCAGCTTTTGCTTGTTGCCTTAAAAGCGCTTGATTAAGATAAACAAGTTTAACAACCATAATCTCAACAGCAACACCAGCAAGTGCTATAAATCCCACACCGGAGGCCACAGATAAATGAAATCCGAGAAAATAAAGCAATAATATCCCACCAACTAATGCAAAGGGGACTGCCGTTAGGATCAATAATACTTCAGAAATGCGATGAAAATTTAAAAAAAGTAATAACACGATGATCCCCAAAGTAAAAGGAGCAACAATACTTAAGCGTTCTTTAGCTCTTTCTAAATATTCATATTGTCCTGACCAAGCGATGGAATAACCTTCAGGTAATTTTACCTGTTGATTCACCTTTTCCTTTGCCTCATTGACATATGAATTTAAATCTCTGCCTGCTATATCAACATATATCCAACCATTTAATCTGGCATTTTCACTTTTAATAGTATCTGGCCCTTCGCTAATTTCAATTGATGCAACTTCGCTAAGTGGAATAATAGCGCCAGATTGTGTGACAATAGGAAGTAACCGTAATTCTTCTAAGGAATCGCGTAATTCACGGGGGTAACGTAAATTTACCGGATAGCGTTCTCTTGCTTGGATCATCTGAGTAATATCCCTACCGCCAATTGCCATTTGGATAATGTCCTGTACTTGTTCAATTGTTAGGCCATAACGCGCGGCCTGAATACGGTCAATATTGATGTTAATATAACGCCCACTGGCAACACGTTCTGCAAAAGCCGAAACTGTTCCAGGAAGCTTCTTGAGAATGAGCTCAATTTGCTTACCTAGTGTTTGTATGGTCTTTAAATCAGGACCTGCGATTTTCACTCCAATTGGGGTTTTGACTCCTGTTGCTAGCATATCAATCCGAGCACTAATAGGCATTAACCAGGCATTGGATAACCCAGGCAGTTTGACATGCTCATCCAACTCCGCTCTTAATTTGTCAAACGTCATGCCAGGGCGCCATTCATGATGGGGCTTAAATTGAATAATAGTTTCTATCATCGACAAAGGAGCAGGATCCGTTGCAGTTTCCGCACGACCTATCTTTCCAAATGCCGTTTTGACCTCAGGCAGCGTCATGATTAATTTGTCTGTAAGTTGCAATAGGTGTTGGGCCTCACCAACAGAGATGCCAGGAAAAGTAGTGGGCATATACAGAAAATCGCCTTCATCCATTTCAGGCATAAATTCTGCGCCCAAATAAAATAAGGGCAAAAAACCAATAATCATAAATATCAGCGCAAATACGACTATTGTTTTTGGTTTTTTTAACACCCCTTGCAATAGGGGGTGATAACATCCAGATAGGAATTTGTTTAGTGGATTAGATTGTTCTGGTTTAATCTTTCCTCGAATTAAATAACCCATGAGAACAGGAACCAACGTAATAGAGATAAGAGCAGCTGCAGCCATCGCATAGGTTTTAGTATAGGCAAGCGGAATGAATAATCGACCTTCTTGACCTTGCAAGGTAAAAATTGGCAAAAAGCTAATCATGACAATTAATAATGAAAAAAACAAAGCAGGCCCGACTTCAATTGCCGCTTCCTGAATAATTTGCCAACGATTTTCTTTAGTTAGGACAGCATGTTCAATATGTTTATGCGCATTTTCTATCATGACTATAGCGGCATCAACCATCACGCCAATCGCAATAGCAATGCCCCCTAAAGACATAATATTGGCATTGATACCCTGAAAATACATGGCACTCAGAGCAATCAATATACTGATAGGCAAGCTGATGATAATGATCAATGATGAGCGTAAATGAAAAAGAAAAAGCATACAAATCAGAGACACAACAATAAACTCTTCTATTAATTTGTGCTTTAACGTATTAACCGATCGTTGGATTAAGTCTGAACGATCATAGGTTGGAATAATTTCCACGCCCTTTGGTAAACTTGATTTAAGTTGGTTTATTTTTTCTTTAACATCATTAATTGTCTTCATTGCGTTCTGACCAAAACGCATGACAATAATACCCCCAACCACCTCACCTTCACCATTAAGATCGGCTATACCACGACGCATTTGCGGCCCCAGCTGCACATTTGCAACTTCTTTTAGTAAAATGGGGATACCATTTTTATTCACACTAATAGATACATTTTCAATATCTTGAATTGAGCGTAAATAGCTATTGGCCTGGATCATATATTCTGCTTCAGCCATCTCTAAAGCAGCTCCCCCGACCTCTTGGTTCCCTTTTTGCACAGCCTGTTTAACCTGCTCTAAAGTAACCCCTAAGGCTCGCATACGATTGGGATCGAGCGTTATTTGATATTGACGCACCATACCGCCGACGGTAGCGACTTCTGCCACACCTGGGATTTTTTGTAATTCATATTTGAGAAACCAATCTTGAATACTTCGAAGTTGCGCTAAATCATGCTGACCAGTACGATCAATAAGCGCATATTCATAAACCCAGCCCACGCCTGTGGCATCTGGTCCCAACGCAGGGTGAGCGCCAGGAGGCAATCGACTGGCAACCTCACTTAAATATTCCAGAACTCTTGAGCGCGCCCAATAAATATCGGTTCCATCTTTAAAAATGATATAAACAAAAGAATCCCCAAAGCTGGATTCTCCTCGGACAGTCTGAGCGCCAGGAACGGCGAGCATGGCTGTGGTCAACGGGAAAGTCACTTGATCTTCTACCACTTGAGGTGCTTGGCCTGGATAGGTGGTTCGAATAATGACTTGCACATCTGATAGAATCAGGAATAGCATCAACGGCCATATTTTTAATGGCATATAAGCCACAAAATAGTAGCAACAAAGTGAATATTAATACTAAAATTCGATTTTGAATGGACCATCGAATAATCGTTGCTATCATTAATTATCCTCTTGTGGTTCTTGTAAACTTATTTGTGAGTCAATTAAAAATTGTCCCGAAGTAACCACTTTTTCACCTTCTTTCAAACCATTAAGCACTTCCACATCCTCACCTGATTCCATGCCAGTCGTTACATTACGCGCTTCAAAACGATTTTCTGCTTTTGCAACAATGACGCGATTGCCATGACTGGTTCGGATTAAAGCTTCAATGGGAATAATGAGGATATCTGTTTTAGGAACATCCAATAAAGTGACTTTCGCAATCATATTAGGCTTAAGCAGTTTATCTTGATTATCAAAGACAAATCTGACCCTTAAGCTTCGCGTTATGGGATCAATTTCCGGATAAATATATTCAACTGTTCCTTTGAATATTTTACCTGGAAAGGGCGATAACGTTGCTTGCACATGCTCACCAACATATACCGATGAAGCCTGTGGCTCAAATAGGTGCGCCATGACACAAATAAGAGAAAGAGAGGCCAGAGACATTATTTCATTTTCGGGAGTAACAAAAGCCCCTTCTTGAACTTTCAATTCAGTTACAATACCGTTTTGTGGCGAAAAAATATTAATAAATTTATCGATTGTATGCTTTTGTTTTACTTCATCTATCAGCGTTTCTGGAATGTTAAACGAACGCAAGGTGTTATATGAGGTTTCTATGCTTGTATTATCTTTACTATCAAGTGCACTGAGATACTCTTGTTGAGCTTTGATGATTACGGGCGAATACAATTGCAATAGAAGTTGCCCTTGTCTAACCGTGTCACCTTCTTCTTTCACCGCAAGATTACTTATCCAGCCTTCCGCATAGGCATGAATATTGCTAATATATTTTTCATTTGGCTCTACAAACCCAACTGTTTCTATCGTTCGATTTAGATTTCCTTTTACAACTAATGCTGTATGCACCCCTAAATTTTTCACTATTGTTGGCGAAATCGTTATTGTATTTGGGTCTTGCTTATTTTGCCCATCATAGACAGGAATAACATCCATACCCATATGAGATTTTCCAGGCCCTGGATAATGCACATCGGGCTCCATGGGATCAATCCAATATAAGGGCTTTTTCTCAAGGGTGCTTTTAGTGTGAACGAAATAAAGTGCCCAGGCACTAACAAGTAACAATACTACTGCAATGAGAGAGGCTAAGAGTCTCCTTTTGGTAACCATTGTAAAGCTCATTGCACTGAAAATCCTTTTTCAATTGCGTTGCAACTAACTACAATATATCAGGTAACTATTAAAAGGATAACTTCTGTTACAATCATTCATTCACATATACGGTCATTTGATAGGGGCACAAATCATGAAATTACGTATTTTGATAACTCTCTTTGTTGCAATTTTATCCTTCAGTTCATACGCTGACCAACGTGGGCCCGATAATCAAGATCCTACTTCGACATTAGATAAATTTATTGCTGCTTGTAATGGTAAAGCCAAGGGTGATGACTGCTGGTATATGGGTAGAAAAAGTGTCAGATTTATCTCATCTTGCGATCATGGTGCTAATGGTAACGGCGAGCTTGCTTGCCAGGCTGTTCCTGCTAAAAAAACCGTAGATGCTTGTAATGGTAAAGCTAAAGGAGCGAGTTGCACTTTTGCAGGCTCAAGCGGTAAAACCGTTTCAGGGACATGCTATAAAGTTCCTCGCCCACATGTCATGACCTGCCGATCTTCTCATCCACCAGAAATCTAAAGCACAAAAAGTAAATAAAATATCCACTTAAGCAGAACAAGAATTTGTTCTGCTTACATCAAAAAACATTCTCCGCTTCTTTTGTCTTTTTGACTTGATGCTGGTGGTACTGAACGCACGACGGGGACCGAGGCTTTTACAGCAGGGCCCCCTGACAATAAGACCGGAGCAGGTTCATCGTCTTGGAGTGCAATTTCTTCAAAAGTTTCATATTGCATTTGTTGCGGGTCGAGTAAGAACTGAACTGTTTTGACCTTTTGCAATTTTTCACACTCTTTGGGTGTAAAATAATTTAACCGCAAATCAATTGATTCTAAAGAGGGAAGCGTTAAAATCTCGATGGGAAGAAATCTTAAGGAGTTATTACTCAGATTTATAGTTTTAATTACTACTTGATTGCGTAATAAAACCTCTAACAAGTTTTGGGGAATGCGTGTTAGCCCTAAATCATTTGCACAGATTTTCTCCATCATCGGAGCATCAACAACTTTTTTAGCCAACTGTGAATTTAATTTTTCCAGGGCTTGATTACGGCAAAAAAAATTAGCGTCGTTGACTTCTTGGCCAATGAATCTTCCAAGGATTGCTTTATCTTGCTCAGAAATGAGCTTACTCGCACAAAGAGATTGGAGCTCTTTTGTGGTTTGTAAAAACTGCATTACCAGCATCAAGTTCTCCTTTTTTATTAATAGTACTATAAATGATATGAGCTCTAAAAATAAAAGATAGATCTAACCTAAAGTAGTCTAATAGCTCATCCATAAGTGCAAATAATAAGGTTTAGATAAAATAGCTCTAATTAACTGAATTCAATGGAAAAATATAAGAATTTTCTTTAGATGGTATTTTTACAAAGCCATTTTTTTGATAAAATTTGGCAGCTGTACTATCTATTGCATGAACAACTACATAGGCCGCTCCAAGTTCTCTTGATATCGCTTTGGCTTTCCACAACGCTGTGTGTAAGATTTCGGAACCTTTTAACAAAGTTTGATGCAAATCTTTTGCTAATCTACCGATCAGAATTGCAGGTATGTTTTGATATTTTGCTGGAATTTTTTTTGTATGGCTTGATATCTCTGTTGTTAGCAATAAAAAGGCATTTAAAGTAAAATATCCATATATTTTCTTAAGAGCCTCTACATCTTCTTCTTCAGTAAGAACGTATACCTGTGTTATTCCGTTATCAATATCTTGCCTTGCATATTCTTTAATGTACTTATTTAATTCTAGATTCCCACAATCAAACGATTTTCTATCATGACTATTTTTATCTAGAATTTCTAAGATTAGCATTATCTGATACAACATCTTTTTGGGAGATATTTGAATATCGTACAGATATTATTAGAGGTTATCAACCTGTTTTAAACAATTTTTTACTCTGATAGATTTCTGATCTTTGATTTTGCGCTTAGCGCAGCTTTCTTTAGATTTTCATTCATTGGTTTGGGGTTCTTAAGCAAATCCTCTAGCATCTCTCTGTCTTCTTCAGTTATCGTAATCATATAATTTTTTAATATGTTAGCTATTTCTGTGCTCTTTGCAGATGCCTTAAGGATATCGGTTAATAACTGAAGCACCTCCAACGGGACAATCCCTACAAAGGGTTTATTATTTTTAGTAAGGATATAGTTTTCTTTTTGGAACCTTACTTCATTTGCAATATCGGTAATCTCCTTTCGAATATTTTCAGAACTAACCATTTTCATAAAACACCATAATTCTATTAAAGCCTATCATTATTATAGCAAATCTTTAATGTATTGCAAACCTTTAAAGGTTTTGGCTAACCCTCTGTATATTAATACTTTTATTTCACAATTAGGTGTATATTCACTTTTTCTGATAAGGCTTATCCCCAAATAGGTCGCAAAACACTCTTTAAAACGAATATGCATTGATTGTTTCTGTCCCAAAGACCCCAGTGTATACTAATAGCCCAACCGGACCGCAATATGGGAAGTGCAGCGATTAATGGCTAACGAGATAACAAAACCCTATACGTTTTCAGAAATCATCCAAGCCCTCCATCAATTTTGGGCTAAGCAAGGATGTGTCATTCTGCAACCCCTGGATATGGAAGTCGGTGCTGGGACGTTTCATCCTGCCTCTTTTTTAAGAGCGATTGGACCTGAACCTTGGTATGCCGCCCATGTGCAACCTTCCAGGCGCCCAACCGATGGACGCTATGGCGACAACCCCAATCGGACGCAGCTTTTTCATCAATACCAAGTGGTGCTCAAACCCTCGCCGATGAATATTCAGGAATTGTATTTAGACTCATTACGCGCCATTGGTATTAACCCTTTAGACAATGACATTCGATTTGTTGAAGACAATTGGGAATCACCCACCCTTGGTGCTTGGGGCTTGGGTTGGGAGGTTTGGTTAAACGGGATGGAGGCTACTCAATTTACCTATTTTCAGCAAGCAGGTGGCCTGGAATGTAAACCTGTTACTGGTGAATTAGCCTATGGTTTAGAGCGTTTAGGCATGCATATTCAAAACAAAAAGAGCATGTTTGATTTATTGTGGGCAAGAACGCCGCAAGGTGATATCACCTACGGCGATGTGTTTCATCAAAACGAAGTAGAAATGTCGACCTATAATTTTGAGCTTGCCAATACCCAGATGTTATTTACCCATTTTGATGATTATGAAAAAGAATGCCAGCAATTATTGGCAGCCAATCTGGCGCTTCCGGCTTATGAAATGGTACTTAAAGCATCGCATACTTTTAACTTACTCGATGCTAGAAGTGCGATTGCCGTCACCGAAAGACAACGCTATATCTTGCGTGTTCGTACATTGGCAAGAGATGTGGCACAAATTTTCTTTTTAGCCCGAGAAAAGCTTGGGTTTCCCCTTTTAGCAAAAGAATAAGAGCATATTATGGCCCAGGCAGATACTTTATTAATAGAAATTGGCACCGAAGAATTGCCACCTAAAAATTTAGACAAATTATCCTATACCTTTGCTGATATCATTACTACATCATTTACAGAATGCGGATTGACCTTTGGAAAAGTTGAACACTTTGTGACGCCAAGACGGATTGCTGTGAGAATTTTTGATGTCCCAAGTTCGCAAGCTGCGCGTCAAATGCAAAAGCGAGGACCAACCTTAGCAAGCGCCTATGATGCTAAAGGAAATCCAACTCAAGCTGCGCTTGGTTTTGCTCGAGGTTGTGGGGTAGATATCACTGCTTTAAAAGTGAATGAATCCCCTCAAGGTTCCTGGCTCATGTTTGAATATGAAGAGCCTGGCAAAAATCTGGTTGAAATACTTAACCCTATTATTGAACAGGCACTTAATCGACTCCCTGCCATGAAACGAATGCGCTGGGGAGCAAGCCTAACTGAATTTTTAAGGCCTATTCACTGGGTTTTAGCAATGCATGGAAGCAATGCGATTCCCATCACCGTATTTGAACTCACTGCCAGCAATGTCACTTATGGGCATCGATTTCATTTTCCAAATCCTCTTCCCTTGTCACATGCAGATAATTATTTAACTGCTCTCAAAGAAGTGAAAGTAATTGCTGATCAAAATGAACGTCAAAACATTATATTAGAATCAATTCATGATCTTGCCCGAAAAAATAATGGGCAAGCCATTATTGAAGATGAACTTCTTGATCAAGTGACGGGATTAGTTGAATGGCCTGTTCCCTTATATGCCCATTTTGCAAAAGCTTTTTTAGAAGTTCCCCAGGAAGCACTTATCTCTTCAATGCAAAATCATCAAAAGTGTTTTGCCATCAATGATAATGCTGGAAAATTATTACCGACTTTTATATTAATCAGCAATACACAAGCCACTGCGCCAGACAATATCATTCAAGGTAATGAGCGCGTTATGCATGCGCGTCTTTCAGATGCCAAATTTTTCTATGATCAAGATAGAAAAACGCCGCTGAATGCACGTTTAGAACGGCTGCAAAATATGATCTTTCAAAAGAAATTAGGCACTTTATACGATAAAAGCTTACGTATTTCGAAATTAGCCAATCTGATTGCCAAGCAAATCGGCGCACCAAGTCATTTCAGTGAACGAGCAGGCAAATTATGCAAAGCCGATCTGCTTACCGAAATGGTCTTTGAATTTCCAGAGCTCCAAGGCATTATGGGGAGTTATTACGCACTACATGATGGCGAACCACCTGAAGTAGCGCATGCCATTAGAGAAAGCTATTTACCCCGTTTTGCCAAAGATAGCTTGCCTAAAACACAAACCGGGATCTGCGTTGCTTTAGCTGATCGCTTAGATACTTTAATTGGTATTTTTGGCATTGGGCAAATCCCCACTGGCGACAAAGATCCTTTTGGTTTGCGACGCAGCGCCCTCGCCATTTTGCGAATTTTAATAGAATATCAATTACCGCTTGATTTAGAAGAGCTGTGCCAACTTGCTAGACATGGCTATGGTAATTTAATTGATGCCGATATGATCCCTCAAATTGTGACGTTTTGTTTTGAACGCTTTAAATCATGGTATCAAGAACAAGGCGTCAGTATACAAACCTTAGAAGCGGTTTTGGCAAATCATCCTGCCCAGCCTTATGATGCAAGCCGTCGTGTCTTAGCCGTTAGCCATTTCCAAACGCTACCTGAAGCACAAAATCTGGCTGCAGCAAACAAGCGGGTGCGAAATATTCTGCAAAAAAGTGGTATTATCTTTAACATACAGCGCATGCCTGAAGTGAAATCTTCCCTTTTCAAAGAAGAAGCAGAAGCTGAATTAGCAGCGAACATCGATAAACTAAAAAATCAAACGACTCCGCTCATTCAACAGGGTAAATACCAAGAAGCGCTGGTATTGCTTGCCCAGTTACAAAAGCCCGTTGATACCTTTTTTGATAAAGTGATGGTTATGACAGATGATGAAGCTTTAAAAAAGAATCGGATCAATTTGCTTGGCCAATTGCATGCGTTGTTTATGCAAATCGCTGATATTTCCAAACTTGCCTTATGACAAGACTGATTATTCTGGATAGAGATGGGGTGATTAATGAAGACTCTGATGATTACATCAAGTCACCCCAAGAATGGATCCCAATCCCCAATAGTCTAGAGGCAATTGCGCTTTTAAATAAAGCCGGATTTACCATTAGCGTTGCCTCTAATCAATCTGGGTTGGCACGTGGTTACTACTCACTTGAAACACTGAATCTCATTGATCAGAAAATGCATGAGGCCGTAAAAGCCGTTGGCGGCAAAATCGATAGCGTTTTTTATTGTCCACATGGCCCCAATGATGATTGCAATTGTCGAAAACCTAAGCCTGGTTTGCTTCATCAAATAGCAACGCATTATCAAGTATCTCTGGAAAATGTCCCATTTGTGGGAGACTCGCTGCGTGATTTGCAGGCGGCGAATGCCGTTAGCGCAACCCCAATTTTAGTGCGAACCGGCAAGGGCGTAAGAACGCTTGAGAAAAATAACGATTTGCTAAAAGACGTTAGGGTTTATGACTCGCTCTTTAGCTTCGCCAAAACCCTAATCAACTGATTTAATCAGGATTAAAATTTGGTCGCTTGGTTTTGGTCGGACTTTTTACAGGTGACGGAGCAGGCGTTCTGTATCTCTTTCCCTCTTTTTTAGGCGTGTTTCCTGCTGAAGAAAGATTTTCCAGCTCTTCGTCGTCATCATCATTAAAATCTGTTGATGGGGACATAGACATGGGATCGTCTTCATTAGCGATGGGTTCATCCGCAGCAAAGTTGGGAACGGGTAACCCACCATATAAGTTTAACGCTGCAGGAGCAGGTTGCAGTACAACAGCTGTATTAACAAATTGCTCACCTATATCACCTAATAATTCCAGTAACTCTTCTAGACTCGCAAAACCTGGACTGGGTGTAATACCACGTTCTGAGTCACTGCTGCTGCTATCTTCACTGTTACTCTCTTGTGGACCAAAATTCATCTCTAACCTCATCATTTTAACTTTAATTCATTTATATGCTTACCTTTTGCAGGTTAATCCATGACACAATTTAGTCTATAAGCTAGCCCATGTTAACAGCCTTATTACGGTAGCGCAAAATAATTCATTGTTTTTGCTGAAAATTACCAGGTAAATGATTCTTTCATCAATAAAGTGTAATTGCCCCAATACATACGTAGCTAACTAAATTGCTTTTTGTGACTTGATGATTTAAAATATTCGTTCTTTAAAATCATGGTCATTTACATATGTTGAATCCTGAGATCAATAAAAAACTGCTGGATGCTTGCGGGGATAAACTGCCTGAGCTTGATGAAGCGACAGCTGAAGCATTATTACAAAAATGTAGTCAAATAGGCTTAACCAGAGAAAACCTTGATTTTAACCATAAAGCACTTTTGTTATATGTAACCATGCTGCTTGAACAAAAACCTGATGTGAACTGCCATGATCCTGAGAATGGGGAAACTCCTCTCATCAAATCAGCCATGCAATGCAATTTTGGTTTGGCCCAGATACTGCTTGATAGCGGAGCGGCCGTTAATTTGACTGATAGAAACCTTGGAACAGCTTTGCATGCGGCCGCGGCTTCCAATTCTTTTGAATTGGCTAGTCTGCTCCTTGAGCGAAAAGCTAATCATTTGGCTTTAGATAACCGGAGAATGCTTCCCCTTCACTATTCAATCCATTGCCCACAATTAGTGGGGTTATTACTTCAATTGGGCTCAGCGGTAGATGCACAATGTATTTTTGGTAATACCACATTACATATTGCTGCTAAGTTTGGCGCACCTATTGAAACCCTCATCATTTTACTTGCTCATGGCGCAGACTATACAATCGAAAATTCCGATAAGCAAACAGCTCTTACTGCCGCTAATCAGCTAAGTGCTTACCCTCAATTGATGGCATTACTTGCACAAAAAGATAATGCACTGAAGTTAAAGTCTAAAGAACTTTCTGTCCAAGCAAAAGTGAGTTTTTTATTGGGACGGGATGACAGTGGATGCGCTATGACGCAAACCAGCTCTTCATTCCCAGCCGAAATGTTTAGACAAATTTGTTTGCTGGTTAATTACAAAAGTTTCGAAAGACGGGCTTTTGAACAGTTGAAAGAGCAAACAGCTAACCCCCTTGATTCAAAAGAAAAGAAAACTTCCGGTTATTTTCTATAACTTTAATTCTTCTTGTAGATGTACGGGTTTCGCAATTTCTTTGGGTTTCATAATCTCAAGGATTTGTGCATCAGGAGCACTAGCGTTCCAACCTTTCACTTTTTCTATCTTTTTTAATTCTGATTGAATCTTATCTTGATTTTTAGTAATAATCGCATCACAGAGATCAATATATAAATGCTGATCACTTGGATTAAGTGCCATTGCTTTGCATAAATAGTTGATCAGTTCTTTATTGTTGGGATGGTTAAGTACAGCAATCATTATCGGCGTCAGACCTGCTTTATTTTTTGCTTCAACAGCAGGATGCAGCTGATCTGCCTCAATAATTGCTCCTACAACAGTACCTGTTATTACGCTGGGGGTGCTTTGGTAGCCGAATTTAGAATAAACCCCAGCATATTCTCCCCAGAATTTACCGGGGGTTTTAAAAATGTCATCAATTGCTTTTAAAGTAGTATCCTTTCCAAGTTGCGCTAATAAATGAAGTGGGTTATTACCGTCATTATCTTTGACTCTTGTCGGATCGGTAGTCCAGGTCGTAGGGCTTAATAGTGCAATAATCGCTTTATCACTACCATCTTGCTTAACCAAATAATGTAAGGCGGTATTACCAATTTTATCTTTAGTCGTTCGTTGAATTTTTAAAGCATCTTTCTCATTACATAATTGAATGACAGCGTCTATCTTCCCGCTCTTAGCGGCTGTAATGAGCGCGGTGTCTTCCGTCGTTTTTACAACATTTTGGGGGATTCTCTTTTCTTGCACTAATTTCGCAAGCTTTTCCAAGGATTTTGGGTCATTTTCTCCAGAAAATTGTGATTTTAATTTATCGACCAAAATAGCACCAGCGCTCTCTCCCGCAGCAGCAGCAAATTCATCGTAGCTTGCTTTAATTGCTTCCATATTAATGGGCTCTTGTTTTAGAGTAACAATTAAAACTGATTCTAATTCAGACAAAGTAAGTGGCTTTTCACTATCTTGTAACACCATTATTTTTTCATCTTTACGTAACTCTTCTGGGATCTTCCATTCATTTTGTACAAAACCAGGGACATTGCCATAACTTGCCATATCTTTCAAAATCACCGGCAACCTATTCCCAGGATCAACGGCTAACCAAAGATAAAGTGCTCTTTGATTGTGGCTGAGTTTAATTTTATCAGCAAACAAATGAATTGCTGCTACGTTTTGGGTTAAGGCCGCCATCATTAAAGGTGATAGACCTTTGTTGTTTGGTGTTATTATGTGTCCATCACCAAATAAGGTGTTAAATACGGTAGGATTTTCTTTAAGCAGATAGTTTAAAATGGCAGTTCGCTGATCACCCACCCCTGGTTCGTTGAATGCTAATATATGTAATGGAGAATTTTGGTTCATATTGGTGGTTGTTCCTTGATACCATAGTAGCGATTTAAGATTCCAAGACTTAACCATCGACTCAGCAAATATTTTAAAGGCCTCGATATTGCCGTGATGTGCTAAATAATGAAGCGGTTGGTTTTGAGTTTCATCGGCAGCTGTTCTGCTTACACTTGTAGCTGGCGAAGAACTCCAAGTCAAAAGTTTTATCGCTTGCGCGCTCCAGGAATGTGTCTTTCTTATCTCAATAAGACGTTTTATCATGTCAGCATGGTTGCCTTTAGCAGCTAAAACCATCGCACTGGTAGCAACTGATTTGCCATCACTTAAGACATTAAAATCAATGGGCTGTTCTTTAAAATTGTACAAGGGACTGCCATAAAAATTGATGAGTGCTTCAAATGTGGCCACATCTCCATTACTAATGGCTGTGTAGAAACATTCAGATAATTTTTCCTTTTTCTCTTTAGGATTTTTAGCGCCCTTATTGAGGACATCATTGATAATCATCCCCAATTGCGTTTTATCTTTAGTCGTAGTAACTAATTGAAGGATTTCTTTGAATATTGGTGAGCCGTGACTCTCTTTCGGGATCACCAACTCTCCCATATCGATTAATTCTTTTAGTTTTTTGAGGGCTTCTTCATGTTTTGTTGGTGATGCATTTTTAAAGGAACGATATGCAATAAAGGTTTGTGTGAGATCTTGAGGAACTTTAGGGTCTTGCAAATGTCCTTCTGCTTTGGCTTTTAAAATAAGTCCACCCAAACGTTGCGAAAATTGGCGAACTTTTTGATTATATTCCTGTATAATCTTAGGATTTTTCGGGCTGGCATAGTAAGTTTGTACTTGCATTCTGCCTGGTTCAAATAAATCCGGATGTAGATATAATCTGGCTTGCATCTGCGCCAAATGGCGTTCATCATCTTCTAATCCCAAGTGATCATCAATATAAACTTGCTTTCTATCTTGAGCAGGAGGCCGCCCTCTTTGACCTATTGGAAAATGTCTGTCTCTTTCTTTTTTATTTTCCAAAACAAAAGCATCGGGCGATCTTTTATAAAAATCCAACACTTCACTCATCCGATCTGTTGGCTCGGCGCCTTGACCTTTTTGCTTTACTGAAGTTACTTTATATCCATAACGACCAGATATCCAAGCGTATTTATCGAGATCCTCTTTTGTTAATAAAAATTGATTCATCCTTGCGCCAAGTCTATCGCTTAGGCGCACCATTTCTTTATATTCTTCTTTTAGTTCGTTCAGTGTTTTAGGATCTGTTAAAATTGACTTCAATTTTGGCAAGATTTCGTGTTCCCATCTATCAAATCCCTGAACATTTCGATTATGGCTCCAAAAATCTAGCGCACTTTCTTCTTGTAACGCTTGAAATGGCGTTAACCCACAAGCCAGTCCTCGCTTATGAAAATCAGGGCCATCATCTTTTTTTCCTTGCCTATCATAAACATCGGCTCGAAAACTTTCTGCATTCTCATATTGGAAATCATCAGAAAACAATCTGAACAAAGCCCCATAATCTTTAGCGTTCAAGACACTAGAAAGTTCACGAATCACATCATTACCAACACATAAATTAGCACCCATTGCATTGTATAAAGGATATCTGCCAGGATATTCGCTCTCTTTCTCCACCATTTCTTTCAATTGATGCACATAATGATCTATTAATTCTTGATTAACATATCCTGTCTCTAAATTAACAATCCATGTTTTGGGTTCTTTTCCTTCTAATGCCGCAATTCCACCAACCGGACCACCCTGATATAACATTCCGCGCACATAGGGGTCTTTGAAAAATATTTTTATATTATCTTCTAATGACAAACCTGGATTATATTTATCTTTTAAAAATTTCCGAAGATGAATTGCGCTGATATTGTCTAGCAATTTCAAATGTGCTGGTTTTAAGTTTTCTTCATTTTTCAGGAGCCTTTGAGCCTCTATTTTTCTAGACTGATGTTTAGCCATCTCAGCATATAGCTGATCACTTGGTTTAGATTCGCGAAAAATAAATCGGATTTCGATATCACATTCTTGCAATGCTTGTTCTAGTATTTTTTTCGCCGCTTTATCGTCAGCGCTTACTTTGAGCTTTTCTATTAAATCTTCATATTTTCTACTAATTTCATTATATCGCTGCTTGATGAACTCACCGAATTTGGGATCTGCCATGGATGTTTTTCTGATTATCTCGAGCTTTTCATGCTGTCTTTTAAACTCATTTGTAATATCATTTAATTCAATCCCTAGTGCTTTTCTCGCGTCTTGATTTATATCTTTCACACTAAGTTTATCTAAAAGTTCCTGCTCCTTTAGCTCTAGTTTATTTACCTCCTCACTCAAGCGAACAAAATTAGGATACGAAAGATGGCCGCTGACAACGGGGGCAACTTCTGCTTTTTGCTCAAGTCCCTTCAATAATTTAGCGTAACTTTCACGTCTAATATTAAGCGCATGTTTATCAAACACCAAAATGGGATCATTCTCTTGTAACGCAACCCATGAATTTGGGGCAACATAAATATTGTAGTGTTTACCGGTATGTTGCAGATGAATCGGTCGTGCTGCAAACTCTTCTCCAATCGTCACGGGCAACGGATGTTCTGTGGAATGATTAAAAATTTTTATCTGTAATACTTTTGACAAAAACTGCAACTCCAATGCACCGCCCCACGTATCTAACTCCCTCATTTTAGCAAGATATTCTTTCATGGTTTGTATATTTGTTCCAAACTCCGCATTGTAGGCGCGAATATTTTGGGCATAGATGCCATCAACTCCAAACCAACCCCGGGCATGAATAAAATTGCGATGTTTTTCTGTTCCGTCTAAACCATCCCCTTCTTGAAAATCCTTTAATTTTTTCTGATAATCTTCCTCCATTGCTCTTATCACTTCTTGTCTTAATTCAAAATGGTTTCTGATATTATGTGGCAAAAACCCTGCCTGTTTTGCTGCATTTAATACGGCATTAAATTGACAGTTACCATCACCTGGGATTTTTACTAAATCACGCGCAACCCCATCCGAACCTTGAACGCCTTTCCCCATGACATGATAATTTTGTGCGCCCCAATTAATAACTGCGGCCGGTTTGTCTTGTAATGCTTTATGTTTACTAATTTTTTCTTGGATCTCTTTTAGATCATTATTTTTTTGAGCAATCAGCACATCTAAGCCACCTTCTGGAATGGCCTTTAATTCGCCAATCTCCTTGATAAGCAAATTTTCTTGCTCTTTAAGCGCTCTCATTTCCAAAGATTCTTGTTTGGATAGCTTGTCTGACGGTTTGCCTTGAGAGGCATCAGCTTTTGGGCTATAACCTGGCATCGTTAATTGCACACCAAAAGGTGGCTTAACCGATACAATTTGCTTCAAACATTCCTCAACCGAATACTGACACGCTATAAACCTCGCTTTATTTTCTTCTTTTGCCGCTCTTTTATAAACAGGCGTGTCCTCAGGGTAGGTTTTCAATTCTAATCTATCATCAACTTCGCGTTCACCCGCTTTACCACCGGGCTTTGGCTTTGTTTTGGGTTCGTTTGTGCCAGGTATTTTGTCTGTAGTCCATATTTGATATTGTCCTTTTGGCGCAATATCAAACTCTGGACGCATATCTCCTGTGGCCTCAAATAAATTCAATTCATAATCAAGAAGATCTACCACAATTTTTTCATCTTTATAAGTATCTAAAAGTCCACGTCCAATCCCACTATAACCATATTCATCTTTACCTAATTTATGAAAAAGATGCTCAGGAGTTCTTGCTCTAATTAACTCCAGAGCATGTGCCTTTCGTATAAGATCGGCTTCCGCGGTTTGTTTAAATTTGGGATCAACATCGGCAATGATGGCTTTGTATTTCTCAATATCTTTAGGAGAGAATAAGTGAGCTAATTCTTTATTAGCATATTCTTCAAAAGCTTGGGCTCCAATGGCATGATATCTTTTATAGGATTCCCAATCACTTTTTTCACTCTGCCTTCCAGCGACAAAGAATAATTGAGCAATCATTATTTTTTCTAGTTCTTTTTCATCTATATGTCCATAGGCTTTATTGTTTAACTTTTTTAGCAACTCTAAAAACACTGGCGCTGTCGCCGTTGTTCTTAAAGTATGAACTAGGCCATGAACCGGTCTATCAATAATTTCGTTCTTTGGACCATAGGACTGGCCTTGACTTTCAAATCCCTCGGAATAGGGCTTTGATAAGAAATTATCCAAAACATATTTCGCGGCTTTGATAAAATCGGGGCTAAAGTGCATTATTTACCCTCATTGGTGACTGCTATAGTGAACTTATCTAATAGGTAGACACTTCAATTAAATATAAGTTCATACAGGCATATAGGCGCACCTACACGCAAGTTAAATAACTTTAGGTAGTTTAATGCTGTTTTCCGTGTTTTTTATGGGCAATGGCGGTAGAATGCAGTCTTACTATGGAATTTAGGCTTTTTTGTTATCATGTTCAGAAAATGTCTGCTGATTTTGCGCTCAATCGTGTTTTTTATTGGTCAAGCCATATCGGCAATTGTTGTTTGTCTTATCGGATTCTTACTATTTCCCTTACCTTATAAAGTGCGTTATCACTTTATTACCCTATGGTCACATTTTACGATTTGGTGGGTAAAAGTAGCGTGCGGTATTGATTACCGGGTTCGTGGATTAGAAGATCTCCCCAAAGACAATGCTGTTGTCTTATGTAAACATCAATCGGCATGGGAAACGCTGTTTCTCCAAGTGCTCCTTCCCCCCCAAACTTGGGTACTTAAAAAACAATTATTGCAGATCCCTTTCTTTGGTTGGGGCTTGGCAATGCTAGAACCCATTGCTATCGATCGCAGCAAATCAAGCTCTATCAAACAGCTATTAGAACAAGGCAAAAAGCGTCTACAACAAGGAAGATGGGTCATCATTTTTCCCGAAGGTTCACGTATGGCAGTTGGTGAAACAGGAAAGTATTCACGTAGTGGCGCTGTTTTAGCCAAAGAATCCGGTTATAAAGTGGTGCCCATTGCGCATAATGCTGGGGTATTTTGGCCAAGAAATGCTTTTGTGAAAAAACCAGGAACGATTGATCTGGTAATTGGGCCCTCTATTGATCCTGCCAACCTTTCGGCGGAAGAAATTCAACAAAAAGCCCAACAATGGATAGAAAATACAATGAAAACCCTGCCTGTAGCCTAGATATCCAGGTTTTCAACGTGTAACGCGTTGGCTTCAATAAATTCACGACGAGGCTCAACTTGATCGCCCATTAAGGTTGTGAAGATTTGATCGGCTGCAATTGCATCATCAATTCTCACCTGTAATAAACGTCTGGTTAAAGGATCCATTGTAGTAGACCACAATTGATCGGCGTTCATTTCACCCAATCCTTTATAGCGGGAAATTTGTTGACCTTTTTTCGCTTCAGTCATCAACCAGTCTAGAGCTGATTTAAAATCTTTAACTGGTATTTGCTTATCTGCGCGCTCAATATAAGCACCCTCTTCCAATAAATGCCCAATTTCAGATCCCACTTGGATCAAAAAGGCATATTCTGAAGAATGGAAAAAGTCAGGATTAAAGTGATAAGTATTCTCCACACCATGTACACCAACTCGCGCCACAGGAATAAAGCATTTCAGTTCAGGTGATTCTTCACAGGTTAAGTGATAAGTATTGTTGCAAGCTGCTTTTTCAGCACTCAATTGCTCCTGGCAGGCTTTGAGCCATTCATTAACAGCCTTTTCATCTTTTAACATTTTCTCAGTTAAAGGAGGAATACTTAACATTGCCTCTAAGATCGGGCCTGGGTAGCGCTTTGATAATCGTTGAATCAGGGTAGTTGCTTTATTATATCTAGCCACTAATTGCTCTAAGGCAACCCCGTGGATAGCCGGCGCCACTGGGTTTACATGTAATTTGGCCTCTTCTAGTGCAATGCTGGTTAAATAATGTTGAAGTGCTTCTTCATCTTTCACATAAGTTTCTTGCTTACCACGCTTAACACGAAAAAGGGGTGGCTGCGCAATGTAAATGTGACCGCGTTCAAACAATTCTGGCATTTGGCGATAGAAAAATGTGAGCAAAAGGGTGCGAATGTGAGATCCGTCGACATCCGCGTCGGTCATGATAATAATGTGGTGATAACGCAGTTTGTCTGGATTGTATTCGTCTCTACCAATACCACAGCCTAAGGCTGTTATCAGTGTTCCCACTTCTTGTGAAGATAGCATTTTATCAAAACGTGCTTTCTCGACATTCAAGATCTTTCCTTTTAAAGGCAAGATAGCTTGAGTACGGCGATCTCTACCCTGCTTGGCAGATCCGCCTGCAGAATCACCCTCTACGAGATAGAGTTCTGAAAGCGCAGGATCTCTTTCTTGGCAATCGGCTAATTTACCAGGCAACCCAGCAATATCAAGCGCTCCTTTACGGCGCGTCATTTCTCTTGCTTTGCGCGCAGCTTCTCTTGCTCTTGCTGCTTCAATCATCTTGTTGGTAATGGCTTTTGCTTCTTGCGGCTTTTCCATCAAGAAAGCATTAAATGCATCACTTAAGGTCGATTCAACCACTGCTTTCACTTCTGATGAAACCAACTTGTCTTTGGTCTGTGATGAGAACTTAGGATCAGGTAACTTAACAGACAACACGGCCGTTAAGCCTTCACGAGCATCATCGCCCGTTGTCGCCACTTTGAATTTCTTCAAAATGCCTTCTTGCTCTAAATATTGATTCAAGGTACGCGTCATTGCACCACGAAAGCCGGACAAATGGGTACCCCCATCACGCTGGGGAATATTGTTAGTGAAGCAATAAATATTTTCAGCGTAGGTATCATTCCATTGCAAAGCAACCTCAACCGTCATATTGTCCTTTTCTTTATTAAAGAAGAATACAGAAGGATGAATCGCTGTTTTATTCTTATTCAAATATTGAACAAAAGCTTTAATACCACCTTCATAACAAAACTCATCACTTTTGCTGGTGCGTTCGTCTTTGAGATGGATTTTAACGCCGGAGTTCAAAAAGGAGAGCTCTCTTAAGCGTCTTGCTAAAATGTCGTAATGGAATTCAATATTGGTGAAGGTTTCACGACTGGGCTTAAACCATATTTCCGTCCCTGTGGTCGTGGCATCGCCTGTTACTTTTAAAGGCTCCTGTGGTTCACCATGGACATATTCTTGATAATGAATCTTACCTTCGCGCCGAATGGTTAGATGCAAACCTTCAGATAGTGCGTTGACCACTGAAACACCAACGCCATGTAGGCCGCCTGAAACCTTATAAGAGTTATCATCGAACTTACCACCCGCATGCAGAATGGTCATAATAACCTCTGCGGCTGACCGCCCTTCTTCAGCATGGATATCTACCGGGATGCCACGTCCATTATCTCTAACGGTAACAGACTCATCCGGATGGATGGTGACTTGAATCAAGGAACAATGGCCAGCTAAGGCTTCATCGATTGAGTTATCGACCACTTCAAACACCATATGGTGCAAGCCCGTACCGTCATCGGTATCGCCGATATACATACCAGGACGCTTCCTGACGGCATCTAACCCTTTTAGAACTTTAATATTTGATGAATCGTAAGTCATCTCTGATGTCATTCGTTACTCCGTGTACAGCGCTTCAGGGGCGCTTACAATAGGTTCCACGTGAAACATTTTCATTTTTTATACTTAGGTGGACAATCGTTGTAAGGCGGTTTAAGTCATCTATTAATATGGTTCTATTCTACCATATTCAGCCGTTTAGCTCTTCATTTTTATCGCTTTTTTTGCTTAAAAATCATTTTATTGCACTACAAAAACGATCGTTGTGATTTAACTAGCACATAAACACCCAAACCATTGAGTGTATATGCCCCTTATTCTTCTCAGATGCTCTATTTTTGTCTGCGAAGCCAGGGATTGCTACCCGTTTTGGTACTCGAGTCGCCAATCATTGTTTCACAGGATTCTTTTAATTGAATCAAACAGAGCTTGAGGTTTCTGATCTGACTTTTAGTGCTCATAGGAAGATTCCAGATGAAGAATGGGTTCCGGGCTTTACCTTTTGTGCTCGCGTCACCCATCCCCCCGTGGGGACCCCTGCCGCTGCGCTCAAAAGGTAAAACCCGAAACCTAAGATCCCATTAGCAGCGATTTGCATCAGCTAATTACTTTTTAGGTTTCTATTCTTTTCATTGGGCATCAGAGAAGATTGCTTAACTGTTGCAAAATTTCCTGCTGAAAGGATCTGAAGTTTCGGGTCTTACTGTTTAGAACGCAGCGGCAGGGGTCCCACGGGGGGATGGGTGACGCGAGTACTAAACAGTAAGGCCCGAAACACATCTTCTCTTAAAAGGTTGAAGAGCATTAAAGTTGGGGCTCCAAAGAGGGCGGATCTATTGTTTTTAAGCAGGGGCGGATTCGGCGAGGCCAGTAATTACGGGGGCTCTGACGATGCTTCCGTGTTCCACGTGAAACATTTCACCCCCAAACTGGTCGCACACGTCCTGCCACCCTAAAGCGTCAACGCCAGTGAGAAAGATTTGGTGGTTTTGCTCAGCTAGCAACGTTAAGACGCGATGCCGGTTCGCATTATCGAGCTCTGAGGCCAAATCATCGATCAAAAATAAACATTTTTTGCCAACGCTTGCATAGAGCTGTTGGGCTTGCGCCAAATGGAGCGCACAAATTAATAACTTTTGCTGGCCACGAGACAGCACCTGATGCGCATTAAACTTTTCTAAACTAATATCCACTTCCGCGCGATGCGGGCCAACGCTGGTATAACCAAAGCGCTGATCATGCGACAGCGACTGCATTAAAGCTTCTTCCAAAGAAAGAGAATCTGACCAACCTTGTTCATAAGCAAAAGTAATTGGTAATGTAGGTAATAAGGTTTCTCGAGCTTTCTTGGCATAGGCTTGAAAACTGACCAAATATGCTTTTCGGTGTTGGGTTATCTTCTCCCCCACCTCAACCAACTCTTTTTCCCAAATATGCAGTGATTTCCACTTGGATGATTGCTTTAGCGCGGCATTACGTTGTTTTAACAGGCGCTGATAACGTTGGCAAAGCTCTGTAAAGGAGTGTTCCACGTGAAACACTCCCCAATCTAAGAATCGCCGCCGCTCTTCGGGTCCTGCTACCAACAATTTAAAAGTTTCAGGTGTCATTAATTGTATAGGCAAGAAGCCTGCAAACTGTGATAACCGTTCACAAGTCTCACCCCCAAGCTTACATTTGACCTCACCACTTCGATTTTTCTCAATTCCCATCGGGGTTTTGAGCTCATTTGCGTCTAAAACTTCACCAAAACAGGCTAATTCATTTTTGTGATAAGCAATAATGGTTTGGCTTTGACGCGAACGAAAAGAACGGCCAACAGCAAGCAGATGCAGCGACTCTAATAGGCTGGTCTTGCCGCTGCCGTTTTCGCCAATAAAAATATTAAAGTGTGGATTGAGTGTGAGCGCGATTTCTTTAAGGTTTCGAACAGAATGAATATTGAGGCGAGCTAAGCGCATTATGACTAGAGACGCATTGGCATCACGACATAGGAGTGTCGATGAGCCCCAGGCGCGTCAACTAAAGGTGCTTCAAACAAAATAACATGATTGGGATCGGTAAAAGACACGCTCACCATTTCGGATTTGATAATATTGAGGTATTCAATTAGATAACTAGCATTTGCGCCAATTTCAATCGAAGGTCCTTGATAGGAAATCTCGACCTCATCTTCCACTTCATCTTTATCCGGGGTGGTCGCAATAATGCGCAGCAAGCTCGAGGTGAATTGTAATCCCACGCCGCGGTATTTATCTGTAAACAAAACCGCCACGCGTGACAGTGCTTGTTTTAAAAGCTCTCGCGACACCTCAAATTGATGGGGTGGCGCCTGCGGGAGAACACGTTGATAGTCGGGAAATTTCCCTTCGATCAATTTTGTAACAAAGCTGGTGTGCGTACTTACGGCGCGTAAATGATTTTTCCCTATCACCAGCCCTATTTCTTCATCCCCTTCTGCAAACAAGCGCTGCATTTCTAAAACAGCCTTACGAGGAACAATAACGGCCAAGGGCTGTGTCACATTAGCGCGCACAGGTAATGCCATGGTTGCCAAACGATGGCCATCAGTGGCCACCATGCGGACTTCTTCTTGATTAAACACCATTAACACACCATTAAGATAATAACGCACATCTTGGTGGGCCATCGCAAAGCAAGTGACATCTAATAGTTGACGCAAAATACTCTGCTTCACGGAGAGTTCAACATCCCCCGCGCTCTCTTCTACCTTGGGAAAATTCATCGCCGGCAAACACGCTACGCTATAGCGACTTCTCCCTGAGCGAACAACCACTTTGTTGTCAGCCATTTCAAATGAAATCACCGCGTGCTCTGGAAGTGCCTTACAAATATCAATTAATTTTTTTCCAGGAATCGTCGTCGCCCCTGCCACAGCGGGTTGCGTTAAAGGAACACGTGCAATCATCTCTATTTCAAGATCGGTGCCCGTTAATGAAAGCAATTGGCTTTTCACAACCACTAAAATATTAGAGAGGATTGGCAATGTTTGGCGACGCTCAACAGCGCCTTGAACACGCTGCAAGGGTTTGAGTAAGGCTTCTCGAGGGATGGTAAATTGCATTTTTCTTTACGCTTTTACGTCGACATAATACGCGTTAAATTAGAGAAATCTTCACCAATATCTGCATCTGTCTCACGCATTCTCTTAATTGTGCGGCAAGCATGTAAGACAGTTGTATGATCTCTTCCACCAAAGGCTTCGCCAATTTCCGGCAAGCTATGGTTGGTTAATTCTTTACATAACGTCATCGCCATTTGGCGCGGTCTTGCAACAGAACGATTGCGGCGTTTAGACAAAAGATCAGACACTTTAATTTTGTAATACTCAGCAACCATCCGCAAAATATTATCCATTGAAACTAATTTGTCTTGTAATGCCAACACATCTTTCAAGGCTTCTTGAACAAATTCTAATGTAATAGCGCTGCCGGTAAATTGCGCATTAGCAATAATTCTTTTAAGCGCCCCTTCCAATTCTCGCACGTTTGAGCGAATACGTTTGGCAATAAAGAAGGCGACTTCATGTGGTAAAACCATTCCGCTGTGTTCTGCTTTGCTAATTAAAATGGCAACGCGTGTTTCCAGCTCTGGTGGTTCAACTGCCACGGTGAGTCCTGAGCCAAATCGTGATTGCAATCTTTCTTCAATGCCATTAATTTCTTTTGGATAGCGATCAGAGGTTAAAATAATTTGTTGCTGCCCTTCTAACAAAGCGTTGAAGGTATGAAAAAATTCTTCTTGTGAGCGTTCTTTGCCTGCAAAAAATTGAATATCATCGATGAGCAGCGCGTCGACCGAGCGATAAAAGCGTTTGAATTCATTGATAGCATTGCTTTGTAATGCTTTCACCATATCAGCAACAAAGCGCTCAGAATGCAAATACACCACATTCGCTTCTTTGTTTCGGTGCGCTTTAATGGCATTACCTATCGCGTGCATTAAGTGTGTTTTTCCAAGGCCAACTCCCCCATATAAAAATAAAGGGTTATAAGCACCGCCTGGGTTTTCTGCTACTTGTTTGGCTGCCGCTTCGGCAAGCTGATTAGATTTACCCACAACAAAATTTTCAAAGACAAAATTAGGATTTAAGTTACTCTGATGGGAAACTTTTGGGTGAGGCACATTCGTAGGTCGTGCTGGTGGTTGGGAAACGGCCTCTTCTTGAGGCACGTGACGCTCACCGATACCGATGGTAACGCGTTGTGCTTTACCATGATTTAGCTCTATCAAAAGTTGTGAAATCCGCGCCAAATAATCTTGTGATATGCCGTCCAGTACATACTGGTTTGGTGCCCATAATATGAGTCCACCATTCGTTTCTTCGGCTTGTAATGGGCTAATCCACTGATTAAACGTAGATTGCGGAACTTCTTCTTTGAGGCGCTGCAAACACTGCTGCCAAAGTGATAACTCCACCGCTCTATCAACTCCTACCGGTTATCCAATCGTTAAAATTTAAAGCAAAAAAATTCGTCGCATTTGCAATGCAAAACAAAATTTAGTTGGAAAATTAAAATAGTGCCTTAGGCTCACCGAACATTCTAACCCCCTTCTCTCAAGTTATCCACACTGTTTTTTTGTCACAAACAGATGTTATCCACTAACTTTCAATGAATAGCTGTGTGTAAAAGTGATTAAGGTTGTTAATAATACGATGAGTTATCCCACCTCATCCCCAAAGCCCCTTTTTATCCACATGTTGTGCCCAGGCGCTACAGCTTTCACACACAAAGCTTATGTTATTGTAATATATTGAAAGCATTCCCGTTTTTAGGGTTATCAACAGTTTTTTTCTCCTCTAATCTTAATCAAAGTAGATCATTTGAATAATACTAATGTTTATTACTGGAAGAATTAAAATTAAAAAAGCCAGATGGCTTAACACGCACAGCGGCTTTGCTCACCGCTTCCACAAGACCAGCATGCTGCGATGCTTGCCCTTCGAAGCCTTTGAGGCGTAGTAGGGTTATCCACACCCCATCCTGTATAAGCTCTTATTAAGATGTAACTTAGATGGAGAGAAGTAAGCGCTTAATACCCAATTGCGTAAATCATCAATGTTATCCCCAGGACATCCCCTGCTTGTCAGCCCTAAAAACAGCTTTCAAATACGCACCTAACCTCTTCTTTATAAAGCAAAATAGTGAGTTATGCACAGATTTTTTACGCTTAATAATCATTATCAATCTAGATCTTATAAAACATTAATTATTATTTACTTTGTACTTCAAAATAGAGTAAGTTTTCGTGCTTTTAAAATAGGAAATATGTGGATAAGTCTATGGATCGATGAGGGTGAACCCTGTGTAGAAAGTGATGCTTTGAGGTTAAAACTCAAGAAAGCAAAGTTATGCACAGATGAATACAGCTTGTATCTCATAGTCATACACAGACTTCTATTCACGCTAATGCTCTGTTTTATTTAGATTTTTATGATTTATCCGCAAAAAATGCTTCTCTTAACATTAATCTTAGATCTAAACATTCTTGTATAACTTCAATTTAATTTAAGATCTCAATGTGCGGGAACCTGCGATGTATCTTGACTTTGAAAGGGTGATCGCATATAGTTAACCGCCTAATTTTTAGGGATTTATTCGGACAAGTTAATTAACTCATGGAGTTACCGTGAAACGTACTTTTCAAAGAAAGAGTCAAGTAAGACGGGCCAGAACACACGGCTTTCGTGCGCGTATGAAAACCAAGGGTGGAAGAGCGGTTCTTGCTAATCGTCGCCGTAAAGGACGAAAGAGATTAGCTCCTGTAGGTGGAACGAAGAAGTAATCCCCTGCAATGCTTTAGCATCCTCGTAGGATTGGTTTGAGTTGTGGTTCTATTGTTGTTTATAGGGTATTAAGCTGACAATCATCGAGCAAAGTTGTTTAGTTTTCCCAAAAAAAAATCGATTGCTTATTCCTAGCGATTTTCAGCGAGTATTTAAGCAAGGGCGCAAGCAACGAGGGGCGTTATTTACGCTCTTTAGTTGTACAAACGGAAAATTAAACGCTCGATTAGGTTTAGCTATTGCTAAGAAACATGTTCCTTTAGCGGTAGATAGAAATCGCGTTAAGCGGATGATTCGCGAAAGTTTTCGCTACCATCAAGAAGCATTAAAAGGGAACGATATTGTTGTGCTCATGCAACGCAAGTTCCCAGAACTCAGCAATACGTCGATGCAAGAGGATTTAAACCAGCAATGGCAATACTTAATGAGATCTTTGCGCGGTTTATATTAGGCGGGATCCATTTTTATCGTTGGATTTTAAGCCCCTTACTTGGAAATCGATGTCGTTTTTATCCCTCATGTTCTCAATATGCACTGGATGCCATTGAAAAACATGGGGCAGGTTACGGCTGCTATTTAACCGTAAAAAGATTGTCGAAGTGCCATCCTTGGCATCAAGGTGGACTCGATCAAGTACCTTAGGTCCCAACAGGATTAATCGGCAATGGAATTACAACGTACACGCATTTTTCTATTTATTTCTTTACTCGCTGTTGGGTTAGCGTTATTTAGCGCTTGGCAACAAGAACATCCTGTTACGCCAACACCAGCAACAGAAGAACTCCAAGGCATAGCTGAGCAAAAATCAGCCCCTAACGATATGCCAAGTGTTACCGCAGGTGCGCTAGCGACACCAAGTGCAAGCACCATCGCAAATCCTAATACTGTCGTTTCTGCTGCTGATGTTATTGAAATCAAAACTGATGTGTTGAATCTCCAGGTTGATAAGATAGGTGGCGATATTATTCGCGCCGAACTTCTTAAATATCCTGCGCAGCTTAATACCCCCGATAAAGGGGTTGTGATCTTAGATAAAAATAAAGACAGAGATTATATAGCGCAGTCAGGATTGATTGGTAAAGACGAATTGGGTCCTGATTCCCGAAGCCTAGGACGAGCGCACTATGAAGTTGCGCAAAATCAGTTTCAACTCGGTAATGAAAATACGCTTCGCGTTGATTTGCAATGGCACAACGATAAAGGTATCAAAGTCAACAAAACACTAACGCTAACACGCGGCAGCTACTTGGTAGATGTTAGCTATAACATTGTTAATCAAACCGCTGCACCATGGCAGGGTAGTTTCTATGGACAAATTCAGCGGGAATTTGTCAAAGAGAAGGGCAATGGCATGTTAGGGGTAAACATGTACCAAGGTGGTGCCGTTTATACGCCAAGCAAACCCTATAAAAAGTTAAGCTATTCTGATATGAAGAAGGCGCCTTTTAAAGAACAAGTAAAGGGTGGTTGGGTAGCGCAAGTTGAACACTATTTCTTATGTGCTTGGATCCCTGATCCGCAAGCCAACAATAACTATTACTCACGTGTAGATGGCGAAAATCTATATAATGTGGGCGCTGTTACCCCAATAGAAGTGGCTCCTAATTCTAGCGAAACCATCAAAGGGGAATATTACATTGGGCCTGAAGTTGCCGATGTTTTAAAGAGTATTTCTCCCGGTCTTAATTTAACGGTTGATTACGGTATTTTATGGCCCATTTCACAATTAATCTTTTGGTTACTCAAAACGATAAATCAATATGTTGGTAATTGGGGTTTTTCCATTATTTTGGTGACATTGATTATCAAATTAGTGTTTTATAAACTCTCTGCTTCAAGCTATCGTTCAATGGGAAGAATGCGTTTACTCCAACCACGCATTGAATTGCTCAAAGAAAGACATAAAGACGATAAGCAGCAATTTAGTACCGCATTGATGGATCTTTACAAGAAAGAAAAAATGAATCCCTTGGGCGGTTGTTTGCCGATCTTGATTCAAATTCCTGTCTTTATTGCTTTGTACTACGTATTACTCGAAAGCGTAGAACTAAGACATGCTCCCTTTATATTGTGGATAAAAGATCTTTCTAGCCGCGATCCTTATTATGTGCTCCCATTAATTATGGGCGCTACGATGTTCCTTCAACAAAGAATGAATCCAACACCGCCGGATCCTATTCAGGCAAAAGTGATGATGTTTATGCCGGTTATTTTTACGGTGCTATTCGTCTCATTTCCAGCAGGATTGGTTTTGTACTGGACTGTTAACAACTTACTCTCCATTGCACAGCAATGGTTTATCACCCGCAATCTAGAGCGTGAAGGAACTGCGCCTAAAAAAGTAAAGTAGGTAAAAGATGGCCGCTTATGTGACTGATACCATTGCAGCCATCGCAACCCCTCCTGGAAGAGGAGGGGTTGGCATTGTTCGAGTCTCAGGCCCCGACGTTTGCACTATCGCCTTAACCATATTAGGTGAAATACCTAGCCCTCGTGTTGCCACATTTAAACAATTTAAAGATATGCATGGTCAGATAATCGATATGGGGTTGGCACTTTATTTTTGTGCGCCTCATTCCTTTACCGGTGAAGATGTCCTTGAATTACAGGGCCATGGCGGCCCCGTCATTATGGATATGTTATTAAGTGCCATTTTGCAATTAGGGGCACGCATTGCTGCGCCTGGTGAATTTTCGCAGCGTGCTTTTTTAAATGGCAAAATGGATTTAGCACAATGCGAAGCGGTTGCTGATTTGATTGATGCTAGCACCCAACTGGCTGCGCAAAGTGCTACGCGATCGTTGCAGGGTGTTTTTTCTAAACACATTAGTACATTAAGTCAATCCATCATGGAGCTTCGCATGTATGTCGAAGCGGCGATCGATTTTCCGGAAGAAGAGGTCGATTTTTTAAGTGATGGTGTGGTGCTTGAAAAAATCGAAGCGATTTTAGCCCAACTTCATCACCTACAAAAGAATGCAAAAGTAGGGCAGATATTAAGAGAAGGCATCACCGTTGTTTTAGCGGGTATCCCTAATGCTGGAAAGTCGAGTCTGTTAAACTTTTTAACCCAACAAGAAACCGCCATTGTGACGCCTATTGCAGGCACAACCCGTGATTTGATTAAAGAAACGATTCAAATCGAAGGCTTTCCCGTTCATCTTATCGATACTGCGGGCATTCGAATGGATGCAGGCATTGTAGAGAAAGAAGGGATCAAACGAGCTAAAGAACAACAAGCCTTAGCGACGCATATCTTATTGATCATCGATGCTAATTCAAAGGTTGGTTTATCTGAAGAAGAAACAGAAATTTTGCGTGATTATGGTCACAAAGTGACGATAGTCATGAATAAGATTGATATCGAAAAGATCCCGGCAGGATTGCGCGACGGAAAAATTTATTTAAGCGCAAAAACAGGCCAAGGCATGGATGCACTTTATCAACATCTCAAAGAATGCATGGGATTGCATGATGTTGAGAACGGCAATTTCAGTGCAAGGCGCCGTCATTTAGATGCGCTGGAAAAAACACTTAAACATTGTCAGCAAGCACAAAGTCAATTAGTGCAATTTAAAGCTGGAGAATTGGTGGCACAAGAACTTAAGTTTGCTCAAGAAGCGCTATCTGAAATTGTTGGCGTCGTTACAGCCGATGATTTGCTGGGAAAGATTTTTGCTAGTTTTTGTATAGGAAAATAAGATGAATTTTCCAGAAAATTTTGATGTGATTGTGGTTGGGGGCGGCCATGCCGGAACAGAAGCTGCCTTAGCATGCGCACGTATGGGCGTTAAAACATTACTACTGACGCATAATATCGAAACCTTGGGACAAATGTCTTGTAATCCTGCTATTGGTGGAATAGGTAAGGGACATCTCGTAAAAGAAATCGATGCCTTGGGTGGCTTTATGGCCCAGGCTGCGGATGTGGGTGGTATTCAATTTCGCACCCTCAATGCCAGCAAAGGGCCTGCAGTTAGGGCAACCCGCGCCCAAGCGGACAGACTGCTTTACAAGCAGGCCATACGCCACAAATTAGAAAATCAGCCCAACCTATGGCTATTTCAACAAGCTGTGGATGATTTGATTTTAGAGCAAGGTGAAGCTAAAGGCGTTATAACCCAAATGGGTCTTTCATTTTATGCACGCTCTGTTGTGTTAACGGTAGGCACTTTTTTAGCGGGTAAAATTCATATAGGTTTAAATAATTATCAAGGTGGAAGAGCAGGGTGCCCACCCGCTAAGAATTTAGCGGACAGATTACGTGAAATGCCTTTTACCATGGGACGCTTAAAAACTGGAACACCGCCACGAATTGATGCGCGCTCAATCGATTTTTCACAGCTTATTGAACAACCTGGTGATTTACCGGTTCCCGTGTTTTCCTATTTGGGAAACAAAGAACAGCATCCCGCGCAAATCAGTTGTTATATCACGCACACCAATGAGCAAACACACGACATCATCCGTCAAGGGTTAGACCGATCGCCCTTGTTCTCTGGTGTTATTGAGGGCGTGGGTCCGCGTTATTGTCCCTCCATTGAAGACAAAGTGGTTCGCTTTAAAGATAAAACGTCACATCAGATCTTTTTAGAGCCTGAAGGTTTAACGACCCACGAAATTTATCCCAATGGGATCTCGACCAGTTTGCCATTTGATATTCAGATTAAATTGGTAAGAAGTATGAAAGGCTTAGAAAAAGCCCATATTACGCGCCCTGGATATGCCATTGAATATGATTATTTTGATCCCCGTGAATTGGAGCCAAGCTTACAATCGCGTCATGTAAAAGGATTGTTTTTGGCTGGCCAAATTAATGGCACCACCGGATATGAAGAAGCTGCCGCTCAAGGGATTGTTGCAGGCATTAACGCTGCGCGCCTTACTCAAGGTGAACCGATGTGGACGGTGCGTCGAGATGAAGCCTATATTGGCGTGCTTATCGATGATTTAATTACGCATGGCACATTAGAACCTTATCGCATGTTTACGTCGCGTGCTGAGCATCGTTTATTATTGCGCGAAGATAATGCAGACTTACGCTTAACCGAAATCGGTTATGCGATGGGGTTAGTTTCATCAGATAGATGGCAACATTTTAATCAGAAAAAAGAAGCGATTGCACGTTTCTCTCAATTGATGAAAACGGTATCGATATTTCCACATGATCCCGATGCCACACTCCTGAAAGAGAACGCTCAGGTCGAGTTAGCTAGAGATTGCAAATTAATGGAATTAATCACGCGCCCTGAAGTGAATAGTCAACTCCTTTTATCATTGCCAAAAGTGAAAGCAGCCTTAGAAAAAGAAGGCTTAAGTATGGATAGTATTTCATTGCAAGCCATCGAGCAGGCTGAAATACAAGCAAAATATGCAGGCTATATTGCCAAGCAAACCTTAGAAATACAAAAATGTGCAAAACATGAAAACACTCAAATTCCTGAAGGCTTCGAATTTAAGGGAATTTCAGGGTTATCCACAGAAATTGTTGAGAAATTAACCAGAACTAAACCGAAAACAGTGGGCATGGCATCCCGGATCCCAGGCGTGACCCCGGCGGCTATTTCATTACTACTGATTTACATCAAAAAACATCAAAGTATTAAAGAGTTAGAGTGTCAATGAGCAAAGTTCTTGATTCAAAAAATTGGCTTGTTTGTAGGGCAGCCTTAGAGAAAGGACTGCAAAGTCTTTCACTATCGGCATCAGAACAACAAATTGAAATGCTCATAGCGTATTTGCAATTGCTCCACAAATGGAATCAGCATTTTAACTTAACCTCGGTACGAGATCCTCTGCAAATGGTTTACCGCCATCTTTTGGATAGCTTAGTTGTCGGCTCCTATTTGCATGGAGAATTGATCATTGATGTTGGAACGGGGGCGGGATTGCCCGGGATCCCCTTGAGCATTATGATGCCTGAAAAAGCATTTTTTTTGTTAGACAGTAACCATAAGAAACAAGTCTTCGTTACACAAGTAGTTAAATCACTGCCTCTTAATAATGTGCAATGTGTTCATTCTGAAGTGAAATCATATGAACCAACTCAAAAGTTTAGTACTATCGTTACCCGAGCCTTCGCACCGTTAGGGCATATGATAGAATTAACAGCACATTTACTAGCGGACAATGGTCGCTTTCTCGCGATGATGGGAAAGGTTGAAGAAGAATTAAGATTGCCACCAGGATATGAGATTGAGCACATGATATCCTTAAGTGTTCCTGGGGAAACAGCACAAAGACATTTAGGCATCATTGCAAAAAAGGCGCAGTAAGAAAGGATAAGAATGTATGGGAACTGAAATTTTAGCTTTTGCCAACCAAAAAGGTGGCGTGGGTAAAACCACTTGTTGCATTAATTTAGCCGCCTCTCTTGTGATGTCAAAAAAGCGCGTCTTATTGTGCGATCTCGATCCTCAAGGTAATGCCACGATGGGTAGTGGGGTAGATAAAAACGCCACCGAATTGACCATCGATGATTTATTGCAGGGCAAAGCAAAAGCAAGAGATGTTATTATTCAAAACACACCTGCGGGATATGATTTGATCCCTGCCAATAGTGATTTAACTTCTGCAGAAGTGGTATTGGTCAAAAAGCCCCAGCCAATGGCTTTAGCCAAAGCATTGGCCACCATCAAAGAGAATTATGATTATATCTTTTTAGATTGTCCGCCTTCGTTAAATATGTTAACCGTGAATGCTCTCGCTGCAGCTGATGGTGTTGTCATTGCTATGCAATGTGAATATTTTGCATTGGAAGGCCTCACCGATTTAATGAATACCATGAAACAAATGCAAGATTCTTTGAATCCAAATTTGGAAGTAAAAGGGATCATTCGAACCATGTTTGATGGTCGTAATCGCTTAGCGGCTGAAGTGTCCTCACAGTTGGTAGCGCATTTTAAGAATAAAGTTTTCCAAACCGTCATTCCACGAAATGTGCGTTTAGCCGAGGCGCCAAGTTATGGCTTACCGGTGCAACTGTATGACAAAAGCTCAAGAGGATCCTCGGCCTATTTGGCGTTGTGTGGAGAGTTTTTGCGACGTGAGAAACTGCTTGCGAATAAAATGAAAAAAGTAAGAGAAAAGGTCACATAATGTCCAGCAAAAAACGAGGATTAGGAAAAGGATTAAACGAATTATTATCTGCCAGCTTGGGCAATAATATTTCTTCGGTCAAAGAACATAAACCTCAGCCTATTACACCACCTAAAGAGGGTTCGGTAGTAGAAGGGCAGGATTTACGTTATTTACCTGTTGAAAAACTCGTTGTAGGGCCTTTTCAACCCAGACAACATATTCGTCATGAAGGTTTAGAACAACTTTCTGAATCGATCCGTGCGCAAGGTGTTTTGCAGCCGATTGTGGTGCGCCCTAAAAACCAACACTTTGAAATTATTGCCGGTGAACGACGTTGGCGCGCAGCACAGCTGGCAGGGTTAACGCAAGTGCCAGCGATTATTCGTCAGGTGCCAGATGAGGCCGCGATGGCGATGGCATTGATTGAGAATATTCAACGTGAAAATCTCAATGCCATGGAAGAAGCGCAAGCATTAAAGCGTTTATCCGAAGAATTGCAATTAACCCATTTACAAGTGGCTGAAGCGGTTGGAAAATCCCGCACTAGCGTCACCAACTTGCTGCGTTTATTAACCCTTAATCCGGATGTGCAAGCACTGCTTGATCAAGACAAACTAGAAATGGGGCATGCGCGCGCCTTGTTAGGATTAAAGGGCGATCTGCAAAGTACGGTTGCGCAAACGGTTGTTGAAAAAGAACTGTCGGTTCGTGAAACCGAAAAGCTAGTTAATAAAATGCAAGAAGGCCCTGAGCCTGTTAAAACCTTTATTGCACCAACCAGAGTCCTTGATCCCAACATTCGCCGTTTAGAAGAAGACTTGGCAGATAAATTGGGTGCCAGGGTTTCGATTCGACACGGTGGCCGTGGTAAAGGATTGGTTGTGATTCGCTATAACGATGTCGATGAGCTGGAAGGGATTTTGGCGCATATTAAATAATTCAAAAAAAATCTGCAATGAGCTACTTTGATGATTTTGTTAATGTGTCATACAAAAAAGATGCCCTTGGAAGGATCCTTTTTTTTCCGTGGGGCATACTCGGAAAAGGTTATATTGTTGAATCTGAGCAAACCCACCAAAAACTAAAAAATTCTTTTAAAAAAATGTACTTGATAATGATACCTATCGTTATCACTATGGTGATTATCCAACCTATCATTGCTATCTATCTGGGCCTGTATACGGTTTTTTTCTTTTTAATGTTGTTTGCAAGTTGCTGTGTCTGGATTTATTTTTCGGTGAAAAAAATAACAGATCCTTTACCTGTCTCCTCAGAAAAACTTAAAATTAGCGAATCATTTTCAAGTTCAGCCAAACCTCATAGTATCGTTACACTTATTTTACTTGAATTGTTTTCGATTGGGTTTATAGGGATAGGCATTTACAATTTTATCTGGTGTCATAATCAATTTATTGGTTTTGTGACAATTGTTTTTTTCTTGTTTTGCTCAATTTCAATAGCTTATTGGATTATAAAAAAATTAAGACCAACCGGCCGTATAAAGTAATTTTCTTAGGTTGTGGAGTTACAAAGATATGCCAAAAATTGTTGTTTTACCGTTAGGGTTATACGTTAATACCCAACAACAAAGAAGCGTCGATGCTTTTGCCAAATTGGGCATTAGCAAATTATCACTGCTTTGGAATTGGCTGCCATTACCCTCTTTTTTGCGACGTTTTCAAAAGGTGAATTTGACTGAAACGTTTGACAAATATCGACGTGGAGAGTTAACAACCAAGCAGTTTAGAACCACGGCAAATTATTTTGCTTCCCCTCTAAAACCAAAAGATTTTGATAACGCCTGGAATGCCCAATGTGTGGTCACGGATTATTCGCGAGCTGCTTTTGAGGATATAGAGAAACTTCAAGCACAAGGCGCTATTGTTTATGTATTTAGCGGCACAAATCCTTTAAACGTCAACCATATTGAAAAGCAGTATGGCAAGAAAATACCGGGCACACACTTTTTCTCTTATCAGCATGGTGTATTGGGGCAGCAGCTAATACAGGCCTTGTGTGAGGATATTAAAACCAAACATCCAGAGAGTAAACCACAAGATATTGCTTGGTTTTACTCGCATCCCGGACCAGGGCCTCTGCCAGGGTGGGGATTTATGCGATGGATTTTAGCGCCCTTTAAAATGTGGTTTTATCAAAAAGCTCACCATGAGGTAGCAACACTGCAACATCTTGGGCAAGGCAATAAACGGTTTACGTTGTTTGAGCAATTCAAAGCTAACACAAAAGAACCTGGTATTTTCAAGGCCTTAAAAGATTTTATGAAAAGTGCAACCTTATCAACAGCCTCGACACAAGATCCCAAGGTTGCCCCTCTTACGCCAGCGCATCAACAACAAAAGAGAAGGGGGCTTTTAAACCAAAAGCAGATCCCGACTTCGGAAGCTTCTTTAAGGCCAAGGCAGAATAAACAGAAGAAATGATTTGATATCCTATTTGCCAAGCCCAGCCCATGGTTCTCCTGGAAGGTTACTTATATAGTTCAACTTAACAGCTTCAACAGCCTTATGATGATCCCAAGTTATTCTAGGGGCAAGTAACCGACCAATATCTTCAAGAAAATTAGTTGAGTTCAGCTTCTCATGTATGTTTTGTTCAAATAGCGCTCTACTAATGCTGTGATTTCCATATTCCATGTACTTTAGAAAAGATGAAATAACCTTAATCAAATCTAATTTGCCAGTATCATATGCTACCCACAGATCAAACAAATCTCGGCCCTTTTTTCTTTGGTAAAGTGCTCTTAACTTTGTACCGATTAATTCATTAAACGAATAAGTCAAAATCTCTGCTTCACCTTTAAACCATCTTGATTGAACAGAGAAGTTCTTTTGCTCATACCCAAATACAGAAAAATGCTCTCGTGTATTAATTTCGATTTTTAATCGCATTTGAATAGGGGGTGTTGATTCAGCTAAAAAGGAATAGAGTAGCGTTGCCCTGCCTTGATTAAAATTTCTTTTGGGTTTACCTAAGATAGGATCTACTATATTCCTTATCACATCTACTATCTCACCTATAGGGCCAGCTTTGATCTGCACAAAATCAAGATCTTCAGAATAACGCGCTGGCGGCAATATAAATAATTTAAACAACGCTGTGCCCCCACGAAATGCTAAATTTTCACGAATCACTTTATTCGAAAATAATTCAACTAAGACTTGGCTAAGGATTAAATCTTGTTCTACCTGTTCATCTTCAACCCATGGTGCAAACTCGCGCCACTCTGTAATCATTGCTTTTGGTATCATATCTCTGCCTCAACTGCTTCATTAATCCACAGCTTCCACTTTTCGTTAAAAGGTGTATCTGTATTTACTCTAATGGATGGCGATAATGGTCTGATTTGTAATCTTTTATCAGTAAGAAAAACTTCAATTTCTTTTGCGAGCTCTTGTATCTGTCCAAGTTCAAACAAGTAACCTAAACGTTGTAGCCAAGTCACTTCTTGCTTATGTTCCCATAATGCTATTAACTTTTTAGGATCAATTTTTTCTGATAACTCGATTAATACGTTAAAAGCATTATCAATGCCTGCCGCTTTATTGGGATAAGTAACAAGATCAAGTGCGGTTAATTCAGGTGTAGAAACTTTTAAAATTCCTTGCCTAGTATTTAATTTCTGAACGGGAAAGTTAGAGATTTTCTTATTAGTGATAAACTCAATCTTAACATTGCCACAATGAATAGATCTTCTTGCATGATCGGACATCACTTGAAAAACTTGTGGGCGTTGGTGGGCAGCACCATGGTACTGAGCAGCGCTTAGTAAACAAATGTAGTAAGGGCTACCAATAAATTCCATCAGATCGGGAATAAATTGATCGGCAGGTAAACATCCAATTTTTCTATATTCTGGAGGAACAATCACATGAAAACCGCGCAAAGGGGTGGCCAACTCTCCATTCTTTTGAGAGCGCCTAATTGCCTGCCTTACTGCTGCTCCAAGGACCTTTTTTGCCTCTTCAGTAGTAAAGAAGCAATAACCTTTTTCAGCTTTTTGAAGAATAAAGTCTTTTAAATTCATATATTATGCTCATGTATATGCAAAAAGTATCACAAAATGATTGTTTTTGCAAACGCGCGAGCAAAAGACTGAATATACACACAGTACTAAAGGGTTTTTCCTAAGTTGCGAATTTTGGATTACGCAGCATCCTGCTGCGTAAATCTACATTTTACGCACCGGATTTTCATCGCCTCAAATAATTTTATTGTGCCACTTATAATTGCGCTATAAGTGGCACAATAAATGATGGGAGGCAGATACTGCTCCTATTTCGGGCCAGATAAGCATAAAAATTACATATACGTGGCCCGTTTTTGGAAGGCACTTAGGACCCGAATAAAAGACTAGCAAACAACAGTGATGTGTTTGCCATAAACATGATTTCAATCACTGGCAGCCATTTTAGCAAACGAGGGCTATGTGGTATGAGTTTAGTAGACATAATAAGTCATCTCATACCAGGTATTATTTTCTAAATACGAATTTCCAAACTTGGCGAGTCCATACCCACTGTAATAGCCGATTACTGCGCCAACAGCAGCCCCTAAAATGCCTACTACTGCTGTCATAGCACCCGGAGTTGGGTCTAATGCTGGTAATGCAAGAAGAAAACCCATAACAGCGCCCAATCCGCCCCCTACAATACCATGCTCTTGCGCGTCACTTTGCTTCCATTCTTCCGTCATATACACAGTATAACCACCTGAAACGGATAGGATTTGCGCTGCAGTAAGTTCGATCATTTTTGCTCCAAATCATTTAAAAATAGTAAGGATTGAAATACAGCCGTTTGTTTCTCAACTGTCTAACTTTAAAATTGATTCTGCAAGATTAACAAAATTCCTTTTTCCTGTATGCCCCAAAAATTCTCTTATGATTAACTGCTAAGCCAGAAAACCTTCTCTGTGAAGATTGATTCTCAACTGTACACCCAGTATACTTTGCGCGCTTGGCAAGCTATCTACCCTGGGCGAGATAATGAAGCACGGTCTTATTCAAAACGATGCGTTGTGGTCACTTGTAACGCAATTCGTGCTCATTATTGTCATGTCCCTTGTAGTGTGGGAGACCAAAGATCCGAAGTCAGCAGGGTCTTTCGCTATAGGCGGGTTAGTATGTGTGTTACCAAACATCTATTTGTATCGCCGTGTATTTTCTTTTTTTGGGGCCAGGGCCGCAAAAAATATTGTCAGAGCGTTTTATTTTGGAGAGGCCGTTAAAATTGTACTGACGGCAGCTGGATTTGTAGGAGCGCTCTATATCCCTTGGATGAAGCCGTTATGGCTCTTTGTAGGATACATTGTGGCTCAGGGTGGATTTTGGTTAGCCCCCATTGCATTAAGCTATTGGCGACTTAAGAAAAAGTTAAAAAATCAAAATAATTGAAGTTGGGAATATGGCGCGATGAGCGTATCGGGCGAAGAACTTACTACAACAGCTTACATTAACCACCATCTCACCAATTTAAATTGGGGAGAGGGTTTTTGGACATTTCATTTAGACACTCTCATTGTGTCTTGGATTCTTGGGTTGTTCTTTATTCTCTTGTTTGCAAAGGCAGCCAAGCATGCAACCTCAGGCGTTCCTGGTGGTTTGCAGAATTTTGTTGAAGTCCTTATCGATTTCGTTAATCAGCAAGTAAAAGATACCTATCATGGTAAAAGCGAATTAGTGGCCCCTTTGGCGCTCACTATTTTTGTTTGGGTCCTCTTGATGAATTTGATGGACTTATTGCCGGTTGATTTGTTGCCTTATGCGGCAAGCAGCGTTGGTGTTCATCACTTAAAAGTGGTTCCAACGACTGATCCTAATTTAACACTCGCTATGTCTTTAAGCGTTTTTCTACTGACCATTTTTTATAGTTTTAAGATTAAAGGCGCAGGTCCTCTTGGCAAAGAAATATTCTGCCAACCGTTTGGTCCTTGGTTCTTCCCTTTTAACATGTTGCTACGCCTTGTTGATGAATGCGCAAAACCGGTTTCATTAGGACTGCGGTTATTCGGCAACCTTTATGCGGGCGAACTTATTTTTATATTAATTGCGTTACTGCCATGGTGGATCCAATGGCCATTGGGTTGGATGTGGGCAGTGTTTCATATCTTAATCGTTGTGTTACAGGCCTTTATTTTTATGATGTTGACCATTGTTTACATTAGCCAGGCACACGAAGCGCATTAGTTTTGGTTTTTGAATTGATGATTATTAGTTAAACGAGTAGGAGAAAAAATGGAAACTGCGAATATTGTTTCACATTTGCAAGGTTTTACGGCGATTGCGGTTGCCATATTAATTGGTATGGGTGCGCTGGGTACCGCCATCGGCTTTGGATTACTGGGGGGTAAATTTTTAGAAGGCGCAGCGCGTCAACCAGAAATGACTCCCATGCTTCAGGTCAAAATGTTCATCGTTGCAGGCTTGCTTGACGCAGTATCGATGATCGGGGTGGGGATTGCATTGTACTTTACCTTTGCAAGTCCGTTCTTGGCTGAAGTGATGACACATATTCCAAAAGGTTAGGTCAGCACGGAGAGTACGCTTGTGAATATTAATGCCACCCTTTTGGGGCAAATGATTACCTTCTTACTGTTTGTGTGGTTCACCAAACAGTTTGTTTGGCCGCCTATGATAAAGGCATTGAAAGAACGCCAAGCAAAAATAGCCGATGGTTTGGCTGCAGCAGAAAGAGGGCACCTTGAATTGGCGCGTGCGCAAGAACAAGCGACGCATCAATTAAAGGAAAGCAAAGTTGAGGCAGCCAATATGCTTGTTGAAGCAAAAAAACAAGCCGATCTCATCGTGGATGCTTCGCGTCAGCAAGCGCATGATGAAGGGGCGCGTATTATTCAACAAGCCCATTTAGAAGTGGAGCGCATGGTTGATCAAGCTAAAGAAAATTTGCGAAAGCAAGTAGCGACGTTGGCTATGTTTGGTGCTGAAAAGGTGCTTGAACGTAGTATTGATCCTTCCATGCATAACGACATGCTGGAAAAGCTAGCGCAGGAAATATGATATGGCAAGTCAAACCGTAGCGCGCCCTTATGCTAAAGCTGTTTTTGAGCTGGCATTTGCTGAAAACGCAATGCCAAAATGGTCCGAGATGTTAGGATTGGCAGGCCAGATTGCTAATGATAAGCAAATGATTGGCTTAATGAAAGATCCTAACTTTTCACCAGCTCAAGTGATGGATGTATTTTCCGAAATTGGAAAAGAAACCTTTTCTAAAGAAATGCATAATCTGATTAGCACGCTAGCCAGATTTAAACGCCTTGCATGTTTGCCAGAAATAGCTGTTCTCTACAATGAGATGCGCGCGCATGCTGAGCGAGTTATTACGGTTGAATTGATTTGCGCTATGCCAATTAATGAAGATTATCAACAGCGCCTATCCAATGCGCTTAAACGTCGAACGAATTGTAATATCTCTCTGGAATGCTCAACAGACAAGAGCATTTTAGGTGGCGCAATAATTCGGGCTGGCGATTTGGTTATTGACGGTTCAGTCCGTGGTAGGCTCGCTAAACTTAGCGATGCTGTGGGAATTTCTTGAAATCAAAGGCTGGATAGATATGCGACTTAATCCTTCAGAAATTAGCGAATTAATTAAACAAAGAATCGAAAAAACAGATATCGATACCAAAGCACGCACGGTGGGTACCATCATTAGCGTAGGTGACGGTATTGTTCGTATTCATGGTCTCAATGATGTTATGCAAGGGGAAATGATCAAGTTTCCCGGCGATGTCTATGGTATGGCGCTGAACTTGGAGCGAGACTCCGTCGGTGCGGTAGTACTTGGCGGCAGCGATCATTTAGCGGAAGGTCAAGCGGTTGAATGCACGGGACGTATTTTAGAAGTACCTGTTGGTGAAGCCTTGTTGGGTCGGGTAGTGGATGCCTTGGGGCGCCCTATCGATGGTAAAGGCGAAATCAATGCTAAAGAAACTTCTCCCGTTGAAAAAGTAGCGCCTGGTGTTATTACCCGTCAATCGGTAAGTCAGCCTATTCAAACCGGTTTAAAAGCAATCGACGCAATGGTTCCGGTTGGTCGTGGACAACGTGAGTTAATTATTGGCGATAGACAAACCGGTAAAACCGCGATTGCTATTGATACCATCATTAATCAAAAAGGCACTGGGGTTAAGTGTATTTACGTCGCGATTGGTCAAAAAGCTTCATCGGTTGCCAACGTTGTTCGTAAACTAGAAGAATTTGGCGCGATGGCGCATACCATTGTGGTAGCAGCGACAGCAGCAGAAGCCGCTGCATTACAATTTATCGCCCCCTACTCTGGTTGCACGATGGGTGAGTACTTCCGTGATCGTGGTCAAGATGCGTTAATTGTTTATGATGATTTAACCAAGCAGGCGTGGGCTTATCGTCAAGTGTCATTATTGTTACGTCGTCCGCCAGGCCGCGAAGCGTATCCTGGAGACGTTTTCTATTTACATTCTCGTTTACTTGAGCGCGCTGCAAGAGTTAACGCAGATTACGTTGAGAAATTTACCAAGGGCGCAGTGAAAGGTAAAACAGGATCATTAACCGCATTACCTATCATTGAAACCCAAGCTGGTGACGTTTCTGCATTCGTACCAACAAACGTGATTTCGATTACCGACGGTCAGATTTTCTTGGAAAGTGACTTATTCAATTCCGGTATTCGTCCTGCGATTAACGCAGGTCTCTCCGTTTCTCGTGTGGGAGGGGCTGCACAAACGAAAATCATTAAGAAGCTCGGTGGTGGTGTGCGTTTAGCATTGGCACAATATCGAGAATTAGCTGCTTTTGCGCAGTTTGCTTCTGACTTAGATGAAACCACTCGTAAACAGTTAGAACGTGGTCAGCGAATCGTTGAATCGATGAAGCAAAAACAATTCTCACCAATGAGCGTGGCTGAAATGGCGGTTGTATTGTTTGCCGCAGATAAAGGCTATTTAGATGATGTGAAATTAAGTCTCGTGGTGACATTTGAACAGGCTTTATTGACCTACATGAATGAAAACTGTACTGACTTAATGAAAGAAATCAATGAGAAAGGTGACTACAACGATAGCATTGAGCAAAAACTCAAAGCAGGCGTGGAAGCGTTTAAAAAATCACCTGCTTGGAAAGTGACCGAGTAAATAGGATAAAGGGCAAAAGATGTCGGGTGCAAAAGAAATCCGCTCCAAAATAAAGAGCGTAAAAAGCACGCAAAAGATCACGCGAGCCATGCAAATGGTGGCGGCAAGTAAGATGCGTAAAGCACAAGCAAGAATGCTTGCCTCACGTCCCTATTCAAGCAGGATCCGGACAGTGATTGAGCACTTAGCGCTTGGGCATTCTGAGTATCGCCACCCCTATTTATTGCCCCGTGAAACCAAGCGTATTGGTTTGATAGTTGTGGCAACAGATAGAGGTTTGTGTGGTGGCTTAAACGTTAATATGTTTCGCCACTTAATTGGCCAGCTTCAAACTTGGGCAGACGAGGGTATTGAAGTCTCCATGTGCGCCATCGGGGTGAAAGCAGAATTGTTTTTACGTCGTTTGGGGGCGAAAGTGTTGGCCTCTGCTAGTCGCTTAGGCGATGCGCCAAGTGTTGCAGATGTGATTGGTCCTGTTGGGGTAATGTTAAACGCTTATGATGATAACCAGCTAGATGCTTTGTATATCAGCTATAACGGTTTTGTTAACACCATGAGCCAAAAACCAAAGCTGGAGAAATTGTTACCTATCGCTCCAGATAGTTTTGAAGTGTCCGAAAAACCCAAGTATTGGGACTATATCTATGAGCCTGATGCGAAGGAATTATTAGATTTATTATTAACCCGGTTTATTGAGTCTCAAGTTTATCATGCCGTGGTTGAAAATTTTGCTTGTGAACAAGCCGCTAGAATGGTCGCGATGCAAAGTGCATCAGATAATGCGGGTGAGTTTATCGATGGCTTGCAATTGGCTTATAACAAAGCACGACAAGCCGCTATTACAAGAGAGCTTGCTGAAATTGTAGGCGGAGCCGCAGCAGTTTAATTATTTTAATTTTAAAGTTTCATATTTTCTCGGGGAATAAAGATGAGTACCGCAACAGCTAATGTAAATGCCGAAACTGGCAAGGTCGTCGAAATTATCGGTGCCGTCGTGGACGTTGAGTTTCCACGGGGTGCGGTTCCTAAAGTCTATGATGCCTTGCATGTCGAAGGGGGCAAAATAACCCTGGAAGTACAACAACAATTAGGCGACGGTATCGTTCGTACCATTGCAATGGGAACCACCGATGGTTTACGTCGCGGCTTAAAGGCAGTGAACTCAGGCTACCCTATTCGTGTCCCTGTGGGTCCAAAGACCTTAGGTCGAATCATGGATGTTCTGGGCGACCCTATCGATGAAAAAGGTCCTATTGGCGAAGAGCAACGTCTTTCTATTCACCGTAATGCGCCAAGCTTTAAAGAACAAGCTGCCAGCCAAGAACTACTTGAAACGGGGATTAAAGTTATCGATTTAATCTGTCCCTTTGCGAAGGGCGGTAAAGTCGGATTGTTCGGTGGTGCCGGCGTTGGTAAAACTGTAAACATGATGGAATTAATTCGTAACATCGCGATTGAGCATAGCGGTTATTCCGTTTTTGCGGGTGTGGGTGAACGTACTCGTGAAGGTAATGACTTCTATCATGAAATGAAAGATTCTAACGTATTAGATAAAGTAGCGCTGGTTTATGGTCAGATGAACGAACCACCAGGTAACCGTTTACGCGTTGCATTAACCGGTCTTACGATTGCGGAAAGTTTCCGTGATGAAGGTCGAGATGTATTGCTCTTTATCGATAATATTTATCGTTATACTCTTGCAGGAACCGAAGTATCAGCACTTTTGGGCCGGATGCCTTCAGCGGTTGGTTATCAGCCAACATTGGCAGAAGAAATGGGTCGTCTCCAAGAACGTATTACTTCTACCAAGACCGGTTCTATTACTTCTATTCAAGCTGTGTATGTACCAGCGGACGATTTAACCGATCCGTCTCCTGCTACCACCTTCTCTCATTTGGACGCGACAGTTGTATTGTCTCGTCAAGTGGCAGAACTTGGAATTTATCCTGCGGTTGATCCGTTAGATTCCACTAGCCGTCAATTAGATCCATTGGTTGTGGGACAAGAGCATTACGATGTCGCAAGACAAGTGCAAGGTACCTTGCAACGTTATAAAGAATTAAAAGACATTATTGCCATTTTGGGTATGGATGAGCTTTCAGAAGAAGATAAATTAGCGGTTGCTCGTGCTAGAAAAATCGCACGCTTCTTGTCTCAGCCATTCTTCGTTGCAGAAGTCTTCACAGGATCTCCCGGTAAGTACGTGTCATTGAAAGATACCATTAAAGGATTCAAAGGCATTATCGAAGGTCTTTATGATGATTTGCCTGAACAAGCCTTTTATATGGTGGGCAGCATTGAAGAAGTTGTTGAAAAGGCAAAATCCTTACAAGGTTAAAAGAGATAAATAATGGATAATCCTCAAGCAACATTGCAATTAGATATCGTGAGCGCTGAAGCTGAAATCTTTTCAGGTAAAGCGCAACGTCTTTTTGCCACCGGCATTTTGGGCGAACTTGAAGTTACCCCAGGACATGCTCCTTTGTTGACAGGGTTATTGCCAGGACCGGTGCGCATTAAAGACGCTGACGGCAAAGAAGATATTGTTTATGTTACCGGTGGTATTTTAGAAGTACAGCCAAATGTGGTGACGATTTTAGCGGATACCGTGGTGCGAGCACGCGATTTAAATGAAGCTGAAGCCATGAAAGCAAAACAACAAGCAGAGCAAATGCTAAAAGATAATCAATCCAGTGTTGATTATGCTCGTGCACGTGCGGAGTTGGCAAGAGCGGCAGGTCTGCTTCGCGCTATTCGCGAAGCTAGAAAGAAAGGCAAGATGAAGTAGTTGATTGCCGGTTTAAAGCAAAAGGATTAAATGCGAAAGGGGGTGGCAGTGGCCGCCCTTTTTGTTAATGAAAACAATGAACGCTATTAAAGATGAAGGTTAACGACATGGATTTAAGTATTGTCGTACTTGCCGCGGGGCAAGGAACACGGATGAAATCAACACTCCCCAAAGTGCTACACCCCATCGCGGGTAAGCCCATGCTTGCGCATGTGATAAAGACCGCTCAATCATTAACACCAAAGAAAATAGTTGTTGTCCATGGATTTGGAGGGGAGATCCTTAAAGAATCTTTTTCTGACACGGCTCTTGAATGGGCTCATCAACCAAAGCAACTTGGCACCGGCGATGCGGTAGCTAAAGCACTTGCTGCGCTTAATACCAACGAAAGAGTGCTCATATTGTATGGTGATGTACCGTTAATAAGTGCCAAGACATTGCAACAATTGTTAGAGGCAACACCTGACAATGCGATGGGTCTTATCACCTCGATAATGGATGATCCATACGGCTTAGGACGTATCATTAGAGATGACAAAGGGCATGTCATTAAAGTAGTAGAACAAAAAGATGCCTCAACGCAAGAACTGAAAGTACGAGAAGCCAATACGGGCATTTATGTTGTGCCTGTAAAATATTTGAAAGACTGGATCCCGCAACTGTCAAACGATAATCATCAGAAAGAATATTATTTGACTGATATCATCGCAATGGCCGTGAAAGACAAAGTAGCCATTTCAACGGTGAACCCAAGCCACCATTGGGAAGTTTTAGGCATTAATGACAGACAACAGCAATCTGAAGCTGAGCGTTATTATCAACGCGCCCTTGCTAAGACCCTCATGAAAGAGGGCGTCACGATTTGCGACCCACTTCGTTTTGATGTGCGCGGCACACTCAATGCGAAAAATGATGTAGTGATTGATGTTAACGCTATTTTTGAAGGGGATGTCACTTTAGGAAGTGGTTGTAAAATTGGCCCCAACTGCATTCTTATTAATTGCAGGCTGGGTGATAATGTAACATTGCTTGCCAATTGCCATTTAGAAAATGCCACCATAGGGAACAACGTGACTATTGGTCCTTTTGCTAGATTACGTCCTGGAACCGTTTTAGCCGATGAAGTTCGGGTTGGCAATTTTGTAGAAGTAAAAAACACTCAAGTCGGCAAAGGGTCGAAAATAAATCATTTAAGTTACATTGGCGATACAGTAATGGGTGCCAATGTGAATGTAGGAGCAGGAACGATCACATGCAACTATGATGGGGTGAATAAACATCAAACCATCATTGAAGATGATGTGATGATAGGTTCTGATACACAATTAATTGCGCCAGTTCGAATAGAAAAAGGTGCAACCATTGGGGCTGGCTCTACGGTGAATAAAGATGCTCCAGCAAATCAATTGACATTAACCCAGCAGCTTAATCAACGCAGTAAAAATTGGGAAAGACCCAAGAAATCCACTAAAAACAATAACTCATTTTAAAATATTAAAGGACAGTTTATGTGTGGGATAACCGCAGGAATAGCGCAAAGAGATATATCACCGATTCTATTGGAAGGATTAAAGCGGCTCGAATATCGTGGCTATGATTCAGCAGGTATGGCTGTTTTAAATGAGTCTGGAAAACTAGAGCGGCTTCGTATTTGTGGAAAAGTAAATCAATTACTGCAAGCGCATGATAAAGATCCTTTATTAGGAAAAGTTGGTATCGCGCATACACGATGGGCAACACATGGCAAGCCTAGCGAATCAAATGCCCACCCTCATATGTTTCAAAATAAAATTGCATTGGTTCACAATGGTATCATTGAAAATTATCTTCATCTTCGCGACCAACTGTTAAGTCGTCATGTTAAGTTTTTTTCCGAGACCGATTCTGAAGTGATTGTGCAATGGATTGGTGAAGAGCTGGAAAAATCAAACAATATTCTGACTGCAATGCAGGAAACCGTGAAAGAATTGCGTGGCGCTTATGCGCTGGTGGTTGTCTCTCAAGCCACGCCAGATAGAATCATTGCAGCGCGCCATGGGGCGCCGTTAGTCATTGGTCTTGGTGTTAATGAAAATTATGTCGCTTCTGATAGTTTAGCCCTTTTGCCCTTTACTCAAGATTTTGTCATTTTAGAAGATGGTGATGTCGCGGAAATTTTTCGTGATAGTTACCATATTTATGATAGCCAAGGACATAAGGTCGAACGCAAAGTAAGAAAAATTGCGCTCACAGTTCAAAGCACTGATAGAGGTAAATATCGCCACTACATGCAAAAAGAAATATTTGAACAACCAGAAGCCATTCGATCGGCGATTTCCGGTCGTCTTCATGACAATGATATTCCAGACGCGATTTTTGGCGCAAGCGCTAAAGATGTTTTTGATAAAACCAAAGCGGTACAAATTGTGGCTTGTGGTACCAGTTTTCATGCAGGATTGGTTGCCAAACATTGGATAGAACAATTTGTTGGGATCCCTTGTCAAGTCGAAGTGGCAAGCGAAATACGTTATCGTCGTGTTGTGGTTAATCCTGGGACACTTTTTGTGACACTCTCTCAATCGGGAGAAACCGCAGATACCCTGGCAGCGATGAGAGGTATTGTTTCGGATAATTACTCTGGTAAATTGGTCATTTGTAATGTCCCAGAAAGTTCCTTGGTGCGAGAATCAGATTTGGTTTTATTAACGCATGCAGGTCCTGAAATTGGCGTCGCCTCCACTAAAGCGTTTACAACCCAACTCATTGCCCTGTTAATGTTAGTGCAATGTTTAGGGCGACGTAATGATAAAAATGAAGTCATGAAGCTGCAAATCGTTCAAGCTTTGCGAGCACTACCGCAATTGGTTGAGCAAGTTTTGCAGCAAGATGAAGCGATTGCAAAATTAGCACAGCGATTTGATGAACGAGAGCATGCGCTATTTTTAGGAAGAGGCATACACTATCCTATTGCTAAAGAAGGTGCATTAAAGCTCAAAGAAATATCCTATATTCATGCAGAAGCATATCCTGCTGGAGAATTAAAACACGGCCCGCTTGCGCTGGTTGATAAACATATGCCCGTGGTGGCACTCGCCGCACATGATCACTTGATAGAAAAATTAATCTCTAACTTACAAGAAGTCAGAGCAAGACAAGGTGAGCTTATTGTCTTTGCTGAAAGAGGCACCAATTTAATTTCCAATAAAGAAATGACGGTAATTGAGATCCCGCAAGTTGGAGAAATATTAGCCCCTATTGCCTTTACGGTGTTGCTGCAATTATTGGCTTATCATGTTGCGGTGATGAAAGGGACAGATGTTGATCAGCCAAGAAATTTAGCAAAGTCAGTCACCGTTGAATAAAGCGATAAGTTGTTAATATGTGTGGTCGCTATGCTCTACACGCAAGTGAAAATGAAATTGTTTCTCATTTTCATTTGCGACACGGTTTTGCTATGCATCCTCGTTATAATGTTGCACCATCGCAAACAATCCCTATTATTATTGAATGGGCAAAGCAAATTGAATTTAGCCGTTGGGGGTTTATCCCCTCTTGGGCAAAAAGCTCGGATGATAAGATACCGCAAGGTCACATCAATGCGCGTATAGAGTCTTTAACTGAAAAACCTACTTTTAAAGAAGCTATTAAAAAGCAACGGTGTTTAATTCCGGCATCGGGTTATTTTGAATGGCGTACCTTTGGTGGCAAAAAACAGCCCTATTACCTTTATATCAAAAATCAACCGTTGCTTGCCTTTGCAGGAATTTGGTCTTTGTGGCGAACATTGCAGGGAGAAGAAAGTCGCACTTGTGCTATCATCACAGCGCAAGCGCCCAAAGATTTTCAAGCACTACACGATCGCATGCCTGTCATCATTTCACCTGCACATTATCAAAATTGGTTAGGCAAAGAATATGCATTTGAAGAGATGAGCGAAATGTTTTTTCAGCCAACTCTTGACAACATTGGTATTAAACCAGTTAGTCCACGGATGAGTCATCCTCGATTTGAAGGAATTGAATGTATTCAATCGCTTTCGTGAACTTTTGGCCCCAAAGGGGTTTACTTGCGAAAAAGCGATTGGCATAATCGCCTGCGCAATAGTTGAAACCTTATTTGATGAGGCAGAATCATCAAGTTTTCTAAAAACAAAATGGAGAAATCAATGGCATCGTTACGGCAAAATACTAAATCCGCATCTCGCAAAAAAGTGGAAGAGCCCACTGATGCGAAAATGTCATTGCGTGTAAAAGCAATGAAAGACAAACAAACTCGCGTTGAAATCCTTCAGCATATTTCTGATGAAACCGGTTTGAAACGAGTTGAAGTGGAAGCAGTATTCACTGAGATGGCTAAATTGGTCAAAGCCCATATGAAGAAACAAGGCTCAGGGGAAATTATGATCCCTAAATTGGGTCTAAAAATTCGTAAAGTTCGTCGTAAACCAACTAAGAAACGCGTTATGGTTAGCCCATTAACCGGTATGGAAGTTACTATTGCTCCAAAACCTGCGCGTGATGATATCAAACTGGTTGCATTGAAAGGTTTGAAAGAATCACTTTTAGGTTAATATTTTTTTGGATCATGTGTCGCGATAGCGACAAATTATCTTCCCTTGTAAAGGGAAGAGGCAGCTTAGCCGCAAGAAGGATTTTATCAAGATAAATCTCTCTTGCGCTTCGCGCCTCTCTCCTTTACAAGGAGAGATCAATGGTTGCTTCGCAACGACTTCTCTCTAATCACATTATGCCTTCCAATTCCTATCAAAATTCGACTTAATATCTTTCCAACAATCTTGATAATCCTTTTGTAAAAAGCCAGAAGTTAACGCATAAGGCGTTGGGATCCAAGGCAAACGGGTTTCAAACATAAAAGCCAATGTTTGTGTTTGTTTGACGGGAACGCATCGATCTTCAATAGCGGCTGCGACAGTTTTCGCATCGGGACCATGGGCTGACATGCAATTATGTAAACTGCCACCTCCCGGTAAGAATCCTTCAGCCTTTGCATCATAAACCCCAGTGATCAACCCCATATATTCACTCATCACATTTCGATGGTAATAAGGTGGCCTAAAGGTATGCTCTGCAACCATCCATCTTTCTGGAAAGATCACAAAGTCCATATTTGCCACGCCATGAAGAGGGCTTGGTGAGGTTAGCACAGTAAATAGAGAGGGATCGCAGTGATCGAAGCTCACTGTATTAATGGTATTAAAATATTTTAAGGAATATTTATAGGGCGCGTAATTGCCATGCCAAGCAACCACATTCAATGGCGAAGAAGACATTTTGGCTTGCCAAAGCTGATTATTACTTTTGTTCAATAAAATAAAATCGCCCTCTTTTTCTTCAAAGCAGGCACTGGGAATTAAAAAATCTCTAGGATTTGCTAAGCCATTGCTACCAATGGGTCCTAAATCAGGTAAGGTGAGAGGTTGACCATAATTTTCCCCGATATACCCTTTTATCATGGGACTTTGCAATTTGATTTGAAAACGCACTCCCCGCGGTATAACAGCAATATCACCTGGTGAGATTTCAATTTTTCCAAATTCTGTGAAAATTTCACAACTGCCTAGATAGGGAACAAATAATAGTTCGCCATCTGAGTCGTAAAAATAGGTTTTGTCCATTGATGCATTGGCAGCATAGAGGTGTACAGCTGCACCCTGTTGTTCCATAGGGCTGCCATTATAAAGAAGGGTTGTTAAACCTTGGACAAAATCTACACTCCCTTTAGGATCAGGCATAGGATCCCAGCGCATTTGGTTAGGGAGGGCTTGAGTACCAGAAGGGATAATAATCCCTGGATGAGGCGTTGGTTTGAATTCAGTATGAACAACAGAAGGTAAAATCCTATAAAGCCAGCTGCGTAAATTTTGACTGCGTGGTCTGGTAAAGGCACTCCCGCTAAGTTGTTCCGCATATAGTCCATAGGGGACTTTCTGAGGCGAGTTTTGACCTATTGGAAGGGCGCCTGGTAGGGCCTCGCTTTGCCATGCCCCACCCCATCCCGCAATATACTGGTATTGATTAGTCATAACGTTATCCTAAACTTTCATGATAAAATTAACGCGTATTGCGATTACCCTGTGACTTAGTTAGACTCAGGCCATCTTTAAAAAATGAGAGGGTTATCCTACTTTATTTAGGATATTTCATCGCATTTTGACTGTGACGTAAAGGGCTCATCCATGAATAGCCGTAGAACCGCTTCGATTTTAATGCCAATCGCCATGTTTGGGGTTGCCACCTTCTTTTATCTTTATGAATTTTTGGTGCGCGTTTCACCCAACGTATTAGAGAATGAGCTTATACTCGCCTTTAATTTAGATGCAAAAATGTTTGGCTTCTTCTCTTCATGTTGGTATTGGGCATATGCTCCCTTACAATTGCCAGTTGGCGCATTAACAGATAAATACGGCCCACGACGTTTGCTAACTTTTGCCATTTTTTTATGTGCAGGAAGTACATTAGCGCTAGCGTACACCACCAGTTTTTATGTTGGTTGCATTATGCGCTTTTTTATCGGCGCAGGCTCTGCTTTTGCTTTTATCAGTTGTATGAAGATTATTCATATTTGGTTTGATCATCACCTCTTTCCTCTAATGACAGGTTTAACATTAACCATTGGGACATTAGGTGCGGCAGCGGGTGGGATTCCATTATCGTTGGCGCTTGATTTTATGGAATGGCGTCAAGTACTGATTTATGTAGGTATTGTCGGGATCTTTCTTGCCGTATTAGCATTTTTGTTGATTAAAGATCACAACCCAGATCACCCAGAAGTCTCTATGCGAAAAGAGGATACACCAGGATTTTGGCGTTGTTTAAGCGAAGTTGTTAGGCAACCGCAAAGTTGGTTTGTCGGGATCTATTGCTTTTTTGTAACAGCACCAACCGATGCGTTTGGCGGCACGTGGGGCGTGAAATTTTTAGTAGATACGCATGGTATCTCTCGAGATGTTGCATCAACCGCTGCAGTGACGATGACCTTTGTGGGAATGGCTGTGGGAAGCCCAGTGCTTGGGTGGATTTCAAGTGTATTCGATAATCGAAAAATACCTATGTTTTTTTCAAGCGTTGTTGCTTCATTAGCGCTCACCTTAATTGTCTTCTTGCCACATTTGACAGGATTTTGGGCCTGCGTTCTATTCTTCTTATTTGGCAGTGCCGGAACATATGTGTTGGCATTTGTGATGACACGTCGCTTTACGCAAGCAACTTATGTTGCCACAGCGGTCGGTTTTGTGAATATGGTTTCTATGTTTGGTAGTGCCATCTTAACGTACATGGTGGGCTGGTTATTAGATGCGGTAAGCTCGGGTGCTTTGTCACAAGATGGTGAAAGGATCTACACCGTTGGAGATTATCATCTAAGCTTACTGGTTCTTCCTATCTTCTATGCGGTTAGTGCTTTACTTGTTGTACCCTTCATACGTGACGGGAAGGATTAAAAAAATGCTCATCACGGATGATCAAACTCCCCAAGATAACTTTTTGGGAGAACTCAATGGTGCCCAATATCAAGCGGTAACCTCTCAAGCACAACGGCTTTTGATTTTAGCAGGTGCAGGCAGCGGTAAAACCCGCGTGTTGGTGCATCGCATTGCTTGGTTGATGACAGAGCAAGGGGTATTGCCCCATCAACTTTTAGCCGTGACTTTTACCAATAAAGCCGCAGGCGAAATGCGCCATCGTATAGAAAAAGTCGCAGGACAGGCCACAATGCGACTGTGGGTAGGCACCTTTCATGGCTTATCACATCGCATTTTGCGCCAACATGCTCAAAGTGCCCATCTTCCGGATAATTTTCAAATTATCGATGCTGATGATCAATTGAGGTTAATAAAACGTCTCATCAATGAACGTGGCTGGGATGATGAAGCATGCGAGCCAAAGCGTGCAATGGGATTTATTAATCGGCAAAAAGATGAAGGAAAAAGAGCAGGTTCCTTGCCTATTTCAACATTACCAGAAATTGCCATGTTTACAGAACTCTATCGACTCTATGAGCAGCATTGTCAACGTGCTGCTGTTGTCGATTTTGCTGAAATTTTATTACGCGCTTATGAATTGTGGCGAGATAACCCTGATATTTTAGCGCAGTACCAACAACGATTCCGTCATATTTTGGTGGATGAGTTTCAAGACACTAATACCATTCAATACGCTTGGTTGAAACTGCTATGCACTAACGATAACCACATTATGATTGTAGGTGATGACGATCAATCCATTTATGGTTGGCGTGGTGCAAAAATTGAAAATATTCATCGGTTTCATAAAGACTTTCACAATGTTATCACCATCCGGCTTGAACAAAATTATCGTTCAACCAGCACCATCTTAGCCGCAGCCAATGCCTTAATTTCTAATAACGCTTCCCGCTTGGGTAAAGAATTATGGACACAAGGCATTGTTGGTGAAAAGTTGACGCTGTATGGCGCATTTAATGAAATCGATGAAGCGCGCTTTATTGTTGAGCACATTCGACAGTGGTGCCATGGGGGCGGTAGTTTTGAAGATATCGCTATTTTGTATCGATCCAATGCGCAATCGCGCGTATTAGAGCAAGCACTTCGCCAAGCGAGCATCGCTTATCGGGTTTATGGAGGCTTGCGCTTTTTTGATAGAGCTGAAATCAAAGATGTCTTGGCTTACATGCGATTATTAGTCAATTTGCATGATGATACAGCCTTTGAACGCGTGATTAATTTACCTCCCAGAGGCGTGGGAGAACGAACGCTTGCCAGCATACGTGAATTGGCAAGTACTTCTCAAATGTCCTTATGGGCGGCCGCTAAAGCTTATTTCCCGACTATTCCTTCAGGCCGAATAAGTAATGGCTTGCGGCAGTTTTTCGAGTGCGTTGAAGATATGCTATCTCAAGTCAATGTCCTCACCTTGTCCGTTTTAGCACAATATGTTTTACAAAAAAGTGGGTTGTTGATGTATGTCAAAACCCAACCGGGGGAACGTACCCAAGCGCGCGTAGAAAACTTACATGAATTCGTCCAAGCTTGTGCACAATTTCATCAATCAAACGATGAAATGTTAGAACAAACAAGTGATCATAGCGCTGAAACCTTACCTTCCTTTTTATCGGAAGTTGCCTTAGATGCTGGTGAGCGTGAAACCGATGATGGCTCATGCATCAAATTAATGACCTTGCATTCGGCCAAAGGTTTAGAATTCCCATTAGTTTTTCTCACGGGTATGGAAGATGGTCTTTTTCCGCATCATCGCTGTTTTCATGATAGAGCGTTATTAGAAGAAGAACGACGTTTATGTTATGTGGGATTAACACGAGCAATGCGTAAACTCTACTTAACCTATGCCGAAAAACGTGCTTTTGCAGGTCTTTCTGGGGTTAATCGCCCTTCTCGCTTTATCGATGAAATTCCCTCTGCGCTCATTGAGGCAGCCAATATGAATGCCAAAATATTGATGCCCTCACATACTCCTGTGGCAAGACGCACAAGCAAATTAGAAGATGATTTTCCTTTTCGGTTAGGTCAGCGCGTGACGCATCAGCGTTTTGGTGAAGGCGTTATTATGAGCGGTGATGGTCAAGGCGAAACAGCGCGTGTGCAGGTGAATTTTGCAAGCGAGGGCAAGAAATGGTTGGTGCTAGCCTATGCAAAGTTAGAGCCAGTGGAATAAAAACAGGCTTTCCATTCCGGATTTTTTTATTCAAAACCATTATTTTATTGAGAAGTATTTCTAATTCCATAAAGCACTAATTGGAACTGCATAAAGATCATCGCCAAAAGCTGAAGAAACTTCTCCGTCATATAATAAGATGCCGATTTTAAAATCATTTCCTGCAATATTTTTTAACCTCTCTAGTCCTTTAAAATCACTTTTATTCAATGTTGAAGAAGCCTTAACTTCAATGCCGATGATATCCCCGGCAGTGCTTTCCAATACAAAATCAACTTCAACTTTATCTTTGTCACGAAAGTGGAAAAAGTTGATTGGTTCCTCTAGCCAAGAAGCCTGTCTTTTAAGTTCACAAAAAACATAGCATTCTAGCAAACGTCCAAATAAAACAAGATCTTTATTAAGCTTTGCTAAAGTTATTCCTCTTAATGCGCAGAGCAATCCAGTGTCAACAAAGTGGATTTTTGGACTTTTGATTAAACGTTGATTTTCATTTCTATGCCAGGCAGGTAAAGGATTAATTAAAAACAATAGTTCTAATAAATGAATATAGCGAGTTACCGTTTGACGTGAGATCTCAACATTAGCTCCGATTTCCGTTGCATTTCCAATGTTTCCTGCATAACTTGACAGGAGTCGGAGAAAGCGAGGAATAATTCTCAAATTTTCTATATTTGAAATTTCTCTTATATCTCTTTGCACGAGACTTTTTACATATTCTGAATACCAAGCTGCACGTCGAACTTCTGTTTTTCGTGATAAAGGTTCTGGAAAGCCTCCCGCTACAATGATATCCATTAATTTATTTCGTATACGAGTTTCTTTGCTTTGAGGTACCTTTTTAGATAATAGCTTTAATAAAAATTGGGAAGGCTGATCTCTGATCTCACATTCTGATAAGGGAAGTAAAGTAATTACTTCCATGCGACCAGCCAAAGAATCGGATAACTTAGGCAGAAGCAATGCATTTGCAGAACCAGTTAGTAAGAATCGGCCGGCTTTGCGGTTTTCATCCACCGATTGCTTAATACTTGTAAACAATTCAGGGATTCTTTGTACTTCATCTAAAACAACGTGCTTTGCATCTAGATTGCGTATGAATCCGATCGGATCGCGTTGAGCAATATTTAATAGGGCGAGATCGTCAAATGTAAGATATAGCCAATTTTTATCAATTAAGCTTTTTACCAAGGTTGTTTTGCCGCACTGTCTGGGGCCGGCAACCATAACAATAGGAGTATCGGTTAAGGCTTCTAAAATCTTTTTATTTACAAATCGTTTATACATAAATTCATCTAATGGGTGCAATTTAAGCATTATATCATCGTCCAAACGTCCACAGCAATGCGTCTGAACGTCCACGCTTTCCCGTCTAAACGTCCACGAATGTCCGTCCAATCGTCCACGAATGTTCGTCTAAACGTCCTTCGCAGAGTCTAATCAATTGAAAAATAGGAAAAAAATAAACACATTAAGGTTTCGCCTAAATAAATTGGTGCAAGCGCACTTAATTGTCCAAAATTGGGTTTATAAGTATTATCAAGATAGTTGATATGCTAATTTTATTATTGCTAAAAGAATATAGATTTAAAGCCGTAATGCCTTAAGATCATGTATAATTTTTGACTTATAAGTATCTATTGTTTTTGAATAGTGTTTTTTGAAATCATATGAAATCAACCGTCGAACCCCATATAACACTTAGCGGAAGAGTTGATAAAGTCATTTTCAGTAATCCTGAGAATGGCTACACCGTGCTGCAGTTTCTGCCTCAAGAAAAGTCGGCTGATAAAATCACGGTGGTTGGCTACTTTAGCCACACCTTTTCCACTGAGCAGGTTACCTTTCATGGCAAATGGCAAGAACACCCCTTGCATGGCCGTCAGTTCATGGCCCAAGTCTGTGAGCAGATCACGCAATCCTTGCCGATGGAAAAATTCCTTGTTGAATATATAGATGGTATTGGACCATCCTATGCCAAAAAATTGATCGATCACTTTGGCGATGATTTAACCAATGTGCTTAATAAAACACCAGACAAGCTAAAACAAGTACCCGGCGTTGGGGATAGTCGTTTCAAACAAATTATGTCTAGCTGGCAGCATCAAAAATCATCACATGAAGTGGTTTTGTTTTTAACAAGTCTAGGCCTTCATTTTTCACAAGCTGCCAAAATTTCTAAACGTTATGGACATCAAGCCATTGAAAAAGTCCAAGAAAATCCTTATCGCTTAATTGAAGATATTGATAGAATCGGTTTTCAAACAGCAGATAATTTAGCCCTAAAATTATCTTTTGCTTTAGATGATCCGCGCCGGCTTCAAGGTGCTTTGTTGTATTTATTGCAGCAAGCCACCAGAGAAGGCCATTGTGGGATGAAGCGCGATAAACTTATTGAAAAAGCCATTCAATTGCTAAATGTGACAAAGGAACCTTTGATAGAAGCTATTGAGGAAGCAAGTTTCAAGGAAATGGTAGTTCAAGATGAAGTTAATCATGAACCTTGTGTCTTTTTACCCACGCTATACAGCCAAGAAAAATTAATCGCCAGTGTCTTAAAAAACTTAATGGATGCACCATTAGAGATCCAAAGCGATGCGCTTGAGACTATTTTAAACAATGTGATTGAAGAAGAAGACTTACCACTTACAGAAGAACAACAAAATGCAGCCTTTATTGCGCTGCAGGCAAAGGTCTTTGTTCTAACGGGTGGTCCCGGTGTGGGCAAAACGACCCTCATTAAAATATTATTGAAAGTCTTTATGAAGCAGGGCTTAACGGTAGCATTGGCAGCTCCTACTGGACGCGCGGCTAAGCGTATTAGTGAATCAACGGGGCAGTCAGCGAAAACCATTCATCGCTTGCTAGAATATGATCCCTTTACACAAACGTTTGCTTATCATCCAACCATGCCATTACCTTATGATGTTATTATCTTAGATGAATCTTCGATGTTGGATGTGCCATTGTGCGCCAGTGTTGTTCAAGCGCTTGGCATAAAATCACGTATTATTTTTGTGGGCGATATTGATCAATTATCAGCGGTGGGTCCTGGGGATGTGTTAAAGTCCTTAATTGCTTCTGGCAAAATTCCCTATTACGCTCTCAAAACCATATTTCGTCAAGCGGCCAGTAGTCAAATTATTGTTAACGCTCACCGAGTGAATCACGGCTTAATGCCTCAAGTTGACAAACAAGATGAACGTGATTTTTTCTTAATTCGAGCAAGTAATCCACAGGAACATCAACAAAAAATCATAGAAATAGTTGCCAGCCGACTTCCACAAAGATTTGGCTTTGATGCACTCAATGATATTCAAGTATTGACGCCGATGAATGGTGGTGCTCTTGGCGTTGACAGTTTAAACAGTCTATTGCAACAAACATTAAATCCACCAGAATATGATAAAAAAGAAATGAAGCATATGGGTGGCGTTTTACGTGTAGACGATAAAGTTATTCAAATTGTAAATAATTATGAAAAAAATATCTTTAATGGTGACGTTGGAAGAATTGTCACCATCGATAATGCCATGCGAAAGTTCATTGTGATGTTTGATAAACAAAAAATCGAATATCAATTTAAAGAATTGGAACAGCTACGCCTGGCTTATGCCATAAGTATCCACAAGGCTCAAGGTTCAGAATATCCCGCCGTAGTGGTGGTGTTATCGATGAGTCAACGGATCATGTTGAAAAGAAATTTATTATATACCGGCATCACACGTGGTAAAGCCTGTGTTGTTGTTATTGGTGAGCCAGAGGCACTCATGTGTGCGGTGCAAAGAGGCGCTGTGGCCAAACGTGTGAATAAACTTGAGGAATGGTTACGCAACGATGAATAACACAAGCAAAAAATTGGTTTTGGTCGATGGATCATCCTATTTATTTCGAGCCTATCATGCCTTACCACCGTTAACCAATTCCCAAGGGGTGCCAACGGGGGCGGCTTATGGCGTAATCAATATGTTACGCAAACTGATGAAGGATGAAAAACCCGATTATGTTGCGGTGATTTTTGATACTAAATCGAAAAACTTTCGCCATGAAATTTATCCGGCTTATAAAGCGAATCGTCCGGAAATGCCAGATGAGCTGCGTGTTCAAATTGAACCATTACATGACATTATCCGCGCCATGGGTTTTCCTTTTATTGCCATTGAAGGCGTTGAGGCAGATGATGTGATCGCTTCAATGGCGCATTTGGCTACGCAAAAACACATTAGAACCATTATTTCAACGGGTGACAAAGATCTTGCTCAATTGGTTGATAAGAATATTACCCTTGTTAACACCATGACGGGGAATGTATTAGATGAGAATGGGGTATTCGTAAAATTTGGCGTGACACCAAGTCAAATTGTTGATTACTTAACACTCATTGGCGATCCCGTTGATAATGTGCCAGGCATTCCAAAAGTGGGACCTAAAACGGCCGTTAAATGGCTTCAAGAATATGGCACCTTAGATGAAATAGTTAAAAATGCAGCTAATTTTAAAGGTAAAATCGGTGACTATTTGAGAGAAAATTTACATGCACTTCCTCTTGGCAAGAAATTGGTAACTGTCCAAAAAGAAATCGCATTAGCCTTCACTCCTGAAGAATTGGTGATGAAAGAGCCTGCTCATGAATCATTGAAATTACTTTTCCAGAAAATGGAATTTAAAACATGGCTAAAAGATTTAGATAAAACACAAGAGCCACAAGTAGGAGCTGCTCAAAACATTGAGAGTGATGAAGCTCCTGTTCCTAAACAAGAAAAGGGAAAATATCATACGATTCTTGCTGAGAATGACTTTCTGATTTGGTTAGATAAGCTTTCAAAAGCTAAGATGTTTGCCATAGATACTGAAACCACGAGTTTAGATCCCTTAAAAGCGGAGTTGGCTGGGATCTCTTTTGCCATCGAAGAAGGTGAAGCAGCCTATGTTCCATTGACTCATCAATATCTTGAATGTCCAACCCAGTTATCACGAGATTGGGTCTTAGAAAAAGTAAAGCCCCTTTTAGAAAATCCTCATATCGGGAAAATTGGCCAAAATATTAAATATGATATGCATATTTTTGCGCGTTATGGCATTAAAATGCATCCCATTGCCGAAGATACTATGTTGCAATCCTATGTTTACAAAAGTATTGATCGACATGATATGGATAGTCTAGCCAAGCGTTATTTGAACTTCGACACCATTGCTTTTGAAGCAGTTGCAGGCAAAGGAGCCAAACAAATCACTTTTGATAAAGTAGAGATCGGTGTTGCGACGGAATATGCAGCAGAAGATGCAGATATTACCTTGCGCTTAAATAACACACTAAGTCGTAAAATGTCAGAAGTGCCAACTCTTAACAGTGTCTATAAAGAAATAGAACTGCCCTTGGTGGAAGTATTATGGCAAATGGAAGAATATGGCATTTTGATCGACGCCGATAAACTCAATGAGCAAAGCCAGCAAATAGCTATTACATTACAATCACTCGAAGAACAAGCCTACATATTAGCAGGACAAAATTTTAATTTAGGTTCCCCCAAGCAATTGCAAGAGATCTTTTTTGAAAAGCTCGGATTACCTATCTTAGAGCGAACCCCTAAAGGAGCACCTTCTACCGCAGAAAGTGTATTACAAGAACTCAGCCATGATTATGAATTGCCAAAACTGATATTATCGCATCGAACATTGAGCAAATTAAAATCAACTTACACTGATAAATTACCATTACAAATAGATCCCCGCACCCAACGCGTTCACACTTCCTATCAGCAAGCGGTGGCTGCAACGGGTAGACTTTCTTCAACCGATCCTAACTTGCAAAATATACCGATTAGAACTGAGGAGGGGCGAAGAATTCGACAAGCTTTTATTCCGGCAAAAGGGTGCTTACTTTTATCTGCGGATTATTCGCAAATTGAACTTAGAATTATGGCGCATTTGTCGCAAGATGAAGGTTTACTCTCTGCCTTTTGCAATGATCAGGATATTCATCGTTTTACCGCCAGTGAAATTTTTGGTATCTCCTTGGAAGAAGTGACAAATGATCAACGTCGAAGCGCAAAGGCGATTAATTTTGGATTAATCTATGGAATGTCAGCTTTTGGATTAGCGCGTCAATTAGATATCGATCAAAAAGCAGCAAAAGCTTATATGGATCTCTATTTTCATCGCTATCCGGGTGTCAAAAGATATATGGAAGCCATTCGAGAAAAGGCAGCCCAGCAAGGTTTTGTTGAAACGCTTTTTGGTCGTCGATTATATTTGCCTGATATCAAGGCCAAACATATGGGTCGAAAAAAGGCAGCGGAAAGAACAGCCATCAATGCACCTATGCAAGGCAGTGCAGCTGATATCATCAAAAAAGCCATGATCGCTCTTTCGAACGAATTAAAAGGTCAAGACGATATTAAAATGTTAATGCAAGTACATGACGAATTGGTTCTTGAGGTGAAAGCAGATGCGATTGAAAAAGCGAAAAAGCTGTTGGTAGATTGCATGCAAAATACGGTGAAATTATCAGTACCACTGATCGTAGGTTTAGGGCAGGGCAATAATTGGGACGAAGCCCATTGATTTGATAAAGCTACGTGCCGCGGCTTGTCCGCGGCATCCAGTTTTAAAAAAGTTCCCATTTGGATGCCGCGGACAAGCCGCGGCACGTAGGATATATTGGTGAAAAAAACAGTGTTTTTGAATTTAATTAGAACTTTTGAGAGTATGACTTGTCTTACTGGGGTAGCGTCTTATTTAAGACGCTTATCCTGTAATTTCCTATTTATTACAGGATCTGCTCGACTTCTTCCCCCAGAGTCGAGCAATCGTTACGCCCCGAAAACCCCATTTCGGGGCTTTTTTTTGGTTTTACTGCTATGTGCGCCATTTTATCTTATTGCAAAAAACAAAGAGGAAAATTTAACACGTCAACAGCTCAATCATTTAGCTTCAGATTATGAACAAGCACTATGGGAATATAATCCCGAATTAGGAACTTATTATGGTGCAAAGGTTGCGCTTGATAAATTTAAAGATCATTCCTTACAAGCCTTGTATGCTTGGCACAAAAAAGAAGATATATTTTTAGAGAAATTAAATACCTTAAATGAAAAAGAACTTTTGGGATTTCCTGAACATCAAACTTTTCTTCTGTTAAAGCAATTGCTCACAGATAATAAAGCAGTGCGGATCTGCCAAGAAGAGCTGTGGAATGCAAGTCCACAAGATGGCTGGCAAACTCAATTAACGATGCTTGCCGAAAAGCAACCAGTTGGAACAGATAAAAATCGCAAGCTTGCGCTTAAACGTTGGCGCACCGCTTGCGTTGTAATAGATAATGAAATTGATAATTTAAAAGTAGGCCTGAAAGCAGGATATACTGCGCCCAAACCTGCTGTGACAAGATTAATAGCACAGCTTAAAACAATGCTTGATGCGCCTATAAAGGATTCTCCCTTTTTTGATTTTGCCAAAAGAGACGGCGACCCTCATTTTAAAAGCCAAGTTGAATATTTAATTAAAAATGAAATTAATCCAGCCATTTCGCGTTATGTACAATTTCTTGAAAAGGATTATTTACCTGTTGCTAGAAATGAAATTGGTCTAAGTGCCCTTCCCAACGGTAAGGCAATGTATGCTGCTAAAATTCAAAAAGAAACGACCTTGGTCATCTCTCCACAGGAAATTTTTCAATTTGGTATAAAGCATATGGAGCAGCTTGAAAAAGAAATTGGCGAAATTGGTTTGCGCCTTTTTAAAATTGAACAAATGGAAGTGATTTTTAATCAAGCTAAAAGTTCTCCATTCTTACGCTTTAAGTCAGAACAAGAAATTTTAGCCTATAATCAAGCTGCTCTTAATCGAGCCATTCAAACAACGCCAGCTTGGTTTAGAACAATCCCAAAAGCCGCCTGTGTAATAAAGCCATATGCCTTTCACATGGCCAAATCTGGCGCACCGGGTGAATATCATCCACCAACAATAGATGGGATTCATCCTGGCATTTTTTATATCAATACCTACCAACCAAAAAACATCAATCGACTTGATCAAGAGGCAACCTTATTTCATGAGCTAATACCAGGGCATCATTTTCATACCGCTCTTCTTTATGAAGATAAAATCCAACATCCGTTAAATAAATATATAGGTAATGCGGCCTTTGATGAAGGATGGGCTTTATATGTGGAGCGACTTGCAGATGAAATGGGTTTATATAGCAGTGATGTTTCACGCCTGGGAATGTTATCCAATGAAGCCTTAAGAACGGCTCGCCTGGTTATCGATCCTGGGATCCATGTGATGGGATGGACACGAGAGCAAGCGATTGATTATCTTAGGTGCCACACAACATTAGATGAAGACATGATTACGGCAGAAGTTGACCGTTATATAATGTCACCCGCACAAGCAACATCTTATATGTTGGGTAAGCGTGAAATAGATAATTTACGAAGCATGGCTGAAAATCAATTGAAGGAAAAGTTTGATATCAGGGATTTTCATAGCGAAGTCTTGAAAAATGGTGCTAGCACGCTTTCGATGTTAAAAGCTCATATTGAAGAGTGGGTAAAACAAGTTAAAGAACAATAACCTTATGGATGTCGCGAACCAGTCGCGGCACGTAGGCGGTTATACACAGCTGGTTTAGTTAAAACCAAGGCATTGCCTAATATAATCAACGCAACCCCGACAAAATCTCCCGTTTCCCATTCAAAAGACTCAAAATAGGTCGAAACCAACAAAGCAACAATAGGGAAGAACAATGTTGCATAGACAGCCTTTTCTGGGCCCAATCGCTTGACCAATCCAAGATAAACCATATAACCAAGTACAGAGCCAGGTATAACAAGATAGGTAAGAGAAACTATATAGTGAATAGAAGGATCAAATTTATAGGGGATCCCCATGATAAAACAATAAATCATGAGTAAAATGACACCATACACCATGCCATAAAAAGTGCTTGAAAGTAGTGGTATGGAAAGCTTGGTACAATAAGTGGATAGTTGATTTGCCCAAGCAAAACAATAGGTGCCAATCAAGGCCAATATCACTCCAAAACAGGTATTATCCGTGAAGCTGAATTCTTCAAATTCAGGCCAAAAAATACAGCCTAAGCCTGCTAAACCTAAGAGTCCGCCCATTATCATAATGGGATTGAGCGGACGTTTTAAAAAAATCAAACCATTTAGCATAATCATAATAACACTGGTTGAGAAAATTATCGCATTTAAGCCGGAGGTAATATAGTTGGTGGCTTTATATATAAAGATAAAATTGACAGAAAACAGTAACGCTCCCAAGAGTGCCAGGGCAGCATGTTGCTTAACGTTAAAGCGCAAAGGCGCTTTCTTTACTAAGACGATAAAAAATACAATGATGGCAGCCAAGGTAAAGCGATAGATAAGCGAAATTTCAACAGGAACGATCCCCACTTGATTTTTAATAGCAAACCAAGTGAATCCCCATAAAAAAATGATAGAAATGTATAAAAAAGCGCTCATCAACTACCGCCAAACAAAGCATGGTGAGGCTAGTATAATAGATTTATTTTCAATATAAATCTATGCTTTATGAAAGGAAAAGGCATAACTGGATACTATCAAGCGATGAGTTGTTTCAAGGACTGTTAAATAAGGCAGTGCTAGCTCCAAAGGGATAAAATAATGTTCTCATATCCACAAGCTAAATTTCTAGTAGTACATAAATATCTATTGCTTTTCTTAACCTTTGCTACCGGTTTGATCTTTTATCCCTTAAGTTTTGAAGATCTTATTGCGACCTCCTTTATACATTTTCTTTTAATCTTTTCTCTGCTAAGTGTTTCCTACATAATAGAGCATAAAAGCCACTTGTTTATGATTAATTTCGTCATAGGTTTGGTTTTAATCGTCATTTTTCCTATTGTGATTTTTTACCACAGTGATTTTATCAATGTAATACGAGCCATTTTTCTTTTTACCTTTTATATTATAAATATCATTATTTTATTGAATGATATCACGCATAAATCGAGAGTAACGCATGATTATCTTTTGGGTTCGTTATGCGTATATATCATGATAGCATTACTCTATGCAGGTATTTATAATCATATTGAAATGTATTTTCCCGGTTCCTTTGAATTTAACACTAAAGAAGCGATGTCACATTTAGAAAAAACCTTTAATATGGTTTATTTCAGTTTCACTACCTTAACAACAGTGGGATATGGTGATATTGTTCCTTTGAAGGTACTTGCTAAAAGTATCGTTGTTTTAGAGCAAATCACGGGAATATTTTACTTGGCAGTCTTAGTGTCGCGATTGATTATTCGATAAAATGGCCACTCTATCTATGGGGCCACCCTTTTCTATCGTCCTGGTGAAGGCAGGACGACTTTTTAAGCGTTCAATATAATTCGTTATTTTCGGTTTGTTTTTATAAAGATCTTTAATAGAAGATGCCCATAGTAAGGGAATAGCCATTTGAATATCGGCAGCACTAAATTCATTCCCTGCCAACCAGGCGTTTTTTTCAAGGGTGGATTCAATAAAATTCATCTGTTTTGTAAGGCGTGGATTAATCATCATGTGGTTTGTTCTTGATTTAATTGACTTTGTAATGGGTTTTACAAAAAAAGGACTTTTCTGATAAATAATATCTATCACGAGACGTAAAAACAAAATCGGCATTAACGACCCTTCCGCGAAATGCATCCAGAAATTGTAATTTATCCATTCTGGGGTTCCAGGGAGAGGTTTAAGACGATTTTGGCCATATTTGTAAAGAAGGTATTCCATAACAGCGCCGGATTCAGTGATGGTTAAATCGTCATCACTGATGATTGGCGCTGTACCTAAGGGATGTAGTTCTTTATAAGCAGGTGGCGCCAGCATGGTCTTAGGATCGCGCTGATAATATTTGATCTCATATTGAACGCTCAATTCTTCAAGCAACCAAATTATGCGATGCGAGCGAGAATTATTCAGATGATGTACAGTGAGCATATGATTTATCTCAATCATTACTTATTAGTTAAAAGTATAACAAGGAGTTTTATGAGCCGTTTACCACTAGTGGAAGTTCCACCAGCCATCGCTGGACGTATTAAAGCACTCGGCGGGAAGCCACTCAATCTTTATCGTGTGCTAGCTAATAATCCAGGCCTACTTGAGGCATGGGTAGAATTTGCTTATCGATTGCGCGCAGGCAACACACCTCGTAGCTTAAGAGAATTGATGATTTTACGTTCGGCGCAAATGGCCAACTCAAGCTATGAGTTGGCACAACATAAACCCATGGCTGAAAAAGCCGGTGTTACTTCATTACAAATTGAACAACTCAGAGATTGGCGTGATTCGAATCAATTCGATAACATTGAAAAAGCGGCCCTTGAACTTACTGAGGCAGTTGTTAATAACGCCGTCACAGATAGCATTTACAAAGCAGCGGCAGAGTACTTTAGTGAAGCGGATATGGTGGAGCTACTGTTGACGGCGAGTTTTTATTGTATGGTGCCGCGATTTTTAGAAGCAGCAAGAGTGTCAACAAAAGATGAGATTACTTAACAAACAAGAAAGGGGCTGTCAAAATAGCGTTTGCTACTGAATGAATAAAAGGTAATTGGTATTTTAAGAAGGGCAGAGCCGTCAGGGTGTAGAGTATTACGGTAACTTTAGCACAAATGCCCCATAATTTTTTTTGATTATTTTTGATGTAACGATTAGCGGATCGCCATACTCCTACCACTTGCCAAATAAGGGTAGCCATTCCAAAAAGATACAATCCGAACATGAAGATGGCACCTAATTTAGGCGCTATTGTTAATGCTAGAGCAATGGCGGAGAAACCCAGAACGCTAAGAAATAAAAATAATATTAATGTTGAGCTAACGAAATTTCCCCAAAATGCAAAGATTAAAGGAACTTCGCCTCGCCAATGTTTAACAATATCTATCACCATCAATCCTAAAACTTCTGTTACGATGATTAATTATAAGTTATTGCAAGATGAAGATATGTCATACAAATCTAAGTGATAGTGCTTCTTGTCTGAACTTTAATGCCAGCTATCCTCTCGTTTCACTTGTACATATAGATCGTGAAATCATGCTGCATATAATCATGTCTTAATATGACTCTGGGTGTGATGGACTGACAAAGTGAGAGAATCTCAGCGGGATTTTGATAGAACATACCTTTTTCGTAATTTGAGGCTAATGAGCTCAAACAATTAAAGGCTAATCCTTTTGTTGAACAGTGAAACAAAGAAGGCAGCATTTGTTGAATGGTTTGAAAATTGACAAAAGCGAATATGCCACTGGCTAAAACATAGTCATGGCTTCCTGCGTTAATAGAGTCAATATCATTCGTCTCAAAATGATAGGTTGGGTGTCTTTTCTTTGCATTGACGATCATTTGGTCGACTATATCGATCCCTTTATAAGTACCTGAAAATTCGTTGCTAATTAGATAATCGACAAGATGCCCTAATCCACAACCAACATCTAATAAATTGCATTGAAATATCTCCTTGGCCACTTTACATAATATTTTAAAGCGCAAAAATTGCGATTTAGCACTTGACCATTTAACGCCACGGTGATCATTGGGATAGTTGCTGACACTATCATAATATATGCGGTTATTATTAATGAGATGGTCGTTCATTTTTTGCCCAAAGCACTGAATATCGATAAAATAGCTTAACACACCGACAGGTAGCGTGCCCTATTATTTTTTATGACAGATTTTGTTCACTGCTTGGTGTAACTTACATACTATTAATTCTGACATAATTAATATTCTAGCCAGTGGAGATGTTAAAGCGTGATTTTGCCAATTAATGAAAATCATATTACCTATCAATCGCAAGAGAAAGTGCGAGAATTGGTTGCCCCTTTAGTAAAATTGGCGGATGTTCACTATTTTTGTTATCGCGTTCAATATCGAGATAACACCTTCTTTACTCTACTTACCCATATCGATTATTTTGAAACTTGGTTTACAAATCCTCATCGTCTATGTGGTTTTTGTTGCAAACAAGGATGGCATCATTGGGATCCAACATTGCCAAAGTATGAAGTATCTCGAAAGTTTGATATTGATAATGGGATTTGTCACATTCAACATCATAAAGATAGATCAGAAATATTTTCCTTTGCAACACACGCCGAAAACAAGCAAATCACGGATTTTTATTTAAACGAACAAAAAACATTAAAAACATTTATGCATTATTTTGGAAGAATGGCACAAGAATTTATTCGAAAAGCAGCCAACCAGCGCGTAGATTTAAAATATGTTACTAATCAAAGTCAAGAACCACATCATTTTGAAGAAAAAGATGACCAGATAATTGGTAAATTTTATCATGATATCAATCAACCCTTTTCAGCATTAACAAAAAGGGAAATAGATTGTTATAAGTCCCTCATTCAAGGCTACTCGATACGAGAAATGAGCGACGTACTCAACATCGCTCCATCGACAATAGATGAACATATCGCAAAGATTAAACTAAAATTAGGGGTCTCAAGCAAGAAGGATCTTGTTAAACTGGCGTGTAAAACGGGATTGATTGAATATCATTTTCAGGATTAGAAAAAGGGAGCATGAGCCCCCTTAGCCCAATTGAAGTTTATGGATTTCAGTAACCAAGTCTTTTTTGTTTTCCATGGCACATTTTTTAGCGGCATTAAAAGCGCCCATTTGACGATAAGCTGCCAACACTAAAAAGCTTTTTCCATAGCCCAACCAATCATGCGCTTGCACACCTGATTTAAGAGCTCTTTTAACAGTATTGTCATTAATAGCATTAATTTTCTCTGGCGTATCATAAGCGGCTAAAGCATTCGTCGCATATTGCTGAAAACGTTTTGTGATAAGCGTTGTGATGATTATCGAGCCAATGGCATAACCGAACATTGCTGTTGACTTGTAGGCGACATATCAACAAAAGTAGATAGATTATAGGTTGGAAAATTACTTGCATTTGCAAATGGACTTGCTAAGGTCAGCATTGCAGGGAAGAGGAACGATAAACTGTTCAGTTTAAATTTCATAATAGCCCCCATTTTGACTAAATTATTTGAATATGGATACTCCCTATCAGTTCGATTTAACAACACAAATTAAATTAATTTAAAGTTACGAAAAATTATCTCATATTAAAATTTGAGATCAAGTAGGTCAGCTAAAAATATTTATTTAGTTCTGACCTACTACTTATCAATTCTAATTTGATATGTCGAAGTTTAAAGTTTTGCACGATGAGAATATTTTTTATAAAAATCCTTTGCTTCCGACAATTTAGTGCGTTGCTCAAAGATGGCTTCAAAAGTGGCATTCGTAACAGGTGTAAAATGGGTAAGACAAGAATTGCTGCCAGAGATTTTTTTAGCGCTTAGCATCATCAATGTTGACTGTTCTTGTTCATTGGGAGTTTGAACGCCTTGTTTTACTTTAAGAGATACATATAACAAAATGTTTGCGCGTGCCATTTTCCCTTCGGCTGTTAACCAATCGCACGTCGGTGGTGGTAGGCTATCGAAAACTTGCGGCACCATTGCTTTTAAATCAGCTAATAAAGATTTCACTTGTTTCTGCTGAGCTGTTATTCCGCTTCGAACGTGATCTAATTCAAGGTGAAGATATTTGGATCTGATATCCGTGATGGCCTCTTCATGTTTTAACATTTCTTTTGCGCCACAGATATATTCTAATAAAGCTTGATATATTAGATTGTCTAAATCGGGGTTGCTCTGCTCACCGATAGACCCTTTATGTTTTTGGAGCTTCTCCAAAATATCTTCAATATTACATAAATAAAAATCATAGAGTGCTTCTTGCCAATCATGTACAGTATCTGAAAAAAATCCTTTAGCTTTTTTGTGATGTTGTACGTAATCCCCATATTGTTTAAAAAATAATTGAAGTTTATCAAGTAATTCTTTAGTCATCACACACTCCCTCGAAATTTTTGGATTATAAAAACAAACCGCTACTCTACTTTTGTAATAAGAATAAATCAAGAGAATAGTGCAGCTACAAGGTTATCAATGATTGATTGAACTTTAACCCACTTAAAAGTGTCTTTCTTATTATAAGAATGGCTGGTGGAGTATTATTTTATGGCCAATGATATGGGGAAGATGCTGCGAAATGACAAACATTTGAAACCTTTGCTGCACATTCTGTTAGGGGAATTTGATCCAAAATTAGCTCAAAAGAAGGAGCTTGAACAAGAGGACTGGGAATGTATTCAAAGTCCTGATGGTTCGGTAACCGGGGTTCGGTTGGATGTAGTAGCCGGGGGTAGGGCTGGTGGCATTAACATCAGAGATGGGTATGTTCGTGCATTGGCTCATTGCTTAAAACAAGGATTGAGACCGCCTAATATTAGAATTGTTTCAATTATTAACCATCCTGGCCACTGGACCAGCTCCGTTACGGAAATTCAAGTTAATCCTGATTTTTATGAAAGCCTTGAAGCAATCTTAGCGGGGCAATCATTAAAAGAAATGCCAGTGCATGAAATTGTAAACCACATTAATGCTGCTCTTCATCCAGATCAGGATGCGCATCAGATTGATGATGATATGAGACTCTTTGGTGCTAATAAAGTCACCATAAAACATTATGACTCTCATAATGCTAACCCCAAAAAATATGTTGGTGGATTTTATGCGGCATACAAGAAATCTGTCGATGCACTATTAAATGCAAATAAGGAGATAGATATCACCATTGAACCTGCTCCTTGCAAGCAACAAGAAGGAAATACCTGTGGCGACAATTCTGTGTGGAATGGTTTTATGGGTGGGGTGCTTGGATTATCACCAGAACAAGAATTTGTCCAAATGGAATCGGAGGCATTAAGAACATTTAGTGAGCATAATATAGAAAAATTAAGGAAGAAAGCATTAGATAGTGATATTCCTGTTGCTATACAAGTCAGAGAAAGAGTTCAGGAAAATATTGTTTTGGCAAAGCAATTGAGCCCACCACCCTCCCCTATTTTGCAACGTTATTCGCATGAACATACACATGAGCATGCAAAATCACAACCCACAAAGCCCATTGCAACCGCACCAGTTACAAAAGTATCTAATACAAGCCCAACAAGTGCCAAAACGCCAGTTGTCAAAACGCCAGTTGCCAAAGCGCCAGTTACAAAAGCGTCAAATCCGAAAGTGCAAAACAAGAGTTGGCTACCTTCTAAGAAAGTACCTAAAAAGGAACTTGCTCCAATACAAGAAAAAGAGAAGCCAAGTAAACGAGTACATTTTCAAACGAGCAGTATGGATATCATTATGTATCAACCCATTGCTAAAATTCATCAACAAGCATTTGATGGTTTATTTTCAAAATATGGAAAAGGCAAAGATAACATTAAAAATGGTATAAAGGCGGAATATGAAAATAGCGTCACTGAAAAATACGCTCATGGAATTCTACAGCGAATTAACGCAACCATTGGCAGCGTTTTCACGAAAAAGAGAAATCAACAAATGGATCAGCTCGCCACGGTTATTGATAAACTACAACAAGACAGAGTTTTGAATAATAACGAAAAGGGCATTGTTCTGCGAGGTATTTTGTATGATATTATGGATGATATCAGGCTAAATGAATCAAAAAATGCGTTTAAATCTCGGATGTTAGATTTATGTGAGAAAATGTCTTTGGATTTGAATAAAATGAACATTGCTCAAGTTGAAAAGGATCAGTCAAAAAAATTGTGTAAAGCTTATTTAAAAGGAGGTTTTGAAGAATTTAGAGAAATAGCACAAGATAGGCCTAAACCTTCTGGTAGTAAAAGGAATAAATAATAATGACAATGTCAGCACTAGATTCTCAAACAAGTCGTCAATTGTCAGATCCAATACAACCCTTTATTCTGGTTTTACATAAAGGCGAAAATGTCATTGAACGTTTATTAGCCAGTGCAAATGCTATGAATATTAAAAGTGCAGCACTTATAGGTTTAGGAGCATTCAAAGATCCGACAATTTCTTATTATCGTTTATCATCCCAACAATATGAAGATAAGACCTTCCCGGGGATTTTTGAGTTAATTTCTTTTAATGGTAATTTAACACAAATTGACGGCAAACTATTCGCGCATGTTCATGTGGCACTAGGCGATGAGCATCATCAAGTGATTGGTGGTCATTTAAAAAACGCTATCGTGGGTGTGACAGTTGAAATAGCAGTTATACCTTTTGCCAATATCATTGAGCGAACAATGGATGCTTCTGTTGGATTATGTTTGATTAGAGCGAATAATCTCTGAGATATAGCATTTTTTAACAGGAGTTTTAAAATCAGTACAACTCATCAAAGTTATATAATTCAAGTCTAAAATAGTGTTAGGTAAAAAGGAATGCTGGAAACCTTAAAATGAGCTCAATTGAGGTAGTCAAATCCATACTCTTAGACACTTTTAAGTGGTTTGGCAGCATTATAGGCCTGGCATTCTTGTTTTATATCACAGCTCGACTTGGATTGATATTAGCAATACCACCTGGATATGCAACCGCTATATGGCTACCCTCTGGTATTTCATTGGCATTTATATTGTTATTTGGCAATCGTGTTGCTGGTGCTATATGGGTCGGCTCTTTTCTAGTGAATTACCAGATGTCAGGAAATATTTTAATTGCTGGAAGCATAGGCTTGGGATCGACATTACAAGCATTGTTAGGTGCTTATTTAGTGCGCAAATTTGTAGGATTCCCCAACCCATTAAATAACGATAAAGAAATTTTTGGTTTCTTATTACTGGGCGGGCCTGTCAGTTGTGTTTTAGCCGCTACATGGGGATGCTCAACTCTTTTGTTGGCAAATCAAATTATCGCGACAGATTTTTTATATAACTGGTTTACTTGGTGGGCTGGCGACACAATCGGTGTTTTAGTTTTTACCCCCTTTATTTTAATCTGGACAGCAGAGCCACGAGAAGTTTGGCGAGAACGACGTTTGTCATTGGCATTACCACTTTGTATCATGTTTTCAATTTTGATTGCTTTTTTTATGTACACCAGTCGATGGAAAGATGAAAAAATCATTACTAATTTTGATATGCAGGCAAAAACCTTAGCAGATGCCTTTGAGGCTGGATTGCCCTCATTAACCAATGAAGCTTCTACTAGGCAGTTTATAGATAACATGCTTGTAAACGCGACATCAAAGAATATGGTATTAAGGATTTATGATGTTAATAAGCTAGGAAATAGAAATCTTCAATTTTCATCTTCACATTTTCGGAGTTTTAATGGTTTAGAATGGGATAAGAAAATTACTGATGCAAATCATCAATGGCTTTTAAAATATACTACAGCACAAAATTATTTAAATGTAAATCAAAGTTGGGAAGTATGGGTTGTTCCTTTTTGTGGCGTATTGCTAACGGGACTATTAGGGGCATTACTTTTAAGTGTCACCGGCAAAGCCGCAATGATCGAAGGTGTTGTAACAAAACGAACTACTGAATTAAGATTGGCCAATGAAAGTTTGTTGAAGGAAATTCAACAACGTCAATTTGCTGAAGCATCCCTTGCATTGCATACCAAAGAACTTGCTCGGTCTAATGCAGAATTGGAGCAATTTGCTTATATTGCATCTCATGACTTGAGAGAACCACTACGGATGGTTGTTACTTATTTACAACTTTTAGAACGGGAGCAACACAATCAATTAGATAAAAATGCAAAAGACTATATTGGATTTGCGGTTGATGGTGCAAAACGAATGCAAGCACTTATTAGTGATTTATTAACCTATTCTCGTATAGGAACACACCAAAAGAAACATGAGTTAATCGATGGCGAAAAGGTCTTAAAACATGTTTTAGATAATTTGAAATTTTTAATAGAAGAAAGTGGTGCGCATATTACATATGATCCCATACCTTATGTCGTTGCAGACAATATACAGTTAGGCCAATTGTTTCAAAATCTTATCAGTAATGCCATTAAGTTTTCGGATAATAAAAGTAGGATCAATATCCATATCGGCGTGAAAAAGCAAAAGCAGGATTGGCTATTTTCAGTCGAAGATAATGGATTAGGCATATCTTCAGAGCATTTTTCACGTATTTTTGAGATTTTTCAAAGACTGCATCCACGAGAAAAATGCCCTGGGACAGGCATTGGGCTTGCGGTGTGCAAAAAAATTGTTGAACAACATAGCGGACTAATATGGGTTGAGTCAACCCTTGGTAAGGGCTCAATTTTCTTTTTCACACTTCCTATTCCAAAAGTTGATGATAAGGCCAGTTAAGGGCTTATTATGGGATCTAAACCGATTGAGATATTATTAGTTGAAGATAGTCCTGGCGATATTAGGCTTATGCAGGATTATATGAAAAGAAGTAAAGTTCCCAATCATTTAAACACCGTTGAAAATGGTGCCGAGGCTCTTGATTATCTATATAAAAGGGGAAAATATTCTCACTCGGTGTTACCAAATTTGATTATTTTAGATTTGAATATGCCAATAAAGGGAGGTCGGGAAGTACTATCTGAGGTAAAAGAAGATCCGAATTTAAAACATATACCTATCATTGTTCTCACAACATCTGATGCTCAACTTGATATCAATAACGCTTATCGATTACATGCTAATTGTTATCTGTCAAAACCAAATGATCTAGAACAATTCTACCGAGTTGTTAGTGCAATCGAAGATTTTTGGATGATATTAGCAAAAATTCCAAAATGATCTAGGAAAATGGTACGATACCGCCATTAAAACCCTTTATTGAAAACAATATATGTTAGCAAACTTAGGTTTATACTTAAAGCATCGAAGCGTTCAAACATGCCTTGTGCTATTTGGTTATGTTCTGGCTGCTGACTATTTGCCCCTTATCTTGCATCAAGGGTTCTATACCTTAAGTTTGTTCATCAAAGATCTTCTTTTATGGATTATGCCATTGACCGTTGGCTTTTTTATATCTCACACCATTCAAGGCTTTGAACGGCGAGCACCGCTGTTTATCCTTGCATTACTTATTTTCGAAGCATTGTCGAATATGACAAGTGTATGGTATGCCTTTGGTAGTGCAAGTCTTATTGGGTCCTATTTACCATCCTTTGGTGCATCAACCATCGGTGAGCAATGGTCCGCTCTATGGCGATTACCTTTGAGTATGCCTACTTGGTGGTCAGCACAAAACGGTGTGCTTTTTGGGATCATTTTAGGATTTATTGCTGGATTTACTAAAAATAGGTTTCTGATCCAAGTCATCGCCAATGGTAAGCAAAATATGGAATGGCTGCTTACGAAAGTTTTTGCCAAGCTCATTCCTCTTTTTGTGTTAGGATTTGCAGCGCAAATTTTTCAAACTAAATTATTAACGCAAGTTTTCACTCACTACTCATTGCTTGTCATTTGGTTAGTGTTTTTCTTGGCGGTTTACTTAGTTTTCTTATTTGTTTTAGGTGCTGGTCGTTCAATTGCTCAGTTGCTAAAGAATATCAAATGCATTTTACCAGCAGGAGCCATCGCTTTAACCTCCGGCTGTAGTTTGTCTACAATGCCTTGGACTATAGCGGGGGCATCTAAAACACTACAAGATCCTGGACTTGCCAAAGCTATCATCCCTGCAACCACCAATATTCAACAAATTGGAGATTGCATAGCCAATGCTTTTTTATGCTTTTTAATATATAGGCATTTTTACGGTGTCAATCCTGATATAATGACATGGCTAAATTTTAGCATCATCTTCGTGTTGGCACGCTTTGCTACCGCGGCCGTTTTGGGTGGCGCGATATTTATTATGCTTCCTATTTATGAAACATATTTAAATTTTAATGGCGAAATGATTGCGATTATTTTGGCATTGAATGTTATTCTTGATCCTTTAATTACCAGTTGCAATGTGATTGCCAATGGCGCGTTATGTCGGGTATTTGAAAAAGTATGGGTCAAAATTTGCAGTCCCAAACTTTTCCCATCCATCGTATTTTCTAAAAGTGCAGATAGCTACGAGAAGTAAAAATAAAATATAAGAGGTAAATAATGAAAGTACTTACTAATGAACAGCTCAAACACATAAGTGGTGCAGGCAATCTTGTTGTCACTCAATTGATCCCTACCGATGGGATCTCAGATGCTTGTGTTGGTTTGTTTGTTCAAACTTTTCAAGCTGGCAACACCTTAACGGATGAGCATAAGTTAGCACTGATTTTATCAACATGCACTTTCGGTGAACTAGATATTCTTGCTGATCGTCTGGATGCCATTACTCCTATTAAAGTTGATTTTAATTAATATTAAAAAATATAGAGGATTTTATGAGAAAACTAATCAACGAAGAAATCCATCACATTGGCGGTGGAACACAATACTTAAGCATCACTAGCAAAGTTGAATTTGATGGCATTCCTGAAAATTGCGTGGCAGACTTTTTTAATGCAAATAAGGAAAATGCAGCTAATTTCAATTTGGATACATTAGGTCACGACATTATTAAACAGTGCGCTGCTTTTAATAGTGTGTTGAGTTATTCTTATAGTACCGACCTCATTCCTCTTACCATGTCACTTATTGAAATATAGAAATCTTGATTGCTCAAAATGCAAAGAAAGGTTAAGGGCAAAATGATGCCCTTGCCTTTTTTCTCTTTAACGAAGGTAGAGCCTTGGTTTTGGATTTGCATCAGTTTGCGCTGTGGGGACATAACTAACTGGAGCACTTTGATTAAGGGCCGTATATGAAGGTGCAAACTGTTGCGTTTTCAAGTGCGCTGAATGTTGACCCAAAAACCAGTCAAAATGACCTTGTAATTTGTCATTTAGGTTTGTATTTCTGCTCTGTTCTAACGCTGCCATATAGGTTTGGAAAGCCTCAGTAACATTCCCTTGCTGTTCATAGCTTCTGGCGAGAGTAATATAGGGTGTTTGCCAGCTTGGCGTTGTTTGAATAATGCGACGTAATATGGCTTGAGCCGCGGCTAAATTGTTCAAACCTAATAAAGCACGCGCTTGGCCATACAGACAACCATTATATAAATGCTCATCTTCTTTATGCTTTTCAGCATTTATAAAGAAATAGTTATAAGCATCCAGATATTTTTTGTCTTTTAATAATCGGTGGCCTTCATCAAGATTTGGCATTTGAACCCCCAGTATGAAAAATGAAAGAGGGAGATTCTATCAATATTTTTGAATCTTAACTACTTATTTTCTGTATCTCATATGCTAAATCATTAAAGGCCGTTATTTGATGACTAATATTTTTTTCTGACATGTTTTCGGCGGGCGACAAATTGCTTAACAAAATCACGCTAGTTTTATGAATGGGCGAATAGCTTAACATGGCTCGGAATCCTTCTACCCATCCGCCGTGCTGATATAACAAATAAGAGCCTTTATTATCAATAAAAATGCCATAACCATAATGGGTGTTGCCAAATAAAGGGTCATGAACTTCAATAAGAGGGGTTGTCATTAGGGTTAAGCTTTCTTTTGTAATTAGTTTCTGATGATACAAAGCATCATTCCATTTTAATAGATCTTGAAGTGTCGAAAACATTGCAGCGCCCCCCTGTAAAGGTACAGTGAAGGGATGTTTTACTATCATTAGCTTTTGCTTGAGGTTATTGAGATCAGCCATATAAGGGATCGGAACATCACCTTGAATTGGAAATTCTGCGATGATTTTCATTTCGTTTGCAACAGTTGGCAAATAAGATTGCGTCATTCCTAAGGGTTTAAAGATTCTCTTATTTAGGAATTCACTTAAGCTCTCCTGAGTAATGGTTTCAAGGATGACACCCAGCAGTAAATAACCGGTATTGCTATATTCAAAAGTTGACCCTGGTTTAAATTTAAGGGGACGAGCTTTAAAGCGTGAAATAATGCAAGAGATAACATTCTCCTCAAGATTCAAGCCTTCAATCTTTTCATCAGTGTAGTTCGATAAACCAGAAGAGTGGGTCAGCAGTTGATGACATGTGATAATGTTTGCCCAAGATGGCATATCGCCTTGCCAAAGAGGATGTTCTTTAGGTAAATATTGAACAATCGGGAGATGCAAATCGATTTTATTTTCTTCTTTAAGCAACAAAATGGCAACAGCCATGAATTGTTTAGTCATTGAAGCAATCGGAAAAATAGTGTTTTCGGTAAAAGGTCGTTTTTGCGCAATGTCCGCAAAGCCCACACTTTTTCTAAACAAAATTTGGTTCTCTTTTGCCACTAACATATCGGCGTTTAATAGATGCGTTTTTTGAAAATTGGTTATGGCATTTTCAAAATGAGAAGTTAATGCTTCATTAGCATAAAGAGGCATGATGGTTATCCCAAGTATCAATAGTAAAAAGAAAATCAAATTCGCTTTAGGGTTAGTTGGCATGGGTATTTTAGACCATTTGAAGGTGTTTTGAATAATTTTTTTCAAAAATCGAAATAAGCATAAGACCAGCCAATAATTAATACTATTCATTATAACTATGTATTCAGTTATTTTACATCATATAGATGTATAAGTGCATAGGTGATGGGTAATTCCCCAAAGGTAAATATTAAAAAGGCTGAGCTAAATAAGAGTACCCAGCAAATAGATAGCCCTGTACAAATTGAGGATATCATTGTTACAGGTAAACTAATGGCAAGTACTGGTCCTCTGGGAGCATCAATATCGCCCCTTGGTGAATTTGGAAAATTAACCGCAAATACCAATGATCAAACAACAAGACTTTTTTCAACGCTTAAATCGTTAGTTGATATTGCCGATGCCATGCATAAAAGTGAAGATTGTGATAGCACGGGCAATATAAAAAGAGGTCATGAAAACAACCTTGTTCGGCTTGTTACCAATGAATTTTCCTTTTTCACAGCAAAACCGCTAACCACAGATGAATTCCATGATCTCTATCAAAAAATTGAGAAGATGGCACAAGAAAAGCCAAAAAACCTGCAGTTAGTGTTATCTTCTTTTGCAGTGAAAACCCCGGATAATAAATTGATGAATGTTGCCCTTGCAGTTGACTGTGGTAAACCGCCTAAGATCCATTGCTTTGCCAAAAATAATATTTCTGCTATTGATCCTATTTACTATGAGGTCAATAATGGCGTCAAACAAGAAATACGCTATATCAGTAAAGCAGACTTTGAACAGCAATTAGCACAAGGCATTACACCAATAGTCAATATAAAAGGGATTGAGGTTGGATTTTCAAATGTATTTGAAAGTGAAACTGCCGGTAAGGCCAAGTTTTTTTCTTGTATAGAGTTATGTTTAGATCATAAATTTGGAACTGCAAAAGAAGAACTGCTTCATCAATTGCGAATGGCTTTGCTAAAAGCCTTAAAAACACCTGCTGCACCAGTATTACCAATCCAGGTTTCGCATGTGATTACATCAAATTCTATAGGGGTATTTCCTGAAAACGTGGTTGGTAGAGTAACACAAGCCGATCCGCTGCAGACTCCTTTTAATTCTCCTGATTATACGCAGACACGAAATAATGATTCCCCAAGCTTTGGTACTCCTCTTCACATAGCGGTAACTACCTCAAAACCATGTAGCCCATTGCCCCCAGCTGAAATGGATCTGGTGAATAAATTAACGACCCAAGATTATTTAAAAGCTGCAAATACTGCGCCTGATGATAGTAGAGTTGTGGAATATATTAACAGAAGATTAATGGACATTGGCAAAGATCAAAGTATGACGATAAGTCAAAAGCAAGATAAAGCACAAAAAGTGGTTAGTGACTTTATCACTAGCGTGAATTCCGTAGCAGAGCTGCAAAAATTATTTGAACATATCCAGGCGCAAATTATCACAAAAGACAATAAGGCAGGATTACTCTCTTATTTACGCAAAAATAGTGATGGTAGTGATGGCTTTCCGCCTCGATTTGAAAATATCATTAATCTGATTAAGGCACAAACACTCGACATTTCAACACACACCAAAGAACATTTTTATCCTCTTTTAAAAGAGTTGACAGATTTTGGAAAGAAATTATCGATGCTTACACCGAAGGAAAATATGGTGCCAAATAAGGGGTCTTTTCTACCCATGATGGATAGATTTAAAGAGAACAGTTCAAAAGAGGCATACCTAAAAAAACCGCCCCCTATCGATCAAAATAATAAACCCAATGAAAGCTCGCCAAGATTTAAAATTTAAAGCTGTTAGGCAAGTTAATTCAATTTATATTTCACTTTTCCTGTGAGGGGATCGTTCTGAGAAAGCTCTAATTGATACGAATCCTCTTGTACTCTTCCTTTATCGGAACCATAAAACCAGGAGCTACGTTCTTTGAAGGCCAGAGCTACTATCCGATGTGTAGAGGCTTTAATGTTCTCAGGATTAACGGGAGCACCTTCAGTTCCAAGTACATCTGTTAATTCCAAGGTTTCTTGTAAGTCTTTACTAATTTGATTTTCAAGTTCTGATAGTGTCGTTTTTACAGGGTATTCTAAATTAAAGAATTTCTTTGCGGGAGACTGGGCACTTGTATCAGTTGTTGAAATATGTGGTACAATAACATCTCCTTGCGTAAAGGTTATCTTTATTTTTTTCTCACCCCAAAATTTTCTGGAAAGGAACCCACCGATATCTAAAAACCAGTCGATGAAAGCCACGACAATCCCAGTAGCAAAAGCAATAAAATAATGGAAACTCAATTTGTTAGCTGTAAAATTAGCTGCAATCGAGAGTAAAAATTTCCTTTCAAGTGTGTAATCTTTATCTAATAATTTATCTAATAGTCCTTCACTCATGATTATCTCACTATTCTATTATTTTCTATTATATTTATTTCTATCTAAAACTTTTTGCTGAGGCTTATCTGTGGTATCACTATCGCGGCCTCTTATGCTATTTTGGGCTGTAAAGTTTCTATAAGCTGGCGCTATTATTTCACGCGCTATATTGTCTCCAAAAGCGTTCAGTTCCGACATTCGCTCGGCGGAAGGTACAGGATAGGGATTAAACTCAAATCGTTCAAGACGATCGATGAGATCCTCTTCTTCTAAAGTCGTGACCCTGGCTTCCTCTTCTACCAACAAGGGAACTCTTTCATTGGGATATCGGTAGTCCAATAATTTTTGAAATTGTTCAAGTCCATGGGTAAAAACGGTGATGATATTTGTTGATGTAACGGTCACACCGCACCGCTGAGCCATCGCTTCTGTAAAGTGCAATGCACCTTCAAGTAAAATGGATCCTTCTAATTTATGAAATTCTTCTAAAACAACCCCACGCATTTGTTGTAAAAAAAGAGGTGAGGCACAATTAAAGACAGCTTGTTTTTCAGCAGATGAAAGATCGATGCGTTCAAAAAGTGTGACGACTACTGGCATATGGCTGTTGCTTGCAGCTTGCTTTAATGCTTCACATATGACTGTTTTGTTTTTACCAACACGGGTTCTTTCTAAGAATCGCTCAATATTCAATGAATAGCCTTGAGCTGCGGCATAAATAAAGGCTTCTTCTATGACGGTTTTAGAAAATCTATCTTGATGTAAAAGCAGAAGATCTAATATTTCTTCTGCTTGCCAACGATCCATGGCAAGAATAAAGGCTTTGGTTTTAGATTGCCAAATGGGCACAAAGCAGGGTAATAACGCTTCGACTAATGGTAAATTGACATTTTGGGTTGCCCATTCAAGCGTAAAAAGTAACGCTTCTCTTGTTAGTATTTCGTTTTTATTAATAATAATTCGTCTAATAAGTAGCGCATTCTGCAAGAAGTATTTTTCATCGTCAGCTAGACAATAAATCAGACGGAAAAATAATTCCGGATCGTCTGGTAAATAATGAAAATGTTCATTAAGGAATTTTCTGATAAATTCTAGAGCTTTTTCAGAGTTAAGATCATTTAATTGATGAGGTGTTTCAGCACACACTAAAACAAAATGCATAATTGAATGAATGCTAGGTAAAATATTCTGCAAATAGTTATCAATATAGAAACTTAACGCAGCAAATTCTTTGGTTTTTGCTGCATCGACGGCAGCTTGAGCCATGTCTTTTGTTTCACTCAATGGGTGCGTTATAAGAGGACCGCCGTGCATGTCATTATCCTTTGGTTGCTTTTTTAAAAATAGAAAAAAACTCAGGGAATAATGCGATCAGCTATAGCCAGCGAACTTTTGAACTGAAATCGAAAGTAAAGGCATCAACTTGCTTAACGGCTGTGATATTTTCATATAAACTTTTTTTGAACAAAGCATTATGGTATTTTACGACAAGTTGGCACTTTAAATACTCTAGACACCTCTGTCAATAGGAGCGATGACAAATGAATACAACCATACAAATCTTAAATGATTTTTGTCCTTTTGTAGGTGATGGAGAGAAGCTCAGCAAAGTTTATATTGGAGTGATACCAAAAATCCCCATTTATTCTGTTACAACGCTAGAGCTAAAGTCTCTAAATCTTATAAATTACCGGCCCCACTTCATTGCATTGATGTTGATAGCAATGGGGAACTGATTGGCATTATGGCCAATGCTTTAGTGAATAAAACAGCGGAAATGAATCGTATAAAAGCCAATCTCATAGTGGATGATGGAGCGGTCTTTAATGATGTTGGACAATAGTGGGATCGACCTATTTATTAAAGACCGATTATCGGCTTTTTGCGTCTTATCATTCTCCTCCTGATTGAACCGCTATTGAAGCCTATTGTATTCTGTTTGAGTTATTTAATTGGGGAAATATCAAACATGAAGCGTGAAGGTCCAACTGATTTAACTACAGCTCCCAGGAATAGACCTCGATTAGTGCAAGGTCCCTTACCCAAATCTAGCTATACACAATTGTTAGAAAAAGCAATCAAGCAAATTATAGTCAATTTTGATGGCGTAAAAATCAAAAATAGTTCAGGCAAAATACTCATTAAGATTGATAAAAAATATTTCGATCTGGTTGATTTATTACAACATTCAAATTTTAGTCACCTGGTTCTTGATGATAAAGATTATGATAACCTTTATAAAATGTTAATAAATCAAAATGGGATCAGTGATAAAACAAAAGCGTTATTCAAACAAGATGGTTATGAAGATTACTTGTTTCATTCACTGATGAAGCTATACGCGGAAAATAACAGAAATACTAAAGAAAAATTAATAGATAGTTCTTTTCATGTTTACTCCTTACCGCATTTTTATAATATGATAAGAGAACCAATGAAGGGTAATATATCTGATTTCTTGAATGAGGGAAAGATTACGGAAATTAGTCAAGCACGTTTAAAACTCAGTTTGATCCATGCTGGCGTTATTTGTTGTGGCTTACATGAACGTCTTAATTTTTGTGAAAAGCTCACCAGAACGGAAAAATTTACGCAATTAACAGCAAATGAAAGCAAAGCGCGGGATTTATGTGTCAAGGGTGATATTCCCTATGTTCAGGCAAAAACAATGATAAGCACCAGCATGGGAGAGAGAACTTGTGAAGAAGTCAAAGTGTATTTTGATCATGGTGTAGGAGCGGATATATCTGGTGAGTCATTTTTACCACATGAAAGAGAATTCCTCATGATCCCTTCTCAGCTTCAGTATTATCGAAAAGTAACCCAAGGTAAAACTGTCAGCTATTATGCAAGACCTATCAATACGCCTGAAGGCCTATCAGACAAGGAACGTGGAAAGGTGGATCCTCGTCCTGTGAGAAATTTTTTACCATTTTAAAATAAGTTTGAAATCAGTGTATATGTCCATGCATTTTGACTGGCCCTATCGTCCGACTATCGCTTTATGCTCGAAGTCTATGCCCAACTCTCTATAAAATGGCACTATTAAAATTATATTTGAAGTGGGTTGAAAGCAATGACAAATTTAAACACTGTACTATCAAAATTAAAAAAATTACAGGGCATGGCAAGTGCGATGATGCCTGCTATTGCTAAGCAATTGGAAGATTTGGCCACGGATTTAATCACTTTAGATAAAGATATTGATAAGTTACACAAGAATTTACAAGATGCAGCGCGTGTCTCTTTTGAAGAAACAGTGCATTTCATTGAAGAAAAAGTAACTGATTTTTTAGCGAACATGAACTTTTCAAAAATCGATCAGCTCAAACAAGATGCTCAAATGGTCCAAGATAAGCTTCAACAATTTAAGCATTCTGTAGCTTTGAATTTACAACGTCAAGCAGCCGTAATCGCAGAACAAAGCACACAAAAGGTTAAAGAAGAAAAGAAAACTAAAAAAGCTTCTGAGGCAAAACCTGCGCCACTACCAAGAACGCAAGTTCAAACACAGCCTAATGTTGCTTCCACAACCTCCGGTATTTTTGGTTCGGATAGTATACAACAATTCTTTATGCAAATTTTTGTAATGATTGTAAAATTTATCCAAGGATTATTTGGATTAGACTTAATGGCATATCAAGACAAAACGGACACCTCTGCTCCTGTTGTTGCTCCAAATAATGAACCAAGCGAAGATTTACCTAAGGGTTCAAAAAATGATGGTGTTAAACCCACTGTTTCGCCTAATCCAGTAGCTTCTTATGATAATCCTTTATTCAAAAATACGATTGCCCAAAATAAAGGACGCCGTTATCCTTTAGTTAAAGCGGTATCGACGCTTCCCTATCCTTACAAAGAGTCCTCTAAAAGACCAAAATTTTAGATCTTAAAAATAAGTTTTAAAATGAATAGCTATCAAGGGGCAAAGCCTTAATTTCATCTTGGATATTTTGGCTGACCCCTTGTGTAGCTTCAGGCGTTGTCTGATTTGGCACAATTTTGCTAGTCGTATAGACAACGGACATCATTCCTTTTCCAAAATTCAACTTTTGATAGCGCCAAATATTTTGCTGAAAAATGATGGGATCACCGACTTTACCCAGAGGATTCATGGTATCAAAGATTTGAAGAATATTATTTTTATCGCCATCAATGGGTATAATTTTTGATGTAGCACCATATTTGTTTTGAACGAATTGAGTGGGATTGTTTTCATTCATAAAATAATGAATGGCTACCATTGAAGACCAGTTAGTTAAGGTTTCATCTTTCTTAAGATAAGTACAGCTTTTGTGATTGCCGATAACGTTTTGATCGACTTTTGTGTAAGTAATCCCACCAAGAGTAATTTCATTGGGTACTGAGGCTACGCAAAAGCAAGAATATATGAATAGACACAAGAACAACGCAGACTTTTTAATTAAATTCATATTAATCCCTTCTTAATTCATTGTAATTCCTGTGTCAATAGCGATTTATTGAGACGGCTATAAGGTCGTTAATAGCGCAACTCTAATGCTAATTACGCCATAATTTATCCTAATATTACAAATTAGGCGGATATTTTCTTGATTTACTTAACTTACCATGTTATTTTTTCAGGCCATTAAGACTATTTCAGACTATGCATTTCCAGGGAAGAGCTTTGCATAACTTTACCCCTGGAGAACTGCCCAATGCAGCTAACGATAGATATCAAAGATCTTTGGCAAGATTTAAAAGAGATGGTTTATTATGGATCACAGTATTGGGTAAAACCTGAATGGGCGCCGCCCAGTATTCGCTCTACAGATGTAGGGTTTATTACCCTTTTAGACAAAGACCAGAATAATCAAGGTTGCTTCGTAGCAGAGCTTTATGAATTGGCTAAAATCGGCGGTTTGCGTGCCCAACAAGAAGAGAAAGTTTGGGAACAACAAAATCCTGATGCCACAATTGAAACAAAGAAAGTGCAATCCTTTTATAATGCATTATATTTAAGTGATGGTACACGCAAAACCCCTTTTGCCTTAGCAGTTTTACCAGAAATTTATTCAGACACGGTGATGAACTCTGTGCGTGGGATCCAAAAACGGATTGAGAATGAATTTAATTATCGTCTTGATAGACATCAGCCGTTACCTCCAGTTGTGTTCAAATATCAAATTGAATCAGATTATTTGAAAAATATTCATTTGATCAATTTGAAAGCGGGAAGCGCACGATCTGCTAAATTAAGTTTATTAAACCCTGAAACAAGAACAACTAAGACGGAAAGATTAGCGCATTATTTAGCGCAACGAGCGGCATTTGTGCTCACGATGATTGCGGTAATGTCCAAAACGTTCACCACGCCATTATTGTTTATTGCATCCTCTGTTGGCGTTGTCTTGGCAAAATGGTGTAGTGAAGAATTTAGTACTTATAGCTTAACAGAAACTTTGTTGCGCGATATCAAAAGTAATTCTGCCAAAGAATTTAGATGGGGCGACAAAATCAGTCTCAAGAAAACACTGAAGACAGTGATTTTGCTAACCGCATTAGGAATGTTGGCTTATGGTGCCTTTGCAGGAACGTGGGGCGCTATGATGGGCTTGTCTGTATGGAAAGCAATTAGTGTTAGCGCCAATCCGCTTGCACTTTCAGCAGTTCAATGTTTACTAGCAGGCTTTGCTAGCACCTTGGCTGGCGTTAGTACTTTTGTGGGCGGCACCATTGGGCAAAGGTATTTCTGGGGATTGGGTATTTGGGATAAACAAATTGATTTTTCAAAAGAACATGCATTGAAACCGATTTCTAAAAGTGAAAAAATTGAAAACAAGTTAAAAAATTGGCAACAGAAATTTGAAAATGAGCTTGCGCAAATGCTCCCTGCACAACAACTTGATGATTTTCGCAAAAATACTCAATTGCAATTCTCTTCTTTAAAAGCGTTATTGCCACAGCCGGAAAAACCCATGGTTGCAGACGCTGAGGCAGACAATAGGGTAGTTTTTTCAAGGTAAGGATAAAAAAGACTTTATGGTAGAGAGTTAAGAATTTTGCTATCATTGGCCAACAACACGGCAGTTCGAGGTTTTAAATGACTCTCTTAGAAGAATTACAAAATTTCACCACATCCGTCTTTAGCACCGAAAGACTTGTCCCTGAAGAGCCAGTCCGTGAAAGCGGTAAAGTGGTTATGGCTGAAATAAAATCTAAGGGTTTTGCCATTAGAAAAAACCAGCTTGATAAACAAGCGCGATCTGTTTTTGTCACTATTCAAGCTTCTGCAGAGCGTAAGGCAGTTGATGATGTCGCTAAAGCCACAACAGATGCGCCAAAACAACTCCCAGAAGTAAAAGTCGAAAAGCCTCTGGAGAGCCCCGCTAGCAACGCTGTTGGCTCGGATGAGGTTGTTCGAAAAGCCTATGTAAGCTTACAAACGGCATCAGAAAAGGCGATTGTAGATAGGATAAGCGCGGTTAAAGCATTGGGAAGAATTGCTAAGTCCATTTGGATTATTCATACCCCAACCATCGCTACACCATGTGTCACCGAGGGCACAGTAACGCCCAGCTTATTAGCAGAAGAAATCATGAAAGATGAAACCAGGAAAGCATTAACCTTATCGCGAGCCAGCATTGTTCGTGATTACTTGAAAGCAGGAGGGGTGTTGGTGGTGGCTTATGATAAAGATCAAAGAGAAGAAAAACTTGACGCAGCCAACAAGGTGATTGTTGCAGGGCGAACCCCCAAACAAATTGAAATTTTTGAACAACTAAAGAAAGAATTTCCTGCTCAAATCATTGATTTTCCCATGGGCATAAATGAAAAAAAAGCGCAGCTAGGTTTGAAAGATCCTCAAAACCCAGACAAGTTTGCAACTTATCCTGATGATATGATTGGCGCAACCTATTTAATTGAGGATACATACGGCCAACGTTTTGAAATGACAAATCTTGGCGTTCAAGCAAATAATCCGCATGATGATGCCACTTGGGGAGTTTGGATGCAAAATCGTTCCAATTCAGTTCCAGAGGTCACCCAGCGAATGTCAAAAGTACTTTCTTTTTTAGAGAAAGCTGGGCTAAATCAGGCATTGGATAAACATGCTCAACAATATAAAATTAATCCTGATGACTTTGCACCATTATTTAGTCGTTATCTTAATTTACAAGTCAATGCTGATTCAGGTATAGGTTGTAGAATGCAATAATGTCGTTGATGAACTGATGTGTTGCTTCGCAGCACATTTTTTTGCTGACTTAGCACTTTTATTTTGGCATTGTAAGCAATAACAAATATATGCACAGCTCTAGGATACTTTTATGAGCCAATATCAAATTGCCCTGATTATCGGTAGTCTTCGAAAAGAATCAATTAACCGTAAATTTGCACATGCTCTTATAAAATTGGCGCCAGCCGAGTTCACTTTTAAACAACTGCAACTTGGTGATTTGCCACTCTACAACCAAGATGATGATGCTAATCAAGCAGCTGAAGTCAAACAATTTAAAGCGGATATCACCGCTTCACAAGGTGTGTTATTTGTGACGCCTGAATATAACCGTTCTATCCCTGGTGTGCTTAAAAATGCACTCGATCAAGGTTCGCGTCCGTATGGTACCAGCGCTTGGGCTGGAAAACCTGCCGGGGTGATAGGCGTTGCTGGTGGCGCAATTGGTACAGCATTGGCTCAACAGCACCTACGTAATATCATCGCCTATTTGGACATGCCAACATTGAATCAACCTGAAGCCTTTATTCAAGCGAAGGAAGGCCTATATGACGAAGCAGGCAATATTGGGCAGGCCAGCAAAAAATTTTTACAAGGCTGGATGGACAAATATGTTGCATGGGTAAAAAAGCACGCCGTTTAAAAATACGCTATTGACATACGACTCCCAAGAATAAGATTGCTTACGTTTAGCTTCTTGGGAGTACATAGGTGTTATACAACCTTAGAACTATTCGTTTTCTTTTCTGCCAGGACATCCCGCTCCTTGATTGTCTGTGAATACAGCGCCACGCTGATGAAGGAAGCTATTTTTTCTCTTATTGCATCAACAACGGCTCTCTCAGCTGAATCTTTAGGACATGGCGCAAGCCTGACGAGTCTCCAAGTTTCATGCGGCTCATGTTCTTCACCGATAATCCCATGTTCGACATGAAACAAGGCTGGTTTTTCACTGGCAAACAAACTTTCGAAATTATCCACAAGAAATGTCGATGCTTCGCTTTTATTCATCTGCTTGAACAAATCGATGGTCTTATTTGAGTGATGTACAAAATGTTCTTCTAATAAGGCATCAATAAGATATTTTTTTGCTTGCGTTACTTCAACCGCCCGGCCCAAAAAAACCACTTTTCGCTGAAGATTATCCACATGCGTTTCTTCTTTGACGATGACTAATTTACCGGTCATCCAGCTGGGCTGTATGGAGACACGATCAAAGGTTTCACCATAAGGGGTTTGCTTGCGTGTTCCTGGAACAATGCTTGCAGCAACAATGCTTTGGGTAAAACTTGACGGTCTTTCAGCTTTGGATTTTTCACCCTGCCAAATATCACTTGCGCTTAAATGTTTATCTCTTTTACCTTGAAAGGAGGCATGTGTTTGAATGACAGCATTTACATTTGCTATTGGCTTTAAAAAAACTTGTTCAGGATAAAGAGCTAGTGCCTTCTCTAGTTCTTGGTGCGGATTTTGCTGAGTTTGAGCTTGATAAGTATTTAACATAGATATTCTCCAGTTTTCAATTAATTTGAATAAAGAAAAGCTATCATATGCCGATTAAATTTAGTAAGATAGCAAATTAAACTGAAAGGATCATTCAAATAATTTGAATATGAAAATAACCTTAGATGCCTTAAAAACATTAGAAGTCATTGAAAGATGTGGCACTTTTGCACTAGCTGCGCAAGAATTATGCCGCGTGCCTTCTGCGTTGACATACACGGTTAATACACTTGAAAATCAGTTAAACGCAAAGATTTTTGATAGGACAGGACATCGGGCAAAATTAACGCCTACCGGCAAACTTATCTTGAAAGAAGGTAAAAAGCTTTTAAACAGTGCTTCTCAATTTGAAAAAAGCATACAATTGCACCAATCTGGTTGGGAAGAAACAGTCACAATTGCATACGATCGGCTTATCCCCTTTAATAATTTACTATTTCTGATCGATGAGTTTTATCAAGAATGTCCAGCAGGAGTTCAATTAAAATGGAGCGGTGAAATTCTAGGGGGGTGCTGGGATGCTTTGTATTCGTATCGCGCCGATCTTGCTATTGGTGTAACAGGGGATCCACCTGAACGTGAAGATATCTCTATGATGGAGCTGGGACATGTCGAATTCATTTATGTGGTATGCGCTAATCACCCTTTTGCAAAAAAAGAAGGTTTAATTACTAATGAAGAGATTAAAGAACAGCGTAGCATTGCCATAGCTGATACGGCTAGAGGATTTATGCCACGATCTTCAGGTATTCTACCCGGACAAAATGTACTCACTGTTTCCAATTTTCAGGAGAAGATTGATGCTATGCTTGCAGGCCTTGGCGTTGGCTACTTGCCGATATTATTAGCACAAGATTATATACAAGCTGGCAAATTGGTCGTTAAAGAGGTTGAGCAATTACCTTCGAAATCGAAAACACTTCTTTCTACCGCTTGGCGTCAAAACTTGATGGGTAACGGCGTTGCGTGGTTCATCAAGAAACTTAAAGATAAGAAAGTTCGAAGAAAAATCCTCCCCTAAAAGTACTAAAATTCTCATATTTTTATATGACAGCTTAAGCTTGGAATCTTTGCTAACCTCTCATCTTGTTTTTATAACGAAAAGAGGGTGCGATGTTAGACACACTAAAGAGATTAAATTCAAAATTAGAGCAAATTGAAAAAAAATATTCACAGACCACAATAAATAATTTTAGTGGTTTTACCGATTTTATGATGATGATGGATCCTATATGTACTCAAGTCAGGATATTCTGTGACACGGCTAATGACAAAGATTTTAAGCAAGATGAGGTGTTTCGCTCCGCAATAACGAGAGCGCCAGACACTATTTTTCCTAGTAAAGCAGAAATTTTAAAACATCATGAAGCAGTGAATGCACTTATCTCACGAGTATATGCTCTTGAAATAAGACTAAATAAAGACGGTCAGCAATTTTTAGAAGGTAAAAACGAGTCAGTTCTATTTGCTAAATTTACAAAAGAATTACTCCCGCGCTATGAAAGCTATCAAGCCACACAACCCGCTCCGGCATCAGTTAAACCAGTTTCTGCTGAAGCTCCCTCACCTGCACAGCCGAAAGCTAGAGATGATGAAGGTGTAAGTTTTATCAAAGTGTCAGGATTTTTGTTAGGAAAGTAGAAGCAAGGCTTGGCATCAATGAAAGATGATAGGTAATTTTTGTTTGCACAATTCAAATTGATGAAACAATTCATCTTTGCTTTGTGCACCTAAATGAATTAACCCATAGCGAAAGCTTTTACCATCTTGTTTGAAAATACTTAAATCTTGACCCTCGGTCGCAAAGATTTCAATGCGAGAATCAGGAACTTCTTGAGTAAATTGCATGATATCCTCTTTGCTCGGACTTTTAGTGACATAACTATTTTCAAAACGACGTAGCACAAAGCTGGCTGATGTTTTATATTTCCCATTTTGTCTGGAAAATGCAGGTTTATTCCCTAATGAAATATCAAGCAAAATTTGATAAGTATTAACACCATCCACTTTTTCAAATAAATCAGCAAACTGTGAACTCATTCGTGGATTAACTTCTATAATATGGATTTCATCAGTTTCTGGATTATACATCATCTCAATATTAAAAAGTGAATTATCAAATTGAATGCTTTTCATATACTGTATTGCTATTGCTGCCATTCGGCTTTGAATGGTTTCTGATAAACGCGATGGATAATCAAAGCGCTCAAAACAAATAGTGCCTGGAAACATAATTGAATCCACAACACCCATGATTTCAACATGGCCGTTAAAAACATACCCTTCAACCGTTACTTGCTCTCCATGTAATAGACTTTCAGCTAAAAGATACTGGGTATTGAGTTCATATGATGAATAATTCTCTAAAAACCAATTTAAAGGTTCTAGATATGTCGCCGCTGGTAAAGAGGTTTTGGCCGTTTTAACAAATTCATCATAATCTGCAACTTGGCTTGCAAATATTGAAAATACGGATTTCACCGGTTTAATAAATAGCGGGAATGACATACCAAAAGAGGGATGCCTTATTTCTTTTGGATCAATGAGTTTGAAGTCGGGCGTACTACTTGGAATGAATTTCTGTTGAGTGATACGACTATAATATTTGTGCTGACAGGTGAGCACACTCTGAGGAGTGGGGCCCGGATAACCAAGGTGCTGGGCAATGATGCTTGAAAAGATAGAACCTGGATAATCTTCAGTGCTCACGATGGCATCTATTGAATTGGCTTCGCAATATTTAAGCATTTGATTAATTTCAATAGAGGGAGAGAAAGATTCTGATGCCCATTCTGGGATACACAATATGTTATCAACCTTATGAGTTTCATATTGTTGAAAATGGATGTGATAATTGTCCATTATTGTATTAAATTTCAGTTCACGTTGATCGCGAGGTGTCGTGCCGACCACTAATATATTTTTTTTCCTCATACTAAACCTCAATGTAAACGTTCTTCAAAGTATGGCCCTGCGTGTGTACTTAAAGCATGAGTGAATCTGCACGATATTTATGCACAATTCATCTATTATTAATCAATAGTTTATAAGCTAATGCTCGTAAAGAAGGTTTTAATGAGATTATCTCAAATAGTACTGACAATGCTGTTAATAATGATGTTATCAACAGCTTTTGCCAATCCGCGTCCGACCATTCATTTTGCAGGCGTCACCTACTATTTGCAAAAAAGTTATAATGAAGTGGATAACAATCATTCACCCGTTAATGTTGTTGAATTTTATCTACCTGCTGGTGAAACAGCTGATAATTATACTTCATACATAAAGCGCGTAACATTGCTTCTGGTATCTGATTATAAAGAAGCTGCTAGGTCTCAATTACATGAGCATTTGGAAGACAATAAAAACATTCCTTATGAGATCGTCGATGATCCTGAAAGAAAAAGAGTGATTTTAAATGTCACTTTTTGGTGGCCATTTAGGCCAACCGTTATTACGAAAGAGCTTTATATTTTCCAAATGGATAAAAACATTAACCATGTCATGTATTATTTGGTTGGTGAGGATGACTATTACAATGCTTCTTCCATATCTAATGCCGATTTAATTAAGAAAGGAAAGTCTCTTCTTCTTGACAGTAAATTAGTAAACGAAGCGAAAGAAATTTCCTTTTAATTAAATTCGCCTTTATTCTTCTCAAACAAATTTCGACAATTGTATTTATACAAAGTCATTTACCTTATGAAAACATTGACTTTTTGTCTCATTGTGATACGATGAAATTGCTGCGTAATTTTGCAGTTAATCATTATAAGCATTGTAGGAGATTAATAATGAGAAACTTAACGCAACATGAAAGTCGTGGTGTTTCAGGCGGAACAGCTTGTGATCAAAATGAACCCACCGGCGAGAAAGTTAAAGATGTTTTGAATGATGGTTTGGAAAAAGTCGGTGAAGGTGTCGATACCATATCTGACAAAATTCATGATGTAGTTGATCATCATAACCAACACCATAAAGACTATACTCCTAAAAAATACGCTATTTAAAAGGTTTCTATAGTATGAGGTGCACTCTATGGTGCACCTTATTTAAAATCATTCCGTATAATCTTAGTCCACTTCAAATTAACATTAACTAAAAAAGGAAAAAGTAATTTAATGTAAACAAACTAACCTGCAATGGAGGCATGCATGTTAACATCAAAACGCACACCATTTTTTTATCTGTTCGTACTAATAGCATTCGTAAGTACAACCTCTTTTGCCTGCAATAAAAAGCAACCAACATTGCTCCACAGCTTTGACTATAATGAAAAATTGCATACCTCTGGTCATTGTGAACAAATATTAGCTCTTCTAAGCGATACGAAAGTATCAAATGAAAATCATAGCGATGCTATCAATAAAATATTTGAGATGCATAAGATGATTCTAACGCCTAGTTTCCAATACAAATTTCAACACGGACCAACTCTGAAATATGGCCTGTCGTTAAAGAAACATGCTATGCGCTTAAAATTCCAAGTGATAGTGTGAGCAAAAGTAAATCATTTTCATATCTTCCATTTGTGCAAAATGCTTTTAATTCCCTAAATGCAGGCACGCTTTATGGAAATCATTTCGTTGCAAAATTGAATGCTATGGGAATCGATCCCACCAAAAATACTGCTAATTTTTACTATTCTACGAGCACTTCCACTGAGGATTAGAATAGCTTTTTGACCCGCCCTGAGTTGGCCTTGTAGACATTCGCGACTCAAGGTCAGCACTTTTTATAATATAGCTGTCTTTTAAATTAGGTCTTTTTAGCACGCTATACTTATATATAATATATCCATTGGTCAATGTGCTAATGAAAAAGATTACATCATTACCTCCAGCAATCTTGCGTCCGGCATGTGATCCTAATCAATTCCCGTTTACGACGACCGCGGAAATAACTAACTTTATCGAATACATTGGGCAATCCCGTGCACTAGATGCTTTAGGTTTTGGTATTGAAATGCGGTTAAAGTCTTACCATTTGTATGCATGTGGCCCATCAGGACTAGGTAAAAGTTACTTCATTCGTCATTATTTGCAACATATCGCAAATAAAGAACCTTCTCCTTCGGATTGGTGTTATGTAAATAATTTTCAAGAGCCGCTAAAACCCATTGCATTGGAATTCTCATCCGGCGAGGGAATGATATTTAAGCAAAGCATGAAAAGTTTTATTGAACAATTACTTTATGCCATCCCCGCTCTTTTTGAAAGTAAAGAATACCGAACAAGAATTGAAAAAATTGAAAATAAATATAAAAATAAAGAAGAAAAATTAATGAATAAGATAGAAAAGGAAGCTAAGAAAAATGCATTAACTATTTTGCGTAAGGAAAATAATTATGACATTATTCCTTTGGTTGATAATGAAAAGATAACCAAAGATCAATTAGAAAAATTAAGCGAAAAAGAAAAACGAGAATTAAAAATCAAAAAGAATAAAATAAAAAATCGATTAGAGAAAATAAAAGAGGAGTTACCGCAATGGTATAAGGAAAAGCATCAAAAATTAAAAAATGTGAAAAATGAATTGTGCACGGCATTGGTAAGTTCTCTCATCAGCGAACTTAAAGAAAAATATACTGATCCTAAGGTGTTAAGTTATTTAAGAAGTGTTCAAGAAGATATTATTGAAACGCCTGAGCTTTTTATAAAGGTCAAAGAGTCTAGTAATGGTAATGGTAAAAATATTATTGAAAAATCAGAACTAATTCGTTATGAAGTCAATGTCATCGTCAGTAATGATAAAGAAAAACATGCTCCTATCGTTTTCGAACCTCATCCGAATTATACAAATTTGGTTGGGCAACTAGAAGGGGTGGTTCAATATGGGGGCTCCGCTAACGATTTTACCTTAATTAAACCGGGTTCGTTGCATCGGTCTAATGGTGGTTATTTAATGGTTGAAATTTCAAAATTACATAAAAATAGTCAAACTTGGGATAGTTTAAAGCGGATATTACTTGCTCAAAAAATTACCATAGAACCATTACAGTCTCATGGTATGGGTGGTTCTACGCAACTGCAACCAGAATCCATCCCTCTTTATAACAAAGTTATACTGTTAGGCGATAGAGATATGTATGATACGCTTGGGAGCGAAGATGACTTTAATAAATTATTTCAAGTATTTGTCGATTTTGAAACCACAATCGATCGTTCCGATGATCAAATTCAGCAATTTGCATTTTATATTGCAAGAATCATTAAGCGCAGAAAGCTAGGTTCTTTTCATCGAGAAGCCGTCGCAAGTATTATCGATCAATGTATTAGGCTAGCAGGAGATACCAGAAAAATTGCCCTGCAAAGAAGCGCTATAGTGGAATTGATAGAAGAATCACGTTATTGGGCAAATAAACAATCCAGAGAAGTTGTTAATAAAGATGATGTGGAAAAAGCAATTGAAGCTAAAATAAAACGCAGAGATAAGATCCGTGAAGAATATTATGAGGATATTGTTTCTGATTTCATTCTGATCGACACTAAAGGCGAAGCAATAGGACAAATAAATGGCCTTAGTACGATTAGCTTATCAAATTTTACCTTTGGCATTCCAACGCGCATAACTGCGACGACTCGCGCTGGTAAAGATGCCATGATTGATATACACAGAGAGGTTGAATTAGGCGGTTCCAATTACTCCAAGGGCGTTTTGATTTTATCTGGATTTTTAAAAGGTCGCTATGCAAAAGATGTTCCTTTCTACCTTACTGCGAGTTTAGTTTTAGAACAAACGTATGGTTCAATTGATGGAGATAGTGCCTCATTAGCTGAAATTTGTGCTTTAATATCTTCTCTTTCCAATGTACCCATCAAGCAGTCGTTTGCTATCACAGGTTCTATCAATCAACTTGGGCTTGTGCAAGGGGTTGGTGGGCTTAATGAAAAAATTGAAGGTTTTTTTGATATTTGTTCATTACAGGGATTAACAGGTGAACAAGGCGTCATTATTCCTGAAATGAATGCTAAAAATTTAATGCTTAAACAGGATGTGGTTCAAGCTTGTAACAATGGATTATTCCAGGTTTATCCTGTTAAAACAGTTGATGATGCGTTAATTTTATTAATGGGCAAAGATCCCAGTGTGATTCATGATCAATGTGAAGAAACGCTAAAAAGATATGCCGCCTCTAGTAGAAAAATTAGTCGGGATTAGACACAGAGCTCTGATAATACGGCTTTTGCCAGAATGGCAGAGCAGCTTGCATAACTTTCAGAATATCCTTTGTAGGACCCACATCATGCGTTCGTATGATAGCAACGCCCTGCATAGCCGCTAGCATCGTTCCCGCCAAACTTGCGTAGAGTCTATCTTCTGGTGGCTTATTTAAAATAGCGCCAAACATCGCTTTTCGTGATAACCCTATTAAGAGGGGGCAACCTAATGTTTTGAAAAAGGACAGGTTCCCCAATAAGGTTAAATTGTGTTCTAATGTTTTCCCAAAGCCAAACCCGGGATCAATCCAGATATTTTTACGTTGAATACCCTTTTGTTCACAGGCTGTAATGCGCTGCTCAAAGAAAGTATAAATATCTTTTACAACATCATCATATATAGGATTGGCTTGCATGGTTTGCGGCAGGCCTTGCATATGCATAAGACAAACCGGAACACCTTTTGTTGCTACAATGTCTAGAGAGCCTTCATTTTGTAAAGCCATCACATCATTTACAATGGAAGCCCCTGCATTAACAGCCGCTGCCATGACTTTTGCATGACGGGTATCAATTGAGATGGGGATAGCAATTTCATTTTTTAAACATTCAATAATGGGAATGACTCTTTCGCATTCTTCATCAATACTGACTGGTGTTGCACCGGGACGAGTGGACTCACCGCCGACATCAATAATATCTGCCCCTTCTGCAACCATCTTTAAAGCTTGATTGATGGCATTGTCAAAAGTGTAGTAGCGTCCACCATCAGAGAAGGAATCGGTGGTAACATTTAAAATGCCCATGATTTTGAGAGCAGAAAAAGAAGACATGGTATAGTTCCAATGACTTTGGCAAATTGGGCTTAGTTTACCAAATATGGGCATATAAATTCTAGTGCTAAAGGCTCTTAACTTAGCGTGATACGGGCACAAGATTTAAGTGTTGATTGTTTTTATCCCAGCGACCATGATTATCTTGAACTCCGATATGCTGGGCTATAGTGTTTCATTATAACTTTGCTATTCTGTGTACGATAGATTCGATTAGCTGATCACGGCAACCTGGCCATGTTTGTGTAAATTGCTCAAGATTTATATTTTTAACAACATTGGCGATTTGGAATGGCGTTCTTGTATTAGGGCATGCAAGCGATCTTCCTGATCGCACCATTTCATCTATCGTTCTTTTATTGAAAGAATGCCCTGATGGCAGAATATAAGGATCTTCCATCGTATCAAGAAACACGGCATCTTGGAGTCTCTCAGCTTCAAGTTTTTCTAATTTTTCAGCGTTATTAGCGCCAAGCCTATCAATTATTTTTCCTAATTGAAAGTTGACATAGAAATTGGCAGCTCCAACGCCAGCGGCTAATAATGCAGCTTTTTCATATGATTGACCTTTCCTTAGTTGAAAAGAAACGCCCTCTTTAGTCTTTATGAGCATATCACTTAGTATCACAACAGGTTCTTTAAATGTTTGTCCTGTTATTTCGCAACTGATCGCTTGTATCACATCCGGTGTTAATGAAACCTGGGTCACTTTTTTAGAAGCATCTTTTTTTTCAATGAGTTTGGCGGCGGTAAGTATTGGTGGGGGTTGAGGTAAATCGTCAATTTCTGCAATGATATAGTCAGTATATAAAGACGTATTGGTCTGTTCTGATTTCTTAGGATTTACTCTGTTTTCAATTTTAAAGCGCCATGCCAATCCTTTAACAGTGGAACTATTAACGTTATAATCACTGATATATTTTTCCAAACTGTCTTTATGTTTCCCTGCTTCCTTTGGTGAAATATTTTGCATAGATTTTAGAGCTTCTTGAATGATAGGAGAGTTAATGTCAGACGCATTAATCCAACCTGCCGGAGTTAAAGCCATCCGCGTATTGCTTTTTGCCCAATCTCCTTTTTCCTTATCCCATGCAATACAATCTATGGTTAACATGCCGGGTTGTCTGCTTGCCCTTAGCAACCATAAAACAGTTCCAGAATCTTTGATAACTTGGAGATCAGGTCTTTTATTCGCTTGCGTTGTTAAGCGCTTCCAGCCAGTTTCAGGTTGCATGGCTTCAAATATGTAGATTTGACAGTCATCATTTACTTTTGTTGGACCTAAATTCATAACATAATCCTGGTATTGATAGATTCCCATATTGTATGACTTTTTTTCAATCTTTATCTGTCCTTTCATCTAATCAAATATCCCTTGTATCAGAGATACAGATATTTATTACATACATAAGCATAAAAGTTGCTAATTTGGCGCATCTAAATGGAAACACATTATTCGTTGATATACACTTGCTAAACAAAATTGAACTTTCTGCTCAAAATAATATTCAAAGCATAAAGATCTATTTAAGAGGTGCGTATGCCATCTCATCTAATAGGCCCGTTTAAAGGTAATGCTATAGACAATGTTACCGTTGGAGCTGATGATCAGATACCGTTTATGGTGCAAATGTGTCTAGATTATTTTGAAAAAAACAAGATTGCTCTCTTTCTTCTAACAGATAAAATGCAAAAAATATTTGATAAAGTTCAAGCACCGAAGTAAAACAGTTAATCAAAAAATCAGATGCTCTTGCAAATAATGTCGGTCAAATTAGAGATGTTGCAAAAAAAGCAGCAAAGAAAATAACTAAACCCAAATAAGCTTGGCGTTGTGACTAAATTGTTCGTTTGGGAAACAGTGATGGCTGATAGGGAAGACCATGCTTTATTAAAATTCTACCCCATTCAGATGATCTGTTATATTGAGCTGCAAATAATACGGTTCTGGTTGGTTGCATTATTACATCCGGATGTAATTGAGGGCCAGGGGTTATTTGTTGAGGTGGTTCATAGCATATACCTGAATCACGCATTAACTGTTCTGCATCAAGATTAAAAATACCTGCATTATCAACTAAAGGGATATAAAGTGCATCATTAAGAAAATTAAACCAGATCCCTTGCATTTTAAGTGCTTTACAAATGGCTTTATAATATTGCATTCCTCGATTAAACTTTAAACAGATTTGTATGCCAGGATGTCCCGCATGACTATCGTTAATAACGGCTTGTACACTAAAAGGAACAGGATATTTTTTTAATTTTTCAAGCAAGGGAAGATAAACATCTTGTTCATCTAGGCGTTCGATCATAAAGGCTAAGGCTTCCCTAGTACATATGGGGATGAGCTTATTAAAGTCAGTGTTAACATTTTGTACAAGGTTCGAGCGGGCATCGCACATCCATAGATGTCCTGAATGGTTATCTCGATATACTGCCCAGGTATGATAAAAGGGTCTGCCAGGTATGTTAATCTTTGATCGATATTGACGCACTTGACCAAAAGGCAATATTTTTTGCTCAACCAATTCTCTCAAAAGAGAAGCAACAATTAAGGCTTTATGGCGACAAACCAATAGTTGGTTAGCAATGATTTCATCCATATGTAAGGAAACCACATGCTCTTTCTGCTTTTGGCGACACTCATTAAGATAAGCAATTAAACGTGATTCAACCGTTGCGTTGGTTTGCTTTTTTGTATAGGTATTAACGAGCGTATTTACGGTGCGAAGAATATCCGAAATAGAATTTCCTCTACTAAGTTTACAAATTTCTATTTTCAGTACTTGAATTATTTTTGAGTTCTCATCAAAAAATATTTTTTCACGATTAAGATCAGAGCCAAGGGATACCCAAAGCTTGTTATGATGACCCACCCAATTGAGAGTCGTATCCACGGTTCGCCATTCTTGACCTTGAAAAGATTGTGTTTCATGCTTTCCGTGCATTAAAACTGATGCATAAGTACGAGACTCAATCTGAAAATTAAAGGTTGGTAGTGGGCCAGCGGTAGTCATTTTGAGCTATCTCTTGTTTGTAAAAATATCAGCATTTTACCTAAATATCATTGGTTACTAAATAATCGAAAACTAAATTGTGTCACAATTTAATATATACATATTCACTTCATAAAAAATTCAATTATACTCCCGCATTCTTTTGGTAAAAAGAGGGTCAAAATGAGAGATTTAACAAATTTGGAAGTATCCATTATTAGCGGTGGAGAAGGATTTGATTATTGGCGTGCTGGTTTTGATATTGCCATTGGTGGCTTAGGCGGCGCGATAATTGGAGCAATCGGTGCATCAGCTGCAGTCTCAGCAAGCATACCAGGACCATGGGGTACTCTGGCAGCAGGCTATGCCGCTAGTGTATATGGCGCAATAGGTTTGGGGGTTGGACTAGCTGGTGGAGCAGCATTTTTGATTGTTAGAGAATCATTGAATTACTACTATTCATAAGAAGAAGAAAAGAGGTCAGGTGCATATTTGACCTCTTTTCTATTAAAAGTTTTGTTTCTAGGGAGCGAACGTTGGATCCCAAGCAACATGCAAATCTTGATTTAACCCATCTAATATTAAAAGATCACTGCTTTGAATTTCAAAGTCAAAAATTTGCGCATTTTCGATGATGCGTTCTTTTGATGAGGATTTCACCAGCGGTATAATCTTATGTTCAATACACCATCTCAACATGATTTGAGCAGGACTTTTGTTATATTTCTTAGCCATTTCACGAATAGTAAAATCGTTCAGTTTTTTTCCACGCGTAAGTGGACTATAGGCTTCAAGTTGTATGCCATGTTTGATGCAAAATTCATGCAGTTCTTTTTGATAGAGAAATGGATGAAACTCAACTTGGTTTACTACGGGTATTTCTTCAAACTCCTTCATTAATTCTTTGAGATGTCTGACAGTATAATTACTGACTCCGATTGATTTTGCTTTTCCTTGTTTTTGAATATCAATAAGTGCTCGCCAAGATTCCGAGCGCTTATTAACAACGGGAAAATGTATAAGATAAAGGTCAATGTAATCTAGGCCAAGTTTCTTTAAGCTGACATCAAATGCATTTAGCGCTTCATTGTAACCATGATCAGTATTCCATAGTTTTGTGGTAATAAAGAGTTCATTTCTGGGTATACCACATTCTTTAATGACCAATCCTAAATCAATTTCGTTATCATAGTATGCTGCTGTATCAAAATGACGATATCCTGCCTCTAGAGCCCATCTAATGCTTTGCTTACTTTCTTCCCCAGGTGTAACAAGATAAAGTCCAAATCCCAAGACTGGTATGGTGTGATCATCAGCTAACAGCCATTACTCTTTTACTGACCGTGCCTTCATACAGTGCCTATCCTTTTTCAACAATATTGCCTATGACTATTTAGATAGTAGAAGAAATTTTACTGATTATCCGGTTTCACAGACCATTCATCAAAGGCAAGATTTAATATGCCATAAAATGAATGTATAATGACTGTATTAATTGGGCTCAATCCATAACTTTTTATAGGTTATTTGCATGCATACCAAACTCTCTAGTTCCCGTATTCCTGCAGATCATATTTCATATGAAGCTCAAAGCGCTATACAAAAACTGCTAGAACCGTTGCAAAAAAGTTTAGGGATCCATTATTTCAATTATACAGAGACTTATCCTGATGCGTCGGGCTTCACTCTCCATACCGATGCCACCTTTTATGAATCCTGGTTCGAAAATGAATTTCCTATGTGCCAATTTTTCTTAAAAAATGCTTGGTATACTTGGGAATCTTGCAGCCATCCGGAGATGATTTCGATTGCCAATTCCTTAGGAGTGGGTCATGGAATGCTTCATATTGAACATCAAGAAAATAAAACGGTTTGTATTGCATATGCTTGCCCCCAAGAAAATAAGCAAGCAATCAATGTTCTTTTAAATAATCTTCAAATATTAAAACGCTTTAAACATTACTTTGCTGAGAAAGCTGAAACGTTCATAATAAAAGCTCAAAATCAACGAATAAACTATTTGCCAAAAATGATTGAAAAATCGAATCTTAATGAGAGCACCCAACAAGAAAGCAAAATGCTTTTAGGAACAGAACTATTCTCCCCTTTTAATTCACTGTCATCACGTGAATTAGAATGCTTTCGCATGTTATTGAAAGGATTCACACTTAAAGATATAAGCTCACAGCTTGCTATATCGTCCACTACTGTTGATGGTTATATCGCCAGAGTTAAGCAAAAATTAAATTGCACCACTAAGCAAGAATTAATAGCATTAGCTAATGATTATGGTTTAATTGAATATTGTATGATTTGAAATCCCACTCTTTTACCCTATATTATAGTATCTACACCTTTTGACAAAGATTTTGCCATAAAACGCGGAAGTTAAGTAAAATACTCAAGTTTTGAATGTTTGTAGTATTTTTATTGAGATAATTTTATATAATTTTGCATTTCCGCTTGACAATTATAATGATTGAAGTTAGAAATAACATTAACTTTTATTTAACGTTTTGGGTATTTCATTGTCAAAAGTGGACGAATATGTAAAGCATAGATTGAATCTGTCATCTTATGATTTGAGTTCCTATGAACAACAATTTTTGAGCCACATAGAAACAATTATACCAAGTGATCCTGACGCATCAGATTATTTTTTAAATGAGCTTTTTAAGGGAGCTTATATATTCATTCCTGACAACGGATTCACCTATGAACTGCTGACATCACATGAACCTGATAAATTAATTAATCGAAATTCTTCCTCAAGTCACCATTCTTTAGAGCCGCAATATGGGTTTAGCGGCCATCTTGTTGGGCAATGTCTTTTTGGTACCAATGTCGTTGGTGAGGAAAAAGGCACTTGGTTCCAACTGGAGGCATATGGCACAGATTTTCTTCATATAGCAGGTCATTTGTATACCTACGTTAAATACTTGTATACCGGGTACAATCAAGGGCCGCATGGCTCTTCACCTCACACAGAGGCTAATCCCATACTTGTCAAGTTAGAAGACAGTTTGAAGATAAATACAGATGTAGATGCAACTACAAATGCTGATACAAAAACAAATATGGATACAAATATAAGTGTTGATACAAATACAACAGCAAATACCGCTAACTATTTGCCTGATGTGGTAGTTGAACCTCCCTCTGTGAATGTGATTAAGATGTCAGATGTTTTTGTCGATATGCATTTTCAGCAAGAGAAAGTAACTTTTGAATATTCGCAAATTGAGTCCATTTCTTTTCTGAATGGGGCTACAGATAGTTCAAATAAATCAAGCACTGAATCAGAAATGGTTGCAACAGTACTGGAGCCAATTCATTTAATTGTTCAGCAACCTGTAATTCAACCAATGGAAGTCATCATAACAGAATCCATTTAACCGATTGGAGTTAGATTCAAAAGGTAAATTTCCACAAGGCGACAGGATCAGAAGCCGATTGGCAGCGCCTAAGCTAAGACCGGGCCCTCAGAATGTTTTTAATCCGTTTGATGAAGATGATGAATAAAGGATTTTGGATTCCATCGTATTATTTTTTTCAGTTTCATCCAAGAAAGTTTGTATGCTTTTCAAAACCATCTCGCCTGTTTTTTCATCATTAAGGTTATGTTTCATCTCAATGCCCAGAAAAAATTTAGCATTGTTACGATTCTTTAAGAGTTCTTGGGTATAAAATTTTCCAAGCTCAGGTAAAACAACCTCATCTCCAGCTCCCGAAATGACATGAACAATAGCTTTTTGACGTATATGGTTAATATTTTCAATAGGAGATAAGCTTTTTTCCCAATCAGGCTTCCACTTCTTGACATCACAAGGACAGTTAATCAAAAGGGCGCCATCAATGAGTTGAGGATAAAAGTTTAAGAGCAGCGCAGCCATCGCTGCTCCTCCTGAATGACCAATGAGGAGAATTTGTTTAGGTTTATAATGTTTTTTTAGATTTAAAATAGCATCGGCCACTATATCGACGTTTTCCCGAGTGTAGTTGTCTAAGCGCCCTGCTATCTTAGTGCTTGTAACCCCTAATGCAGATCCTGTTGAAAAGTTGCCTTTATCATCAAAGTAACCTGGGCGAATAAGAGCGATATTCATTCGGTATGATTTGGGAAATTTTGAAGCAAATGAGCTCATGTAGCTGGCACCATCAATACCATAATCACCATGAAGATATATTATTAATTCTTCTGTTTCCTTCTGAGGCGCATCTGGAGTGACTAATCGAATACATTGATCATTTAAACTTTTTACCACTGTTTGATAGTCACTGGTGCATTTTGTGTTTTTTAAATCAATTTCTTTGATAACACCAAAACTTGGTTGGGCCACTAAAAAAAGGGAAAACATGGCAACAAACTTAATTTTCATTCTACTTCCTTGCTCATCTTCAAAGAGATCTTTGGCTGAGTCATTTAAATTATGTTTCATTTTACATCACAACGTTATACTCTTGCCAGATGATAAAATAATACTATTTTACAACTTGAGATCCGCACAGAGAAACATTGTGAATAAAATGGGGACAAATTTGAGAACTCAATTAACACTATTTTTATTAATAGTTATTGGATTTGGGATTGCTAGTAAAAATGCTGTTTGTGCACAATATCTTACCCCTGAGGACATTAAACAACTACCCTTTGCTCCTGCCGATCAACGGATCCACTATGGGAGTGAGTCTGAACAATTTGGAGATTTGCGTCTGCCAAAGGGTTTGGGTCCTCATCCGGTTTTAGTTGTGATCCATGGTGGTTGTTGGTCTTGCAAAAAAGCAGATTTAAATTTTATGGCTGCTTTTTCAGAAGCATTCACGCAAAAAGGTTTAGCAACCTGGAATATAGAATATCGCTGTATTGAAAATCCAGGTGGTGGCTGGCCCGGAACCTTTGCAGATGTTGGTAATGCTATCGATCACTTACAAACCATGGCGAAACAGTATCATCTGGATTTGACGAGAGTGGTGATTATTGGGCATTCCGCTGGCGGTCATTTGGCTTTATGGTCAGGTGCTCGGGGTCGCTTACCTAATAATAGCTTTTTAAGGTCAAAAAACATGCTACCTCTAAAAGGAATCATTGACCTCGGCGGCCCTGGCGATTTAGCAAAATTTATTCCGATGGAAGAATTTGTTTGCACAGACAAAGTCGTCTCCAAACTGCTTGGTGGACCGGAAGTCTTGTCGAAATCAATTCATGAGGCATCACCGATTGAATTGTTACCACTAGGTGTAAAACAAGTTTTAATAACCGGAGATCATGATACAGCTGTTCCACCGGAATTGGGGCAACAATATGTCGCCGCAGCAAAAGAAGCTGGCGATAATGCACAATTTATTTTAGTAAAGGACGCTGGTCATTTTGAGGTGATTGCACCGAATTCAATAGCTTGGCCTATTGTAAAAAATGCGGTCATGTCTCTAATCTAAAACAGGAGCTTAGCTCCAAGATCTTTTTTTGCTTTAATTTATATATCTTTAAGATGTGTTTTAACCCAATCTAATTCTTGAATTTCTTCCTGATAGTCTGGATAGTCATCGCAATAAGAACGATAAAGCACAGTGACAATCTGTTCGTTTAATGCTTTGTTCTGATAGAATCTGTTAAACACTTGTAAAAAGTTTTCATAGTCACTTTCGCACATCCTGAAGCCAGGGAGAAAAAGTTCTAAATGATTATTCGATTTTTCTTCAAGAAACTGATAAAAATCTCTTAACTCAAGGAATTTATTCATGAGGGTATTATCTTGAGCATTTCTCATCCCAAGAATTTTGTTATCAAAATATCCCTTGATATCATTTTCGCTTATATGATCGAGACTTTTTAAAAATCCAAACTCAATACCTATTTTTTCTAATTCCTTTAGAAAAGTAGCATGTCTATCTCTCTCTTCATCAAGAATATAGGCAAAGTGAAACAAGGTTTCTGAAGGTATGTTAAGCTCTTCAATATCTTGTTGTGCTATTTTTTGCAGATCAAATACAGAATAATGATTACGCAAATAATCTATGTAAGCTGATTTTAATTTCATGGAGTCTCACGAGACAAACGAATTATATGGGTTATTTTAGCTAATAAGTGCTATCGGATATAGAGATTTAAGATATTTGGGGAATTATTTGCGACCAAATACATCCCCTTATTTCTACGCCATAAAATTTACTATATCCAATAGCAAGTCTGACTAGTAGGGGCGAGAACGATTGAGTTTACGTTCTAAAGCTTTTTCTAAAAGAGGTTTACTTTTTTCAGCTTTTCCTGGTGTTTCGCTTTGCTCTTGTGCTTGCTTTTCCGCTGTTTCTATAGCAAGTTTGAGCACATCTTTTTTAAATTGAACCGGATAACTCGTATTGAAAGAAAATTGTATGGCGGACCAAGAAAGAAGGCAGGAGGGGCTATGACGTGGTGCAGGCAAGTAAACTGATACAAGTGACATATCACCACTTATCCCCTTTGCTGATGTCATAGTATTTGATGGCGCCAAGGGGAGGTTTTCGGGGAGCGAAGGGTTCACTTCCTCATCATACAAGGATGCGTAAAGATGATTGGTGTCAAAGATGCCTGGTTTACTTATTGAATTATTTCCTCTTAAAAGTTAAATTGTAGGATATCAAATTTACTCTTCTAAATCCTGTTATAAAATTTTATAATAAAATATATTTTCCACAGTAAAATGGTGGTTTCGCCATTTAGCTTGAATATACCAAGTGGATTGAGCTAACAATATTACTTTCATAGGCCTATTCATGAAAACAAACATCGATTTCGTTGAAAAGTATTTAGATCTTATTCAAGTAAAAGAATTAAATCCCCCTTCATTAGCCTATTTAGGGCACTTGCAATCGCGTCATTTAGAGACCTTAGCCTGGAACACCATCGATGTGTTTTTGGGCACAAAGGTGATACTAGATCCTAATATTATTTTAAATAAATTTTTGATGGAGCGAAGGGGGGGACTTTGTTATGAATTGAATGGCGCTTTTTGTAGTTTGTTGAATCAACTGGGGTTTGATGCGTATTTGGCATCCTCCTTTGCTTTTGCTTATCATGAAGATTTGTTTGATTTTCCCTCAGATACGCATGCCGTGATAATTGTTAATTTTAACGATTGTAAATATCTTGTTGAAGTTGGGTATGGCGCTTTATTTAAAAACCCCATTAAAATAGAAGATAAAATTCAATATGCGGATCAAAGCGGTGAATATCGTTTACTATTTCTGCCTGATATTCAAAGATTTCAATTAGAAAGACTATGCAACGGAGAATGGAAACGGCAAAATAATTTTGAATTAACCCCTCGGGAGCTTAACTCTTTTACTCCTAACTTAGAGATTGTCTATCAACACCCAATCTATCAAAAATTAAATTATATCAAACCGACTAGTCGGGGGGTGCAAATTTTAAAAAATGATCACTATATTGTGCATCATAATGAACATGTTGAGACACTCCCTTTTAAAAGCCTTGGCGGTATACAAGCCATTTTAAAGGACAAGCTTGGAATGAGTGAGCAATTTGTAAATGCCTATTTTTAGCCTATATAAGAGTATGTTCACTCATTATACTATTCATCTTTAAGAATTATGGAACAAAATAGGGTGTGGATACCTCTAATGGTATAGGAAGTGAATATATGGTGACCTATGCCAACTTTAAGCGAGATTTTAAGCCAAATCAGGGAGGCTAATAAGAAAGGAAACACTGAAAAAGTAAAGCTGCTTAAGCAGAAAATTCTTCAACACAAAGCAAATTATTGGGATCAAAATGATAATGAGATAACTGATTTTATTGCCCAAGCAACGACAAAGGAAGAAGTTGAGCTTGTCAAAGCCTATTTTGTACAAAATGTATACAATCAAATTCCAGAGATAGATTGGGTAGTTTTAGGAAATTTACTTAAATTTGTTGTAGCACAAAAAAAGCCCCCAATTGATACTGCATTATTTGCGGAATTATTTAAGGGTGGTTCTGAAAGCGCACAGCTCATTGCAACTAATACTGCCTATTCTCCTATGCTAACTAATAATAATTTTGCAGGACTCAAAACATTATTTTCTTTGCCCAATCTCTTTGCGGAAAAAGTAGTAAACGAAATTTATTATTCTGCCCCCACTGATCTAAAGACATTAATGCAAAGTGTGACGAAAATTAATCCAAAGACTATTCAAACTGATAATGCTATTCAAGAAGTTGAACAGAATGGACTGACGCAAGAAAAGTTAGTGCAATATAAAAAGGAAGGTGTAGATATAGACCAACTGTTTGAAGGTTGCTGTTTAGCAGGCAAAGTAAAGGATGTAGAATTATTTTTCAAGCAGGGTTGGAAACTAGATTTTCATAGAGTATTAGCAATATGTCTGCAAGCATCAAAAATTGATATTCTCAATCTATCTATTATCAACAAAGTGCCATTGAATGAACCATTTACAGACAAAGACTCCACTCCTGAGATGATAGGATTAACGCCATTGCTGATTTCATTACGCAATGGTGATGATGCTTTATTCGATGCGTTAATAAATTCAGGTGGAGATGTTGGGATTGATTATCAAGTCCCTAAAGCTTCACAAAGAGATGTTTTTCTCAATGAACAAACTGCTTTATCTTATGCATTCCTCAAAAAAAATGAAAAAGCAGCAATGGCATTAATTACTCGTAATGCAGATGTGATACTTCCAAATAATAAGCCCATTCTGTATGCTTGCCAAAATGAGCAATTTACACTGGCTCAAGTTTTGTTTCAAAAGGGAGCGAGATTATCACCAGCTGATGCACTTGATATAGCTTTTAAAAATAATAGGGAAAGCGATATACCCAAACTATTAGAACTTAGCAGTGACCCGACTTTTAATAGTGATGAAAATATTAAATCTGCTGTGGAGAAAAACGATATTCGTATTATTAATCATCTTCTTCAAATAGGTGTTAAACCCGAGCGTATTTTTAAATATGCCGAGGACCTAAAACAATGGGACATCGTTAAACTATTATTTTCCAAAGGATTTAACCCAAGTGCTAATGGCACACCAATAAAAGATGATTCAGTTAAAGCTTATTATGCTCATTTTTTTATTTCAGACTCAGAAGCATTAAAATGGTTTGGAACTATGCCGCATCTTTTATCACAAAATGTCATAGATGAATTTTATTTTAATTCTAATCTCCCTGAATTAAATTTAACGGCACGAATCAGTGACAAAGCAAAACGCACCTCTAATGTAATTGAAACCTTAGTATCAAGAGGTCTTTCTGAGTTTGAGTTAAAAAGGGCTCTAAAACAGGGAGTTTATACTGATCCTTTATTTGAAATGACTTTCAATTTAGATAAAAAAAGGGAGATTCTTACATTATTAAAAATGGGCGTCAAAGTGCCTGAAAATATTAAATTATCCCCCTTATTAATAGCCATGACAAAAGGGGAAAGTGTTGACATCAAAGATTATATCAACTTTATGGCTGGGGATGATCTTAATATTAATTATGTCGCCCCACTGGATAGGCAACCGCAATCAGATGTCAATGGAGAGACGGCTTTATCTTATGCAATTGGCAAAGGTTTTTTTGATATTGCCAAACGTTTTCTTTCTCGAGCTGACATTGATGTAACATTGCCTGAGAATAAACCACTTTTTTTAGCAGCAAGTGCAGGAAATCTGGAGCTCATTTCTTTACTTCTAAAAAAGGGAGCCAATGTTGATAGAGCATTATTTCAAGCTGTGAAATCGGCTAATGATAATGCAATTAGGATCCTTACGTCTTTCGGAGCCAAATTAACTCCCGATGAAATAAAAACATTGCTCTTAGAGGCCATAAAGAATAAGGATGTTGCATCATTCGTATTATTAATTTTAAAAATGGACGCCAATCAATATTTAAATGATATCCATATGATAGACACTATAGCGAGTACTTTAAATGTTGAATTGAGGGAGTTGTTAAATGAGATTCAACTACGTGATGATAAAGAAAAGATCATGGGTCTGGCATTAGCTTTGAAAAATGATAGTCCCTTATTTCAGGCGCTTACAAGAAAATGGTATGAAACAGAAATTAAACAAGTTGCAACAATGACCTTCACTAGGGAATCTAAAGACACCAAAAAGGAACCGTATGTTGTTCCTTTAGACTTACCAAGTAAAGTCATCTACAACATCGACGGATATTTAGACACAGATCTGTTACCTAATAAAGGGAATCCATTATTTGTAGGAGACAGAACTACTTCTCCAATAGGGTATAACATTCATTTACCACCACAAGGCGTTAAAATTAAAAACATTCTGGTTCAAGCTTATGGTGGGTTTGGAAAAGCTGACAAAGACAATAAGCTTTTCTTGCCTTATGGGATCAGTGCATTTGAACAATATTTATTAAAAGAAGGGACTATTATTATTACCTTGAATCTTCCCGATTTTTTGAAGTTAGAGCAATATCAAGCACACATGTCTGAGGATTTACATAATGAGATCCATGCCGCCATTGATAAATTTTACAAAACACTTAAGAATGCACCGGCTGCATTACATCCGGATTTAGCGGCTCTTAACTTAAATGAGTTAAAAATGTATTTATTTGGTGCAAGCTTTGGAGGCAAAACTGCTATTAGGCATGCGCAAATGTTTCCTGGCACTTTTACGGGATATATAGGGCATAATGGCGCCTATTCCAATGAAGTTTTCCAAAGAACAGATAAACTAAAGCGTGAAAATTATAATGTGTGGATGGATCCCGGTCAAAGTATCGAAATGCAGAAGATTGTCGATCCTATACTATTAATGGCGAATAGAGATGACAATAATGTCGATCCCAAAGTATCCTTTGAATTTTATCATCAACTTATTGCTTTTAATAAGGCGCACTTGGCCAGACTTTGTATCACCCAAAAAGGCAATGTTATTCCCAAAAATCAAGGAACGCATAATAAAGGTCACTTTTATCCTGAAACAAAACAAGACTTAACCCGTTATGCTGAAACAGTATTACAATTTATTGAACATGGACCTTCAAGTTTGCCGGGAATAACTACATGGCAAGCGTTTAGACATGACACTTTGGCAAATAGACATTCTATCGGCGCTTCCTTACAAAAAAGGTTTATTGCTGAACTTTTAGAAGAAGCACGATTTAGTCCAGAAGGGTCGAAGCGGTTAAAAGCCTTTGCTCAACTCCCAACAACGCACACCGAAAAAAGTGACGACGTTTGGTATAAGCATTTAAAGCCATTATATTATGCAATGCATTTTGCAGATAAGCTTGAAAACAAACCTGGAGAAATATTACTGGAGCTTGAACGTTTAGAAGGTTTAGGATTGCCCACAAATGAAATGATAAAAAAAGTACTCCTCCAACAACTCCATTCTTTTGGTGGCTATATGAAAGAATTGTATGATATAGAAATTTCGCCAAAAAATATCACAGACGATGATATGGTGGCTGCATTTAGGGAAAAATTGAAAACACTACCGACAGAAGATAGCGCTTTTGCAAAGTATATGCTTGGCTTGCTTTATCAATCAAATCCAGAACTCCTCACCCCGTTGTATTCTCAATTTGAAAAAGACACGCAGTTAGAGAGTGATCTTCAGCAAGCCAAACTCGCCTTAAAGACTAACCTTTTGCAGCAACGCAAATATGTCGCTCATGCCTGGAAGCAATCAGCTCAAGAAGCATTAAAAAGAGAATTTATTGCTATGACGGAGGCAATGAAGAAAGATCTAACGACTGATTATCAAGTGAGCTTTGGATCACTGCTTAATTTGTCTAGAAGAGCTTTTAAATTCAAAGAAAATAGACAGGCGATCGAAACATGTTTTGCAGAAATGATTATGTTTCTCGAAAAGCAACCCAAAGCGGATATAACAGTCAATAATCTTGTTTGGGTTAAACTTACTCATGCGGTATTAACAGAGAATAAGTCAAAAATTGAAAAAGCCAAACAAGAAACGTGTGAACTCCTTGTGAAGTTAAGATATCCACAGCAAGCAACATCAAACCAACGCCTTGAGTGTATTCAACTTATCGATGGCTATATGAAAGTATTGAATAATCAACCGTTTACTCAATCATCTTCATTTGACAAGAAAGCACCATAAAGAGAGAACACTTAAAAGTATTGTTCATTTATCGATTTACATGCTCTGCTTATCAGACCTATACTTTTTTTTGACATCCAAAGTCAACAATTCAACATATACTTTCCAGACTTAAGATATTTTTTTTATTAACATTGATAGTAAAACCATTTTTATATTAAAAGGTTATTAATCATGGCAAATAACGGTCCCTTCTTTTTCCAACCTTCCCGATTGGCTGAATTGACAGACCTTGAGGGTGTTACCTCCTCAGATTCTTATCATGTTTTTGAGGAGTTAATGTATAAACCGTCTGAATTACCACCCTTACCATTTTTTGTTGATGATGTACCTAGCCTGCCAATAACACCATTGCCGCCTGCGCTCCCTTTGGTGACAACACCTACAGAAACTGAGAGTATACAAGAGCCTGCGAAAGGTCGAAAAGAAAAAAAAAGAAAATGGCAGGACGATGCTGTATATCAAGAAGAAATCGAAAATTTTAGAAGATTAACAAGAGATACAAAGGAAGATCAAGCAAACTTTAAAAAAGTACAAGAATTAATGTTAAAATCTCTAACCGAAAAGTTAATTCCAGAACAATTCGATGAATTGCGAGCATTGAGAAACATGTATTCTGCTCGGGCTTCTCGCGCTAAAAAAATTGAAGAAAAAGCATCTTTGGAAGCAACAAGAAAAGATCTTACTGAAGAAAACAAAAGGTTGAAAAATGACAATGCTAGTCTAAGACAACGAATGGCTGAATTAGAGGCAAAACTTACTTTGTTCCAAGAGGATACAATCGAAAGACTACTTAGAACTCAAGTCCCACAAGTGTTAGAGCAATATTACACTAGTTTTCAAACGTCAAATCTTAGGAGTCTTTCAGCTTCTACTGCTCCTGCAGGTAGCGCTGTACGAGCTCAGGCTGACAGAGCGTCGCTTAAACCTGTTTGAGCCATTCTTTCTCCTCTCCCACTTTGGATATGGTGAGGTGGTTTGAAAGTTTCCCTCGCTGCGGTGGAATTGTTAATAAAATGTGTGTTTGCACGTTTATCTTGTTAAAAATGCCTGGACTATCCTTGGTATTTAGGCGCAGCTCAAAAACATGCTGATTATGTCAAAACAAATGTGTTACATTTGGCCGCTATTAAGATGTTGTGAATTAAAACTAATGTTAGCTGAATGTTCTAATTCAGTAATCGAGCACAATTTTAGCAAATAGGTTCGATTATTCACAATTTGTACAGAGAATAGGGGTAGGTTTCATAGTGTTAAAAAAGTTAAAAGATCTTTTAAGATCAAAATACAAACCTGGTGCCGGAGAATATCTGGAGTTAGATGTTGAAGAGTTGAACCAAATACTCGATATTGAAGAAGCAGCACTGCAAAGAGGCGCTAAAAATCAGCCCCCATCCAATAGCAAAGAGCGTGATGAAATTGAACATAATATTATTTCATCCATCAATTCCATTGCCTCAGATGCCCAAAGTCGTACATTAGAGCAGGCAGCAACCTATCATGAACGCATAAGAGCTATCAGTAGCACGGGCACTGCCGCTGATATGCATGCAACAGCACGTCGCTCTGAAGCGAAAATGAGCTCTGAAATTGTTATTATCCATGGAGAGTTAACTCAAGCACGAAGAGAAGTGAATCAACGTGCCCAAGCATTGAAAGATTTCAAAGAAAAGCACAAATTAAGCAGACCGCCATTACCTGAGCGCAACAAATTACTATTCATTGCTATTTTGTTGTTGCTCTTTTTAATTGAAACCTTACCCAATGCCTCACTTTTGTCTTCAGGATCGGCTCAAGGGGTGCTAGGAGCCTATTCTATTGCTATCACTTTTTCTTTTTTAAATTTAGCATCAGGTTTTATTGCTGGAAGGTTCGGCCTTACTTTGCTCGCTCATATTAGTAAATTTTATAAATTTTTTGGCGCAATGATTACGTTATTTCTATCTTTCATTGCCTTGTCAATCAACTTCGCAGTTGCTCATTTTCGTTATGCAGTATCAAGTGGTTTAAATATTGATAATGCTTCCATCGAAGTAATAAAGAACATTACGACCAATCCTCTTCATTTAGGAGATATTCTTGCCTTTGCTATGATAGGACTGGGAGTTCTGTTTGCATTCATCGCAATGATGGAAGGCTGGCTATGGGACGATCCTTATCCAGATTATGGCGCTGTATCCAGAAGCTTACATAACGCGGAACACAATTTGAATATGTTAATCGAAGAGAAAATGGAAAACTTGAAGGCACTTGAAGAAGAGTGTTTCGATGATATAGAAAAAACGAGGGACTCAGTTCGAGATAAAAGAGAATCCGTTCCAAGAATTGTTCATGGCAATGAAGTGTTACTAAAGAAGTATCATAATTATCTTGCTCACCTCCAAGATGTGGGTAATCAACTTTTGAAAAAATATCACTATACCAACAGGGTTAATCGCACCGATGAACCACCGCAACATTTTGATAAGGCGTGGAAACTGGAAGGTTTTGACATAAACCTGTTTGAGGATATTGCTCAATATTCAAAGGTGGATGAGTTTGAAAAAGTTGATAAAGCCTTAACTGAATCAATGGAACGACTCCAGCTAGCCTATGAAGATGCTATCAATTGGATTAAAGAATTTATTGATATGCCAACACAACAAGATTTAGCTGAAGTAGCGTAAAGGGGATTTTATGGCACGTCGACGATCACGTTCTCATTTTAAACAAAATTTTGTTGCCTCTTTTATCATTATTCTAGTGCTAGGGTTATTTGGTACGGGTGGCTTTGTTTTATATCAGAAAAAAAGTGAATTCAACGATCTTGATCCAGAAACTTTATGTCCTAAATCTGGGACAATCTCTGAATTAGTTGTACTTATTGATAATTCTGATGCCTTGACGAAAATCCAACGCGAGTCTATCAAAAATAAAATGACGAAACTAGTAAAAAGCTTGCCAAAACATGGCGGCTTGAAAATTTACGAAATCGACGTTAATGGTGGTCTACATGAACCCATCGCTAACCTATGCAATCCAGGTAGTGGCGAAGGTGAAAGTAAGATTTATAGTAATCCTATCTATTTTCAAAAAGCACAACAAAAAGCATTTGATGCCATTAAAAACTCTTTGCAAGAAATAGACAAGGCTAAAACCCTTAATATTTCACCTATTATGGAAAATATTCAAGCCATTGCTGTTAAAGATTTTGATTCAAGAAGTGATGTTTCAAAAAAGATAATTATTATTTCAGACTTCAGGCAGCATGTTCCACAATTTAGTTTGTATACAAAAATCCCTGTTTCCTCCGACTTCAATAAAACATCATATGCCAAAGCGATTGAATCAGATCTGCACGATATTGAAGTGAAACTATATGTATTGAATAGTAAGAATCCGCAACAAAATCTCAATCAAGAAAAATTGATGAAATTTTGGAAGGAATGGTTTGAATTTCAAGGAGCTGAGGAAGTAAGCATTGATAGGATTATAGGCTAAATTTGGAAATAGAGTGTGATGAATCGCAGAACGTCAAAGGCTAAAAAAATACTTTCACCAAATGGATTATTGTCTCGTCTTCCATTTATGTTGGCGGTGATTGTTGGTGGCGCTATTATATCCGTAATGAAGATATATGACGTAAGCCAAATAGTCGTTAGCTTGGTCGCGGTCCTATTTATTATATTATATGCTTTGTCAGTGACTATGATCCCTGCACTGCGCTTACGCGAAGACCAGCTCGGCGATAATTGTTATTATTTAGGATTTTTATACACATTAGGAAGTTTGGCTTGGGCTTTGCAGGCATTTTCTGCAACAAATAATACAGATGAGATTATTGCCAATTTCGGACTGGCCCTGTTTTCAACTATCGCGGGCATTATTTTAAGAGTTGTCATAAATCAGTCCAGAAAAGATATTCTAGAAACTGAGCGCGAATGTAGAATTGAACTTTCTAGCGCTGTAGCTAGAATGCGCTCGAATATTGATGAAGCAACCTATTCTTTAGAATCATTTTGCCGTCTTACGCAACAAATGGTGCAAGAGAGTACCAGTAATGCGGTGAGCGTATCAGCTGATGCCATGCAGACATGCTCTAATAGTCTTTTGGCAGTAAATGAGAAGGTGATTTCTGGAATTAGCAGTTCTTTAGCTAATCATGCTCAGTATACAAACAAATTAAACCATGCGATTGGTGGCGTTGAGGATGAAATCACAAATCTCTCAGAACGTTTAAAAAATATTGATATTGATAAAAACATTATACTTTCAAGATTAGATCCCGTTGTCGCTCAAATGGAAACCTCATTAACCGAAATATCCAATAAAATGAACAATGCAGTAAGGATTATTGAAAGAGAAATGCTTAGCATCTCAGAAAGAATAAAATACGTGGAAGTTGATAAAGATATTATTCATACTAAGCTGGCGCCAGTTGCAGAACATATAGAAACTTCTTTAAGTGAACTTGCCAATACTATCAAAGAACATAACAATTCTCTTGTTCAAGAAATTAAACGTTCCAAGACTATCACTATTGAACTTTCAAACACATTGACAGATCTAGCTGAATTAATTACAGAGAAAGTCAGATGAACAAAAATAAGAATAGTGATATACAGTATCGCCGCGGAATTGTTTTGGGCCTAACATTTGCGGAACTTTTAATTTTATTATTATTTGTTCTTCTGCTCGTTTTAGGCGTTTCTTTAGAGCGCAATAGTAATGCTAATAGCAATAACAATAGTAGTAGTAACGCCAAGCAATACAATGAGAAAGAATTATCTGAAATGAGCTCGCTTTCATCTTTACTTAAGAAGAAAAATGAAAGCTCATATGAGGAAGCAAAAAGGCTTATCAATAAGGGTGAAGATGAGAAAGCCTATCAAGCACTATTGGGATTGCCTGCAGACTCAACAAAAAAAATAAATGGAAAAGTATCACAAGTTGAACTGGCTCAAATGAGCGATGTTATTGCTTATGTTAAATCTAACAATCCAACAGCCTATGTGAAGATCCAAAAATATATTAAGTCAGGTGAAATAGAAAAAGCCTATCAAGAATTGATTGAATCATCATCCATTGTAAAGAGTGCAACAAATGAAGTGCAGGTTCATAAGAACATGATTAGTGATTGCAGAGCCCAGAATAAACATTTGGTTAATATTAAAAATATTGGAAGAGGCGGTGATTTTCCCTCTTGTTGGTTCGATGAAACCGGAGCAAAACAATTTCTTTATAATATTGAACTTACGGATAAAGGTATTGTTGTTTACGACAACCCCATCCCTTCAAGAGAACAGGAAAAGAAAACTATGCCGCTTACTGGGTTTAAGCTGGGTTCTCCAATGCAGCCAAGTGAATTCATGAAAGCAGGACAAAAGATAAGAAAAATGAGCGATGATAATAGCTGTAGATACTTTGTAAAAATTGCAGACAAAACGAGCCCTGATAGTAAAGAACATTATAAAAAGCTAAGAACAACGGTAGAAAACATCTTCTATAAAAAAGACGTTTAAAAATGGACTTGACGCCGGAGATAAAAGTAAAGATTGCTTGCGACATGTTGAAATATAAATTTAAATTGCATTTTGAATTTAAGCATTTAAGCAGATTTCGAAAGCGAGTAATGTTTAGGTTATACAAGAGAAAGTTGGTTATGGAATTTTTAAAAGAAGGCGGAGTTAAGAGCTCCCTTTGAACAGATGTAGTTCCCCTTATACAAATACAAATTGCATTGTAATGTATTGATTATTAATAACTTATCTCTTTTTGGGGGTTCATTACTATTAGACAAACGGCATTGAAGTCCATTTGTATTTGGTTTACACTTCTTAATATAATATAGACTTTTGTAAACCTTAAGGAGGGCCAATGTTCAGTAACCGATTGCTTCAAGCGCGAAAAGCTTCTGGCTTGTCATTAAGGGAGTTGGGTGAGCGAGTTGGGGTTTCCCATGCTGCTATTAAAAAATATGAAGATGGTGAAGTCAAACCTTCTTCTGACATTTTACTTAAGCTCGCTAAGGCATTAGGAGTGAGGTCAGAGTATTTTTTTCGGCCTGATATTATTCCAGCATTAGATGCAATTAGTTATCGCAAACATAGTTCATTACCAAAAAAACAATTAGATGCTATTAGTCAAAAAATCATTGATTTAATTGAGCGACGAATTGAACTTGAAAATTTATTTCCACTTGCATCTAAACGTACATTTTCTGAAATAAAGAACCTACCAAAAGTATTAAAAGATAATACCGATATAGAAAAAGCTGCGGAAACTGTACGAGAGGAATGGAAGTTAGGCTTTGATCCAATTCTTGATCTGGTTGATATATTTGAAATGCAAGGGATACGAGTATTTTCAGTTAACATTGCAGATAATGTTAAGTTTGATGGATTATGCACAGAAATATTAAATAAATTTATTATTGTCATTAGCAGCAATTGGCCAGGTGATCGTCAGCGATTTACATTAGCACATGAACTTGGGCATTTGCTTCTTTCAGCTCGACTCAATCCATCAATGAATGAAGAAAAAGCTTGCAATCATTTTGCGGGCGCTTTTTTGTTTCCAAGAGAATCGGTTATAAACGAACTAGGCAAGAAGCGCAATTCTATCGAATTGAAAGAATTATCACTTCTTAAAGAAGAGTTTGGTATCAGTATGAGTAGTATTCTATACCGCGCAAAAAACTTGGAAATTATTTCTGATAATTATTGGTTGCAAATGATACGTTTATTCAGAAAAAAAGGATGGCATAAAAAAGAACCTGGTACCTCTTATCCTCATGAAACAACTCGTGTTTTTGAACAAAGTGTCTTTCATGCACTTGCAGAGGAATGTATTGGCGAATCTAAGGCGGCTGAGTTGTTGAGTCTACCCTTGACTGAATTCCGTCGCATTCGAGCGATGGAGGGCAAGGATGCTAATACTCATCAGCGATGCGAACATTTTAATTGATATGCATGACAGCAATTTAATTGAAGCGATGTTTAAGCTTTCTTTTAGATTTGCGACGCCTGATATCATCTATGCAGAAGAGCTGGAAGAGCGACACGCATATTTAACAAAACTTGGTTTGGAAGTTCTTTCAATGAGTGGGGAACTTGTCGAAAAAGTAGAACAAGTCGCAATTAAATATACAAAACCAAGTAGAAATGATCTTTTTGCGCTAATACTAGCGCAACATGAAAAATGCCCATTACTAACTGGCGACGGCGACCTTCGTCGAGCCGCGAACAGTGAAAATGTTGAAGTTCATGGCACAATATGGCTTGTTAAAGAGATGTATGATTCGGGACTAATTACAGCTGCAGAAGCCGAAACAGCTTTTGAAATGATGAGAAGCAATGGAAGTAGACTTCCTTGGGCTGAGATTGAAAGAATAATTTCTAAATGGAAGATTGAAGAACTAAAATTTGTAGGACAAAAAATTTAAATTGAGATTTGTGGAAGAGGATTAATAAAACAAGTAAGTAGAACGTCATCAGAGTAATATCCTATGCAGCGCTGCTGCTGAAGAATTAAGATTTTAAAAAGATGTGCTGCTAATTTATGAAGAGAATTTTAATATATCCTCAGACTTAATCAACTCATCTTTATGATTATGAATATATTTTGTTGCAATACTTCTTTTAAATTCAGGCACGGTGTTAAGTAGCCAGTCATTTATCGCATTTGCAGTGATTTCAAAGGTACCACAATTTTTGCATGTGACTTTAAAATTTTGATCAGTAACCTCTTTCGTGGGGTTTGAACAAATAGGACAACCTTTAAATGATATGCTTGATTCCATCATATAATTTACCTTTAACTTAAATTGATATGCCTTTTATATAGTATATTAAAACTGAAAAAAGAACTGGATGGTCTTAATTCAACTATATTATAAATTTAATAATTTATCAGGGTCTGTAATTATGATCATTGTATTAAAATCAATTGGAGGATGGTTGATGTGCTTAATGAAAATTTTCGCTTTCATGGTACAGAAATAATCGAATTAACCAAGGATTTATATGACAGAATTCCATTAGTCTAATAGACGACTTGACCCTTTTCCTCATTGAAGCGAAAGCCCCGTCATTTTCTTCACTAATTTTTCATCTGCCTGGGTTTGTAGCAATCTTATATCTTCCTCCAGATGAACAATCGATTCTCTAAAACCAAGCCGAGCAGCAGGATCATCAGCACACATTTTTGCTCCTAAATCTTTTATAACCTTTGAGCATCCTGCTGGAAATTCTACAAAAATTTTGCCAACGGAAAACACATCTGATCTTGTTGAGAAGTGAAAGTCTTTTTTACATTCTGGTGCTGTATATTCTTTTGTTCCACGACAGCAATCAACAACGCGTACTTGCTCACTGTGCGCCACGACTAAAGAATTCCCAAGATCAATAATGTTGACCTCACACGTTCCGTCGGATTTTAAATCTACGATAAAGTGTTCTGGCTTGAGATCGCAGTGAATAACAAGTCCTTGTTCATGCATTTTTAAAATAACCATAGCACATCCCAGCGCGATATAATCAAATTGCAAAGCTGAAAGGGTTATTCTACCTCTTACAATATCTTCTAAAAGTTCAAAAAGTGAAATTCCTTTATATTTTGGTATAAAAAAGTCGGTTCTTTGATTGGATGCCACAATATTAAAAACCTCGCACTCTTTTAGTGCTGCTGCCTTGGAAAATCCTAAATCCAACATCCGCTTTTGTTGCCGTTCAAATAACAGTACACGACTTTTTTCGCTGATTAGCAATTTAATAGCTGGTAAAGTTCTCTCATGTCTATCAAGCAAAATTCCAAATCGTTCCATGCATGTAATTTCTTCATCAAAAGCTGAACTTAGGCCTTGAGTTTTAAAGGCTTCGCGCGCTCTACCGCCAGTTGTTTTCACAACAAGCTCACTGCCGGCCTCATCTTCAATATCCTTTACTTTACCTGTTATCCCAAAACCGAATCCCAAAAAGTCTTTAGCACGATAAACAGTTTGCGCAACTAAATGAAAAGTAAACCACGGATTTCCATTCTCACCTATTTTCACTTTTTTAACATTAGGGTTAGAATCGAAATAATTAGTCACAAACTGCCATAGGTTTTTTGATGGTGTATCGGTCGGTGGTTGTAATTCCCCAATTTCGTTTTCAAGAATAATCAGCGCATCTTTAAGTGATATTCTTGAAGCAGGATCTAACTGGCACATGCTTGTGGCTAGATCTTTAAGCGTACGACTAGCTCTTGCTACTAAAATAAAATCCATTATTGTTTTTCCAAGAGAAAAGACATCACTTTTTATAGAAAAACATTTTTTATGATTTTCAGGTGCTATAAAATCCGCCGTTCCTCGAATAACATCAATAACTCGCACTTGTTCAAAATTATCCAATAGTAAAGAAAACCCAAATCCAGACAAATTGACTTCACAGGTTCCATCTGGCTTCAATAAAATGACAAAACTTTCAAGTTTTAAATCGCAATGGAGAGCGCCCTTTTCATGCATTTGTAACACAGCTTTTGTGCATTCTAATATAATGTGATTTAATTGAAAGGCACTAAGTGTTAAATTTCCCATTTGCAAGCGTCGATAAAGTTCAAGCAATGTAACGCCTGCAGGTTTGTCAATAAAATAGTATATACGTTGATTGGACACGACCTCATTATAAACTTCAGCCTCTATCTCAGCAGCTTTAAAGCTATAACCTAAATGGAGTAGTCTTGTTACTTCTCTGGTATGTAAAGTCTCTCGTGTGCTCACATTTAGCAATGGACGCATGGAATTTAAAGTTCGCTTATGGACATCACGCAATAGCCCTAGTCGCTTTAATACTTGTTCCTCTTCATCAAATTCAGATGCAAGAGGCTCTCCTTGAAAAGCAACGTTAAAATGGCCTCCCGTTGTTTTAAGAACGATTTCTTCTCCAAGTGAATCTTCGCACGTTTTTATTTTAGAGGTTGTGTCAAAACCAAACCCAAAATAATCTTTGGAGCGATAGATTTTTTCTCCTACCCTATAAAAAGTAAACCAATTCTTTCCTTTATCTTCTGTTACTCTTAGCCTTTTGTGTTGTAGATCACTTGAAAAGTAGTTTTCAACAAATTCCCACAATTGTTTGGATGGGCCAGTATTCATATATCATTTCTTCTATGCTGAGTGCAATGAATCAACCGCTTGGGTTTGAATCAAGATAAAGAAAGTTGCTTTTGGGGGTAGTAAACGCTCAGCTATAGCCGGCGAATTTTTGAACTGCGCTATGGAGATCTGATGGTATAGGGTGTAAATACATTTTCAAATGTTTCGGCTGCTTTTTGATGATTTTGTGAATACATTATCATTAAAGAGTCAGCATTTTAACTGCCTACTGAGTGCTTGTCAAATGGATTTTGTTTGCATGTTTTTGGATAAGTAAACCCGCCACCATCAAACTGCAAAACATGGCTATTGCTGTTGATGCGAAATTGCCACTATAAAAATAGCTTACCAGTTCAAGCATAAGTGCTGTTATTACTAATCTCATGGCCTGAATCAAAGCGGCAGTTCTTGATTTGGTATTGGGGAGAAGTTCCATGCTGATGGGATATAAAATATTAACAGGAAACACCGCTCCTGCTGAGAATACTAAAACGGCAGCAGTAACAATCAAGGGATTATTAATTTTTAAAAGTCCAATGGCTAGAATGAGGATGGCACTAGTAAAACAAAGCCATTTGCCAAGATTGAAGCAAAATTGATGTCCAAACCGGTTCAAGATTCCGGGGCTAAATATACTAATGGTACCAAATAAAAGAGAATTTACCCCAAGATAAAATCCAAAATGTTCTAACGGAACTCCCATCGCTTCCATATATAAAATGGGCGCCATGCCAACAAACATCCAATAGGGCGCATTGATCAGGCAAATGCCAAACACCATTGACATTAATTGGCGTGATTTTAATAAAGGGTTATAAGCATTGAAGGCTATAGAAACAGACTTATTTCCTGGTTTGCTTGGAATGGCCATAACACTGGTGATTAAGCACACAACGGCTAATACAGTAATAGCAAAGAAGTTCGCTCGCCAATTAAAGTATAAATTGATATAGCTTCCAATAAGTGGCGCGATAGTTAAAGTGAGTGTCATTATGCCATTTAGAGTACCTAGCACGGAAGCTTGCTTGTTAAGTGGGTACTCATCAATCAACACCACCCAGGCCAATGTAGAAGGTGCAGCAATACCTATCCCTTGCAACAAGCGGCCAACTAGCAACATGTTAAAGCTAGTCGCAAGCACGCAAAACAGGCTGCCTACCAGAAACACTATTAAACTGATTAATATAATGGTGCGCCGGTTAAAACGATCGCCTAAGGCGCCGGTTATCAAGCAAAACGCACAATAAGCGATTAAGTTAATGCTTAAGGTTTGTTGCACCATAAACGGGGTCAGATCAAAGACTTGCTGTAGCTCGGGAAAGCTTGGAATAAAAATATCGACTTCTGCACCATACAGAATCAACATTAAAGCCACGGTGATAAATTTGAACATGAATGATGCCAAGGGTAAACAATAGCCCTCATTCTAATACAATTACGCTTAGTTACCAAGCTTTTAAGGGGGCATCATTATTAATGACTAACTATCCGCTATGGCACTTTTTGGTACGTTTAGATTTGCCAGACCAAAATTCCAGTTCCTCACCTGGCGTACACCGTCTTTTTTTGGTGATGGTATTTAATCTTGTGTTTAACGATGGGAAATCATTAGTTCTCATTTTAGAAAACACCACCGGGACCGTTGCTTTTAATTCTTGCATCACTTTGTCAAATTGTCTCTCATGGGCAAGAGTCTCTCTAGGACATTCTACTGCCTGAACAGTAAAACCATTTACTTGCAATAAATCGATTAAACCATCTTTTCCCTGTAAATGCATAATGCCAACGACAATAAATGAGGGAGCGGTTAATTTATCTTTTAAAGTCTCCATCCATTTTTTATTTCTTTGGATGGTTATATCATCTGGTGGTAACTGAGAAGTCAGGAATTCTAATGAGCTTTGCATTTCATAGGCATGGATCAATTCGTGAAAATATTGAGTTTGTTGGGTCAATTCTTTTATTTTATCTTCTGGGAGTGCTGAGTATACAGAAGGATTGTTTGTATTGTTAATTATTTGCAAAATCATTTGTTTACAAACTTCCATCTTTTGCGTTTCATCCATTAAAAGTGTTTCAATATATTGATGATATATTTTGATATTTTCTTTATGTATCTCATCGACTTCATTCAATATGATTTTTGTCGATTCATCTAAATCGTCTGGCAATATAAGTTCTTCAAAGATATCTTTATTGAGAGCCTTCGGCAACTGTGCATGAACCCATCCACCTAATGTTGTAAGCTGATCCCCATCACTTATTAATGATTGGGATCACACAATGAAAAAAGTTACCTCCTCTTTGCTTGATGAAGCAAAAAAAGCTATGGCACATTGGCGAGCAACGCGTACTAAGCGACGACCTATTCCTGAACAAGTATGGGATAGCGTTTTGCCACTCATAAGTCACCACTCCTATTCTACGATCTGCAAGGAACTGGGTTTATCCTATCAGCAGATCAAAGACAAATTAGCAACAAGAAAGGAAGATCTTTCAACTCAGCCAAACCCTTTTGTTTCTGTTGATTTGGTATCCACATTTTTCAATGAAGAACATCAGAAACCTGGCTATAAAATCGCATTGACTAAACCAAATGGCGTATCGCTTGTCGTTGATGGGGCATCTGGACACTTAATAAATGAAATCATTGCCAGTTTTGTGGGGAAATCATGTTAGCCCTGACACCACAACATCGATTGTTGCTCGCTGTAGATGCCGTCGATTTCAGGCGCGGGATAGACGGCCTGGCAGCCATTTGCAACCAACGGCTCAAAGAGACAACCCGATTCAGGAACGGTATTTGTGTTTACGAACAAAAGAAGAGCGGCAGTTAAAATATTGGTATACGATGGGCAAGGATATTGGCTCTGTATGAAACGCTTTAGTCAAGGCAAGCTCCAATGGTGGCCCACCAGTGAGGCAAATGCACAAGCGATTAGTGCACAAGAATTAAATGTATTGTTACATCAAGGGATCCCAAGCAAAGCAAATATGCAGCCCGCTTGGAAGCCTCTTGCCATGCCAACTTACGCCCATCAAGCCGCTTGCTGATGGGGGTTTGAGTTTGCTTTGGCATAATTCCAAGGTAACCAGTTTTGAGGCTCTTTAACAATTTGGTCTTTATTTTCTAGAAGTGCGGTGAGGTATTCAACTGGGTTGATGCCTGCCTCTGCTGCAGTTCTAATCACACTCATGAGGGTACCGCCCACTTTGGCACCCTTGAGAGTTTTATAAAATAAACTGTTTTTACGAGAGAGGATGGCCATTTTTAAGCCCTGCTCAATTAAATTGTTATGGATAGGGGCACCTGCAACCCTGAGAAAGGTGGTTAAGGTGTCCCACCGTTTGAGCCAATAATTCATGGCCTTTCCTAAACTGCTGCCTGGTTCTGCTGCTTTTGTTTCAAAGTTCGACTCCATATAAACCTTAAGCTCATCCAATACTGGTTGGCTATGTTGTTGGTGATAGGCTAGTCTTGCGTCGGGTGACATTTTATCATCAAGGCAAACCTGCTCGAATTGATAGATTTGACGAATAGCGGCTATAATCACTTGGCATTGCGGAGGAAAGTAATGTTCAATATCGGTAAATTGCCTTTTACCATGTTCAATGCAGTGGCATTCGATAGTCTGGGCACTTTCTCGATTCACCTTGTTTCGTGATAATGCATCACTCATTTGAATGGGTAATTTGCTGGTTTGCTCTCTGTTTTCTAGAACGTCATTCAAATTTTGCCCTGCATGCTGAATACCTGAAAAGTAAAGATAAATTCTTCTGTTGCCCTGCATGGCAAGAATGCCTGAAGTGTGCGTGCCTTTTTTATACTTCTTTTCAACTTGGTGTTTGTTATATCGAATGATATCTAAAATACGCACCCAGGTATCATCAATAAAAAACAAATCATATTGTGCAGCAATTTCAATCAATACTTCAAAAATGACTCGCACAATTTCGTAAACGTCCAGGATTAACTGCCACTGCGTTCCTTCAGGTAGTGGAACGCCAACATAGTCTTGAAACCGAGCAAGTCGATACATGGGAGTCCCCATTTGATAACGGCTCACTGCAATCACGGCTTTTGCTCTGGAGTCATATTTGTCTTGATAGGGTGCCTCGGAAGAAAATAAATCACCGCACAAATTGCAACGCAGCTTTTCAAGATCAAATTTGGTGGCCTGTACTAAAGCGCCACCTTGAACGCGAATAAACTGACCTGCTTTAGTGAGATATAATTTACCGCCACATTTAGTTGGGCATAAATCACCGGGCTGATAAAGAGGATGTGATATTTTCTCAACAATTGCTCCGGTATAATCCTTAGCTGAATTCCGGCCATGCCCTTTACGTTTCTTTTTAGGCAGGATGGTAATATCATTTGATGCAACATTTTTATTTGCAGGATCTGAGGCATTGGTCACATCAACAACACCAACATTGTTGGGAGTGTGATTAAGATTATTATTTTTTGTTGCCAGCCCGAATAAATTTTTTAATCGGCTAATGCTAATCTTTGACTCGCTCAACTTGAATTGAAGCCATAAGCAAAAATCAATTAGCCCAAGCAGCAAGAGCTGAGTATGTGCATCAATCTGGCTTTCTTGGATCTTTACTTTTAATTGAGCAACAGCTTCAGGTGATAAATCAATAGGTGTTGGTGCTTTCATGTTACTGCCTCAAATCAATTCGGGCAGTAGTTTATCTCAAACACGTGAATATGCCTGTGATCTAATTGCCATTCGGCTTGTGATCTAAGGCTTATTTACACGCTTTACAGGATTGCCAAGGGGATACTAATAAGCTTATGCCATTTTTGCAATTAATCGTTTGGCATTTTGAAAAGAAAAGTGCATTTTAGGTGTGGGCTTGTCGTCAATAGCTACAATATAGCCATTATCAACAGATACTTTACAAGAATATTGGCCTCTATAACGTACATATTGAATATGGGGCCAAGGCGATACGTGATGCGGTTTTGTTGCAAGTATTCTTTGCTGTTCTTTTCTTATATTTGTCATCAAATCCATAAAATCCTGATGATTTCTCATTTTTTTCTGAACTTTTTCAGGTGTTCTGTCGAATAAATCCACAGCTCTTAGAATTTCATGCTCATCTTTGATAAATTTTCTTCCCGATTTGCCGTGATGTTCATTAATAATGGCCATGGTTAATTGTGCAAAAAATTCAATCAGATCTGAGTCTTGCGCGTAAAACATATCTTTAATGAGTTCGTCAATTTCTCTGTTGCGCATAAAATCACTAAAGTATTTATATTTTTTTCTTTTAAATTCAGCATTATACACTTCTAATAATTTCTCTTTGGTTGCATGATGCCCAGCTTTCACCAGCACTATCATGGCTTCTATAGCCGATTTGGGGTTAACAAATGAACAGGTGCCACGTTTATGTCCCCGACAGCGAAACTCGGCAACAGGCTTTTGTAAATCAACTAATGTTTTTAAAATGGCTTTAAAATCTTCAGGCGTTTTTATTTCATTGGTTAATTTTTTAAATAACGCCGCATTGATTGATAATGGATCTGTGAGTTCAAATATTTTACAGCCAAAACGTTGGTCGCCATCTTGTCTGCGATTGCAATAAATAAGATACTTACCATAAAAAACAAGGCCAACGGTGTGTCCTATCCAGCCGGATGATATAAACGTCAGTTGATTAGCCTTAAATCTTGCCAATAAATCAACTTCTGAGCCTTCTTGATAAATATTATCGGTCTGTTTCATTTTATCATGAGAAAATTTCATTGCCTCATAAATTATATCACAAACTTCTGATGGGGATTTTTGACGAAAAGCATCTAAAGCTTCTAAGATTAATTTCAAGGATAATTGATTATAATTTCCTTCTGGTTTTAACGAAAATTCAGAGCCTTTAACAGAAACTTTGATAGGATCTGACAACCCTATCATGTGCCCAATACGATAGGTAAAATAGAACATATCTAATAACGGTGTACTCGATGATTTCCATTGGCGCTGGGGGTTGAGATAGTGATAAAGTAATTTGATGTCGTAAATATGCAATTTTTTTAAGAAACCTTGATCATTACAAATATCAATCAGATCCTCATTAGAAAAACACTTTGACTCTAATACAAGATCACGGATGTTATAACCACCTAAATTAATTAATAAATATTTGAGTTGCTTTTTGGTAACCTTGTTTTTTTTTAAATGGGCTAGAATAATTTCTTGCTTTTCTTTTGATAACTGTTGCGTATACAGACGGTTAGCCCCATAGGCATGCACGAATTTCTCGGGTGTGCCTAAAGTGATAGTAGCGCCATCCCCGGTGACAGTTGCATCCTTTGAAGAAGAGAGCTTAGAAATAAACACGACCATTTGTTGATTATCAGTAAATAACGATAATGTTGTGAGTAATTGTTGATGTGTGATCGCCGTAGGGGTTTTTAAATCATATATATCTGGTAAATTTTTATTTTTCAAACACGCATTAATTTCAGTAATGGTAAGTTCGGGCATGCAGTACTCTTTAAGTATTATCAAAAGTTAATGAACTTTAATACTCAGATCCTTTGAGTTTCTGACCAGCCTTCACAAAACAAGAGGCTTTTAAGAATCCAATAGCTAGGTATATTACCTGATTCTCAAATGACCAACAACCTCTTGGTAAGCAGGTTATGAGAATTGTATTTCAGGCACATTTGCTGGTGCTACAAAATTTCCTTGGGTTTTAGCTTTAATTTCTTCCACACTTACACCAGGTGCTCGTTCTAATAAATGAAAGGCATTGTTTTTCACTTCTAGCACCCCAAGATCGGTGACAATTTTGCGTACACAATGCGCACCTGTTAAAGGGAGTGTACATTGACGAAGTAACTTAGATTCACCTTCTTTATTAGCATGGGCCATGGCAACAATAATATTATTAGCACTGGCCACTAAATCCATCGCACCGCCCATGCCTTTGACGAGTTTGCCAGGGATCATCCAAGAGGCAATATTACCATGATGATCCACTTCAAAGGCGCCAAGTACGGTTAAGTTGATATGACCGCCTCTTATCATGGCAAAACTTTCTGCAGAGTTAAAAAAACTGGCACCCATCGCAGCGGTGACGGTTTCTTTGCCGGCATTAATTAAATCAGGGTCGACTTCATTTTCTTTCGGGTAAGGACCCATTCCTAATAATCCATTTTCCGATTGAAAACAAAGATTTCCAAACTTACTGGAATTACCAATGATGATGTTGCAGGCAAGGAGATAGACTGGCAGCTCGTGTCAACTTTACTCAAAGAGTGCAACTTAGTTATCTGTCATAATAGTTCATTTGATAGAAATTTCTTAGAAATTCAAACTCCAGAGCATATTCAAGAATTATTCAAGAGAATACCATTTGCTTGTACTTTAAAAGATATAGATTGGGATGCCCGAGGTTATGGTAGTGCCAAGCTAGATTATTTAAATTGGAAATTGGGTTATTTTTACGATTCACATCGAGCGTTAACAGATTGTTGGGCAACTTTAAATTTATTACTCAAAGAAGCCGGTGCATTCGAAGAGCTAAAATGCAACGCGAAAAAGATTGAAACCCTACTATGTGCAGTTAATGCCCCCTATGATAATAAAGATTTACTTAAAGAAAGAAAGTACAAATGGTCTGATGGAACCGGAAATCTACCAAAGTGTTGGTGGACAATCGTTTCAAATGATGCCTTAGAAGATGAATTTACCTTCCTGGATGATACAATTTACTGCAGAAAAGGTGCATCCAAAAATCTTCCTCGGGTTAAAATTACAGCCCATATAAGGTATTCTTTCCGTTCAGAAATTATTAACTGAACACAAGAACCACTTCGCTATCTAATACGCAATCTATATGTTCAGTTTGCACGTACTACAAGTAGAATCGCTCCATCTAGTTGTATAAGCAGGTGAAACTCGCTCCTGGCTCATTGACCAAGCTTTTCTGTATCCACAAACTGCAAATTGGACTGTTTGCCTTCCATATTTTGCATTTATCGCATCTAGCGCGTCCATTAGCTTGGGATTATTCATCTTTTCTTCATCAATAAATAAGTCACTTTGACCAAGGGTATTCGGTAATATATCAAGCAACATAGTCCCTGCTTTTTTATATTTATACCCATCGCGAAAAATTGCCTTTAACCCATGCGAGGCGGTTTTCAATATCCAGAGTGTACTATCTGTTTCTTTTGGAAATTTAAGACAAATGGAATTTGAGTACTGTATATCAGTTTTATTAAAAGGGTTTGTTCTAACAAAAACCATCATGCCAGAGGCATAGGAATTTTGTGCTCTTAGTTTCTCAGCAGCTTTGGTAGCAAAATTTGCTACCGCTTCTCTTAAGTTATTAAAATCTAAAATAGGTCTGCCAAATGAGCGAGAAACCATAATATTTTTTCGCGGAGCAACCGATTCAAGGCTAAGACAAGGTATTCCTTGAAGCTCTAGTACGGTTCGTGCCAGAACTACGTTAAATTTCTTCTTTATCATATTATGATCGGATTTTGCTAATTCTAATGCAGTCGAAATTCCTATTGCTTTTAGTTTATCGGCCCATTGCCTACCCACTCCCCACACATCTCCCACTTCTAAATTAGAAAGCATTGGGAAGATACGATTGAGATCTTTTAGTTCACAAACACCCTCAAATGCTGGATGTTTCTTAGCGATGAAATTTGCCACTTTTGCTAATGTTTTGGTAGGGCCTATTCCAACAGAAACAGGCATACTAACTCCCTGGTATATAGTTCGCTTTATATGCTTCCCATATTCCGTTAGATCCCAAGATTCAAAACCATTAAATTCAAGAAACATCTCATCAATTGAATATATTTCGTATTTAGGTGCAAAGTTTTTCAACAAAGTCATTACTCTATTGGAAATATCACCATATAACCGATAATTGGATGAGTAAACAATGACCTTATGTTTTCGGACTAGATCCATTCTTTGAAAAATTGGATCTCCCATTTTAAATCCTAATGCTTTGGATTCGTTTGAGCGTGCGACTACGCAACCGTCATTATTTGATAAAACAACGACAGGTTTTCCTTCCAATTTTGGATTGAATACCCTTTCGCAGGAAACATAGAAATTATTGCAATCAATGAGAGCAAACATTGTAGCCACCGTCTGGTTACTCTTTATTTTCATTTAAGACTTTTATCTTTTCTGCCACGGACTCTTCAATTTCTGGAGGTAGAGCAATATTGGCAATATATTCTCTCATTGTGTTTATGTTTCTAAGTTGCTGAGCCGTAATAGGATATTCATCATTTCTCATTAATTTTATTTCTTCTTCGCTATCTAATTCAAAAAGACGTTTATGATATTTTTTTGCTAAACTCGCCAATTTTGAATCGTATATATTATTAACAAACTTATCTAGAAAAGTTTTTTGATTTCGGGGGTAGGGTGTTGAGCTGGAACGTATATACGAGGAGATCGTGGAAGCGATTTGAGAATTCAACTCAGGATTATTTTGCAAGATCGCTATGTTCACTAAAATATCAAATAGAAAAAATATATTAATATTGGGCAATGATAAAGCAGAAATGAGTTGTGCAAAGTGACTCAATTTTTTACCTTCCCAATAAAGGGTCTCTAAATCATGCTGAATTAAATATTGATTTATTTTTTCAATCTCATCATCAGTGAAACAGTTTTTCACTGTTGAAGAAGTAAAAATAGTTTCTCGATCATTATCCTTCACTAAACTTTCAAGGAGTGCTTTTTGAGTGGATAGATCTCGTTCTACGAATACTTGTTTTGCTAATTTAAAGCCTGCTGATTGCTCAGGATGAAAATTATTAAGACCTGGTATGTCCTTTAGTGGAAGATGGATAGTACCAAATAAATAGCTATCTGGAAGACCTTTTTTGCTTATTCGGTAATAGTTTGAGCCAAGCCTGCGCATGGTGCGATTCTCCGGGTATCACTTCTATTTTTGATTCAGCCGCTATATTAATTTACGACAGGATAGTTGTGGCTTCATAATTGAACGATGTTTATCGGATTATAGGTGAGAGATTTAAAGTAAATAGGGCAAAATTACAGTCTTTTCAGCTAAAAGTGATGCATGTGCAATATAAGTTAACTTTCACAGAGAGTAATAATGTTGTAGAATACTTTCTGTTTAAGCTTGAATCTCATTATCTATATGAAAACCCTACAAACCCACATAAGCAGAGATCATTTGTTAAGCCGCTTCAAAGAAGGGGTAAAGTTTATTAAACCTGCGGTTAAAACAAAAGATGAATATGCAAATTGTCGTTCGCTCAATCGCATATTAGACTTACCCTTTAGCGTTTATTTTGATAATAGCGAACATGCTGCAGTTAAAGTCAATGAAGTTTGTGCAAATATTTGTGGTTTTGAGTCAACACATGATGCTATTGGCCGGTCAGTTTTTGATTTTACAACAAAAGAAAGCGCTAAGCGCTCCGTTGAAAATCAAAGAGAAATCATGCAAACAGGGCAAATGAAAATCATTGAAGATAGTTTAATAAGAAATGATGATGTGCTAATTTCATTTATTGGGATCTCCTATCCTTGGTATTCTTATGATAACAAAATCATCGGGGTTTTTGGTTGTTCGATAGTGATTAACCAACATTCAATTGCACAAAGCTTATCTCAATTATATCATTTAGGGCTATTAACAAAACAAAGAAATTTTCAGGGTTTGACCTCAACCAATACAATTGACAATTATTATTTTTCTCCTCGTCAACGTCAATGTATTGAACTTATTCTCAAAGGAATGTCACCCAAAAAGATGGGACATTTGCTTTGTCTGTCTCACCGTACGGTAGAACATTATATTGCAAGTATCAAAAATAAATTAGATGTATCTACCAAAGCTGAAATGATAGTTAAATTAAATGATTGGCTCAAAAATCTTCATTCAGACAGATAAACGGTAGTATATACGAGATAGTCTGTCCCCTTTGCTATGTCTATTCCTGTCATTAATTGTTACATTTAACAGCTTAGCGAAATCAACCTATTACTGAAAGCATTAATAAATTTGTTTAATAGTAACTATAATAGAGAATATAAATCATGTTAGATCACGTTAGTCTTAATAGACCGGTTGCGCCAGTGTTAGCACCGCAAACGCAACCCCATTTTTCGCATCGTCAGTTATTGTTAGTACAGCTGCAAAAATTACAGGCTAACAGAGTAAAAGGCAAATAGCCTTTTACATCGTATTTTTATTTTCACTTGCCGAGTGCATACTTGGTGTAACGTGGGCCAGAGGAAGCACAGCAACAGATGAGTCTACTTGCTGGGAAGCTCTAAAAGCGGGTACCAATGGTACTGGGGCGGTTGCTGCTTGAAGCATCGGCATAACAATAGCAGCAGCAGGTGTTGCCAGCATCGCGGCTAATCTGCTCTCCAAGCCAGAAACAACAGGTTCTGCAAATTTCACTTTTTGAGCGGTAAGTGAGCTTCCTGCGGGAAGTTTGATATTAAATTCAGATGCCAGAAGTTCAAAGAAGTGATCTTGAGATTGAACAACGGTTTTTTTATCACCCGCTGGCGTGGACACTTTAAAAGAGTCTTGCATCAATGTTTTTCTGCCCGTGTTGATGTCATCTATTTTAAACGGAATCGTGACAATGAGTCGATCTAAGAAGGGTGATTCTTCGGTGGTTGACACTTTTTGATTACACTTGATAAATACATCTGCATTGCATGGTGATTCCGTTTTAAAAGAATAAAGCGGTTTCCAAGGGTCTTGTGGCCACCATGGTGTACTAACTTGCCCTTGTAAATGAAATTCGCCATCTTCATCTATCATAAAGCGAAATCTTTTAACATCATGCTGTTCAAAAACTTGCTCTTGTTCATATAATTTGCCTTGCTTTCTAAAAAGAAGAGGTTCAAGCGGGCTTGGTGAGCCAAAGCCTGGTTCAACGAGATATTCATCGCCATCCAACGTCACAATTAGCACTTCATGACATGGCAGTATTTTTTTAGTTTTTAACCAGTGAACCCCAGCATTAAAGGTTTTGACATCAAATTTCAGAAATTTCAGTACTTGTCTTAGTAATTCATTGGTTTCAAAACAATAGCCACCTCGGCGATTTAGCACCATCTTTTCAAAAATGGCATTTAACTTAATAGTCGTAGGTTCTTTCGGATCGTTAAGGACATTGTGCATATCCAAATTTTCAAAAGGAAAAGTGAGGGCATGATGAAAGAAAATGTCACGCAGCGTGCCATGAGAAGGTTTGGCTTCACCACGTTGGAATGCTTCAAATAGTTTTGATTGTCCAATTCGTTCGAAATATTTTTTGACTTGTTCTTGATTTAGCATATCTAGCATGGGATACCTCACCGACATCGTAAAAAAATGTAGCCATTCTATTACATTCATTATGAGTGACCAAGCACTTGCTCTCTAATGCACAATCAGTATTGATGTTTGTTTTGGAACTAACCAAATTGGTTGGGTTTATACCATTATCATCCCGTCAATATTTACAGCCAAATAATCTAAAATAATTAAAAATTTCAAAGATCATCTGGTTTGGTCGATATCCTATTCATAGATCTATACTGGATATCACTTAATGGATTTTCATAGTATTTTGGCTTTTATCCAACATGCCATTTCATTTTGTGGCATTTTGGTTATTTTTATTGGGGTTTTGATTAGCCTTGCGCAGTATTTCTATCATTTAGCCATGAGTCGATTAAGTCCAGAAAATGATTATGTGAATGGTATACGTTTACGCTTGGGGCGAGTGCTAACATTGGGCTTGGAATTTATTATTGCTTCGGATTTGATAGGAACAATGACAACGCCTGATTATTATTCGGTTGGAATCTTAGTGATCATTGTTATCATCAGAACAATCTTGAGTTACACTCTAAATCGTGAAATAGAAAACTTAACCAAACAAGATGGACTAAAATTTAATCAAACTCGAGCGAATGATATGTAATTATAATTATACAGCAAGCGCAGATCTATTTGCTTTTTCAAGTGATACTTCTTTCAATACTTCTTTTTGACAGTTTGCGGCGCCATCTTCTCGTTTTTGAGGATACTGTAACAACAGCGGTTTTTCAGGGTTGGGTTGCAGAATTTCAAGTTGAGCGTTGACTGGTGTTGCTACTACCCCAGGCTGTGGGGTTACTGTTGGAGCTAGTAACTGTTTTATAGCTTCGATTGCTTTTGTAAAAACTTTAGATATTTTTTCCATCATTTTGAAAGCGATATTGATAGTAAATATACCAATACTAATCCATGCTGCAATATTAAGAAATGATACATTATAGGAACTTAATATTGCAGGAAATAAGCCGCCCACCAATGCAATGCCAAGCGCCAATAAGGCAATACAGGCTAGCCCTTGCACAATCCTTAATTTTCTCTTTTTAGGAACGATAGCTGGTACGATAGGATCTGCAGGTATTTCACGTTTTAAAATATGTTCTTTAAGATGTGAGGTCAGAAAACTTAGCGGTATACCCTTTTTAATGGCCAAATCTAATAATGCATTAAATTTTGCAATGTCTTGATCATTAGGGGAGTCGTTGTCATGGATAAGAGGAGCAACAGCATCTGCATGAAAAACGTGAGACCCATTTTTCAATTCATATGTTTTCCAATAGATTTGCCCAGGGGGGAGTAAGTATTCTTTTTCAGAAGAAAACTCAGATAATCTTTCAATGCTCTTTCCATAGACAGAGTCAAAAATAATCAAGCAGTTACCGTTCCCCTTGAAACCGTTAGCAACGGACTGCAAGGTTGAAGTGCTCATAAAAGCGGGTTGTTCAGTACATCCTCCACCTTGTTTGACTAATTGAATTCGTTTGTCTATTTCTGCTTTAGGCGTATGTCTTTCACCACGATAGGATTTAACTTGGTGATGCTCAGCTTTTGGCAATATTTTGTTTAAACCGGAACTTATTAGAATTGTTTTAATGATATTATGCTTAGTAGAGTCACCAAAATTAAGTAATTCCCCTCTTTTTTTATAGAGCAAATCATTGATGGCGGCATATCTAAAACCGGAATAATCTAAAATGGCAAGTTTTTCTGCTTCTGTTAAGGCTGGGGCTTCGCGATGGTAATTGAAATAAGGCATTTTCCCATGGAAAAGTTGTAATAAGGCATCATATATGCCCATGTTGTCGATAAATATTTCACTATCTCTGGGGGCTAATTCTAGATGATAGAAATTCGCTTTACTAAAAAGCCGGGATAAATTGACATCAATACCATCAAGGTTTGCATGCAAATCTTGAGGGCCTTCGTTATGGTTTTTATACTGAAAAGTGATTTTGTTTTGCGAATAAAGCATGAGCTTTACGACAAGTTCAAGCTGCTGGGTATAAAGGCTTTTATTTAATGGGCCATGATGCAAATCAGCCATTACCAACTCCGATGAAACTGCAGCCAACTCATGAAAATTGGCAAAATAGGGGGAAATTTCTGACTAAATATCAGATTTGCCAGACTACTGACATTTGCAAAGTTTGTCAATATTTTATAGATGAATAGGTGTAAATCCCCTTTCTTTTGTTTGTAAAGCGTCTTCAGCATCCTTCGTCTTTAACGGCATCCCTTTTTCTTCACATTTTTGAGCATACTGTAGCAACACCTGTTTCTGCTCATTGGTTTGAGTATTGTTTTCTAATGCTTTGATGGCATTTTGCTCAGTTTCAAGTTGCGCTTTAATTTGTTGGTCAGCAGAAGGTTGTACATTTTTCGTGGTTTCAAGCACGGACGCATTTTGTGCATTCACCGTTTCTGCACGGAGTTTTGTAAATAGGTAAATGCTTTTCTCACATAAAAAGATCCCCGAGGTTATCATTCCTATATATAAAACAAATGTTAAAGCAGGAGAGGCATAGGGAATAATAACAACCCCATTAATAACAATAATCCCAATTGTAATTAGTAATAAACCAAATATGATGGCAAGCCAAGGTTGACTTTTAAATGGAATTAACCCTGGTACGGCTGGTCTAGCATGTACAATTGGTGTTGGCACGACACGTTTTAATACATTTTCTTGCATATTTTGGGTGAGAAAAACAGGAACCCCTTTATTCATTGATAAATCGATCAGTTTATTAAAATCGGCAATCTCTTGTTCACAGGGGAAATCTTTGCAGGGTATGAGGGGTCTTACAGTTTGAGCATGAAAAATATGGAGCCCATTTTCGTAATGATATTGTTTCCAAAAAACTTGTCCAGGTGGGAGTAAGAATTCATATTGGCCACCATCCGTTGAAAATTGGTCAATGGATGTTCCATAGGCATGATCAAAAATAATCATACTTTTACGCATATAACGTTTACTATGAATCATGCTTGTTGATGTGCTCATAAAAGCAGGCTGTTCAGTAAATCCACCACCTTGATTGATTAAATTAATTCTGGTTTGAATTTCTTCGTCAGGGACACTATGCTCTCCTCGATAGGACTTCGTATTATGAGTTGCTGGATCACGTATTATTTTTTTTAATCCAGAACCCAAAAACAACGCGTTTAGTAGTATGTTCTCTGAGACGTATCCCTCCTTATAATTTTTATATAGCAAATCATTAATTCCAATATATCCATCACAGGTATATATCCCAATGGCATATTTCTCTGCATTAGTTAATTTATCGAAATTGTAAAGTGAATTATGATTGACGGCAGGCTCTCCAAATAATCTTAGCCATAGCGACCAAGTTATGGGGGGAACGCCATGATTTTCATAATTCTCACTATCACTTTGGTTAAATTGTAGATGAGAAAAATTGGCTTGAGTTAAAAGCTGAGATAAATTGACATCTACACCATCTATGTTTGCATGTAATTCATTTTTATTTTCGGCATCTTTTTGAAAGCGAAGAGTCGTTTTATTTGGCACATAAAGCATATATCTGGTGATTAACTCAAGATATTGAGTATAGAAACTTTTATTTAATGGCCCCTGGTGTAACTCTGTCATAGCTGCCTCGCAAAAATCCTGAAAAATACAGCCAAAATGAATGGCGGTGATTTTTTGCTGTCAAATTTAATTAAGGGAGATTACAAACCGAGGATGGTTTTGTCAACGAACTTTTAATGATTTTTTTCATTTTATAAGAAAAAATCAGCACTTTTTATAAGTGAGTGTTTGTTTCAAACAGTTTATGGCGTAAATAAAAACATTTAAAATATCCTAGACAAATTATTGACATATCTCAAAATGAGATATACGATGAATTTTTTTATGTATATACACTCGGGCTATAGTATATTCGGTATATCCTAACTCACAAAGATTATGACATTGGATTTTGGAAATAAAGGCAATATTTATGTTAAACCAAGAACTTACGCAAATTATTAAACATTGGGATCATATTGCTCCTTACATTCATTATCCCAAAAACCTTAAAGAATACGATAAGATGGTCAATAAATTAGATGAATTATTAAATATTGTTGGAGATGACGAAAATCATCGATTAATGGGCTTGATTGATATTATTAGTCATTTGATAGAAGAATATGAATCAAAAAAAATGGCTAAACAGAAAATGCCTACGGGCATTGATGCACTTAAGTTTTTGATGGAGACACATCAACTTCACCAATCTGATTTATCAGAAATAGGAAGCCAAGGGGTTGTTTCTGAGATTATAAAAGGGAAGAGACAGTTAAACTTTAGACAAATTAAACTATTAGCAAAAAAGTTTTCGGTTGATCCTTCAACTTTTATTGATGATTAAAATACATATACTCAATGAAATAATAATGCCAAAAATTACTTTTGATTAGCGATTAGACAACTTATTTTGACCTAATTTCATAAGCTTACCACCAAATAAGGTGAGTAAAGCCCCACTTAGAATAATAATGATCCCTATGACTTTCGAAAGATCGATGAGCTCTTCTAGAAGTATTATCCCGAAGATAACAACGAAAACAGGCTCTAATACCGACAGCAAAGAAGCTTTTTCGGCATTAATTTTTTTTAGACCTTCTAAAAAAAGCAACATCGGCAAAGCGGTTGAAATAATGCCAAACCCTAAAATGGTCATCCATTGTGTCGTCGTAGACGGAATGATAAAGTTATGATTCCACAAAGAAACAACCAGACAGGCAACTGCACAACCAAACGAAACCATAAGCGTCGATAGCAAAGGAGAAATATTGACTCTTTTGCTAAAAACAATATAACAAGCATGTAAAATGCCTGCAACGACTCCTAATCCAATGCCGATGATATCAAATTTTAACTCACTGAGATCAACTAATAATGTCATCCCAAAAACGATTAAGGCAATCGCTAAATAATACATTTTAGAGATTTTATTTTTAAATAATAACCAATTTAATAGCATTACAAAGGCAGGGTAAGTGAATAAAATGACCATAGAAGGTCCTGTTCCAATATATTGGCTACTCACAAAATAAATGCCTGCCGCTGCGCTATAAAACAAAGCACCGAATAAAAATGATTTTAGCATTTCGATAGCATTGTCGTTAAAAATTTTGAATTGCTTAATCAGAATAAGGCTCATGAAAAGCGTGGAAATAAAAAATCGCCAAAATTGCATGTTGGAAATGGAAAGATGAGTGTCCATTAATTTAACGCCAAAATAACCTACCAATCCATACAGCAGGCCAGAGATAATGGCATACATTGCACCTTGAAGTTCAGGAGATAGCTTTTTCATTTTGATCCCCTTGTTTCAATAGATGCTCATTATTTTTAATTTCTGGAACATTCTTTTTAGGAAGTTTAATTGATAAAAGACCACAAGCAAAAATGAGGGCAATAAGCAATGAGAATGCTGCGGTGAATTCAGATGCGCCGTAAAAGCGTTCTCCATTTAGGCCATAAGCGCCTTTCCATTGAAAATCTAAGTACCAACCAATTAATTGTGTCGCCAATGCGCCACCCAGCATATTTAAAGTATTAACAACACCTAAGGTCAAGCCGGTATGTGATGAAGGACTATAATCTGCCGCACCAGCAAAACAAATCATTTCAGCGCCACAGAAAATACCAATGAAGGTCAAAGTCAATGAGAGCTCTACTAAACTTAAGTTATTAGCGTATAGTAACGTGAAAAGTGAAATCATAAGACCCAAAGTACAGATCTGGATCACTTCTTTAGATCTATTTTTTTGCATACTAAACCATGGTAAAAGAAGGCTGCCCAACGTTAAACCACCATATAAATATAAAGAGAGTTGCGCTGCACTTGAACGTTGCAAAGCATATTTTTCCATTAAAAAGGCGGTGCCCCAAAGATCGGCTAATACGCATAAGGGCGTATAAACGCTGATAGCAATAATGGAATAAATAACGATTTCTGGACTTCTAAAAATGGCTTTTAAACCATGGCGTAACTGACCCAAAGTGCCTCTAAAAGCAATTGATTTTTTCTTATCTTGAGGAATAATAGAAAACACTAAAGTGAATATAAAGCCACCAAGGGCAGCACAAAGCAGTACAGCATTTTGCCAGCCATGCTTTTCTAGAATCGCAACCATGAATTTGCCCGATAATAATGCGCCAAGTGTGCCAATAGCTAAAGTGACTCCCATTAATAACCCTCTATATTTTTCGGGGAGATGGTCTTGAACTATCTTTAAAGCACATATAAAAGCAGGCGCTGAACCTAGCCCTATCATAAAGCGCCCCAATTGCAACATCCATAAATCGAGGCTATTTGCAAAAATACAAATACCTATGATGCATATCGTGATCGATATCAGAATAACGCGACGGACCCCCAGGTAATCAAGAAAGAAACCAAGTGGGATCTGCAGCAATGAATACGAAAGCAGATAAATCGAGCCTAATGATGAAAACTCTTCTGCAGTTAGCTTAAATGCCTGGCGAAGCTCTAGCACCATGATGCCAGGAGAGATCCGTAAGATATATTGGTAAAAATAGAAAATGGCTATTGTAAACCAAGCGATTAAATAAATAGAGAAGTGATTTTTGATTGATTTAGAGAGATTCATTTACATTATCCTACAGGCATTACGGGTTTATTTTTTTAACAATTGGAAAAACGCGTAAGACTTGTTTGATAAAAAACGGCCTTACGACAACGAAGGTCGCGGTGCCGGCGGGGGAGGAAGAATGATGTAAATAGAATTTTTGCTCATAGAGTTATAAATTAAAGACTTTATTAGTTACAGTCAAGCGTTTAAGTCCCATTTAGGATAGAAAGTGAGATCTGTCCGATAAGAAAGAAATTGGCTATTTTTCTTTAAAATTCCGATTAGATGCCCCTTCGCCATCATCGAAGTTAAACCATTCATCCAATTTCATATGCACTTCTTCAATGCCTAAGCGTTGAAGCGCAGAAAAAGTTTGAACAGTGGTTCTGGGATAGACACTTAAAAATTGACGTGTCTTTAAAAGGGAGGCTTGAGAAGCACCACGCTTGAGTTTGTCACATTTGGTTAACAACACATGCACCGGCAATTCACACTGATTGGCATAGTCGAGCAGTTTTTGATCGGGGGTGGTCAGGGGGTGACGAATATCCATTAATAACACTAAACCTTGCAAACAATGACGCTGCCCTAAATAGGTGTTTAAAATTTCTTCTAATTGCTTTTGCACTTTGTAGGGGACTTTGGCAAAGCCATATCCGGGCAAGTCGACCAGGCGTCTATCCTCATCAATTTTGAAAAAGTTAATCAATTGGGTTCGGCCAGGAGTTTTACTGGTACGAGCAAGCTTATCTCTGCCGGCAATGGCATTGATAGCGCTGGATTTTCCCGCATTAGAACGGCCTACAAAGGCTACCTCAATCCCGATGTCAGCTGGACTTTGGGATAGCGATGGGGCACTCTTGATAAATTCGATTTGTTGGAAGTTAAAGTGCTTTGGTTGAGGGATATTGAGATCTGCCATGAGTACCTAATCTTTTAGTTATGCTAGCAAAACAACCTGCAGGACGTTATTGACCACCCTCTATGGTTGTTGGTATAAGTTGGCATTCTTTTAAGCTAGGGTTATCTTACCATGGGTTAGCAAGTAGACACTAGCAATATAAAGTGCAAAAAAGTTAAATTGGAACGAGAAAAGATGAACAGCCGCCTATCCCTTGTACTCTTATTATGTTTAGGTCTATACCCTATCTGGAGCTTTGCAGCAGCACCGACTGACGAAGCAAAACCTGCTGCAGCTAGTACCGGCGAGGCTAAACCGGCTGCCGCAAGTACTGGTGAAGCAAAACCTGCTGCCGCAAGTACAGGTGAAGCAAAACCTGCTGATGCAACGGCCCAAGCACAACCGACTGCCGCTCCCGCTGCTGAACCCAAGCCCACCAATGGGCCAACTTTAGTGGGTGATATCCAAGCCGGCAAAGGTAAAACCCAAACCTGTGTCGCCTGTCATGGCACAGATGGAAATAGCACAGTACCTAACTGGCCAAAAATTGCTGGCCAATACGAAAATTATTTGGTTAAGGAACTTAGAGAGTTCCGTGCTGGGGAAAAAGGTCCCCGCTTTGAAGCTTCTATGTATGCGATGGTCGCCAATCTAAGCGATCAAGATATCGCTGATTTAGCCGCCTATTATGCCAGTGAAAAACAAACCATGGGTAAGGCACAAAATGCCTATGTTGAATTGGGACAAAAAATTTATCGTGGCGGTAATTTACAAACGGGCGCAACCGCTTGTTTAGCCTGCCATGGTCCAGAAGGCCAAGGTAATGAAGCGGCTAGATATCCAAAATTAGCAGGACAGCATGCTGTTTACATTGAAAATCAGCTGCATGCTTTTAAAGACGGCAAACGTAAAAATAGTCCAAGCGAAATGATGGAATCGATTAGTCATCGCTTGAGTGATGAAGAAATGAAAGCCGTGAGCAGTTACATCGAAGGATTAAGATAGGGAGCGTCTATGAGAAATCTTGGTGATTTTTTCTATGCTGCATTGTTAATAATTGGGATATTTCTCGTTTATTCAGCTTATGCTGGAGAATATGTGGAAGGAAAACAATATCAACGCTTGCCAGTAGCGGTGTCTGATAATGCGTTGGTGACTGATTTGATGAAAGAAGCCAATGGCAAAGTACAAGTCTTAGAGTTCTTTAGCTATGGATGCAGTTGGTGTTTTAAGCTTGATCCTTATGTTGAAAAATGGCTTAAAACCATTCCTCCTAATGTTGAATTTCAACGCGTACCTGTTGAGTTTCATCCGACATGGGGCACTTTAACCAAAGCCTACTATACCCAAGTTGATCTTAAAGCATTAAATAAAATTCATACCGCGCTTTTTGACGCTGTTCATACCGAAAGGATTAGCAGCACCTCAGAAGATGCCTTGCGTCAATTTTTTGCAACCCATGGCATTTCCGAGCAAGACTTTACCAAGACTTTTAATTCTTTTGATGTGACTCGCAAACAGAAATGGGCAAATACCATTGCACAAACCTATCGTATAACCGCCGTTCCAGCGGTGATTGTGCAAGGACCAAAAGGGGTGTTTATTACCGCAGTGAAGTTTGCTGGCAGTGAAGAAGAAGTCATCAAAGTGGTTGATGATTTGGTGAAGATGCAAAGCGAAGGATTAAAAGCTACTCCAACGAATGCGAAGAACGTCGCGCCGACGACGAAGCAACTGGTAAATAGCAAGCAATAAGTTCTGCTACTTTATTTCGATTGGCAATATTGCAACTGATAGTGCGTCTGACCTCTATCAGTTTGCATTTAGCCCCACGATAAATTTCTCTAGTGAAAGGCGTATCGTGGTTACTAATGAGCACGGTGGCCCCTTTTTTTGTCAGAGCTTTAGCTATCAAAGCTAATTGTTTTTGATCTTCTAGCGTAAAAGGCTTCGCACAATATCCTGTGAAATTGGCGGTGCTGGTTAAAGGAGCATAAGGCGGATCGCAGTAAAAAATCATGTGATCTAGTGGCCGTTTGCTCAAAAATTGATTCATAAACTGGGCATAATCTTGGCAATGAAATGTGACATTATTTGAGCGTTCAATAAACACTTCTAATTCACGCTGTGGAAAATAAGGGCGGACATAATCACCAAAGGGTACATTGTAAAGTCCTTTGGAATTATAGCGACATAAACCATTGTAACCATGGCGATTCAAATAAAGAAATAAAAGCGCACGTTCCCAGAGATCGCTACTCTTATTAAAGCGCTCTCGCAATCGATAATAGGCTTTAGCCTTATTATTTCTACCAACAAATAATTTTTTAGCCTCATTGATTAAAGGTTCGCTTAACGTTTGAGCTTGTCGAAATAAGTTAATCAAATCAGCATTAATGTCATTGACTACGACAGCAGAATGAGAGCTGTTTAAAAATAACGCACCAGCACCCACAAAAGGCTCAATCAAATGAGATTTTTCTGGCAGTAAAGATTGCAAAGTCGGAACGAGCCGAAATTTTCCACCCGGCCATTTTAAAAAGGGCCTTACCAATGGCTTATGGTGTGTCACTTCAATCTTCTTGGGATGCATTTCATGTGAGCATCATATCAAATCAAGCGAATTCTAAAAGGGGACCCTTCGGAATAATTTGAGTTGGATTGATATGTTTATGACTAAAGTAATAGTGTTGCTTAATTTGATCAAATTTTACCGTTTGGGCAACCCCAGGGTGTTGGTAAAGCGCTGTGAGATAGCGATGAAGATGTGGGTAATCACGAATAAGCTTCAGGTTACATTTAAAATGACCAAAATAAACCACATCAAAACGGATCAAGGTAGTAAAAAGGCGCCAGTCAGCTTCGGTTAGGGTATCATTCACCAAATAGCGTTGGTTTGAAAGCCGCTTTTCTATTTCAGCAAGTGCACCAAACAAAGCATCAAAAGCCTTATCATAAGCCTCTTGTTCCGTTGCAAAACCACAACGATAGACACCATTATTGATATTGTCATAAACAAAGGGATTAATCTTATCGATTTCTAGTTGCAATGCTTGAGGGTAATAATCTGTTTTGTTGCCAGTGATGTTATTAAAAGCCCAATTGAACATCCTAATGATTTCAGAAGATTCATTGTTGACAATGGTGTTTTGTTTTTTGTCCCACAGCACCGGTACAGTTACCCGGCTGGTGCAGTGAGGGTTGGCTCTGAGATAAATTTCATATAAATGAGAGCAACCAAAGAGCGAATCACTAAAAGCGGGATCAGAGGGCAAAAATGACCAACCATATTCCAACATATGAGGGTGAACCACGCTGAAGGTTATATGATTTTCTAGATTTTTTAAAATGCGGAAAATAAGGGTGCGATGAGCCCAAGGGCAAGCATAAGAAACATAGAGATGGTAGCGGCCTGATTCGGCTGCAAACCCACTCACTCCGGTTGGCCCTGCTTGACCGTCGGCCGTTATCCAGTTTCTGAACTGGCTTTGTTCTCTGACAAATTCGCCATGACTTTTCTTGGTGTCATATCCTTGATCTTGCCATTTTCCGTCAATTAATAAACCCATTGTTGCTCCAGCTGTGTAAGGCTCAGTATACTCTTGCCACTATTATAGCAAGAAAGCGATTTATGCCTTTTATCCGAGTAGATAATCATATATTAACCTTTTGTATGCGTCGCAGCCATCGGGCAAAACGCCTTCAAATGATAGCCCGCAATCAACAATTTGAAGTTGTGGCACCTTTGCGCATTAAAAATGGCGAGATTCTCATTTTCGTGAAAGACCATTTGCGGTGGATGGTAAAACAATTAAAACACCCTCGCGTATCGCCGTCGACTAACTTGACCTGGCCGGAACACTTCTTAAGTGGAGAAACCATTCTCTTTCGTTCCCAATCCCTAAAATTAAATATAAAATTTGGCGATAATCCAGTAACACATTTATGCGAAAATGCATTAAAAATAGTGGTTCCTTGGAAAAAAGTGGATCATGAGACTTTACCGCAAGTGGTGAAGCAGCAAATCAAAAAATGGTATCACCTAGAGGCGATGACAGCGATTCAAAAAAGTTTGGATCATTTTTGTCCACGCCTTGGTCGTTGGCCCAATGGCGTGCAATTAAAACAACAAAAATCGCGTTGGGGCAGTTGTGGGATCTCGGACAAAATTAATATTAATTGGCTGCTGATTTTAGCGCCTCAAGGTGTTTTAGAATATGTGGTGGCGCATGAATTGTGCCATCTTTTTCATCGCAATCATGGAAAGCGTTTTTGGGCAAAAGTGGAGAATTGTTTTCCAGAATTTGAACAGCACGAACGTTGGCTAAGCAAACACGGCCATACTTTGTTTCCCTTTAATAATCTTTAACTTCATCCTTAATGTTCATGAATCCATAATCAATCGCTTGGCTAAATAATTCAATTTTGCTCATGCAGCCTAATTTATACTTTAATCGTTTAATATAGTCTGCAACAGTTGGAATACCGATATTTAATTTTTTACTAATTTCAGCTAATGTACATCCAAGAAGTACCAGTTGATAACACCTGAATTCCTGATCTGCCAATTTTGAAATGGGATTATATATTTCATATAAAAATGAATATAGAGAGTCATCTTCTAATTTATCTGATTTCCCCTTTTCAAAAAAGGGATTATCAAAGTCGTAATGTATAACACCGTCACTTAGAGCTTTATTGAAAAGCTCTGCTTTATTATAACACCCTAGCTTTTTATGTAGCGTTAATAAATGCTTAGAAATAGTTTTAGGTGATAAGGCCATATGGGTGCTGATATCGTTATTTGAATACCCGCGTAAAAGATACTCTAAATAGCATTTTTCTTTTTCAGTTAGGAGTTTATATGGAAAATCATTATTGTTTTGAATGTCAAATAAAGAATGATTAGTATTTACTGCCAATTCTTCAGTCATCTTTGAAGGTGGCTTTATAAGTTGCTTTTCAGCTTGGTTAACAATATCAATTGCTAAGGTTTTAGAAAAATAGTGTCCAAATCTTTTTAGAAGTTTAGCATTGTCTTTATAAAAATCGATAATTTTCATGTTATCCGGTCTGGATCCAAATTCAAAAACGATGGTTTTATCCTTTCTGCGTTCAATATAGATAGCAAATTGCCCTATATCTTGTGAATCTGCCACGTTTGATACTTTCGTTGGCAACAAATTATCATAGATATGCCAGCCATCTTGTAACCAGAATCCGAACAAGGTTCCTTCATCTTTAAACCAGCTTTCGTAGAATTTTGAATTGGTATGCAAGGTGTAGCTTGATGTGTCAGGGTAATGCACCCCATAACAAAAATAATGAATACCACCGATTTTTTCAAGCGGTTTAATCATTTGTCTAATGGTTGATTCTGCCTCGTAAGAAATATGATCTGAAGGAATAAAATCAAGTGTTGGTTGAGAAGTGTTTGATTGCAACATATTTTTATCATGTCCTGATTTTCAGGAGGTCTATAATAACTAAGGAACAATCCTCAACTTTATCGATAAACCCGTTAATTACTTTAAACTAAGCAAACAATGGTATTTGCCAGTTCTTGCTTTCATCCATGACAAGAAGACTTATCTGTATGTCATAAATTATACGCAGAAAAGTCATAAAAATACACTACACAGCTTGCAGTTTGTCGGTCAGCAAGGGATTTTCATCATGAAATAGCTGATTTTTCCACTAAATTGTCATAATCCACTTTTAGACTGTTTTACCCATTTCATCTTGTTTTGCATACCACAAATCTTGCGGAGAATTTTTATGGCATCTTTTATAAAGATATCTTGCTAATTTTGTTGCATTACATAAATTTTATAAATAGGTTAAGCACATGATTGGTAATATTCTAAATCAGTTATATACGAATGCTTCACACGTTGCGCATTACACTTTATCTTCCTTGCAATAAATTAAATGCAAAATTGTATTTTTCACCAGTTGATGAGAATTCAGAAAAAGACACTATGGAATTAAAAAGCATGTTAGGTGATCTTGTTGATGTAGATAGCTCTATGGTTGACATGTTAAATTCTGATGATAAGCAAGTTTTTACGCAAGAAAAGCTAAGTAAAATATTTTTAGAAGAAAGCCAATTTAATAATGAAACACCGTTATATATGGCTTGTATAAATAAGGATATTGAGTCTGTGAGGCTATTGCTAAAAGCAGGTGCACAAGTTGATCAGGGCTTCAAGGGCGATTCTCCTTTACATCTTGCGCTTCAAGATAAATCGGAAGATATTGCAGTGCTCCTTATTGAAAAGGGTGCAAACCTTGAGTATCCTTCTATGGATATGCCTGCACTCTTTTATGCCATCAATCATAATCTTGCAAAGGTAGTCGCAGCCATTCTAAAACGTGATAGTTCACTCTCTCAAAGAGTCAAAGGCGAAACGGCTATTGAGGTTGCCAAACGACTTAATGATCAGTCTGTTCTTGATGTATTTAGAAAATTTAAGCCATCCTTGTTTGATGCTCCTAAACCTGCAACAACCAAACCTGTGCAATTGCCGCAGTCAATGCATCGACCCAAAATACAAACGCCCGTGATTAAATTTCAACGATTTCCTCTACCAGTATATATACCTGAACCTGCGCCTGTGCCAGTTGTTATTTTGCAACCCAAAGAAGAAGTGAAGACAGCGGCATCCGAGGAATCTCAAACAATTGATGACTCTATGGAATTAGATGAAAGCCTGTCAATCAGTGAAGAGCCAACACAAAATACACTAGTTCAGCGCCACCATTATGAACGTATGCACTTTGAAAGTGATAAATTCAAGTCTACGTGGCAAGAAGGAAGAAAGCTTGGGTTACAAAGGGACAAAGGTATCATATTAATATCGAGACGCTGAGAAAATGGGAGCAACACCTAAGAGATCCCGATTCTATTAGTCGAGCATATTTAAAATGCATTCAAGGTGATCCTAAAAAGATTGATGAATTAGTGAATAGACAGTAAATTGAATCAATTTCGTGGGTGAAAGCCATAGCTAGTGTATATGCAACCAGTCTTTTGACTATTCTATATTAGATTATCGAATAGTCTTGACTTTTCTATAATTCAATATAGAATAGTCAATATGGAAAGAGTACAAGGCTCCTATATTCTTAAAGATTTAAACAAGAAAATGGTCTTGGTTGCAGGACCGCGCCAAGTCGGAAAAACCTTTCTTTCAAAACAAATTGCAAAAGAATTTAGACACCCCGTTTATTTGAGTTATGACCAACTAGAAGATAGAAAGATCATTCAAGAGCAAGCTTGGCTTGCCCAAACAGATCTCGTGATTCTTGATGAACTTCACAAAATGTCTGAATGGAAAAACTATCTAAAAGGCCTTTATGATACAAAACCTGACCACTTAAAAATTTTAGTCACAGGCAGTGCACGACTTGATATATTTAATCATATGGGCGATTCATTAGCCGGTCGATATTTTTTGCATAGATTATTACCTTTATCGCCTGCTGAACTAAGACAATTAAATAGATCCTATACTATTGATGATTTGCTCAACAAGGGTGGGTTTCCAGAGCCCTTTTTAGCAGAAGACATGGTGACAGCAAATCGTTGGCGATTACAATATATAAGCAGCATGCTTGCCACAGATGTTTTTGACTTTGATAAAATTCAGAATATTAAAGCACTTAGGCTTATTTTTGAATTATTAAGAACCAAAGTGGGTTCTCCTGTTTCCTACCAATCTTTAGCAGTTGACGTCGCCATTTCCCCTATGACAGTCAAAAAGTATATACAAATTTTAGAAGCTTTATATATTATATTTTCTGTTACACCCCACTCAAATAATATTGCAAGAAGTTTATTAAAAGAGCCTAAAATCTATTTTTTTGATACAGGATTAGTAAAAGAGGATGAAGGTGCGCAATTAGAAAATCTTGTGGCAATAAGTCTGTTAAAACATTGCTATGCCAAAATAGATTATCTTGCCGAAAATTATTCATTACATTACTTGCGAACAAAAGATAAAGAAGAAGTGGATTTTGCTTTAGCAAAGGAAGGTAATATTGAGCAAATTATTGAAGTAAAAACCTCGAATAAAGACATTAGCAAATCACTTTATACCTTTCATAAAAAATATGATTTTCCTGCTATACAAATCGTTAAAGACTTACGACAAGAGAGAATGGTTGGAGATATCAAAGTGATGAAAATTGACAATTTTTTGGCTGAGTTGTTTCTTTAATAGGTCCAATAAATATCAATATAAATTGCAAATGGAGTTTGTTTTTATTAGAATCCTAGCTTATATTTAATCGCAATCCTGGACAAGTATGAGCCTCAATCTCTATAGATATCTTGAAGATCTTGATATTAAAGATAATTATCACGCATTAGCGCTAGCCTTTTTGCAAAATAAAGGCTTAAGAATACAAGGTACAATCCCCAGAGAAGACCGCAAATGGAACTTTGGTCAGTACGAAGGCGTGCAATTAATCAAAACAGACGATAATAGTGTTTTCGTTTTTCGAGCGTGGCCGGAAATTAAAAATTACGACTTTGCCAAACAACATCAAACGGTTGGCAGTAGCTTACATGAACAATTTGTTAATACCATTTCGTATTTTATAGCTAAGGGCTATCGGCAATTACCTGCAAACAATATTAAGATCGCCATTTGCCTTAACCATAATGATGCTCATTGGACTTCTCTCTTAGCCCATTTTGAAGGTCTTGAATCCAAGCAGTATTTAGCGCTTTATAAAGCCTATCAGCATCATGCCAATCAAACAAATGAAAATAGATTGGCGGATGGCAGTTTAAAACCCCAAGAGACTCTCGTTAATAACGTCAGAGAATTTTTAGTCGCTCAAAAAGGAATAACTTTTAATCGAAGGACCAAAGACAAGGCACAGACCTTTGAAATGAGCAATTGGAGGTTACCAATAGCTGCACAAAATATTTCTATCACCCAATATGATTCTCTTTCAAGCCTTCCCTCCTCTTCTAGTGATAGCATTGGTAGCGAAAGTTGTAAGGAATTTGTAAAAGTAAATAATGTAAAAATGGTTCCTCATCAAGGCATCACTAGTCAAAGCGGCATGACTTGTGGAGACTGGTCCTGTTTTAACGTTTTTCAATATGGCGTGCTTGCTAAACCAACACCTCAGAGAAAATCAGAAGACTTACGTTTCTTTTCAGAAAATCTTAGCATTGAGAATGCGCATGAAATGTTGCATTCCCAAGACCCCAAGCTTATTCATGTTAAAAAGAAAGACAGGATTTGCGTGACCCAAGATGGGCGCGCCATGGATCCACAAGGCTTGGAAATCCTATTTGTGTTTTTTAGTAATATGTTTAATAAAGCGGCTACGTTGCTTTGCTATCTTCAAGTGCGAATTTTTGGGGAAAGTAAAATTGCAGGGTTGAGCTGGGATAGTGAAACCGGCCGACCCGCCATTCATTCCACACAAGTATCAACAGGGATAGTAGATTATCCTTATCGTTCATCTTTGCCTGAATTAGAGCAAAAAATTGATGGGTTGTTGAAAGCCAAGGAAAAAGTGATTTCTTATACGGAAACGGCAGAAAAAAGTCGCGAAAGCAAACGTAAAACATTAATACCGTATTATGCAAAACAAATGGTAGCGGCACACCCGCGGTACTTTGATAGTCAAGCAATCAGAACAACTCATGATGAAAATTATGTGGATATGGCTAAAGCAAATAAATTAGTTAACCACTAAACCAATTTTCAAAGAAACACCCGATAGATTTCATCTATGTTTTGGCTTCATAGGTTTTCGTTGCAATGGAGAGTGGGTATACTATGCCCAAAGTTAAAGTTTGAGGGCTTTCAGGAGACCAAGGTGAGAAAAATAATAAGCATTTTAGTTCATTGCGCCGTGCTATTGGGGGTGCCCTCTCTGTCTTTAGCGGCTTGCGGCCAAATGACCGAATCCATGACGTCCGAAGCGATTTATAATCGGATAAAACCTGTTGGAACGGTGGAAGGCGAAGGTGGGATGATTGCTGCTGCCCCTACTGCTTCAACAGAATTGAGCGCCACAGCTGGTGAAGATCGTTACAAATCCACTTGTGCTGTCTGCCATGAAACCGGAGTTGGTGGGGCGCCTAAATTCCGAAATGAAGCTGACTGGAAGCCACGTATGGATGTTGGTATTGATGGTATGTTAGCGATTGCGATTAAAGGTAAAGGGGCTATGCCACCTAAAGGAACCTGTATGCAGTGTTCTGATCAAGAATTGAAGATGGCGATTGAGTACATGATCCCTCAAAAGAAATGATCTGAATGGTTGCGAAGCAACCAGAGATCTCTCCTTGCCTGCCTTGCCGAAGCTTCTTAGCGTAGGAAGGTAAAGGAGAGAGGCGCGACCTGGGAGCGCAAGAGAGATTTTCTCAAGATAAAATCCCTCTTGACCCTTTCGGGTCGTCTCCCCTTTACAAGGGGAGATAATTGTTCGCTGCGCTCACTTTAGGAAGTCTCATTCCCCTGCAACATCGCCTTTAACGCAGCCATATGTGCCTGGCCAGAAGCGCGTTGTTCTTCTTCAGATTTGGGAGGCTGGTTGTCTTCTCTGAACACCAACTCTTCGGGTAGTTCATCCAAGAAACGACTTGGGATAATCGATTGCTGCTCGCCATAGCGTTTGCGTTGTTTGGTATAGGTGAGGGTCAGAGTCTTTTGCGCACGCGTCATGCCCACATAAGCTAAGCGTCGCTCTTCATGAACATCATCACATTCAATACTGGTTTTATGGGGAAGAATTTCTTCCTCCCAACCAATGATATAAACATGTGGAAACTCCAAGCCTTTAGCAGCATGCAACGTCATTAACTGCACCATATTGATATCTTGTTTCGAATCTCTGTCTAAAATATCCAACAAGATCATTTTATGAATAGCATCTTGGAAAGATAGCGGCTTTTCTTCATTTTTCAAAAGCCGAGTCAGCCAAGAGAGGAGATCTAATACGTTATCGATTCGCTTTTGAGCGCTATTAGGGGTTGTTGAGGTCTCGGTTAAATAGTCAAAATAACCAATGTCTTTAACAAAATCATTCAGTACCTTAGAACATTCATCGCTATTGGCTTGCTCAAAGGTTTGTTGAATGAGTTGCGCAAAATCATGTAAACGATCGCGTGCTTGATCATTCAAGTATTCAGACAACCCCATTTCAAAGCAGGCATTAAACAAACTGCATTCTCGAGTTTTCGCATATAAGCCTAATTTTTCAAGGGTTGCGGGGCCAATGTCACGCTTTGGGGTATTAACGCAACGTAAAAAAGCAGAATCATCATCATGATTTGTCATTAAACGAAAATAGGCGAATAAATCTTTTATTTCAGTGCGCGCAAAAAAGGAGGTGCCACCACTGATTTGATAAGGGATCCCATTGGTGCGCAAAGCTTGCTCAAGATTTCTGGCTTGGTGATTGCTACGATATAAAATGGCATAACAATCATAGGGAAGACGATAACGAAATTGATGGGTCATCAACTCATTTACAACACGCTCTATTTCGCCTTCTTCATTGGGAGTGGCCAATATACGAATAGGTTCACCTTGACCCAAGGTGCTCCATAGTTGCTTTTGAAAAATATGGGGATTGTTACTGATTAATTGATTTGCTGCTCGCAAAATGGTGCTAGTTGAGCGGTAATTTTGCTCTAGCTTAATCACCTTAAGGTGAGGATAATCTTTTTGTAATAATTCAATGTTTTCAGGTTTAGCGCCTCGCCAAGCATAAATCGATTGATCGTCATCGCCAACCACAGTAAGTGCACCACGAACACCACACAATTGTTTGATTAAAGTATATTGTGCGGTGTTGGTATCTTGATATTCATCGATAAGTAAATAACGGATTTTATTTTGCCATTGTTCTAAAACGGCACTGTTTTCTTGAAAGAGCTTTACAGGCAAAGCAATCAGATCATCAAAGTCTACCGCATTGTAAGCGCGTAAAGTGCTTTCGTAAGCGGCGAAAAATCGTGCGGCCAGATGAATTTGTTCACTGGTACTTGCTTCAAGAGCTTGGGCTGGCGTTAAGAGATCATTTTTCCAATTAGAAATAGTGTGCTGAATAATTTTAAGGTTGTCATCACTGACCGCGGTGACTTTACCGCTTAATTCTTTTAGCAAATTGATGCTGTCAATAGTATCGAACAACGTAAAATTAGCATGAAGCGATAAGTGTTTGCCTTCCTTTTTTAAAATATTTAGTCCTAAGGAATGAAAGGTTGAAACATTCACTTTCCCAACTTTATTTTTTGCAAATAACTTTTGCGAACGAGCACTCATTTCACGCGCAGCTTTATTGGTAAAAGTAACAGCGTAAATATGTTTAGGATTGAAATGACAGTCATGAATAAGGTAGGAGATTTTCTGAGTTATCACACGGGTTTTACCGCTACCTGCGCCAGCAATGACGAGTAAAGGACCATCTAAATAGTGGACGGCTGCTTGTTGCTGTTCATTAAGTTCAGACATAGACTTATCCGGATGCGCGCTTGTTCATGTGAGGGCTGCGTAGTCTAAAATATTCGCAGGGTGGGTGCAAGTATTACCAAATTAAAATGGTGGGCACGTTTCACTTTGCCCACCCTACTAGGATCATTTCCAACGAATAACGGAGAGTAAATAATTAAAATCATCCGTCCAAACAGGCGTTATTCTTTCATTTGGAAAGAATAATACATTTTTGTTATATAAATAGGTGCCTAAATCGCTATTACGTGTAATTAAAATCCATTGCGAATTAAAGATCCCATTTTCTAAATCTTGCGCATTGGTGGTCGTAAAAGCAAACAAATGTAAATGATTTGCAAGTGCTTGTAAGGGAGGATAAAGATCAACGTAACGGCTTGAAATATGAAAAGCCAAGATACCATTAGGCGCAAGATGAGATAAATAAATTTGCATGGCTTCAAGCGTTAATAGATGTACTGGGATAGCATCACCATTAAAAGCATCAACTGCGAGCACATCAAAATGTTCTGATCCTGAAGTTTTAAATTTATCTTCGAGTGCAATTCGACCGTCATTAATATCAATTGACAATTCGGCAGGCGTATCATGAAGGTAATAAAAATATTCTTTCGCTATTTTTTCAATATCAGGATCAATTTCATAAAAATGCAAATGATCGCCTTTCGTTGACAAGGCTGCGATAGTTCCTGTGCCAAGACCAATAACACCTATGCGTAATCCATTGTCAACTGTTTGATATTGTTTAGCTTGACGTTGATAGGCTACCGCTAAACCGACGCCACTACCAAGGCTATAATAACTGGTTGCCATATTACGCTTTGCGGGTTCTAAATATTGTTTGCCATGTAATATATTGCCATTGGTCAATGTTCGATAATGATGTTCAGGGATATTAGCATTTCGTTCTGCAATTTCAAATGCACCAAAGAAATTACGATGATGATAGATCACATCTTGATGAATACTTTTTAAATGCAAGTTTAGCAATATACTCAATCCCACAAAGGCGATTGCCCAAACACCACCAAGTGCCAAACGTGGGTAATAACTCTGATTTGCGCTTAGCAGAGAAACAGAAAAATATGCGCCACACAGGAAAATGGCAAATAAGATAATGTAGAAATCCCACCACTCATTGAAAATAATGGGAGCAACGAGATTAACAAAAACACCTCCCAACACTCCACCAAAAGCGATAGCAAGATAATAAGAAGTCAGGAGCGATTTATCAGGCTTTAATCGGATTAACTCGCCTTGACAAATCATGCAGCCAGCAAAAAGCAAACCGGAATAAAGGCCAATTTGTAACATCAAAGCAAATTTGTGATGTGAGGGGAAGTAAAAAACAATGCCACATAAAATGCAAAAAAGGCCAATCCATAGTGGACGATAATAGGCTTTGGGATAAGCAAAAGTAATAATAAAAGTTAGCAAATATAGCGCTAATGGGATCACCCAAAGCAATGGGAAACCGGCAATATTTTGCAAAGTAACTTGCGTCGTGGATAACAGCAATGCACTGCTTAAAAATGTCAGTAACACCCACCAACCTAATGCTGTTTTGGATAAAGCTGCAGTATTGGTATTTTCAAATACTCCCATTCGTTCTGGGGCACGTCTTGTGACTAGAATTAAGCAAGCGCTTGAGCTGAGTAAAAACAAGAGATAAAATCCAGACCATAGATAGAGTTGAAGCTGTATACCTAATAAAGGTTCTAAAATAAAAGGAAATGCGATTAATCCTAATAAAGATCCAAAGTTGGATAAAGCATAAAATCGATAAGGAAAATCTGTTTGATAACACAGGCAATACCAATGTTGAAATAAAGGGCTTGAAGCACAAATGAGAATACCAGGCAGCAAAAAGGTTGCGCTTAATACGGTCATAATAGCAATAGGAGGCCATAGATTTAAGAGGCTCAGATTTTCATAGGGGATAATTGGAATAAAAATTAACGAAAGTAATAGTAAGGTGAAATGTATAACAACTTGAGTGGATAATTTTTTTATTTTAGTTAGCGCAAACGCATACAGATAGCCTACCAATAGTGCAACTTGAAAGAATAAAACAATGGATAGCCACACGGCAGGAGAACCACCAAACCAAGGTAATAATTTTTTGGCTAGTAGTGGTTGAACAATAAAAAGTAAAAACGCACTAAGAAAGATCGAGATTGAGAATGCATGCACGGTAATAACCCTATATATTAATCACCACTTCTACGTACCGCGGCTTGTCCGCGGTATCCATTTTCTCTACTTACCGCGGCTTGTCCGCGGTATCCAGTTCAAGATATTTCTGGATGCCGCGAACACGTCGCGGCACGTTGAGGCTATTTTTATAATTGTCGATCATATTTACGAAACTGAATTGCCTCGGACACATGGATACTTTGGATGTTCTCTGAATCACTCAAGTCAGCAATCGTGCGAGCAACTTTTAGGATACGGTGATAAGCGCGAGCCGAGATCCCTAGTTTTTCTAATGCTGATGTTAACATTTGTTGTCCATGTGCATCTAGTTTGCAAAAGGCAATTATTTCATGAGAATTGAGTTTGGCGTTGATTCTATCGCATCGAGATTGTTGACGTTCACGGGCTTTCATGACGCGCTGCCCAATCGCTTGGGTTGTCTCTTCTTGTTTGGGATGAAATGTTGATAAACGTTGAGCCGGTAATGTGGGCACTTCAATATGCATATCAATTCTATCAAGTAAGGGGCCAGATATTTTACTACGATACCGTTGTATTTGTTCTGGTGTGCATCGACAAGGATGACGCTGATCGGACAAATAACCACAAGGACAGGGATTCATCGCTGCTATTAATTGGCAGCTAGCAGGATACTCTGCTCTGCCTGCTGCCCGTGTAATATTAACCTTGCCAGATTCTAAAGGCTCTCGAAGGACTTCTAACACATGACGACTAAATTCAGGAAGCTCATCCAAGAATAAAACACCATGATGTGCCAAAGAAATTTCTCCTGGCATTGGTTGGCGTCCGCCACCCACGAGCGAAACTGCCGAAGCGGTATGATGAGGTTGGCGAAAGGGCCTGTTAGCAAGTGTTTGCTTTTGAAAACCTTGTTGGCTAATGGAATAAATGGCAGCTACTTCCAATGATTCTGATCGCGACAGTGGTGGTAATATGGTATTTAACCTGCTAGCCAGCATGGTTTTACCTGTGCCAGGTGGTCCTATCATTAATAAACTATGTCCACCAGCAGCGGCAATTTCAAGTGCGCGTTTGGCATGATGTTGGCCACATACTTCTGACATGCAATGGATGGTTTCATTCTGACATTCATTCATGGGAGCAAACGCTATTGGATCTTGTAAACGCTGTCCTGTGAGATGCGCAAAGACGCTAAGAAAATCAAAAAAAGTAAAAATAGGCAGAGGGGAAACCCAGCTTGCTTCTTCTTTATTGCCTAATGGGATGATTAATTGTCGTTTGGCTTTTTGAGTTGAAAGTGCAAACGGCAAAATCCCCTTGACTGCCCGTAGTTCACCGCTAAGAGCAAGTTCACCGGCAAATTCATATTGCTCAATATGTGAACAAACGAGCTGTTGCGATGCTAACAAGATGCTAATGGCAATGGGGAGATCAAAACGACCTCCTTCTTTGGGCAAATCAGCAGGGGCAAGATTCACGGTGATGCGTTTAAGGGGGAATTCAAAACCGCTTTGCATCAATGCACTTCGCACTCTGTCTTTGCTTTCCTTTACGGCTGTTTCAGGCAAGCCAACCATCGTAAATTGCGGTAATCCATTGGAAATATGGGTTTCGACAACCACTTGAGGCGCTTCAATGCCTACATTGGCTCGGCTAAAAACAATGGCTAATGACATCTGAACTTCCCTTTTCAAAGGACGCACTATAGCGCCGCTTAATCAAAGAGACAACCACTTAATAGCCAAATAATCTGATAATGTGAGCAAATTTTATGCATTGCTGCATAAGGGGTTATGCAAGTTTCTGTGTATTTGCTCTATTTTGACTACAGACCAAACATTTTGATGACCCATAAGGTGTGCTACATTATTTAAAAGAGGGTGATATGAAGGAAAATCCATTGAAAAAACTCGACAAAAAGATATCAGCGCTTAACGCACACCGCTTTGATCATCTAGAAGAGGTAACACTTCTTCACGATGGAGAAATGTCTTTGCCATTTAAAGAAGAACTCATCCATATTGAAGAAGACATTTCAGATAAACATTTACAAGAAGAAGATTTAGTATGTGAGCAGTTGCTGCCAGTGGAAGCGGAGATTGATATTCTCGTCCAAGAAAAAGAAAAATTGAAAAAGAAAAATAACCCCTAACCCTGCAACAATTTTTCCTCTACGTTATAAATGTCTTCATTGGTGCCCTCTAATACTAAAATATCACCTGCTTGGAACACCATATGAGGAGTAGGTTCGTTGCACTTATAGCCATTGCGTGAAAATGAAGAAATCTTAATCGGTACCTGTTGAGCGACTAAATCTTCTAAGGTCCGTCCAATAGCATAAGCACCTTCTGTTAGCTCAACAGCATGCAGGTAGACTTTCTTTTGTGGTTTATCTTCAAGATGGCCGATATTTTCACCTTCAAAAAAGCTACGCAACATCTTATAGCGGTTTGCTTTTACTTCAGCCACTTGTTGCTGCGCTCTGGCAGGAGATTGCCCTAACAGAATAAGCATATGAGATGCGAGCATGAGGCTTGATTCTAATTTGTCTGGGATAACTTCAGTTGCGCCGGCTATCTGCAAAGCTTCTAAATCGCTATCATCGGTGGTACGCACCAAGATGGGGATTTCTTTATTTAATTGTCGAACCGATCGTAAAATTTTAAGTGCTTGTTTGGGGGTGCTAAAGGCGATAATGAGCATGCGTGCTTTGGTTATGCCTGCAGCCACGAGAACGCTTTCTTGGGTGGGATCGCCAAAAAAGACAGGCTCAGAAGCAGCTCTGGCTTCTTTTAAACGTACAGGATCTACGTCTAATCCTACAAAAGACATACCCTCATATTCAAGGAATCTGGCTAACGTTTGACCAACACGACCATACCCACAGATAATAACATGACTTTCTAGTGCTTTTGGTGGAGGGGCCATGTCATCAAAATTTTCATTAGCATAATTTTTATTAAAGCGTCTCAGGATAAATAGAGCGATTTCTTTACTATTGCGAATTAACAAGGGAGAAACGGCCATACTAATGACCGTTGCTGCGATAATAATCTGGCTATCATGCACATTGATAATATTGAGATCATAGGCCACTGCAATAAGAAATAACCCAAATTCACCACCTTGAGCGAGTATAAGCCCTGTTCGCAAAGCCGTTTTAGCAGGGGCTCCTGCTAATTTCGCTAACAGTGCAATAACAGCGGTTTTAAAAATGATAAGTGACAGTAAAATGCCAAGTACCCATTGCCAGTCATTCATCACAACACGTGGATCGAACACCAAACCCACTGCGATGAAAAATAGACCGAGTAAAATATCTCTAAAGGGCTGTATATCGGATTCAATTTGATGAACATATTCAGTTTCCGCTAGCATCACACCCGCTAAAAAGGCTCCTAAGGCAGCAGACAATCCATAGTGTTCGGTTAAAAAGGCAGAGGCTAGCACTACCAATAGTGCTGTGAGCATAAAAAGTTCAGAAGATCGTGCTTGCGCTATATGATGAAAAAGAGGACGTAACAGCCAGCGGCCAGCTGCAAGCATCACTAAAAAGATTAGCGTACCTACGCCTACGCGGGTTAATAACATTTCGCCAACGGAATTTTCTGCACCGACCCCGGCAAGCGCGGGAACGATAATGAGAAAGGGAACAGCAGCAAGATCTTGAAAGAGCAAAATAGCCAGAGCGAGCTTGCCATGAGATTGGTCAAGTTCATCTTGCTCAACGAGCTGTTTAGTTGCAACTGCAGTAGAAGAAAGTGCCAAGGCCCCGGAAACGGCTATTGCTGCTGGCCAACTCAAGCCAGCAATCTTGGCAACTAAGAGAGCTGCAGCGGTGCAAAGTAGGACTTGCATACCGCCAAGGCCAAGCAAAGCTCGGCGCATGGAAATGAGTTTTGGCAAAGAGAGCTCTAATCCAATTGAGAATAATAGGAAAACCACCCCAAATTCTGCAATATTTCGAATTTCTTCTTTGGATTCGAGCAATCCTAGCCCATATGGCCCGACCAAAGCACCTGCAATCAAGTAACCCAATAAGGGAGGAAGCTGCATTCGTCTCAAAATGGAGACAATAACCACAGCAAGTCCTAAGATGATGAGTAAAATTTCAAAACTGGACACTTTCTTTCTCTTTTATCATTTGGCTTCACATTTCTATCAACATAATAAGCGCTACATTCATTAAGATCTAGATGTTTGAGGCTTCTCTTTCTGATCTTTTAATCCAATTGGCGTAAATTCTCTGATTGTATCAAGACTACGCGATTGTGCACGAATAGCCGCAGCATTTCGTAAGGTTCTAGTATACAAATCATAGAGACGATGACGTGTTTCTTTTTGATAATGTCGTAATTTTTCATTAATGTTTTGTAGTTTTTCTGAATACTCAGCAAGACGTTCAAGTGAAACCTGCCCGGTTTTACTTTCAGCAATGATCCATTCAAGATCATTCGTGGGTAAGTTGGAAAGCTTTTTTTCCGTTAATTCAATGCCGTCAATGACAGGTTTGAGTGTATCTTCAATCTCTTGAAATAAATGATGCCGGGTTTGATAGCAACCATCTCGATAAGCCATGATAGTTTCTTGGGTTAATCTGTCCTGGTGACGTGAAATTAAATTTGAAATACCTGTGGCCAATATTCCCATCTCATTCCATGGTTTTGTATCAACCTGTACTGGTCGCCAATCTTTGCGAGGCTGATTGATTTGTTGGATCAGTTGTCGTGCGGGGACAAGCAGAGTGCTGCGAATTAAAAAGAAAATGGTTATTAAAAATAAAATTTGTAAGACAATAAATATGGTTCCGATTTCAGTAATACCAAGCTCAATGGTTTTGGTTATTTCTCGGGGCTGGGTTGTCGAAATTAATAAAGATGGTTGCATATTGAGATCTTCTAAATACATGTATCCTCGAAGGACATCGCCACTTTGCTCTATGGTGAAATCAGAATCTCCTTGGAGCAATTTTTGAATTATCATGCGTTGTGACACATTGAGCGTGGCACCGCCTAAGGGCCATAACTTCACATCAGTATAAGATAAGCTTTGTATAAGATGGATAACATCTTGATTAATCAAACGACCAATAATCAGTGTTCCTTGGACATCTGTGTTTTTGACTAAAGTAATCGGGCAAGATACCACAAGCATAGGACCGAGTGAGCTATTGAAGATCCCAGCTTTGAGACTAAGGGATGAATTATGGTCTAAAAACGAAGGATTTTTTTCCCAGAGTGAGGTTAAAAAAGGTTGTTTAGGATAAGGTCGTTCAGCGCTTAGATCGATAATATCTTCCCAAATAACTTTGTGGTCATTATTTACCACATATATTAAGTTAATTTCTTGCCGCACCATTTTTCGTTGCAGAACGTCATTGGGCGCTAACTGCAAGGATTTGGTATTGATAAGTTGTTCCATCAAAGGATCTTCAGCAAGGAGCTGTGAGATATGTGTCAAATGAAATAATTCTCGTTGAATCAATTCCAAGCCACGATGTAAATTTTTCTCAACTATGGTTTTTTCCAGGGTGCCTATCTTGGGGCTGATGTAGTAATAATAAAAGGCAAATAAGGTAAGGATCTGCACAATAATGGCAATACAACCCATAATGAGTAGCCGAGAGCGTAAATTCACAGTATCAACCCCATCATCCTTGCAAGCACACCAAGAGATCCCTATATGATCTAAAGATAGGCCAAATACATAGTTTTGTGATGGATGTCAGATTATTGACAGGATTTAAGGCACGTCTTCGTCACTTGGAGAATGTTTGTCTTCATTAAGTTTTGATTCTAGTGTCGCCAGAGTAGCTTCAAGGCGTTCAAGCTTTAGTCGTGTCTTTGTTAACACTTGGCTTTGAATATCAAATTCTTCTCTGGTGACGAGATCCATTTTATTAAACCAAGATTGTAAAAATTGGCGTAGCTGTTTCTCGACTTCCTGGTTAAAAGATTTTAAGCCTGGAGGAAGAGAGTCAACAAACTGTTTTGCCATATTTTCTACGGTTTTTGGATCGAACATCTGATGGACCTATGATAATTTAATTGAAATGCCTCCAGACATTACCATATTCGGATCTAAAGCGGGAGCTTAAGCCAATGAAATTGATCTGTGCGATAGTCAAACCCTTTAAATTAGATGATGTCAGAGAAGCGTTATCTGATATTAATGTGCAAGGCATAACGGTGAGCGAGGTCAAAGGATTTGGACGCCAAAAAGGGCATACGGAACTTTATCGAGGCGCTGAGTATGTGGTCGATTTTTTACCTAAAGTAAAAATAGAAATAGCCGTGACAGATGAAGAGGCCAATCTGGTGATTGAAACGATTATGAAGGCAGCCCATACCGGCAAAATTGGTGATGGTAAGATCTTTGTTTTGCCGCTAGATAATGTAATTCGGATCAGAACGGGAGAGGATGGGGAAGCAGCTATATAGCGGTAAGGCTCTGATTGCCGTCGCGCCAGCGACAAATTATCTCCCCTTGTAAAGGGGAGAGGCGCGTAGCGCAAGAGGGATTTGCTCAAGATAAAATCCATCTGCCATTGTCCGTCTGAGACGGACAATGGCTTCTTCCCTTTACAAGGGAAGAGTAGAGCCAGTCTCTTATCCCTCTAATGCCTTCTTCAAAAAAGGCATTGGCGTCAAAGCCGCCTCATGCAATCCAAAATGATAAAATTGCGTGTTTAATGCCTGAAATTGCTTCTCATCTTTTCTAAAGGTTGAAAGCAAGGGCTTTTTAGCAGCCATGGTTGCGCTATGCCATCCCGAGGGGTAAACAGGTTGTGGATAGGTGATAGTCAATAAATCGGAAAAGGCTGCTTTTGTCATTGCATGACGCATATCACGTAATATGGTTTGGTGAATAAAGGGTGATTCGCTTTGTTGCACTAAGATGCCGTCTTCTGCTAAAACGCGATGACATTGTTCATAAAATGCTTGATTAAACAAACCTTCAGCGGGGCCAATGGGATCGGTGGAGTCAACAATAATGACATCTACGCTACCGCTTGTTGCTTCTTTCATCCAGCGGATCCCATCTTGAAACAACAAAGTCGCTCTGTTGTCATCATTAGCAGTGCAAAGCTCAGGGAAATATATTTCAGCAAGACGAGTGACTCGCTCATCGATATCAATCTGTGTCACATTCTTGACAGGATGCTTGAGAACTTCTTTCAGTGTTCCACAATCGCCGCCACCAATAATAACGATATTTCTAGGATATGGATGTGTAAACAAAATCGGATGTGTCATCATTTCATGATAAAGGAAATTATCGCGACTGGTGAGCATAATAATGCCGTCGATGGTCATCAGATTGCCAAAATCAGTCGTTTCATAAATGGCTATTTTTTGAAAAGGGGACTGTTCTTCGTGTAGTTTCGATTTAATTTGCAAGCCAAAACCAAGCCCATATTTTGGATAAAACTCGGTAAACCATTCTTTACTATTCAGCATAATCCTAACCCTTTTCATTAAACATTGTCATAAGAGCCCTGCAAGATACCGCAACCTTCGGAGCAAGGAAAGCAGGCTAAGAAAATAATTACTTTCCTTAGACTAACAACTCATTTTCTATTTTTATTGTATGTACATCCAATGTAATTTGCGCCTTCTGGGGGTTTGTCCTACAATAAACGTTACAGGTGAAAGGAGTCGTCACCTTGATGCTCAAAAGAATAATGCCAAAAGGGAGCAGGGAGAAGTGACCATGGCTGGCTTAATTTTTACAATCAGTATCTTATCTATTCTAACAACAGTGGGTTTTCTATTTGCTTGGATGGTGCGTCTTGCAAGTACGCCTGAGCAAGAGCAAAATGTTTCTCTTTCAAGGCCTGAGCTAACTCCTGAGCCCATTCGAACACAGAAACAGTAATTACCCGCGAAGACTCTTTTTTCTTTCTACTATTCAATGGGTTGTGATGGGTTTGGCCATACTGAATCGGAGAAAGAAAATGCAGGGCGTTTTTCTAGATAATTCTACTTTAGATCAACAAGATTTAGATTTTAGTATCATAACTTCCACTTTGCCAAACTGGAAATTGTGGGGCAATACCACAACTGGCGAAATTGATTCAAGAATTGAGTCTGCTGCAATTGTGGTAACTAATAAAGTTCCAATGTTAGCAAACACCTTAGAAAAAGCTTCTCAATGTCGTTGCATTTGCATTGCTGCCACAGGCAGCGATCATATTGATCTTAAAACTGCCAATGCTTTAGGGATTACTGTTTGCAATGTGCAAGCTTATTCGACTGCGTCGGTCATACAACACACCATTGGTTTATTAATGAGTCTGGCCTCAAAGATCAGTGAATATGATAATTTAGTCAAGCAAGGTGCCTGGGTAAAAGCAAAGCAGTTTTGTTTACAAGATTATAAGACAATGGAAATTGCGGGAAAAACACTTGGTATTGTTGGATATGGTGCTATTGGGAAAGGGGTTGCAAGCGTTGCTCAAAGCATGGGAATGAAGATAATGGTTGCAAACCGAGAAGGCCAAACGCAGCCAGGACGATTTCCCTTGGCGACTGTGTTATCTCAAGCTGATGTCTTAACTTTACATTGTCCATTAATCAAAGAAACCCATCACCTCATTGGGGTTAGAGAATTAGCCATGATGAAACCCACTGCACTATTGTTAAATGTTTCTCGTGGAGGACTCGTTGATGAACAAGCTTTAGCGGATGCTCTATGCAATGGTCGCCTTGCAGGCGCTGCGCTTGATGTTGTTTCCAAAGAACCACCATCGGTGGATTCTCCTTTGTTCTCAAGATCGTTGCCAAATCTATTAGTAACGCCTCATGTTGCATGGGCTACAAGAGAAGCACGAAATCGATTGCTAAATGGCATAGCAACAAATATTCGGAATTTCTTGGCCAACGCGCCAACCAATGTATTAAGGTGAAGATAGAATGCGCTGGATTTTCGCAATCAAACAGGCTTGGCTGGAACGGCACAAATTAAAACTATTTTTAGTTGATCCTGGTAAGCGAATTCATTCTTTAGAAGAAATTACTTTAGAGAGACTGGATGCGGCTAATATTGCGATCCTTGTTTTGGATTTTGATGGGGTGCTCAATGCTTATGATACGAATCAACCATTACCTGAAGCAGAGCTTTGGTTAACAAAAATAAGCCAAGAAATAGGTGAGCATCGCTTGGCGATTTTAACGAATAAACCAAAAGAGGCGCGAATTCGCTATTTTGCTGAAAAATTCCCCTCTCTTTTTATGTTGCACGGGCATGGCATGAAAAAAAAGCCTCATCCAGAGGGTTTATTAATGATTGCTCAGTATAGAGGCGTTGCACCACATCGACTTGCCTTAGTTGATGATCGACTTTTGACTGGAATATTGGCTACATGCCTTGCTTATACCCAAGGATGGTACTTCTATCCGCCAAAGACTAATTATTGGCGTAACCCCGTGCGAGAGAGTTTTTTTAGTTTGTTGAGGGTGTTTGAGAGGGCATTTATCAAATTAATTGGGTAAGACCGAATGTAGGGTGGGCAAAACTCTTAGTGTGCCCACCATTATATAGTCTCTATTTAAGCATCTTCATCATTAAACAAATCTTCATCCGTAGTCACTGAAAAATCTTCAATCACTTCGAATTCAGAAAGTTCATCTTGTGGCATGAATATATCTTCTAAGTCATCGACAATTTCTTCTTCTTCAACTTCGTCAACTTCTTCCCAATGTTGAATGGCGTCAGCAAGGGGAGCATGTGATTCGTTCTTTAATTTATGATCTCTTTTATAAACATCAACTGATGTGGGTTGCGGTTTTGCAGTCTCTAATGGTTGTGCATCTTGCAGCCATTCTTTTTCGAACTGATCAATATGCTTGGACAATGTATAATATTTGCTGGCAGTAAGTTCTGCGATTGTCAGGGCATCACGAATGTTTTCAATCATTTCTTGCATTTCTTTAAGCTCAAGGTCTTTTTTGGCTGAATTGCTTTTATTACCTTTACTGAGTGCTTTTTCATGCTTATGGGTTAAAGTGTCCAATTGTTTTTTTAAAGCAATGACTTCTTTTTTCCAATAAGTTTCAAGCTTACCAAGGCTTGCAATGAAATTTTGGTACAGCGTAACATCTTCTGAGACGCCTTTTTTGGTGCTTGGCTTTTTAGCGGGGCTCTTGGTAGCTTCTTTGATGCGCTTAATGGCAGCTTTGGGCTTAGGTGCTGTAGGACGCGCAGGGGCTGCTTTAGCGGCGCTCTTGACAGCGGCTTTAGCGGGGCGCTTGGTGGTAGCTTTAGCTGCTTTTTTTGGTTGAGCATTGGCTCGTGCTTTCACCTTCGCTTTTTTGGGGGAAGCTTTCTTTTGAGGCCCTTTTTGAGATCTTGCCATGCCTGACTCCTTTAGTCATTTTAAGATTTTTAATATAAAGTCAGTATTATACAGCACTCAAAAGACATTTTTTAATTTTTTTGTGCTTCTCTTCACCCATTAGCAATCCTCATGTACTATTGCCCTGAGCAGCCCTGGCCCCCTACATCTTAGAGGAACAACATGACCTTTGTCGTGACCGAGAATTGTATTAAATGTAAGTATACCGATTGCGTAGAAGTATGCCCTGTTGATTGCTTTCATGAAGGCCCAAACTTCATGGTGATTGACCCTGACGAGTGTATCGATTGTGCCCTTTGTGAGCCAGAATGCCCTGCACAAGCCATCTGCTCCGAAGATGACTTACCCCAAGAGATGGCGGCTTTCTTAGAAATTAATGCTAAAAAAGCCAAAGAATGGCCTACTTTGACTACTCATAAAGAAGCTTTGCCTGATGCTGATAAATGGAAAGATGTGAAGGGTAAACTACAGTATTTAGAAGAATAACATATCTTGAGGGCCTGCCTGCCGAAGCTTCTTATCTTCCTGCGTCTAAAAGGCTTCGGAAGACAGGGCGTAGGCAGGTGAGGGTCTTTCAAGCTGTCTTAGCAGGATAATATCCCCAAGCCTTTGCCATACGATAGATCTCAATTAGCTCATCTTCCCATTCAAGCCGTTGCGCCATCTGAAGAGCGAGCGCACTAAGATCACGATCTAATTGATCTATTAATCCCAAAGCTTGATATTTATCATTAAAATCTAATGACGCGACGGTCGTATCCATTAAAGATTGTAATATACTCTTTGGTACATGCGTCATTGGGTGTTGGCATAGCTCAACAATATGAGTGATATGTTCATAAATTTCAAAATGACCCATAGAAACATAGTCAATAAGCAGCTGACAAAATTCCTGAAGGGTATCAAAAACTTGTGATTTTTCAGTTTTATCAAAAGGTCTCAAGCTGCAAAGATGGTTTAATGAAACAATAAGTTCTTGGCGCGCGGTTAACCATTTTTGAATTAGGCGTTCGCTGGTCTTTATCTTAGAGAATGGCTTGGGTTGCATGGCAACATCCCTCCTTGGTTGTTGTCCGGTTCTTTAAGTAAAGCTCGGGGTTTGGGCGCGTCAAGTTTGGGTCAACTACCTCTACGTGCCGCGACTAGTTCGCGGCATCTAGGCGGGACTTTTTGTAAGCCATGTCTCAAATTACTGTAGACACATCGCTATTCTGAGTTGAGTTATAAGCTAATATTGGTGCAGCGCAAGCAATCAAGTCATTGATAAACAACAAAAAAATTATTTATAACTTCGTTAGAAGGTAAAATGAATTTAAAAAAACAGCCCTTGTTATCCCAAGTGATTTTGATAGATTGGCAGGTATCCCATGTCAACGGATGGATATGGGAGCCAGCGTGGTAGCAAGGATTGTTGCCAGCACATCCGGCAAAGGATTGCCGACTTGTCTTCGGACAAGCCTAATTAAAGGGATAACGTTGCCGTGCAAGGTAAGGATACCACCCTAACATAAAGGATTGGTTAGGTTGCAATGGTCAACAAGATGTGCGGGCTGGTAATTAACATGGATGAAAATGATGGGGTGGCCGCAGCTACCCTTTTTTTTTTTGCTCTTAGCAAAAAAACCTGGCGTAGCCCTTGGCGAAGACAGGTCATCTTATGCTTTTGCTTCCCCACCATGGCAATAGACTTCCAATCGCCAGAAAAATAAATGACGCTAAAGTCCACGCAGGTAAGGGTAGCCATAGAAACGCACTTTTATTCACAGTGCATTCGCCTGAGCCTTGTAAAATAATAACCAAAGCCTCAATCGGGGGTAATGTCCCAAACAAATAATTAAAGCCAGGGCCACAAGCGGGGACAAGTTCTGGAGGAAGATGGAGGATCCACAGATGGCGGGCTGAGGATAAGATCCCAAGTACAGCAAGCCCAAATCCAATCAAGCTATAAACTTTTTGGCCATATCCTTTGGGGTTGTGGCAAAGTGCAATCAGAAAGAAAAAAGTTAGAATAATTACTACTATTCTGTCAATGATGCAAAGCGGGCAAGGTTCCCAATGAAATATAAACTGTAGAGCAAATGATGCACCTAACAGTAAAAGGGAAAAAGCGAATAAATAAAAGTAAAGTGGACGAATGGTTAATCTCATGAGGTTGATGTGTCACTTTTTTTTAGCATAGCAGAAGCCCGTATTTAGTCCAATGATAAAATATTACTAAACCATTTCTTGTTGTGATAATAAGAATTCACCATGAAAAACACCAATGGCTGGGCCGGAAAGGAAAACGGAACGTTCGTCTTCCCATTTGACGGTCAAGCCTCCTCCGGTCATATCTACCTTCACTTCTTTATTCAGCTCGCCATGTATCACACCAGCAACGACGCAAGCGCAGGCTGCAGTACCGCAAGCCAGGGTTTCTCCGACACCCCGTTCATAAACGCGACATTTAATATGATTACGTGCAAGAACCTGCATAAAACTAACGTTTACCCCTTTAGGGAAAGCAGGGTGTTTCTGGAGTGCTTTGCCTACTTCCATGACAGCCGCTTCTGTGGTTGCAGGTACAGAGATCACGCAATGTGGATTACCCATCGAAAGAATGACAACCTCGCGGTTATTGCCTAATAAATGTATTTTGTAACAGCCTTTTTTGGAAAGTTTCGACACCGCTTTAATATTAAGTGGAATGTCCTTTGGTGAAAAAATGGGTTCGCCTAAATCTACTTGAATACGACTTAAATCTGATATATCCACAGTCATATTTCCTGATAGCGTTCCAATTTTAAGACTCTTTTTTCCGGTTAAGCCTCGCTCAAAAACATAACGACCAAAGCATCTTGCACCATTACCACATTGAGAAACTTCTTTGCCATCGGCGTTAAAAATACGATAGTAAAAATCAAGGTTTGAATCATTTGGAGGGTCGACTATCAACACCTGATCGCAGCCAATGCCAAAATTTCTATCTGCAATCCGACGCACAAGTTGTGGAGTCACTTTAACCGTTTGGGTAATACTATCAAGGACAACAAAATCATTGCCTAAACCATGCATTTTTGTAAAGCGAATATAAGCTGACATAAACTACCCTATTTTTTTAGATGAACTACCATACACTTTCCTTGGCGAACAACTCTTCAACAGTCTCACGCTGTCTTATAATTTTAAATTCAGCACCTTTAACCATGACCTCCGCTGCACGTGGACGCGTATTATAATTTGAGCTCATGACAAATCCATAAGCGCCAGCATTGCAAATAGCTAATCTGTCTCCTGCCAGTATGCTTAAAGAGCGGTCTTTGCCTAAGAAATCGCCACTTTCACAAACCGGTCCAACCACATCATAGATTTGAGGGAGAGGTTCATCAACCTTTTGAATTGGAATAATTTCTTGCCAAGCAGTATACAAAGTAGGGCGCATTAAATCATTCATAGCACAATCAACAATACAAAATTGTTTATTGCCAGAGTTTTTTATAAGCAATACGGTAGTGGCGAGTATGCCAGCATCAGCGGCAATAGCTCGACCAGGCTCAATAATAATTTCTAAACTGGGATCAAATGGAAGACTCAAAATAGCCTCACCATACTGTGCTGGCGTTGGTGGTTTTTCATCATGATAATGAACGCCTAGACCACCGCCGATATCGACATGTTGAAGAAAAATGCCAAGGGATTCTAAATGGTTAATCAACGTATTGAGTCGAAGGCCTGCATCTAAAAAAGGATTTAATGAGGTGAGTTGTGAACCAATATGACATGCAACACCCTTCACATGGACATGATCAAGTTTCAAAGCTTTTTGAAAAATAAGAGGGGCTTGTTCTATATCGATCCCGAATTTACTTTCTTTTAGACCAGTTGAAATATAGGGATGGCTCTGTGAGTCAACATCGGGATTGACACGTAGTGCAATTCGCGCTTTCACATTTAAATGATTTGCCAGTTGATTGATCAAAGAAAGTTCAGCTTCAGACTCGACATTAAAACAAAAAATGTCTTTTTTCAGTGCGGCAATAATTTCAAAAGGTTGCTTTCCTACCCCAGAAAAAACGATTTTATCAGGAGAGCCCCCTGCAGCAATGACACGCATCAGCTCGCCACCTGAAACAATATCAAATCCCGAACCACATTGAGCTAGTGCATTCAACACAGCCAGGTTGCTATTGGCCTTGACGGCATAGCAAACTTTATGGGGGCGATTACCCAAACTTACATTAAATGCTGTCCATTGACGGATTAATCCTGCATGCGAATAGATGTAGCATGGGGTGCCAACTTCTTTAACGATATCAGCGACAGGGACATTTTCAACCCATAAAGCATTATGTCGATATTCAAAATCACTCATGGGTCAGTTTTCTCAGCTTCTTCAGGAATGGGGAGATAAAGTGGACCCGTCTGACCACAGCCAATCAATGCAAAGCAATATAGCAAAGAGATTACTCCAAGCCAGAAATATCTTTTCATAGTTAGACTTCTTTCCTGTTTTTTACTCAAAATACACTACTACTCTATCTCAAAGAAGCTATTTGAAGAACAACTCATCAAGTATACTTTGCAGTTCTGGCGGCCCTCCCTACGGCGATAGGTATTTATTTGATGAATGAACAAGAATTTCAAGTTGAGGTAGATAGATTATTTCTAAAGATTGAACATTGGCTTGAGCAATATGATGAAGAGTTGGATTTTGAGTCTAGTGAAAGCATATTGACGCTGATATTACCTGATGGAAGCCAAATGATTTTAAGCCGTCAGGCTACACTCCGAGAAGTCTGGCTAGCCTCCCCCTTAGGTGCGTTTCATTTTCAATTTTCAAATAATGCGTGGCGAACAAGACAATCAGAATCATTATTGGTAGTGTTAGCAGATGTGGTTAAACGTAAAGCAGGAATCACATTGGATGTCTCTCTCTTTCGTCCTTAGGAGTTTTCATGACCGAGAATATCAAACCATTAGAAGCCATCACGATTGAACCCAAAAAAGCTGCTGATGCCTGTATTATTTGGTTGCATGGGCTTGGCGCAGACGGTCATGATTTTAAAGATGTCATTCCAAGTCTGGGTTTATCAAAAGAACATACAATACGTTTTATATTTCCTCATGCACCAACCCTACCTGTTACGATTAATGGTGGGATGAGGATGCCAGCCTGGTACGATATTGTGGCGCTTGATTCCAAAGCTATACAAGATGAAAAAGGTATCCGACATTCCGAAAAATCTGTAAAGGCTTTAATCTATAAAACGGTTTCAGAAGGTATTAAGGCAAATAGAATTATCTTAATGGGCTTTTCTCAAGGGGGTGCTCTGGCTTTACATACTGCCTTACGATTTGAACAACCCTTAGCTGGGGTAGGCGTATTGTCTGCCTATCTACCAATACATCACTTATTAATGAATGAACGCAATCCAGCCAACTTGCGACTCTCTATTTTTATGGCACATGGGTTGGCCGACACAGTCGTTCCCTATATGATGGGGCAAGCTTCATACGGTTGGCTACAAAATGCTGGGTATACTCCACAGTGGCATTCTTATCCTATGGATCATTCGGTTTGCTATGAGGAGTTACAGGACATTGGAAAGTGGATCCAAACGCAATTGCCCGCGTTGTAAATTCGCTAGAATTCACTATTGCACCCAAAATATAAAGATATGAATCAAAATACTCGCATGAAAAATATGGCAACCAACGAGAATAATTTCTTTCTCCCGAATTTTTGTGCAGTAAAATCTATCTTTATGCTCTCCATTGGTGCTCAACTGGTCGCCTTTATGCTGATATTAGCTTTAGGGGATATTTTAAGTGAATCATGGGATGAATTGGGGCTTTTGTCAGTTTTTGTACAATGGATAGCCCTAGCCAGTGCAGGTGTGTTGTGCTTATCACGCAATTGGCTATCAAAGCTTTCCCTCCCTTTTGCAGCAACTGCTGCCTATTTTCTAATCGTCATTACGACGGGCATCATTGCTGCTGCTGCGCAATATTTAATGATTAAGATTAATTATCAATGGGGAAGCACGCCAGAGACCATTGGAGAATTTGTCGTCAGATGTGTGAGTTTGAGTGCGATTTTAGCTTTGGTGGCGTTGCGCTATTTTTATATCCAGCAGCAATGGAAGCAACGAATTGAATTGGAGAGCCAAGCCAGAGTAGAAGCCCTGCAATCGCGCATCAGACCACATTTTTTATTTAATAGCATGAATATTATTGCAAGCCTCATACAAACACAGCCCCAAAAGGCAGAACAAGCCGTAGAAGATCTTTCCGAAATTTTCAGAGCAACCTTAAGAGACACAGGTTCCATGGTACCTTTATCTGAAGAATGGATATTATGTCGAAATTATTTACGGATTGAAGGCTTGCGGTTAGGGGATAGATTAACAGTAGATTCGGATCTTTCGGCGGTTCCTGATGATGCTGCTATCCCTATGCTAACGTTACAGCCCTTGATTGAAAATGCGATATATCATGGTATTCAAGCCTTGGAAAATGGGGGCACCATTAAAGTGGTGGGTGAGATGCAAGATAATATGGTTTGTATTCGACTATCCAACCCTGTACCTCCTCCCAGTATGCGTCGGTCTTCACAAGGCAACCAAATTGCCATGGCAAACATCGGACATAGACTAAACTTATTATTTGGAAGTCATGCAAAATTAAAAGTAAATGCTATGCCACATGAATATGAAGTCACTTTGATATTCCCTTATTTAAAAAGTGGTATGTAAATACACAGTAAAGGAAGCCATCTTATGCGGATATTAATTGTCGATGATGAAAGCTTGGCCCGCGATCGCATTAAAAGGATCCTACAAGAACAAAATGAACATGAAGTTGTAGGTGAAGCAGGGAACGGCCAGGAAGCTTTGCAAAAAATTGAAAGTTTGCATCCTGAGGTCGTATTGCTTGATATTCGTATGCCTGGGATTGATGGCTTGGAAGTGGCACGGCACTTAGTGGATATGGAAGAGCCGCCCGCAGTTATCTTCGTCACCGCTTACGATGACTATGCCTTAGAAGCCTTTAAAGTGAATGCGGTTGATTATTTATTGAAACCGGTTCGCGCTGAAAGATTAAGCGATGCCTTACATAAAGCGTTAAAACCTAACAAGTTACAGTGGAAGTCTCTCAATCGTACGGAAGATGGTGCTCCAAAGGCACGTACCCATATCAGCTCACGTACTCGTCGTGGCATTGTGTTAGTTCCGGTGGGAGATATTTATTATTTTCGTGCTGAACATAAATATGTCACGGTACGCCACAAAGAGGGCGAAGTCTTAATTGAAGATACCCTCAAAGAATTAGAAACCGAATTTGGAGAGCGCTTTTTACGGATCCATCGTAATTGTTTAGTGGCAATGGAACATCTTCAAGCGCTAGAGAAGAATGCCAGCGGCCAACCTTGCATTCGTTTACGAGGCGTTTCTGAAACATTAGATGTGAGCCGACGTCACGTTGCGCATGTTCGCCAAATAATGAGTGGGTGATCCGACCTAACTTTTCTTCTTGGCTGTGAAAGAGTAAGATGGCCTCATTTTGAGGACTTGATCATGGCCCCTAGTTCCCAACAACTCAGAATTGTCACCCGCATGAGTGCTTTAGCCATGTGGCAAGCCGAATATGTGCGTGCACAACTATTACAGCATCACAGTCAATTAGATATTGAAATTATTGGTGTTAAGACCACCGGAGATCTCTCTCAAGCGCAAAATGTTCCTCTCAATAAAATTGGCGGCAAAGCGGTTTTTGTCAAAGAACTTGAACAGGCATTGCTCGATAATGAAGCCGATATCGCCGTGCATTCTCTTAAGGACGTTCCTGCGACATTTCCGCAAGGGTTAGGTTTAACCGCCATCTGTGAGCGTGCTTCTCCCTTTGATGCCTGGGTTTGTCCAAAAGGGGATACCCTAAACACGATCCCAGCGGGTTCTATCGTTGGCACTTCCAGTTTACGGCGTTTGGTGCAACTCAAAGCGCTACGTCCGGATCTCCAATATGAACCTATTCGTGGCAATGTTGATACGCGCTTACGTAAGTGCCATGAAGGTGAATTTGACGCTGTTGTTTTAGCCGAGGCAGGGCTGGCTCGTTTGAATTTGCAATCTCAAATTACAACCACATTTAGTGCTGAACAATTAGTACCAGCTGTGGGACAAGGAGCGCTGGGAATTGAATGCCGCTTACAAGATGAAAAAACGTGCGCTTTATTGGCAGTGCTTGATCATTCACCGACACGTTCGTGTGTCATCGCGGAGAGAACAATGAATGCAGCCTTAGGTGGGAATTGTCAGGTGCCAGTCGCAGGTTATGCTTATCTTAAAGGTGAAACCCTTTGTTTAACCGGCAAAGTGGGCCATCCTCAAAAAATGATCATTCTCCAAGCATATAGTGAGGCTCACATCAGCAAAGCCCAGGATTTAGGGCAACAAGTTGCCTCAGATTTAATTCAGCAAGGTGCAATGGATATTATTAACCAAATCCTAAAAGGAAATAATTAATTGTTACAAAATTGGCATATCGTTATCTTACGCGCCTTCCATCAATCACAAGCATTATATGAAAATGTTTTAGCGCAAAAAGGAGATCCTATATTATTACCTTTGCTCGAAATTGAGTCGATAGAACCACTCTCTCAATTAAGTACTTGGAAAAATGCGATTAAACATGCTGATTTTCTCTTGGTGACCAGCGCGAATGCGGCACATTGTGCTCCCATGGCACTCATGAGTGCCATAAGACCTTCAACTCAAAAAATCACGATGGGTAAAGCAACCACACAAGCATTAAAAGAGTCAGGTGTGCTGGACGTTGCTTATACTGCAAAACCAGGTAGTACCAGTGAAAGTGTTTTAGAGGAGTCTTTTCTCCAAGAAAGTCATGTTAGAGATAAGCAAGTTGTAATTTTGGCAGGTGAGGGTGGGCGCACTGTATTAGCTGATACTTTAATTGAGCGAGGTGCAAGAGTTACTTGGATTAAAGTATATCGCCAAAAACGTCCAGAGCTAGATCTTCGTTCAACCTTAAAGCAATGGCAACAACAAAAGCAGTTTTGTTTTGTGGCCACCAGTAGTCGACTCCTTGAAAACTTACTGGCTTTAACACCATCAGAAGATAAGCTGTGGGTTTTAGCATGTCCTTTAATTGTCGTTAGCGAAAGAACCTCTGCTCAAGCAAAGGAAAGGGGATTTAAAGCATGCTTTGTAGCAAAAGGGCCTCATTCTGAAGAGATCTTAGAGGCTTTACAAACGATGGCCCTTCATTTTACTTAACCTTCACAACAACCGGGGTGGCAGGTAATACGGCTTTTTTCAAAAGTGCTTGCCCTGGATTGATTGCAGTTTTTTGTTCATTATTCTTTTTTAGTGCTGGCGCAGGGAGTTCTCGCGCCTTTTTAAGGGCAAAAGCCGGTAACTGCACATGAGTGCTCGCAGCAGGAGCTGCGGGCGCATGCACTGGCGTGGCTTTAGGAGCTGCAGCTTGGATCAGTTTATCAAGATCGGATACAAAGGTATTGAAAAAAGCGGTTTTATCTTGTTCTGCATTTTCTTTTAATGCAGGATTGGCTTGATAAAATGCATCTATAAGTAATTCTAGTAACCATTTTTTGCTGCTATCAATAGTCGCATCTTTCAAAGGTGTTGTCTCGTTAAAACTCTTCCCCTGAGTGAGGGTTATATATCCGCTTGCTATGGCAAGGATCACATTAAGAGATAAGGGTTTAAACATCTTACGTTCAGGATTAGTAATGGCAGTTAATTTTGCAATAGTCTCTGCATCTGTAGTTACTTGAATAAAGTCTTTTAATTTTTGTAAATAAACGCCACCCAAAAGACCGTTTTCAACCCAGTGTTTAAAATCGATAACTGGCTTTGCAACAGGGGTTTCTTTGGTTTTTACTCTAACAGGTAGGGCTTGTGAAATTGCCGTGAGTTGCTCTCTGGTTTTTCTCGCTTCAACTTGTTCAAGTTTTGCTTGCTTTAAGAGAGCTTGGGTTGCCTCTTTTTTGCCTTCCAATAAAGGCAACTGTTGTTCGATGTACATATTGATTGCATCTTTATTTAAAGAAAGTGCTTTTAATGTGTTTTCAATTTCCTTTACTAATTGCAAAGCTTCACTTGTTTTTAATTTCGAAAAAGTCCCTTTTTGATTTTCTAACACAGAGAATTGTCTCTCTATTTCAATGATTCTTGATTTTGCGCTGCTGGTTTCTTGAGTAAGAATCGCGGTTTGTTCTTCTAAGGTTTCTTCTAGCGCTTTTACTTTCGCATCGATAACTGACACCACAGATTTGTTGAACTCACCGAGTTTATCGGTTAATTCTTTTTTTAACATATCGTATTCTTCTTCTGCTTTTTTATCACCAGCAGCAATACGTTCTAATAATTCTTTATTAATTTGATTTAAAGATTCAATTTTCTGTTGGGTTTGGGGCAATAATGAATCTTCCTTCTTTTTTGGCGCAGCCATTTTCGTCATAGGGGGCGCAACCGGAGCCTTTGGGGGCGGTGGCGGCGGAGGTGGTGAACTTTCAGGTCCAAAATGTGCCATGGCGGTCTCCAAACAATTAATAGTAAAATTTTGTTAGGCAACTATTTTACTACTTGACAGCCAGAGATAGCAAATCGTCTAACTGATATAAAGGGTGAATTATCTGATCAAATATGCCGCTTATCAGTAAGCAAATTTAGTAAGATAGTCTAAGTAACAATAAGTTACTCTATTTGCGTAGATAAAATGGCAGTCGTGGCCTATCGTAATAGAAGGTCAATTGTAAAATACTATATGATTATGTGAGACGGACCAAAGCTGAGGATCACAGAAAAGATGTCAACGGATGAAAAGGACAACGATTCGCCAGGCGATAAAAAAGCCCCCCCCCCTAAACAAGTGGTGGTAACGCATTATGGTAAGAAGAAAAAGGACCCAGATGTCCCTTCAGAGATTTTGCCAATAGAGCCAACGCATATTATCAGTAGTCCAGTCGATATTGGTACAACCAGATCAACCACGTCGGCAACGAGTACGTCAACGACACCTGATAAACCTGTTATGACTGAAAAACCTATTCCCGCTTCAAGTCCCTCACCCAAGAGAGAAGAACCTGCTTTTTATCCAGATGCGATGTATCCAAAAGAAGAACCTTATGTACCACCTCATCGAGCATCAGCTGCCTCTAAATCCTCTGAACAATCTTCTTCTTATGGTGGCTCTTACATCCCTCCTCATAGTGGAAATGGTGATGATATAAGTAGCGGTGGCCGAAGTGGCGGCGGCGGCGGCGGTGTATTTTTCAGCCTGATTTCATTAGTAGCAGTTTCAGTGCTTGGGTACTACGGCTATCATATTGGCCAACAACTCTCTGTGTTACAACAAAAGACAAGCGATGATCAAACATCGGTGCAAGCTCTTAGCGAGCAAACCAAAAAATCCCTGACGCAAATGCAAGCGTTGCATAGTAAAAGTACGCAAGAACAGGCCTCTTTAGAAACCTTGAAAAAGCAGCTTGAAGGAGCGCAACTGCGTTTAATCTCACTTACAGGAAGCAGTGATTGGGTGCTGGCGGAGGCAAATTACCTTGCTTTTATGGCCAACGAAAGATTACACACAGCGCATGATGTGACGACAGCCCTTGCTCAATTAAATGCGGCGGATGAACGTTTGAGTGGACTTGCTAATCCCGCTTTTTTATGGGTAAGAGAAGTATTAGCAAAAGACATTGCAAAACTCCATAGTTTCCCTACAATCAACCGGCAAGAGCTTTGGGAAGAATTAGGCATATTGAGTGCTGAACTTAACCAATTGCATTTCAAAAGAATTAGTAACGACGCTCAAGAACTGTCTGACTCAACCCAAGATGATAAAAGCGCTTCTTGGAAAACGGCATTACGGCAGTCCTGGCAAGAATTTAAAAGTTTAATTCGGATCACACGCGTTCAGGATAACAATATTCCTTTAGCTTTATCCGAACAAGAACAAGCACAAATTTTACGTACGATGCAATTTATGACTGAGCAGGCCAGATGGGCAATTTTACAAGGTGAGAATAAGATTTACAGTGCCAGCCTTGAATCGCTTCAATCTTGGATGAGTCAATATTTTGTTGATGATAAAGTGCAAAAAGATCTACTTGAACAACTTAAAAAACTCCAAGAAAAAAATGTTGAAATAGCATTGCCTGATATTTCAAATTCGGTTCAAGCTTTATCTAAAGCGATGATAGAAATATCAAATAGGCCAACTCCATCGCGCCCCATACAGTAAAGAGATAGTCAATGAAATATTTATTGATAACATTACTTGCCCTGGCCATTGCAGCATGGGTTGGATTAAGTCTCCAGCATGATCCCGGTATGATGATAATTACGGTAGCGGGTTGGAGAGTCGATGCGCCATTATGGTTAGGAGTTTTAGCATTGGTTTTGCTTTATGGCGTTATCCATATTGCCGTTCGATTATTAGCAGGAGCTGTTCATTTTACTAAATTTTTAACTAATCTTTCTGGTCATTTCCACAAAAAACGTGCAAAACGTCTTACCAGTAAAGGGTTGGTGGCATTGGCAGAGGGCAACTGGGCTAAAGCGGAACGTTTATTAGTGCAAGGTGCAGAATTTAGCGATATTCCGTGGCTAAATTATTTATCTGCTGCAAAAGCGGCTCAGGAACTTGGAAAAGATGATATGCGTGATAACTATTTACGTCGCGCCGCCAAGGCAACTCCTGAATCGGAAGTCGCTATTAGTTTAACGCAAGCAGATCTACAATATAAGCACCGTCAATATGAGCAAAGTTTAGCCACTCTAAACCAGCTAAGTCATAAAGTGCCACATCATCCTTATGTATTAACATTATTACAAAAAATATATCTGCAATTGCACGACTGGGATAAATTATTAGAATTACTGCCAAAATTAAAACACTATCATGCGCTCACACCTCTTGAATACAAAAAGCTTGAAAAAACGGTTTATTATCAATTGTTATTAGACAGATCAAGAGGGTCATTAGAAGACATTGAACAGATCTGGCGAAAGATACCACGAGATAGTCGGCATGAAGGTGAAATTGCTAGCATTTATGTGAAAGCCTTGCTCAAAAATAATAAACCAGTTGATGCTGAAAGTTTACTTCGAGCCGCCTTAAAACATGAATGGCAAGAAGACCTAATCTTGTTATATGGTCATTTATCACACCCCACCCCGCAAAAGCTTCTAAACTTAGCTGAGAGTTGGTTAAATCTTCATCCGGAAAGTCCAGGCTTATTATTAACTTTGGGTAGATTGTGTGAACAACAACAATTATGGGGTAAAGCACAGCGTTATTTTGAGGCTAGCCTCAGCCTTGAACCAAACCCTGTAACTTACGCAGAGCTTGGCACATTATTGGAAAAAATGAATAAGCCTGAATTAGGTGCACAATACTTTAGAAAAGGCTTATTGCTTGCAATGCCTATTATAACAAAACGTTCGCAAGTGGTTGTTACCGAAGACGGATTATGAAGTGGGTTGAAGGAAAAATTGTTGGACTAAAAGAATGGGCACCAGGTCTTTATTCGCTTTATATTGATGCCCCAGTTAATCCTTTTGTTGCAGGACAATTTACCCAAATTAAAAGTGATGAGTCCAGTACACTTTTTCGCCCGTATTCGTTTTTGAATTCACCATCAGAACCCCTGATAGAATTTTATTTCACTCTAGTTAAGCAAGGGCAATTTTCGCCCTTTTTGGCAAAATTATCTGAGAATGATAAAATTTGGGTAGCCGAAAAAGCCAGTGGTCGCTTTGTGCTCTCTGAAGTGCCTGATGCTAAAGTCTTATGGTTATTTGCCACAGGAACCGGGCTTGGTCCTTTTCTATCGATGTTGAAAACCAAACCGATATGGGAAAGATTTGAACATATAGTCTTAACACACAGTGTTCGATATGCCAATGAATTAACACATCAATTATTAATTGAAACGTGGCAAGAACAATATCCCCAATTTCATTGGATCCCAGTTGTTACCCGAGAACAATCTCAACACGCATTTAACCAGCGTCTTCCTGCGTTGTTGAGTGAGGGGAAAATTGAAAGTCATGCAAAACTAACGTTAACTAAAGATAACTCACAAGTGATGTTATGCGGCAATCCCCAGATGATAGCGCAAATGTCGCAACTATTGCTTGCGCGTTCTTTGCTTGTCAATCAGGCGAAAAATAAGGGTCATATCACCTTCGAGAACTACTGGAAATAGGATTGACGAAACACCACAAATAAGTCAGTATTCATCCTTTTTAAATGGTATAGGAGCTATATCTTGACAGTAAGCTTAACTATCAGTATATTTACTAACTATAAAAGTATGGCTTAATTAGTGTGAGAAATTCGCCATGATTGTAGCTCCTTTCGTTATCGCTGACGCTGAAGATCGTGCTGAACAACAAGATGACATTCCGCTTATTTACAGTACCCTCAACGGTGACGTTTTTAAAGTGATGTCTACTTCCAAAAGACATTCTCCTAGTGAAGCCGCCGATCTTTATCGCAGAATGTTAGCTTTGGCTGATGGTGAAACCAAGAATAAAAAATCCATAGTTAATGACTCCTCAATAAGTTTGTTAGCTCCCTATTTAAGCGAAACGCATTCCAGTTCTTGGGTGAACAGTACGATAGTTGATAAGTGGTTCGATTACCTAGCTGAAAATTATAAAGACCGCAAGGTAGAGAACATTGATTGCGCCTGCTTGGATGGTGATCTTACAAAAGACTCCCTGGAAGATTACCTGCAAGAGGTTTCCAAACAAGGTGCAAAACAAAGAGAAAGAGGACGTTTAAAAAACGCAAACACTATCTTGTATCCCATTGCGCAAGGACATCATTACTATTTGCTCGTTATAGAAAAAAACAGAAGAAATGTCACTGTCAGCTGTTTGGATGGATTAAATTGCCATAACCATCATTCAAAATATTTAAAGCATGGTGTAAAATTAGTTCGAGCACTTTTTGGTGAAGATGCAATACGATTTAAAATTAAAACTGAAAGCATTATTGTGCCTCAACAGAAGGGGACTGATGACTGTGCCCCTGTTATTTGCTATACCGCTGAGAGGATTTGTGCTGGGAAATCGCTATTAGATTTAACAGGTTTTTGTGATTATTCTCAGGTTCGTATAAGAATAGCAGCTATATTAAGTTCATTAGCCCCGGCAGTATTTTTCTCTAATGGACGCAGACAAAGACTCAATTCCTCGATGGAAAAACCCGAGGTCATAGATTTAGAGGCTCCTGTAGATCCTAAAAGAAGACCTGTAGAGATTATTATCGACGATCATTCAGTCTTCTCAGACTCATCCATGGAAACACCAAAGAGTTCACCTGTGAAAAGCCTGAAAACATAACAATCAGTTTATGCCATATCCGAAATGAAATGATGAAGGGGAAGACCCTGGGAATGAAATAATGTTTGTGCTGCTTTTATCATGGGATAAGGGCCACTGGCAAATACACATACATCTTCAAAATACCCCACCGTATTAGCGACATATTCATGCACAAGACCCGTCGCGCCAGACCACTGCGGAAAATGCTCTGGTTCGGATAAGACTATACAATACTTAAAAAAAGCAAATTTTTCTTGCCATTGTTTTAGTAGCGTTTCTTTATAGGCATCTTGAGGTTGACGGACACCCCAATATAACTGGATTGATAAATCTTCTTGTTCAAGGAAAAGAGCTTCTTCCAGGAGAGCTTTAATAGGGGTAAAGCCAGTTCCGCCGGCCAAAAAAAGAAGCGATTTGGCATGATCTCTTTTATCCAGAATGCACTCACCCTTGGGACCGCATAGTAGTACTTTTTTGTCTTCTATAAGTTCTTTGATAAATTGCTGAGCAAGCTTATGCGCACTATCATGACGTAGATGAAATTCGAGCAATCCATCTGGACTTGAAATATTGGCGATAGACAAAGGGAGAATAGTGCCATTATTCAAGCGAGCTTCAACGTATTGTCCAGGCCTATAATTGATTTTAGAAGAAACAGGAAGAAGTTTAAATAAGCTGATGTCACTTGAATATGAAATCATTTCTTGGCAAATATAAGTGTATTCATTATTCATGTTTTTATAATCCAAGTGATGGCCACAATGCTTCAATTGTGGCTTTGACTGTGGGTGAGTGTTGGATAGGACGGCCCCATTCTCTATTAGTTTCACCTGGCAATTTAGTCGTAGCATCTAGCCCCATTTTCCCTCCAAGTCCGGAAACTTTTGAGGCAAAATCTAAATAATCTATGGGTGTATTATCAATGAGTATCGTATCTCTCATCGGATCCATGCGTGTTGTGATAGCCCAAATAACATCTTGCCAATTTCTAGCATCGATATCATCATCAGTGACAATAATAAACTTGGTATACATAAATTGCCGCAAAAAAGACCAAATTCCAAACATCACTCGTTTTGCATGCCCTGGATATTCTTTTTTGATAGTGACCACCGCTAAGCGATAAGAGCAGCCTTCGGGTGGTAAGTAAAAATCAACAATTTCAGGAAATTGTTTTTGTATAAGTGGTACAAAAATTTCATTCAGTGCGGCCCCCAAGATGGCAGGTTCATCAGGTGGACGTCCTGTATATGTGCTGTGATAAATCGGGTTCTCACGCATAGTCATGCACTCAATCGTCATCACAGGGAAGGTTTCTACTTCATTGTAATAACCAGTGTGATCGCCATAAGGCCCTTCAGGCGCTGTTTCACCAGGATAGATAAAGCCTTCTAGGATAATTTCAGCGGTTGCAGGAACTTCCAAAGAATGTATTAAACAAGGTGCAAGTTGTGATTTATGTCCGCGTAGCAATCCGGCAAAAGCATATTCAGATAAAGAATCAGGAATCGGTGTTACTGCTGCTAAAATGGTAGCGGGATCGGCTCCCAGTGCCACAGCAATTGGGAAAGGTTTGCCGGGATATTCTTTGCACCATTTTGCATAGTCTAAAGCGCCACCACGATGGGCGAGCCATCGCATGATGACTTTGTTTTTGGCAATCACTTGTTGACGATAAATACCTAAATTTTGTCTTCCTGCCTGTGGCCCTTGAGTAATCACCAAACCCCAAGTAATTAAGGGGGCGACATCTTCAGGCCAACACGTTTGAATCGGCAATTTCCCTAAATCTACATCGTCGCCTTTGAGTTGAATTTGTTGACACAGTGCTTTCCCTTTTGACACGGTATGAGGTGCCATATTCAATATTTGTTTATATAAAGGCAGTTTTTGTAAGGCATCTTTGAAGCCTTTTGGTGGTTCTGGCTCTTTTAAAAAAGCGAGAAATTGTCCTATCTCACGCAATTCGTTCTGTGATGTTTTACCCATGGCTAAAGCCACTCTTCCTTGCGTGCCAAATAAATTGGTTAAAACAGGAATAGAGGAATTTAATGGCGATTCAAACAAAAGAGCTGGCCCTTGTTGCTTGAGTACGCGATCAGAAATTTCGGTCATTTCTAGATAGGGCGAGATTGGATGAGCGATCCGTTTAAGTTCGCCGATGGTTTCAAGATGATAGAGAAATTCGCGCAGATCAGAATATTTCATAAAGGTGGCGATCGCTTACGCGATCGCCTTATGCTCGCTTAACGTTTCATGGCTTCGAAAAACTCTTCATTCGTTGAAGTGCCTTTTAGGCGTTCGATGAGAAATTCAATGGCAGCAAGTTCGTCCATAGGATGGAGTAATTTACGCAAGATCCACATTTTTTGAAGTTCATCAGGTGAGGTCAATTTTTCTTCACGACGTGTGCCAGAACGATTAATATTGATGGCAGGATATACGCGTTTTTCTGCTATGCGGCGATCCAAATGAAGCTCTAAGTTACCTGTTCCTTTGAACTCTTCATAAATGACTTCGTCCATTTTTGAACCAGTATCGATAAGAGCTGTTGCGATGATGGTTAAACTCCCACCTTCTTCAACATTACGAGCGGCACCAAAAAAGCGTTTGGGGCGTTGCAATGCAGCTGCGTCGACACCACCGGTTAAAACTTTTCCTGAATGCGGGATGGTCGTATTGTATGCACGCGCTAAACGGGTAATAGAATCAAGCAAAATGACGACGTCCATTCTGTGCTCGACTAAACGTTTAGCTTTCTCGATGACCATTTCCGATACTTGAACGTGACGATTTGGTGGTTCATCGAAAGTGCTGGCTATTACTTCCCCTTGAACGGAGCGCTCCATTTCGGTAACTTCTTCAGGACGTTCATCGATTAACAATACAATCAGCCTGCATTCAGGATGATTGGTGGTGATTGAATGCGCAATATTTTGCAGCATCATCGTCTTACCTGCTTTCGGAGGTGAAACGATCAAACCACGTTGTCCCTTACCAATAGGGGAAACTAAATCAATGATTCGAGCAGTGATATCTTCGGTACTGCCGTTACCCACTTCCATTTTGATGCGTGATTCAGCATGCAAGGGAGTTAGGTTTTCAAAGAGCAGCTTATTACGGCCAAGCTCTGGGCTTTCATAGTTAATTTCGTTAACTTTCAGTAAAGCAAAATAGCGCTCTCCATCTTTGGGAGGTCTAATTTTGCCTGATACGGTATCGCCGGTACGCAACCCAAAACGTCTAATTTGACTGGGTGAGACATAAATATCGTCTGGTCCAGGCAAATAGGAGGTACGTGAGGAACGTAAAAAGCCAAAGCCATCTTGGAGGAGCTCGAGAACCCCATCACCATAAATGTCTTCGCCACTTTTCGCATGCGTTTTCAATATCCCAAAGATGAGATCTTGTTTACGCAAACGAGAAACGTTTTCGACGCCTAATTCAAGGGCCATTTCAGAGAGCTCTGCGGCTGGTTTATTTTTTAATTCAGAAAGATTCATATCCGTGCTTATTAATTAACAATGAAGGGGTATTGGTTGTTTGACCGAAAGGGTAGTCATTAATCCTTGGGGGTTGGCTTAGTGGACATACACTACCCAAGTGAATGTAATCCTACCAAACTTTTTTTAATGATGCTAGAGGAGTTCACTGAACTGTTGGCCTCTAGCATCATTTACGGTCATCAATTTCGTTCAATTATAAATGGCTGTCTAGAAAGGCAGTTAACTGCGATTTAGACATGGCGCCAACTTTTGTTGATTCAAGCTCGCCATTTTTAAAGAGCATTAAGGTTGGGATCCCTCGTACACCAAATTTTTGCGGAGTGGCAGTATTTTCATCGATGTTAATTTTTGCCACTTTTAAACGCCCCTCATAGGTCTTAGAAATATCATCTAAGACTGGCGCAATCATTTTACAAGGACCACACCATTCAGCCCAAAAGTCGAGCAGAACAGGTAAATCGGCATTCATCACTTCTTTCTCAAAAGTGTCATCAGTGATGGCAACAATATTTTTGCTACTCATGGTTTCTACATTCCTCTATTGAAGACAGGTGACAGGCAAGCTCGTATAAAGTTAAAAAGGTGCGTAATGGAAAGGGTGAGGTTGCCCATAAACGGATGTTCCTATGCTAGCAAGGGAATCGATGAATGTCATGATAGGGAATAAAAATAAGTATACTATATAACTTATTTTTATTCCAGCTCTAAGAGTGTGGGTATGCTATTACCCAAGGTGAGGAGGAGGAGCAGCGGCAGGAGCAGCAGCAAGACCCATCACTTTATTTGCAATGAATTTACCAGTTTTAACGGTTAAATACATCGTTACTATTGGCGCACTAATAACCACGAAAGTCCCTATAGCTTGAGGAACTGTTGGTCGATCTAAATAACAATCTAATGCTGTTAATGCTAAGGCGCTTGCACCCAAAACTTTTTTAGGGTTGTTGTATATTTTTTTGGTTGTACTTACCAAACCATTTTTTAAGGCACCCAATAAAGAACCGATCTTTTGTTTGGCGCCTTGGATGAAATTATTTATAAATGCAGGCATAAAATCACTCTCTGTATAACGATTGTCTAATAGACTCGTCATCATATAGACTTGAGTAACTAACTCTACTTTTTTAAGACCAATAGTATGCTTTGCCAGATAAAATTGTAAAAGGTGCTAAAGTGAGACATTGCACGTTTTATTGATTCAAATCTTTAGCCAATTCTTTAGTAAAATAATTAATGATAATATCAGCGCCAGCGCGTTTAATTCCCGTTAATATTTCTAGCGCCACTTTTTTTCCATCAATCCAGCCCCTCTCTGCAGCCGCTTTAATCATGGAATATTCACCACTGACATGATAAGCACATAAAGGAATATGGGGATATTTTTGTTTGACACGACATATCACATCTAAATAGGCTGCGGCTGGCTTCACCATCAGCATATCAGCGCCCTCAAGCACATCTTGCTCTACCTCTCGTAAGGCTTCGTTACCATTGGCAGGATCTATTTGATAAGTTTTTCTGTCTCCAAACTTCGGTGCACCCTCTGCTGCTTGTCGGAAAGGGCCGTATAGTGAAGAAGCATACTTGATGGAATAACTTAAAACGGGTATTTGATAAAAGCCGGCGCTATCTAATCCACTACGTACAGCAAGTACTTGCCCATCGATGCTGCCGCTGGGGGCGATGATATCAGCACCCGCTTGCGCAAAACTAATGGCTTGTTTTGCTATAATTTCCAGGGTTTTATCATTATGGACATCTTTTGTGCCGCGGTAGTCCTCAACGATTCCGCAATGTCCATGATCGGTATATTCACAGCAACAAACATCCGTAATCACTAACATCTCAGGAGCGACATCTTTCACAATGCGTGTTGCTTGCTGAATAATGCCATTGGCATCATAAGAATCAGAAGCAATGGCATCTTTATGTTCTGGAATACCAAATAAAAGGATAGATTGAACCCCTAAAGCCTTTAACTCTCTAATTTCTTCAGGCAGATTATCAGGGCTGAGTTGAAACATTCCTGGCATTGAGCTGATGGGATCTTTTCTATCTTTGCCATATTTTACAAACAAAGGCATCACCAGATCATTCAAGTTTAATTCGGTTTCACGGATAAGATTGCGCAGCTGCGGATTGCTCCGAAGTCTTCTCAAACGAACATGGGGAAAATGGCCAGATGATTTGAATTGGTCTTGAGACATTGTATTACCCTACCCATAAAACAACTAAACGTTGTAAAGGTACCTGATGTTACAAAAAAAGGCCATCAAATCAAGGTTTAGATTTTTGTGTTGGGTAGCTAATATGTATTTTTGCTATTTAATTTGTGTGTTGACGGTCCCCAGGATAAGCCTAAGTTTTCAAGTACGCGCGTTTCCATTTGTTGTTGAAGTAATGGCTCTATCAAGGCATCAAGAGCATCATTATCTTGGCGATAAAAGGCGAGAATATCGAGTCTGATTTGAGCACTACTATGATTCTCAAGCGCGTGTTCTAAGTATTCACGAAGTATTTTTTTAGAAGGTAAGTTTGCATATTGGCGATATATTTGGGCAATTAAAGCTTGTTTGGATTCATTTTCTTTTTGATACCAAGATTCATGTTCATGATAAATAAGATGAAGGCAAGTTATGCTGGCAAGTAACCCCATCGCTGTTGCGCCAATTTCCATTGCAAGAGGTAATGAGATTAACTTTAATATAATACAACTAAAAGTAATGACACTGATAATAATAGCACCATAACAAGCTGTTTTTGCTGTTGCATTTTGAGATTGATTGAATAAATTGCTAATCATTACGTCACCTTTTCTTTGAGTCTTCATAGTGTAGAACAAGGATAGAAAAGTGCATCGAGTAGCAGATAAATTTGTGCAGATACCATATACTGGAATTATATCTTTATCAGTGAACATGGATTGGTGTTATCAGTATGGAAGAATGGTTAATCGCATATCAGGCATGGTGTCGAATAGGATTGTTTATTTTAGCTTTTAGTCTGCTAAGTATATGGGAAACAGCGAGTACCTGGCGTGTATGGATAGTGCCAAGACGAACTCGTTTAATACGTCACTTCTCGTTAACATTAATATCTAAATTAGCTATTCGTGTGGTTTTTCCCGTCTTTGCTATGACCTTTGCCGTGGCGGTGCAGCACAAAGGGTTAGGAATATTAAGCAAAACACATATGCCTTATCTTGTTTATGTGGTAGTCGGTGTTATTGGCTTAGATTTGATTTACTACATGCAACATCGCTTGATGCATAAATACAAATGGCTGTGGCGTATTCATCGCGTTCACCACATGGATAGGCAGTTAGATGTCAGCACTGGGATTCGATTTCATCCAATTGAAGAATTAATCACCATGGGGGTGAAGCTATTAGGAATAGCCTTTTTTGGCGTCTTACCCTTAAGTGTTTTTATTTATGAAGTCTTATTAAATCTTGCTGTCATGTTTGCCCATGTGAATGTACGTTTTCACTATAAAGTTGATAATGCTTTACGCTACCTTATTATTTCACCTGGCATGCATCGCATTCATCATTCTGATTATCCTCCTGAAACCAACAGTAATTATGGATTTATCTTTAGTTGGTGGGACAGGCTATTGGGATCTTACACGTATATTCCGATAACCGGAGAGAGAAAAATGGTGTTTGGATTGGAAGAATATAAAGATCCTAAATATCAGACACTAGAGAATATGTTGCTGCTGCCTTTTAATCCTAAATTTTTGAGATTGAGACATCCTAAGAAGATAAAGCTCAAGATGGGGATGCAAGAATAATCCTCTGCGCTGCCCCTTTTGTCGACTTAAAGCCCTTTAATCGCCTCATTTGAACAGCTTATCTAGTAATAACCTCATTGTGTTGAATGAGGCATCAAGACTCGATACAGTGACCAAAATTTCACTAACTAACTAAATAGTTTAAGGCAGTTGTTATGGGTCAGTATTACGTAATTGCATATAATGCAGAACAAAATGCAGCAGCGAATGCTGCGGAAACAGTATGGAGCGTTGCTGAGGCATTTACGCATTATTTTGTTATACCTTATGGTTATCAAACGATGAAGATGACCTATCAAGGACTGAAGTGGTTAGTAGGTGGCTGTGCCGCAGCGCCTGCACCCGTTGCACCACCTCCTGCACCTGTGCAACAACCTGGATGGTTCAGATGGGCATGGAATGGCATAACATCGGTTCCAAGAGCAGCTGCATCAGTTGCAAAAATAGCGTGGAAACTTGGTTATCCGCAAGTGATATCACACAGTCTTAATCAATTGTGGTTAAAAGAAAAATTTTGGGATAAATTCAGACCCTTGGCAGTCGCTTTTTGGCGAGCTCCGATGGAAAAGTTTTTGCCGCAATTTTACCAAATTTGGGATAAAGGCGATATTAATTTATCTGGCAGAGAATTTGTTCCTGGCGGCCCCGGCACTTGGTTAAGCTGGGCTGCCTATCCGCTGATAAAAATAAAAGTGGTAGGTGAACAATTATTTTTCGGTCAGACTATCGTAAGCGTTAATGAACAATTTGCGTATCAATTAGGTGAGAGTTTTGCTGATACTGCAGAAGCATTATTGACGACTGCCAGCGATACCTTAAAAGGGACAAGACATATTGGGCCTTGTATGATGAATGGTTTGAATGCGACTGGACAGTGTCTTTCAGATGCAGGTGCTTATTATAGTGATCGTTTCAGCTTTTTGAATACGGTCAGCAAACCATTGCAAGAAGCTGGAAAATTATGGGCAAAAGAAGGATGGAACTTTTTGAATGCTTATTCAGGTCAAGCATTCAATATTGTGAATTTAGGTCTTTGGGGCACTGCAAAGTTTGTTGAAAACCAAACACATATACCAGCGCACTTAGTATATTACGCTGAAGTGGCAGGCCTTGTTTATGTCGGTTACAAGAGCGTTGGAGCTGCTAAACGCCTTGCTGGACATCTTATCTATGCTCATCTTCTTCCAGCTGGCGTTAATGTGCAACAACGATTATTTAATCTATGGCCAGGCTATCAACAACCTCAGGCTTTACCAGGACCTGCTCTACCACCGCAGCCGCAACCTCAGCCGCAGGTTTTAGCTGCGCCGGGTGTTGTGGTGCATAATCATAATATTCAGAATAATGGTGCTCAAGCGCCTGCTGCACAGCTACCACAACAACAATTAGCGGTAAATCCAAATCCTTTGAGAATGTAATAGGACAGCTGTGCATATCGCACAGCTGCTATTCAATCAAGATTATTTTGAATGATGATTAAGAAAGGCGTTAACAGCGCTATCTAAAGCCTGTTTGAATTGCGCATTAATTTGCAGTTTTCCATCGGTATCAAATGAAAAAGCGGTATCTAGATTTTCTCCAAAAGGGATATGCTTCATACCAAGGGTATTCACCCGTTCAGAAATTTTTTCCAAGATAGTCGCTTCTTTGGTGGGATAGGGTGCCAGCAACGTTAAATTTTGATATTCCTCTTGGGTGGCTAAAAGCTCAGTTAAACGATAGAAGTTGGGATAGCCCAATTCGTTTTGAAAAAACAGTTCAAAGCATTGATCGTAGGGAGCCTCAACGATGAAATAGGTCACGATCCCCCCTCCTTAGATTTTAATCATTATTACAAAAAGTATAAGCAACAAAAAGAAAGTTTGCTTAATAAGTATTAAGTGATAAAGGCCATAGCCCACAAGATGGTTGGGATAGGGGTAGAATTCGTTTTAACGTAAGATAACTAAAAGAAGGATCAGATTTTATGAAGAATTACACGGATTATTAAGCGACAAGGTGGCTTATAATTTTATAACACATTGATTATTATAGATTTAATGATGTAGCACTCTTGCTTTGGGAGTGCTAGACTATAAGATTAGTGGAGGGAGAATTTCATTTGAGTAACGAAACTAAAGAATTACAGATAGTACCAACGACATTGCCTGTTATGGCCGATGGCCTGCAGTCATATCTGCAAAAGGTTAATTCCGTACCTTTATTAACTGCGGACGAAGAAATTGACTTAGCTACACGTTATCAAAAAGAGGGTGATTTATTAGCAGCCCAAAAATTAGTTTTGTCCCATCTGCGTTATGTGGTTAGGGTTGCCAAAACCTATAGTGGCTATGGGTTGGCTTTAGGCGATTTGATCCAAGAAGGCACTATTGGTTTAATGAAAGCAGTGAAACGTTATGATCCTAACAAGGGCGTGCGTTTAGTCTCTTTTGCTGTCCATTGGATTAAATCTGAAATTCATGAATATGTTATTCGCAACTGGCGTATCGTCAAAGTGGCAACCACCAAAGCACAACGTAAATTATTCTTTAATCTTCGCAGTGCAAAAAAGCGCTTAGGCTGGTTTTCTGCTGAAGAAGTTAAAGCTGTTGCTGAAGATCTTGGCGTGAGCCCCAGTGATGTACTTGAAATGGAATCGCGTTTAAACGCACATGACGATTCTTTTGATTCGCACCTCACATCAGATGAAGAAACCGATTATTCACCATCCACTTATTTACCCGCGCCCATTGAGAGCGACCCCGCAGTTGCTGTTATGCAAGGCAATTGGGACGAGCAAGCCCAAGAGGGGCTTCAAGCGGCTTTAGAAACGCTTGATGAAAGAAGTTTGGATATTGTTAGCAAGCGTTGGCTTGCAGATGAAAAAGCTTCTTTGAAAGACTTAAGTGAAAAACATCAAGTTTCCATCGAGCGCATTCGTCAGCTTGAAAAGATGGCTATTGAAAAATTACGTTACGCCATGGCTGATAATAACGTTATTGACTCTCAAGCGTATTAACCCCGACCTCAAGTCTTTGCATGCTCAAATTTTAAGCGTGCAGAATTAGCCATTACTAACAGCGTGCTAAAGCATAAACCAATAAGCATGAGCATGGGTGTCAAATGTCCTAATGCGGCAAATGGGAGCATGGTTAGATTAAATGTCAGCCCTAATATATAATTTTGCTTTAAGATTTTTCGTGCATTGATACTTAAGCGTAAACAATCTTGAATCAGTTTTAATCCTGGTGTTTGCAAAATGATATCGGCGCATAAAAGCGAAATAGGATTATTGGCCCCAATGGCAATTCCGATGTCTGCTCGTCTTAAGGCTTGTGCATCATTGAGTCCGTCCCCCACCATTGCTGTGATACGACCTTGGTCTTGAAGTGAAGCCACTTGTGCCTCTTTCTCTTGAGGAAGCGCTTCGGCTGTTGCTGTCATCGGCCCTAATTGTTTAGCAATGGCGTTTACGATGACGGGTCTATCGCCGCTAAGAACGCTCATCTCAATGTTACGTTTTTTTAGAAATTGAATCACATCAGAGGCTTCTTGACGAATTTTATCTTTGAGCTGAATTCGAGCGACCTCTATACCGCCGATGGCACAATGAACAAAAATATGGTCACAATGTACGTGATTTTCCTGGGCTTCAATAACTTCACTTGGAACAAAGATGCCATTTTTTCTTAACCAGCGCGCAGATCCAATGAGTATAAACTTGCCTTCAACGATTGCACGGATCCCATCTCCTGGAAAAACGCGTAGTCGATGAATTTCTATTGTTGGAAAAGTAGAATAGTGAAGCTCTGCATATTTGACGATCGCATCGGCAATGGGGTGATGCGTATTTTTTTCGATAACTGCAATCAAAGGGATAACATTTTCACTAATGGCGCCGTTACAAAATTCGATTTCATCGACTACTAAATTGCCTTCAGTTAAGGTGCCAGTTTTATCAAATAAGATATGATCAACATTTTGAAATTTATAGAATGCTAAAGGATTGGTAATAAGAATGCCTTTTTTAGCGCAAACTTCAAGTAAGCTTGCCGTTGTTATGGGATAAGCAATAGCGATAGCACAAGGGCAAGTTACTAATAATGTACAGATGGCGCAAAATAAAGCAAAATGATTATCAAAAGGTAACCACCAACAGTAAATAACAGCTGCCAGAGTTAGAGCGATCATTTGATGCCATAATCCAATATGATCACATGGCGTTTGGGTGTTATTTCCTGACGGTGGACTTTGCATTGAGGATAAAATTTTTCCAAAATAAGAATTTGAAAATATACTGGTTGCTTGTATGGTGACAGATTTATCTAAATTACAAGTGCCTGCGCGAACGATTTCATTCGCAAATTTTGGTATAGCGTGTGCTTCACCTGTGAGCATAGATTCATCAACGCTGGTATCACTATCGCAAATGATGCCATCAACGGGGAAATATTCTCCTGGTGCAATATAAAGTTTATCTCCAACAACAATATCATCGAGTTCACAGGCATGAAATTGATTATCGGCTTTAAACATTTTTACTTGTTTAGATGGTAATTTTCCTAAAACCTGAACAAGCTTTCTGATTCGACGTTGACAAAAGACTTCTAAATAGCGACTGGCAAAAAGTATAAATAAAATCATGAGGATCGAATCAAAATAAGCGTCGTTATTATCTGAAAAATTAAGCGTTGAATATAGCGAATAAAAATAGCTAACGATTAATATGGTGATAATAGGGATGTCAATTGAGAAAGAGGTATATTTTGCGCTAAACAATGAGCGCATTAAAGGAAGCCCAGCTATGTAAAGAATAGGAGTTGCGAGGGTAAGCCCCGCCCAGTAGTAAAGTTCATGGGAGAATGAGTTAGGCTTTGCGAACTGGATAAGCAATGAGATCCAAGATAAAAATAAAACACCAATGCCACAGATAACCAAACGTAATAAATAACTTCTTTCTAAGTTTGCTATCTGCTTAATATTGTGATGAATGAGATTTAAAATCATAGAATGGAGGTTACTTCGTCTTAGTACTACCGTGAAGGGAGTATCATATCAAAAAAGAGCAAGGGTGAGGGAGCAAATACACTCAATTTCATAGAATATTTAGTCGCGCCGTAGCTTAAATCACGCCTTAGCACACAGTGCTAAGGCGGATTAGCGTAGGCGGATTAGTTTCTAGAGCCTTCTAACAAAATCTTTTCCTTTTGCTTTGTGGTTGCAACAGCTTTAGTGCTACCTGGTTTGGTTAAAACCAAGCCCTTGAGCAAGTTTAAGGCTTCATTGAGCTGATAATCCTGATTAACCAATGGTTTAGAATCATCAATGTTAATTTTACTTGGATCTTTTGCTGTTTCGTCTTTTGAGGCTTCTTTGGTTTTGTCTTTGGATTTATCATCGGCCTTCTCAGCAACGTTAGCATTGGCATTATCCAGATGCCCCTCTAAATCAGCTTCACGGACATTGATCCAGTTTTCATTTTCTTCTTTCTTAGCCTCAGGTATTTTAATATCTTGAACTTCAATATCTGGCGTGATCCCTTTTGCTTGAATGGAGCGACCAGAAGGAGTGTAATAAAGAGCAGTGGTCAGTTTTAAACCGTGATTATCTTTTAGAGGCAATACGGTTTGAACAGAGCCTTTACCAAAAGTTTGAGTACCGACAATAAGCGATCGTTTATGATCTTGTAATGCACCAGCGACAATCTCTGATGCAGAGGCTGAGCCACCGTTAACCAAAGTGATAATGGGCGCTCCATTGAGGACATCACCATCTTCTGCAAGTTCTTTAATCTCAGAGCCTGGCAAACGACCTTCAGTGTAAACAATCATGCCGTTGTATCCCAGTTTTGCTTTATCTAAGAAAGCATCAGATACCTTAACAGAAGATTCCAAAATGCCCCCGGGATTGTTGCGCAAGTCTAAAATAATCCCTTTTAAATTATTATTCGTTTCCTTTTTCAACTGAGTGATCGCTTCGATCATATCTTCGCCAGAGTGGGTTTGAAATTGTGAGATCCGAATATATCCATAATTTTTATCTAATACTTTAGACTTCACACTTTTTACTTGAATAACATCTCTAGTTACTTTCAACTTCAGAGGAGCTGCTTCGCCCTTGCGCATAATCGTTAATAAAATATTAGTGCCTCTATCCCCGCGCATCATTTCGACGGCTTTTTTAAGGGTGAGTCCTTTTACAGGCGTGTCATCTAATCTAACAATCAAATCGCCTGCTTTGATGCCAGCGCGTTGTGCAGGCGTATCATCGATAGGACTAATGACGCGAACATAGCCATCTTCCATGGTAACTTCAATGCCCAGACCTCCGAATTTGCCAGAAGTATTAGCACGCAGATCTGAAAATTCACTTGGATCTAAATAAGATGAATGAGGATCAAGTCCTGAGAGCATGCCACGAATGGCATTTTCAAATAATTCTTTATCATCAACAGGTTTGACGTAATATTTGCGGATCTGTTCCACCACAGAAGTAAAGCGTTGTAAATCATCAAGCGGTAACGCTTTTTCGGGTGACTCATCTTGAGCGAGTATTGGATTGGCATAAAAGCTAACTTGAAGAGCAAGACCTAATGCAAACATTTTTAGAGGTGTGCGGTATGTACGTGGACTCATACATTATCCTTGTATATTGTTGGCAGCCACGGAACAGGCGAGCACCCTTGCTCGCCTTCTGAGGGCTGGCACTATATACAAGCCCCCTCCAAAAGAATATTCGGAGGGAAATCTTAACCGCTACCCTTTGAACCAAGGGGTCGGATCTAAGGCCTCTCCATCCTTTCTTATTTCAAAGTATAATCCGGGTTCTGCATGTCCGCCGCTTTGTCCAACTCGGGCTATCATTTCTCCTTGATTTACGGTTTCTCCTAGACCCTTATACAGCTTTTGGTTATTGCCATATAAGCTCATATAGCCATTACCATGATCAACAATCACAAGCAGTCCCAGGCCTCGAAGCCATTCAGCAAAAACAACTTTCCCAGGAAAGATCGCATTAACAGGTGTTCCAGTTTCTGCATGAATATAGGTTTTTTTAGGATTAGCCGTTTTAAGGTTGGGTAGACTGGATAGTTTAGCACCCTCCATTTGCACAGGTAATTGCAATTGCTTTTTGGCTTTTGCAAAGTCTTGCACCGGCTCAATGTAGGTTGGCGTAGTTGAAAGTGTTTTTTGTAAGGCTTTAAACAGTTGTTCTAAATGTTGTTCTTGTTGTTGTAATTGTGAGAGTTGTTCTTGACCACTCATTAATTGTTGAGAAAGTGACCCCAGGACTTCTTTGCGCTTTTCTTTCATTTCGAAAAGATTTTTTTGGTCATTTTGACATTTAAGCGATAAATTTTCTATGCGCTTTTTCTCAGAGACAATTTTATCTTGTAATAGTTGGACCTGTTTTAAATGGTTTTGTAATTCATTGATTTTAATTGCTCTGGCATTATAAAAGAATTGATAGTAATGGTTAAGCCTTGAGAGTGTTGCCCATTCTTGCTGTTCAAATAAAAGTTGCACTTTTTCTTTACGGTAATGTTGAAATGTCGCCTGTAATAATTGTGAAAGAGCTGCTTGTTGTGCTGTCGTTGCTTGTTTTAATTGTTTCTGCTCATTTTGCAGATTCGAAAGGATTTTAGAGTGCGTTGCCATTTTTGCTTGCAAAACAGATAAATTTTCCGAACTTTCACCTATCTCTTTATCAAGCTTAGCCAATTGTTGATTTAATAATTTTTCTTCTTTCTTGTCATGATAAACCTTTTTTTCTAATTTTTGCATTTGCGTTTGCACTTGTTGCAAGGCTTTTTTTACTTTGACAGGATCACTGCCATCAGTTGGACTATTTGCCTGCAGGTGAGTCCCCCCCAGTAGCAGGACAATGACCAAGAAGGAGGAGCTTGTCTTTTTCATAGTAAAGAATGTCCTGTCATTTCTGGGGGTTGTGGTAAACCCATTAAATGTAAAAGTGTGGGAGCGATATCAGATAGCGTTCCATTTTCAGAAGTAAAGTGAACTTTCCGCTTTCCGACATAAACAAGCGGAACTAATGACAATGTGTGCGCAGTATGTGGTTGTCCACTATCAGTATCTATCATACATTCTGCATTGCCATGATCAGAAGTAATCAGTACTTCTCCACCGACACGTTCTAGCGCACTGATTATTTTTCCTAAACATTCATCTAATACTTCTATTGCTTTAATGGTTGCATCAAAATTACCCGTATGACCAACCATATCCGCATTGGCATAATTGCAGACAATAAAATCAAATTTTTGCTCCAAGATACTTTTTGTTAGGGCTTGCGTGAGTTCATAGGCACTCATTTCAGGTTTTTCATCATAGGTAGCAACTTTTGGAGAGGGGATAAGAATACGCTCTTCACCTTGAAAGGGGGTTTCAATGCCGCCATTAAAGAAAAAGGTTACATGGGCATATTTTTCAGTCTCTGCTAAATGTAATTGTTTTAAGTGACAATGTTGCAAGTATTCACCAAGTACATTTCGATGTTCTTTGGCAGGGAATGCGATGCTAGCGTTTAAATTTTTATCATATTCTGTCAGAGAGACAAATTCACCTAAGATGGGGAAATGTCCTCTATCAAAACTTTTAAAATCGGGATTGGTGAGTGCTTCAGATAAAGCACGCGCTCTATCAGCGCGAAAGTTCATGTAAATGACAATATCACCATCGTTGATTGTTATTGGAGATTTTCCGGCTGTGCTGATAAGAGTTGGCTTTACAAATTCATCTGTTTCGCCGCGGTCGTATGCTGCTTCTAAACCCGTTATGCCTGAAGTTGCTTGAAAAGGGGCATTTCCATGTACAAGTGCATCATAGGCAAGCTTTACCCGTTCATGACGTTTATCTCTGTCCATTGCATAATAGCGTCCCGAGATGGATGCTAAAGAACCCCCTGTTTTAGCCAGATGGGTTTGTAATTTTTCTAAGGAAGGCTTAGCACTTTTAGGTGGAGTGTCACGACCATCAAGAAATGCATGGACGTAAACAGAAGTCACTTGATTTTGTTTGGCCATCTCAAGGGCAGCAAAAATATGATCTTCATGACTATGAACACCCCCTTGAGAAAGTAAACCCAGAATATGAACGGCTTTGTTGGTTTTTTTAGCGCGTGCAAAAGCGTTGAGTAGAACAGTATTTTGGAAAAATTGACCATTTTGAATATTTTTAGTGATCAGGGTCAGCTCTTGATAAATGACTCTTCCTGCGCCCATCGTGAGATGGCCAACTTCGGAATTTCCCATTTGGCCTTCTGGCAGTCCCACATCTTCGCCACAACCGGAAATGGTTGTTGAGGGGCAATTTTTGACCAAAGAATCCCAGACAGGTGTTTTTGCAGCATTGATGGCATTCCCTTCGCCATTAGGGCGATAGCCCCATCCGTCCAAAATGAGTAGAACAACTGGTTTAGAAGGCGTCATGTTTATCTTTCTTATATTTTAGATTGTCTTAAGGCTCCATTTTAGGGCTTGCAAATGAACGGCTCAAGTTGTATTTGCTGCCCCCAGGCTGGTCGCTAGTTAGCTTGATTGTGTGTATAATGCTTGGCTTTAGTTTGTTAATGGAAGGTAATTGGGCACATGGACCCATACATTGCATTTTTAGTAGAGCATTGGATGTTAACTGCTGCTTTTGGAGCGATTCTCGTTCTGTTAGCTTTGAATGAATGGCGGCATCGCTCATTGGGTGTGTCTGGCATAAGTCCACAACAGTTAGTAGATCTTCTCAATCATGCTGACGCAACCGTTGTTGATGTACGGTCACAAGCACGCTTTGAGCTGGGCCATATTTTAAATGCTATCAGTATTCCACAGGAAAATTTTGGTGGCAGTTTGAAGATGCTGAATAAATATAAGAGCAAACCCGTTATTTTAGTGTGTGCTACGGGATTAGATTCCCCCAAAATGGGCAAAATACTAAAAGAAAATGGTTTTACTCAACTCTATCATTTGGCCGGTGGCATGGAAGCATGGCATGCTCAAGGTATGCCAGTTGTAAAAAAATAAACTAAAATGCTATTGGAAAACAGAAGTTATAGTTACTTAGATGGATGGATATGAAAATGGCAGATCAAGATAAAGCACGTGCAGAAGGTCCAGTATTTACGATTCAACGGATTTATGTCAAAGATGTTTCATTTGAAACACCCCATGCACCTGATATTTTTAGAGAAGAGTGGAAACCCGAAGTTAATGTTGATCTGCAAACGAAAACAAATCGATTAGAAGATTCGATTTATGAAGTCGTTTTGCATCTCACGGTTACTGTTAAAATGGGTGAAAAAGTTGCCTTCTTAGTTGAAGTTCATCAAGCAGGTATATTTACCCTTAAAGGATTTCCTCAAGAACAACTCGCACATGCATTAGGTAGTATGTGTCCTAATATTCTTTATCCTTACGCTCGTGAAACAATTTCTGACATCGTTATTCGTGGAGGCTTTCCACAACTGTTACTAGCGCCTGTTAACTTTGATGCGCTCTATTTACAACATTTAGAGCAGCAAAAGAAAGGCGAAGCTAAGTAACGCAATGACAAGATGATGAAAACGATTAATCGTGAGCATTTTCTTGTCTTAGGCGCAGGTTCTTGGGGATCTGCGCTAGCCATTTATTTAGCTCGTCAGCAGCACGAGGTTGTTTTGTGGGGCCATCGCCCTGATGAAATGCAAGCCTTGCAAACAGCACGTGCCAATGAACATTTTTTACCCGGCTTTACATTTCCACCACAATTAAACATTAGTAGCGATCTGAAAAGTGCTTTTGAACAAGTGGGTGAAAATGCAACGGTGTTAATTGTCGTTCCAAGCAATGCCTTTCGTGAACTCACTCTTCGTATCAAACCTTTTTTGACCACTAAAATGGGGATCTTATGGGGAACCAAAGGTTTAACCCAAGAAGGTCAATTCTTACATACCATCTGTCAGCAAAATTGTGGACATATTCCTCTTGGGGTTTTGTCTGGTCCTAGTTTTGCCAAAGAAGTTGCCTGTTCTCTACCAACAGCGGTTACGATTGCAACCGATACTCCCTCCTTTGGCGAGCAAATGGTACGCGCATTTCATAGCGAAGTATTTCGCGTTTATTTATCGCAAGACTTAATTGGTGTTCAATTAGGTGGCATTATTAAAAATGTATTGGCAATAGCCGTTGGTATGTCTGATGGTTTAGGGTTTGGCGCCAATGCGCGTGCGGCATTGATAACCAGAGGATTGGCAGAGTTGTATCGTTTAGGTCATGCCTTGGGTGCACAAATGACAACCTTAATGGGATTGTCTGGCGTAGGTGATATGGTTCTGACTTGTACTGATAATCAATCGCGAAATCGTCGTTTTGGACTTGCCTTGGGCGAAGGTCGTCACATCGAAGAGGCAGAAAAAGCCATTGGCCAAGTGGTTGAAGGCAAGAAGAATGTTAAACAAGTGATGGCATTAGCCGCAAAAAACAACGTTGAAATGCCTATCTGTGAACAAGTTCATGCTGTGCTTTATGAGGGGTTAATGCCGCAGCAGGCGGTGAATAATCTTCTTACAAGAACACCTAAAAGCGAATCTTTTCCTTAAACGGTCCCAAAATCCAATTGTCGCCACGCTTCATAAGTCATTACTGCCACAGTATTAGAAAGATTTAAACTTCTGGCGCTAGTTTGTTGCGGCAAACGTAAAATCCTTTCTGCGGAAAATCCACTTAAAATAGCTTGCCCAAGTCCTCGGGTTTCAGGACCAAATAAAAAAGCATCGCCTGTTTGAAATGAAGGTTGTGTATACAAAGTTTTGCCATGTGAACTCAACGCAAAGACGCGCGAAGTTGAAAGGGCTTTTAAACAAGTTTCATAATCTGGATAAGTATGCACTTGTGTCAGCTCATGATAATCAAGCCCCGCTCTTTTTAATTGCTTATCTTCCAGTTTAAAACCAAGGGGTTCAATCAGATGCAATTGGCAACCGGTGTTGGCACATAAACGAATGATATTACCCGTGTTTGGTGGAATCTCAGGTTGATAGAGTATGATATGAAACAAAGAGAAGCTTCCTTGTAGGGGCCTGCCTACGCTCAGAAGCTTCGGCAGGCAGGCCGTACAAATAAAAATTACATACTAAAATATGGAGCCGATAGGTTGTGGATAACCATTCGCTTTATTTTGTAACTTTTCAATTTCGTGCCATTCAACACTATATTTAGCGCCTTTGACCAGCTTATGAAGCAATTCACCGGTGCTGTTATAGTTTGAATAGTATTGAGATTGTGATAGTGGAACATGGGCTTCTAAGAAAAGTTTATTATCCATGCGGCCAATCTTCGTTGGTTGGTGGATAATGTTCACAGGTGTTCCCACTTGTACCATTTTAAATAGTTTCTCAACATCTTCATTGAGCATTCTGATGCAACCATGACTACTTCTCACGCCCACCCCTTTTGGATAAGGGCTACCATGGATCACAATACTTTTAAAGCCAGTAGTCAATGCATAATCCCCTAAAGGATTATTAGGACCTGCTGGCCATACTTTTTCAATGGGTTGCCCATGGCTTTCATGATTTTCCAAAATGGAATCAGGAACAATCCAAACGGGATGTTCACGTTTACGCACCACCGTTGTTTTACCCAAAGGTGTATTCCATCCTTCTTGACCAACGCCAACAGGGAAAGTAGAAACATTTATACCATCTGGATGATAATAATATAGTCTCATTTCAGCGAGATTTATCACAATACCTTTTCTTTCGGTATCTGGAAGTATAAATTTTGAGGGGACTAATATTCTAGTTCCAGGATTTGGATCTGAATAACTTACACCGGGATTCGCTTCAACCATTTCATAGCCGCCCATATCATAGCGACGACCGAGAGTGGAAAGTGAGTCACCGTATTGTGCTGTTGTATATTGAACGTTACCAATGATATTTCCATTGTGTGGAATAACAAAGGTTAAACCAAAACATTGCGAACTTACCATCGCGCCAATCCATAGCATATTGACGACAATCATCTTCCTTATTGTCGTTTTCTTTGGTTGATTTTTCATGGCGCACCTATTTATTTATTTGCTCCGTTAAGGACTTCAACAATACCTATATCGGCTACCTATCTCAAAGCTAAAGTTAACTTGTATAAGTTTGTTACGCGACTACAATTTATCTTATGGAAGGCTGTAGATTAGACGGGGCGAGAAGTGTTGTAAAGGTCCTGAGTTGGCATTCAGTAGGGGTTGTAGCATGGGAAGGTTCTTTTGGCAAAGAAATAAGCCATCTGATAATGCTGGACAAATAGGCATTAGTTTTTCACAAACTGAGCTGGCATTTGCTTTTGTTTCTAATAAAAGCGAAGGGAAAGTATTAGAGCATCTTGGCCTTATACAAGGCCATGACCAAGAACAAAGAAATTTCTTGAAAGATAACATTCAACGTTTAAATTTACAGGGTAGGGATGCGGTTATTTTACTACCTGAGAGAGATTATCAAGTTTTTTTAATAGAACAACCTCAAGTGCCGGACAGTGAGAAACATGAAGCTATCAGATGGCTTATTGCAGAATACATTGACTTTGCCGTTGAAGAAGCCGTTGTTGATTTTATTGAGCTACCACAAAAACTAAACAGCGACTCAGCTCCTATGCTTTACGTCATTGTTACCAAAAAAAGCAAAATAGATGAGACCATCGCGTGGGTGAGTACTTGTGGGTTGAAAGTCAAAACGATAGATATTTATCAAAGTGCTTTAAGACAAATTGCAATGCATCTTGAAAATGCAGAAGAAGGGCAAGCATTGCTGCATCTTGAAGAAGAAAAAAGCCATTTAATTCTATTTAAAGAAAAGACCCTGTATATGATGAGGGATTTAGATTTGGGATTAAATATGCTCAAATCATTGCCATTGGCAGACAATCTGTCTGTCTATCAAGATCTCTCCATTGAAATTCAACGCTCTTTTGATTACTGCGCCAGTAATTTACAAAATGCTAACGTTTCTAGATTGGTGTTAACACCATTGCTTGAAAAAAGACCGCAACTCTTATCGAATTTAAGCAATATTCTCGGGTTGCCGGTGAGAGAGATTAGTTATTCAGAATTTTTAAATGTTCATGAAAATTTACCATTAGATAAGGAAAGTGCTAGCACCTTTGCGATTGGCGCGGCACTTAATCAGTAAGCATTATGATGTTAAAGCAAAATATTAATTTTTATCAAACGGAAATTGAATATGCACCATTGCTTAATGCAACGTTACTTGTGCAAATTTGGTTGATTTTGTTTGCAGGTCTTGCTGCCATGGCCATTTGGCAAAAATGGAGTTTAAGTTCCCAATCAAAAAATATTCAGAATATAAAGACGATGCAAGTAACTGTTAATGATCAATTGCAACAATTAGGTAAAGAGTTAAAAGCAAAAAATAATCCACTCATCATTCAACAAGAATTAACATCGTTAAAAGAAAGAATAGAAAAAACTGAAAATGCAATAGCTCAATTGCAAGTGCAAGAAAATAAAAAAAATTATCCTCTTTCGTCTTATTTAGAAGGATTTGCGATTACTCATGTAAAAGGTATGTATGTTTCACATTTTTATATGCAAAACGATGGTATGAAAATGTCATTTGAAGGAACGGCTTTACAACCCCAGCTGATTCCTCAAATGGTTCAATCTTGGGAACAAAACATTCCAATGAAAGGAAGAAGGTTCCAAAAATTGAATATGCAACGCATCAAAAAAGACGCTGACTGGGTTCAATTTAATTTGCAGGCTTTATAATGCATGACCATATCGCACACTATTGGATTATCATTAAAAAACAAATAAATGTTCGTTCACTGCGTGAAAGAGTTTTATTGTTTGTAACGGGCATCGTAGTCATTTGGTCGTTTATGTTCAACATTTTTATTACGCCTACCAGTGAGCATATTGCAGACTCAAGTGAGGAATTATTAAACTTAGAGCAACAATATCAAGGAACGAATCATGAACTTGCTTTATTGCAAGATAAACTTAAAAAACAAACTCTTCCTATCCAAAGCACTGAACATCAACAATTAGAAGCAATTCTCAAAGAACATAATAAAATCTTGAGTCAATATCGTGAAAAACTAATGGTACCAGAACAAGCCCCCTATTTATTAGAAAAATTATTGAAAGACTTCTCAGGCTTAGTGCTATTAAATATCGAAACGTTGCCGCCAAGACAATTGGGTCAAGAAGCGGGAAAGAATAATTCAACTGCCGCTCTTTATCGTCAAGCGATTAGATTAACCTTTAGTGGAGAATATCAAGATCTGTTGAATTATGTCAGAAAAATTGAAACCCTAACTTATCCGATATGGTGGGAAGATATCGAATATAAGGTGACGCAATTCCCACAAGCACAAATTATATTAACGGTATATACCCTGAGTGAACATGCCAACTGGATTGGGGTATAGGTATTAGCATGATTAAAAAACTTAAACTTGGAGATTTACTACTAGAAAATAAGGTAATCACCAATTTTCAGCTAGAGAAAGCGCTCATCCAACAGAAAACTTCTGGCAAAAAACTTGGAGATGTTCTTATCGAGCTTGGTTTTATAGATGAAACAGGCTTGTTACTTTTTCTATCAAAACAATTAAATTTACCTTTTTTAGAGCTCCAATATTATAAAATTAAACCAGAAGTTATTCGAGAGTTGCCTGAAGCTATTGCAAGACGTTACAAAGTCATTCCCATCGATAGAATCAAAAATGGGTTCCTTGTCGCCATTGCCGATCCCACTGATCTTGTCGCTTATGATGAAGTGGCAAAGAAATTAAAAAAGCAAATTCGACTTGTTGTTGTGAGAGAAAAAGATCTCTTAAGAGTAATTGATGAGGTCTTTCGCAGAACAGAAGAAATTGCATCTTTGGCAGGTGAGATTGAAGAGGAAATTGGGGTTGTTTCCTTAAAAAGTGAAATGGATGAAGAGATGGGTGATGCACCCATCAAAAAATTACTGAATTCCATTTTTGAAGATGCTATTCAAGTGAATGCTTCCGATATCCATATTGAACCAGCTGAAAATGGTATGCGCATCCGCCAACGGATAGATGGTGTATTGCAAGAACAAGTGATGAAGGGCAAAACTATTATTTCTGCTTTAGTTCTACGCTTGAAATTAATGGCAAAATTAAATATATCTGAACGCCGCCTTCCTCAGGATGGGCGCTTCTCCATTCGATTAAAAGATCGGATGATTGATGTGAGAATAGCAACGATGCCAGTGCAAAATGGTGAAGCGGTTGTTATGCGCTTATTAGACCAATCTCAGGGAATATTACGGCTTGATGATTTGGGAATGAGTACCTCTCACCTTGAAAAATTTCGATATCATCTCACTCGGCCTCATGGCATGATTTTGGTGACTGGACCAACAGGGAGTGGTAAATCAACAACACTTTATGCGGGCTTGTCGGAAGTGAATTCATCTGAAAAGAAGATCATTACAGTTGAAGATCCTGTTGAGTATTCGTTTGACAGAATTAATCAAGTTCAAGTTCAACCAAAAATTGGTTTAAACTTTTCAACTATTTTACGTTCGGCTTTAAGGCATGATCCAGATATTGTGATGGTTGGTGAAATACGGGATGAAGAGACAGCGCAAATTGCGTTACGTGCCGCAATGACTGGCCATTTGGTATTAACAACATTACATACAAACGATGCCTTAAGTGGACCTGCAAGGTTAATAGATATGGGGGTTGAGCCTTATTTGGCTGCCAGTGCCATTCGTTTAGTGCTTGCGCAACGCTTAGCTAAACGGATCTGTCAGAGTTGTAAGGAACCTTATACGCCTAATGAAAGAGAAATAAAATGGTTAAGTAATTTACTTCCTTCGGGTGGTCTAAACCATCAATTCCAAAAAGGTCGAGGTTGCACTCAATGTGGAATGAGGGGATATAAAGGAAGAATTGGTGTTTATGAATTAATTGAATTTACAGATGAAATGAGTGATGCCTTAAGAGAAGGGGATTTGAAAACTTTTAGCATCATTACACAAAAAAATCCACATTTTAAATCTTTAGCACATTGTGCATTAGATTATGCCATTCGCGGAATAATCAGTCTTGATGAAGTGTTACGTTTGTCTGTTGAGCTCATGAAAGATTAATGATAGGTAAATTAATGCATAGTTATAAATACAAAGGTAGAGATAAACAAGGACAAATAGTTGAAGGGCTAATTGATGCTCAATCGCAAAATAGCGTTGTACTTAAACTTGCTAGCGTTGATGTGATCCCCATTTCCATTACACTTACCTCGAATGAACTAACAGTTGAAGAGTTATGCGAGAAATACTTAGGTTATGGACGCCCACAACTTGATGATTTGATCATGTTTGTTCAACAAATGCATACATTGACAAAATCAGGTGTGCCATTAATGCGTGGTTTGCGCGTGGTGAGTGAGACAACCAAGCACAATGGTTTACGTAATGCGTTAATGGATGTTGTTATTAGCCTTGAATCAGGATATCGATTTTCAAAAGCACTAGAGAAGCATCCGCTCATATTCTCCCCCTTAATTATTGCAATGATAGATGTTGGTGAGAATACAGGTCAATTAGATAGCGCCTTTTTGCAAATTAAAATTTATCTTGAGTCTGAATTAGATACCAGACGCAGAATAAAAACAGCCTTAAGGTATCCCATGATGGTTTTCATAGCCATCATCTTTGCAACGGGTATTATTAATTTGGTTGTTATACCTTCTTTTAGGAATTTCTTTGCGGCATTCGGTTCAAAATTACCTCTGCCGACACAACTGCTCATCAATTGTTCTGATCTTTTTGTAAATTATGGGTGGCTCTTTGGACTTTTATTGGTTGCTGGAATCATTGGGTTGCTTTTTTATCTTCAAACAAATCAAGGAAAATGGTGGTGGTCCTATTTGAAATTAAATATCCCTTTTATTGGTAGTATTGTACAACGTTCTATTTATGCTAGATTTTGTCGCGCTTTTTCGATGACAATAAAAGCAAATGTCCCTCTTTTACAGGGTTTTAAAGTGGTTTCAAATGTCGCTGATAATGTTTATATATCTCAAAAGATATTACAAATGAGACATGGTGTTGAAAGAGGTGAATCCCTATATCTGGCAGCAAAACATAGCAAATTATTTTCGCCCATCGTATTGCAAATGCTGATTGTTGGAGAAGAAACTGGTGAAATAGATGCTATGTTACTGGATGTAGCACAGTATTATGAAAAAGACGTTGATTATGACCTCAAAAAATTAGGAGATGCTATTGAGCCTATTTTAATTATTATAATTGCGGTCATGGTTTTAGTTTTAGCGCTAGGTGTATTTCTACCTATGTGGGATATATCTACAGTTGCTTTAAAGAAAATGGAAGGCTTTTAGCTGAACGATGTCTCAATTGGCAACTATAATTTTCAAATAAGGGTTTGGTCCTTAAAGGAAATAATGAATTCATGAAGTATTCAACATTCAAGAATAAAGGCTTTACGCTAATAGAGCTCGTCATCGTTGTCGTATTACTGGGTATTCTAGCAGCGATAGCTTTGCCACGATATTTGAATATTAGTGGTAAGGCTCGAACAGCCATTGTTGAGTCAACTGGTGGTGCGTTCAGTGCAGGGCTTAATGTTGCAAAAGCACAGTGGGAATTAAACAAGGAATCAAATACCTACGTTGATATTAATGGTGATGGCCACTCACAGACAAAATTTAATAAAGATGGCTATCCGGTTGGTATTAGTGGCGATGGCGTACATACGCTTTCAGAAATTAAAGATGGTGGGGTTTCGGGCAACGATACCTGTAGCCAAATATTACATAATATTGTTAAAACATCAGGGATAGTCGTCATTCCCGCGGATGAAGCAGGCAAGTGCGTCAATGGAGATTTTTGTGCAAAAGCTTCAGGAGAAAATAACTGCACCTATATTTATCGACGTACCAATGAAAAAATCACATACGATGCAAAAACAGGTGAAGTTACCTATCCATAATATAAACGTGATATTAAATGAGGAAATGAATGGACACGCCGAATGACTTAATGCAACAAGAATTAACGACTCAAGAGGGATTCACTTTAATTGAACTTGTGATCGTTATAGTATTGCTTGGCATTTTGGCTTCTGTGGCTTTGCCTCGATTTCTAGATATCACAGGGGATGCGCATAATGCAAGTGTGAGTGGTACAAGCGGTGCGATAGCATCTGCTGTTAATATTGCTCATGCTAAATGGCTAGCTGCTGGTCAGCCCACATCAACGCCTCCGATTGCAGGAATTGACTTTCTCAATACAGGCCATGCGAATGTTGGATTCAATGTGCAAGGTTGGCCAGATTCGGCTAACGATGGAAAAGTTGATATTTCAACGACGGATGTACTTAATGGCGGCGGTAATGACAATGCGATTTGCGCCCAAATCATGAAGAATTTACTTTCATCCTCAAGCGTTACTTTTGGCGCAGGCGAAAATTGTTCAGAAAATTATTGCGCTGTTTATAAAGAATCAACCTGTGTGTATACGTATCAGAAAAATAAAGATGTTGCCAGAGTCATTTATTATTCAACAAATAATGGCACTGTCACTAAAAAAGTCCCCTAAATCGTGAGCATGTCGTGAAAGATTCACATGGATTTACTTTAATTGAACTTCTGCTTGTTATTGCCTTATTAGGAATAGTAGGCGCAACGGCATCACCTTTGTTTATTCATCACGAATTGTTTCAAGAGCGTTTTTTTATCGACGAGTTATCTAATATGTTACGTTTCGCGCATAAAGTTGCCACAGCAACTGGGTGTGAAGTGCAAGTGAGATATAAACAAGAGAACGAACTATCTTTATATATGCGACAAGATTGTACGGGAACAGAATTTTCACAAATGGTTGCTTCACCTTTCCTTATGGCCGAAAATCAAGGTTATACTATAACGGTTCCGCGCTCACTTTCTTTAAAAGCCAATTTGCCGATTTATATTGAAAGCGATGGTAAAGTATTTGACCAGGCTCACCATTGGCAAAAAGAGTTGAAATTACAAGTAAAAAATAACCAAATTGTCATCGATGGTTTCAGCGGATTTGTTTATGAAAAAACAATTTAACAAAGGGATGACGCTGATAGAATTAATACTGGCGATGATAGTATTGGCTGTTGGTTTAAGTGGCATTTTATCAGTCATGGTAGCCATTTCAAAAAACAGTGTGGATCCACAACTGAGATGGCAAGTCGTGGTTTTGGGAGATACGTTATTGAAAAGTCTGTTAACCAAAGACTATGATTTTACCTCGTGTCCCGCTAAAAAAGAAAATCCTGATTTTTCGAACCTTTGTGATTATCAGGGCATTAAAAATGCAAAGTTGGATGGGCTCTTTCCAGAGCTTAAAAGTGAATTAAAGAATTTGCAGCATTTTACAGTTTCAGTGGAAATTGAACCATTAAATGATATGCAATCAAAAGCAACCCTAGTATCCCTTATTGTGAGTCATTCTGAATTGGGTGAGACCCATTTATCTGCAGTCAAGGCTAAAGGATTAGAAAGTCATGAGCAAGCAAAGCGGTTTTACACTTATTGAGTTAATATTTACTTTAGTAATCACTGCCATTTTAGCGGGTATAGTGATCGAAATCATTGCCGGACCCATTAGATCTTATTTTTGGGTAACCCAACAAGCTTTGCGCGTTGAAACTGCCGAACAGGCTCTTGATAATATTTCCAAAGAGTTGCTTTTGGCACTTCCTCAGACAATCCAAGTTGAAAACGAAAAAACAATCCAATCTTTAACGTTTAAGAAAATTCTCAATAAGGGTTTAATAGTATCGGATCCTAAGCCAACTCCTTATTTTGTATTGAGCGAGCCTATTCGTTATCAATGCACAAATCAAACCAAAATGTTAGAGCGTATAGAAGAATCAAGTAAAGCGTTGCTTGCCAATCAGATGCAGCATTGTCAATTTACGCTTATACAAAATAGTGATACTAATCAAAAGAATCAAAAGATGATTTTTATATCCTTACAAATTGGTTCAAAAGGCGAGAAACCGCTTGAAATGACACAACCACTTTTGCTTGAGGATCCCTTATGAAAGCAAACTTAAAGGGATTTACTCTTTTAGCCACTTTATTTATTTTAATTATATTAGCGATGGCGGGTGTTTACTTGATTAAGATAGGATTAACTCAACAGCAAATTGTGAATTATACACTGTTGACTACCCGCGCTAAATTAGCAACCACTAGCGCGCTCGATCTTGCGCAACAACAATTCTTGGCCCATCCACAAGAATGTGTAAACGCAACCTATCATTTTGATAAAAAATATAAAGCGCTAACAGGCTATAATGTTGAAATCACCTGTTTACAGCAGGCTCACTTTCCTATTCAGAACCCTACTTTTTTTGCTTTGCAGCTTAAAGCAAAAGCGACAAGAGGCGAATTTGGCAGTAGGGATTATGTTTCTCATCAAATGAGTCGTTGGCTCATTCTAGAAAATCCCAGCTCTTGAAGTAACCATTCCATCTTGGTATAACTAAAGGGTCGATCTCTTAAATGGTCACTAGGTGATGGAGCACACATGACTAAGGTAAGAACGCGTTTCAAACCAAAATCTTATAGTGAAGGTGCATCTCCCACACCCATGCTAATGCTGGATGGCTTTGGACAGATTAATGTTATCGTCTTTGATAATATTGATCTTTTTACCCAACAGCTTGGGATCAGTGAAAATAAACAGCTTCCCTTCTCAGATCTGGTTAACGTTAATCTGGTTTATGGTTTTGCTGAGAAAATGGGCATTCAGCCCGGTCTGTTTATCGAAGGTGATCAAGCGCTCATTCAATATATTGAAGCATCCATTAGTGATAATGTGGTCGATCTTGATCGAAAAGGTGTTATAGAAGAGTTGCAGGCGAGTTGGCAGCGAGTTCATCAGCATCCTCTCACCAAACCTTATCTTACGATGGGTTCACCGCTGTGCATTGATAATGGAACATTAAGTCCGCATTTTCCTGCTATACCGGGTTTGGATGTTTTTCAATTAGATTATTATAGCGGTTTAGTTGAATTGTTTGTTCAGTCAAAGAGTGAGTCATTTTCTCGTTTTGTGCAATTAACGCACATTTTGTTTTGTAGTTATTATGGAATTGGCTATCAAAATAATTATTTTTTACAAATGCACAATTTCATATTGCAACTAGAAGCAAGTGTTAAACTGGTAACTAACGATAAAGAGATCCAAGTTTTATTGAAAACGTCGCAAAATTTACTAAAAAATCAAAAGGGCGTCTGGTTTGAAAAAGTACTCTGGTGGGTAAAAGGGGAATTGATAGGAGGCGATCTTAAAGAGGATCATCCAGAGGAGTGCGGTAGGGCGCTCACCAATTTATTAGAAGGTCATCTCCCTGTTAGTGCAAACCTGGACTTGTGCGCTACGTTGAAAGAACCTCTCAACTATTTTACGTGGCCAGAGGGTGCTGAAAATAAATTGTTAAGTTCCTGTGGATTAACCGTCACAGGGCGGGCTGCAATCGATTTTAATGTATTGGCACGAGCGGCAGTTGAGTTTGGTATTTTTGAATATGCTAAAGCGCATAACATCGCACTTTACGAAGCGCCAAAATTCCCACAAACACAACCTTTCCTTTTAGCAGGCCAAGGAGAGAAGGCAGAACAAGTTCTGTTAGACTTTTTAGAAGTACCTGAAAATATCGATAAGTTAAAACCTTTTGAACTTTTTGCGATAGCGCGCAAAAGTCAACATATTTTTGTGCAAGAATTAGTCAAAGCTAAAATCACTGCAAAAGCAGATTGGGAAAGATTAGCATCATCGTTCCGTGGATTGTCAATTGGGTCTGCTTTAATTCCTTCAGTAGGAGGAGCTTTTATGCTACCAAGACAACCAACCTTTACACCGCTTTGGGCTAGCGTTGAGAGCGCACTGAAGGGCGGCACGCAACATAGGAAAGCGGTTGTTTTCAGAAGTTTTGTGATAGGCTTTGATAAGCCAGCTCCTGTTGAGCCCCAAATGCCTGCGCCAGATATGGATGCCATTTTAAAGCTAAAAGCGCCAGGAGCGCCAGGCAATTGCCAACTTATGTGATAAGTAGTAAATAATATGATTTCTAATACCCAAAACAATGAAAAAGTGACAGAGCATCGCGCTATCGTCACCTTAAAGTTATTATGGAAAAAATTTAAAAGACAAACGCCAAAAAATCGAGTCATCACTTTATTGGTGATTTTGATAACCGTCGCTTGGATAGGAATTTTTTATTTATCGTATGTGTTGTGGCAAGTATTTTCTTTTGTAATGACAAAAATCATACTGTGGGCTATTGAGTGGTATTTGCATTGGGATGATGAGAAAGAAAGAAGATCAGAACAAGTCTGATCTTCTTGTTGATATTTATTAGTAACCAACTCGTTTTTTAGCCGCTTCTAATCCTTGCTGTGCTAGTTCCGTTCCTTGTTGATATACTGCTGCACCTTGTTGCGCGGTGCGATGCGTTGTTTGTGCACCATCATGTCCAAGATTAGCAGCAGTACTAAACAAAAGAGCTCCACCAGGCCCTGAAAGAGTTAACGCAACAGCTTCTGTAGGATCATTTGCCAATGCATAAGCTGCAGCAGCGCCAGCTAAAGAACTTCCTATAAGGGTCAAATCAGACATTGTTCTTTGGTCTTGGCCTGCAAAGGCTCTTCCACTAACGGTAACCAAACCGGCAGTTCCAGTTCCAACCATTGCTGAAGTAGCAAAGTCTAAACCTAACCATTTACAAAAAACACCAACGACAGTACCAGCTGCGATAGCGATCGCTTTAACGATATTAGCCATATAAAACCTCTCTAAATTTTTTACTTAAATCATTCAATTAGGAAATCAGATCCCAAGAGCTTGCTGTAAAATAGCCATAACCAAAGAATATTGGAGCAACAACGAGGCCAACGCCAGTTGCTACAGCAGCACCACCAGCTACAGCACTACCTAAAGCACCCGCTAATGCATAACTACCGACGCCATAACCCACTGCGCCAGTGAGGCCTGTACCGAATAAAGAAGCAATAATGCCTTTATTAATAGCTTGGCTTTGGATTTTTTGGAAAGTAGCAGCATCAATACAATTTAATGCGCCAGAAACATAACTAACTTCATTTAATTTAAGTTCTCTCATATCAAACTCCGATAACAAATAGAAGTTAGTTTTTACACTAGGTTTAAAATCCTGTCAACGTAAGTTGTCTGAATTGTGATAAAACTAACTAATCCCGCATATTTTAAGGAAAAATACAGAAAAGCCGTGCCATTAAAATTCTTCAGAGATGGGGATAGTTAATTGACTTATTCTGGTTCATAAGTGAATTGACAGCTAAGCTGAGAGTAGAAATGCCTAGAATGGGCATACGTGCGTCTATGGTGGAATGACATGTTAAAGAAATTTATAGTGAAACTCATTTCTTCTCAAATGATTTTTTACCTTTTATTCATAAGTCCTTTTGCATTTGCACAGATGCCACCCATTAAAATTGGCATGAGTACCGCTTTAAGCGGTCCGTCAAAAGCACTTGGCCAAGAAATGAAACGGGGAATTGATATTTATTTTTCAAAAGTAAATGCCCAGGGCGGAGTCGATGGGCGTCAGCTAGAATTAATCGCTTTAGATGATCAGTATGAACCTGCACTAACTGCTATCAATATGCATACTTTGGTTGATAATAACGACGTGCTAGCCATTATCGGTAACGTTGGCACACCTACAGCAATCGTCAGTGTTCCCATCGTTAACGAAAAACACATACTGCTATTTGGTGCGTTTTCAGGTGCCAATGTCTTACGTAAAACGCCGCCTGATCGTTATGTTATTAATTTTCGAGCAAGTTATGAAAATGAAACAGCAGAAATGATCAAAGGATTACTCTCGATAGGTATTAAACCTCAAGAAATCGCTTTTTTTGTGCAAAATGATGGCTATGGTGATGCGGGGTATCAAGGAGCCTTGAAAGCATTGAAAGCAGCCGGATTTACAAATACAGATAAATTAGCTGTTGGTCGTTATACTCGTAATACCTTAAATGTTGAAGAAGGATTAGCCAAAATTTTAGATGCATCTGTTATGCCCAAAGCGATTATTATCGTCGGTGCTTATGCACCAGTCGCAAAATTTATAAGATTGGCAAAATATGAATTTCCAGATTCTCTTTTTCTTAATGTTTCATTTGTAGGAAGTAGTGCTTTGGCAAATGAGCTAGGAGTAATTGGCGAGAATGTGATTATCACCCAGGTCGTACCCAATATTGAGGCAGATTTGCCTGCAGTAAAAGATTATCGAGCGGATATGAAAAAATATGATCCCGGTGCACCCTTAAGTTTTGGCTCTTTAGAAGGGTATCTTGATGCAAAACTTTTTGTGATGAGTTTAACATCTGCAGCCCAACAACATAAATTGAACAGAGAAGGGATTATTGATGCTTTTGAAACCATGCATGATTTAGATTTTGGTATTGAAAAGAAGATTGATTATGCTAAAGACAATCATAATGGTTTAACAATGGTATGGCCTACGATTTTAAAAAATGGAAAATTTGTAACGTTGGATTGGTCTGAACTCAAGCACCAAAAATAGCATTGGAGACATAAGTGAAGTTATCTCTGAAAAAAATATTTTTGTTTTAAACAACAATTCATAAGTAAGCTCGCCTTTAGCCGCAGACTATAAAAATATCATAATCTCCATTATCACCCTCATTGGTGGTGGGTCATTAAAAAAGATTCATGCACGCAATTTCCCCACTCATTATGAATGGCCCTGTAGCCAATTGTTTGAATTCATAAACAATTAAATTTTCAAGCAAAAACGAGCATATATTAATGTGCACCAAAAGCAATTTAATGAACTAAATGATCATTCTAATTGTCAAAATGATATAAAGGTCTAAGCTATTAGGGATAACCCATGAAAATCCAAACATTAAACTTTAACCAACATTCAGATAATCAATGGTCAGAAAAATTTGCTGATCTTGATTCGCCTAACACTCTCGTCATTGTTTTTGCAGCACCATTCTTTTTTGAAAATAATGCTCCTATTAAAGAACTTAGCAAACACTTTCCTAAATCGAAAATGGTAGGTTGCTCAAGCGCGGGTGAAATTTCTGGTGCCTTTATTTTTGATAAGAGTATGTCGGTAGCGATTATTCATTTTGATAAAACCGAACTTGAAATTGTAAAACAAGAAATAATCACGGCAGAGGATTCATTAAAGGCGGGTGAAGCCATCGCTAATGCTTTAGATAAGAGTAATCTTCAGGGAATTTTTGTGCTTTCTGATGGATTAAATGTGAATGGTTCAGAGCTTGTAAAAGGGTTGAATAAGCTCATTAATAAAGAGGTCGTGATAACGGGTGGTCTTGCGGGTGATGGTAAAGATTTTAAAAATACCTGGGTAATATATAATGGAGAAATTTTAAATAAAAGTATCGTTGCTATAGGATTTTATGGCAAGTCACTTCAAATCGGCCATGCCTCACGCGGCGGATGGGATGTTTTTGGTCCAGAACGTCTCATCACCCGGTCAAAAAAAAATGTACTATATGAACTTGATTATAAACCTGCATTAGCTCTTTATAAAGAATATTTGGGTGACAAGGCAGCGGGTCTCCCAGCAACAGGATTGCTGTATCCTCTTGCTATTAGAAAAAATGCAAAAGCAAGCAATCAATTAGTTCGAACTATTCTGGCAATAGATGAAGCTCAGCAATCGCTAACTTTTGCAGGAGACATCCCGCAAGGTTATCTGGCGCAATTAATGCGTTCAAACTTTGAAAATTTAATTGCCAGTGCCAGTGAGGCAGGATCAGTTGCATTTGAAATGATGTTAAACAAAGAAAGCAAAAAACCCATATTAGCAATAGCCGTTAGTTGTGTAGGCAGAAGGCTTTTAATGGGAGAAAGAACAGAAGAAGAAACCGAATCTATGTTAGAGCATTTTCCAGACGGTACTAAACAGATAGGTTTTTATTCCTATGGTGAATTATCACCCTATGCAACGGGAGATTGCAGTTTACATAATCAAACGATGACAGTAACAACATTTTATGAATGATCGAAGTAAATTAAATAAAAGTTTTGACAAACTGCTAGAGAAGCAAGGTTTGTCATTAGATGTTATGCCACTTAATCTTGAAAAGTGGCAAAAATTTATTGTGCGTATAAATAACCATTACAACGATTCAGATCAAGAGCGTTATATACTTGAGCGTTCAAGTGACATTGCTTCGCGTGAGTCAATGGATCTTAATACAAAACTTGAGTATGCACAGCGTTTGGCTAATATTGGTCGTTGGCATTATGACAGACAAAATAACAGAATGACTGTCCCAAAAGAGTTTTACACATTATTTGGTTTGGAACCCAATACTCATGAGCTAACCTATGAACAAGTACAAAAGAACATCCATTATCATGATAAACAATTCTTCGTTGATTTGATTGAAAATGCGCTAAGCAGTGGTGAAGATGGCGAAACTGAAGTGCGTTTGATAATGCGCGATAAAACTTTTCTATGGTTTCATATTATTTGCCATCCTATCGCAAATAAAGAGGGTAAATATAATGAAGTGACAGGCATTGTCATGGAGATCACCAAACGCAAGGAGTCGGAAGAGAAAATTGCTAATTTAAATACTCAGATAGTTTCATCCGCTCGATTTGCCGGTATGGCAGAAGTGGCTACCAGTATGTTGCATAATTTAGGAAATATTCTAAATAGCGCAAATGTCTCTTTAAATTTATTAAAAGAAAATACGAATCAACCTTATCTTAATAGAACATTAAAGGCAATTGATTTAATTAAAGAACATATGACAACGCTTGATACTTATTTATTTCAAGATGACAAAGGTAAATTAATACCTCAATATCTTGTGGCATCATCTGCAGCTTTAAAAAATGAACAAGATCTATTTAAATTTGAAATTACAAATCTGGGTGTGCATTTAAATCATATTAAAGATATTGTTGCAACTCAGCAAAGTATCGCAAGAACGACCTTGATGATACAAAAAATATTTTTACCAGAGGTAATTGATCTTGCTTTGCAGATGAGTGCAACTGATGATGTAAGCGAGAATATTCAAATCCATAAAGAATACGTTAATTTTTCTAAATTTGTTGAGACGGATAAGGCCAAATTGCTCCAAATACTTATCAATCTTATTCACAATGCTAAAGAAGCAATACAAGAAAACAAAAATACGATCGTTAAAGAGATTACTATTTCTGCGCTAGCATTTTCCACGAATATCGTTAACATTATTATTCAAGATAATGGGATAGGGATAGCGCCAGAAAATCGTATTAAAATATTTTCTTTTGGCTATACGAACAAAGAAAAGGGACATGGTTTTGGATTACATTCTTGTGCGCTTTTTGCCAAAGAAATGGGCGGTGAATTACAAGTTGAAAGTGAAGGACTTGGTAAGGGCGCTACATTTACTTTAAGTATTCCAATCAGTCAATCCTTGAAGGAAAAATTATGAACACTCCTCAAGAATTAAAAATACTTATTATTGATGATAACCCTATCATCCATCAAGACTTTATCAAAATTTTAACAACAACGAGATCAACGAATGAATTAGATATATTGGATAAAGAATTATTTGGAGATGAAGAATCAACGTCTGTTTCCTTGCCAAATTTTAAGATAGATACCGCAACGCAAGGAAAAGAAGGGGTTGATCGTATTGAAGCTGCCTTAAAAGAAGGTCATCCCTACGCGGTTGCTTTTGTTGATGTGCGTATGCCCCCCGGTTGGGACGGCATTGAGACGATAAAGCATATATGGCTTATTGATCCCCATATTCAAGTTGTTATTTGTACAGCCTATTCTGATTATACCTGGGAAGAAACAATTGATAATTTAGGCATGACAGATAACCTTTTGATATTAAAGAAGCCATTTGATAATGTTACAGTGCGACAATTGGCTTGCGCTTTGGTTAAGAAATGGCAATTGATGCAAGAGTCAAGACAACGTACAGAATTTCTTGAAAAAACAGTTGAGCAACGTACGCTATCGTTGCAAGAATCTTTATCCTTAATTAGAGCAACGATTGAATCTTCAACCGATGGTATACTCGTTGTCAGTTCGGATGGTAAAATTGTAGATTATAATGAACGTTTTTTAGCACTTTGGAACATTCCAGAAGTCGTTATCAAAGCAAAAGATGATAAAATACTCTTGGAGTATGTGATTGAACAACTTGAATCACCTGAAATATTTAGGCAGTCTACAAAAGAAATTTATAAAACAGACGCGGTTAGCATTGATACACTCACCTTCAAAGATGGTAAAGTATTTGATAGATATTCTCAGCCACATAAATTAAATGGAGTATCTGTTGGTAGAGTTTGGAGCTTTAGAGATATTACAAAACGATTTTATTTAGAGAAGAAGCTTGAACATCAAGCATCCCATGATGGTTTAACAGATTTACCCAATAGAATTTTACTTTATGATAGAATAAAGCAAGGCATTGCTTTTGCGGCACGTGATAAAAATAAAATTGGTGTATTGTTTCTTGATATTGACAGATTTAAACTCATTAATGATAGCTTAGGGCACGGTGCAGGCGACAAACTGCTGATTGAAGTTGCCATGCGATTGAAATCATCTCTTCGAGAAGGAGATACGCTAGCTCGCCTTGGTGGTGATGAATTTGTGATGGTAGTATTAGATATCAAGAAAGATGAATATATCTTCACTATTGCTAGAAAATTGATTGAGCTCTTTAAAGAACCTTTTAAGATAGCAGATAGAACATTAGACATTTCTACCAGCATTGGAATAAGCGTTTACCCTAATGATGGAGAAAAAGCAGAAGATCTCTTACGCAATGCCGATCTTGCTATGTACCGCGCTAAAGATGAAGGCATGAATCGATTTCAATTTTATATGAAAGATATGAACGATAACTCTTTAAAGCGTTTAGAAATAGAATCTGAAATGCGCAGGGCCTTAGAAAGAAAGGAATTTTTCCTCACCTATCAAGCACAGCATGATTCATTTACGGGGAGAGTTGTTGCAACAGAAGCGTTAATTAGATGGAATCATCCTCAAAAAGGAATTGTGCTGCCAATGGATTTTATTCCACAAGCCGAAGTATCCGGCCTCATTATTGCTATTGGCGAATGGGTATTGCGAACGGCTTGTCAGCAATGTAAAGCGTGGCAAGATAGTGGCTTAGGAGCTGCACATATTGCCATTAATGTAGCATCTCAACAATTGAGGCAATCTACTTTTGTCGATACGATTAAGACTATATTACAAGAAACAGGATTAGAGCCTGAATATTTAGAAGTTGAAGTAACAGAAAATGTGATGCTCTCAAGTGCTGAAATTGCTCAAACAATTCAGAATATCAGAGCATTAGGGGTTAGGGTTGCGCTTGATGATTTTGGGACTGGGAATTCAACACTCGGCTATTTGAGAAAATCAGCCATCGACAAGCTTAAAATTGATAAATCATTTGTTGATAATATAGAGACTGATCGTAACGATGAAATCCTTATCAAATCCATTATAGCCATGGCGCGTAGTTTAGAGCTCGATGTGGTTGCAGAAGGCGTTGAAACGAAAAAGCAACTTGATTTCTTGCAACATGAGCAGTGCAATGATATTCAAGGATTCTTTTTTAGTAAACCGTTAATTGCCTCTGCATTCGAAGAATTGCTTAAAAATAATAATAAGAAAAACCTAGTAGAAAATATTATTAAAGATGAATTGGCCGACGAATTACTTTAATTTAAATCAACAAATACTCGATACCCTAACATCAGAATAATTCATCATTTGGCCTGGGGTGCCATTGGGGCTTGTGGAGCTAAATTCCCACCCACATCACGTCTTGCAATCGCCCGTTGTTGATAGATGGTGACCGTTTGACTCTTTGCTATGGGTGTTTTCAGATAATCTGCTGAGGTAATAACAGCTTGGATAAGATAGGTCCCGCGAGGAAATTGATTTAATACAAAGTTTGTTGCTTGCGAATATTCACCAAAGGGTTCGCCATTTATTTCCAAGTGAATTCTATCGTTAGGCGCTAATTTTGGTGTTATGGAAACTTTCACTTCTATTGAAGTAATATCATTGGTAAAGGTTTGCTGATCAGTGGGTTCAGTAATACTTACCTTGTAATCAAGAACTTCTTGATGAGCAGGCTTTGTATTTGTTGATTGTATTGGTTTGTTTGCTGGTGGCGGATTTGGTGTTGTTGTGATCGTTATTTTTTCACTATTGGGAAAAGGTTGATCGCTATAAATGGTTCGACCATTAGCATCTGTGCCTTTATACACCGTTTCAGCAGTGAGTGCTTGTGCAAAGAGCACAAGCACCGCCAATAAATAGAATGATAACTGTTTCATATGATTACAAACTATAGTACATCTCAAACTCGATAGGATGCGTCGACATATGCAAACGCTTCACTTCTTGCTCTTTTAACACGATATAACTGTCGATAAGTTCATCTGAGAACACCCCACCCTCTTTCAAAAAGGCTCGATCTTTTTTCAGGGCTTCGAGCGCTTCTGGTAAGGTTTCACAAACGCTTTCTAATTCTGCGGCTTCTTCAGGAGGAAGATCATAAAGATCTTTATCCATAGGATCCCCAGGATGTATTTGCTTGCGAATGCCATCAAGACCAGCCATCATCATCGCTGCAAAGGCTAAATAGGGATTGGTTGCCGCATCTGGAAAACGTACTTCAATTCTTCGGCCTTTTGCAGAAGGCGTATAAGGGATCCGGATGGAAGCTGAGCGATTATGAGCGGAATAGGCTAAAAAGACTGGGGCTTCAAAACCAGGAACCAGACGTTTATAACTGTTTGTTGAGCCATTGGTAAAAGCATTTAACGCTTTGGCATGTTTAATGATGCCACCAATATAATAAAGCGCTGTATCTGATAAGCCAGAATAGCCATCACCACTAAACAGATTAACCCCGCCTTTAAATAAGGATTGATGGCAATGCATTCCATTGCCATTATCACCGACAATAGGTTTTGGCATAAAGGTCGCTGTTTTGCCATAAGCATGTGAGACATTGTGTACAACATACTTTAAGATTTGTAATTCATCTGCTTTGCGTAATAGCGTACGAAAAGTAGTACCAATTTCATTTTGATTACCAGTGGCAACTTCATGATGGTGAGTTTCAACTTCCAAACCCATTTTTTCCAACGTTTGGCATATCGCAGAACGTAAATCTTGTGAAGAATCAACAGGAGGTACAGGGAAATAGCCTCCTTTAATCATGGGGCGATGTCCCATATTTCCACCGGTAAAAGTGCGCTCAGTGTTCCAAGCTGCTTCTTCAGAATCGACTTCATAAAATGATCCGTTCATGCTTATTTTAAAGCGAACATCATCAAAAATAAAAAATTCAGGCTCTGGACCAAAATAAGCTGTATCTGCGATCCCCGTGGATTTTAAATATTGTTCTGCGCGTCTGGCAAGAGATCGTGGGTCGCGTACATAGCTTTGCATAGTTGCAGGATCATGTATGTCACATCGTAACAATAAAGTGAGTTCTTCACGAAAAGGATCCATAACAGCAGTATCAGGATCAGGTAACAAAATCATGTCAGACTCATTGATTCCTTTCCAACCTGCGATAGATGAGCCATCAAACATTTTGCCATCAACTAGAAACTCTTCAGTAACGATATGAGCAGGTACGGAAACATGTTGTTCTTTGCCACGCGTATCGGTGAATCGTAAATCGACAAATTTAATTTTATTTTCTTGGATTTGTTCTAATACTTTTTGAATGGACATAACTTTCCTCCCTGACCAACTGGGAACAATCTTAACTCAATCTGGCAGGTGAAGGGTAGGTGAATCGTGATGTAAATTTTTTATTGAATTGATTTTATTGGTCGATCATTTGGTGAGGAATAATTTAAAATATATTAGTGAACTGACTTTTTAGGGTCGGAAGATACAGGTAAAGCGTTTGTTGCCTCACATAGTCGTTGCCATGACAATTGACTTCCCGTTTCATGCCACAATTCTAAAGATTGCAATAGATCCACCGTTGTATGGGAAGATTCACGCATGGCATGCAAAACATCCATCATTTTTGGAAATTCTGTGCAAAGTTTTATAAATAATTCTTCTTGAACGCTTAAGGTATGAGAAATCGTTGAATAAGCCGCTTGGCCAAGCTTTACAAAATAGCTCACTTTGACCCGCTTTTTATGTGCTCTTCCAGGGAAAAGGCCTGCAAATAACAGGCATTTATCGCCAACATCTTTTAGCTGATGATATTGCTGTTGGGGGTCAAGTTTTTGATAACCATGCAAGAAATCAAGCCCTAAAACACTAGAAGCTATACTAGGCTGACCGATAAACCGCATGAGAAGAAACACCAAATAGGATTCTAGATCTTCTTTTAAATAAATGGCGCTAGATTGCTGTGCCTCTCCAATGAGGGCATGCCATTGCGCTATACCAGTTGGGTGTAGTATCAGAGGCATTTTGCACCCCCCCTATATTATTAGTCTCCCTCTGAATGTATATCGACACAAGACCCTTTGGTCTTAAAGGAGGATATATGTTTAGTATAGGTCAGCATCTGTGCAGCTGCCCTTATAGACCATTTAGCACTATTTATCCCCATTAGGGTCCAATAAGTGGTAAAATCATTTTATTTTTTTCTGAGGGGACCATGCAGCTAAGAAATATCGCAATTATTGCACACGTCGACCATGGCAAAACGACCTTGGTAGATAAGCTCTTACAACAGTCTGGAACACTGGATGCACGCGTTGGGTATACCACCTGCGTGATGGATTCCAATGATTTGGAGAAAGAGCGCGGAATTACCATCCTTGCAAAAAATACAGCCCTTAAATGGAATGGTTACCTTATCAACGTGGTTGATACCCCGGGACACGCCGACTTCGGTGGCGAAGTTGAACGTATTTTGTCTATGGTAGATGCCGTTTTGTTGTTAGTAGATGCCGTCGATGGACCTATGCCGCAAACGCGCTTTGTGACACAAAAAGCTTTTGCAAGAGGTTTGAACCCGATTGTCGTCATTAATAAAATTGACAGGCCAGGGAGTCGTCCTTCTTGGGTTATCGATCAAGTATTTGACTTGTTTGATAAGTTGGGGGCAACGGAGGAGCAATTAGATTTCCCTGTTGTTTATACATCCGCATTATTGGGCACAGCGACTCGTGATATTGATAAGCCCGGCACCGATATGACGCCGTTATTTGAAGCAATCACCGAATATGTTAAAGAGCCTGATTGTGATCCTACGGGTCCTTTTCAAATGCAAATCAGTAGTTTGGATTATTCAAGCTATGTGGGCACCATAGGCATTGGATTAGTTAAACGGGGTTCGATTAAGTCTAATACCCAAGTCTCTGTTATTGATAGTCAGGGCAAAACACGTTCTGGAAAAGTCATGCAGATTTTAGGATATTTAGGGCTGGAACGTATTGAACAACCAGAAGCAACCGCTGGCGATATCGTTGCCATCACGGGCCTTGAGCCATTAGCAATTTCAGATACTGTCTGTGATAAAAATAATGTTGAAGCCCTACCTGCTTTAACGGTCGATGAACCAACAATCAGTATGACTTTTCAGGTCAATACGTCACCTTTATCAGGTGAAGGACAATTTGTTACTTCACGCCAAATCCGTGAACGTTTATTTCGCGAAACCTTACATAACGTGGCCTTAAGAGTTGAAGAAACAGAAGATCCCGATAAATTCCGTGTCTCTGGAAGAGGTGAACTTCATCTTTCGATTCTCATTGAAACCATGCGACGAGAAGGCTATGAGTTAGCACTCTCACGACCTGAAGTGATTTTACATAAAAACGGTGATGAAATAACAGAACCTTATGAATTGCTGACTGTTGATGTCGAAGAAAAAGATCAAGGCTCTGTGATGGAACAGCTTGGTTCAAGACGAGGTCAACTGGTTGATATGGTTTCAGATGGCCAAGGTCGCGTTCGCTTAGATTATACCATTCCATCCCGTGGCTTAATTGGATTTCATTCTTTGTTTCTAACCTTAACTTCAGGTTCGGGGATTTTAACCCATGTGTTTGATCATTATGGACCTTATAAACCAGGTGCCATGGGTAAGCGGGGACAAGGTGTTTTGATATCCAATGCCGCAGGCAAAGCAACAGGGTTTTCTTTGTTTGGTCTGCAAGCACGCGGAAAGCTATTAATTGGTCCGCAAACTGAAGTTTATGAAGGGATGGTTGTTGGGATCCACACTCGTGATAATGACCTTGTGGTGAACGTGATAAAGGGTAAGCAGCTAACAAACATGCGAGCCTCTGGTTCCGATGAGAATATCATTCTCACTCCACCCATTAAGTTCTCTTTAGAACAATCCCTGGAATTTATTGACGATGACGAGCTTGTTGAAGTTACGCCAAGTGCGATTAGAATCCGTAAGAAGTTCTTAAAGGAAACTGACCGTAAACGCGTCTCTCGTTCCGGTGATTAACAAGGATTAAGATAGTTAATACTTTGCTCAAAACATTTAGGGCGCCAAGTCTCAGCAAAATAGGAGTGTAAATCCCAGTACATGACCCGGCTACGCTCAGAAGCTTCCGCCTACGCTCGGAGCTTCGGCGGACAGGCCGCCGGGCAGGCCGACGAGACAAGGTAAAGCAAAGGTTGCCCAAAGCATTTTTATTGTAGGCAAGGCGTCAAGCTCGTGAGCAAAGGAGTGTACATCCCAGTACATGACTGCAGCGAGCGAGCGTAGACAACGAAGCATTACAATAAAAAGGCGCAGGGCAAAAAAAAAGGCCTGGGAGGGGTCCCAGGCTAATCCGAATTAAGATCGGTTGGAGATTGACAAACCCAGTCTCTCATTTTGTATAAAAGAACTATAGAGGAAAATTCTCTTAGTATTGTGAGTGATTAACCATTATCTCTTACCTCTTCATTCAAATATTTATCTGCAAAGCGATTGAAGCGTATAATCTTTTTGAAAGCGCCCAAGGAAAGGAATCAGAATGAAAGTATTACTCCCGGCAATCAAGAATTATGCTCAGCACACCATCGAAGTTGAGTCTGGGCACAAATTATATGTAGAAGAATGTGGTGATCCTAAAGGTATTCCCATTTTATTTGTTCATGGTGGGCCTGGAGCTGGTTGCACAACTGACGACCGTCGTTTTTTTGATCCAGAACGTTATCGAATCATCCTTTTTGATCAAAGAGGCTGTGGCCGCTCAACTCCCTATGGAAGTTTAGAAAATAACACAACACAAGCTTTGCTTCATGATATGGAAATTATTCGCGAATATTTAGGTGTCAAACGCTGGATGTTATTCGGCGGTTCGTGGGGATCTACTTTAAGCTTGCTCTATGCTCAAAAATATACTGAGAATGTGATTGCGATGATACTTCGCGGCATTTTTCTCTGTCGAGAAAGCGATCTACGATGGCTTTATAAAGAAGGGGCAAATCAAGTATTCCCTGATTACTGGCAGGAATTTATAACGCCTATTCCAGAAGAAGAACGCGATGATTTAATAAGTGCTTTCTATAAGCGTTTGAATGGCGAAGATGAATTGGCCAGAATGAGTGCAGCAAAACATTGGGCACAATGGGAAGGACAGTGTGCCACTTTGCATCCTTGCAAAACGGTGTTAGAACGTTTTACCAATACCCATACGGCAATGAGTTTATCTTTAATTGAAACACACTATTTTGTAAACAAGTGTTTTATTGAACCCAATCAAATCTTGCGCGATGCTTTTAAACTTGAAGGTATTCCAGGCATTATCGTTCATGGCCGCTATGACATGATTTGTCCACTTGATAATGCACAAGTGTTGCATCAAGCATGGCTTGGTAGTGAATTGCATGTAATCAGAGATGCAGGGCATTCCTCTGCGGAGCCAGGTATTGTAGATGCATTAGTCAACGCTGCTGAGACGATGGCTAGACTGCACGCTGTTTAATTTCAAATTGGTGGGCACGCTAAAAGCTTTGCCCACCCTACATCAGACCCATCCTCCTATGCTAAGAGCTTCTGCCTACGCTCGCAAGCTTCGGCAGACAGGTCGGAGACGACCGGCTGAAATAATTCTCACCCACCTTTTCTCCACAACTACAATTCTTGGCTATGCTTGAAATAGAGGGTTGGTGATTTGTCACCCTCCCTTCTTGAAAAAGACTGATTTTTTCAGGCATTTGTTACCGTCTAATGGGGGTATGCTATGTTGGGTGATAAAAATTTTGCTGTCAAAATTTATACATCAGCTTTGGAATATGATTATCAATTTCCATGGAAGGCGCCCGAAATAGAAAAATGGACTGGTTCAGGATTTGTTATTAAGGGAAATCGTATTATCACCAACGCGCATGTTGCAGGTGGTGGCATATATCTTGAAGTTCAACTTGCCAATGATTCCGTAAAATATCACGCCAAATTAAAAGCGGTAAGTCATGAATGTGATTTGGCAGAATTAGAAGTCGACGATCCAGAGTTTTGGGAAAAAGCAGTTGTCTTACCAATTGGCAATACGCCAGAACGTAAACAAAAAGTAGAAGTACATGGCTTCCCCATGGGAGGCGATGGCTATTGCGTGACCGATGGTATTGTTTCTCGGCTTGAAAATGACATGTATGTTCATGGGGAACAAATGCTATTGAGCACTCAGGTCAGTGCTGCAATTAACCCCGGCAATAGCGGTGGCGCTGTTATTAGTGATGGCAAAGTGGTAGGCGTTGTTCATCAAGGTATTAATGGTGGTCAAAGTATCGGATATATGATTCCAGCCAGCGTTTTACGACATTTTATTCGACAAGTTGAAACACGTAATATTGGTTTCCCCACCTTGGGACTTGAAACTCAAAATATGGAAAATCCTTATCTTAGAGAACAATATGATATGCATAAGCATCATACTGGGATTTTAGTGCGAAAGGTCCCTGATCTCTCTTGTGCTAAAGGTAAATTGCAAGAAGATGATATCATCATGGCGATTAATGGGATCAAAGTGTGGAATGATGGCACAGTCCATATTGAGCCTATGAAACGTATTGATTATAAATATCTTATCAATAATAGTGCGATGGGAGCTGACGTTACATTTGATATTTTAAGAAAGAGTAAAAAAGTGGTTGAAACTGTTACATTAACCAACGCGCTTGGGACCATCAATATTATTCAACCGCGTTCATTTGGTAAACCGCCAACCTATTACATTATCCCCGGAGGTATTGCCGTTCAACCAGTTTCAAAAAACTTTATCACGGATAATCGTAAATCTTATACCAATAATCAAAAAGTAAAACCTACGGATCAATTGGTGGCTATTAGTACGATTTTAAAAAGTGAGTATACTCAAGGCTATGATGGTTTTAATGGGGACACGCTTGTTAAGGTCAATGGAAAAGAAATTAACAATATTCATGACGTGATAGAGTCCATTGAAAGTAACGATCAAATGTCTCATCGAATTGAAACCCAAGCGGGCAAAGTTATCGTCGTGCCAAATCTACCTAAACACTTATGTGATGATTTGCTCCACGCATATCAAATTTCAAGTGATCGCTCATTAGATCTTAAAACTTTTGATATATTAGATGATGCATTTGAATTAGCTTTGGCCTTAAACTCTGAAGATGAAACGGAGGCAACATCCATTTCACCTGGATTCACGCCAAGTTTTTCACATTGTAAGGCTAAAAGAAAGGACAAAGAAAAAATTGCGTACATACCACATCATATCATGACAAGGAGCCGTTCAGCATTGATGCATTAAATAAAAGTTAAGATGGCGAGATTGTTTTATTAACTAAGACTATACTTAGGCTGCAAATTGGATTTTGCAGCCCTTTATAATAAAGCTCTCAATCATGCTTGAGGAGTAAAAAATGCTCAATGAAATTAAGGCGCCAAACGATGATGGAAAACTGCGTGATCACTTGGCTAATGAAAGAACTTTCCTTGCTTGGACAAGGAGCAGTTTGGGTATAATGGCTTTTGGGTTTGTGGTGGAGAAATTTTCTTTATTCTTAAAAGAAATCTCAACACTCTTAGGCAAACCAAATTTTAGCCACACGCCTATTTTTCTAAAGGGATCCTCATCTTTTTTGGGCATACTACTTGTTGCGCTTGGCGCATTGATCTGTATTCTTTCATTTTTTAAATATAAAAAGATTGAAAGTCAAATAGATAAAGGTGATTTTCAACGGTCCGAAGGATTAAATATTCTTCTGACTTCATCCATTCTTTTTATCGGGATTATTTTAGTGATCTATTTGTGTATTAGCATCTGAATGAATAGGGAAGCTGCCTTTTTTAGAGCATAATTTTTCTCTTTCCCATTTAGTGCTTATAATGCCAAGTGATACGGTAACCGATTCAGCACTATTTTCACTACAAATAGTTGCTGCCATTTCACTTTCCATGGTGTGAAGTTTTTGTAGTAACTCTTTAATTGAAAAAAAACGTACCGATACTTCAGAATCCACAAAATTTGGTAACATTAAACCTAATTCACCATTTTTAACAACAATGTTATTTTGATGGCCATTTGTCCGTAAAAGATTTAAAAGACTTTTAGTGGTATAAATGTGATTATCTTCTACACAAAATGCTTGATTGGAAAATAGGAATAGAAAGATTAAACAAAAAAATCCTTTCATAATTTCCTCTAAATACTTATATATACTCATAAACATTAAACATTAAATTTTAATATCGGCAAACAAGGACTTAAAGTTTACAAGCCTCCCTTGTTTGAAATTGACCAGTCTGTCTTATTTCCCAGCCTTCATAATCTGTATAAATAATGGTCTATTCTTATAAGTGATTGGCATAATTTGAAAAGGATAGCTAAGAAAGTTAGCTAATTACTATTTGTGCAAACGGAATTCAAAGCTTTATGGAAGATGATCAAAATACAAAGGAATCCGCACTCGTTGCCTTTGCACTTAATAATGCGCATTTTGTAGTTGTTATTTGTATTATAATTGCCATTTTAGGGTCAGTATCACTTTATAAATTACCCAAAGATTTATTGCCCGCTGCAAATTTACCTGCTGTGCAAGTACTCTCATTATATCCAGGCATGCCGGTAAAAGACGTTGAACAAAATTTATCAGCCGTGTTTGAACAATATACTGGTCAAGCAATTGGTATAGAACGACAAGAATCTAAATCATTGCAAGGCGTGAGTATTGTCAGAAATATTTTTAATTCTGACGCCGATTTAAATACCTCAATTACTCAAACCACCGCTTTAGTCATGTCTGCTTTGCGAAAATTACCCCCCGGAACAAATCCGCCATTAATTTTACCATTTGATCCTATGGCTGCTATTCCGTTAGCTTTGGTGGCAGTAAATGCTGATATGCCGATTCAGAAAGTTTACGACACCGCCTATTACGATGTACGTTATGGCTTGCAATCAATCCCTGATGCAATTGTTCCGACTGTGATGGGGGGAACACCGCGGGAAATTATCATTTATCTTGATCCTAAGAAAATGAAAGAATTTAACTTTTCATTACTTTCTGTTTTAGATACAGTCTCAAGGCTTAATTCATTTATTCCAGCAGGCGATATAAAAATTGGTGATTTTGATTATCAGATGATGAGTAATGCGATACCTCAAAAAGTATCTGATATGAATTTATTTCCACTAAGAGCCGAATTTGGTGTACCCGTTTTTCTTAATCAAGTTGGGGAAGCTAAAGATGCTCATCAAATTCAAACTAATGTTGTCTTAATCGATGGGAAACAACAAGTATACGTTCCAGTTTATCGTCAGCCAGGTGGAAATTCACTATCAGTCGTAGATAACGTTAAAAAATCGGTTGCAGAAATTAACGAAAGATTGACAGACTTTCATTTAACATTGGTGGGTGACCAATCAATTTTTATTCGAAAAGCAATTGATAGCATCACTGAAGAAGCATTACTGGGCGGAGGACTTGCTGCCTTGATGATCTTTCTCTTTTTAGGAAACCCTCGCGCCACTTTTGGCATTTTACTTTCTTTACCATTGGCGATCTTTACGGCCTTTATTGGCTTATATGCGACAGGACAAACTATCAATGCAATGACACTTGGTGGACTTGCCTTATCTATTGGTGTGTTAGTTGATAACTCCATCGTCGTGCTAGAAAATATCAGCAAAAAACTCGAAGCAGGGTTTGGCGCAAGTTATAGTGCATTGATCGGTGCCTCAGAAGTCGCTATGCCAGTTTTTACGGCTACCCTTTGTACCTTAATTGTATTATTTCCTGTCGTGTTTCTGTCAGGCATGGTTAAAATTCTTTTTGCAGCATTAGCAAAATCAGTACTTTTTGTGATGATAAGTTCATTTGTAATGGCTATGACGGTAATGCCACTATTTGCAGCGAAATTTCTCACGGCAAAATCAGAAGATAAAGTTAATCGATTTAATATATTGATTTATCCTGTCATGGCGATTAATAGTTTAACTAATGGTTATGGGCGTGCTTTAAAAGCTGCATTGAATTATCGAATATGGATGTTCGTGGGACTAGCCATTCTTTTTGCAATAGGTCTTTTTTTAGCACCTAGAATTGGTACTGAACTTTTTCCAACCGCAGATGCGGGAAATATGACTTTAACGGTGCGATTACCCTCTGGGTTGAGGATAGAAAAAACAACGGAATTTGCAAAAGAATTTGATAAAAAGTTACGTGAATGGATCGAACCAAATGATCTTAAAATGATTGTAGTGAATGCTGGGGTTTATTATGGATTCTCTGCAGCTTTTACCCCGAATGCTGGGACTATGGATTCATTTTTTAACATTGAGTTAACCGAAAAAAGAAAACACTCATCTCAATATTATGCAAAAATTATTCGAGAACATGTCGCAAAAGAATATCCCCAAGTGGAATTGGCAGTTGAATTAGGTGGCCTATTAACTTCGGCATTAAACATGGGCCGTAGAGCGCCCATCAATGTGCAAATACATGGACCTAAAATTGATGAGTCACTTAAAATAGCCAACGAACTTGTTGCGAAAATTAAAAATTTTCGAGGTGTGGTTGATTTACGGATCCAAGAACGTTTTGATGCTCCAATGATTTACATAGATATCAACAGAACATCATCCTTAGACGTTGGAATTACCACAGATGAAGTTGTCAAGAATGTGGCAAGTGCTGTGACGGGAAGTTCAACCTTCGATTCAAGAAATATTTGGATTGATCCAAATACGGGCTTTAATTATTTTCTAGGGGTTCAATACAAAGAATCTGATATCGACAACTTTGAGGCATTATCTAACATATCTATTATAGGGCATGATCGCGAACGTCCAGTCCCCTTGAAAAATATCGCTAAAATTTCAAAAATAACGGGTCCAACACAACTTGACCATGTCAACATGAAACCCATTATTAATATATTTCTTGATGCGCAAGACCGTGATATCGGTAGCTTATCTAATGAAATTCAAAAAATGATCGATAAACAGAAATTGCCAAAGAATTATTCAGCTACCATACGAGGTGAAATAGCTGAAATGAACAAGTCCATCGGTGCTTTAACGGGTGGGTTTTTATTAGCGGCTATTTTAGTTTATCTCGTCTTAGTTATACAATTTCGATCTTTTTTAATACCACTTATTATTATGGCTTCAGTTCCTATGGGACTTATAGGTATAGTAATTATGTTAGCAACAACTAATACCTATTTCTCAATTCAAGCTGCGATTGGAGCTATCTTTATGATTGGTATTGCGGTTGCAAATGGAGTGCTACTGATTGAATTTATGATCCATCATGCGAATCAACAAAGAAATGTCATCGAAGGTATCGTGATAGGAGCTAAGGCAAGGCTGAGGCCCATTATTATGACTTCACTTGCAGCTATTTTGGGTTTAGTGCCTATGGCAATTGGATTGGGACATGGTAGTGAAGCTAATATTCCTCTTGGTCGCGCGGTTATTGGTGGACAATTAGTGTCAATGATTTTGACCTTATTTTTTGTACCTATTTTGTATTCTTATGTCAGTGGAAAAAAGCAGCATGCCTAAAAATATGAGTGTTCTCTTTATAATTTTAATTATGCTGAATGCAACGAATGTTTATGCTCAAAAGGTGATATTAATCGAAGAAGTTCTACAAAAGGCAGAAGATAATAGCTCTGCCTTGTCAGTATCAGAATATCAAAAATTGGTTGCTAAAAAAGCTATCATCATCGCAAGAGCGGGTTATTTCCCGATATTAAATTTAGAAGCGATCGATAGCTGGGGATTTCCTGGCTCAAGCAGCTGGATAGATGTAAAAGGACTAATGGGATCCCCTTATCGCAAGGAATTAGCAGGCGGTCTTGTTGCCAAGCAAACACTCTATGATTTTGGACGCACTAAGTTTGATGTTAGAAAGGCAAAAGATGAAGTTGAAGTTGCCAAACAAAATATCAAAATAACTGCTTATGATATAAAACTTTTAGCATTGGTTTCTTATTATGAGTGTGCACAATATCGAACACTGGAAAGAATTTGGTCTCATCTAAGTAAAGAAGCTGAAGTTATTACCAATGAAGTAGAACACTTTATTAAAACAGGACAACGATCAGTTGTTGATCATTATTTGTCGCGAATTCAACTAGAGGAAGCGCGAACGGCCCAAGCTTATTTTGGTAGCAAATATAAAGGCGTTAAGCACGAATTGGCAATCATTATGGGTATCGAAGAAAATTCATTTTCCTGTACACTGTTAGATAATAATACTAGAGGGATCTCGGATCCAAGTCTTTACTCGAGTCCATTTCTTGCCAAAGCAAAGGCTGATCTTCAAGTAGCAAAAGATGATCTTTGTAGAGAGAAAGCAGAACTTATGCCCAAACTTGTGACGGTAGCAAGTGCCGGTGCGATGGAAAAAACACATTTAGTGCCAAAGAAAGATTATTCAATAGGAGTAGGTCTTATAGTTCCTCTTTATGATTTACATGTGGTTGGTGGCATTAAGCGTGCGCGAGCAAATGTATCAGCAAAGAATGAAGAAGTGGCCGCTCAGATACAATTTTTAGAAGAAACGAATGCAAAATACGATACTATTATTAATTCATCACAGGTAAAGCTTGGACATTTAAATTTAGAACTATCCTTAGCCAGGGAAGGGTTTAAAGTTGCTAAAAGACGTTATTTTGATTTAGAAGGTCAATTGGTTGATCTCCGAGAAGCTTTTCGAGATCTAGCCAGAGCTTCTGTTGAAGCAGAAGACTCGCGTGCTAATATACTCAAAGCACAAGGGTCTAAGTATTTGCTTAATGGCGCATAATTTTTTATAAACCAAAATTAGCAAAAATTTATATATAAGGAATGAAAATCATGAAACTATCAAAAGTCATTTTTGCCCTGGCAGTGATATGCTTAGTAGGTTGCCAATCATCAGGAGGCTCCAATTCAGGTCATTCCACTCAAGCTGAACAGGAGCGTGAAGGTGAAATGAGAAGTATAAGATAACAATACGAGCTCTACTTTAAAATGAATGAGAGCAGAAAAAATAGGATCACCAAACTTTTTAATCTAAGTTGTTATCTTATATTATCGTTATTAATATTTTACATTTTAATTACTTTTTTTCATCATTATCTTCACGAAAAAAAACTATTTATTGTTTTGTTTTGGATAATTTCCTCACTAGGAGTTTATTTATCCTTTTTGATTAGTAATTTTTATAAACATAATAGATTCTTTGGGATAAATGACGAGGAAAAATCTATTAAGTTGGTAGTCTCTTTTTTGGGTCTAACTATATATTGTTGGATATTGCTATGTTTGGCAATTTTAATTGATGAAATCTCCATTATTAATAGATACGAAAAATTTTGTTTTTGGTATTTGTTAGGTGTTGCTAACACGTTAATTATGGTTTTGTTATTCCAAAGAGTCTATTTTATTAAGATATCAGCACATAGAGGGTTTAAACTTTGGAAGGTTTACATCCCTAAATCATTTGTTAGAGATGAATATAGAGTCCAAGTAAAAAAAGGCTATTTTTCAATTTTTGTAATGGAAGATAAAGATCAATCCACTGCTATTAATGCTGCAATCGAACTTTTTAAGAATAAAGATATCAGCATTAATAGAACTGAATTAATTAATGATGTTAAATGTACTGAATATAAAGGCTTCAAATATACCCCGCGGGGAGAGGCAGCTTTTATTGAATTTGAGATAGCTTAATTAAACTCCTTTAGATTGCCGCTTACCCACTTGCGTTGGAGCAAGAGATTGATCTTTTAGGGGCGCCGCCGCCACTGCTCTGCGACGATTGTAATCGGGCGTAAATTTTCGTTCTGAATAAGGTGAAGCTAATGCATCATCTTCACGAAAGATTATTTGCTCATCGTCATCCTCTTCTGCATCTTCCTCTTCTTCAATATCTGTTACTTGATCAAGTGACTCTTTTAGTTGTTCAACAGTAATAGCGTCTAGGTTTTCCTCAATCATTATTTTATTAATGGGTTCAAGCACTGTATTAGCAATAATAGTTATAAAAGTTTCGCAATCGCACCCTTTTTCTGCAAATGAATGATAAGCATCCATATAAACTTGCAGCATGTCGAATTCCAAACCTTTAGCTCTTTGATTTTGTAATGTTTGCATCAAAAAGACCATTAGTTTGTTTTTGTCATCGTTCTGTTTTTTCTTTCTCGTATTCCTTTTATCGATATTTTTATTTAGCACGCTGATGATTTTATCTTCAGCGATTTTATGTTTAAGAATAGGGATTAGTTCTTTATTCGCATCCTGTTTTAGTAATTCTTCAAGAGCTAGCTTCTCTTTGAGGGTTGCGGTGCTAAAATCTAACTGATTGACAAAACAACGTACTTCATCGGAGGGGAGAATTTGTAAATCAAAAATATTATCGGTCACAACCGTGAGGTTCTTTTTCTTATTTATTTTTAAGCCACTTATTTTTTCTCGTGCTTTTTTCTGATCTAAGCAACGTATCGTGCTATTTATATCTTTATTTAATTCAATGACAGTGTTAACAAATAAAAGCATATTGTTATTAAATTCAATCAGTGCCTCATTATTTTCATATTCTTTTTCCTTGAGCTTTTTCGTTGTTTCCTTGATGATATCATTTCCTAGAAGTACACATCTTGGCATTCTTTGCGCAGGAGAAACAAGAATTGAGCGCAGTATCCCAACCTCTGGATATTTCTCTGATTTTTTTGTTTCTTGGATTTCTCGGAATTTTTTATCAATCTGTGAAGGTATTTTAATACTATGGCTTACAGTAATATAATCGATGTAACAATTATATAAGGTTTCTGGTTTCTTCAGTATTGTTGCCCAAAGTTCAGGGTTGGGCTCATTAAATGCGGCTGATAAATGCGTTTCTTGCGATCTTAACGCTTTCAAACTAGTATAAATATTTCTTAATTGTTCCTGCGATACTTCATCATCTTTTTGCTTGAAATCTTTGGCATCATAAACTGCAAGCAGTTCATTGATATCCTTATCATTAAGATAATTTAAGAAATGATCCAGATATGTTTTTTCACTGTCAATGAGTTCTTTATAGTGCCGATTAAATGACAACATAACATCACCTCTACAATTTAATTAGGTTTAGTTGAAGCTTTTTTCTCTTGAACGAGTTCTTTTAAGCTTTGAGGTGGCTCAGGTGTTGTTAAATCAAAGCTAGCCGCTTTGCGTTTGCTGAAAACAAGTAATTTGCTTTTGTCTTGGTAGGGTTTTTCGTCTTTAAGGCTATTGATTCTTTTTTCGATATCTTGTAATTGTTTAAAAATGACTTTCCTATCTTCCATTTTTAGGGCTGTGATGGCAGTTCTTTTAATAACGATAGTTTTCTTAAGTGCTGTGATGACTTCTGTATTTCCACCTTTCTTAACGGTTTTCAATTGTTCATTGCAAGCAGCTATTTCATTATCGTAATCAGATATTAATTGTGCTTTTTGAGTTCTTGTTGCTAGTAATGCAAGGCGTTTTGTTTGCAGTTCTTCAAGCTCTCGCTTTCTCATGTTAGCCGTTTCATCGGGATAAGTAGCTTCAAAAGTATTAATGTAAGTACCATCGCTGAGCATATTGCCACAGATAAGATTTAGTTTTAATGTTAATAAATAATTTAATTTCAAATCAGCTTCTAATAAATTTGCAAACAGTGGCCCTGTGATTAACCCAAGATTTTCGGAGGTCATTTTGTTCTTGGATTTAAAGGTCCAGGCATGCATAAGCAGATGTAAGTAGTTATGTAAGATTTCTGCAGCAATAAATTTATTGAGATCTTTAGAAAGTGCATATTGTTTTATAAAGTCATTGACTGCTTTTGTCTTTTCTTTTGTGTCGACTTCAGATTCATCAGCATTAATAATTCCCTTTAATTTAATAATAGCGCCATCATTTGGATCTACAAGAGTACATTTTCTTATGGCAATCTTTATCGCGTCAATATAATCATGGATGGAATAGGTTGATTGAATAAAGCGTCTATTCTCCAAAATATCTTCAATAATTTTCTCAGATTTCGTTTGTGAACCTGAAACTCTGAATACACCTTCGGCTTCAAAGGCTAATGGCTTAGATTTTAAATGGTTACTAACTGTTTGTAATATTTTTAAAGTTTTATCTGGTGTTGGATTAAAATCTTTCATAATCGACCCCTCAGTCATAAAGTTAAATATTTATGTCATAATTTTTAATAACATAGTTCATTGTAGGTCGAATAAGAACTGATCTTTTTTGTGGGGTTGTGTATTAGAACAGACCCTCACCCTAATCCTCTCCCAAAAGGGAGAGGGGACATGATGAAGATCCTTTAGATTAGATAGGAGATTTTTCAATAAGAGCAGTTTTAGAAGGTATTAACCATTTGGCCAATAATAATCCACTTTCAAATAAGCCAAGCAGAGGAATCGCGAGCAAACATTGTGAAATAACATCAGGTGGTGTGAGTAACATACCAATCACAAAGGCACCGACGATGATATAAGGGCGTTGTTTTTTTAAAGTTTCAATACTGGTTATGCCCACACGAATTAACAAGAAAGTAATAATAGGCACTTGAAATGATAAGCCAAAGGCAAAATAGAGCACGAGAATAAAATCCAAATAATGTGTCATATCCGTCATGACGGTGACGCCTTTAGGAGCGATGTGGCTAAAAAAGCTTAACGCTAAAGGACATACAATAAAGTGCGCGAAAGCCATCCCACCATAAAACAGAGCGGTTGAAAATAAAAGAATGGGCAAAATAGTACGTTTTTCGTTTTTATATAGTGCCGGTTTCACAAAGGCCCAAACATGATACAAAAAGAAAGGAATCAACATAATGGTTGTTGAAAACAGAGCCAGCTTAATAGGTGCTGTAAAGGGGGTAACAACTTCTGTGGCGATTAACATGCCACCAGATGGCAACGTTTTTAGAATAGGCTGTGCAATCAGGGTATAAAGTTCGCTTGAATAAATAATTAAAGGAATAAGCACTATCAGATAGCCAAGCAAACAACGCATTAAGCGAGTGCGAAGTTCGATTAAATGAGGTATATATTTATCAACTGCATCCACGAATGCATTTATTCCATTTTGTTGTTATTGGATTGGTCGCTGATTTTTTGAAGTTCGTGATCAAATTCGTTTTTAATATTTTGCGCCGTTTGTTTGGCTCGAATAAACCATTTGGCGCAAACTCTTGCTACAGCGGGTAGTCGGGAGGGGCCTAAAACCCAAAGCGCAACCACACCCACCACGACTAATTCCCAAAAACCAATTTCAAACATCGGTTTTCTTATTTTCGGTGTCTTCTTGCGCTTCTCGTAAACCTTTACGAAAACCCTTCAAAGCCTTACCAAGATCTTCGCCAACGGTTTGAAGTTTTTTGGTGCCAAAAAGTAAAACCACAATTAAGAATATTAAAATTAATGAACCAGGGCTGATGCCAGTTAATCCCATGAATGTCTCCTAAAATTTTGTTAAATTTCCGCCACCCAATAAATGTAAATGAACATGAAAAATGGTCTGTCCACTTCCTTTGCCTGTATTCACAATAGTCCTAAATGAATCCAGTCCCTGTTCTTTTGCAAAGTTTTTTAATGAAGTCATCATATAACCAAGCAATGGTGCATGTTCTTCTTTTATCTCGTTTAGACTATCTACATGCAGCTTTGGGATGACCAGAAGATGAACTTTTGCTTTTGGATTAATATCTTTAATAACAAAAATGTGATCATCTTCATATATCTTATCTGTGGGAATTTTCCCTTCCGCCATTTTACAAAATAAACAGTCCGTCATATAACTTTCCTTGTATATGATGTCAATTCACTATTCTACCTTATATTTTTTCTTTGGCGAATACAGGGATTTCTAACAAAAGATGATTATTTTAAGAGGAGCCAGAATCCGATGAGGGCGCCTCCCCCCATTATCCAGATGCTATATTCTTGAATAAATGCAGCATATGGGCTAGTCAGACCCACTAAGGTTGCACAAATAAGTATGGCAGACCCAAATATTTTATGTCCAATTCTCAGATCTTTTGTTTTGACAGAGATGGTGGCCAAAGCGCCGGGCGTTTCATGTTGGTAGTTCATGCGATGGGTTTCATGTTGCCAGTAGCGTGCAATATCATAAATGGCTTCTGGTAGTTCAGGGAGTCTATCTGACCAAATGGGAAATTTATCACATAAATTATCAAAAAAGGCTTTAGGTCCGTAATGTTTTTTGACCCATTTTTCTAAAAAGGGTTTGGCGGTTTGCCAAAGATCTAATTCAGGGTAGAGCTGCCTTCCAAGTCCTTCAATGTTGAGTAATGTTTTTTGTAGCAATAAGAGTTGTGGTTGCACTTGCATATCAAAGCGTCTAGCGGTTTGAAAGAGTCGTATTAATGTTTGTGCAAAGGAGATTTCTTTTAAGGGCTTTTCAAATATAGGTTCACAAACAGTTCTAATCGCTGATTCAAAGGCATTAATAGGCGTTCCAGGAGGAACCCAACCAGATTGCACATGCAGCTCTGCTACTTTGCGATAATCGCGTTTGAAAAAAGCCAAGAAGTTTTCACCAAGATAACGCTGATCTTCAGGGCCTAAAGTGCCCATAATGCCAAAATCCACGGCGACATATTTTGGATTTTGAGGATCTTCTATCATGACAAAAATATTGCCAGGGTGCATATCGGCGTGGAAGAAACAATCTCTAAATACTTGGGTGAAGAATATTTCTACGCCACGTTCAGCCAGACGTTTTAAGTCGGTATTGTGCGCTTTAAGTGTTTTAATGTCCGAAATGGGGACGCCGTGAACACGTTCAATTACCAATATATTTTTACGGCATTGTGGCCAATATACTTGGGGGACATAAAGAGTATCCGCATGAGTAAAGTTACGCCGTAACTGAGAGGCATTTGCCGCTTCTCGTAAGAGATCAAGTTCATCAATAAGGGTTTGCTTAATTTCTGCAACCACCGCAACAGGATGCAGACGATGCGAAGCTTTAATATATCGTTGAATCAGCGCCGCAAAAGATTCCATAAGTTCAACATCACGCATCACTTTTTGATGAATGTTTGGTCGTAGTACTTTAACCACAACGCTTGTTCCATCAAGTAACTTTGCGGCATGTACTTGAGAAATCGATGCGGAAGCTAATGGTTGAACTTCAAATTCTTCAAAGACGGATTCAATGGGTTGGCCAAGACTTTTTTCAACCATTCTTCGTGCTAATTCTCCGGAGAAGGGGGGGACGCTATCCTGAAGCTTGGCTAACTCATCAGCGATATCATCCGGGAGCAGATCGCGCCGGGTTGATAATATTTGTCCAAATTTAACAAAGATAGGGCCGAGTTCCCCTAAAGCAAGTCGGATCGCTTCACCATTGGGTAAGGGTTGCTTGCCAAACCAGCGCCAGGGGAAAAAAATAATAAAAATATGCATGGAACGAAAGAGCGGAGCAGACCAAATATATTTATCTAAACCATATTTCACTAATATGATTTGAATGTGCAGTAGTCGAACTGTTTTTGCTAACCAACGCATTTATTGTTTTCCCATACGTTGTTGTAAAAGATGCAGTTTGGCTTCAAAGCGTTCAACATCATGACGTAAAATATCAATGTTTTGAAATAGGGCCTTCACATCTACTTGGGTGGGCAAGAAGTTAATTTCATCTTGTAAATAAGCGCCCATGTCTTGGGTTCTGGCTTGTGCATTTTGCGTTGCCCATTGTTTCGAATGCTGCACAAATTGCATGATTAAATGGGCCATATTATCACCAACAACCCTAGACAATTTATCTTCCCAATCTACCTCAAGATGATCCCAGCAGTCATAAAGTGCTTTTGCACAATCGATATCGCCTTTAATATGCAATCCTGAGTGGGTGCCTTTTTTCGTCAAAATCATCGTGATAAAAGCATTCATTGGGCCAGAAAAAGTGGTATCACAATGATTGGGGGTTTGCTCTTGAACTTCTAAACCCTCATCGACAATCCTAAAATAAAGCGGATCAAGATGATCGATACGAAAGCAGATGATTTTACCAATATGAGGTTTTAAAGGAATAAGACTTTTTTCGTCCAGATGTTTGAGCACAGCAATGAACATGGGAATAAGTGTTGAGGCTATGCTTGAGGCGAACATCAGAATTTGATCCCTTTATGAATAGCAACAATACCACCGGTTAAATTATGATATTCGCAATTTTCAAAACCAGCTTTAAGGATAAGTGCCTTTAAAGATTCTTGATCGGGGTGCATTCGTATAGACTCTGCTAAATATTGATAACTGGCACCATCTTTGGCTATCCATTCACCGAGTTTGGGTAAGACATGAAAAGAATAAGTATCATATATTTGAGAAAATAGCGCATTGGTTGGTTTAGAGAATTCTAAAATTATCATTCGCCCACCAGGTCTCAACACACGATAGATGCTTTGTAGGGCTTTCTCTTTATAAGTGACATTGCGAAGACCAAATCCCATGATAATACGATCAAAACTATTATCTTGAAAAGGTAAATGTTCGGCATTGGCTTGTACTATTTGAATAGTATCGACAATCCCTTTGTCAATGAGACGCATTTGAGCATTTTTAAGCATACTCATATTAATGTCAGATAAGATAATTCGCCCCGTCTCTTTTATGATGGGTGCCATTAAACAAGTTAGATCGCCAGTTCCTGCTGCTAAATCTAGTACCTGCATCCCTTGGCGAAGTTGTAATAGGGCAATCGCATGACGTTTCCATATACGATGAATGCCAAGAGACATCAAATCATTCATCACATCATAACGACTGGCTACCGAGTCAAATACATTGGTGACCAGACGTTGTTTCTCATCCACGTCAACTTGAGTAAAGCCAAAATCAGTTTTGTCTTCTTTCATGACACTCTTTATAAAATAAAGCGACTTAAATCTTGATCTTTTACTAAATTAGACAGCTGCTGATTAACGTAGTTTTTGTCAATCACATAAGATTGTTGCTTTTCGCTAGCATCAAATGAAATATTTTCAAGTAGACGTTCCATTACTGTATGTAAACGTCTAGCACCAATATTTTCTGTGCGTTCATTCACTTCAGCCGCTAGCTCAGCAATGCGTAAAACGCCGTCTGTTTCAAAGGAAATGGTTACGCCTTCTGTGGCAAGCAGGGCTTTATATTGTTCGGTTAATGAAGCACTAGGTTCGGTTAAGATTCGAACCAGATCTTCTGTTTTTAGTGCCTCTAATTCTACGCGAATAGGCAGTCGTCCTTGTAATTCAGGGATCAAATCTGAAGGTTTGGACATATGAAACGCGCCACTGGCAATAAATAACACATGATCTGTTTTTACCATGCCATATTTTGTGGAGACTGTGCAGCCTTCAACTAGTGGCAATAGATCGCGTTGCACACCTTCTCTTGAAACATCAGCGCCCCCTTGTGAGGAGCCTCGTTGAGTGACTTTATCGATTTCATCTAAAAACACGATGCCATGTTGTTCTAATCTTTCTACGGCTTTTGTTTTGATATCTTCTTCGTTAACTAATTTAGCTGCTTCTTCTTCGCTAACAATTTTTAAAGCTTCTTTCACACGCATTTTTCGCGTTTTAGTTTTACTGCCGGAGAGATTTTGAAACATGCCTTGCAATTGATTGGTCATTTCTTCCATACCAGGAGGAGCCATAATTTCAACGCCCATGGAAGGAATAGACACTTCAAGTTCAATTTCTTGCTCATCCAGCTTGCCAGCCAGTAGTTTGTCTCTAAAGGCATCTCTTGCGGCACTATTGTCTGAAACAGCTTCTTCGGGAGGGGCGAATTTAAAACCAGGTTTTGGGATAAGAACATCCAAAATACGTTCAAGTGCTGCCAATTCTGCTCTTTCTTTAACTTTGAGCACAGCTTCTTCACGCGTCATTTTATAAGAGATATCGGCTAAATCTCGGATCATCGATTCAACATCACGCCCGACATAACCCACTTCAGTGAATTTAGTTGCTTCAACTTTAATAAAAGGGGCCTTCGCTAATTTGGCAAGACGTCTGGCGATTTCTGTTTTGCCAACACCAGTAGGTCCAATCATTAAAATATTTTTGGGCGTAATTTCATTTCGTAAACTGATATCAACTTTCATACGACGATAACGATTACGAAGGGCAATCGCAACGGCACGCTTAGCGGCAGATTGGCCAACAATATGTTTATCTAATTCGTGAACAATTTCACGCGGAGTCATGACAGAGGTACTCATTTAAATCTCTCTTTAAGCTGTTTTGCTTAATTCTTCTATAGTGATATGGTGATTGGTATAAACGCAGATATCTGCAGCAATTTTTAATGAAGCTTCTACAATGTTATAAGCTTCCATAGTGGTGTTCTCAAGTAATGCTGTTGCTGCTGATTGCGCAAAGGGTCCGCCTGAACCTATAGCAATGATGCCTTTCTCAGGTTCTATGACATCGCCGTTTCCGGTAATAATTAAAGAAGCATCTTTGTCTGCTACTGCCAACATCGCTTCAAGACGTCTTAAAATTTTGTCTTGGCGCCAATCTTTAGCCAGCTCAACTGCAGCTCGGACCAGATGTCCCTGATACATTTCTAATTTGCCTTCAAAACGTTCAAACAAAGTGAAAGCATCGGCAGTACCACCGGCAAAACCAGCGATTACTTGATTGTTAAACAAGCGTCGTACTTTTTTGGCATTGCCCTTTAAAACGGTGTTACCAAAAGAAACTTGACCATCACCACCTAAAGCTACTTTATCGTCGCGTCTGACTACGACAATTGTAGTTCCTCTGAATTGATCCAAGGTAAACTCCTTAAGAGTGTTTGAGGGGTAACATTATACCCCGATTTTCAACACCACACTATGTAATGGTTGTAACTGTTCTAGCTGATGTTGTTGTGAGTAAGCTTGGTCTTTACTGGCAAAAGGGCCGATCAAGACGCGGTACCTGGTATCTTTTGCGCCCATTTTAAAAGTTTGAATACTTGCTTCGAAGCCGGAAAAGGCTAATTGTGCTTTTAATTCTTCTGCTTGTTGTAGCCGATGAAAAGATCCTGCTTGGATAATATAAGACAAAGGTGTGGCTTGCGTTTTTTCAGCGACAACAGGCTCAGGATTTATTTTAGCTACTGGTAAATTTGGTTCATCATCGATAATGGTTGGCAAATCCTGAGGCGCTACGGCAGTTTCTAATGGTTTTTGTAATGCTAACTCAAGCGTATTTGAGGCGATACTGGCTTCACTGATATCTGCACCTGTGGGATCCGTGCTTGGCAAAACAGTATAAAAATCAAAACGTGAACTACTTTTGGAGTCTTGTGCGAGGGTTGGGTTTTTTGGTTTTGACCCAGCTTTGCGTTTTTGCGTGGTCTTTGTTGTCGGTGGGAGTTCTTCTTGAATTTCAATTTTTGCCGTTTGGATTGGGGCCGGATTGCTGTGTAATTTCCAATACATTATTGCCGATAAACCAACGCCTAGCAACAAACCCAGGATTGTCCAAGACCACGCAGGCATTAATGCAGAATTGTTTTGCGCTTTATTCGGGTTGAATCTTCGAGTGGCGCTGGGTTGGACGCGACGTCTTTTTGCGTAATCTTTCGTCATATTTTTTATTCAAATAACTTATTGTGGATGCTGTAAATGACATGCGAACATTCTAGAACATTTTGAAGAGGTTCACACCCGCTTGGACCTTGAAGTATAGAATTCTCAAGGCGATGAGGATAGATAGCCTGGTATATGGGTGTAAGCGCAATAGACGGAATGAAAAAAATACAGATAAAATCAGCAAATATTATAATTTCCAATATGTCATTTATTTGAGGGCAATATGAAGTCAAAAAGCAAACTTAAGGTTGGCATTCAATTAGTAAAAGAAAGTTTTAACGTAGCTTCTTCTGTCAACGGACTCTATTTCTTAATGATTTGTTCCTTTTTTTGCACTCTCGTTTCCTTGGCTGCCTTTTTTGGTTTTTCTTATCTTTACGCTGGGGATTTTGAATCACTTGCTCAAATGATGGACTCAAAACAATTTGCAGGTGTATTAATTATAGGTGGCTTTATTCAATTTTTTATTTTTCAATTTTTATCCATCTTTTTTAATGTTGCCTTGTTTGGTGCCATTCGTTTACATTTCGAAAATAAACCCACTTCTTTTTATATAGCGATCCAATTTGCACTCTCAAAATTCAAACTCATATTCAGTTGGGCTTGTGTAAGCTTTGTCATAGGTAATCTCATTGCTTATATTTTCAAACCCGTGGGTGAGCAATTTTCCTTTTTTGGCTCTATTTTTAAAGGCTTGTTAGGGTTAACGTGGGGAGTGGCAACTTATTTTGTTATTCCAATGATAGCATTTGAACGAAATAAGAATATAAAAGAGATAATAAAAGATTCTGCGAAGTTAGTAAAAGAAAAACTACCTGAACAAATAGGTGCAAAAGTTTATATCAGTACTCTCTACTTCATGTTCGCAATTGTGCTTTTTATCACTTTTGTTATCGGCATATTTTCTGCCGTTATAACGGGGTTTTCTGGTAGTATTCTTCCTTTTATCCTTATTGGAATTAGTTTTAGCATCTTAATATTAGGTATGATTATTTTGTCACTGATAACCAATATGACCTACGCTGTGTTAAATGTGGCGATGTATGATTATGCTAAAAAAGGGAATTTGCCTCCTCAATTTAATCAACCAATTATATTGCAAGCAATTTAACCTTACTGCACCAAAAGATGATTTAGGATGGCTTTGTAATGGCCTTTCGATAAGGATCAATGCTCAAATCAAAGTAAGATTTATGGTTGTTTTTCAAGGATGATCGGTATTAAGTTAAATCGTGTATTTACAATAAATCAACGCAAAATAAAACCCATATAATCATACATATAATTATATTGACATTTATATGTGTTTTTGCTAAATTTTAATTATGGAAGAATCTAACTTCGAATGGGATGATAAAAAAGACTCCATCAATCGTCAGAAGCATGGAGTGTCATTCTATGAAGCGCAACAAGCATTTTTAGACCCAGGAAGAGTCATTGCAGAAGATTTAGAACACGGTCATTCTGAGCAACGCTATTACTGTTTTGGAAAAGTAGAGAAAGCTATTATGACAGTTAGATTTACTTATAGAGGGGCTAAGATACGAATAATTGGTGCCGGTTACTGGCGAAAAGGGAAAAAGATTTATGAAAAAGCGAAAAGTTAAATATAGCGATGAACCTATTGGTAAAATCAAGATTGTAGCTGATTTTCTACCTAGTCCAGAAGAATTAGCCCTAAAAGAAGAAACAGTTAAAATTACGATATCTTTAACTAAAGAAAGTATTGATTTTTTTAAAGATAAAGCTGAAGAAAATCATACAAATTATCAAAAAATGATACGCCAGTTGCTCGATCAATATGCTGCTTACTATAAACATCAAGGACATTAAAACATTTCTATAGGATCTACATCTAGTGACCAACGGGCTTTTTTGCCCAGTTTTGAAGTTTCTAGGATTGAAGTTAAAAAGGTGAGCATATGGTGCAGGGGTTTACGATCGGCTGCCTGCACTAATAACTGATAACGAAACTGTCCTTGGCGTTTTAACATCGGTGCAGGAACCGGGCCTAAAATGCTGACCTTGCTATTGGGAATATGTTGAGAGGCCATTTGCAGCTCTTTTAAAAGGGCTTCTGGGATGTGAGGATTGGTGCCATGAGCGCGAATGAGCGCAAGATGTGAAAAGGGAGGCAGTTGGCTTTTTTCACGCTCTTCTAATAATCCCTTTGCCAATTGCGGATAATCTTGATGTAAAATATGTTGTAGCAAAGGATGATCGGGGTGAAAGGTCTGGATGATGACTTTACCTGCTTCATGAACCCGTCCTGCACGTCCTGCCACTTGGATTAATAATTGCGCCATTCGCTCAACAGCACGAAAATCGACACTAAATAAACCGCCATCGGCATCTACAATTGCCACCATATTCAGGTGAGGAAAGTGATGCCCTTTGGCAAGCATTTGTGTGCCAATTAATAATTGAGCTTCTTTATTTTGTGCTTTGCCAAGCAATGATTCCAAGCTGCCTTTTTTGCGAGTGGAGTCGCTGTCTATTCTTGCCATGGCGACATTAGGGAATCGTTCTTGTAAAAAATCTTCTAGTCGTTCTGTGCCCTGTCCAACCGGATGAAGATCTTTAGTTTGGCAATCAGGACAACTGCTCGGAATTTTGCGATGATGTAAGCAATGATGGCATATCAACGTATGATTTTTATGATGGTATGTAAGCCTTGCATCACAACGTTCACATTGCGCAAGCCAACCGCAGGCATAACACATAAAAGTAGGGGCATAGCCGCGACGATTAATAAACAACAATACTTGTTGACCAGCAGTAAGGGAGTCTTCTATATTTTTTAATAAAGCGGCACTTAAACCTGCTTGTAGTTTATTATGGCGTACATCCATTAGTGTCATATCTGGTAAATGCGCTTTAGTTGCTCTGGTTGATAAATGTAACCAATGATATTTACCGCTTTTGGCATTATGAATTGTTTCAAAAGCGGGTGTTGCTGAGCCAAGGATGATAGGGCAGCTAAGCATTTTAGCTCTTAATACACCCAGATCTCGTGCAGAATAGCGAAAGCCTTCTTGCTGCTTGAAAGAAGGATCATGCTCCTCATCAATAACCAATAAACCTAATTTGGCAAATGGTAAAAAGATGGCCGAACGCGTCCCGATTACGATACTTGCTGTTGCATTACGCACTTTCATCCACGCTTCAAAACGTTGAGAGGGCGTCATACGTGAATGAAAACAAACAACACTTTCCCCAAATCTGGCAACAAATCTGGCATGCGTTTGAGGGGTGAGTGAAATTTCAGGTACTAAGATGAGCACCTGTTTTTGTTCTTGCAACATTTGAGATGCAGCTTGTAAATAAACTTCCGTTTTGCCGCTGCCGGTAATGCCTTCTAGCAAAAATGGCTGAAATTCATCTTTTTTTAATAAAATAGCATCAAGCGCTGATTGTTGATCGGCATTTAAGGTTAATCCATCCTTCTCGATGACAGGGGAGTGTGGTGATTCCTTAAATTTATCAATCGATTTACCAAGTCGGATCCCAGCTGGGATCCCAGTGAAGGTCACTTCACCTATCGGGTGATGATAATAGCGGGAAGTTATTTCAATAAAGTCGCAAAGTGTAGATGGAAATAAAGGTTCGGTTTCACATATTTCGCTAATGACTTTTAATTGTTCAATGGGGATAGTGGACTTTTCGATTTGCCCCATCACAATCCCAATGCGATGTTGGCGACCAAAGGGTACTTTAACGCGCGTACCCCTTGCAAGCAACGTGTCATTAAGAGGCAAATAATCAAACAAGCGGCGCAGGGGAACATCCAGCGCCACTTGGTAAATCATTTGCTTATCTGTCATTTCTTCCCTTTAAGAGCCGCCTCTAACAACAATCCTAAAGAACCGGTTTGTTGTTCCTTGGGAGCAGATTTTTGTTTATGTCCACTATAGGTATTGCTTTTGTTGTGCGAATATTTTGCACCAGGTTGTTCTCTTTGTTCCCTGGGTGCGCTCTTAGGGGACCTCTCAGCAAATTTTTCCAAACACATCGATAAACTAATGCGTTTTCGTTGCGCATCTACTTCAAGCACTTTTACTTTGACAATTTGCCCGGTTTTAACGACATTGCGGGGATCTTTCACGAATTCATTTGAGAGTTGTGAAATATGCACTAATCCATCTTGATGCACGCCTATATCAACAAAGGCGCCAAAGTTGGCAACATTGGTTACAATGCCTTCCAAAATCATGTCTTGCTTTAAATCTTTTAAAGATTCGACACCTTCTTTAAATTGAGCTGTTTGAAAACTTGCCCGTGGATCGCGACCTGGTTTTTCCAATTCTTTGAGGATGTCTTTAATGGTGGGTAAACCAAATTTATCCGTGACAAATTCTTTTGCATCTAAAGAATGTAAAAAAGCACTGTTACCTATCACATCAGAAATGCTTCGGGATGATTTTGCTAAAATGTTTTCAACCACAGGATAAGCTTCCGGATGGACGCAAGAGGCATCCAATGGATTTTCTCCCTTCATGATTCTTAAAAATCCTGCCGCTTGTTCAAAGGCTTTTTCACCAAGTCTGGATACCTTTTTCAATTGTGGTCGACTTTGAAAAGGCCCGTTTTGCTCGCGATATTCAATGATATTATTCGCAATCTGTTGGTTTAATCCGGCAACATGCGTGAGTAAAGGACCAGAAGCGGTATTGACATCAACCCCAACGGCATTCACCGCGTCTTCAACAACCGTATCGAGCGTACGGGCTAATTTTGTTTGATTAACATCATGCTGGTATTGGCCAACACCGATAGATTTGGGTTCAATCTTCACTAATTCTGCCAGCGGATCTTGAACCCGTCTAGCAATGGAGACCGCTCCTCTTAGGGAAACATCCAAATTGGGAAACTCATTGCTTGCTAATTCAGAAGCAGAATAAACAGAAGCGCCTGCTTCAGAAGTAACCACTTTGGTTAATTTGAAATCAGGATGCAGTTTCATCAAATCTTCAACCAATTTTTCGGTTTCTCTGGAAGCAGTACCATTGCCGATACTCACCAGTTTAATATCATGGGTTTTGACGAGGTGTTGCAATGAAGCTAATGATTCTTTCCATTTGTTATGAGGCTGATGAGGATAAATCGTATCCGTGGCAAGTAATTTACCTGTAGGATCAACCACGGCAACTTTCACACCCGTTCGTAATCCAGGATCAAGTCCAATAGTTGTCATATGACCAGCCGGAGGTGCCATTAATAAATCATGCAAATTGCTCTTGAAAACAGAAATAGCTTCTTCTTCAGCTTCTTCTCGCAGTAATCCCAGTAATTCTGTTTCAAGATGAGGCTGAATTTTAATACGCCATGTCCAGCGCACAACTTCCTGTAACCAAGCATCAGCTTTACGAGATAAAGATTGGATCTGAAAATGTTGAGCAATCATTGGTACGACAGGACTTGCATCAGGATTTTCAATTTCTGATGGTAGTATTAATGAAAGTTGTAAAAAGCCTTCTTTACGACCTCTTAACATTGCAAGACAGCGATGTGATGGTACTTTTTTCCAGAGTTCAGTGTGATCAAAATAATCTTGAAATTTTTGAGCCTCGGTAGCTTTTTCTGCAACAACTTTACTTTGAATATGGCAATTTTCTTGCAAAAAGCTTCGAATTTTGCCCATCAGCTCAGGATCTTCAGCAAACCGTTCCATTAATATATAACGAGCACCTTCTAAGGCAGCTTTGATATCTGGTACGCCTTTCTCAGCATCGATAAATTTTTCAGCTTCGGCTTCAGGAACAAGCGTAGGATCTTGTAAAAGGGAATCGCTAAGAGGTTGTAATCCTGCCTCAATTGCAATTTGCCCTTTAGTACGACGTTTGGGTTTATAGGGTCGATAAAGATCTTCTAATCGTATTTTAGTGTCTGCTTGCAGAATGTCTGCTTCTAATTCGGGGGTGAGTTTATTTTGTTCTTTAATGCTATTTAAAATGGTGCTTCGTCGTTCTTCGAGCTCACGGATATAAATGAGCCGTTCTTGTAATACCCGCAGCTGAATATCATCAAGACCTCTGGTTGCTTCTTTTCGGTAACGGGCAATAAAAGGGACGGTTGATCCCTCATCCAAAAGCTGGATAGCTGCCTTTACTTGGTCAGGTGTTGCAGAGATGTCTTGGGCAATGCGCTCTTCAATTGGGAGCATAGTTAATCGTTTCCTATACGGGTAAGGTAATCCTGATATAAAAATTGGTAAGCATAAAAGAAAAAGCCAAAATTGCAAAATCGGCTATTTAGCATAATAAGTATGAGACCATTGTTTTATCTGTTTGGCCATAGAGCCGGTAATTTTCAAAAGAGACTCTTTATCTATTGTAAACGCAGGTGTGGTATAGATTATATCCCCAAAAGGGCGACACCAAACACCATCTTGAATAAATTGTTGCTTAAACCAATTGACTTCTTCCCCTAAAGGGCGTTCCAGTTGTACCACTCCAATAGCTCCTTTGACTCGAATATCTTTGACTCCTTCGATGTTAATTAATGGCAGGAGTTCGTCCTTAAGGAATCCTTCCAGATCAGCCACTTGGACTAATCTGGATTCATTTTCAAATAAATCTAAAGAAGCATTGGCAGCCGCACAGGCAATCGCATTCCCCATAAAAGTAGTACCATGCATAAGGGCTCTTTCAGGGTCATTATCAAGAAAAGCATTATAAATTTTATCATTAGCAATGGTTGCTGCCAGGGGTAAAGTTCCGCCAGTGAGTGCTTTAGATAAACAAATAATATCTGGGACACAACTTGCTTGTTCGATGGCAAAAAGGGAGCCCGTACGGCCAAAGCCGGTAAATATTTCATCTACAATGACCAAGACACCATAACGTTGGCAAAGCGTGCAGATGGCGTTTAATATCTGCGCAGAGTGCATTTTCATACCCCCTGCGCCTTGTACTAACGGTTCTATTAACAAACCAGCGACGGTAGAAGAGTGTTTGGATAACCAACTTTCAAACTCTATGAGTAAGTCATCTGTTGCAGGGAGTTTGAGAATATGCTGCGCTGGTAATATATCATGAAAGAGTTTATGCATACCCTCAATAGGGTCGCAAACCGACATCGTAAAAAAAGTATCTCCATGATAACCGTGTTCAAAAGAAATAAATTTCAGGCGTTGATTTTCTTGCTGGTGTTTCCAATATTGCAAAGCCATTTTCATTGCAATTTCGACAGCGACAGATCCTGATTCACTATAGAAGACATGATTTAAATTGCCTGGGAGTAGCTTGGATAAACGCGTCGCCAAGGTTTGAGCTTGCGGGTGACACAGCCCCCCTAACATTACATGTGGCAAAATAGCCACTTGTTCTTGGATAGCACTCACGATATGTGGATGATTGTAACCATGGCAGGCTGTCCACCATGAGGCAACGCCATCAATTATTTGCCTACCATCGGCAAGCATTAAGGTTGATCCTTGCGTGCGCACGACTTCTAAAGGCTTTAGAGCCGTTTGCATTTGTGCATAGGGTAACCAGACAGTAGCATTTTGAGTCATGGTTGATTACCATCGTCGTTTTTGATTGGGCGTCATAATAACATAACTATGAGTGGATTATTCATCACTGGCACGGGTACTGGGATCGGGAAAACGTATCTAACGCAAAGGCTGTTGCAGCTAGATCGGTTGTTAGAAAAATGTTTAACGGCCAGTAAGCCTATTATTTCTGGTTGGCCACAAGCAGATCAAGACATCCAACGTACTGATACAGGGATATTGCTGCAAGCGCAGCAAAAATCTGTCACACAAGAAAATATTGCAGCGTGTTCTCCGTGGCGTTACACGCTCCCGCTTACTCCTAGTATGGCGGCTCAGAAAGAAGGTAAAATTATTGATCAAAAACAATTGAATCAGTATTGTCAGAAAAATTTTGCAGATGCAAAAAAAGCCCAACAAATTCATCTGATGGAAGGTGTTGGTGGCGTCATGGCACCTATTGGTCAACGATTTACGGTATTGGATTGGCTAGAACAACTTCATTGTCCTTGTATCCTTGTAACAGGCTCTTATTTAGGAACATTAAGTCATACTTTGACAGCGATTGCAGTATTAAAGAGCAAAGGGTTAGAAATTATGGCTGTGCTTGTTAATGAAACACCAGAAAGTAATGTGTCATTGAATGAAACAAAAGCGTGTTTGCAAGAAATGATATCTCCGATAAAAGTGATGACATTAACTCTTGCAAAAAAGAGTGTAGAGCAAGATGAAGAATTAATCGCTTTTTATAATCATATTGTTAGGCAGGTTAAATGAGAGAATTAAATTTATCAGAATGTTTATTTGTGCATGCAGCAAATAAGGAAGAGCTGATAAAACATCAAGAATTTGAATACCAGCAACAATTCTTGGGTGCTTTATTTGGCGCTGCTATCCTGTCTATAAGCGGTGGCTTGGCGGGATACTATATGGCGAGTAGTGTGAGCTGGTTAGGTGTGAAAGTCGCTTCGTCGTTCATGGGTGCTTATGGTGGTTTCGTCATCGGGCGCATTGTGGGGCCTAATTTGTTTTTTTGTGTCTAAAAAGGGTCCCAGGTAAATGCTGCGATTTATTTTTCATTGTGATATACTTTGCCACCTTAGAAGGTAGATAAGAAAGGCGTTCTCATGCGTTCTTCTCTTAGAATTTTACCTATTATTGTGGGTATTTTCGTTGTTTTCTCGAGTTTTCCAGCTCTAGCAAGAAGTCGTGTAGATACTTCTTTCATTCCCCAATTGCATCCTGTCTTACCTATTCAATTAGATAATAAGCAAGACATTCAAGCGCAGCAGATTTGGCAAGAAATCATATCCAAGGGTTATAGTGTGCATCAAGGCACAGATAAAACCATGCGACCTATTTTTGGACAAATTCAAGCTCATCTAGAACAACAAATGATCAACTCTTTTTCGCAGATCCCCTTAGGTTCTACGTTGTGGATCATTCATACACCATTAATCGCAACACCTCTTGTGACAAACGATGAAGTAAGCAAAACTTTAGTTTCAAGTGAAATCCAAAACACTGCACTGGCTCGCGCAAAAATTATGCGCGAATATTTAGCTAAAGGAGGTCTCTTGGTTGTTGCTTACCAATCCAATTTGCGAGAAGGTAAATCAGGCCGAACCCAAGATCAAATAGCAATTTTTGAAGCTTTAAAACAACAATATCCTAAACAAGTAGTAGAATTTCCTATAGACGTTAATCATTTTCCAAATGGGTCATTTCCTCGAGAAAATATTGGCGCAACTTATCTTACGCAAATGCCAAGTGGCAACATAGTGGAAATGACTAATCTTGGTGTACAAATAAATGGATCACGGGAAGATGCAATGTGGGGAGTCTGGTTACAAGAACGTAACGATCCCCAAACGGCTGTCAATTCACGTTTAACGTCAAGTTTTCAGTTTCTCTTCGCAAACGGATTGCACAATGTTCTAACAAAACATGCTCACCAGCAAGGAATTGCTCCTGAAAAAGTGTTAGCGTTATTGGCGCGTTTTTCAACGGGAGAGGATTCCCCTCATGAAGCAATACGGAATCAAAAGTAAAATTACAATTGGTTGCGTGTTAGTCTATAAACTATAAAACGACATTGGGGTGCGAAATGTTGAATGATTTCAATTTTGCAAACTTAGCTGCTATTAGTACGCCGCGTTCTACCAAGTTGGGAGGTCTTTTGCCTCCTCTTAAAACGATATTGGCACTGTTGATAGTTGCAATAGCGATATCGGCAGGGGCTTGGTTGTGGACAGGGCTTTGGGCTGGAGCAATGGCTGGTGCGTCATCGTATCTGCCGATCTTGGGAGAAACGATACTCGGTGTGCTTGGGCTTGCAGTTGTTAATTATTGGTTTAGCCGTGAAATTAACACAGCGATGCTGAGTACGCGTGAAGCACGTGCTCCTTTTGTCTTTAGTAAAAAAGTCAATCCTACAAGTTTAACTAAATTAGTAGACCATGTTCGTATTGAAGTGAATGAACATTTTAGAAAACTCTATGGCGTAAAACATCAAGATATACCAATGCCAAGATTGTTGACCTATGCCAAGGTTGATATTGAAGTGAGTTCAGAGGGGCGAAATCCAGGCAAAGCAGGGATCTTTTTCTCTTCAGGTTGTTTTGACTATCGAAGAAATAATTTAGATCAACGTCAGCTTGCTGCGCTGATTGAAATGGAGCTCGTAAAAATATATTTAAGACGCGGTTTTTCTCGCACGGTGGTGGGGATGGGGGCGTCTTTAGCTAACACCTTGCAAAACCTGAATAATTCAGAGTTTTTCTTATATCGAGTGCTTGGCATATTAACAGGTCCTGTTCAATTTATTTTATTATTGGAACGTTCGCTCAATCGATCTTATGAATATGAAGCATCAAAGCATGTTGTTGATTGTGGTCGTGGTATCGATTTAATGAATGCGATTGATAAAAAAGTCTGTAATACCCTTGAAACGGTTGAGACAGGTGCGGAATTAAAAGCGGATCAGAATTTATATAAACGCACCCCCTATAATGGTTATATGAAAGGGGTGATTAAGCTTTTTACGGATTGGATTGATGAAAATGAATTAGCAGGCGATGATAAAACAGGTTATCGGATCTTGAGCTTGCCGGACATTTTGGTGCGTGAAGGAATTTATTATTTCAATGAATTATGGAAAAAAGAACCACGGGCGACAAACTTAAAAAATTATTTAAGAACCATTATCAAAGGTCCCGTTGGCAATAAAGAAGTGACAATGGGAACAGCAACATCGGCAGATGTCCCAGTACTCCAAGATTATTACATGAGTGTTAATAGCACTTTATATAATAAGATTCCACCAGCGAATAGATACGATGTCATTGGGCCTAACGGTTCTGGTTATGTGACGCCAATATTGCCTGACAATGCGCCTATTACAACGCCTATTGCTGGGGGCGGCCAACAAGTTTTGCTCGATCCTGCTCGGCTTCTCAGATTTGCGCCAGTAGCAGCCCCTGCTCCGATTCCTGTTCCTGTTCCTCAACAACCACCAGTGGATCCAGCTGCGGGTGTAGGTTTTAATCCGTAATTCAATTTTGTCATGCCAGGACTCCTCTTGGCATGACAATCCACCTCTTACTCTTTTCATTTAACCACGCTAATATACTAATCATGTTACCCTAAAGGACTAGCCACATGATTGAAGCCCCCTATGGCACATGGGATTCTCCCATCACTGCAGAAAAAGCCTCCTCAGCCATTGTTGCCTTCCAAGATGTCGCCATTGATAACGAGACGATTTACTGGTCTGAAATGCGGCCATTAGAAGGGGGGCGTTATCAAATCGTTAAATATGTTAATGGTCATGCTGAAGATGTGTTGCCGCAGGGGTTTAACGCGCGCACGCGCGTTCATGAATATGGGGGCGCGTCGTTTACGGTTTATAAAGGTATTTTGTATTTTAGTAATTATCAAGATCAACGTTTATACCGTTTAGAGCCAAACCACAAACCCGAACCCATTACACCTGAGGGAATGCGTTTTGCCGATATCAAAGTCACTCCAATTGGTATTATTGCGATTGCAGAGTCTCATTTGGTCAAAGATAAAGAAGCAAAAAATTTTCTAGCTTTAATTGATCCGCACACCGGCGAAGTCAAAGAGCTTGCTGGTGGTCATGACTTTTATTCTTCTCCTGCTTTAAGTAACGATTATTCAAAAATTGCCTGGATCAGTTGGGATCATCCCAATATGCCTTGGGATAATACGCAACTTTGGATCGCGGATATCAATGCACAAGGTTTATCAAACAAAAAGCAAATTGATAAAGAATTTAAGCAACAAGCATTTTTTGAACCACTTTGGGATCCGAAAAATAATTTAGTTGTTGTCAGTGATAAAACCAATTGGTGGAATTTATATCAAGTTCATGGTGAAAAACTTGAAAGATTGTTCCCTGTAGAGAGTGAAATTGGTCAGCCATTATGGAACTTCGGTGCCTCAACGTGGGGATTTTACCAAAATGCTATTGTATGTACTTTCTTTAAAAATGGTAAAAACCGTTTGTTTAGATTCGATGGCAAGCTCACTGAAATAGAACTGCCTTACAAAAGTTTTTCTCAATTGCGCACAAGTGGAAATACAATGGCGTTTATTGCAGGCTCTCCTGATAAACCAACTGCCATAGTGTTGTTTTCAAAAGGACAATTCATCGTTTTAAGAGAAAATTCTGATATTAAAATAAGTGCTGATTATCTCAGCGTTCCTGAACACATCACTTACAACAGCGGGGATCGTATTTCACATGCTTATTATTACGCCCCAAAAAATAAAGGGTATCGTGGAAAATCAGGCACTAAACCACCGTTGATTGTGAAAAGTCATGGTGGACCAACAGCTAATTGTGGTTGTAATTTAAATTTTGATATTCAGTATTGGACAAGTCGAGGGTTTGCTGTCGTTGATGTTAATTATGCCGGTAGTACGGGGTATGGTAGACAATATCGCCAAAGCTTATATCAACACTGGGGCATATATGATGTGCAAGACTGTGCAAGAGCGGCTCTTTATTTAGTTGACAAAGGATTGGTTGATAAGGACAAATTAGCCATCACCGGTGGCAGTGCTGGTGGTTTTACAACACTTGCCGCATTGGCTTTTACCGACACTTTTCATGTGGGAGCAAGTCACTATGGGGTGAGCGAATTAGCAGCACTTGCGACAGATACGCATAAATTTGAATCACGCTATTTAGATAATTTGATTGGACCCTATCCGCAAGAGAAGGCACTTTATGATGAGCGTTCACCGGTTTATCACCTGGATAAGCTGAAATCGCCAGTGATTTTCTTTCAAGGAGATGAAGATAAAATTGTGCTTCCCAATCAAGCTGAGATGATGGTTAAAGCTTTGCAAGATAAAGGTGTTTTGACGGAGTATTGGTTATTTAAAGGCGAACAGCATGGTTTTAGGAAAGCGGAGAATCGCATAACGGCACTTGAAAAGCAGCGTGAGTTTTTCTTGAAAGTTTTTGGGATAAAATAAACACGCTCTACGAATAGAGCGTGTTGTCAGATTATGAGAATTGAAACCGTTGACGAGCAACCTGTTTTAATTGTGCTTTAATATAATCTTCTCTTGCTTCTCCAACGATATTATTTGCCACACAATGCGCAGTATGAACGGCAATTAATTGTTGCATTTCTCTTTTAAATTTACCAAGCGTAGTGTAAGTATCTGGTTCGCAATCATTTTGCTTATCCATCATCGTTGCTTTGGGAAAGGAATACCCGCCATCTTTGCTGGTCATTTTCCATAATGATGTCATAACGTCTCTGAATTTAGTCGGTTGCACTTTCGCTTGTTTTATCCCGGCGGTTTTAAAAGCGAGTAATCGACGATTACTTAATGAATAAATATGTGTCTCATGATCATCTGGGTCAGTCAAGGTGAACACTTGTAATGGTGGAAAGTCAAGTGCCATTTCTGGTTTTTTTTCAAGCTGAGCAGCCACGCGCTCTATTTTTTCGCCAGGTTGTCCTGGTTTAGCGCCTTGAGAAAACTTTGGTGAGACAGTTTGATGTAACCAAAGAATGGGAGTTGGATCTTGCACTTGGATAGTGCGTCTCGGCTGTTGCTGTGGCTGTGGCTGTGGCCCAAAATTTTGCATGATATTTCCCTCAAAGAGACAAAGCTAAAAATAGTTATAAAAATAATTTAGCACATGGGAAATGATGATTTAATCGAAACAAGATGAGGGCAATAAAAGTGCCGATAAACGGCGAAATAAATTCAGTTTAATTATGTTAGTAAATTTTAGTATTTTTTGGCTGCTAGATGAGCGGTCATCCAATGCAGACAAATGGAAAGGTTAAGGATGGCATTTTAAATGGAAGGTTTCTTGTGCTTCTCTAAAAATTCGCTGAGCAACTGTCTGGTCATCATCTTTTTTCATATTCAAAGGATAGACTTGATTTCGAATACTCAAAAATTCCCTAAATTGAAGCAATAAACCCGTGGGTTTACATTCTTTATTACCTTCTTGAGTGGGGTTCGGAAAAGCTAAACCATCACTCATGCTCGTCATTTTCCAGGTTGATTCTAGGATTTGGGCAAAAGTGGCTTTAACGGTTTTGATTCCAACAGAATGGGATTTTTTTGCCAAATAGAGTTTCCGATTGTTTAAAGAAAAATAGGCTTTCTCATTCGTCAGTGGGTCGCGAATGCTAAAAATTTCAATGGGAGGAAATGCCAGCATACTTTGAACGCCATTCTCAATTTCACGTGCAATCGCATCCAAATGTGGAGTACGAATTTCTCCTGGCTTTGGTTTGGAAAGTGTAGGCGATATCGTTTGATGTATAAAACGTATTTGGTGGGGATCTTTAATTTTAATTGGTGGGTTACCTATCATTTATACTTTGTTCCCGTTTGTCTGGTTTTTCTATCTGTAAGACAAGCTTCTGCAAAGGACGCGTCAAAAACTCTTTCGGTGATAGTACTTAATTTCGCAGTTGTTAGGGTTCCTTTTCTAAGTGCGTCTTGTGTCGTTCTAAAAAGAAGTGTTGAAGAGGGTTTTAGTTCGGTATCGAGAATCAGTTGCTGTTGCTTGGTCGTTAATGAGGCATCTTTATCATAGGTCACTGACCAGCGCGTATTACAAGGAATGCTTTGGTTACGATCACACAAGGTTTGAATGCTACCTTCTGGGGTATCGGGGCCAAAATATTCGTTTAAAGTGACATTTTGATTGATGTCACTTGCAAATTGGGAAGCAAATGGAGCATCTAGTGGATTGCCTTCAATATTTAAAGACTTTAAGGAACTATTTAACCCTAAAGCAACGCCAATCAGAGAGGCTTTAGCAGGGTCTAATTCGCATGCGACTAATTGCAATTCTTGCAAGCATTTATTGGTTACTAACATTTGTGCTATAGCGGCGCAGGCCGTTGTTACTTCATTGCTAGATAAATTGAGATGGGAAAGAAATGGGTTATTTTTTAGGCCAAGAGATAGACTTTCTATTCCTTCAGGCTTAATTTGGCAACCCGATAAATCTAAAGCGGTGAGGGGGTAATTCATTAGGAGCAAATTGGAAATAGCATTTGCACCTTGAACACCAACATTATTATCGCTTAGACTCAGGGCTTGTAAGTGTAATGTTCTCTTCGTTAGTGTATGACATAGGAATTCTATCCCATCTGGCGTAATTTGGTTACTATCGAGTCTTATCTCTTTTACTCTGGGATCTAATATCAACTTTTCGATAGCACGTAATCCTGCATCCCCTAAATTATTCATGCTTAAATCAAGAATAATTTCATCTTCTAATGATGCATTAGTGACTGCATCAATAATTTTATGGACATCCTGCACTCCTAATCCCTGTCCGTAAAAATTATGTTCAACTAATGAGGGAGATGATCTTTGCATTGTCGTATCCTTGCTTTGGACAGTATTGTTCAGAGTTATGGCTTCGAGATTCGATGTTAATTCTGCTACTGTTGCGCCTTTGATCATAGAGAATACCTCATTTAAATTGCGCAGCAATATTGAGTGTATATCATCTTCTTCAGCGCATTGGTTCAAATATTTGCAAGCATTCTAACATGGCAATTTAGAGTAAATCTAGAATGGTGTAGTAAAAGTAGATAGGTGGCTTAAAGATTTTATTAGAATTGCAATCATCCAGAGATATACACCATTTTTAGCTGCTGGCGCTAGGATTCATCATCGGATTGGCGCTTTAGATTGCGCATTTTGCGTCTTGCGTCGTTATCTGGACGTTTTGGAGCAACGGGGGCAGTGGTTCTTAACCATTTTTGATCTTGCCGCACTTGGGCATTTTTTTCTCTTTGTACAATGCTTTCAGGAGTTTCGACATAGCATGTTTGTGCAAGTGCTGCGCTCTGTCGTTTTGCTTGTAGTGCTTTCACGACTACCATTTTTTGTTCATCACCAAAGGGTACGGTTAAAATTACGCCTATACTAAGTTCGCGGCTTGGATTCGCTTTTTGTCCATTGAATAGGACTTTGCCTTGTTTAATGGCTTTGATAGCAAGTTCTCTGGTTTTAAAAAAACGTGTAGCCCATAACCATTTATCCAATCGTACTTTTTCTATATCCATGCCATCTTTTTTCATAGGGTAAAATTTATTAAGTAACCTAACGGTGGAGTAATTCTTGTTGAAAGCCTACAATTCGCTTTACTAAGATTATCATAGCCAAAACCAGGGATCCTTATGACTAAACAGTTATCTGATTGGGCAGAATATGCCTATACCCTTGCAGTGAAAGCAGGTGAGAAAATTATGGAATTCTATACCCAGCAGGTATTCACACTGGAGTATAAAGCAGATAACTCTCCGCTGACCTCAGCAGATAAAGCAGCACATGAGATTATTTATCAAGGATTAAAACAGTTTGATTTAGACGAGCAAGGGCCGGCGCCAATTTTATCTGAAGAGGGCAAGGATATTCCCTATCAGATGCGTCAAACATGGAAACGTTATTGGTGTGTTGATCCGCTTGATGGAACTCGTGAATTTTTAGCACGCAATGATGAATTTTCAATTAATATTGCTTTAATAGCTCACCATCAGCCTATTATTGGGATCATTTATGTGCCAACCCAAAAATTGGGATATCTTGCTTGGCGCGGAGGTGGCGCTTATCTGTGTGACGAATCCGTTCGCCATCGGATCCTAACCCAGACGCCACACTCAAAACCATTGCGACTTATTGTTAGTCGTCATTGTAGTTTATCGACATTACAACCTTGGCTCTCCATGTTGAGCGAGACAACGGTGGAATATCAAGGAAGCGCGAGTAAATTTGGACGTCTTGCTAGTGGTGAGGTAGATCTGATGCTTCGTTTGAGTCCAACCAGCGAATGGGATAATGCGGCGGGGCATTGTTTGCTTGAGGAGGCTGGGGGGGCAATCTTTACTTTGGAAGGATTGCCTTTGGAATATAATCGCAGTGGTAGCTTAGTGCAGGGAAACTTCCTTGCCGTTGGTGACAAGTCTTTTAATTGGCCACAGCTGTTATATCTACATAGAAAAAGTGTTTGAGATCCCTGTAAAAATGCGCGCATCCTTATTATGAAGGGATGTTTTGCTCGTTTTTCTGTAGGAAATACGCCATTATTTTTGCCATCTTTTGCACCGTTATAAGCTGCGCGACTTGTGGATAACTTTGTGGATGAATTGTTGTTAAATGATATTTCTTAGGAGCTACGATTTTTCTTCAAGTTGGTCAAGCAGGTTATTTAAGAAAAAAAGTGATAAAAATCATACAGTTAAAAAAGTCAATAGTTTCTTGGCCTGAAAATAGTCAAAAAATAAAATTTGGATTTTTAACTAAAGTCCCTGTGCACAACTTCCCTCGACTTGTTCGCGGCATCCACAAACTTTTCGTGATGACCTGGAGGCCGTGGACCCTACTACGCCTCAGAGGCTTCGAAGGGCAGGCAAGCCACGGCACGTAGAAGTAACTAAGTGTAAATTTTGTAGATTAAAAAATATGAATGTATAACTGCAATACGATTTCGATGGCAATTAAAATGAGAATGTAAAGTTCTAAGCGGTGACTATGATGTTGTTGAAGAACTTCTAATGAAATTTGCGCAGTGCTAGAAATTAAGCCAATTTTGCGTTCAAGGCTACTTTGACGTTCATAGATTTCTAAATCTTCTACTAATTGTGCGTGTAATGGTTCGAGTTCGCTATGCTCCCAGAGTAATGATGGTTTTTCGGTAACTTCAATTTTACCGACCATTTCTTGCACCATTAATATGCTAGATCCAATATGCCTTAAGAGATCATTTGCACGATATCCCAGTTTGCCACGATCTTTTAAGCTTTTGGCAATGGGTTCAATTTTGTCAAACAAACTGCCTATACGGTTTTCATGATATTCCAATATCACACTCTTGGAGAGTGCATTACCGATAATTTCTAAATGCTCTTTAGTGACCTTTTTGATAGAAACTTTATTATGAATAATCCCTTCTGGCTGATCAGGCTTGATCATGACAGTAAATTGTTCAGTTTCAGGTGTCGAAAAGAGTTGAGTCACAAATTTTTGGCAGCGAGTAATTAATTCAACAGTCGCTGAGGTAGTGGCATTAAAGAACACAATGGCCCCATAAGGGTAAATAATGGCCAAACTTTTATCAGAAAGTTGAATCATCACTGTTTCTTTACGTGGTGATGCCCGATTCATTAGTGCTTTTAAATTGATGTCATTACCAATAAGAACAGCATTTACTTCGCAAGAAGCTTGATTCGTCAAGCTCTGAGCAAGATCGTCAGGGATCACATTGAGATAATGTAGAGGTGGTATATCTTCAGACAACATATATATTAAGTAGTTAATTGAACGATGACCATTCTATCCTGCTCACCTAATCTAAGGCAAACAGAACCCTTCGAAGAGCCGAATTTGTTCTCAAAAAACCTCAGATTGCTGAGATCGTGGACCAAAGGTAGCAAATTTCCGACGAACGGTAGCAAAATATAGTTAAACGGCTGACATAGTTATTGCGCTAAATGGCGAAAGGCGGTACATTGACAACAAGTAAGACACATAACCAAACAGGTGAAGAAATGAGACAATTAAACAATCAAGAAGTGAATCAAGTTTCAGGCGGCAGTTCATATGGCCCAACATTAAAACAGGTTGTTAGCTCAGCAGTAGAAAGCGCCATACCTTATGCCGTTGGTAGTGCTATTGGTTTAACATTGCGAAATACCATTGGATGGAGCGATTATTCTACGAATGAAATCGCAGGTTATGCAGCACTTGGCGGTTTAACATATATCGGTGGGTTTGTTGCAGCTTATGCTTATTGTGATCCAGATGTATTGTCTCGATAAAATGTAATCTTAAGTGCTTTTACCTTAACCTCTCGGGTGAAAGCACAACCTTTTCGACACCAAATGCCGCTTTTTCCTTATCCTCTCGGGAAAAAGTGGCATTTCTTTATTCCCCAAAGTCCTTAACTATACTTAATATATTGTCCGCTTTGAATGTTCCAATACGGGGAATTACAATGAAAATCGCTGACTCAATTGTTATCGCAAGTATGGCGACTTTTTCAGCCTCTCTTGTGTTGGCGGCGCCCGAGAAGCAACTCTCTGATGAGATAAAAGCAGAGCAAAAAGCGATTGAGGAAAAACAACAAGCGTTAAAGCAAGTGCATGCTCAATCAAAAGAAGCTAATGACAAAGAAAGTATAGTGATATGGGGAGAGCTTGATCCTGTCTTGGAAGCTAAATCGCGTTGTTTTAAAGAAAATGAAGAAATTGAGATTCGAATTTGCATACATGATTCAGTTAAAAAATTAGCCGATGCGGGGAATTTTGTCGCGCAAGATATGATGGGAAAGATATATCAATCCTCAGCTGATAATAATGAAATGGCGATCAGATGGTATAACGTCGCCTTAAAAAATCCTAAAACACCGATAAAATATAAAGAATGGTTATTAAATGACATTGAAAAAGTTGAGGCACAGCTAAAAGAAAGTGATAAAAACAATAAGAATGCTGAAAAACCACTCTCTGAAGGAATGAAGAAAGATATGGCTGAAATTGCTACTGAGCAAGAATTTATCGCTAAACAAAAAAGAAAGGCTGAACTACTAGAAGATAAAGAAGCTGTTATGATGTTGGATGAACTCGATAAGGTTTTCAGTGCACAAAAGCCCTGCTTTGAGAAAAAGGAAGAGCATGACATTAATGTTTGCATGAACAAGCAATTAAAAGAAATGGCGCAAAAAGGAAATTTCTTTGCTCAGCATCAGTTAGGGAATATATATGAAAATAGCTTCAATAACAAAGCCATGGCGATTAAGTGGTATAACACAGCATTAGATAATCCTAAGACGCCCAAGAGTTACAAAGGGCAAATTGAGAGTGATTTAAAGCGGGTTAAATCTAAGACAATTCTGACTAGATAATTCTTCTTGGCAATGTTAGGGTATAAATATTAAATCTAAAGGGAGTTGGCTTAATGGTCTTGTTTAATGTCTGTATTGGTATTGCAGCAGCAGCCCTAAGTGCTATCCCCGTTTTTTTTATGAAGACCAAGTCGGGACGCTTAATAGGATTTATTGTTGCCCTCGGTATTGGAGCAGTCTTTGTTGGGATCTCTAATGCCTATTTTTACCCTGAATATCTAGGTTGGAATTTTGAACGAGAGATCAAAAAGCAACCATTGTTTTCACTTATTGCTCAAACCAATCCTGATATTTTTAACCAATATATAAAAGATGTTAAAAAGAACTTAAGGGAAAAAGAAGATCCTAACTTAGTTTCTGCCTACTCTGCTAATATGGTGAATAAGATATTTTACCAGAGCTTAAGTCATGCGCCAGATGATTATATTGTGCTTTACTTGAAAGCAACGCTTGAGCTTTATCATCACCTCAATGGGGTTGATCCCCGAGGAGTGATTAAACTTGAAAATGGCAGTAGTGATATTGGGGTTGATTTAAATAGCATCTTTGAGAAAAAAGATTTTCAAGCACTGTTAAATCATCTGCTTGATACCAAACGATACGTGATAGAAGCAAGTAGTAAAACACCCACAGCCCCTCCCACTGACAAACAAGCAGAGCCTTTATTACAAGGCGTTATGACAACCCTTGCCAACAAATTTGGAGGTGATGTTGTTAGATCCGTATTTACCAATCCTAAACAAATTCCGGCGAATGTTGGCGCTCAGGTAATCATTGAATTTTATACGCAAATTTTAGCGCTAGGACCTGAGAATGCAGGCATGGTTATGCGTTTTGTTTCTAATTTGAAATCTATGCAAGTCTCAAAACCGCAACAAGTAACGAAAGCGCCACACTGAGCGCTTACATAAGAAACGACACTGGTTAGATGTTATGACCTCATTTTCATTACCCCAACTGTTAACAATGGGATGATAAACACGCCCAACATAAACCAGGTAAGTAAACCATATCCTTGAACAATTAAATTGATCAAACCAAATTGCGACAAGCCAAAAGCTACCATTAAAAGCACAGCAATGAAAATCTTCTTATTTTTAGTAATAGCAAGACGCTCATTAAATGCATGTACCAACCCTACACCCGTTTCAATTAATGTGCCAATAAGAATAACGGAAAAGGCAATAGTTAATAAGGGTATAGCCAACTGTTCTAACATGAAGGTGGAAGGTACGGTTTTATTAAGAATATCAGGATATTCAGTTAATAAAGCCATAAAAAGCATAATACCTGGAATGCTAGCAAATGGTCCCGCTAATATTCCCGATATAATTGCTTGCTTATTTGTTTTAAAATAACGCAAGGTAAATAAAATTGCTGGTATACAGCCTAAATTATAGGCAGCATAAGTTAAGCCATTTTTTATCCAACCCATACCATTAGGTAAAGAAAATGTAGTGGGCATTAATTGTTGATTACTGTTTTGATAGCAGCATATTACAAATGTCACAAACACAATATATAACAAAAATGACCATAATGAGAACATCTTTTCAATAGATTTACTGCCTCTAAATACCATGATAGTAATATAAACAAAAGGTAAAATTAGCCCTACCATGTAAGGTAATCCTAATAAGTCTTGTAACATACTGCCCACAGAGGCAGCTATTACCGATAAAGCTATAAGGACTAAATAAAGATAAGCAATTTCAAATAATACCCATCCTTTTCCTAATAGCACTTTAAAAAAAGTTTTATAATCATAGGCGTGATAGAGTTTTGCTAGCAAAAAACATAAAGCGCACACAAATGACCAAACGGCTGTGGTTAACAACAATCCATAAAAACCATTGAGCGGCCCCAAATTTAGAAAGTATTGAACAATTTCTTGACCCGTACAATAGCCACCTGAAATGACAATAGATTGGAAGGTAATTCCAGGCAAGATATATACTTTGAAAAAATTTGAATTAAACATTTCACACCTTTATATTTTCTTCAGACCTAAGCCAGGCAAATCTAAGGGCGACATCAGGCCATTTTTCAAATGAAACCCACCTGTAACAATATCGTTTGCTAAATCTAAACTGCCATCTAAGTCAAGATAGCGTGTTTGTCTTGATGAAAAAGCAACATGTAACGCCGCACTAATGCTAATAATGCTTTCATCCATACATCCCCACATCAGATCAATATTGGCTTTTTTAGCCACAGCTGCAATTTTTAATGCACCATAAATACCACCGCATTTCATTAACTTAATATTAAAAATCCCACAGCTGGGAATTGGGGCAATTGCCTTCATCGCATCTTGAGCATTTAAAATGCTTTCGTCCAAGGCAATCATTTTTTTATGCTCATCTTTGAGCTCATGCAAATCCTGAACAGCGTTTGCTTTTAGCGGTTGTTCTATAAATTCAATATCTACGTGCTTTGTTCTTGCAATGAAATTGATTAGATCGCTCAAGTGATACCCTTGATTGGGATCAACACGAATAGTAATACTTGAACCATAGTGTTCTCTCAATTTGATTACTCTTTCTACATCTTCCTCTACATCACAACCGAGTTTCACTTTCAACACACTAAAGCCTCGTTCAACATATTCAGCCGCCTCGATCATAGTATCTTTGATATTTTTAATACCGATGGTAATTGAGGTTGGCAATTGTTGGTGAACCCGACCTAGTACTTCTACTAAAGGCTTATTTTGCATTTGCGCATATAAATCATGCAAAGCAATATCAACGGCGGCACATGCTGCAGGAGAATGGCCCAATTGTCTTAAGACTTCTGGTTTTAATTGCTCGATATCTGCAAGATCACGGTTAATTAACCATGCTAAAGCCTCTTGCGTTAACTGATTCAAACACACATCCATTGTCTCTTGCGTCACTTCAGCTGCTGGCGATCCCGCTCCTAACCCTACTATCCCATTGTCAGCAATTATCTCAACAATCACATTTTCTGCAGTAGTTTGTGTCTTATAAGCAACTTTATAAGGCCTGGTTAATTCGAAGGCATGATAATAAGTCTTAATTGAGCGAATTTTCATGGCAAGCCTCACCCAGATTTTGTGCGATAAATTGTTTGATAATTGGCAAAAGTGCAGCCACGCCTTCCTCTCTTGGGCATACTGTTGGCAATCCTGTTTCAGCCTGAACGCGATCTTTTGCTTGTTGCCAGCTTTCCCTGGTAAGACTCCCTGTATTCAGAGTCACTGCTATCACCTTTGCCCCGTACATTTTTATTAACGCGATCTCATCTTTTAGGCTGGGCAAAGGATAAAATACCTTCTCACCATGATTAAAATATTTTCTTCCAACAGCATGTTGTAAAATCACCCCTTTGGCGCCGCCGGAGCAAATAAATTCAGCACCGCATGGGCCACTTGGATTGCGAAGCGCAGATTGTCCTTCCATTAAAATCAGATCGGGCTTAGCTTCATTGACACAAGAAATAATCGCATGCTCTAATTCACCAGAAACAAAATCATTTAAAGTGCTATCAAAAATAAAGCCATAACGAAAACCTTGTAGCCAGCCAGTTTGACCCGTATAAATCATTTCCGTATGGATACCATTTTCATTGCAATGTTTGTATAGCAACTGCGACGTCGTACGTTTGCCAATAGCACAATCGGTTCCCAAAACAGCAATGCGGGGTGTTTTAATTTGCGAAATTGCCCCTTGCCAAGCATGCAATTGATTGAATGGCTTTGGTTTTCTAATATCAATAACCTCGGTTTGATATTTATTGACAAGTGGCCATAATATGGGATGTTCATAAACCAGTTCATGTAAACCATTTACGACACATAATTTATTTTCAATAGCCGTAGCCAGGGCCTCTTGCAAGCTGGAGGTGATGTAACCACCTCGGGTTGCAACGCCAATAATACAATGCGTCGGCTTATTTTTTAGTTCCGATATTGCCTCTTGAACCGTGCTATATATTGGTATATTTCTATCTTTTCCATCAATCACAACACCTGCATCTTGACCTGCATGAATCGGATCAATGACAGCTCTGATAGGATATCGACTTAAACCCGTAATCAGGCCATGGGCCGTTTTCCCATAGTATTGGCTGAGTTGGCCATCGGTTAATATAATTGCATTCATTATGATAGATACCTCATTCGTTATGTGTTTTTGCACAAGTCGGGGCTTGCGCTTGATCTTTTACTTGTGTTTGATCATCAGACACTTTTGGCGATTCAAGTTGCAATGTGCGCTTAAATTGAACTAATAATTGTTTCACAGGATTACTACTACACTGACGTAAAATCGTCGCGTTGATGTAAAACGCATCTATATCAGTAGCATCTGGAAAGTGATATTCAATCTCAGGATTAATTTCTTTAAGGCATTTAACATTAGCCGCTACGCTCTCAAGTAGCTTTGGATTGATATCTGGACTTTTCTTAGGTAGAGGTTGCTTTGATGATATGAGTATTCTGCTCACGACTCTATCATCACCAACTGCTGTATAAGGAATTACTTTGGAGAATTCATCTTTTCTATTTGCAGCAAAACCAGGTTTTGTGTAAACAAATGAAAGTTTTTGTCCGTGATCATAATACAATTCACGATAAAACCTATCAAAATGTGGCTCATCAAAAGATTGACTATGCTTTAGGTGAGAACTATTAGGCGCTTTCGCCCATGAAATTTTGATACTACAGCCATGTTTATCAAAGAGATATTTAAAAAGTGCCGTCTGCGCTAAAAAATATTCTCGATTAGTTACATCGTACTTTGAAAAACGTCCTGGATTCAAAATTTGCCAGGTATCTGTGCTGATGATATGCTTGGTATCAGGACTTATCATTTCCTTAGGTTCAACATCGACTTGCTCAAACTTATTTATTTTACGCGCTTGAGCCTCTAAATCATCACGAATACCTGCATAAGCGCGCTCTTTGATTATTTCAGAAGATAATTGAAATACATAATGTTGCTCAATATGTAAATTTTGTAATATATGTTTAAGTTTTTTGATATATTTATATCGTCGTTTTGCTACATCCGCAGGGTTTCTGCAACTCTCATGCCTGCACTCAAATGCAAAATGATCACCAATTAAAATATGGACTTTTGCACCAGGCACAAGAACTTCACGCCTGAGTTTTTCTGCGGCCAATAGCATTGTATAAATATCTATCGGCAAACCTCTGGATAAGCCGTTATCATGCGTAACAAAGCCAAATCCAACAACGATATTCGGTTTCGTTTTAGCAATTTCATCATATTTCTTATCAATTAAATCAGTGTTGTTAACACAATTGGTTGATTTACGTAAGCTTTCTTGTAAGCGAGCAAAATCCTGTCCTAACATAAGGCACCTCTTCAAGTTTTAGATTGGCAAAAAAAAACCCCGGTTTTGGCCGGGGTTTTTGATTTTATTGATATTTTTTATATCAGCATGCATCACCCGGCTTATACAGCATAATCAGGTTTAGCATAAGAAAAGAGTATACAGATGCGTTTTGCACCGAAGTGGGGATTGATATAATGTTATTTACACGCATAGTCTTCTCAATAAAAAAATAAATACTCCATATGAACTTATATCATTGAAATTATACTGTCAACCTCTTTACAAATAAAATTATCAAAAACTGATAAAGCCAATTTATTCGAGGACAAATGGGCTAAAATATCTTATCCATAATAAATGATAGCTAAAGCGTGAGATAAGAGTATACTCATAGCGAAATGCATTGAGCTCGCGTATAGACATTCCTGATTTGAAGCATTCAAAATTCAGATCCCCTGTGATTTCAAGAAATAATGAGTTTTTTTCTTACTTTCCTACCTTTGGATTCATATTTGACATCACACTTTTGCGGGCTTAGGCTCTAGCGACAGTCCTTTACATAAATATCGGAGAAAGCAATGAATCTCATTATAGATAATATTAAAGACGATCTAGGTCATCTTAAAAATGATGTTAAAGATCTGATAATTACTACCATTGATAATGTGAAAGAAGAAAAACAAAAAACACAAGATAAAATACACAAAGTAATTAAGCACATTAAAGAGGACTTAAAATAATATTTATAACTTCATTTTATAGTAATTTACTTATTTGCAGGTGATATATGAGAACATTAAATAATAATGAAATTTCTGAAGTCTCGGGCGGGATTTTTGGATTTTTCTCAGGGCTTATCATGGGAAGTCTTGATTACAATATCAAAACCACTATCGTTGCCTCTTCAGCGGTTGAATGCCTCACATACTCTTTAGGCTATGTGAGCTATTTTGCCCCCGGCATTGTGTTTGGTGCTCCACACCTCATCCCCGTGGCATTAATAGGTGCAGGTTTTGGATATGTAGGATACGAATTGGCTCAAGTCTTAAAGGATTGAGTCGGCTGCTCGCAGGACACAAAATCGTGGGTGTCCTGCGAAGCAGGATAAGAGCAAAAGTAATGTTTAGTTTTCAACTTCAACCGCTTCTAATAACTCTTCCAGCACTTGAGCTTTTAATATTTTATCTAAGATGAGCTTCAGTTCATCACTAGAGGTTTTTTCAAATTTTTCTTTTAACGATGCTGGCGCCATAGGGAATTTATGATCTAACAATTTTAATAACACCTCATAAGCACCTTGTTGGAGGCCTTGTTGATGACCTTGCTGGAGCCACTCTTGCTCCCATTGATCAATTCGTTCACTTAACATATTGCTTACCTCATCTAAATCTTCAAATGTTTTGCCAGGAAAACGCTTTCTAGCTTTCCATACTCGATTTATATAAACCACAAATGATTTTCTAACGTTTCGAAGTTGTTTGCTCTTTAAACGCTTACTTAATGTATCTACCACCTTCTTAAGGTTGGTTAAATCACTAACTCTTTCAAGCTCAATCAAAGAGGTTACTAAGTTATTATCAGTTAAATTATATTCTTCAAAAGAGATTTGGCCAACATCTAAAACCATATATTCTATATTTGGCTGATATTTCCTCAAACCTTCGGGAATTAAAGGACTTAAACAATTTTTTAAAATTGTTGGAGCATTCCAAGGTCGGCTTCCAGTATAAAATACTAAAGAGAACACTGGTGGCAAATGTTTATTTTCAATTTTGTTTTGCTTTAGCAAATCCTGATAAATAAGACCAACATAAGTTAAAATTCGCACCGCCATGAATCGTTCGATTTCGGATTGAAATTCTAACAGGCAAATAATATAGAGTGGTTGCCCCTTAAGTTCTATTGCCCATATCAAATCATCTTCTCGTTCACGCAAATCTTCAGTAATTTTTTTAACATTTACGGCTCGCAAACTAGAAAAGTCTAAATTCTTTGCCCACAAGTGTGGAACAAAACCCTTGATTAATGATTCCATCATAATTGGGTGAGAGAATAATAACTTTAATGCATGGTCATAACCGTGATGAACGTGGTGCTTATCTTTGTTATCTTGCTTTGACATCCTGCTTTACTTCTCTTACAAAGAAATTTCAGAGAGATCTTCCTATTGGTATGAAGAACGCATTTTTTCTACATTTTTTTAGAAAAATGTCATCATTTGAAAAATGTACGCCAATCATTTTGCTTTTACAATACATGAGGTGAGATTTTTTTTTGAACAAAGTTCCTGGGTAATCCGCAGGATATATTTAATTTGGAATTGAGAGGATTTAGTGAAATTCGGTGTCAGGCTTGTAATTGTGCATTTCTCCCATTTATGGTGAATAGAGAACGGCAGATTTCTAGGAAAGTGAGATTCAGCTTTTACCATACAACACATAAGGTTCTTGAGTATCATCATGCACAGAAATTTGATGCCAGCCATGTTTCTCATAAAAACGGCATACTGTTAAGTTATCAATGGCTATTTTAAGGGTCATTGGAGTATTTAGATTAAGTTCTGCAATTTGTAATAATTGAGATCCAATGCTTTTGCCTTGATAATTAGGATGGATAAACAAGTTATGGACAAAATTATTGGCAGGATAAATGGAAACAAATCCAACGATCATCCCATTTTCTTCTGCAACCCAAACATTTTCGCCTTCAGTCGATTTTTGATAATCACCGATTTGGAAATCATTTTTAGGGCGAGTAAAAAATGTCTTAACACGTACAAGTTGAAATAACAGCTCAAGCTTGTCTATATCTTCATGCATTTGTTTTCTGATTATCATAAATTGTATGCCTTTTGAAATGTTTGAATGCACTTAAATGAAAAGAATATCCAATTAAAAGTATTTAAACAATCAAATAGAAGTTATATATCCAAATTTTACATCTACTCGTCTGGTTCTGCTTACCTCTGATGTCATAAAAATATATACTCCGCCCACACAACCACAAGTCTTCTCGCTCTAAAAATGCGAGGACAAGCACGCAAATCATACATTTAGCAAGCATCAAGGTTAAAACATGAATCAAGGCGCAAAACGAGGAAGAAAACGAGCACCCGAACAAGGCGGTCGCTTAAAAAGAGCAGCTCATGATGAAGTAGCTGTTGCGCAAAATAACCCTGAAGAGCCTAACGTATTCACCAGATTATCATTTGACGTTTTTGCCATTCTACTTAGTTTTATGTCATTAGTTGATGTTGCAAGATTTGCTACAGCATCAAAAGGTATCCATACGCGTATGAGTACCGACAAAGCAAATGCGCTTTGGCTAAAATACATCCAAGCGCTTCATGAAATAGATGCAAGTGTGCCACTGCCAACCAAAGCTCAATTTGGCGAACAAGGGTATTTTCAAACGGTTATGGAACAGGCAAAAGCAATTCACCAAAGGCAGCTTAAAGACCTTGCTTATCTAAAGGAGCGCCACCCAGCCTATCTTGATGAATTAAATGCTGTTGATTTAACGATGGGTATGAAAGGATTAAAAGCGCGGCAGGCACTTTTAGAGCGGATTAACAGTGAGCTGATTAGACCTCGCATCCATCTGGACAACACAGAGCTGGAATTGAGGAATATAGGCATTACCTGTATTCCCGAATCCCTATTTGCAGAGGAGGAATTTGCAGACTATTGGCAGCGCTTGACAGTTCTGAATTGCGGGGTCAATGAACTTCACACATTGCCGGAATCAATAGGAAAATGCGCAGCACTTAAGGAGCTTGCTTGCAGCAGCAACCAACTTGTCACTTTGCCGGACTCACTAGGAAACTGTGCAGCGCTTCAAAAAATTTGGTGCAGCAACAACCAGCTTCGCACATTGCCGGAATCAATAGGAAAATGCGCAGCGCTTCAAATCCTTATTTGCAACAACAACCAACTTCGCACTTTACCGGAATCACTAGGTAATTCTCGAGCGCTTCTAAGCCTTCTTTGTAAAAACAACCAGCTTCGGACATTGCCGAGCTCATTAGGAAACTGTGCAGCACTTCTAATGCTTAATTGCAACAGCAACCAGCTTCGTGAAATACCACAGTCTTTACAAAATAGAAAGGGGAGTGGTTGGAGTAAAGATGTTTTAGCTACTCAAACCCCATCCGAAGTTGAGCAGGCACCAGCAATGCTAACGCAATATAATGACGGGTTACAAAGAGGCCTGAACAATAAGGATGAGTCTAAAAAATCAGGAAAATCACAAACAAAACCGGGTTCGAAAGAGAAATCATCAACCAATAAACCTTCTTCACTTTCCTTTACAGATAAGCAATTGGTAGCTAGCGTGTTTGGTGGACGATGGAAGGTTTGAAACCAAATTATTATTTATTAATTGCAAAATAACTAATGTATTGATTCTTTAGAGCTTCAGTCCTGCTTCCCGCTACGCTAATAGATTCAAACATCGAAGCCTTAAATTGATGCATCATAGATTTGAACAAAGAAATATTAATAAGTACTTTAGCTTCGCAGGACAGGCCGCAGGATCACTGATTTTGCGTGTCCTGCGTAGGTCTGCCGAAGCAGGATAACGTTCGCCAAAGGCCATTCTATTTAGTTAGGAGTGGAAGCTGAGAGTCCTGCTTCGCTAATACAATTTAACATAGAGGTTTTAAATAAGTAGTTTTTTCATTTATAGTAGATTGATTGCCCGCCTACGTTCGCCTGTGGCGCAACTTCGGCGCGGCATACGCTCCGCTAACTCTTCGGTTCGCGATTTACAATCGCGCCGAAGCGTAAGCGTAGGCGGATGGTGGCCAGAGCTGGAATCGAACCAGCGACACAAGGATTTTCAGTCCTTTGCTCTACCGACTGAGCTATCTGGCCATCAGACATTGAAAGTGCATAAAGATGCGAGGCGCCTATTAAACTGGAAGTTCCCAACCCTGTCAAGTTTGGTTTGTTATGATGTTAGCTTACTTGTCTGGTGGTTTATATCCGGCTGGTTTTTCACTGCTCCCTTCAAAGAAATATTTCTGCATTTCCGCTTCCAAGAAAGTACGCGCCTTAGGGTCAAGCACATTCAATCGATTCTCATTAATCAGTAAGGTCTGATGCTTAAGCCACTGCTGCCAAGCTTCAACACTGATGGATTCGAAAATCTGTTGGCCAAGAGGACCAGGGTAAGGGATGCGATCTAAACCGGGCGCTTCTTTTTGCAATTTTTTGCAAAATACCATTCGTTGATTCATGTTGTTGTCCTCGTTAATAATTTTTTGATGGGGGCAGGTAAGCCCAATTTTTTTAAGTCTTTAGCCTTTACCCACCGCAAAGAAGGGGCAGTTGCTTTAGAAGTCGTTTTTTCAATATTCAGCAATATGGGATCAATCAGTAAATGATAATGGGTGAAAGTGTGCTTTATTTGAGGTAAGGGTTGCAATGGGGGTTTTGTTAAACCCAAGTTGCGAATAAAGGCTTGCATTGATTTTTCAGACTCAAATTCAGGTAGGCTATAGAGGCCCCCCCAGATCCCTTTCTCAGGTCGTTGTTCAAGAAGAATATCTTGCTCTTTGTTTTTGGCATACAACATAAAGGTTTGGCGTGTGGGGATTTTTTTTGTTTTTCTTCTTTGAGGATATAAGGTTTGCTGATTGTGTTTAAAAGCCGCGCAGCGGCTTTTTAAAGGGCAATGAGGGCAGTTTGGTTTAGAGCGCGTGCAAATCGTTGCACCGATATCCATAATGGCTTGCGTATAATCGGCAACCTGTTTGTCAGGCGTGTAAGAATCCGCTAATTCCCAAAGGGTGAGTTCTACCTCTTTTTGACCAAGTGCTCCCTCAACACAATGAAAGCGGCTTAGGACGCGCTTCACATTACCATCGCAAATAGTGGCTTTTTTATCAAAGGCTTGAGCAATGATGGCGCCTGCGGTGGATGGCCCAATGCCAGGCATCAACACAAGCTCATCGACAGTTTGGGGAAATTTCCCTTGATGGTGCTTGATTATTTGCTGTGCGGTTTTATGTAAGTTACGCCCTCTGGCGTAATAGCCAAGACCTGCCCAATGTTGCAAGACTTCATCAATGTTAGCCTTGGCAAGCGCAGCTACTGTCGGAAAAGTATTCATAAACTTTTCAAAATAAGGAATAACGGTAAATACTTGCGTTTGTTGCAACATGATTTCAGAAACCCACACCCGATAGGGGTTAATGGCTTGTTTCCAAGGTAAATCATGGCGTCCATGAATGGCGTACCATTTAAGGACTTGTTTAGAAAACCAAGACTTCATTCGTCTTTTTTCTTCTTCTTGAATAATTTATTCAAGCCTTTATTTAATTTTTCTTCCAGCTTTTGTTGCAGTTCATCCGTTGAAGGTGTGCTACCTTCTTGGGTGGTTTGATTTGGATCGGATTTATTACCTAATATTTTCCCCAGATTTTTTTCTATCTGTTTGTTTAGTTCCTTTTTTAAATCCTTTTCTAGGCCTTTTTTCAAGTAAAGATCCATATCAGGTTCAACTTTGGGATGATTCAAAGCCCCTTTAATTCGAATAGCCAATGGATAAGCATTGGGATGTTCTTCATTATCTTTGTATTGACGATAGGCTTGCATTTTATATTCAATGGTTTTGTTGGCAAGATTAATACTTCCATCACCATTAGCTTTAAAGCTTGGGGCCACAATCGTTAAATCATTGTTATAGATGATATCGTCATTAATATTAAGCGTTGCTGTCAGATCACCAAAGGGGGTGGTGTTGGTATCCGCCTCAACTTTTTTTTCTTTGTTAAATAAACTCGCTGCGAGGCTGAGATAATATTTTACATCGATGCCTTCAATCGTCCCATTTGTTATGTGGGCTTTCACGATGCCGTTGATCTTTGAATTTTGAGCGAGATTAAAGTCGAGATCTGCGCGGCCTGTAAGTCTTTTTTCTTGTTTCAAATCAGTCAATAGCGGTTGAATCTGAATATCCTTTAGTGTTCCTTGAACAGTGGTGGCTGCTTGTGCGTTAGCAAGATCCTTACTGGCAACCAGTGATAAGGTGCCTTGGTAAAGGGAGGCGGTTAAAGAACTCACCTTAAGCAGGTTGTTATCTTTTCTAATGGAAGCCTTTACATTATCTAAAGTAAGATTTTTCACCAGCACTTGTTGAATTTGAATATCACCATTAATAGAGCGAGACGACTTATTATTACTGACAGAATTTTTACTCACAGTAGTAGATTGTGCAGTTGTTGTTTGCAAAGGTGTTGCGTTGCTGGAACTCTGTGGAGCGCTTTCAGGAGCACTTGGTGCGGGTGCTAATTTGTCAAGGTCCAGGCGATTCATTTTCAACTTGAAAGTGATAGGGGCATTACCGTCAGCAGGTATCATACTGGTCCCGGTGATGGTCTGTTCACCCACCTGCAAACGAATATCTTTTAACGAAATGGCTTTATCAGCATCAACATTGATATTCATGGCAAGATTTGCTTTTTGAAAATTACTTGGATTGTTAGGAAAAGCTAATGTCATGGTCGTATCAAGCGTTGCCGTTATTTTTTTAGCGAAGGTCATTGTTCCCTTGAAATCAGTGTGGCCACTTAGCGACGTTGCTTTACTTTTGCTTAACTGTTGTGTGACATCAAATTGACCACTGATAGGATAATCATTTTCTTTATCTCCACGCTCTCCCTTTATTTGCAAAGAACGCAATTGAATTATTTCTTGTTGCGCCTTATCTTCAAAAGAAAAGTTAGCGTCTTGAACATCAAAATGAACGAGTGAGAAAGTTAATTTTTTCTTTTGCTTAGAATCGGTGGAAGAGGCAGGCTTATCTTCTGTAGAAACACTTTTTTTGCTAGTTGTTTTTTTGACTTGATTAGTGAAATAGTCCCAATTAGTGGAACCATCGCTATTTTTCACCAGATTAATTTGCAATCCCTTTAAAGTGAGGGTTTCTATGATCAGCTGCCGGTCAAGTAGCTCACGCACCGGTAATTTAAAAGTCATATGTTCAATTTTAATAAACTCACCATCACCAAAGCCTGGGGCTTGAGATAATTGTACATCCGCCACATTCAGTGCCAGATGGGGGAAATATTTCATTTCGATATTGCCATGGATCTCCAAGGGCAATCCTGACTTTTCAGTGATAAAAGCACTGACTTCTTGTTTATAATCATTGGGATTAAAGATGAGAAAGGCCGCAACAGGAATAATAATCGCGATACTAATGATTAGTAAAACTAACCATAACACCACGCGAAGAAATGATCCTTTGGATGCTGGGGAAACATTCTGGGCCTTCATAGCGTCACTCTCTCATTGATGTTGATTTTAATGGTTAAAAATAGGGAGTGGAGCGGGTGATGGGAATCGAACCCACGCCATCAGCTTGGGAAGCTGAGGTACTACCATTGTACTACACCCGCCTGAAAATTTGCCGTTTATTATACCCCACTCTCCAACGTGCCGCGACTTGTTCGCCGCATCCAGGCAAAATATTGATGATTTATAGTTTATGGATGCCGTGGACAAGCCACGGCAAGTAGAAGTGGAGAACCTGCTTTGATAGTATACACATTCCAACAGCAAACTTTGTTAAGCTAAATGACTTTACTAGAAAAACCCTTAAGGCCTATCCGTAGTTTTGTTCTGCGCCAAGGCAGAATATCTGACTCGCAACAGCAAGCACGTGCCTTATATTGGCCAAAATTTGGCTTATCGATATACCAACCACCAATGGATCTTAATTGGAATCAAGTCTTTGGCCGTGAATCTAAAAGAGTGTTAGAAATTGGATTTGGGATGGGGGACAGTTTGATTGCAATGGCACAAAAATCCCCTGAAATCGATTTTATTGGTATTGAAGTCCATCAACCTGGCATTGGTCGTTGTTTAACGCAAGCTAACAAATTGCAATTAACAAATCTCAAAATTTTTGCAGAAGATGCGATTGGTGTACTGGAAGGATGTATTGCTGATAATAGCCTAGACAAAGTTTGTCTGTTTTTCCCTGATCCGTGGCCAAAAACAAAACACCATAAACGCCGTATTGTACAAAACAATTTTATTAGCTTAGTGGCGCAAAAGCTCAAAATTGGCGGCCAATTCCATATGGCAACAGACTGGAAAGACTATGCTGATCATATGTTAGCCGTGCTTGAAAAATCTTCAGCCTTTACAAATCAATTTGGGCCAGGTCAATGTGCTCCCAACCAATATGAACGTCCTCCTACCAAATTTGAGATGCGTGGCCAAAAGCTAGGTCATGAAATTTGGGATCTCGTTTATCAGCGTTCATTAGCTCACTCTTAATAGCTCTCCTATACTAAATATATAGATCCCTTCCTAACCTAACCATGGGGTAGCAAGCGTGTTTGGCGTCCCAGGCTTAACACCCGATATTTTTTTAGTATTGGGTATCATCGTAATCACCGTCATACTCTTTGTAACAGAGATTGTGCGTGTCGATGTTGTTGCCTGTTTAGTTTTAGTCTTGTTAGGTCTCACAAAATTAGTGCCCAGTAATGTTCTTTTTTCAGGCTTCTCAAGCGATGCGGTTATAGCATTGATTGGTGTCATGATTATGTGTGCTGGTCTTGAACGTAGTGGGGTGGTTGCAAAGATTGCCCATTACATGATGCGCATGGGGGGCGCAAGTGAAGGCCGGATCCGTTTTTTATTAATGGGCAGCGGTGGTTTTTTTGCAGGCTTTTTGCGAAGTGTTGGTACAGTGGCGTTGTTATTACCGGTGGTGATGCGAATTCGCCATGCCACAGGTATTCATAAATCTCGTCTTTTAATTCCCTTAAGTTTTTGCGCCATATTAGGCAGCACTTTAACCATGCTAGGGACAGGTCCTTTAATCTTGCTCAACAGTTTACTTGTCAACTCAGGTGGCTTGACCGATAGATTTGGACAAGATGCGCCAATGCTTGGTTTATTTAGCGTTTTTCCAATTGGTTTAACCTTATTGGTTTTGGGCATGGGATATTTTGCCTTGTTAGGCGATTGGTTATTACCCAAAGTTGCTAAAAACGATAGTACTAATGGCGGAAGTCCGGCTTATTTTAAAAGAATTTATGGGATAGGGGCTGATTTTTGTGAATGTCGTGTCCCCTCGACCAGTCCATTAGTAAACAACACTTTGCGACAATGGGAAGGATTACTTCCTCCTGATATTGCCATTATTGGGATCAAATTGGGCAACAGCATACATATCCCTCCTTTAAGAAAAACAGAACTTAAAGAGGGGACAGTATTAGCGATGCTCGGGCCCAGAGATGAAATTCAAGAATTTGCTAAAAAATATGGCCTGCGGATGTCTCCTTATTTAACAACCTTCCAAGAAAAATTAAATCCTACCCATTCAGGACTTTGCGAGGCAGTCGTGCCACCGAGTTCTCAATTGGTGGGCACAAATTTACGCGATCTCCATATGCGGCATCATTTTGGGATCCAAGTTTTAGCTGTGCATCGTGGTGATAAAGTCCGTCGTGGCAAAAAGGAAATAGGTAATTTAACATTGCGCTCAGGAGATACCTTAGGAATGTTTTGTGAATGGGGAGCTTTGTTTTCTTTACAAAAAAATCCTGACTTTGTTGTTGTAACATCAGATTACCCACGTCAGAAAATGCATACCGAAAAAATGTGGAATGCTGTCCTTTTCTTTGCTCTTGCTATTAGTTTAATTGTATTTGCAGGGTTGTCCGTTGCCATTGGACTTCTTGTTGGCGCGGTCTGCATGATATTTTCGGGTGTGATCAGTATTGATGATGCCTATGAATCTGTTAGTTGGAAAACAGTTTTTCTTTTAGCAGGGTTGATCCCTTTAGGAATTGCCGTACAAACCAGTGGTACTTCTGATTGGGTGGGGATGTATATTCTGAAAATATTTTCTGGATCATCAGAGTGGATGCTTTTATTTATGCTGGGTGTGATTGCTTCAGTATGTAGTTTGATATTATCCAATGTGGGAGCAACAATTGTATTAGTTCCTTTGGCTGTACATTTGGCACAAGCGACTGGTGCTGATCCTCGTGCATTCGCTTTAATGGTTGCTGTTGCAACATCAAATTCATTTGTGCTACCAACCCATCAAGCGAATGCACTCATTAGTTTGCCTGGGCACTATAAAATCAGTGATTTTCTTAGAGCTGGTGGTTTAATGTCATTTCTTTATTTGATTGTCGTAATGTTCATGATTCACCTTCTATTTTAACCATCCGCCTACGCACTTTGTGCTTCGCCGCGATTGAACTCACCTATGCTTTTGGCATAGGTGAGATCAACATTCCCATCTTGAAAAAACGCGATGCACGATTTTCTTTTCAATAATGATATTGCGCAGATCTTGAATATCTCCAGGTGAATTAAAGGCTCTAAAGGGTAACCAGAGAAAAGTGGTAAAGCTGTTGGGGAATACAAAGCCATTTTTGGCTTCTAAAACATATTTCACTTGGTCCCAAGTCATATGACCTTGGCGTAAACCTTTGCCAGCCCATACTATTCCGTTAAGCGAAATTTCTATAGTAATAGGCTTGCTTAATACGATAGAACGTTTCATCCGCTGATATAAGAGCCATTCATTGAAAGGGCGACGACCAAATAACCATAAGAAACAAACTGCCAAAGCTGCAAGCCATTGAATGGGAAATGAAACTTTAGAATTGACAATAGAAACGACAAGTGTAAGTGAAAAAATAACTAAGAAAATGCCAGCAAAAATATTAATAAAACCTACGGTATACAATAAAAAGGGTTTTTTTTCGGCAAAAAGAGAACTTGCTTTAGTCAACTCTTTTGCTGTGGGTTGGTATTCAATTTTGATGTTCATGAATTTCCGTCACTTTCTAAAAATAATTCAACGACATTATTTAAAAAACGATATCCTAATGGGGTTGTGCAAATTTTGTCTGTGTTGCATACAATCCAACCTTGTTGTTCTGCCATCTTTAATTTTGGCTTGATGACATCATAATTTAGTCCAGTTCGTTCGCTAAAGAGATGCTGAGGGATGCCGTCTTTTAATCTGAGCGTATTCAGCATAAATTCAAAAGCGAGTTGGTCTTTTGGAATAACGTGTTCTTGTTGCACAAAACCTTGCTTAATATCCATATACTGCTTAGGGTGACGATGATGATGTAAACGCGTTATTTCTTTAGATGCACATTGTGTAATTTTAGCATGACTCCCCGCACCAATCGCAAGATAATCCCCAAATTCCCAATAATTGACATTATGCCTACAAGGGATATTTTTTGAATAGGCAGACACTTCATATTGTTGATATCCATGTTCAGCCAACAACGATTGGCCTGCCTCATGAAGTGCTATGATGTCATCATCTTGTGGTAACTTGGGAGGATGGTGCCAGAATAAAGTGTTGGGTTCTAATGTGAGTTCATACCAGGAAATATGTGAAGGGGTTTGTGCAATCCCTTGGCTCAAGTCAGCTAGGCCTTCTTGTTTAGTTTGTTCAGGTAATCCAAACATCAGATCAAGATTAAAATTTGTGAAGCCCGCATTCTTAACACAAGCTATCGCTTGTAAGGCTTCTTCTGAACCATGAATACGCCCAAGAATTTTAAGATGTTTATCATTAAAACTTTGTATGCCTAATGATAAACGATTAATGCCTATCTCTCGATAATCTTTAAAACGTTGTTGCTCTACAGTGCCTGGATTGGCTTCCAGGGTAATTTCAGCGTCATAAGTAAGAGAGCAGCGAGCTCTTATTCCTTCAAATAATCTATTCAAAGCCTCAGCAGAAAATAAACTTGGTGTACCCCCGCCCATAAAGATACTAATAAGACGACGACCCCAAATACGTGGCAATAATTGTTCAAGGTTCAATAATAAAGTATCAATATATTCTTGCTCAGGGAGTGTGGAACCTAAGGCATGACTATTAAAATCACAATAGGGGCATTTCTTAACGCACCAAGGAAAGTGTATATAGAGTGATAAAGGTATTGTTTCATTCATCATAATTTAAATTGTTTAACAAATTCAGCGATTGCCTTGGCACGATGGCTGAGAGAATTTTTTTGTTGTGAGGAAAGCTCTGCAGCAGTGCAACCTAAAGCTGGAATATAAAAAACAGGATCATAACCAAAGCCCCCTTTACCAATCGGTTCAAGTAAGATTTGTCCCTCCCATTGTGCTTGACAAATAATAGGGACAGGATCTTGATAATGGCGCACATAAGCGATGGCACAATGAAAGCGTGCGCTACGGTTCTCTATGGAGCCCATGTCGACGAGCAGTTTTTGTATATTATCTTGATCGTTAGCATTTTGGCCTGCAAAACGCGCAGAAAATATGCCAGGGGCGCCCCCTAATGCATCAACGGCTAGACCAGAATCATCTGCCAGTGCGGGTAGTTGGCTATGTTGAGAGGCGTTGCGCGCTTTTAAGATAGCGTTTTCAACAAAGCTAAGTCCTGTTTCTTCAATAGACGGAACATTAAAATCTGATTGCGGGATTAAAGCAATATCAAGACTGGTTAAACTCGATTGAATTTCTTTGAGTTTACCGTGATTGGAGGTGGCTAATACAATTTTCATTCAACAACTCTAAAGATTATTATCAAAAAAAGACTGGATAAGATTTGCAACTTCTGTTGGGGAATCAAGATGCACATGATGTTGCCCCGGTAGATGAAATATCTCCCCCCTTTTGAGGGCTTTCAATTGGTGTTGAATCAGCTCTTGAGGGAAAGGATAACCACTATCGGGTCTGATGATGCCAACAGAACAAGTAATTTCTTGCAAAAATGCCAAAACCTGTTCATCTGTGAAATGAAGGACAGTAGGCATTAATAATCGTGGATCTGTTCTCCATGTCCATTGACCATTCTCGAGTTGTTTTAAACCACGTTCAACGATTATTCGCCCTGATGATTCCTTCATTGGGTTTACTTTTAATCTTGCCTGGAGTGCATCCTCTAATGTCTTATAAAGAGGTGGTGTTTTATTGGGTTTTGCTGATAATTCTTCAACAAATTTTCTAAATTGAATAGGGGCGTGTTTTGCGGGGAAAGTAATAGGACCTAAAGCATCAATCATCACAGCCCATCGTATACGGTCGGGGATACTCCCGGCAATCAGCGTGTTAATACAGGCGCCCAAGGAATGACCCAGTAAGGCAAAACTTCCCCATCCCAAATGATTAGCAACTTGTATGGAAATGGCTGCAATATCAATCATATGGATAAAAGAACCAGGCGCTTGATGTTCAGAAAATCCGTGCCCAGGTAAATCAATGGCCACAATATGGCATTGCTCAAGCATCGGGGCAAGTCTATCAAAGGAAGCAGCATTATCTAACCATCCATGCAGCGCTAAAGTTGGGATACCGCTCTCATGGTTCCATACCTTAGCAGCAATTTTTTGTCCTTTGAGATGAATGGTTGTTTCTTGTGACACAGATTAAGTATCCTTTGTTTTATCAGTGTAATCCAAATTGATAACCAAACTGTGTTATTGGTGTAGCGATAAGTATCTTCATCAATTGTAAGCCAATCATTACCGGAATAGGCGTGATGTCAAATCCTGCGATGGGTGGGATCATTCTTCGCATCGGGCGCATTAAAGGTTCGGTGAGTCGCATAAGAATGGGGGCTAACGGCGAATGGGATAATGGGGCAACCCAGCTTAAAATGACACTCATCATGATGGCATAGAAAAATAAATTAATAGTGAGTGCAAATATTTCACCAATAGATAAAATTAATAAACCTAAAGGAGCTGGCAGTTTATGTAGAGTGATAAATGTTACTAAGGTTATTTTAATGCAGGTTAATGTAATGATAGCGATGATGGTTGCGAAATCTATACCCCAAAACCCAGGGATAATACGACGCAATGGGACCACTATCGGACTTGTTGCTTTGACAATAAATTGAGTGAAAGGATTGTAATAATCAACGCGAAGATACTGTAAAACAAACCTTAAAAGTAAAACAAATAAGTAAATATCAAATAAACTGTAGATTAGAAAAGTGCTCGCATTTTGTAAGGGGGTCATAAAAGGGTAAACCTCAATCGTATTGTTCGCTAAGAGTTTTGCCGCGGGCTGTTGCCATCTTTAAGGTATTTGCAAAAAGGTCCTCAAGTTTACCATCTTTTAACACTTTGATCCCCTGCTCTGTCGTACCGCCGGGTGAAGTCACTTTTTCTCTTAGTTGCGCAATATCTTCATTTTCGCCCACGTTTAGGGCCATTTTGGCACTTCCAAGCGCTGTCTGTAAAGTGAGTTTGCTAGCAATCTCGATGGGTAAGCCAAGTGCAGTTGCACCCTTAATCATGACTTCCATGACATAAAAAAAGTAAGCAGGACCTGATCCAGATAAAGCCGTAACAACATCCATTAACGATTCATCTTTCACCCAAACGGTCTCACCCACTGTTTTCAGCAACATTTCTGCTTGATTTAGTTTTGAGGGTGACACTTGCTTTGTTGCAAACAGCCCGGTAATTCCTGCTCCCAACAACGCTGGTGTGTTGGGCATGGCGCGAATAATGGAGCAATCAGTTGATTTTAACCAACGTTGAATTTGAGTCGTTGTGATCCCAGCGGCAATGCTAATCAGTAAGGTTTTTGCCAAATCAATATTTTTAGCAACTTCTTCTATTACTTGACGCATATTTTGTGGTTTGACCGCTAACACTAGTATATCAACAAGCCCAACAATATCTTGTAACTGATTGCTAGTAGTAACGCCCCATGTCTCTTTGAGATGTTGGCACGTTTTGGGATCTTGCTCGGCAACCCAAATAGAATTATTTGGCGTGCCTTGGTGGATCAAGCCACCCACAAGGCAACTTCCCATATTACCACCACCAATAAATCCAATTTTTCCAAAAGTAGTCATGTTTTAAACCTTACCGAGAACCGAAAATACCTGTTCCTATACGTACGATTGTGGCGCCTTCAGCAATGGCGGCCTCTAAATCATGTGTCATTCCCATTGATAATGTATTGAGTTGAGCGCCTTGCGCATTCAAGCTCAAGAATAACGTTTTTAATAGACTAAAGTATTTACGTTGCTGTTCAAAGTCTTCTGAGAAAGGAGGAATTGTCATTAAACCACGCAATCGAATGTGTGGAAGCTCTTTAATGGATTCAATCAGGGAAGCTACATCAGATATCGCAATCCCAGATTTCTTAGGATTATCATCTAACTTGACTTGTATACAGATCTGCAATGGGTCAAGAAAAGGTGGGCGATGTTGGGATAATAGATGTGCTTCTTTGAAACGACTGATGGTATGAACCCAGCTGAAATTATGAGCAATTTCTGGCGCTTTTTTTGATTGTATGGGTCCAATGTAGTGCCAAACTAACCGTTTCTGAGAAAGTGCCGATATTTTCAGAAGGGCTTCTTGTAGATAATTCTCTCCAAAGTCATGCTGCCCTGCAGCAATTAGGGCGGAAATCAGTGTAGGCGCATGGGACTTACTCACAGCAAGAAGGGAAACGCTACCAGGTTGTCGCTGGAATTTTTCAACAGCCCCCTGAATGCGTTGCATGATGGCGTTAAGGTTAACGGTGACGTCAATCATATGTTCTCACAATAATGAGTCTTCTACCCAATAATCAAAATGCTTGGGAGAAGAACATCATAACGTAAAGGAGGTGATTATGGATATCACTGAATTGCTTACATTTAGCGTGCAAAACAACGCATCGGATTTACATCTGTCGGCGGGTTTGCCCCCCATGATTCGTGTAGATGGTGACATAAGGCGCGTGAACGTCCCGTCACTTGATCACAAAGCAGTGCATGCCCTGATTTACGATATTATGAGTGATAAACATCGAAGAGATTTTGAAGAGTTTTTAGAAACAGATTTTTCATTTGAAGTGCCAGGTCTTGCTCGATTTCGTGTGAATGCTTTTAACCAACAAAGAGGGGCTGGCGCTGTTCTACGTACTATTCCTTCAAAAGTACTCACATTTGAAGAGTTAGGATTATCGAAAATATTTGCTGATATCTCAGAATATCCTCGTGGCCTTGTGCTTGTCACAGGTCCCACTGGTTCGGGTAAAAGTACAACACTCGCTTCGATGATAGATTACATTAACAATCAAAGATATGGTCACATTTTAACGATTGAAGATCCAATAGAATTTGTTCACCAAAGTAAAAAATCACTGATTAACCAACGTGAAGTACACACCAATACTCAAGGTTTTACACAAGCTTTACGATCTGCCCTTCGTGAAGATCCAGATGTCATTCTTGTCGGTGAAATGAGAGATCTCGAAACGATTCGGTTAGCATTAACTGCTGCAGAAACAGGGCATTTAGTCTTTGCAACCTTACACACCACATCAGCAGCCAAAACAATCGATCGTATTGTAGACGTATTTCCAGCTGGTGAAAAAGAAATGGTGCGCTCTATGTTATCAGAATCATTACGTGCAGTGATCTCACAGGCCCTCTTGAAGAAAATTGGGGGTGGACGGATAGCTGCTCATGAAATTATGATCTGTAATCCTGCTATACGTAACCTCATTCGAGAGAATAAAGTGGCTCAAATGTATTCGAGCATTCAAACCGGCCAAGCACAAGGCATGCAAACATTAGATCAGACCTTAAAACATTTAGTAGACTCAGGCAAAATCACTCGATTGGAAGCACGAGAAAAAGCGGTTAACAAAGATTTATTTTAAACAAGGTAAATGAACACTTTATGGATATGTTGCCCTATTTTCAAAAAATGATAGAAAATGACGCCTCCGATATGTTTTTAACAGTGGGCATGCCACCCTGTATTCGCGTGCATGGCGATATATTAGCACTGTCTGATAATAATATGTCTGATAGTGATGTTGATAAAGCCATTACACATTTGATGACGCAAAACCAAAGAGATGAATTTAAACAAAGTAATGAATGTAATTTCGCTTTTGATATTAAAGATCTGGGTCGTTTTCGTGTCAGTGCGTTTGTTCAGCGCAATCAAAAAGGGTGTGTTATTCGGCATATTCAATCTATTATTCCTACTATTGAAGAGTTAAAACTGCCTACTGTAGTGAAAGCATTAGCAATGACAAAAAAAGGGTTAATCATTGTTTCTGGTGCAACAGGCATGGGTAAGACAACAACGGTAGCATCCATGTTGGATTGTCATAATAGATTAACCAGGGGACATATTGTCACCATAGAAGATCCTATTGAATATGTACATGCTCACCGTAAATGTATTGTAACCCAAAGAGAAGTAGGTATAGATACTTCTTCTTTTAACGTAGCGCTTAAAAATGCCATGAGACAAGCACCGGATGTTATTTTGATTGGTGAGATTCGGGATACCGAAACTATGCGCCATGCTATTTCATTTGCTGAAACGGGTCATTTGTGTTTAGCGACTTTACATGCCAGTAATACAACGCAAGCCTTAGAGAGAATAGCGCACTTTTTCCCTGAAAATGTTCGCGATCAGTTATGGTTAGATTTATCTTTGAATTTAAGAGCTATCTTAGCGCAACGTTTAATTCGCCAAACCGATGGCAAAGGAAGAGTTGTAGCAATGGAAGTGATGATAAATACCCCAGTTATTTCTGAATGTATTCGCAAAGGGGAAATTCAAAGTATCAGAGAATATATTATGCGCAAAGATGGTTTGGGAATGCAAACGATGGACCAAGCCCTATTCCAACTATATGATGAAGGACTCATCAGCGAAGAGCTTGCGTTACTAAATGCAGATTCTACTAACAATATGCGGATATTGATGAAATTGAGGGCGCAAGCGCAAACAGAGCAAAAACAAGCAGCTGATTTTCACAATAATAAACTCCCCTATGATGATCAAGGGTTAAGTTTAAGCAGTAAGGATCATTAGATGAAAAAAATCTCTATACTTATATAATGTTTTGCTTATTCTTTAGTGAAAATAAAATCAGGAGTTTGTTATGAAAAAGAATCTTTTAGCAATTTTATCACTCTGTCTTGTTAGTGCTACGCCAGTCGTTTTTGCAGATTTTAACAGTGACACCACTACAACAAGACCAGCTGTTGTTAATAAATCAAACAATCCTTCAAATATTCAAACAGCGGATTGGTGCGCAAATCATCCTGTTGAATGCAAAGATAAGTGGTGCGCTAATCATCCACAAGAATGCGAAGCCAGATGGTGTAAAAATCATCCACGCGAATGCCACAAATAATTGCTCTTCCCATTTTGCCCGCCATAGCTCTTCCTACGTAGCTTTAGCGAAGTAGGAAGCGACGGCGGGTGGTTTGCTTCTTTTAAGCCTTTTTCCAATTAAGCGCTAAATCATCATATATCTTAGCAATCTGGTGTTCTCTTTGTTGTTTCAACACTTCATTATTATCTTCTAAAATGGAAAATCGATTATGGGCACTAAACACATCAATCGGTTCTTTGACGATACGGCCATAAACTTCTGACCACAGAAAATTAATTTCATTTCGCAAATCTACTTCATTGGGGATGTCAATTGCCCATGCTTTATACTTGCCTTGTCCTTCACCGTGCCATCGGTAGCGTCTGTTTTTTAAGATATCTTTCTTTTCAAAGGGAGATTTGACAGCCCATAATTTAAAGGAAGCTTGATTCACAGTTTCCAGCAGTTCCTTTAAAGCAAATTCCTGTGAGACAGGCAGCTTTTGCGAAAGAATATGAATGCCAGCTAAACAATCTATGGTTGCACGATGCCCTTCATAGTAAAAACCAAATTTGTAAGCTAAATATTCTTGTTTATGGCTTTCGATACCTTGCGCTCTCCAGTTGATGTCTCTTAGTGAACATGCCCAGGGTTTTCTCGGGAGCGTTGGTAAAAAGGATTCAATAAACTTGCGATCAAATTCAGCGTTATGTGCAATAATAAGCTGAGCCTTGTCGATGAGCTTATGTAAGGCTTGCACATCGATAGATTTACCTTTGACCATCTCATCGTTAATGCCTGTTATTTTCTGAATCACTTCAGGAATAGGTATACCAGGATCTTGAAATTGGGAAAACTCTTCGACTATATTGAAGATCCTGCCATCAGCTGTATATTCAAAAGCTACAACCCCAAGCTCAATAATTTTATCTGTTTTAAAATCTATACCGGTGGTTTCTACATCTAGAAATAGCCCAAGCAATTTTTCAGTACCATCGTCAAGATGATAATAGGAAGGCTTTTCATATTTTTGAATGACGCGATATTTCCCGCTTTCATTCAATAGGGAAATGGCATCGGCATAGGATAGATTGGTCATGCTTTCTCAACTGCTTCAAGGGTATGCTAGGGCAACTAATATAATGATTCCAAAGAATAATTACTAGTGCCCCAGGGATATTTTGTTAGCCTCTAAGAATTAAGCTGAATCGCCGCTACTACTAAGTTTTAGCTTGCTGGTGCTTGGTGCAGGAGCTGGTGCTGAAGGAGGTAGAGGATTAATTGTGGAAGCTGCTTGCGTGCGATGAAATATGTTCATAAATGAGGTTAATATATGGGATGCTTTTCCTTTTGCCTCAGCGCCAAGTACCTGAACACCTTTTTCAATATCTTGCCCAGGATGATCAAGATCATAAACAAATGCATTCACGACCGGGAGTAGTTTATCAAGTTGATCTAGAGTTGTATTCGCTTTAGGAATGGTATTGACTTGCGCATCAGTTAGTATGGCATTCACTTTTGATAGCAGTTGAGCAATTTGAGCAGCGCCAAATGTAATGCCACCACTAAAAGCAATAGCGCCAACAGACCAAATGAGAGGCCATTGACTAATGGCAACCAATAGAGTGGTTCCTGTCATTGCCACATAGGGTAATACGTCACTGTACTTCTTAATATTATAATTAAGGACTTCTATACCTTTTAACATGTCATTTCCTTCCCTTTTTAAAAAGAAAGGGAATTATAATACTTTGTTATGTAAGCAGTTACTATATATATAACCAGTGAGATTGTTTAATAAGGAATGTGTAGTTTTCTATAAAGTGCTGCTAATATCCAAGCAGGTCCAATCAGTAGAAATTGCAAATCCGTTAAAAAAGCCGGCTTTTTCCCTTCAATTTTATGCCCAATAAATTGAGCAATCCAAGAAATAATAAAAATACTAATGCTGATGATTAAAATGGGATAATCAAAAGCTTGTAAATAGGTCAAAATTGCTAACATGACAACAGTCATCAGCGCCATGCCAATAGCAATCGGTATCGAAAGAATAATATAATAAATCAAAGATAGTATAAAAATGAAAGCAGCTATGTTGATTAAACCGACATGATGATAGTGAATAACATTGCGGAATTCATGCGGTAAAGGGATTGACCATAAAAGACCTAAAACGCTAAAAACAATCAGAGGAACAAAAATTTCATGGATCACTTTATTGGTCGGATTTTGATGATAAGTCCCATATTTATCTAGCCATTGGTGTAATGTAGCCATTTCGAGCTCCATCTTTTATACCCTACTTTTATTATACTAGAATTTACCGATTATAAGATGAGTATATACTCCAACTGGTGTAGGGTGGGCAAAGTCTGCGTGCCCACCATCTTGTTTCGCAGAGGTGGGCACGCAGACTTTGCCCACCCTACTTCAAGATCTATGCAGCGAGAACCACCCTGCGTGCTAATTGATGGTTGTTTTCACCTCTGAGTGCAAATGCTGTTTCTTGCTCTTTGACAAAACCTTCAATTTTTGCTTTTAATTCAACATGGGGCTCACAACTCATGAATTTTTGTCTATTTTCAGGGCAAGTTCCATTTAACTTATCATATGTAGATTTGTCATAAACATGCGCTGTTTCATGAACCACGTCATTGTCTGTGTATCTTGTTTTAGCCAGAACTGGATTTTCCATTATTTCAAAAGAAATAGGGCATAGAAATTCCTCGGGAAGATTGTCAGGATTATAGTGGCATCTTAATAGTCGATTTTGAAATGAGTTTAAGGCAGGAACCACCAAAGGTGCTCTGGCAACAACAGCAGGGGCTGCAAAAATTGGAGCCGCATGAACGGGCGCTGCAGCAGGAGCTGGTGCCGTGGAACTGAGATAAGCGTTAAGGACTCCCACTCCAGCTGTGGTGAACGTACTTAGGAATGAAGTAGTAGAAGGTTCTGATAATGCTCGGTGCGCACTTTGCAAGGTGGAGGTGAGTAACCCATTTGCAAAAGCAGTTTGTGCAGCTGTTTCTGGGGTGTAACCCAATTTATATAATCTTGCGCCAATCGCAAAAACGGATGCTGTTCCAATCGCACCCCAAGATAAAATGCTTTTAATATTCATAAATAACTCTTTGCTCATATTTTGATCATGCCGTTGTTTTAAGTGTTCTCATGTTTCAAGTCACGTTGTTTTGGATAAGGTGTTTTTTTTAGAAGATGAATGGAAAAAGGCTGTAAAAACATTATAAGTCAGCTAACTTATTATTGTCGTTAATTTTTAACGATTTAATGATTATTTATTATATAAATCTATAACCGTCTATCGGAAAAAAAAACAATTCGTTGACGTGCTCACTCGTTTTAGTGAAACTAACTTTTTTCAAAATGTTGGAGTACTAAAAATGAGAGAATTAACAAATTGTGAAATGTCAGTAATTAGTGGTGCTGGCTATGATTTAGGCGGTTATGATTTTAGTTTTGCTGTGAAAAATACCCTGATAGGTTGTTGTGTTGGCGTCTTTTTTCCAGGCATAGCGCCGACACTTGGTTTGACAGCCGTCATTACAAACCCCATATTGGCTACGGGCGCATTATTTGGAACCTATGCACTTGCAAGAATGGGCGCTAATGTATTGGATCAATCTTTATTTCCAAGAGAATCACAACCCCTTGTCGTTTCGGTAGCTGCTTAATTGCGATATCCTCGGTAAGCTCAACCTTACTGAGGATTCATTTCTTTTTTATGGCATTGTTAACTTGCTAGACGTTTCTTGTCTTTCAGGCGTAACAGCTATTCCTACAACTGGTGGTGTCAGCTTCGCTTGATTAAATGCGGGTGTGAAAGTATTCGCTAGCGTCATTGGTGCTTGATTAAACTGACGGTTAAATCTCCTTGATAAGATCAATTTCATTTGCTGATATTCTGGTACGTAATCTCTTAATATTGGTGTAACCATAGCTCTTATTATTTCACTATCCGCATTGATGTCTTTATTTTTATAGTTAGCACAAAATTTTTCAATAGCCAGTTGAATATTTTCTGCTTGTTTTGTCGGCTTAGGATCCTCTATCACTGTTGGCAAAATAAAACAGGCCAGAATATGATAAAAAGTAAATTGCTTAGTTGGCAAGGAAGGATTCATTTTGTCCATATCTTGACAACGTGACAACATAAAGGGATAAAAAATGGGGAAGTCTTCAATCACTTTATTACGAATTTCAAGAGGTAGGAGATAATGAAGAAAACGAAATTTCACTAAAAAAAGAAAAGTATTTTGTGCATAGCCTCGTAAGAAAAGTTTTTCAATGTTTTTTCGGTATTTACCAAATGGTAACTCAGTTATGCTGCAAGAATGCTGTCGCATGACAGGGAAATACTCTCCGGGTATTAATTTATTAACAGCATTATTTCTAAAACGTAAAAGTCGTAATATGCGACTGGGATCTTCTTCTAAACGTGCGCTAAGATTTCCTATCATGTTTAAATAAGGTGAAGTGATATCTTTAAATACACCTAAGGGATCAATTACTCTCCCTTCCTCGTCGCAATAGAGCGCATTGATTGAACAATCTCTTCTTCTGGCATCATGTGCTAATGTTAAGCTCGTACAAATGACGTCAATATTAGGCTCTACATGATAAAGATCTTTGACAAGAGCATCTTTTGAATAAGGCTCAGGGAGTTGCTGGCGATAGGTAATGATATCAATATCTTCGTTTTGAATATTTCGTTTTAAAAGCAATCCCAATAAGGCGTCGCGAACCCAGCCTCCAACTAGTAATGCCTTTTTATCACCCTCTTGTAATGCCTTTAAATGCGCTTTAAGTGGTTCTGGGATCGTTAAAATGACATTTGGCACCACAGGATATGATGTGATAGCGACATCTTTTACTGTTACTGTCTGAAAGCGTTCTGTCAAATTTTCAATAGGTGCTTGAGTTTCTTCAACCGGAATTTCTTTTTCGTGGTACTCAACAATGGTGCTTAATAACTCATCATTTTTTTCATCTTGCTCAAAAAAATCATCAACCCAAGTAGAAGTACCAAAAATGACAGGTGCTTTATCTTTTTTATCTGCTCTGTCCTTTCTGCGCTGTGCTTGCTTTGCTATTTTTATTTGTTGTTTGCGACTAATATGGGGTTCACTGCCTTTTTGTTTTACCGCAGGAGGTAATTGAGTAGCTGCAAGGAGGGGAAGTTTGGGTTGTTCTGGTACATTTTCTGGTAAGGCTGTGGCGCAAGCAGACACAGTGGTTGATTTTTCCTCATGAGACTTTGATGTGAGGTCTGTAGAAGGAGCAGCTAACGAAGCTGCTCGTTGTTGATGGCGCTTTCTAGGTTTTCTCGATTCTTGTTCTGAAACAGGCCTTGATGTAACAACAGGCGCGGGTTTGGGAGGTATAACTAATTGTCGCGCCTTCTTCTCACTCTTGCTTTTTTCAACTGCGCTCTTTCTTTGCTCCTGTCGACACGGTTTTTTTATCGCTTGGACTGATTGATGTGCTAGCTGAGCAATCATTGCTTGAATTGTTTTAGTGCATTTCATGGAAAATAAATCAAATTTTTCAAGCATTAACTGTTGTGCAAGACTGGTGTCGTCGGTTTTTAAAAAGCGTCTCCATGCCAACAATAGGCGCAAAGATCCCTTCCATAATAGCAACGTTTCATCATTTAGCGGTTTATTTGCAACAGTGAGCAAAATAGCATGTGTTTGTGAGAGTGCTGCTTCATCAGCAAAATGAGTAAGTCGTTTTGAAAAGGGGGAAATATCAGACCATTGTTCAATTTGAGAGGTTAAAAGTGCTAATCGTTCATTTAAGTTCTCATTTTCATTTTGCGCTTTAGATTTTTCACTGTTTGGATTAAAAATAGTCATAAGCCGTTGCTCATAACTTTGTAATAGTCGCAAAGGTTTCTCAAGATCTGATTCATCAACTGGTGAATTTTTAAGTTTGAGTAACACTTCCAGGCACCTTTTTGATAGCTTTTGAAATTTATCAACTATCAATTTATTGTTGTCATCTGGATCTGGTGTCTGAAATAACTTCGACCAAATCAAACATAATTCACTAAAGTGCTCAAGAAGCTTGAAAATATGTGTTTGACTTTTTCCTTCATTAAGGGCTGCACAAAAGGCCAAACTTTGTAATATTTCTATAACAGTAAATTGGCCTAAGTGATCAATGAGTACATTATGTTTAGCTAATCGCGTGTTTAAATCAGCAATCAACAATTGTATTGAACTCAGTCTATTTTCATTTGTTTCATCTGAAGATGTCAAAGGAAGCGTTTTGAACTTGCTTTGAAGAGAGCTGAATATGACAATACAGTCATATTCAAAGCTTACCAGCTTTTCAGCAATGGCCTCGCTTGTGGAACAGGCAAATTTTATATCGATAGATAAATCAAAAATTCTCTTTTCTAATGATTCAAAAGAGCCAAGTCCACTTTCAGCCTCTGTGCCTAAACATTCTGAGATAGTGAAAATAGCATTGAAGTTTTCCCTAAAAAAAAGACTATGAGACTTACTTTTTTCAATAGCTTCACTGGCTGCTCTGAAATTACCATGTCTTAAAAGACAATGGGCATAATTAAATTCAATCAACGGGAATGTAAAAAAACAATACCGCAATTGCGTTTGTAAAGATTTTAATAAAGATGATTCAATTCCAGCTGTCTCTTGTCTGATTACTTTTATTAATAATTGATGATATTCAGGAGAGTAGCGGTTGAAAATATCGTTAGAATTTTTGATTACTTTATGATAAAGAGCTAAACCATTTTCATGTGATAGTGGTAAATTACTTGATAAATGTGTTTGGTAAATGAAAAGACAACTTAAATCAAACCACAACATATGCAAATACAAATCATGCAACGAATGAGAATTTTCAAGTTTAGGAATAACTTGATCTAATATAAAGTAGATGATTTTGACTCTTGAAGTTAAAATACGCGCTTCTTGTGGGGTTGGGCCATGTAGTCTCATGTATAAATCATCAGCGACCCGCAAGGATTGTACTTTTTTATGTGCTGTTTCTAACAGAAGTTTGACAGAACTAGGATCGTTAAAAAAGGAAGCAAATTCAGCAGTGATTCTTTGATAGCCAGGATTATCATGAGTCAATTCTCCAATAAGTAGAACATTATTAAGAATGGCATCGACTACTTTATCAATTTCTACTTGCACTACCATGCCACTAGACTTGAGTAGAAACTTAGAGGGTTTACCGGTATTTGATGGAGGACCTTGAAACATTTGAGACACTTAAAATGATGGCTAGGAGCTGTTTATAGTTGGCTAGTTTACCATTTAATCAAAAGACTCCCAATATGAATGTTCATAAGAGTTCATTTTACCTAAAGGAGTTTCATTGCTGATACTAATTATATAAAATTATGACCGTAATTTTTTTGACATTATTTCAGGATTGATAAGGAAATTAGTCGTGAGCTTAGATTTTATCATTCAAACGGGTAACAAAATTGCCAATGCTGTAGTAACTTCCCCTTTATTTACCGTTTTTACAAAAGGTAATACTTTAAGAAATGTTAGCAACGAGACTACGCTTATTTTAGGTAATGATAGTCTTCTTACGCCAAAACAAAAAATAATTCCAGCAACAGGCGTCATAGCAGCGGGAAGTTTAACAGTTATGGCCTTATGTTCTTTGGTGTTTAGCATGCCTGCTTGGCTGCCACCTATTGCTATTTTATCCGTCCTTAGTGGATTAGGATATGATTTAGGATTCTATTTTGAAGAAAGATTTGAGCGCTCTGCGCTACGTTCCAAATTCATCACTAAATTTGATTTGCAATCTCAAATAAATGATGTTGCAACTTTAACTAATGCGCAGAAATTGCAACTTCAAGATTTTAGTTTTGGACAAGCTGAAATTTTGGCGGCTCTTTATCAATTAAGAATTGAAGTCATTTCATTTCAGGACCGTGATCTAAGAAGCAAACGTAAACTGATTGGACTTTTAAATCAATTGATTGAAAATGTCATTCAAAATAAATGTGAGTCAACAGATATTCTCAAAAAAATTCAAAAAAAATTCCCTAAGCTGGCATATGATGTTGAATTGATTACGAAAGGTTTAGTTCGCTACAAAGACTCCCTCATTGAAGTTAAAAAATATAATATTCCACCAACCCTAAGCACGACCATCAATAGCTTTAGAGAGACACAAAGAAAAATATTTACGCAGGATCTTATTCTTGAAGATAAAGAACATCTTGTAAAATTGTTGGAAGGTCAAATAATTGATACAAACCAAATGTTACTTTTATTGTCAAAAATTGCAACACGATTTGTAAGTCATACTTCCCATTGGCAAGTGCAAATTCAAGATGGTCATTTAAATCATTATTTGGCCTCATTGCTTGATGAAGTTGATGTGAAATCTGTCGTCAGGTTTTACCAAACTCCAAGAAAAGTAAGTCATCATTTACATCAGATTATTCAAGCCGTAAAAGCGAATAAAAATATCTTGCCAGAAAAAAGAGAGAATTGCTAGATGAATTGTTAAAATTGAATCAATATTTATCTATTCCCACTCAATCAAGTAGTTTATCTTTGCAATGGGCCAAAGTTGAAGAGTTGATGAAAGCGCTGAAGTTCAAGGGGCCCCATACCAAAGAGTCAATGCAACTAGTTTTCGCTGATATTGATGCTAACTATCAGGCATTTCAAATAGTCATTGAGAAGCTAAAAGCAAAAGAGGCTGATCATGCGCTGAAATTACACGAACTCGTATTAGCACATCGGACCACCACGTTAGAGCAATATCTATTTGGTTTAGATAACGAATTTAATCTACCTAAAACACAATTTGACAAGCCTAAAACTGATGTCATTGCCCAGATGGAAAATAAATTTAATAAAACAGTAGTAGGTAAAGAGTTAGGTAAACTAGATGAAGTTGTTGATTCAGAATTGAATGAATGGATTGAAACGCTTAAAAAATCTTTATTCAATGAAAATTCAGATACAGCTGATAAAGCCACAAGAGATAAGTTATATGCTAAATTTAGAGCGCATTATGGAAATGCGATTGTCGTTATTCAAAGCGCACAACGTTTAAAATATTTAGAACGAGCCGCTCCTAGGCATTGTCTTAATGTTGGTTTTGACTTTAGTAATGCTTTATTGTCCATTTTGTTAAACATGCATTTACCGCCTGCTGTAATGGTAAGTACTTTAACCTATCTTAATCAAGCCATTCCCTTGTTAAGTGCGGTTAATGGACTTGAACTAGCTTATCAAAAATCAAAAACTGAAAGTACTTTGACGCAAGGCATCGTCTCGCTTTCTCAAGGGATAGTTCCGCAATGGACGGAGAAGCAAACAACTAAAATGCAAGCTAAAAATGATAGCCTAGCGCCAAAAGCTACAACACGATTAACGGCAGCAATGAAATAGGCAGTTAAGTCTACGTGCCGAGATGAGGGATCGCGGCATCGGTACTAAAGGCGATTATTGAGCGCCTTTGATTTGATTACACATCGCTGGATGTTTTTCACACCATTTATTTGCTTTCTCTTTGCATTTATCAGGATTATCTTTGCACCATTGTTCTTTCTTGGCTTGGCACTCTTCTCGATGTTCTTGGCACCATTTGTGTCTTGCTTCTCGATTAGCGCCTTTTCCTTGCATGTCACCTGAATTGGCGTCTGCACCATTAGCGGCATTACCTGAAGGGGCCACATTGGTGGTATCTGAGCCGTTGGTCGAACTTGCTAAGCTTAAGGTTGTAAGACCCATCCCTATGCTAAATAAAAGTACAAGTGTTAATTTTTTCATGATGATGCCCCTTGAATAAGCAATAGATAATAAACATAGCCTATTTCAAGAATAGTGAGCGTTCCCACATGGCAATAATGAGCAAAATCATGACGATTATGCCACCTACCCTTAGTGTATCTGTATATTCGGCAAGAGGAACAAGAAGAATGAAAGCCAATATTCCTAGGAGATGGGAAATAGGAAAGTGGTGATAAATATTCATTTTAAAGAGTGCGTTGCCAATGAGATAGAGGCTAGGTCCGGCTACCATTGCGATAAGAGAAAATGTTTTTAAATGTGCAGACGGGTCTGAGATCATCAATTCACCTGCAACGGCAAAACAGATGATCCCAGCAATCAAGATGACATGAATATATTGTAAATAGGTTTCTCTTTTTAAACTGATTTCTTTACTGCTAGTTTCAGAATATAACCACCACATTGCAAGACTTCCTGAAAAAACCACAATGAAAGCCACGATGGTTTCAGGGCTTAGAAAAAGAGTATTACTGACTGATAAGCCTGCAGCAAAGAGTGCGCCACTTAATGCAACTATTATCAATGATTGATAGCGCCATTTTAACTGAACGGTATTGATTGCAATACATTCGATACTTACCGCCAATGCCCAATAGGCTAGACGATAATCAGATTCAGAGAAACCTCCAAGGATCCAGAAACCGGCACAAAGACAGAGCCATCCTATCCTACGCCGAAAATAAGGTGATTCATGTTTGTTTGCTGCAAATAGTAATACGATCAAAGTTCGAGAACTTTGCATCGTGACATAACAGAGTGCAAAAATTAATCCGTTATAATTAAAGGCCGTTGATATAACAGATGCCATTAAGACACTAACAAGCATTATCCCAAAGAGGAGTAAATTGACAGGCAACTTTTTTAAATCGACGAAGTCAGTGATCCAGAAGGTATTTTGCCAAACAAGCCATACTGCAAACCACATTACACCGGTTTGCAAAATGCCATGGAGCGTGAGATGAAGGAATAGATTATGTGAAAGTTGAGTAAAAGCGAAAAGTGTTATAAGAGCAAAAAAAAGCTCAATAGGAGTAATATTTGTCTCATTATTTACTTGCGCTATTGTCATCATTACACCTGCGCAAGTCCACCATCTACACACAAATTAATGCCAGTGATATAGCTGCTGTCATCACAAGCTAAAAACACAACTGCTTTGGCAATTTCATCTGGCGTACCAACACGTCCTAATGGCGCCTCAGCTTTTGCACTATTTTGAAATTCTTGCAGTTGTTGTTCGTTGAGCCCCAGTGTTTCTAAAATTGGTGTTTGGATGGGACCAGGGCTAATGGTGTTCACTCTGATTTTACGTTCTTTTAAATCTTGAGACCATGTACGACTAAATGAACGAACAGCTGCTTTAGTGGCAGAATAAACACTTAATTCAGGCTGACCAACAAAAGCAGCAATTGAAGAATTTAAAATAATGGTACCGCCGTCGTTTAATAATGGCAGCGCTTTTTGGACAGTGAAGAATAAGCCTTTAACATTAATATTAAAATGGGAATCAAAATGCGCTTCAGTGGCATCGCTGAGTGAAGCGAAATTTGCGATGCCTGCATTAGCAAAAACGATATCAATTTTCCCATGCTTTTCTTTCACTGCCGCATAGATGCGATCTAAATCCTTGAGATTAGAGACATCACCTTGAAGTGCTAACACATTTGATCCAATATATTTCACAGCCTCGTCTAATTCTTTTCTTCTTCGGCCAGTGATAACAACATTGGCTCCTTCACTGACAAAACGCTTAGCTGTTTCTAGACCAATTCCACTGTTACCGCCAGTGATGACAGCTATTTTTCCCTGAAGTTTATTCATGAGACACCTTATGATGATAAATATTTGCAGATTATAAAGAGTGGAGACTATTCGATATTGTGCTCAATATTTTTATTTTCTTTCATATTAAATTTGTAAATTTTTGAAAAAGCAATTGTAAAAAATCCGTTCCCAGTGACATTCGTTGCAGTGCCAAAGGGATCAAACAACATATAGATAGCTGTTACTAAAGCTATCATTTCATGCGAGAAATTTAAATAGGTTTCAAGTAACGGTGTAACGACAATAATGGCCCCTCCAGGAACGGCAGCGACGGCAAATTTTGCAACGGCGTATAAGAGACCAAATTCAACGAATTCACTAAGAGTTGGAAGCCCATGTCCAAAAGCGATTAATGTTGTTAGTGAAAGAATAGTAATTCCCAATGCGCTTCCGATGGTATGCGTATTAATGGTTGCCGGGATCACAATTTCGGCGACTTCAGGATTCTTCAGATTTTTTTCGGTACATAATATCAGTAAAGGCATTGTGGCAGCACTTGATAAGGTACTAAAACCGGTGATGGTCGCAGGGAGAACATTTTTAATATAATTAAAGAATCTTTTTGGTGAAAACTTGGCAACAGCAAGATAGAGAAAAATCATATAAGCAACTTGTGTTCCTACCACAACAAAAAATACAGGGCCATAAGTTCGTAATGATTTTTCTAAAAGTTGATCATGCTCGAGTTTAAAAACGAATCCTAAAATAAAGATCGGTAGTAACGGTATAAATATTTTTTTCAAAAAGAAATTCGCAGCAAAGTTTAAATTTTGTGCAAGCTTGTCAGCATAATGGTTTCGTTTAAACGAAAAGAATATACCCAATATAAATCCTGCAAGTAAGGCGTATTGATTACCAATAAGCTTTGGTAAATGAAGTTCCCATAAAGGCACTAATGCTAATGCTGGATCAGTAGGGGCATGAACACTAATGGCAAGTTTAGGAAGGATTAATGATCCCACTGTGAAACCTGTGAATATGGCAAGACAGTTCGAACAGAAAATCATAGCAATCAGTGTGATGATAAATTTAACGACACCCGATTTAAAATTCAACAGAGAGGAAAATAAGAAACTAAAAATTATCAAAGGTAATATGAATAACAAAATGGATTTCATCGTTAAGCTAATAGAATAGAGATAAGCTTTTGTGTAAGCAGAGATATAAGGCCCAAAATACAATGGAAGTACTAATATCAGGAGCAGCGTTAAAGGTAGCCCAACCTTTTTAAGAGCCTTTTTAAGAAATTTACCCATTTAGATTTCCGACATATTTTTGAGGATTTTCATAGCAAGCAAAGTCCTTAACAAAATTTACTACAGATTACCCTATCTAACTACTTTGTGTAATATTGATCATAATGCAGGTAATTAGGTTATTAAATAACTTATTGATATCAATCGATTACAATCTACTGAACATTGATATGTTAGGGCAATTTAGAAATGTCCTAGCCCCCAGCAAGTTAAAAATGTCCGCTGGTTATATTATCATTGACCCTTCTAAGTGGGGCATTGTTCCTAGAGATGGGTTGATTAGTCATTCTTTGGTTTAAAAATTCATGCATTTGTCTTATTCCCATGACCCGCTCTTGGAAATCATATTTTCTGATTGTTTCGTATTCTAAAGTATTATTACCATAGTAAAGTTTGATTTCGCCATTAGATGATTCACTAACAGTGATTGATTTACCGATCATACTACGTGGATGTCGTTGATTCTTAATCATAAATAAAGATTTTTTAAAACTGATGGTGAGTTGCTTTGATATTTTCCTAATCGATTGAATGGTAAATGTTCTATCAAGTGATAGTTTCTCTTTGTCTGTTAGTGGTACATGAGCGTTTCCTTCTAATTTTGGCACTTTACCAAAGCGTTTGTTATGAGCCACAAGATAAGTGCGTAGAAATTCATTTCCTTGTTCCATAGTTGAAATATTATGATATCTGAGGTCTTTAATCAGTCTATCTTGTAAAGTACGATTTGCACGTTCAACACGGCCTTTTGCTTGTGGGCTATTGGCGTTTATTATTGTGATATCTAGACTCTCTAATGCTCGTCCAAATTGCGTAAAACCATCACCTAATTTAGCTTCAGGATGATTTACTTTAAATACATTATGTTTATCAACATAAAAGGCACTAGGTTTTCCATGTTCAACAAGATAATTTTTGACTGTGTCAAAGTAATCAAAAGTGGTTTCTGCTTTAACAAATCGTAATTGAAGAAAACAGCTTGTTGCATCATCAATTAGGACCAACAATGTACATTTAGGTCCACGCCCTTCAAACCAATCATGAACAGAACCATCCATTTGTACCAGCTCGCCCATAGTAGAACGCTTATGTCTAGGTTGATGTAACGTTAACTCTTTAGCAGCTTTTACTTGACGGATGTTTGCTTCATGCATCCATTGCCTAATAGTTTCTTTAGAGATATGAATTTGATAATGCTCAGTAAGCTTTTCAGAGGCTAGTGTTGGGCCATAATCCTCGTAGTGCTCACGAATAAGTGACAACACACGATCTTTAAGTTTGTCGCTATGTCGATGGTTTGATTTACCTCTCTTTTTGGATATTAGTGCGGGCGCACCACCATCCAAATAGGCCTTCTTCAGTCTTCTTAAGTGCCTAGGGGTGAGGTCTAAGTAGCTAGCTCCAAGCGTCAAAGAGAGCCGCTTATCGATGATCTTTTCTAGTATTTTCAACGTGTAAACTTCTTTTTCGCTCATGGTAAATGTCCCCTGCATAGCCCTCTCCTTGGGAAGTTTGCACATACATCAAGTATGGCTGAAGATTTACACAGCGGACATTTCTAAATTGCTCAAAGCGGACATTTGAAAATTGCTCTTACATACTGAACATTGATATGAACTTATTCAAGATTTGGAGGTCATTATTATAAGAACATTAAATTAATTAGTGCAGATACTCTAAATGAAAAGTCCCGTTTGGGCAAAGGTGAAAGGGTATAAATATGCCAGGGGTAACGCATTCATCAAATGAACAAAATCTAAAAGCTGAAAAAGAACTTTTTGATACAGAACAAAAAACCTATCGGGAGTTAGTTCTTAAAATTGGGGTTGTTGAGAAGCATTTAAAACACGCCATTCCTTCAATACAGCATCAAGTGACTCCTGAAAAAGTGAGAAGAATACTAGCTGATAATCCTAATGCAGAACTCCACATGAGTGTGACTGATGCTAAGGAAATTACCAAATCATTAGATGAGCTCATTTCAATAAAGCAAACATTACAAAATGCTCAAAAAAAGAATAATAGATCGCAAGTGCAAAATCTAAAAAATAAGGTTGAAAATAAATTAGGTGATAGTGCAATCTTGAAGCTAGATGTTGAATATATGGAAGGTAATATTAAACTTCTTTCGGAAGTTAATAAAGAGCTTCATCGAATTGAGAAAACAGTCAATAAAGCGCATGAAGTGATGACTGAAATGAAGCATGATTTTGATAAAATCAAACAAGGTATTCTGGCAAAGAGAAACGTGACGCAAAGCATTAAAAAGACGAACAATAAAATGAATAAGATCTAGATTGCATTAATAGCCTCAAGGGATTGCTCCCTTGAGGCTAAGGTATAATCTTTAGAAATTAACTTTTAAACCAGCTGTGAGAAAACTAATCGCATCCACATTATTGGCGTTGAATTCCTTATTATAGGCTAGGTTTACATTAATACGTTTGGTAAGGTCATAACCTATACCCAAAACCCCTTTAGGTACAACACCACTACTGCTTGTGGATTGGTAAAAATTGTAGTCACTAAAAGAGACTTCATCCTTTGCATAAGCAACACCCGCTTTTGCAAAAATATTGAATCTGCGAGTGATGTGTTGATCTGCCACCGCCAGCAAATCAAAGCTATATCTATCGTAGTCCATACTTCCATTGAAATAGCTGTCACCATGACTGCCAAAAATATTGCCCCCAGCCTCAAGGCCTACTTGCAGACAATCATTTACTGGCCACAAGTTTCCTAGCCCAATGCGTCCTACGGCACCTAAATAATTATCTTCAGAATAGCTAAAAGGAGTGTTTGAGGTAACTTCAACGCCAAAAAATCCAATCTCCCCGCTAACATAAGGCGTACTCAAAGCAGGAGTTGCATTTAACAGAGCCAAACAAAAAGTAATAAAAGCAATTTTAGAGCTTATTTTCACGTTAATACCTACTTATTATTATATTCTAAGGATTTCACACGGTTTTTTGAAAAGTGTATTAAAATTTATGAAATTGGCAGGGATTATAAGGAAAAAAATGCATAAGTACATTTCTTTCTTATTTTTTCCGACAAGCGGTAATTCTATAAGCCAGCTAAAAGGATTAACCCAGAGAAAATATTTATTTTTTGCTTTTTTGGAAAACTGGCAATTTTTCATTGCCTTCGTAAAGCCGACCATTGATAAGATCGTTTACTTCGCTCGGGAATGAATCAAAGAAGTCCTGCATTTTAAAATTTTGCTTCCAGTGTTTGACATGTTCGAAGGTAAACCCAATATAGTTTTGATATTGTCCGCAGGCGTAGCGCTTATAATTAGACATAGCGATCAATATCGAGTCATTGTTTCCAAGCGCAAGCAGTTTATTCACAACCTGATAATAGGCTTTCTGACCAAGATAATCCTTATAATACAGATTATCGAAATCAAGCACGCTAATGGTTAATTTCTGTTGCTTTAAATAGTCGATAAGTTTATTTACCTGCGAATCATCAAGAAGATCAATTTTAGAGGTGAAAATTCTATTCTCTACCGCCAACTGATGAAGATGATTATAGAGATTATCATAAAACAAATAGTTACCTGTTTTGTAATCAAGGATCTCTCCCAAATTTATTTTCCTTTCTTTTTGTGAAATGCCTTTATCTTGGCAATCTGGAGATTTGTTATATTTATTTAAATATTCAGGCAATTTATATGGCATGGCATCGATATTTCTTACTTTTTGTTGCCACCAATCAAAATCTTTTTGTGTTAAATGGATGTCATACTTGTGCCACTCTTGAAAGTCTGAATTCCATCGTAACGTTAAGTATTCCTGCCGTGTTGGTGCGTGTAGAAGTTGGATATTGATTAGATTATAACGAATAATTTCATCAGAATAGTCTAGTAAAATAAGATAAGTAATCTTGGGCATCATTGAAGCGGCTCTAAAACCTCTTTCGGATCCAACGGTTAATAGCACACCTTGCGGTGCATTCTCTAAAAAATGCATTATTTTACCGATCTGGATTTCACTTGAAATGGGGAACACCTGAAAAGTTTCTTTGCTATTGGTATTTGTATCGGCAAAATTCAAGGGAGGCGGGGATAGTGTTTGGGACCCATAACTCACAGCTGATGTAAGCAGAAAAAAAAATAGGATAAATTTAGCCATTAATCACCACACAACCGTATTCCCTAACAAAAATATAGCTCTGATTGCCCGTCTTTTGTAATCAGAGCTGTCATTATTCATAGATAAAGCCGCCTGTTTAATATTGACTTATGTCATAACAGACCCTGGCACCTAAGCTCATTACCTGATAAAATAACTCCTTTTGCCTAAAGTAAGTTAGCCCACGTCATGAGTAAATATCTGGTCCATTTTACACAATCACTCAGTGAAGCGAAAACACATCAAGAAGCTTTGCAGATTGCTTTATCTGAATATTTAAAAGATAAATTTCCAACCGAAGAATTAACTGAACAACAAAAGTTAATTAAAGCAGAAGTACAAACATTTATAAAACATACCGAAACTGCTGACATTGGTAATATTGTTATCGATTATCCCTTTTCAATTGAGATAGAGGACCTAAAAGATTTATTCAATATCGCCAAATTAGTAGAAACGAGTGCTTTTAATGCGCCATCACTGATGGTGAGTGAATGCGAAAATAGGGTGGCAGCGAAAAAACATAGTCCAGCAGCTATTTACACCGAAACGGCTATCTTGGAGTCAGCGCTTGTTAAAGAACAAGTTGAAGCACGCCACGTCGATGAAGTTGAAAATAAAATTGATCTATGGATTGTCTTATTATATGAAAAATTTGCAGATCTTATTCTAGCCTCTAGCACATTAGCAACCTTGAAAAAAGCAGTCAAAAGAGCATTCCCTTCCAAATTGTGTGAGGGTTTGCCGCAATTAGGTGAATTCCATCAAGAAATTGAATGTCAATTAGAATTTTTAGAAAAGAAAAAATTTTGGAAGAAATTTTATGGTAAAAAATCACTAGCTGATAAATACGACTATGCTTATGAGTTCTATCAAGAAATAAAATCGCAAGGTGCGATGGAACCAGCGCTCAAAGCAACCTTAAGCAACCTATTCTTTCAAGCCATTAAAAAAGCTTATGCTCCTTGTGATACGAAAAAATTTATGCTAATGCGTGATCGCGGCGCCACCATTGAAGAAGTTTTTGGTGCATTGAAATTATGGAAGAGTAAGCAATGGAAAAAATTCGAAGGTCGTGATCTTTTAGTGGCATTAGATAAACGTTTAACAGATGATCAACAAAATTATGAATCCTGGCGCCAAGTGAGCTATATATTGGGCGGCGATCAATCAGCTAAGCCTGCGATGAATCAATTGTATTCCATGAAATATGCTCGTGATCCCAAAGAGGACCCCAAATCCTTGTTACAAGCCTTAGCCTCCCTTCCATCGCCTGTTAAACCTAAAAAGCCTAAATCAGCGGAAAATGCGGTCCTCATTTCATCAACAGTATTTGTCGGCTCCGCTAAATCACTTTTAGCTTGCGATGAAGATTCTTTACCTGAATTTGATTCGAAGTCCTACGGCGCTGACCTTAAGAATCCATTTTTATAAATCATCTTAAAATTGAGTGTACTATCAGCTATTGGCTCGACTTGGCCAATAGCATCACTTTTGACTCTTTTCATCTGCATTATGAAGCCACATAACCGAATAATTTGATCCTCGTTATCAAAAGCGGTATAAATATTTCATTTTCTTGCAAGCACAGATATGCAATATCCACCGTTACCAGAAAACCATCCCTTACGATTAGAACAAATCGACAAATTAACCAATTCACTCTTTGATGTTGTTGTTATTGGTGGTGGTATCAATGGTGCCTGCTTGTATCATCATTTAAAGCAACAGGGTTATAAAACGGCTCTTGTAGAGGCAAATGATTTTGCCTCAGGGACAACGCAAAATTCCGGTATGATGATTTGGGGTGGTTTACTCTATCTGCAGAATTTTGATTTAAAAACAGTTTACCAATTTTCAAGAGCACGCGATCAACTGGTCAATCAATTTCCAGATCAAATTGCGCCAAGACAATTTCATTTTATTCGTTCTAGGACCAGTAATAGAAATAAAGCGCTAGATTTTCTGGGTATCCACTTATATTGGTTATTTAGCTTTTTACAAAGAAAGCGCCCACTGTTATCTTCTTTGAATGATAATCAAAAAATGATAACTTTTGAAGAAGCACAATTACTTGGATCAGATGCTCAGTTTGCGTTGTCGTGGTTAAATTTACTTTCTCAGAATGAAAGCTTGTGCATGAATTATTTTGAAATCATAAATGGCAACTTTCATCATGATGATAAGTTATGGCATTTAGAAGGGATGGATCATTTATATAAAAAAGAACATAGTATCAAAGCAAAATGGATCATTAATACATGCGGCATATGGACAGATAAAGTGAATGCCCAGTTTGGACTATCAACACCTTATCGACATGTATTTAGCAAAGGTGTTTATCTTAATGTTAAGAATAATAATCATGATAATAAAGCGTATATTTATGAAATGGGAAAGCATCAAGACGTGCTAACCTATGTCCCTTGGGGTCCGGTTGCTTTATGGGGACCAACAGAAACAATTGCAGAATCAATTGAAGATGGTTTTACAGTGAATGAACAAGATATTTCTTTCTTGCTCGAAAAAGGAAAAGATCTTCCCAATAAACTTGTTACTGAAGAAAACATCATATCAACGCGTTGTGGAATTAGACCATTGGCAATAAATAAGAATCAAAAAATTGATGATGTCTATTCATTAGAAATTTCACGAAAACATCGTATCGCACCTGATCCTTCTTTGCCGTGGATGAGTATTTATGGTGGTAAGTTAAGTGGTTGTACCATTGTTGCTAAAGATATTTTGAAAGTTCTTAAAAAGAGATTAAAGCCTACACTGAAACCAAATCCCATGAACAATTCAAATCAAATCATTCCAAATAGAGAGATATCTGAATTTAACTTTAGCATTCCTGATGTCAAGTGGTGCATGGAAAACCAATATTGTTTTACTTTGGATGATTACTTACGTCGCAGAACAAATATATCTCAATGGATCGAAAATGAAGGTTTTGGCTCTCATAATCAATTTTCACCTATTTTGAAAGATTTCTGCTTAACGCTTTGTTTAGATAATCAGACATTAAGCCAACAACATTTTGATTTTTACACAAACCTTAAAAAATAAGGAAAAAGATTATGACATTGCAAACGGAAAAGGCCGCTATTTTAGGGGGCTCACCAGCTGTAAGCGCAGATCATGAAAAAGCAAATAAGTGGCCGCTTTTAACATCCGATGACGAAAAGGAAGTTCTGCGAGTAATGCGTGATGGCAATATCTCAACCCACCCCGTCATTAGAGAGTTAGAACACGCCTATCAAGAATATACTGGCATGCCTTATGTCTTAGCGCATAATAATGGTACCTCTGCATTGCTAGCCGCTTTTCATGCACTTAATTTATCACTAGGTGATGAAATTATAGTCCCATCAGCCACATTTTGGGCATCTGTTTCGCCGATGCTGTGGGTTGGCCTTGTGCCAATATTCTGTGATAGTGAATCCGAACGACTTGGTATTGATGCAAATGCCATTGAAAAATTAATTACGCCAAAAACCAAAGCCATTGTCATTGTGCATTTATGGGGACTACCTTGCAAAATGACAGAAATATATGCTGTTGCTAAAAAGCATCAGTTAAAAATTATTGAGGATGCATCACATGCGCACGGTGCCCTTTGGCGAGACAAAAAATGTGGAACCCTAGGTGATATCTGTGTGTTCAGTTTGCAAGGCGATAAGTTAGCGCCTGGTGGCGAGGGTGGCATTTTTCTAACGAAAGAATATGAATATTACGAGAGAGCGGTCACCTTAGGGGATATAACACGTATCATAGAATTAGAAACGCCCGCCAGACGTTTTGCCGCTACAAGCTTTGGTGTCAAAACAAGAATTGCGCCTCTTTCTGCCGCTATCGCTAAAGTGCAATTAAAAAAGCTCGATGAAAATAATCAACGTCGAAATGATAATCTTATTTATCTTTCCAAGCATTTAGAAAAGTTGGGATTTGAAACATATCTATCACCTGCGCATATTCAGCGAGTGTATTTTGAATTTATCATTCGTTATGATGCAAATCAAAACAAATTACCATTGTCGTTATTAGTCAAAGCATTACAAGCCGAAGGTTGTCAGGTAGGCGTTCCTCGCTATTTATTATTACATCAACAACCCTTTTTTGTGGAAGGACATTATAAATCGATTTTACGCAGCGCATTGCCTGATGACATGTTGCCTGATTATTCAAAAGTGAAGCTCACTGTTGTTGAAGGAGATCAAGGATTACTGAAGCTGCCTTCATTCCCTGTTGCCAATAGAGATATATTAGATCAATATGCATCAGCTTTTGCAAAAGTCATAGCACAAGCAGATGATATTTTAGCTAATGTTAAGACAATTAAAAACCTATGATTAATGGATGTTGGTGTGGATTTATCCTAATAACTTCCATAATTAGTTTATTATTTTAAAAAGCTAAAATTATCTTTTCATACCATTAAAGTAATTTTGCAATTCAATATGACTATTGGATAATAAAGATTCACTATTTGAAGGAACGCCGACAAGGTATGCTTGTAAGAATCCCAACTAAAGGATGCAGATTGTATGAGCTTAGGATCAGAAGTACCAAATTCATTTTTTAATGATCTGATTAATGATATTGAAAAGAATCGTCTCCCTTTACCGACGCAACCCAGAATAGTGATTGCCATTCAGGAGCTCAATCAAAATAGACACGTAACATCCACCATGTTAAGTGAAGTCATTGGTAAAGATCCCGGTCTTACTGCTCGCATCATACGAATAGCCAATAGTCCATTGACTCGGGGTGTTGTTGTTGTCAATAGTTTAGATATTGCTATTAGTCGTTTAGGAATTCAATTTGTTTCAAGTATGGCAATGGGACTTGCCATGGAACAATTGTTTTTTGCTAAAAATACAATAGTGGAACAAAAATTACGTGAGGTATGGCGACATGCATCAGAAGTTGCTGCCATGTCTTATGTGTTAGCATTAAGATTAAAATCGATACCGCCCCAAGAAGCGGCTCTTGCTGGTCTATTACATGAAATAGGTATTCTACCAATCCTTGTTTATGCGGAAAAAAATCCTGAGATATTGTCGGATTTAACAACATTTAACGCTCTTATACAAAGGCATTATACTCAATTAGGAGAAGCCATTTTAACCTCCTGGCAATTTCCAAGAGAAATTGCAGCACTCCCCAAGAATCTAATGGAACTCTATCGCAATACTGAAAAAGCAGATCTGACTGATATTGTTTTAGTTGCAAAATTAGAAATGCTACAAGGCACACCCCATTCTCTAGCTCAGGTAGACAGAACAGAAGTACCTGCTTATGAAAGATTAAAACTGAACGCGGCAGAAAATCTCCGAGAAAATGAAGAGTTCAAAAAACCTCTTGAAGTAGCTAAAAAAATATTTGGATGATCTTTAAAATTGTCAAAAAATAAATTAACCATTAGCGCGATTCCCAATCCCGAGCTTATTGATGCAGCCAAAAGTCTTCCCAATCAAGGAATCTTGAAAATTTCTGAAGAAAGGTTAGTGTATCTTGATATTGACGATAATTATATTCACCATTTATTTCCCTTTATAGAATATCCCTGCGTTACAAAACCTGATTATTTTTCAACAGGTATTGGAGCACATATTAGCGTCATTTATCCTAACGAATGCAATTATGCATTGATTGAACGGGATGTCATGTTTCGATTTGAAGTGCATCATCTTTTTATGGCTAAAACAGTTGATGCTATTTATTTTGCATTAACAGTGAAAGCGCCTGAGCTGTTGCAGATCCGACGCAAAAATAATTTAAGCAATAAATTGAATTTAAATGGTTATAACGTAGATATGCATATTACCATTGGGAAAGTTGAAAAAAAATAATCAAGATCCTCCTCTATTTCGGTTTCGATTTTTCCTTTTTATCAAACGCTGGAAGAGAGGATGGTGAAAGCTCGGCTGACCAAGATCGTCTTCTGCTACGTTGCATTGACTCTAGTTGGCTTGTGATCTGCTTGCGAAGTGTAATGTTAAATTGTTTTAAGATTTGATCTTTTGCGTCATTAAATGATTCAAATGCAGTTGGATATTGCCTAGCTAATTCATCAATTTTTCTACTGATTTCTTTAATATTGTCAGCATTATTTGAGGGAGAGTTATGCAATCCATCCAAAGCATGACTATAGGCTAAATCCACAAATTCTCTAGCGTATTGCTTAAATAAATTGTAATCCTGTTGTGGTACAACTTTGACGTTTGAATTTGGTAAAGCAAACATTGCATTTCGAAGTTCATTGCATTTAGTTATTGCATTAAATATTTTTGTTAGTGTTTCTTTTCCCTGTTCACTTGGTTCGCTTGCTATTGTAATTATGCTTTTTTCAATTTTTTTAACGCCAGCGATCATTTGTTCTTTTTGAATTCTTTTTGCCTTCAATGCATCTATTATGTCAGTAATTGTGGCATCTTCTTTAACACCAGCATAGCTCTTTAAAAAGCGATTAATAGCCGTTGTTGAATCATGAAATCTTAAGGATTTAGCTCTTTCTTGTAATATCATAATCGATTTTGTATCGGGATCTAATAGGCTATTAAGCTCATCTAACTCTTTTTGAAAATCAGGTAAACGTTTTTTAACATATTCAGCAACTATTTGTAATTCTTGACCTTCTTTGGGTGGGGTTACCGTAAATGAACGGATAACAGGCAGATGATCTGAACCTTCATAATATCCTTTCCCCTTTTCACTCACTGTAAAGCCCTTTTCATCAAGTTGGGCGCCATATTGATTAGACTGGACACTTAGGCCAGAGACAATACCAATTTTATCTAAATCTCCCCCCTTAGTAACATGCTGTCTATTCCTGGGATCAGGGGAAGAGGAAGGTTTTCCATCTATACCAAAACCATAAGTACCATCTATATTTTTTGTTCCAATCTTCATCATAGGTTTTAGAGCCATATCAAAACCATAGGCGACATAATTTGTTTGATGGGTTTTATCTTTGGGATTACCATCAGACATTAAATAATTTCGTTCATTAAAATCTCCCATCATGATACGAAGTGTTTTTGCTTCTAGAAGAATTTCATCATAATTTTTAGGTTTATCTGACTTCATTCCTTGATGTTCAAGAAAAGCATTTGCATGAGCTCTACGCTTTTGATCACTATTGGAATCTAGGTGTCCACCAGATACTGAAATTGGAAATGGCCTACCTCCTTTGGTAGTCAAAGTGCCTTTTATCGTAATGATTGATTTGTTTCCTTTTTCTTTACCAGGTTCATAATCAATTATTGCTTTTGCTCCTTCTAATTTAAATGGTTTTTTCACTAAAACAGCAGAACTCACACGATTCTCTGATGTTAGCAGTGCTTTTGCTAATGTTACTGGACTATTGTTTGCTCCAGCCATGGTAGTATGGTATTGAGGATCCACTGTTTCTACTAACTCATACTCCTCACCATGTTCGTTTAATTTAGCCAAAAGTTTATCTTGTAAACGTTCACCCGTGGCAGCTAACTCCTCTTGAGTACTAATGGCAATAACCGTTGGTTTGGATGCTAATTGTTTATAAAAATGATCTACCACACTTTTTGATGCTGCTTTGTTGCCCATATTCCAAGTAATGGCATGTCCACTAATTGGACCATCGGGATTGAAGGATTTTCGTTCAACACCTGGTATCACGATAGGAGCTTCACGACCACTAAAGGACACACTGACTTCTGAACCATAAACGGTCCCTTCTTGTGGTAGAAGTTTTTGTATAGCATTTATGACATCATTTGATTGAGTGCTTAAGTCATATCTTAACCAAAACGCAATGTCGTCGGAATAACCAAATGCTTCATGCATTAATTTTCTTTTAGCTTCTAATTTATCTTCTGGAGATTTAGAAGAAATATTAATCTCTTGTAACTTTTTCCCTAATGCTATCTTTTTATCTAAACTTCTTTTTCCAAAATTTCTCTCATCCCTTGCAGCAGCTAATTGTTTTTTTAAGATAGCACTGCTGGGATTTTCTTTAAGGTTCTCTCTAATAATCCTTATTGTCGTATTTAAGTTTTTGATGCGTTTTTTACTATATCTTTCAATAGCGACAGGAGAAGTTTTTTCGACATAGATTTCAAGTAATTTTATGATATTTTCAGGTAGAGCATCTTCGCGGCGTCCTACGACCTCAGGAGTATTAATTTTTTTACCCCCTATCCAAGTGATGGTATGTTTGATGGTGCCAATGGGATGACGTAACAAATCAAAAGGAAAATCTTCATATTTTAACGCGAGCCTCCCTTTTGGTTCATCTAAAATCATGAAAAGACCAGTTGTTAATTGTTCAAGACCTTCCGCTTTTTTGATTGGACCTGGCAATCTATGTTTACTGTCCAAGGTGATACCATATGATCCAAATTTCTTATCCATTTTTCGATTAAAATGTGAGGAAGGTCTGCTTATGCCTGCTTGTCTAAAATATTCAAAGCATTTTATATTCACTTCCTTAGTGCCCACATCCAGTAGAAACATTCCTTTATGCAAGGGCTTATTATTTTGAAATGCTTGATACATCATAAGCCAAGCCATAGCGCAAAAAACTTCATTCTTATCAGGATAGAGTTGATTAATAGTCTCGGGCTTCATATCTTTATTACTAATGTTTTGTAAAAACCCTTGAGCTAAACTAATCAATTTCTGTACTGCCTCAGGAGTCATATCTGAGGATGTAATATACTTTTCAAATGATGCAAATTCTTTTGGACTGAATCCCATAACTTCACCAAAACCATTTGGTTATATAATACAAATCCTAACCAGAAGGAAAACACCTTCTAGTTAGGACAAGACAAATTCCCTTTATTTTATTTTTAAATCCGTTTTACCAACCATATCCCCAGCGGCAATGGCGGTAGCCATGTGGTCCAATCCAGCATCTTCGCCAGGTGACCATATCAAACGAAGTCAAAGTATTAATAACACTTGAGTAAGAAGGGAGGAGATTATTAAGACTTGTATTTATCGTTTGTTGAATCTGAAGCAAAACTCATGGTTGAAAATAACATTAAAATTGAAAAGACTAATGTTTTCATAGCAAACCCCTTATTTGTTAAAATTGTGAGACTGCACTTAATAGACAAACCAATTCTGAAATAAGTTCAATGCAATGTTTTATAGTGTAAGAGCAATTTTCAAATGTCCGCTTTGAGCAATTTAGAAATGTCCGCTGTGTAAATCTTCAGCCATACTTGATGTATGTGCAAACTTCCCAAGGAGAGGGCTATGCAGGGGACATTTACCATGAGCGAAAAAGAAGTTTACACGTTGAAAATACTAGAAAAGATCATCGATAAGCGGCTCTCTTTGACGCTTGGAGCTAGCTACTTAGACCTCACCCCTAGGCACTTAAGAAGACTGAAGAAGGCCTATTTGGATGGTGGTGCGCCCGCACTAATATCCAAAAAGAGAGGTAAATCAAACCATCGACATAGCGACAAACTTAAAGATCGTGTGTTGTCACTTATTCGTGAGCACTACGAGGATTATGGCCCAACACTAGCCTCTGAAAAGCTTACTGAGCATTATCAAATTCATATCTCTAAAGAAACTATTAGGCAATGGATGCATGAAGCAAACATCCGTCAAGTAAAAGCTGCTAAAGAGTTAACGTTACATCAACCTAGACATAAGCGTTCTACTATGGGCGAGCTGGTACAAATGGATGGTTCTGTTCATGATTGGTTTGAAGGGCGTGGACCTAAATGTACATTGTTGGTCCTAATTGATGATGCAACAAGCTGTTTTCTTCAATTACGATTTGTTAAAGCAGAAACCACTTTTGATTACTTTGACACAGTCAAAAATTATCTTGTTGAACATGGAAAACCTAGTGCCTTTTATGTTGATAAACATAATGTATTTAAAGTAAATCATCCTGAAGCTAAATTAGGTGATGGTTTTACGCAATTTGGACGAGCATTAGAGAGTCTAGATATCACAATAATAAACGCCAATAGCCCACAAGCAAAAGGCCGTGTTGAACGTGCAAATCGTACTTTACAAGATAGACTGATTAAAGACCTCAGATATCATAATATTTCAACTATGGAACAAGGAAATGAATTTCTACGCACTTATCTTGTGGCTCATAACAAACGCTTTGGTAAAGTGCCAAAATTAGAAGGAAACGCTCATGTACCACTAACAGACAAAGAGAAACTATCACTTGATAGAACATTTACCATTCAATCGATTAGGAAAATATCAAAGCAACTCACCATCAGTTTTAAAAAATCTTTATTTATGATTAAGAATCAACGACATCCACGTAGTATGATCGGTAAATCAATCACTGTTAGTGAATCATCTAATGGCGAAATCAAACTTTACTATGGTAATAATACTTTAGAATACGAAACAATCAGAAAATATGATTTCCAAGAGCGGGTCATGGGAATAAGACAAATGCATGAATTTTTAAACCAAAGAATGACTAATCAACCCATCTCTAGGACAATGCCCCACTTAGAAGGGTCAATGATAATATAACCAGCGGACATTTTTAACTTGCTGGGGGCTAGGACATTTCTAAATTGCCCTAACAATGCAATGTTTTATAGTGTAGCGGCAAAGGATTATGTCCGGTTTTGAGCAAAGCTAAAATGTCCTGTGAATTTAAGCACTTAGAGCTATACGTTAATAAACGTGTATCTCAAGGAGGTGGATATGCACACAGCGGACATTTTAGCTTTGCTCCCAAAGGACATAGATCGTTTAAAGGTTATTGAGCGCTATAAGTGCGGTTACATAACCCAAGAAGAGGCATCTCGTATTTTAGGCTTATCCGTGCGCCAGATACGGCGCATAATTAGGCGCATGGAGTTATTAGGTGATATTGGGGTAAAGAATCAAAGAGCAGGAAAACCACCAAGTAATCGTATACAGAATGAGCTTAAAGCTAGGGCCATTGAATTAATCAAAGAGCATTTTTATGATTATGGGCCAACTTTAGCAGCGGAGAAGCTTAATGAATATTTCCAAATTAAAATAAGTAAAGAAACAGCGCGCCAATGGATGATTGAGTCGCAGTTATGGCAAGCGCATATTAAAAAGGTCCCACGAGCTCATCCGCTTCGTGCAAGAAGAGAGTTCTATGGTGAGTTGATACAAATAGATGGTTCCTATCATCGTTGGTTTGAGGAAAGAGGGCCAAAGTGCTGTTTACTTGTCTTTATTGATGACGCAACAAGTAAGCTCATGAAGCTAAGATTTTCAATAGCTGAAACCACCATTGATTACTTATCTACATTTAAAGAATATGTATTAACTCATGGCGTCCCACGAGCCGTATACTTTGACAAACATAATGTGTTTCATATAAATCAAAGAATGGCTAAATCTGAAGATGGTGTTACACAATTTGGACGAGTATTAAAAGAGCTAAGAATAAAGCCAATTTATGCACATTCCCCACAAGCTAAGGGGCGCGTTGAGAGGGCAAATGAGACGTTACAAGATAGATTAATCAAAGAGTTAAGGTTTCATAAAATAAATGACATAGAAAATGCTAATTTGTTTTTAGATGGCTTTGTAGCACGTTACAATATGAGGTTTGAAAGAAAGCCTGCGGTTGAGCAAGATGTACATAGAGAGCTATCTCACGAAGAAAAGCTAAGTTTAAATTATCTTTTTTCAATACATACAGAAAAGAAAATATCAAAAGATTTATCTTTTCGGCATAACAAACAGTTATTTAAAATAATCCCTCCCAAGAATAGAAGTAGACAATATATCAATCAAAAAGTAACAATTTGTGAGAGTTTATATGGAACAAGTCTTTACTGCCATGGCAAACCTATAAATTATATGATTGATAAAAGTAGTAAACTGCCTGGGCCTACTCTGAGTAGAAAGACCTTAGATCATTATCTGGATAATGAATTCACAGAGGAAAGATATTGGGATCTCACTGCTTAATAAGCTCTATTGCACTCAAAGGAAATAATTCTTATGGTACCCTAATTTTATGACAAAACCGGACACTTTAACTTTGCCGGATACCGGACATTTTAACTTTGCCCTAACAATGCAATGTTTTATAGACAATGATTCGTAGTAGGTCATTGAAATAAATGGTACATAGATGATAAAATCTAAGCCCCTAAATGGATTAATTAAGCCTTAAGCAAATGCTAGAAAATCTAAAAGATCCCATTTTAGAAAATCTTTCTTCAATAGAACATGGTTTTTTCACCCGCCAAGGCGGCGTTAGCGTAGGCGTGTATGCTTCTCTAAATTGTTCCTTTGCTGGAATGGATTCACCAGATAATGTTCGCGAAAATCGCCGCCGTATCACTACCTATTTTCACCAGCCCTATGAATCATTAGTGACTGTTGAGAATGAGCATGGAAACGAAGTCGTGGTTGTCAAATCACTGTGGCATGACAGTAAACAACCCATTGGTGATGGCATGGTGACCAACCAAAAAAATATTATTCTTGGTACGGATACCGCTGATTGCCCGAGTGTACTATTTGCTGATGACAAAGCTAGCGTAATCGGACTTTGCCATGCAGGTTGGAAAGGAGCCAAAAAGGGGATAATTGCGCAAACACTGTCAAAGATGGTATTACTTGGCGCTAAAACTGAAAACATCTGTGCTGCTATTGGCCCCTGTATTGCGCAAGCATCTTATGAAGTCAGCAATGAATTTTATCAATTATTTCTAAATGAGAATATGGATTATCAATCCTTATTCATACCTTCATCTAAATCAGAACATTTTCTGTTTGATTTAAGACAATTCGTTAAAAATCAATTATTAGCGCTTAATTTAAAACATGTTTCTACAAATCTTATTGACACTTATAGTGATGAGAAAAGGTTCTTTAGCTATCGGCGCACAACACATCGCAAAGAGACTGATTTTGGCGGACATTTTTCTTGTATTTTACTGAAGTAGATTATACTTATTAAGATATGGGAATTTAAAATAGGAATGACGAATGAATAAAACTATTATCTTACTTATTGATATCGCTAAGGAAAAATGGTTTGTGTTCCCATTAAGTAAACATAGTTTATTTAGCTATTTGATAAATTATAGTTTCTCCATTTTCCGGGGCTAAAAAAGCACTTTCACTTAAACCATGGATGAGCAAACTCTTTTTTAGATCTTTAACAGGTGTATCATAACCTTCATAGGACAGCCTAAAGGTGCGATGATGTGTCGCAATGCTCAAACGACTTTTTAAATCTAAACTAGCTTTTACAGCTTCTTCTGGATTAATATGCTGTTGTTTCATAAACCAACGAGGCTCATAGGCGCCTATTGGCAAAATACTGATGTCAGGTGCTGTTAACTTTTGGTTAATTTCTTTAAAATGAGGACCATAACCGGTATCACCTGCAAAATAGATTTTTAATTTTCCTGATTGGATCCAATAGCCGCCCCATAGTGCTTTATTACGATCGGTAACCTTTCGCATTGACCAATGAACAGCGGGTACGAGCGAAATGGATTGATTTTCATTCAGTGGGTAGCTTTCCCACCAATCCAGTTCTAATACATTTTCTATTTTTTTGCTTTTTAAGTACCTAGCATTACCAAGTGGAACTATATACAAAGGGTTAAACATTTTTTTTAATTTGACTAATGTTGGTAAATTCATATGATCAAAATGATTATGACTAATTAAGACAATATGAATGGGCGGGAGTTCTTTTAAGTGAATGCCAGGGTCACGTACACGTTTTGGACCTAATAAAGAAGTAGGTCCTGCTCGTTTAGTGTAAATGGGATCTGTCAAAAGATTAAGATTTTGGATTTGAATGAGATGGCTAGCGTGATTGATATAAGTAATATGAGTTTTATCCATAGAAAGTGTTTGAGCTAATTGGGGAATTGCTTGGTTTTCAACTCTTTTGGGCCATTGCTCTTGCCCTTTGCGACCTATTAACATTTTTACAACATGGCGAATACGTTTCCTTATTTCCATTCCAGGATTATAAAATCTGTTACCATCATAATGATCTGAAGGCGGATAGAGTTCTTGTTTAGCTCGCCTGCCTTTACGCATGGTTTCCCTCATTTATTCTGTGATTAATTTTCTTCGCAATACTTTTCCAACCGTGGTTTTAGGTAATTCTTTGACAAATTCTACTTCTTTTGGAATTTTATATTTTGTGAGATGCTCTTTACAATATAATATAATATCTTTTTCTGTTAATTTAGGGTCTTTTTTAACAACATAGGCTTTAACATGCTCATCTCCCTCTGATGTTTTATATCCTGTAACGCCGACTTCGAGAACACCAGGATGTTTAGCAATCACATCTTCGATTTGATTGGGATAAACCTTAAACCCTGATATATCTATCATATCTTTTTTGCGATCTACTATAAATATAAATCCTTCTTCATTAATGGTTGCTATATCTCCTGTTCGAAGCCAGCCATCAGAGGATAATGCCATAGCCGTTTCTTGAGGTTGATTCCAGTAGCCTTTCATCACTTGCGGTCCTCGGACACATAATTCACCTGGTGTATTCAGACCAACTTCATTATTATCATCATCAATTATTTTTATTTCTGTTGATGGTACGGGAATACCGACACTACCATTGAAAGATTTAGTATTGAGTGGGTTAAAGGTGACAACAGGAGATGTTTCTGTTAACCCATAGCCTTCAATTAAAACGTTAGCGGTTAGTTCTTGCCATCTTTGAGCGACTTTGGCTTGCGTTGCCATTCCGCCTGCGATAGTAATTTTAAGCGTAGAAAAATCAATCTCAGCAAAGTAAGGGTTATTCATTAAAGCATTAAATAAGGTGTTAATGCCTAGTAACATAGTAAAAGGTATCTTTTTTAGTGTTTTAATAAATCCAGCAATGTCGCGTGGATTTGTAATCAAAACGGCTTTAGTACCATATTTAAACAATGACATACTGCAGAGCAAGGCATAAATATGGTAAAACGGCAAGGGAAGGATAGCAATTTCTTTACTCAATGCTATTTTTGTTTTCAAAATGTCATCAACTTGCAAGATATTAGCAACAATATTTTTATGTAAAAGTATAGCGCCTTTTGCTATGCCTGTCGTACCACCAGTATATTGTAAAAAGGCAATATCTTGCAGTGTTAAGTTCACAGCAACAATTGGTTTTTGTAATCCTATCTCCATCGCCTGCTTAAAGGTTGTGGCATTTGGTATTGAATAGGGACGGATCATTTTTTTTACATACTTTAGCACAAAATTAATGAGCAGTGATTTAGGGAAGCTGAGTAAGTCTCCAAATTTTGTGACGATAACGTTTTTAATAATAGATGTATTGAGAAGTGCTTTTTCAACAGTCACTGCAGCATTTTCAGAAACGATAATGGTTTGTGCACCAGAATCTTTTAATTGAAAAGTGAGTTCATCTACTGTATATAAAGGATTAATGTTAACAACGATCAAACCGGCGCGTAATATTCCGTAAATAGCAATTGGATATTGCAAAATATTGGGCATCATCACAGCGACTCGATCCCCCTTTTTTAACTGTAATGCATTTTGCAAATACGAAGCAAAGTGACCGGAACATTCTTCAACTTTATTAAACTTCAGGGAGCAACCAAAATTTTCATAAGCAATAAGGTCGTCAAATTGTTTACAGCTTTGTTCAAAAATATCAACGATTGATCCGTATTCATCGATATTAATTTCAGCAGGCATATCTGCATAATGTTTGAGCCAGATTTTTTCCATATTTCACCCTTTGCTATGAAGAATACCCTTCATAATGATATGAGTAAATGTGAGTGAATATAGTTCAATTTAGTTTTTAATAATTTAGGTGAAATGCACTGATTAGATGTAGTCAAAAAAGTCGAGCTTGCAGCTTGCCTACCAGTTTAGGCTCCTTTTCTGCTTAACTGCTCATCACTTAGAATCATGGTGTGACTGGTTGCAACCGCAATCAATTTACCGTCTTTGGTTTTAACCTCGGCTTTCATTACCAATAGCGATTTTGATTTTGAAACAAGTTCGCCTGTGACTAGAACAAACTCATCTTTTTCTTCAAATGCTCGGATATAGGTAGTGTTTAAATCAATGGTAACGGCTGGCCTTTTCGCTATCATAAAAGAAAGTGGACCACAGACCTCATCGATCATGGCACAAATGATGCCACCTTGCGTTCGTCGAAGAGGGTTTGAAAATTGAGGATTGAATTTAAACATAGCGGTTATCGATTTTTCACTATCAATTTTTGTGTAAATAGTTTCCAAGATCTTGCCAGATTGATGTGGTAATTCAAGATTAATACCCATCGCAGCAAATTCATTTTTCATATCGATAAACAATTTTTCCGCGTTCTTATCAAGATCCATTGTGATTCCCAGCTTTTAATGCGCGACGGTGCTAACGTCCGTTGCGATAGTTTTAATTTCATTGCCCATTTGCGTTGTGCCAGCACCGCTTGGCTGAGCAGGCATAGAGCCGGTTTTATTAAAGATATATAAACTTAATAAGTTATTGCCAAAATAAAGTGCGGCTACTACACCGCTAACAATCAATGTAACAACAGTTGCTGTGATAACAAAGCCACCTTGAACAGCTTGTACTTCTTCTAAATTCAATTCGCGCATAAGAGTTCTCCTATATAAATAATTATCACATTATCAATCATGTCAATGATTGGCAACTTTTAAGCGATTTCTTCTCATAGGCTTGCATATCGTTTAGTTTTGTGAGTAAGCATTCAGAATTAATATATAAAACAAAGGAACGTTCTATCTTTAAGCTCTAAATGTATCCTTATAAATAACGCTTTGGATATTTTCTTTGGAAGGATCATTTGTCACTTTAGAAAGAGCGTTAAGTGTACGTGAACGCCGCTGTTTATTTAAAAAAGCAGGCAGTATTTGTTGTTCTTTTAAATCACGTAATGCGCAGACTATATTAGAGCCAATTTTTTCTTGAGAAAGTTGAGTATGTTCTGCAACAATTTTTTTTCCTTTTGTAACAACAACCTGATATGACTGAGATTCATAGTGTCTATCAAATTTCTCAGTCAGTGCAGGTTTTGAGTCGGCAGTTGGCGTTGAAAAATCTACTGAATGAAGCAGCGCCTGTTCAATTAAATGAGGTGAGACATCTTTCAGTGAATCTTTGAGCATACTGACAATGAGTTTCACACCTATTATTTTAGTGACATCAGTTGGCATTGGTCGTTCAGCATATTGCAGTTGAATCGTTTCAAGGTAATGTTGAAATTTCTCTACAGCTTCCTTTTTTACTGCTTGAAATTGATTCAATTTGCGTTTGAGGTCGCCCAAAACAGGATCTTCCAAGGCCATCGTGCGTTTACTTTTTCCATTTAACATAATAGTGGAAGCTTGAGGATAAGCTAGCGTTAATAGTAATGCTTCTTTGACAAATCCTTGCGTTAGTAGTACATGGATGGCATGTCTGCCCTTTATCATAAAATCAAGATCTTTTTGTAAAAACTTTAAAGCTTGTTCAAAAAATTCCGATTTTCCTTTTATAATAAGTTCAATTAGAATGCCAAAGCCACTCAACTGTTCAAATTTTCCAGAAACAGGATGTGCATTCCAATCGATATTTTTTGGATTTTGCTTTAACAATTGAGCAAGCGCTGTTTTTGCCCATTCTTTGTCTAAATGTACGCCTAACAATATTGCCCAAAATGGAGTTGGGCATTGATGTAAATCATCAGGGTCTTTTATTATTCCCCATTTAATTAGTCGAGTTTTTTGCTCGCGTTTGGCTTGCCAGTCAAACAGGGTATAATTGCAAGAGCTTAATTCTATAAGTTTTTGCTGAGCAGGTTCATTATCACGAAATGCCAAACAAATAAGCCAATACAAAGCATTATTCGCTTGATTGGCACCTTTTTGTGGTTTAGCGTTCCAGTATAATGTTAAACCTTGTTTAGCGAATAACGTTGACACCGCTTTTTCAGCCCATGGCATCCCTTTAGCTGCGCAGCGCAAGAGTACCAGAAGTGCAGATTCGGCTTCATTAGCAGATCCTCTTGGAGCAACGGCATTCCAATTAATTTGAAAAGCTCTTTTTTGTGCCATGTTTAATAACTTTTCTTGTGCTCTTGATTTACCAATAAGTGCTTGAGATAAAATTGGCCACGGTGAAGTTGTTTCACCTATTGAATTTAGAGGTGCAGAAACGTCATCAAGACTAGCTGTTTGAGGATGACCTTTAAATCGAGAATGTGCTCTTGATAGATCATCTACGCTAAAAGTGGCTTTAATGGGTTTCTCTCTTTTATGAGACTTTGATTTTGCTTCAAAACTATATGAGGTGGCGATTTGAATAGCTGGGCCTGGTCCATTGGAAGTCGTCATGAGACATTTCCTATTCTAATGTGCAGATCGGGGCTGCTAATACTGCTGCAAGCGACTTGATTTTTATCATTATGAAATAAAAGTTACAAGTTTTTTGTTAAGACTGCTGTTAGATGAATGTTTATTGATTAACTTTAAGGTTTGCGCATTTAATACGTATTTTTTCCAAATTAAAAAGGATAATCTCAGATGAAAATTGCTCAGATCCACGCCTGGGGAGATTCGGATGTCATAAAAATTGATGATGTTGCTGTTCCCCAAATTAAAGATAATGAAGTGTTGGTGGCTGTGCATGCGGCAGGGGTCAATCCCATTGATTGGAAAGTTAGAGAGGGCTATTTCGCTGACTTTATGAAAGATTGTTTTCCCTTTGCGATGGGGTGGGATTTTTCAGGAACAGTTGTCAGTGTTGGTGCTAAAGCCAATTATTATCAAGTCGGTGATGAAGTTTTTGGTTTGATTAGATTCCCTGATGCAGCAGGCTGTTTTGCTGAATATGTTGCAGCACCAATCGATCAGATCTCGCATAAACCTGCCAATCTTGATCATGTTCATACTGCTGGCGTTGCATTAGTTTCTTTGACTGCGTGGCAAGCTTTGGTTGAAACTGCCCAGATAAAACCAGGTCAAAAAATCCTTATCCATGCAGCTGCAGGTGGCGTTGGTCAAATGGCAGTTCAATTGGCAAAGTGGAAGGGAGCAACTGTTATCGCAACTGGCTCATCTACTACAAAAGAATTACTACAATCTCTTGGTGTTTCACAATTCATTAATTATCAAACTGAAAAGTTTGAAGATAAAATTGATAGTGTCGATATTGTACTTGACTTAGTGGGGGGTGATTATACAGCGCGATCGATTGCTGTCCTGAAATCGAGTGGAAAATTGATATGTTTTACCAAGCCCTTAACACCAGAAGAAACTCAATTAGCAAAAGAAAAAAATATTGATGCTCAATTTACCATTGTTAAGCCAGATGGTGAGCAGCTTCATATGATTACTCATTTGATTGATGATGGGGTGTTAAATATCAAAGTGGATAAAGTATTTCCATTTACTCAAATCAAAGAAGCTTTGACACTTCAACAATCTGGACATTGTCATGGAAAGGTGATTTTGAAAATAAAATAGGAACGAGGGGCCAGACTATGGCCCCTATTTTCATTTGATTACTGTATTTTGCATTTTCCAACAAGTAGCTGTTCTTTTCCTTTGTTCTCAATAAATTTACTCATGATAACGCCGGTATTTAAATCGATTGTTGAGCGATCATTGTCGTTGTTATGAGAAAATTGAATCCTCATCGATTGAAAAGTAGATTGAAAGGGTAAGGTGACATTGCTATTGTTAAAAAATCGAATTTCCTCATTAGCGGCATCAAAATAAAAGAAAGCTCTTTTCTTTTGATTTTTTTTATCCATTGGATCTTCTGAGTGCATAGTGCAATCCAGCACTGTCCATCTCGGATAGAGTGTCACGGAGACAAAATTTGAGTTATTTGAAGTATAACAAAAGAGATCAACTGTTCTATCTAGTTTTGAAGTCCAGATCACCTGAGTATAGTTATTGGGTTCTTGATTCTTAACATGAACCTCATTTGTTCGCTGGCCATACATCTTGGTAATGGACTCTTGTAAATTAGAACATAATTTTTCAACGTCTTCATTTTTAAGATTAGCTATATGTGTTATCTGCGAGAGGCCTTTAGTATCAAGAAATTTTACTGTTTTATTAAAATCAACGCCGTTTATCTTGGTGGGCATTTTGGATTCAAAAATATGTGATTTGTCTTGTGAAGCGCTAGCTGTAAAGTCATTGTTTTTAATATATTTATCCTGAGCAATGCCCCAAGGAATAGTATGTGCTGTTAAGGCTGATTCTTGAGCATGTAGATTCCATGTAAATAACATTAAGACTGTCAATATGGGTTTAATGGTCATTAACTTTATCAAGAGAAATACTCCTTGTTTACGGCCGCTTATCCTTTTCTTTCTTATGTTTTTTTTCTTTTTTCTCCTTCTTTTCTTTGAGAGCCAATCGATTTATCGATGGAAGAGATGATGAAGAGGAAGATGGTTGCGAAAGTCTTGCAGCAGAAAGACTAACGTTAGGAGCAAGTGCGCCAGGTTGAGAGCTTCTAAAATTTCTTTCACTTTGATGAGTGATTGGCTTCCATGATGAGGGAGGCGGAGGCTTAAGTGAAGGCAATGGAGAGACAATGTGAAATCTTGGATCAGGTACAAGAGGATCTGTTCGTTGAGCATTAAGTGAAGGCATTAAAACGTATTGATAGGTAATTGGAGCAGCAGGTTTTTCTCTATTATCAATCCAGCCATCAGGACTGGTATCCGCGCCTTTTTTCATTTGTGTCTCATGCCTATAGGTTAATCGGGTAATTCTACTAAAGGAGTGATACACAAAAATAGGGTTAAATGCATATTGATGTAGTTGGATTACTAATTTTATTGGCTAAATAAAATATGAGTTGAGTGTTTTTTACCACATTTTAGGTTTCATACTTAAGTTAAAATACTTGCCCTCTTTAGTATCAAATCTTAAAATTTTTTAGGTGATCTCATGTTAAACGGTCAAGCTACTCAATTTTCCCCTCGTGCTGGCGCAACAAATAATGCACGCGGTCCCATTCAACCACCTGTGATGCAAACTGGCGTGATATATTCTTCTTCTCAAAACTATAGTCTGACTCATCATGCGCAATTGCTGTCACATCAGACCTCAATGCTTCCCTTACCTTCTTATTATTATGCTAATGCTTCCAATCCCACCGAGTTCGCTCAGCAACCTTATATGCACAATGTATGGCCTCAAATGCCATTGCCTGGATCTGTGGCAACACCTTCTGCACCATTTGCGCCAACGCAAGATGCAAAACCACCAGTATCTGTAGCACCTTCACCTCCACCAGCTGCAGCTCCAAAAGGAGGTAAGAGGAGAAGACAGAGTGATTCGAGCTCTAAAGACTCAACAAAAATGCAAGCGGTTAAAGGTAAAGCGAATCAATTTAAAGGCTCTTGGGGTAAAAAGCAGCTAGAAGAACTGCAAAAAGAGGAAGAACAAGCGAAATTGAAAGTAAGCGAAGAAAGGAAAAGTGAAGAACTGAAACTCTTAAATCTCCAACAAGAATTGGAAGGGCTCGTCCATGAAAATAGAATTCTTTCGGAAAATAATACTAAATTAGCCGAGCAAAGAGAATATTGGAAGTCAAGATGTCACTATGCCATGGGCCTTCTTGATTCTTATAATACTTCTAAACAGCCTGAAAATGAATTAGGGCTTGTTTTGCCAACATCAAGCTATTTAGAAGATGACGGTGATTGGATATCTTCGCTCGTAACATCTTCTCCAAGCGCATCAAAAACTTCTTCACCAGTTAAACTTCAAAAGAGATAAAAAACTTGTCTGGCCAGGGCTTGTGTCTTGGCACTGACAAAATCTTTACCTATATTCGCTACGCAAGCATTTTATGTTAATCTATTAACGTAATATAAACCTCATTCCTGCAATAACGCCTTGGGAGTTAATATGCATACTGAAACTTCAATGAAAGAAACAACTAAAGCTAGCTACCAATTGACTGCACAAGCTTATGCTAACAATGTGGCCCCACTTGCACCTTTGGGTTCAATTGAAAGATTCACCAAGTTATTGCCTTTGAAAGCCAAGATAATTGACATTGGCTGTGGTTCAGGAAGGGATGCAAAGTTATTCAATAATAGGGGGGTTGATGTAGTCGGAATAGACTTTTGCCCAAATCTCTTGGAAATTGCAAAAAATGAAGCTCCCTTATCCGAATTTCATTTAATGGACATTGAATCGATGCAGTTTCCAGATTCAACTTTTGATGGGGTATGGGCTGCTTGTTCTCTTTCCCATATTTCAAAAAATGCACTACCAGAAGTACTTAAAAAAATTCATCTATTGTTAAAAGAGGGCGGCTATTTTTATCTTGCTCTCAAAGAGGGAATGGGAGAGATTTTAGAGAAAGATTCCCGCTATGAAGGCAATGTTGAGAAATTTTGGTCCTATTTTGAAGCAGATGAATTAAAGAACTTTTTACAAGCTGCTCATTTTAAAATACTCGAATGTGATTTGGTAGAAAAAAGTCATCACTATCAAAATCGTTTAGCGTTTAGGGTTTTTTGTCAAAAAATATGAAATTATATTACACCCAAAGTGTTTGTTCACTAGCCGTTAGAATCATACTTCATGAGTTGAGCCTTCCCTGTCAATTTGAATCGGTTAATTTAAAAACCAAGCAAACAGAGTCTGGGCAAGATTACTTAACCATCAACCCAAAAGGATCTGTCCCAGCATTACAGCTTGATAATGATGAAGTACTAACTGAAAATGCCGTTATTTTGCAATATTTGGCAGATAAAAATAATGCACTTGAGTTACTGCCTGCCCTTGGTGATATGAGAAGATATCGAACGTTGGAATGGTTAAACTTTATTAGTACGGATTTACATCGCTATTGCGCGCCACTATTTTGGTCAAAAATTCCAGAAGATATTAAGAAAAATCTATTTTTCCCCGTTTTAAATACTAAATTATTATTTGTGGATCGTCATCTGCAAAAAAATCGCTATTTGATGGGTAATCATTTTACTTTAGCCGATAGCTATTTGTTCGTCATCTTGATTTGGCTGGCTAAGCTCAAAATGCCCATGACCGATTGGCCAAATTTATTTCATTATTTCATTGAATTGAAAAAGCGTATAGCTGTACAAAAAGCCCTTGAAGAAGAAGGTATTTTATCCCTTACGCTTTTCTCCATTTAAAGGGAACTTATTTACCCACAAGAGGTCTAATTTATAACCCGGCAATAATAAGAGGAGGAATTATGCGTATATTAAAAACTTTCCTTTTTATTATTTTAACGTCAATTTTTGCTACTTGCTCAGCTGCTCATGGAGGAGGATTCCATGGTGGCGGAGGATTCCATGGTGGCGGAGGATTCCATGGTGGTGGAGGATTCCATGGTGGTGGTGGCTATTATCATGGTGGTTATAATGGATTTGGAGCTGGATTTGCAGCAGGAGCTATAGGAGCATCAATGATATCACCGGGATATTACTATAACGATTATTATGATTATCCTGGAAGTTATTATGCTTATCCATATGATAATACTTACTACTATGATTATAACAATTCTGTTTATGACGACGACGACGACGAGGAATAGCGGTAATATGTCAGGACTGGCCATTAGGTCCAAAATTCAACTTGACCTAATGGCGGCTTTATAAATTAAACCGTGCGTGCTCACGTTTTCTAAGTTAAATTGAGTTATTTATTTCCGTTATGCAGCAACATGTGTTCTTATTAAATACAGCAGATAAGCTGGGGATATTCGTTTGCTATTGACAATTTCTAAGTGATGGAATATTTTGACTCGGTTTTGCAGTTTGATACTAAAAGAGGTACCGATGTTGGGGTTTTTCGAAAATATTCAAGCCGTTCATGATGAAGCTGATGGTTTGTACCAAAACATTGAACTAGAGTATCAACATGTGTTAGTAGGTGGTTTACCTCATTTTGTTCCACATCTCATGAAGGTGCCTTCTAAAGAAAAAGGCGCATCTTCTAAACCCTGGCATGACAATGCCTATGCATTAGCCTGCACTGCTTATAGCTTACTTGGAGAGCCTGCAAAAGGTTATCAAGATCTCGTTATACGTGCATTTGAAGCTATTCAGAAATATCAGTCGGATGAGCCTTCAGGAGCAGACGATCTGGGTCATCCAAAGATACCTGCTCTTCTAAATGCCCTAAGAGTTGAGCTAGTCAGTAAATGTCAAGTCTTAGTTTCTCAAATGGCGCAATTTAAGAAAGATCCAAAAGATTTTTTATCCACGGCTTCTATAGAAATGTTGTTAGCCTCTTTTGCCGAAAGATTAGTGGATAATAATAAATTTGGATGCACACTTGAGATTTTTGATCAAGCTGTAAAAAAATTAGCTAAGCTACAAAATAATAGAGATTTGCAAAAAGAAAGAGTCGATCTTCAATATTGGTTTGAGTTAAATGACAAATTTAATGAATTAGTTCGTCCTTGCTTATTCACCTTGGTGGATAGAATTAATAATGTAGATGTCGTTAACCTTGGATCAGCTGACCTGCGAGCTTCTAGATTAGCTAAAGAGTTACTTTGCGAATTACCAAGTGAGTATATTTTACTGCTAAAAGCAGCTATAGGCAAAAAACATCAAGAAATCAGGACTGCTGTGGCCACCACAGTAGAAACCGTAGTGTCTAATACTCTAAAAACGCCACTTACATTTGCTTATAAGCCAACAACGCCAGTCTCTTTGCCAACAATTAAGTATCCAGGCGAACTCGATAAGTGCCAGAAAAAAGACCCGGATATGGAACTTAGGGATAGAAGACGTTTAACCAAAAGTCAGGCTTAATGGTTTTTGTTTTAAAAACTCATATAAGTCCCATCCTTTCTCACTGCAAACTCATCATAACTCACATCCCTAAAAGAGGCGTGCGCTTGAGCAGCCTCTTTTAGGGATGGTGCATTTTTTTTCGATTCATCAAAAGCTAGGGCAACCGGTGAGGCGATTGTCTTATCTGTTGCATCTTTAGGTGATAGCAGATTTTCACGTGTTAATTCGACTAATTGATCTTTTGATAGATTTCCCTTATCCAAAACATATTTGGTGATAAATTTTGCAGGCGTTACATCAAATGCTGGATTGTGTACATCAGCACCTTTGGGTGCCCACTCTATTTTTCCTAATGCCCCTTTAACCTCATCAGGGTTGCGCTGTTCAATAACGATGTTATCCCCACAATCACATGCTGGATCTAAGGTCGTGTAAGGAGCGGCAACATAAAAAGGGATGTCATGTGTTTTGGCAAGGCATGCTAGGCTATAGGTTCCAATTTTGTTTGCTACATCACCATTTGCGGCAATGCGATCGGCACCTACGATAATTGCTGATACTTTTTTATCTCGCATTACAGATGCTGCCATGTTATCGCAGATAAGTGTGTAAGGGATCCCAGCTTTTTCGAGTTCCCAAGCCGTTAACCTTGCGCCTTGGAGCAACGGTCGTGTTTCGTTAACATAAACATGTTTTACTTTGCCTTGCTCAAATGCGCGCTTAATAACCCCAACGGCGGTGCCAACCCCTGCGGTGGCTAAAGAACCTGCGTTACAATAGGTCATTACAACGGCATCTTTTGGTATTAATTGACTGCCATGTTCTGCCATGGCTTTACACAGTGCGACATCTTCATCGAAAATTTCTTTTGCAGCTCTTTTTGCCGCTTTTGGATCATCATTTAATTGGGAGAGTATTCTCTTAACGCAATAGGGAAGGTTGACAGCCGTCGGTCTGGCTTGAATAAGTTTTTCACCGGCTTACTTCATTTGATCTAAATTTGCGCCTTGCTCAGCGTATTGAGCTAAGGCTAAAGCTGCTGCAACACCAATTAAGGGAGCCCCTCTCACTTTAAGCGCTTTAATAATGGCGCACATTTCCTCGATAGTGTTACTTTCTATCCAAGTTTCTTCATTTGGTAATAAGGTTTGATCTAAGACGCTGATTTTTCCATTATCATATTTGATGGCTAATGATTCACATTTCATTTTATCTCTCCTTGAGTGGCTGGAAAGATATACAATAAATCAAAAGAAAGGCAACTAACCTAATTAGGGTGGACGACATTAAATTATTGACAAACAATAAGTAAATATCGATAATCGATTGGAAACTGTTCTACAAGGAGTTTTTATGAATAAGATCCAAAGTTTAAGTTCAAAGATGCGTATTTTATTTGCGATATTATTTTTTCTTGCCCCAATATTTACCATTACTTATTGGACTTTTTATGAGTTTTTTGCAGATATTGGAATTAAATTTTATAGCTTTGAATTAAGTAATCAGTTAATTACTATTAATGCTCAGAGTAAAGCATTAGCTATTCTGGTAACGTTTATTCCAACCGCTATTATCATGATAGGGTTATTCAAGCTTAAAAAACTTTTCACGCATTATGCTCAAAATAAAGTGTTTACAGAAGAAAATGTGATTATTTTTAGAGATCTTGGTTGGGCATTATTTGCCTTAGTGATCGGGGATATGATTACAACTCCGCTATTATCCTTAGCTTTAAGTTTTCAAAACCCCGTTGGCTCAAGGTTTATTTCAGCAACCTTTGGTTCAAGTGAAATAATTCATCTTATCATTGGATTCATGGTTTTGATTATTTCCTATGTAATGAGAGAAGCTTATGAGTTAGATGTTGATGCCAGGCATACTATTTAGGAGTTATCAGTGAGAATTATTGTCAATCTAGATGTGATGCTTGCAAAGCGGAAAATGCGCTCAAATGAATTAGCAAAACTGGTGGGTATTACAGAACAAAATCTCTCTATCTTGAAAAATGGGAAAGCAAAAGCAATAAGATTTTCTACCTTAGAAGCTATTTGTCATCATTTACAGTGTCAACCTGGAGATATTTTAGCTTATTACTGTGAGGATGAAGTTTCGTCAAATATGACTTCATCTTCACTTGATTTTGAACAGATGACGAGCACTTGCACATCAGAGGTTGTCGTATTTTCAACAAAATGACATTCACCAGGTTTAAAGCCGATGAAATCACCGGGACAGCAGCTTGAGCTTTCTAATCCTATGTGCACTGTCGGATTACCCTTGATAACAACAATCATTTCTTCTTGGATAGTATGCGCATGCGAAGAGGAACTTCTTTGTCCTGGCGATATAACTTCATGATGGATAAAGATATCTTTAAAATCGAAATATTCAGATAGCGTCGCCGAAAGCGAGTATTTTTCGTTGGTGGCGTTTGAAACCATCTGTTGGTGATCTAAAGAATTTATATTCAATATTTTCATATTCAACTAACGACCTTTTAAACGCATGGATGAACGATAAAACCCAGCATAGACTTCGGGGCTTAAGTCATGGCTCATTTCTATTTTTCCACACAAAAACACTTTTTCAGGCTGTCTTAATTTTTCCGGCGTATCATTTCTGCCATTAGCCAGCATAATTTCATTGAGCATGTTTTGATCTACGATAATACCTTTATCTTCATCATTGTAACTGTTACCAATAATAACGTGAGATCTGCCGGTAAATCCTTTTCCTTGATGCACTATAAAAATCACGAGCTCAGGGTATTTTTGATAAAAGACACGCTGTGTCCACTCCGGATAGGAGGGAGGTGGAAGGGCGCTTAGTAGTTCATTAACGGCGCGGATTTCCTTGCAAAGATCATATTGGCATTGCGATGATTTAATCACTTTTTTAGCATGTAAATCAACTTGCTGCTCTACGCCATATTCATCGCCATAAGCGAGAATATGACCGCCATCAGAACCAAATGCTGAAACCATGATTTTTTCTAACATACGTTGTTTTAATACGATAGGATGAGTGATCCCTTTTTGGCGTAAATAATGCGGATAACGTACTTCATCATGAGATCCCGCATGTCCTGCTGTAGGGGCCACTTGTTGTAGCACACCTTTAGTATGTGCATACCAATTAGCATCATTTTTCCAGATGTCGTATTCATTATTATTATGGCCCTCAGGTCCTGGCATCCAATAGGCACTATTCATCGTATGTGTAACCAATCCCTTGGTCACCAAATCTTGATCTATGGAGGCATTACCAACAGTTTCTGCAACAAGATAGGCAGGTGTTCCATGAACTTGCTCACATACGTGGTCGATATAGGGTAATAATATTTCATGTGCTTGGCGGGAAACGTGTCCAACTGCATCAAGGCGGGCTCCACTAAAGCCAAGCTCACGAATGTTAAAATCAATAAAGGGTTTCCAAAAGTCCGTGAAAATTTGTTGTAAAATATCGGGATTGCTGTAATCAAACGTGGCAACATCACTCCAGGGATTTTCCATAGTAAGTTGGTAATTTTCATCCATGCCATGAATAACAAAATTGCCATTAGGATGGCGTTTGAACCATGTTGGGCAACGTTGCACAAGAGGATGATCAATCGCGACATGTCTTGCCACAAAATCGAATAGGGGAACCAGTCCGAGTTCTTTTGCTCGCCGGGTATAGGCCTTGAGATCTTCAAAACGCATTTTGTAGAGTGGATTTAGTTCTCGCTCATTTTGCATCGCATAAGGAGATTGTGTGTTGCCAGGCGTAATGAAATTTTCACTACATGGCGCATATAATGGATTTACCCAGACTTGTTTAAAACCCATTTCCCTTATTCTCGCAAGATCGCGGATCATTGCTTCAATACTTGGATAAGACCCAGGAAATTGATTATAAAGTCGCAAGCGCTTTTCCACTGGCTCATGGTGAGGATTATCAGGGCGAGATGTTAGAGTTGATAAATTAAAAGCGGTTAATAACATTTCTTTCCTACTACTAATGGAGAAGTTTTAACCTTTGAAAATTGCCCATAGTATAGAAAAAGAGATTGAATTTCAAACTAGAAAGCAAACTTGTTAAGGCAAGAAAGACATGGGGTCAGCTTTGACCCCATGTTAATAGCTAAAACTACTTTTTAGCAGTTCTTTTAGCTTCTTTTTTAGTAGCTTGCACAACAGCAGCAGGAGTAGCTTCATTTGCAGCTTCTTTTTCCACTGCAGGTGCAGCTTCTTTTTCTACTACTTCAGCTTTTACTGCGCTACGTTTATTGTCTCGCGCAGGTGTTAATGTTGGAGCAACAGTAAGTACGCTCTCAACATTAACCGGTGTTGGTTGAATGCTTGCAGCCTCTGATAATGTAGCAACGACAGAAACTGTTTGCGCAACAAGTTGGGGAGTTAATTCAGGTTTTTTCTCAGCGCTTGGTGGTAACAATGGCAAAACAGCTTCTTTAGGAGCGGCATTATCAGCGACGCTTGAGTCAACGGACGTCTTGGCTAATCTTTCAGCTTCCAATTTTTTATCATCTTGCGCAATGAAAAAGAATTCTAAGGCTTCTTGGTGGGAATTGATTTGTTCACCAATATATTGAAGCAAACTTTTGACATAGCCGTTATAGGATGAGTCCCCGCCTGCAGTCGGATCAACATTGTCGGTCAGCATTCTTTTGAATAAAGAGCCCATTTCAGCATTGCGTTCTTCAGAAAACTCATAAAATGATAACTGACAAGCAACATGAAATAGAAATAATACACGTGCTTCTTGCACTCCACGACTATTAGGATCTATTTTTTTAAATTGTGCTTCTATATCAATTAGTGCATTTAAGAATTTTGAATTTTCTGTGGGAGCTGGCGCTACATAAACAGGCTTTTCAACAGCAGCTGGTATAACGGATGCAGGCACAACAGATGATGTCGCTTCTTCGGCTTTCTTTACTTCTACTGGGGATTTTACTTCTAAAGATTTAACTTCTTCAGATTTCTTTGCTTCAATATCAGCAATTTTTAAAGTTTCTTCAAGTAATTTTGCATGTGCCTCTTTTGCAACTTGTGACCAATTTTGTGGGAAGTTTGGCTTCATCAAGTTAAATATCATTTGAATATACAATTCTTTGTTTTCTTTGGTTGCTTTATCAAAACCTTGTACAGCAATATCAAACAAACGCTGTCTATGTAGCACAGGAAATTCAGGATTTATTATATCGGTAAACATCATTGTCCCTCATGAGTTGGTTAACAAAAAGAAGAGATCATAGCACTAACAATTTGAGGGTACAATTTGAAAAATTAAGTAAGTGCTTTTTTTTGACAAAGAAAAACATAGATTTTATTTAACTTATCTTTCCCAATCAGTCTTTGATATTTCATACAACTGTTGTATATCCCCGAATTTTTCCATAGTGCCATAAACATGCATGCCTAATCTTTCCAGCATATTACAAGACTTCTCATTTGCTGCTTGAGTAATCGCCACAATGTGCTCTAATTTAAGCTTATTAAACCCAAATTCAAGTGTTGCTTGAGCTGCTTCATGGGCCAACCCTTTTCGCCACCATATTGGAAAATACATATAAACTAGTTCCACTCCATGCTCAGTATTTAAAAGGCCACATAAACCAATTATTTCTTTGCTCGTGTTTTCAACGACGGTAAAGATCCCATAGTGATATTTTTTAAAATGTGCATGAAGAAAAATTATTTTTTCTTCAATAGCATCGTCGGAAAGAGTGCCACCTAGAAATTTGCGCACCTCCTTGTCTCGCCAGAGTTGGCTTAAGATTTGGAAATCTTCATTTGTGGCAGGGGACAACGTAAGATTTTTAGTTTGTAGCTTTTTCATAAGAGTTTCCTCTCCCAAATGAGATCTTATTGCTTCCAAAGATCATACAGGGAGAGGAGGCAAGAAACAAAGAGGCTCTTACGGTGATACCTTAGCAGCAGGTTTTACCATGGGCGTTGAAGTAGGCATTGTTACTTGCGTGTTGGCACTACGCGAGGCGACTGCAACAGTGAGAATTGGAGCACCTTGTGGAGAAGGCTTTTGTGAAGGTATATCGACTGCCAGCTCTTCTAGTTGTGCCGTTGCAGCGAGAGCTCTAGTATGTAAATCATTAATCTGGGGCTGATTATCTAATCCTACATAAGCAGGTCTTGGTGTTGAAGAAGTTGGTAGAGCGCTCTTTAGTGGTTTAGTAGCCACTAAAGGGCCGTCCTGAGGTTCAACAAGATTTTTACCTTTAGGGGCGTCACCTTCTGCTCTACGATGTTCTTTTTTTTCTTTATGATGATGCTTCTTTTCTTTCTTGGTTTTCTTTTCTTCAGGTTTATTAGGGACTGCAGCTTTAGGAGGCGCAGGCAATGGGTCAGTTGGAATGGGTGGCATTCCTTGATCAGCACTTGAAAGTTTTCGATAAAGGGTAGTAGGAGAATTCTTAATCCATGATCCTCTTACTTTAGGACTGTCTGTCGCAGGCACAGGATCTTTTAATGCAATACTGGATAGACGTGTACCAATATCGACATGCTTTTCTTTCTTGTCTCTTTTCTCTTTCTTCTCTTTTTTTTCTTTCTTCTCTGGGCCTTTGTTGCTCATAGCGTTAACTCCTCATAAAGTATTTAGAATTATTACCACACCTTTTAAGAGGGGGGATTATACTGTTAACGGAGAAAGTAAGGCTATTTTACGAATAGAGATATTTAAGATTTGAAAAAGCACTATATTTTTTTATTACAAAAATATGGTGCTTTCTAACTACAGGCTTGTCACTATTTATGAAAAAAAACTTGTTCCGATCATGCCCTTGGGAAACTCGGGCATATGCTTTTCTCTGTTTGCATACTCTTGAACTTTAACGGTGCCTAATTGTCGGCGCAGTTCTTCTTCGCGACCCAAAACAATAATGCTGTCACCTGATGCAATACCGGCCTCTTTACTTAAGGCAAGATCTTTGAACACATAGTTCTCTAACAAGGGACCTGAATCGGCATCTGCAAAGTTCTCAATAGAATGTACCCAAACATCCGTCATACGTTTGCCCTTTAAATTCCAGACAAACAAAATATGATAATTGCCTTTAGAAAGAGCGGTTTTATGTTTTATATATAATGCTTCAATATGAGAGAGCATTTGCTTTTTATCTTTGGGGTCATAGACGGCTTGTAAAGGGTTATTATCTTTAACCGGATAAATGATTAATTGAACACCATTGATAACATGATTAAAAGGTTTGTATTGGCGTTGGGTTTTATTTTCAAGTTCAGCCAACTTTTCTTTACACTTACAAATTTGTGGTTCGGATCCATGCGCCAAGAGGTTAACACTTACCATCGAAGAGACCAGAGCAACGGCAATGAGTAATTTATTCATAATGTTGTATCCATGTGAAATATATTGATATCACTAACTAAATATGTGCCCGAGTATATTACCTTAGAAATCTTGAAAGACAAAATCTCTTCAAAATAGCTTTTTTAGAAGTAATTAGAGTAAAACCGAGTTTTTTTATGACATACATTTACAAGCTAGGTAGCTATAATCCAATTTCTATATAGTGATGCGTTTTCTCAACTTGGATCTATCGAGAACTAAGGTTTAATTACTAAACTGACTTGTCACTCATTTGAAGCAATAAACTTTTAAATTGAGGATCCACATGCCATCAGAATCAAAAAGTAAATCAAAAACATCACCCGAAATTCAAAACCAATCTGTGTTTTTTATTCCACCTAAGAAAACGATAAAATTCGTAGAATATGTTCCAAGCAAAACCACCAAAATTAGAAAAACAAGAACACCATTAAATAAATCTAAAGTTAACGCGCTAGACGTGCCAAGCAAACCTATGTCCGATAAAGCGGAAGAAAAATTTGATGCCACGAAACTCATAACGTCGTTCCATCAATTCAATCAAATACTTCAAGAAATCCCACATTCGAACAGTGTTTATGTTCCTTTTTTAGAAAAACAGCGTGCCTTATTGTTAAACGCTGTTTTACATCAGACAGAGAATCCATCAAACGCATCATCCTCCAGACCAATTCAAATTGAACCCAAATCTTCACTCATGTTCTATCTACCTCGACCTGTTTGATCCATTTTTGAGGGGCTTCTCGCCCCTTATCATTTTCACTGGTTTAATATCTAGATCTTTCATTGTGCTTTTTGTTTTAAAATAAGCTTAACAGCTATCAACAAAAGAGCATTTTATGCTTGCATCAGGCGCATCACCCTCACATTTTATCAATAGCATGGTAGCAAGCGGTGTGTGGTGGCTTGTTGCTAAATATTCAGGCGCAATTCAATCTTGGCTTAGTCGCACCTCCTATAGCATTTATTGTAATTGGTTGATTGGAGGGGGGACAGATTTTTGGGGTAATGTTAAATCGTATTTTGTCTGCAAGAAACCACTGGAAGATTTCAGTAATAATTCTTTTTCATATTCACAGCAATTTTTAGGATTTTTGTCTGCAGGAGTTGCTTATTGGATTTCAGATCAATTTCAACGTTTTTGGTATAGAGCAAGCCCGATTGCGCATGCTGGTGCCACCATTGATGATCCTGCAGGAAGAGAGATTTATTTATCGTTGAAATTGAAACAGACGCAAGACAATTTAAGGGAGACGCAAAATAGATTAAGAGAGAAGGAGGATGAATTAAGCGAATTGCGAACAACTCTATTAGCGCAATTAAAAGAAGACAAAAGGGAGTTCAGTAGTGTCATGACAAATGCACGACAAAGATTGGCTCAAGTCAAAACCCGCATTTAGATCCAGCCTGATTATAAATCTAGTTATCTTTCATTGCGCATTTTGTTTTAAAATAAATTCATAGATCTGCTAGAAAATAAGAGAACATTTTATGAGTGTATCAGGCGCGAAATCAAGAGATCAGGTACTTCAAGAAAGAGCCCCAGCAGCAAGACAACCTGCAGCACCAAGAGCTGCAGCAAATAATGCTGACGGCGGTCCCTCACATTCTATCAACGGGGTGGTAGCAGGTGGCGTATGGTGGCTCCTTAACAAATATGCTGGGGATTTTTTATCTTGGTTTAGTCGCTATCTTTATAATATTTTTTGTGAATGGTTGATAGGAGGAGCAACGGGTATTTCGGGTAAAATCAAATGGTTTCTTGTCTGCATGTCCCCCGGAGAACAAACTTCTCGTTACGCATATAATAATTCACAACAAATTGTCAATGTTGGGCTAGCATTACTTGCTTATTGGGGCGCGCATCGATTTCAACGCTTTTGGTATAAAGCAGGTGAAATAGTGCAAGCAGGGGCAAACATCGTAGATCATGAGGTCATGCGAAGGCTTGATTCTCTTCATCATCAAGTAGACCAAATGGCTCAAGCACAACAAGAATTGCGTTCAAGTGTTGAAGGCTCCTCACAACGTTTAACACCGTTAAGAGATTCACAAGAAAGTAGTCCTCCTTTAGTAAGAGCACAGCAAGCACCTCAACCATCCCAAGACAGTGGAGATAGAGATGCTTTAAGAAGAACAAACACAGGTACGGGCAAAGTTTAACCTAAATTTTAAACTTTTGTCCCTTCTTGTATTCTTTTCCTATAGGATGAAACACCCTCTTTTCCTTTGCAGAAAATCTTAATGGTGTCGGTTGTCTGTGGCTTTCTAAAGTAATGCAAGGATCTGCAAAGATGTTTTTAGCCGTGCAATTCATCACGCAAGCGTAAGCTTTGTCATAAACAGGATTTCCCTCTTTTCGTTCATTTTCTGGAACAACACGCTTTTGAAATTCCTTGGCAACTTGATCTAAGTCGTCGTTGGTGAAGGTTAAAGGCGAATCCCCTAAATTAATTATCGCTAAATCAGTTTGAGAATCTAGACCGTTGCCATTTTTCCTTATCACAATGAAAAGAGTAGGCTTATCTTTGAGTTGGATCGCTTCACTCCAAAATCCAGGCTGGGAAGCGGGTAACTGTTTTAAAATGTTGTTGATTTGTCTTGTGAAATCCTTTAGGTCGCAACATCCGTTCCACCCATTTTCTCCATTTCTCACTCGGGGCTCATAATCATTTTTTGTAAATTGAATTTTTAGCTTTCTAATAGCTGCAGCCTTTCTGAACTGCTCGCATATTTTAGTATCTGCACTATTAATTTGGTTTTTTAAATTTTCAATATAAGCAGCCAACAAACGTTTTTGGTTTGAAGGATCTTTTTTTAACTCTGCATATATTTCTGCAACATGGTTGGTTCTATCATTTTGAATGATGGTTTTAGCCAACTCTTCAAGAATGGCGTTACATGCATCGATTCTATCATCCAAAAATGCTTTATGGATTTGTTGCGGATAATAATCTTGGTTTAAAGCATTTGCCCGATGGAAAACAAACTTGGCTAACAAGTCACCGGTTTCATCACCGCTCAGAATAAACCAGCCGCCGCTGGAGCCTAGAGCACTTATTGCCATTTTTTCTCTCATCCTTAATGTCAGATCTTGTTTCAGATCCGGATCCGTTTTGAGTTCAGATTCAAGCTCTTTAACATAGGAATAAAGGAGAATGCGCTTTCGTGAATCATCTTCACCGAATTGGTTATCAAAGGACTTTTTGAGATTATTTAAAGCTGGATTTTGAGAAAGTCGTTCTTCGGCAATCTCATAGAAAACAGTCATCGCTAAAGAATTAAAATCATGGTTTCCGGTAAAGTTGACACAGCCCCCTTTGACGTTACGTCTGGTTCTGCCACCTCTACATTCGAAAACAACGCGGGCTTTTTCTTGTTCTTCTTCTTTTACCCAAGAAGGCAAACTTCCATTTTTTTGACGCTTGGCTTTGTAACTTTCAGTCATTATATGAGTAGGTCCGCGAGCGGGCAGTTGTAAATGAGCCACTTCTTCTTTGAGTGGTCTCATGCTAAATAAGGCTTCATCGAGAATGATGGGCTTGGGTTTTCCTAGTTCTTTAGCAAGTACGTTGATATAAGTATATATGGCATTTCGGAGCTCAAAGGGAAGATGACCCACTGCATCCACTCGCACACCATCAAAACCATAATCTTTCATATAACGGTTAATAAAAGGTTTCCAGAATTGCTCAATAATTTCAGTTCTGGTTTCTTCATCATCATAGTTGAATTTACAAGCATCTATAAATATGGGGTCAATCGATTTAAACCAATGGGGTTTTTGTTTAACAATGGGTGCTGAACTTGCCACATGATTGAGCACCAGATCAAACATTGGAACGATGCCATGTTTGCGTGCAGTATCGGTAAATTCTTTCAAAGCGATGGTATCCAGCGCTTTGGCTTGTTCGATGGAAACCGTTAAATTACCATCTTCATCACGCGGAGCCACACTAAAATAGGGACTTATCATATCGGGATCATGCATCGCATAAAGGCTTCGAGTTACTTCATTACCTGAACGTACACCATTGTTTTTATCCCGTTTAATAAAATCTTTGACTTCACCTTGAATCTGCATTGGATTGATCCAAAGCGCATTAAATCCTAGTGATTTAAGGGTACTCAGATAAGCTGTCATATGGGGGATTTTGCCAAATTGAGTGGGATACATATCGTAACAGCGCAAAATGCCATTACCTTCAAAAAACGTTTGGCCCATAGATACTTCCAAATAATATGTAACTAATCAGATTTTATGAACTAGCAGTCTACCTTAGTTAGCATAAAATGAAAACACTAAGATCTAGGGAACTACACGTTACTCAAAACTTGGGTTCTCCTCCTTTCCTTGGGGGGCGTGGTGTACGGGGTAGCGGACTTAAATTTTCCTTAGGTAGCTCTTTTGGTGTTTCTGAAATTTTATGCTTTCCTGAATGGCTAAGAGGATGTTTTCGAATATCACTAGGACTATCTTTTATTTTCATTTCCATCGATCGAGATAGTGGTCGATTTTCTTTCTCAAATGAGGATGGTCTTTCAGGTGTTTCTCTTTGGAAATTTGATGGCCCAGACAATGGCGTTGTGGGCATCAATAATGATGGTAATTCCGCTGGGGTTGTCTGTATGGATGGTGCTGTGGTTGAAAGAGCAAGGGCCAATTCAGAATCACATTGTATTGCGCTATCGATATGCAATGTTTTATCGCCGATACAATTCAAAACAGAGAAATAAGCTTGATCAAAATCAGGATGCCCTAGATATCGATTATGTTCTGGTATAACTCTTTTTTGAAATTCACAAGCAATGCTTTTAATGTCTTCTCTTGATAAAGACATCGAGTTTGAACCTGTATTAATGATAGCGATATCCGTAGGTGAATAAAGGCCATAGCCATTTTTTCTAACCACAATGGCTAAATCTGGTTTATTGGGTAATTTAATTAATTCACTCCAAAATCCAATTTTTGAGGCAGGCATCTCAGCTAAGAGGGTATTAATTTTGCTCACGTATTCTCTGTTGTCGAATTGGCCGAGCCAGCCATTTTGAGCATTTCTTGGTTTTGGCAAAAAATCATGAGGTTTAAATGATAATTCAACGTTATGTTTTTTCAACAATGATAGTATTTTATTGCAAACGGCCGTATCGCCACAGTTAATTTGAATTTTTACATTATCGATATAGGGCATTAATAATCTCATCCGAACGGCAGGATCCTGTACTTGTGAAAAAACACCGGCTAAGCCACTCTTGGTGTCTGCTAAAATATTGTTTGTTGCCAATTCCACTATGGCGGCATCTAGATAAGGCGCTCGTTGGTCACTAAAGCCTTTGTGTTCACGTTGTGCGTAATAATCTTGATCTGGAGCATGTTCGCGATGGAAAACCGACTTGGCTAACATATCACCAAATTCATCCCCTGTAAGCATATACCAGCCGCCACTGGAAGTGAGAGCACACATCGCTATTTTATCTTTCATGCGATTCTCTACTATTTGACGTGTAGCATCATTTCCTAATGATAACTCTCTTTGGATGTCTTTAACGTAGGGATATAGAAAAATTGACTCTGTTGCTTCATCAGTTGGTAACTGGTGATAGAGGGAATGCATGCGTGAATCATGTGCTAAACGTTCATGCGCCATTGAATAAAGCACAGTCATGGCCAGTGAGTTATGATCGTGATTCCCACTAAAATTAATACATCCGCCTTTGGCATCTTCACGTATTGTGCCATCCTTTCTTTGAAACACAACGGAAGCTTTGTGACCTTCTTCCTCTTTACAATAGGCTGGCAAACCGCCATGCCATTCTCGGTCTTTATAATAAACACCGGTGGTGATATGCGTTGGGGCAGCGCCATCTAGGCGTAAATCTTGCGCAATTTCATGAGGTCCTTTGGAGCTCATCAAGGCTTCATCTAAAATAATGGGCGCTGGCCTATTCAATTTTTTCGCCAGCTGATTCATATAATTATAAATATCTTGTCTTAATTCAGATTTAATATATCCTACCGCATCAACCCGAACACCGTCAAAACCATACTCTTTCATATAACGTCTGATATAGGGTTTCCAAAGTGTTTCAAAGATTTCTTTTCTAATTTTTTCATCCTCATAATTAAATTCACGAGCGTCCTCAAAACTCGCGTCCTTTTTAAACCAATGAGGATGAGTATCGTAAAGTGGACAATCAAGAGCGACATGATTAAGCACTAGATCAAAAATCGGTATAATGCCATTTTTTCTAGCAGTTTTAGTAAATTCGACCAACGCTTGTGTATCTAAGGTAATCGCTTCTGCTTGAGATGGTGTTGAAGGTGCCACACTAAAATAGGGACTAATTCTAGCATGATCATTTATAGCATAAAGACTTCGAGTGACGGCATTGCCTGCTCGTACGCCATTGGTTTTATCGCGTTTTATAAAATTTTTGACATCCCCCGCTTTTTGAAGTGGGTTTACCCATACCACATTGAAACCCAATGCTTTTAATTCGGGTAAATAGGCTGTCATATTTTGAATACTGCCAAATTGGGTAGGAAATAGGTCATAACAACGCATCACACCGTTAGCGATAGGATTAATTGAACTGACCGTAGGAGCTGTTTGAGGGGTGCCTTGTTTCATCTTAAGTATCCTTTAATAGCCATTACTTAAGAGACATTAGATAGATTGCAAAAGTTCACTCGCAAACAAGTGTATGTAAGAGCAATTTTCAAATGTCCGCTTTGAGCAATTTAGAAATGTCCGCTGTGTAAATCTTCAGCCATACTTGATGTATGTGCAAACTTCCCAAGGAGAGGGCTATGCAGGGGACATTTACCATGAGCGAAAAAGAAGTTTACACGTTGAAAATACTAGAAAAGATCATCGATAAGCGGCTCTCTTTGACGCTTGGAGCTAGCTACTTAGACCTCACCCCTAGGCACTTAAGAAGACTGAAGAAGGCCTATTTGGATGGTGGTGCGCCCGCACTAATATCCAAAAAGAGAGGTAAATCAAACCATCGACATAGCGACAAACTTAAAGATCGTGTGTTGTCACTTATTCGTGAGCACTACGAGGATTATGGCCCAACACTAGCCTCTGAAAAGCTTACTGAGCATTATCAAATTCATATCTCTAAAGAAACTATTAGGCAATGGATGCATGAAGCAAACATCCGTCAAGTAAAAGCTGCTAAAGAGTTAACGTTACATCAACCTAGACATAAGCGTTCTACTATGGGCGAGCTGGTACAAATGGATGGTTCTGTTCATGATTGGTTTGAAGGGCGTGGACCTAAATGTACATTGTTGGTCCTAATTGATGATGCAACAAGCTGTTTTCTTCAATTACGATTTGTTAAAGCAGAAACCACTTTTGATTACTTTGACACAGTCAAAAATTATCTTGTTGAACATGGAAAACCTAGTGCCTTTTATGTTGATAAACATAATGTATTTAAAGTAAATCATCCTGAAGCTAAATTAGGTGATGGTTTTACGCAATTTGGACGAGCATTAGAGAGTCTAGATATCACAATAATAAACGCCAATAGCCCACAAGCAAAAGGCCGTGTTGAACGTGCAAATCGTACTTTACAAGATAGACTGATTAAAGACCTCAGATATCATAATATTTCAACTATGGAACAAGGAAATGAATTTCTACGCACTTATCTTGTGGCTCATAACAAACGCTTTGGTAAAGTGCCAAAATTAGAAGGAAACGCTCATGTACCACTAACAGACAAAGAGAAACTATCACTTGATAGAACATTTACCATTCAATCGATTAGGAAAATATCAAAGCAACTCACCATCAGTTTTAAAAAATCTTTATTTATGATTAAGAATCAACGACATCCACGTAGTATGATCGGTAAATCAATCACTGTTAGTGAATCATCTAATGGCGAAATCAAACTTTACTATGGTAATAATACTTTAGAATACGAAACAATCAGAAAATATGATTTCCAAGAGCGGGTCATGGGAATAAGACAAATGCATGAATTTTTAAACCAAAGAATGACTAATCAACCCATCTCTAGGAACAATGCCCCACTTAGAAGGGTCAATGATAATATAACCAGCGGACATTTTTAACTTGCTGGGGGCTAGGACATTTCTAAATTGCCCTAACACTCGCAAACAAGTGTAGCTACAAGGAGCTTTACTAAGGATTGCGTATAAGATGAACAAAGGAATCAATATAACCAGAATAATCATTAACCACTATTTGGGCTCCCCATTCTTGGAGCTTTTCTTTTGGGTAATTGCTGGCAATACCGATAAATTGCCATTCTAAAGCATTCACTGCGTTGATATCCCATGGTCCATCACCAACATAGGTTATAGATGTAAAGTCTTTCACGCCATAAAATGATTTCGCTTTATTTTCGGCATTGCGCATAATTTCAATACGTGCAATATGATCATCACAACTCGATAAGGGTAAATGAGAAAGGAGCAAATTGGCATGCTGAAGCTTCAGTAAGGCAGAACGATAATAAGAGCCCGTCGCTATGGCAAGATAAATATGGTGTTCTTTGGCTAATTGTTCAAATAAAGAATGCACGCCATATATCGGTTGAGGTGGATTTTGAGTTAATGCTTGATCGAACAAGGTTAAAAAATTTTCTTCAATGGCGGTGAGTTCTTGATCAGAGGCATGCCGTTGAAAATGTCTAAAGATACTTTCAGTTGCTATGCCGGTATCGGTGACATGTTGATAATTGGTTAAGTCTTTATCTACATTATTTGAACCCATCACTTGGGTATAAGCTTGAATAAAGCAGTCTACCTCTTTCTCATGGGAGTGTATCAAGGTACCGTCTATATCAAAAATAACTAAATGCATTATTTATTTTCATCTCTTTACAAATAGAACCAATAATAGCTATTATACAGCAACTCTCGGGGGGCGACTATGCTGAGATTTAATAACTGATGATAGTTATTATGACCCGTTGAACCTGCACTGATTAACATCTGCGAAGGGAAAGAGACTCATGCGAAATACTGCAAGTCATATCTATTTCATTTTTTTTAATATCAATATCTTTATTTATCAAACACTTCGAACATCTCGAAATAACACGAGTTAGACTTCTTTTATCTGTCTTTTTCAAAATTTATACCCAAAGCAGATGATTTTTCGGCTAGGCGCCAAGCGAGCGAATCCCCAGAAGTGTACGCTTTGGTACATGACCCTACTACGCTAAGAAGCTTCGTAGGGCAGGCTGGGGTGAGAAAGTGCAGGCAACAACGCCGAGAATTCATCTGGGAAGGGTATATAATCATTTAATGGAATGAGGTACGATCATGTCTAATACTTTTACGACTCTGATGTTAAATTGGTACGCCAATCCTTATCACGCACCTATTTTTGTTGCACAAGCGCTGGGTTTTTATAAAGAAGCAGGCTTAAATTTAGCGATTTTGCAGCCAACCGATCCCAGTGATGTGACAAAAATTGTGGGACATAATAATGTGGATATCGGATTAAAAGCCATGATCCATACCATTGCTGGACGTACAAGAGGCTATCCTATTACTTCCATTGGCACTTTGCTTGATGAACCCCCCACAGGTCTTATTTCACTAAAAAGTGCAGGCATTAATCATTTTGAGGATATTAAAGGTAAGCGTTTAGGTTACATCGGCGAATTTGGTAAGCAAATAATCGATAACCTAGCTAAACATGCCAAGATAGATCAAGGCGAGTACGAAACCGTTAGAGTTGGGATGTATATGGTTGATGCCATTCGAACTGGGCGCATTGACGCAGGCATTGGCTTTAGTAATTTTCATCAAGTTGAATTAGAATCAACAGGTCCAACGTCCATCATTAGGATTGATCAATTGGCAGGTCTTGGTTGTTGTTGTTTTTGCTCAATCCAAATAATTGCGCATGGACAAACCTTAAATGATAAACCAGAAGTGCTTCAGGCTTTTTTAGTGGCAACTGAACGCGGTGCCTCTTATGTGACCCAACATCCTGATGCGGCCTTTGATATAATGTGTGAGTTGCAGCCACTACTGAAATCACAAACTCAACACAAGATATTTAACTATACGCTTCCCTTCTTTTCACGCACCTTGCTAAACGTTGAGCGTGATTGGAATAAAGTGTATCAATATACGCAACATTTAGGTTTACACCAAGGCGACTTGGCACTGTCAAAATGTTACACCAATCGTTTCATTGCTGAAAAACCCTATTCAGAAATTGAGCCACTGATGTGTTGTGCGTGAAAAGATGAAAGTTGGGATTGTGGGTGCAGGTATCGTCGGTCGATTGCTAGCTTGGCATTTATGTCAAGCTAATCATGAAGTCCATCTCTTCACCAAAGGGTGCATTGATAGCATTGATGCTTGCAGCACCATTGCTGCGGGTATGATAAGTCCCTATGCGGAATTGCCTGTGATGTCTCTTCCTTGGCATAAACTGGGATTAACGGCATTAAAGTGGTGGCCTGCCATTATAGAGAGTTTACCTTGTGAGGTTCATTATCAAACCAAGGGAACCTTAGTGGTTTGTCTGCCATCGCAAAAGGCTTTATTGCAGCATTTTATTAATCATATCCAACATAAACTCCCAGGATTTTTTATTTCCCTGTTATCGGAACAAGAAATAAGTGCATTGGAGCCAGAGATATCGCGCCATGTTGGTTGCCATTTGCCAGAGGCATACTTATCACCGAACAAATTGTTTAAAGCATTCAATGCTTTTTTTGCCAGAAAGAGTGTGATATGGCATCCCTATCATGATGTCAAAACTATTACTGCCTCAACCGTTATGTGTGAACAGATGATTTACTCATTTGATAAAACAGTTGATTGTCGCGGTATGGGAGCGCAAGCTGTTTTGCCAATGCTAAGGGGGGTGCGTGGCGAAATCATTCAATGTTATGCGCCAGAGGTTCAATTGCAACATGCCATTCGTTTCTTACATCCACGATTCCCATGTTATATTGTGCCTCAAGGAAATCAGCAGTTTGCTATTGGTGCGACGCAGATTGAAAGTGAAAGCTTACAGGGAGTCACCTTCAGAAGCGCCATTGATTTAATGAGTCAAGCGGTGAATGTCCATGCAGGGTTCGCGCAGGCAAATATTCTCGCTTTCAATGTAGGTTGCAGACCTACCACTATCGATCATATGCCTTTGGTGCAAGAATGTGATGGCGTTACTTTTATTAATGGTATGAGTCGTCATGGTTTTATGCTGGCACCACAATTGACTGCTGACATTGTAGCTCGTTGGAAAAAAGCATCATGATAAATATTAAAATAAATGATTCGATATTGACACTACATAGTGGGTGCCGTCTTGATGAAGCTTTAGCCGTTTATGGCGTGAAAGAAAAAATATTTGCTATAGCCATTGATGGGAAATTTATACCACGCATCCATTATGCACAAACATTGCTTCAAGATAACAACAGTATTGATATCATTGTACCGATGCAAGGAGGATAAATGTGGCCATTAGGAACGCAATCAAGATTATTGCTGGGAACCGCTAATTATCCATCAACAGATATTTTATGCCAAGCGATTCAAGCAGCAGACACGCAAGTTCTAACGGTGTCACTAAAAAGAGAAAGTGGTAGCAAGCGTGCTGGAAAAAGTTTTTGGGATATCATTAGTTCCTTAGGTTGTAAAATATTGCCCAATACAGCCGGATGTCGCACTGCAGATGAGGCTATTACCATCGCGCAAATGGCGCGTGATATTTTTGAAACTTCCTGGATTAAATTGGAAGTAGTAGCAGATGAATTACTGTTGCAACCAGATCCTTTTGAGCTAGCGAAAGCGACAGAAGCGTTGTTGGCGCTTGGCTTTGAAGTGTTCCCCTTTTGCACCGACGATTTTTTGGTATGTCAGCGTTTAGTAGATTTGGGTTGTCAGATTTTAATGCCTTGGGGGGCGCCAATTGGCTCTGGTAAAGGATTGTTAAATACTTTTAATTTAAAGATTTTACGGATGCGTTTTCCGAAAATAACATTGATAATTGATGCCGGCATAGGTAGCCCCTTACATGCCATGCAGGCTATGCTTTTAGGATACGATGGGGTGCTCATCAACAGTGCTATTGCAGGAGCAACTGATCCGGTACAGATGGCAGCGGCATTTAAACTCGCCATTGAAAGTGGAAGTCTTGCTTTTAAAGCAGGCGTTATCCCCGTAACAGATTTTGCAACAATGAGTACCCCGCTTGATCAAACGTTGTTTGGAGCATCTCTATGCAACCTATAGTTTGGACCATTGCAGGATTTTCACCCTCAGCTGGTGCGGGCATCATTGCCGACTGTCATACACTATCAACGTTGAATATCACACCAAAAGCCATCACAACGGCCCTTACTGCGCAAAATGGATTTGAGGTCACACATTGCTCTGCGGTGACTCCGGAATTTTTAGAGGCGCAGTTTTTTTCTTTAAGAAAACTAGGCTGGCCAAAAGTTATCAAGATTGGTTTATTGCCAGATGTACAAAGTATTGATTGTTTGAGTCATTTATTAAAAGATTTTAAAGGGGATCTTGTTTATGATCCGGTGATGAATTCTTCAAGTGGTTATCCGCTGATGGATCCTCTGGCAATCGAGGTAATTAAGGGAAAATGGTTACCAAACATGAGTGTTATCACCCCTAATTTGAGTGAAGCTCAACAGTTAACGGGGATGAGCATTCATTGTGCCAAGGATATGCTTGATGCGGCAAAAGCTTTAATCCAACTGGGCGCAAAACAAGTTATTCTTAAGGGCGGCCATCTACCAGGCGTTTTGGCACAAGATCTGTGGACAGATGGCGCTCGCACATGCTGGCTTAATTCAGCGCGAATTCATCAATCAAAAACTCATGGGACAGGTTGTGTATTTAGCGCAAGCCTAGCTGCTTCTTTGGCGCATGGATATGACATTTTAGATGCTTTTGTACTTGCCAAAATGGCAGTGACTCAAAGTATCAGGTTAGGAATGAATAAACTATCTCAATGGCCATCTGAAGCATGCGATCTGCCTTGGCTAACCTATTCTCCAGAGATTGCACTTGGAGATCCCTTTCCTGCTTGTGAAAAACCAATCGGATTTTATCCGATTGTGGATAGTGCTAAGTGGATAAAAAACTTAAGTGCTTGGAAGGTTCCTTCTGTACAATTACGCATTAAAAATAAATCAACTTTAGAATATCAAACTGAAATTAAACAAGCTATTGCGCACGCCACAAACAGTTCGATTCAATTATTTATCAATGACCATTGGGAATTGTCTATTGAAAATCATGCCTATGGGGTTCATTTAGGACAAGAAGATTTAGATAACTGTGAAGTGGCTGCACTGCGTGCGGCCAATATTCGTTTAGGCATAAGCACTCATAGTTATGCTGAGCTTGCACGAGCGCATGCATTGCAACCTTCCTATATTGCTTTGGGGCCAATCTATTCCACAACAAGTAAACCGATGCGCTTTGCTGCCCAAGGACTAACCAATTTACAAAGGTGGCGAGAACTAGTTTCAACCCAGTTAGTGGCAATTGGAGGAATAACATTAGCAAATATAAGAGAAGTGCTGTCTACTGGTGTTGATGGCATTTCGGTGATTTCAGCGCTAACAAAGGCACCAGATCCACAGCAAGCTTGTCGAGAATTTTTAGCAGCTCAAGAAGTTATAAATGTTTGAAAGATATTATCCACAAATCGTATTGCCAGAGGTAGGCATAATAGGCCAACAAAAATTAAAAAAGGCGAAAGTACTTTGCATTGGCGCAGGTGGTTTGGGTTGCAGTGCGTTGCAAAGTATGGTTGCTGCGGGTATTGGTCATATAGGCATTTGTGATGGCGATACCGTGTCATTAAGTAATTTGCAGCGCCAAGTGCTTTATGATGAAGAGAATATCAATCAAATGAAAAGTACAACCGCAATAAAACACTTAGCAAAATTAAATAGTGCAGTTGAATTAAAAGATATCCCTGAATATATTAATGCGAACAATGTAATAAATATTATCACTGAATATGATTATATTATTGATGCGAGTGATAACTTTCAAACTAAGCTTTTACTAAACGATGCTTGTCATTGGCTGCAAAAACCCTTAATCAGTGGCAGTGTGCAACAATTTCGAGGACAATTGAGCGTTTTTTTACCAAAAAAGCCGTGTCTGCGTTGTGTGTTTGAAGATCTGGAAAAAGCTCAAGTGCCAAATTGTACACAAAGTGGTGTTATTGGTGCCGTGCCGGGTTTGTTTGGGTTGTTACAAGCCTTTGAAGTGATGAAACTGTGTTTAGATTTGCCATCATCGATGGTGGGCAATTTGTGTACATGGGATCTATTACGCGCAATGCCACGCATCACAGAGCTGAGTGTAAATCCCAGTTGCCCATTATGTACAGGTAGAGAAAATTTTGTTACCCTTTGGCAAAATGAAACAGCCATAGGTAAAGCCATGACAATCAATCAAATCTCGGTTGCGCAACTTATCGAACGTATTGAAGCCAATGAGGAAATTTTCTTACTCGATGTGAGAAATCCTGAAGAATATGAAGCCTTTAATCTAGGTGGCTATTTATTGCCGTTTTCAGAACTTTCCCAACGTATCGATGAATTGCCACGTGATAAGTCTATTGTGGTTCATTGTCACACAGGTCCGCGTAGTGAAATGGCCGTTGAGTTTTTACAAGCAGCTGGCTTTACGGATGTGAGCAATTTAACCGGTGGTATTATGGCTTTTCATCAGATGAGTCATGGCCATTCATGTGAGCATTGCTAGTAGTTCCCGCGACCCCCTAACTATCCCCCATCGCGAAGAGAATGCAGTAACTATTGATTTCAACAATAATAGTTAGTTAGAGAGAATTGCTGACTAAATTTTAATTTGTAAAACAATATGCTTAGCGACGGGCTTGACGATGCGGATCTTGCCGTGGCCATCGTTGTTAATCATTTCAGTTTTCACAAGTTTAAATTTTTCAAGCTCATTAACATCGCGCGTTACTGCCGTACGGTTTCGTTTTATCCTATTGGCCAATTCTGTAATTGAGCCTGGATAATCCCTGATTTGTGCAAGTAACATGATTTTCTTTTCTGAAATAAATTTATTAAAGTCTTTAACATCCTCAAACCAAATCGTTTTTTCTTGAGGCATGTCTTTCATTTCATCAGCAATTTTGGCAAGTTGTTTACCTCGGGAAAAGAAGTCTTTGTTTTTTCGGGTTTCGGTACTAATTTTCTTTGATACAGACATTAGTTGTTCTTGTACTTAATTGCTTTATAACAATAATAACACAGGTGTCTTATTTAATGTAACACCTGGTTGTAAAATTTTGAAATAATCTCCATTATAGGCTATAATATACCTAACATTGGAGATCGTTTCAAAATGAATATTGAATTCTTCTTATATGAGCACCCTATATTCCGCTTAGAGGAATTTGAAGATTGGAAAGGTAGGCAAGGTACAACCAATCCGTCATCTATACATTCTGCTTTACGCCATTATATTAAGTTAGGACGAATAAAACGGATTCGTCGAGAACTATATGGTGTAATTGCGCCTAATGAAACGACGGAGACCGCATTTTTTGACTCATATTTGATCGCGGCAAAAGCTGCATATGAAAGTGTGTTAGCCTATCACACTGCTTTAGAATTGCACGGTGTTGCTTATTCATCATTTGAACAATTTACCTTTATTACTTCTCAAAAAATCAAACCTTTTGAAGTTAATGATCAGTGGTATCAACCTGTAGCGATATCTAAAGCGTTAAAATCACAAAAATTAGAAAATTTCGGTGTTGAGGCAATGGATCGCTTAGGTCTGAAAATAAAAACAACTAATTTGGCTCGTACCTATGTTGACGTGATTGACCGCCCTGATTTATGTGGTGGTTGGGAAGAAGTTTGTCGATCAATTAGGAATATTGTAGTATTAAATATGAAAGAAATTACTGATTATTGTTTAGCTCTTCAAAATGCAACTTTAGTCGCTAAATTAGGATTCTTTCTAGAACAACGTGAGGGAGCTTTCATCGCACCAGAAAGTGTTGTTAAAACTCTTTTACAATATAAGCCGACTTCTCCCCAATATATGGGTGATAAAGAAAAGGAAAAACATCATTATATAAAGAAATGGAACTTGATGGTTCCGTTAAATGTTTTAAATCAATCTTGGGACGAACCTAATTATGTTGTCTAGGAACGCATTGCTAAAACAAGCAAGAGAAAATAAATATAAACCAGATATCTTAGAAAAAGTAAATAAATTGCTATTGGTTCTTGAGCAATTCATGTCAATACCTTATCTTAAAGAACGATTGGTTTTGAAGGGAGGAACAGCCCTTAACTTATTTTGTTTCGAACAAATACCTCGTCTATCGGTTGATATTGATTTAAATTATATTGGATCCCTTGAGCGAACAGTAATGCTCGAAGAGCGAAAAATAATTGAGGAATCAATTGCTCAAATATTGTTTCAAAATCAGTTTGAGAGAGAACGAAGCCCCACTAATCACGCTGGCGGTAAGATGATTTGGCGCTATGATAGTGCATTAGGGCAAAAAGGGAACCTTGAGATTGATTTAAACTATATGTTTCGTAAACCATTGTGGCCTGTTTTGGAGATAGCTCCTAAAATAATCTTCGCTAAATCTTTTACAGTACCTGTTCTTGATATTCACGAACTTGCAGCTGGAAAATTATCAGCTTTATTTTCGAGACGTGTTAGCCGAGATTTTTTTGATGCGCATCATTTATTTTCAACCAGGGTTCTTGAGGTCGAGAAGCTCCGTACTTCATTTGTCATTTATGCTAGCATGTCTGATACACATATTAATGATATTTCTTTGGAGGCCATTCAATATGATGCGGTTGATATCCAAAACAAATTATATCCCGTGCTTCGACAAATGGATTTACCAAGAAAAAAAACGCTAATTGAGAAATGGGCAAGTCAATTACTAATGGAATTAAAAGAGGGTCTATCAACCATATTACCATTCAGAGAAAATGAGATAGAATTTGTTCGGTCGATTCAAGAGCAAGGTCATATAAAGCCTGAGCTTATTACAGAGAATAGAGCATTGACTGATATAATACTGAAACATCCGCTTATACAATGGAAAGCCAACAATACAATCAAAGGCTTGGCAAATATTAATTAGGTGTATTGTCACATGATTTTGAAATGATCTTCGATATTGGCTAAAAATTACCTTCTATTGGAGATCATTTAAAAAATAAAAAATATTTAAGGGTTTTTTATCCTTTGGTTAAGGTCTAGGCCCTCTTGGTGGTCTTGGAAATAACTTATTGATGTGAGCTCTAATTGTCGAATTATCAACATGTGAATTGTACTCGTCCAATAGACGCGATAGGTTTTTATAGTCTTGATTCTTGGGTAAATTGTGATCCTTGCGTAGTGCAAGAGGTGATCTATTCATATAACAAAGTACTTTAAAGCCAAGTGTTTCACCAAGATTGATTAACACTTCCTTTATATTCTCTCTTTCTTGACTGATAGCAAGTAAATGAGCAGCTTCTTCTTTTAAATAAGCAGCTTCTTCTTTTTTTAACATTGCTTTACTGTATTGTATTCTTCCAGCTTCGGCTATATTTTTTCTTATATGGTTTTGTATACGCTCATAAAGGAGATTCGCCTGGAAGAGAAGATCTTGTTTTATCTTTTCCTGTGCTTGTAATTCTAATGTAACACTTAGCTTGTGACGATCTGCTTTATTCAATTCACTATCAATTTCTTGATATAGATTTGATATTTTGGCAATTTGTTGCATTAATTCCTGAAAAGAGAAATTGGGTTTTGATAATAAAGCCAAGAGGTGTTGCAATGCATTGATTAATTTCAGTTGTAACCCATTTAAGGTTAAAGCATCAATAAATTCTGCGTGCATCATTTTCAGGTTTTTTTCTTCGCGTTTCATTAACTCTTCAATAAGGTCAGTATTGAAAATACTTAAAGCAAATTTTTGAGAAAATGGTGTAGATCCACGAGAAAATACAATGGCGGTCATAACTGCTGGCCCCAATAAGAGATTGATTACTTTATCAAAGCCGACAGACTAACATATTAAAGTGATAAAAAGTAGTTACAATTTTTAGTAAATAGCCAATTTTGGAGATTATTTCTGCTTTTTGTTGCGCTGTGTTTTACAGGTCGTTACCATTTCGTGCATATCTAAAGGCATTTTCCTGTTCTGCCTTTTTTTCTTTAGCTTCCTTTTTCTTTTTTTCAGCTTCGGCATGCTGTCTATAACTATTATTTTTTTCAATATAATAAGATTCACTAGCGGCAACCAGATGCTCATCTGCTTTCTTTTGTTGGGCTAGTAATTCGAATGCAAGATCTTGATGATGTTGTTTTGCCTTATCCAATTCACTATTCACTTCTGAATAAAGAGCTGAAATTTTCAAAAGTTGTTGCTTTAGCTCTTGAATCGATATATTAGGTTTTGTGAGCAGTTTTAAAAGATGTTTCAGGGCGTTAATTAATTTGATCTGTAAGCGACATAAAACAAAATTATCCATAAATTGCCAAAACATTTCAATTAAGTTGGTTTTTTCTCGGGCAATAAGGTTTTCAATGCGAGCTTCATCCAGGTTACCAAGATTAAGTTTTGAATTCTCTGATACGGACTTTAGCAACGCGGGCATGATAGCTTTCCTTCAAACGAGTAGTTACATTAATTATATTAACAAATTAGTTAGCATGGTAACATTATTTGGCAAAAAAAGAAGTCCATATATCGGGTTTTTACACCCAAATAATGGTATCTTTAGCCCCATCCCCATTTTGATTCAAAACCTATGAATGCTAAAAAATGGATCCTAGGGATCTCCGGTGGCATTGCCGCCTACAAAACACCTGAACTCGTGCGTTTGTTGAAAAAACAAGGCTGCGAAGTCAGAGTCGTTTTGTCTGCTGGCGCCAAAGCTTTTGTTACGCCCATGACCTTACAAGCCGTCTCTGGTGAACCTGTTTATAGCGAGTTATTTGATGCCGATTTTGAAGCGGCGATGGGTCATATTGAACTCGCACGTTGGGCGACAGGCATTATTATTGCACCAGCGAGTGCCAATCGCATTGCAGCACTTGCCCATGGCATGGCTGATGATTTACTGACCACACTTTGTCTTGCCACCAAAGCACCCATTTGGGTGGCGCCTGCCATGAATCAACAAATGTGGCATCACCAAGCAACCCAAACCAATGTCGCTTTATTACAAGAGCGCGGTATCACCATTTTAGGTCCTGATTGGGGTGAGCAAGCCTGTGGTGACGTGGGATTGGGGCGCATGCTTGAACCAGAAGCGATTTTTGAACAATTAACTGCTGCGCATTTGCCATTATTTCAAGACAAACAGTTTGTGATCACGGCAGGTCCCACTAGAGAAGCGATTGATCCGGTGCGTTATTTAAGTAATAAAAGCTCCGGTAAAATGGGTTTTGCTTTGGCACAAGCGGCCATAGCCATGGGAGCAAAAGTCACTTTAATTAGCGGCCCTGTTTCTTTAGCAACACCAACCGGCGTTAAACGAATTGATGTAATGAGTGCTAAAGAAATGTATAACGCTGTGATTGCACAGAGCGCTGCTTGCGATATTTTTATCAGTGCTGCAGCCGTGTCAGATTATCGTGTTGAGATGGCTTTGCAAAAAATAAAAAAATCCGCTCAAGATCCAATGACACTTCAATTAATTCAAAACCCTGATATTTTAGCGACCGTTGCCAAACTCAAAAAGCGTCCGTTTTGTGTTGGTTTTGCAGCAGAGACCGAAGATGTCGAAAATAATGCACGTCGCAAATTAAATGAAAAAGAACTCGATTTAATCGCCGTGAATGATGTGAGTCGTGAAGATATTGGTTTTGATGTTAATACCAATGCCTTAACAGTATTTGGTCAACAGTTTCATTCTCATATTCCTAAAAACACAAAAGACCAAGTCGCTCATTCGCTCTTAAAAATAATAAGTGAGTGTTATCATGCAAAAAATTAAATTAAAAGTCCTTGATGCCAGAATTGGCAATGAGATCCCATTACCAGAATATGCTACTGCAGGATCTGCTGGTTTAGATTTAAGAGCCTGTGTAAAAACAGACACCGTGCTTGCGCCTGGTCAAACAATACTGATCCCAACTGGCCTTGCTATACATATTGCTGATGAAGAATTAGCAGCTGTTATCGTGCCACGGTCAGGTCTTGGTCATAAACATGGCATTGTGCTTGGCAATTTAGTGGGTTTAATCGATTCTGATTATCAAGGAGAGTTGATGGTTTCTTGTTGGAACCGAAGTGAAACACCTTACACGATTGAAGTGGGTGCGCGTATTGCACAATTGGTTTTCGTGCCCGTGGTGAGAGCGGCATTTCAAATCGTAGAAGATTTTAATCAATCGCTACGTGGTGAAGGTGGATTTGGCTCAACAGGCCATCGCTAATTTTTAAAGGACTTATTTTTTCATGATTGTTCAAGAACAAAAAATACCAGACATATCCAATGTCAAACCAGAGATTTTTCGCGCCTGTGATATCCGCGGGGTCGTGAATGAAACGCTTACGCCGGAAGTAGCCTATTTATTAGGTTTAAGTTTTGGAACGCTGGCATTAAGAAAAAATCAATCAACGGTGATCGTGGGCAGAGATGGTCGTCATTCTGGGGCCATGTTGGTGCAACACTTAAGTGAAGGCTTAATGGCCAGTGGATGCACAGTGATTGATTTAGGACAAGTACCAACGCCTGTTGTGTATTATGCCACTTATGCCTTAAATACGGGTACGGGCATCATGGTCACCGGCAGTCATAATCCGCCCAATTATAATGGCTTTAAAATGATGTTAGCAGGGGATACGCTAGCGGAAGAACAAGTTCAAGCAATCTATAGCCAAATTATGGCCAAGGATTTTGTGTTTGGACATGGTGATAAAACGACCGTGGCCATTATTGATAAATATATTGACAGCATTACACAAGACATAGATATTGCGCGAAAATTAAAAATTGTTGTTGATTGTGGTAGCGGCGTTGTGGGTGTATTAGCCCAGAAGTTGTTTAAAGCGCTCAGTTGTGAAGTGATCCCTCTTTACTGTGAAGTTGACGGTGATTTTCCCTTCCATCATCCTGATCCTGGTCAACCCAAAAATCTGCAAGATCTTATTAAAGTTGTTAAACAAGAAAAAGCCGATCTAGGTATAGCATTTGATGGTGATGGCGATAGATTAGGTCTTGTTACCAATGAGGGTGACATTGTATGGCCTGATCGCTTAATGATGCTGTTTGTAGAAGATCTCTTACAACGCCAACCCAATAGTCATATCATTTATGATGTAAAATGCTCCAAACTGTTGTCTGAAAAGATTTTGCAATGTGGTGGCAAACCCGTAATGTATAAAACCGGACATGCCTTAATCAAACGTAAAATGCGTGAGGTCAATGCACAGTTGGCTGGTGAGATGAGTGGCCATTTCTTCTTTAAAGAAAGATGGTATGGCTTTGATGATGCAACTTATGCCGCTGCGCGGCTTTTAGAAATTGTTTCTAAAAACGAAAAGAGTTTATCTGAGATTTTCCGAGCACTCCCTGATAGCGTTTGTACACCCGAAATTAATATTGCCATCAGTGAAGATAAAAAATTTGGTTTTATTGAAGCTTTAAAAGCCAAGCACAATTTTAAAGACGCCCAATTAATCACCGTTGATGGTTTGCGCGCGGAATTTGATGAAGGTTGGGGACTTGTTCGCGCTTCCAATACCACTCCTTGTTTAGTGTTGCGTTTTGAAGCCGACAATGAATCGGCGCTGCTTGCCATTCAAGCACATTTTAAAAAATCTATTTTAGCCATTGCACCAGAACTTGAGGTACCCTTTTAATGTTGTCATTTTTAGACGTTACCTACTTAGAAGATAGCACTGATTCTAAACAGCTTGAAACATTGTGCCTTGCTATTCAACAAGCGCCATTGATGCCTGCTGGGATCTGTGTTTTTCCAAGGGATTTACCCTTTGTGAAACAGCATTTGCAAAATCAAACCTTAGCCTTTGTCACGCCGGTAAATTTTCCTAAGGGAAATGCTTCCAACGCGCAATTATTATCTGAAATTAAGGCTGCATTAAAAGCCGGCGCAACTGAAATCGATGCCGTGATCCCTTATCAGGAATTTTTACAAGAGCGCGATTTTGAGGAAGTGGGACATTTTATTGAAATGTGTCGACTGGAATTGCCACACCACATTAAGTTAAAAATCATTTTGGAGACCGGTGAAATCAACAATCCTGAGGATATCTATCGCTTAAGCGCCATTGCTTGTGAAAAGGGAGCCGATTTTATTAAAACATCCACCGGTAAAGTCAAAGTGGGAGCAACCTTGGAAGCTGCGCAAAGCGTCATGAAAGCAATTAAGGATTATGCAACCAAACATCAGCGTAAAGTGGGCGTCAAAATTTCAGGCGGTGTGCGCACTCCTGAGCAAGCCCAAGAATACATTGATCAAGTGCAAACGATATTGGGTGAGAATTGGTTAAACCCTTCCTATTTTAGAATTGGGGCTAGCCAATTATTTCATGTGTTGTGTGAAACAAAATAGGGTTCAATTAAACCCTCTCGGATTTTGTTACTTTGAGACCGGTGTGGCTTTTTCTTGTTGATGTAATTGATGGAATCTTTGAAGCAGATCTTTATAATCAGTATTGATTTTATCTTTTTCGACTTTTTTACGTTCTAAAAAAGCCATATTGTCTTGAATTTGTCGATTACTCTCATCAATTGTTTTTTGCAAATCTGCTGGAATTTTCTGTCCATTTTTTTCATAATTTGATTTTGATAAATTAGCGTGCTCTAATTGCTTTTTCAAGCGTGTAATATTTTCATTGGTGATTTCTTCTAAAACGGCGATGGAGGCAATTTTATCATCACGTGAACGCTTAATATCTTCTTCACTGGTAAAAGATTTCAATAAAATATCATCTTTTTTCGCTTGTATTTCTGCTAGTTTTTGTTGTGCTTGCTCCTTGAGTTCCTTGATTCTTTTCTCTTCTAATTCTTTGGCGTCTTTAGCAATCTCTTCTTTGGACTTGGCTGGTTGTACGGTTTCAATCACATTGCCGCGAGGGCTAATGATCTCATAGCCTTGATCAGCCACTTCAGAAGGAAGGGAATTGGTAATAACGGGATGGCCATCTTTATCTTTGTAGCGATAAAAATTCGTGTCAGCGAAGCAATTGGACACGTTTATTAGACTAAAGCCCATCAGAAACGATATTTTTATCCAGTGTTTATGCATAAATGCTCATCCGTTTTCACAATATCTTTATTATAAACCTTAAACGCCATATTGTTGGCGATAGGCAGCCATTGGTTTCAAATATGATGCAAAGCTGGGTTCTTTTTCAACATATTCCATGATATCTGCAAACGTAATGATTGCCTTAACAGGGATATTCATGGTTGTTTGAATTTCGCCAATGGCGGATTGTTCGCTTTGTCCTTTCTCTTGACGATCTAATGCAACGATGATGCCTGCGATAGTTGCATCATGGGCTTTTATAAGCTCAAAGGATTCTCTAACGGCAGTGCCGGCGGTGATAACATCATCAATGATTAAGATCCGTCCTTTTAGTGGCGCGCCAATAATTTGGCCACCTTCACCATGATCTTTCGCTTCTTTGCGATTAAAGCTGTAGGGGATATTGGTTTGGTAATTTGCACTCAAAGCAATGGCTGTGGAGCAAGCAAGTGGGATCCCTTTATAGGCTGGTCCAAACAAAACATCGTATTGGAATTGATGATGTTTAATTGCCCCAGCATAGCTTTCGCCTAAGGATTTTAGAACCAGCCCAGTATTAAGTTGCCCGACATTAAAGAAGTAGGGGCTGAGTCGGCCTGATTTCAGAGTAAATTCACCAAAGCGCAGCGCTTTATGTTCTAGGGCAAGTTCGATAAATGCTTTTTGATAGAGTTCCATAATAGTGCCTTCATGCCAAAAATTTCAGGGATTGTAACATTGTTTATTCTTTTACGTTAAACTACATCGCCTAATTTTATTGAAAAGAGAACGTTATGCGCATAATCACAATGAATGTGAATGGGATCCGCTCTGCCATCAAGAAAGGATTGTTTAGATGGCTTTCTGAACAAAATGCAGACATCATCTGTTTGCAAGAAGTGCGTACTTCGGAAGATTTAATCAAAGAAGAAGCTTACCAATTGCCGCAGTATCATTGTTATCACAATAGCGCGCAAAAAAGTGGTTATAGTGGCGTTAGCATTTTTAGCAAAAAAGAACCAGACAAAATCGTAACGAAATTGGGATTTCCTTTAGCAGATGATGAAGGACGTTATATCCATGCAGAATTTGGTGATTTAGTGGTTGCCTCGATTTATTTTCCTTCAGGAACCAGTGGCGATGGACGTCAAACGCTTAAATATGAATTTTTAGATAAATATTTAAATATATTAGATGAACATCTTAAATCTAAACGGTCCTATATACTTTGTGGTGACTGGAATATTGCGCATAAAAATATTGATTTAAAAAACTGGAAGACTAATCAAAAAAATTCAGGATTTTTACCAGAAGAACGCGCCTGGTTAGATACAGTTTTTAATACAAAAGGCTGGATAGATGCTTTTAGAGTGATTAACCAAGAACCCGATCAATATACCTGGTGGTCTAATCGTGCGAATGCTTGGAACAATAATGTAGGTTGGCGTATTGATTATCAAGTCGTTACGCCAAACTTAAAAGACAAAATTAAAAGCGTTGCGATCTATAGAGATGAGAAATTTTCAGATCACGCACCATTAACCATAGACTATAATATTTAGCTTATAGATCTAATAACCGTTTTTGTTTGCCGATGAGTTCTTGAATACCTTTTTGCGCTAACGCTAACATGCTGGTGAGTTCATTTAATTTGAAAGGTTTGCCTTCAGCCGTTCCTTGCACTTCAATAAATTCACCTTGCTCAGTCATGACCACATTCATGTCGGTTTCAGCATTGGCATCTTCGGCATAATCCAAATCTAATACCGGCATGTCTTCATAGATCCCAACAGAAACGGATGCCACTAAATGTTTTAAAGGGAATTTTTTGATTAAGCGACGCTTTTCCATCCAGCGAAAGGCTTCGACTAAAGCAACACAAGAACCGGTGACGCTAGCGGTACGGGTACCGCCATCGGCTTGGATTACATCACAATCGATAGTAATCGTATTTTCACCCAATAACTCAAGATTCACACAACTACGTAAAGCGCGTCCGATAAATCGCTGAATTTCTTGTGATCTGCCGGCGGGTGCTCCCCTTGTGATGTCACGAGGCATCCTATCGGTGGTAGAACGTGGTAACATGCTATATTCAGCTGTAATCCAACCTTTGCCAGTCCCTTTTAGAAATCGGGGGACGCCTTGAATCACAGAGGCATTACAGATGACCTTGGTTTCGCCAAATTCAACTAACACCGAACCCTCAGGATGTTTGATAAAATTACGTGTTAATTTCACTTCTCTGAGTTCATCTTGGTTTCGGGCGGAGGGGCGCATACTGATTACCTTCTCGAATTTTGTTTCTAGTGAAAAAAAGATCTGAGTATTATATTCTGGAAAGTCAGCTTTAGCGATGGTGAAGCAGTTTATTCATTTGTTAGCTAACTTATTATTTGCAGTGCAGTTAGGTTCCAGGCTACTATTGAACTTCGATTTAGGCAGGAGTCGCGATAAAAATGATTTCAAGTATGACCGCTTATGGTAGACGCGCTCTTCAAAAAGATTGGGGACAAGCCACTTGGGAACTCCGATCCGTTAATCACCGATATTTAGATCTCTCCTTTAAAATTCCTGAAAGTTTCCGTGAATGGGAAAATGAGTGGCGAGCACTAGCTGGCAATTATTTATCTCGTGGCAAAGTAGAGTGTTATCTTAATTTTTTTCCTAGTAGCAAAAGTGCCCCACGTTTACAGATCAATACCGATTTGGTTGGCCAACTCTTAACTAGTTGCCAAGTTGTGGCTGAGCACCAAGGCGTGACCCCAACTGTTAAAGCCATGGAATTATTGCGTTGGCCTGATGTTTTAACAACAGTAGCTAGAGATATTTCTCATTTAAAAGAACCTTTGACAGAACTTTTTGAGCAGACTTTGCAAGATTTGGTTCAAACCAGGAAACGTGAAGGCCATCAGCTCCAGCAAATTTTAAAAGCAAAGTTAAGCCAAGTTTTAGAGCAAGTAGCATTAGTAAAAGAAAAACTTCCCCTTTGTTTGCAAGCGCAAAAGCAAAAGCTCACCCAGAAATTAGCAGATATTCAATCGTCAATTGATCCACAGCGTCTAGAGCAAGAGTTGGTTCTCTTTGCGCAACGTATCGATGTTGAAGAAGAAATCGAACGCTTAGCAACCCACACCAAAGAAGTATTGCGTACTCTTGACGACAATGGGGCTATGGGGCGACGGTTGGATTTTTTAATGCAAGAAATGAATCGAGAAGCGAATACTTTAGCTGCAAAATCAGCTGATAATACAGTGACACAAGCAGCCATTGAACTTAAAGTCCTTATAGAACAAATGCGTGAGCAGATCCAAAATGTGGAGTAGAGCATGAGTGTTTTGGGATCGTTGTTTATTATCTCTGCCCCATCGGGTGGTGGAAAGACAACCTTGGTCAATGCTGTCGTAAAGCGTGTCCCTTCCTTGAGCGTGTCGGTATCTCATACCACACGTGCGCCAAGGATTGGGGAAGTCGATGGCAAGAATTATTTTTTTGTTAATGAGAATCAATTTAATGCCTTACAAGAAAAAGGGACATTTCTTGAATCGGCAAAAGTTTTTAATCATTTTTATGGCACTTCTAAAGTGTGGGTGCTAGAGCAATTGCAACAAGGATTTGATGTTATTTTAGAAATTGATTGGCAAGGAGCAAGGTACGTTAAGCAACAAATGGACTGTGTGAGTATTTTTATACTACCGCCTTCACGAGAAATATTGCAGACACGTTTACAAGCACGCCAGCAAGATAGCACTGAGGTGATTGCACAGCGTATGAACAAAGCCAGTCACGAAATATCGCATTATACAGAATATGATTATGTGGTTGTGAATGATAACTTTGATGAAGCCTGTGAAGATTTAGTTGCCGTAATCAGATCGCAAAGAGTTAAAACATCGGTTCAAGCGCAGCGTTTTGCAAAACTGATAGCTTCTTTTGAGTGAGACACGTGATAACACACTGGTGTAATGTTGCAAAGTGAGTTAACATATTATTAATAGTGTAGAATTGGAGATAATAAGAAATGGCTCGTATTACTGTTGAAGATTGTTTAGATAATGTTGAAAATCGTTTTGAGTTAGTTTTAGTTGCTACAAAAAGAGCCAGACAATTAGCAATGTCAGGTGCCGAGCCAATGGTCCCTTGGTCCAATGACAAGCCTACCGTTGTTGCTTTACGTGAAATAGCTAATGGATTTATCACACGCACGATTCTCACTGAAGCAGATAATTAGAAAATACTTCAAAGAGGTTGCCGGTGTTTGCATTTACCGATTTGCGAGATCAGCTAGCGCTATACTTATCTCAAGATGAGGTCGATGAGATCACACAAGCTTATATGACTGCGTCAAAAGCGCATGAAGGTCAAAAGCGTTATACCGGCGAACCTTATATCTCACACCCTGTCGAAGTAGCAAGAATTTTGGCAGGGATGCATATGGATCACCAATGCATTATGGCAGCCATGCTGCACGATGTTATTGAAGATACCTCTTTAGACAAAAGCAACCTCTCGCAACGTTTTGGTGAAAAAGTCGCTGAGCTGGTTGATGGCGTTAGTAAATTAAAACTCATTACTTTTGAAAGTCGCGAACAGGCTCAAGCTGAAAATTTTCGCAAAATGATGTTGGCAATGGCCAAAGATGTTCGTGTCATTTTAATTAAATTGGCCGATAGACTTCATAATATGCGTACCTTGGGGGCGATGCCTACCGAAAAACGTCGCCGCATTGCACTTGAAACCTTAGAAATTTATGCTCCCATTGCTTATCGCCTGGGCATGAACCATATGCGGGTTGAATTTGAAGATTTAGGCTTTGCTGCGCTTTATCCTTTGCGTTACCGGGTTTTAAAAGAATCTGTGCGTCGTGCTAGGGGAAATCGCAAAGCACTTGTTCGAACGATTGAAAAAGAAATTAGAAAAAAATTAGTTGAAACCGGTTTAAAAGATTGTGCTGTTTGGGGAAGAGAAAAGCATCTTTATAGTTTATATAACAAAATGCACAAAAAACGTCTTTCCTTATCTGAAGTGATGGATATGTATGCTTTTCGCATCATTGTTAAAAAGCCTGAAGAATGTTATTTAGCATTAGGTGTTGTTCATACCACTTATCGCCCCATTGCAAGACGCTTCAAAGATTATATTGCCATCCCTAAAGCCAATGGTTACCAATCATTGCACACAACGCTCATTGGCCCTCATGGCGTGCCGATTGAAGTGCAGATCCGTACTGAAGATATGGAAGAATTGGCTGAAAACGGTATTGCATCGCATTGGGTCTATAAAACAGCCGAAAAAGAAACCGCGCATATCCATACCAGAGAATGGTTAAAGGGATTGCTAGAAATTCAAAAACATACGGGCAATTCTCTTGAATTCATCGAAAATGTCAAAATTGATTTATTTTCAGATGCTGTTTATGTTTTTACCCCAAAAGGGAATATTCTCTCTTTGCCAGAAGGTGCTACCCCAGTTGATTTTGCCTATTTAGTACACACGGATATTGGTAATGCTTGTGTGGGTTGCAAAATCGATAGACGTTTGTCTCCACTTTCAACAAGACTTCGTAATGCTCAAACCGTTGAAATCATAACGGCTAAAGGTGCACATCCTAACCCAGCATGGCTTTCCTTTGCTGTTACTGGCAAAGCAAGAAGCAATATTCGTCATTGGCTCAAGAGTCAACAATGCTCAGAATCTCAAGCCTTAGGTAAGCGTTTAATTGAAGGTGCATTAAATGCTTCCAATATGAAATTAGAAGATATCACGCCAAAAGATTGGCAAGTGATTATCAAAGATTTTGGTTTAACATCTGCTGATGAATTATATGAAGAAGTTGGATTAGGTAAACGGATGGCACCTTTGGTGGCACAACGTATTTTAACCTATCAAGAGCAAACCAGCACAGATAAGACTGCCTTTAAAAAGCCAGGCACTTTAATGATACAAGGCACAGAGGGCCTTGTTGTCACTTATGGAAAATGTTGTTATCCCATACCAGGGGATTTGATTGTTGGTCAATTAAGTGCAGGTCATGGCGTTGTCATCCACAAGGAAAGATGTCCAAAAATTGGCAAGCTTAGAAATTCTCCCAGCCAATTTATCAATGTGCAATGGGAAGATAATGTTATTGGTGATTTTCATGTTCCTATCGTTGTCGATGTGATCAATGGCAAAGGTGTCCTTGCGCAATTAGCCAATGCGATTGCTGAGGCAAACGCCAATATTATCAACGTTCATGTTGATGAGCGTGATGGTCGTCACAATACGGTTAAATTTATAGTAGCAGTGCGAAATCGCTCGCATTTGGCCAGAACGATGCGAAGACTGCGTACAGTCTCTGAGGTAACGCGCATTGTTCGTGGTAAATAAAACGTCACAACCTCTTTTTGATTGGTTTGCGCCAATCTCTTCATTAAAAGGAGTGGGCTCAAAGATTGCTGAAAAACTATCAAAATTAAATATTGAGACCATGGGAGATTTGCTGCTACATTGTCCTTATCGTTATGAGAATAGAACAGAGCTTACGCCCATTGCCAAAGTAACGCCTGAGCAATTTGTTTTGGTGCAAGGCCATGTTTTACAAATTAAATTAGAAGGGAAACGAAAAAAGAGAGCGATAGTTACAATCAGCGATCAAACAGGTGTCTTAACGCTTCTGTTCTTTCATTTTCATTCTTCTATGCAAAGCCGTTATGTTGAAGGTGCGCTTCTACGCTGTTTTGGTCAAATAAAAGCAACCATGAAAGGCTATCAAATCATTCACCCAGAATGTGAATTTATTAAAGAAAATGATCCTTTGCCAACCCATTTAACACCACTTTATCCAACAGTGGCGGGTTTGTCTCAAGGATGGTTGCGACGCACGATTGGAAATTTGTTAAAAACCTATACCCAGTATCAAAATCAAACCGATCAATTCGCAAATACATTATCATCTCATTTACCAATGCACTCTTGGGTTGAAGCTTTAAAGACTATCCATCAACCACAACCTAGTGACAATATAGATGCACTGATTTTAAGAAAGCATCCTGCTTACAATCGATTAATTTGTGAAGAATTAGTGTCTCATCATATTAGCTTGGCACGCATTAAAGCACATGCCAAATCTCGACAATCTTTTGCTGTTACTGTCGATGACAAATTTTTGGATGACTTTTTGAAAACGCTTCCTTTTCAATTAACGCACGCACAAAATCGCGTCTGGTCTGAAATCAGACAGGATATGGCGCAAGATAAACCGATGCTACGATTAGTGCAAGGCGATGTAGGGAGCGGAAAAACCATTGTCGCAGCGTTATCGATGCTTGGGGTGATTGCTCAACATAAGCAAGTGGCGATAATGGCACCCACTGAAATTTTAGCAGAACAACACCTTAAACATTTTAGTGAATGGTTTGCACCTTTTGGATTTCGTTGTGAATTGCTTAAGTGTAAACTCAAAGCAAAACCTAAACGCAGTGTTTTGGAAAATATTACCTTAGGCCTAACGCATGTCGTTATTGGTACCCATGCACTCTTTCAAGATGATGTGCAATTTAAAGAGCTGGGTTTAATTGTTATCGATGAACAGCATCGCTTTGGTGTACATCAGCGCCTTGCCTTACATGTGAAGGGAAATACTGCACTAAATCCTTGTTACCCACACCAACTAATCATGACAGCTACGCCAATTCCCCGAACACTTGCGATGAGCCATTATGCCCATTTAGATATTTCAGTGATTGATGCTTTGCCTCCTGGTCGCAAACCCATTACCACGCTCACTGTTCCTCAAAAAAGGCGTGATGAAATCATTGAACGTATGAAAAGCGTTTGTGCCAGTGGGCAACAAGTTTACTGGGTATGCACGTTAATCGAAGAATCAGAAACTTTACAATGCCAGGCCGCGGAAGTAACAGCAACAGCTTTACAAGAACATCTTCCTAAGGTCGGTTTGGTTCACGGCAGAATGGATGCTCTTGAAAAAGAAAGCGTGATGCAAGCGTTTTACAAAGGCGACATTTCCGTTTTAGTGGCAACAACTGTGATAGAAGTGGGGGTGAACGTTCCTAATGCCACTCTCATGGTTATTGAAAACCCAGAACGCTTAGGATTGGCACAATTACATCAATTGCGAGGTAGAGTTGGACGTGGCAGTGATGCCAGTTTTTGTGTATTGCTTTATCAAGCGCCGTTAAGCCAAATGGCCCAATCGCGTTTACGCATTATGCGTGAAACCACCGATGGTTTTGTCATTGCCGAAGCTGATTTGGAACTTCGAGGACCAGGCGAAGTGTTAGGAGTGAGGCAAACAGGTTCTTTAGCTTTTAAAATTGCCGATCTGCAGCGTGATAAAGAAATGTTTGAATCACTTGAGCAATGGTCACAATTATTAACCACACTAACTGCACCTCACATTGAACGTATGATACAGCGCTGGGGTGTGGGCACTCACTTCAGTCAAGCCTAATCCTCTGATCATTTGATAGGTTTTGTTTTGTGAGTTGATTCTTTATGAACCTCAGTTTCTTTTGAAAAATAAGCTTTAATATGACGCCTGGCTTTAATGATAAGCCCTTCATTGCGTTCAAGAGATTGCGATAGGTTGTTTTGTCTTAACCACTCTTTTACAAAAGGATGAGCGGCTGCAAATTCAGGAGAAGCTTTCATTCGATGATTTAAAACATTCCATAGTAAGTTTCGATTATGATTTAATGCGCGATGCTTGACGAGTATGGCTGGTGAATCAAGCAATAATAAAAATTCCTGCTGTGAAATAGGGTTACCTTGTTTAAACCTAGCATTCATATGATGCCAGAGATTATGAATGGCGCCACGATCTATGGCTTCCTTACAGCTCACATTGTAGCAGGTTGGTTTGAGTGTGCTAATGATGCTATCAGTAAGATTAAATTTGATTAAGTGAAATAAAATGGCACTGCGGATTTGTGGCGAAACAGCAATATTCATCTCATTTAGTTTTTTCAGATCTTTTACATTGATTATATTTGGTATGGTAATGCCGGTGATTTCTTTAATAGCTACGCGAAATTTATTTCCCAAGGGTCCATTAAAAACTTCCTCTAGCGATTGATTGTCAAAATTTGGACCAAAAAGTTTATCTTTAACATCTGAAGTCATATAAAAATCATTTTTATTTTGTTGTATGCTTTGAGCAAGATTCTCAAACAGCTCTAAAAAAGATGTTTTATGATGGGGGTCAGATTCTTTGCCAGTTTTCATCTTAAATTTTTTAAGGAGAAACTTATTATCAGCAGGTAAGGTGATAACGGCAACCTTCAAATCCTTTTCACCATTCAGTTTTTCAAGAGCGCCACCTCGCAGGCCTTCTGAGAATCTGACAAATCTATCCATCATTCCTTTTTTATGATCCTGTCTTGATTGCGGCGATTTCATTAAATTGATATAAACATATTGAAAAGGGTTTGTGGTGGTCTGTGCGCGCCTTGCATTAGCTAGAAGGTATCTTTTAAAGGCGGCATTAACTTTACTCTTACCATGGGTTTGATTGCCAAATCGTAGATTTTTCGACAGAGCATTGACTTGGTTTGAAATAAAATTAACATAAGGAATATTCTCTCTCAATGGATGATATCTAAATCCTATCATACCTAGAAAAGCCACTATCTTATTATCTGGATGATAAGGGTGAATTTTTCGCGCTATGGGTATGGTATTTTTTATGTTCTGGTTAATTTCGACCGGCGTGAGTAATTCATTTTTAGGGTTAATGGCACCATATATTTTTTGGTTTATATGGTTATCATTTTCAAACATTATTAGAAAAAAAGGATCTAATGCTATAGCGTCTTTTCTAATGTTAGGATGATTTAATTCATATTTTGCCACTTTGTCTGCTGCTTTTTGCAGTTGAAAATAAAGTGAACTATAGTCCACGTTTGAAGCGGGATTTTCCAAGTGAGATAGAGAAGATTCAATTTGATCCAGGATAGCCACCAATTTATCGTACGGTGGAAGTTTATTAAATTGTGAACGATTTTTTTCGTAATATTTCTTAATTTCTTTCAAATAATAAAAACTCGCTGTTTGGTGTATATCAAGATTTAGCATGTTGGCGATCTCATCATAATCAAAGTCCTCATGTATTAGTTATTGGATAAGATGACACCTCGATAAGTTCCTTTAAAGTAGTGCATATGCATTGAAATAAAAAGTATTAAGCTTATAAGTAGTGACATAAATGTTGGGTTTATCTATGCCAATCAAACCGATTGTACTCATTGGCGCTGGCCAAGGCTGGGGCGCTGGACGCCACGAAGCGCAATGGGGGCCGCAAGTCCTTCAAGACTATGGCCTTGTGCCAGCTTTGCAACAAGTTGGTAGCTCAGTACAATGGCAATGTTTTATCAATCCTTCCATTTCTTATACCGCTGGTAAAAAACTCAACTACACAGAGCGCCTAAAGCAGGTTCAAGATTTTTCTACTCGTTTGGCTAAAGAAATTGTTGATTGCCAGACAAAAAACTTCCCCATTGTGTTGGGAGGAGATCATAGCATTGCGATTGGAACCTGGAGCGCCCTGGTCACAGCCCTTGATGCGGCATCTGAATTTGGACTCATTTGGATTGATGCCCATATGGATTCGCATACGCCCCAAACGACCCCCTCACAACGCATTCATGGTATGCCTTTAGCGGTTTTGCTCGGGGCTGGCGAAGAGGCATTAGTAAACATCTGTTCTGTAGGACCAAAATTGCATCCACAAAATGTAGTGCTAATTGGTGTGCGTAGTTTTGAACCAGGTGAAGCACAATTACTCAAGGATTTAAAAGTTAAAGTTTTTTTCATGAGTGATGTGAAGGAACAAGGTTTTAAAAAGATATTTCAACAAGCGTTAGATATTGTAACTAAAGGCACCAAAGGATTTGGGATTAGTATTGATCTAGATGCTTTTGATCCTACTGTCGCACCGGGAACGGGAGCCCCTGCAGTTGATGGAATTCAAGATATTGATGCAGTGTTGGAGTCTCTAAGGGAAATAAAAGAGAATCCGCAATTTAAAGGGCTTGAAATAGCTGAATTTGATCCATCAAGAGATAATCAACATCAAACGGCTGAAGTTGTTCAAAAATTAATTTCATCACTTTTGTAGAGGCAAGCATGAATAAAACACAGCAATGGATAAAAAGAGAAGAACAGTGCTGTGCGCATAATTATCACCCGATCCCAGTCGTATTGTCCAAAGGGCTCGGCGAATGGTTATGGGATATTGAGGGTAAACGCTATTTGGATATGATGTCTGCTTATTCGGCAGTGAGCTTAGGTCATTGTCATCCTCGTTTATTAAAAGTAATGGCAGAGCAATCTCAAAAGCTCTGTGTTACTTCTAGAGCTTTTCATAGCGATACCTTACTGCCATTTTTTGAAAAACTTGTTGCGGTCACCGGCATGGATATGGGTTTGCCGATGAATACAGGTGTTGAAGCGGTTGAAACTGCCATTAAAGCTGCGCGTCGCTATGGCTATGAAAAAAAAGGGATCCCAGATGACAAAGCAGAAATTATCGTTGCAAAAAATAATTTTCATGGAAGAACAATCAGCGTTATCAGTTTTTCATCAGAAGCTGAGTATAAAAAACATTTTGGTCCTTTGACGCCAGGATTTGTTGAAATCCCATTTGGTAATGCGGAAGCTTTAAAACAAGCCATCACTCCCAACACTTGTGCATTTTTAATTGAACCCATTCAAGGAGAAGCAGGGATCCAAATACCGCCAACAGGCTGGTTAAAATCTTGTCAGGAAATATGCAATCAGAATCATGTGCTACTTATTCTTGATGAAGTTCAAACGGGGTTAGGTAGAACAGGGAAAATGTTTGCTTTTGAATATGAAAAGGTCAAGCCAGATGGTTTAATCTTAGGAAAAGCATTGGGTGGTGGGATTTTGCCGGTCTCTGCTTTCTTAGCGCGTAAAGAAGTAATGGATATTTTCACGCCTGGCAGTCATGGTTCAACTTTCGGTGGAAACGCATTAGCTTGCCAAATTGGGTTAGAAGTTTTGTCGATAATTGAAGAAGAAAACTTAAGTGAACGTAGCTTTACTTTAGGAACTGAATTCATAGCAGCATTAAAAAATATAAAAAGCCCGGTCATAAAAAATGTCAGAGGAATGGGCTTGTTTATTGGTATTGAGATCAATACGAAATTGGTTTCAGCGAGAAAGGTATGTGAAAAATTAATGGATCTCGGTTTGCTGACAAAGGAAACACATGATACCGTCATTCGCCTTGCGCCCCCCCTTATTATTAAAAGAGAGTCGCTTGATTTGGCCCTTGAAAAGATTGCAGAGGCGATGCGTTTTTTTGATAAATAAAACTCAATGCGTTGAATTATCGTTTTGACTCATTATTTTCTGCCAAGTACACCAATTATCTATCATTAAGTGCATTAACATGCGGTTAGATGCAACCGCTTGTGAGGCCATGCTGAGATAAGGTTTTTGCCAATTTAAACGAAGATAACGATGTAGCTTTTCTGGTTGATTAGATAATTGCATACAATGCATCATCCAACGTGAACTATCCATCATAGATTGATGCATAGTCTGTTGTTGCCATGTTGCCCATTCCAAATATTGTTGCCAAAATCTTTGCTGACATTCAAACCAATGTTGTGTGATGCGTTGAGAAATTAACCAAGGTGCATTTTTAAATCCATAGTGAAACATCGCGGAATAAGGTTCAAAATGAGAATGCTCTTGATGTTCATAAAATGAATTGGTTGATTTAAAAAATGGGTGTACTTGCGCCATGACACTTCTCTTACACGTTAATCTTATACTAAAGTGTAAGCCATTTTTTTACTGATTTTTTAAGCAACCACTGCCATTAGTGTTTTTTGGCATTCTTGACGGTGCTCAATTTGTGAACCCCCCAAGGCATAACCTTGTAATATCCCGTCATTGTCATAGTACATTGCTTTGACCCCATCGCTGTGTTTATCAAATTGCCATTCTCCATCTTGTGCCTTAGGAGGATAAACAATAATAGGATAAGTGCTCACTTTCAATGAAATCGGCATCAAAGGAAAAGCAACTACTGTTGGTTTGCCACACAACGTTTGCGCAAGGGCGCGCGCACTTTGCAAAATCGGAGCAACATACTGCCGGCAGATGCCATCAATTTCTGCACAATCACCTAAAGCATACACATGAGATTGACTGGTTTGGTGCAAGCTATCAACAATAATCCCTTGATTGGTATGAAGTCCTGCTATTTTTGCAAGCGCGATATTAGGATGTAATCCAATAGCTGTCACAATGGCATTAGTGGGGCTTGGAACCTGTGCAGGCTGTGATTTAAGATGCCAAATTATGCCACATTTTTCTAAAGCTTCTTTTAAAGATTCACCTACAGGTGCTGGCACGAGATTATAGAGTGGATGTGGATCCGGTGTAATAACATTAATTTGCTTAACCTTTTTTGAAAGATCATGCGCAAACTCACATCCCACTAAACCACTGCCTATTATCGTTAATTTGTCATAGGCATCTATATGCTGAATGAACCTATCATAATCTTGAAGACTATTAATGCGATAATGATGTTTGGTACCGTCTAAGAGGGGAAAAGGTTTGGGGCTTGCACCCACTGCAAAGACTAAATCTTTGTAGACTAATTCAGTTTGGCCTTGCTCATTTTCAATCGTTATTTTTTGTAATGACACATCAATGGCACTAACCGTGGAATAGGTCAAAATCTGGGCTTGTAATTGAGTCTGCATGGTTAATGCATCAGTGATAATCAACTGTTTGGGCGTTTTAGCATAAGAAAGGGCAGTCGATAGCTGTGGTTTAGAGTAAAAGTGGCCATCATCTTGGGTGATAAGCACTAATGGTGTTGTGCTATCCAGTTTACGAAATTCTTTTGCAAGGTTATAGCCAGCCAGGCCAGTACCTATAATAATCAGGGGGTTATTGATGGCGCTACTCATACGATATAATGGCCCTTAACGAGGTCTAGCATGTAAGTTGAATAGGTTTCTAAATTTTGAGCCCTCAATCATATCATAAATAGGAAAATCACTGAATGTTCTGGCCCTTAGATCGTTTATATCAATATTCGCGATTAATGCGCCTACATCGTCCCGCAGGAAAAGTGTTATTACTGTGGCCGGCATTAATTGCACTTTGGTTAGCAAGTGAGGGTGTGCCCGCAACCAACTTAGTGATCATTTTTATTTTGGGTACATTCATCATGAGTTCAGCAGGTTGTGTCATTAATGATTTTGCAGATAGACATGTCGATGGACAAGTTGAAAGGACAAAAGATAGACCATTTGCGACCGGGAAAGTGACTTCCAAAGAAGCATTGGGACTTTTTATTTTTTTATTGGTTATCGCTTTTATGTTGGTTTGTACTACAAATACCAATACGATTATTTTATCATTGATGGGAGCTTTTTTAGCAACGCTATATCCTTTTACCAAACGCTTTATCCATTTTCCGCAAGTAATCTTGGGAGCGGCTTATGGTTGGGCGATCCCTTTAGCCTATAGCGCAAATGAAAAAAGTTTAAACTGGGAATGCTGGTTACTATTTATTGCGACATTACTATGGGCCATTGCTTATGACACTCAATATGCCATGGTGGATATAAAGGATGATCAAAAAGTAGGCATTAAATCCACAGCGCTGTTATTTGGACGTTACGACAAGTTTTGGATTGGATTATGTCATTTGCTGATGTTGGGACTAATAACACTTATCGGTTATTTTAACCAGCTTGGGATTTTCTACTATATTGGAATATTAGTGGCAGCAACCTTTGCCTTGTATCAACAATGGCTTATTCGACACAGAGAACCAAATGGTTGTTTTCAAGCCTTTTTGAACAATCAATGGCTAGGGGCGGCTCTTTTTGTAGGATTATTTTTAGATACCTTTTGAGGGGATAATGGTTAAAAATCAATTCGCTCTATTAACAAAGCGTCGTTTCTTACCCCTGTTTATTACTCAGTTTCTAGGTGCATTTAACGATAACTTGTTTAAAAATGCACTGGTTATACTGATTACCTATTTTTTAGCAGAAAGTCTCCCCATTCAACCTCAAATATTAGTGACTTTAACTGGTTGCTTACTGATATTGCCCATGTTTTTATTCTCAGCTCAAGCAGGAAGTATCGCTGATAAATATGAAAAAGCAAAATTAATCAGAATTGTTAAAATCGCTGAAATCATTTTAATGATCATAGCGGCGATTGGTTTTATTTTACAAAGCGTGTCGTTGTTAATGACCATTCTCTTTTTTGTTGGTGTACAAGCCACTTTTTTTGGTCCAGTGAAATATAGTATTTTACCAGCCCAATTGCAGGATGATGAACTGGTTGCAGGTAATGCGCTCATTGAAATGGGAACTTTTTTAGCGATCTTATTAGGCAATATATTAGGCGTGGTTTTTATTACCCAACCTAATGGTTTGATCCTTATTTCTGCGATGATTGTGCTCATGGCGACATTGGGTTATTTAAGCAGTTGCTTTATTCCGATGGCAATGGCTGCTGCGCCTAACTTAAAATTATCATTGAATTTATTTAAAGAAACTTGGGATATCGTTAGCTTTTCTAGAAAAACACCCACTATCTTTCTTTGCATATTAGGCATCTCTTGGTTTTGGTTGCTGGGGTTTACCTTTTTGGCTGAATTTCCCAATTATGCTAAAGACTTTATTGGTGCCAATGAAGATGTTTTTGTATTGTTCTTAGCTGTCTTTTCAATTGGTATCGGCTTGGGCTCGAGCCTTTGTAACCGATTACTCAAAGGAAGAATAGAAGCCTCTTATGTACCATTGGCTGCTCTTGGCATGTCGATTTTTACTTTCGACTTATATTTTGCAACTCAACTTGAGTCTGCTGTCCATCATGGAGCCACATTACTAACCGTAAAAGAGTTTTTACAATCGCCCAATCATTGGCGAATCATGGCGGATATGTTATTGATTGCGGTGAGTGGCGGTATTTATATTGTGCCCCTGTATGCCATATTACAACATCGTGCAGAAGATACCCATAAAGCACGCGTTATCGCCAGCAATAATATTATGAACGCACTCTTTATGACGGTGGCAGCACTTGCCACCATGCTGATGTTAAAATTTAAATTTACCATTCCTCAAATCTTTCTTACCGTCGGCATTGTGAATTTAGCAGTAGTAGTTCAAAGCTGTCGGTTACTACCAGGAGAGTTAATAAAATCCATCTTTAGAATTGTGTTGCAATTGTTATATCGCGTTGAAGTGAAAGGGTTAGAAAACTTTGATAAAGCAGGCCCTCGCGTTGTCATCGCACCCAATCATACCTCATTTCTGGATGCTTTGTTGTTAGCTGCCTTTTTGCCAGGCAAATTATCTTTCGCCATGTATAGTATGTTAGCCAATAAATGGTGGAGCAAGCCTATTAAATTATTGGTAGATATATTTGGCCTTGATCCCACCAATCCTTATGTTATGAAAGCGATTGTGAAATATGTCAAAGAAGACAAAAAATTAGTTATTTTTCCAGAAGGTAGGATCACCGTGACCGGTGCTTTGATGAAAATCTATGAAGGCCCCGGGATGATAGCAGATAAAGCGGATGCAACGATTTTACCCATTTTGATTGAAGGCGCTCAATATACTCCTTTTTCACGGTTACGTGGCAGAGTTCATTTAAGATGGTTTCCTAAAATTACACTGACCATTCATGAGCCGCAAAAAATACGCATTGAAGCGGAAGTTTCGGGTCGACGCCGGCGTCAATTGATGGGCGAAAAATTATATGAAATCATGAGCAATATTCTCTTTTTAGGAACAGATCTTGATAAAACGCTTTTTCAATCGCTATTAGAAGCGAAGAAAATACACGGCGCCAATCATAAAATTGTTGAAGATATTAAACGAGAACCGTTATCTTATCAGCGTCTGATATTAGCCAGCATTATCATGGGGCGAAAAATGGCACAACTGACTCAAAAGGGAGAAGCGGTTGGCCTTTTGATGCCAAATGTCTTAGGCACTATTGTGACTTTTTTTGGTTTGCAAGCCTATGGACGTGTGGTAGCGTTATTGAATTTCTCAACGGGAGTACAGAATGTTGTTAAATCTAGTCTCACCTCACAACTGAAAATTGTTTGCACTGCAAGAGCCTTTATTGAGACTGCCAAATTGCAAGGGATGATAAAAGCGCTTGAAGATAATAATATCAAGATTGTGTATCTTGAAGATATTAAGAATGAAATCACTTTTTTCAATAAATTGTTTGGGATATTTGCATCCAGAATGCCATGGCTTTTCGGCTTAACGCAAAAGCCAGAACAAGCCACAAAGCCTGCCGTTATTTTATTTACCTCAGGGTCAGAAGGCACGCCAAAAGCCGTTGTTTTAAGTCATCGAAATTTGAATGCAAATAAAGGGCAATTATCAAGTCGAGTTGATTTTAGTCCCGCAGATATCGTCTTAAATGCGCTACCAATTTTTCATTCTTTTGGTTTAACTGCGGGCACTATTTTGCCAATCCTCTATGGTATGAAGGTATTCTTCTATCCATCCCCCCTGCATTATCGCGTTATACCAGAGCTGTCATATGATATTAATGCCACTATTTTGTTTGGCACCAATACTTTTTTAGCAGGCTATGCGCGCTATGCTCATCCTTACGACTTTTATAGTATCCGTTATGTGTATGCGGGAGCTGAAAAACTCAAAGAAGAAAATAGACGCCTTTGGGCGGACAAATTTGGTGTGCGTATTTTCGAAGGTTATGGTGCAACAGAAACCTCTCCTGTTATTTCAGCAAACACCCCTATGCATAATAAGCCAGGAACAGTTGGTAAATTGATGCCAGGGATTGAACATCATGTCTCTGCGGTTGCTGATATTACCAATGGCGGACGTCTTAGTGTGAAAGGGCCAAATATCATGCTGGGTTATATGTTTTTTGATAATCCAGGCCAACTCGTACCACCTCCTGATGGTTGGTACGATACCGGTGATATTGTCGCTTTTGATAACGATGGATACATTTCTATTCAAGGTCGCGCCAAGCGTTTTGCTAAAATTGGTGGTGAAATGGTATCACTCACCTTCGTTGAGCACTATATGGATAAGCTATGGCCAAATGATATGCATGCGGTTGTGACAATGCCTGATGAGAAAAAAGGAGAGCAGCTTGTTTTAATCACAACCCATGAAGACGCTGAAAAAAGCGAAATTATTCAATATGCCCGGGCTAATGGCATCAGTGAATTAGCCGTGCCAAAAACGATCCATATCGTTGCCAAAATACCTTTATTGGGTAGTGGCAAAGTAGATTATTCAGGAATAAATGAATTTTTATCCAGCAAATGAAAAAAAATAACGCAAAACCCTAATTAAAAGTCGAACTTTTGACGATCACCTATTGTCAGAGTTTGCTTTTTATTATTAGAAATGAATGGGGGAAGAGTTATGAGAGCGTTATTATTTCCAGTATTGATGGCTTTTGCAAGCGTTTCTTACGCTGCCAATGGCCCACAAGCTGCTGATCAAGCACCAGGGCAAGATCCTGCTGCTGCAACGGCTGAACCAAGCCATCATCACCGTCATCATCATCGCCATCATCATCATCATCGTCATCACCACGGTCATCATCACGTATTGTTGGAGCCAGGTTATGATTATGAACTTAGAGGCGATCCACGTTATAACGCAACCAGTTATGCACCACCTGTGGATTATGATGGTTGGAGACATCGTTTTGATGCCTATTACGGCGATGGCTTTGGTAACTATTGGGATTTAAATTGCCATCAACGTCATAGAGCTGGGCATTTTTTCACCAGACATCATGGTCGTTACTATCCTGACTATCAATACCCAAGATTTGGTCATTATGGTCACCACTATGTTCCTTTCTATACCAGGCATTCCGGTAATCCTAAAGGATTTTATCGTTGCTTGAATCGTGAAGGACTCTCAGTCGAATGCTATAAGCAACACGGAAGAAGAGGATAGAATAGGAAGAAAAAATTGATCAATGTATTTTTAAGCGGGGGTTACCCCGCTTTTTTATTTTTTATGAGAATATTGGCTTTTAACTTGGTGATGATTTTTAATGTGTTTTGCTTTTTGTTGTTCGGCTCTTTGTTGCGCGCGCAACGCTCTTTTGGCAAGCTCAAATTGTCTTAATAGGGCATCTTGGGCAGGATTGAGTTCTGGTCTTTGCTGTTCTTCATGATGAGGAAATTGGAAAGGTCCGCCTTGTGCCATAATGTTACCTGCTTATAATTATTATAATGGCGCGTAATGTAGCTTAATGCGCTATTGTTGTAAACAGCTTTGCAAAGTATCGCCAATAGCCAACATTATTTTTTCATAGGCCCCAGGTCCTTTGGGTAGACGAGCTCCTAAGGGATCCAGTTCGGCTACTGTAACACCTGAATCACTTAAGTATTGCTTAGTCATCGTATCGTTAAATTCAGTTTCTCTGAAAACGCATTTAATGTGCTGAGTTTGAATAAGATGCTTGATCATATTCAATCCATTCGCACTTAAGGGTAAATGGGGGTTTAACATCATGGTCCCCGCAGCGCTGAGATGAAATTCATCCTCAAAATACTGATAACCATCGTGATAAACTAAAAAAGGTTTGTTCTGCACATTTGCCAGCTTGGTTGTCAGATTGATTTTAAGTTTAGCAATATTTGCTTTTAGTTTTTTAGCGTTATTTTGGTAAATCAGAGCATTTGAAGTATCAATGACAGATAAATAATCACTTACGTAATCAACCACGACTACTGCATTATCTGTTGATAACCAAAAATGGGGATCAATAGCGCCGTGTTCATGCTCATGCTCACTTTCATGATCATGATGATGTTCCCACGCCCGTCCTTCACGTTGGCTAAGTAGGTTGAGTTTAGGGATTTTAAGTAAGGTTATCACACCATATTGTGGCTTTAGTTGCTCTAAAGGTTTTTCCATAAATAATTCAAGGGATGGCCCAACCCAAATGATGAGCTCAGCTTGTTGTAATTGTTTTAACGTTGAGGGTTTTAATTGGAAAGTATGAGGAGAGGCGTTATCTGGTAGGATGAGCGTAGGCTCATCGATCCCTTCCATAATACTGGCCACTAATGCCTGTATTGGCTTGATCGTTACAATGACCTTGGGTGCCCCAAAACAGGGGAAGCAAATAAGCAACAAGGCGACAATAAGCAATAAATGGCGGTTTTGCATGAGATCCCATAGGTGATCAAGTCAGGTAATGCTAGAATCTATCATATCTGAGTCAAGCATTAAAGTTATGAGCCCAACCATTAGAACACCCTTAGTTCAAGTTGACGATCTATCCTTTACGGATTCGATGCGCCCCATTTTAGAGCATGTGAACCTAAAGCTCTTTCCGGGGGAGATACTCTCTGTGATTGGGCCAAATGGCGCCGGGAAAACGACCTTGGTCAAATTGATTGTGGGCTTGCTCACCCCTTCTTCAGGCTCTGTCTCACATTCACTTGGCTTGCGAATTGGCTATATGCCGCAGCGTTTGCATATTGATCCTATTTTTCCCCTTAGCGTCGAACGATTTTTGCAATTAGGGCAATCCTGGTCGCAAGAGAAAATGATAAGTATGTTACAAGAAGTAGGCGTTTTGCATGTGCTAAAGGGTCAATTGCAGTCTATTTCTGGTGGGGAATTGCAGCGCGTTTTATTAGCACGAGCTCTATTAAGAGAACCTCAATTATTGGTATTAGACGAGCCGGCTCAAGGGGTAGATTTAGTAGGGCAAGGTGAGCTTTATGACTTGATTGCTGGGATCCGTGACAAACACCATTGCTCAATACTGCTGGTTTCACATGATTTAAATATCGTGATGGCAAGAACGGATACTGTGGTGTGCTTGAATCAACATGTGTGTTGCTCAGGCCACCCAGAAACGGTCAGTAGAGATCCGGCGTTTGCTGCGATGTTTGGGAAAGCCGCAGAGGGGTTAGCTTTTTATACCCATCATCATGATCATCACCATGGTGTCCAAGGGCAGGTGATAAAGCCAAAGAAGGGAAGTCAAGATGACTGAGTTTTGGCAATCTTTTGATATTCGATATTTATTTATCCCTCTATTAGGAGGAGTCGGTGTTGCTGCCATTGCGGGACCTTTAGGTTCAATCATGGTATGGCGACGACTCGCCTATTTTGGTGATACTTTATCTCATTCTGGATTACTAGGGATCACCTTAGCACTAGCGCTACATATTAATATTACTTTTGGCGTGTGTTTTATTGCACTGATTGTGGCGCTATTGATGTTGAAACTACAATCTCATATCAAGGTCAGCAATGATACTTTGCTTGGCATATTATCGCATACAACGCTTGCGTTAGGGCTATTAGTGTTAGCGCTAATGGACGATATTCGAGTTGATGTCTTAGGGTTTTTGTATGGTGATATTTTAGCAATGACTTGGCGCGATGTTATTTTAGTTTATGTGGGTGGTGCATTTGCCTTTGTCTTATTAGCAACGCTTTGGCAATCTTTGTTAAGGATCACCATCGATACTGATTTAGCGAAAGTGGAAGGCGTCCCCGTTGAACGCATTCAAACAGTGTATATGTTGTTACTGGCGATAGTCATTGCAATTGCAATAAAAATTGTTGGTGTGTTGTTGATAACTGCATTATTGGTGATTCCAGCAGCAGGTGCCAGGCCCTGTGCGAAAAGCCCCGAAAGTATGGCATTGATATCGAGTATCATTGGCGTCATTTCTGTTATTTGTGGGATTGGGGTTTCTCATATTTGGGATGTGCCAACTGGTCCTGCCATCGTGGTATTTGCAGCCGCAATTTTGCTGCTAAACACGGTGATATTCAGCTATAAGCCAACTAACTAACCCCTTTTAAAATCTTTTCAGAAAATCAACTAATTATTTTGCATTGTGAAAATGACCATGATACTGTTAATTTTCAGTCTGAATTGTTCTTACTGACTTGTTAAGCGTATTTCAGTGAAAATAAATACGCATTTGTATAAAAGTAGTTGGAGGGTGTATGCCGCGTTTGGTTTTTGATCTTGGTGATGTTTGGGAAGACAGTAAAGAAATACTTCGCGATGCGTGGTTGCTATGGAAAGAACCTAAAGAAGCACCTCCTAGCATACGAAATCTGCCCCTTGCGTTTATGCCCCTTAAAGATAATCAAAATAAAGATTATGGTGTTTTCGTACCTGAACTTTATGAGATAGCGCTCGTCAAAGGTTTGAAAGTACAACAAGAAGCGGCTGCATGGCTATTAGCTAATCCTGGTGCCAGTATTGAAGCCCAAAAAGCTCAACCTTTTTACAATGAACTGTATAAAGCCGACGGCACTTTACTAACGGCTTTTGAATTAGCAGTTCTACCTGTTATCTATGACGATAATGTTCAGAATTCTAAAGATCCGATCATTAAGCGTGCAGAAGAAGAATTTACCTACCGTATTGGTAAGAAGCAGCCTTTACCGCCTGTTGTCGACAAATACCAGATTAAATCAGATTATTTTAAAAAACTGAATTTAATCAATTTGAAAGCAGGTGTGCCACGGCATGTGCAGTTAAACATTCTTAATCCTGCTGATAAAACAACGACGCGAGATAGAGTCTTTCATTATACAGCGCAAAGAGTGGCACTTATTTTAACTGCAATTGCAGCTCTCACCGTGACTGCAAGCACTCCATTATGGTTTAGTGTTTTGGCTCTGGGTGTGGTGTTGGCAGAATGGTGTGGTAAAGAGTTTGGCGTTTATGGTGCTGCAGAAACCTCACTGCGCAGCTTGAGTAGCATTTTCTCCAAAGATTTTCTCTGGGGCGATAAAATAAGCGCAAAGAAAACTTTAAAGACGGTTGCTTTGCTAGCCGCGTTGGGGGCAACCACTTTTGGCGTTGCAGTGCTTGGTTGGTCAGCAATACTGAATTTACCTTGGTGGGGTGCGGCAGCTGGTGATGGCCTTTTCGCAAGCGCAATGCTTGGGCATAAATTTTTGCTTGCAGGCCTTGTGAGTGGTGCGGGCGCATTAATGACCTTTACCGGCGGTCTTGAAGCACAACGGTTTTTCTGGGGCTTAGGTATTTGGGATAAGCAAATTGATTTCTCAAAAGAGAAAGCACTTCGACCTCTTACCAAGCAGGTTGTATTAGAGCAGTCTTTGATCAACTGCCAACGTGAATTGGAACTTGGACTTGATAAGAGTTGCCAGCCAGAAGTGAGACGTGAATTTACACAGTTGAGAGATCGCTTAATGGTTACAACTCAATTGGTGCCACAACCTGCTGTTGCTGCTAATGATGAAGTTAAAGAGAAAGCTCGTATTTCTATACCTTAGAAAGTTCTTTTTAACACTTAAAACGGCACCTTTTGGTGCCGTTTTTTTTTACCATGGCTCCCCATTTATCCACTTTTCGCCACCGTTTGTCTGGCCAGTTTGCTTATCCTTACCCAAGCCATACAATGAATGCACTATACTTTTTTAAGAGAGTGAAGGCTAAAAGGGTAAGCAAATGTGGGGACAACCGAGCTTTTGGTTTTATTACCAAATGGCGCGTATCAAGGGATGGTTTCAAAATAAAGCGTTTAGTCATTTCAAACAACAACTCAAAATAAAACGCTTAATTCGCCATGTCACATCAAAGGTGAAATATTATAAAAATAAGAATATTTCGAATTATTATCAGTTGCCAGTCGTTGATAAGAGCATATTCCAAGAAAATTTTGAAAGCTTTACGGTAAAACCAGTTGATGCCAATGAACTGCATATTAATCAATCCGCAGGAACATCAGGCGTTGCTTCGACTTATTTATTTTCTAAAAAGGAAATGCTCAGTTCTTTGATTAACACTTTAAGTAAGTTATTACCTTCCACCTGGTTTAAATCTCGAAAAGTGGCCGTTTTTCATTTATCAAAAGATCCCTATTTCCCTCAAGATCTATCCTCTTCTTTTCTTCAATGGTGCTTTTTTAGTTTAAACGATAATTTTGAACAACAACTGGTAAAGCTTCAATCCTTTGCGCCTGATGTCATTATTGCGCCAGTACAGACATTATGCAAATTGGCTCTTGCGCAACAGTTAAAAAAAATATCATTGCATCCACAAAGAGTTGTCACGACCCAAGAAGTATTAACCCCATTTGATGAAAAACTTATCTCTTGCAGTTTCGAACAAAATGTCTATCAATTATATCAATGTGCTGAAGGTTGGTTAGGGGGCACTTGTGAATTTGGCACGCTGCATTTAGATGAAGATCAATATTTTATTGAACAAGAATGGATAGATGAATCAAAGCAGCGATTTATACCGGTTATAACTGCATTAAATCGTTTCGTGCAACCTCTAATGCGCTATCGTATGGAAGATATTTTAACGATTAAGTCCAATCCCTGTCCTTGTGGAAGCACGCATTTAGCGGTTGAAAAAATTGTGGGTCGCTGTGAAGATATGCTGTATTTCTCTCATATTGGCAATAGTCATAATTTAAAACCCATTTATTCAGATCATATCCTATCTGCTATGGGTCTGGCGGGTGGGAGCATCGAAAAATACCAACTGATGCAATATTCACCAGGCCATCTTCTGGTAAAATTAAACGCAAAAAATATTCCTCTTGCTAAACAATGCATCAAACAACAATTCGAAAAATTATCACAAATCCATCAAGTGAAATGTCCGCTTTTAGAATTTGCTGCTCTTGATCATCTGCCTTTAAATCACATGTTCAGACAAACACAGCGCCTGGTCAAAATACCATAATTCATTCCACTTAAAATTGACTACTCTTTACTATTAGGTCAGCCCAATATCGGTACTGTGTTTTTATGGGCTGTATATAATCTTAGTGGAGAGGTGCCATGGGTAAAGAGTCAAAAATTGAAGCACTCAAAAAAGAATTAGAAGAAACAAAAAAAATAATGGTTAAGAACTTTGACTTAGTCATTGCTCGCGGCAAAAAACTGGAAGTGTTAAAAGATAAATCACGTGATTTGAAGCTAGGCGCTCAAGTGTTTCAAAAAAGCGCAAAAGATCTCAAAAGAGAGCTGCAATGGCACAATATTATGCTGACATTGAGCATCATTGGTGCAACGCTAGGGGCTGTTATTGCTTTATTGTCAGGTTATCCACCGCTTATCATTCTTGCAATGAGTGCTTTAGGAGGAGTGATTACAGGCGGTATATTTTGGTTAGGTTCAGGTTTCCAACATAAATTTAATCTATATAAACCAAAAAATTCGGATGTTTCACCCAAAAACAAAATTAACGTATTATTCAAGACAGCACTTAGAAAGATTCTACACAAGGAGAGGACAATCATGACTAAAAAAAGTGGGCCAACCGGTCCTGGAACGCCATCTACAAACGATGATGATCCAGATAGAGAAAAAGAGATGGCAGAGATTGCAGCGGAATTGGAAAAAGTCAAAAAATTAGAAGCCGACAAAGCGCAATTATTAATCCAACGCGGTCAATTGTTGGATAAATTGACTTCAGGTACGACAGAATTAAAACAAAATTCTGAAACTTTTCAAACCGCTGCTCATCAAGTTGAAAGAGTGGAAGAGGCAAAAAATCATCATTTGACTTCTATTCTTATTGGGATGGGTGGTTTTGCGTTGGGTGTTTTATATGCCTTTTTATCGGGATATACCTGGCCTTTAATGCTTGTCTTTGGAGCATTAGGAGGAACACTTACCTATGGCGTTAGTTCTGTCCTAACAGGGTCTTGGGATAAATTAGTTGGGGTTGGAGATGCCATTCGTACTTTTTCCTGGTTTCAATCAAAAGCCACTCCCTACAAAGAACGTGAAGTGATCGCTCCCTCCCCGCAGTTAGAAAAAGAGCCGGATATTTCAAAACCAAAAGGTATTTTGCCCGGATTTAAAAATCTTGTAACAACAGCTAAAGAGGAAGTCGTTAAGGATTTGGGACTACCAGAAAAAAGAGCAAAAATGGTTGTTTAAGACCCTCATCTGCCTACGCTAAGAAGCTTCGGCAAGACAGGCCCTAATAACCCTCTCCCAAAAGGGAGAGGGGAAAGAGAGGTTTTTAAACGGCATTCACATAATGATGAACAATTTCTTTGAAGTCTCTGACGATGGCACTTGGTTTTTCGCTGCTTGTAAAAATGGCCATCAATTTCCCTTCAGGATTGATCAGTAATATAGCACCGCCATGTTCAATATGTTCTTGAGAGATTTGCACATTTTTTTCTTGCGCAACATGGATGCCGACATTTTTGGCAAGGGCAGCGACTTTGTCTTTATTTCCCGTTAAACCAATAAAGGGCGTTGTATTGAATTTATCTTGCTGAAAATATTCTTTTAAATGGGCTGGTGTATCATGTTCAGGGTCAATTGAGATAAAAATAAACTGGACGTTAGCACCCTTTCCAAGGCGCTGTGAAATTTGGCTCATTGCGCCTAAGGTTGTAGGGCAAACATCAGGGCAATGGCTGTATCCAAAAAAGACAAAGCTCCAATGTTCTTTTAGAGATGTGTTGGTAAAGGGTTTCCCATTAAAATCGGTTAATGAAAAATCTTCTAATGAGTGTGGAACAGGAAAAGCCGTTCCAACACTCAGTGGCAAAGTTGTAAAAACATTTGCTGCTTGGCTGGTATTTGTTGAAAGATCATGGTTATCACGCCAGATGCCAATAGCCAACGCAATACCAATAATAAGAATAATAAAAAGAGTATGCTTTTTCATGTAATACCTAATAATTGCAGAAAAAAATGTAAGTAGTGATCAATCAAAAGACCAATAAATAAACCCATGAGATAAATAATTGAGTATATAAAAGTACTCATGGCTACTTTTGGATCATCTGATAAATACAACTTGAGCCCGTAATATAAAAACCCAAAACCAAGACCGAGTGCGCAAATAAGATAAGTGATCCCACACATACCTGTTATAAATGGCAAAACCGTGCAAGCTATCAACAGTACGGTATAAAGTAAAATGCAAAGTTTGGTAAATTTGATCCCATGGGTAACGGGAAGCATAGGCAACTTCGCTTTTGCATAATCTTCACAGCGATAAATGGCAAGCGCCCAAAAGTGAGGAGGAGTCCAGGTGAAAATTATCAAGACCAGCAACAGACCAAAAGGATCGATTTGACCTGTGATAGATGTCCAGCCAAGCAATGGCGGTGCAGCGCCAGCCGCACCACCAATAACGATATTTTGCGGTGTGGCACGTTTCAAATAAAGTGTATAAAACAAAGCATAACCAACCAAGCTTATCAGCGTTAACCAAGCCGTTAATTGATTCACCAATAGGCTTAATAGAGCAAGACCAATACTGCCAAGTAACAATGAAAACACCATAGCTTGTAGCGCACCTACACGCCCTGTCGCAACTGGCCTGTCTTGAGTACGTCTCATGTGTACATCAATGTGCCTGTCGACGATATGATTAATGACAGCTGCAGAGCCCGCACAAAAACCAATGCCAATAGTAGCAAACAACATCGTTTGCCAAGGAAAAACTTCGGGAGGGGAAGCTAATAACATGCCAACCCAAGCAGTGAGTAGCATTAACATCACTACTCTGGGCTTGGTGAGTTCCCAGTAATCTCGCCATAAAGTAGGTGTAACGCGTGCTATGTTAGTCATGGTTTGCTCCGTGACTTAAATAGAACATAATTAATAGTAATTAGCGTTAATAAAAGTAAAGCAGCAATACCATTATGGGCAACCGCAATGCCTAATGGTAGATGCATGACAACATTGGAAATACCTAAACAAAATTGTATGAATAAAAGAAAAGCCAGGGTATGACTACAACCTATCATTAATCGCTTTAATGTTGGATTAAGATTTTTTTTGCTTTGTCGCCATAATTGAAGGCTCAAGCCAAGACCAAGCGCTAACGTGATAATTGCTCCTAAGCGATGAGTTACATGAATGGTTGTTTTTTCTATGGCATCCATAAAGGCAAGTGGCTCATCAATGCCAAAAGCACCCAAGATATTAAAGGCACGCAAAGTAAAATCTGGTAACCATTGACCTTGGCATTGAGGAAAATCAGGACAAATAAGTGCTGCATAGTTCGCGCTTGTCCAACCGCCAAGAAGGATTTGAACAATTAGCATAACCATTGTAATCACACTAAGTCGAGATAATGTTTTTGACGTAGTCATGCTGGGTACTGAGGGTAGGCGCAGAAATAACCAACACAGCCACAGTAGAGAGAGAGTGCAAAAACCGCCCACCAAATGACTAAGGACAACTAAAGGCAATAATTTTAAGGTGACAGTCCACATGCCTAAAATACCTTGGGCAATCACCAAAGCCACAAGTATGCCTGGCAACCATATGGGTATAGAAAGCGTACGTCTTTTCCAATAGGCGATGATTGCAAAAACAACAATTAAACTACCAAGCGTTTCTGCAAAATAACGATGAGTCATTTCAGTTTGGGCTTTGCTGATATCAACCGGTGTTGAAGGAAAAGCATTATTAGCGGTTGTTATTTCATGGTCTGTGTTTGGTGCTGTGAGTTGACCATAGCAGCCAGGCCAATCTGGGCAACCAAGGCCGGCATCCGATAATCTGGTATAAGCGCCAAGTAAAATAACGCATAAAGCCAGCGCAATGCTGGCCTGTGATAAACGATTTAACCAAGTATTTAAACTCAAAAAATTCTCCACATATTCACTTTCTTAAATTCTTATCCTATCTTCGATAGCTTCAATAATCGTTTCAAATCACTTAAAATCGCCTTGGCTTCCATATCGGCAGAATAATGCATCATGATATTGCCTTGAGGATCGATAATATAAACTTCGCCAACCATGTCACGAGATGGTGCATGGCTTATGTTGCCAAATAAGGCGTCGTAATCACTTTGGATTATTTTTACGCGTTGCATATCAGGATAATTTTCACTGAGGTAAGTTTGGCAAACACTCGTTGGACATTCAGGATGGGCTAGAAACAATCTCTCAAGCCTAGGCGTATCTTTACCCAGCGCGGTGCGAATTTGGCGCATATTGTATAAAATGTCGTGGCAAGTTTGTTGGCATTTGGCTGGACTTGCATAGACAAGCCACCATTTTCCAAGCAACTTTTCGCCTGAGTAATTTGATTTTTCATTAATATCATAAAGAGAAACTTGAGTGATATTTCTGGGAGGTGTAATTAAATCACCATGATTACTCATGCGAAATTCATGAGCATTACTTTTTTGCAATAGAACATAAGCAAACAAAATCGGTCCTAATAACACTAAAAAAAACAAAAACAAAACAAGCTTTGGATTTTTAGAGGGTTTTGGGTGAGTCATATTTTTCCTTGGGCCTTTTGAGACTAAAAAAAGATAAACCTAAAAGGGTCACGCTTAAGGCAAACCATTGGAATGCATATGCCCTATGGCGAGCGGGTGGCATAGATGTTCCCGGCGCAATCGGAGCCACAAAGGCATATGGCGAATTTTTGTCTAACGTAACTAACATTGTGTGGATATTTTTACCTATCAAGCTGTGCAGTAGATCTAAATCAAGCTGTTGCATTCGCAGCGGCCATTCAATTTTATTGGTTTCAAGAGCATTCTTGATAAACGGGTTACGATACGCAAAATCTAAATAACCTTCAATGGTAACTTCACCCTTAATAGGATTTGGCGAGGGAACTGTTAAACGAGATGGACCTATAGGGATCCAGCCGCGATTAACTAATATCACTGTTTGATCATTTAAGGTGAAAGGAACAAACACATAATAGCCAGGTTGCCCATTATTTATTTTGTTATCCAACAAAATTGTTTGATTGTTGAGAAAATGTCCTTTTAGTAAAACCTGATGATAACGAAAAGGGGACAGTTCAATAGGCTGTAATAAATCTTGAGTGCCAAGGGGTTGCCCCACATGACCACTTCGTAGTTGGGCTTGAATTTCTTCTTTTTGATGGGCACGTGAAAGTTGCCAAAACCCTAAACAACACAGTAAAGTGACACCACCTATCACTAAAAGTATGATTAAAATAAAAAAAGGCTTTCGTTGATTCATCATGGAAAATCACTGGATTATTAAGTTAATTATTTACGCTTTTATGGTGTCAATTGTCATTTCTTTGGGGACGGGGTTGTATTACATCTTGAACCCGCAAAAGAAATCTGATGAAGCTGTCAAAGCCTTGACGGTGCGTATTGGACTGTCTTTAACGTTATTTATAATATTATTTTTCTCATTTGCTATGGGGTGGTTGAAACCCCATAGCTTACTTCCAATACCTATACCCAATAAACAAACACAAACAGAAATAACCACACCACATCTACAAAATGCCAATACCAAGCCACCGCTTCAAAACCAAAATGGTGCTCAGGAGTAAAGTGACCTTTGAGGCAACGTAATAAAATGACAATTAGCATGATGGTTCCGATGGTGACATGCGCACCATGAAAGCCTGTTAACATAAAGAACGTTGAGCCGTAAATCCCAGAAGCTAAAGTGAGATGAAAATGATGGTAAGCCTCATAATATTCATAGGCTTGGAATCCTAAGAAAGTGCAACCCAAGGCGATAGTGCAAATCAATCCAAGAATTAACTGGATTCTATTTTTTTTCACTAACCCCCAATGAGCAATCGTAATGGTGACACCACTGGATAGCAAAAGCAGAGTATTCAGCGCTGGTATTCCCCAAGGAGAAATTAACTCGGTTGGGCCAGGAAATAATTTAGGATCAGGTGTATTAATCAAAGGCCAAGTAGCCGTAAAATTTGGCCACAATAGATGAGAAGCTCCTCTATCGCCTTCGCCGCCTAACCAGGGCACCGCAAAGTTACGGGCATAAAAAAGTGCACCAAAGAAAGCCGCAAAGAACATGACTTCAGAAAAGATAAACCAGGCCATTCCCCAACGAAAGGAATGATCCATTTGTTTGCTGTAGAGTCCTTGGTGACTTTCACGAATGACATCTCGGAACCAGCCAAACATCATATAAGCTACGATTAAAGATCCAAGAAAGAAAAAATAGTGCCCAACTGGGTGTCCATGGATCCAATTAGCCAGGCCCACCATGAAACACCCAAGTCCGATGGATCCTGTAATTGGCCAGTGACTTTGTGCTGGCACATAGTAATGCTCATAATGGCGAGTCTGTTCGGACATTCAAGGCCTCCCTAAGTTTGGGTCACATCAAATAAAGTGTAGGCTAAAGTAATCGTATTAATATTCGAAGGTAGCTCAGGATCAACCGCAAACACCAAGGGCATCTCTTTACCCTCAAGTGCAGCAAGTGGTTGGTGTTGAAAGCAAAAACATTCTATTTTCTTCACATGTTTAGCCGCAAGGCCTGGGCTAACACTGGGAATAGCTTGAACAACTTTGGGACCATTGGTTAAGTTTTTTACCCAATAAGTGGTTTTAATATACTCACCAGGATGAACACTAAATTTTCTAACTTTAGTGCTAAATTCACCATTTTGAAGTGGGATAGTGTCATTGAGAGTTGCTAGCAGTTCAACCGTGATGATTCTACTTTTGTCCACTTCTGTGACAGCAATAACTTCTTGAGAAGTTTTGCCATTGAGACCAGTGACTTGGCAAAAAACATTATAAAGAGGAACCAGGGCAAAACAAAAACCAAACATGCCAATAACAACCACCACGAGAATGGTAAGTTGCTTTTTCATGTTTTTAGAAGAATCTGTTGCCATTATTTCAAAGTGCCCATTTTCAATGGGCACATTTCCTTAATTTATTTAACGTGAGGTGGCGTGGTAAAGCTGTGGTATGGAGGTGGAGAAGAAATTGTCCACTCTAAACCTTCTGGATGATCCCATACCATGTCCGTTGCTTTTGGGCCGCCGCGAATTGTTTTAATAACGATATACAAAAATAGTAATTGGCTTGCACCAAATATAAACGCCCCAATACTCGCCATGCGATTGAATTCCACAAACTGTAATGCATAGTCTGGGATCCGTCTTGGCATACCCGCTAAACCTAAGAAATGCATAGGGAAGAAGGTAAGGTTAATTGAGATAAAGGATAACCAGAAATGGGTTTTGCCTAAGACTTCGCTATACATATGTCCGGTCCATTTGGGTAACCAATAATAGGCTGCAGCCATAATGGAAAAGATAGCCCCGGGTACCAGGACGTAATGAAAATGGGCAACAACAAAGTAGGTGTCTTGATATTGAAAATCAGCAGGGACGATAGATAGCATCAATCCAGAAAAGCCGCCCATGGTAAATAAAAAGATAAATGCCAATGTAAATAACATCGGGGTCTCAAAAGACATCGAGCCCTTAAACATGGTGGCTGTCCAGTTAAAGACTTTTACCCCTGTTGGAACTGCTATCAACATCGTGGCATACATAAAGAATAGTTCACCAGCCACAGGCATTCCGGTGGTAAACATATGATGCGCCCAAACAATGAATGATAAGAAAGCAATCGAAGAGATTGCATATACCATTGAGGCATAACCAAATATCGGTTTGCGGGTAAAGGTTGGCAGAATTTGAGAAACAATGCCAAAAGCTGGCAAAATCATGATGTAAACTTCAGGGTGCCCAAAGAACCAGAAAACGTGCTGGAACATGACGGGATCACCACCACCTGCGGCATTGAAAAAGCTGGTGCCAAAATGTCTGTCGGTCAACATCATGGTGACACAACCTGCCAACACGGGCATGACTGCAATGAGTAAGAAAGCTGTTATTAACCATGACCAACAAAAGATAGGCATTTTCATTAACGTCATGCCAGGGGCTCGTAAATTTAATATCGTCGCGATCACATTAATGGCGCCCATGATGGATGACATCCCCATGAGATGGATTGCAAAGATAAAGAAGTCTGTCGAGTCAGGACCATAAGTTGTGGACAGTGGTGCGTAGAAGGTCCATCCAAAATTTGGCGCACCGCCTTTCATAAACAGAGTGCTTACCATCATAGAAAAAGCGATAGGCAATATCCAGAAGCTCCAGTTATTCAATCGAGGGAGAGCCATATCTGGTGCGCCAATCATCATGGGGATGAGCCAGTTCGCCAGGCCAACAAAGGCAGGCATAACAGCACCAAAAACCATAATTAAACCATGCATGGTGGTTAGCTGATTAAAAAATTCGGGATTAACAAGTTGTTCGCCAGGTTTAAATAGCTCCATGCGAATGAGCATGGCCATACAGCCACCTAATAAAAACATGGTAAAACTAAACCATAAATACATCGTTCCGATGTCTTTATGGTTGGTTGTTAAAACCCAACGCATTAAGCCTTTAGCAGGGCCATGATGATGGTCGTCATGGTGATCTGCACCATAGCCGTGTGTTGTGTGAGCATCTGAGATATTAGTTACACCCATGGTCTTTCCCTTCAATGAAATCGGTAACGATGGCGGTGTTAAAGCAATTCTTTGCTTTTAGCATCATCGCATGGTGGCATTAACGCCCATTTCTCATCTTCTGTTGAAGCTGTAGGAGCGGTTGGATTTTTTTGCTTTTGGATCCATGCGAGATAGTCTGCTTCGGTTTTGGCTTCCACAACAATGGGCATATAGCCATGTTTGGTGCCACATAATTCAGCGCATTGTCCGCGATAAATACCGGGTTTATCAGCATCGACAAGGGTCCATACTTCATTAATAAATCCGGGGATGGCATCTTTTTTCACGCCAAATGCAGGAACCCACCAGGAGTGGATCACGTCTTTTCCTGTCACCAAAAAGCGGACTTTTTTACCAACAGGTATAACCATTGGATTATCGACTTCTAATAAGTAATGTTTGTTTTTAGGTGCTAAGTTATTAATTTCATCCTCAGGTGTTGAAATATTGCTGAGGAATTTAATATTTTCATCTAAATATTCATATTCCCAATACCAGCGGTGCCCCGTAATTTTAATGGTCACTTCTGCATTAGAAGTATCACTCATTTCGATGAGTGTTTTAGTTGCAGGAACCGCCATGACGAGGAGGATAATAAAAGGAATGATAGTCCAGACAATTTCAACGGTAGTACTTTCATGAAAAGCAGCGGCTTTATGACCGGCAGCTTTTCGATGCAAAAGTATAGCGTAGATCATGATGCCATAGACAATGACACCAATAGCCACACAGACCCATAAAATGATCATGTGCAATTGATGAATATCACTGCTAACGCGTGAAACGCCTTTGGTCATATTTAAGGCGTAATCAGCCCAAGCATTACTGCTGGATAATGCTAATAAAGTAAGGATGAGACGTGAAACCGTCGGCAATCGTGAAGACATGCCGTATTTCTCCATTAATAATAAGCTCTAGAGAAGGTGTAAGAACAAATTAGTCAGTTCCTAAACGGAAAAAAGAGGCGCATGACACCCCTGTTTTCGCTTTCTTTTCTAGAGTGTGGTTAGTCTTATTCATTGGTTTTATTGTGCTGCGCTACTTTACCGTGGTTTGACCTAGATAGAAAGAGGCTTATGGATGTAATCCTTGCAATCCACCTCTACTTTTCTCTCTGTTTGCAAACAAATAGCAGTTAGACAATTACCCCACACACAACCAGAATCCAGAGGATAGATATTGGGAACCTCAATTTGCGTTCCTAGGGCAGCCCAATGACCAAAGATTAATTTATCTTCTTTAGTGCGACGATCGGGGAAGGCATACCATGGTATATCATGGGGGTGCATCAAGGGGCTTCCTTTAATGCTGAGATCTAATGCGCCTGAAGACGAACAAAAGCGCATTCGGGTAAAGGCATTGGTAATAAAACGTGTTCTGTCCCAGCCTGTTAAGGCCTCATCCCAGACTAAGGGATGATTGCCATACATATGTTGTAGAAATTCTTTATAGCCTGTGTCTTGGAGATGATGTTCTATTTCTGTTGCTAGCGTTTTTGCTTGTTGAAGATCCCATTTAGGGTAAATACCAGCATGGGTCATAGTAAAGCCAAGGGTTAGGTCATGGTGAAGTAAAGGGCGATGTCTTAGCCAATCTAAGAGTACATCACGATCAGGCGCTTTTAATATTTCTTCTATGGTGTCTTTTGAATGGATGGGAGCCTTGCCGGCAGCAATCGCTAATAGGGCAAGATCATGATTACCTAATACAACAATGGTGTTTTGAGGAAGCGCTTTAATAAAGCGTAAAGTTTCTAAGGAATGCATGCCTCTGTTAACAATATCGCCTGTAAACCAGAGTTGATCATGCTTTGGTTGGTAATTAATTTTTTCAAGCAGCTGTTGCAAAGGGGGCAAGCACCCTTGAACATCGCCGATCGCATAAGTTGCCATTTTTTAATTAACTAGCTCAGGCATAGCAAGACTAAATGGCGCAATGATAGCATCAAAATAATTTCCACTGTTGCTCACCATAGTATAGGTGCCATGCATACTGCCAACAGGCGTCGATAAAATAGCGCCGCTTGAGTAACGATAGCTTTGACCAGGTTGAATAAGGGGTTGCTCGCCGACAACTCCTTCGCCATGTACTTCTTGAACATGACCATTGGCATCGGTGATGATCCAATGACGGGTGAGTAGTCTAGCTGATTGTGTGCCGTGATTAATAATTGTGATGGTGTAACCGAAAGCATAACGCTGTTGCGAAGGATCAGAATGCTCTCGCAAAAATTGGGTTTGCGCAGATATTCCTATATGGTTATCAATCGGCATAAGGTATCTCCACAGAGTCGACTAATCCAGGATACGAGTTGTTCCTGCACTTTGCAAATGTTATAATTTAGCTATTTAACGTATAACTGGAAAATTCAGGAATAAAATGTGTGATGGATAATATTTGGGATAAAACAACGCAAATAACGCCTGACTTAGTGCAAGATTTGTTGAACTCACAACTCTCAATGGATATACAGCATATCCAATTGCTAGGGGAGGGATTTGATAATACCGCTTTTTTAATAAACAACGAGTTTGTGTTTAGATTTCCACATCGTATAGAAGCTCATTCGTGTATGGAAAATGAAATAGCGTTATTGCCCTATTTATCCGACAAATTGTCTTTTCATTTGTCAGCGCCTACCCTCATAGGTATCCCTAGTTCAGAATATCCTTATCCTTTTGCTGGTTACAAATTGTTAAGTGGCAAACCGTTATCCGAATTTCAAGCACCTTTAGTAGATAATAGCGATTTTGCTAAAACGCTTGGCGCTTGGTTGCGAGAGTTGCATACTTTGCCTGTACTGAAAGAACACATTGAAAAACTTAAAGGTGAGCATGATTGGCGCTTAAGTTTTGCAAATCGACAGCAAAGGGTAACCGAATGCGTAACAAAATATGCAGATTATTTTAAAAATAATGGCTTTGATTGTCAGATGTTGTTGCACATAATGGATTCTTTTAAAGACGTTGATATGCATAGCAGCAAAAAATGTTATCTGCATGGTGATCTTTATTCAAAGCATATTTTGCTTAATCAAGCAGGAATGCCAGTAGGACTCATTGATTGGGGAGATGTGCATATTGGACATTCAGCCATCGATATTGCGGTTGGCATAATGATTTTTACCCAGGAGAGATTAAAAGACTTTCTAGAGACCTATCAAGAAATCTCCCCTAACATTATGAAGGTGGCTGCTTTTAGAGCTTTTTATCATTCTATTTTAGCTTTTTCGTATTTTGCTCAGATACAAGAAAAATCAACAATGGCGTGGACAAAAGCAGCATTAAACAATGCCATTCTCTACACTCATAAAGGAATGTAATATGATTCGATCTTTTAAACTTTCGATTACTGTATTGTTAATGTTGTTAAGCATTTCCTTACCCCTTAAAGCTGGAGAAAAAATAATGCCCAAAGCGCAAACGCAAAAGATAATAGAAAACTTGTATCAATATTTTAATGCTGCAGAAATGGATAAAGTACTTTCCCTGGTTTCAGACGATTTTACTTTAGAAGTAAATTATGGTGGTCTAATATCGGGCAAAGAGGCGTATAAAAAACATCTTATCGACAACAAACTTAAGTACTATGATGAACATGTTGATAGTTATATTCTGATGATTAGCGAAGATGGTCGCCATGCAACGACAAAATTATTTGTAAAAGGAAGATATAACAATACAGATTCTTCCTTAATACCAGCGAAGGGACAAAATTACCAATTGACGGCTATTAATTATTTTGAACTTGAAAATGGGAAGATAGTCAAGGCAAGTTGTTGGTTTGATGATAACGATTGGGTAAGACAAGTTTCATGATTCCCACAGCGCTTGGAGCCTATCGGTTCCAAGCGCTAGCGCGGGGCAGGTTAAACTACTCTTGACTCTTTTTAACCAATTCTTTCCATTCATCAGGGTTCACAAAATGCGTGTCACGTGGTCCCATACCATTATTCTGAATAATGGTTTCACCAGATGACCATACATAATGATGCGCCATGCCAGGAACGAGCGAATAACTTCCAGCAGGTAATTCTTTACTGTTAGCTTTATCAACCTTATCACCCAAACCTGTATGGAGAGTACCAGATATGATTGTCGTTTCTTCATCATTGGTATGCCAATGCGGTAGGATAACAGTACCATCTGGAAATTTTAATCTCATGGTATAGGGTTCAGCTTTCTTAAGATCACCATTTAAAATGACAATTTGAACTCCTTTTGGCAATCCAGGCGCATCTTTCCATTGAATTTCAGTAGCGGGTATAGCAAGTTCTTTACCTGTTTGTTTTTCATCTGCATAAAGATTAGCAGCGATTAAACTTGTTGTTAAAAGCGTGCAAAGAGCATATTTCATGGGTAATGAAGGCATATAAATATCTCCAGTATGAAAATCCACCTAAAAGTCTATATGGTTATATTAGTCTTTATTTTCAACGACCGCGGTTTTTAAATTATGAGGTGTAGATATGCGTTTCCTAGCAAGCCTTCTCATTATAATATTTTCAAGTACCTTATTTGCGTTTGGAACGGATGAAGACACTAATACTGATCCTAAAGTAAAACAAGCACAAGAATTCATTGCTAAAAAAGAATTCGACAAAGCCGTTCCGATATTAAAAGAAGTTGTTGCGGCCAATCCAAAAAATGCTGATGCCTTTAACTATTTAGGGTATAGCTATAGAAAACTTGGGAATATGGATGATTCACTTAAAAACTATCAAATGGCACTATCGATTGATCCCAATCATAAAGGTGCTAATGAATATTTAGGTGAACTTTATTTGCAAAAGGGGGATTTGCCAAAAGCCGAAGAACGCTTACAAGTACTCGATAAAGCCTGTCCTTCTGATTGTATTGAACGTAAAACGCTCAAAGAACAGATTGATAACTTTAAAATGAATGGTAATAAGCGCAGTAAAAGCGAAAATGAAACAAGTGCTTACTAAAGCAATGGAAAAACTGTCATAAAAAAATAATAATAGTAGCATTTTATTTGAGAGACTAGAAATAAATGTTAACATCCAATTCCAAGATATGTTAAGTAATGGATGTTAAAATGATATCAGGTGCAATTCCCCCCAAAAATACTAGTCCAAATGAAACACCGGATGAAAAGGATGAATTCTTATCAGAATACATACCTCAACAATCAGATCTTTATTTGGCAGTAGAAACTGGAGATATTCATCTCTTTGGTCAAGTGATTGATTCTGTCAATATTTTACTTCCTAATGATAGAGGTGCAAGCGCAATCCATATCGCTGTTGCATTCCAAAATGCCCACTTTATCAAACCTTTAGTTGAGGCCGGTGAAAACGTTGATGTTCCTTTTATTGATCGCAGCACCGCTTTACATATCGCAGCTGAAGTTGGAGATGTGACAAGCATTACAGAATTGCTTGAACTTAACGCTGATGTAACACTTCGAAATGATAAAGAGGCAACGCCATTACATACAGCTGTTATCAATCGTCAAGCGCACTGCATCAAACCTCTAGTAGAAGGGGGAGCAGATGTTGATACGTTATTAAAAGGTTGCACACCATTACATATAGCCGCTGAGATTGGTGATGTAGCAGCTATTGAACAGTTAGCTGGAATGAGAGCAAATCTTACGCTTAGAAATATTAAAGGTGCTACAGCTTTACACGTTGTTGTTGCCCAACGTCATGCGAACTGCATCGAACCTTTAATAAAGATGGGAGCAGATATAAATGCATTATTTATTGAAAATACCACCTCATTACATTTAGCCGCTGAGCTTGGTGATGTCGCAGTCATTGGGGAACTAGCTCGTATGGGAGCAAATCCTACGCTTACAAATAGTAAAGGAGCAACAGCTTTACATGTTGCTGTTCTTAATGAAAAAGTGGATTGTATCCTTCCTTTAGTTGCAGCAGGAGTAGATGTGAATGCAACTTTTCCCACAGGTGAGACAGCTGTACATCTGGCCGCTTTATTAGGCAATGTCGAAGCCATTCGTGCATTAATGAAAGCAGGTGCCAATGTCAATTTAGCCAATGCAAAAGGAGTCACGCCATTACATTGTGCAGTTGTAAAACGACATTCTCATTGCATAGAGACTCTCAGTGAAAAAGCGGATGTTAATGCGCAAACGCTTGAAAAAACTACCCCTTTACATTTAGCTGCAGCCAATGGAGACAGAGATTCTGTCATTGCCTTACTAAAAGCGAAGGCCAAAAATGATATAGCTAATAGTAAGGGGCTGACACCTTTACAAGTTGGGGCGCTTTGTGGTTATGCTTATATCATTCGCGCTTTTGCTGAATGGGGGGATCCACAAGCAAAGAGAGTTCTCGCAGAAGTTGAGGCAGAAGTTAACCCCCCTCAACAAAATAATTCGCTATTTGGGAAAATAAAAAAGGTTTTTGGATCCTTGAGTGATCGGATCCCTTTTAAAGTTAAAAACATGGGTTACTTACTTGGACAAGCTGGCGTTACCCTCGCTATTCCCTATCTGTTAGATGTTCCGCAATATACCATGGCAGCACTTATCGGTTATGTTGGTGTGGCTGAGTTATTTCGGGTTGCTTCTGCGGAAATGGAACTACGAGAAGGGAAGCCCCCTGTTGATTCAAAACTAGAATTTGATGCAGTCATTGATAGTACGCATGAAAAAGCAGCTCAAGATTATGTCAAACTGTGTTCAGAGAAAATGGGCTTGACAGACGTTCAACTTATCATTGATCACACTGCTGAAAACAAAGATGGTGCTTGTGCGGCGGCTTTCTCAAATCGAATATTTATTAGTAAAAGCCTTTTAACTAAAGAAACAGACATTCAACAAGTAAAAGGCGTGCTTGCACATGAGCTCTCACATGCAAATTTAAATCGTGGCTGGTTTCAAAAAGGGCTAAAGTTCAGTCTAGGATTCCTAACGAGTGCAAATTTCAATGTCATAGGTAAAATAGCAATTGCAAAACAAATCGTTTCATTTAGCCCATGGCGAATCCCGATTCTAGCGGATGCCATTCCCCTACCTGGCAATTTATTGAAACTCTATCTGATGAATGTGTTATTGACTTCAGTGAATCGATTTGTTTTTGTGCATAAGCAAAGAGAAGAAGAAACCTTGGCAGATCGCGGGGCTGTTGCATTAACAGAAGATAAAGCACTAAAAGATTATCTCATTGAACGCTATCTATGTGCTAAAGCCGCGAAATTGCCCGATGATGATGCAAATCAAGAAGTACCCTTAAAGGCTTGGATACTGCATGGTTGGGAATTGAAAAAGCCTATTCAATCGTTTTTTGGTTTATTCACAGTGGACCATCCGCCAATGATAGATAGAATTCAAGATATTGAACAACAGTTACAAACTCATTCTGATGATTTACTGAAGAAGCAGAGATTGCAAAAGTGACAACTTTTCTTGTTAAATCCTCATAAAAACTTATTATTTAGGCCCAACACCAAATGTCAGGCCTAAATATGACAACTATGGATTTCTAGCTTGTTTTTTCTGTGTGTCCACTGAATGCGCTTCAGTTGATTTATTATCTTTAACTAAATTATTGGAATTTATATGTTGTTGATAGCCGAAGTCTAAAGTTTTTGAGCGAATCAATTCTCTTACTTCGACTGCATCATGCATAACAAAATTTCTTAAAGGCTGTAATTTACTTGCATAATGACTACGAACTACATCTTGTAATTCAGCAGCAGCTTGTTCTTGCATATCTTGTAATTCAGCAGCAGCCTGTTCTTGCATTTCCTCATAAGTAATATACTGACCATAAGGAATATACTCATTAGGAAATTCCTCATGACCGCCACTTTGATACTTTGCTGAATTTGATGGACCTTTAAACATGTAATACCCCCGATTGATTATTTAAAGTGTCATATATTTTATGACATAGGGAGCATTATACATAAGCTATTAAACTAAATCAACTGGTAGCCCTAATTTCCGTTAATCCCCCAACACATGCAATTACACTATTTCAGGGACCTCAATTTATCAAACATCTCTTTGGTTTTTATTTCCTCATCTTTTATGATTCTATCGGCAATTTCGGGATGGCTTCTGCAAAGACAATCCAAATTATAAGTACTCAATTTTTCTTTAAGAAAAGGATCGTTTAGTATGATATTGGCAGTGTCAGGATCATTTCGCCCAAGAATAACCAAATCACCGCCACTTAACTTCTCTTTGAAAAAAGTATCTTTAAGAATTTGAGAAGCTATGTCGATATGAACTTGAGCCATTCTTACTAAATAATTACCTCTCAATTTCTCTTTAAAATCATTGTCACATAGAATTTTTTTCGCAATTTCAGGATTGGCTTGCCCAAGTGTAACCAATTCATTGCCTTCCAATTTTCCTTTAAGGGTTTTGTCGGTCAAAATTTTATGGATAATCCCAGGATATTTTTGACCAAAAGTAGCTAGATCATTTCCATTGAGTTTTTCCTTAAGAGCATTGTCATTTAAAATTCTAACAACAATGTGAGGATTATTCTGTCCAAGCTCGACCAACTCATAGCCTTTCAGCGACTTCTTGAGTCTTTGTTCATTTAAAATTCTATCAGCAATGTCAGGGCTATTTTGCCCAAGAATAGCAAGGTGTCCACCCTGTAATCTACGCATATAGGCTTTGTCATTCAGAATTTTATTGGCAATATCGGGCTGAGATTTTCCAAGTTTAGCCAAATCATCACCACTCAATTCATCTTTAATGCGAGTATCCTCTAAAATGATTGTGGCAATTTCAGGATGGTTTTGACCAAGAGTAGCAACATTATCAGTAGTTAATTTAGTCATCAATGCTGGGTCATTTAAAATTATTTTTGCAATATTAACGTTTTTTTGACCAAGTTTAGCCAAACGGTCTCCACTGAATTGCTCTTTAAGTGAATTGTCCATCAGAAGTGCTTTTGCATTCTCAGGATGCCTTTCGTAAAGATTCGCCAAATCATCACCACTGAGCTTTTCTTTAAGTTCTTGGTCATTTAAAATCCTATTAGCCACATCAGCATTATTTTGGCATAACAAAATTATATTTGGACGGTTAAGCTTCTTTTTAAGTGAATCGTCATTCAAAATCATATTGGCAATGTCAGAAAGATGTTGACCAAGGTTTGCCAAATCATCACCTTTTAACATCACTTTCAATTCTTTATCATTTAGTATTCTATGGGCAATGGCGACATTTTTTTGACCAAGAGTAGCTAAATGTACACCTTCGTACCGCTCTTTAACCGCCTTAACGTCATCCATGTTACTTTTAGGTAATGGATTAACACGGGCCATTATTTTCATTTCTTTAATAAAACTTTCACCAGTCAACCTTTCCTTAAGCTTCTTGTCATCCAGGATTTTATTAGCAATGACTGGATCATTTTGTCCGAGCATAGCCAAATCACTACCTTCCAGCATCCATCTAATTTTATCGTCATTCAGAATTTTCATGACAATTGGGGAATGGATTTGTGCAAGCATGAACAAATACTTACTTTCTAGTTTTCCTTTAATGCGATTATCATCTAGAATTCTATTGGCTATAGTTATATTTTTTTTCCCTAGCATAAACAAATCGTCACCACGCAAGCTTTCTTTAATGCTATTGTCATTTAGAATTTTATTGGCAATATCAGGATCATTTTGACCAAGCCAGCCCCAATGACCATTCATTTTGCCTTTAAGTTGTTTATCATGCAGAATTTTATTGGCTATAACAGGGTTGTCCTGGCCTAGCAAAGCTAGATCACGCCCATCCAATTTTTGTTTAAGCTGGTCATCGGCAAAAATCTTATTGGCAATACTCCTATGTTTTTGACCTAAGATTACCAAATATTCATTATCAACTTGATGAAGCAATTCAGTACTTTTTGAAAGTAGTATAGCCATGTTTTTATGAGTGACGCATTCTTTGCACAAATCTTTAAGTGATTTATTTTTGTACAATCGAGAAGTTAGTTCTTGATTAGTGAATAAAAGTTTAGCAATGACCTCATTACCTTCTGCTGCTTTGATAACATTCTCAATTGGTTCTTCTTTTAGGATCTTAATCAAAGCAGATGTTGATGCTGATGTAACCATACTAAATAATTTACTGACACGTTTTTGGGCGGCTGGTTTACCTGTATGTTTAGGAGGGGGACCTTCAGTCGTCATGAGCATATACTCCGCTTCAAATTAGCTTGGTATTCTTACCAATGTAACATAGTATGCCTCTGTATATGAATGTTTATTTGGGCGGATACTGCGCTTTTGCTTGTGATTAATTTTGAGATACTACTGTTTCGATCTTGGTCAAAGAGAATATATTAATAAATACATTTGTGGACTTTTTTAGCTTTTATAAGCTTAAATTTTTGGATCCATTTTAGTGTTAATGGTTGCGTATTTTAGTAGCATTTCCACTCATCGTTATTTATAATCCGCCTATCTTTGAATGTAAGGATTAAATTGACATATAAATCCTAACTCCGTATCGTGGAAGTCATATAAGTGATAGGTCTTCTCGTTCAAAAAGCTTTTCGAGAACTGGCTTGTTAATCCCGCCTAGTTTAATCATTAAACGGGTCTGTCACGAGGTAAGCTTTGTGCGGCTCGTGATAGTCTCTACCACCCTGATAGCTTCCTCAAATATATCTGAATTTTACAATTCTTATTGCGGGGGCAATTTTTATGTCAAATCCTGGTCCATTAAGTGAAGTTGAAAAACTACTAGAGCAGATGAATCTGAATAGTCCTCAAAGAACAGCATCACTTCTCTTAGGTGTAGAGTCTATCTCCCAGCAAAAAGAAACATGGTGGACTTTAATCAATCAACATTTCTCCTTTTTAAATGAACAAGCTGAACAACAATATAAAGATGACCCTCGAGCCTTGTTTATTACACACTATAATAGAATAATCCAAGCTATGGGCTCTCAAGGGTATAACGAGGCAACACCATTTCTCTTGGATAGCTTACGCGGAGATATTGACAAATTTCAAAATTCAGCCCTGAGCGTGAAATCAAAGCAATTACTATATGCAATTTGCGCTGGAAATGGGCATCAAAAAGATTTAGAAAATTTAAGCCCTAATGAAATGGTTTGCGAGCAGCTAATAGGCGCAGCTTTCATTGGAAATTTGCCTTTAATACAAACAATATTAATCAATCATGCTCAGGAAATAATTTCTGACAATATTTATTCTCTAATCTGGAATTCACCTTTTAGCGGCCAATTTAATGTTGTTAACAAAATATTAGCCGAACGTGGTAAGCAGATTTCAGATGAAAATAAAGCCAAGCTGTTAGCTCATGCCGCCTCTTGGGGCCATCTTGATGTAGTTCAAGCAATATTAATCCAATGTAGTGAGAAGATTTCACCTGAGTATAAAGGAGAAGTGTTGACGCTAGCAGCAAGTTGTGGTCGTCTTAACGTCGTCCAAGAATTATTAACCCAATGTGGAAGCCAGATCCCAGCTGAGTCTAAATGGCTTAAGCTGTCAGTGGTGGCGGCGGCAGCGGCGGGTCAACTTGTTGTGGTGAGGCATTTACTCAATGTAGATGCTATAAGAGAAATAGCAATTCGTAGTATGAGACTAAATTTAGGTGCAAGTGATAGGGAGCAACAAATTAATCTCCTGATTAATCATCTTGCAGACAATAACCCAAAGCTGATGGAAAGCCTACAAGAAAGAAAAAAGAGATATAATGAAGCTCTGTTTCTCTTTTCCCTTAGAAGAAGTCGGCAAGAAAAAGATGTTTTATGGCAAACGCCAAAAGAAATCGTAAAAATAATTGCAACGATGATACAGGAGAGCCCACCACCGCCAGCTCCTTAATCTGACGATTCATCATCAAAGGGTAATGTTGGCTCTTTGGATTAGGACTTTTTTAAGCTCTTAGTTGCGGTGTTTGTAAACATCGTTTGCAGCGTGCGGAATATGGTGGCTTTGATTGCTCACGTTATCAGTATTCCTACTTATCGCCTTTTATAAATCGTTCATCTTTAAATGTAAGGATTAAATCGACATATAAATCCTTATTCTGTATCGTATAGGTTACAAGTGATAGGTCTTCTCGTTCAAGCATCGAGAACTGGCTTATTAATCCCGCCTAGTTTAATCATTAACGGGTCTGTCACGAGGTAAGCTTTATGCGCGATAATCTCTACCACCCTGATAGCTTCCTCAAATACATCGTTGTTTAGACAAATATTGGGAGAATCTACAAATGTTAAATTTTATAAACGGGTTACGGGAATTACAGAACAGTTCTGATCTTGTCCATGACACATTGAATTTTGCATTAGAAGGCAGAGCACGTTTTTTAAAGGCAATTGGTTTGCATCATCCCACATATCACGAATTTGTGTTTTCCTGCGCAAATGGGAATTCAGATGAAGTAGAGAATGCAATTGAATGCCTTACCCCAAAAGTGATTGCATCAAACGAAAATGGAGCCCTTTGCCAGGCGGCCCAATATGGTCATCTTGCTGTGGTGAGACGTTTACTCAGTGTAGATAGCGTACGAGCAGAAGCAATCAGGGTTTTGAACCTGAATTTCGGTGCAGATAAAAATGTAGACCAACAAATCAATATTCTGATTAATCGTCTTGCAGACAACAATCCAAAGCTGATGAAAAGCCTACGAAATAATGAAGCCCAAACGCTTTGTTTTGCTTATAGTTCTCTTGGAAGGCATGGACAACCAAATGCTTTATTGCGAAAAACCCCAATAGATTACTTAAGATTGATGGCAAAGATGGTACAGGATAGCCCAGCGTCAGCTAAGCAGAAATTGTAGTAGTTTCTGCTCTTTGGAAGATAATTTGTGAGAAGTTACAATTGAGCTTGCATTCTGTGTTGCGGGAAGTGGTTATTAAATTAGCTCAATTAGATTGCAAGCATTTGATAGACTTTCAGAATTACGAAGTGATATATCCAATAACTGTTGTAAATACAATATTGATGCAGTTTGTGTAGTTATAGCATATATGCTATATTTATGAAATGAAGAAGTGGGCAGTATCATTTTATAGCAAACAAGTCAGGGATGAGATTTCAAACTTACCCATTGGAATATTAGCAAAATATGCCCGCTTGACTACGATGATGGAAAGTTATGGACCAAATATAGGTATGCCTCATACAAGGCATATGGGTAAAGGACTTATTGAAATGCGATTAAAAGCCAATGAAGGTATCGCAAGAATTTTTTATGCAACAATTGTTCAAAATGAGATAGTTATACTTCACTCTATAATAAGGAAAACCGATAAAACACCGAAAAAAGACTTAGATCTGGCTTATAAACGATTATCGGAGGTAACGAAATGAAAAAATTAAGCACGAAACGTCTAAGTAATAAGCGTTTCATAAATACTTTGATGAAAGATGAAAAATTTAAGGCTGAGTATGACGCTCTTGCGCCTGAATTTGAATTATTGGAAAAAATGCTTCAAGCAAGAACTAAATCTGGATTGTCGCAAGGTGAAGTGGCTAAGAAAATGCATACTACGACATCTGTTGTGGGCCGTCTTGAAACAGCAGGCGGGAAGAAGCATCATTCCCCTAGTTTGCGTACATTGCAACGTTATGCTTCTGCTATTGGATGTAAGTTAAAAATAGATTTTGTTCGCGCAGCAAAGCAGTAACCGTTCATCAAAGCCCATTTAATTGGTCACTTTATTAGCATTTCCTCTTATCGTTATTTATAAACCACATTTGCAAATTCACATTTGATTTTGGAGATTAGTGATGAGCTTTTTTAGTTCTATTTTCAATCCTATAGTAGCTAGATCTTATAGATATAAATAAAGTTTGTTTTTCCTAAATTAACGCATCACTTATCGCAATAAATTCCGCTAAGTTTTGCGTATTACTCCATTCATCTTGATATGACATCTGTCGATTTGCTCTACTCGTTCATCCTTTATAGGAATTTCCTGACATACTCCTGCGCGCCAAAAAAGTAAACTTTCCAAATTAGATTGTAAAGAGCAGGTTATCTTTTAGAGGAGTAGTCATGATTCTTAGTCCAAATGCGAACGTTAACGCAGAAAAATTAGCAAAATCAAAAGGGTATACTTTAGATCATTTAGGAAAAATAACCAATGCTAATGAAATTCATAAAACGAATGCAGGCAACATTGCACATGCCACAAAGTGTCCACTTGGCGAGGGTCAAAATGCATCTATATTCTTAGCTCAAAATTTAGATAACGGTAAATTTTTGGCCGTTAAAATATATGACAAATCTCGTGCAAAACAGAGCTATCATGTTGATAACCAAAAGCAAATTAAGATTGAGCAAGAAGTGTTAAATATTCTCGGCATGAATCGAGGGATGCATAAAGTTAATGAAAACATGCTACACGTTTATATGCCATTTATTGATGGTGTTGATTTAGAAAAAGCCAAAGCAAGTGAAATAGGTGATTTTAATGATGCATTACATTACGCACAACTTGCTACTGAAACATTGTTGAAATGTCATAAAGCTAATTATATTCATGCTGATTTGCATGCTGGCAATGTCATGATCAGCCCAATAAATAAAGAGCTTTATTTCGTTGATTTTGAAAAATGTAAGTATATGGAGCCAGACACTCAAGATTTAGAGATTTGGGGTAGACCAAGCTTTTTGCCACAAAGAGCTTATGACAAGGCACGCCCTAAAAATGGTTTAGGTGGTGATCCTATTATGGTGCCAGTGAATAAGGAAACGGATAAATATGGTTTAGGTGTAGCTTTGCATACAATGTTTTCAAAAGTATTGGGCAAAGAGGCACTCTCAATCGATAACAATGGCAATATTCAATTGAAGCAGATCCCTAAAGGGTTTTCTGAAGCATCTTTAAAAGAGCTAGTAAAGATCTTGCATATGTTAACTCAACCGGGGAATAATTATTTGTCGGATATTGCTTTAGCTTTTAAAGCGCTTAAAGAAGGACAGGCAATTCAACCAAAAGTCGCAAACACCTATTTGCCATCCTCTATGGCTAGTAAAACATCATCAACTTTGGCTTCTCCAAATCAACAAATCATCGGCACGCAAGCTATCGGTGCTAAATATCATTTTACGAAAGATGATCCTGTGATCGAACAGGCAAAAAGAATGATGGAAATGGGCTCTACCACAATTAAAATTTCTGTTGAAGACAAGAACCAGCTTGATAAAATATTAACGATGCCTTTTAATACTTACTTCTTATGGTGGGGCGCAGATAATAAAAAATTTGATTTATCTGAAAATGATTTGCAAGCAGAGTACAACGCAACTTATAACTTTGCTAAAGAACTACTTTTTAAGAATGCAAAACATGAAAAAACCTTTTATCTAGGGAGTTGGGAAAACGATTGGGTTCTACTGAAAGGTTATGATGCGAATAAAAATCCCTCACCAGAGGACATCCAAAGCTTTACTAATTGGTTAAATAGTCGACAAAAAGCCGTTGACGATGCGCGCAGGGATTTTGGCTCAAAAAGCTTATCAAAAGTATATCATTACGCTGAGGTAAACCGGGTAAGAGATGCAATGGATAAGAATATGAAAAGAGTAGTTAATGCAGTATTGCCAAGGACCAATGTTGATTATGTCTCCTATTCCAGCTATGACGTGCAGAATGAATCCCAGGACACTATTAATGCAACAATAAAGTATATTGAAGATAAATTACCCAAAAAGCCAGGCATTAGCGGCCCTAGGGTTTTTATCGGTGAATTTGGTGTCCCTGCCAAAGAGGTACATTATGATCCTGTGAAACATGAAGAAGTAAACCGCAATATTATGATGAAATTTTTAAAAAGTGGAGTGCCCTATATTCTCTATTGGCAAATGTATAACAACGAAATCGATGAAAAAAATCAACAAAAAGGTTTTTGGTTGATTAACGATAAAAATCAAAAACAACCTTTATATTATACTCTAGAAGGGCTTTATAAAGCGCAAAATGATTTTAAAAACATTCGGGAACAATCGATATCGTGGTTGGGAAATATGAAAAACTTTCAATCTCTCAAATTAACGCATCACTAATTGCAATTGTTTTACGCCGTTGGAAAACAGGTTAGTTTTATTTTCTTTAAAATTCTTTACTTGTTTGTGACGGGGTAATTTCGGAATAATTTATCAGTTTCTTGAGACAGAACATCGTGGGTATAGTTTTGCCTTAAATTAAAAACGGGATCAGAGATGATCCCGTTTTAGTCAAAGTATCAACTAGATTGGTTTGTACTAAATATGTCTAATTGTACATTATTAGTACAAAACAGTCTAATAATTGAAATATTCTATAAAAATCAATGTGTTACAATTTTTGCTTGTAAATGCTTGGGAAGCACTTTTTCACATTAAAGCATCACTAATCGCAATAAACTCCGCAATGCTTAAGGTCTCCGGTCTTCGGATCGGATCAATTCCAACCTTCTCAATAATCTCATGCGGCACAATGGTTTGGATCGCATTTTTTAAGGTTTTTCGTCGATGTGAGAAAGCAGTCGCCACAATTTGTGAAAATTGTTTTTCGTTTTTGGCAAAGGGATGAGGTCGATTGTCTCCCCAAGGGATGAGACGAACAATGCTGGATGTCACTTTGGGAGGCGGTGAAAAAGCGTGCGGCCCCACATCAAACAGATGCTGCACTTGGCAAGTATATTGAATCATAATACTCAAGCGGCCATAATCATCTGTATTATGAGCTGCTGCCATGCGCATCACCACTTCTTTTTGCAGCATGAATAACATATCTTGAATATGTGGCGCAAATGTCAGCAGATGAAACAGTAACGGCGTTGATATGTTATATGGAAGATTGCCAAAAATGCGACATTTTTTAGTTTGGCCTTCATACAGTTTTGAAAAATCAAAACGCAGAGCATCTTCTTGATATACAGTCAGTGACGAAGAAGCGTAAGTGTCTTGTAGTTTTGCGCTTAAGTCATTGTCAATTTCGATAACATTCAAATGCGGGATAAGTTCCAAAACGCATTTTGTCAAAGCCCCTAAGCCTGCACCAATCTCAACTAAATTTTCATCTGGTTGTGGATTGAGGGATCGTACGATTTTAGAGATGACGCCTTGGTCTTTTAAAAAGTTTTGGCCAAATCGTTTTCGGGGAATGTGTTTGTCTGACATATATTTAAAGTCCGAGTAGCAAATAAAGTGGCAGTTTCGATAGCTTTGAGAAGACTACCAGTGGAAGCATTTCCCGTTCCCGCAAGTTCTAAGGCAGTGCCGTGATCAACCGACGTTCTAAGAAAGGGTAATCCCAAAGTCACATTCACTATCTCTCCGAAATACAGTGCTTTGATAGGCGCTATGCCTTGATCATGATACATCGCTAAAATAGCGTCGGTCTGCTTTATATTGTGTGGCGTGAAAGCAGTATCACCTGACACCGGACCATGAATGGATAAGCCTTGTTGTTGTAATGCTTTAATAACAGGCGTCATGATGGTCTGTTCTTCGGTACCCAGTAAACCCGATTCTCCTGCATGAGGATTGATGCCAAGAACATTCAACGTTGGGTTAGGTTTTTTGAATGTATTGACTAATCCATCATATAAAATTGAAATAGCCTTGCTTAACCTTTGTTGTGTTATCAACCTACTAACACTATTTAAGGGACAGTGAGTGGTGGCTAAACCGACAATGATCTCTTTGGTATAAAAAGTCATCAGAACCGAATCAACGCCGGCTAAGCTTGCTAAATATTCAGTATGTCCAGAAAAGGAGGTGCCACTTAGCGCGATGATAGCTTTGTGAATAGGGCCAGTTACTAGCGCATCACATTGCTTATCAGCACACAAGTCAAAGGCTTTTTCTAAAGTTCTTAATACATAGGGGCTGTTTGCAACGTTAAGTTCCCCATGTCTACAAATCCCACTCAAAGGAACGTCCACGATACTCAAGTGGCCATTGCCGCTTGGCTTAGCCGGGGCACTTGAGTCAAATTCAGATAACGTTACTTCAATGCCAAGTGTCTTTGCACGTTGTAAAAGTAGTTCTGATGATCCAACAACCACTAATTCACAGGGCAATACTTGTTGGGCAGCTTTTAAGCAAATATCAGGACCAATGCCTGCGGGTTCTCCCAGAGTTAAAGCTAACCTCATCATCATCAGCTAGTACTACTATCATCTACCATTTTAACATAGGCTTCATCGCGAAGTTGACGAGCCCAGGTTTGGATTTTTTCTTCGAATTTCCGTTGCTGAATCATATCTTTCGCTTTTTGCCGCATGGCGGTTTCATCATTGCTCAAGGTTTTTCTGTCCATCACTTGCATGATGTGCCAGCCAAAAGAAGTTTTAAAGGGTTCACTGATTTCCTGCACTTCCAACTTTTCCATAACTGCACCGAACTCAGGGACAAGCACTTCTTTACTTATCCAGCCCAAGCTACCGCCGTTGGAAGCAGAACCTAAATCAGCTGAGTGAGTTTTAGCCAATTGCTCAAAATCTTCACCTTTTTCGATCTTTTGTCGTATTTGCGCTAATTTTGCTTTGGCATCATCGTCTGATGTGCCAACATTGGTTTTAATCAAAATATGTCTGACTAATGTTTTCCCTTTTGCTTGTGCAGCAGCAGCATTACGTTTGTCTAGCAATTTTATAATGTGAAAGCCACTTGAGCTGCGTATGGCTTCAGGAATTTCATTTGTTTTTAAGTGAGGGATCACTTTTTCAAAAAGGGTAGGCAACTCTGGCAGTTTTCTCCAGCCTAAATCGCCACCATTGAGTGCGTGGTCGCCCTTTGAATCAGATATTGCCACTTGAGCGAAATCAGCGCCACTTCGTAATTTAGCGATTATTTCTTGAACTTTTTGCGTGGCCTTATCGATTTCTTCTGGGGATGGCGCTTCAGACAGTGGTACGAGAATGTGACCCACTCTGTATTCAGTGATCATGCCACCTAAACCATTAGGGGATTGTAAGAATTGGTTAACTTCTTGTTCACTGACTTGGATGTCATGTAGTAAATCACGTTGTTGGAGTTGTGAAATCATGATTTGGTGACGAATATTATTACGATAATAGTTGAAATCTATTCCTTCATGACTGATAGCTTCGCGTAGTTGAGTAACAGTCATTCCGTTGTCTTTTGCAATTTTCTCTATGGCATTATCCAAGGCGATATCATCGATTTGGATCCCGGTTTTTTTTGCCATTTGCAGCTGAACTTCGGACAGTATCATATGTTCTAGCACTTGTTTTTCAAGCGCTTTACGATCCGTGGTCGCATTACCGCTTTGTTTTAATTGTTGTTCAATGACGTTGATTTGTCGGTTTAATTCACTTTTGGTGATAATGGATTCATTAACGACAGCCACGACCCCATCAAGTGGTTGGGGTTTACCCCAAGCGGCAAGACTAACCATGACAGTTCCACAACACAAAAACGATTTCAGCATTCGCATAAAAAACCTACTATCTAATTATTAAAGTCATCTAACATTCTATTTTGAGGTATAAGAGCCAGAAAATTGGCATGAGTATAACATTTCCTTATAAAGTTGGCGTGTTAATACAACTTAATTTCCTCAGGTGGGAAATAGGTTCGCTCAGGCGAAGTGAGCCATTGTTGGCGCTGCGCCAGTGGAATATAACCTGGTATCTTTTGCCTTAGTCTGCTATCGGGGTTGTTCAATCCCAGTGCACTTAAACCTTTAAAGACCAGTTGTGCAAAAACACCGGTTGAATAGGCTTGAGGGTAAAAGAAATTATTCGACACCCGATAGCGAGAACCGACAATTTGTACTGCGATACAACAGCTGTTGTACTCAATACCGCCCATCACTTCAACGGTTTGCTTCTTTTCAAAATCATAGCGCCACAGTGAGAGTAAATCCCAATGTAAGTTAATTGGCCATAAAATGGATGCATCTGCTTGATTTAAGCTTCCTGTTTGCCCGGTGGCATAAATTGTTTGTGCAACGTCATGTCTTAACCAATAATAATTAACGTTTAACACTTTATGTGGGCTAGGTTGATATTGTAGCGTAAAGGCGGCCTGTTCGGTCTCTTGCTGGATGCCGTCCCATTCCCAAAATAATCCGCTTGACCAGGTAGAACTCATATGCAGTTCAGTTTGCCCAATGAGCTTAGAATGGTGGGAGGTCGCATTAACATCTTCTAACAAAAAGCACGAATTTTCTTGTGCTAATTCTTCGCAGAGCGACACGCGGCGATCACGAAAGTAGAAAATTTGTCCTAAGCTTGCTCGAAGCAGTTCTTGGCCGCCATTTCGCGGTAAAAATCGTGACATGATGCTGACGCTGATTTGATTTGCATCCCCTATACGATCGCGCCCACTAAAACGGTTATCACGAAAAAGCTGAGCATAACTGAAGTTCATGATGCCACTATCAAAATCGGGATAAAAATGTTGATCGCGATAAGGAACATAGAGATAGTACAGGCGTGGTTCAAAAGTTTGAATGCCTTTAAAGCGTTTAAATTGAATATCTCGCTCAAAAAATAAACCACTATCGACATCGTAAAGGGGTATCGTTCGATTAGGTTCTGTAGGGAGGTCTTCTAATTGAGCAATCTCTGATAATTTAAGAGAATACTGCAACCAATCAACCTGTATACGGGGTGTGATATAAAACCATGGCTCTTCCCAGGGCAAACTGACACTGGGTCTTAAATGGAATCGTTGCCCCGTCGTCACTGGTGTTTGAGTGAGAATATCAGGACGATGGGTAAAGTTTACCGTTTCACCATTAAGTTCAAAGTAGAGATTTAATATCTGATTAGGATAAATTGCTTGAAATATCCATTGTGGCTGACGTTCATATATTTCTTGATTGATGGGCTTAGATAAGGGCTGCAAAACTTGATATTCTTCAACATTAAAAAAATGTGTCCAATAATCACCATAATAAGCAAGATTTGCCATCTGCGGTAAATGAATGGTACTTGCGGTATTAATATCATTACCTAAATCTACAAAATAATTATCATCGCTAACATGATCGTAAATAATATTGAATAGCCAGCGTCTATTCCATTGAGTCGTATGCCGGTAATTAAAAGCCGAGCGATTGTTATTACCTTCTAAAGCAATGATACGTGGATCTTGAAATGATAAACCGCCAGGGGGGGATAAGCGATTTTCTTTTTGAAAGGGACCATATTTTCTATCATCAGGCAGAAAGTGCCATTGAATGGTACCTTCACTATTGGTAAACAGATAACGCGCTTTTGACTGTCCTTCAACACCGCGTTCTGATAACCATCTCGTTCCAAGGGTTAAGTCATAATTTGGGGCAATGTTCCAATAATAAGGTATAGAAAATTCATAGCCTGAATTACTTGACGATCCATAGCTTGGAAATAAAAAGCCACTGTGCCTTTTATTATCAATGGGATAATCAAAATAAGGGAAATAAAAAACAGGATAACCATGCATGTCCAAACGAATGTTTTTGGCGATAGCGCGTCCTTCTTTAGGATAAAGAGAAATTTTGTCCGCACTTAAAAGCCAAGTCTTACTTTTTGGAGCACAAGTTGTATAAGTTGCCTGATAGAGTTGTAAGTTAGAATCACTATCGATATCGATGGTTTTAGCTACCCCTCTGGCATGCCGGGGGTACCAACGATAGATTGCATCACTAAAATGAAATGCCTGAGGCATATGCTGATATTCGGCATATTCCCCCCATACACTCATACCAGGGGCAGCGTAGTGAATATTGCCTTTTGCGATGATCCGTTTCCAGTCTTTCGTTTCAGGAGAGCGCTCAACGATGATTTCATCTGTATGCAAATAGCGCTCACCTTGTAATAGGGTCACATTCCCTTTCAGTAATGATTTCCCCATCAATGTAAATTCAGTTTCGTTAGCAGACATAACCATGGGTAGCTGAAATGAATCTTCAGTACTGATTGTTGCGCTCGTTGCAAAAGGGGCATAATGACCTTCACAAAGACTCATGCAAGCAGGCTCAACAACCCAATCTGAGAGCTCTGGATCTGCCATGGGGGAAGCAGCGTTTGCCCGTCCAATTGGAATGCAAAGTAGCAATAGAAGTAAAAAAACTAGCTTTTTTATGGTTATCAACTTTATTATATCTATTATTAAATCTGAGAGATGATTTTAAGCTTTGATGCTTGGTGAGTATACCATTTGTGGAGTTTGGATAGATGCAAAACGGTGAAATGGAATTAAAACAATGGATTAGTGCCACCCTTGGGTCACAAGACTACAGCTTCGCTCCATTACCAGGAGATGCTAGTTTTAGAACTTATTTCCGGGTAAGACATGAAGATAAAAATTATATTGTGATGTTAGCCCCGCCAACTAAAGAACGTACGGATGCTTTTGTCGCCATTGGCAAAGCATGGCATCAACATGGGATCCAAGTTCCTCACATTTTGGCATGGGAACAAACCCAAGGGTTTGTTTTGTTATCTGACTTTGGCGATAGATTACTGTTGGATATTTTAGCAGAAGAGACAGCGGATGCGTTTTATCATCATGCTATGCAATCCATTGTGCAGCTTCAAAGCGCAACAGTGTCAGGTTATGCTCTTCCTCCCTACAATGAGGCCTTTGTCAGACTTGAGCTTGGTTACTTTACTGAATGGTTTCTTGAGAAATTTTTAGGTTTGATACCACAAGCAGAAGAAGCAAAGATTCTGATGGATGCATTTAATCGGATTGTTGCAAACTTCACTTCTCAACCGCAAGTCATCGTGCATCGTGATTATCATTCTCGTAACTTAATGGTATTAGAAAATGAGACATTAGGAATCATTGATTTTCAAGATGCGATGGAAGGGCCAATAACGTATGATTTGGTTTCATTGTTAAAAGATTGCTACATCACTTTTGGAGCCTATAAAGTAAATCATTGGGTAGAACAATTTTATGAAATGCTTATTGCTCATAAGAGGATTCCACGTGGTGATTTTCAACTGTTTTTAAAATGGTTTGATTTAGTGGGGTTGCAACGTCATATAAAAGTGTTAGGCAATTTTTCAAGATTGAAACTACGTGACAATAAGCCACATTATCTTATTCATTTGCCCCGTATTATGAATTACATATTAGAAGTCACCAAAAAATATCCTGCATTTACTGATTTTCATCATTATATGCAATTGAAAGTTTCTCCTTTAATGTTTGAAGCATTAGCCCAACACAATATTGCACTTGATACTGAAGTAAAGGTAGCTTAATAAAAATGCGCGCAATGATATTAGCAGCCGGCAGAGGTGAACGTTTACGTCCACTGACCGATACCTGTCCTAAACCGCTTATTCCCGTTAATGGAAAACCCTTGATTGAATATCATATTGAGAATTTATATCAAGCTGGAATAAAAGAGATTGTTATCAATGTGCGACATTTAGGTGAAAAAATACAAGCCTATTTAGGTGATGGCCAAGCATGGGATGTTAACATTACTTACTCAAATGAACCAAAAGAGTTAGAAGTTGGGGGCGGTATACTGCGAGCGTTACCATTACTTGGAAAAGAACCCTTTCTCATTGTCAATGGTGATATCTGGACTGATTATCCACTTTCATCATTACAGTATGAACAAGGATTAGCACATTTAGTGTTGGTTGATAACCCTGCACATAATCCAAAGGGCGATTTTTGCATTGAAGATAATGGGATCCTCTCCCGTAGGGAAAATCAAAGACTGACTTATTCGGGAATTTCCATTTTGCACCCAGAGCTTTTTGAAGGTTGTATTCAAGGTGATTCCTTTCGTTTGGCCCCATTGCTAGATAAAGCCATAACGCAAAAAGCCTTATTCGGTGAATACTATGATGGCAATTGGACAGATGTGGGGACAATAGAGCGCTTACAAACATTAGAAAAATCACTTAACCCTTCTCTTAATCAAAAAATGAATTACTCACAATGACTATTTTTGGGAAACTTTTTGGCGCCATTTTTGGCTTTCTTATTTATGGTCCTTTAGGCTTAATCATGGGAGTAGGCATTGGCCATCTCTTTGACAAAGGGTTGCAATTGAATGCGCGTATTCATGGCGGACCAGAAGTTGAAATAGCCAAAAAAGTCTTTTTTAAAACCACTTTTACCGTGATGGGATATATCGCAAAAGTGGATGGCCATGTCAGTGAAAGAGAAATTCAGGTTGCCAGAGAAGTCATGGCGCACTTACAGTTAAGTCAAGATCAAAAATTAATGGCGATGAAATATTTTAACTTTGGGAAATCGCCCCAATATCGCTTCAGTTCTTCAATGGAAAATTTTGTGACACATTGTGGGCAGCATCAGCAACTAGTACAACTATTCGTTGAAATCCAAATTCAAGCTGCCTTAGTTGATGGTATAGATAATCGACTTAAAAGACAGGTTTTGGAATTGCTCTGTGATAAATTGAAAATTTCACGTTCCATTTTATTACAGATGGAATCGCATGCTTATGCAGAACAATCTTATTCTTCCAGAAAACAGCAAACCCCTATTCGTCCTCCAGAAGATGAATTGGAAATGTCGTATAAATTGCTCGGTGTTTCGCCAGATGCCTCCCAAGCGCAAGTTAAAAAAGCCTATCGCCAACAGATGAGTCAACATCATCCTGATAAGTTAGTGGCTAAGGGTTTGCCAAATGAGATGATTAAAGTGGCCACTGAGAAAGCGCAAAGAATTCAAACGGCTTATGAATTGATTTGTAAGTCTAGAGGGATAAAATAATTGCTAAAAATACTTTCCCATCGTCGAAAATCGCTATTACTGCTCTCAGTGCTGTTAATTGTCAGCTTTGGTTACTATCAATATATTAGAAAAAAACAACTTGCCACTCCAAGTCCACCCCATTTAACCGCGCCAATCTCTCATATTGATTCGATTTTGGTGGAAAAAGGTAAGCGTTTGATCACTTTCTATCAAAATGATCAACCTATCAGAATTTATGCTATTGCACTTGGCTTTGCACCCGTTGGCACTAAAACGCAAGAAGGTGATGGTAAAACGCCAGAAGGCAAATATAAAATTATTGCAAAAAATCCTAACAGCTTATTTCATTTGTCTGTAAAAATCTCTTACCCTGCGCAAGAAGATATCAAACAAGCAGCCCAAAGAAATGTATCACCAGGCGGTGAGATTATGATCCATGGCCTTGGTAAAGGGTTTGCCTGGCTAGGTGCTAAACATGTGCTAAAAGACTGGACATTAGGTTGTATCGCAGTGACTAATGAAGAGATAGCGGAAGTTTATCCTTTTATTCATATTGGAACCCCGGTAGAAATCCGACCTTAAAAACCTCAAAGAGGTAGCGGGTGACCCCGCTGTTACTCTAATTTTTGTTTCTTTTCTACAACATGAGGGTTTTCCAAAGGGAAAGTCGTTCGCCTAGCGTCAGCGTTATTATCATCATCATTATTATCACTATTAAATTGTAATAATAACCCATCAGATTCAGGCGTTTGTTGTAGAACGTTTAAGATTCCTGTCTGATAACACTCAACGAGTAAAGGGTCTGAGGGAATTTTAGCTATCATTTCTTGAAATATTTTATTCGGCCATAGACTAGATATGCCATCGTAAATAATCTCTTTAACATCCGAACGAAAATACCTTATTTGAAAATACCTTGTTATTGCTATTTCTTTAATCTGTTCAAAATTAACTTTAATCTGTTCTAAATCAAGATGCTCGATGATTTTGCTTAACCCTTGCGCACCGGCTTGTCTTACAGCAGCATCATTAGCGTCACATAATCTTATGAACGTATCCAGAAAACTCAAGGCCTGCTTGGAATCAAGATACGGCATGGCTCGGTTTAAGGCTTGAGCTCCGGCTATGGTTTCTACCGAATTATTACGCTCACTCCATGTCTTGAATGTTTCCAGCATATGTAAGAGGGATCTTGAATCAAGATATTTTATGGCTGTGCATAAACCATTAGTTGCGGCTTCACGCACATCATTACGACCATTACTCAAGTCTGTGAGCTTATCTATTAAACCCCAAATCTCCATTAAATCAACATGGGCCATGGCCATGCTTAACCCTTGGGCTCCAGCTTTTCTTACAAACCAAACTTCATCCCTACACCATGCCTTGAACATGTCCAGAAAATTCAAAAGCTGTTTAGAGTCAAGAAGCGTGATGACTTCGCTTAAGGTTTGCTCTGCTGGTTGAGTTAAATTCGAACTATCATCTACACACCATCTTTTGCACAGTTGCATCAAATTCGAGATATTCTCTAAAGTAAGATGTGGTATGACTTTTTTTAATGCATTTCTTAAGGCTGTGATTGCGGCAACTCTCGATGTCGGATCATTTTTCAAGCTCAATGCGGTAAGTGTGTTAAGCAAACTGAAAACCTGCTCTGAATCAAGATACGGGATGACTTTTGTTAAGCCTTGAACTCCGGTTTCTCTTACTTGCCAATTATCATCCGTACACCATGTTTTGAACATTTCTAGTAAACCCACGACATGCTCTGATCCAAGAAGTGCTATGGACTTGCCTAACGCTTCTGCTGCTGCTCGCCTTACATGCGCATTATTATCCGTACACAATGTTTTGAATATTTCTAGTAGACCCACAACCTGTTCTGATCTAAGATGCGCTATGGCTTTGTCTAACGCTTTAATGCCGGCGATCCTTACACGCCAATTATCATCCTTACACCATGTTTTGAGCGTTTCTAGTAAACCCAAGGCGTCCTGTAATCTAAGATGCGCTATGGTTTTACCTATCGCTTGACTTCCGGCTTCACATACTTCCAAACTATCATCCATACACAATGCCTTGAGGGTTTCCAGCAAACTCAAGTCGTGCTCTGATTTAAGAAGGTCTATGGCTTTGACTAACGCCTGAGCTCCGGCTTGTCTTACATATTTATCTTTATCCCTACACAATGCCTTGAACATTTCCAACAAACCCAAGACCTGCTCTGCTCGAAGATGTGTTATAGCGGTGCTAAACGCTTCTGCAACGACTCGTCTTAGATTGTCACTATCATCTTTACACCATGACTTGAATGTTGCCAGTAAACTAAAGTAGTGCTCTGATGGAAGATGTGCTATGGCTTTGCTTAATGCATGACCTCCAGATTCATTTACAACAAGGAAATTATCACTACACAATGTCTTGAGCGTATCCAGCAAACCTAAGACATGCTCTACATCAAGATGTGGAATGACTGAGATTAATACTTTGGCTAATGTTGCTCTTAATTGGGGATTCTCATCCCTACACAATGTCTTGAGCGTTTCTAATAAATCTAAGATACGCTTTGAATCAAGAAACGCTAAGGTTTGTTCAAGCCCTAGAACACCAGCTTGTTTTATTTCATCGTCTTGATGTGCACACATATTTTTTAGGTCGTTCAGCAAGGGATCTAAAGTCATCCCTCTTCTTATTAATAGTTGGCAAACGATAGGCACCGCATGAGGTAAAAGGGGAGGTTTGTCTAGGCAAAAGTTGACGAAGCTAAGACTTTCATTGGAAATACGTGCATCCTTATTTTTTCTAAGAGAATGCGCAATGAGCCCAAGACGCAGCTTTGCGGGAATATTCCTGCCCTTTAAATGCTGTTCAAAATTCGAATGAGTATCAAAAGGATCATAAAACACCTTTCCTTTAGCCAACAGCCCCATAAATTTTTCCATCCAAAGTCTCGCTTCTTTGGAATCACTCAACATAAGCTGAGTTGTGGTATATTGGGTTACTTCTCTATTAAGAGGAAGTCTATATTTAAGGTAAGACGAAATCTTATTCCAAATTGCCACAGGTAACGTCACGCCAGTATTAGCCGCACTTTGGGTCGTTCTGCCGCCTTTTTCGCCGTTCTCATCGAGTAATTCCGGTAAACGTTTTATACCTGCTTTCATAAGCTTTCTCTTATCAAAAAAGATTTAAATTTTTAAAGTGAAAATAGATTGTTGAGAAAGGCAGATTTAGCTATAGCCGGCAAATAACTGAACATTGTGGTTGAGATTTTCCATTGAAACACCCGCAAGATTCCTCACTTGCCGTTGGTTTAACATGGTATTAAGAGGGCTCTTCATAAATGATGAGATCCTGGGTGAATTTGCACCATTATATTGATAAGGGATAGAAAGTTAAAGGAAAGATCGATAACTAAGCAAAAAGAACGGACAGAGAGACAGGGTCAGGTGTACTTGACTCCTTTCTAGGCTTTTCCAGAACTCTTGCAAGCTCTCATAATCCTGTTAGTTTGCTTATAGCCCATCCCAACGGCCGATGCACTGAGATAAACAATTTTATGTGTTTTATCTTCTTTTAGCTCAAAGCGCATCCAATAAGTGTTTAAATCATATCCCAACACATCTTTGGAAGGGGTGATTTTGGGTTGCCCAAGATGTTGTAGAATGTCACTTTTAGAGGCATATTTTTTTACAATGTCTTCTAAAGGCGATAATTGTGCTGGCTCAATTCGAATTTCAAATTTTGTTAAAATATCATTTTCATCAAAAGTAGCATCCACATTCTTGTTTAGAAATTGATAAATAATACTGCCATCATGGACATGTTCAATGGTTTGGTATTTACCAAGTGCTGTGAAAAGTGTTTGAACAGATTGACTTTTCAATGCTTGTGATAAAGCTTCGATAATACTATTTTCCATTCTGAGATTCTAAGCTCCCTGTTCGTTGAACCCTTTCTTTCCAATCTTTTTAAGGCTTATTTTTTGAAGGATTGTCGTCTCTTTCAATTTTTTCTTTACGATATCAAGCAAGCTGTTGGGATTTTCTTTAAATTGATTCTGCGAAGCCGTATCTAACGCATTGTTAAGCGCTTTAGCAAAATCAGGATCGTTTGCGCTTAATTGAGTTAACAATTTTGCACAATTCGTTGCGTTTGAAAAATTTTTAGATTCTCTATCACCTTTTATTGCGGCGTTCGCCATAGCTTTCAATAAGTTATCAAGTGCGGCTGGATCTTGGGATATTTTGTCAATGATAAATCCACCCATGCCCCCATCCGTTGGTCGCGATTTTGGCCAATTGGGATCTTTAGAAAATGTTTGATAAGTTTTTGCTAATTCGCTTAACATGAGTTCTTGATTACTGGTAAGCATAACCATGTTGCCTCCCTCTAATAGTTAAATTAATGCCCAATGCCACAAGATTGTAGATCTTTTTTGTTTTGTGGGAGTGAGATGAACATTACCATCAAATCTTGTGTTGGAATAAAGTTATGAGCAGTATAAGTCATGCTATTTGCAGTAGAAGATACCTTCACATCATCTGATTTTTTGTAAAAGTCATTGATCGCGATTGGTGATCCAGCAGCATCATTGATGACAAGTTTGAATTCGCCAATGCCACCGTTCCAAATCGCTCCTGTGGTAAGATGGTAAAGCACCCAATCGGGCATTAAACAAAAGCGGGTGCTGTTGTCTTTGGCATTGGGTTCTGTGTTTTTTCCAATAATCTCAGGATGAGATTTAGTGAGTGAATGCAAATCAGGGTACCAATGAGGAGAAAGCGCTGGGACAGACTCAGTAAAAAATCTATCCAAATTTTCAATTGAATAAAGACTTGGCACTGAGGAGCCAATGATTGGCGTGTAATGGTGTTGAATATGAACAACTTTATCTGCTGCAAATGTTTGTATCCATTCAAAATAACTATTTTCAGTCCAAGCCGGAGTTCCATATTCGGTGAGTAAACTATTTTTTTGCAACAAGTCACGATATTTAGGATCCACCTTACCATCTTTTGTTAACTTAATAAGGCAAGGGTTAAGTGGTATTTTAAGATTAGTGAGTAGCTCAGTAATGTCACGCTTGTTTAAGACAGCTTCAGAACGTTTTTCAAATTTTAACGGTTTTCCATCAACGATAACGGTGAAATCCTTTAAACCCTTGATACGTGAATTGCTATTATCAAGACCTTTCCAATTTGAATCTCTTTCAGAATAACATTGTACAGGTGGTAAAACGAATGCTATTTTACGAGTGATATCCTTATTTGAAACATTTTTAAAGTGAAAATCAACGTCAATTTTATAATCTTTTTCAAAAAAAGATTTGCTTAATTTACTGATCGTCAAAGTTTCATCTTGCATCAATATGTCTTTTGTTTTTTCAAATACAATGCCACTGGTACCAACAGCTTCAACTGCATCATCGGCCCATAAAGGCGCAGTAAAGGTCATCAACACAATGGATAAGACTAAGCTTTTTTTCATATAAATCCTCTTTGAGGGTCTCACTATAAGTTGTGGTTGAGTTAAAATATAGCTTATATGAGGTCTTGTAATTTACTACAGCTGTATTAAGATATAGCCGCGCGCTCATATCCTTGTATTCCGTTCATCCTACCATTCTCACCTTATATCTAAATAGTGGTTTTTACCACATGACAAGACGTGAAAATCAAATATAGTTCATGCTGAATACTTTGCTTTATTTTAAATCCAAAATTAGAGGCACTGAAATGTTGAATTCATATATAGATGGCAACACTGGCGAATGGGACTTATTCATTAAATTGATAGAAACAGAATTTAAAGAAGTTGCTGCGCCTATCAAAGAAGAGCTTAAGCGCAATTATAAGAGTCTTGTAGAAGAATCGGCTACACAAGAAGAGATTGAGTCAAAACTGAGTAAGTTCTTACCTCGTTTTGCTTCTAAACTGATTACCGCTAAAAACAAAGAAGATCTTATCGAAAATGCTAAAATCATGATTTTTGAACCAGAAAAGGATAAAATCTATAGGAAGGCTCTGGTGGAGAGAGATTTAGAATTATATATGATGGTAAGAAATGAACCAGAGTTCAAAGCTTATACTCGCCGTCAGCATAATCCCACTAGAGATGATAAAAAAACCTATATTCGCGCTAAAGAAGATATAGAAATGATTGTGGAGGGGACTTGGAGCCTTGCATTCAACCCAAACGTCAGCTTTACACGAGACGGTCGCACCCTCTTTAAAGATGATAACGGTCTCTACTGGATGCCCTATGATCAAGCGCACCCTGAAGTTGAAGTCACCATGTGGGGCATGCAACAAGTTGATGAGCAAGGGAATAGTGTTCCTGATGTGACAGACGAAAATGGAAAAATTGATTACAGTGCTACTCGCATGTTCACCTAAACAAAACGCATTCAATCTTCTTCGACAACAGCGGGAGCTGTTATGGATAGTAGCCCACTGCAAGGAGCGTAAGCGACGCAGCGGTGGGTAAAAGACACCTACACCTCCCCTCACCGCCACGGTAGTGGCGGAAGAGCGTTAATTATGTGGAGTTGGAGAGAAAAATAATCAAATTGGATATTAAATATCATCATTAATGAAATCAAATATTTTCTGGTAATGGCAATCCTGAGCATTATGCTAATTCATTCCATTTTTTTGTCATTATGTATTTACCAAGGTGTCGAACATTATCTGTCACTACAATTGCATTGACTGATTTAGCTTGAGCAGCCAAGATTACATCAGCATCAAGAGCTTTTTGATCAGCAGTGGAAATACCCTTTGATCTCGCATCAGCCCATAGTTCTGCGGCATTATTCATAATAATACGATCCAAAGGTATATAGTCAAAATCACTAATATAAGTATCCAGTCTAGTTATACTTTTTTGACTTTCTTGTCCCGTTTTTGTTAAATGTAACAGACCTCTCCGAATTTCATAATCAACAATCGCGGCAATATATATTTGGTATTCTCCGGAGAGGATAACATTCGAAAACCATGCACATATTTCTTTATTTGAATTTTTGCCGGGATGACATATCTTACTTAAAATGCAAGTATCAATAGCAAGTTTCATTGTTTCTCTGTTTTTAAATTTATTTTTGAACTAGACAGTTCTTCTTCAAGTTTGCTTCCAATTTTTTCATCATATTGCGGATTTTCAGATGCCCATTCTTTTAAGAGAGATGCTGCATGGGCATAGCGCTTTTTGCGTTCCATTTGTTTTCTTTCACTAAAAACCGAGTATTCAATCAAAATATGATTAGAAACTGTTGTTGAATTTGAATTTAATATATCAATTAATGGTGATTGAGTATTCAAGGCAGGAGTAACAACAGAAGCCGCGTGGATAGTTAGTGATGTATGATTACTCATGTTTTAGTGTCCTTGCATATTTAAAAATGCTTTTAAACCGGGCGTCATCGAACTTGAAAAAATATTCCAAACTTTTATATGTTGTTCGTTAACAACGTTTAATATTATATCTTTGTCCATTTTTAATTGTTCTTCATGTATTACATCTATATCAAAAATGAAAGGAGATACCTCAGTATCATTCGTTGTTCCTTCAGCAACAGTCACTATTGAGCGCTGAGAGTTAGTTTCTTTAGTTTCAAAACGAGATAAAAATTTAGAATCGACATTTTGTAATCTATTTGGGTAATAATCATTTGGAGCAAGCCAATCGCCAAATCTTTCGTTAATTGATTTTCTCGGAATTCTGTTTATGTATCTCAGCCCTAATCTATTAATGAAATTTGGAGTACAAGTAGTAATTAAAATATCTAAAGCCATGGAAATATCTTCTAAAAAAACGTTCCAACCCGAGTAAGGTGGTAATTGATTAATTATAAGTAAATTTGGGGAAAATTGAAGAAGATGATTCCGAGATGAATGTTTTAAAATCTTTCGAGGAGTTGATTCTAGTTGTTGTGATACTACTCCATTTTCATCAATCTCAGCTCGAATGCCCTTCATTTGTCTTTCTTGTTGTTCAGGGTAATTAGTCTTTAACTTATTAGAAAATGAATCAAGCAAAGTATTTTCCCATTTATCATCAGCTATAGAAAAATGAAGTTCAAAAATTGCTTCAGCAATTGTTGGTTGTCTAAAACTTTGATGATTATTATTTTCTTGCATGAATTCCTCAATTGTGTGCTATTGCGCGTTTTCTTTTAATATTTGTAAATTTATTATAGCAGGCTAGACGATGTCAGTTCTATCGTTCTTTTATCTTACTCTAAGTTTTTGATTTTTATGATATTATTGTATTTGGTGAAATTAGTTAAAACCCTAAGATATCATGCCAATATTTATGGTCTAAACATTAAATTAATATCATTTGCAAAATGAGATTTAATTGGCATTTTTGATAAATCAGTATTTCATATAACAGTAAAGGTATCTTGATGAATTTAGATATTTTTTTTAAGGTACGCGAAATGGCTGAATTATAAATTTAAATAGGGGGAATTTATAAAAGCTTGACGTAAATTTTAAAGCTATATTGCCAGTCTAAAAAAGGTAGGATAATATACACGCTAACGCCCGGCTAAAGTGCTTGAACACTTCAGTCGGGCTAATCACAAGCAAAAACTAATAGGAAGTTTTCACCCATGACTAAGCGCAGTTTATCGCAATCTTTTCATTTCACAAGTCTTGCAAAGTACTAACTAGCGGTTTTTAAACATTTTTTTAACAAAAAAGGTTCTTTTTTGTTAACTTGGGTTTATTCGCTAACCTAAACAACAGGTGAGTATTATGCTAGACGGCCTTGCTTTGCCCATTATTTGCTCAGCAAATCCATGCCTTTGTGGCTGGTTTGTTCATCTTAAGGATATTTTCAATCATCCTATTCTAAAGGAAGATGAGAAATACCTGTGGTGTTGGTTCGCAACCTTTAGCGCAAATAAACATCAATCCTCATGTTCGTTTACCTATGGGGAACTATCATCTGCTTTGAATAAATCGGCAAAAAATATTCATCGCATCTTATTCCGCTTACGTGTCATGGGTCTTTTACAGGGAAACATTCCTATTTGGTATGGCGTGCCAACTCATGAAATGATTCAGCAGATACGCATTATAAAGCTTGTGATGCCATCGAAAATACCTATTGATAAAGAAAGATTAAATGGCATGGTGTTGCCTTTATCAAAGAGAAAGGCGCCCAAAACTTTTAATCTGTTACCCAAAATGAAGCCAAAACCAAATAGGCTGTTTGAGCTTGTTAAGAATGTTTTGAAAACAGCTTTAAACTTTGTTCTAGATTATCCTAATTTCAGAAGAAAGTTGTGTAATGCTTCATTTGGTTTTGAATAGTGAATGGTGGCAAGAAATATTAGTTTAAATTGCATCCTGCGTTTTGCATTTTATAAAAATGAGTATAAAATCATCACATCTACAATGGTTGTGGACATAGATACCCTGAGGAAGTTGGAATGAAGAGTGAATTAACCATATTTGAAGACTACAAAATTCGACGAATCTACGATGAAAAGACTGACACATGGCTTTTTTCTGTGGTTGATATTATACAGGTACTTATCCAACAAGCTGACTATCAGGCAGCCCGGAAGTATTGGAACAAGCTTAAAGAACGCTTAAAAAACGAGGGAAGTGAACTGGTGACAAATTGTCACCAGTTGAAAATGCAGGCTGAGGATGGCAAATTGCGGCTCACTGATACAGCTAATGCGGAGACTATTCTTCGACTAGTCCAATCTATCCCGAGTCCCAAAGCTGAACCCATTAAACTGTGGCTTGCCAAGGTAGGCTATGAACGTATGCAAGAGATGACAGATCCTTCTTTGTCACTCAATAGAGCTAGAGAAACATGGCAAAAACATGGGCGATCTACCAAATGGATACAGCAACGAATGATGGGGCAGGAAACTCGTAATAAATTGACAGATTATTGGGCCACGCATGAAGTGACTGGAAGAAAGGATTTCGCAACCCTCACAAATGTGATCCATCAAGAATGGTCAGAGGTGTCAGTCAAAAAACATAAAGAGATTAAAAAATTACCTAAAGATCGCAATTTAAGAGATCACATGACTGAAGCTGAACTGATTTTTACTGCATTGGCTGAATTATCCACTCGTCAAATTGCGGAGGGAATGAATGCCAGTGGTCTGGAGGAAAACGTGGAAGCTGGGAAAAGTGGAGGTAACATTGCCAAAAAAGCTCGGATTAATCTAGAAGAGAAAACCGGTAGGAAGGTTGTATCATCTGAGAACTACCTGCCAGGAAGCACACCGAAAAAAATCGAAGAGACAACATAAGTAGCGTTGATACCTATGTACTATGCGATGACAATTTGTCACCTATACAAAAACTGATTCGGTGACAAATTGTCACCGACTGAAATAAGGAATTGCATACAGGATAAAATTTTGCAAGCCTGACTCCAATTTTCCACATTTGCGATTCTAAACTACTAAAAATTCATTAATGATTTCATTAGAGCAATATTTAAGTGCCCAAGATTGATACATATCTTGCATCTGCTTATCAGAATCATACCAAGAAGCATTTTCAGATGTATCCCCATTATATTGATTTTCAAGCACTGAAAAACGGCTATTATAATATTGGACTAAAGAATATGTGCACATATATGAACAATCTGTTTCCGCAAAATGTGCACCAGATATATTGTTTAATTCACTCTTACATAATAATCTCATTGTAAACGCCACCACTTAATTTAATAGAGAAAAATTTCTGGACCAACACAACCACTCTCTATGAGATCTTGTTTGGAACATACTTGCATTGCCATATGCTGATTTTGATACATCATTAAGGCAGCTTCACTTTGTGCTGTTGAATCTTGAGCTAAAACGGCACTCAGCATATCACCGTGATATTTCAGAAAATTAATAACCGCAATCGAGCAAGGACTAATATAGGCTTGGCCTACATCATTTTGACCACCACATACTGTCTTTAAATCAAAAATTGTTAAATTATTCATTTCTAGTCTTTCTCTTGAGAAAATAAATGATAAGGGTAGAGAGAATATTCCTATTTGATGGCCATGTCTGTCATAAGAAATTGCCGGCCTCAAGGGTATCTTGACCCTTTTTACATAATTTACGTCAACAAATCATACAATTTACAGAATAAAACAATTCAGTTAGCATAATTTTTAAAGATTGACTGATAGCTTTGATATGACGAGATTACATCTAGCTGAGTAACAGCGGGGTCAGGCCTGCATTGTTGCAATACTTACAATAATTTCTGGGGATCGCACCAACGCAAGTTGACCCCGGAGTTTTTTATTTAGATTTGGAAAGAACCACTTTCCCGTCAACCAGCCCTGGCTTGGGTAGTTTATTAATTTGAATTTCATCAACATCAATATTAAATTGCTTTTTTAACGTTAATAATTGGTTGATAAATTGATCAAAAGGAATTTCATTAAAAGTAATACTCGCTTTTGTTTCAGATATTCTGACGATAGAGAAATTATTGGCTGAGCTCTGTTTTTTAAATTGTTCTTCAACAATACTAAACACTTCTTCGTTATTTCCAGAAGAAGGTATGTTACCTTGCAGCTTTTTTAAAACCGGTGCTTGTTGGGTCATCCAAGATAGCAATGCACTTTGGTCAATAACTTGATTATATAATTCTACTTTCCTATCATGAATGGGAAGCCATATCCCAAAAACCAGCAGACAAAAAATCACAAAAGCCGCCAACCCACCAAGGATCATTTTTTCTTGTTGTGTTTTACTGTTTAAGTATTCCTTTATCATTTTTCACCATTTTTAGTAATGCTAAAGACAGCGCTAAGTTTGTCTTTTTGCTGTTCAGCTGTTTTTTGTTCAGTATGAAATTGAGATTTTTTAAGTTGCGTTTTAAAGTTATCAAGACTTTGATTTGATGTGGCTTCGACGGTGATGACTAAAGTTCCACTTTTATAAGACAAACTTGTCAGTGTTATTTGTGGATTTTGGCTAAGAATAGTGCCAACATTGAAAGCTAAGTCATAAAATGCACCACCACTAGCGTTTGATAACGCTTTCAGATCTCGTTCCATTCTGAGTTTTGGACTGACAACATCTGTTGCATTAGGATATAACTCTTTATAAAGGCTAGAGATTTTATCATTTAATTCAGTATTTAAATTTTCATATGAATAAATATATTTAACTTCCGCTATCGTTAATATAAAGAATGTAACGAAAAAGAGTATTATGACATGTGTAATAAAGCGTTTATTTTTAGTTTCGTCAGCCTGATGAGCAAAAGAATGGTGTAAAAGATTGATGTTATTCTTATTATCTTTACTAATGGCATCCCATAAAGGTTGATCTTGATAATGTATAATCTTGGATAAGTTAGGATATTGCTCAACATCAATGATATTTGCACTTGCGGATTTTGGTCTTGAAATAATAATTTTGTTGGGTTTTATTTCATTGTTATTGTATAAATAATTAAGAAAAAGAGCGAGTTGAGGTAATTCTATAGAAAAGCCACTGTTAGGACCGGTGTTAATCACACTTGAGCCATCATCAATCAACACATGCCATTCGTTTTCTTTTGAATTCAGTGATAAACATAATGGAGATAGCACATCAGGTTTGATATTATTTTCATGTAATTTATCAATCCAAAATTTCAATTTATCATTACTTACAAGTGCAACGGTTAATTTACCATCATGAACCCTACCATAAGAAAAATGTATCGTATCAATACTTGTCATCAGATCTTCTTCAAGAATATTGGGAACGATTTTATTTAATTTGCTTTGATTCGTTTTCTTGGGGATATTGATTTGTTTGACAAGGATGTCTGAGCTAACCATAAAAACATAAATTTTATTATTGATAAAATCAGCACGTTTTGATAATTCAGTAAGGTTTTTGTTTTCTGATTTCTCAAGAATCTGTCCATTAGGGTCGATCACTATCCAATCGATAGAATCCATTGAGTCTGAACATTTTAGTAGAAGTTTGTTTTTCATAAAGTTCCAAAGCTTCGCCATTCAACATTGACTTTAAGACCATCGTTAACTTTTATTACTTTCAGAAGAGAATTCAATGTTAAGTCAATATTTTCATAGTGTACAGATATTGTAGAAAGAAAATATTGACTTTGTATGGTGATACTATTTTGGTTTGTTTCAATGTTTTGGAGAGGTCCTAATGCAAGAAAAGCATCAGTCGTAGTAAACCCATCATTCAAACTATCCCTGATTTTTATAATTGAATCTGCTTCTTGCAATGTTAATTTCGGACTCAAGGAAAGTAAACTATATTTTGTGGCAGAATTTATATTAAGAGGAGTAACATCAGGTAAAACGAACATATTTGGTAGACATTCTATAAAAAGATCACTCGTCATGCCCTTTAACGGGCGTAGCTCTGTAATACTACTGAAGGGAAATGTTAAGTTATCAGGATTGGTAATCATTGTAAACGGCCCAAAAGCAGATGTCACTGTTCCCAGCATATCCGTTTCAACCCCATTTTTATTTGGGATAATATTTACTAACATATTATTAAAATTTTCATATATTTCATTGTTGATCAAATTATTGATGTTAAAGTGACCTTGTATATCAATTACTTCTCCATCGATAAAGCCACCCTGAATTTGAGTTCTTTTTAAAGAGAAACCTTTAGTAGGTTTATTTTGTTTATAAAGAGCAAGGATTTCAGATTTAGCCCATTCCTCTCCAGCTAATGCAACATTCATTCCTTGATTAGAAGCGAAATAATTTCTTGAATGGCGAATATCTATTCTTTGATGTGTGACGAGCGAAAAAACAACAATTTCAACCAGCACCACAATTAACAAGGCAACTATTAATATAGTACCTTTTTGTGTTATGAGTACGCGGTGCTGTTTACTCATGGTGGGCCATCTCAATTATTTTTTCAATTGTGCCAATATCTTCAAGTTCAATCGTCAATTTAATGGCTGCTGGTGTATTGTATTGCCAGTCTTGGGTCGGAGGCCAGTTGGGATATTGGCCAAATTTTTGATCGATAAAAATCCATTTAAATGATTGCACTTTGTCTAAAAGAACTTCCTTTTTGAAAGTGGGTTTATCATCTTCTTTTAAATTTTTAATAATTTTATTCCCTTCAAGATAATATTCTACTTCTTCTAAACAAGAGCGCTTCATTTGATAATCAGGGTTAATGTCGCCTGTTTTAACAAAATGCAACTTATTACCAGAAGTATAAAAAGAGCCTTGGATCTGATTGATTTTTTTAACTTCAACTTTGTTGATGACTTGGCTGAAATCAAATTGTAGCGTACTTAGCATCACTTGAATGTCAGACAATCGCTCTTCACTACTACTTGAAAATTTAACACTTTTAAGTATTTGAAGAAAGGAACCTGATATAATGGCGACGACAATAACAAAGATAAATAGGGCAGCTAAAACTTCGATCAAAGTATACCCCTTTGTATAGCCTCTTGTTTTCTTGTTACAGGGATGCATTGATATAACCTGTTAAGCTATAAATAGCTTCGCCTCGAGAATTTTGTATAGAGACAACAATTTCATCAACCCCTGCACTCCAGGTTGATCCTCTTTTAATTTTATAAATCCATTCACTCCGTGCCATGCTGACTTTATTAGTTAATGAGCTCCCTTTAGGCGCCTTTGTCATTCCAAGTCTAATTTGAGACATCATATTTGAGGCAATAATTGATGCAATGGTCTTGTCTTTTAATATTTGACTATTTTTTGTCATTTCAAATATCGCTAAAAGTGAAGAAGTAAACACTAAACTTACAATGACTAGTGCTATTAAAACTTCAAGTAAAGTAAATCCCATTCGATTATTTTTCATATTTTACAATCTCAATATTTCCGCTGGCATCCCCTGAAAGTGTAAACTTTGACTTTCCATCTATGCTCTTTATAGCAATATTAAAAGGAGTAAAACTCCCATTTGGGTATATCTCTAGCGTATTGATATTCTCAATTGACATATTCTTTCCAATCGACGTAGTGCCTAGTAATGAATCATTTTTAATCCAATCCCAATAATATTTTTTATTTTTTATTTGTAACTTTTGAAATCCAAAATTATTACCTTCAACCATAAATCTAAGGCTTGCATGCTGTAAGATAGCCTCTTGTTTTGCTAACTTTATCTTTGCAAGTAAAGTCGTTGCAGCGTTTTCAACTTTTACTGATTCGTTGTACTGAAAATTTGAGTTAATAACAATAAACGTCAGCATTATCATAAAAATGAGTATGACAACCATTACTTCAATTAAAGTAAAAGCATTTAAGTTATTTTTGTTCTTCAACGGACCAATTTCCTATCTCGTTTTTTTCATCCGGTTTGCCGGTCTTGCCATTAGTAAAAATATCGATTTCTTTGTGAACACCTGGGTTAAGATATTGATAGGGAGCACCCCATGGATCATTTCTTAATTGTTTAACATAGCCCCCATCTCGCCAGGCCTGCGGCCGAGGGTCACTCTCTGGCTTCTTAACTAATGCTTTTAGCCCTTGATCAGTAGAGGGATAGAATCCATTGTCTAACCGATACATTTCTAGGGCATTTTCAAGTGCTAGGATATCTTGTTTGGCTTTGACTATTTTTGCATCATCTGTTCGTCCAATGATGTTTGGGACGATCATAGCTGCTAATATTCCCAAAATAACGACAACAACCATGACTTCAATTAAGGTGAAGCCAGATTGATATAGTTTTTTAATTTTCACATTCATCGTTTATCCAACCATATTTGATAATTGAAAAATTGGAAGTAATGTTGCCAGAACTATGAAAAGAACTAATGCTCCCATTAAAAGTATTAAAATGGGCTCAAATGCAGCCAGAAGAGTATTAAGTGTAAATTGAACATGGCGCTCTTGATTATTTGCTGATCGCATCAACATTTCTTCTAAATTGCCAGAATTTTCACCACTGGCTATAAATTGTAAACTGCTCGAATTAAAATAGTTAGATCTTTTCAAGGCTAAATAAATTGTTGAGCCTTCTTTTATTCTATCCTTTGCAATTAGAATTTCTTTACGAATGGGTCTTGAATTGACTAAATCTGAAGCGACCTGGAAAGATTGTAATATTGGCACAGTGGCTTGCGTTAAGATGGCAAGCGTTCGCAAAAATCGTGCTGTTTCAATTAATTGAATTGTTTTCCCTAGAATAGGGATATGTAATACAAAAATATCATATTTTTCTCTTATGGAATCAATTTTTAATAAACGTTGAAAACCAAAAAGCAATATCACTATAGAAATAAGTGTTAACAACCCATATTTTTGCAAGAAATGACTAATATGAAGAAGAATAATGGTGACGAATGGCAAACCTGTTTTAGATTCCTCGAATATACTAATAATTTTTGGGGTGACAAAAATTAATAAAAATGTCACAATACCAACTGACATGATAGTAAGAATACAAGGATAAATGATGGCCTGTATTATTCTTTGTCTCATTTGCTCTTGTCTATCAAGATATTCAGCCAAATGTTCCAAAACCTTATCTAAGTGTCCGGCATCTTCTCCTGATTTAATGGTTGCCCTATAGACTTTAGGGAACGCTTTTGGAAATTCATTTAACCCGTAGGATAGTGAATATCCTTCTAATATCCGAGAATGAATAGCTTCAATGATTTGCTTTACATTTTTGTTATCCGTTTGTTCGGCAACGGAGGCGACACTTTTTTCAATTTCTAAACCTGCACTGATCATAGCAAATAACTCTCTGGTTAATAATGATAGATCATATGCTTTTATTTTCTTATCTATGTTTTTTGATTTTTTGTTAGAGTGGATGGCTTGTTGTGAAATGGGAATAATGTCCACAGGAATTAGCCCATCAGAACGAAGTTTATTTCTGGCTAGCTTCTCACTATCAGCATTGATAGTGCCAGCGCTTTCATTTCCTTCATTATCAATGGCAGTATATTGAAATAATCCCATTGTTTAGCTCACCATGACTTTTTGTCCGCTGATAACTCGGAATACTTCTTCTAAAGTTGTTTCACCTTCTATAACACGTTTAAGGCCATCTGTTAGTAAATCGTCTGTTTTTTCTTTTAGATAATTTCTCATAAGCTGTTCTGATTCTTCAGAATGAATCATTTCTTTAAGCTTTTCATCAATTTCGATAATTTCATAGATCGCTATGCGTTTTTTATATCCCACATTATTGCATGCCTTGCAACCTACAGCATGATATAAGGAATGCCCTTTCAAGAGGGGATAGAGCTCTAGCTCTTTAGGAGAAGGCGTGTATGGTTGTTTACAATCATCACAAATTTTTCTCACCAAACGCTGTGCAATCACACAAAGTAAGCTTGAAGATAGCAAGAAAGATTGTACGCCCATATCTTGTAATCTCGTAATGGCACCTAATGCACTGTTGGTATGCAAAGTGGATAGTACTAAATGTCCAGTTAAACTTGCTTCAATTGCAATATCTGCAGTTTCTTTATCTCGTATTTCACCCACCATGATAACATCAGGATCTTGTCTTAAGATTGCTCGTAAGCCCTTAGCAAATGTCATTCCAACTTTTGGATTAACTTGAGTTTGACCAATACCCGGCAAGTCATATTCGATTGGGTCTTCAACTGTAATTATATTTCTTTCGACATCATTTAAATAATTAATAGTTCCGTATAGTGTTGTTGTTTTCCCTGAACCCGTAGGTCCAGTAACAAGAATAATGCCATGAGAGTGATCGGCAAAATGTTTAATTTTGTTTCTAATATCCAGTCTCGGCACTAAGTCGTCAAGCTCTAACTTGGCATTTTTTTGATCTAATATTCTCAAGACCACTCTTTCGCCATGATTTGATGGTAAGACTGATACTCGCACATCAATCATCCGCCCAGCTATTTTTAAGCTGATACGGCCATCTTGTGGTATTTTCTTTTCCGCAATATCAAGTTTTGCCATGACTTTAATCCGTGAAACAATAAGTCCAGATAGATTTTTAGATGGCTTAAAAATTTCATGTAAAACGCCATCTATTCTAAATCGAACTGAAAATTCATTCTTAAAAACTTCATAGTGAATATCAGAAGCATTCATTTTAATTGCTTCACTTAATAACGCATTAATAAGTTTGATGACGGGAGCTTCTTCTTGTGATTCAAGAAGATCTTCTATATCGGGCATTTCCTCTAATATCGTATTTAAATCTAAGTTCTCTTCTAAATTTTGTGCAAGTTGCGTTGAACCTTGTTCTCTTTTTTCAAAATGCGTGTTTAAAAGATCGACAAATTCTTTTTCCGATACCTCTTTGATGGAAAGGGGACATTGTAATGCTCGTCTAATTTCTAACAATATTTCAATTTTAGGTTTTGCGCATATGACATCAACATGATTTTCATTGAATGAATCAATAAAGACCTTATGTCTTCTGGCAAAACTGAAATTGATTATTTTTGACCCATCCATCACTAAACTTCATGACCTCTCAAACGTAAAAAGAGTTTGATTGAATATATAGTATAGCTATTGATTATTTGATCACCGCACATTAAAACAGTTTTCAAATACGTGCATGTTCTTGTACTTCTCTTATACTCAAATAGAGTCTATTCACTATGATAATTTTACCTTAATAAATTACATAAATCATAGTTTGTTAACTATTAAGTTTTAAAGTGTGTAGAAATTACCTATATAAGACAAGTAGACGAGAATGATTCGTAATAGGTCAAAATTAATACTGAGCATATTTCTTTTTGTTTATTTCCTTATTAATGCAGGATGCATGAGGGAAATTAATAGAAGCTTAACTCGGATAGAAGCCAAAGATAGCTATTATAGTGGCAATTTTGGGCGTTCATTTCGTTTAACAGAAGCCATGGCTTATGAAGGGGATGTGAAATCAGAATATACCTTGGGTTATATGTACTATTATGGGATTGGCGCACCTGAAAATAAACCATTGGGAATTGCATGGATAAAGGAAGCAGCCATTAGAGGTTATCCACCAGCTGTATTTGCTTTAAAGAAACTTGTTAGAGAACCCGGGTTTTCAGAAATTGAACGACCATCCTCAATAGCGAAGGCTCAACCCAAACCACAACCAATAATGCAAGAGATTACTGCAAAGCCACCCAAAGATGAATTACCTTCTCGTGTACAAGAGGTTAGCGTTCTTGCATTGCAGGGAGATGCTGCATCTCAATATATGCTTGGGTATATGTATTATTATGGTAAAGGGATCCCACAAAACAAGTCTTTAGGGATCAGTTTAATCAAACAAGCTGCAGAAAAAGGGCATACTAGTGCCGTTATTGCATTAAAAAAACTTGAAGATTTTAATCAAAATGTAATGGTAGAAAACAATACTGATTCACTTAAAACCATTCAAGTTTCTGCGAATCAAAACAAGATAAGATCATCTGATGAAAAGAAGATGTCAGATACAATAAGCACTGTTAAGAAAGAGCAATTCTTATCACTTATTCAACCTCAAGAAATTGAAAAGAAAGTGTCCCTAGAAGAAGCTAGAACGGATTTTTTATCTCTTTTATCTTCACCTGAAAAAGTTAAGTTTGATAGAAAAGCGCAATTTATGGCATTGATTCAATCACAAACACCTGTTAAAAAACTTGCTAAAACACCTGTTAAAATTCAAAAGATAAAACAAGCAGAAGTTACTTTGAATTTACTATCGTTTTTAGATGACAAAGAAATTAAAGAACCACAGGAAATGGATCCTAATTGGGTTTTGCAATTAGGAACTTTTGTTAATCCTATGAATGCTCAATCTTTAGTCAAGAAATTACAAGAAAAAGGTTATAACGCCTATACCAATCAAACAAAGCAAAAAGACAAAGTATTTACTTGTGTTTTTACCAAATCAAAAAGCAAATCAGTTGATCAAATAAAAGAAGAACTTGAATCACAGTTTAAATTGAAAGATGTAATCGTTTTAAATAAAGTCAAACAGCCTACTGAAAAATTAATTCTACTAGCCGCTATCTAATGTTAATCTTGGATTTTATTGACGTATAACCAATCATGAACTTTGCTTAAATCAAAGAGTAATGCCACGAATTTGTTTGGCGCCTGACAAATTTACATATTTTAAAAGGTTTTAAGAATGCCATTTCGTTTGGATGCCTTGTCGCTAAAAAATGTATTTCTGGTCATTGTGTTGATGCTATTTTCAGCCACTGTTTTTGCAGTCGATAAAAATAAAGAAATTTGGAACTTTGAGAATGCTGATATTCAAACTGTTGTTAAAAGAGTCTCAGACGCAACCGGCAAGAATTTTATTCTAGACCCAAGAGTTCAGGGTCAAGTCACTATTATTTCTCAGCACCCTTTAACGAAAGATGAAATTTACCAAGTATTTCTTTCTGTGCTCCGTGTACATGGATTTCAAGCAATTGAAACTGATGATGTCGTTAAAATTATTCCACAAGACAGTGCGAACAATGATAGTGGAAGTGTAGTGTCAAAAGTTGGTAAAAGCTCGGATCAACAAATTGTTAAAGTGATCCCTTTGAAATTTATATCACCTACGGAGATGGTGACCTCGATTCGTGAAATGATCCCAAGAACAAGTCACATTGTTGCATTAAACTCAACTAATGATCTGCTTATTGCTGATACACAGAGCAATGTGCTTAAAGTAGAAAAAATTATTCAACAAGTTGATACCCCTCAATCTCAAATGGTTGACATTATAGCTGTCAAACATGCTTCCGCCCCTGAATTAGTGACAACTTTAACAACCCTGCTTCGTGAAAAGGGAGCAGCTAAAGCTTCTCCAGTAAGCTTAGGTGCAGATGAGCGAACCAATAATATACTAATCACTGGTGGCACCAAGGAATTACGAAATTATATACATCGCGTTGTCGAAAAATTAGATTTACCATCGGATAGTAATTCTGATGCACAGGTTATTTATTTAAAGTATGTTCAAGCAAGCGATATAGCGCCCATCGTTGCTGCCTATTTGGAAGAAGCCATACATACTAATAAAGAAGAAAAAGTAAGAGCCGAAGGTAAAGAATCACAAGCATCAACAGCGATTGCAACTGCAACCTCTACAAACCCAAATCAAGGTAGTGGTTTCGCAAATCACCTTAAGGCGCTTAAAGAAAATTCTGCTAACGGTGGACAACAAGGTAGCTTGTTTGTCGATAATGAAAATAAGCCCCAAAGTGGAATAATCAATCGTTTTGTTCAATGGGAAGAAACAACAAATTCAATTATTGTTAAAGCACCGCCGACTATAATGCGATCCATTCGATCGATTATTGCAAAATTAGATATTCGTCGACCACAAGTCATCATTGAGGTCATTATTGCAGAAGTCACCCTCGACCGCTTAGAAGAATATGGTGTTGAATGGGATGTTTCACCCAACGCATCAATCAAAGCAGCAACCAGATTCCCTACTTTTGATACAAACACTGATGGCACTTCAAGTGGTATTGTTGGAGGATTTGCAGGTGGCGTTGTACAGGAATTGGGTGAAGGACTAACCGTTGGCGTATTTAGACATGGTAACCTTCGCGCTTTACTAAGAATGTTAGCAACAGATTCTCAATCTAATGTGTTGTCTACGCCGACTTTAGTCACTTTAGATAATCAAACAGCCTTAATCAAGGTTGGCCAAAAAGTTCCTTTTGCGATTGGCCAAACGAACAATCAAAATGTGGGGGGCAATCCTTTTACCTCATATGATAGAGAAGAGGTAGGATTATCCTTAACGATTAAACCCCAAATTATAAATAATCACGAAGTTAAATTACAAATTGAAAATATTTTATCCAATATTATTCCAAATAGTGCGAATGCGAGCACGGGTGGTAATCCAACCACTTCAGAAAGAACTATCTTAACTAATGTGTTGGTCAATGAAGGTAAAATTCTGGTGTTGGGTGGATTGATACAAGACCAATGGAATGAAAATAGAGCACAAGTTCCTTTTATTGCGAGGATCCCTTGGATAGGCAATTTGTTTAAGAGTCAAAGCAAGGAATTAGTCAAAACGAACTTGATGATATTCTTAAGACCTAAGATTATTCATGATGATTTCAGAGGTGTGAATATCAGTACACAAAAATATGAAGAAACACGACAAGCACAATTAGAAACTTATGATAACTTTGAACATTATTTTGTGGATGAACCTGTTACACCGCCGCCATTGAGTGAAGATGACTTTTATCCAAATACAAAGGGAAGAGGGCAGGGGCCCAGCGACGTAATTCTACCATCACCATTTGAATAACTCTTTTCTTATCCCCTCTCCCCTTGTGGGAGAGGGTTAGGGTGAGGGGGAATGCTACCAATAATAATAAACCTGCAAAAAGGCTGCGTTGCTTATAAATTTCTCGCGTATTTGGCCATCATATTTTACCGTAAACACGGCATCTTTTTGCATGATATTTAAAGATAATCCTAAATCAAATATCGTACTACCAGGGGTTAAGCCATTGGTAGCAAAGGAAGGTCCACCGCCACTAAAGGCAGCAATGGATTGTTGGCCATCATTGACGAGGTCATGTAGTAATAAGGCAGATACTTCTGGCAGGTATCGAATGCGGTTAAAGGAAATATCAGTAGCAATTCTTAAGCCTGCACCCACTGTAAACTCATCATACGCTTGGCCTTGAACGGCAAGACCAATTCCACCTAATTCATTTTCATCATAACTATCTAATGCTAAGTGAGTATATTTTGCTCTTATCAACGGCGCTAAATAGTATTGGTTATTTAGCAGTGCATACCCCAGGTCAATTTGTCCGCCATATTGCTGGCCATTGAATTTGGCAATGGCTGTATTATTGAATTCAGCAACAGCAATATGATGGAAAGAAAGATATCGATGGGCAACGCCACCTAGCATCGCATCAATGAACCAATTTGGTTTTGGCTCAAACCATCCATATAGGGTTCCTTGATAACTACTAATAAGCTGATCTTTTGGAGTGAATGCTTTATCTAGGGTATGGATGCGAGCATAGCTTGCTGAGATTCCAAAACCAAAAAAATCACAAATATCCCAATCACTTCCAAGGACTGCACCTGCGGCTTTTGCGTTATACCCTGCAATATTATCAAGTTCATCTTGATTCAGGTTTGCGCCAAATACGTTGAACCAACTCCCTGTGGGGATTTCAATGAGATCACCGGCATTTAGCCCCGAGCTTTTGTGACGCCTTTTTTCAAACCGTTTGCCAACGGTATTAAATACCGAGTCCATGCTTAAATGCGCTGCTGCAATTTCTGAATAATTAAGGGGTGGCAATAAGGTTTCTAAAGCTTGCTCAACAGCCAATGACGTTGGTAGATGTTCTAATTGGCTAAACAAATAAACTAAATCTGGATTAATTGTATTAATAGGCTGTAACGAAATGGCATCTAGGGACCCAGCCAACGCTTTTGTATTAGCTGTTGAAGCAAGTGAAGTGAAGCTATTGCGAAAAGTGGTTAACTCTAAAATTGGGCCGCCAACCACATTGCTAATGAATGTGACAACTGCAGAATTTGTTACCACGGTTGCATTATCAATAATAGTGCCGCCTGTGGCTTCAATAATATCAAAGATTGTGCCTGCAGGAATAAGTGGTCCAAAGTTGGGCATAATAGTGCTGTTCGCTGCTAACGTTGCTCCGCCTGGACCAACATGAATAAGCCCTGATTCACCGCTTGCTGATATTGCTGGAGAAAAAGAGGCGCCAGCATTTTGAATGAATGAACTGGTAGTGATTGTATCTCCCAAGTTAACAGCCACATTGCCATTATTGGTCAAAACACCGCCGACGTTTAAATTCTCATTAGCGTTAAGCGAAGCCCCCTGATTAACATTCATGGTTGTTAAGCCGGTTATAGGTCCGGAGGTCGTAAATACCGTACCGGCATTATTGACGTTAATCGTTGGTATGTTGGATATTGGTGCACTCGTACTTAAAGAGGCATTGATATTTAAAATATCATTGCCTGCAATCCCATTAAGCGAAGTAAAACTGCCACCATAAACATAAAATGTATCGTTACCATTTCCACCATTTAACGCTTGCAAACTGCTTCCTGACAAATTGACAATATTTCCATTCGTATTTCCTAAAGTAACAGCTCCGGTAATATTGCCACCATTTAAATTTAAAATGCTAGGTGTTGCACTTGACGTCACTGTGCCTGCAATTGTTCCTTTGTTCATGTTTAAAACAGTGCCGCCACCGCCGGCAAGTAGGACATTGCCAGTAATCGTGCCGCCATTATTAGTCAATGAAATAAGATTTCCACTGCTTAAATCAATGGTATTCCCGCCAGAACCACTAATTGAACTGGAATTCACCAAGGAGCCATTGGCGCCACCATTTGCAATAATGGCGGTGGTTGCTGTGGATTGTATGATGCCACTATTATTAAATGAGCTAAAAGTACCTGCTAAAGTGATTGCAGGATTATTATTTGCGAGAATGCTGCCACTATTAATGAAAGTTCCTGTTGTATTGCCGCCTTTGAATACGACGGCAAAATCACCTGCTTGCGTTGCTTCAATAGTTCCTGTGTTAGTGAATGTTGTGAAATCAGCATTAATGAATACGCCGATGCCACCCAAGCCACTTGTTACTTCAATGAAGCCAGTATTGCTGATAGATCCGCTGACAAAGTTCTGGTTAATGGCAATACCATTACCACCATTGTTAGCATTAATCGAACCATTGTTGATAATGATGCCGCCAATGCCTGCATTTGCTATGTTAATAGCCGCAGTATTGCTGGCATTAGAAGTGAGGGTGCCGTCAAATTCATTGGTAAGAGAAATAAAATTGGCTTTTAAAGAGATAGTATCGGTGCCTGCACCCCCTGCACCAGATGAATCAATGATGCCATCGTTTGTTAATGTTAAGCCTGTGCCATTGACTAATAAGGTGGGTGCAATGGCACCGGCACCTGATAACAAACTGCCACCTGATTGATTATTGATAGTAGCATTGGTGCCTAAAGGTGAAATTTCAATCGCGCTCCCTGGGGAGGCGCTCCCGCTGCCACCTGTTATGTTTCCCGTATTATCAATAATGGCATTCGTACCCGCAATTAAAATACCATCTGCTGCAGAGGTGATGCCGCTGCCCACGTTCACTGTAATTGATGCACTGGCTTGTGAAATATTAATACCGGACCCTGTCCCAGTTGTGTTGATGGCATTAAAGATATACAAATTATCGGCATCAATCGTAACCACATTATCAGTTGTGGTGGTTGAATTAACATCAATACCATTATTTGCACCATTGGAAATAACTTGACCATAAGTTGTAATTTCGATGCCGCCGGTACTGCCGGTTATGGGATCGAAAGTGTAGATGGGGCCACTTTGACTAAAAGTGATTTGCTCAGCACCAAAAAGCACTGTTGGCAAAAAGAAGCTTGATGCCAAAACAGCGTTAGCAAGAGTAAAATATTTTTTGGATGCTTTCTTACTCATCCTTTCCCTGACAATGAGTACAATTAAATTACAATATCATATCTATTTGAATTATTGTTCGTTAAGAATTTTGACAAGCTCTTAGTAATAACCTTATCTTTGATGCATAGATGTAGAAAAGCCATTAACTCAAAGAGATAATATGAATAGTAAATTAACAACCTTACTTACAATTTCTTTCTCTGTGCTAACAATAAACGTTTGCCAAGCAGAACCTGGCAGTTGGCTCATTGGTGCTTTTGGGGGCTATGGAAACCGCACAAGTAGTGTCAATGCAACAACTACTTATAATAATCCTAATATTACCTTTGCAGGTATACCGCCAACGACCGTTATTGAAGACTATGATGACAGTGGTTTAGGGTGGGGACTATTTGCAGGCTACCAAGCACAATGTGAAAACTGGATATTAGGAGGCGAGCTCAGTTTTTCATGGGAAAACATGGGTGAAGATCATCCTTTTGCCTATTCTGATGTTGCGGCAATGAATGGTGAAAATGGATTGGGTTGGAATGGCAGTTTTCACTATGAACGAAGAAATATCATTACCTTGATTGGTCGAATGGGATATGAACTTGAATCTTTAGAATATTTTATTCCGCCTGTATTTATCCCTTATATTCTTGCTGGCGTTGAATTAAGTCACGACAAACTTGAAGCAACTTACAGTGGTAATCCACCATACCCTTTTGCAAGTGTCTCCAGCAGTAACAAACGTTGGCCCTATCGTTTTGTCATTGGGGCAGGTACAGAATTTCCATTGAAAGATTCAGGTGCTGCAATCCGCTTTGAATATATCTATCACTCTTCAGGGCAAACCGTTGAAACCTCAAGCGTTATCCTTGATGGAGGCATAGTCACGCCTTCCTTTGTCACTGCAATGGATCCTATTATTCAATCTGGAAAAATTGCGCTGGTCTGGTATTTTAATTAAAAAGATAAAAAAAGCGGTGCTAGGCACCGCTTTTTTTTAGGCCATCTGTTCTTTTGTGGTATGAGAATGTAAAGCAGATTCTTTTGCTTGCATCCACATGGTGACCGCTCTTTCAAAACTGTTAGCAACTGTTTCAACAAGGATCTCTGGGCTGATAGTGTTAGTCAACCATTGATCCAGTGATTGTTGGAATAGGCTTTTTCCAACAACAAAACCCTTACAAGAGGGTTGTTTTGCAGCAGCAGAGAACATTACCGCTAACTGCTCAAATGAGGCTTGTTGACCTAAGAGGAGAACACCGCGGCAATAACGATCATTATCAGCTATGACCCGTTGTAAGCAATCCCAACTTCGATGATCACGTTGTGGAGATAGTTGCCACCAATCAGGATAGATCCCAATTTCATACAACCGTTGCATGATGTGTCCCATCGTGCTGGCCGTTATCAAGCTATTGGTAGGAGGAGCAAGTTCGATGAGCAGCTCATGGCCTGTATCACGCGTTGAGCGGTAAAGTAAACTTAATGTGTTCTCTTGTTGCTGGCGTAGTGCATATCTGTCGTCTGGATGATAAACAAACGTTAATTTAACACTATGATGTCTTGGCCATTGTAGTAAGGTTTTAGTAATATCAGGATCTCCCTCAAAACGAAGTGGCACTTCATTGGGAGCCTCGAATGAACGCATTAACATATGAGAGGAAGGTAATAAATCGATAATATTTTGTTCAGGCTCTGCATCTGTCAGCACACAGGCATTGGGAAAATGTCTGGCTGCTTGTTGTATGCCTTGCGCTACTAGCATTTTTGCCTGATTGATAACAAATTCATCCACATTTGCCGTTTGCGCCATTTTAAGCCATTGCTGATGATGACCGAAACTAAAAGTAAAGAGTTGATCCTGCGAATTGGTACGGTTAATGGCATTATGAATATGTTCAAATAAGGGTGTTTGCATGGTTTGCATTACAACCTGATTTTGAGAATCCAGATAAAGGTTGAACTCATCAGCGTTTGGCAAGCCAGCACTGTATTCGCCTCTCATTTGAGAAAGGGCGAGTGTCGCCATGGCAAATTCACAACATTTTTCTTGAGAATGCGCATTTAACCAACCATATATAAATCCGCTGATAAAAGCTTCTTTAGCAGGAAAATAGGATTGCTGAATAACAAAACCAAGATGGTGTGGAACACTTTCCCATTCTGAGGAAATATGATGTGCGAATACAAAACATCCTTTAGCGTTTTTAATGACAAATAATGCATTGGTTAAACTACGCAAATGATGTAATGCTTCTAAAGTGTCAGAAACCCCGGCTATTTTTTGAAAATCATGTTCAAAACCGATAATCAAATCACATAATGGTAGGGTGCCTTGCAAAGCTTTGGTTACCACATCGGGCGTGCTGATAGGAAAGTAATCTAAAGCGAGAATGATTTTTCGCAAGTTTTCTTTTGCAGCAACAATTGCCGCTTTTGAAGCAATGTGAATATTTTTATTGAAAAAATTAGAAGACCCAACAAGCAACGCAGCCCCACTTCCAATAAAGTGAGGATCAATCGAGTTTTCATGCGCCATATCGGCACAATTTTCGCTATAGTGTATCACTGGAAAAGAGTTTTGATTTTCCATGCCACGAAACATTAACGCCGTTTGACGGGATGGATCGATTTGTACGCAAGTGGTATCTACTTTTTCATGCTGCATGGTTTGCAAAATAGTTTGCCCCATGTCATCTTTTCCCACCTGAGACACAAGCGCTGATTTTAATCCAAGACGTGCACACCCCATGGCATAGGCGGGCATTGCACCGACATATTTTTTAAATGAAAGCATATCCTTTAAGGGTGATCCAAGCTGTTGTCCATAAAAATCAACAAAGGATTGCCCAAGTGCAATAATGTCAAATGTGTGGTGAGTCGGTTTTGTCATGTTGTCCATCCCTGTGAATCACGTTTATTTTTACAAACAATGCCATCTGTAAAAATAAACAGTATAAGTTCGTTGCGAATATCCTTTCGCGCATATTCCATAAGACTACAAATATTCATGGGTGAGCAACTTATACTCTTCCCATTTGAATTTTATGCGTCGTTGTCTGCATCCCCTCGCAACAGTCATGTACTAAGATGTACACTCCTGTTTCTCTGGGAATTGACGCCTCGCCTAAAATCCAACTGGTTTGAGTGATAGCCGCGCCATCCGGAACGGATGACGCAGTATTTAATGAAGAAAAGAGGAAAAATTAATCTTAGACAGTCGCTAACCATTCTTGTAATGATTCGCTTTGACGTTCCATGTATTGTGGCTCTTTGAAGGTAAGAGTCAGCAAGTTCATGCCTTGGATAGCGGCTAAATAATAAGTCGCTAACTGGGAAGAACGTTCACCTTTGCCCATTTCACGGAATTGAACTTCAACCCACTTAAGGATGTCTGCCATAAGCTTAGAAGCTGCATTAGCAAGAACGCCGCCTTGTTTGCCAAGTTCTTGGCAAAGACTACCAATGACGCAACCAAAACGCGCCAATGTTTCTGATTGTGCGTTGTTATGCTGCAACAAAGCTGTTAAACGTTGTTTGATATCGGGGATCTGTTCCCATTGTTGAAATAGATTTCGCCATTCAGTCATTCGGCGATGCAATACCGCGTCCATGATGGCTTCTTTCGTTTTGAAATAGTAGTAAACGTTTCCAAGTGGAACATCTGCTAATTTCGCGATGTCAGCCAGTGTCGTGGTATGGAAAGTTTGCTCATAAATTAATTTATCGGCGGCTTCAATCAGTCGCTCCCGTTTATCATTTCTTCTTGCTCTTGGCATGTCAGTCTCCCTTTACATCAAAATCATACAGCCGATGTTAATAATCTAGTTAAGCGAGAAAGGCTGGAATATTAACATAAGTTGTACTGCTTGTCATATCCATTTTTTTATTTTTGTGAGGTTATATGAGGTTATCTATGTTAGCAAAGTTTTTGAGAAAAGGTGGCATTCTTAAGCATACGAGTTACACTGAAAGAAACCCTTTGGATCTTCAGGGATGAGAACAAGGCGTTTTAGTTATGAAGAAAACTTTATTTTTATGTAGCCTCTACTTAATGACATCATCAGCCTTTGCTGATATCGGTGTTGCCTTTGGTAGTGGGCAAGGCATTCAAGATATCAAGCCTTATAGAGTTGCCCTTTCATGGGACTTCGGACCTGTTTGGCGCAAAAAAGAATTATGGGCATTAAACGCCGTATGGGAAAATAGTTTTGCCATTTGGAACGGTCCACGTCGTGTTACCTTAACCCCCGATAGAGCAATTGATCTCAATGCATTTACTTCAGGCCCGATGTTTCGTTGGCAGCGACAACAAGGATATCCAGGAAATCATATACTTCCCTATGTTGAGTTAGGTGTTGGACTATCTTGGCTTTCCGAAACAGAAATTCAAGGAAGAATGCTTTCTCTGCACTTTCAATTCGAAGATAAATTTGGATTAGGGTTCCGCTTTGGTAAAAAGCAACAATACGATATTGCTATGCGCGCCTATCACTATTCTAATTGTTCCATCAAGCGACCCAATAGCGGGGTAAACTTAGCCATGGCAAGCTTTGGTGTTTGGTTCCCGAAATAATTTGCTTGGGAAATTCTCCTAAGTTAAAGTGCGTTTATCAATAATCAAAACATGAAGTCAGAATTTTTATGCAAAAATATATGATTGCTCCTTCTATTCTTTCAGCTGATTTTGCCCGTTTAGGTGAACAAGTCGATGCAGTATTAGAGGCTGGCAGTGATATGGTGCATTTTGATGTAATGGATAATCACTATGTACCTAATTTAACCATTGGTCCTTTAGTCTGCGAAGCGCTTCGTAAATATGGTATTAAAGCACCGATAGATGTGCATTTAATGGTCATGCCAGTGGATCCTCTTATTTCGATGTTCATTGATGCCGGTGCAACTTATATTAGTTTTCATCCAGAAGCGAGCTTACATATCGACAGAAGTTTGCAGCTCATTAAAGAAGGGGGTTGTAAAGCAGGATTGGTGTTTAATCCCGCAACGCCATTATCAGTATTACCTTATGTGATAGATAAAATTGATATGATATTGATTATGTCAGTCAATCCAGGCTTTGGTGGTCAACAATTTATTCCAAGCACACTTACCAAAATCATAGAAGCACGAGAAATCATTGATAAAAGTGGTCTTGATATTCGTTTGGAAGTGGATGGCGGGGTGAAAATCAATAATATTGGTGAAATCGCAGCTGCAGGAGCCGATACCTTTGTCGCAGGCTCTGCCATTTTCCAAACCAACGATTATAAAAAAACGATTCAAGCTATGCGGGATGAGATTCAAAAAGCAACGCAAAAATGATAGGTTGGTATGGAGCTAAATCGCGCTAAAATAATCGATGAAAACTTTAAAGGTCGCGTATTAGCGCAAGATTTCCCGCCTGCCATAACCCCCACTTCACCGCAAGAAGTTGGCTTAGATAAATCAACCTTCTTAGAGTTATTTGATTCCCAAATAATCAGTAGACACATTGACTTGAAAGCTCGTCAATTGCGTGAACAACAATTGGGTTTTTATACCATTGGTTCAAGCGGCCATGAGGGAAACGCCGCGATTGCAGCCGTTTTTAGAAAAAATGATATGGCTTTTTTACACTATCGTAGCGGTGCTTTTGTGGTGCAACGCGCTAAAAAAGAACCTGCTATAGATATCATTTATGATCAAATTTTATCATTAGTCGCCTCAAGTGATGATCCTATTAGCGGCGGTAGGCATAAAGTCTTTGGAAGTCTTCCTTTATTTATTCCTCCTCAAACCAGTACCATTGCCTCTCATTTGCCAAAAGCATTAGGAACAGCGCTTTCAATTACAACAGCAAAGACATTAAAAGAAAAATCTTTTTCAAAATTGCCACAGGAGAGTGTTGTTTTGTGTAGTTTTGGTGATGCTTCTGTTAACCACTCAACTGCGCAAGGCGCTTTTAATGCGACACAATGGATTGCTGGAGCAAGGCGTCCGTTACCCTTAGTTTGGATCTGTGAAGACAATGGTATTGGGATCTCTGTACCTACGCCACCTGATTGGATAGAACAGACTTTTTCGCAAAGACAGGGCATCTCTTATATTCCATGTGATGGGTTGAATCTGGCTGATGTGTATAGAGGAGCACTCAAAGCACAAAGCTTGGCGAGAAAGGGCAATGCCGTTTTTTTGCATATGAAAACGGTTCGCTTATTAGGTCATGCCGGCTCTGATATTGAATTTCAATATCACACAAGTGATGAAATTGAAAAAAACGAAGCAAACGATCCGCTACTTCATAGTGCTCGAATCGTTTGCGAACAAAACTGGCTCTCACCAAATGAAATTCTCAGCCTATATGAACAATGCCGCGAGAAAGTAAGCAATGCAGCCAAGCGTGCTTTATTGACGCCAAAACTTCATAGTGCCTCCGATATCATGTCATCAATTATACCGCCAAAAAAGGTTGTCAAAATAAAGTATTTGAAACAAACCTACCTAGATGCAACGCCCAAAAATATGGCGCAAAGTATAAACATGGCATTGAATGAGGTGTTAACGCAATATCCCAATACACTGGTGTTTGGTGAAGATGTTGGTAAAAAGGGCGGTGTTTATCGCGTCACAGCCGAGCTGCAGAAGAAATTTGGCCAAGCACGCGTTTTTGATACGATCTTAGATGAACAAACGATTTTAGGTGCAGCCATTGGTTATGCGCATAATGGATTTATACCTATCCCTGAAATTCAGTTTTTAGCTTACACACATAATGCAGCCGATCAGATTCGAGGAGAAGCGGCCACTTTATCCTTCTTCTCAAAAGGCCAATTCACCAATCCCATGGTTGTCCGCATACCGGCATTGGCTTATCAAAAAGGCTTTGGTGGCCATTTTCATAATGATAATGCGATTGGGTTTTTGCGCGAAATACCAGGCATTGTGATTGCTTGTCCGTCAACCCCTTCTGATGCAGCAAAGCTGTTACATGTCTGTGTAGAATTGGCTTATGTTGAGCAACGCGTCGTTATTTTTTTAGAGCCCATCGCACTGTATATGATTAAAGATTTAAATGAACACAAAGAAGAAACTGTTCAGTTCGGTGAATTGGGTATTGAAGGTGATAAAACAAGTGATATTGTCATTATTAGTTATGGCAATGGAATGCATTTATCAAGAATCGCCGCAAAGGCATTAAAGCAACAGCATAAAATAGCAGTGAAATTAATAGATTTACGTTGGTTAGCACCATTGAACACACAGGAACTTATTCGCGAAATAAAGGGCAAATCTAAAGTCCTGATTGTGGATGAATGTCGTCGTACGGGATCATTGAGTGAACAAATTGTCACCTCTTTGGTAGAAAATATGTCGCCTTTACCAAATATTAAACGTCTATCAGCAGAAGATTCTTTTATTCCCTTAGGACAAGCTTGGGAATATATTTTGCCAAGTAGTGACAAAATTATTGAAAGTGTCTTGAGCTTACAAAAAGGCCATTAAAGGAAAACTCATGGAAGATTTATTTTATCTTGATGAACAATTAACGCCGGAAGAAAAATTAGTTCGAGATAGCACCCGACGTTTTGTCGATGAAGAAGTACTCCCTACGATTACGGAAAATTTTGAAAAAGGGATATTTCCTAAAGCGCTAATTGAAAAAGTAGCCAATTTGGGTGTATTAGGGATGGTGTTACCTGAAAATTACGGTGGTGTTGGTGCAAGTCAAGTGGCCTATGGTTTAGTGTGTCAAGAATTAGAGCGTGGCGATAGTGGCATTAGAAGTTTTGTGTCAGTTCAAAGTTCACTTTGCATGTATCCTATTTTTGCCTATGGCAGCGAAGAGCAAAAAATTAGATTCTTGCCACAAATGGCGCAAGGTCAACTTATTGGTTGTTTTGGCTTAACAGAGCCCGATGCGGGATCAGATCCTGCCAGCATGAAAACCAAAGCCGATAAAGTGCAAGGTGGTTGGCGTTTAAATGGTTCTAAAATGTGGATCACCAATGCAACAATTGCCGATCTCGCGATAGTCTGGGCAAAAACGGATAAAGATCAAATCCGTGGCTTTATTGTGCAAAAGAGCGCACCGGGATTTAAAAGTAATGAGATCAAACACAAATTATCCTTGCGAGCATCCATTTCTGGAGAAATTGTCCTTGAAGATTGTTTTGTGCCTGATGAGAATCTATTACCTGGCACAGAGAATGGACTTGCAGCAGCCTTAGGGTGTTTAACCAAAGCGCGCTACGGCATTGCTTGGGGGGCCATGGGTGCGGCGATGGCGTGTTATGAGATGGCTCTAAATTATGCTAAAGAACGTATTGCTTTTGGCAAACCCATTGCCAGTTTTCAATTGATCCAAGCTGATCTGGCAAATATGTTAACCGAGATTATCAAAGCACAAACTCTTAATTTGCAATTGGGTCGTTTGATGGACACCAATCGTGCAAACTATGTGATGGTGTCAATGGCGAAAATGAATGCTTGTCGTGAAGCATTAAAGATTGCCAGAATGGCGAGAAATATTTTAGGTGCCAATGGCATTAGCTTGGAATATCATGTGATACGTCATATGAATAATTTAGAGTCAGTGTTTACCTATGAAGGCACAGATAATATGCATCATCTTATTATTGGCAGACATATCACAGGTCTAAGTGCATTTAGCTAGACCCTCACTGCCGACGTGCCCGCGATCCCTATGCCTACGTGCCGCAACTTGCCTGTCCTTCGAAGCCTCTTAGGCGTAGTAGGGTTCGCGGCATCCAGTCTGGATACCGCGGACAAGCCGCGGTACGTAGAGATTCTGGAATGGTACGTAGGGGTCAGACTTTCAATTTCACCGCCGCCTTTGCACTATCATCTGCTGCCACAACGGGTTTTGTGCCAAAATGTTGTCTTACGCTTTCTATTATATTTACCCAATCATTACCGGCTTTGCTATGCATTTTAAATAAGGGCGTTAATGCTCCTTCAACGAATAGACGTGCACCAGGAACGTATTCTTTGGCCAACTCTGACAAAGTTGGTTTTTTCACTGGTTCTTTAGGAGCATTTAAAGGAGTCACTTGAGGAGCTGGGATTGGTGCGGGCTCTTGCATCTCTTTTATAATTTTTTGTTCAGTTAATGCTTGTGCAGGCTTAGTATCAATGGGTGGCAAGTTTACCACTACTGGTGTTGCTGCGTACACTTGCGGCTGACTTCCTACTTGGGCAGATGCAGTCGCTGTTATAGTAACTTCCTCAGTTTTCTCTTTTTCAGAATGATGATGATGGTGATGATGATGGTGTTCTTTATTGGGATCATCGTGTGTATGGTGATGATGTTTTCTGTGGTGATGATGTGGTTTTTCTACTGATGAGGGATCACTAGGAGAGGTTGGTCCAGCTGCACTCATATCAAATCTCCATCAAAAGGTGAGAGGCCGATTTCACGGCCTCATGGTAGAAATATCTTTTAGTTATTTTGAGCAGGTTCTTCTTTTTGTGCTTTAGGTTTATTCAATGGGCGTTTTCCGGCAACAACTCTAAAGTCTAAGGTTTCGCCATTACGAACAGCAGTGATGGCATAAGCTGTGTCGGGTTTTAATTTTGACGTTAAGCTTAATACTTCAGAAGGTTCGTTCGTTGGTTTGCCATCGACACTAATAATCACATCACCAGGGCGAAGTCCTGCATTAAATGCAGGTCCTTGACGGATGACACCGGCAACCACTGCACCATCTCCTTTTGGATAGTTCAATGATTTACGCATATCGTCTGTTAACTTAGAAACGGTGATGCCAAGCCACCCACGGGTCACATAACCGATATCGATTAACTCACTCATCACATCTTTCGCCAGATTGATGGGAATGGCAAAACCAATTCCTTGGAATCCGCCGCTGCGCGAATAAATTGAATTATTGATCCCAATGAGGTTGCCATTAGCATCAATAAGAGCACCACCGGAATTTCCAGGGTTAATGGCGGCATCAGTTTGAATATAATTTTCAAAAGTAGTAATACCGAGATCTTTTCTATGGGTAGCGCTGACAATGCCATGAGTAGCTGTTTGCCCGACGCCAAAGGGATTACCTATAGCAAAGACCAAATCACCAACGCGTAAGGATTCGGAGTCGCCAATAGCTATAACGGGTAAATTAGGCTGATCGACTTTTAAGATAGCAATATCAGTTTCAGGATCTGACCCAATCACTTTTGCTTTCACTGAACGGCCGTCTGCAAATTTAACGGTAATATCATCCGCATCATTAATGACGTGATTATTTGTTAAAATATAACCATCTTTGGTCACAATCACGCCAGAGCCTATGCCTGATTGCACTTCAGGCATTTGTTGAATATTTCCAAAAAATTGACGAAATACGGGATCGCGAGAAAGTGAGTTCAAGTCTGAACTGCGTTCTTTTATTGACTGAATACTGACTACTGCAGGAAGTGCTCGTGATATGGCTTCAGAGTATGAAGGAGGGGTATTTCCGTAATTAATAGGGGCATTCGCTTTTTGGAATTTTGGCGATGCTGTGGCCGCCTCCCAGAAACCTAATTTAGCTAGAATAATAGGCGACACAACAGCAATCGCCGTGAAAGTTACGAAGATTTTTATTTGTTTAAAGAGTGTTTTTTTCTTAATCATGATGTCACATTCTGTTTTGGTGATAAAAAGACAAATTATTATGCCTTGGGAAGGTTAAATTGTGCAATCGTCTTATTTTATGAGGCAAAAAAGAGCAGGAATTGCTCGTCAGATAACTTTAATCGGGGTATAATGCCTCCCTGCTAACGACAGGCGCAGTTTTTAAACTTGAGTAGCAAGGGCGGATGAAGACATTGAAGAAGCTAAAACTCCATGGTTTTAATAATTTAACAAAGAACCTAAGCTTTAATATTTATGATATTTGCTATGCAAAAACGGTGCAACAACGTCGTGACTATATAGAATATATCGATGAAGTATATAATGCTAGAAGACTAACAGAGATAATGAGTGAAGTTACAAGTATTATTGGAGCTTATATACTCAATGTAGCGCATCAAGATTATGACCCCCAAGGTGCGAGTGTCACCATACTCATCGCAGAAGAACCTGTTGCAAAAAAACCAGATCAATCTGAATCACCAGGACCACTTCCTGAAAGTATCGTGGCGCATCTTGATAAGAGTCATATAGCTGTTCACACCTATCCTGAAAGCCATCCTGATAATGGTATTTGTACCTTTCGTGCGGATATTGATGTCTCAACATGCGGACTTATTTCACCATTAAAAGCACTTAACTTTCTTATTCATGCGTTTGATTCTGACATTGTCACAGTAGACTATCGCGTTCGCGGATTTACCCGTGATGTCGATGGCGAGAAACATTTTATTGATCATTCCATACACTCAATTCAGAACTTTTTTACACCTGAATCTGCAGACGCTTATGAAATGATAGATGTCAATGTATACCAAGAAAATGTTTTTCATACAAAGATGTTATTGAAAGAATTTGATTTAGATAATTATTTGTTTGGCGTCAAGGCTCAGGATCTTTCAAAAGAAGAATCTGACACTATTCGTGGTCAGCTCAAGCGTGAAATGTTAGAAATATTTTATGGCAGAAATCTTGAAGTGCCACTTAAAGTTTAATCATCAATTAAACTTAAACCACCTTTACCGCCTTTTCCGCCATTTTCTTTATTAGAGGGAACAGTTGATAAAGGTGATGTTTCTTGTGAGCTGGATTCGGTTTGTTCCTCAATCGGTGTGTTTTTATCGGTAATCGTTATTTTCAATCTTAAATTATTTCTGGAGTCGGCATTCTTCAGGGCTTCTTCTAAAGTTATTTTCTTTTCAAAATATAACCTTTCAAGCGATTGATCAAAAGTTTGCATGCCTAGCGTTTCAGATTTTTCCATTGCTTCTTTAAGTTCATCAATTTCACCCCGATGAATTAAAGAAAGTACTAACGGCGTACCTAAAAGTATTTCAATGGCGGCAGTACGCTTGCCATCGATAGTATGAACAAGTCGTTGTGAGATGATGGCTTTGATGTTGAAAGAGAGATCTAGCAATAGTTGACGTCTTCTATCTTCTGGGAAAAAATTAATAATCCGATCAAACGCTTGGTTGGCATTATTAGCGTGTAATGTCGACAAGCATAAATGACCCGTTTCAGCAAAAGAAATAGCATGTTCCATCGTTTCACGTGAACGAATCTCACCGATTAAGATCACATCAGGTGCTTGGCGAAGAGTATTTTTGAGTGCAGTTTTATAACTGAGGGTATCCATTCCCACTTCTCGCTGATTCACAATGGATTGTTTGTGAGGATGGACAAATTCAATTGGATCTTCAATCGTAATAATATGACTGGCGCTGTTTTCATTGCGATAATCAATTAAAGCAGCCAATGTTGTTGATTTTCCTGAACCAGTTGCACCAACAATGAGAACAAGACCTCTTTGCTCCATAATAATATCTGTCAAAATTGGCGGTAAATCTAATGATTTAATGGTTGGGATTTCTGTTTGGATCCGCCTAATAACGACTGCGACATCGGTTCGTTGAACAAAAATACTGACTCGAAAACGCCCAAGTGATTCATCTGCAATCGCTAAATTCATTTCCATCTTTTTTTCAAATTTGGCTATTTGATCTGGATTCATTGTTTCATAAGCTAATTTTTTCACTTGCTCTTTTTGTAAAGGAATATCATCTAGCGGTTTAATCGTTCCATAAGCCTTGATAGATGCTGGCTTGCCTGTTGTTAAAAACAGATCTGAAGCATTCAGTTCTTTCATTTTGGCAAGATATTTGGTGAGCTCCATTAGGTGGCCTTATAGAGAATTAAAAGGTCTTCTATAATTATTAGATTGAATATATTAATTTGCTAACTTTAGATTTAAATCCTGTTATGATGTATAGTTCTCTTATTCCAAAAGGTCATGTTCTTATCCCACTTTGTAAGGGGGCGCTATGGATTTCGGTGGTGTAGTATTTTTAATCGTCATTCTGGCGATTTTCGTGATTTCAATGGCCGTCAAACAAGTACCTCAAGGGTATGAATGGACAGTGGAACGCTTTGGGCGCTACGTTCAAACATTATCGCCAGGATTATCGTTGATTGTTCCTTTTGTGGACAGGGTAGGAACAAAACTAAACATGATGGAGCAAGTTTTCGACATCCCCTCACAAGAAATTATTACCAAAGATAATGCCATGGTAAAAGTAGATGGCATTTGCTTTTATCAAGTCGTAGAGGCTGCCAAAGCGGCTTATGAAGTAAGTGAATTGGATAGAGCACTTCGGGCATTGACTATGACAAATATCCGGACTGTACTGGGATCTATGGCTTTAGATGAAGCATTATCTAATCGAGATCATATTAATACCAAACTCCTTGCTGTTGTTGATGAAGCAACAACTCCCTGGGGTGTGAAAGTGACGCGCGTAGAAATAAAAGATATCAGTCCGCCAAAAGATTTGGTAAGCGCGATGGCAGCGCAAATGAAAGCAGAAAGAGAAAAACGAGCCAGGGTGCTTGAAGCAGAAGGGTTTCGAGCTTCCGCTATTTTAAAAGCTGAAGGAGATAAACAGGCCGTTGTCCTAAATGCAGAAGGTAGAAAAGAAGCGGCTTTTCGCGATGCAGAAGCGCGCGAACGTACGGCTGCCGCAGAAGCAAAAGCAACTGATGTTTTATCTGAAGCACTTGCCAAAGGGAATGTTCAAGCTCTTAATTATTTTGTCGCACAACGCTATATAGATGCTTTAGGCAAAATTGCTAGTGCTGATAACCAAAAGCTGATCTTAATGCCCTTAGAGGCGGGCAATGTGATTGGTTCTTTAGCGGGTATCTCTGAAATAGCTAAGCAAAGCTTCGCTACTCTTAAAGTGAAGGAGTAACAGCGATGGGTGCGATATTTTCACATTTAGTATTTTGGCATTGGTTTGCTTTAGCAGTTATTTTAGCTATTTTAGATGTCACCATCGGCGCTAATTTTTTCTTTGTTTGGTGTGGATTAGCAGCTGCCTTGGTTGGCCTTTTATTATTAATTATCCCAAGCATGATTTGGGAGATTCAGTTTTTAATTTTTGGGATAGGTGTTATGGCTAGTTTAGTCATATGGCGCCAATATCTTAAATCTCATCCACGTGTTTCAGATCAACCGTTGTTAAATCGTCGCGCAGAAGGCTATATCGGCAGAATCTTTACCATCGATGAACCCATTGTTGATGGTCGAGGTAAAGTTAGAGTTGATGATTCAACTTGGCGAGTCGAAGGTCAAGATTTACCTGAAGGAACGAAGGTTAAGGTAATTGGTGTGGACGGAACTGTTCTTAAGGTTGAAAAGGTTTAAAAAGTTCAAGTATTACCCAAGGAGTGGGTTATCTTGCAAGAACTTCTGGAAAATTATCTCCACACCATTCCCTCTCCGATGCAAAAACCCTTGGTTAATGCATGGCAGCGCTATCGTACAGCATGCGAACAGGCTGCATTTTCACTTCCTGAGACAATAGATTTTTACCATTCGCTTTGGCATATCTTAGCTTCTAGTGATTATGTGACCAACATATTTTGTCAGTACGTTCACCTTCCCATTGAATTTTTTAATGATCCCTCCTCTCTACGTGCCGCGGCTAGTCCGCGGCATCCAGATATAATGGATACCGCGGACAAGCCGCGGTACGTAGGCAATGAAAAGTTACGCGAAGATTTTTTACAAGAATGGAAATCCTTTGCATTAACAGTGACAGATGAAGCCTCGATGATGGAAGCCTTACGTCATTTTCGTCATAAAGCGATTACGCGAATTATTTGGCGAGATCTTCTTAATCTTTCTTCATTCTCAGAGCATTTACAAGAATTGTCTACGTTGGCAGATGTTTGCGTGCAAATAGCGACTGATTTTATTTATCAACTTTCTTGTCAACAATGGGGGACGCCTTGTAATGAGCAAGGAGAACCGCAATTATTTGTGATCTTGGCTGTTGGGAAATTGGGGGGAAGTGAACTCAACCTTTCTTCGGATATCGATTTAATCTTTACTTATCCTGAAGATGGCATGACTTGCAATGGCTCAAGAAAAATCACTAACCAGCAATTTTTCACCAAAGTTGGCCAGCAATTGATCAAAGCATTGGCTGATATTACGGTAGATGGTTTTGTCTATCGGGTAGATATGCGTCTTAGACCCTATGGTCAAAGTGGTAATTTAGTGATGAATTTTAATGCCATTGAAAATTATTACCAATATCAAGGACGAGAGTGGGAACGTTATGCACTTATAAAAGCGCGTGTGATAACAGGAAAACCAGAACATGCAAAAAAGCTCATGTCATTGCTTCACCCATTTGTTTATCGGCGTTATCTAGATTACGGTGCATTTGAAGCATTACGAGAGATGAGAGAGCTGGTGGCAAATGAAGTTAAACGTCGGCTTATAAAGAAAGATATTAAGCAAGGGGAAGGGGGCATTCGACAAATTGAATTTCTTGTGCAGGCCTTTCAACTTATTCGGGGTGGACAAAACCAGCAATTTCAACATCAGCAATTATTAGTGGTATTGTCTCGTTTGGCGCAATCGGGCTATTTAGACAAAAATGTTTGTATTGAACTAGAGAAAGCTTATATTTTCTTACGACGAACTGAGCATCGGATCCAAATGATGCATGATCATCAAACACATGTATTGCCAAAACTTCCCCTTGATAGATCAAGATTATACTTTACCATGGGGTATCAAAATTGGGTTGATTTTCAGGCAGCGTTGAAAAGACATCTTAATAATGTATCTCGACATTTTAATAATATATCTTCTACCCCAAATACCTTGGAAAAGGAAGCGCATTATGCTCATTTTGATTCCTTTTCTCATATTTGGTCATGTTTGGATGAAAATGAAACTAAGAAAAGTCTTGAAAAAATGGGATATAAAGAAGCAGACACGATACAACATTTATTATTGCAATTTAAAGAGAGTCGATCCTGTCAGCGATTAAAAAAGCATGCCATTTCCAGATTAGATAAAATCATGCGCGTCATCATTATGATGATTGCAAAGAAAAATAATCAAGTTTTATTAATGACAAGAATGTTGCGTTTAATGCAATCAATTGCTCGTCGTTCTGCCTATTTGGCACTCCTACTTGAGAAACCACAAGCCTTAGCCTACCTCATCAATATTGCGCAAGAAAGTGAATGGGTATTAGAACAAATATGTACATATCCTGTGTTATTGGACGAATTATTGAGTCCGCCATTACTTCGTGAAGTGATAGATAAATCCATGCTTGAGCATGAGCTAGAGCAACGCATCAATTGGTTGCCTGTCAATGATCTTGAAGGACAAATGGATCACTTACGTCAATTTAAATTAGCCTGTTTTTTGCATGTTGCAACCCTTGAAATATTTAAAACACAAAAGAGTATTGATATCCCACATGTTTTAAATGATATTACGGAAGTCATTTTAACCAAGGTTTATGATTTGAGTCTTGATTTCATGTTAAGCCATTATGGAATTAAAGAAAATGCTAATGAAATGAAACAAAAAATCCCATTTGGCATCATTGCTTATGGCAAAGTTGGGGCAAGAGAACTTAATTACGCATCCGATCTTGATCTCGTCTTTCTTTACGATATGGTTGACGATAAAGGAATTGAAAGTCACCAAAAAACAATGACGGCTGCAGATTTTAGTTTAAGATTAGCACAAAGAATTATCCACATGCTCAGTACCCATACAGCGTCTGGAACGTTGTATGAAGTTGATGTTCGTTTAAGACCTGCCGGTAGTGCCGGATTACTTGTGAGTCCGATTTTGGCATTTGCTAAATATTTGCGTGAACAGGCTTGGACCTTTGAGCACCAGGCGTTAGTGAAAGCAAGGATGGTTGCAGGTCCTCAAATCTTAGAGGCTGCTTTTGAGGAATTACGAGCCGAAATTCTCACAAAAAAGCGTTCCCCTGAAATTTTGCGTAATGAAATCTCAGAAATGCGTTTGAAGATGCATGAACAACATCGTCAACAAAGAAAAAATGAACTTAAATTGGAAAAAGGGGGCCTCACCGACATAGAGTTCATAGTTGAGTACTTTATGCTCAGTAAATCAAGAGAATGCCCCTCACTATTAACACAGCGAAGTAGTGTGCCACTTTTACAACTGTTGATAGATTATCAATTAATGGAAACAAATGATGCAACCGGACTGATATCGGCTTACACTCATTATCAAATGTTGTTAAGACGAAAAATATGCCAACCGGATTTTGAAATTGGTAGTGACGCTCAATTACAGACACATTTACAAAATGTACGTGATATTTGGAATAAGATATTTAATAGTGTGTAATCAAACTTACATCGGCTATATTCTTTTAATTGGTTTATACTTCTTATACGCCGAAAATTCATCTGGGAAGGGGAATTCCTATGGCAGCTATGTCGGATAAAGATGGTTATATTTGGATGGATGGGAAGTGGGTTAAATGGCGAGAAGCCAATATTCATGTTCTAACGCATTCGTTACATTATGGTATGGGCATCTATGAAGGCCTGCGAGCCTACGCAACTGATAATGGCACCGCTATATTTCGCTTAAAAGATCATACTGATCGCTTTTTTCGTTCGGCACATATTTTACAAATGCCGATGCCATTTGAAAAAGACACCTTAAATCAAGCTCAATGTGAAGTCATTCTGCGAAATGAATTGAAATCAGGTTATATTCGCCCTATTTGTTTTTATGGTAGTGAAGGTATGGGGCTGCGAGCAGATAATTTGAAATCGCATGTAGCCATTGCGGCATGGGAATGGGGTGCCTATATGGGAGAAGAGAATTTAAAAAGAGGAATTAAAGTTCGTACCTCTTCCTACACTCGTCACCATGTTAATATCATCATGACTAAAGCAAAAGCAACAGGAAATTATGTAAATTCCATGTTGGCTTTACACGAAGCGCTTTCAAGCGGTGCTGATGAAGCATTACTATTGGATCCAGAGGGTTATGTCGCTGAGGGCAGTGGCGAGAATTTCTTTTTGATCCGTAAAGGTGTTTTACATACTCCTCAATTAACATCCTGTTTAGAAGGGATCACCCGCGACACGATTATCACCTTGGCACATGATTTAGGTATGCAAGTCATGGAACGTTCCATCACACGAGATGAAGTGTATGTCGCTGATGAATGTTTCTTTACGGGAACCGCTGCAGAAGTGACTCCTATTCGTGAAGTTGATGGCCGTGTCATAGGCAATGGTGGGAGAGGCCCAATTACTGAAAAATTACAATCGATGTTTTTTGATCATGTTTATGGTCGTGCAAAAACTCACCCTGAGTGGCTAACTTATGTAGGGTAACATCCAATCAAAAAAATTAATCTAACTATCTAAATTTACTTAAAACCACCTCTAAGGGTGGGCTGAGATTGCTTGCGAATGTTACAATGCCCTCTTTTAAGGAAATAGGGGCGAAAAGAATGAAAGCAGGCGATGAAATTCTGCCAGCCAGCGCGCAAAAGCAATATGAAGTCACGCTTTCGGATTTGCCTTTATCATGTCCGATGCCCAATATGATCTTATGGAATGCTCATCCTCGGGTATACTTGCCCATTGAAAAAACAGGCAAAGCAACATGTCCTTATTGTGGTGCGTTGTATGTTTTGACTGATTTCAGTCCGGCAATGAAATAAAAAGAAGAGGTCATTATTTTGTCTGACAAAACGCTCATTGTCGGTCCTTCTTGGATAGGTGACATGGTCATGGCGCAAGCTTTGTTCAAAGCGATTAAATTGCGTTATCCAAGTACATCTATTGATGTGTTAGCGCCACTTTGGAGTCGCCCTTTAACAGAACGAATGATCGAAGTTAGCAATAGTATTGAAATGCCATTAAAGCATGGCGAATTAGGTTTAATTGCCAGATATAAGTTGGGTTTAAAACTAAGAGGTGGGCACTATCAACGCTGCTATGTGCTGCCAAATTCGTTTAAGTCAGCACTAATCCCTTTATTCGCAAAAATACCAAAGAGAATTGGTTGGAAAGGGGAATGGCGTTATCACTTACTGAATGACATTAGATTATTAGATAAAAAAGAATACCCTTTAATGGTACAGCGTTATGTGGCTTTAGCTTATGAAAACGGACAATCATTACCAGAACCCTTATTTCGCCCTTCACTTGTCACAAAGCAAGAAAATATAAAAGAGGCGCTTGCGCGTTATGAACTATCACTTGGTGCACCCATATTGGTTATGTGCCCAGGCGCTGAATTTGGCCCCTCTAAGCGCTGGCCAGAAAGTTACTATGCGCAAGTTGCCATGCATTATATTGCTAAAGGATGGCAGGTGTGGATTTTTGGTTCGGCTAAAGATAAAGAAGTGGCCCTTGCTATACAAGCACTGACCAAGAATCAATGTGTAGATTTAACAGGACGAACTTCTTTAGGTGATGCCATTGATCTCATGTCTCAAGCAAAAATGGTGCTAACAAATGATTCTGGATTAATGCATATTGCTGCCAGTTTATCGCGTCCTTTGGTTGCCGTGTATGGTTCAACTTCGCCGACATTTACGCCTCCATTGAATGATAAAGTCAGCATTGTTCAAGAGAAAATAGCTTGTAGCCCTTGCTTTAAACGCACATGTCCCTTACAACATCATCAGTGCATGAAGCAATTAGGCGTGGATAAAGTGATCAAAGCAGTCGATGGCTTGGTGAACATATGAAGCGCGTCCTCATCGTTAAGATGTCTTCTATGGGAGATGTTATTCATACACTCCCAGCATTGACTGATGTTAGGCGTATTTATCCAGATATTGAATTTGATTGGGTTGTTGAACCTTCATTTGCAGAAATTCCTCGTTGGCATAAAGCAGTGAAGACAGTAATACCCGCACCTCTTCGAAGCTTACGTAAAGCACCTTGGCAATCTTTTCACAAAGGAGAATGGCATGCATTGCTAAAACGGTTACGCTATACCTCTTATGATGCCGTTATTGATGCTCAAGGTTTAGTCAAAAGCGCTTTGGTAGCAAAATTTGCTAAAGGAAAACGATTCGGATTTGATAGAAAAAGCGCCAGAGAAGGGATGGCAAGTGTTGTTTATCATCAAAAAATAGCCGTACCAAAAGGACAGCATGCTGTTGAAAGAGTGAGGCAATTATTTGCAAACATTTTTCACTATCCCAATCCTTCTTCACCGCCTGATTATGGTATTGATAAAACACGATTAGCTGATATTTCATACGGAAATAAAACCATACTTTTCTTACATGGCACCACCTGGCCTACGAAGCATTGGCCAGAAAACTATTGGTGCCAATTAGCGCATTGTGCGGCAAGGGAAGGTTATCAAGTATTATTGCCTTGGGGTAATGAAATTGAAAAGAGTCGCGCCCAAAAAATAAGACAATCTTGCCAAGAAAATGCCATTGAATTATTGCCTGAAGTCTTACCTAAGTTATCTTTAGGGGAAGTGACAAGTCTCATTGCAAAAGCAAGAGGGATAGTGGCTGTCGATACAGGTTTAGGGCATGTTGCAGCAGCGATGGCTGTTCCTACGGTTTCTTTATATGGACCAACCGATCCCAAGTTAACAGGAGCCTATGGCCCAAATCAACATCATTTGCAGGTTGTGGCATCTTGCTCACCCTGTTTTGGACGTGTTTGTAAACAAGGGTCTCATTTTGCGGTGATGCCTCCTTGCTTTGAAAGTTTATCTCACACGAAAGTTTGGAATACTTTATTGAATGCTATGGTGATGGAACCACAACCGGTCACAGGGATCTATTAAAAGCGTTATGCAGATAAAAAACAAATTTTTAAAAATAAATAGCATACAATGGGATACAATAGGCCAAGGTGCTGCTATTGGCTTTGCTTTATTTCTTCCAATATCGACTGCGCTCACAAGCTATGTTGTTGGGATAATTATCGGTGCTTGGATTTTGGGACCGCATCAAGCTGAAAAACGCCGCCTTATTTTCAATCATCCATTATCAGGATGGATTTTTGCGTTGATGATATTAACTTTGGTGGGAGTGTTTTATTCACAAGGAGATAACGACACTATCAGACGCAACATGCTTAATGGATTGCGTATAGGTGTGATCCCTATTCTTATCTATTTTTATCAAAACAAAATAGTATCTAAGTTAGCACTATGGGCGTTTGCTTTTTCGATGGTCATAACACTCATTTTAGCGTTCCTTAAAGTATATGCTGATTTTCCCATTGGATTAAAATATACAACGGGCGCCATTTTTAAGAGTCATATTAAAACCAGTTACTTCATGGCAATTGCTGCATTTTTTCTAAGCATTCAATTGAAAACCGTCAAACGGCAGTATCGGGCAGCTTTGGCAATTCTTATAGGGCTAATGGTTTATTATTTACTATTTATGAATGTTGGTAGAATTGGTTATCTTACGTTAATAACGTGCTTATTATTACTTGCTTGGCAGTCATATCGACTTAAAGGGGTGCTTTGGGCTGGCCTGATAGCTATTGCTATGATTGGTGGTGCTTATTTTACTTCTTCTGTATTTAGTGATCGCGTCAATTTATTGTCTCAAGATCTCGATTTTTACCACGAAGGTGGTCGATTGCTAGAGTCTTCTTTAGGTTCCCGATTGCAGTTTGCTCAAGCAAGCTTTCAATTGTTTACTGAAAAGCCACTGCTAGGCTGGGGTACTGGTGGTTACAGTGCTGCCTATGCAAAGTTATTTGAAAATGAAACAACCTTATTAACCGATAACCCGCACAATGAGTATTGTCGTATAGGCGTTGAACTAGGCTTTTTAGGATTAGGATTATTGTTAATATTATTTTACCAGCAATGGCGTCTCTCAAGGCAATTATCTCCTGACATTCGTGGGTTTTGTCAGGGAATTTTGCTGACTTTTATGTTAGGTTGTTTATTAAACTCATGGCTCAAAGACTTTGCTGAAGGGTATTTCTATTGTCTCATGACCGCAATATGTTTTGCGGGCATTCCAATACCTTCGCATAAAGTTTTGGTGAAAGCGACTTTGCATTGAGAGAAAAATATATGCCTTTACCTTCGATCTCGGTGATAGTCACAACTTATAATTGGCCACAAGCGCTTTCAAGAGTGCTTGCTGGCTTGTGCGCCCAGCGCTATAAACATATGGAAGTCATTGTCGCTGATGATGGTTCAAACGACGCTACAGCAGAAGTAGTAAAAAATTATCGAGCAAAAAGCAGATTTCCCATCACACATTGTTGGCAACCAGATGAAGGGTTCAGAGCAGCTATGTGTCGCAACAAAGCAGTTGCTAAGGCTAAGCACGATTACCTTATTTTTATTGATGGTGATTGTGTTCCTTTGCCACATTTTGTGACTAACCACGCGAAGTTAGCTCGCAAAGGGTGGTATGTCGCAGGAAGCAGGGTGTTACTCAATCAATCCTTTACACAACAAGTATTGAATGAATCAATACCCATTGAACATTGGTCATCCATTCAATGGATCCAGGCCGCTCTGATGAGAAAATGCAATCGCTTTTCACCTTTAAAAGGTCTCAATCTAGGGATATTAAGAAATTTCCAGCCAAAAAAATGGCAAGGGGCTAAAACTTGTAATTTAGGGCTATGGCGTGATGATTTTATTGCAGTGAATGGATTTGATGAAGATTTTGTGGGTTGGGGATTTGAAGATTCTGATTTGCTCATTAGATTACAGCGTCATGGTGTACGTAGAAAGTATGGTAAATATGCTGTTGAAGTCTGTCATCTGTGGCATCCAAGCCAAGATAGAAAAAATGTACAGGAAAATCAGTTGCGTCTTCGGCAAACATTGTCAAGTTCACAAGTAAAAATTTCAAAAGGGATTGAGCAGTATTTAGAACATGGCAATTGTCAGCATTCATAACTGGCGCCAATTTATTCTTTGCCAGAAAGAGTTTTATACCTCTGATATGCAATCAGTGTTGCAGAATCTTGATTACCTTATTGAAAATCCATACAAAGTTTTAAAAGATGATCCCGCTTCAACCGTTGTGGTTATTAAAGTAGATGGACATTCTTTGGTCGTTAAAAGAGCCAATATAAAAGATTGGACATATAAAGTAAGAAGGTTTTTTGCTTGTTCCCGTGCAATGAAAAATTGGCGTAATGCGCACAAACTCTTAAAAATGGGTGTACCAACATTTACCCCTATTGCCATAAAAGAAGAACGTTATGGTCCATTCAAATTGCGCTCTTATTTTATTTGTACATACATCCAAGGTATCGACGCGTTACATTTTTTTGCTAAAGGTGCAAAGCCGCAAAGCTCATGGAAAAATGTTGCTGTTTCCATTTCAAATATCATTGATCTCTTAGCAAAGCATTGGATCAGTCATCGTGATCTCAATCCAAGTAATATTATTTTGGTTGATAATCAGCCATGGCTTATCGACTTAGATAGTATGCGTCAACATCACTTCCATGCCTTTGCTAAGCGGGGCGCAAAACGTGAACGCGCTCGTTTTATGGAAAATTGGCTCGATTCACCTGGGGTCGCCCCAGAAACTATCGATTTATTTCAAGAGGTTTTGACCAATTTTAGATAGTGGGTGAGCCACATTTTCTGTGTTAAAATGAGCCGTTTTAAAAAAAATGAATAAATAAAGGGAATGTCTGATGTTATCTTGTCCTGATTTTTCCAACTCAAATATCATTGTGATTGGTGATGCGATGCTCGATAGGTACTGGCATGGCGATACCTCTCGGATCTCACCTGAAGCGCCAGTGCCCGTTGTTCGAATAGAGCGGCATGAGGAACGAGTTGGGGGAGCAGCAAATGTGGCCGTGAATGTGAAAGCCTTAGGCGCAACGACTGTCCTTATCAGTGGCATCGGCGAAGATGGGCCAGGTCAATCCTTAACGACGATGTTGGAAGAAGAAGGTGTACAGTGTCATTTTATTAAGTCGACCAACCTTAGGACGACTTTAAAGCTGAGAGTGATTGGACGTCAGCAACAACTGATCCGATTAGATTTTGAAGATAAAAAGCCTTTTTTAGCCGAAGAAATAATTGAAAAATTAGCGCATCAAATTAAAAAAGCTAACATTTTGATCTTATCGGATTATGCCAAAGGCATGCTTGCTCATCCCCAAGAGATTATTGCTTATGCCTGCGCCAATGGCGTTAAAGTAATCGTTGATCCCAAAAACGCAGACTTAAGCGTTTATCGTGGCGCGACCTTATTAACACCGAATTTAGGTGAATTTGAAGCGGCAGTGGGACATTGTGAAAATGAAGCGGAAATTGAACGAAAGGGAAGTGAATTAGTTCATCAATTAGATTTAGAGGGGCTATTGGTAACAAGAGGTAGCCAAGGTATGACCTTAATTACCAAACATGCCGCTCCTGTCCATATTCCTGCGCAAGCACGAGAAGTTTTTGATATTACTGGCGCTGGTGACACTGTCATTGCCGTGTTAGGAGCCTGTTTGGCTGCAGGCACTACCATGCTAGAGGCTGCAAAGCTTGCCAATATTGCAGGTGGTTTATCAGTGGGACGTCTAGGAACGGCGACCATTACATTTGAGGAACTAAAAGCGGAGCTAGCGCTGGCTTCTTACCATCCCGTATCAAAAGGTGTTGTCTCATTAGAAGCATTACTATCTGAAGTGCATAAACGCAAAGTATATGGCGATAAAATTATCATGACAAATGGATGTTTTGATATTTTACATGTGGGGCATATCACCTATTTGCAACAAGCACGAGCCTTGGGCAGTTGTTTAATTGTTGCAGTCAATGATGATAATTCTGTTAAACGTTTAAAAGGAAAGAGTCGACCAATTAACCCCTTACAACAAAGAATGGCCGTTTTAGCAGCGCTTGAGTGTGTAGACTATGTGGTGGCATTTAGCGAAGATACGCCACAACGATTAATTGCCCAAGTCTTACCGCATGTGTTAGTTAAAGGCGGAGACTATAAACCTGAACAAATAGCTGGTGGGCTTGAAGTTGTTCAAAATGGGGGCAGTATTGAGATCTTACCTTTTGTACAAGGATGCTCAACAACCAATACCATTGAGAGAATGGTATTTTCGACCAAACAAAATGAAATGAATATTGAAGAAATAGTGGCCTAAGAGGTGTAGTATGATCATTGTAACGGGTGGCGCAGGTTTTATTGGATCAAACATCGTAAAAGGATTAAATAAACGAGGCATAAAAGATATTCTCGTTGTCGATGATTTGACTGATGGAACAAAGTTTAACAATATAGCGGATCTTGATATTGCAGATTATTGTGATAAAGATGAATTTTTAACACGCATTCAAAAAAAGCAAACTTTTGGCCAAGATATTAGTGCTGTTTTTCATGAAGGCGCATGCTCGACCACTACCGAGTGGGATGGTCGTTATATGATGCAAAACAATTATGAGTACTCTAAAGAATTGCTCAAATATTGTTTAGAGCGCGGAGTGAATTTTCTTTATGCCTCAAGCGCTGCGGTTTATGGCGATGGGAAAGTCTTTAAAGAAGTTCGTAATGTTGAACGGCCTTTAAATGTGTATGGTTATTCAAAATTTTTGTTTGACCAACATGTTCGAGCTCTTCTGCCTCAAGTCAAAAGTCAAATTGTTGGCTTTCGCTATTTTAACGTTTATGGCCCTAATGAAAACCATAAAGGCTCTATGGCTAGCGTGGCATACCATTTACATCAGCAATTGCCTAAAAACAAAGTCGTGAAATTGTTTGAAGGTTGTGATGGCTATGGCAATGGGGAGCAACGTCGCGACTTTGTTTATGTAGACGATGTGGTCGATGTGAACTTATGGTTTATGGACAATTATCGTCAGTCAGGCATTTTTAACGTCGGCACCGGCGCAAGTCAAAGCTTTAATGATGTTGCCAATAGCGTCATCGCTTGGCACAAAAAAGGCGAAATTCAATATATTCCTTTCCCTGAGCATCTCGTTGGGCGCTATCAAAGTTTCACCCAAGCGGATATCAGCTTGTTGCGTGGGGCAGGCTATGATAAGAAATTTAAGACCGTCGAAGAGGGAGTAAAATCCTATCTTGACACAATGGCCGGGTCTTCTAACTAACGAAAAATGCGCTTTCATTCCCCTCTCCCTTTTGGGAGAGGGTTAGGGTGAGGGTCTTCTTTGCATATTCAAATGGAATGGAATATGGAATACAAAGGATTTGTGGCTAAGTATTTCTACTCTCATGACACTTGCCATTTTGTTGGTGAAATCATCAATGTCCCAGACGTCATCTCATTTGGCGCCACCACGCTCATCAAACTAAAAGAAGTGATGATTGATGCTATAGAAAACTACTTGGCGTTATATCCAAATAAAGTGTCCGAAGAACTTGTGAATGAGATTTTCTAATGGTGTCATATGAACGATGATAACAACGATATTGTAGAAATAGTGGATTACGATCCTTCCTGGCCTAAGTTGGCTCAACAAGAAATGCAATTACTGAAAACAGCAACCGCTCCTTTAGAAGTTGTGGTTGCCATTGAGCATGTGGGCAGCACAGCTATCCCAGGAATGAAAGCAAAGCCCATTATTGATCTTTATGTGGGGGTCAATGATTTGGCAAAGGCTAAACAACTCGTCCCTCTATTTGAAAAAATGGATTATATCTACTGGCAAGACAATCCTAATCTTGAGAAAATGTTTTTTGTAAAAGGGATGCCCCCCTTTGGAGAAAAGCGCACTCACCATATTCATGTGGTGGAATATAATTCTGGCTATTGGAGCTGTAGACTTTTGTTCAGAGACTATTTACGTAGCCATCCCGATCTTGCTTTAGAATATGAGCAATTGAAAATTGCTCTACTAAAAGAATTCAAGCTTGATAGAGAAGCTTATACTGAGCATAAAAGCGATTTTATTAAAAAAATCCTACGATTGGCTGGTTTCAAAGACGAAATCATCCGCTGAATATTTTAATTACCGCCGATTAGATTTTTTATTAGATGACTCGGATTTCGCCGCGCCTTTGATATGTAATTCTTCTTGAACTTTGTGCATCAATTTCAATACATCGGCATCCTGAACATTATGCTCTGCTGAAGTCAATAATTTGTCCAATGCGACTCTATTATCAATTTCGCGTAATTTCTTACTTTTTAATTTTTCAATACCGGTTAAGACATGTTGTATTGCCGGACCCGAACTATTCGTCTTTTTTTCATATTCTTTAATTTTGGAGACTGCTGCCGCTAAAACATCGTTCGGTGGTTTTTGTTGCGACTGATGGATTTTATGACTCTCCGAAACCTGAAATTGATTGATACCGGCACTCATATCTTGATCAATAAAATGAGAAAAAGCCTCTTTAAAAGTTTTTCCAAAACTTGGCCAATCCGAAATGGCTTTGACAGACTTTTCACTTAAAATGATGACAGGAATTGAGCCATGTGTTTTTTCTTCGGTAAATTCCATTTTTAATTGTGCTAGAGTATCTTTTAAAGCAGCATGCCGATAGGTTGATTCTAATTTCCCTGAAGGAAAATGGACCCTCACATGGTTCCCTTCTAGGGATTTTTCGACAACATTAGGACCACTGGGCAGTGTATCGATAAGCATTTGCTTTAATTGTATTAAGGCAGGAGAAACAGAGATAGCTTGAGGTGTGGCGGGAGGAGTGACATTTGGTTTTGCTAATGATGATAAAAGAAAACCAGCTACAGGTAACTTCTTTTCTTTTTGTTTTTGTAAGTAAGTAAGCATTTCCTTCGTTTTAGCATCATTAGATATTTTTTTTGCTTTTATTTGCCATAGCCCTTTCTTAATTTCAGTGAAATCAAACGCTTCATTTTTTGGCAACGGTTGTTTTTTCTGGGCATACCACTTTTTAAGTATCTCAAAGGCATCATCAATAGCATCATGCTTGTCAGGAGACGGCGACATGCTAACCTCCTCATTTTTATAGCATTTTTAATTAAGTAATAATGCTGGACTCACTTTTATTATCCTCTTGGCTTTATGGGTTGTCTAGATAGTTAATATTGCATATGCATTTATTATTAACTTTACATGACCAACGAAGGCTCGCTCAATGCGGGTAGATGTTCCGTAATATGGCACAAAGGTGAATAGGGGGCTACAGAACTTGTTACATTGGCTTTAGTTTCAGACGATAATCCAGGAATATCATGATGTAAATCTAACACATCTGCCAACTCAATCGCTTTGGATTTGATTTTTTGTTCAGCACTTAAATTTACGAATTGGTTCAAGATGTTAATACTGCTTTGATCTGCTTCGTATTCAGGGTGAAACTGACATAGCATTATCTTCTTGCCATCTGTTGGCTGGGTTGCTTTAATGACACCATCTTCTGAAGTAGCAACGACTTCAAGTGTTTTCGCAATATCCTTAACGGCTTGGTGATGATAGCTTGGTCCAATCAGTTTATCATCGATAATGGAACCAATGAGGCCGTCATTTTTATGAGTCGTGAGTGGGACATCTCCGTAAGGTGTCTCTACATGTTGATGCAAAGTACCACCTAAATAAACATTCATTAATTGCGATCCATGGCAGATCCCAATGATGGGCTTATTCATTTCGATAGCCGCTTGGGCCAATGAGAATTCAAGTACTTCACGATAATAGCTGTAGCTTGGATAGGATCCAACATTTTGTTCATTATAAAATTCAGGGTGCAAATCAGCACCTCCTGGTATCCAAACCGCATCGGCATTTTCCATAATGTGATGAGCATATTCGTTTATTGCTTTGATCGTCGGCTGATCGGAGTTAATCACTTGTTCAGCAATGCTGCCATATTTTAAGCCATACGTTTTGACATCATTAAGGGCGTTATGGACTTCTTGAGCTAATATAGTGTCATTTAGCATTGGATTATATTGATCAACGGTTGAAGGAAGGGCACCATATTGGCCAAGAATATAATATGGCGTCCCATGCCATTCAGCGTCATCTACCACCACAACGGTGGGTGTTATAATATGAGTTTGAGCATTTTGAAAAACATAATCGTTTTGGTATTGTTGACTAAAAACCATATGGTTATCTACTAAAACATTTTCATGATCTAAAGCATTATCAAATTTTGATTTTGAGAATAAAGTTTTATTGATCTGAGAATGGGCAAAAGAACTGTCTGAAAAATCACAATTAAATATATTATTTTGAACTAATGTCGCGTGGTTAAAAGATGTTTGAGCAAGCTTGGAATGTGAAAACGTACAATGATCAAGCTTAACATCATTAAAGACACTTGAAGAAAGATTTGCAGAGTTAAAAGTTACATGAGTAAAATCAGTATGATCAAAAATGGCGTTCTGTAAATCACCAGAAATCGTCACATTGTTAAACTGGCAATGTGAGAAATCAATAGCATGGCTTAGCGCTACATCAATCGTGATATTTTCTATAGTCGAGGAAAATCCTTGCGTAGCAAGATAGTCAGCAAAGGGTGTTGATGATTGATAAGTTAAGATTAATTGATTAAATGCAGCTTGGCTTAGCTGTGCATTGGATTTATTTGTCATTGCTGCGCTCGTTGTTATCTAACTAAGCTCATCATTATATTAGTAAAGTAGTTAAATAGACAATATATAATAAATAAAATTATACAATAAACTTAGCTGAATAGCATAAATATAGGCGGTCCATTAGTGAAACGTACCAAACCGTGCTTTGATAGCTGTGAGCATTTTTGTCTGGAAATTCCCCGCAACCTCACTAGTCGGATATCATTTTCAAAAGTTTTTATGTTTTTTTTTTTGATAGTGTTTGCTGATAGTTCACTTGCATTCTTTGTCCAAAGGTGTAATTTTAAAAATTATGTCATGCCTAAAAACCGCATAAAACACGCTAAAAGCGTGTAAATCCGAGTTTTTTGTGATTGAGAAGTAGGTGCAAACATGAAAAACCAGACATTACAAAAAAAAAGTTGGATGTTAACATTTTTCAGTGCACTTTTTATCATTACCCCACTTGTTTGCCAAGCCGTTGTTAGTGCTTTTGATAATCAGCAGTTTTTAGGTTCGCTCGCCGGTACAGCGAAAAACGCACTGGCTGATAAAGAGGGGCAGAAAAAGTTAAAGCAATGCCCTGCTTTACAAAACAAATCCACGGTCACAGTGCCCAACATTCGTTTATTAGTCATTCATCATTTACCAACTAATCCGAAATTAGCGCCATTATCAAATGATTGTCCTTCTGGTTTATGTAATCTTGTTGCCGCTTGTAACGCTGTATTAAATTTTGCCATTACGCCACAATCGACTCAAACAGAATCTACTGGCTCTGCAGATATTTTTTCTGGAACTACTTATTCCGATTATTGTACCCCAACTGCCAGCGATCCCACACTATGCAATTTTGCGACCCAAGGTAAAGTGTTAGCCGCATTTAATCAATTTGATAAACCTGTTTGTGTAGTACAATCCGATATTGCGGTTTCACATTATTTTGGTATGTATGTACCACAATTGAATCAAACCTATGATTGGGATGTATATGATTTTTCTAATGGCAAGCTCACAGGGCCTGATGATTCTAAACCTGAAATTGTTTATTCTTCATTACCCCCACCAATTGCAGCCACAGATCCCGTATTGCCTAAGAGTTGTAGGGTTATACCCGTTACCCATGATTACACTGCTCACGAATGGCAAAAAGTTTTACCTGGAAACCAAGTTTCTATTATGAATCAGCGCATTGGTGCCGCCTTCCAAGACGTTCAAGGCAATTGGTGGGTGCCTAAAATTGATCCGGATGAATTTGGTGCCATTGCTATCATGGGAGCAGGAATTGATGGCGGATTACCAGGTTTAAAACATGTTTTGCCTGGTTTTGATGCGACCCAAGCTAGCCCAAATAATATTCAGCCTCTTCCTCCTGGTGTCGATAGAACCCTTGTGGATTGGATTGGTCATGAGACAGGTATCACAAGCATCATAGGTGCGGATAATGTCGCTGGATCTGGTACAGTCGGCATGATACCTGGCGTGAAAATAATCTCAGTTAAAATGGTAGACGATCCGGGTTTAGTTATTTTCTTTAGACCTGCGATGGATTGGATCGCTCTGCATTGGGAAGATAAAAATATTATGGGTATTGTTGGGGCATGGAATTCACAGTTTATAACTGATATTTTAGAAGATAAACAGTGTGGTACTTTGTTTGGCCCACCAGTATCTCAGCAACAAGCCAGTGTTTGCTATTTTCAATTTAATACTCCCGTAACCATTATTGGGCGGCGGGTGACATTGGCTCAGATATGCAAGGTAATTTAAATATAACTTTAAATGGTGGCAATGGATTTCCTGGCTTTGGTGGCAATATTAATGAAAACAATTTTCCTCAAGTCACCCAAGGAGCTTTGGCAGTTACGGCAATGGATGATTTTGATGGTAAACCAGGGGGATTAGGTAGTTATAACTCTCCAGAGCTGTCTGCTCTTTGTCAAGCCAATTTAAATTATTTAAAAAATCAAGGGATTATTTTACCAGATGATAACTACGTAGCAGGCTATTCTAGTTTTGCTGCTCTTTGGAATGATCCAGATACCACTTCGCCCACGAATTATAATTTTGTCACTCAATCTCACGTTCTTTCTGCACCCTCATTTTGTGGTATTGCACGAACAAGTAGTTATGATATTAGTTGTGCTCAAGCAAATGCTGGTAATAGTAATGTTTTTACGATTTGTCATAACAACCCACAATATTTCAATCACGGGCAGATTGAATACTCATTGGATCCAGGTAATACTTCCTATGCCGCACCAGTCGTTGGGTCCTACCTAGCCATGCTACAAAATGGTTGGTTTGGATTTTTCCCCAAGCCCTATACGCAACAAAACATTTATAAAACTGCTGTTGATTTTGCAGCGCAATCAAATACCTTGTTTCCAGGCTATCAGCCCGCTTATGCGCCAAACGTGCCCATTAATATCTGGGCTAATTCCTCTAATTATCCTGGTGCAGGATTTATTTCTAATTTATTACCTTCAGGCATTGTTTCTGCCTACTATGGATGGCTAGTGCCACCATTTCATAATTTAAAAAACAATACCGATGTGCATCATGGCGCTGCATACGGGCATTGAATTATTGAGTTTATGGCACCGAATCAGCCATTACAAATATTCTGCCGCATTTTCTTGAGTGATAAAAACAGCTTCACCTGCTTGTGGGAAAGCTTCATAAAAGTGCTTTAAGGCTTTTTCATGACGAGGCTTAGGGGTGTCCCAAGTAATTTGGTAGGGAGTTATTATTTGTCCTTTCATAGTGACAAAATCGACTTCCCCTTGATGTATTTCTTGCCAATACCCAACTTGATCATGGGTTTGTTTTAAGCGTAAATAGATCAGCATTTCTAGATTTTTTCCAAAATCTTTTCCTGTTGTACTTACGATAGCATGGCGTAGGCCTGGATCAATCGGATAATATTTTTTTTGTTTGGCCATTTGCTTTTTTTCTGAAAAGGCAAAATAAGGACAAGCAAATAATAAATAGGCCTGTTCGCAGGCTTCTAAGTAGGATTTTACGGTATCCACTGTCAAACCTGTAACGGCTGCTATTTTTCGATAGCTGAGTTCTGAGCCACAGCTTTCATAGGTCATTTTAGCAACTTGTTTGATTGAGTCTGGTGTGCGCGAGTGAACTCGTTTGAGCACATCTCTTAAGATAATATCATTAAAATATTCTTGCAATAGCTGATAAGGTTTTTCAAAAGTAAGTGGGCGAGGAAATCCGCCAGACATTAAATAATTTTCCAAGCTATTTTCAGGGAATAATGTTTTATATTCAGCAAAAGAAAATGGAAATAATTCAAGAGAAATATGTCTTCCAGTTAAAGCGGTTGCAAATTCTCCGCTAAGTAAACAAGAATTGGAACCGGTTAGAATGTAAAAGTTTTGATTTGGCCTATCTAATTGGGTGTGCACCCATTTTTCCCATCCTACGACATTTTGGATTTCATCGAAGAAAAAATAACAAGGTTTATTAAGGGCAATTTCATTTCTGGCTAGCTTTATTATGCGACTAAGCAGTGAGTGGTTTAGTTCATTTAGCAACCTTGGATCTTCAAAATTACAGTAATAACATTGTTTTAATGGTAATTTATAATGTTTAGGTAATTGTGTTAATAGTGTCGATTTACCGCCTCGGCGAACACCTTGTATGATAAGCGCAAGATCATTGCTGAGGTGTCTAGGAAGTGCAAGTTGTCTAGTAACACCTTCATTAGGTTTTGTTTCCCAGAAACTCCATTCGCTTAATATTTCTTTAAGTTCTTGATCTGTAATCATTTATTCTATTCGTCTGGTTAGGTTGACGATACTGTCAAGTTTACTTGACAACACTGCGGTTGTCAACCTTGGTCGACAGGCATGGGTGTGTATACTCTAGTGCTTAACCTGCTAATGAAAATGGACTATCACTCCGAACGTCCCAAAAGGAGCATTCGTATAACGAATGTGATTAGGAATTTCCTGATGATCTTTATAATCCATTCGAAGCATGCCAATCGCAAGGCGAGGGATAACGCTTATGTGATCGCTGACAGTAAACGCCATATTGATACCCATATCAATTGATCCTGCGGTGAAGTTAAAGCCAGGAATAGGGATGGCGACTTGAATATCTGTTGAAAAAGCCGTTGTAAAAAAATATTGTGCTTTTAACCCTGCATCAAATCCAACAACGTTGAAAGTACGTGAGCTGTTACACAGAGCTGAATCAAATTCATAATGATATTTAAGCACATTCAAAATCAAAAGTGGCGTTAATACCCAATCCTGAAACAAATGAAAACTTTTTCCAAAACCAAAAGAAAATAATTCTAGATCAAGTTCTGATGTGAAAACATTACCAACACCTATAAAATTAGCATGCGTAATCAGGTTTTGAGTAAGAAGAGTTTCACCTTTGGGAGAAAAGTGATTGTAATTAAAAGTGGCAGCATAATCGTTCAGGATAAATCCTACACCGAATGTATAGAAATTATCCTTATGGATATTCAATTCATCCAACGTAGGGCGGCGATAACTGGTTGTGCCCAAAGAACCGCCTCGAGGAGTTTGAATAAAACCATCCACAAAGCCATAACTGAGAGAGCCATAGACAAAGCTTTGAAAGGACGCCATACATGGCCCACAGAGCAATAATAACGCCAGTAAAAAAATGACTTTTATTCTTTTTCTCAATGTTTGCCCATCCTTGAGCGTTTTATTTAAGTCTTAATCGATTGCCCCAGTACTTTAATGTTAGTTTGCAAATTAGCGCTTTACTAATGGGCTTTGAGTTAGTCCATAAGGGATCTGCGTTAATACGATAAATAAATTGTCTGGTTTGATCCCAGCCCAAATTAAGAGCACTACCAATACGAATACCATAATCATAGGATTGGCATACCAGTTGATGTGCTTGATTATTCATGCAGCCATAAGGATAAACAAAATTTTTGATAGGTGTTTGTAATTGATCTTGCAATATTTTTTGAGAATAAACTATTTCTTGAGAGAGATCGCATTTCCTATCGGCAAGATTTTGGTGAGAAAATCCATGTGAAGCCATCACAACCAGTCCGCTTTGTGACATTTCATTAAGTTCCTCCCAAGTGCAAAAGGGGATTTTATCTTTATAATAAGGATTTTCCATCCCTTGAACATAGGGTACTTGAAGTCTAATCCTGGCATCAACATTTGTTTTATCAACGATATATTTTACGGGGACAGCAAGTAACGCTTTGACTTGATGTTTGATTAATAAGGGATATACATTGTGGTAAAAATCATAATAAGCGTCATCAAAAGTTAAGCAAATGGCAACTTTCGCATCAGGTAATGTTTCACCTGGAACAACAATTGGGAAATGTTTTACCAGGTAATCTAAATATTTGGCAAAGAGTTCGGGATCATATCCTAAACTTGCATCATTCACCCGATGAAACATGAGCGTGATAACGCGCGTATTTAATTTCAAGACTCACCTTGCTTTTGCGTTTCACACAAATACATTAGTTTTAAATAACGATAATAAGTTCCTTGGGCATTACTGACAGCAAGTAAAAACCCCTCTCTGCCATCGAGAAAGCCGCACTTTAATAAGTAGCCACGCAAGAATGCCCAAAGGCTTCTTAATAGGGCAGTGCAAAGTGAAGATCTCCGCCCGCTGGCATATAATGCTTTTGCGCTTTGGCTAGAGTAATCATTTAGTTTATGGAGCATTGTGCCAAGATGATGAAAGGGATGATGAATAATGGGGTTTTTTAATTTCCCAATACTGCCCTTCACGTTAAGATGGCAATGGACGATATTATCTGTAAAACGCGCTTTATCTTTCAAAAATAATCGAACATGCGATTCACCCTTCCAATCTCCAAAGCGGATCATTTTTCCACAGTAGGTTGATTGATAAGGGATATCAAATGCGCAGTGCACAGTTTTAGCAATTGTTGTTTGGATTTCCTTGGCTAGCTCCAAGCTGACTCGTTCATCAGCATCCAGACATAAGATCCATTCACTGGTTGCTTGTGCCAGTGCCCTGTTTTTTTGCGGCCCATCACCTGGCCAATCAGGGGTAATGGTGACATTGGCTGTGAACTTTCTGCATATATCCGGTGTACCATCGGTGCTACCGGAATCAAAAACGATAATTTCATCGGCAAAAGATACCGAGTGTAAGCAGTCAGCTATATTATGTGCTTCATTTTTGGTGACGACGATTACGGTTAATTTTGACATCTAACATATTTTAATTGATTTTTAATACAGAAATAATATCGGATTTAAGCCTATATGAGAAATGTGACTCGGATTTTTAACTCAAAAAGAGTTAAAATGAGCCAGCTTTTAAGATTAGGATTCCCCTCACCCTAGCCCTCTCCCACAAGGGGGAGAGGGGAAAAGAGGAGGATCTCTCCCAGGCTCTCTTTCTGATCCCCTCTCCCCCTTGTGGGAGAGGGTGAGGGTGAGGGTCTGAAGAAATAGAAGAGGATATAGTTAGCATGATTTGGCGATGTGCGCGGTGGTTTTATAGTGCGGTTTTTACTTGTATGTTACCGTATGTGTTTCTTCGTTTATGGGTTAGAAGTCTAAGGTTTAAAGGCTATCGACGACGTTGGCTAGAGCGATTAGGGCATATCCCCTTACCTCCTTTGGAAGACGTTTTATGGGTACATGCTGTTTCCGTTGGTGAAGCCGTATCTGCTATACCTCTGATTCATCGTATTCGTGCGGCCTATCCCAATACCCCCATCTTAATGACAACGACTACCCCAACGGGCTCAGAGCGAGTCCAGGCGGCGTTTAAGGATATGTTGGGAAAGCAAATTTTTCATTGTTATCTTCCATATGATTTGCCATGGACATTGAAACCATTTTTCCAGCGGATCAAACCCAAATTATTGGTACTGATGGAAACAGAATTGTGGCCAAACTTATTGCAAGCTTGTCATCAACGACAATTGCCAGTGTTAATAGCCAATGGTCGCTTGTCTCCGATTTCAGCCAGGCGCTATCGATGGCTTGGACATTTTATGCGCCAAATGGTACGTCCCATTTGCACAGTGGCTGCGCAAAGTACAATCGATGCCAAACGTTTTCAACATTTAGGCATAGCGCCTGAACATATTTGCGAAACAGGTAATATTAAATTCGATTTACAATTACCTAATTATTTGCAAGAAGCAGGTTTAGAATTACGACAAGAATTAGGCAGCTCAAGGTTAATCTGGATAGCAGCAAGTACGCATGAAGGGGAAGAATCCCTGGTGATGAATGTTTATCAAGCGCTAAAACAACGTTTTCCCCAGTTATTATTATTTTTAGTGCCAAGACATCCTGATCGGTTTAATAAAGTCGCCAATTTGTGTGTTGAGCGTGGTTTTAAAGTTGTAAGACGTAGCCAAAAGCAGCCAGCAACGGATGACATGGATATCTTTTTAGGCGATACCATGGGCGAAATGCCTTTATTTTATGCAGCAAGTGATGTGGCATTTGTGGGTGGGAGTTTTGTGCCTGTTGGCGGCCATAACTTACTTGAGCCAGCTGCGCTTGGGCTACCTGTATTGACTGGGCCGCAATTGTTTAATTTTGTTGCCATCAGCGATATGTTGGTCAGCGCCAAAGGCGCAACGATTGTGCAAGATGAAAACGCTTTGAAAGATGCTCTAGCTTTATTGCTTGAGAATTCTCAATTACGTCAGATGCAGGGTAACTTAGCAAGAACCGTTGTCGAAGAGAACAAAGGCGCGTTAGATAAATTGTTGAATCTGATAGATGTGATTTGGCAAAGACCTTCTCATTCCCTCCCCCTTTAGATCTGTTTCTTGAACATATAGGACTTATTTATGTTTAAAGGTATTGATTTATTTAGTGATACTGTGACGCGTCCTTCCGATTCAATGAAAAAGGAAATGATCAATGCACAATTAGGTGATGAACAAAAAGGCGAAGATCCAACAACTAAGCGTTTAGAAGAAATGGTAGCACAGATGTTGGGGTTCGAGGCATCGATGTTTTTCACCTCCGCTACTATGGCCAATGAAATTGCTATCCGTATATTAACAGAGCCAGGAGACGAATTGCTCGCTGCCGAAAATGCGCATTTGTTTACTTCTGAAACAGGGGGGATAGCAATTCATTCTGGCGTTATGGCTCGGCCAATTTCAACTAAAAACGGTCTTTTTAATGCTGAACAATTGTCTGCAGCTTATCGTTGGTCAAAAGGACCTCATTATCCACGTTCGACGTTATTGAGCATAGAAAATACGACTAATTTAGGCGGCGGCGTTGCATGGGAATTGGCAAACATTAAAGCGGTTTTAGAGAAGGCTAAAGATTTAAAGCTTAAGGCGCACCTAGACGGAGCACGATTATTTAATGCAGCTGTAAAATTAAATCTTAAACCACGAGAGATCACAGACGGCTTTGACACTATTACACTATGTTTATCAAAAGGACTAGGTTGTCCATTTGGGGCATTGCTTGTTTTCAGTAATATTCATTATGATAAAGTACGTCGATTAAAACAGTTATGGGGCGGCGCAATGCGACAAAGCGGTATACTGGCTGCGGCTGGGATTTATGCTTTAGAAAATAACATTGAGCGTCTTCAGGAAGATCACGATAACGCAAGCTATCTTGCACACTGCATGAGTGAAGAAATCACTACTGTTCAAGTGGAAAATGAAACACCTTCGACAAATATGGTATTTTTTAGATGGGATGGAAAATACATTAAAGCAGACCAATTCAATCAAACTTGTATCAAAAATGGTTTGCGATTTTCTCAAGTTGGAGAAAATCGTTTTCGTGCAGTCACGCACTTAGACATCACTCGTCAGGATATTGATGCAGCTATTACTATTCTTAAAAAAATTGACAGGTCCTGAAATATCGTTTGCGCTAACTAACACCCCTCACCCTAACCCTCTCCCAAAAGGAGAGGGGAAAGAAAGAATTAAACAGCGCTTTTATCCGTAATCAAAGCACACACCGCATATAAATCATCAGAAGCTAACGTTCCCGCCTGCTGCTTTAATATCAATCCTTGCATCAGATAATCATAGCGGGCTTTAGAATGTTCGCGTTGTGCATTGAGCAGTTGGGTTTCGGCGTTAAGCACATCAACGATGGTTCGTGTGCCAACCTCATAAGCCGCTTTGGTTGCTTTTAATGAGCTCTCGCTTGAAACAACTGCTTGAGCCAAAGCTTCAACCCGGCTGATAGCGGTTAATACGCCTCGATAAGCTTCTCTTGTGTTGCCATCAGCAGAACGTCGTTGTTCTTCCAGTATTTGCATGGCTTCATCATAACGCGCAGCGGCTTCTCTGGTGCGAAAAACAACACTCCCGCCTGAAAAAATGGGTAATGAAACATTTAAAGAGACACTCTTGCTATAAACCAAGTCTGAAAAAGGATTAGGCGTTTTTTGACGTTCAAGATTACCTTGGATATCCACTCTTGGAAAATGTCCTGCCACTTGTGTGCCGATGGCGGCTTTTAATTGAATAGCATTTTCTTTAGCGGCGATCACATTCAGATTATACAGATGTGCCGTTTCCACCCATTTTTCTTGTTGATTAGGAGAAGGTGGCAGAAGAGACAACGATTTACTGATAGGGAAAATAGCCACTTCTTTTATGGGTCGACCAACAATTTCTCTTAATTGTTCATACTGATTAGCCACTTCGTTTTTTGCTGAAATTTCGGTCGCTACCGCATTATCATAACGCGCTTTAGCGGTTTCAACGTCAGTTATCGCAATCAAGCCTACATCAAAGCGTTGTTTGGCTTGTTCATATTCACGTGAAAAGGCTTTTACCTGCCCTTTGGCATAATCTAAATCATCGATACTGCCTAAGATGTTAAAATACTGTTGCGCTACTTGAACAATGAGTGTTTGAGCAGCACTTAAATAAGTTGCTTCAGCTCCTTTAACGATATGGACTGAACGTTCAAGTTGTGACCAATGTTCAGGGTGATAAATAGGTTGAGTCAAAGTAATGCCATAAGCTTGAGAGTTAAAGCCCCCATTCTCAACAAAGGGATTTGGACTTGCTTGGGACGCTTGTGTGCCTGTTGTCTGATAACTTGCCGATATGTTGGGTACCATTTGCGAAATGGCTAATGGCAACGCTTGGTTATTAGCCTGTAAAACAGCATAAGCTTGTTGTAATGTCGGATCATTTTGCACAGCTAATCGATAAACTTGCGTTAAGTTTTCAGCAGAAAGCGGGGCAGTCCAACATAATAAAAAGAATAAATAAGAACGAAACGAACCCATACTTCACCTTGTTCTAAAATTGAAATTGTTTGGGTTGTGGAGCATGTATTAAAGCAGGTACAACCGTTTCAAAAAGTGCATTAGTGGTGTAATCATTTTTTCCATGACGTTCAATCAAGACAGCCCGCATAGTGGGGGCCAGCCCTGTGATCGCAAAAAGCCTTCCTTTGATTTTTAATTGCTCACAGATTTTTTGTGGCACACCTAGTGGATAAGAGCCTGTTACAAAAATAGCATCGAAAGGCGCATTATCTTCGTAACCAAGGACTGCATCCCCTTGCGTTAACGTTAAGTTACGCACTTGCAATGCTCTTAAGTTAATTTCGGCTTGAGCAAGAAGAGTTGGTTGGATTTCAACACTAATAACTTCTTCTACAAGCTTTGATAGGCAGGCAGTTACATAACCTGTTCCGGTGCCCACTTCTAAAACTTTTTCTTGCCCCGTTAAGACCAAAGATTGTAGTGCTCTGCCAACCACCTTCGGAGATAACATCGTTTGCCCTTCACTTAAAGGAATATCCGTGTCACTGTAGGCGAGATTATGGAAGGCAAGCGGGACGAAATTTTCGCGCGGTACTTGCATCATGGCAGTCAGTACATTTTCGCTGACAACATGCCAAGGGCGCACTTGTTGTGCAACCATATTGGAGCGAGCCATTTGAAAGTTCATTATTACTTTCCAAGATAGTTTTATAAATTAATAATTAAGAAATGATTAAGCCCGCATCCTACCATATTTCTTAGCTCAACAAACCTGCCAAGGTGAGGTTAATTTCAAATTGTCAATTGGGAGTACCATCGGTAGACTTGGTCTCCACTATAGGTGTGCTTGGGTTCTAGGGTTATATTCGATGGCAATTCCAGTTTGGCTTCCATCATGGCAACATGATGGGATAGAAATAAAGTCAATTGACTATGTTCATAAAGGATTTTTCAAAGTTCAACAGCTACAATTACGTCATCGTTGTTTTTCAGGAGAATGGAGCCCTTGGTTACAACGAGAACAAGTGCATCATAGTGACGCTGCAGCTGTCCTTTTGGTTGATCCTTTGTTACAAAAGTTAATTTTAATTGAACAATTCCGGGTTGGTCTTATAAAAAAGGAAGGTTCACCTAGTCCATGGTTACTTGAAATTGTCGCGGGATTATTAGAACCAAATGAGAAGCCTGAAGATACCGTGATGCGTGAAGCCGTCGAGGAGGCGGGGTGCAACATAAAGCAATTGTTAAAAATTGGGGAGTTTTATAATACCCCGGGCGGTTTCGCCGAAAAGACAACATTGTTTTGTGGCATCGTTGACTCAACTGGCATAGGGGGTATTCATGGCGTTGGGAAAGAAAATGAAGATATAAAAGTACACGTTTTGAATATGAAAGATGTGTTATCTTTCTTTGAAGCAGGAAGTCTGATAACGAGTTCATCGACAGTCATCGCTTTGCAATGGCTTGCTTTGAACTTGAAAAATGGTCATGATTTTTTAACGATTTAGGTTTAATTTAATTTTAATTTTGAAGCATAGTACTAATAAATATGGCAAAACAAGCTTATAACGCAGACGCAATTGAAGTCTTAAGTGGATTAGATCCGGTTCGTAAACGACCTGGAATGTATACTGATACCACTCGTCCAAATCATCTGGCACAGGAAGTCATTGATAACAGTGTCGATGAAGCCTTAGCTGGGCATACAACCGAAATCACCGTCACAGTGCATAAGGATGGTTCATTGTCTGTCAAAGATGATGGACGCGGTATGCCTGTTGATGTGCATCCTGAAGAAAAGCTTACTGGGGTTGAGCTCATTTTAACTCGTTTGCATGCGGGTGCAAAATTCTCAAACAAGAGTTACGAATTTGCTGGGGGCTTACACGGAGTAGGGGTCTCAGTGGTTAACGCCTTGTCAAAAAAACTAGAAGTCACCGTTTTTCGCGATGGCAAACAATATGAAATGTCTTTTAAAGATGGTGAAACCCAAACTAAACTTAAAGCCACAGGGTCTGCAGCAAAGAAGCAAACGGGAACAGTTATTCGATTTTGGCCTGATCCCAAGTATTTTGATCACCCAAAATTTGCTATTCCAAAATTAACGCATGTTCTCAAAGCAAAAGCAGTTTTATGTCCTGGGTTAACAGTCAACTTTATTGATGAGAGCGAAGGCACGACCCAAACTTGGCACTATGCGGAAGGTTTATCTGCTTATTTGCGTGAAAGTTGTCAAAACATGGTTTGCTTACCTGAAGTCCCCTTTGAAGGTAATTTTGAAAGTGAAGCCGAAACGGCAGCTTGGGCAGTGATGTGGTTGCCTGAGGGGGGGGAAGTGCTTGCTGAAAGCTATGTCAATTTAATTCCCACAGCGCAAGGGGGTACCCATGTTAATGGGTTGCGCTCGGGCTTGTTAGAAGCCATGCGGGAATTTTGTGAACGCCGTAATTTATTACCACGCGGCGTGAAGCTCACCCCTGAAGATGTTTGGGAGCGTTGTAGCTATGTTTTGTCTGTGAAAATGCGGGATGCTCAATTTTCTGGTCAAACCAAAGAACGTCTTTCATCCAGACAATCCGCGGCATTTGTTTCTGGCGTGGTTAAAGATGCTTTTAGCTTATGGTTGCATCAATATGTAGAACTGGGCGAGCAACTTGCTCAAATAGTCATCAGTATCGCGCAAAGTCGTCTTCGTCAAGGCAAAATGGTTGCTCGAAAGAAATTGACTCAAGGTCCGGCCCTTCCTGGAAAATTAGCCGACTGTTCAAGCGGAGATCCTCTCCAAGGCGAATTATTTTTAGTAGAGGGTGATTCTGCGGGTGGCTCTGCCAAGCAAGCACGCGATAGAGAATATCAAGCCGTGATGCCATTGCGTGGTAAAATTCTCAATACTTGGGAAGTTGATAGTAATGAGCTACTTGCTTCTCAAGAAGTACATGATATCGCAGTGGCCATTGGTCTTGATCCTGGTGAAACTGATTTAAGTAAATTACGCTATGGTAAAATTTGTATCTTAGCGGACGCCGATTCTGATGGTCTTCATATCGCAACGTTGTTGTGTGCTTTATTTTTAAAGCATTTCCCAGCTTTAGTAGAAAAAGGACATGTTTTTGTGGCATGCCCACCGCTTTATCGAATCGATATTGGTAAAGATGTTTATTATGCCCTAGATGATGAAGAAAAAGAGGGTGTATTAGACAGAATCAAAGCGGAAAAGAAAAAAGGAAAAGTGAACGTGCAACGCTTTAAAGGTTTAGGTGAAATGAATCCTATCCAATTGCGTGAAACGACAATGGCCAGAGACACCAGACGTCTTTTGCAATTGCATATTCCTGATCCAACTAAAGCAAATGCAATGCTTGATATGTTATTAGCTAAAAAGCGCTCTTCTGATCGTCGTCAATGGTTAGAAGATAAAGGGGATTTGGCGATTCTGTAAGAAGCTTTAAGAATTCAGCAATTGGAGTTTTGAATGAGTGAGTCTACCGTGATGGTGTTTGAAGGCGTAGAACGCCAACCCATCGAAACGTTTACTGAAAAAGCATATCTTGATTATTCCATGTACGTCATCATGGATAGAGCTTTGCCACATATTGCTGATGGTTTGAAGCCAGTTCAGCGACGCATTATCTACGCTATGTCTGAATTGGGATTACATGCCTTAGCCAAATATAAAAAATCGGCACGTACAGTGGGTGACGTTTTAGGTAAATTCCATCCACATGGCGATAGTGCCTGTTATGAAGCGATGGTTTTGTTAGCTCAACCATTTTCTTATCGATATCCATTGATAGATGGCCAAGGTAACTGGGGATCACCTGATGATCCCAAATCTTTTGCCGCGATGCGTTACACCGAATCGAGACTTTCAAAATTTAGTGAGATTTTTTTATCAGAGCTGGGATTAGGGACTGTTGATTGGATCCCCAATTTTGATGGTACATTAGATGAGCCCAAAATATTACCTGCTCGTCTACCCACCTTATTACTCAATGGCACAACTGGAATTGCCGTGGGTATGGCAACAGACATTCCTCCGCATAATCTCACTGAAGTCGCTAATGCGTGTATTCATCTATTAAAAAAGCCAAAGGCAACAATAGAAGAAATAATGGAGCATATTCCTGGGCCGGATTTTCCCACCGATGCAGAAATTATAACTTCAAGAGAAGATCTCCAAAAAATGTATCGCACAGGACAGGGCACCTTGAAAATGCGCGCCCAGGTCACTTATGAAGATAGCGATATCGTTATCACTGCATTACCACATCAGGTTTCAGGCGCGAAAGTACTTGAACAAATTGCTGCTCAAATGCAAGCAAAAAAATTACCGATGGTAGCTGATTTGCGTGATGAATCCGATCATGAAAATCCGACCAGATTAGTGATTGAACCACGTTCTAATCGTATAGATAAAGAAGCTTTACTTCTGCATTTATTTGCGACGACTGATTTGGAAAGAAGCTATCGGGTTAATATGAATGTAATCGGTTTGAATAACCGTCCTCAAGTCAAAAGTTTATTAGATCTATTACAAGAATGGCTCGTTTTTCGCACCCTAACAGTACGCAAGCGCTTAACCTATCAATTAGAAAAAGTACTAGCACGTTTACATATATTAGATGGTTTGCTCATCGCTTTTTTAAATATTGATGAAGTTATTCATATTATTCGTCATGAAGATAATCCAAAAGCAGTCTTAATGAAACGCTATGGTTTGTCTGACATTCAAGCGGAAGCTATTTTAGACTTAAAGCTTCGTCATTTAGCAAAGCTTGAAGAACAAAAAATTCGTGGCGAACAAAAGGAATTAGCGCAAGAGCGAGACAAATTGCAACAAACTTTAGATTCTGAAACCAAACTAAAGAGTTTAGTTAAAAAAGAATTAGAGCAAGATGTCGAAAAATATGGTGATGCGCGTCGCTCTCCCATAGTTGTTCGCGAACAAGCCCAAGTATTAAAGGATATTGATAGAGCACCAACAGAGCCTGTGACAATTGTATTATCGAACATGGGTTGGATTAGAGCAGCGAAAGGTCATGAAGTGATCGGTGCCGATTTAAGTTATAAAGCTGGCGATGGATTCTTTATGCAATTGCGTGGCAAGAGTAATGAACAGATCTATTTCCTTGACTCTATGGGAAGAAGCTATTGTTTATTGGCAAGCACATTACCATCGGCGCGTGGCCAAGGCGAACCGCTTACTGCTAAGTTAAAGCCTGAGTTAGGCGCGACCTTTGTTGGTATGATGGTAGGTGAAAGCGAAGATAAAGTGATCCTCATGTCAGATATGGGTTATGGATTTATAGCCAAAATGGATGACTTGGCAACTAAAAATCGTAGTGGTAAAGCTTTGTTAAAAGTACCAAGTGATGCAAAAGCATTGATGCCAGTTTTAGTATCAAATCAAGATAAGCGCGCTGCGATATTAACAAATGAAGGGCGCATGTTGGTGGTTGATATTGCTGATTTTCCTGAAATGTCAAAAGGCAAAGGCAACAGGATATTACAAATTGCCACTGCAAAAGATAAATCTGAGCAAGAGTTGATTATTTCTATTATCACCTTCACACACAAGGATAGTATCGTTGTTCATGCCGGACGCAAACAGTTGACATTAAAGCCAAGAGAGCTTGATCAATACCTAGGTGAACGTGGAAAGCGCGGCCAAAAATTACCCAAAGGTTTTACCAATGCGACACGATTAGAAAAATTTATTGTATAACTTATAGCCAGTATATATAACTTCTGGGATGATGCCGGCGATTGCACCATAGCGAGCTGTTCCTATTGTGCAAGTCACGGCATGCTTAAAAGAAATAATCTCACCGTCTTTGTAAAAAGAAGGAGCATACACACCAAGAACCATTGCTCCAACAAAGCCTACAACTGCGCCCCCTACAATAAAGTCATCAATGATGAAGCCTTCAATGAAAGCACTTCCTGAAGTCATTTCACATTCAGATCGGGTTAATACACGCATTCTTGCCTCAAGAGCTCATTAAGTTGGGAGTCCTAATTTAACAAAAGAGAATGCTTGAAGATATGCGGTGACCTTACGCTGGTCTTGGAATTAGGCTAGATTATCTAAAATCTTTCGAATTTTGGTGAAGGCGGCTTAATTGCCAGATTGTGTTTTCCCTTGGGAAACAGAGGCCTTTCGTTGAGGAAATTCCAGTGCTTCATATGCGAAGTGGAGTCCAAATTCTTGATAACTGGCAGTAGCACTGTAAATTTTTTGTAAAGTGGCACAATAGGAATGGCTGTTGTATTCTATTTCAATCTCATTGCCAATTTTAAATGGTAATAGCGGTGCGATAAGTCTCATCGGTATTTGATGTTCAGGTATTTCGGGAAAAACCAAGGTGGATATTGAATAATGTGAAGTTGTATCTGCTAATTGCGTCTCAACGGCTAATGCCTCCTCGCTTAATAATTCAACTCCAATCAAGATGCTATGATCGGATTCGTTTTTAAGCCAACGAATCGTGCCTATGGACCATAATTTAGCTTTAGATTCACTCTCAATTTCTAAGCCAATAATTTCACCTGTTTGCAGCTGGGATGGAACATCATCTGGCCATTTAAGGCAATATCCTTTCTCGCTTTGGTTGATGAGTTCACATAGATATTTTTCATGTTTAGGAATAACATTTTCTGAATGAGATTTAATTTGTGGCAAACTGTCTATATTAAGATCAATATTCACTGTATCAGGTTCGCCTTCACTAGCATCAATTGTTTGATGTTGAACAAACCAATGACATGCAGAAATCCCAAGGCTAACACTGATAAATCCTTTTGTTCCTATTCGCTTATGAGCTCTTTCTCTTAAACTTATCCAAGCATCGAGAATTGATTCAACATAAGGAACAGACAAAGCAAATTCAGAAGATGAAAATTGCTTTGCCGTTTTTTCGTTACCATTTATATGCGCGGTAAGTAATTTTGAAAGACGATCGTTGATATGTTCTAAGTTTAAAAAATAACCTTCAAAAGGAGGTTTTTCATAAAGACCGGAATATCTTGGTGGTGAATCTTGGTGTGGATCAACAATAAATAAACAGGAATCATTGCTATCTTCAGTTTTAATTTGTAATAAAGGAGCCCATGATTCTATTGCATACAATAATTGAATAATTTGAGCACGGCGTAAGTGATTAGGATTTGCTAAAGAAAATAGCAAACAATGTTTGTAAATATCAGCGAGAGTATTAAAGCGACATTGCCAGGTTAAATATTTTTTAAGTGATTTATGAGCAATATGTTTAGTTTCAGCCAACTTATAAATGGTATGTAGTTCAAGCCAAATTCCCTCTGGGGCTGGACGATGCTGCTCGTAAGCATTAAATATTATTTTGGTGCAAAGTGATAGAGCATTTTGAAATGAGGATATGATAATGAGATTGTCACTGAAAAATTGATTATAAGCTTCTTCGATAACAAGTTTATAACTATTGAGCATTTCAAAATTCATCGAATTTTCTAAATCGGCAATGGGTCGTTGTTGATGCGTTAACACTTCTTGTGAATCATAAAATTTTTGTAAAGATTGACAAATATAACGCAGTGTTGGACGTAAAAGGGATAAAATTTCAAATCGCTCTTTGTATGAAATAGGAGCTTGATGGCTATCAAGCAATGTAAAGTACATTGATTTAGCACTTGCTGCGTTATCAGATAAGGGAAGTTGACTGCGCCATTGTTCAATGGCTTTAGGCGTCATTTCACGCTTTTTAGACATATCCCCTGTCTGTTTTGGCAGTGTAAGGCCAGTTTTTCCTTTAATATAGATCATTTTGGTACATATCTATTAAAAAGTTATTGTTAAAAGATCGGATAAAAGCTAATAAACTTGACCCTTTATATGAAAATATGTGCAGGAGTAGGGTGGGCAAAGCTTTTAGCGTGCCCACCTTTCTTAGGTTAGTATTGGTGGGCACGCTAAAAGCTTTGCCCACCCTACGTTAGACAAGATCGAGGGCTGTTTTGCTTAATTGATGGGGTATTTCTTGAACAAATTTAGGCACAAGATAGCCAGGAAGATGTTCTCTTAGGTCTTGTTGTATTCGTTTTGCTTTGGCTTGTTCTACAAAGAAATGGCTGGCGCCCTGTACGGGATCGAGAATATTGACGTAATAAGGTAAAATCCCAGCACTAAATAAATCGAAAGATAATTTTTTTAAGATTTCAGAATCATCATTAACATCTTTTAATAAAACACTTTGGTTCAAGACAGTGACACCATGTTGTTTTAAACGTGTAACGCCTTGTGCGATTGCAGGAATGATTTCATTAGGATGATTGATATGATAAACCATCACCACCTCAAATCGAGAATCACTCAACATCTTAAGTAAACTTTGACAGATCCGTTGTGGGATCACCACGGGCAATCTGGTATGAATTCGAAGCAACCGAACATGAGATATATCTGCAAGTTGCTTTAAAAATAAATGGATGGTCTCATCAAGTGCCATTAAGGGATCGCCACCACTTAAAATCACTTCAACAATTTCAGGATGAGCTGCTATATATTCTAACGCCCCTTGCCATCCTTTTCGTCCTGGATTGTTATTTTGGTATGGAAAATGTCGCCTAAAACAATAACGGCAATGTATTGCACAACTAGAAGTAAAGGTAAGTAAGACCCGGCTAGGAAATTTATGAAGTAAACCGGGCACCGGATTGTATTCAGACTCTTTGAGCGGATCACAAGAATAATTATTATCTAACTGACTTTCTGTTCTTAGAGATAGCACTTGTTTCAGCAACGGATCATTTGGATTTCTTTTTTCCATTCGGGAAATGAAGCTCATTGTTACTCGTAGTGGAAAGCTTTTATCCCATTGCCAAGAAATTTGGTCAGGATTGAGGTCCAAGGCAGTTAAAAGGACCATTGGATCGGTGATCATCTCGCTAATGGCTTGTTGCCATGTTTGTGACTGTTGTGTAAGGACAGGTTGCGGTATGATCGCGGACATTGCTGTTCTCAGGTTCAAACGTTTACTAGGACAGGCAATCATACACAAAAAAATAACATAATCCATGGTGACATATGGCAACTTATAGTACGAATGAATTTAAAAGCGGTATAAAAATCATGTATGAGGGGGATCCGTGCACCATCATCGAAAATGAGTACGTCAAACCCGGAAAAGGCCAAGCGTTTAATCGAGTTAAGTTTCGCAACTTAAAAACGGGGCGCGTTTTAGAAAAAACCTTCAAATCTGGCGAAACGGTCGAAGCAGCAGATGTCATCGATGTTGAGATGCAATATCTTTACAACGACGGGGTACATTGGCACTTTATGATGGGTGAATCCTTTGAGCAGCATGAAATGAATGCCACAACCGTGGGCGATGCTGCTAAATGGTTAAAAGAACAAGATGTTTGTGTTGTGACATTATGGAACGGACAGCCTTTACTTGTGATGCCTCCTAATTTTGTTGTTTTAACTATCACAGATACTGATCCTGGCTTAAGAGGCGACACCTCAGGTGGTGGTACTAAGCCTGCTACTTTGGAAACAGGTGCAGTCGTACGGGTGCCTTTATTCTTAACCATTGGTGAAAGCATCAAAGTTGATACACGTACAGGTGAATACGTTTCACGCGTGAAATAATGTGGCAATCAACAGCATCAATTGAAGTTTTACAGGCTCGTGCAGCCTTTCTGAAATCCATCCGCAACTTTTTTGAAGAACGTGGCGTGATGGAAGTGGATACGCCGTTACTTAGCAAAAGCACAGTAACGGCGCCACATCTTGCTTCTTTTTCTTTTGGAGATCGTTTTTTACAAACATCCCCAGAATATGCGATGAAGCGCTTGTTGGCCAATGGTAGTGGTTCTATCTACTACTTAGGCAAAGCATTTCGGTTAGAAGAAGTGGGTTCCCGCCATAATCCAGAATTTACCATGTTAGAGTGGTATCGCACGCATTGGGATCATCACCAGTTAATCCAAGAAGTAGACGCTTTATTCCAAACTTTATTGGGAACCAAACCTGCGACAGTGATAACGTATCAAGCATTGTTTGAACAATATTTTGATATTCAACCGCATATAGCTACCGCACAGCAACTGCAAAATATTGCTCAAAAATTTCCTTGGGCTAAAGATTTGTCCGATATGGATAAAGATGGTTGGTTGGATTTACTCATAAGTCATGGTATTGAACCTTTCTTAGGGCAAAGTCAACCGACGGTAATTATCGATTTTCCTGCTTCACAAGCAAGTCTAGCCAAAATTCGTAAAGTAAATGAGGGTGCTTCATTTGAAGTAGGGGAACGTTTTGAGTTTTATTATCGGGGCATAGAGTTGGCCAATGGTTACAATGAATTGGGAAGTGCTTGCGAACTTCGAACGCGTTTTGAAAAAGATATTGAAAAACGTAAAGCCTTAAATCTTAAGTCAGTGCCCATTGATGAAGCTTTACTGGCGGCATTAGAGGCAGGTCTTCCACCTTGCGCAGGGGTTGCTTTGGGTGTAGATAGACTATTAATGTTAAAGTTAAATCAAAGCAATATTGCCAAAGTACTACCCTTTGGTTGGGAAACCGCTTAATTTAATCTTCCCATTTTGATTTTATACTTCGTTGACTGCGCTCATCTCGCAACAGTCATGTACTAAGATGTACACTCCTATTGCGCGAGAGCTTGTCGCCTCGTCTAAAATCAAACTGGTTTGAGTAATCTTCCCATTTTGATTTTATACCTACTGAAAATATTCCCTATTCATTTTGTGTTAAGTTTATCTATAGAATAAAAGATAAATAATCAATAACGATAGTAACTTTTTTACACCACCATAAAGAAATCCAGTACGGAGCCATATTGTTATTATGAAACTACAACCATTAGCACTAATTTTTGTCATGCTCGGTGTATCTACCGCAGCCTTCGCTGAATCTGAGACCAAACCATTAAAAGATGGGGATGTAAGGCAGTTAATTATTAACGGCAACATCAGTTCGTTTCAAGGGGAATGTCCATGTCCTTATCATAATGATAAAAACGGCAATAAATGTGGTGAGAACAGTGCATATAATCAAAATCCAGGAGAGATTAAATGCTATCCTGGTGATATCTCAGATCAAGAATTAAAACAATTTCGTATTGATAACAATATTGACGCACCAAAATTACCTTGGGATAAAACAAAAAAAGAAGGGTATTAAAACTAAATACTGGTATGGAGCTTGTAGAATATGAACGCTAAAATCGTAATAACATTAATGCTAATCGGTATTTTACCAAACGCATATGCTTTTGGTGAGATGAAACCAATGACAGATAAAGAGATAAAGCAAAATATTCTCGCCGGCATGTTAAAGTCCTATGAAGGTGAATGTCCTTGTCCTTTTAGTATGGATAAAAAAGGAAAACCATGCGGCGATGACAGTGAATACTTTCAAACTCGTGGACGTATACTGTGTTATGAGCGCGATATCGCAGATAGTGATGTGAATGCCTATCGTCAAAAATATAGTATTACAGACCCTGCTGCCGATCCTAACCATCGCTTAGATTTTGGCATTAAATCAGATGCTTCAGGTCCCGTTACGAAGGAAAGCAATCAAGACAAATAATGCCTTTATCAGCTAAACATAACCGTTCAGCGTATAAAGCTAGATTGGCAACTTGAAAATAAGGCATTATATAGCATTCATTTTAATTAACCGAATTAGGGGATAGTTGAATGCTTGCACTACAAAGATTGAAAGATAATATGACTCAAGAGCAAAGAGATGAATTGGAAGCCAGACGCCAACGTCATTTACATAGCACAAGCACATTGCTTAATCAGTTAATCGCACAAAGAGATGATCGTATTATAGCTTTAGCTCAAATGAGAGCAGCAGCTGCACAAAGTTCAACTGATGAACAAACCAAGAAACGTTTTAAAATAGACTAAAATTTGTGATTGTAGATTGAGAATATCGTTACGATATTCTCAATCTGCTTATAATGCCCATTCAGATTTTAAAATAGCCTTCATTTCAATATCGTGAAATGTCCCATTTTTGTAAATATGTTCGCGCAAAGTGCCTTCTTGTTGCATCCTATTTTTAACCATAATCCGACTGGATGTCTTGTTGAATGTAAAGTGATTTGCAAAAATACGATGCAGCCCTAAATCCTCAAAACCATATTGGATGATCCTGGCTACTGCTTCGGTTCCATAGCCCCTACCCCAGAATGGTTTTCCAATCCAATAACCTAATCCCCCATGGAAAAACTCTTCAGTGACCGCTATTTCTATAGCACCGATAAGCGCGTTATTTTCTTTTAAGATAACAGCAAATTTATATTCACCCAAAGCAAGATGTGCCGGATGCGCTTTGATCCATTCTTGTGCCATTCCCTCAAGATAGGGATAAGGAATACTTAGCGTATTATCTGCTATCTCTTTTTCCTGAAGAAAATGATGAACGCTTGGTGCATCTTTTAGGGTAAAGGGCCGAAAGTGTAAACGCTGGGATTCTAGCTTAATTAATTGATGATTCATTACAGGGCTCTGCACAAATTACTGCGAAATAATGGCAACAAGTAAAATTATAATCGAGATAGCGATGGCTTTGAAGCAAGTAGCGTAGTTTGCCCTAAAGTTGGGTGACGTACTACTCAGCGCCGCCATGTTCACCGGGTTTATGGGCCTTAATTGGTTTTGCTTCCGGTGTAGCTGCAGGTTCTGGAGGATTGACTTTCTCTTTCAGGTGAACATGATTTTTATCAATTTCTCTTAATTCATGAGTTAGTGCTTCAATTCGCTTTTCTCTTTCTTTATCTTTGTCTTTTCCAGATATTTTATCTTTCAATTGCTTAAGCACGTTTTTCCTTTTGGATTTAGGCGCGGATAATTCTTGGATAGTAGCAGGATCTATCTTCTCATCTAAATTTGCACTATTAGACATATAAGTTTGATAATCACGAGATATTTTCTGTAACAATTGAATAGCTGTTACTCTTGTTTCAAATTCACCATTTTGTGCAAAATGCTCTAAGATTTTAATATTCTTATTAATTTCAATTTGTTGATTGAGTATCGTTGCTGCTACAGCTGTATCGATAGTAGTAACTTTTGAAGGATCAAATGATTCGTTGAATCCTTTAATTAAACCCGTTAGTCTGATTTCAAGATTAGAATGATCAATTTTCATGAATTCATTAGCGGTCATCGTTATTTTTTCATCCGTGCCTGGAATTTTCTTTGGTTCAAGTGGTTTTAAGGCATCTATTATACCCTCTAATTGTATCTTCTTCTCTTCACAAATTTTATATAATTCAGATTCGGAAGCAGTACTTCCTTTAACTATTTCTTTTTGAATTTGAATCAGATGTTGATAGGCCATCATTGCTTTATTTTTAAGAGTGGGTAAATCATTGGGTGTAAAATCAGATTGTAACCCTTTAAACATGCTTTCCAACCGTTTGATCTGCTCTTTGCGAACTTTATCAGTCCCGCTTATTTTGCCTCCGACTTTATTACCTTGCTTTTTAAGCCAGGTATCAGCGGCTACCTTTTTTCTGAGACTATATTTTTGTAGAATATTTGCGTCTAACATCATATCTAATTTCACAGACTGTTCTTTTAGCAACTTAAGATCAGCAGCGCGTTTTTGTTTAGCTGCCAATAACTCAGCTCTTTTATACTCAACAACCATTCTTCTTTTTACTTCTGCCGCTCTCATTTCCTGTTCATGTTGCGAAATGGCAGTAGCACTATCAGATTGCGCACTAGCAAGCGCTTTCGATTTTTGATCAATTATTTGCTCTCGAGATGCTCTTGCTTGTTCAAGGGCTGTTGTTTTGGCCGCAATTGCTTCCTCACGTTCTTGTGTAGCATCGTCAAGCGCTTGCTTATATTCAGCAACGACTAAGATATCACCTTTTGGTAATCCACCATCATGCGTCAATAAGGTGGATTGTTTATCGCGCCATGAAGTTAATAATGCCTGATCTTCAGGGGGCAGTTGAAGAGGGGTTTTTGTTGGATCAAGTAATGCTTCTTGTCGTGCCTCTTTTCTTTTACGCTCCGCTTCTTGCGAGTCTTTCTCTTGTTGAGCAAGCATAGCCAAACGTTGCTCTTCTGCTGCTATTTCTTCAGGCGTGTCAGCTGCAACTTTAGGTCTGGCTGCCAGTGCTTTTTGTAAAGGGGTTAATTCAGAAGCTTTAGTTTTTCCAACGGTCGGCAAAGCCCCTGAGGGAGGAGCCGACCGAGCAGGTACATCCGAAGCTGTTGGCGTTGCCAGTTCAGTTACCTCGACCTTTTCTACTAGCATAGGTATTGCTGTAAATAGCGATGTAGGTGCGCTGGGTGGTGGCGTCAAAGGTTTGCTCGTGGTTGGTATAGGATCAAGTGTGGCTTCTGGATCAATTTTCACAAAGGGTGTAATAGTAATTGGTGAATGATTAAAAACAATATTATCAGTTTGGATTAAATCCTCTTCCTCTTTAGTTAATTCAGGATTAAAAATGCCAAATTCATCTAATGAAAGCTCTTTTTTAGCGTCTTGAATTTTACTTCTCAATCCATCTAATCTTAAATTTGTATTGGATTTTATATCTTCTGTGATTTGCTTTAATGTTGCTAATGTTTTATCTTTATCTTCCTTAACTTTTTTAATATTATCATCAAATTCGCGTGAATTATTGGCTTTTTCTTTATTGATAGCGTCAATACGTTTATCATAAGCTTTAACAATAATATTTTTATTGGCATACACTTTGTTGGTTTCACGTTGCAAGAATGTGGCTTGTTCAATTCTATCAATACGATCTTTTTGCCGTTTATCTACTTCAGCTTGGTATTGAAGGAGATCAACAGCACTTTGGTGTGGTGTATCGCCTTTAACAGCGATGTTCTTGTTATAGGCAAAGATAGTTTGTTTTGCTTTCTCTAATTTCTTTTGTTTCCTGTCTATTTCAGTTTCGTTTGGGGTTAGTGCAGAAAATAATTGCCTAACCTTATTTTTTGTAATGCTTATAACATCATACTGCTCTTTGAATCTTTTCTCTAATTTTTCCTTAGCTCCTGCAATGCTTGGTAAATCTTCCTCCTTTGCATCTTCGTCAGTTGTTATGCTTGGTAAATCATCATTTTCCTTAATATCTGACTTAGCCTCTTTTAGCTTTTCGAAATGCCGCAGTTTTATAGCTGCAGGATCAAATGCTTGAGCTTGAGCTGGCATAGGACTACTTTCTAATGTTTTGGCTAACGGATTTGCAATATGCAGTAGGGGAGGAAGCGGTGGTGGTTTATCATCTTTGATAAATCCTTCTTGTTCTCTTACATTTTCTAATATTTTTTCTTTTTCTTTCATTTTTCTTTCATTTTTATTTGTTATCTCTTCCCTACGAGCAATTTCTTTTGTAAGTTTCTTCCCGTAATCTATGGCGGCGCTTTCCTTGGCAGAAAGCGAGTTATAATCTTCCTCTAGGATGCTAATTTTAGATTGTTGACTTTTGGTAAAATGGTCTAAAATATTTTCTTGTGCTGAATAAAAGCTTGCTTGAATTTGAAGCTCTAAATTTAGCACATAAGCTTTTTGAGAAGGTAAGTTATTATAACGTTCTTTAATTTTTTCAATTTCTATTTTCAAAGCATCATCATTTAATGCTTCCATTACTTTTTTCAATTGTTCTACAGTTTTAATTTCAGAAGGTATTTTTGTTATTTTTGCGATGATATCTTCTTGAATTTTTTTCCATGGATGAGGGTTATCCTGGCTATGCAGTTCTTTTATTCTTTGGCTAAGTTCTTTTGCTTTTGCTGCAAATTCTTCCTTGTTGTGTCTAATGTCAGGGGCAGCTTTTTTCTTCTTAGCTTCTTCGGATTGTTTTAGCATTACTTCATATCTTTGTTGAATATCTTCGGGTTTAATCTTAGATTCAGTAACTAATTCGTTATATATATTTTCAATGATACCTTGAACTGCTGTATATTTTTCTTTCTCATCCTCATTTCGTTGTAAAGTTAAAAGAAATGCTAAAATCCCTACAGGGTCATTTTTATCTTGCTTGCTAAGATGTTCTAAAATATCATTTATTTGCTCACCCTTTTGACCTGGAAGAGATGCATTGTCATTAAATAGGTGGGTAGCATATTTATAAAAGCTCATTTTAAACTTACTTAAATCAACAGCATCTAGCAATTGTTGATTACTTAGCGCTTCTAATTTCTTAGATTGATCTAAAGAGATCTCCAATTTTTTTAGCTGTTCAATAAAAAAAGCACGCTTTTTAAACGTATCAAATTCAACAGCGTCAAGAAGCGATAAAATAGCTGATTTTAAATGTATAGGATTACTTGTGCGTGGATCTTCAAACCTTGATTGTAAATCAATAATCAAAGCTTGAATGTTTGGATCTTCAATCGTTTTATTAAATGATATTAATGCTTCTACAAAAGAATGATAATTTTGTAAGCCGGGATTAACAAGAGGAATGGGTGCAGCTTTAACTGGAATTGCCGATTTTTCTTTATCTCTTTCTTGTATTTCAGCTTTGAGTTGATTGTCAAGGTCATCTAATTCGTCTACGCCCGATTTCTCTGCTTCTTTAGCTGTAGCTTTTTCCTCTTCTTTGCTCCTGACGCTTGCAGTCTCGGAAGCTAGTCTCGCAGATAGAGTGCTACTGCTTGTTGCGCTTGCTGTTTCGGCATCAAGTTTAGCAGAAAGCGATTGTACATTAGGATCTAGACGAACTGATTCAGTAACTGCAACAGGTTTTATAAAGGCTGCTTTAGCTTCTATAATTGTTTGTTCCATTTGAGCTCGTACTTGATTTAATGCAGCTAATTTTTCAGGATCATTTTTTGCCTTTTCAAAATCTTTCTGAGCAATAATTAATTTTTTAATTAAATTTTTATCAATATCATTAACTAAATCAATAATTTCGGCTCTTTTGAGTCCTTTAAATATGGTTGGATTAATATCTCTTATTTGTTTCAAAAGTGTTGATAAGTTTTTATTTGTAAGTTTAGTTTTGGGTTCAGTTATAGCAACAGATTGAGACCCTGTTGTTTCATATACTATTGCGTCATTATGTCCATATAAAGCTAAGGCATTATTTAAGACATCTTTTAAATCCTCATCTTTAGCGCTTCCTGTTAACAGTTGTGAAAACAAAATTTCCTTAGATTCATCTGATAAGCTTGTATACATCTGCAATTCATTAAGAATGCCATCTAATTTAGCAACAACTTCTTCTTTTGCAGCCTTTTTAGCTTCTTCCAATAAATAAATAGTTTTTTCATATTTATTGAGATCTGGAGAGGTGATAGCAGGAGAGGGTGGTTGTATAGTCGGTTGTTTCGATCTGGCTCCTCCTGCAATTGCCTCTTGGATAGGGTTCCTAATATCATTTAGATTTGATGGTGAACTAGCTAGACTTTCAGTTACAAGATCTTTAACTCTTATATGATGATCAGATTGCGAATCTAATTCTAGAAGGAATTTTTGAGTTTCTTTATCTCTATCTTTTTCTTTCACCATATCAAAGCTATCAAGCACCAAATTTATATTAAATAAGTCATCCATTAAGTCTTTATCTTCTTTATCGTGCTCTTCTAATTTCTTGAATTTATCTCTTATTTGTTCATAGAAACTGTTAGCAGGTGCTAATGATTCTTTTCCTAATAATGTCTCAAGATCATCATTGGAAGTATTTGGAGGCCCTGCAGGAAGTTTATATTCGCCCATTTCTTTTAATGATTCGTTTATAAATGTTCGAATTGGCCCCTCTGGAAATTTATTATTTAAACCAGCAATAATATTTTGAATAACAGTTTTGCTATCATCTTTTGTTTCGGCATATAATTTTTCCATAGCTTTAATATGTTCTTCAATACGCTCCTTGTCTTTGGCGCCAAAAGATGTATTTGAAATGATGCGCAGATCATATCTTAATTTATCAATAAATATATGGGAAATTGCTTTATCTAGACCATTTGCTAGAACATTGGATTTTTCATCATTATGTCCTAATAATTCATCTCGTAGGTCTTTAAGATAGTTGATATAGTTTAAAGCATACAAGTCTTTTTGATCTAATCCTTCATATATTTCAAAAAGCTTATCAAATATATCATTCACCCTCTCCTTATAGAAAACATCCTCCTTGTTCATTTTGTCATGATCTTTGCCTGCACTTGTAATTTCTTGAACGATGATATTAATATCTTTTTCATATTTGTGTAATTGCAGTATATCTGAGAAAGCGTCAGCACTACTTTTAACTGATGTTAAAGATTCAGGTGGAATGAGGTCAGTATGACCTAATCTTGTTAATTCAGATTTAAGAAATTCTATTACTTCTGGAAGAACAATTTTTCCTGTTTTTTCATTTTGTTTAGATATTAAGTGTTCTAATATTTGTGCGAGCTTAGTTTCATTTTTTTCTTCGTTTAATTCAGAAAGTGTTTTTAAAATAGTCGATATATAATTTGATGAAAATGTATTATAATTTATATTATTTTCCATATCTAACAGAAAACCAACGCGTTTTTCTTCTAATTTATCAAGTGTATCACTTAAGAGTTCTTCTACGTTTGATGCAGCCTTTTTCGCAACGATAGGGGTTTGTTCTTGTGCTTTTTCTTGTGCGATAAATTGTGGGAAGTCTTGAGAAAGCTTTTTAACAATTTCCACGATATGTTCATTTTTATTTTGATATTTGTTTAAAAAGTCTTCAAGAGCGGATTCTTTTTCCTGTTTTGTTAATTTATCATTACTTTGCAAAGAAATAATATGATTCGTTAATTCTTGAAATTGCTGTTCGATAGCTTTTTGCTGAGCAGGTTGTAATAATTGCTTATACTCTAACAACTTATAAAGTAGTTTTTGTAAATTGTGATTATCAATGGTTTGTTTTACGTATTCATCCTTTTCATTTTCAGGTAATTTCTTAAGATGAAAAATAAGCTTATCCATCATTTGCATTAAATTTGCCCGTTTTGCTGGGTCGAATCTTGTCATATCTTGATAGAGTTCAGTACTCATCCCCAAATCATTTTTAAATATACTTCCAATTGAAAATACATCTGATTTAAACCCTGCTTTACTTTCGAATACTAACTCAGGTGCAATGTGACCTTGTGTTCCTCCTTTGATTGCGTTAACTAATTCTTCATTAGTAGGAATTTCTTGACAAAAACCCCAATCAATAGGTTTAATTTTGATTATTTTACCTTGAACGTCTGCTATAAAGTTTTCGCGTTTTATATCTCCATGGCGTAAGCGTTGACTATGAGCAAATTGAATTGCATAGCATAGTTGTAAGCCTATTATATTCTTATCTCTTTCACTCAGTTTAATTTTCGTTCCATCTGGTGTTTCAACTAATGACGTTAATTGTTTTCCGTGATGTTCTTTACCAACAATGTATAACTTTTTTACTAATTTGTTTTTATTTTTATCAAATTTTGGATTTGATATTGGTCGTGTAACACTATCTTTTAATTCCCCCATTTTACTTAAACCAAAAATTTCTTTCTTAGCAGAGTTCTCGACATCGTCAGGATCTGGGTCAGTAATGATCAATCTCTTAACAATAATGGGGTCACCGCTTTTACTGACAACACTCACTGAACCGTTTTTCATCGCGGTTCGTTTAACAACACCATATGCACCTTCACCTAGAATCTGATCTCTTCTTCCCATCATGTAAATATTGTCGCCAATTTTAAGATAGGAGTGTAAGGCATTTCCCTCTCTATGTTTCATTTTTACTTTATCTTTATTTTGAGAATCTGCGAAATAATCTTCAGCAATTTTCCATTCATATGACCATACATCTTTTAATCCCTCCCACTCTTTCTTTGCTTCAAGATCTTTCCAGATACCTTTTTTCTCAATATCTGTCAGCTCTTTCCATTTTTGTGCTCTATCAGTTTTTGGAAGTGTAGACCAGGTTGTAATAGCTTCACTTGCTATCATTTTTTCCATGGTTTCAAAATCCTTAATAATTTTATCATCACCTTTTTTAATAATAATTTTCCATATGTCACTTCTAAATTCTGCAGGAAATTGATTCCAAGCAATTGCTCTCATAACAGCTGGTTGCGCTATTAATCTATTTATAACATCTTCCAATTGCTCATTTAATTCAGCAGTTTTCTCTTGGTGTGCCTGATATTCAGCAACTGGATCAGGTTTTGCAGCCTTCGTATCTGCGGCTACTTCTGATTTCTCAATTGATGCCTTAACTTCAACAGGCTCAGGAGGCGATAACGGCGCAGAGTGTGTACGACTTGATATTATAGATGTTGTTTGAGTAGCCTCTTCCTTCTTTGTCAATTGTCCTTGAAGTTTATTATTTGTTCTTTCGAGCATATCGATATTGGCTGCAAATAATGTTCTAACTTTTTCATTTTTTAAAAGTTGTTGCCAAAGTTCCTGGTCTCTTTGCATTACATATTGCGCTAGAAAACTTCGTCCTGATTGAGCAATATGACCACGCCAAGCATCCCAAAATTTATTAAACTTCTCTTTATCTGCAGGATCTAACCCTTCTAATGGATTAATTGCAGTTGTATTGACTATGAAACTTTCTGCTAATGCATAATTTAATGCTGCAAGGCGTTCGTCTAAGGGCTTAACTTTTAAGGGATCAACTTTTTTGGGCTTAACCGGCGCTGTGACTGATACAACTGGCTCTACTCTGATTGATTCCGCCATTGTATTTTGTTTCTTTTCATCTTTGAGCTCAGTCGACAGTGCATCTAATTCAGATATAGCATCTTCTTCTCGCTTTTGAGCTTCAATTTTTGCTAGTTCTGCAGCTGTTTCAATAGGTTCAGGATTTATTAAAGTAGGCGCGGATGTTGCTACAAGTGGAGATTTATCTTTTGCTAAATCGACAGATTGCTTAGCTTCTTTAGATGCGGCTTCTTCTGTTAACAAACTTGACATAAGATTGGGTACAATTGTTTCTATGTCATCAATGAATGATTTCAATATTGCGGGCTCAATATTTCTTAACTCTTCAATAAGCTTTTCATCTCCATGTTTAGCTTTTATTTCTTGAACAATTTTACGAATAATGTCTTTGTTATTAGTTGATATGGCTAATTGGAGAGGACTATCGTTATTCGGCGGAATGCGCGATATCAAATGTTTTTTTATAATTTCATTATTTTTATTGTACGCATCATACAGACGTAACATCGCATTTAACGTTTTAAGGTTGTTTGAAAGAATGGCATGTTCTAGCAAATTGTGACCATTGGGCTCTGTATATACTGCATCTTTAAAGTAGTTAGTTGGCATCGTCTGAGTTTTTGCCATAATTTCGGGAAGTTTGTTTTCTGTCACTAATTTAAAAAATGCAACGGTGTCGTTTTCATCTTCTTTTTTTTCAATAAGTTCTCTTTTTTTTGGGTTTTGTTTTCGTTCCTCAATTCTAACTAATTCACTTTTATGTGCTTGGTTTTGAATGTCCGTAATCTGATCTTTTAAATTTCCTGTAATTTTAGGACTAGCTGTAAGGGCTTGACAGACATATTCGATGAGCACATTCAATGAGGCTCTTTTATTAGGATCAGGTTCTAATAATTTTTCCATTAATGCTCTAATTTCAGGTGGGAATATTTCAATGTTTTCTGATTTTAAGAATTCTAGAAAAGGGGGAATAGGATCAGAATGATTACTATATTTGTTCATAACCTCATTTGGAACTTGATGCGATAAGATTCTATCACGCAAAATACTAGCAGCAAACGCATAAGTATCTGATTCGCTTGAATATCTTCCTTTATCTAAAATTTCCGGAGCAAAATAACCTTTTGTCCCTTCTTGTATGGCGCGAGCTGATACTTGTCCTTCTTTTAATATTTTGGATAAATCAAAATCAATTAATCTCACTTGGATATCATAAGGATTTTGAGGATTGATAAGTACAGTAATATTTTGAGCTTTAATATCGGCATGAATAATGCCACTTTGATTGGCAACTTGAATAAGTTGTGAGGCTTTTAAAACAATCAATAAACGCTGTTCATCATTAAGCTTCTTATCTTGTAATAATTTAAATAACTCTTGTCCAGTCCACTCCATCGCAGTATATAGTTTATGTTTTGTATTCTGACCCCTAAATCTCATTTTCTCATCTTTATCATCACGTTGGGCTTGCCCTTGAAATATCCTGGCTTTCTTTGATGCTTGGATAGCATCTGAAAGTTCATCGCGCAAGGTGGTGTTTTCTATTTTAATTGCATGTAGGGTATCATCACCACGTAATACCCCTTCTTTTACATTACCATAGCCACCTTTTAGCGTTTGAAAACAAGATTTAATTGAAAGAGCGTAGATTTTTCCATCTATTTTAATAAAGGAGTATTTGGACCGTTTGATGTTTGCTGCTTTATCAGAATACTTATCAAATTTTGTTCCATTTGGTTTATCACGTAATTCTTTTTCAGCTTGCTCCCATTCAGCATCAGTCGGTCTCCAAGTCGCTTTGGGTTTGTAGCTATCAGACTCTTTTTTAGCCAAATGTCCTTGATTAGAGTTATCATCACCCATAATGCATATCCCCGCTTTTTAAGCAGAATAGAATTCTATTATTATTGTATGCTGACTAAATTATGAAAGGAACTGTCTATTAGGAGATCACAATATTGTAGATGCAAAGAAATTGCGTGGAATGAGGCTTTGACCTAGTGAAACGTCATCAATCGAATCACAATAGGTCATTATGTGTGAAGGAGACTAAGCTAAAGCTTCCACGCTCACTGGGTGCAACTCTTGTATAATCACTGGTGCTTGGAATATCGGTTGGGATATTGAAATCAATGGTTCCGATGGGGCTGTCTGTGTCTGATTTTGTTGAATTGATAAAATTTCTAATCCCGAGATGGTGACACTTTTTAAGTCTGTAATACAATCTTCCAAGGTAATGGGCACGGTTTTATTTTTATCAAAGGGCTGTTTAATCTGATGCTCCTTAATGGGAAGATCATCAGATATATTATGTAATAACGTGGGAGTAATGAAATCAGTGCCCACGCCAGCCTTCTTAGCATAATCCAATAGTTTATTGAATATCGAGATATCATTCTGTGTGGGTTCATCTTTGCCTTCAATCAATGGTTCAACAACTTTGGCATGAAATACATAAGTGCCATCGACAACTTCATAACTTTCCCAATAAATTTGCGAGGGAGACAAGAGTAGTTCTTGTTCACCGGGGAAGCTAGAGAAATCCATGATATTTTTACCATATGCCCCATCAAATTCTACAATGCTACTGACGCTGAAAGCACGGGCAACATCAGGATCTAAGGAAGTACTATTAAAAGCTTTGGTCGGGATAATACCGCCACCATTATCGATGATGTCTATTCTTTCTTGGATTTCATGATAAGGCGTTTTTTCGCCGCGGTAACTTGGCATATCTAAGCTACAAGCTCTTGGGACTTTATTTAAACCGGAGGCTAACATCATGGTTTCAAGAACCACGGTTTTTAAGATAGGTTGATCGTAATAAGAAAATGCAAATGCATTCCCATACAATAAATTGTTGATACTATAATATTCAGCGCCAGTATAGCCTTGTATTGCGTGTACTTCAGCTTTAGTAAGATTATAGTGTTCACTATTGTAATAGGGTTCCTGATAATAATAGACATTTTGAGAAAAATGATTTAAATATTTTTCACTATCTGTTTTATCAAATTGGATATGATTAAAATTCGCTTTTTTAAACAAACTAGATAGGTTGAGTTCAATATTTCCAAAGGTAGCAAGGATATCTGCTTTGTTGTTATCATTTTCTTTTATTTTGAGTTTCACTGCATCTGGATTATGTAAGATACATTTTGTAACTAGCTCTAGCTCCTGAGTGAAAAGGCTCTTATTGAGCGGACCAAACGCTAAATTAAACATACCAACTTGTTCTTTCTGTCTGAAAAAATCAACCAGTTGGAAAGAATACTATGTTACAAAAAGCGTGTCAAAAAGTGTCCAAAAGCTTGTTAACTAAACTAAAACCCTGTGTTTATCTAAATCTTATTAAAGGTTGTTGAGAAAACGCGATCCGTTGCGCGCAAATATCTTGATGAGCATTTACTGCAGCATCATAAGCAAACTCAATCTGCTTTGGATGTATATCATTGGCAGTATGCTGCAATAGATACTCCACAACAGCAACATGCCCACCCGCTGCGGCTGCACTTAGGGCCCAGCCCTTATATCCATAGCTAATGTCATTCTTATATTTGGCTATCAATTTTTGTACGGCATGAAAATTGCCTGCGCCTGCAAATTTATAAAGATCAAGGCCTACTTCGGTAGCATTTTGATAAACAGTCTCAACCTGATGATTAAGAAGTGGTGTAAAAGTAGGCGATTGATTGCTGTTATTACTATATTTTAGATTTCTTTCATCTTCGTCTAGAGCTGTTTGTGCGCCGCGCTTCATATAATGATACCGTTAAAAGTAAAAATTAAAGGTAACATTATAGCTTATAAGCTAAGCAGGAAGCGGGTCGTTTATCGGGAATTTAATCGCGTTCGTCAGTGTAATAAAAGGGATCAAGGGATCCCTTTATTGATTACATCAAAACACAACATTTAGTTTTAGTGCGAGGAGGAGCAGCAGCAGGTTTGGCAGCTGCACTGTTAGCTGCAGCAGCTTTTGTTGCATCAAGACCAGGTGTGAATGTGGGGGCTGGTTTATCATCGCCTCCTTTGGGGGCATCAGTAGAACCAGGGGCTGGAACTAAGGCATCGTCTTTCTTTGGATCAGTAGTTGGTGCTCCACCTGTAGCCATTATTCTTCCTTATAAATTAAACTGAAATTCAGAGGCAATTATATAAACCAAGAATACAAAGTCAACAAATATAAAAAAAGCCCTTCACTTACTTTCTTTAAATGAAGGGCTGCTTTATTTCATTGTAATTGAAAAGAACAACTATTTTTTAGGTGTTCTTTTTGCTTTTACAATTTTACGTTCCTTTACAGCTTCTTCTACAACAGCAATTTCCATTTGTTCGGCGTTTTCAACTTTAACGGCTATTGCTTGCGGTGCTGTATTGGTTTCTTCTTCTTTGATTTTACGACGTTTTACTGAAACCTCAGCAGATGGCGTAAAGCTTGGATTTTGTTCCAATGTAACTGGGTTGGAAGCAGGATGTTCAGGTTCAACGCTATCTTCAGCTGGAACATCATCATTTTTCTTGGTGACGATATCCTTTTGTAAATCAGCCGCATCTTTTAATTCAGCTTCTTCTACAGTACGCTTTTTACCCTTTGTTAATTGTTGTTCAGCTAATTCTGAAGCACCTAATACTGTTCCTGAAATGGGCAGTGAAATCAGTGTTCCAAAAAGGCCAATAAGTGGCAATCTAACAAGTGGTGGTAATGTTTGTTGAAGTGCAATATCACCAAGTGTATAGGCAGCTGCTGTAACAGCAACAACTTTACCTCGGTGATTATTTAATGTCTGTGCAACAGTTGTTACGACTGTTTTAGCACGATCTGTATAACTTGGTTTTGGACCTTCGTGACTCATATGTTACCTCTTCTAAAATAATGATTTGTAAATGACAAATCGAAATAATAGATAGTTAAAAAACTAACACAAGTTTTTGTGACATAAAATTGATGAAGGGTAGATATGGGCTGATAAAAGCCCAATTTAAGGGCTGCGGGCTAATTAACCGGTCTTGGAACAAGTCGATGTTGGTATCGATTACGCTCATCAAGCCGTTCTTCTTCTGCGCACGTTTGAGTCGGTTGCTGGCGCGGCATCTTGCTATTGAGCGCTTTTGGGGTATAGCTGCGACTAAATTCTAACTGTAAATCGAAAGATGACTTATGTGATGGTTTAGGAGTTTGTGAGCTATTGTTTAAAGCGTTTATCAAATGTTGTATTGCAGCTGGGAGAGCGGCTTTCACCTCATCATATTCTTCGCCAGCTTCCGCCAATGAAGTTAACTGCTCTTCAAATTTTGCTCTTTGGGCTTTAGGTTCCAATTTAGCTTTTATCTTGTGGATAATTTGCTCCCAGTTGGGAGGCAAATCTTGAAAGTCATCATCTTCCGTTAATACTTCTAATGCAGCATAGGAAGCCAACACATGAAAATTATTAACAGCTTGAGATCTCATATCCGCCATTTTACGCTCCCGCCAAAGTGGCAAAGTTTTGTAATAACGGGAACAACGAAGATTTCACCCGTGGAAAAATATATTCTCGTATACGGTTTTTGATCTCTTGAATGGATGCGGGTTTAAAGCCTTCTGGTAAAGGCTCATTTGGAAAGAGTTGTTGGAGCTTTTTAATAATGATATGTGAATTGTTTTGACGATAAGCCCACAACGCGAAAATCCCTGGATAAAAACGAAAGTCAGGGTTCTTAAATACATCATTTTTAGGGAGTAGTTCGACGTGGGGAAGCTCGTGGTCGGGCTTTCCTTGCGCGATGGCATAGCAGAATTGCACTTGTTCTGGTGACACTGTTTCCCCTTTCTCATTATGAGTGGAAAGAAATCATGGCAGCAAATGACCAATCCTTTGGCCGACAACAAGCCGAGAATTCAGGCTTAGATCATACTCCCAACCTGAATTTGGGGCAAGTAACACAATTACCGTCGATCCTAAAGAAAAGTAACCCATTTCTTCGCCCTTGTCTAACTTGATATGTTGCTCAGGCGTTTGCGGGTACGCAATATCTAACATCTCTTTACCACGGTGCGGGGTGATATTGCCGCCCCAACGCGTAAATATGCTACCGACGATCATTGCTCCTACTAATATTATGGCAAAGGATCCCTGGTCGTGCTTGAAAAAAGCGACTACACGTTCGTTTTTTGAAAATAAATTATCAACATGTGCCGTCGTTAAAGGGTTTACCGAAAATAATTTGCCCGGAATATATCTAAGATTTGTTAATGTCCCTGTTAATGGCATATGAACACGATGGTAATCTTGGGGAGCTAGATAAATTGTTACGAAACGTCCATTGGCAAATTGTTCGGCATCTTTTTCATTGCCGATCAATGAGGCAACAGTAAAAGTTTTGCCTTTAGCTTGAAGTAAGGCTCCTTGTTCAATATTTCCTATCTGGCTAATGGTGCCATCGGCAGGAGAACAAATACTTTTTTGGGAAGGATCGATAGGTCGCGCGCTTGGCTTGAGGTGTCGAATAAAAAACTCATGATAAGAAGGATAGGCATAAGGATCTTCCCCAACTGCTTCATTCATGTTGACGTTATAACGTTTTAAAAACCAACCGATGAGATAATTTTTTAGCCATGGGATTTCTGAGTGCGAGAGCCAGCCCCCAAAACGCGTTAAAGCATGTTGTGGAAGACAATATTGACGCCAAACTTTAAGGGGGTATTGCACAGAGTGATCTCTCTATTATTTATGCTTACTGACTAGTCAGTTATGTCAGTTAGAATAGTATGGTAATTTTGCAAACGAAAGGGGGCAATTTTGCCCATTTTTAAGGCTGTCTGTAAAGCGCAATCTGGTTCGTTGCTATGTTCACAATTACGATACTTGCATTGCCCTAAATAAGGACCAAATTCTTTAAAACCATGCTTGATGGCGGTTTTACTAAAATGCCGTAAATTAAACTCATGGATCCCAGGAGAATCGATAATGTTACCACCTTTAGGCAAATGATAAAGGCGAGAGGCTGTTGTCGTATGGCGACCAAATCGATGGATTTTCGATAATTCCTGGGTTTGAACTTTGGCATCGGGAATCAAAGCATTCAACAATGAAGATTTGCCAACCCCTGATTGTCCCATCAATACCCCAGTCTTTCCTTTTAATGCTTCTTCTAAGATAAGCAAACCAGAACTTGTTTTAGAGCTAACTTCTAAACAAGGATAACCAATTTGCTGATAGACGAGCGATTTTTCACGTAATACTTGATGTGATGGTTTAAACGGTAAATCACACTTATTAATAACAATGATAGCGGGTAGTTTTAAAGTTTCTGCAATTATAAGATATCTATCAAGCGTTGTTTGCTTAGGCAGCGGTTCAAGAGCCGTCACGATCACCATTAAATCAACATTCGATACAATAGGTTTTGATGAGTGTCTATCCGGGCGAGTGATGGTAGAGCGACGCTCGCCACAGGCCACAACAATACCCGTTTCATCATCAATTTGCTGCCAGATGATTTCATCGCCTGTGACCAACGTTCCAAGATTTTGTCTTAGGCCACAGCAAAAAAGTTGGCCTGCTTGGTTTTCAACTATGAGGGTGGTACCGTAGTGCGCAATGAGGAGCCCGGGTTGTTCAGGACCTAAACTTTGGTTTATGGTGTCATGAGCTGCGCCCGCAGGATCTTTGGCCCTAGCTTGGCGTTTTGCTTGCATAGTTTTCTGCCGCGTCAATTGGCGGTTAGTAAGTCGACGTTTCACCATAGGTGTATATATTGAGTCAGTCTAAGGATAAAGTATGAATGATAAGCCAACGCGTTTGATTTGGATAGATCTAGAGATGACTGGCTTAGATACTCAAAACGACGTTATTATCGAAATAGCGACATTAATCACTGACGGTAACCTGAATATCGTTGCGCAAGGGCCAAGTCTTGCTATCCATCAGCCAGATGAGATTCTAAATAAGATGGATGCTTGGTGCACAAAACAACATGGACTATCTGGACTCACGGAACGGGTGAAACAAAGCACCATCACTTGCGAACAAGCTGAACAGCAAACTTTAGCATTTGTACAACAATATGTTAGTCCGAAGGTTTCTCCAATGTGTGGTAATACCATTTGCCAGGATAGACGTTTTTTAAGTCGCTTGATGCCAACCTTAGAAGCCTACTTTCATTATCGCCATTTAGATGTCAGCACAGTAAAAGAGTTAGCCAAAATATGGGCGCCAGAAGTGTTTAAAGGCATTAACAAGACAGGGCGCCATCTTGCTATGGATGACATCAAAGAATCCATTGAAGAACTCACCTATTACAGAGACCACTTTTTCAAAATTTCTGATAAAGCCGGTGAGAATGAACATGAATGATTTACCTGTTTCTTTATATTTAGGTTCTGATGTTAAAAAGCTTGATAAACTAGCACTAGAGCATCTTAAGATTTCTGGCTATCAATTAATGTGCCGGGCAGGGCAAGCGGCTTTTAATGTATTGCAAGAACAATGGCCCCATGCGAAAACAATTACAGTTTGTTGTGGTCCAGGAAATAACGGTGGCGATGGTTTTGTTTTGGCCCGCTTAGCAAAAGCGCAGGGAATGCAGGTCACCGTCTATGCTATTGGTGAAATAGCAGAAAATAAAACTTCCCAAGAGGCAAAACAAGCCAAAGAAGAATGGTTAGCAACGGGTGCTGAAATTATTCGCTTTCAAGGCCAAACCTTGAATGCAGATGTAATTGTGGATGCATTGCTGGGTATTGGCGCCTATTTGCCAATGGCGCCGGAGTTTCAAAATGCCATTTTGGCGATAAATAAAAGTCAGTGTCCTGTGCTTGCGATTGATCTGCCCTCGGGTCTACATGCTGATCTGGGTTCTTTTGAACACGTTGTGAAGGCGTCTGTCACCTTAACGGTTGTTGCCTTAAAAATCGGATTAGTTTCTGGTAATGCAATCGATGTTGTTGGCACACTTGTTTTTGATAGTCTTGGGGTAAGTCCTGGCTTATTTTCTCAAGTGAAACCTTGTGCTTGGCGGATTGTCTATGAGGATATTATTCAAGCATTGCCCACAAGACGCCTGTCTTCAAACAAAGGGGATAACGGCCATGTGTGTGTTATCGGTGGTGGTCAAATTGGTTATAGTGGTGCCGTTTGTTTGGCAGGAGAATCTGCTCTTCGCGCAGGCGCTGGATTAGTCTCTGCCATTGTTGAACCCTTGAGTTTGCCATTAATGGCACGAAGTCCTGCCGAGCTGATGGTTTATGGATATGCCAAGCCAAAAGAAATGAATGATTTAATTGAAAGAGCAACGATTTTGCTTTTAGGTCCAGGATTAAGTCAAACCAAGTGGGGGGAATCTTTTTTCCATGCTACTTTAAAGACGAATAAAACCCTCTTAGTTGATGCAGATGGCCTTAATTGGTTGGCCCGCTTCCCTCAAAAGAGAAGTAACTGGATCCTGACGCCTCATCCTGGAGAAGCAGCCCGACTATTAGGAACAACAACCCAAAAAGTACAACAAGATAGACTTAATGCTGCTATTGCCTTAAAAGAAAAATATGATGGCGTCATCGTGCTCAAAGGCGCTGGAACCATTGTGGTCGCCGAGAATGGTGAAATCGCAGTGAATATTGGTGGAAATCCTGCCCTTAGCACTGGCGGTACCGGAGATGTTTTGGGGGGATTAATAGCAAGTTTAGTCGCGCAACGTTTATCATTATCACAAGCGGCTTGCCTTGGAGTGAGTGTGCATTTTTGCGCAGCTACAATAGAGAAATCTTTGGGAGCGCGTGGAATGCTAGCCAGCGATCTCTTTTTGCATATACGTAGCCTAATTAATCCCGAAGGTAAATGATGAGTTTACAATCCATTGATATGGTGATCGTCGATTCTCTGAAAATGGAAACTGTTGGTCGTCTTCTGTATCATGCATGCCGTCCAAACGGCATCGTACTTTATTTATCGGGTGACTTGGGGGCGGGCAAAACAACATTAGTCAGAGGATTTCTACGAGCAATGGATTTTGTTGGAAACGTTAAAAGTCCAACCTATACTTTAGTTGAACCCTATGAATTTGCTAATGTAAAAGTCTACCACTTTGATTTTTACCGATTACAGTCTCCTTATGAACTTGAATATATGGGGATTAGAGATTATTTTCAGGCTGATGCATATTGTTTAGTTGAATGGCCAGAAAAAGCAAAGCCAATGTTGCCCCAAAGTGACATACATGTCCATATAAAGATAACCCAAGAGTCCAGGCAGGTTATCATTGAAGCGAATACGGATAGAGGCAAGGATGTATTGCAAAAATTTAAAGAACAATAGATTGTTAGGTTGGGTAATGTTAGTGCTGATTTCTTACAGCACATTGTCTTTTGCTGAAAAAAAAGTAGAAGGTCTTCGAGTTTGGGCTTCCCCTGATAGCACACGTTTAGTATTTGATTTATCAGAAACAGTGAAATACAAATTATTTACACTCGATAATCCTTATCGCGTTGTGATAGATATCGAAGGTGCTCAATTTAAAGGCCAATTTGATGAGAGTACCCTAGCAGGATCGAACATCACCCGTATTCGTCACGGGGCAAGAGATGGGGGTGTGCGTTTAGTTTTGGATCTGCAGGAAAAAGTAAAACCATCTAGTTTCCAGATGGCACCAAATCAAGCCTATGGTCATCGTTTGGTCGTTGATCTTGCCTTTAATGGTCCATCGAAAATTACCGCCGCGCCAGCCACATCCACAATTCCCGCTAACCCAACAAAAGTTGTTGAGCATAGCAAACAGACTACTCGAGAATTTATTGTTGCGATTGATCCGGGGCACGGAGGAGATGATACAGGCGCCATTGGACATCATCACAAATTAAAAGAGAAGGATGTCGTTTTTGCCGTTTCAAAAAAATTGCAATCATTGATTAATGCACAACCTGGTATGAAGGCTTATTTGGTACGATCCGGTGACTATTATGTTGGGTTACGAAATAGAATGGCGTTAGCAAGAGATCAAGGCGCCGATCTTTTCATATCAGTCCATGCAGATAGTTTTAAAGATACACGTGCATCTGGCGCTTCCGTTTTCGTCTTGTCAGAAAAAGGAGCCAGTAACGAAGCTGCTCGCTGGTTAGCTGAAAGAGAAAATCGTTCAGATTTAATTGGTGGTGTAAAACTAGAAGATAAGGGCGATCTCTTAGCTTCTGTTTTATTGGATTTATCTCAAACGGCTAGTCAGAGTGCTAGTCATGAATTAGCGAATCATCTTATTGCCAATCTGGCAAAAGTAACCGATTTGCACCACAAGACAGTCCAACATGCAGGCTTTATGGTACTTAAATCTCCTGATATTCCTTCTGTTTTAGTTGAGCTGGGTTTTATTTCTAATCATAATGGTGAAAAAAAACTGCAAACTCAAGCGCATCAACAAGCCTTAGCAACAGCTTTGTTAACCGGCGTAAAAGCTTATGCTGCTAAACGTCCTCCTCCGATCAAGCATCCCCAAGACTGGACGGTAGCGAAGAAATAACGTGTCAACAAGTCGTATTGTTCAACTTTCATCTTTAATAGCCAACCAAATTGCCGCCGGTGAAGTGGTAGAGCGTCCGGCATCGGTGGTGAAAGAATTACTAGAAAATAGCATAGATTCAGGCGCCGACAAGATTGAGGTTGAAATCGAGGGTGGTGGCATGCACCTTATAAGGGTGCGCGATAACGGTCATGGCATCATAAAATCAGATCTTATCTTGGCTTTCTCTCGTCATGCCACAAGCAAAATACGGACTCAGGCAGACTTAGAAGCCATCACCTCTATGGGATTTCGTGGTGAAGCACTAGCGAGTATAGCTTCTGTTTCACGTTGTCGATTAATCTCACAAGTTCAAAATCAAGAAAGTGCTTGGCAAATTCAATTTACCCCTGATTTGTCACCAACATTACAGCCTGCGGCACATCCTGTTGGCACGACAGTTGATGTGTTGGATTTGTTTTACAATACTCCCGTGCGGCGAAAATTTCTGCGCAGTGAAAAAACAGAGTTTCAAGCCATAGAAGAAGTGGTGAAGCGTCAAGCCCTTGCGTTTCCTCACGTAACTATCAGTTTAAAGCATCAGCAAAAGTTAGTACGACTTTACCCAGGTGTTGCAAAGGGTGGGAATGAAATAGCGCGTCTTTCAAAAATATGTGGTCAGCTGTTTGCGAAATGCGCAGCACAAATATCCATGCAAGCAGGAACGTTGTCTTTGCATGGTTGGTTAGGATTGCCAAGTATTGCAAGGAGAGTTGCAGATTGCCAGTACTTTTTTGTAAATCAACGCATAATCAAGGATCGATTACTTAATCATGTCATTAAGACAATTTACTTACAACATCCAGATATGATTGAGGGTTCTTATCCTTGCTATGTTTTATATTTGACATGCGATCCTATAGAAGTGGATGTCAATGTTCATCCTACAAAACAAGAAGTAAGGTTTGCGAATGCGCGACTCGTGCATGATTTTATGAGTAAATGTATTCGCGAAACACTCAATGAAATAGCTAACCCACAACCAATTGATTCTGCTACACCCTTCACAGCAAAGGGACCTTCAAAACGCTATTTTCAAAGTAATGAGAGTCAAGATTTCTTGTCTTCCAAAGCATTTTATGAAGCCGCTATTCCTTATGAAATGCCAGAAAAACTGCTTATCAGGAGTGAACGCTTTGCCATTATTGAAGAGAAAATGAGTTTGGTTTTTCTCGATTTAGAAAAAGCAAAAGCAGCACTTCTTGCTTTTTATTATGAAAAAAATGATGGCGATATTCCAACGAAGACCTTACTTTTTCCGTTGCGCTTTGTTTTGTCAAAACGTTTTCCCAATCAAAATAACATTGTCAATCATTTGCAGAAGTTTGGCTTTGGATTACGAATAGAAAATAGGGAAGTTGTCTTGTTACAACAGCCTGAGATAATTCATCAACCATGGAATGAGCATAAAATGGAAGCACTTATTAGTGCTGCATGGTTTTCCAAAGAAGCAATCCTTCCGGCTCTCATTGATCAGATTGACTGTGATTTTGCAAATACGCCATTAATACTTGAATGGATAGCGCTTAATCAGAAAGGTCCCTGGATACGCCTAACGCATCTTGAGATGGCAAAAATGATAAAAGCAAAGGAAGACTCCTTATCAATGACCTTGGCCCCCCTTTAATGATATAGTCACGGGCTTTGAAGCTTCAAAGGTGCAAATTGGGCATTTTTATGAAGTTGATTAAATAGCTAAACATATAAAGGATACACTCATGGCAGAACTTTCAACAGAACTGATTGTTGCAGATGTGGTTGGCACCATCGGCGTCGCATTAACATTAATAGCCTACTTTTTATTGCAAATTGATAGAATTTCTTCCACGGGAAGAAACTATTCTTTGCTTAATACCTTTGGTGCCGCTTTGATTTTGTATTCTCTGTATTTTAATTGGAATACCCCCGCTGTCATTATGGAAACAGCATGGTTTTTAATTAGTCTTTATGGATTGATAAGACACTATAATCCGCGCCCTCAATAGTGGTTTCTATGGATAATCAAGAATTCGAAAATCCGCTTGCTGTCTGCTTAATGGGGCCCACAGCTTGTGGAAAAACCGATTTAGCCATTTCTTTGACGCAACATTTGCCAATTGAAATTATTAACGTTGATTCAGCGCAAATTTATCAAGGATTGGATATAGGATCGGGTAAGCCATCTCGTGCTATTCGAGAACAAATTCCACATCATTTAATGGATTTTTTAGATCCTAAAATACCTTACAGTGCGGCTCAATTTCGAATGCATGCACAAGCGCTAATGCAAGAAATACACCTGCGTGGCAACATACCAGTATTGGTCGGTGGCACAATGTTATATTTCAAAGTATTGCAAGAAGGCATGTCTAACCTTCCCGATGCGAATCCAAGTATTAGAGCATCGATAGAAGCAATAGCGTCCCAGGAGGGTTGGGCTGCGTTATATCAAAAATTAGAAAATGATGATCCACTAACTGCCTCATGCATTAAACCAAACGATACCCAACGCATTCAGCGGGCTTTAGAAATATTAGAAATAACTGGGAAACCCAAATCCTATTGGCTTGCACTTCCAAAACAACATGATCTCAAGCATTTTAGATTTCTCAATATAGCTCTATTGCCATTGGAATCGCTTCGAAGTGTGTTGCACGAACGGATTAGTCTTCGATTTGATGCTATGCTTTCGCATGGCTTAATCGATGAAGTAGAAAAATTAAAGCGTCGAGGCGATTTAGATACCTCATTGCCCAGCATAAGGGCTGTGGGATATCGTCAAGCATGGCAATATTTATCAGGAGAAATCACCTATGATGATATGCGTGAAAAAGCCATTGCCGCCACTCGTCAACTGGCCAAGCGCCAATTGACATGGTTACGGCAATGGACAGGTTTAAACCAATTTGATTTTCAAGATCCTGAAATTTTGTTCAAAGTGCTGGCCTTGATTGGTGAGGCTTGACCTTAAGCTTATAAGTAAGCTCACCTTTTTGCAGCGAATCCATAATTTTCGTACGCTCTCCAATAGGCTTTTTGTTTCCTTTTTCATCTTCAAATGGGCTTTTGACAAGAGCACCATTTAAACCAAAGGCATCTTTTCCTTCCCCTTCATAAATTTGGGGTTGTCTTTGATGTTTTAATTGAAATGCTTCTGCTTTTTGGATGATTTCAGGTTGAACAATATTTGGCGCTTTTGCTTCATGCACGCTTTCTAGTTGAAGAGCGATTTCTTTGGCTTTCTCTGCAATTTTAGCATCGGTAACTGGCGCTAAGACTGTGGCTTTCTCTTCAATTTTAACATCGCTAACAGGCGCTAAATCGGTAGTTTTCCCTTCAATTTTAACGTCGCTAACTGGTGCAAAGACAGTTGCTTCGCGTAGCGTATTTTTAGTCCTGCGACCGAGCCCTGATGGCGATGACTGGGCAGGCTTTACACTGGATTCAACAACGGGCACTTGATTTATAGTAATGGGGCCAGAAAGGGATGCATGATCATCATGATGTTTATGATGACCAAAGATTTTACGCGCTGTTTTTTTAAAGAACTTTATCATAAGAGTACTCCTCAAAGTCAATATTTGTGATAGGTCACAAGTAGCAAAAAAAATCCTACACAATCACTAGGTGATTGCTTGTTTTTTTTGGGAGCATCCATACTCGGGTATGTCAGATCGAACAGTGAAACTGCTCGATCTGAATTAAGATAATCTCAATGATTTGAGATTATTTTTTGTCGCGTTGGTTTTGATCGCGTTGATTTGGATTGCCAGGTTTTCCTGTTTGTTGTTGTGTTTGTTGTCCTGGTTTTTGTCCTGGTTGATTCATTCCTTGTTTATTTTTGTCCATTTTGTCTTTGTTGAATTTATCTTGATTTTTGTCTGTCATGGCTACATCTCCACATATTGATTAATAATCAGGTACTACTTTCAGCGATAAATCTATACAAACTGTTTAGATTTTCATGCAAAACAGCACATACTGCTTCGCTGTGTGATTTAAATATAGCCTAGTTTTTGTTTTGATAGGGTGCAGTTTTAGCTAGTTAAGTATGATCAGATCATGCTTAAGAAGCGAATGGCACAGGGGGGAGAGTTGGATTCTCTGTTAAATCATTTGTTGAAATTTTAAAAAATTTCCTCAATGAATATACTGCAAAATAAAATGGAATGGTACTAAGGATGGTAACAAGGATTTTAAAAATATATCCTGACAAAATGATAGTAGTAACGGTGGAAAAAGCGTTTTTACCAGGAAGATGCGTTAGAGCATCTGTAAAACAATAAGCAAATGAGGTCACAATGGTTGAATCAACAAATTGGCTCACTAAGGTTGAAATATTGGAGCGCAACCATAAATGTTTTCCACGCGTTATGTTCTTACAAAATTGAAATATTTGGACATCTAATAATTGCGCTAAAAGATAAGCAATCATAGAGCCCATAACGCTACCCATAGTGAAAAGACGGATTTGGAAGAAAACAAAATTAGAATCCGTCACTGCCGGGAGATGGGTTAAGGAATCCAGAGAGACTTGAGGAGGCAAAAAGGCACCAATCCATAGGATAAATAGAATCCATATGTTAACCCACAAACCCACCCAAACAACTAAATTAGCTCGTTGTTTACCATAAAATTCACATATCAAATCTGTGCAAAGGAAGGTAATCGGGTAAGGTAAAACTCCCAGGGGTAAGATTACTGGGATATGCCAAGAACCAATAGAAAAGCTAAAGTCCAAAATCCGAGTAAGACCCAACACATTCAGCATGCTCAAGGTTGTTAGGAACAATCCAGCCAAGGCTATAAAAACTAACTCACGTCTTCTCGCAAGGATAGGAGATTGATGGTCTGTTGAGTTTGTTTGAAAAAGGAAAGCCATGCTAGAAGCCATTTAAGTTATCTGAAAGAACTGTAAATGATACCTTGTTAGCTGAGAGAGTACAATTTAAGCAAGATTGATGATTTTGATTAGCCGACAAAAGGTAAAAGATTTTATTTTTCAACAAATTAGGTGATAATGTAAGAGTTATTTCTAGTTGTTCTTACTTAACGATACGCGTATGCTGAAGGTTGTTTACATACAAGGAGGTATACAAGTGACGCCTAGCCTTCTCCTTAAAAACCCAAAGATTAAGATGGCCCTATTCGTCATTGGGGGTTGTATACTCGCTTATCTTTTGGCAGGTAGTTGGTTAAACAATATTCGCACCACTGAGAAAACAATTCATAATCAATGGGTTTCCCTGAAACAAAACTGTGAGCGTCGAGTTCAATTACTGCCTCAATTTGTGCAATTAATTCAAGTTTATGTACCTCAAGCGCAAGATCTCCAACAGGTTTTAACCAAAACCTTTCAGAACGTTTCCCAATATGCTTTATCTGAAAAAATCTTGACAGATGAAGGGGCTATGCAAGAATTTATTGTAAACCAAACTGAGGTGACCAAAGCCTTATCTTTTATGGAAATACAATCAAGAAATTACCCTGTTCTTGCTCAAAATCGCCAGTTTTTGATGTTAAAAATGGAATTACAATCACTTGAACAGCAAATTGAATACACCGTTGTGATTTTGAATCAAAATATCAATATCTATAATAGTTTTCTGGAAGGTATTCCTCAAAATTGGGTAAATGCGTTGTTCTTGAGAGCAAAGCCTAAGCAGCTATTGCAATTAGCGGCGGTTAAGAAACAGAAGCAGGAATAGTTTTAGCGATAAAATAGACATTTCTCTGGATAAACGGCATTCTCATCCCCCTTAACACCACTTTAAGATAAACGCTCGTTGTAGCAAGACGAGCTTGATTGATAGTTTGTTTGTTAAATAAGTATACTGAGTCCCGAATCTATAAAATAATACGCCCGGGGGACAGAATGCTTTTTATCAAACTGAAAAAATGTTTCACTTTTTTCCAGTGGCCTTTGGGGGTTGGTTTGTTTGTATTAAGCAGAGTTCTTTTAATTAATTTCTTTAAAATCGTTATGTTAACTTCAATGTTAATTGGCCCACAGTTATGGAGTGCTGTCCATGCCAATGAGGTTTCAACAATACCTTGGGTGATAGATGAGCAACGCATTCTCACTACACCAACAACAAATGGCATTACTCAAATTTTAAGCGGTTCAGCTAAAAATCGAGATATCCATGTGAGAGTATTGGTTGTCCGACAAGATGGCGAAAATGTTAAAGCCATTTTGAAGCAAAAAATAATTGAGTGGAAAAATAAAATACCTAACCATCTAGGTGAGAAGACCGTATTTTTAGTGATTAATACAGCGACTAATCAATCTCATATCGTCTTAGGAAATCAAATTCAAAAAACAGATTCCTTAGAAACGAGTTTAGCCCGTATCCAGCAAAAAATGATTGGCCCAGGTCTTGAAAAAGGACATATTGATAATGCAGTAACACAAGGTGTTGTTGCTTTAACTACCGTTTTAGATCAATGGCCAGAACTAACGTCAAAATCAGTTTTTTATCATAGCGCAGTATGGTTGCGCGCCCATTATTTGATGCTGCCACTTCAAATTCTCTTTTGGATTTCAATGTTGCTTGGAGGAGCAAAGGTAATCCAAATTTATCTGCGTCGCCCCAAATGGGATGATATGAGTATCGATCTCGCGGCTGTTGAAGAGAATATGATTCTCAATAGCCACTCCTATCGGCGTCATTTTGGCGTTGATCATGAACGCACCTAATTCAAGAATAATAATAGTTGATTGACTCAAAGTTGAATCTGGCCATTTAGCTATGCCTTAACCCGTGATAATATGAGGTTTCTAGGGAAGTCGTTGTCCTTGGGCAACAAGATTACAAAAAGGAGAGAGCCAATGTCTAAGGGGCAATCTTTGCAAGACCCATTTCTCAATGCTTTACGTAAAGAGAAAATTCCCGTTTCCATCTATTTGGTAAATGGTATTAAGTTGCAAGGCCAGGTTGAATCGTTTGATCAATTTGTTGTCTTGCTAAAAAACAGCGTAAGTCAGATGGTTTACAAGCATGCAATTTCGACGGTTGTACCTGCAAGAAATATCACCAGTAAATTACCACTTATTGGTCAAAATGGTGATGATTTAGTTCCAGGTAATACTTAAAAGCGAAGTCACAGTCTTATTGCTTTTAATGAAGGAGTCAGCATTTTGTTTGAGCGGCTTGAGCGCAGTGATCGGGCTGTTCTTGTCCACGTTAATTTTCGTTTTCTTTCTGAGCAAGCAGATCTCCCAGAACTCAGCGAATTAACCATTGCAGCAGGATTTACACCGGTTGCTAGTATTACTAGCCTTCGAGATAAGCCCGATCCTAAATTTTATATTGGGAAAGGAAAATGCGAAGAACTTGTTGAAATGGTTGCAGCTAATCAAGCTAATGTAATCATTTTTAATCATGAATTAACACCTTCCCAAGAAAGAAATATAGAGCGTTTAGCGAAATGCCGCGTTCTATCTCGTACTGGTTTAATTTTAGATATTTTTGCAAAACGTGCTCGTACTTTTGAAGGCAAATTGCAAGTTGAGCTTGCTCAATTAGAACATATGTCGACACGTTTAGTGCGCATATGGACTCACCTTGAACGTCAAAAGGGGGGGATTGGATTACGCGGAGGACCTGGTGAAACTCAATTAGAAGTCGATAGGCGACTCATTAGAACGCGTATTCAAGCGATTGAAAAGCGTCTTGAGAAAGTTAAGAGTCAACGCCAGCAAAGTCGCCATGCTCGAAGTCGAGCACAAGTATTAACCATTGCCTTAGTCGGTTATACTAATGCAGGAAAATCAACTTTATTTAATGCGCTAACAGGCGCTCATGTTTGGGTGGCAAACCAACTATTTGCAACACTTGATCCGACATTACGAAGTATTGAAATTCCCAAATTGGGAAAAGTTGTTTTAGCAGATACTGTAGGATTTATTAGACAATTACCCCATACCTTAGTGGATGCTTTTAGGGCTACTTTAGAAGAGACAATAGAAGCAGCTTTATTAATACATGTTGTTGATGCCAGTGATGAAAAAGTCGAGGATAATATCCACCAAGTGAATCAGGTACTTACAGAAATTGGGGCGCAAGATATTCCTCAGTTATTAGTTTTTAATAAGACAGATTTATTAGAAAAATCAGAATTTTATCCTGGAAAGACTGAACAAAACAAAGATGGTAAAATAACTAAAATATGGGTGTCTGCCTTAACTGGTGAGGGCTTAGATTTGCTGCCAGAGGCTTTGCAAGGTAGGCTAAGCATCGATAGGGTGCATGGCGTTTTACATCTTGATGCGATGCAAGGACAATTGAGATCACAATTATATTCATTGCATGCTGTAACCCAAGAGACCACAAATGAAGAAGGTGGATGGGATTTGGTTATCAGTATAACAAATTATCAATGGGAAAAACTTTGTCAACAGCACACAAAGTTACCGCAAGCTTTTACATTAATGTAAACAAAAGAGGTTAGACATGTCCTGGAATGAACCCGGTGATCGGGATGACAAAGCGAAGAAGAAAGATCCTTGGGGACGACCAGATGAAGAAGGTCCTCCAAACATCGATGAAGCTTTGCGTCAATTACAGCGAAAACTTCGTTCCTTATTTGGTCAAGGAGATGGTCCGACGACCACTTTTGGAGGAACAAATAAACCCGCTACCAATAAAACATTTGGTTTTACGTTGGCTGGGATTGTTGCCTTAGTCGTTTATGTCATCAGTGGCATTTATGTTGTAGAACCTGCTGAAGAAGCAGTTGTTTTAAGGCTTGGAAAATATATTGAGACAGTGGGGCCAGGTCCACATTGGATTGCGCCGATTATCGAGACCAAAGAAGTATTAAATGTTCAGGAAATTAAAACGACTAAGCATGGCGGTCAGATGCTCACTAAAGATGAAAATATCGTGAGTGCTGAAATAGCGGTGCAATATCGTATTAACGATGCCAAAGATTACCTCTTTAATTTGGTGCAACCTGAAAAAAGTCTGCAACAAGTTTCAGAAAGTGCTTTGCGTGCTGTGGTGGGTCAATCTACTTTGAATGAAGTATTGACAAGTGGTCGTGGTGAAATAGGCGCGGAAATTCGCAAACAGATCCAACAAAATTTAAATAATTATAAATCAGGATTAGAAATTTCTGATTTAGCGATGCAACAGACAAAAGCGCCTGAAGAAGTAAAAGCAGCTTTTGATGATGCGATTAAAGCGCAACAAGATGAAGAACGCCTGGTCAATGAAGCACAGGCTTATTCTCGAAAAATTATACCCATTGCTGAAGGTCGTGCAAAACGTACCTTTGAAGAAGCCAGAGCGTATAAAGAGAGGGTTATTTTAGAAGCCCAAGGTAAGACGGCAAAATTTGCTGAAATTTTGCCAGAATATAAACGCGCTCCTCAAGTCACACGTGACAGGCTTTTTATTGATACGATGCAAGATGTTTATACCAATACAACGAAGGTTCTTGTCGATGTCGCTGGTGGTAATAATTTAGTGTATTTACCATTGGATAAATTAATTGCCCAGAGCAATACCCAATCTTCAACATCCAATGATGAAGAAGAAGCTTCTTCGACTGCTGTTGATAAATCGAACCAAGGAATGAGTTCCTTGGCCAGAGGACGCCTGCGGCCAACTTATGAGGACGCAGAGCGCCCTCAACGTAATGGAGCATAATAATGAGCAGTAAAACCAAAACTTTAACAATGGTGGCAATGGCTGTATTGTTGTTATTTGCTGCGTTAAGCTTTTTTATCGTTGAAGAAACTGAACGCGCTATTGTGGTTCGTTTGGGTGATATCATTATCGACCCCAAAACGAATGAAGCAGAAGTGTTAATGCCTGGTCTTCAAATGAAAATGCCTCTTATCGATAGTGTGCGATTTTTTGATAAACGAATCCAATCGCTCGATATTTCTTCCTCGCGCATTCCAACGCAAGAAAAGAAAGAATTGATCGTCGATTTATTTACAAAATGGCGTATTATCGATTTCGCAAAATTTTACAATACGACCAATGGTGGTAATAAAAAACGAGCAGAGCAGTTACTGCAAGAAAAAATTGTAGATGGTTTGCGTGGTGAATTTGGGCGACGAAAGCTTAATGACGTTGTTTCCCAAGATAGAAGCCAAGTGATGGACAAAATCCGTCATGATGCTAATAATGCTGCCAAAACTTTGGGAGTAGAAGTAGTAGATGCACGCATTGTGCGAATCGACTTACCAAAAGAAGTGAGCGAGTCAGTTTTTAATTTAATGCGAACTGAGCGTCAAAGAGTGGCTTCAGAGCACCGGGCACAAGGGCATTCACGAGCCGAAGCGATTAGAGCTGATGCTGATGCCAAAGAAATAGTGATAGGTGCAACGGCTGAGAGCTTAGCTGCACAAGTTCGAGGGTCTGGAGATGCACAAGCAGCTAAGATTTATGCCGATGTTTACAGCCAAGATCCAGAGTTTTACAGCTTTTACCGAAGCTTAGAAGCCTATCGAGAGACATTTAAAGGCAAAAATGATATGCTAGTAATCAAACCGGATGATGCTTTCTTTAAATATTTCCGACGCAGCTCAGGTCAAGGTAATGTTGCTGGGAATGGTAAAAGTTAGTATATTTACTTAGGGCATAAAAGCCAATTGAGAAGAGTAAAAGCGGGCGCTTTAGCGCCCGGTTCTTTTTTGGATTGAACAATGTGGAATGATCTTTTTGCAGCAGCAGCTTTATTATTAGTTTTTGAAGGTATCATGCCTTTTACAAATCCTGCCAGGTGGCGCCATGTAATACGCATGGTGTCTGATCAATCGGATACCGCGCTCAGGATAATGGGTTTCACCAGCATGCTTGTTGGAGCACTCCTTTTGTATTTGGTTCGATAAACAATCTTCAATGAGATAACAAATGTAGGAAGCCGAAAAATGGCAAAAACAATGGTGATCCTTGGTGGCCAATGGGGCGATGAAGGTAAAGGTAAAATAGTCGATCTTTTAACAGAAAATGCCAATGTTGTGGTACGTTTTCAAGGTGGCCATAACGCTGGCCACACACTTGTGATTGATGGTAATCGACTTGTTTTACATCTAATCCCCTCTGGGATTTTGCATGAAGGTGTCATGTGTGTACTAGGGCAAGGGGTCGTGATTTCTCCACAAGCATTGATGGATGAAATTGATTTGTTAAACCAGAAAGGGATCCCTGTTATGGAGCGGTTACGGGTTAGTAATGCCGCAACGCTGGTTTTACCCTATCACGTAGCCTTAGATAAAGCTCGTGAGCAAGCGCAAGGTGCCAAAGCGGTTGGGACAACCTGTCGTGGAATCGGGCCTGCTTATGAAGATAAAGTAGCGCGCCGTGCTTTACGGATGGTGGATTTATTATCTCCAACGCAATTTGAGACCAAACTCGATAAAATTTTGGAATACCATAATTTTGTTTTAACGAATTATTATCATGTGCCACCTGTTGCCAAAGAGCCTATTTTGATCGAGGCAGAAAAAGCGAGAGCTCGACTTTCGAAAGTAATAATAGATGTGCCAGCGTTCTTAGCAGCAAGCTATGCAGATAATCAAAATATTATTTTTGAAGGGGCTCAAGGAGCACTATTAGACATCGATCATGGTACCTATCCTTATGTGACCTCTTCCAATACCACAGCTGGTGGTGTTGCCACAGGAAGCGGTTTTGGTCCACGCTACATTCAAGATATCGTTGGCGTCACCAAAGCATACTGTACTCGTGTTGGCGGCGGCCCATTTCCAACTGAATTAAAAGATGATATTGGCAAAAAGATTGCAGAAATTGGTAAAGAAGTAGGGGCCACCACTGGCCGAGCTCGTCGTTGTGGTTGGTTTGACGCCGTTGCTATGCGACGTAGCGCACAAGTGAATAGTATGTCATGGCTTGCCATCACAAAATTAGATGTGCTTGATACTCTAAAAGAGATTAAGATTTGTACAGGATATCGTTTTCAAGATAAAGAATGGGACATTCCACCAGTGGATTCAGAAGAACTGGCGCAATGTGAGCCTGTTTATGAAGTATGGCCTGGTTGGGAGTCAAGCACTCATGGGATTAAAACCTGGGATGCCCTACCATCTGCTGCCAAGAAATATCTTGAACGTTTATCCCAATTGGTGGGTACGCCCATCGGAATGGTGTCTACGGGCGCGGATCGCCGTGATACCATCATGTTAACCACATTTATGTGAGTTAATTAAATTGTTGGTAGATAGTCAAATGGACGAAAAGATGGTGCCGAGGAGAGGACTTGAACCTCCAAGGAGTTTCCTCCACAAGTACCTGAAACTTGCGTGTCTACCAGTTTCACCACCTCGGCTGCAAAGGATTGTCTATCCCTTGACCTTGACGCACTCAATTCTAGAGCGTAAAGGTTTGAAGGCGGAATCTAACTTGTGCCAAGCTATATGTCAATATAAGTATTATGTCAAAAAAAGAAACTCATGAAATCCAAGACCCTTTTTTAGCAAGAGAGGCTCAAAACTATCAAACCCCAGTTCCCAGTCGCGAGTACATTTTATCTGTTCTGACCGAAATGGGGATCCCAGCAAAACGTCGGGTTTTACTTAAGCATTTCGAGATCGAAGATCCTGAATTACGCGAAGCCTTACGTCGTCGTTTAAAAGCGATGGTTCGCGACGGTCAATTATTTAAATCACCGGAAGGTTATATACCCATTACTCATGCTGATACCTGTGTGGGTGTGATTGTGGTTGAAAGGGAAGGGCTTGGACATCTGCGAACAGATGATGGCCAAACGATTATTTTAGGTGGTCCTACGCTACGCGGCTTTTATGATGGCGATAAAGTAGAAGTACAGATCATACAAGTTGATAAAGAGGGTTATTCAAGAGGCCGAATCACCAATTTAATACAGGCTGTTACCCCACTTGTCATTGGGCGCTTAATAAAAGCACATGATCATTATGAAGTATTACCTTTTGATCGCAAATTTACCCAGAATATTATTCTTTATAAAGAACAAAAGGGTGATGCTAAAGACGGCGATATCGTACAAATTGAAATTTTACGCGGCGAAGAATCTAACGCTCATGCCGAACCAATTGCCAAAGTCATCGAAGTTTTAGGGGATTTTTCTACCCCAGGCATTGAAGTGAAAATGGCCATTCGAAAATTTGGGATCCCAGAAATTTGGCCACACGGGGTTTTGAAAGATTGTGAAAAATTTGACCCAAAGAAAGTAACACATAAAGATGAACGCAAAGATCTCACTAAATTACCGCTTGTTACAATTGATGGTGAAGATGCTAAAGATTTTGATGATGCGGTTTATTGTGAAAAAACCAGTGATGGCTGGAAATTATGGGTAGCGATTGCGGATGTGAGTTATTATGTACAACCTGGTTCAGCCTTAGATAATGAAGCTGCGCGTCGTGGAAATTCAACGTATTTCCCTGGCTGTGTTGTTCCCATGTTGCCTGAAGTGCTCTCCAATGAACTGTGTTCATTAAAACCAAAAGTACCTCGTTTATGCGTTGTTTGCGAGATGAGCATTGATCGTCATGGTGACATAACTGAGTCCACTTTTTATCGAGCACTGATGCACTCTAAAGCGCGTCTTACCTATACAGAAGTCGCTGAAGTTATACGAGGAAATGAAGTAGTACGGGAAACCTATGCTTCACTCCTAGAGCCCTTAGAAGCACTTCATGATTTATATGAAGCACTTAATAAGAATCGTCGATCACGTGGGGCAATCGATTTTGATACAGTTGAAACCCGTATTTTATTTGATTCAAGTGGTAAAATAAAAAGTATTGTGCCAACGGCTCGTAATGTTGCGCATAAAATGATTGAAGAAAGTATGTTAGCCGCTAACGTTTGCGCTGCAACCTTTTTACATCGGCATAAACGAGGAACCTTGTATCGCATCCATGACAGGCCGCCACAAGATAAATTAAAATCACTGCGTCAGTTTTTATCAGAATTGGGGCTTGATTTGCCGGGGCAAAATACGCCGACATCAAAAGATTTTTCAACCTTAATTAATCAAATACAGCATCGAGAAGATAAGCATCTTATTGAGACAGTGATGCTGAGATCTTTAAGCCAAGCGCAATACAATCCTAAAAATATTGGCCATTTTGGATTAGCTTATCCTTGCTATTTGCATTTTACCTCACCCATCAGACGCTATCCTGATTTGATTGTACATCGTGGCATTATTGATATCTTAACCGGTAAAAAGAAACCAGATAATCAAGATTATGAAAAATTAGGCATTCAATGTTCAGAAAGTGAACGTCGTTCCGATGAAGCCACAAGAGATGCATCAATGGCGCTCAAATGCCATTATATGCAAGATAAAGTGGGTCAAGAGTTTCGAGGCGTTGTCGCAGGGGTCGCCAGTTTTGGGATCTTTGTTGAATTAAAAGATGTCTACATTGAAGGCTTAGTTCATGTGACCGGACTTGGCAATGAATATTTCCATTATGATCAAGCTAATCATCGCATGGTTGGTGATACCACCCGAACGGTTTACCGTTTAGGGGATAGTGTTGAAGTCAGAGTGGTTCGAGTCGATGTTGAAGCCAAAAAAATTGATCTTGAATTGTTAAGCCAACCGGTAGGTTCTTCATCAAGAAAGCAACAGAAAAAAAAGCATAAGAAAGAAGAAAAGACTGAGCGGGCGGCACCTAAAAAGCGCAAGAAAAAGCAAAAAACAAGACAAAAAAGAAAGAAAAAATAGGTCGGAGTATGGCTTCTTCTAAAATCCTCTATGGTTTTCATGCGGTATTGGCAGCAATATCGCATCATCCTGAAAATGTGCTAAATGTTTATTGTCAAGAAACAGAGAATGTCAGACACAAAGACATTCTGTCTAAAGCCAAAGAACACCACATTGCGGTTGAATCAACCTCAAGTATCAAATTAGACAAACTTGCTGACACTTCTCATCATCAAGGCATCGCCGCCAAAGTGCGCGAATTACCCCAAAAAGATGAAAAAGACATTATCAAATGGTTAGAAAAAACTGAAAAAACGCCATTATTGTTAATACTAGAAGGTGTTCAAGATCCGCATAACTTGGGGGCGTGTTTACGTAGCGCGGAAAGTTTAGGCGTGGATTGGGTTATTATACCTAAAATGAATAGTGCGCCTCTGAATGCATTAGTGAGCAAAATTGCCTGCGGTGCCGATCAAACTTTACCGGTGGTTGAAGTTTCCAATATTGTGCGTTTTATTCAACAGATCCAAAAATCAGGTCTCTGGGTGGTGGGCACATCAGGAGATGCAGACATTTCTATACAGAAAGCGTCATTGAAACGTCCCCTTGCACTAGTGATGGGCACAGAAGGCAAAGGCTTAAAGCGCTTAACGCTCGAGGTCTGTGATGAAATGGCAAAAATTCCGTTGATTGGCACTGTTGAGAGTTTAAATGTGTCAGTGGCTACTGGGATTTGCTTATATGAAGTGATGAGGCAGCGTAGTTAGTTTACGGTTCCGATTCCTTCCCCTTCTAATACAATTCTGATTACATTAGTGTATATTCTCGATTACGCAAAAAACTTGATTTTTTAGAATTAAAGTGTAAACTGTAAATATACGGTTTACATTCAAGTAGTTTATTGTGATTAAATCTTGGCAGCATAAAGGATTACAGCTCTTTTTTGAAACAGGGAAAGCTTCTGGGATCCAAGCAAAGCATGTGAATAAATTAAGAATTCAACTAGCAGTGTTGGATGCTGCTACAAAACCGGAAGATATGAACTTGCCAGGATTTAAGTTTCATCACTTAAAAGGAGATAGGAAAGGAAGTTATTCTATCGCTGTCAGTGGCAACTGGCGAATGACATTTAGGTTCGAGGGAAATGACGCCATTTTAGTTAATTACGAAGATTATCATTGAGGTGATTTATGGCTATGTACAATCCTCCCCATCCTGGTGAAGTGGTGCGCAGCACGCTGATTGAAGGAAGTAACTTATCTGTTAAAAATGCGGCTGAACTTCTTGGAATTTCAAGAGCCTCTATGTCAAAACTCATTAATTGCCGTGGAGGAATTAGCCCAGAGATGGCAATAAGGCTTTCTATAGCGCTCGATACTAGTAGTCAGATGTGGCTTAACCTACAAACTTCTTATGATCTGTGGGAAGCAGAGAAAGATCGTACAAGACTTGCTAAGAAAGTGCAAAATATTGAGGATTATTTACTTAAACATGCTAGCTAATCATTGCTCATTATTCACGAATAGCTAATAACTTAAGTATAAGCTCCACTTTATTACGTACATCATATTTCAGTTTTAATCTATTAATGTATTTTTCGACGGTACGATTGGATAGATTTAATTGCGCAGCCATTTCTTTAGAGGTTGCTCCGGTTAAAAGAAGATTGATGCAATCAATTTGTCTTGGTGAAAGCGACATTTTCCACATTCCCTGGCTAGTCAATGAGTTCTGATGTAGGGTGGGCAAAACGAAGTGTGCCCACCATTAGAAATCGGAATTGGTGGACACGCTAAGAGCTTTGTCCACCCTACATGTGAGGTGCACACTTAGAGTTTTCTGTTTGACTTCGCACACATCAACACTTCTTTTCGTAACTCATCAACTTGAGGCTTTGTCTCTAAAAACGGTTTTTCCTTTTTAACGCTGCGGCTAAAAAGCACAGCTGCCGGTCCAAAAGAGACACCTCCTGAACTTAAATCTTTTGTAGTACGCAAGTTAGAAAAAGCGCCATTTGCACTATAGACTTCACCCAAGGTTGGAAAGCCATCATAAGCAACTGCTCTGGTCCCCACCCAGCGTCTGGCTATATTTTTCTTTTCTAATACGATGAGATCATCTTCGTTTAAAACTTGGCCCTTGGTGTTTCTCCCAAGCGCTAAAGAAATGCATTCGGGCAACACATCGTTGATCATGTTTAATTGTAGTAAATTTCTATTTTTAGCAAACGCCTCGTCTTTATTTGGCTTTTGGTCACCATAAAATGCTTTGGTTCCAGCAACCGCTATAAAAATTTCGCTACCAATGATTCTTGCTTGCCAAGCAAGCACAACGCCTTCACGATGCACTTCCATGCAATGGTTTAACTTTGAAAAGTGTTCACGAAGATTTTCTGGTATAGGTATATTTAACTTTAAAGAAGCACCTGCAAATCCTGCAAAAGCGGGCTCTTTAAGCTCGAGTTTTCCTAATGCGCCAACATTTTCACCACTACAAATAACATAATTGGATTTATCATACTGATGTTGGTTATGGGTAACCCTGTTATTAGTAAACTTTAAACCATTAACGACTGGATTTTCTTGAGTTTTATCATAAAGAACTTCTTTAACTTCTCGGTCTAATTTTAATCGAAAGCAATCTTTCGCTTCGTTGCTGCTATTTGTATATTGCCCCATGACTTTTTTAAGATAGTCATAAAATTTGGGAAGTAGAACTTCAGTATCAATGCAACCACCGGGCCTAAATAAAGCAATGGTGTCGTTCTGCCAGACATCCTTTTCTGAATGTTCGCCACAGAATTCTGCCAGATAGGGATCAAGCGCTTTTACTTCAGAGGGCGTTAATAATTTGCACTTTGAGTAGCCAAGGCTTTCATAGTCGCGCTTCATACCTTGGGCTTTGGTTGCGGCATCTTTAATACCATAGATTAAATCAATTCGATAACCATCATGCAGTTTAGTGTGTTTGTCATTCTTAGGTTCCCTGCAGGGATTGAAGTTTGACTCTTCTAAGATTTTTTTTAATTTTTCATCTGCAGTATCATAAATATGTTGCCATAAATCCATGCTGAACTTGCCCATTTCAAGCAATAGTTTGGTGCGCTTGTTATGACCTTTATCGTCTTTACTATATTCTTGAACTTGTTTTATAAAGTCGGCTGCAGCTTTTGAGTCATTAACGCCTTTCACATCATCAACTCGGATCCCACCAGGTTGATGAAATGGGATCTCTAATTTTTGAGCTAATACAGGTCCTGGTGGTACAACCGATAGAATTTCATCAGGTGTTAAGCTTGGTGCAATATTTGAGGCCGTTGTCTGGGCTATGCTTTTATTTTTTTCATGAATAGTGATGCGAATTGTCTCTCCTTTTTTGCTTGCCTCTACATAAGCAAAATAAGCTTCCAAAGCGCCGATAATGCCGCCGCCCACGATGGTTTCTTTCATTGATGGATAATTACCAATCATTACTGCCTCCTAGTAATTAACATGATTAATTCAAGGGGCGAGAATAACGTAATGATGGTGAAATAAAATTCCGCACTAATACAGCAGTACAACTACTGGCGCATTAGTTCGGGAGTGTTTTTGCGGTAGTATAAATACGGTATGTTTGAAAAAAGTAAAAAGGATGGACTACTTAGCTTGGAAATAAGCAGATAGTTTAAGAATTAATTCTGATTTATTGCGGGCATGAAATTTTTGTTTTACTGCATTAATGTAGTCTTCAACAGTGCGATAGGATAAATTTAATTGCAGCGCTATTTCTTTAGAGGTTGCACCGGTTAGAAGCAGGTTAATGCAATCTAATTGTCTTTGAGAAAGCTTAATTGTTCTAATTTCTTGTCCCATATTTCCCAACTTCTACGTGCCGCGACTTGTTCGCGGCATCCAAACATAAATAATTTTGAAATTTTCCAGGATGCCGCGAACAAGTCGCGGCACGTCAGAGTAGTGGACTGATGAGGTTATTCTTCAGGTAAGAGCTGACGATTGTATTGGCGGTTCATAAATGTAGTGTTTCTGGTGAAAAACCCGAGTAACACGGCTACCATGCTCACAGCACAGACACACATTAAGTAATAAGCAACGGCTTGCACGCCGCCTGCATTTTCAATTAGCCACATACTGATAATAGGTGCCGCGCCACCAAAGGCCACTGCGGTAAAGTTCCAGCAAAAAGAAACACTGGTTGCGCGTATATTGGTGGGGAAAGATTCTGCGACAAGTGGATTTAATGTACCTTCTGTCATCCCGATAAGGGCGCCTAACAATAATGACATCGTTAAGATATTAGAGGGATCGCCAGCTTTTAATGTACTGATAAAAGGTAGGGCAGCACAGAAAATACCCAGAAGGCCTGTGAAAATAATGATTTTTTTATCAACTTTATCTGACAGATAACCAAAAATGACTGTCGATATGGTATAGCTTATGACGGTCATTAAAATAAATTTACCCGCTTCGTTTCTTGAAAAATTTAAAAAATCCATCATCATTGTTTTTCCGTAAATGAAAACAACGAAAAATGACACTTGAGTTGTTAGGAATATGGCAAATAAGCTTAATAATGTAGCCTTATGATTTGCAAACATCTCTTTCAACGGATTGGCGATTAAGGTATTCATTTTTTTTGCAAATATAAAATCCTCGGTTTCAAGAAGATTTTTTCGCATATAAAAGGCAACAAGACTACCTGCGACGCTAATAAAAAACGGTAAGCGCCATGCCCATGAATAAACAGCTTCTTCTGATACATAGGATTCTAAGATAAAGATGGTACATGAACTTAAAACTAAGCCAAGACCCACACCAGTTAATGCAATTGATCCAAAAAAGCCACGTTTATTCTGAGGGACTGATTCAAAGAGGTAAACACAAGAGGTACCAAATTCACCACCTAAAGCAACACCTTGGAGGATCCGCAGTAATATTAATAGTATGGGTGCGGCTAATCCAATCTGCGCATAGGTTGGTAGGCACCCTATGCACATAGTGGGAATAGACATTAGCAGCATCGTGATCATTAACGTTTGCTTTCGACTGAATCTATCACCCATATAACCAAAAATGATACCACCGATAGGTCTTGCTGCTAAACCAATGGCAAAAGTAGAGAATGTTAACAACATGGCTATGAAGTGATCTTCCATCGGGAAAAACAATTTACTAATAACCGTCGCAAAATAAGCATATAGCGTATATTCATACCACTCTAAGACATTCCCTATAGAAGATGATAAAAGTGATTTAGCAATACTTTGAGACATAGAAGATACCCTTCACATATTAAGTTCTCTTAAGTTTAACTCTAAATTCAAAAAAATAATTTTCTTATTTTCATTCCATTTATTTCGATTTATAATGCCAAATGGCAAAAATGGGTAATTTATGAAAAGAAATATCCATAAAAATTGATATTTTATTCTAATTTAATCTTTAGTTAAGATTTTTATCTAAAATATGAAGGGCATTTATGAAAAAAAGCTTCGTAAAATCAGACATTTTAGAAAAAGAGAGCCCAAGAACAACAAATGAAACAAATTTAGATAAAATTGATAAAAAAATTCTGAATATCCTGCAGGAAAACAATCAGATAACTAACATAGAGCTGGCTGAAAAAGTGGGCATTTCTCCTCCTCCGTGTTTTCGTAGAGTGAAGCGTTTACGCGAACTTGGCATTATTACCAAAGATGTCTCTCTTATTGATCCCCTCAAAATTGGACAATGTTTAATCGTATTTGTGCAGGTTGCTTTGGAGAAGCAGCGGGAAGATATGCTGAGTTACTTTGAACGTAACATGTTAGAAGAAGCTGAAGTCATGCAATGTTATTTTATTTCAGGTGAAGTGGATTATCTTTTGGTCGTCCATGTCAGGGATATGAACCATTATAATGAATTTTCGCGTAGGGTATTTGTGAAAGAAGCGAACATCAAGATGTATCGAAGCAGCTTTTGCTTAAGCCGGGTAAAATACGACACAAAAGTCGATTTATTGGATTAAGGGCCAAAAAGAGGGTAGACTGCGTGGTCTCTGATTTTACATACAAATCAAGAGTTTGTTAATTAACTCCTTGCGCCACTGGCCTGAACAACCAGGGCGCTATTAGCCATAGGGAGCATGTAAATGCGACATTATGAAATTGTAGTTCTCATTCATCCCGATCAAAGTGAGCAAGTCACTGCCATGGTAGATAGATACCGTGCAATGGCTGAAAAAAATGGTGGCCAAGTTCACCGTTTTGAAGATTGGGGCAGAAGACAGCTTGCTTATCCCATCAAAAAAATGCACAAAGCACACTACATTATGTTGAACATAGAGTGTGATAACGAATCTTTAGACGCTCTCAAACATGCATTTCGTTACAATGACGCCATTTTGCGGCATTTAATTTTACAAAGAGATGCTGCTATCACTGAAGTTTCAGCGATGTTACGTTCTGAAGAAGAAAAAGAACGCATGGAACGTGGTGGCGATCGCGTAATGGCGATGGAAGAAGAAGAGCTCGAAATCTAATTATAAGCATTAGGAGAAACAACAATGTCGACATGGCGTGCCAGAGGCAGTAAAAAGAAATATTGCCCATTTACTTCAAAGAAAATCCCCGTTGAATTTGTGGATTTCAAAAATTTCCGTTTTTTACGTAAATACATTACTGAAACCGGTAAGATAGTTCCAAGCCGTATTACTGGGGTGAAAAATATTTACCAACATATGTTGGCGCGTGAAATTAAATATGCGCGTTATTTAGCACTAATACCTTTCTGCGATAGGCACTAAATTAGAGGTTTAAAATGGAAGTCATATTACTTGAAAATGTAAGAAATCTTGGCAAATTTGGCTCTAAAGTCGATGTAGCTAAGGGTTTTGGGCGTAACTTTTTAATACCCCAAGGAAAAGCGGTTCCTGCTACAAAGCAAAATATTGCTCAGTTTGAAGCACAAAGAGCAAAATTGGAAAAGGCAGCACAAGATCGTTTATCCGCAGCGCAAGAGCGCGTTTCGGAAATCAATGCGGTTCGCCTTGTTATTCAAGCCCGTTCTGCTGAAGAAGGTAAGTTATTTGGTTCAATTGGTACAATTGAACTGGTTCGTGCCTTCAAAGAGAAAGGGATTGATGTCCAAAGACAAGAAATCCGTATGCCAAATGGTCCATTAAGAGAACTAGGCGAGTACGTTATCGAGCTGCAATTGCATGCCGAAGCTATTGCACAAGCTAAAGTCTCTATTGTCCCTGAAGAAGACAATAAATAATTCATAAATGCATGGATCAATGTCAAAATAAGGGAAATACAAAGTTATTTCCCTTTTTTTATGTCTATATTCTTATCCATCTATCTTAATTATGTCATAAGGGTTCTGTCGTGATCAGAGAAAACGAACAACGTGGAGCACCAGAGTCTTTAACGGCAAAATTAAAGCTACCTCCGCATTCCTTAGATGCAGAACAAGCCGTTTTAGGCGGCTTAATGCTTGATAATAGAGCTTGGGATCAAATTGCAGACAAGATAAGCGAAAAGCATTTCTATCGTCGTGACCATCAACTCATTTTTAGAGCGATGGTTAAATTGATGGAAGAAAATAAACCGCTAGATGTGATTACGGTTTCAGAAAGTTTGCAGAAGATGGAAGTGCAAGAAGATGTCGGTGGGTTATCCTATCTAGGAGAATTAGCGAAAAACACCCCAAGTGCTGCTAATATTGCCGCTTATGCTGATATTGTTTATGAACGTTCTGTTTTACGAGAATTGATTTCAGTTGGAACAACTATCACCGAATCTGCTTTTGATCCACAGGGTCGAGCCAGTGCTGAAATTTTAGATGAGGCAGAAAAGAAAGTATTTGATATCTCAGAACAAGGCAGTAGAGGCACTGGCCCAGAAACGATTCGCTCTATTGTTTCAAAAACCCTCGATAATATTGAAATGCGTTTTCAAAACAATACACCTGTTACGGGTATTGCCACGGGTTTTACCGATCTCGATAGAATGACCACGGGTTTACAAGGTGGAGATTTGGTTATTGTGGCAGGCCGACCATCGATGGGTAAAACCATTCTAGGGATGAATATTGCAGAACACGCAGCGATTCGTAGTCAAAAATCTGTTTTAGTTTTTAGTATGGAAATGCCCGCGGAAGCATTAGCACTACGGATGCTTTCCTCATTAGGGCGAATTGATCAAAACAAATTACGTACCGGTAAGTTAATGGAAGAAGATTGGACGCGTCTTACTTCGGCGGTCGGTTTATTAAGTAATGCGAAATTATATATAGATGAAACCCCTGCTTTAACGCCAATGGAATTACGCTCCAGAGCGCGACGTGTTGCCAGAGAAAAAGATAAGCTAGGTCTGATTGTTGTCGACTATTTGCAGCTGATGAGAGGACAGAGCAATTCAGAAAATAGAACGGCAGAAATCTCTGAAATTTCGCGTTCATTGAAAACCGTCGCTAAAGAATTAAATGTACCCGTTATTGCCTTATCGCAGTTAAATCGCAGTCTTGAGCAACGTCCTAATAAACGTCCAGTGATGTCGGATCTACGCGAATCTGGAGCGATCGAACAAGACGCTGACTTAATTGCTTTTATTTATCGGGATGAAGTCTATAATGAAGATAGTCCTGATAAAGGGACAGCAGAAATCATTATCGGTAAACAACGTAACGGTCCTATCGGTACATTACGCTTAACCTTTATGGGCCAATATACCCGATTTGATAATTTTATGACTGAGCATGTAGTACCGACTATAGGAAATTAGAACATGGGAAGATATGTTCTTGCACAGGTCTCTCAAACTGCATTGCGTCATAACTTACAGCAAGTCCGCAAAATAGCCCCTAACGCAAAAGTCATCGCTATGGTAAAAGCCAATGCCTATGGCCATGGTTTAACCAAAGTAGCTAAAACACTATCCGATTGTGATGCCCTTGGGGTGGCTTGTATTGATGAAGCGCTCAAAATTCGTCAATCAGGTGTTGATACCAATATTGTTTTAATGGAAGGAATATTTCGCAGCGATGAATTAGCGCAAGTCCAAGAATATCATTTCACCTTAGTGGTTCATCACTGGCAACATATTCAAGCCTTACAACACTATACCGGTGTTACCAAAGAAAAGTTTAAAGTGTGGATGAAAATAAATACCGGCATGAATCGGTTAGGATTTGCACAAGAAGAATTTGACGAAGCTTGGCAAGTATTGCAAAAGCTACCCCATGTTGAATTGATAGGTTTTATGACCCATTTTGCGCAAGCGGATGAAAAAAATAATTCACTGACTCAACAACAGCATGATCGGTTTAAACACATTGTTGGAACACGAAAAGGTCAGCAGTGCTTAGCCAATTCAGCTGGCATTTTAGCGTGGCCACAAACCTATGGCGACTGGGTGCGTCCAGGGCTAATGTTATATGGCGCTTCTCCTTTCCCAGATAGTACAGGTAAAGATTTCAATCTACTTCCTGCTATGTCGCTGTGTTCAGAAATTATCGCCATTAGAGACATTAAAATGGGCGACAAGGTGGGTTATGGCGGCACTTGGGAAAACCTTAAAGAGAAAAGCAAAATTGGTATTATTGCCATGGGGTATGGTGATGGTTATCCTTGGCATGCAAAAAATGGGACACCTGTTTTAGTGAATGGCCAGCGAGTGCAAACGGTCGGTCGTGTGTCGATGGATATGTTGGCGGTGGATCTCTCTGCTCTTAAACAAGTAGAAGTTGGTGCTCCGGTTACACTTTGGGGTAAAGATTTACCAATCGAAGAAGTGGCAAGACATGCAGGCACTATTCCCTATGAGCTTTTTTGCCGCTTCAGCGAGCGCGTGCATGTCGAGATAATTAATTAAGTCTTGGCGCTGTTGCAACTGTTGTTGTAGCAGCTTGATTTGTCAATCTTGCTTTAACCGCAGAAGCTGCATTCCACATCCAACTTAAGCCAGAACCCACTCCACTAACAATATCAGCACCGAGTTCATCAATGGGTTTGGTTGCCCATGAACCTTTATATTTTGCGATGGTGTCATCATCAGCTTGACCATGCATAATATCAAAAAAATCACCGGCCCTTTCATTGAATTCTTTGTCCATTGGAAGAGTCGCAACAGCTTGGATAGGCTGCATAGCGTTGTCTAATAAGTATCCAGCTGTCGGATAAACTGCCAGAAAACGAAGGAAGATGTTCAAATGGGCAATATTTTCTGGAATACTTTGATCGATTAATGAATTTAGGTTCTTATGATATCCTAGGGTCTGAGATCCTATTGTGACGCCTAAATCTGCAAATTTTAATTTATTTTCACTGACAAAAAGTGACAGTACTTTTTTAAGCATTTCTTTGCCAGTATAAAAAGCAAAGAGTTCAGGGGTTAAATAAATAGCCGCTAGCATAAGCGTTGTTTGTAGCGCTAATTTTGCTTTGGGGTCTAATTTTTTGCCATCCAGTTTTAGCACTTGCTCTTCAATTTCTTGCACTTTTGTGGTTTTGGCTTCATAGATAGCTTTACACTGGGGCTTTGTTAGACCCAATTCTGCTTGTCTTGCTATGTCCCAGATTAAATCAATTCGGGCACTATCCGTTTTTAGTTCGTAAAGACTTGCTTGCTGTTCTTGTTGTTTCTGAGTTTTAGGTGCAACAATGCCGTCAATAAACGTTTCTAATTTTTCTATTTCTGCCGGCGTTCGTTGAATAAATAATGAATTAAGCATGGTAAAACCCTTGATATACAATAATGCTGTCGACTAACTTATTATATTCGCAGGGGAAGATCACGCTATTTTAGATGAATACTCGTTAAGAAAAGATGAATGGAATTAAGAGAAAACAGGGTATGTACCCCTGTTAGCGTTTATTTTTTGTTTGCTTGTTCAAACCGTTTAATACTATCGGTAATTTCTTTTTTCGCAGCGCTGGCATCTAACCAACCATCTAATTTTACCCATTTTCCCTCTTCTAAATCCTTATAATGGGTGAAAAAGTGGGATATTTGTTGCAAAAGCGAAGGGGGGAGATCCTCCAATTTTTGCACATGTTGATAAAGACTTGTTAATTTATTGACTGGAACGGCTAGGATTTTACGATCATCCCCAGCCTCATCAGACATCGCTAACATGCCAATCGGGCGGCAAGAAATCACACAGCCACGATTTACGGGGATAGGCGTGATAACCAAAACATCGACCGGATCACCGTCATCAGATAATGTTCTGGGGATATACCCATAATCGCAAGGATAGTGCATGCTGGTTGATAGGAAGCGATCGACAAATAAAGCGCCTGTTTTTTTGTCGACTTCATATTTTATTGGTTCACTGTGTGCAGGGATTTCAATGATGACATTGATGTCTTCTGGTACTTGGTTTCCTGCACTTATTCGCGCTAAACCCATCTGTTAATTCCTATGTCTCTTTTATGACTATATATTTAAGGTAGTATAGCGCTTTTTGGGGCGAGTTGGTATAAATATAGTTACTAAATTGGCAGGTTTAATAGAAGAGGATAATATGACTCAAACAATTTTAATTACCGGCGCAAATCGTGGGTTAGGATTAGAATTTACTACTCAATATGCTAAAGATGGCTGGCAGGTGTTGGCTTGCTGCAAAGATCCAAGCCAAGCTAACGATTTACAAGCCCTGCAAAAACAATTTCCGCAAATTGAGATCCATTCATTGGATGTCACAGATGAGTCTCAAATAAAATCACTTCAACAGGAAATCAAACAACCAATTGATATTTTGTTAAACAATGCAGGTTTTCTGGAAGTTGATTCTTTTGGTTCCGTTTCAAGTGAAGTGATGACAAAAACATTTCTCATCAACACAGTTGCTCCCTTAAAAATGGCTGAAGCTTTTGCCGACCATGTCGCCAACAGTGAGAAAAAACTCATTGCTAACATCACAAGCAGCATGGGAAGTATCAGTGATAACCAAAGTGGTGGTTATTATAGTTATCGTACCAGTAAAGCGGCATTAAATATGGTCATGAAAAGTGCAGGCTATGATTTAGCCTCAAAGCAAATCAAAGTATTATTGCTACATCCAGGTTGGGTAAAAACGCGCATGGGTGGCGATGATGCGGCGATAACTGCTAAAGATAGTGTATCAGGCATGCGAAAAGTGATAGCCGATTATTCTCCAAAATCAGGTGAAGTGAAATTTATTCGTTATAATGGTGAAATTGTAGCTTGGTGAAGGACAACTATTGCCTATAAAGTTATACGACGCTTTTTATGAGGAGATGGTTTTTTTTCATAAATGCTTGAGCGTTCTTGCTTAACACGGTCGAATATTTGTGCCAGGTAAGGATAATTTTCTGCTTGCTCTGGTGTAATATCCGGCCATTTATTGCCAATTCGCATTTGAGGATCAATAAAAGAGAGCATTTTGTCTAATTCATTATCTGTTAATTCAATAAAGCCTCCAGGCCCATGATTGATAGTAACACTCATGATACGATTTTTTGAAACAAGAAATGTCGTTTGATCGTAAGTTTGAATTCTATAATTTTCAAATCCATTTAACATGCTTTATCTCCAACGCAAAGCGGACAGGATTTGCCTTCGATATAATGTGGAGAAAGTTGCGCTTGCTCACTGACCGGGTGGCGACAACCATGGCATTGTACGGTATTGGTTTCTTGCAGTTCACCATCAATAGCAATACGTTTATCAAAAACAAAGCATTCACCTTCAAAATAAGATTGTCCACATTCTTCTAGGTATTTTAAAATGCCGCCATCTAATTGGTAGACATCTTGAAAGCCCTCGGAAATAAGCAGAGGTGCTGCTTTTTCACACCGGATCCCACCCGTACAAAAAGTAACAATTGTTTTATTTTTGTAATCTGGTGGAAGTGTTTTTGCAGCATTTGGAAAGGAACGAAAATTTTTGATGTTTAAATGAGTCGCATTTTTAAAACTACCCAGTTGCACTTCGTAGTCATTACGAGTATCTAAAATAATCATTTCCTTACCTTCTTCAATCCATTGCTTAAAAACAACTGGTGCAATGCTAGGAGCAGGTTTTTGTGCGACGTTAATATCAGGAACACCCATCGTCACAATTTCAGATTTGATTTTGACTCGCATAAATTTAAAAGGCGCCTCAATAGAGGTGCTTTCTTTAAAAGCAATTGTTGGCAATCCTGTAGTTGGCAAGTATTCATAAAAACTATCAATGGCTAAGCGAGTTCCACTGAGAAAAGCATTGATGCCACCTGGACTTAAAAGAATGGTGCCTTTGAGTTCTAAAGCTTGGCATTGTGCTTTTAAGTTGTTTTGAAGATCTTCCAAGTCAACTAAATTAATAAATTTATAGCCGGATATGTTGATATAGGACATGGTACTTCTGTAGGAAATTAGTTCATTCAAGGCGCAAATTTACCATATTTCATAGTGCAAGCAATCATCTGGCGCGAGAAATAGCGATATTCTATAGTTTTCTATCAGCGCTAGCCTTACAATAAAGCTCTGAGGTTGATGTTAATTAATGGAGGTTGATGTGATAGGGAAATTAAAATTACTCCCGATAGTATTGGGAGCTGTATTATTAGGTCAGCAAGCCCTTGCTGATGACAAAAAGAATGAAAAAACAATTGATGTTCATCTTTTAAACAATAATGTTGCCAGTCATGGCATTGGTGCAAAAATAGGCACAATTACTTTTATAGACACCAAAGAGGGATTAGAAATTGATCCCAATTTAAAGGGATTACCAAGAGGTTCGCATGGTTTTCATATTCATGAAAACCCAAGCTGTGATGGCGTCGAAAAGGCTGGTAAATTTGAGCCAGGAATGGCAGCAGGTGGTCATCTTGATCCAGAACATACTGGCCATCATCTTGGGCCAAATGGGAGTGGTCATTTAGGCGATTTGCCATTACTAAATGTGGATAATAAGGGCGAAGCCAAAAACAAGATAATTGCAAAGCGTCTTAAATTGGCAGATGTAGAAGGCCGCTCAATCATGATTCATCAAGGTGGCGATAATTATACGGATGTCCCTCCAATGGGTGGTGGTGGTGCACGTATTGCATGTGGCGTGATCCCAAAATAATTGTTGAGAATTATTTAAAAAAGGGGCTATAGCCCCTTTTTTTTTCAGTAAAGATAGTTTACTACCTTTATCTTGTGTGTTAGCATTCTCAAACCATTTATCGGTTAAGAACCTCCGTTGATACCGATGATCCCAATATTGAGGATTGACTTATGCAAGGTCCAGATCAAGATTTAATTAGTCTCATGCAAGCTTTGACTCTGAAAGATGAAGAAAAAAGAGCTTCAGAACTTCTTGAGAAAACCCCCCAATTAGCAGAACAAAAATTTGGTCAATTGCAAATAACGCCTTTAATGGCAGCAGTCTGTCGACCTGACTTTTGCGCTAGCCCAGCCTTATTTGAACAGCTGGTTGCTGCGACAAAGGATCTGAACCAAGCTAATATTAAAGGCGCTAGGGTTATTCACTTTTTGTCTATACATAATCGTGCGGATTTACTCAATCAATTATTGACCTTAAGAAAAGGTGAAGTTGATCTTAATGCTTTAACATTAGCTAATGAAAGTGCAGTTTATATCGCCTGTTTAAAAGGCAATGCACAGGCTCTGCATATTTTAATTGAAGCCGGAGCAAACTTTAGTCTACCTAATAATGATGGACAGTCTCCTTTGCATGTTGCCTGTCAAAGAGGAAATGCACTTTGTGTTCGCTTGCTTTTAGGAGCAGGTGCTAAAGTAGATGCAAAAGACCCTAGCGGTAAAACGCCAGCCCACTATTTAGCGGCCAGTGGTTGTGACATTGATACAAAAAATTGGATCTTACGTCTGTTGCTTGATCATGGTGCTTTCTTGGATGTGAAATCCCAAGCGGGCAATTTACCATGGGAAATTGCACAGAATCATCAACTGCCAGAATATGCGCAAGAATTGCAAAAACAGACCTTACCTAGCCTATATCAATTGTGCGTTAAAAGAGTGGTTTCGCTAACAGCTCAAAAAGCTTTATCACTTAATGTACGATTACCATTGGATGTGGCTGAAAAAGTGTCTGATGCAGCAAAATGCACGACTCTCTCATTAAAAAGATGAGGGTCAAAAAGCAGCGTTGTTATCATTTTTTGAGAAAAAGAGAACCAGATGTGGTATGAGACACTGTTTTACCATGCTCTGATAACTGCTTATCTAAATGATTTCTATGGCGATGATGTTGGTGAACAATGGGTTGAGCGTTAAAGTCAGCCTGATGGGGTATTAATGCTTCGATTTGTTGCCTTTGATACGCAATATAATGTGAGTGATATTGAATATATTCTTGGAAATATTTTTGCAAAAGAACACTGACATTTTTTTTGAAACAACTTTTTTCTTCTTCTGAGAATTCACCTTTGTATTGTTGGCAAAAGAAATTAAGGGTTATTTCTATCCAAGTCGTTATTGGCTCTTCAGTAGTATAAGTAGCTTGATTGATAATTTCTGGTAAGAGCATTAATGCTAAGAAATGATATCTATTATAATTTTGCTCTCTTAACGTTTTTTCGGTGTTATCTATGATATTCATTTTCTCTCTAAGAAAAAATCGATAAATGGAAAAATCAAGCGTGAGTCGCTTGAGTTCAGGCGCGGGAAGTAAAAACGAGCTAAGCTGAAAAAAAGTGAGCGTATATAGATTGGAAAAGGCTTTGCCTCTTATAAACAAATCTTCAATATTTTTAAGGTAAACGCTAAAAGCAAGAGTCACAATCCCTGTTGCCTTTTGCAGCATAAGTTTACCATACTCTGGTGGGATTGTTTTCTTAACATGATTACTCAAACGTACGAGACGACATATTTTTTTGGGATCCTCTTCCAAATGTTGAGCAACATTGCCTCGCATTTTCAAACAAGGTGCCTTAAGATCGTCTATAACATTTAAAGGATCATATACAATGCCGTTTGCATCAGCGATTAAAGAATTGATGGTAAGATCGCGTTTTTCAAGCTCATCATTAAGTGAACAGGTACTGCAAATAATATCGATATCTTTCTCGATTTGAAAAAGTTCGGGCTTAAAGACGTTAGGTGAGCATGGGATCTCTAATACTTGGGGTAATTTTTCTTTAGGGCAATTGGTGATGATATCTATGTCATGATGAGGGAGCCCACGTAAGCGATCGCGTACGACGCCTCCCACCATATAAGCCCAATATCCCTGCCCATTCAATTTTGTTAAAAGTTTTTGTATACGAGGTTCTACTGGAATAACCCGATCTGTTGGTTTAAGAAAAGGAATAAAAGGTGCTGCTAATTTTAAAGGTGCTGAAGGCTTTATCTCATCATTCCCTCCAATGGAGAGAGCAGATAGCTGCGACAGTAGGGGTTCTAGCTGCTGTTGAACACTAGCAACAGGCTGCTCTTTGAGTTCCATTGGATCATCGTCAATAGTTGCACAGCTGGTTTGCTCTTGAAGAATACGTTCTTTTTTAAGTTTCTTTTTTTCTTTCTTTTTTTGAGTTCGTCTTTGCTTTGATGTCAAAGGTGGGCTTTGTACTTGTTGATCTGACGCAGCCGGTTCCACTGGAGCAACAACATGAATATTTTCTTCGGTAGGGGTGCTAAAAAAAGTTAAGAGGCTATGTGTCGCACGAGCTGCAGCATTATAAATTCCGGTTAACATGTCATGTCCATGGTATAAAGATCAAAAGGTCAATCCGTTGATGTATATACACAATGTCCATGTGGAGCGGCCAGTCTATCACTTTTTCAAAGGAATGAAAAAATGTCAGCGTTTTCGGATAAGTAAAATCCCATCTCGAATTGACAACATGACTGTCTCAACGCGGTTATCTTGCCGGGCTTTAGCGTTTAAATCATGAATGGCCTGTCCTCGTTTATCTTTGGGGTGCACAACCTCGCCCCCCCACAATGCATTATCTACCACCATCAATCCGTCTTGATTTAGCTTTGGAATCAGCATGTCGTAATAGACGGGATAATTCGCCTTATCGGCATCAATAAAAATAAAATCGAAACTATCTGCTAGGGTGGGAATGGTTTGTACTGCTTCTCCAAGGAGAATATTGATTTTGTGACCGTGCGGACTTTTATCGAAATACTTTTGGGCTAATTCTGCATGTTTGGGTTCAACTTCGCAAGTAATGAGCGTGCCATCATTGGTTAAACCCGCAGCGATATTCAGCGCAGAATAACCGGTAAAAGTACCCACTTCTAAACACTGTTTTGCTTTTGATAGTGTTACTAGCATTTTCAGTAGCGCACCTTCCACAGGACCTGAAAGCATCACAGCCATGCCAACTGTCGCAGCTGTTTCTTTGCGAAGATTTTCGAGCAATGGCAGTTCTGGGCTAGTTATATTGATGATGTAATTTTGAAGATCTTTAGGGAATAGGTGATCCATCGTCGCCTCGCTTTTATAGTGTAGGATTGCTCCCTAGGGGTTTCGAACCCCTGTTCCCGCCGTGAGAGGGCGGTGTCCTAGGCCACTAGACGAAGGGAGCTCTACCATTATTAGGTGGCGATGGTATTATACCCACCTAAGTTGCTCACTCAAACACATTTTGGTGACATTACACAATAAGGTATTTCCCTACATGATTAGGGCTTTTTTAAAAAAAGTTGGTTTACTTTCACGCAAAAGCGCCTCTAAGCCCGCACTTACAGGAGCGACGTCGCCCGTTATTATTCCTCGAAGTGAGCATGGGATCTCAAGAACAGGTATTAGTGAGAATGCATTAAAAGTGCTTTATCGACTTAATCGTAGTGGTTATAGCGCTTATCTTGTTGGCGGGGGAGTACGTGATTTATTACTGGGCTTGCACCCCAAAGATTTTGATGTGGTCACCGATGCAACGCCAGACCAGGTACGTCAAGTTTTTCGCAATTGCCGACTGATTGGCAGACGCTTTCGTTTAGCGCATGTCTATTTTGGTCATGATATTGTTGAAGTGGCAACCTTTCGTGGCAAAACAGATGAAGCCTCAGAAGATATTACCCATTCAGATAAAGGCATGATTCTGCGCGATAATGTTTATGGAACTATTGCAGAAGATGTGTGGCGTCGTGATTTTACAATAAACGCACTTTATTACAATATTGCGGATTTTTCTTTAGTTGATTATTCAGGTGGATTTGCCGATCTGAAAGCCAAGCAAATGCGCATGATCGGAAATCCAAGCGAACGTTATCGCGAAGATCCTGTGAGAATGTTAAGAGCGATTCGTTTTGCCTGTAAAGTAGGCTTTGACATTCCTAAAGAACTGTCACAGCCAATGGTTGAATTAAAAGAATTGATTAGTCACGTTTCATCAGCGCGACTATTTGAAGAAATGATGAAAATGTTTCATTCAGGAGCAGCTTTCCCTGTTTATGAACAATTAACAAAGCATGAATTATTTGGCGAACTTTTTCCTGCAACCGCAGAATGTTTAAAACAATCATCTTATCCGACGCACGCTCTTTTGAAGATTGTTTTTGAGAATACCGATAGACGCATAAAAGATCAAAAAACAGTCACACCTGCTTTTATCGTAGCAGCGCTTCTTTGGCACCCCATTTGTGCGCGTGCTCAAGCTTATATCAATGATGGCGTAGCCGTTTTTCCTGCCAGAATGGCAGCAATAGAAGATATGATCCGTCAACAAGCAAAACGGGTCAGTATTCCAAAGCGCATTGTGCAAGGGGCAAGAGAGATTTGGCTCTTACAAATGCGATTGGTGAAGCGTCAAGGAAAACGGGTACAACAAATGATGGCAGAGCCACGTTTTAGAGCGGCTTATGATTTTCTTGAAATTCGAAGTCAAAGTGGTGAACCCGTCAAAGAATTAGCGACATGGTGGCAAGAATATATCGAAGGCGATTCAACAAAACGTCGACATTTAATTAAAGCACTCGGCCCCAAAAAGAGTCGCAGAACACGTCGCCCTAAAAATAATGATATCGCATCGCCACCCACAGAATAATACTGCGAGATAAAGTCGATGGAAGTCGTTTATGTTGGATTAGGTAGCAATCTTGACTCTCCCGTCAAACAAGTGTTGCAAGCCTTTTCTGAATTAAAATGCATCAAAAACACTCAACTATTGGCAGTTTCCTCGCTCTATCAAACAAAACCATGGGGCATTTTAGACCAAGATGATTTTATTAATGCCTGCGCTAAATGTGAAACAACACTAAGTGCCACAGAATTTTTGCATGAATTGTTTGCGATAGAAGATAAACATTTTCGTGTACGAAAAGAAAAAAATGGACCGCGCACTTTAGATTGTGATTTGCTGCTTTATGGAGAGCATACCATTCAAACGGATTTGCTAATCGTGCCACATCCTGGAATGACAAATCGTGGCTCTGTCTTAGTGCCATTGGCAGAAATTGCACCGGATATTATCTTGAACGGCCAACCCATTTCTGATTATTTAAATAAAAATCAGGATGGTGTTGAAAAATTTATTTTTTCTGAAAAGGAAATGAATGCATTATGAACATGAATCAAAGAGAAGCGCTTTGGCAGAAACTTGAAGAGTATGCTTATCAAATGAGCGAGCAGCCTTTGAGTGATTTATTTAGCAAAGACCCGGAGCGCGTCAATAAATATTCTCTAACAGTTGATGAATTATATTTAGATTATTCTAAGAATTTTATAAACGATGAAGTGCTGGCAACGTTATTGGAACTGGCAAACAGTGCTGATTTACCGGAAGCGATTTCAAAACTGATTTCAGGTGAAAAGGTCAATAACACAGAAGGACGGCCCGCTTTACACACGGCCTTGCGGCAAGACCCAAGTATGCCATTAGCCTTAAATAATGAAAATATTATTCCTTTAATTAAAGCTGAAAAAGAAAAAATGTTCCGTTTAGTGGAGCAATTGCATCAAGGTATATATAAAGGCGCCACTGGCAAAAAAATTACAGATGTCGTCAATTTAGGAATCGGCGGTTCGGATCTTGGGCCGGTGATGGCAGTAGAAGCGCTTAAAAATTTTTCGGTGTCTCCTATCAAATTGCATTTTGTTTCTAATATCGATCCTGATGTGATTTCGGGCGTTTTATCTGAACTGGATCCTGCGACAACGCTCTTTATTTTATCTTCAAAATCATTTAGCACCATTGAAACTTTAATGAATGCACAAGCCGCAAAAAAATGGCTGGAAGATAACCTAAAAACGAAAAATATTTTCAATCACTTTATTGCAGTCACAACCAAGGCAGAAAAAGCCCAAGCTTTTGGCATACTCCCAGAAAATATCTTACGATTCTGGGATTGGGTTGGTGGCAGGTATTCTCTGTGGTCAACGATTGGTCTGCCTTTAGCCATTAGCATTGGCCCTTCGCACTTTGATGAATTTCTCCTTGGCGCACGAAAAATGGACGAGCATTTTGCAACTGCCCCAATGGCGAAGAATATGCCGGTATTATTAGCATTGATTGGCATTTGGTACATTAATTTTTGGCAAGCCTCAACAATTGCTGTTTTGCCTTATTCTGATCGTTTGCGTCGGTTCTCTGATTATTTACAACAATTGGATATGGAGAGTAATGGCAAAGCCGTTAATACCCAAGGAGCAGCGGTAGACTATTCAACGGGTCCGATTGTGTGGGGACAAGCAGGAACGAATGGCCAGCACGCCTTCTATCAGTTATTGCATCAAGGGACGCATTTTATTCCTGTTGATTTTATTGTTGCCAAAAAGAGTCATTCATCGTTAGTGGATCAGCATAATCATTTAATCGCCAATTGTTTTGCTCAGGCAGCAGCGTTAATGCTAGGAAGTGATGACAAAACAAAGTTTGCCCATGAACATATGCCAGGGAATAAACCGAGTAATATGTTGTTACTTGAGAAAATCACCCCTAGAGCGTTAGGCGAGTTACTTGCTTTATATGAACACAAAGTTTATGTGCAGGGAGTGATTTGGCAAATTAACTGCTTTGATCAACCCGGCGTTGAATTAGGTAAAAAACTGGCCAATACGGTTGTTGAAAGCCTGGAAAGTGGCGTGATGCAAGCAAATATTGATCCCTCAACCAAGTCGTTGATTGAAAAAATTCGCGCTTAATGTTGATGTAATGAAAAGAAAATTGGGAAGACGTAAACACGCCTTCCCAATCTATTAAACCAAGGGTTCGATTCGAGTAAGTACTTGGTTGGTAAATACTTTACCTAGGAGATAGCCAGCAGCACCACCAGCACCAGCAAAGACTGTGCCTAAGGTTAATCCGACTAGCTCAACACCTAATAGTGGTAAAGCGGTGATTTTTGCAGCAGCAGCATAGCCAGCGCCCATGCCAATGCCTGCACCTAGCCACGCAGTTCCCCACTGGGTAGCATCATAGCCAGTCCAGTCAAGAATTGCTGGCACGCCACCTGATACTTGAACTACTTCCTGTAAATTAATTTCCCGCATAATAGACCTCGCAATGCGTACTTAAATATGAAAACATCTTGTACAACAAATGTACGTATGCAATTTACCATGTTTTCTTAACGGGTCAAAAAAATCGAGTGAACCATTCATAGTTAGTAAAGCAGCCTTGAAAAGGATAAAAAAATGACGGAACAAAATCTAAAAACGCAACTCAATATTTTTGGAAGTACGTTAGATCAACAAACTTACCAAAAATACTATGAGCAATCGATTAATGACATGTCAGCCTTTTGGGCAGAGCAAGCAGAACGTTTTATAACTTGGTATAAACCTTGGCAATCCGTAAACGAAAGTGATTTTAAAAAAGGCCAGATCACTTGGTTTAAAGGCGCCAAAGTTAATGTCTGTTTTAATTGTGTCGATAGGCACTTAGCTTTGAGGGGCTCACAACCGGCCCTCTATTGGGAGGGAGATAACTCGCAAAGACGTCAAATGTTGACTTATCAAATGCTCTATCAGCGTGTTTGTCGGTTTGCGAATGCTTTAAAAAGCATAGGCGTTAAAAAGGGAGATAGAGTATGTTTATATATGCCGATGATCCCTGAAGCTATTATTGCGATGTTGGCTTGCACGCGGATCGGCGCTGTGCATTCAGTTGTTTTTGGTGGTTTTTCTCCAAACGCTTTAGCTGAACGTATCCAAAATGCGGGCTGTCAGGTTGTTATTACTGCCGATGAAGCCATTCGTGGGGGTAAGGCTGTTCCCTTAAAGCAAAATGTCGACGAAGCTTTACGTCATGTCACCGTGCGTAAAGTGATTGTTATTAAAAATAGCGGCGGTTGTGTTCCAATGTATCCCCGCAGGGATATTTGGTATCACGAATTCATCCGTCAACAAGCGTCTGAATGTGAACCAGAATGGATGGATGCTGAAGATCCATTATTTATTCTTTATACCTCCGGATCAACAGGCAAACCCAAAGGCATTGTTCACACAACAGGCGGATATCTCTTATATAGCGCGATTACTCATCGCTATGCTTTTGATTATCAACCACAAGATATTTATTGGTGTACAGCGGATATCGGATGGATTACAGGGCATAGTTATGGCGTCTATGGTCCTTTAGCAAATGGCGCTACGATGGTCATGTATGAAGGTGTTATCACCTCCCCAGATCCAAGCCATGTTTGGAAGATTGTTGATAGATACCGTGTTTCGATATTTTATACTGCGCCCACTGCCATTAGAGCTTTAATGGCTTTTGGAGATGAGCCTCTCTTATCAAGCAAAAGAAATAGTTTACGGATTCTAGGAACGGTAGGTGAACCTATTAATCCTGAAGCTTGGCAGTGGTATCACGATAAGGTCGGAAACAAAAAATGCTGGGTAGTCGACACCTGGTGGCAAACTGAGACTGGAGGGATCATGCTGGTGCCATTACCTCATATTGGTAATCAAAAGCCTGGTTCTGCCTGCTTACCTTTTTTTGGCATTAACCCAGCTATCGTTGATGAAAAAGGTCACGAACTTGAAAAAGGACAGCCAGGCTTTTTGACTATTAAACAAAGCTGGCCTGGTCAAGCTCGTTCGATTTATGGTAACTATGAAAGATTTATGAATGGTTACTTTAGGCCTTATCCTGGGTCTTATTTTACGGGAGATGGCGCTTACCAGGATAAAGAAGGTGATTTTTGGATCACAGGGCGTGTGGATGATGTCATCAATGTTGCAGGCCATCGTTTGGGAACAGCTGAAATTGAGAGTGCATTGGTGAAACATCCTGCAGTGAGTGAGGCAGCAGTGATTGGGGTTCCTCATCCTGTGAAAGGGGAATCTGTGTATGCCTTTGTGACTTTAGTGGCAGACAAGCAATGGCAAGAAAGTTTAGTGCCTGAACTTCAAAAGGAAGTTACAGACATGATTGGAAAGCTTGCAGTTCCTGAAAATATTGAATATGCACCAAGACTTCCTAAGACTCGTTCTGGAAAAATAATGCGTCGTCTTTTACGCTGCATTGTTACAGGTGAGTTTGATAAAATTGGTGATGTTTCTACATTAGCGGAACCTGAAGTTCTTGAACAATTAAAAACCGCTCATTTGCTAACAAAGAAAAAGTCATGAGATACTTAGTTCACTATTCCAGGAAAGGAAGTTAGCATGCAAGAGGTTTATATTGTCGGGGCGGCAAGAAGCCCAGTTGGTAGCTTTGGTGGCTCACTTTCTAAATTAACTGCTAGTGCAATCTGTTCACAAGTCATTAAAGGTTTATTACAAAAAATAAATCTCTCACCCGATAAAATTGAAGAAGTAATTCTAGGCCAAGTACTAACAGCCGGAATGGGGCAAAACCCTGCAAGGCAATCAAGTATTGGGGCTGGCATTCCAGCCTCTGTTCCAGCAATGACAATCAACAAAGTCTGTGGTTCAGGATTAAAAGCAGTGCAACTTGCTTATCAGGCAATTTGTTTAGGTGAAGCGTCTTTAGTGCTGGCTGGTGGACAAGAAAATATGTCTATAGCGCCACATAGTTTACCGAACTCACGCCTTGGCCAGAGAATGGGTGATTGGCAATTAAAAGACACGATGGTTGTAGATGGCTTATGGGATGCTTTTAATAACTATCATATGGGTCAAACAGCCGAAAATATTGTGACAAAATTCGGTATTAGTCGTGAAGATCAAGATGCTTTTGCTGCGTTGTCACAACAAAAATGCGAAAAAGCGTTGAAAGAAAATCGATTTCAAGAAGAAATTATCCCCATTTCCATTCCCAAAGGAAAAGGCGAAACCGTTCTTTTTCAGCAAGATGAATATCCCAGAAATGGTGTAACAAAAGAGTCATTGAGTCAATTAAAACCAGCATTCTCACCAACAGGTTCAGTTACAGCAGGAAATGCTTCAGGCATTAATGATGGCGCTGCCGTATTGATCCTTGCAAGTTCTGACGCCGTTAAAAAATATGGTTTAAAGCCCCTTGCCAAAATCGTGGCTGGAGCAACCGCTGGGGTTGATCCCGCTATTATGGGTACAGGCCCTATCCCTGCAAGCCGTAAATGTTTAGAAAAAGCAGGTTGGTCAGTTAAAGATTTAGACTTAATCGAAGCCAATGAAGCTTTTGCAGCTCAAGCAATTTGTGTTAATCGTGAAATGGGATGGGATGTCAATAAAGTCAATGTCAATGGTGGTGCTATTGCCATTGGACACCCAATAGGCGCTTCAGGAGCACGGATCTTGGTAACGCTTCTTCATGAAATGAAGCGCCAGGGTGCGAAGAAAGGTTTAGCGACCCTTTGTATTGGTGGAGGGCAAGGTGTTGCTTTAGCCGTTGATCGGGAAGAGATGCTATGAGTACACGAATTGCTTTGGTAACTGGTGGGACTGGTGGTATAGGAACGGCAATCTGTCGGCATTTAAGAGATAATGGGGTTCGTGTTGTTGCAGGTTATAGTCATGGGGGTGATGATTCTCATGCGCTAAAATGGAAAGTGCAACAAGAAAAAGAAGATTATAAATTTGATATTGTCTACGGGGATGTTTCTAATTTTGAATCTTGCCAAGGCATGATTGAAGAAGTGCAAACAAAAGTTGGCCCTATTGATATTTTAGTCAATAATGCAGGCATTACCCGAGATGCTACCTTAAAAAAAATGCTTGTCTCAGAATGGGATTCAGTGTTACGAGTAAACTTAGATAGTATATTTAACGTTACACGCCATGTAATTAATGGCATGCTAGAAAGAAAGTTTGGTCGAATTATTAATATATCTTCGATCAATGGCCAAAAGGGTCAATTTGGACAAACAAATTACTCGGCAGCGAAAGCGGGTATGCATGGATTTACAAAAGCACTTGCACAAGAAGTGGCAAGTAAAGGGATCACTGTTAATACAGTTTCTCCAGGTTATGTTTTAACTGAAATGGTCAAGAAAGTAGCGCCTGAAGTATTAGAAAAAATTATTGCACAAATACCGACAGGCAGATTAGCAGAGCCAATTGAAATTGCCCGAGTGGTAACTTTTCTGGCATCAGATGATGCCGGATATATTACTGGAGCAAATATCGCCGTAAACGGCGGACAATATATGTCCTAGTCTTTCCTCTAAGAGGGTGTAGATGATGACTGAGCCACGCATTATCAAGAAATATCCTAATCGTCGTTTATATGATACAGCGATTAGTAGTTATATAACGTTAGAGGATGTGAGACGTTTGGTCATTGAGCAGATTGCGATCAAAGTGATTGACGCGCGCTCACAGAACGATATAACCCACAGCACCTTGTTACAAATCATTATTGAACAAGAAGAGTCTGGGCCTTCTCTTTTTTCGATTGATAGCCTGCAAAGCATGATCCGTTCTTATGGTGGGTCAATGCAGGAAATGTTAAGCAAAATGTTTGAGCAAGGGATGGAGATCTTTTCTAAACAGCAAGTACTCTTTAAAGGAGGGGTTGCTGAAACTTTTGAACCTCAAACTAAAGATCCTTTGCGTTTGATGACAGATATTGCTCAAAAAAATATGGCTCACTGGCAACAATTACAGCATCAATGGATGAATAATTTTGTCGAGGAGCCTACTTCTCCTACTGCTGCTTCAACAACAGGATCAGTAGATTCGGTACCTCCCGGGTTCTATCCACCAGAATCTTTCAAGGATACCGAATAACACTTAGAATACTAACTTGACATGGCGAAACCCTAGGCCTATTCTTTTGATTGAGAACTGTTGCATCGCAAAATTTTCAAGGGGAGTTCGTTATGTCAGCATCAATGTTTGATCAGTTATTCAAATCCAATCAATCTTTTCTACAGCCAATGTTAGAATTAAACAATATTGCCATGCGCTTATATGGTGACGTTGCCAGGGAACATATCAAAGTCATTAATGAACTAGCTCTTTGCCACGCAGAACAATTACAACAATTAAGTCATGCCAAAAGATGGGAAGAGATGATGGAAATTCAATCGCAATGGGCAGCAAAAGTTTCTGCTCCTTTAAACGAATATGCACAGCACATGATCGACTCGTCTTTGGAAGCGACATCAACGTACTCCAAATGGATGGAAAAAAATATTGAGCAAGGAAAACACTTCGTTAAAGAAGGTATGAAGGAAGGCGAAGAAAAGATGAAAGAAGGGATGCGTGAAACATATAAGGCAGGAAAACAATTACAAGAAAAAACTTCAAGTCATCATAGATAATTTTCATTTTCCAATCCTTGCAAAAATGAACCCCAAGGCCTTTTGGTTTTGGGGTTTTTTTTATGTGGTAAAAAACTATAGTTGGCGGTTCTTTGTATAAATTACGCAGGTAATGCGATAAAAAGGGAACAATTTAGGCTGAATAAATTGTGATATTGTCTTTCCAACTTTATAATGCCACATAACATAATACCCCAGATTTATATTAAAGGCATTAACACATGTTAAAAGCTCCTGGATCTTGCGATTTGGATCCTTTGCCCGATGAAATAGAAGATGAACTGGTCAATGCGCTTTTGCCTTTATGGCTAAATGAATTACCTGATAAACCACATCACATTCTCTTTAAAAGTTGTGGCACGATTTTAGGGGAAATGTTATTACAATTAGGAGGGAGTGCTCCTCCTCAAACAAATGACAATGAGCATCCTGTTTTTGGTCTGCTTAGGGGCCTTTATGCTAATGAAGACTGTTTTGATAACATTGAAAGTAGTTTACAAGAGTTCAATAATAAGACTTTCCCAAAAATAATATTGAATGATACAAAGTTATCGCTTGAAGAAAAATTGAAAAACCTCAAAGCGCTTATTTTAAATGCTAATATCAATGTTTATGTTTTTACGCATGTCATCCAAACCCAAGAGCCAGATCCTTTGAGAGAAATTTCAATCATCATGGCACTTGGCCATGTACTGTCAAAAACTTACAGTTTGATCTTAGATACCGAGTTAAAAACAATAAACGCCAATGACTATCAATTGCTAGTGAGTTTAATTGCTCCTTACAAAATCCAACTCACCAAACTTCATACTTCTTTTAAAAAGATCATAGAATCGATATCTGACAATACCCCCCATCCAGAAGAGTTAAAAATTCAACTGCTTGATGTTTTTAAAACTTTTATTACTAACGATATAAGACATGCACAATTTTTATCTTTTCAAGGAAATCATCAAGCTGCGATATTGCTCCTAACGCAAGCAAAAGAGAAATACCAATTTTTGCGTAATCAACTTTTGCGTCTCAAAATAGATTTGTCGGAAATCGACCGAAATAATAATACCTATACAATGGATGATTTAGATCAAAGTGTACAATCATTGTCCAGGTTATATACCTTGGCAAGCGAAGATTTTAAAGCTATTGATAAAGTGCTGATTGGGTTTAAAGAAGGAAATAGCCGCTTACAGTTCAAGACAAAAGAACAATTTCTAGCAAAGATTGAGGCGCAATTGATTATGGCGCGCTCCATCGTTAAAACGGGTGCGTCAACAGCAACAATACTCAGAGCAGTAAAAGAAACGCTCGAAATAGTAAATCATTATTTTTCATTAGATCAAGATAATAGAAAAGAATATGCTCCAAAAATGAGTGAGTGCCTCATGGCCTGGGTGCTATGCTTTACCAAAAAAGATCCTGATGACATCATCAAATCCATTCGCGATAAATTTCGCGAATTAGCGAATCGTTGTCTTCGAGAAAGCCAATCATTTAGTCCGGACCTTGCGCAAACAAAACCTAAAACTAAAGTATCTGAGGTTACTAAAGCGCCTGATGCTCATCGTTTGTGTAGTTTACTTGAAAAATTTACCGAGAGCACAAAACCTGGGGAAGAAAACAAAGAGGCATTAGTATTACTTAGCAGAAATCCTGAATTTACAAACCATGAGGTGATAAAAGAGTCCGTTATACCCTATTTTTTAGCCTGTGGAGAGATAAACACCTATCAAGCTGGAGAACTTCGTCGCTTGCCTTTGACAGAACAAAAAAAGTTTATCAACGAAAAATTAAAAAGAATCAATTCAGCTTATTTTATATATAAACATGTTATCAGTGCAGCTCAATATCCCTTCAATAAATGTACTTCTCTCATTTATGCTTTGCATAGTGATTCGTACCAATTGTTAGACATTCTTACCTATTTATATTTAGAAGCCAATCTCCCTCTAGGCGATGTGGGCTTGTTCAAAAATTTAATTACTACCTATGGTTCAATGGCAAGAGAATTGAGTAAAGAAAGATCGGACTTTATTCTCAATGCGATTCGGTCTCTGGATGGACAAAACGATATTGATCAATTTGACGACTATAAATCAACAATTTGGAATTTGGCAGCTTTGGGTACAAGCGTGCGGGGGCAGCTTGTTGATTTCTACCAATATCATGCGATGAAGAGTGAACAGCAGGCTGAAACATTACTTTTTAATGAAAGCGTCTCATTACTTAAAAAAATTCTACCTGATTTAGCGGATAGTCTTTGCTCTGATAGAGAAACCTTAGAAAGCAATATAAGGGAACTTGAAGAGGAAGCACAAACTATGGGCCAAATCAGCGTTCAATCAGGAAGCCCTCATCAGCAATTACTTCGTTCATGGCAAATTGTCGAAGAATTTCTTATTATAGAAACTGATCCCAAAAAATTTCTAAGTGTATTTCATTTTACATCCCATATTGATGCAAAGACATTTGAAACATCGCTGACATTTCTTATTCAAGAAATTGAAAACTTAACTGATGATAAACCTTTAAGTGAATGGTTAACATCGGATGCTTTAACTTATCTGCAGGCAGCGTGCTTAATATTATTTAGGTTAAAAGCTGACGATAATGTGAACGCTCAATATAAATCCCTCTATAGTAAGGCTTTTGAACTGTGTGGTGCTTTTTCAAGATTTTATAAAGCTGAAAAAAATGAACCATTGCAATCATTGATTATTGAACGATTTAATACATTAGGGTCCTATTATCAAAATTTAGTACATAAGTTAACGGTGCCTACCTCCAAAAGGGAGACGCAGCAAAGTATTGAAGTGATAAACCCTGAATTGACCAAAGAAATGGCCAAGCAAATTGTATTGATGGCAATGACACCACCTTTAAATTTAAATGCAGCGCAAGTTCAGAGGAATATGTCAAAATTCGAAGATTTATTTCGTGATAGTAAATTCATGCAAGTTTTGAATATGACGATAACAGGCGCCCAAGTAGAGCTGGGTTCAATAGATAATATAAAAATAATAGTATCTAAAAAGAACTCAAAAGAAGATAAAGAATTGCTTAAACTAAAGGTGAAAAAGCGCATTAGCCTATTTTATTATAGTTGGTGTTATATTTTTGCGCCTTATCATGCGAACAAAACGTTGAATAATTTCATGCTTAGTCAATTATTCGATGAGTTAACAAACGCTATGTTTCATTGCTTCGATGCGTTAGAGACTCAATCATTAGAGAAAGAGGATTTAGACTTTTTGGCCGAAGTGCTTACATTAAGCAAAACCCTCTTTGATAAAATTGAGAGAACATTTATTGATTTATTAGATAAAATTGTAACTAATGAAACAAAAGATGAATTAATGCCATATACAATAAGTAGATTGAAAGCACAAATGTGGTTAAGCTATAGCTTGTTTGTTGGAATCCCCTTGTCCTATGGAGAATTTCTATTAGAACAGAATAATTTAAGTGAAGCTAAACAACAAATTCAAAAAGCCCAAAGTAAGCTCTCAAATCTTAAGGAAAAAAAGGATGCTATTTTATCTGCCTGCGGTCAAGATAAAGACCAGGCAACAAATGAAATAAAAACGATGGAAAGAAGAATTGACGATCTCAAAAAAGATTATGAAGCTAAATTGAAAGCCAGTTTAGAGCAAGCCAAAGAGAAAGTAGCACCTAAACAAGAAAGTGGATCGGGTCGCGCAATAAGAGTTGTTAGACAAGAGAGTAAAGAATATCAAGAACCTAAAGGAAAAGGGAAAATAGTTGGAGAAAAGGAACCCGAGAAAATAGGGAAACGCAAAAAAAATAAAACACAAAAGCAAGTGGTGCTCTCGATCCCAAGCGATCCACAACAGACAAATTTGACAACAAGATTGCCAACCAAAGTTGAAAGTAAGCCCATACAAGCAAGGGCGCAGCAAATACCCCAACCCCCTAAAACGCAACCACAAGCTCTGCCTTCTTCAGTCAAAAAGCCTACTGCTTTCTTCCAAAAAAGAGCCGCAACACCAAAGTTATTAAAATCAAAACCAGCTCCTGTGCCAATGCCACAAGTCATTGTGCCAGCACAAGTCAAGCCAGTTATAGTAATACCTCCCATGGTGGGGAATGCTTGGTTTAAGGACAAGGAAATAACGGAAAAAGCGCCTCTGCCAGTCGTTGCTTGCAACACTGTGGTTCTTGAAAATGATCCCTTAAGGGAACCGTTGCCTATTATTACACCCCAGGCTATTGCTTTACCCCCCGATGTAAAATCTTTAATGGATTTTTTGGTTGCAAATAAAGTATGGGTGTGTGCCGCAGGCGGTTGTGCCCGCGATTTTTTACGTAAAGTTAAACCAAATGATTGGGATTTAGTAACCAATTGCCCGGTTGATAAGCTAAGAATGCTGCTTCAAGTTTATATGCAGGGAAAAAAATGTATAGAAATAAAGTTAAATAAACAAATATCACTCTTTGAAATGGGAGATGGCATTGATATCGTTTGTACGCATCCTGAAAAACCAAGTTTGCGCGCACTTTTACAAGAATATGATGTAACAGTGAATACCTATTGTTTTGATCGCCATGGCAATCTATTGGCACCGCTTGATAATTATGCAGACTGGGATAATCCCTATTTAAAAGGTATCCTCAATGAAACAACGGTATTGCGATGGGTTAGATTTAAAAATGAATTAAGCAAAGAATTTCCGGAGGAGATTATACAAGAATTACCGTCTCTAGATTCTGTACTACCAAAATTAATTTGGAGCTTATTCAAAAAACAGTTAGAAAAGTTATTTTTAAATGGAATGGCTGTTGAAAATTTGCAAACCCTTTTATCATTAAATATATTGCCGAGTTTGCTTTTCCCACAGTTAAAAAGAGAGATAAAATATTTGCAGCAAATAATAGATTGTTGGTTGGATAATTGTGAAATCTTAGACCAATCATATAGACAAGCCAAACAGAATGGCGAATCGCTCAAAAAATCAACTGATATATTTGAAAAAATATTATCCCTATTGTTGTTACCTTATGTCGAGGCATCTCTTGAAAAGAATAAAACGAATGCCATTACCGAGGTGTTAAATCTATTTTGCCTGCATCATCCAGGCTTTGAAGAAGCCGATAAAAATCTCATCAGAAAAGCTGCTCCTGGCTTTTTAGAGATGACGTTAGATTCTTACAATAAACTACAAGCTTTGCCGGAATCGACTGTTGCGCCTGTCTATGTGCCAAAATTTCTGCAGATAGGTTTGCCATCTTATGGCGTTGCTGAACCACGAACTACGCAATCAAGTTATGCTAGTAAAGAGAGAGCGACCCCTTAATTTTCTTTCCTCCAGCACCATGATAGGATTATTGTTTAATATCAAAGAGAAGCATGTAGATTTTAAAGTTTTAAATTATTTCGAGTTGGTATGATTACTCTATGGGGAACTTATGAAAATTTTAAGCCAGGAAGAGATAAAATGTGTTTCAGGTGGAAATGTTACGTTTACACCAAATGTTGATGGATCATTTATGATTGAAATTAGCTATACTAGTGATCATCTTGCATTCGCGGGATTTGATTTTTATTCCGATAGTATTTTGTGCAATGGCCAGCAAATTGAATCAATGACAACATGTAATGGTTATTACGTAAATTATCAAGCTACTCCTGATTACGACATATGTCTGATGAGAATCAACTTAATACCATAAGGATTACATTCATGAAAATATTATCGTTAAATGACACTCTTAAAATTTCAGGCGGTTCAATATATTTAACCTATGAATTGGTGAATTGGATGAATATTCTTGAATTCACTATAACAAATCAAAATGATGTTTTTAATTGTGGTCCGCTTAGTTTTATTAACGATAGATTCTATTACGATAATAATGCATATTTTTCTAGCACATCTTATATTTCTGATTCGTACAATTTTAATGTTGAAATGACAGCGCAAGCTGATGGAAGTATGCATTATTACGCTGTTACTCCATTTTGAAGAAATATCACAGGATAATATGAAAAAATACTATCAAAAACAAAAGCACTTACAAGAATTAACCTATTTGCGTCGAAAACAATATAAAAACCCCTATAGAAAAATTCAGGGAAAAACAAAAAGGGAAACTAAATACATTAAACAATTAATTAATTTTTTCAAACTAGAAGCTAATTCCAAAGATGCCTATCCGGAAGAACAACGTGATGAAGTAATGGATAAAGATTATTATAATCATGTAAAAATACTTAATCATGTTGGTTTAAGAAGAATTCGACCTCCTTATTGGTTTAGGAATATAGCATTTAATTATCTATTAAGAATGTTTGAGAAGTGGAAAGCACAAGCAACGCAATTAAATCAGGACTACTATCTTAAATTATGGATATATGATGATGAATTTTCACGTTCGGAAATCGTTTTTGGATTGAATAACCGTGTAAAAAGATACAATAATTTATTCGAAAATCATGATCAAGAAAAAGATATGACTTTTTTGACAAAAGTGATGAAAAATAAATTAATGAACTACAATATCCAATATTGTAAAGAAATGATTCCATTGCGTGCAGATGATTTCGAAGAAGACAAGACTTGCCAAGTAGCGGAATATGCTATCAAAATGGGGTACGATATCGATAAAAATTTATTGCTCCAAGAGGAATCCATTCTAAAAAACCTTGATCCATTTTTGGAATGTGGGTTTATTCAGAAAATTGATGATGAAGACTCAGACGAACATTTTTATATAATGCATATTGATAATATTTGGGTTTTAGAATAAGAAAAAGAGAATAATGTTGAATTATTTTTTCCTGCGCTGCTTCCACCTACGCTAAGAAGCTTCGGTCGACAGGCCCGCGGTTTTAAGAGAGAGGAGAGGGGGTATTTCTTTCCCCACGTTCCAGCTTTTCGCCTACGGCTCAAAGCTTCCAAGTAGGGCTAATTTCCTACGCAGCTTCGCTGCTACAAAAATTTCTCCTCTTACTGCCACAACGTGGCCTAGGATATTAGCCCCGTGTGTAGGCGCTTCTTAGCGCCGGAACGCGGGGATTCTTTTTCCCCACGTTCCAGCTTTTCGCCTTTGGCTCAAAGCTTCCAGGTGGGGCTAATTTCCTACGCAGCTTCGCTGCTAAAAGAATTTCTTACTCTTCAGTCACGCAGTGACGTAGGAATTTAGCCCCACGTGTAGGAGCTTTTAGCGACGGAACGTGGGGTTAACAAACACCACCCTCCCTCTTTTCAAGCCGCGGTAGCGGCGTAGGACATTAAGATTTTCCTGCACCGCTTCGCGGTTAAGAGAGGGGGAGGGGATGATGTTTTATTCCCCACGTTCCAGCGCTCAGAAGCGCTTTCACGTGGGGCTAATTTCCTACGCAGCTTCGCTGCTGAAGAATAAATTTTTATTTTATGACTATTAAAAGAGGGATGCTTAAATCTTACTAAAGAGTGTCTTTAACACACCAAAGAAACTTTCTTTGGCTAAATGCGGATCAATATTACCGCTCAGCAGAAGCAACAATTGCCCCCAACTTAATACGCTAGCCAGTAGTAAAAGCGGTAAACCAATGCCAATGCCAAGCAAGGCATAACACCCTAGCATATTGATGATTTGAGAGAGTAAAAGCGCAACTAAGGGATAGCCTGTGCCAACTGAAAAGGCAGTAAAACTTAAAGCGATGATGGCTATTAACATGAGTGTAAAGGCAATGAAGAATTTAATCATGGTACACCGTAAATGATTCTACTTCTTCTCGAGATGTTCGATATTGATTAATAGGATGTGACCAGTCGGCATATCCCATCGCCATACCACAGACTATGTGCATTGAAGTTGGAATATTCAAATGCTCGCGAATGATATGAGGGTATTCAGCAAGTGCGGCTTGAGGGCATGTTTCAAGGCCAAAAGCCCTTGCACTTAACATCACATTTTGAATAAACATACCCATATCCATCCATGAACCTTTACACAAGCGGGAATCCAGATAAAAAATCAAAGCAACTGGCGCACCAAAAAAGGAATAGTTTCGATACCATTGCTTTTTACGTTTTTCAGTTTCATTAACTTGAATATTTAAAGCACTATAAAGGGCTAATCCACATGCTTTGCGTCTGCTCTTATAGGGCTCAAACCATTCTTCTGGATAATAATGATAATCAGGGTTTTCAGGAATTTGCTCTTCTTTGGCCTTGATAATGGCTTGCGAAATCATTTGGCGGTGTTTTTGGCCAAGAACGGCAACATGCCATGGTTGAGTATTAACGCCAGAGGGGGCAAATCGAGCGGCTTCTAAGATTTTAGCAACAAAATCTTTGGGGACATCTTTTTCAATAAACGCTCTCACAGACTGGCGATCACGTATGGTCGTGATCACCTCTGATCTTGATACAGACGTTAAATCATCGTCCTTGTTTTTCACGTACTTCTGCAAGCGTTTTGCAATCAATACATAAAGTAGCAGTAGGTCTTGCTTCTAAACGACGAATGCCGATTTCAATTCCGCATTCTTCGCAGTAGCCATAATCACCACTATCGATGGATTTGATAGACTCATCAATTTTATTAATGAGTTTATGTTCACGATCTCTTGCGCGTAAACGCAAAGCAAAAGTTTCTTCTAATGTTGCTTGATCGCTAACATCTGCAGGAACTTCAGCCAGTTCTTTAAGATCATGAATCGTCTCATCGCCACCCTTTAACAGGGCAGTCTTCCAAATATTGAGCAACGTTCTGAAATGCTCGAGTTGAGCCTTGCTCATATATTCTTCCCCTTTCTTTGGCTCATAGGGTTTGACCCCATAAGACAACAAAGTCTGGGTAGTGGTTGGATTGCTTGTGCTTCCTTGCGTTGCCTTCACGTTTGATTTTTTCTTAAGTGTACTATTGCTATTGGTTTCGGCTGACATGGCTTCCTCCTTCCCGACGCACATACGTCCAGGTAAGATTCAAATCTATCTCATTTCTAGTTGGAACATCAATGACTAAAAAAAGTTCAATCAATCTTACTTAAAATAGTTTAAGTCAGACCTCTAGAAATTGTGCTTCCTTACACTGAGGGAGCGAATATACACGTAAAAGCCTATCTTGGCTACCCGCTAAACAGCGCAAATCTGAGTAGGAAATTAGACATTTCTGGCCCATACCCACCTCTTTTAAAGAACCCATTTAACTTTTTTAGTTAACTTGCCGATTAATGCTGTAGGGAAAACAATAAATAAGCGTGGCCGGTGCAGACATGGAATTTGCTAGCCCTTTAACACAAGCAGTTTTGCTTAAGCGCTATAAGCGCTTTTTAGCAGAAATTGTGATAAATAACCAAGAACATCGTGTTATCTATTGCCCAAATATGGGCGCTATGACCGGGTGTGATATTTTAGGCAGTAGACTCTGGTTCTCCCATTCCTCTAATCCCAGAAGAAAATTCCCTGACACTTGGGAGTTAGTTGAAGTTGATGGTGGTTATTTAGTCTGTGTAAATACACAAAATTCTCAAGAATTAATTGTTGAAGGGATTGAGAAGGGTGTGATCACTCAATTGCAAGGATATGCACAGATTAATCTGGCTCCTCCTTTATTAGAAGATCATTCATATGATCTTTCTCTGAATCATCATACCCAAGATGGTGAACCACAGCACTGTTATGTCCATATCAATAATGTTACTTTAGGTGATGAAATACACCGTGGTTTTTTCCCAGATGCCGCATCTGAAAAAGCAGTGCAACAGCTAAAAGCCTTGATGCATGCCAAAAAACTGGGTCATCGTGCCATGCTGGTTTATTGCGTACAACATACGGGGATAGAACGGCTCTTTCCAGCCGATCATATTGATCCACAATATGGTAGTCTTTTACGACAAGCGATGATTGCCGGTGTTGAAATTCATGCTTATGGTGTTGATATTTCGCTAACGCAGATGTCTATCGCAAGACCGGTTGAAGTGTGTATTCCAGCAAGAATGATTTGTTCTTCAAGGCTGTAATGGAATAGCAGTTGTCATCGATTTTTCAATATCCGATAATGGTTCCATTGTTGAAAGCTGTAATTCCAAAACAGCCACATCTGCATCTGAAGCATCATTTCCTTCAAGATTTCTGGATACCAATCTTTGTTTCAATACCTCAATTGGCGCGTCAAAAGATAAAATCTTAAAAGGACATTTTAATTCATTCGCCACATCCATAAAAAGCTGACGTTGCCACTGTTTAAGGCACGTTGCATCAACAATGACATTCTGCCCAGATTGAATTAAATCTTTTGCTTGAGACCGTAAATGTTCATAAAGCGCCTGAGTCGTTTCGCAAGAATAAAGTTGCTCAAGAGGCGCCGAGCCATGAATATGTTTACGGACAACATCTGCTCGTAATCGAATGGCATGTTCAGACATCATTAACTTGTTGGTATAGAACGTTTTACCGGATCCCGATAAGCCATGGGTAATCGTAAGGGAAGGCGTTGCGCTTTGAGTGTAAAATTTGCCAAGGGTTAAAAAGTCTTTTAGATCTTGTTGTAAAACGTTGAATAGAGGATTTTCTGGCAAAACTTGATTTAACTGTAAAGCGGATACTTTTGCGCGGACCATGGCGCGATAACATTGATAAAAACGAAGCAAGAGGGCGCCATCATAATCATTTGTTTGTTCAAAATATTTGTTAACAAACAAATAACCTAATTCTGATAGATGGCGATGATCAAGATCCATCGTAAAAAAGCCAACATCACCCATCACATCAGTCCAGCGAAAGCTTTCATTAAACTCTATGCAGTCAAAAATAACGGGTTTATCATCCAAGAGTACCATATTGCCAAGATGCAAATCGCCATGCGTGGCGCGGATAAAACCCTCTACTTTTCTTTTAGCAAGCAATGCTTTGAGTGATTGATATTTCCTTTGAGTCCAGGCTTGTATTTGTTGAACATCATCGAGGTATGGGGTTGATGCCTTTAATGTTTTAAGTGCGCCGAAGTTATCCTGCATGGGTTGGTAAACGACTTCTGGGTCCCCATAAGGCTTGTTTTTAGCGCAGATTTGGGCATCCAAATGAAATTGGGCGGTTTCTTTTGCCAACTCTTCAATAATTTTTTGTGACAATTTCCCTTGCGTTACCATATTGCTGAGCAAGGCAGCTTGCGGAAACTGATGCATTTTGACAGCATATTCAAACGCTTCGCCTGGGCCTTTAAGCTCAGGATTTTCAGGCGTTCCATAAATAGAAATGGTTTCAATATAGATTTGAGGAGCGAGGCGTTTGTTTAAAATAACTTCCAATTCACAATAATACTTTCTCTTTTCTAGGGATGTAAAATCTTGAAACCCCAGATTCAATGGCTTTTTAATTTTATAAGCAAAAGGGCCTGTTAATATTACCCAAGATAAATGCGTTTGAATGACTTCAAACGCAGTAACAGGATGGGGATAAAGCGCTTGATTTTGAAGCGCTTTAATCAAAGTGTCGGACATATTTAATCCTTTAAAGTTGCAAACACTTTATCGGCGGCAGCAATCGTTTTTTCTATACATTCTTTGTCGTGCATGATGGAAACAAAAGCGCTTTCAAAAGCAGAAGGGCCAAAATAGATCCCCTCATTTAACATACCATGGTAATAGTGATTGAATCTTTGGACATCACATTTCATCACATCAGAAAATCCGTTGACCTCATTCTCTGTGAAAAATAGCGTAAACATGCCAGTGATCCAATTAATAGTCACAGGGATATCATTTTTTTGCGCAACGTCTTTTAACCCTAACACTAAATCTTTGGTCTTTTGATGGAGGGTTTCATAGAAATGGGGTTGAGTCAGTTTCTTTAACGTTGCTAATCCGGCTGCCATCGCGATAGGATTTCCTGACAGCGTTCCCGCCTGATATACAGGTCCAACAGGTGATAAATGCGACATAATAGATTTTTTGCCACCCACAGCGCCAACAGGCATACCACCGCCAATAATTTTGCCAAAGGTCGTTAGATCGGGGGTGATATGATAAACGCTCTGTGCACCACCTAATGCGACTCTAAAACCAGAAATCACTTCATCAAATATTAAGACTGCGCCATAACTGTCGCAAGCGGCTCGTAATGATTGCAGAAACTGCTGATTAGGCAAAACACAGCCCATGTTGCCGGCGACGGGTTCTACAATAACGGCAGCAATTTTGTCACCAAATTCCGCAAAAGCAGAATACACAGCATCGCTATTATTGAACTCAAGATTAATGGTATGTTTAGCAAGATCTGCAGGGACACCTGGTGAACTGGGCTGACCTAAAGTTAATGCGCCAGATCCAGCCTTAATTAAAAGACTGTCACTGTGACCATGATAGCAACCTTCAAATTTCACAATAATATCTTTGCCGGTATAGCCTCTGGCTAATCGCAACGCTGTCATGGTTGCTTCAGTACCCGAATTGACCATTCTGATTTGATCAACGCTTGGAATGAGATCGCAAATAAATTTGGCTAATTCAACCTCTGCCTTGCAAGGCGCGCCAAAAGACATTACTTTTTCAAGCATTCCATAGACACTTTGCAGAACATCTTTATCTTGATGACCTAAAATCATCGGACCCCAAGAGCCCACATAATCAATGTAACGATTATTATCTTCATCAAACAAAAAAGGGCCACTTGCGCTATCAAAGAAAATGGGTGTTCCGCCTACCCCCTTAAACGCTCTGACCGGTGAATTTACACCACCTGGGATATATTGGAGTGCCTGTTCGAATAATAGATCTGAACGTGACATATATGAGTCCTATGTATTGACCTGAAAATAGAAAAGCATTTTAGCACAAACATTCCACTTTCCTCTGGCCTTGGATCCATGCGAAAATCGCTTTTCTTTTTTGAAGGGGCGATTGAAGTGACAATGAGACGTTTTATGTGTTTGTTATGTGGCTTTATTTATGATGAAGCGCAAGGAAGTCCCAATGAAGGGATTGAGCCAGGAACGAAATGGGAGCAGATCCCCATTACATGGCGTTGCCCAGATTGTGGTGCCATGAAAGAAGATTTTGAGATGATTGAAATTTAGCTGAAAGGTTTAATCACAACGAGCAACACAATGCCAATCAGAATAAAGACAGTCATTTCATTGAATACTCTATAAAAAAAGGCAGAGTGGGTGTTGTGACCTGCTTTAAATTTTCCCATTAAAAAGCCGCAGTAAATATGATAAAGCACAAGTAATCCTACAAGTGCTAATTTTAGAGAGAGCCATAATGGTGGGGTACTAAAAGAATATCCCATCATATGGACAAGCCCGACCCCCAAAAGAAGAGTTACAATTGCACTGGGTGTCATAATTCCCCAAAACAAACGTCGTTCCATAGTGCAAAAACGTCGATCACCTTCACTATCCACAGCTGGCAAGTCAGCGTGATAAACAAATAGCCTCGGTAAATAAAATAAACCTGCAAACCAGGCAACCATGGCAATGATATGAAACGCTTTTACCCACAACATCTATAGTTACTCTAACGACAATGAGAGTGGTATTGTAATGGTTGAGGTAAAAAAGTGAAGCATGATAGGCTCAAAAGTATGAATCCCCAACAAAACCAAACATCTTCTCAATTTTTGCGTAATCGTCCACGTAGACGCGTTACACTTGGCACCTTATTTGGTGTCATCACTATCGTATTGTTTGTTAGTTACAATGCTGGATTTATGAGTGGTAAAACCACAGCTCCCGAATTAAAAGATGTTTCACAAGAAGTAAAAAATTATGTTGTTCAATTACAAAAAGAGAACAATCAGCTGCAAAAAGATCTGATCTTCGCCAAAAGCAATGCACAAATTCATGTGGAAGCACAGAAAACGTTAGGAAATCATATTAAGACATTACAGCAGCAAAACACGGATTTAAAACGTGATATGGCTTTGTATCAAACTATTGCGGGCAATAAAGCAGAAAACCAAGGACTAGAAATCAAATCATTTCAAATATTTGAAAGCGAAAAACCAAATACCTATCGCTATCTTTTGATACTTTCCAAACAAGCCGCGCCTCAAAAATATGTGGAAGGTGCTGTAAAAATGGTTATTCTGGGTAAAATTGGTGATAAACCAATTGAATTGCCAGTGAAATATGTTGATCCAACACGCACCGATGGCTTGGGGTTTAAATTTCGTCATCTCCAGGAATTGGCTGGGGAACTTTCTTTTCCAGATCAGTTTGTGCCAGAAGGAGTGCAGTTTCGAGTAACACCGGATAAGGAATGGCCGCAATTACAACGTCATTTTGCCTGGGTGACTGATAATCCTGATATGGGTTAAGACGCTATTATGAGTACAAAAACGTTAGTGATTAAATTAGGTAGTCAAACCATCCTGAATCAGGAAGGGACTTTAGACATACCACAATTAGAATCCATTATTTCACAAATATTAGCGCTCAAGAAAAAGGGTTTCCATATCATATTGGTGAGTTCTGGAGCGGTCGCTACGGGAAGAAGCAGCACAAAAGACATCAGCTTAAAATTTCAAAATATTGTTGAAGAACGCCAAATTTTGGCAAGCATCGGCCAAGCAGGTTTAATTGAAATTTATAATAATATTTTAAAAAGAAATGGCTTGATAGCAGCTCAAATTCTTTTAACAAAAGAAGATTTCAGGTTACGTAATCACTATTTAAATACTTATAATCTTTTGCATGGTTTAATTAAAAATGTGAATGTTTTACCAATCATTAATGAAAATGATGTGACTTCCATTAATGAATTGATGTTTACGGATAATGATGAATTATCAGCACTCATTGCAATCCAAATGCATGTGAGTCATTTGATTATTTTAACCAGCATCGATGGGGTTTATGATCAAAATCCCTCGAATGATGGTGCTAAAATTATTCCACAACTTGATTTAAATCAAAAAGAGTCTTGGCCAAGTATTTCTACCGAGAAAACACCTTATGGCCGAGGTGGTATGCTGAGCAAATTAGCCTCAGCAAGAAAAGCGGCTCATTTTGGCATTAAAATTCATATCGCGAACGCGCGAACACCAAATGTATTGCAAAGTATTATTAATGATGAGCCAGTTGGAACCAAGATCCTCCCCTTTAAGCAAGATAAAGGTATCAAGCGCTGGTTGGCGCACACTTATTCACCCTCTTTACCATCGGTTATCTTAAATGAAGGGATCAGTAGTATTTTTCTAAAAAGAGAAAAGTGCGTAAGTTTACTTCCGGTGGGGATCGTTTCGATTCAGGGGGAGTTTGAAAAAGGCGATCTTGTTTCTATTAAAGATGAGACAGGGCGATCATTAGGTTTGGGATTAGCAGGTTATAGCTCTAAAGCACTACAAGACGTTATGGGGCAAAAGGGACAAAAAGCGTTTATTCACTATAATAAGATTTCCATTTTTGATCATCAAGGCTAGAAAATAATGTTAGAACAATTTGTTGCCACCAAGAACGCTCAATATGATTTACCTCTGATTAAACATGAGATTAAGCAACAAATCATAAACGCACTTGCCCATAAGTTGATTGAAAATAGTGATAAGATTATTGAAGAGAATCGAAAAGATTTAGTTAAACTTAAAGAAGACGACCCCAAATATGATCGTCTTTTACTGAATGACTCGCGTATTCAAGAGATTGCCCAGGGTTTAAAAAAAATAGCCGAATTTCCTTCCCCTATTTGGAAAACACTTGAAGAACATACCTTACCAAATGGGCTAAAATTACAAAAAAAGTCAGTACCTATCGGTGTGATAGGGATGATTTTTGAATCGCGTCCCAATGTGACTATCGAAGCTTTTGCTTTGTGCTTTATGTCATCCAATGCTTGTGTACTCAAAGGCGGTATTGACGCAAAATGTTCTAATGAAATTTTCGTTTCTCTCATCCAGGAAACATTGACGCAATTTTCAGTGCCAAAAGAATGTATATTATTAATGCCACATGAACGAGAGAAATTAAAAATGTTACTTGAAGCTAAAGGCTTCGTAGATGTCATTATTCCGCGCGGGAGTCAATCATTAATAGATTATGTAAAGCAAAACTCATCCATTCCTATTATTGAAACCGGTGCAGGTGTTGTTCATGTTTACTTTGATGAGTCTGGGCAAAAAGAGATAGGTAAAGCGATTATTACTAACGCTAAAACGCGTCGGGTGAGTGTTTGTAATGCCCTTGATTGTCTTATCATACATAAAGAAAGACTTGTCGATCTTCCCTTTTTAGTGTCAGATCTTATCAAAAAAGAAGTGATGCTCTTTGCCGATAAACCTGCCTTTGCCGTCTTAAGTGACTCTTATCCTGCCAAACTCTTATTCAAAGCTCAAGAAACTGATTTTGGTAATGAATTTTTATCACTTAAAATGGCCATTAAAACAGTTGACGATATCCAACAAGGTTTAAATCATATTCGCAAGTATTCTTCTGGTCATAGTGAAGCTATTATCGCGCAAAACAGTGATGCGATTAATCAATTTTTTCAGCAAGTGGATGCTGCGGTGGTATATTCTAACGCCTCTACTGCATTTACGGATGGGGGCGAATTTGGGATGGGTGCAGAAATTGGTATCAGTACTCAGAAACTGCATGTTCGAGGGCCCTTTAGTATGCAGCATTTAGTCAGTTCAAAATGGCTAGTGCAAGGGCAGGGACAAATCAGATCATAAAAACGCCATATGCACATAAGCTTTGTAAGTTAAGTAAACAAGAACATGTCCGTTTTAGTAAAATATATTTATTTTCTTGTAAAAATGAGTATTATTGGTAAAGCTAGGTTTCACTTATTGTAGGACTAATAAGCGCTTCTTTATGTCAAAATTTTCCCCATTTAATCTGACCCTCAATAGCACCGTTAAATTTACAAATGATGAGTCTCTACCCTTAGATATCCGTGACCAGACCTTTACAGTCACTGGGATAGAGTCCTTATTGTTAAATGATTTTTATTTTAATAATCAGCTATTTCCGGTTTATGAGTTAACAGGCAAATTGGCTAATAAAATATTCTTATCCCCTTTTACTTTTGAAGAAGGGGATGATGAGCTTAAATTACGCATCACTAAAAATCTCAATGACTTAGAAATTAACGCACTTTTTAAGTTAAATACCGTTAAAGAGTTACTTAACTTAAAGCAAGAAGAGAATAATTATTTTACCATTGACGATACGAATATTAGTGACCAACTGAAACATTGGATTAGCCGGACCTATTATTTAGATATTAAAGATCAAGATGTGGCGACGTGCTCTTATATTCAATATGATTCAGGGAATAAAAAGAATTTAAATTATTCGATGTTATTAAAGAAATATCCTTTCCAAAAATATTCTCTATTTTTAGGTGACTATAATTCATTTTATCTTGAAGTAAATTTTGACAATAACCCACAAATGCGGACAACCGCTTTTCTGAGCATGTCTGATGTGGAAAGCTTTGAGATTTGTGAAACTCATAAAGAAAAAAGTCCTGTTTCCTAGGTTTTGACGATAATATACTCGAACCAGTTTGAATTTAGGCAAGGCGCCAAGCGAATGAATCCCCAGGAGTGTACGCTTTGGTACATGACTGGGGTGAATTTGCGCAGGCAACACCGCCTAAAATCAAACTGGGATGAGTATTTGACTTGGGAACTTTTGAAACCCATAATTGGTCCTATTTAGTAAGACAGTCACTTATATTTAAGTAAAATACTATGTCCACCGCAGTTGAACAACAAAAAGCCCTCGTTTCCTTCACGCAAGCAGCCGCTAAGCGTGTGCAAGAGCTTATTGTTGAAGAGGGTAATTACAACCTTAAATTACGGGTTTATATCACCGGTGGTGGTTGTTCAGGTTTCCAATATGGTTTTGCCTTTGATGAAAATGTAAAACCAGATGATTGCATCATTGCAGAAGAAGTCGAAGATGAAAGCACCGGTGGGATGATGACTGTCAGTGTTGTCATTGATGCACTCAGCATCATGTATTTAACCGGTGGTGAAATTGATTACAAGGAAAGTTTGCAAGGCGCTCACTTCACTGTGAAGAATCCTAACGCTCAGACTACTTGCAGCTGTGGCTCTTCTTTCTCTCTTTAATACTCTTCCCAGTTTACGTTTATGCTTCCACCTACGCTCTTCGAGCTTCGGTGGACAGGTCGTTTTGTGTCGCTCATTGGCAGCCTGCCCCGCGAAGCTTCTTAGCGCAGTAGGGTCATGTACTAAGATGTACACTCCTGCAGTCTCAAAAGCTTGACGCCTCGCCTAAACGCAAACTAGTTTGAGTATTGAAAGAGAGTTCAGAAATTAGTGAGCTGCCAAAAACGTCAATCAAAAATTATGTTTTCCTAATTTGGGTGTATGGTCACTTGTAGCATAATCGACGATAAAATATGTATTATTATGGCAGACTTTATTAATTTAATTTGCTAAATTGAGTGCTGCTATTTTTTTTTGTTGAGGTAAATATTATGAGTCTTGGTAAAACAGATATTTTTGTACTATTTGAGGACGATAGAGCTGAATTTGAAGCAGATAAGCTAAAAAAAGGCAATGAAGGGTGGGCTGGTGCTTCATTTGAAAGGAATGTTGATTTTTCAATTGAACATAATACCGTTGCTACTGTAGTAGAATTTTTAAAGGATGATCCTAGAGCCATCGCTTATTTTATTGAAAATGATTATTCAGTGTTAAGAAGAACTGCAGCAAATGGTGCGCTCAATTTTTTGAACTTCCTACTCGATATACCTCAAGTTGCTGAAGGCGCCACGGCTCAAAATAATCATGCAATTCGAACTGCGTACTTAAACGGTCATGAAACTGTTGCGCAGAGATTATATGAACTCGAGTCTGTGAAGGCTATGGTAAAAAAAGATGTCGGTATCGACGATACCATGACAAAAATTGCTAAAGATATGGAAACACCAAAGATTCAGCCTAAGACGAAAGGATTCATGCCATTACATGATCAGAAAAAATTAGCTGTTGATGGAAAGTCGGAAGAAAAACGCGGTAAGAAAACGGCAAGAGCTGAAGAAGCCAAAGAAGCCAAAGAGGTCAAAGAGGCAGCTCATGAGCACGCTAAAAAGCCAAAGAAGACTGTAGCCAAGGCGAAACTTTAATTTATTCATGATGGTGGGCACGCTTCGCTTTGCCCACCCTACAAACAGAAAAGATTAAAATGAGTATATGCCACCCAAAATAGTCGGTTTTTTCGCACCCGTAATGGCTGTTAAATCCACAGGTTGATTTTCCATTCGTTTTTTAGCATACCAAGCAAAACAAATCGCTTCTAACCAATCAGGGGCCACGCCATAATCTTCGGTGGATTTAAGTTTGAAGCCTTCGCCTAAATGCTTTTGAATGGCCTTTAAAAGTACGGGATTATGACAACCACCGCCACAAACCAACACTTCTCCATTTTTACGGAACAGCTGAATATGTTTAGCAATGGTGGTTGCGGTAAGTTCTAGTAAAGTGGCTTGAATATCTTGCGGTGAAAGGGAAGAGTGACTGGTGAGATGTTTCTCAAGCCACGGTAAATTGAAATAATCTTTGCCGGTGCTCTTAGGTGCTTTTTGCTTAAAGAAAGGATCATCTAACATTTGTTCGAGCAAAGGTTTATGACAAATGCCTTTTGCTGCAAAGGTGCCATTATTATCAAATGGTTGTTGCAAATGTTTAAAGACCCAGGCATCCATTAAGCCATTGCCAGGGCCAGTATCAAAACCTAGACAAGGTTCGCCATTAAAAGGAAGTAACGTAATATTGGCAATACCACCGATATTTAAAATTATTCGAGAGTCGATGCTTGCCAATAACCACATATGAAAGGGGGGTACAAAAGGGGCACCTTGGCCGCCTAATGCCATATCACCTCTTCTAAAATCAGCCACAGTTGTTATGCCCGTTTCTTTGGCAATGATGTTGGGATCGCCAATCTGAATAGTGAACGGGGATGGTTGATGCGGATGATGCCAAAGTGTTTGACCATGGCTGCCAACAGCTTTTATTTGTGAAGGATTCATCTTGGCTTTTTGTAAAAGGTTATTAACGCTTTTCGCAAAAAGATGTCCAAATTTGAAATCAAGCTGTGCAACGCGTGTAAAATGCACGTTGCTTTCACCAAGGCTAATAGAGAGCGCCTCGTTTTTTAATGCTTCAGGAATATTTTCAAGGTGGGATGCGATTAAATTGGCTTGATGATTTGATTCATCAAAGCTAACCAGTGCGCAATCCACACCATCCATGCTGGTACCAGACATGAGCCCAATATAGAGATCTGAAGAAGCTTTAATCATTCGCGGCTACTAATACTTTTCCGTGCTGATCCATCGTTCTTAGGAGATTATGTGAATAAGCTAAAAACTGCGTTTTTGCTTTACCAGAAATGCCATCGGCTTCCGGAAGGGCCACTTTTAAAGGATCGTGGTGTACACCATTGATTCTGAATTCAAAATGTAAATGCGGACCTGAGGCTAACCCCGTGCTGCCGACATAGCCAATAATTTGACCTTGACGGATTGTGTGGCCCATTTTTAAACTCTTGGCAAACCGAGAGAGATGCCCATAAAGCGTTGTATATTTAGAACCATGTTGCAAGATAATCGCGTTACCATAGCCGCCTTTTTTGCCAACAAAAACAACTTTACCAGCTCCGGCTGCTTTTACTGGGGTTCCGGTGGGGGCTGCATAATCTACGCCTTTATGAGCACGAATTTTATGGAGCACTGGATGTCGACGGTGCAAATTAAAATGTGAGCTAATCCGCGTATACTGAACAGGTGTGCGAATGAAGGCTTTCTTTAAGCTTTGTCCATTAGGGGCATAATAACTGGTTTCGCCGCTGCTATCGGTATAGCGAATGGCGCGATATTGCTTTCCATTATTAACAAACTCAGCTGCTACAATGGGTCCGTTACCCACTTTAACTCCATTGACGAAATATTCTTCAAATAACACTTTAAAGTAATCATTGGGTTTAATATCTAAAGCGAAATCGATGTCATAGGCGAAAACATTGGCAAGTTCCATGATTAAAGCATCGTCTAGTTTGGCATGTTTACCGGCCACAAAGAAGGAATCAAAAATTTTTCCCCCACCAAAAGCGACTCGTTTTTCGATAGGCTTATCTTCGATATGACTCATGAGTTTGCCATTGTCTTGGCGTTCAACAATGAGCGTCGTCAAGGGATCGACATCAAATTGAAGCGTTTGTAGCTCACCTTCATCGTTAGCCAAAAGTCTAAGCGTTTGATCAGGATAAATTCTTTTGAGGTGTTGGACGTCTCGTCCTAGCGATAACACTTCCTGAACGGTTTTGGAATCGAGGCCGGCTTCTTGAAAGTAATAAGCAAGGTTATCTCCTGCTTTGACTTTAAATGTTTTCCAATCTAATGATTGGGCGGCAGATTCTTCTGCTGACGTTGTTGGTTGGATTAATAAGGTGTCTTCTTGATTCTCAGGCAACATCACATCAAGTGTTACTTGATTAGGATCTACCCATTCCTGTTCTTGTTCTTCTTGTTGTTCGGTTTCATAGGATTGAGACCACTCAACCCATCTCCATACAAGCGCAAATGCCAATAGCGTAATAGCCAAAGGCAATTTCCATTTGCTGGCAAAATGAAAGACGAAGTAAGGTTGCTTAGCCTTACTGTGTTTATAATCGGTTTTCACTTTAATTAAACGCTGCATCCTTCTTGCGATTACCTTATAAATTAGTCGTCTATTTAATTAAAATCAATTTTATTAATATTTGGTTAACAAAATAATCCCATCGTTTCGTGGGCCACAATATTACCCTATTCCATCATATGGATAACAGTCGCATCGTGCTGCTGACCATGATATATACTCTCTTCACTTTATTTTTGAGAGCAGACAATGAAAATAGCGATTGAATCCGCGTTAGAAATCATTGAACGTGGTGTGCAAGAAATATTAATTAAAGATGAGTTAGTAGAGAAATTAAAATTGGGCCGCCCCTTACGGATCAAGGCGGGCTTCGATCCTACAGCCCCAGATATTCATATTGGTCACACTGTACTTATTAATAAGCTCAAAAACTTTCAAGACTTAGGTCATGATATTTTGTGTCTCATTGGGGACTTCACGGCAAGGATAGGCGATCCAACTGGTAAAAATATCACTCGCCAACCTTTGACCTCTGAGCAAGTTGCTGAAAATGCAAAGACATATCAAGACCAAATATTCAAAATTCTTGATCCAAAAAAGACGCAACTCGTATTTAACTCTAGTTGGCTGAATAATTTCAGCGCAGCTGACTTAGTGGCTTTAGCATCAAAACAAACTGTTGCGAGAATGCTGGAACGAGATGATTTTTCTAAGCGCTACCGGGAAGGTCTGCCGATTGCGATCCACGAATTTTTATACCCCTTATTACAAGGTTATGATTCTGTTGAGCTTAAAGCCGATGTTGAATTAGGGGGAACCGATCAAAAATTTAATTTGCTGATGGGTCGAGAGTTACAAAAAAATTATCAACAGTCTCCTCAAGTCGTTATCACAATGCCTTTATTGGAAGGTTTGGATGGCGTGAAGAAGATGTCTAAATCTTTAGACAACTATATTGGGATATCTGAAGAGCCAGGTAGTATGTTTGGCAAAATCATGTCTATCTCAGATGATTTAATGTGGCGTTATTATGATCTTTTAAGCTATTTATCCTCTGCTGAAATAAATGAACTGAAAAGTAAAGTGCAGGCTGGGTTAAATCCTAGAGATGTCAAAATTCTACTAGCAAAAGAAATTATTACCCGCTTTCATACTGCACATGATGCAATCGATGCTGAACAAAAGTTTATTCAGCAGTTTTCTAAGGGATTAATTCCAGAAGATATCTCGCAAGTACAAATTGCAACGGATAAAGCGGAATACCCACTCGTACAAGCGTTGAAAGAAGCGGGATTAACAATAAGTACTTCTGAAGCGATGCGCATGATTAAGCAAGGTGCAGTCAAGATTGAAGGTGAACGAGTCAACACCCTTGAATATCAGTTAAAAAATGGTAGCACTTATGTAGTGCAAGTTGGCAAACGTCGTTTTGCCAAGATTGAAGTGTCAGAAGGCGAACCAAAAACAAAATAAAAGGTTCGTTTTATGATTGACTCACGCTGAAAAAAGCGTAGAATTCTCCCTTCTTCGACCGATAGCAAAGTTGTTGAGTGTAAAGAGAGATTGACAAGCGTCATTAACTCGATACAATTAGCGGCCTTGCTTGAAGCAAGAGTGTTCTTTAACAAGTTGAAATCATGTTATTTGTGTGGGCGTTTTTGTAAAAAAAGCCAAGTCAAATGAATTGAGTAACCGAGAGGTTATGTAAAGTATATAGTCGCGCCAAAGCCGCAAGGCGGAGGCGGACAGTCAAGATTAAATTGAAGAGTTTGATCCTGGCTCAGATTGAACGCTAGCGGCATGCTTAACACATGCAAGTCGAACGGTAACAGGTCTAGCTTGCTAGATGCTGACGAGTGGCGGACGGGTGAGTAACGCGTAGGAATCTACCTTGTAGTGGGGGATAACTTGGGGAAACCCAAGCTAATACCGCATAAGCCCCAAGGGGGAAAGCATGGGACCGAAAGGCCATGTGCTATGAGATGAGCCTGCGTCGGATTAGCTAGTTGGTAGGGTAAAGGCCTACCAAGGCGACGATCCGTAGCTGGTCTGAGAGGACGACCAGCCACACTGGGACTGAGACACGGCCCAGACTCCTACGGGAGGCAGCAGTGGGGAATATTGGACAATGGGCGCAAGCCTGATCCAGCAATGCCGCGTGTGTGAAGAAGGCCTGCGGGTTGTAAAGCACTTTCAGTGGGGAGGAAGGCCTCGATGTTAATAGTATCGAGGATTGACGTTACCTACAGAAGAAGCACCGGCTAACTCTGTGCCAGCAGCCGCGGTAATACAGAGGGTGCGAGCGTTAATCGGAATTACTGGGCGTAAAGGGCGCGTAGGTGGTTAATTAAGTCAGATGTGAAATCCCCAGGCTTAACCTGGGAATTGCATATGAAACTGGTTAGCTAGAGTATGGTAGAGGGAAGTGGAATTTCCGGTGTAGCGGTGAAATGCGTAGATATCGGAAGGAACACCAGTGGCGAAGGCGACTTCCTGGACCATTACTGACACTGAGGCGCGAAAGCGTGGGGAGCGAACAGGATTAGATACCCTGGTAGTCCACGCCGTAAACGATGAGAACTAGATGTTAGGGAGCTTAGACTCTTTAGTATCGCAGCAAACGCGTTAAGTTCTCCGCCTGGGGAGTACGGCCGCAAGGTTAAAACTCAAAGGAATTGACGGGGGCCCGCACAAGCGGTGGAGCATGTGGTTTAATTCGATGCAACGCGAAGAACCTTACCTACCTTTGAATCCACGGAATCTTGCAGAAATGTGAGAGTGCCTTCGGGAACCGTGAGACAGGTGCTGCATGGCTGTCGTCAGCTCGTGTCGTGAGATGTTGGGTTAAGTCCCGTAACGAGCGCAACCCTTGTCCTTAGTTACCAGCGAGTCATGTCGGGGACTTTAAGGAGACTGCCGGTGATAAACCGGAGGAAGGTGGGGATGACGTCAAGTCCTCATGGCCCTTACAGGTAGGGCTACACACGTGCTACAATGGCCGGTACAAAGGGTTGCCAACCCGCGAGGGGGAGCTAATCTCAAAAAGCCGGTCGTAGTCCGGATTGGAGTCTGCAACTCGACTCCATGAAGCTGGAATCGCTAGTAATCGTGGATCAGAACGCCACGGTGAATACGTTCCCGGGCCTTGTACACACCGCCCGTCACACCATGGGAGTGGGTTGTACCAGAAGCAGGTAGACTAACCGCAAGGAGGTCGCCTACCACGGTATGATTCATGACTGGGGTGAAGTCGTAACAAGGTAGCCGTAGGGGAACCTGCGGCTGGATCACCTCCTTATCGGACAAACGCTTTTTTTCTAAGCGTCCACAACAAATAACATGATTAGCAACTTTAAGAATGCACAAGCGGGCCAGACCTGATGTGCGCAATTTTTTGTGAAGGCAGAGTTAAATCTGTTTTTATAAAAGTAGGGTAATGAACCCGGGTCTGTAGCTCAGGTGGTTAGAGCGCACCCCTGATAAGGGTGAGGTCGATGGTTCGAGTCCATCCAGACCCACCAGCACGTTGAAATGGGGCCATAGCTTAGCTGGGAGAGCGCCTGCCTTGCACGCAGGAGGTCGTCGGTTCGATCCCGACTGGCTCCACCATCATCCTGATGGTGCAATAAAACTTTGAAGTTCAAGCCTTAATTATTTGAAAAGATAATTAAGGCTTGCGCTTGTAAGAGTGTAAGAAATGTTCTTTAACAAATTAGATTAACAACGCAACGCGATACATTGTATTTTTTTGAGGCAATAAAGTTCTTAAAGCGAATTAGTATTCTGAAAAGAAAACGAAACGTTGAAAGGATAGCTTCAAAGAGTTTGAAGAATCCGCCTACGCTAAGGCTTCGGCGCGATTCTGTTTCCTTCGCTTTGCGAAGGGAAACAGACTTTTTGGGGTTATATGATCAAGCGAATAAGTGCATATGGTGGATGCCTAGGCAGTAAGAGGCGATGAAGGACGTAGTAGCCTGCGAAAAGCTTCGGGGAGCTGGCAAACGAGCATTGATCCGAAGATATCCGAATGGGAAAACCCAGCAGAGCAATCTGTTATTGCATACTGAATAAAATAGGTATGCAAGGCGAACGCAGGGAACTGAAACATCTAAGTACCTGCAGGAAAAGAAATCAACCGAGATTCTGTGAGTAGTGGCGAGCGAAAGCGGAACAGCCCAGTTGCATCAAATTTGACTATTTTAGCCGAAGGTTTTGGAAAAGACGGCGATACAGGGTGATAGCCCCGTAGGCGAAAAGATAGTTGAATGGGCAACGAAGAGTAGGCCGGGACACGTGAAATCCCGGTTGAAGATGGGGGGACCATCCTCCAAGGCTAAATACTCCTTACTGACCGATAGTGAACCAGTACCGTGAGGGAAAGGTGAAAAGAACCCCGGAGAGGGGAGTGAAATAGAACCTGAAACCGTATGCATACAAGCAGTGGGAGCGGAATTTAGTTCCGTGACTGCGTACCTTTTGTATAATGGGTCAGCGAGTTATTTGCAGTAGCAAGCTTAACTTTAATGAGGGAGGCGTAGGGAAACCGAGTCTTAATAGGGCGCTAAGTTGCTGCGAATAGACCCGAAGCCGGGCGATCTATCCATGACCAGGATGAAAGTGAGGTAACACTTACTGGAGGTCCGAACCCACTCCTGTTGAAAAAGTAGGGGATGAGTTGTGGATAGGAGTGAAAGGCTAATCAAGCCCGGAGATAGCTGGTTCTCCTCGAAAGCTATTTAGGTAGCGCCTCGCGAAATTTACTCTTGGGGGTAGAGCACTGTTTAGGCTAGGGGGCTCGAAGAGCTTACCAACCCTATGCAAACTCCGAATACCAAGAAGTATTATCGCGGGAGACACACGGCGGGTGCTAACGTCCGTCGTGAAAAGGGAAACAACCCTGACCGCCAGCTAAGGTCCCAAAATTGTGGTTAAGTGGGAAACGATGTGGGAAGGCATAGACAGCCAGGAGGTTGGCTTAGAAGCAGCCATCCTTTAAAGAAAGCGTAATAGCTCACTGGTCGAGTCGGCCCGCGCGGAAGATTTAACGGGGCTCAAACCACATACCGAAGCTGCGGGTTTGCACGTAAGTGCAAGCGGTAGAGGAGCGTTCTGTAAGCCTGTGAAGGTGTTCTGTAAGGAATGCTGGAGGTATCAGAAGAGAGAATGCTGACATAAGTAACGATAATGCGGGTGAAAGACCTGCACGCCGAAAGTCCAAGGTTTCCTGCTCGACGCTAATCGGAGCAGGGTGAGTCGGCCCCTAAGGCGAGGTGGAAACACGTAGTCGATGGGAAACAGGTTAATATTCCTGTACTTGGTAATGTTGCGATGTGGGGACGGAGAAGGCTAGGTTAGCCACTGATTGGTAGTAGTGGTTTAAGCCGGTAGGAAGTTTTCTTAGGTAAATCCGGGAAGACAATTCCGAGACGTGATGACGAGGTGCCCTCGGGCGCTGAAGTAACTGATGCCATGCTTCCAAGAAAAGCCACTAAGCATAAACATTATTGAACCGTACCGAAAACCGACACAGGTAGACAAGTAGAGAATACTCAGGCGCTTGAGAGAACTCGGGTGAAGGAACTAGGCAAATTGGCACCGTAACTTCGGGAGAAGGTGCGCCGGTTTAGGTGAAGTCCCTGCGGATGGAGCTCTAGCCGGTCGAAGATACCAGGTGGCTGCGACTGTTTATTAAAAACACAGCACTCTGCTAACTTGAAAGAGGAAGTATAGGGTGTGACGCCTGCCCGGTGCCGGAAGGTTAATTGAGAGTGTTAGCTTCGGCGAAGCGCTTGATCGAAGCCCCGGTAAACGGCGGCCGTAACTATAACGGTCCTAAGGTAGCGAAATTCCTTGTCGGGTAAGTTCCGACCTGCACGAATGGCGTAACGATGGCCACACTGTCTCCACCCGAGACTCAGTGAAATTGAAATTGCTGTGAAGATGCAGTGTACCCGCGGCTAGACGGAAAGACCCCGTGCACCTTTACTATAACTTTGCACTGGACTTTGAATCTTTATGTGTAGGATAGGTGGGAGACTATGAAGCATTATCGCTAGATGGTGTGGAGTCAACCTTGAAATACCACCCTTAAATATTTGAGGTTCTAACATAGCTCCATAATCTGGAGCATGGACAGTGTATGGTAGGTAGTTTGACTGGGGCGGTCTCCTCCCAAAGAGTAACGGAGGAGCGCGAAGGTACCCTAGGCATGGTCGGAAATCATGCTGTTAGTGTAAAAGCAGAAGGGTGCTTGACTGCGAGACTGACAGGTCGAGCAGGTACGAAAGTAGGTTTTAGTGATCCGGTGGTTCTGAATGGAAGGGCCATCGCTCAACGGATAAAAGGTACGCCGGGGATAACAGGCTTATACCCCCCAAGAGTTCACATCGACGGGGGTGTTTGGCACCTCGATGTCGGCTCATCACATCCTGGGGCTGTAGTCGGTCCCAAGGGTATGGCTGTTCGCCATTTAAAGTGGTACGCGAGCTGGGTTTAGAACGTCGTGAGACAGTTCGGTCCCTATCTGCCGTGGGCGTTGGAGAATTGAGAGGGGCTGCTCCTAGTACGAGAGGACCGGAGTGGACGAACCTCTGGTGTTCCGGTTGTGACGCCAGTCGCATTGCCGGGTAGCTATGTTCGGGAAAGATAACCGCTGAAAGCATCTAAGCGGGAAACTTGCCTCAAGATGAGTTCTCCCGAGGCCTTTAAGGCCTCCACAAGGTTTGTTGTAGACCACAACGTTGATAGGCAGGGTGTGTAAGTGCTGTAAGGCATTGAGCTAACCTGTACTAATTGACCGAGCGGCTTGATCATATAACGCCCAAAGAGTTTGAGCGTCCAAGGACGCACAGACAAATACAATGAATACGCATGCGTTGTTAACCTAATTGTTATGAATTTAAGAATAATCCCTTTTAAAGGGAACAAGTCTCTGTCTGGTAGACATAGCGAGTGGGAACCACCCGAAACCATTTCGAACTCGGAAGTGAAACGACTCTGCGCCGATGATAGTGTGAGGTCTCCTCATGTGAAAGTAGGACACTGCCAGGCGTTTTTTTATACCGCGCCGAAGCTCGTAAGAGCGTAGGCGGGCAAACCCCTCATGGGAAACTATGAGGGGTTTTTTTATGGAGTTTGTAATTACAAAGCACACAAACGAACAATCGCGCCAGCCTGTCCGCCGAAGCTTCTTAGCGTAGGTGGAAGCCTCCTCATAATTCATTAATTTTATTTTAACAAGAATTTTCCCAGCACATTAAAAATACACCTATATCGGCGACGGCGGATAGTCTGCTTTTGCAATTGCTTGGTAAGTATTGGAACCACATCCAACCTTTGAACACCTCAAATCTGAATAAAAGTTGAGCGGATCAATTTAAGTCAAGGGGCCCGGAAGAACAAAGGGCGCACACTACACGTTTCGTTTGTATGAAGGGTTTGTGCTTATTTTTCCAAAAATAGCGCCGCAGTCTGTGAAGTAAGTAAATATAACCGCCATAAATAGGGCATAGCCGATTTTTTTTAAGACAAGAGGCTCCCCTCCTGCAAGGATGTTGGTTAAATAGTTCGCTCCGATCCAGAATGTAAAGAAAAACACCAAGGAAAGAGAAATTCTAAAAATTTTAAGATATAAGTTTTTCATGTTAATTTGCCCCATTGTTCATCGAAATGTTTAAAAGGAGATTATCACGATGAGAGAGTTGAGCGAAATGGAATTAGACGCCATATCAGGAGGAGAGGTTTAGATAAGTCCTTATAAGCGTCGCGAAAATCTAAAATAAATTGTTTTAATTGGATATTTTTTATATTGTCAGAGTGAATGCTCATAATAATTTCTGCAAGCTTCTCCAAATGGTTTTGGTAAATATTTTGATTATTTCGTGTTATTTGTTGATTGTGATTTTTGCGAACTTTTAAGCTTTCTTTTCCTTAGAAATCAGATAAGGTACGCTCGTAGCAGAATCTGAACTCCAATATTTTATTGCCATATTCATTAGGACAGAGCTAGGTACAATAGAATAGACTGGCAATACCCCCAGAGTAATTAGTTTTTTATTTACAAATGTAAAAGCTAATATTAAATCATACTGGCTTTTGTTTTAGTTTTTGATGAATGCTCATCAAGAAGACTTATTTGTGATACGTACCATGCGTTCACTTCGTTAAATGGCATCTCTAAGCAACAGCCTTCATGTTTGGATACACATTCAAAAAGGTCAAATAACATATCATGCTCCAATGCATAATCAAACGCAGCCACCATTGACTCAACACAATACTTAAAGTAGTTTTTCAGGTTTGTGGTATCTGTAGGGTTATCTTTTGAAAAATATTTTTCAATATGCATAGGTAAAGCAGATTTTCCACTTAAAGAAAGCACGTCTTTTTTTGCAGAGATAGTTTCAGTTGGAAAATATATTGTCACTTTATTTTGTAAGTAACGAGTGTTAAGTACATGTTGGACATTTTCATCCATGAAAAGATCAAGCAATTTGATATTGATAATAAATTTCTTTACATAATCTTTCTTGGTCTTAAGCAAAACTTCCTGATTTGCTCGGGTTGATAAATTGCTGTAGAAGCCTTCATTTTTGAGTGTCATGTTATTATCTTCAATATGAGTAAAATATGTGACTTTATAAGCTTATGTTGCGTAAGAATCAAGGCCATTAATCTGATCGATAAAATGCACTACAGCGCCATTGTATTTACACTAGAAATATCATATTTAATTTCATTTTTCATGTTAGGGCAATTTAGAAATGTCCTAGCCCCCAGCAAGTTAAAAATGTCCGCTGGTTATATTATCATTGACCCTTCTAAGTGGGGCATTGTTCCTAGAGATGGGTTGATTAGTCATTCTTTGGTTTAAAAATTCATGCATTTGTCTTATTCCCATGACCCGCTCTTGGAAATCATATTTTCTGATTGTTTCGTATTCTAAAGTATTATTACCATAGTAAAGTTTGATTTCGCCATTAGATGATTCACTAACAGTGATTGATTTACCGATCATACTACGTGGATGTCGTTGATTCTTAATCATAAATAAAGATTTTTTAAAACTGATGGTGAGTTGCTTTGATATTTTCCTAATCGATTGAATGGTAAATGTTCTATCAAGTGATAGTTTCTCTTTGTCTGTTAGTGGTACATGAGCGTTTCCTTCTAATTTTGGCACTTTACCAAAGCGTTTGTTATGAGCCACAAGATAAGTGCGTAGAAATTCATTTCCTTGTTCCATAGTTGAAATATTATGATATCTGAGGTCTTTAATCAGTCTATCTTGTAAAGTACGATTTGCACGTTCAACACGGCCTTTTGCTTGTGGGCTATTGGCGTTTATTATTGTGATATCTAGACTCTCTAATGCTCGTCCAAATTGCGTAAAACCATCACCTAATTTAGCTTCAGGATGATTTACTTTAAATACATTATGTTTATCAACATAAAAGGCACTAGGTTTTCCATGTTCAACAAGATAATTTTTGACTGTGTCAAAGTAATCAAAAGTGGTTTCTGCTTTAACAAATCGTAATTGAAGAAAACAGCTTGTTGCATCATCAATTAGGACCAACAATGTACATTTAGGTCCACGCCCTTCAAACCAATCATGAACAGAACCATCCATTTGTACCAGCTCGCCCATAGTAGAACGCTTATGTCTAGGTTGATGTAACGTTAACTCTTTAGCAGCTTTTACTTGACGGATGTTTGCTTCATGCATCCATTGCCTAATAGTTTCTTTAGAGATATGAATTTGATAATGCTCAGTAAGCTTTTCAGAGGCTAGTGTTGGGCCATAATCCTCGTAGTGCTCACGAATAAGTGACAACACACGATCTTTAAGTTTGTCGCTATGTCGATGGTTTGATTTACCTCTCTTTTTGGATATTAGTGCGGGCGCACCACCATCCAAATAGGCCTTCTTCAGTCTTCTTAAGTGCCTAGGGGTGAGGTCTAAGTAGCTAGCTCCAAGCGTCAAAGAGAGCCGCTTATCGATGATCTTTTCTAGTATTTTCAACGTGTAAACTTCTTTTTCGCTCATGGTAAATGTCCCCTGCATAGCCCTCTCCTTGGGAAGTTTGCACATACATCAAGTATGGCTGAAGATTTACACAGCGGACATTTCTAAATTGCTCAAAGCGGACATTTGAAAATTGCTCTTACATAATTTCATTTTTCATGAACTTTCAGGCTTTGCTTATAGACTAATCATAAAGAGCAATAAACATTGGTAGGTAATCATGGACTCATTGTATTATAAAGAAGCAATTGATGTAATTAATCGTAATCAAGCTAAAACAGGTGGTCCCTCACGTAAGGGGGCTTATGCCAAATTAGCTAGGCTAGTAGATGAATCTGTTGACGTTAAATCCTCTGACAAGACGCAGTTTTCACAAAAAGAAGCAAAAGAATTGAGCGATCTTGTATTACAGATAAAATCGCTTGAAGAAAATTTAGAAGGTCATATCGAAAGATTATTTGTAACAAGATTTGCAGTTGGTTCAGTTAGATTATATCACCCAGCTGAAATTACCGTTCCACTACCAGCATCCTACCCAAAGTTGCCATGTGATATGAAAGATGGTGAAGCAGTAAAACGATATTTGTTAGATAAAGATAAAATAAAATTATTTAATCAAGAAGTCGAAGAGTGGAAAAAGACAAAGGATGGAAAAAAATATATTGAGGATGTTCGAAAGGCTACTGAAGGCAGTAGGCCTATGCATATTGAACATTCAAAGCCAAAACCTGAAGAAGCAAGTGGACCGAATAGGCCTTTTGATCCGAATTTACGGATAAGGAATTACCTATTAGGTGGATACGAAGCATTTCGGCAAGCTTGGGAATTTGCAAAACAGAATCATCTGGAGCTTGATTTACTTAGAAATATGAATGGAGCTGGTGGTTGTTTTGATGGGGCAGGCCAAATTATTCAAGATTGGTTAATGGAGAAGCAATATGATATTGAGCAAAAACAAAAAGGAAGCAAATTTGATTATAATCACTATAACAACGTTATTCAAAAGGTTCTTGAACAGTTCCCTCAAGTAGGAAATTTTGAATTTAAAGATTCTGAGCTAGCAGAACTTCAAAAAGCTTGGGAATATGCAAAAGAACAAATTACTATTGATGGCAAACCATTGGAGCCCACAGAATTCTTTAGAACACTGGGAATAATCCTTGCTAATGACAATGTGAATGAAAACACACAGAAAATGTTAAAATTTTTAGAGAATCCTAAAGAAATACCACTTACCCAAACAACGCAAGAAGATATCGTCTTCTTAAAGACACAAACCCAGCAGAAAATCGCAGAAGCTAAGCAAGAACAACGCGACGCCAAAACCGAGATTAAAGAAGCCAAACACGATAAAGTTGAAGCAAAAGATTTGCTGGATACGGCTAAAAAAGAAGAAAAGCTTGCCAAGAGAACAGACGATAAAGATTTGTTAGCCGAAGCTGCCAAACATAAAGAACAAGCTGAACGTGTTAAACAAGAAGCGAAACAACGTGAAGAAGATGCGAAGCGTGCTCTTGGAGAAGCTAAGGCAAAAGAAGCAGAAGTGAAACGCTTGGAAGAACATCTGAAGGAAGAACAAGCAAAATTATCAAAGCAAGAAAAACAAGACGTAAAGGTTGCTGTCAAACCGTCGTCTTCGCCTAAAGAATCCCAAACCGATTTTCCCACATTTACAGAGTTTGATAAAATGGAAGTTCCTAAGAAATATCAAAATAAACATAAAATTGATAACAAAGCGGGAAAATTACTTTATAGATTAAATGATGGGAAGATTTTCTGGAAACCCGTAAAAGGTGGTACTGCGAAAAGTGTTGAACAAGGCAGGGAAGTAGCTGGTGCCTGGGTTGCAAACCATATTACAGGTGGCGCCGTTCCACGTTCTCATTTAAGAGAAGTTGATACCAAATTAGGTATTGCCCAAGAATTTGTTCACGTTACAGCATTTACGCCTGAATCCATTCGGACCCTGAATAAAACGCAAGTAGCTCAAATTCTAGCACATCTTATCGCGGACAAAGCCACAAGCAATTATGACGCACACTTAGATAATTATGGTTTAGATGAGAAAGGGCAGGTGATAGGTATTGATAAAGGTGAAGCTTTTCGCTTTTTTCAACGTGGCAATGTAGGATTTAAAACGCCCCTTGGAGGCGTTGGCCCTGACAGTGATGAGATTAATCTTGATCAATATGGCAAGCTTGATATTAATTTTTATAAACAAGTGTTTGAGCTGGTAAAACAAGGTAAATTAGAAGTTGATTTTGATGATCCTATTGTCGTGAGTGCTTTGCAGCGTTGTTCTGCCTTAACCTTAGACGATGTTAAAAAGATGTGTTCTGGCTACGCGCAAACTAATTTTAAACAAAAAGATAAACAAGAAGCGTTTTATGCGCAAGTTTATGAACGTTTGCAAAGCATGCCACAAGTGTTAGAAAATTTTAAAGCGAAAGTATCTCCAAAACAAGTTATACAAAAAGATGAACCTAAAGTCAGTCAAGTTCAAAACGGGCCAACAGGATTGACCCATCCCAAACCCAAAGTGTCCGACAGTCGGCCTTTACCAATAGTGACACAACCTAAAGTATCCGACAGTCGTCCTTTACCTACAGTGACACAACCTAAAGTGACACAACCTAAAGTGCCCGATAAACCTTTAGTGCCTCCCGCAAAAAGCGCTGTCGTCAAGCCTGTTGCTGCTCGCCCGGATCCCTTGCAAACAGATATTACCGTTTTCGCCAATAGTTTAAAGATGATTAGCGTGCAAAATCGATATGATCAAGGTGGTGAGAAGAAAGGTTTTGTTTCTTACTATCTTAAACGTCAACATGGAGATAGGCCAAGACAAATCCAAGAATTACAAAATGCCGTTACAAAAGCAGCCAATGCGTTAACACTGTTGCAAGGCGAATTTGCCTATATATCACCAGAAGCAAGAGAGAAACGGTTGAAGGATGTATTAAAAGACTTAGATATGGCATGTGATAAAATTGAAAATGAAATGATAAAGGCTAAGCAAAAGTTAAAAGGGACATCAAGAATGGAAAATGTGCTTTCGCTCTTGCGGACTGAAGTGGTGCAAATGAGAAAAGCAGCACATTTTGAGCCACCAAAATCAAAAATGTAAAAAATGGTGTTTTACAAACTAAAGATACTACTGTAATATCACTATTTTTTGCACCCGGATAATTTCGATGCAAGTAGCTTATGAAGTTCTGCACATATTAAAGGATGGCAAATTTCATTCTGGCACCTCTTTAGCCCTGCAATTAAAAGTCAGTCGTTCCAGTATTTGGAAAGGCATTGCCTATTTAAGACAACTAGAAGTACCCATACAAGCTGTTTCTGGGCGCGGTTATCGTTGGCCATCCCCTTTTGAGTTACTCAATAAAAACGATATTCTTTCTCGATTAAACACCAAAGTGAAGCAATCACTGAATCGTATCGATGTGGTGAATGTGATAGCTTCTACTAATGATTATTTAATTCAACGCCTTGCGCATGATATCCCTAATGGCTCAGTTTGTATTGCTGAAGCACAAACAGCAGGCAAAGGGAGAATGGGAAGAACATGGCGTTCACCTTTTGGGGCTAATATTTATTTATCTGTTTATTGGCGTTTCCCCTGCAAAATATACGATCTCTCTGGATTAAGCTTAGTTTCAGGATTAGCTGTTTTAACCGCACTCCATGAATTTGGCACTTTGCCAAAAGATTTGGGTATTAAATGGCCTAATGATATTTGGCACCAAGAAGCTAAATTATGCGGGATTTTGATTGAAAGTATGAGTCACGCTATTAATCAGCAAACAACCCATACTGGTGTCGTCATTGGCATAGGAATGAATTTAAATATGCCTCACAATGATGCATTATCTTGTGCATGGACAGACTTAAAGTCAGTTTTAGGTTTTGTTCCTGCTCGAAATCACTTAATTAGCAGTATTTTAAATTCGCTTGCTCCTATGCTGGAACGTTTTCAAGAACAGGGTTTTCCAGCATTTTCTAAGTTATGGGCTCACTATGATCTTCTGATGGGAAAGAACGTAGAACTTATCAGTTCTAAAGAAAAGCAAGTTGGCATAGCCCAAGGGGTGAATGACCGCGGAGAACTATGTGTTAAAATGGGAGACACTCTCAAAGCAGTACGCTATGGCGATGTGAGCGTCAGACCAGAGTGAAGGATAATACGAGATTTTTTACCTGACCACTAACCAAACATACTTGTTTTTAATAAATGAGTGTGGCAATTTAGTAATTCACCCGAATCATGTCTAGTTGTTTTTGTATTTGAGCAGATTAATTTTTATCGATAAGCAAAGTCATTGCGTATATGCCCGCACCTCAGTAGAATGTCACGGCTAACTGTCAAGTCGCGGTGGCCGCGAAAAGTTTGTTGGCTGGCGTAGCTCAGTTGGTAGAGCAACTGATTTGTAATCAGTAGGTCACGGGTTCGATTCCTGTCGCCAGCACCAAGATTTGAAAGTGTTTGCTTGTAAAAGCTGAGTGATTATGTGGTTTTTAGGTGGATGGAGAAGAGCTAGTTGACTTGTCATTTATTGAAAAGTTGACAAGCGATAGGCGCTTAAGGAGAATACGTCCTTCGTATTTTGGGAGGGGTTCCCGAGCGGTCAAAGGGATCAGACTGTAAATCTGACGGCACAGCCTTCGAAGGTTCGAATCCTTCCCCCTCCACCAAGCCAATGGCTGAAGTCCTGCACATGAAGCGCGGGTGTAGTTAAATGGTAGAACCTCAGCCTTCCAAGCTGATGACGTGGGTTCGATTCCCATCACCCGCTCCAAGGAGCTGCAGTTGGCCGCTAAGCCCACATAGCTCAGTGGTAGAGCACTTCCTTGGTAAGGAAGAGGTCACCGGTTCAATCCCGGTTGTGGGCTCCAAGCTCATAAAGGCAATATTCGAGTTTTTATTTTTTTATCGCAGACAAGAATTGTAAAGTAATATCAGGGGGCAAAATCAAATGGCTGAATTTCAACGTAACAAGCCGCATATTAATGTTGGAACCATCGGTCACGTCGACCATGGTAAAACTTCATTAACTGCTGCTATAACCAAGGTACTAGCTGCTAAAGGTCAAGCACAGTTTGTAGACTATGCGAACATCGATAAAGCCCCTGAAGAGCGTGAACGTGGTATTACCATTTCCACCTCTCACGTAGAGTATGAATCAGACAACCGCCATTATGCGCACGTTGACTGCCCAGGACACGCGGATTATGTAAAAAACATGATCACCGGTGCTGCGCAAATGGACGGAGCCATTTTAGTGGTATCTGCAGCGGATGGTCCTATGCCACAAACACGTGAGCATATCCTTTTGGCTGGTCAGGTTGGCGTACCTTACATTATTGTATTTTTAAACAAAGCTGACATGGTAGATGATGCGGAACTTCTCGAATTAGTTGAGATGGAAGTGCGCGATCTTTTAACCAGTTATAATTTCCCTGGCGACGATATTCCTGTTATCAAAGGTTCTGCTTTAAAAGCACTCGAAGGTGACAAGAGCGATATCGGCGAGCCATCAGTCCTCAAGTTAATTGAAGCGATGGATGCTTATTTCCCAGTGCCTGAACGTGTTATCGATAAGCCATTCTTGTTGCCAATCGAAGATGTGTTCTCCATTTCTGGTCGTGGAACGGTTGTTACCGGCAGAATTGAACGCGGTATCATTGAAGTGGGTCAAGAAGTTGAAGTAGTTGGTATTAGACCTACTCAAAAGACCACTGTCACCGGCGTTGAAATGTTCCGTAAATTATTAAAAGAAGGACGTGCTGGGGATAACGTAGGTATTTTGCTACGTGGTCTTAAGCGTGAAGACGTAGAACGTGGACAAGTATTAGCTAAGCCAGGTTCTATTACTCCTCATACCAAATTTGAAGCTGAAATTTACGTATTGTCCAAAGAAGAAGGTGGTCGTCATACGCCATTTATTGCAGGTTACAAACCGCAATTCTACTTCAGAACAACTGACGTAACAGGTTCTATTGAATTGCCTGCTGGCACTGAAATGATTATGCCTGGCGACAATACCAAGATTGTAGTTACTTTGATTAATCCAATTGCAATGGAAGACGGTGTGAAGTTTGCTATTCGTGAAGGTGGCAGAACAGTTGGTGCCGGCGTCGTTGCTAAGATTCTTGAGTAATTTAGTTTTTTGATGATGGAACAACCCAGGCCAATCTGGGTTGTTCTTTATTTGTATATAGGCCAGTAGCTCAATTGGCAGAGCGGCGGTCTCCAAAACCGCAGGTTGGGGGTTCGATCCCCTCCTGGCCTGCCATTCGCCTCCGCTCAAAGCTACGGCGCAATTTGTTCGGTTAGAGGCGAATGCCGCGCCGAAGCGAAGCGTAGGTGGGCAAATATATTATATAGGGTGGTAGTACCATTAATGAACCAACAAACAGCAGCGTCCTTAGGTGGTATCATGAACTCCCTTAAATGGGCCATCGTATTTGTCTTGATTGCTCTTGGAGTGGCTGGCAATTACCACTTTTCTGAACAATCGTTACTTATTCGTTCATTTGGTTTAATTGCATTAGCCGCTGTCTCGATAGTGATTGCTTTGCAAACTGAAAATGGCAAACGCTTTTGGCGTTTTGCTATGGACGCGAGAAATGAATTACGCAAAGTGGTTTGGCCAAGCCGCCAAGAAACAGTTCAAACAACTGTCATGGTTCTTGGTGTTGTCGTTATTGTGGCGCTCATATTATGGGGCGTCGATTTGCTATTGTTGAAAATTGTTGCCTGGCTTACTACCGGTTACGGAGCATCTTAAATTATGGAAACCGAACAGCACATATTGCGCTGGTATGTTGTGCAGGCGCTGGTGGGTTACGAAAACCAAGTTGTTAAAAATTTAAGAGAAACAATTAGGCTGCACAAACTCGAAGCAAAGTTTGGAGAAATTCTTGTACCCACCGAAGAAGTTGTTGAAATTCGTGGTGGTCAAAAGCGTAAGAGTGAACGCAAGTTTTTTCCAGGTTATGTGTTAGTACAAATGGAACTTGACGATACGACCTGGCATTTAGTCCGTCGTACGCCAAGAGTATTAGGTTTTATCGGTGGAACCAGCGATAGACCTGCACCTATTTCTGATAAAGAAGCACAAGCGATAATTGATCGCGTTAAAGAAGGCGCCGAAAAGCCAAAACCAAAGACCTTATTCGAACCTGGCGAAGTTGTCAGAGTTACGAGTGGTCCTTTTGCTGATTTCAATGGCGTCGTCGAAGAAGTGAATTATGAAAAGAGTCGCTTACGAGTGGCTGTTCTCATATTTGGCCGTTCTACCCCCGTTGAACTTGAATTCGGGCAAGTAGAAAAGACATAAGTAGGGGCCGGCCACTGTGCCGGCCCGATAACCGGGGAGCCATTTTTTTAAATGGCGTTTGCACCCAAAACTGAGGTACATCATGGCAAAACGCGTCACAGCCTTTATTAAGCTCCAGGTGAAAGCCGGAGAAGCAAATCCAAGTCCACCAGTTGGTCCAGCATTGGGTCAGCATGGTGTTAACATTATGGAATTTTGTAAATCTTTTAACGCTCAAACTCAAGGGACTCACGAAAAGGGAATGCCCTTACCCGTGATTATCACTGTTTACAGTGATCGCAGTTTTACTTTCATTATTAAAACACCACCCGCTTCATACCTATTGTTGAAAGCCGCTGGTATTCAAAGTGGAAGTGGTAAACCCAATACCGATAAAGTAGGGAAAGTCACTCGTGCACAAGTAGCCGATATTGCGAAATTAAAGATGCCTGATCTTACAGCGGCAGATTTAGAAGCCGCTATCCGCACAATTGCAGGAACAGCACGTAGTATGGGTCTTGAGGTTCAGGGGTAAACATCATGGCAGAATCAAAACGCATTAAAGCGATAAAAGAAAAAGTTACTCCTAATGCATCATACAACTTAGACGATGCTTGCACTTTGTTAAAACAAGTTTCCAAAGTGAAGTTTGTTGAAAGTGTAGACGTTGCGATTGTACTTGGTGTTGATGCACGTAAATCTGACCAAGTAGTCAGAGGCGCAACCTTATTACCTCATGGTACAGGTCGTTCCATGCGCGTTGCTGTATTTGCACAAGGTGCCAATGCACAAGCCGCTAAAGATGCAGGCGCTGAATACGTAGGTTTTGATGATTTAGCTGAAGAGATCAAGCAAAAAGCAGAATCTGGAAAGTTAGATTTCGACGTCTTAATTGCAACACCAGACGCAATGCGATTGGTTGGTCAATTAGGTCGTATTTTAGGACCTCGTGGTTTAATGCCTAATCCTAAAGTAGGTACCGTGACAACTGAAGTAGCAAAAGCTGTGAAAAATGCTAAAGCTGGTCAGATCTCATATCGTAGTGACAAAGGCGGTATTGTTCATACGACGATTGGAAAAGTGACCTTTGAAGTGAAAGCACTTCGTGAAAATCTAGAAAAATTACTGGTCGATTTGCGTCGTATAAAACCAAGTACTGCAAAAGGTATTTATTTAAGAAAAATTACCATATCAACCACTATGGGCCCAGGTCTTGTGGTTGATCAAAGCTCGCTGAATATTTAAGCGAGTATGGTGAAGCTGCTGTAGCAGTTTCTCTTCCTGTGTATACAAGGGTGAGATGCGGTTACGGTGGAAGTCAGAGACCGCAGGTGTGAGAAACATAAATTTACCTGCGTAGGCGGAAGCTAATTTAAGTAACCGCAGCTGTAGTGGCCGACCTTGTGTCGGCCAAACAATAACCTTGAAGGAGAGGCGTCGTGGCGCTAAATCTTGAAGATAAAAAAGCGATCGTCGCCGAAGTTTCGGAAGTTGCTAATGGTGCAATGTCTCTTGTTGTAGCGGATTATCGTGGACTCGATGTTCCTGCAATGACATCTTTGCGTCAAAAAGCGCGTGAGAATGGTGTTTATTTACGTATTATCAGAAATACACTTGCACGCAGAGCCTTTAAAGGTACTGAACTTGAGTGTATGGAAGAAGCGTTAGTAGGACCACTGATTTTTGGTTTTGCTCAAAATGAGCCAGGTGCAGCAGCTAAATTGTTTAAGGATTTTGCTAAAACAAATGAATCCTTCACAGTAAAAGCGTTGTCAGTAGCTGGACAGTTTTATGAAGCAAACCATTTAGATGCAGTGGCTGCTTTACCTTCACGTAAAGAAGCGCTTGGCATGTTGGCGGGTGTTTTACTTGCCCCAGTGACCAAGTTGGTTCGTACCATTGCAGAGCCGCATAGTAGCTTAGTCCGTGCTTTGGAAGATTATCGTAAGAAAAAAGATCAAGCTTAATTTATACCCAGGAGAGACAACATGTCTGATGCAAAAATTCAAAAATTATTTGACTCTATCGTTGAATTATCAATTATGGAAGTCGTTGAACTTGTTAAGAAAATGGAAGACGAATTAGGCGTATCAGCACAAGCTGCTGTTGCCGTTGCTGCGGCTCCTGCTGCTGCTGGCGCTGCTGCTGCTGAGAAAACCGAATTCGACGTTATCTTGAAAGCTTTTGGTGAAAAGAAAGTAGACGTTATTAAAATCGTTCGCACTATCACCAATTTAGGCTTAAAAGAAGCAAAAGCTTTAGTTGAAAGCGCTCCAGCGCCAGTTAAAGAAGCTGTTTCTAAAGCGGATGCTGAAAAATTCAAGAAAGAACTTGAAGAAGTTGGTGCGCAGGTTGAAATTAAATAACAACTTGCATCTGACTGATTTAATTACATACCGGCTAGCGGCATTTTATGCTGTTAGCCGTTTGTCGTTTCATAACTCACGTTGAGGAATCCCGATGGAATTATCCTATACCGAGAAAAAGCGACCCCGCGCAGATTTTGGCAAACGCCTAGATACTTTGGAGATTCCTCCTCTCCTTGATATTCAGCTTACCTCTTATAAAAAGAGCTTTTTACAAGAAGAAGTATCTGTCGAGGCGCGAAAAGATATTGGCTTGCAAGCAGCGTTTAAATCTGTTTTCCCTATTAATAGTTTTTCAGGGAATGCACAATTGGAGTTTGTTGGCTATCGCTTAGGTGAACCCACTTTTGATGTGAAAGAATGCCAGCAACGTGGTTTAACTTATGCGGCTCCCTTGCGGGTCCTTGTTCGTTTAGTGTTATTCGACAAGGAAGCAAGTGGCGATACCAAGAAAGTTAAAGACATCCGTGAACAAGAAGTTTACATGGGTGAAATTCCTTTAATGACACCAAATGGAACATTCGTCATTAACGGTACCGAACGTGTTATTGTGTCGCAATTGCATCGTTCTCCTGGCGTTTTCTTTGACCATGACAAAGGCAAAACGCACTCATCAGGTAAATTATTATATTCAGCTCGCGTTATTCCTTATCGTGGTTCATGGTTAGATTTTGAATTTGATCCCAAAGATTGTATTTATGCAAGAATCGACAGACGTCGTAAAATTCCTGCGACCATTATTTTGCGTGCACTGGGATATAGCACCGAACAAGTATTAGATATTTTCTTTGATGTAAATGAATATCGCATTGAAAAAGGCGAATTCACGCTGACATTAATCCCCACGCGCCTTCGTGGTGAAACGGCCATGTTTGATATTAGAGATGGCAAAGGCAATGTGATTGTAGAAGAAGGACGACGAATTACTGCGCGTCATATACGTCAGATGGAAGAATTGGGTGTTAAACAGTTAAGAACACCACGTGAGTATTTATATGGCAAAGCATTAGCAAAAGACATTGTTGATCAAGAAACAGGCGAAATTATCGCTGAAGCAAACTCAGAGATAACTCCTGAGCTTTTAGAATCACTCATTAAAGCAAACATTACCCAATTTGCAGCACTTTACACCAATGACTTGGATCATGGCCCTTATGTATCAGATACATTGCGCGCAGATCCTACCAAATCTCAGTTGGAAGCATTGGTTGAAATTTATCGCATGATGCGCCCCGGTGAGCCACCAACCAAAGAAGCGGCTGAGACCTTATTTGAAAACTTGTTCTTTGTTGAAGAAAGATATGATCTTTCTTCTGTTGGCCGCATGAAGTTCAATCGTCGTGTGGGTCGTAAAGAAATTGAAGGTCCAGGCATTCTTTCTCGTGAAGATATTATTGCCGTTCTCAAAACACTGATCGACATCCGTGATGGCCGTGGTGAAGTAGATGATATCGATCACCTTGGCAATCGACGCGTGCGTAGCGTTGGTGAAATGGCAGAAAATCAATTCCGTGTTGGATTGGTTCGCGTAGAACGTGCTGTTAAAGAACGTTTGAGTGTTGCTGAATCTGATGGCCTGATGCCTCAAGATTTGATCAATGCAAAACCTGTTTCTGCGGCAATCAAAGAGTTCTTTGGTTCATCGCAATTGTCTCAGTTTATGGATCAAAACAATCCATTATCTGAAGTAACACATAAAAGACGGGTTTCAGCATTAGGGCCCGGTGGTTTGACTCGTGAACGCGCAGGCTTTGAAGTCCGCGACGTACATCCGACACATTATGGTCGAGTGTGCCCAATTGAGACACCTGAAGGTCCAAACATTGGTTTGATCAACTCATTATCTGTCTATGCACGTACGAATTCCTACGGCTTTTTAGAAAGTCCGTATCGTAAAGTGGTTAATGAAAAAGTGACGGAAGAAATTGAGTTTTTATCTGCCATTGAAGAAGGCGATTATGTGATTGCGCAGGCAAACGCATCATTGAATGAGAATCTCGAAATTATTGATGATCTTGTTCCATGTCGTCATAAAAATGAATTTACGTTTACGACTAAAGACAAAGTTCAATATATGGACGTGTCTCCAAAACAGATCGTATCGGTAGCGGCTTCTTTGATTCCGTTCCTTGAGCATGATGACGCGAACCGCGCATTGATGGGTTCGAACATGCAACGCCAAGCAGTACCAACCTTAAAAGCTGAAAAGCCTTTAGTGGGAACTGGGATGGAAAGAACTGTGGCTGCGGATTCCGGTGTGACCGTGGTCGCAAGACGTGGTGGCTTAGTAGAATCAGTCGATGCTGGCCGTATTGTTATTCGTGTAAACGATGACGAAGCGATCGAAGGCCAAGCGGGTGTTGATATTTATAATCTCACCAAATATACACGTTCTAACCAAAATACGTGTATTAATCAGCGTCCACTAGTAAAAAATGGCGATAAAATTACCGCTGGTGACGTTCTTGCGGATGGTCCATCAACCGATATGGGTGAATTAGCGCTAGGACAGAATCTTCTCGTCGCGTTTATGCCATGGAATGGATATAACTTTGAGGATTCCATTCTCATTTCAGAACGCGTGGTCCAAGAAGATAGATTCACCACCATTCATATTGAAGAATTAACCTGTGTGGCACGTGATACTAAGCTTGGGCCAGAAGAAATTACTTCTGATATCCCCAATGTTGGCGAAAGTGCACTTTCCAAGCTCGATGAGTCAGGCATTGTCTATATCGGTGCAGAAGTTGAATCAGGAGATATTCTTGTTGGTAAAGTGACACCAAAAGGTGAAACCCAACTGACGCCTGAAGAGAAATTGTTAAGAGCCATTTTCGGAGAGAAAGCATCTGATGTGAAAGATACCTCTCTAAGAGTTCCTACGGGGATGAATGGTACTGTCATTGACGTACAAGTCTTTACACGCGATGGCGTTGAAAAAGATGCGCGCGCGTTACAAATTGAGAAAATGGAATTTGAACGCATCAAGAAAGACTTGGAAGATGAGTTTAGGATCCGTGAAGGTGATATTTATCAACGCGTTGAAAAAATGTTGATTGGTAAACTCGCTGAAGGCGGTCCCGCTGGCTTAAAGTCTGGCGATAAAATTGCTGCACCTTACCTAGAAAAATTAGATAGAGAAAATTGGTTCGAAATTCGTCTCAAAGATGATAAATCAAACCAAAAACTAGAAGTTGCTCAAGGACAAATTAAGCAGCTTCGTGAAGATTATGAAAAACGCCGTGATGAAAAGCGTGCCAAATTGCAACAAGGTGATGATTTAGCACCTGGCGTACTTAAAATTGCTAAGGTTTATTTGGCGGTCAAACGTCGGGTTCAACCAGGTGATAAAATGGCTGGACGCCACGGTAATAAAGGCGTTATCTCAACAATCGTACCCGTTGAAGATATGCCATACCTTCATGATGGCACACCAGTTGATATCGTCTTAAATCCGCTGGGTGTTCCTTCTCGTATGAACGTTGGGCAGGTACTTGAAACTCACTTAGGGTGGGCAGCAAAAGGTTTAGGCCTGAAGCTTGGCAAAATGCTTGATGAAAAACGTAAACTGGATGATGTTCGTAAATTCCTTCAAACCATTTATAGCATTGGTGGCCAAAATAAATTGGATTTCACCAAGATTAATGATGAAGAATTATTAGAGCAAACATCGAATTTACGTGATGGTATTCCTATGGCAACACCAGTATTTGATGGTGCCAGTGAGCGTGAAATTAAAGCGCTATTAAAATTAGCTGATCTGCCTGAGAGTGGCCAAACTATGCTATTTGATGGTCGAACTGGTGAACAGTTCGATAGACCTGTAACAGTAGGTTACATGTACATGCTGAAATTGAACCACTTAGTGGACGATAAGATGCATGCGCGTTCAACTGGATCGTATAGCTTAGTAACACAGCAACCATTAGGTGGTAAGGCACAGTTTGGTGGTCAGCGCTTCGGGGAAATGGAAGTCTGGGCATTAGAAGCGTATGGCGCGGCTTATACCTTACAAGAAATGCTAACCGTTAAATCAGATGACGTCGGTGGTCGAACCAAGATGTATAAAAACATTGTTGATGGTGATCATCGTATGGAACCAGGCATGCCTGAGTCTTTCAATGTATTGGTGAAAGAAATTCGCTCGCTGGGGATTAACATTGAACTGGAACATGAGGCGTAAAAACAGATGAGAGATTTACTTTCTATCATTCGCCAGCAAACGAAAACGAATCATTTTGATAGGGTCGTGGTGGGACTTGCGCCACCTGAATTGATCCTTTCATGGTCTTATGGTGAGGTGAAAAAGCCTGAGACGATTAACTATCGTACTTTTAAACCAGAGCGCGATGGTTTGTTCTGTGCCAAGATTTTTGGTCCAGTGAAAGATTATGAGTGCTTATGTGGAAAATATAAAAGACTTAAGCATCGTGGCGTTATTTGTGAAAAATGTGGCGTTGAAGTCACCTTGGCTAAAGTACGTCGTGAACGTATGGGTCACGTTGAGCTTGCAAGCCCGGTAGCCCACATTTGGTTCTTGAAATCACTTCCTTCAAGAATTGGTTTGTTATTAGATATGACTCTACGTGATATCGAACGCATTCTGTATTTTGAAGCGTATGTTGTGATTGATCCAGGCATGACACCGCTTGAGAAAGGGCAGCTCCTCTCTGAAGAAGCTTACCTTGATGCCATTGAACAATATGGTGATGAATTTGATGCCCGTATGGGTGCTGAAGCGGTTAAAGAATTACTTAAACGTCTTGATTTAAAAACAGAAGCAGAAACGATTCGGGAAGAAATTCCAACGACGAATTCTGAAACCAAAGGTAAAAAACTGGCCAAGCGTCTTAAACTCATTGAGGCTTTCCTGGATTCTGGGAATAAGCCTGAATGGATGATAATGACCGTATTACCAGTATTGCCACCCGATCTTCGACCATTGGTACCTTTAGATGGTGGCCGTTTTGCTACCTCTGATTTGAATGATCTTTATCGTCGCGTTATCAACCGTAATAACCGCTTGAAACGTCTTCTTGATCTTAACGCACCAGATATTATCGTACGTAACGAAAAACGTATGTTGCAAGAAGCTGTTGACGCATTGCTTGATAATGGTCGTCGTGGCCGTGCTATCACTGGTTCCAATAAGCGCCCATTGAAATCACTTGCTGACATGATTAAAGGTAAGCAAGGACGTTTCCGTCAGAACCTTCTCGGTAAACGAGTCGATTATTCTGGTCGTTCGGTTATCGTGGTTGGTCCTACCTTACGTCTTCATCAGTGTGGTTTGCCAAAGAAAATGGCTTTAGAGCTGTTCAAACCCTTTATTTTTAGCAAATTAGAATTGCGTGGTTTGGCAACAACCATCAAAGCTGCCAAAAAGATGGTAGAACGAGAAGGTCCAGAAGTTTGGGATATCTTAGAAGAAGTTATCCGCGAGCATCCTGTTCTTCTCAATAGAGCGCCAACATTACATAGACTTGGTATTCAAGCATTTGAACCGGTATTGATTGAAGGAAAAGCAATCCAGCTTCATCCTTTAGTTTGTGCTGCCTATAACGCCGACTTTGACGGTGACCAAATGGCAGTTCACGTACCATTGACGATTGAAGCTCAATTAGAAGCTCGTGCTTTGATGATGTCGACCAATAATGTGCTCTCACCAGCCAATGGCGAGCCTATTATTGTTCCTTCACAAGACGTTGTATTGGGGCTGTATTACGTAACACGTGAACGCGTAAATGCGAAAGGCGAAGGCATGGTCTTTGCTGATGTGGCTGAAGTTCACCGTGCTTACCAAGCAAAAGCAGTTGATTTACATGCGAAAATTAGAGTTCGCGTGTTGGTTGAAAATATTTTAGATCCAAATCACCAAGCTAAAATCCAACTCGTTGAATCAACGGTAGGTCGTTCATTGCTATCTGAACTATTACCGAAGGGATTGCCGTTTAACTTAGTGAATCAAACACTGACCAAGAAAGCGATCTCACGATTGATCAACAACTGTTACCGCCAAGTTGGCTTAAAAGAAACAGTGATATTTGCCGATCAATTAATGTACTTTGGTTTCAGATATGCAACGATTTCTGGTTGTTCAATCGGTATCGATGATCTTGTGATCCCACGTCTTAAGAGCGGCATTGTTGAACGTGCAGAAGATGAAGTTAAAGAAATCGAATCACAATATGGTTCCGGTTTAGTCACGCATGGTGAACGTTACAATAAAGTTATTGATATTTGGTCTCGTGCCAATGATCAAGTCGCCAAAGCGATGATGGATCAACTTTCGACTGAGAAAGTTATCAACGCTGAAGGTAAAGAAGTTTCACAAGAATCCTTTAATTCCGTTTACATGATGGCAGATTCTGGCGCTCGGGGATCTCCAGCACAGATCAGACAGTTGGCCGGTATGCGTGGTTTGATGGCTAAGCCCGATGGCTCCATTATCGAAACCCCTATTACCGCTAATTTCCGTGAAGGCTTAAACGTATTGCAATACTTTATTTCTACTCACGGTGCTCGTAAAGGTTTGGCAGATACTGCGCTTAAAACAGCAAACTCCGGTTACTTGACTCGTCGATTAGTCGATGTGGCGCAAGACGTGGTTGTAACAGATCCCGATTGTGGAACCACAGAAGGTTTACCAATGATGCCACACATTGAAGGTGGCGATGTGGTTGAACCATTAAGCGAACGCGTATTGGGTCGTACTGTGGCTGCCAATATCATGAAACCAGGTACTGACGAAATATTAGCACCTGTTGGGACACTGCTAGATGAAAGATGGGTTGAAATTCTTGAAGAGAATACCGTTGATAGAATCATGGTACGTTCTCCAATAACCTGCGAATCTCGCCACGGTGTTTGTGCAATGTGCTATGGTCGTGATTTAGCACGTGGACACCTAGTGAATATTGGTGAAGCTGTCGGCGTTATCGCGGCGCAATCCATCGGTGAACCCGGTACACAGTTAACCATGCGTACCTTCCATATCGGTGGTGCGGCAAGTAGAGCAACTGCTGAGAATTGTGTTGTTGTTAAATCTAAAGGCCGCGTGAAGCTGCATAATATCAAAATCATTAAGAACGATAGTGGCAACTATGTAACAGTGTCTCGTTCCGGTGAGCTATCCATTATTGATGAGCATGGCCGTGATCGTGAGCGTTATAAATTGCCTTATGGTGCTGTATTAACAGTTGGCGAAGGCGACATTGTCCAAAGTGGGCAAACTGTTGCGAATTGGGACCCACATACTCATCCAATCATCACTGAAGTAGCCGGTGTGGTTAACTTCGTAGATATGATCGATGGCGTGACCATGCATCGTCAAACCGATGAGGTTACTGGCTTATCAAGTATTGTGATCTCCGATGCTAAACAATATCGTTCAAGTTCAGGCAAAGAATTGCGCCCCATGTTGAAGCTCGTTGATGAAAAAGGCGACGATCTTTGCTTGGCTGGTACCAGTCTGCCTGCGCATTACTTCTTGTCAGCCAACGCGATTGCGAACGTTGAAGATGGCCAGCACATCAAAGTCGGTGATGTCCTTGCTAGGATCCCACAAGAAACCTCTAAAACGCGCGATATCACCGGTGGTTTGCCACGAGTGGCCGATCTTTTTGAAGCTCGCAAACCAAAAGAGCCAGCTATTTTGGCAGAAATATCCGGTATCGTGAGCTTTGGTAAAGAAACTAAGGGTAAAAGAAGACTTGTTATCACGCCTCAAGAAGGCGGCGATGTGCATGAAGAACTGATACCTAAATGGCGTCATGTTGGCGTGTTTGAAGGGGAATACGTTGAGCGTGGTGAAGTGATCGCTGACGGTCCTAATAATCCTCATGATATCTTGAGATTGCTTGGTGTGGGTGCATTGGCGAATTATATCGTTAATGAAGTTCAAGACGTTTATCGTTTGCAAGGTGTAAACATTAACGATAAGCACATTGAAGTGATCGTGCGGCAAATGTTACGTAAAGTGACTATTTCTGATCATGGTGATACACGCTTCTTAAAAGGCGAGCAAATGGAAGTGTATCGTGTGAATGACATGAACAAAGAAATGGCTGCTCAAAATAAAATGCCTGCGCGAATTGAACCCATGTTGCTTGGTATCACCAAAGCTTCTTTGGCAACAGAATCCTTTATTTCTGCGGCTTCCTTCCAAGAAACCACACGTGTTTTAACCGAAGCAGCGGTTAGCGGTAAAAAAGATGAGTTGCGCGGACTGAAAGAAAACGTTATTGTTGGCCGACTTATTCCAGCAGGTACTGGGTTAGCAAGCCACCTTCAGCGTCGTCGCGCTCAGCAAGCACTACTTCGTGGTACTAGCCGAGATGGTCAGAAAGGCGCGGTAACTGCAAGTGAAGTAGAACAAGCGTTAAGTGAAGCACTGAATACGTCTGCTTCCTAACTAACTTCCTCTGGGCCACTCTCCCCGTTAGGGAGAGAGCTGCGAGTAAGAGGAACAAGAAAACCTCTTACTCAGCACTTATCTCCTGCAAGGTGGTAAGGGACAAGAAGTGTAAAGACAATAGACTACATAGTGGGCAACGGTAGTCTTAAATAGTAGGGCGGCTTGACATAGCGTCCGAATAAATTTAGCATTCGCTTCTCTTAGAGGGTGAGCGGTTTGCTTACGCCCTTTTTGTTTGTAAAGAAAGTCGCGAACAGTTTAGGAGTCTCGATCGAGTTATGGCAACGGTGAATCAGCTAGTCCGCAAAGGACGTCATTCGGTAAAGAGAAAATCTAAAAGCCCTGCATTAATGTCGTGTCCGTTGCGTCGCGGCGTTTGTACCCGGGTTTATACCGTCACCCCTAAAAAGCCAAACTCTGCATTACGTAAAGTATGCCGGGTAAAGCTAACCAATGGCTATGAAGTCACCGCTTATATCGGTGGTGAAGGCCATAATTTACAAGAGCACTCAGTCGTGCTGATCCGCGGGGGCCGCGTAAAAGACTTACCAGGTGTTCGTTATCACGTCGTCCGAGGTAGTTTAGATACTTCCGGCGTTAACAATCGTAAGCAAGGTCGTTCCAAGTATGGTACGAAGCGTCCAAAAGCCGCAGCTTAAATTAATGTGCATTTAGGAATGTAGAGTTATGCCAAGAAGAAGAGTCGTCACTAAGCGTAAAACCTTACCCGATCCTATTTATGGAAGTGAATTGGTCGCAAAATTTATTAATCACTTGATGCAAGATGGAAAGAAATCCATTGCTGAGAAAAGTGTTTATGGGGCTTTCGAGATTATGCGCCAACGCGGTAGCAAGGATCCCATCGAAACTTTTAAGAAAGCGATGGACAATGTTCGCCCTGCGGTTGAAGTAAAATCTCGCCGTGTTGGTGGTGCAACATACCAAATTCCAGTAGAAGTTAGACCTTCACGTAGTACAGCTCTTGCCATGCGTTGGATTGTAGAGTTTTCGCGTAAGCGTAGTGAAAAAGGGATGGTTCTACGTTTAGCTGCAGAAATAGCAGATGCCGCTGATGAAGAAGGCGGTCGTGGAAAGGGCGGCGCAGTTAAAAAGCGTGAAGATGTGCATCGTATGGCGGAAGCTAACAAAGCATTTTCTCATTTTCGTTGGTAAAGGTAAGGCCAGGAGCAATCAGCCGTGTCACGTAAAACGCCTCTCCATAGAGTACGCAATATTGGCATCATGGCACACATTGATGCAGGAAAAACAACGGCAACAGAACGTATTTTGTTCTATACCGGTGTTTCTCATAAAATTGGTGAAGTTCATGACGGCGCTGCCGTTATGGATTATATGGAACAAGAACAAGAACGTGGGATCACGATTACTTCCGCTGCGACCACCTGCTTTTGGAAAGGCATGGCGCAGGAAATGGAAGAACATCGTATCAACATTATCGATACCCCAGGACACGTTGACTTTACCATTGAAGTAGAGCGTTCATTACGCGTACTTGATGGCGCGGTTGGTGTGTTTTGTGCGGTCAGCGGTGTTGAGCCACAATCTGAAACTGTATGGCGCCAAGCAAATAAATATCATGTTCCCCGTCTAGCGTTCGTAAATAAAATGGACAGAGCGGGTGCGAACTACTTACGTGTTGTAAAGCAAATTCGTGAGCGACTTGGCGCTAATGCTATCCCCATTCAAATGAGCATTGGGGCTGAAGAAAAATTTGAAGGCGTTGTAGATCTTATCAAAATGAAAGCCATCATGTGGGATGATGCAACTCAAGGCACACGCTTTGAAGAGCAAGAAATTCCTGCTGATTTGGTTAAGATTTGCAAAGAAATGCGCGAAACAATGGTAGAAGCAGCAGCTGAAGCCAATGAAGAATTGATGGAAAAATACCTGGAAGAAGGTGACTTATCTATCGATGAAATTCGACAAGGTCTTCGTTCAAGAACCATTAATAATGAAATTGTTTTGGTACTGTGCGGTTCAGCCTTTAAAAATAAAGGCGTGCAAGCGGTACTCGATGCCGTTGTTTATTATTTACCAGCACCAGATGATGTACCTGCCGTAAAGGGTATTAAAGAAGAAGATTCCACAGAGATCGTTTCTCGTGAACCTTCAGATGATGCACCTTTTTCAGCGTTGGCATTTAAGATTTTGAACGATCCTTACGTAGGTACGTTAACCTTCTTCAGAGTGTATTCAGGTACATTAGAAGCAGGTACCACTGTACTTAATACAATTAAAGATAAGAAAGAACGTTTTGGTCGTATTTTGCAAATGCATGCAAATTCACGCGAAGAAATTAAAGAAGTGCGTGCAGGTGATATTGCAGCTGTTGTGGGTCTTAAGAACACGACGACAGGTGACACACTTTGCGATCTCGATAAACCAATTATCTTAGAAAAAATGATATTCCCTGAGCCAGTGATTTCGGTTGCCATTGAACCAAAAACAAAAGCTGACCAAGAAAAGATGGGTATCGCATTAAGCAGACTTTCGAAAGAAGATCCTTCAATGCGTGTTTTTACCGATGAAGAGTCAGGACAAACGATATTGGCTGGTCAAGGTGAGTTACATCTTGAAATCTTAGTAGACAGAATGAAACGTGAATTTTCTGTTGAAGCAAATGTCGGTAGTCCTCAGGTAAATTATAGAGAAACGATTACTGCGCAAGTGGAACAAGAAGGTAAATTCGTTCGCCAATCAGGTGGTCGTGGTCAGTATGGTCACGTTTGGATCCGCATCGAACCACGTGAGCCAGGAGCAGGTTACGAGTTTGTTGATGAAATCAAAGGCGGCGCTATTCCTAAGGAATACATCCCTGCGGTCAACAAGGGTATTATCGAGCAAATGCAAAATGGTGTTATCGCTGGATTCCCTGTTGTCGATGTGAAGGTTTCCCTTTTTGATGGTTCCTTCCACGATGTAGACTCAAGCGAAATGGCATTCAAAATTGCCGGTTCGATGGGTTTTAAAGAAGGTGCTCTTAAAGCCAAGCCAAAATTACTTGAGCCTATTATGAGTGTTGAGGTGGTAACACCTGAAGACTACATGGGCGATGTCATGGGCGATTTGAATCGTCGCCGTGGTATTTTGCAAGGCATGGATGAAACACCTGCGGGTAAAACAGTTTCTGCATTGGTACCACTGTCAGAAATGTTTGGGTATGCGACTGCTTTGCGTTCGATGTCACAAGGGCGAGCAACCTATACCATGGAATTTAAGAAATATGCTGAAGCACCAGCAAATGTTGCTGAGCAAGTGGTGAGTAAGCAGCGGGGATAATGAAATGAAAGAAAATCAGATAATTCGTATTCGCTTAAAAGCGTTTGATCACAAGCTGATTGATAAATCAGCTAAAGAAATTGTTGAAACAGCAAAAAGAACTGGCGCCCAAGTAAGAGGCCCCGTTCCTATGCCAACGCACAAAGAAAGATATACGATATTAGTTTCGCCGCATATCGATAGTAATGCGCGAGATCAATACGAGATCCGTACTCACAATCGCTTAGTTATCATTGTTGAACCTACTGATAAAACAGTTGATGCTTTGATGAAGTTAGATCTTGCTGCAGGTGTGGACGTACAGATTGCAGTTAGCTAGTGATAGAGTACTTTGCAACAAATTTTTGCGGAGCAGAAGATGGCAATTGGTTTGATTGGTCGTAAATTAGGAATGTCTCGGGTTTTTACTGAGACTGGGACAAGTATCCCAGTAACAGTGATTGAGGTATTACCCAATCGCATTACTCAGATTAAATCGGAAGATAATGAAGGTTATCAAGCAATACAGGTGACAACAGGTATTCGCCGTGCATCACGCGTGAATAAGCCCGCAGCGGGTCACTTTGCTAAAGCTGGTATTGAGGCAGGTCGTGGACTTTGGGAATTTCGCCTTGACGAAAACGAAGGTAAAGATCTTGCTGTTGGCCAGGATATTAATGTTGATCACTTTCAGGTTGGCCAAAAAGTCGACGTGATGGGGATTTCAAAAGGTAAAGGTTTTCAAGGCGCAGTAAAGCGACACAACTTTAGAACACAGGATGCTACGCATGGTAACTCACGTTCCCATCGTGCTCCAGGTTCGATTGGTCAAAATCAAACCCCGGGTCGTGTATTCAAGGGCAAGAAGATGGCTGGTCATATGGGTTCAAAACGCTGTACCGTTCAAAACATAGAAGTCGTACGCGTAGACAAAGATCGGCAGTTATTACTAGTGCATGGGGCAATCCCCGGTAGCCCAGGTGGTGATGTCATCGTCAAGCTGACGGTTAAAAAAGTCAAAGCATTAGATGCTGCGACTGCGTAGAAGGAGGATAGAATGAAGCTTGCTTTAGCCATAAAAAGTGGTAGCACAAATAATATCGAAGTTTCAGACGTTGCCTTCGGTCGAGAATATAACGAAGCGTTGGTGCACCAGGTAGTGGTAGCTTTAATGGCGGGTGCTCGTGCCGGAACAAAGCAGCAAAAAACGCGTGCAGAAGTTCGTGGCGGTGGTGCAAAGCCTTGGCGACAAAAGGGTACAGGTCGTGCTCGTGCGGGTACGATTCGTAGTCCATTATGGCGTAAGGGTGGCGTTATTTTCGCTGCTCGTCCAAGAGACCATAGTCAAAAAGTAAACAAAAAAATGTACCGTGGCGCAATGAGCTCAATTTTGTCTGAGCTTATCCGTCAAAATCGGTTGCAAGTTGTTAATGACTTTGTCATTGAACAGCCTAAGACTAAAGAATTAGTAGCAAAGCTCAAGTCAATGAATCTTGAGAGAGTGCTGATTGTTGTGAAAGAGCTGGACGAAAATCTTTATCTTTCTTCTCGCAATGTGCCAAATGTTGCGGTCAAAGAAGCAAGCGGAGTGAATCCGGTACAGTTGCTTAAATTTGACCATGTATTGATAACAGTCGATGCATTAAGAAAGCTAGAGGAGGGGTTACTGTGACATATTCATTAGCAAACGTTTTGGTTGCGCCTTTAGTCTCTGAGAAGGCAGCACGATCGGGTGAACGTGAAAACTCAGTAGCTTTTTGGGTAAATCCTAAAGCGACAAAGGCTGATATTAAAAAAGCCGTTGAAGCCTTTTTTCCCAACATTAAAGTAGAATCTGTGCGCACTATGGTCAAAGGACGTAGCTTTGTGAAGTTTGGGCAGACTGAAGGTCGTTCCAAAAAGAAGAAAAAAGCCTACGTTAAATTAGCGCAAGGGCATCAAATTAATTTTGCAGAGTTTGAAGGGTAGGGATGGATTATGGCAATTATTGAATTAAAGCCAACCTCTCCGGGTCAACGTTTTAAAATTAATATTAAAACGGAAGGTTTGCATAAAGGGCGTCCCCATAAGAGCCTGACAAGCAAAAAAAATCGCACCTGTGGTCGTAATGATATTGGCCGAGTAACGGTTGATCATCGTGGAGGTGGTCATAAACGCCGTTTGAGAGAAATCGATTTTAAGAGAAATAAAGATGGCATAACTGCACGAGTAGAGCGTATCGAATACGATCCTAACCGTAGTGCCAATATTGCTTTAGTTGTTTATGCAGATGGTGAGCGTCGATATATTATCGCTCCTAAAGGCTTGCAAGCTGGAGCAACTGTTCAATCAGGTATGAATGTGCCTATTTTGGTTGGAAATTGCTTGCCAATGACCAACATCCCAGTAGGTGCGACAATACATTGTTTAGAATTGAGACCTGGTAAAGGTGCTCAGATGGCACGAAGTGCTGGCGCCTATGCGCAATTACTGGCTCGTGAAGGTTCTTATGCCACTATACGGTTGCGTTCAGGTGAAATGCGTAAAGTCCTTGCTCAATGTCGTGCAGTAATTGGTGAAGTGGGTAATGACGAGCATAATCTTCGTGTGATTGGTAAGGCGGGAGCGCAACGGTGGCGTGGTGTTCGTCCAACGGTCCGTGGTGTTGCGAAGAATCCTGTCGATCATCCATTGGGTGGTGGTGAAGGTCGTACCTCTGGTGGTCGTCCTCCATGTAACAAAAATGGTAAACCAGAAGGTAAGAAGACTCGAAACCGTCGTAAGGTATCGTCTCGATTTATTATTCGCCGACGTGGTCAAAAGAAGAGTGAAAGGGGTTAATCGGTGGCACGTTCATTAAAAAAAGGCCCATATTGTAGTCCAAAACTACTAAAAAAGGTCATCAAAACACGTCAAGGGGCTGGTGGTCGAGGACGAATAGTCGTACAGACCTGGTCTCGTCGTAGCACAGTTGTTCCAGAATTTGTTGGTGCAACTTTAATGGTACACAATGGCAAGATTTTTGTTCCTGTCTTAGTCACAGAAAACATGGTTGGCCATAAGCTTGGTGAATTTGCACCGACGCGTACCTTCCGTGGCCATTCTGGCGATAAGAAGACAGCGCCAGCAGCTAAATCTGCGGCAAAGGGGTAGAAAATGGAAGTGTCCGCTACATTGAAAAATGCAGGCATGTCAGCTCAAAAAGCTCGCCTTGTAGCGAATGAAATTCGTGGTAAGGCAGTTGAAAAAGCTGTCGAGCAGCTCACATTTATTCGCAAAAAAGCAGCTAAGTTGATGAAGAAGCTCCTTGAATCAGCCATCGCCAATGCAGAGCATAACGAAGGTGCTGATATTGATGAGTTAAAAGTGTCAACCATCATTGTTGATGAGGCGCCATCGTTGAAACGGTTTAAAGCGCGTGCAAAAGGTCGAGGCAATCGTATTGTCAAACGCCGTTGTCACATCAAGATTGTGGTGTCTGATATTGAAGGCATAGAGAGGGCGTAATGGGTCAAAAAGTTCATCCTACTGGCATTCGGTTAGGCATCGTTGAGACGCATCGTTCGATGTGGTATGCCAACAAAAAGCATTATTCAGATTTGTTATTGAGCGATTTGCAAACCAGAGAATATCTGAGAAAGAAATTGCAAAACGCGTTCGTAAGCCGGATTCAAATTGAACGTCCAGCACGTAATGCCCGTATTACTATTCATACTGCACGTCCAGGGGTAGTGATTGGTAAAAAAGGGGAAGATATCGAGCAGTTACGCCAAAAGGTGTCAACGCTGATGGGCGTCCCAGTGCATATTAATATTGAAGAAATTCGTCGACCAGAATTAGATGCGTATCTCGTTGCTGAAAGCGTAGCGCAACAACTTGAAAGACGTGTCATGTTTCGTCGAGCAATGAAGAGAGCGGTCAGTAATGCATTACGTTTTGGCGCTAAAGGCGTCAAGATTTGTGTTGCGGGTCGTCTTGGTGGAGCAGAAATTGCGCGTACAGAATGGTATCGAGAAGGTCGTGTACCTTTACATACTTTCCGTGCAGACATTGATTATGCAACTGCTATCGCCAAAACCACATATGGGATTATTGGCGTGAAAGTCTGGATTTTCAAAGGCGAAGTCTTTGATACAGAACAAGCGGCGCTTTCTCAAGGCACAGCGACTGTGGAACAGCAGTAGAGGATTTTTATGTTACAGCCGAAACGTACAAAATATCGAAAACAACAAAAAGGACGCAATCGCGGTCTTGCGCTTCGTGGCAGTAAAGTGAGTTTTGGCGATTTTGGTTTAAAAGCCGTCGATAGAGCGCCTATCACTTCAAGGCAAATTGAAGCCGCCAGAAGAGCAATGAACCGTCACATTAAGCGTGGCGGTAAAGTGTGGATCCGCATTTTCCCTGATAAGCCGATTACCAAAAAGCCATTAGAAGTCAGAATGGGTAAAGGTAAAGGAAGCGTAGAATATTGGGTTGCCTTAGTGCAGCCTGGAAAGGTTCTTTATGAAATTCAAGGTGTGACCCGTGAAGTGGCGATGGAAGCTTTTAAATTAGCAGCTGCTAAACTCCCGGTGAAAACTGAATTTGTTGAACGAGTGGTGATGTAATGAAAGCAAGCGAATTGCGCCAACAAGATAAAACTACCTTGCAAACAACGTTAAACGAACTTGCTAAGAAGCAGTTTAAGTTAAAGATGCAAATAGGTAGTGGACAACTGACCCAAAATCATCAGATTCGGGAAGTGCGTCACGATATTGCGCGAGTGAAAACCCTTATGACTGAAATTGATAAGAAAGGAGAGTAAGCGAATGACTACTTCAGCAGAAACTGTATCGCGCACTCTCATGGGGCGTGTAACGAGTGATAAGCGACAAGCAACCCGAACAGTTGAAGTTCTTTGGTCTAAACGTCATGAAAGATATGGAAAAGTATTGAAATGCAGAACAAAGCTGCATGTTCATGATCCAAAACATGAAAGTAAATTGGGTGATTTGGTTGAAATCAAAGAAGTTAGACCAATTTCAAAAACAAAAACGTGGCAATTGGTACAGGTTTTAGAGAAAGCAGAATAGATTTTTACTTCAATCACTTGGTGAAGAGTAAACGTTTTATTTAGCTGGCAGCAGTGTTATTATATTCGACCTTTTGTCGGTAGCCCTGTTGTCGTTCTAAGTAGATTTTAAGCGGAGAGTGTCATGATTCAGATGCAAACGGTTCTTGACGTGGCAGATAATAGCGGTGCCCGTCGAGTGATGTGCATCAAAGTCCTTGGGGGCTCCAAGCGTAGGTACGCTGGTATTGGTGATGTCATTAGGGTCACTGTAAAAGAAGCGATTCCTCGTGGAAAAGTTAAAAAAGGCGACGTGTTATTAGCTGTTGTCGTACGTACTAGAAAAGGCGTACGCCGTGATGACGGTTCACTGATTCGGTTTGATGGTAATGCAGCAGTATTGCTAAATGCCCAGCAGCAACCCATTGGTACCCGTATTTTCGGACCCGTGACGCGTGAACTTCGTAATAATTACATGAAAATTATTTCTCTAGCACCTGAAGTGCTGTAACAGTTGAGAGACTAACCATGCGTAAGATACGAAAGGGCGATAAAGTACAGGTAATATCCGGAAAGGATAAAGGACGGGTTGGAACTATTCTATCTGTCCAAGCAGAGGCGACAGGTCTGTTTGTGGTAGTTGAAGGTATTAATGTGAGAAAAAAACACGTTAAGCCAAATCCACAACGTGAACAACCAGGCGGAATTATTCCAAGAGAAGCTGCAATGCCAGCCTGCAAAGTTGCATTATTAGATCCAACAACAAACAAGCCAAGTCGCATTGGTGTGAAAGTGTTGGCAGATGGCAATAAAGTAAGAGTTTTCAAGTCCTCTGGTGAGGTGGTCGATGTCTAAGAAAAAGAGTGCTAAGAGCGAAGCGGATCCAAAAGATTCAACCCGTTTAAAAAAGCATTTCAAAGAGAACGTGATTCCATTGCTTCAAAAGCAATTCAATTATGATAATGCAATGCAAGTGCCAAAGATTAAAAAAATTACCCTAAACATGGGTGTTGGTGCTGCAGCTGATGATAAAAAGATCGTAAAAGCAGCTCAAGATAATTTGACTCAAATTGCTGGGCAAATGGCTGTTGTTACCTACGCACGTAAATCTGTTGCTGGCTTTAAAATTCGTGAAGGATGGCCAATTGGCTGCAAAGTAACTTTACGTGGCGATAGAATGTATGAATTTTTAGATAGATTAATTAGTATCGCTTTGCCTCGTGTTCGTGACTTTCGTGGTTTGAATCCACGTTCATTTGATTCACGGGGAAATTACAGTGTAGGTATTAAAGAACAAATTACCTTCCCTGAAATTGATTATAACCAAGTTGATACGATTCGTGGATTAGATATCACCATAACCACAAGCGCGAACACAGATGAAGAAGCTTATGCTCTTTTGAAAGCTTTTAATTTTCCATTTCGCGAGAGACAAACCGCTGAGGTAAAAAGCAATGGCTAGTAAGCGCATGATTCGTCGTGAGAAAAAACGAGTTTCCTTGCAAAAACATAAGGAAAAGCGCGCTGCACTACGTGCACAGTTGAATGATCCTAATGTAGATATTGATGCTAAATTTGAAATTTTAGCAAAATTTGAAAAAATGCCGCGGGATTCTAGCAGCGTACGTTTGACAAATCGTTGCAATATCACAGGTAGAGCCCACGGTGTGTACCGTAAGTTTGGCTTGTGCCGTAATGAACTTCGTCGCCGCGCTATGCTAGGAGAAGTTCCTGGTTTAGTTATGGCTAGCTGGTAATTGATGAGGAGAAAACTATGAGTATGCAGGATCCAATCGCGGATATGTTCACTCGGATCCGTAATGCGCAAAGAGCCAACCATGTCGAAGTGGCGCTTCCCTCTTCAAAAGTGAAGATTGCGATTGCAAAAGTATTACAAGAAGAAGGGTATATCTCGGGCTTTGAAGTTGAAACTGAAGCTCATAAGACAACTCTTAAAATTGCTTTGAAGTATTTTAATGAAAAACCTGTTATCGAGATGATACGTCGTATCAGTCGACCAGGGTTGCGCAAATATACAAGTGCAAAAGAAATGCCAGAAGTCATGGATAAATTGGGCGTTGCTATAGTGTCGACTTCTCAAGGTGTTATGACAGGTCGTGCGGCAGTTGCCGCTGGGCAGGGTGGTGAAATCCTGTGTTACGTAGCGTAAGGGTGTAATAAAATGTCATCAAGAGTTGCAAGAAAGCCTATTGACGTCCCAAGTGGTGTTGATGTCCGCATTCAAGATGCAGTCGTTGCTATCAAGGGTGGCAAAGGCGAGTTAAAGCTTCCGATCCCTGAACAAGTTACTGTGAAATTTGAAGACAAACAGCTTCAAATTTCTGCTAACAAGGGCCAAGCTAATGCAGATGCGATTGCTGGAACAATAAGAGCTTTATTAAACAATAATGTGAAAGGCGTCACAGCTGGTTTTAGTAAAAAACTTCAGCTAGTGGGCGTTGGTTATCGTGCGGCCGTTGGCAAAGCAAAAGATGGACGTACAACATTAAGTCTTACTTTAGGTTTGTCGCATCCGGTTGTTTATATTGCCCCTAAAGGCATTGAATTAACCTCAGCAACAGTCACTGATGTCGAAGTAACCGGTATCGATAGACAACTTGTTGGCCAAGCAGCAGCAGATATCAGAGGTATTTGTAATGGGATACGCAGACCTGAACCTTATAAAGGTAAAGGTATACGCTATTCTGATGAAGTCATTATTTTGAAAGAAACCAAGAAGAAATAGGGTTTAAGACTATGAATAAAAAGCGCAATTCGCGTCTTAAACGGGCTAGCCGTACGCGACAACACATCAAGCGCCTTGGTGCTGAAACAGGGATTGCACGTCTATGCGTCAATCGTTCTGCGCGCCATATCTATGCTCAAGTTATTGCGCCAGAAGGCGGCAAGGTCTTGGCATATGCTTCAAGTCTTGAGAAAGCAATTACAGACGCTGTAAGTGGTGAAGCCACAAAAACTGATTTAGCAAAACATGTTGGCAAGCTAGTCGCTGAGCGTGCTAAACAAGCTGGAGTCAGTGCTGTTGCCTCTGAACGTTCAGGGTATAAATACCATGGCCGAGTAGCAGCATTAGTTCAATCAGCGCGCGAACATGGCTTAGTGGTTTGAGGACGAGCAACATGGCATCAAAGCATCAACAGCAAGACCAACAGCAACAAAAAACTGAAGGTCAGTACGAAGAGAAATTAATTGAAGTAAGAAGAACTGCGAAGGTAGTGAAAGGGGGCCGTATATTCGGTTTCTCAGCACTGACTGTTGTGGGCAATGGGAATGGCCGAGTTGGTATAGGTCGCGGTAAAGCGCGTGAAGTACCAGAAGCGATTCGAAAAGCGATGGAAAATGCACGTCGTAATTTGGTAGAAATACCCATGGTTGGTAATACCTTGCATCATACCGTTGAGTCTTCACATGGCGCTTCTAAAATATTTATGAAGCCCGCTTCTGACGGTACCGGTATTATTGCCGGTGGCGCAATGCGAGCTATCTTTGAAGTTGCAGGGATCCATAACATTCTTGCAAAGTGCTATGGTTCGACAAATCCAGTGAACGTAGTACGTGCAACAATGAAAGGTTTGTCAAAGTCACATTCTCCGCAATCAGTGGCTGACAAGCGTGGTAAAACTGTAGAAGAAGTAATGGGTGAAGCCAATGCCTAAGAAAGCAGCTGCCTCATCGGCTTCCAAAAAAACATTAAGCGTGACATTGATTAAAAGTCTCGCAAAACGTTTGCCTAATCACCTAGCGAATGTTAAAGGTTTAGGTTTACGTCGTATCCACCAAACGGTGCAAGTGTTAGATACACCAGAAAATCGTGGCATGATTAACCGCATCTATTATTTAGTGAAGGTTGAGGAAGCATAATGAAACTCAATACAATTGGACCTGGAGATGGCGCTAAAAAAGTTGGTAAGCGTCTTGGTCGAGGCCCAGGCAGTGGCGTCGGTAAAACTTGTGGTAAAGGTCATAAAGGCCAAAAAGCACGTGCTGGCGGATACCATAAAGTTGGTTTTGAAGGCGGTCAAATGCCTTTACAACGTCGTTTGCCAAAAGTGGGTTTTAAATCTCGTATTGGTAGAGAAACACAAGAAATTCGCTTGAGCGAGCTCAGCAAAGTCACTGGTAAAGATGTAACAATTGGATCCTTGCGTGAAGCAGGACTCATTACCAGTAATATTAAGCGAGTGAAAATTGTTTTAAGTGGTGAAGTTAAAACAGCTTTTAACGTTACTGGAATTAGAATGACCAAAGGTGCAGCTAAAGCTGTAGAGTCTGCTGGTGGTAAGGTTGAGGCTTAACGCATGACCACAGGAGAACGTCGGAATTCTATGGGCGGTCTAGCTGAGCTCAAACAACGTTTGTTGTTTGTACTTTGGGGCCTGATAGTTTTTCGAATTGGAGCACATATTCCTGTACCAGGAATCGATGCGGCACGTTTAGCTGAAATATTTACAAACAGCCAGAACAATATTATTGGCATGGCGAATGTATTTTCAGGTGGTGCTCTATCACGTTTGTCCATTTTTGCGTTAGGGATCATGCCCTACATTTCTGCTTCTATTATTATGCAATTGATGACGGTCATTTCACCTGCACTTGAGCAATTGAAAAAAGAAGGTGAACTTGGACGGCGTAAAATTACCCAATATACCCGTATTGGAACGCTGTTTTTGGCCACTTTCCAAGCAATTGGAATGAGCAAATTTTTAGCAAGTTCAGGTACGGCGCTGCATATTGGCCCGATTTTTTATCTGACAACAGTTGTGACACTTGTTACTGGCACTATGTTTTTAATGTGGCTTGGTGAAAAAATAACCGAGCGCGGTGTAGGTAATGGTATTTCGCTGATTATTTTCGCCGGTATTGCTTCTGGATTTCCAAAAACAATCGGAATGACACTTGATAAAGTGCGTCAAGAAGTCATGAATCCTTTGGCATTAATCATTTTAATATTGGTTCTTTTGGCAATAACTACCTTCGTTGTGTTTGTTGAAAGAGGTCAAAGACGAATTACGGTAAATTATGCAAAACGGCAGCAAGGGCGCAAGATGTATGCAGCGCAGCAAAGCCACTTACCGTTAAAAATTAATATGTCTGGTGTGATACCACCGATTTTTGCATCAAGCTTGATACTGTTCCCAGCATCAATTAGCCAGTGGTTTGGGCAATCAAAGTCTTCATGGTTAACAGACATCGGATTGGCTTTGCAGCCCGGACAGCCACTTTATATTTTGCTTTTTTCAAGTGGTATTATCTTTTTCTGTTTCTTTTATACAGCGTTGGTATTCAACCCAAAGGAAACGGCAGATAATTTAAAGCGTTCAGGTGCTTTTATTCCCGGAATAAGACCCGGCGAGCAAACAGCTAATTATATAGATAAAGTAATGACCAGATTGACCTTAGTGGGTGCAATCTATATTACGGCGGTTTCAATTTTACCTGAGTTCTTAGTTTTAGCTTGGCATGTTGACTTTTATTTTGGTGGAACCTCATTACTCATTGTTGTCGTCGTGATAATGGATTTCATAGCGCAAATTCAAGCGCATTTGATGTCACAACAATACGAGTCTTTGATGAAGAAGGCTAACTTAAAAGGGCGCAACGGCGGTCCTGGTGGATTTGGATTATTGAGGTAAGTTGCTATGAAAGTACGAGCATCGATTCGTAAAATGTGTAAAAGTTGCGTGATTGTGAGCAGAACAAAACGTAATAAAAAGTGTTTATTTGTGATTTGTAAAACCAATCCGCGCCATAAACAACGGCAAGGTTAAGTAACTACAGAGAAATGGATAAATCGTTGATTTTTGGGTTGAGGTGCAGTAGTCTGTTGCGTCTACATGCGCCAGGGTGATTTAGGAGCGTTTCATGTCTGCCGTTCGAATTCAGAATGTACCACTGGAGCCAAATAAGCATATCCGCGTTGCTTTACAAAGCATTTATGGTATTGGCAATACACGCGCGATAAAGCTTTGTGAAAAGGTAGGGGTACCAACCACTACTAAAGTGAAAGATTTAGATGATGAAACTGTGCGCGCGCTGCAAGAAGCCGTGAGCGGTTTTGCCACAGAAGGCGATTTGAGACGTGAAGTCTCAATGCGCATCAAAAGATTACGTGATATCGGTTGCTATCGCGGTAAACGTCATCGTGCTGGCTTACCAATGAGAGGGCAAAGAACCCGAACCAATGCACGTACACGTAAAGGTCCTCGCGGCAATAGAATTAGTAAAGACGCGAAGAAAGATTAGTTTGATCATGAGTTGGACTGAAAAATGGTAGCAGAAAATCAAGTGATAGAAGAAGAAACCTCTACTGATCAAGGTGGGGCAGGGGGAAGTGGTTCAGCCACTGGCGCTGCTGGCAAAGGCCAAGGACGTCTTAAAAAGAAAACGAAACGAGTCATCAGTGATGTCATCGTTCACGTATATGCCTCTTTCAATAACACCCTCATCAACGTTACCGACGTCAAGGGTAATACCTTGGCATGGGCAACTGCTGGTGGTTGTGGTTTTAGAGGGTCTCGTAAAAGTACACCATTTGCTGGGCAAGTAGCTGCAGGCAAGGCAATCCAAAAAGCCAGAGAGCTTTATGGCGCAGAGTCTGCTGAAGTACGGATCTATGGTCCAGGACCAGGTCGCGATGCTTCTGTACGTGCAGTGCGTGATGTCGTACAAATTACAGCTATTTTTGATGTGACGGGCATACCATTTAATGGTTGCAGAGCTCCTAAAGCGCGTCGAGTATAAATTTTAAGGTTGGGTGAGAATTACTATGGCGAGATATACCGGACCAACGTGTGTATTATCCCGGCGATATGGCAAAGATCTCGAATTTAAAACACGTGATCTAGAATCGAAATGTAAAATACATACACGTCCAGGACAACATGGCGCAGCTCGTAGAAGGGAAACCAACTATGGTTTGCAGCTTACTGAAAAGCAAGCGTTGCGTTTCAAATACTGTGTATTAGAAAGACAATTCAGAAAGATGTATAAAGAAGCTGCCCGTAAAAAAGCAGCGACTGGTGTATTGTTGTTGCAAATGCTTGAATCACGACTTGATAACGTCGTTTTTCGTATGGGTTATGCATCAACCAGAAAGGAAGCACGCCAATTAGTTTCACATAAGGCTATCTTAGTGAACGGAAAGGGTGTGAACATTCCTTCTTATCAAGTTAAACCAGGCGATAAAATTTCTATCCGTGAACGTGCTCGTGAGCAAGGTCGAATTGTCGATGCTCTGAAGCAAGCCGAAGATAAAGGCTGGGTTGAATGGGTAGAAGTGGATGCTAAAGGTATGACTGGGGAATATAAGCGGGTACCTGATCGAGATGAGTTACCCTCTGATATTAATGAACAGTTAGTCGTTGAGCTCTACTCAAAGTAATCCCAAGCGGAGGAAGGTTGCATGCAACGTGCGGTGGCAGAATTTTTAAAACCCCGATCTATTACAGTCCAAGACAAAGGACGCAATCAAGCCAGGGTCACATTGGAGCCATTGGAACGTGGTTTTGGACATACCTTAGGAAATGCACTGCGACGTATTTTGTTGTCCAGTATGCCTGGTTGTGCCGTAGTCAAAACCAAAATCGAAGGCGTATTGCATGAATACACTACCATTGAAGGTGTACAAGAGGACGTTATTGAAATCCTCCTGAACCTCAAAGGTATTGCATTTAAGATGCTCGGTGAGACCAAAAATGAAGTTGAATTACGCCTTGAGAAATCAGGTGTTGGTCCTGTAAAAGTCAGTGACATTCAACTTGACCCAAGTATCGAAGTGGCAAATCCTGATCATGTGATTGCGAATATCACAGCGCCACAAGGTAAGATCAAAATGCTCTTAACTGTGGTTCGTGGTCGTGGTTATGAACCAGTCACCATTCGTAAAACAGGTGAAAATCAAGAAGCAGCATCAATTGGACATTTACAATTGGATGCTTCTTTTAGCCCTGTGCGCAGAGTGACATACACTGTTGAAAGAGCACGTGTAGAAAATAGAACCGATTTAGATAAGCTGATCATTGATATTGAAACCAATGGTACGCTTGATCCTGAAGAAGCTATTCGTCGTTCAGCCACCATTTTGGCAGAACAGTTATCCGTTTTTGTTGACTTGAAAGGTCAAGAAAGACCAACTGAGACAAAGAAAGAAGTGGGTATTGATCCTATCTTGATGCGTCCAGTGGATGAGCTTGAATTAACCGTTCGTTCAGCGAATTGTTTGAAAGCAGAAAATATTTATTACATTGGTGATTTAATTCAGCGCACCGAAATGGAGTTGCTGAAAACACCTAACCTTGGCAAAAAATCCTTGACTGAAATCAAGGATGTGTTGGCGGCAAAAGGTTTATCCCTAGGTATGAAACTAGAGGGATGGCCACCTGCAGGCTTAGAAAAGAAAGAAAACACGACGACTAATTAGGAAGTTCCGATGCGCCATCAAAAATCAGGTCGTAAATTAAATCGAACAAGCAGTCACCGTAAAGCGATGTTTCAAAACATGGCTGTGTCTTTGATGAAACATGAACTCATCAAAACCACCTTGCCAAAAGCAAAGTCATTACGTGGCGTTGTTGAGCGTTTAATTACTTTAGCGAAAGTCGATTCGCATGCGAATCGTCGTTTAGCGTATAACAGACTGCGTGACAGAGAAATTGTAGCCAAATTATTTGGTGAACTCGGTCCACGTAATCTGAATAGACCAGGTGGCTATTTGCGCGTTCTTAAATGTGGCTTTCGTCCAGGTGATAATGCACCTATGGCGATAGTTGAATTGGTTGAGCGTTCAGAAGCAGCTGCTGAATAGTCGCTTATTTTAAAGTAAAAAAAACCAGGGCTTGTCCCTGGTTTTTTTTTGAGAAAGGCTTTTACTTTAAAGCCGCTAATGCTTTGGATTCAAGCGTGGCTAATATACCTGCATCCCTTACTGCGCCATGATCGCTCACGTGTAAAGTGTGTTGGACACCATCAACATCTGCCACAACTCTTGCGCCAGACGTTATCATCATCATATTGATGCCGCCGTCATTAAGACCCATGCCACCGTTATTCCATTCTTTTTTCTCACAAGAAATAATAGTTACTTTTTTTCCATCAAAATGCTTTCTAATCATTTCTGCATAAGCTGCTTTTTGCTCATCTGAACACTCAATAAGCGCGGTAGGTTTGGTTGCTTCTTCGCTGATTTGTTTTGCTATAAAGAAGACAATCTTAACCATCTTTTGCAGATCCATTTGCGCTTGAGCTTTAGCGCTGAGGCGCGGTCCATGAACAGCTTCTTGGGTACCGGGTGCCGCAGGTGCAGTGACTACTTTATCTGAGGCTTCGGTAACAGCTTTAGCAGCAGCAATTAATGATTCTCTATTAGCTTTTAATGCACCACGCTCTAATTGTGCTTTAAGTGCATCAATCTTTGTTTGTTGATTTTGTTGAGTAAAATCAGCTTTGTCCTTAACGCTCAATTGTTTAGAGGTCATTTTATATTTATCTGCAAATTCTTTTAATTGCGCATCAATGGCATCTTCAATAGATTTTTCAAAAGCTTTAAAGATTTCATCAGCAATAGAACCTTTGCCAAATTCCTTAGCAATGATATTTTTAATTAAATCATAAGGGGTAGAAGCATTAAATCTTTTGTAAGCAACTCCCAATGCGCCAAAAACGACAAGTCCTGTAGCAATATAGCCTGAGTAGTCTTTTGCGACGCCGACTTTTTCAATATAGGGAACAAGGTTATCTTTAGCTTCAGAAAGTGTACATATAAGAGTAGAACACACTTCTTTTTGCGCTTCTTCGACAACGTTTTTTGCTATAGCGGGTGCTGTCTCATTAACAACCGCTGTAATCGTAACGGGATCTGTAGCCTTTTCTTGGAAATACTCAATAAATGCCTTTGCCAATGCTGTGGGACCATAATTAGCCATGATAACCTCTCAAAAAATTAAAACTTGGGATGATGTAAAGAACGGATTCTAATGCAATGAGTTGATTAATCAACTAAATGTTAGTTATTTCGGATAGATATAGCTAGCGAAGGGATAAACGGTGGTTCAATAGGACGAGGTGTAGGGGTCTTGTGTATGTTTCCCAAAAATAAGGGTAAGAAAGGCTTGGGGCGATAGCGCAGGATGAGCTCTTCATCTGAGGCGAGATATTTCTCATAATTGTTTTGCCAATAATGCAGTGCTTTAACCAGTGGATTTAACTGAAACAAAATATGAGCCAATTCAAATACGCTTGTTGTGCTTGCGTAGTGTTGCCAAAAAAGTGCTGTGCTATTAGAAAGTTGCGAAAGTTGCAAGGCAAATAAAAATCCTTGTAATACCATCAACAATCCGCATACACAATAATAATAGTTTCGATAGTATTCTTTGTGATGTTGATTCCAAGCGCGCAGTTCATAATGATCTTGAATCGTTTCAAACAATTCACCAAGTGATTGTAAAAGGCTTGTGGTGATGAGCTGTTGTGCAAGTAGCGACGCCGCCCCAAGTACACTCACGCCACTAACCGCCGCTATCAAAACTGCACTATAAATAAGCACCTTTTGGGCGATTTCCCACTTGTTAGCCAGAATATAGGATTTCATTTCTTGGCAGTAAAAATAAAGCAGATGAGAGACGGATGACCTTAATTGAGTATCAATGTTATTGCGTTTTTTTATGAAAACATAAAAATCTCTTAATTCGCGAAAGAGTTGATTTTCTTGTGATAAACCATAGTCAATGACATAGGCTGTTTGTGAGGCTCTATCATGTATAAAATTACTTTCATGGGGATCCATATGAGCGATCCCTTGGCGGTGCAATTTTCTTAAGGCACAAAACGATATATATTGTGCTTGTGGATTAATTTCTTTATTGAGCGCCCATTCTGTAGGACCTGGAATAAATTTCATTAAAATCATCATGTGATGATTTTTCTGGTCATGATAATATCCGACAAGCATATTTACTTTTTCAAGATAAGTAATTTCTCGATATGCCATTCGTAATAAATGATGATGTGAGAAGTGAAAATTTTTACTTGCACCCTTCAAGTCGATTGTTTTACAAACCATTTTCTCAGCATGTTCAGGATGTGAGACTAGATAGGCACTGCCAAAACTCCCTTGACCGAGTTGATTACTTTTTAATAGAGGGAGTGTGAGAACTTTTCCATCTGACAATCGAGAGATAGAGATGGAGATGGAAGCTTGTCCAGTATTTTGAACCATTTACCTGCAATCCTTTGCTTGGCATTTGGTGAGAATGTATTACTCAGAATAAAGAGAGATTTTGATTTGAGTCAAGGGTGCGAATGAATATTATCTAGGAGCATACTTTCCTTTTTCATTCTCTAGCTCTAGTGTTGGATCCGGCACTACATTGGTTCTCAAGATTAATGGGATCCCAGCAGGACAAGGTAAGCCTGTACAATTTTTTCCGATCTCATTTAATTGATCAGGCGTATATTGTATACGTTTAACCTGATTATCATATGCGGGTGTGAGGAGTTTTGGACCTTCTGGTTTAGACATAATAAATACCTCTTTTATGATGGACTACATTACTTTATTCACTTGCTTTAGATTTTGTTTTTTTAGCATTTAGTAAAGGGGCTAAAAATTCACCGGTATAAGAACCTTTGGTTTTTGCTACTTGCTCAGGGGTTCCCATGGCAACAAGGCGTCCACCGCGATCGCCACCTTCGGGTCCTAAATCAACCACCCAATCGGCGACTTTTATCACATCCAGATTATGCTCAATAATCACAATAGTGTTACCAGAGCTTTGCAAATGGAACAACACATCTAACAATTGTTTAACATCATGAAAATGCAAACCAGTTGTGGGTTCATCTAAAATATAAAGGGTGTTACCGGTATCACGACGAGATAATTCTTTGGCCAGTTTAATGCGTTGTGCTTCTCCGCCTGATAGCGTAGTTGCACTTTGACCAAGCTTCAAATAAGTTAAACCAACATCCATCAGGGTTTTGAGTTTTCGATTGATGGCAGGAATAGCACTGAAAAACTCAAAAGCATCTTCCACGGTCATCTCTAGGACTTGATGAATATTTTTACCTTTATAATGCACAGATAAGGTTTCATCGTTATAACGTTTACCATGACAAACGTCACATAAAACATAAACATCTGCTAGAAAATGCATTTCTACTTTAATGAGACCATCGCCTTCACAAGCTTCACAACGTCCGCCTTTGACATTAAAGCTAAAGCGACCCACTTGATAACCGCGTGAGCGCGCTTCTTGGGTACCTGCAAAGAGATCGCGAATATGGGTAAAGAGCCCTGTATAAGTTGCTGCATTAGAGCGTGGCGTACGCCCAATGGGGCTTTGATCAATTCCCACCACTTTATCAAGCATCTCAAGGCCCGTAATTTTTTCATAAGGACTGAAACTAGTCAGCCCAGCATGATTGAGGGTATGGGCTGCAATCGGATATAACGTATCGTTGACTAAAGTCGATTTGCCGGAGCCAGATACGCCAGTGATACAAGTGATTAAGCCAAGCGGTAATGTCACTGTTAAATTGTGTAGATTATTTCCAGAGGCACCGATAATTTTAATAACGCGTTCGGGATCAAATTCACGGCGTTGAGAAGGCACTTCAATTTTCAACTTGCCGCTCAGATATTGGCCGGTTAAGGATTCCTTGGATTTCTTTATGGCTTGTGGCGTTCCTTCGGCGACAATGTGGCCTCCATGAACACCAGCACCTGGTCCAATATCAACCACATGATCGGCCATCATAATAGCTTCTTCATCATGCTCAACCACAATGACAGTATTGCCTAAATCACGCAAATGACGCAGCGTTGTTAATAAGCGTGCATTATCGCGTTGATGTAAGCCAATAGAGGGCTCATCCAAAATATACATCACCCCTACTAGACCGGCACCGATTTGGCTGGCCAAACGAATGCGTTGGGCTTCGCCGCCTGAGAGGGTTTCGGCAGTGCGACTGATGGTGAGATATTCTAAACCCACATCCACCAGGAATCGTAAACGTTCAGTGATCTCTTTTAATATTTTATCGGCAATTTCTTTACGTCGCCCAGTGAGCTGTAATTTTAGGAAAAATTGCAAACAATCCCCAATCGACATGGAGGAGACTTGGGGAAGAGATTTTTTGCCAATAAAAACAAAGCGCGCTTCTTTTTTCAAGCGCGAGCCTTCACATTCTGGGCAGGCTTGATGGGCTAAGTAACGTGCTAATTCTTCACGGATATATTCTGAATCAGTGTCGTGATAACGTCTTTCTAAATTGGGGATCACGCCTTCAAAAGGATGACGACGCTTTCTTGTTTCCCCACGTTCGTTCGTATAGTGAAAAGTAATTTCTTCTTCGCCACTGCCATAAAGGACGGCATTTTGAATATCTTTAGGAAGTTCTTTCCAGGGTGTATCCAGATCAAACCCATAATGTTTACTCAAGGATTTGAGCATGCTGAAATAATATTGATTTCGTCTATCCCAGCCACGAACGGCGCCACAGGAAAGACTCATTTCTGGTAAATGTACCACTCGTTTTGGATCGAAAAATTGTTTAGATCCTAAACCATCACAACTGGGGCAAGCACCGGCTGGATTATTGAACGAAAAAATCTTAGGTTCTAATTCTGATAAATTGTAACCACATTCAGGGCAAGCATATTTTGCCGAGAAAACAACGTCTTTCTTAGTATCAATCCAATGAACGCGCGCTAAACCATCAGAAAGCTTTAGGGCGGTTTCAAATGAATCAGCTAAACGTAAACGAATATCGGGACGGACTTTTATTCTATCTACGACCACATCGATGGAATGCTTTTTGCGCAGATCCAGTTTAGGCGCATCATCAATATCATATAATTTGCCGTTAATGCGTACTCGGACAAAGCCACTACTACGCAATTGTTCAAGCGTTTGTAGATGCTCTCCTTTACGATCGCGTACCACAGGCGCAAGCAGTAAAGCTTTGGAATCTTCAGGTTCAGCCAGAACATGATCGACCATTTGGCTCACGGTCTGAGCTTCCAATGGAATATCATGATCAGGGCATCGGGGTTGTCCGGCTCTTGCATACAAGACTCTGAGATAGTCATATAGCTCTGTAACGGTGCCCACGGTTGAGCGCGGGTTATGCGACGTTGTTTTTTGTTCAATCGAGATAGCGGGTGATAATCCTTCGATATGGTCGACATCGGGCTTTTCCATGACGGACAAAAACTGTCTCGCATAGGAGGAAAGCGATTCTACATAGCGCCGTTGGCCCTCAGCATACAAAGTATCAAAAGCTAGGGAGGATTTACCTGAGCCAGATAAACCCGTAATAACGATTAACTTGTCTCTTGGTAAGGCCAAGTTAATCGATTTGAGGTTATGTGTGCGTGCACCTCTTATCGTGATTTTATCCATAAGGTTCCCAGGTACTGAACAAACTTGCTAATATACGATCAATTGGAATTCTTTGCCATTTTAGTAGGTACAATACATGTTTTTGAGCCCCCCTTTGTCTGTACTCGCAGCACCCATCCCCCCGTGGGAACCCCTGCTGCTGTGTTCAGACAAAGGGAGACTCAAAAACATAGTCACCAGAAAAGAGATCGCATGACATCTTCAGAAATAAAAAGCACCGTTATTTTAGCATTGGTTTTTGCGAGCCGAATGTTAGGGCTATTTATGGTATTACCCGTTTTAGCGTTATATGCCGATAAAATACCCCATGCGACCCCAGCCTTGATTGGACTTGCGGCAGGCATTTACGGCTTAACCCAAGCGCTGCTGCAATTACCTTGTGGTGTCTTATCCGACTATTTGGGACGCAAACCGGTGATAGTGGGTGGATTAGTGATTTTTATTATTGGAAGCTTGATAGCTGCCTTTTCTCAATCCATTTGGGGGTTGATTATTGGGCGTGCAGTTCAAGGGATGGGCGCGATTGGTGCCCCCATTTTAGCGCTGGTTGCCGATCTCACACGCGAACAAGTTCGTACCCGGGCAATGGCCTTAATTGGAATTAGTATTGGTTTTACTTTTGTATTGGCTATTTTGCTTGGTCCACTATTGGATGCTTATGTTGGTTTATTCGGCATCTTTATGCTGACTGCCGCCATGGGGACTTGTGGTATTTTGTTACTTTCTTTTTTGGGGACACCTCCTAAACAAAAGCCGCTAGTTTTAAAAGGACAAATGCGTGCACTGTTAAAACATCGTGAGTTATGGCATTTGAATCTTAATATCTTTATTTTACATGCCGTATTAACAGCGGTCTTTTTAGTTTTCCCTTATAAAATTGAAGAGGTTACCGGCCTAACTTCACATCATGTTTGGCGTTTTTATTTACCGGTGTTAGTGGCGTCAATTATTTTAGTAGCACCACTTCTACGTTTTGCCGATAATCCGCAATGGCAAAAAACACTGATGAAGACAGCGTTGATAGGAATAGGCATTGCAATTGTTATGCTTCTTAGTGCTAAGCAATATATAATATTTTTTGTGGCTGCGACGTTATTTTTCTTAAGCTTTAATTTTTTAGAAGCTAGTCTTCCCGCAATGGTGTCACGTGTAGTGCCACAGGGAAGCAAAGGTTCAGCCTTAGGTGTATACTCGTTTTCACAATTTTTTGGCATGTTCGCCGGTGGCGTTTTTGGTGGCTGTTTACAGCAATGGATTGGGCCCTGGGGAATAGGAATAACGTGTTTATTATTAACAGTGATTGGATGGCTGACTTTAAGTTCCTCAAAGCAACTTGAAAGCATCAACCCAGCGTAAAGAGCAATAGGAGAAGATATGGCAAGGGGTATTAATAAAGTTATTTTAGTTGGGAACTTGGGCGCTGATCCCGAAGTGCGCTATATGCCAAGTGGTGGCGCTGTTGCCAACATTACAGTGGCAACCAGTGAAAGCTGGAAAGACAAACAAACTGGCGAACCACAAGAACGCACAGAATGGCATCGTGTTGTATTCTTTAATCGCTTAGCAGAAATTGTTGGTGAATATTTACGCAAAGGTTCTAAAGTGTATGTTGAAGGCAGCATACGTACCCGTAAGTGGCAAGATCAAGCCGGTGTTGAACGTTACACCACTGAGATCGTTGCGGCTGAAATGCAAATGCTAGATGGCCGTGGCGCGGGTGGTTCATCAAATCAAGGTAATGCACCGCAATCACATGCACAACAATCATCACAACAGCATATGCCTTCTTCAATGCCAGCAGGCGCTCCTGCAGGTGTGAATGAAGAATTTGATGACGATATACCGTTCTGATCTTATAAAAGTAAAGTGTTAATGTAATAATTAATTAAATTATCATAATTCCTGAATAAATTAAGTTAATTATTAAATAATCAGCCTCTCATGTCTGTAAAGATATAAGAGGCTTTTTTATTTATATTAGTGTTTATTTCTGGCCTTCAATAAATTGATATCATATAGTATCAGTTTAATATTGACATTATATAATATCAATATTAAACTGATACTATATGATATCGTATTAAATCCAATTTTTTTAGTAATATATTGAGATAAATCAATGCTTTGCTATAAATGTCATAAGAGTGTAACACCACAAGAAATGCATTATGGACTTCATAAAAGATGTTTTAATGAGTGGTTTAATACAAAGAATAAAGAAGATTTCCAAGATATTGTTAGTCATTCACTGGGTTCAAGTGAGCCCGAAATGGGAAAAAATAAGTTTTCGGCCATGGCAAGTAGCTTTTTTCAAGGGAAATTTAAGAAATATTCAGCAAAACTCGGGGAAAAAGCTTATATTCTTAAAATCCAAGAAGAAGGTTATCCAGAGTTACCCCAAACAGAATATTTGTGTAATCAGATAGCTGAAATACTAGAAATAGAAATTCCTTCCTATTATTTAATTTCTTTTGCCAATACAGTGCCAACATTTGTATGTAAAAACTTCATGCAGCAACAAAATGGTACAAACTTAGTACACATTTATCATTTTCTAGATGATAAGTGTCAGTACAATTGTGAAACGTTATATAAAATCATTTTAGAAAACACGCAAAAAATGACTGATGGAAAACGTTTTATAGAATCCACTTTATTTGATTCCTTAATAGGCAACCATGATCGTCATGGGAGAAATTTAGCATTGATTCAATCTCACAGGGGATATGAGCTAGCTCCTTTGTACGATAATCCTTCAAATTTGGGAATTGAGATTGAAGCTTTGCTGGAAGCCCAGCTTGAGCCAAGAGGCAAAATTGCTACGCATCTTACCGATGAACCCACCATAACAGATTATATTCTTGAGTGGAAAAGACTTGGGCAAGAAGAACATGTTATGCATTTTTATAGAAAAATTAATATTGAAAAAATATTGAAGAAAATTGAGATAAGTTTTATCCAAGAAAAAAGGAAAAATGCGCTGGCTCGCCTTATTTCTAAACGATATAGGGAATATGAAAATGCAATTGCTAGCTGATAGAAAAATAATTGGCGTTAAAGTTTATTTGGAAAAACGAAAAACCCGACAATTTGTTGGGGAGTTGATCTATGAAAAAGCAGATAAACAATTTATATTTACGTATGATAAAAAGTACATATATTCAGATTATATTATTCCTCTTGGTCCAGACATTCCGTTGACAAAGGAAAAGCATACTTCAAAAACTCTATTTCCTAGCCTAGAAGATAGGATCCCTTCTCGAGAAAATCCGGCCTACAAAGATTATTGCCAAGCAATGGGAATCACGACAAAAGAACGGGATCCTATTATTCTATTGGTTACGATTGGAAGAAGGGGCCCTTCATCATTTATTTTTGAACCACATTATGAATGTAAGTTTGATGCTGCTGCATTAAGAGCTTTTCGTAAAGAAATGGGATTAACTACCCGAGAATTTTCTGAATGCTTTGAAATGACGCAAGCAACATTAGTTAATATTGAGAGTGGAAAAGCATCCGGCAAAGAAACGTTGAAGCGAATTGAGCTCTATACACATTTCCCAGAAGCGATTTATTATCAATTACAGCTAACTGGGGGAATTTTACATACGGATAAGCTCAAGAAAGTAATGAGTTATCTTCGCATTAAACAACGAGTTTAATAAAGGTGTTATCCATGATAAGGTTAACGATAATATGGCTTTGCTAGTTCCATCGCTATATTCTGTTCTTGCTCAGTACAAACAAGATCAACCTGTGCCAGCCCAAACTCCAATGTGACATCTTTATAAGCCACTAAAAATCCCATTAAGCCTATTATCTTCCAACATTCACAGCTCACGCCATCGAGATCTCCGCCAGTTACTTGTTTGGTTTCAATGAAATTTAATGGTTTCATATTATTATTCCTTGTGTAATATTGCCCCAAGATTATTATCTACTTCCACCTTGAGACTTCTTTTTTTCATTAGATTTTAATCCATTATCGTGTTCATTGATAATATTATGTGCGATTTTTAAATTTTTATAGGGAAGAACAGGCTTCATTGATTTATGAGATCCTTTTTTAAAATCAACTAAGCCATATTTTTTCATATTTTTTAATGTTCTTGATGATTACTTACTTTTCTTCCTGCAGGTTTTCCTCGCTGCTTCCGTCTTCGCCTGAAAGGCTACGCCGGACAAGGCCGCAGCTTAAGAAAGAGGGGTAGAGGGGTTTGCTTTTCCCCACGCTCTGCGCCTGAAACCTATCGGTTCCAGGCGCCGGCGCGGGGCTAATATCATAAACAGCTACCGCTGTTTGTTGATGCAGATTGGTTTTTCTATTTGTTTAAATTTTTTTGATGTAAACAAAAGATGAGCAAATTATCTTTTTCTTCAGCGGCAACGCCGCGTAGGATATTAGCCCCTTGCCTGTCGCGCCGAAGCTTCTTAGCGTAGGGGGATGGAGGCTTTGAGCCCGCAGGGCGAAAAGACGGAACATGGGGAAAAATGCACCATCTTACCTCCTCCTCTCAAGCCGCGGAAGCGGCGTAGGATTTTCTATAGATCTCAATGTTTCGGCGTTCTACGAGTGTTCTTTTAATGTTCACAATAATGAACGCTAACGGCTTTAGTGTTCATATTTGTGAACGTTATGTTGTGTGGGGCGACAGTTAAAATTTGACTTAATGTTCATAATAGTGTACGTTAAATAGTATAACGTCCATAATTGTGAACATTATAAAATGACAGATAAAATCAAACCAGTACTCCCTATACCAGTTACTCGGGCATTACGAAAGCTGGGAACGGATATTCGGAGCGCTCGACTAAGACGTAGAATAACGACGAAAACATTAGCAGAGCGTGCAGCAATTAGTCGCACTACATTAAATAAAGCTGAAAAAGGTGACCCAGGTGTAGCGATGTGGGTATATGCGTCTATTTTGTTCGTATTAGGATTAACAGATAGATTAGCCAAATTAGCTGAATCTGCTGAGGATAGGATCGGTCTTTCATTAGAAGAGGAAAGGCTTCCTCAAAGAGTACGACCGTCGAAGTCATTTATGGCTTCTATTAGAAATAAAGTAAAACCTCCGAGCAAGAAATGAATAAAGAAGTATATGTATATGTTGATCTAAGAGGAACTCCAATTTTAGTTGGACATCTATGGTCGCGTGTTCGAAATGGAAAAGAAAGTACTTCTTTTCAATATGATGATCAATGGTTAAATTCACATGACAGATTTCCTTTAGAGCCAGCCTTGATGCTTGGTAAAGAGCCACATCATGCTCCTCACGAGAAAGCCCTGTTTGGTGCTTTAGGTGATTCAGCCCCTGATCGATGGGGCAGAATGTTGTTAAGACGTGCTGAAAGACGTAATGCAGAGCAAGAAGGCAGAACGCCGCGTTCTTTATTTGAAATTGATTATTTATTACAGATTAACGATGAGACTAGAGCAGGGGCCCTTCGATTTAAAGAACAAGAAAATGGTCCTTTTTTATCATCAGGACGTGTGCAAGTTCCTCCATTAGTAAAATTACCTAAACTGCTTGCAGCAACAGAAAATTTTGAGACTGATGAAGAAACTGATGCCGATTTGAAGTTACTACTTGTTCCCGGTTCTTCTTTAGGTGGAGCAAGGCCAAAAGTATCGGTGCTTGATAAAGATGGGCAACTTCTTATTGCAAAATTTCCCCAAAAATCGGATGAATATAATGTTGTGCTGTGGGAAGCTGTAGCATTAACTTTAGCATCCCAAGCAGGAATCACAATCCCAAAATATCGAATTGAGAAAGTTTTGACCAAGTCAGTGTTACTGCTTCAAAGATTTGATAGATTTGATAAAATTAGAATTCCATTTTTATCTGCAATGAGCATGTTAACTGCAAAAGATAATGAAATGCATAGTTATCTTGAGATAGTTGACGCTATACGTATGCATGGAGAACAATCAACCAAAGACATTCATGAGTTATGGCGTAGAATCATATTCAATATCATGATTTCAAATACGGATGATCATCTGCGAAATCACGGATTCTTATATGATCAAGGTGGATGGCGGCTGTCGCCAGCATATGATTTAAATCCTGTTCCTTTAGATATTCGACCAAGAATACTATCAACTGCAATAGACATGGATGATGCTACAGGGTCTATAGAATTAGCCATGAGTGTCATTAATTATTTTGGCTTATCCAAGACACAAGCTGAGATAATTATATCAGAGGTAGCAAAATCGGTTTCTCAATGGCGAAAGATAGCAAAGCAGTTTGGGATTTCAAAGCAGGAAACTGAACGCATGGCATCGGCTTTTGAGCTTAGTGAGGAGATTTGATGTTCTATTCCAGTAAATTTTCGCAAGCTTGGTATTGGCCAGTTCTTTGCCTTAGCGTAGTCAGTTTAATTTTTATTTGGTCTGCTATTTTACCGCATGACAGATTCACGTGGTTTTTAGAAACTATCCCCGTCATGGTAGTTATCCCGTTATTAGGGATAACCTATCAGAAATTTCGATTCACCAATTTATTATATGCATTGATAGCAATTCATTGCATTATCTTATTGATTGGTGGGCATTATACTTATGCGCAAGTACCGCTATTTGATTGGATACGGGACCATTGGCATCTATCTAGAAACCACTATGATCGCTTGGGACATTTTGCCCAAGGATTTGTTCCCGCTTTAGTCATTCGAGAACTGCTTTTACGAACTTCTCCTTTAAAACCGGGTAAGTGGTTGATAGCGATTATTATTTTTAGTTGCTTAGGAATAAGCGCCGCTTATGAACTTATTGAATGGGCCGTTGCGGTATGGACTGGTGAGCAAGCTGATGCGTTCTTGGGCACCCAAGGCGATCCTTGGGATACGCAAGAAGATATGTTTTTTGCTTTGATTGGCGCCGTGTTTGGTTTGTTAACCCTCAGTGGTTTGCATAATAAGTTTTTAAAGCAATTCACTGATAAACGTTAAATGGGATTCTGGCAAACTAAGCTTTAAAGCCCGCATAATGCGGGCTTTTTTATTATGACAGTTATATGAAAAAATTTTTTAGCTATATTGTAAAAGTAATATAAATTGTGTACGATTTTCAATGAGATTGTCTCGACACTGTCGAGACAATAGTGGAAATAAAGGAAAAAAGTGATGAACAAACAAGAATTATTAAAAAATACCACTAGTTACAATGAAAAATTAATTCAGTCTTTGCGTGATCCTGAAGAAGTTGCAGCCTATTTACAAGTGGCATTCGATGAATATCAAAAAGATGAAAATACGGAAGCATTTTTGTTAGCGCTGAGTAATGTCGCAGAAGCGCGCGGATTATAGATAAAGGTGGGACGGTACAAACCGGGATCATAGGTAACACTTTGGATTGGATCTTCCCCTCTCCCCCTTAAAGATTTGCAAAATGGTTTGAAGGTTTTTGGGAGAGGGTAGGGTGAGGGTGGTTCGGATTAAGCATGAACACTAAACAAGAAATGAATAACAGAGCAAGAGAACTCAGAAAAGATTCTACAATTGCTGAATTTAGTTTTGTACTTCCCTCACCCTAACCCTCTCCCAAATAAGTTCTGAATACTTCGGCAAGATCGTCCAGGGGAGAGGGGATCAGCTCAAAAGTGTTACCTATGATCCCAGTGTGTACTTGAGAGCAGTTCGGATTAAGCATGAACACTAAACAAGAAATGAATAACAGAGCAAGAGAACTCAGAAAAGATTCTACAATTGCTGAATTTAGTTTTGTACTTCCCTCACCCTAACCCTCTCCCAAATAAGTTCTGAATACTTCGGCAAGATCGTCCAGGGGAGAGGGGATCAGCTCAAAAGTGTTACCTATGATCCCAGTTTGTACTTGAGAGCAGTTCGGATTAAGCATGAACACTAAACAAGAAATGAATAACAGAGCAAGAGAACTCAGAAAAGATTCTACAATTGCTGATTAATTTTTTAGTTTTGTACTTCCCTCACCCTAACCCTCTCCCAAAAGAGTCCTGAATGCGTCGGCAAGATGATCGGGGGGAGAGGGGAAGAGCAGATCCAAAGTGTTACCGATGATCCCGGTTGTACTCTAACTCTCTCTCATCCGGAATAAATCCCTTGATGACTTGTTATTTAAACTCTTTCACAAACCGCCGGTGCAACCCGCTCTTCCCCTAAATAAGTCCACTTTGCATCCAATGTGTTTTTATTTTTTTCATGAAAAATAACGAGACAGGTTTCTTTGGCATTCGCAGGATTAATAATCACAGCAGATAAACTTTCATTGGCACTATCATAGATGCCTGTACCGGTATAAGACGCGCCTTCATAGTCGCTTTTAATAGAATAGGTGCTTCCCGTTTTTGCGACGGTCATCAACATTTTAAAAGTTTCTTCTGAATCCACTTCTTTGCCAGAACATTCAAAATCACCTTGAAAAACATTTTTTTCGGTAGCGCTGACAAAGGGGCTTACGCTCAATAATAATAATATAAAAAATCTTTTCATCTTAAACCTCAAAATTAAATTCATCAGGATATTGCTTGCCGATAGATTCATGCGTATCAATAAAATCACTGATCTCTTTTAAGTCAGCGGCGGATAGCTGAACATCTAAGGCACCGATATTTTCGTCTAAACGTGCAATAGAACGCGTCCCCGGGATCGGCACGATATGAGGATTTTGTGCTAATAACCATGCCAATGCAAGTTGCGCTGGGGTGCATCCTTTCACTTTGGAAAAACTAATGACTTTATCCACAATTTGTAGGTTATGTTGTAAATTGCCACTTTGGAATTTAGGCAGTAACTTGCGAAAATCCCCAATTTCGAAATTTTCAGTTTCTCGATATTGACCGGATAAAAAACCGCGACTCAAAGGGCTATAAGGAACAAAACCAATGTCTAAGGCTTGGCACACACTTAAGATTTCTTTTTCTGGTTTCCTTTCCCATAAGGAATATTCAGATTGCAAAGCAGTGATCGGATAAACTTTAGCAGCTCGCCGTAGTGTTGTGGGGGTTACTTCAGATAAACCCACATGATGGATTTTCCCAGCTTTAACTAAATCAGCAAATGCGCCTACCGATTCTTCAATAGGGACGTTTTTATCTGCTCGATGTAAAAAATAGAGATCAATGACCTCAACGCCCAACCGTTTTAAACTGGCATCACACGCTTTTTTGATATGAGCAGGGGAACCATCCACTTTTAACATATCAACAAAACCGCATTTAGTCGCAAGAACCACTTTCTCTCGTTTGCCTGTAATTGCTTTGCCAATAAGGGTTTCATTGTGCCCCATACCATAAAGATCGGAAGTATCCAGAAAAGACAACCCTCTCTCAATGGCATGATGGAGGGTCTTGATGGACTCATTATCATCACTTTTTCCATAGCCCATCGACATGCCCATACAGCCTAAGCCTAACGCTGAAACCTCTAACTTTAACTTCCCCAGGGTTCGCTTTTGCATAAAATTGTCCTTTTAACCTAAAAAATATAATATACGGGCCTTATGCCACATAAAACGCTGTCTACCAATTTAGCCCTCGCTTTAGCATTAAGTCCGGATGTTGATGACATTGCACGCCCTCTTCAAAAACAATTTGGTGTAACTAGCTTAGTTTATGCTAAAAATTACAATGACGGTTCAGAAATCCGCCTTAGCAATCAACCCGCTTGGATTGAGCATTATTATAACCAAGGGCTCTATTTAAACAGCGGCTTTGAACAACATCCTAAAAATATTGAATCAGGGTATGCTATTTGGTCACATTTAACACATCATCATAGTGTTTTGAAAGCCGCGCGTGAATTCAATATAGATCATGGCATGACGATAATTCAAAAAACGTCCGATGGCTGTGAATTTTATTTTATTGGTACCACTCCTGACAAACCGCAAGTGACTAATGTTTTACTGAATAATTTAGAGTTTTTGCATCGATTTACTTTTTATTTTAAAGAACAAGCATCATTGCTGTTAAAAAAAGTAAATCAAAACCGAATTATTGTACCTGAAAAATTCAACAAGGTTTTTTCGCTTGAACAGGGGCTTCCTCACAAAAGCAATACACACAATCCCAAACAAATGCTTAATTTAAAGAAAATTCATCTTGATTCAGGTATTAGCCTATCTGCTCGTGAACTGACTTGTGCAAAACTACTGATAAAAGGTATGTCTGCTCGACTGATAGCTGAATCACTCTCTTTATCTCCTCGTACTATTGAAACTAATCTTATGCGTTTAAAAGAAAAGCTCAACTGTCGCTCAAAAACAGAGTTAATAGCTAAGTTAAATGAACTACGATTGTACTTGGCATAAATTAACAAAGGATTGCTTACAATAATATCCGTAAAAAATACGGAAAGTGAAATGCAGCATTTATTTCTTTTCACAAAACGCAATGCCATTTTCCGTCAAATAAGCCCATTGCGCTTCAAGTTTGGTTTGACTTAATTCATGAAAAATAATGACATAGGTTTCTTTGGGATTAGCAGAATTCGTAATAGCGGCTGATAGGCTTTTATTAGTTGCGTCATAGATTCCAGTACCAGTATAAGCAGCACCATTATAATGCGTGCTAATGAAATAAGTTTTTTTGTTTTTCTCAATCTTAAGCAAAATTTTGTAAGATTCTCCAGTAATTCCTGCTAGGAACCCTGGTTTTTTACCATTACATTCATAATTGCCTTGGAAAGGCACCTCTGCAGCCTGAAGAAGAGGGCATAAACTCATTAATAATATGAAAATAGAAAATCTCTTCATATTCATCCTAAAATTTCATTATTCTTGTTTAGTACCACTCACTTTAAGGATGTCTGCCCATCCATCTATTAGCTTAGCTCAACCTTCATCTGTTTGATGTACTGATAAGAAACACTCGATAATCTCCATTAAAAGAATGTCAATTTTAGGCGACATAAACTAACAAGATAGATTTATCCTAGAAATGACTGAAAATTAATCCAAGGAATAAGGTATGAGAATACTTACTTCAACTGAATGTCATCTCACAAGTGCTGCAAAAGCCGCCTTGTTAAGTGTTTCAGTGATTGCTGTCGAAATATTAGTCACTAATACCTCTAAATTTGTCAGTGCAGGCACTTTTGGGGGGCATCGCTTAAATGTCATTTTATATCCTAATGGTGTGTATGATCTGCACGATAATCCCCTTAATTATGATCTCTCAAAGCCTTTTTTTCATAATGGTCATATCGTGGAAGCGGTAGCAATTCCTGGAGGTCATATTTATAAATTTATCTTTGATGATTTCTAGCAGATCAGCAACAGCATATAGTTAGTTGCTCGATTTAAAATAATTTTTCAAGAGGCATTTTTTTAGCCCTCCGCTATGCTTAAAGCAATCTACATAAAAAAAGTTTGGTTTAAAGAATGGATTTTAATGCCTATATGGCTTGCTGCACTGCCAACTATCAACGTATGAATAAGCTACTCCCCCCTAAATATCCCATTGGAGAAAGTCTTATCTGGAGCATGGGCAATATGGGGAAATTGCAAATTCTATTAATGAACAAACAGGCTCACACAGATACACTCAGTATTGAATTTCAAAACAGCCAACTCATCCAATGGTTAACGAATTTTGAAGTTCAACTAAAACTGTATCATGATGCCTGTCTAGCAGAAGTAATTGCGCTAAGAGATTCTAAGGGAAATATGCAATTTTTTTCTCATCCAACCGCAGGTAAGCAATACCCCTATTGGGAAAAATGGCAAATGAATCATTTGCTATGTGATGTGTTAGGGTTTTGTATCAAACAGCCAAAACAAGTTTAGTATCTACCACCACGCTTAAATCGCATGATATTATTAGGCTGAGTGGGGACATATGAGTTTGTAATATTAGACTGATTTAATGTATTGCTGCCATCATAGGCAGGATTAGCATTATTTATATTAGCTGCTACATTGGCATTCACTGCATCAATGATAGCTTGAGTTTGTCCTTGAGTTGGGGCTTGAATTTGATCTTGATTTTCATTTTTAGGTTTTGTTTTTGCTTCTAAAGTTGAAAAAAGATCAATCTCTTGCGAGCCCTCATTGGTGGTGACAATCACTCGTGAGGGTTCAATTTTTTGAATACTATAGTTATTATCAATTTTTTCTCCCTTATGTAAAACAAGTTCTTTAGCATTGACCATTAAAATGGCTTTACTATTGCTGTTGTCAAATATAATACCGACTAATTTAATATTCGCATTTTCAACTTTTTGAAATTTAGCTTCTTTGTCAAATCCAAATAAATGCCAACTACTGATTAAGCTGAGATTGACATTTTCAGCAACAGAAGACTCAACAGCTTTGGAATTATCTACAAGATCACTTTCTTTTGAATTGAACCAGAGGAGGAGTATCAAACCAAGTGCAAACAGTGAATAAAGGGCTGTAGGGAGTCCATAGAGATTAAAATACTTGTTTGCTGTCAATGTATGAAGTGATTTTATATGCATTTTCTTTAATACCGTCATGCTTTTATAAGTTCTAGTGAATCATAAAAAAGAACGTAGTATGAAGATAGGTCAGAAAATATATTTTGAATGTAATTACACTAATAAAAGGTTCAGTCCATGTATCTTTTTTGCCATTCTAAATAAAGATTTTGAACATGGACGCAGTATTCTTCTTTTGAGGTGAATTGCTTTGGATCAATAGCATCATAAACATAATAATTAGCACGGCGATTTTGAGATCGTAAAATCATCCATAGTTTGTAGAGTAAATGTTGAAATTGCCATTCAAATTCTTGTTGAGCTTCATAATGTAAAAAAACAGGAATAATCGGAACACCTGTTTGAATGGATAAATCAAACGCCCCATAACGAAAGGGAAGAAAAATGCGTCTTCCTTTGCATCCCCCTTCTGGATAAATACCAACATTAAGCCCATCTTCCAGTGCTTGATGTAAAGTATCAGTAGCCATTTGTCTTGACTCTTTTGATTCCCGCTGCACATAGATGGTTCCTGCCGCTTGACTGATGCGTCCGAGGATCCACCAATCCTTCATTTCAATTTTGGCTAAATAATGGGTATTAAATAAAGCAGACATCCCTAAGTCTTCAAAAGCAGAAGGGTGATTGCTTATTAAAATATATTGTTTGGGTAAATCATGTTGGTTTTTCTGATGTAGAAATAAATCAACACGTAGAGCGCGTATAAAAACCCAACACCAATATCGAAAGAGACTCCGATACCAGTATTGACGATATTTTGTGGGAAGAAAGCTTAGCGTGTAAGCAACCACAGTGATCAAGATAAGATCAACCAAGCCTATCATCAAGCGAATAAAGCTGAATAGGGAAAGTATCATAAATGCTTATAAGAAACGTTACTTATTTTTAGCTTAAGCAACCATTGCCCGCTCGGCAAGGTAAGTTTACAACTTAGTTTTGTAAGGTTAACCGAAGCTTCGATGAACCACTGAAGGGACAGCTTTTAGTTTGGCGTTAGGACACAGGAAAACGCAGTGACCCGACTCAGAGAAATAGAACCGAACGTTTTCAGTAATTTCACCTAAGGGCCGGTAGCAAACAGTCATGGATTCTTGACGAGGCGTGTTGTAAACATTAACCCCAATTTGTTCTAAGGCAGAGGTTAATTGACTGATTATGAAACCATTATCTAAGCGGGGGTTTACACGTACATGGTTAAGTTCAAATAAAACGCTATGTAAAGTGTCGCGAAAATTAGTCACAGGATATATAAGGCCTTGCGCCAAAGATTCAACATGAACACATTCGATGATATGCAAACTTTCGTTTAATACAAATTCATAGATATCCGCACGCTTCTTTGGGGAGACGCGTGTAGCGTTGATTAATATTTCAGTTGCGGTATAAGTGCTCATATAATTGAGATCGGCGCGGCACAAGATAAACTTTAGAAGGCTAACCAACATGGCCAAAGCAAAAACACAGTACACCTGTAATGATTGTGGGGGGATGAGTCCTAAATGGGTTGGGCAATGCCCAGACTGTGGTGCTTGGAATACATTGACTGAAATTGCACTGGTAAAAGCTTCAAGTACCCGCTGGCAGGGTTATGCAGGGCCCCAGGACGTTGCCTTGATCCCGCTACCCGATATTACAGCAACCGCAACAGAACGTTTGTCTACGGGACTGCCTGAGCTTGATCAAGTATTAGGCGGAGGTGTAGTAGAAGGCTCGGTGATTTTAATTGGTGGCGATCCTGGGATTGGGAAATCAACGCTACTATTACAAGCCCTTGCCAATGTGCCCGATCCCAGTAAAGCCCTTTATGTTACTGGTGAAGAATCTCTCCATCAGGTGTCTTTACGAGCGCAACGATTAGGTGTTGGTAAAGTCCCCATTCGCTTGCTTGCTGAAACCCAAGTTGAAACCATTATTGCACTAGCCACCGCAAATAAACCTCGCATTATGGTCATCGATTCTATTCAAACCATTTTCACGCAAACGTTGCAATCAGCACCAGGATCGGTGAGCCAAGTAAGAGAGAGCGCGGCCCATTTAGTCAGATTTGCAAAGCAATCAGGGATTTCTTTGTATTTGGTAGGTCATGTGAACAAAGATGGTGCTATTGCTGGGCCCCGAGTTTTAGAGCATATGGTGGATACGGTTTTATATTTTGAAGGTGAAAAAGATAGTCGATTTCGTATGGTACGTGCCATCAAAAATCGTTTTGGTGCTGTTAATGAATTAGGCATTTTTGCCATGACAGATAAAGGTTTGCGTGGTGTCAGTAATCCTTCAGCCATTTTTTTATCTGGCAACCGTTTTCCAGCACCTGGCACAGTTGTGATGGTGACCTGGGAAGGGTCTAGGCCTTTACTCATTGAAATACAAGCGCTAGTGGATGATAGTCATGGGATCCCGCGGCGCGTTACTGTCGGTTATGATCATAATCGTTTAGCCTTGTTATTAGCAGTTCTTAATCGCCATGGTGGCATCGCTATGCATCAGATGGATGTATTTTTGAATGTTGTTGGTGGTGTCAGAATCACTGAGACAGGTGCTGATTTAGCCATTTTAGTTGCTGTCTTATCCAGTTATCGCAATATGACAATAGACAATGGATGTGCCTTTTTCGGGGAGATTGGTCTTGGGGGAGAATTGCGTCCTGTGCCTGGTGGCCAAGAGCGGATTTTAGAAGCCTCTAAACATGGTTTTAAACGGATTATCGTGCCAAAAGCAAATGCACCCAGAAATAAAAATGAAGATATTGAAATTATTGCAGTTAATTCATTGAATGAAGCACTTTCCCATTTAAGTTAGCTTTCATTTTGCTGAGGATCCGTTTGAGCTTCATGATGTATCGCATTGGTGTATTTTTGCATCAATGCGGTAAGTATCGGTGCTTTGATAGGCTTACTCATAAAATCATTCATCCCTGCTTCCAAGCATTGATCTTTATCTGATTTCATGGCATTAGCTGTTAAAGCAATAATAATAAGATGTTCATTTTTCTTGTCTTGGCGCAGAATTCGAGTTGCTTCAAAGCCATCCATTTCTGGCATTTGGCAGTCCATTAAAACAATATCAAAATTGATGAGTCCAATGGCTTCAATCGCTTCATGGCCATTAGTTGCAGCAGAAACGGAATAACCCATCTTCTCAAGGATTTTGACAGTGACTTGTTGACTGATAACATTGTCATCTACAACCAACACATGTATATCTTTTGCATTTTTAGCAGGAATAATTTTCTCTAATGGTGACTTTTCTTGCGATTCCCATTTTTCACCTAAAATTTCCAGTAGTGTACGATAGACTTGGCTTTCTTTAAGAGGTACATTAAAAACGCCATTGAAGTTGATAGCAAATCGCGTTTTAAGCGCTTTAAAATCATGTTCTTTAGATATAATAATTAAATGTGTTGAATTTTGTTCAATGACTGTTTTAAGTTGTGAAATAAAATGAGGATTGATAAATTTTTCATTAATGACAATAAAATCAAAAGTAGCTTTTTTTAATTGTTCTTGTTGCAAACAAGCTAATGTTAATTCCCCATTTTTTGTGTGTTTAGTTATACAACCCCAGTTTGGTAGCAGTGTTGTTAAAAATTCAATATTAATAGGATCGTTATCTAAAATAAGCAGTGTTTTTTTCTTAAGGATATCTGAAAAGTGAATAATCGGTTGTTGAGCATCTTTTACTAAGGTTAATGTGAACCAGAAGATTGAGCCAGCACCAGGTGTACTACTCACGCCAACTTCTCCACCCATGATTTCAGTCAACTTCTTTGATATAGCCAAACCTAATCCTGTTCCGCCGTATTGTCTGGTTGTAGAAGTATCAACTTGAGAAAAGGCTTTAAACAATCGTTCTATTTTTTCTGGTGGGATCCCAATTCCGGTATCTTCCACGGTAAATTTTAGTTTAACCGCAATATTTCCACTATTTACAAGGTGGATATTGATTTTAATAGATCCGTGATTGGTAAATTTTATGGCATTACTGACTAAATTCAATAAAATTTGTCGAACTCGAGTCGGATCGCCAAGGAGCTGATAAGGTATATCCTTATCAACAATACAACCAAAGCTTAACTGCTTTTCATCAATTTTATATCCTAATATATCCATCACTTCTTCAGCGACTTGACGGACGCTGAAGGGGATATTTTCCACTTCCAATTTCCCAGATTCAATTTTTGAAAGATCCAGAATATCGTTAATTAAATCCAATAAAGTCTCACCAGATAATTGCATTATATCAACGTATTTTCGTTGTTCATTATCAAGCGTTGTGCTTTTAAGCAAACCCGCAGTGCCGATGATCCCATTCATGGGGGTGCGAATTTCATGTGACACATTGGCGAGAAATCTTGATTTTTCCAAATTAGCTTCTTCTGCTCTAAGGCTTGCACTTTCAAGTTCTTTTGTTCTAACCTTGACTTTGTTATCCAATTCAACAGTGGCTTCTTCTAATTGCTCATGGATCTGCGATAAATTGCGGATCATGATTTTCAGCGCTTGCCCTAGAACGCCAAATTCTCTATTAGTGAGTTCAGGAAACTCAATATTTTTCGCGCCTGAGCTTATTTTGTTGGTTAAGCGTATCAAGTCCATAATAGGCTGGGTAAATTGACCAGATAAAATTCTGGCTAAGACTAGCCCAATAAATAAGCAAATGCCCAGCACTAATAAGTTGAGGAATAGTGTGGTTCGAATACTCTCATATTCTTTTTCCAAAGAAAATTTAATATAAAGAAATCCAACGATTTGTCCGTCCGCTTTTTTTAACGGACCGCCTGCAACTAAAAACCGCTCACCGATAAAAGTTTTTAAATTTGCGCTTTGTGTTATGTCTTGCAAGAAAGGTTTTTGATAGGGTACATTCGTTTCGGTGGTATCTGAAAGCTCTGCAACGATTCTTCCTTCGCTATTTAAGACAACACTATCTTGAATATCTGGATTCACTTTGAGATTTTTTAATTCTTTATTTATTTCAGGTATTTTCTCAGTGCTAAGATTTTCTATGAGTGGCGATTCAATCATTTGGGCGACCCTAATAGATTGATGTTGATAGTTTTTGAGCGATTGTTGCTTCTCATTCCAATAAGACAACAGCGTATTGGGAATAGCCACCAAGCAAATGATTAAGCTTGAATACAGGACGAGTTTATCGCGAATACTGAGTAAAGTCATAGTACTACTTCTAACCTTGAGTGAAGGGCCATTTATGATGATTTCGTTATAAAGTATCGTTCTTTAGAGCTAAACTCTTGATATACATCCAGGAGAAAAACACAGTTTAAATAGCTATACTACAATTAATTGAGTTAATCATTGTTAAATGGGGCCCGTTATGAAAAATGAAAAATCACTGTTTGATTATAAAATAGTTGGAACACTACTTATATTAACAGGGGTTTCTCTATTCCCTGTACTTGCCAGTGCAGACAACTGTCCTGAAGCACCAAGCGTTTTTGAAAAGGCTACGAAGGAAGGGATTGGGGCTCAGTGGAAAACGGGTGATAAGCTCAATTGGTATCTTGATAATTTTTCAAACTCTAATAAACCCGCTGCGACAATGAATGAAAAGTTTACTTTCATGCAAGCAAACTATGAGAATAATCAATTGACTTGCTACTATCAATGGCCAAGCGATGATGGTAAATCCACCAATTGGTTAAGCGTTCGTCTCAAAACAACGCAAAAATTGAAATTAGAATGGACTGGCGCAACTTGTTCAAATTTTGAAGCACCTAATTGCCAGTTTACTTTAACTGAAGGAAGCACCGGTGGTGCCGCTGCAGCGCCTGCTGCTGCTCCTGCCGCTACGCCTAAATAAATAGTGTGATATCAAATAAAAGCCCGGTTATCCGGGCTTTTTTTTTAAACTTCGACAAGCTTTTTATATTTAATACGATGCGGTTGAATGGCATCCGTACCTAGGCGTTCTAAGTGATCTTTTTCGTATTCACTGTAACTGCCTTCAAACCAGCGGACTTCACTTTCGCCTTCAAAAGAAAGAATATGCGTTGCCACGCGATCTAAGAACCATCTATCATGCGAGATAACCATCACGCAGCCTGGGAAGGCAAGTAAGCCTTCTTCAAGCGCTCGTAAGGTTTCTACATCAAGATCGTTGGTTGGTTCGTCAAGCAGCAATACGTTACCGCCACTGCGAATGATTTTTGAAAGATGTACCCGATTGCGTTCACCACCAGAAAGCGAGCCGATCTGTTTTTGTTGATCGGTGCCTTTAAAGTTAAAACGGCCCACATAAGCACGTGATGGCATCGAGAATTGACCCACCGTAATATAATCTAAGCCATCCGAGATTTCCTGCCAGACGGAATTTTTGTCGTTCAAGGAATCACGTGATTGATCAACATAAGCTAATTTTACGGTGTCACCGATGATCACTTCACCCTGATCAGGTTTCTCTTGACCTGTGATCATTTTAAATAGGGTTGTTTTACCGGCGCCGTTAGGACCAATGATACCGATAATGGCACCGCGTGGAATGGTAACGTTTAGATTTTCAATCAATACTCTGCCACCAAGTGACTTGGAAATATTCTTTAATTGAATAACATTTTCACCTAGACGAGGTCCAGGTGGAATATAGAGTTCTTGGGTTTCATTGCGTTCTTGAAACTCTTTAGAATTGAGCTCTTCGAAGTTGGCCACACGCGCTTTGTTCTTTTTACGACGACCTTTAGGATTGGTTCTAACCCATTCTAATTCAGCAGCCACGGTACGTTGATGTGCAGCTTCTTGACGTTTTTCTTGTTCTAATCGTTTCTCTTTTTCGCCTAACCAATGACTATAATTTCCTTCAAATGGGATCCCACGTCCTCTATCCAACTCTAAGATCCAGCCAGCAACATTATCTAAGAAGTAACGATCATGGGTTACCGCAATAACGGTGCCTGGAAAATCTTGTAAATATTTTTCAAGCCAAGCAACACTTTCGGCGTCTAAATGGTTGGTTGGTTCATCTAGCAGTAAAACATCAGGTGCTGATAATAGTAATTGGCACAAGGCAACGCGACGTCTTTCACCACCGGATAGGGTGTTCACATCTGCATCCCAGGGTGGTAAACGCAATGCATCAGCGGCGATTTCAAGTTTTCGATCAAGATCCCAAGCGCCAATCGCATCAATGGCATCTTGCAAACGCCCTTGTTCTTCGAGCAGAGCCTGCATCTCTTTATCATCCATCGGCTCGGCAAATTTAGCACTAATTTCATCAAATCGGGTCAGCATATCTTTGGTTTCGCGAACACCATCTTCAATATTGCCGCGAACGTTCTTATTAGGATCAAGCTGAGGCTCTTGGGGAAGGTACCCAAAACGCAACCCTTTCTGGGCAGTTAACTCACCAATGTAATCCTTGTCTTGGCCAGCAATGATGCGTAATAAGGTCGATTTACCCGAACCATTTAACCCAAGCACCCCAATTTTAGCGCCATAGAAAAAAGAGAGGGAGATATCTTTCAGAATTTCCCGTTTGGGTGGCACAATTTTGCCAACTTTTATCATCGAAAAAATAGTTTTATTAGGCATAGTCTTGGATCCCTCGGTACGAATTGAGGTACACGCTACCCCAAAGGGCCTTTTAATTCAATCTGGAGGTGATTTTTATCCAATTAGGATGGGCTAGGGCAAGCACCTGAGTTACAATAGTGCCTTATAGGATACAGAGAATAAGAGGAATGCGTGATGTTCACCCAAGATATGAAAATTAAAGGCTTTGACGATGAGCTTGCGCAAGCATTAGAGCAAGAAACAACCCGTCAGCTTGAACATATTGAGCTGATTGCATCTGAAAATTATGCAAGTCCTCGCGTCCTTGAAGCCCAAGGATCTGACTTAACAAATAAATACGCAGAAGGTTATCCTGGTAAGCGTTATTACGGTGGATGTGAGTTTGTCGATGTAGCGGAACGTTTAGCCATTGAGCGAGCTAAGAAAATCTTTAATGCTGACTTTGTAAACGTGCAACCACACTCAGGTTCACAAGCTAATGCAGCAGTTTACATGGCATTGCTAGAACCAGGCGATACCGTTTTAGGGATGAGCTTATCTGAAGGGGGACATCTAACCCACGGTTCAAAAGTGAATTTTTCAGGTAAATTATATAATGCTTTTCAATATGGATTAAATCCGGAAACAGGTGAAATCAACTATGAACAAGTTGAAGCGCTCGCCAAAGAACATAAACCAAAAATGATTGTCGCAGGTTTTTCTGCTTATTCTGGAATTGCTGATTGGCAACGATTTAGAACTATTGCAGATAGCGTGGGTGCCTATTTAATGGTCGATATGGCGCATGTTGCAGGTTTGATTGCAGCAGGCATCTATCCTAACCCGGTTCCTATTGCCGATGTCACCACAACGACAACGCATAAAACATTGAGAGGACCTAGAAGTGGACTCATTCTGGGTAGAGCCAACCCTGAGATTGAGAAAAAAATAAACTCTAGTGTTTTTCCAGGAACACAAGGTGGTCCTTTAATGCATGTGATAGCTGCCAAAGCGGTGGCTTTTAAAGAAGCCATGCAACCAGAATTTATTGAATATCAAAAACAAGTAGTGAAAAACGCAAAAGCACTTGCGAAAGGTTTACAGGAACGCGGTTATAAAATCGTTTCTGGCGGAACAGAAAATCATCTTTTCCTCGTTGATTTGATTGGCAAAGAATTTACCGGCAAAGAAGCCGATGAAGCCTTAGGCAATGCCTTTATTACCGTTAACAAAAATACCGTTCCCAATGATCCCCGTTCACCTTTTATTACTAGCGGTTTACGCATGGGAACCCCAGCTATTACAACCCGTGGCTTTAAAGAACAAGAAGTAAAATTATTGGCAGCATGGATTGCTGATATTTTAGATAATATTCAAGATAAAACGATACAAGAAAGAGTTAGAAAAGAAGTGGTAACGCTTTGCAAAAAATTTCCCGTATACGGACCGCCGTTATCTTGATGAAAAGTCATAAGGAAAAGGAGTAAGACCTAAATGCGCTGTCCATTTTGTGGTGGTACGGAAACCAAAGTGATTGATTCCCGGTTTGCCAGTGAAGGCGACCAAGTGCGACGTCGTCGAGAATGTTTAGAGTGTGTTGAACGTTTTACAACTTATGAGATAGCGGAGTTAGCTCTGCCACGGATGGTAAAACGAGATGCAAGCAGGGAAGCCTTTAATGAAGAAAAATTACGACAAGGGTTGCTTCGCGCATTAGAAAAGCGACCTGTGAGTATGGAGCGGGTGGAAGAAGCAATTAGTCGTATCAAACGTCGCTTACGTGCTTTTGGTGAACGCGAAGTGCAAACAAAAGTGTTGGGCGATTGGATTATGGAAGAGTTGCGACAAATAGATCATGTGGCTTATGTGCGTTTTGCTTCTGTTTACCGTCGTTTTCAAGATGTCCATGCGTTTGAAGAAGAAATTCAGCGTTTGCGCCAAGCCCATGAAGAATTGAATGAAATTAGCTGATAATGAAGACATCACTTTTATACGCCTGGCTTTAGATTTAGCTTCGCTAGGTGTTTTTAGTGCTCATCCAAATCCTAGAGTGGGGTGTGTGCTAGTCAAAGACGGTAAAGTCATTGGCGAAGGGTTGCATTGGCAAACAGGTAGTGCGCACGCTGAAGTGAATGCACTTCAAAATGCCGCTGATGTTAAGGGTGCTACCTGTTATGTCACCTTAGAGCCTTGTGCTCATGTAGGACGTACGCCTGCTTGCGTGGATGCTTTAATTGAAGCAGGTGTTAAAAAAGTGGTGATTGCCTGTATTGATCCCAATCCGCAAGTTAAAGGGAAAGGTATTCAAAAATTACTAGAGGCTGGTATTGAGGTTGTTGTTGGCGTTTTGGAAGAGCAAGCGATTGCGCTCAATATTGGTTTTTTTTCACGGATGATTCGTCATCGCCCTTATGTGAGAGCAAAAGTAGCGATGAGTTTAGATGGGCGTGTTGCGATGGCAAGTGGTGAGAGTCAGTGGATTACTGGCGAAACAGCGCGCAAGCAAGGTCACTTATGGCGAGCACGAAGTGGTGCTGTATTAACGGGAAATGAAACGGTACTGAAGGACAACTGCCGTTTAACGGTGAGAGATGAACAATCTTTGGGCCTTCCAGAGGGAATGGTATTTAGACAACCTTTAAGAGTGGTGGTTGATTCGTCTTTAAAAGTGCCAATGGATAAAGCCATTTTTCAACAACCAGGAAAAACAGTTGTGGCAACCGTGAAGAAGCGGCAAAACGAGATCCCCATTTCAAATGAAAAAAGGGAAGTTGTTGTTTTACCTGAAAAGGATGGCCACGTTGATTTAAAAGCCCTTCTTGAATGGCTAGGTGAGCGTGAAATAAATGATGTGTTAGTGGAAGCTGGGCCAACCTTGACGGGTGTGATGTTGCAACAGGGATTAATTGATGAAGCATTACTGTATGTTGCTCCCAAGCTTCTTGGCAGCGATGCTATGCCGATGGCTTCCCTACCAGGGTTTTCTGTATTAAGTGATCATATCAAAGGTGCTTTTACACAAGTTGAGCACTGTGGAAAAGATTTATTTGTCGTAATGAAAATAAGCAATAATGAGTTTTTAACATGAGCATTCAGCCGATTGAAGAAATTATAGAAGATATTCGTCAGGGCAAAATGGTTGTCATGATGGATGATGAAGACAGAGAAAACGAGGGCGATATTATCATGGCCGCAGCCATGGTTACCCCTTGGCATATTAATTTTATGGCGCGTTATGCCCGCGGATTGATCTGTTTACCCTTAGCAAAAAGTCGTTGCGAACAACTTAAATTGCCATTGATGGTTCCGGGATTTTATTCCAATTTTATGGCAAATTTCACGGTCTCTATAGAAGCTGCTGAAGGTGTGACGACGGGCATTAGCGCCCAAGACAGAGCCCATACCATTTTGACTGTGATGAAGCCGCATGCCAAACCAGATGATATCTCGTTACCAGGGCATGTCTTTCCCATTATGGCGCAACCTGGTGGGGTACTTACCAGAGCGGGTCATACTGAAGCCAGTGTTGATTTAGCGATCGAAGCGGGACATCCTCCTGGGGCAGTTATTTGTGAAGTGCTGAACGAAGATGGTAGCATGGCGCGTCGACCACAATTAGAGCAATTTGCATCTCAACATGGTTTGAAGCTTGGGACCATTGCATCCCTTATTCAGTATCGCCAACAACGTGAATCTACACTAAAAGAGAGAGAAAGTTATGGAACAGAAGTTGCGTGAAATCAGTGGGGATTTTATTGCCCCTAAGGGAAATATTGCTATCGTTGCTTCGCGTTTTAATGAATTGATTGTCGATAGACTTATAGCCGGTGCTATCGATGCACTGAAGCGTCATGGTGTAAAGGAAACTCAAATTGAAATTATGAGAGTGCCTGGGGCTTATGAAATTCCCATTGCCTGCCAAGTGGCGGCGCAAACAAAACGTTTTGTGGGAATAGTAACGCTAGGTGCAGTAATTCGTGGCGAGACTGCGCATTTTGATTATGTGGCAGGCGCTGCGGCAAATGGTATTTTGCAAGCGCAGCTTGCAACCAACATTCCTATGACATTTGGTGTGATAACCACTGAAAATATAGAACAAGCAGTAGCACGTGCAGGCAGTACGGCAGGAAATAAAGGCAGTGAAGCCGCAATTGGATTACTTGAAATGATCAATCTATTGGGCAAAATCAATGACTAAGAAAGTACATGGCCGCCATGGTGCACGCTGGGCGGCTTTACAAGGGCTTTATGCATGGCAGTTATCGGGTGTCTCCATCTCTAAAATTGAGATTGATTTACACGATCATACATTTAGTTTTGAGCCTGAGAATCCTGAAGATAAAGTTAAGATCACTTTTGATAAAGATTATCTTCATGAACTACTCACCAATATCACCATGCATAAAAGTGACCTTGATGAACTTATATTGCCGCATTTAGACAGACCGATTGATGAAGTGCATGCCATTGAACATGCCATTTTATGGATTGCGATTTACGAATTTCAAACTCGTATTGAAATACCATACAAAGTCGTTATCAATGAAGCTATTCTTTTAGCCAAGCAATTTGGCGCCCAAGATAGCCATAAATTTATCAATGGTGTTTTGGACAAAGCTGCAAAAGTCATTAGAGAAAGAGAGTTTGCAACGCTATAGGTTATCTTGGATGTTTTGCCCAAATTGGTAAATCTTTTTCAAGTAATTTTTCATTTGGCCATTAACATATTCAAATCTGGGATCATGAATGGCCAAATAGGGACAAGCTCCATTGGCTAATAGAAGATTGATCATATCAATATTGTCATACTTGGCGGCAATCAATAAAGGTAAACAAAAGAAATTACTACGGATGGTGGCAAGATCTTGGCCATGTTCGGCAATCATTGTTTTAACAGTTTCTAGGTTATCTTGTAACAACGCTCTTGCAAATTCGCTGGCGACTTTTTCACTAAATTCACCATTGATTGTCCAATGGCGTTTTCCATGACGTTTAGAGCTTTTGAAAGCACCTTTTACAGGAAAGGGTATGACTATTCCTTGAGCTTTTTTAGGCATAATCATAAACATGTACCCTCTATATATATCGCCCGTGATTGGCTTATATTTTAAAGCTAATCACACAAGAGGGACAGGTTGGTAGGCGCCTTAAATATGCCACTAGTCTTATTATTTTTTGCGTTGAGCCGCCAGTCTTGGAGAAGTTCTTCTGGCTGGTATAGTGGGTGCAGGTACATCTCCCGGAACATTTGTGGCGGCAACAGGGACAGTCGGGACTTTAGCAACAGCAACACTACCAGGTGCTGCTGGAGTAGGTAACGCTATGGGAGCTGCAATCGGTGCAACAATGGGTGCTGCAATCGGTACCACAATGGGTGCTGCAATCGGTGCTGCAATTGGTGCTGCAATCGGTGCTGCAATCGGTGCTGCAATCGGTGCTGCAATCGGTGCTGCAATCGGTGCTGCAATCGGTGCTGCAATCGGTGCCACAATGGGTACTGCAATCGGTGCCACAATGGGTACTGCAATCGGTGCAACAGTTGGCGGTGGCAGTATTGGTAGGGGATTATCTTTGGCTCCCATTTCGATAAATGTTTTTGTGATAGCGTCACGATAAGGACCATCCATGACTGATGTTTTAAGAACATCTCGTGGCGTCCTACCAGCCTTATTGATGCGATTAATATCTTTAGGGAAGGCGATGTTGTCTTGAAGATAGGTTGCAATCGTATTAATACATATTCTCAAAGGATCAAGATAAGCTGTCATGAGGTTGCTAGTGGCAGCATAAAATAAGGCACGATTTTGACGATTATATTGTTTTGTTAAGGTTCTTAAAGACGTAAACCATTGCTGCCACTTTAATGATATCTCTTGCTTAAAAAATAATTTGCTGGTTGCTAAAACTTTTTTAAAGGGTAATGCTTCTCTTTGGCTCTGAGTTTTTAAAGCGTTAATAATGGCGCTTGCATTGGCGTGATTTTGTACAGCTTGATGAAAAGCATTATTACCCAATTCATCTTGCGCAAAGGGATCGGCTGATTTTGCTAAAAGCGCATTTACATCATTAAGATTTGAAGTACCACAGGCTGCTCTTAAAGCTGCATTTAATGAATTTTGTAAACCATTAATACAGTCATTCACAAAATAGGTAGCAATACCGGCACCAAAAGCGGTGCAGAGAATAATTTGCGACAAGGGATTTAATTGTAAAATGAAAAGCCCCCCTATCCCAACAGCTGCGCTTAACATCTTTTTATCATGGGAATCCAGCGTTACAGCAACCCCGGGATTGGCCAAATTTGCCGCCTCAGACCACAGTTTAATATTCAAAAAAAGACTGATACCTGCGCCACATAAAACAAGATATGTCACAAGGGGTAAAGCGGCACTTGAAACCAAACACACACAACCGATAACCGTTGCAAATACGAGTAGCGTTTGATCTTGCTTTTCAATAGGATTTAATTCGTCTTCTTTGCCAGGTGAGGCCATGTTTAACTACCTTGGAGACAAACGTGATTGGCAAACATTTTGCCAGAGAATGGCAACATACGCTAGCTAATTTACTAGCTTTAGCAAGTTAATGGGCATTTTATTTATATCTTAGCTATATAACATAATATGTTCTTTATTTAAAATTGATTGTTTCCTATGCAAATCACCAGGGTTTTAAGTTTTCTAGCCATATGGGCCTTTGTAGGAGGCGTGTTTGCCGCGCAATTGCAGATCCTCGGGCTTTTTAAAGACAAAGTGATGATTGAAATTGATGGTGATACACATGTATTGAAAGTAGGTGAATCTATAGAGGGCATAAAATTAATAAGGGCAGATAGCAAAGAGTGTGAATTAGAAATTGATGGCCAATCACAGATTTTTACTTTGGGAAGCCAAATCAGCAACCACTTTACACCAACGCAAAGGCCAGTTGTACGCGTTGAACAAGACCAAAGTGGATTATATCGTACAAGTGGTGCTATTGATGGGCATCAAGTCAATTTTATTATTGATACAGGTGCGTCCTATGTCACTATTAATATAAATCAAGCTAAAGCTTTAGGGATAGACTTTCAAGGCAAACAGGTTCAAGTAGAAACAGCCTCAGGTAAGGCAAAAGCCTATTTAATCACTTTAAATAAAATTAGCATGGGCGCTATTGTTGTTTACAATGTGCCTGCGCTTGTTATTGAAAGCGATTCGCCACCTGCCGTCTTGCTGGGGATGTCATTCTTAAAACAACTGGAAATGACAGATAAACAGTCATTATTAGAGTTTAGGCAAAAATACTAAGATTGTTTATAAGTGGGCTCGTTTCACTTAGCCCACCTACAAATTTATTAGATAGAATGTCCCAACTCTAAAGAAGGAACTCTAACATCGGGATCGGTATCTTGTGAGTAATCAACCCCTGGCATTTCAAAGCCAAAGAGTTTATGAAACTCATGTCGATAACCTCTGATATCCGTTAACTCTTCTAGATTTTCTGTCGTGATTTTGTCCCAAAGAGCAGATACTTTGGCTTGTACTTCGGGTTTCATTTCCCAATCATCCAGCCGAATTAAACCTTTTTCATCAGTAGGAATTTTTTCGCCTGTATATAATCTGTCTTGGAATAACCGACTAATTTGTTCTATACAGCCTTCATGCAGATTGGCTTCTTTCATGATTTTATAGAGCAAAGAGACATACAAAGGTACTACGGGAATAGCAGCACTGGCTTGGGTGACAAGCGCTTTATTCACTGAAACAAAAGCTTGACCATGAAGAGAGGTTAACTTTTGATTGAGTTTTTTAGCGGTGGTTTCAAGGTGTGCTTTGGCTTTTCCAATAGCGCCTTCCGTATAAATGGGATAAGTGAGTTCTGGTCCGATATAGGAATAAGCAATCGTTTTAACGTCTTTGGCAAGAACATTCGCTTTTGACAAAGCATCCATCCACATTTCCCAATCTTCACCGCCCATGACAGCAACGGTGTTTTCGATTTCTTGCTCAGTTGCGGGAGTAATGGTGATATCACTGACGATCCCTGCCATTACATCAACGGTTTTGCTGGTGTAAGGTTTTCCAATGGGTTTTAAGACAGAATTAAATACTTCACCCGTTTTAGGATGAGTACGTCGTGGTGAAGCTAAGCTATAGATCACAAGATCAACATCGCCACCCCAATCTTGCTGAATTAATTGAATTGTTTTTGCTTTTATCTCATCAGAGAAAGCATCCCCGTTTATGCTTTTAGCATAGAGGCCGGCATTCGCTGCTTGTTGTTCAAATGCGGCACTATTATACCAGCCAGTTGAGGCAGTTCGCTTACCGTCAGCGCCTTTTTCAAAAAACACCCCAATGGTTTTAGCTTTAGCGCCAAAGGCGGCGGCAATTCGGCTGGCAAGGCCATACCCGGTAGAAGCGCCAATGATAAGTACTTTTTTAGGGCCATTGGTTAATTGCAAATGTTGTTTAATATAGTTAATTTGTTCAGCAACATGCTGCATACAACCTTCAGGGTGAGCGGTGGTACAGATAAAGCCGCGAATTTTAGGTTGTATAATCATGAGAACTCCTTGTTGAGTCTTTAAAAATGAAGTCAATTCTAGCGATTTCTGCACCCAATTTGAAATGTTAAATTCTCTATAAGTTGTTTAACTTTCATTTTTTCGCGCAAGCATTCTATCTTTTGTGTTCTACCACTCGTCCTAAAAATAGGGTTTTCACTTGATGCTGCAAAGCCAGGCTTGATACGTTTGCACCGCTTAAATAAAAACATCTTCAAGGAGAAAATAATGCATAGAGGTCCAGGTCCACAGGTTCCCCCCGGCACAATAGTTCATCGTCAGACAGTTCTTGTTCAGCCTGCAGGAGCACCAGCAGCCGTTGTGGTTGTGGCACCACCTCCACCGCCTCCTGTGGTCGTTGGATCAGCGCCAGTGCCGCATGGGGTAAGAATTGTGCACCATAGTGGTCATGCTCATAAGCCGGGATTGCCAAAACTGGTAGGGATTCAAAAACCACCACATAAGCATCATGCACGAGTGATGCAGGTCGGACATCCTCCCGCTGCAATTTTGCCAGGTCATGCAGCGCATAGCGCCGCACAACCTTCATTAAAAGCGATGACTGTTCATCAAGTGCCTGTTGCGCAAGGGGTACCTACTGGACACGTCGTGCAAGTGACTCAAGCAGGTCATATAGCACATGTTACGCCAGCGACTCCTTCAAGCGTTGTTCCTTCTTCAGCTACGAGAATAGTGCATAAAAAGTGATTGAATGTGCGTGAGTTTAAGATTTTTTCTTAAACTTACGCATGGCTTGTCTTTTAAAATACCAATGTAATAGACCCGGAAATAAACGATTAATGAATACCCCCAATTTGGCATTAAAGGTAATAATCCGTTCGCGTTTTCGATTACGCACTGCTGTTAAAATAATGTTGGCGGCTTTATCGGTATTTAAACGCAGCCATTGAGGGATGGGTTCTCTTGCATCTTCCCCTTGATATTGTCCCAAATTATTCACTTGGCGGAACTCAGATTTAACAAGCCCTGGGCTAATCAATGTTACGCTAATACCGTAGGGTGCTAATTCGGCATATAAACATTCGCTTAAGGTTCTCACAGCAAATTTGCTCATGGTATAAGGACTGGCTTTGGGAACACTAATATGACCAACACCACTTCCTATAATCACAAGGCGACCTTTTGATTTTTTCAAATCATCTAGGGTGGCATAGATTGTTCGCAGCACACCATAAACATTGGTCTCAAATTGGCGTTGAAAATCGGCTAGATTAAGATTTTCAACAAAGCCTGACACACCAAAGCCGGCATTGGCGATGACAATATCAATGGTTCCCAGCTTGTTGTGAATTTCTTCTACTGCTTTAGGCAGATCTTCATCTTTGGTCACATCACTGGCAATAGCAAGGGCTTTGCCGCCTTTCTTTTGACAGTCAGAAACTAAGTTTTCAAGACGGTCATAACGTCTGGCTAAAAGCCCTAAAGAGGCACCTTCAGCTGCAAAGGCCCGTGCCATTGCTTCACCAATCCCAGAAGAAGCGCCGGTTATCAAAACAACTTTGTTTTTGAAAGTCTTGTCATTTTTATTCATGTTATGATGCTTTATTAATTGTCCACAAGAGAGTATCCCTTATTGTAAAAATAACTGCAGGGGTCCCACAGGGGGATGGGTGCAGTTATTTTTACAATAAGGGGTACTCTCCATTATGATAAGCTCAAGTACTATATTTGATTATCTTCTCACAGGGAAGGAGAGCAAGTCATGCAGAAAACGCTTTGGAAGGAAACCATCAAAATATGGTTATTCGGTTTGTTAAAGATCCCCATGATCTTTTGGGTGCGCCCAAGAATTTTAACTTTAACCAATGAACGAGCTGTTATTAAAATTCCACTAACAAGAAAAACAAAAAATCATTTGCATTCTATGTATTTTGGCGTGCTCTGTGTAGGCGCGGATGTAGCTGGTGGTATTCAAATTATGAATATATTGAAAAAGGATATCAGTAAAATCACTTTTGTTTTTAAAGATATGCAGGGAGAATTTTTAAAACGTCCTGAGGCAGATGTCCATTTCACTTGTGAGGAGGGTCAGCTAGTTGCTGATACCATTAAAAAAGCTTTTCAAACGCATGAACGTGAAAATGTACTGGTGCATATTATTGCTACCACTCCTTCAATTTCAGGAGATGAGCCTGTGGCAAAATTTACATTAACTTTATCGCTCAAAGAAAAAGTTAAAAAATAATTTCATGACTGATAAATTATCATTCTTTCAGCCAGTATTTGGTGAGAAATGGGCTAAGTTACCTGAGGTGTTTTTACGTCATTATACAATCAAGGTTAATTCGAATGAGACTATTCTTGCCAAAGGATTAATCAGCGTTAATTTCAACTGGCTATTCAAAAGCTTAAGTCCCTTTATTTCTTGGCTTCATATCTTTCCGTCTTATAGAGCAAAAAATATTCCAATCACAGTTACGTATTCAAGCCCACCAGGCTCAAACGCCTTTTGTTATGACCGGGTATTTTATTATCCAAAGCGTAATATTCATTTTAAAAGTAGACAAATCATTCTTAAAAAAAATATTTTGATTGAATTGACTAAAGGCAATTTAGGGTGGAAATTTAGTTACGACTTTGTTAATGGTTGCGTGGTTTTAAATCATATTGGATATATTTGGCGCTTTTATTCTCTATTAATTCCATTACCACTTGGATTTTTATTAGGAAAGTGTAATGCAATAGAAAAAGTATTATCAGAAAAATCCTTTTCAATGCAGATGCAGTTTACCCATCCGTGGTTTGGAGTCGTCTATGAATATTTTGGGACTTTTGAAATAGCTTAATTTCCTTTAATGAGTAACACCGGCATGGGGGAAATACGAACAACACCTTCTGCAACACTGCCTAATAAAAAGTGATGAAACCCTTGACGCCCATGAGTACCTAGTATAATCAAATCAGCAGGCCATTTTTTGGCTTCTTCGACGATTTGTTCAGCAATTCTAGCTTCTTTATTGGCTTCTACTAATCGCTTATCAAAATTGGATATATGTGCATTATGCAATTCAACATCAATATTTTGCAGCAAAGCCAACTGCGCGTTTTGGTAGGTTTTAGTGGTGTCCTCAGGATAAATAGGTTGTCCATCCCAATTAATAAAAAATTCATTACCTACATGTAAAAAGCGCAAAAAAGTCTTAGGTTCATCGTGCGCAAATTTGATCGCTTCTTTAATAGCCAGTTGTGAAGTATTGCTGTCATCAACAGCCACTAAAATATGTTTATATATCATGGTACATCCCTCAAACAGTTATGGGATATATCGGCAGGAAGGGGTCTTTTTAATACAAGGATATACACATTATTTAGTACATCAAATAACTATTTTGAATGTTAGCGTTGTCTCAGACGTTCAACTTCTAGGCAAAAATGTGTATGATATGACAACATTCATGCCAATGAGTTGAATCTATGTCCGCATTAACCATACTTCGCTACCCAAATCAACAATTACGTAAACAAGCAGCACTTGTAGAAACATTTGATGACAGTCTCAAACAAACAATTAAGCAGCTCTTTGAGACATTATATGCAGTGAATGGGTGGGGCTTGGCCGCAAGCCAAATAAGCATTCCTTTACGGATTTTTGTGCTGGATATCTCACCGGATCAAAACCAACCAACCTGTTTTATTAATCCCGAAATTATTACGCGAGAAGGAGAGGTGGAATCTGAAGAAGACAGTTTGTCATTTCCAGGTGTGTCCATCGTACTCAAACGTGCTAAAAAAATTGAAGTGAGATTTCAAGATGAAGATGGACAATATCAAGAGCAAACTTTCGAAGGACTACTGGCTTGCTGTATTGCGCATCAAATCGATTATCTCGATGGTAAGCTCTTTATTGATCATTTGTCTAATCTCAAGCGCACGCGATTATTAGAGAAATACAAAAAAATGAAGCCCTCGCATGCACATCATCATGCCAATGATCATGTTCATGGTCCTGGATGCGATCATCACCATTAAAGCTACTGAAAAAGCCCCACAAAAGTGGGGCGGATTGATGGGTTTTAATTGTGGGGTTTAAATCGAAATTTTGGAATTTCAAGAGGCTTAGGCATTTCCTCATCATTTTTTTGTTGGGAATACTGCTGTAAGTTCTTTTTTTGCTCAGCGGTGAGCCCCCTCATGATTTTTTGTTTTTCATCATAGCTAACTACTCGACTGTTAAGCGTTTTAAATAATTCATCATCATTTTCAGTTGGTGTTGCGCCGTGAATTGACATAGTTTTTTTTCCTTCAGTAGTTGTTAGTCGTAATAGTATTGTGTTACTTCACAATAATCATCGTAACAAACTTCTTCTTCGTAATAGTCACCATTTCTTGCAATTCTTGGACCTGGACCGCCTTGAGCGCGGTTGTTTGTGTCTTGCATAGCGCCACCCAGAGCACCAATGCCAGCACCAATGATAGCGCCTTCACCAGCATTTCCTGAAAGACCACCAAGGACAGCACCACCAACAGCGCCGAGGGCTGAACCACTTAAAACGCTTTGTTCAGATGGGGTCATATTTGTGCAACCAATAAGCAATGCCATTGGTAAGGCGCACATTAGTGTAACTACAGCTTTCATTATCTGTACTCCATATCGATTATGTTGAAAAAGTTAAAATAGGCAGGGTTTTGAGTGAATTTTGAAAATCTACACCAATCTGTATGCCTTGTCTAGGTGGGTTTCTTTGAAAAGGAGAATATTCACCGTGTAGGTGTATTACACGCGTATTTATGGAACTTTTATAAAAACGCGTATGTCATAAAAGGAAGTAAAATATGAAAATTGAGTGATTCAATGGGAATGCATAGAATCTCTTTACTAGTCCAAGATACACACCCAGATATTACTGGGCTAGATGAGGCACATAAAAGTGCCGAACGGGTAAGTCGGTATTCCCAAGGCAAAGGTATTTCATGGCGGGACGACCCTATCCTTGTCGGTGAAATTAATAAACTTCAACAAATCTTTAAATCCAGCCTCTCAAACCAAGTACATCCTTTAGATAAAACGGCGCATGATAAATATATCATGGACTTAAAGGTTGCCGCATTGATCGATAGAAAATTAATACAATATCTTCAAGAGGAAGCGTTAAAAATTTTTTTAAGACTTCAGAAGGAGAAAGAGGCTTTTTTAGAGAGGATGAGTGAAAATGCTAAGAAAGCGGAAGAATTAAATCAAAATGTCCCACTTAATAAGGAAATTAACTTACCAGTATTTTTAACACAATTGGACATTGATACCATCAAGGCTTTAGAAAACTGTTTAGAACATATGCGATTTTTAAATTTTAAGATTGAAGAAATCGAAAAAGAGAAAGTAAAAGTATATGAAAAAGTGGGTCAAGATATCTATCAGCATTTTGAAATTAAGGCAAAAGAAAGGGGCCGTCCAAATATCTTAAAAGATATCCCACCTGAAGAAAAGAAAGAAGCATTAATAGGACTTGGAAAAGTGGCTATAGAGAAAAAAGAAGAGATTAAACAGATCCAAGTCATGGAAGAGGAAGTCAAGGTTTTAGATAAGCGAATCGAGGAAGTCGAGCAAAAAATTGTTCAAGAAGAAAAGGCATTGGAGGAAATGAAACATCTTAAAGATGCAATTTACAAAGATCCCCTTGTCGATGAAGCTGAGGCTGTTAAAGCAGCTATGAATCATCTTCAATTCGGAGAAGAAGAACCTGATGCTCGACTTGATGAAGATTTGACCGCTGAAGAACAGGATGAAATATTAGTCGAACTTGATGCAGAAGATGATCTGTTGAGTAATTGGGAAGAAGATATGTCAGAAGAAGAGAAAAAACAAGAAGAAATGGCAAAAGCAAAAGCAAAAGAAGAGCAAGAAAAATTGCTCAGTAAAATTGAGAATGAAAGTGAGAAAAAATTACTTAAAATTAAAGCAAAAATTAAAGAAAATAAGGAGAAAATGGAAAGATTACAGGCCAAGCTTGAAAAAAACGGTAAAAAAATTGACGATTTGAAGTCCAGGGAAAATCCCACGGCAAAGCATCGTGTCCTTTTATTGGGCCGTAAGTTAATAAATCGTAGAAGGAATAATAAAATTAAGATGGCTGAGAAGGCAATTAATTCATTAAGGACTGAAAGAAACGAAATTAAAACTAAACGTGATAATCTCAAAGCATCCATAACTGCTTCATATACTATCATTACAACTGCCATTAAAGATACATGGTTTAAGCTACCATTTTATAAAAATAATAAAGACAAAAAGCCTCAAGATGATCATTTAAAAGATGTGGTGGTTGATATGGTAAGTATTAATTCACATATTGTGGATGAGCCGCGAACAAAAATTGATGAATTAACCCAACGACAAAAAGAGTGCCATGACCAAGTAAAAGCCCATCAAGAAACCGCTAGAAAATTAGTAAAGGATCGATTTGAACAATTTCCTCTACATGAGAATAACAGCATTCGTGAGCTGGCTGCTAAGATTGAACAGAACGCTTCTAAAATTCCAAAGAAACAGGATAGATTGACATCAAATATTTAGTGTTGCCATCTGATGCATGTTATGTTTATGTTGCAATAACATTTTTGATAAAGTGCGTGCTTTAAACCAAGTTGTCACATTAAGATCATTTGTTTTGACTTTATTATTTCTTGAATCCAGCGCCCAACAGCTAGCATTAAAGGCAAATGCAGTTGATTTCATCTTTGAAATATCAGCTTCCTGAATGATAGGGAGTGTATTTTCACCGATGTACCAAAATTCAATATTCACGCCTAATTTCTTGCCATAGGCATGATAAGTGAACTGGCGACATGCTAAACGGAGTTTATCAAGTTCCTCGAAGCTAAAGTCAGCCCGTTTGGTGGGATGAAGGTCGACATCTATCAACCCTACGATAGATAAGGTATTACCATCAAAAGAAGTTAACACATAATCACAAATTGAGGCGATCAAGGATGCCTCGTTGGGATAGCCCAGCACGAATGAGTGATGGTCAATCAGATAATTGATGGTTTTTTCGATGGTTGAAACGTTCATTCGATTTCACTTTTTATTTGTGAAAATTTAAAAGAGGGTCATGGTAACAACTAAAGAAGGGAACGAACATTAAGATCAGATAAGCTCCTTTATCACACCGATAAAGGAGCTTATAAGGTTAGGTGTACTTACTCGCTTGGGTTTAATATCGCGCCGAAGCTATTAGCGTAGGCGGACCTGTCTACGCTCAGAAGCTTCGCCAGGCAGGCTATTTCATGCCGCCAGCTCTGGCTCTACACTTAGCAGTTCGGCAATTTCCGGGGTTGTAATAGCCATTGTTAAATTCACCATTATGATAGTACTCATTGCCGTAAAAGCCACCCATATAGTAACCATTATTGTAGTTACTGTAAGCGTTATAATAGATGTATTTCCCTGTTTCACAGTCAACCGTGTTGAAATAGCCTGTGTTGTTATAATATGGCGCTTCATATCTTCTATCGCCGGCATCGGAACCCCTGTAATAGTGGTAGCCGTTTCTATCTACCACATCGCTGCCTCCGGCATAATTATCACTATTGTAATAAGCGAAGCTGTTACCACTCCCAGACGCCAAGGCTACCAATACAAGTCTTAGGATGAGCATTCTCACTTTAAATCCCCCAATAAAACGGTTCATTCTCTAGTTAAAACACTAGCACAAAACTGCCGAAAATTTCCTTAATAGCCGATAAGGAAACATCAAGAAATCATTTTTCGTAGCTGAGAAAAAAATCAGAGATAGGGTTTAAACAGTGCAAAGCCAGATCCCAGCAGTAGAGCCGCCTCCAAATAAACACCTGCGCAGACGTTGGTTAATAGGTTTTACATTACTTTTTTTATTGCTTGGCTTGGTGTTTGCAATTTATTGGTTAGTAGTGTGGCGTTATCAAGAGACAACCGATGATGCTTATGTGCAAGGTAATTCAGTTCAGGTAATGTCGCAGATCCCAGGTCAAGTGATAAGCATCTTAGCAGACGAAACTGATTCTGTTTCAATGGGGCAAAAATTAGTTGTTCTTGACAATGCTGATGAAGATGTCGCACTAAGAGCCGCTAAAGCACAACTTGCTTTAACCACAAGACAAGTCAGGCAATTATTTTATCGCGTTGATCAATTACGAGCGGCTGTCTCTGTTGCAAAAGATAACCTAGAAAAAGCAAAGGAAGATTTAGAGCGACGTCAAGGGTTGGTCGTCAATAAATCCATCTCTGCAGAAGATCTACAACATGCAAAAAATGCAGCAGATAACGCCAAAGATGCATTAGATTTGGCAAAGCAGGAATTGGCATCAGCTAAGGCTTTAATCGGTACGACGGATTTATATCATCATCCACAAGTTGAGCAAGCAGCAAATAATGTTCGCACCGCTTATCTCAACTGGCAACGAACCACTATTTATGCCCCAACCTCAGGATATGTTGCCAAACGTCCAGTTCAAGTGGGCCAGCAGATTAGTACGAATACCGTTTTATTAGTCATTTTGCCATTAGATCAAATTTGGGTAGATGCAAATTTCAAGGAATCACAATTAAAAAATATTCGCATCGGACAGCCTGTGGAAATCACAAGCGACGCTTATGGCGGTAGCATTCAATTTCAGGGACAAGTGGTTGGGTTAAGTCCTGGCACAGGTAGTGCATTTGATTTGTTGCCCCCCCAGAATGCGACGGGAAATTGGATTAAAGTTGTTCAACGATTGCCTGTTCGCATTTCCATCGATAAAAAGCAATTAGAAAAATATCCACTAAGAGTAGGATTATCCATTACAGTCACAGTCAATACGCACAACAGAAGTGGTAAAACGTTATCACAAGATCAGCCTGTTAAAATCATTTATGATATGAAAAGTTATAATTCGGATTTGAAAAAAGCAGATCAAATCATTGACCAAATTTTGCAAGAGAATGCAAAAGACATTCAATATCCTGAAGAAAAATAAATCAAACAAGGATTCATATGCCATGTATTAAAGGTTTTCAACTTGTTTTATTAACGCTTTCAGTATCACTGGGGATATTTATGAATGTCCTTGATACTTCTATTGCAAATGTGGCTATCCCAACAATAGCTGGCAATATGGGGGTCAGCGCAGACGAAGGAACCTGGGTAATAACTTCATTTACCGTGAGCATGGCCATCGTGCTTCCCTTAACTGGCTGGTTAGCAAAGCGATTTGGTGAAGTGCGTTTATTTGTCGCATGTACGGCACTATTCACTTTAGCATCCTTGCTTTGTGGTTTGTCTACAAGTTTGCCCATGTTAATTGTTTGTAGAGTCGCTCAAGGTGTTGTTGCAGGCCCTATGATCCCATTGTCACAGAGTCTCTTGTTAATTAATTATCCCCCTGAAAAGAAAGGACTTGCGACAGGATTATGGGCCATGGTAGCTGTGGCGGCGCCAGTGCTTGGGCCTATCTTAGGGGGGTATATTACAGACAATATTTCTTGGCCTTGGATTTTTTACATCAATCTACCTGTTGGCATATTCTCTAGCTATTTCACCTGGGCGATTCTACGAAACAGAGAAACAAAGACTGAAAAAATACCCATTGATTATGTAGGCCTTTTTTTACTCGCTGTTGGTATCGGAAGTTTACAAGTTCTATTGGATAAAGGGCATGATCTTGATTGGTTTAACTCATCGTTTATTATTTGCCTATCTGTTGTTTCATTTGTTTGTATAACGTATTTTATTATTTGGGAACTGACAGAAAAATATCCCATTGTCGATTTAAGTTTGTTCAAAAGTCGAAATTTTACTATTGGCACAACAGCTATTAGCTTGGGTTATATGGCTTTTTTTGGGGCGGTAGTGATATTACCACTTTGGCTACAAACCCAAATGAATTACACGCCCACCGCAGCAGGCTTAGCTACAGCCCCTATTGGATTAATCCCCTTGATTTTATCTCCGCTAATTGGTCGAGTCATGGGTAAAATAGACCTTAGGATAATCTCGAGTTTTGGATTTATTACTTTCGCCTATTGTTCATTTTGGATTGCTGGTTTTAATACAGACATCACATTCAATAATGTCGCCCTCATCAGATTCATTCAAGGGGTGGGGATCCCTTGCTTTTTTATTCCGCTTATTTCCATTTTACTTTCAGGCTTGCCTCCTAATCGGATAGCCAGTGCGGCAGGTTTATCTAATTTTACCAGAATATTAGCAGGTAGTTTTGGAACTTCTATTACAGTAACATTATGGGATAACCGCGAGTCTATTCATCAGAGCAAATTAGTGGAAAATTTGACTTTCTATAACCCTCAACTCAATGGAGCTTTAATTAACTTACATTCATTAGGATTTTCAGATAATTCAAGTTATGCCATGATAATGAAATCTATTGTTAATCAATCCTATATGTTGGCGACTAATGATGTATTTTGGGTAAGTGGTTTTATATTTTTGTTACTTTTCGCTTTAATTTGGCTTGCTAGGCCGCCTTTTAGTGCTCAAGGCGCCGCCGCTGGTGATTAACGCTACTCTTTACGAAGTTTTGTACTATGCAGACTTTGAACTTTGCCTGTTCTTTGCTGCTGCTTTGCCGATCCAGATTGAATGGCTTTAAATTGGGGTGCATAGATTTGAACTGCAGGTTCAGTTGAAATAGGAGAAAGAACTGTAGCAGCAGATTCAAATTCTGCGCTTAATGATTTTTTAACACTAGCAAATGTTGGTTGATCCTGGGTGAGCTCGGAATCTTTTTGCACTGGTTTTTCAGGACTTGGAAGAAGATGCTTAGTTCTTTTGGAACGACTTAAAGGGCGGCTTTTTCCGTCTAAAGAATCTTGTTCTTGCTTTTTTCTTATCTTTGTAAGGATATCTTTAACCTTTTGAACAACGCGTTGAATTTTTCTTAGATCAGTTACAAATTTTTTAGCATCTTTTATAGGGTCTCTCACTTCGCATGAGCCAAAATCGCAAAGACGAAAGGTGAAGTTGGGGTAAGTGCCAGAATATAAAATGTTCTTAGCACAAATATCGCCATGGGTAATATTATTTCTGTGTAAGATGGCTATGGAATCGTAGAGCGTTTTTTCTAGCAACTCAATGGTATCTTCTTTAAAACGTACAGTCTCTAACTTTCTTATATCGCCTTCATGACGTCGTGCTTGATAAACAATATTATTTTCCCAGATTTCAGGAAATTGAACATTGAGTTCTTTTTTCTTAGCTGCATGTTTGTGTTCAGGTAAATCCGGTTCAATGAGCGAAATTAAATTCGTATCAACCCCGACAGTCGTTGGGATTTCTATCAGGGAAGTATCTTCCTTGTCTTTAGCAAGTGCTTCCCGAAGCATCTCAATGCGCTTAGCGACAACGGTTCTTGTCACTAATAGGACCATGGTATGGCCATCGGCAAGAATAATACTTTGACCACCAGCAGCAAGTTGTTCACGCTTGTTATGTTCTAAAGGGAGCTTGCCCTCAACAGCTTTGCGTAATTTATCTTTGGTTGGGGAGCCAGGGGGGGTGGTACCCATAGTGTGCCTACTTAGTTATTTATACTTTGTTGGCATTCTAAGATAGTTCATATTTATTTTCAAAGGTTTTATGTCAGAAAAACACAATAAGTGTTTTTCAACTAACTACTATTTTTGGTTGCATTCGTACTTTTGATCGAAGTCGCAGATTGATCTTTACAAGATTTGGGGATTGCAAGCTTACTGATTTCAACCTTTGCTCCTTGCATCATGATGTGATAGGGCAACATAGTAAAAAAATCCGCTCTTCTTGGTGTGTCTGGCTTGTTGATTATTTCAAATAATTTATCACCCACTCGCTCTTTATCTAATGGTGAAAGCTCGTCAAACCAAAATATTTGGCTTTTAAGAATAAGTAATTCTGATTGTTGAAAGTAAGTAAATAGGCGTGGCGATAAATTTCCGCTATGGTTATATAAAAATGAAAAGGTCTTTTTAAACCATGCACTTTTTTGTTCAGGTGCATTAATCGTTAGATATTCATTTCGAAGTAATGTTAAATTATCTGCTAGCGCTTCAAGAAGCCTCATATCAAGGGAATAAGCCAGTTCATCAATGAGTGCAACAAAAGTGTTAACATCGTATTCATCATGAATCTCATGAGCTTTTACGGTTGATAAATTTAAAGAATAGGGACCTTTCTCCATTTTTTTCAAATCCTTTTGAGTATTTATACAGTGATTGAGAATTTAACATCCATATTAGAATTCATCAGTCACGGGAATTAATCATAACCTTATTTTCATCGTTAAATCTATGGTAAATAAAGATACAGCATAGTCTCAAGGATAATACTGTCAGTGCCGAATAAATATGTCTAAATCTTCTCCTTGCGAGATTCCTTTATGAGTAAAAATATTAGTGATCAGATTGTCGAAATTTTATCGAGTATTGGTGTAAAACATATCTTTGGGATACCAGGAGATAGCATTGACTCACTTATGGAGTCACTGCGTAAACAAGATAAAATTGAATTTATCGTTATGAGGCACGAAGCAACAGGGGCCTTTGCCGCAAGTGCACAGGCAAAATTAACAGGCAAATTAGGAGTCTGCGTTGGATGCCAGGGACCAGGCGCTGTAAACCTTTTAAATGGCTTATATGATGCAGCTTTAGATAAAGTACCTGTCTTAGCGATTACAGGACAAGTAGATTCGGGGCTTATTGGAACTGGTACGCCACAAGAAATCAATCAGCTGAGTCTTTTTAATGATGTGGCTATTTTCAATCAAGAGATCCGATCCGCAGAGAATTTACCAAAAGTTTTAATGCTTGCATGCCAGGCTGCTATCAATCAAAGAGGTGTCGCTCATATTTCCATTCCAACAGATATTATGCGCCAAGCTGCCATTAAAATAGAAGCAAACGAAAAGATATTACAGTTTAACAGTAAATTAATCCCTTCAGATCCGGAGCTTGATGCGGCTGCTGATATTTTAAATAATGCCAAGAAAGTAACTATTTTGTATGGTGGTGGTTCATTTAAAGCGACTGATGAATTAATATCTCTATCAACATTACTCAAAGCCCCACTTGTCCATACCACACGTTCAAAAGATATTATTGATAACCGTTTTGACAATTATGTTGGTGGTCTAGGGATAATGGGTGCTCGTTCAGGGAATCATGCTGTCAGTGAATGTGATGCGCTAATGGTGATAGGATCTTGCTTTGGCTTTAAAGAATATTATCCCCAACAAGCTCAAATTATCCAAATTGATAATAATGTTTCCAAGATTGGTGCGCATTGTTCTGTTTCTCAAGGCTTATTAGGTGATTGCAAATTAACCTTGACTGCGCTTATTCCAAGAATACGTCAAAAAACTGATGAAAGCTTTTTGCACACAGCGCAACAAATGAAGAATAAAGTAATGGATCATGAGAAATTTTTTGCAAGACCATCAAATGATGGTGCCTTTATTCATCCGCAAGCACTCACAGAGCGCCTTGGTATGCTAGCAGCTGAGGATGCCATTTTTTGTGTAGGTACAGGATCTGTGACAGTTTATTGCAACAATTATTTACAATTAAATGGCAAGCAACGACTTCTATGGTCATGGAATCTAGCTTCATTAGGCTGGGCATTGGGTGCGGGATTAGGGTGTAAATTAGCTTCACCTGATAGGCAAGTGATTGTGCCTGTTGGTGATGGCGATTTTCAAATGCTGATCGCCGATCTCATCACCTTTGTGAAGTATAAACTTCCTGTTACTTTTATTGTCTATAACAACTCAAGATATCGATTTATAGAACTGGAGGAATCCGGAGAAGGAAATCCTGCTTTTGGTACTGAGCTCCTTAACCCTGATTATGCAGAGCTTGCAAAGTCACATGGCGCCTTTGGCGTGAAAGTGACGGACTTTTCACAAATTGATTCAGCCATTAAGGCGGCATTAGCCAGCGGAAAACCGGCGGTGGTTGATGTGATTGTTAATCCAAACGAGTTGTTTATTCCCCCTAAAATAACACCCAAAATGGCCTTTTCATTTGCTGAATCAAAAGTGAAGGACTGGGCATTTATTAAAGGGATATTGAAGTTTTTCCATAATCATAGCGGCGCAAGACACTAAGTTAACAAACTTTAAAAGATAAGAGGTCTTTACTGATAGTCCAATAGTATTAATAATTCTTTGAATTGATATAGATTCAAAGGAAGTGATTAATGACCTTCAATAAAGGAATATTGTCTATACATCGACTAAGATTTGCCGAGTATAAAATTGACTTTGCTTCCCCAAACTATCCCTTGCATCTTGCTGCTCGTTCGGGAAATCTGAATGAAGTTAAAAAATTAATTGAGGGCGGCTATAAAGTCAATAAAACGGATATTTTTGGCAGCACACCGCTTCATATGGCTGCAATGTATGGACATAAAGAGATTGTAGAATACCTTCTTTTAAAAGGTGCTACTATTAATGCTCCAACTTATGAATTTGATAAAGCAGGTTATTACTATACACCACTTGACTTGGCCGCAAAGTACGCGCCGAATTTAACGACGGTTGAGTATTTAATGGAAAAAAATGCTAAACCGAGTGATTGGAACACGATTGTCTATTCTTTAATGAGCACGGCCTTTAATGCTTATGATGATAACCAATATGCTGTTTATGATCTTAGTTTAAGCAAACTGGAGATTATTGCTAAAGGAAGTATATATGCTTTATGGATATATGATGGGGAGGATACCCCTGTATCTGTTATTTTCGAACATTATTCATCTAATCTAGCAGACAGTCAATTCTACAATCGTACTTTGGATTGCGTGAAAAATATCAATTTGGTAGACAAGACAGGGCTAGCTAAGAATTATATAGCGGCTAAAAATTTACTTCATGCTTTTCCATCGGATCATGAATACACATTTAAGATTAATAATTACTCTGCGGATATTTCAGCACAAGGATATCATTCTGTATTCACCACGGCTCTTGCGGCGCGTTCATTGAATTCTTTTCTTTTGTCGATAATCGGACAAAATGATTTCACATCTTATAAAGCCATTAAAACAAAGTTTCCTAATATGGGCATTTCAATCCTTGAAAATATTGAAACTTTCTCGCAAATAAAACAAAATATCTTCTCCACGGTGGCAGATATTTATAAGCAAGGAGCACAGGCTAAGCACGAGGCAGGATTATATGCTAACAGTGAGGAGATTTTTAAGTTATATCAAGATGGTAAAACAGTGATTCTCCCTTGTGGTTGGAAAGGGCATGCGATTGATATCATCTTAGATAAGGCTGCAAATCTCTTTATTGTGGCAAATGGTGGGGATAGTTATCCTGGCATTAAAAGTGGATTAAATGCTTATACTCAACACTTTACAATAACGAGCGATGATATCTATAGAATTTTAACCAATGATAAAAAAATGGAACTTGAGTTCAAACATTTTTATGATCTCGGTTTAGATTATAATTCAGAATTTTCTCTTGTTCTGCCATATCAAGCTTTTGGGAACTGTGCGTGGTATAGTCAGCAATTATCAGAGAGAGCTTTGATTTTTTTAGAGCTGACAAAGTTGACGAAAAATCATGATCTTTCCATTGCCTTGTCTGATAATTGGTTTAAGCAATTAGATGATTTTCATCAAACACTTGTTTTAAAAGAATATCTGGTCAATCCTTATTTAAATGTCTCTGCGCTGGGGGATGTTTTAGTCTCCTATCATAAAAAACTTGAAACACCGGGGGAAAGAGAACGTGCCAAATTGATACTGGATTCTTTCAATAGCCCTGCGATTAAAAATGAATTTATTCAATACTACAAAGAACATCGCCTGGAGTTTTCACCTGAATTAAAGCAATTTGTTAAAAATAGTGGTTTTAAAATAGAAGGACAATGGCCGCTTGATCATGCCACTGATGGAGAAAGCGTCATATCCTTTGAAGAGGTTATTCAAATTAACCTCCAAGATTCCTTGAGTGGACTGGATATTTCACCTATTATGTCAGTTCAGATGCCCATATTGGTGACAGTACCACCCAGTGTTGTGTTACCAGCATATCATGAAGAACATCTAATATAGGCTGTAATATGCGTCAAATTAGCTTAGTTTTGTTTGGAATAGGGATACTATTTTATTCCTTTGTTTCATATGCCCAAGAGAAATGTGTATTTGCAATGGATCTTATCCGTCATGGCGATAGAACCCCTTTAAAGACATTGCCTGCCGATTCTCATCAGTGGCAGGAAGGGTTGGGCCAACTCACCGCCAAAGGCATGCAACAAGAATATGAACTTGGGATAAAATTTCGTAAAAAATATATTGATGATTTGCATTTATTACCGGATGTTTATCAAAATGACACGATCTATGTGCGTTCAACAGATTTGGATCGGACCCTCATGAGTGCACAGTCTTTATTGCTTGGTTTATATCCCAAAGGTACAGGGCCCAATGGTTTTCAACCGATTCCGATTCATACGGTTGAAGCGACGGATCAAGATGTGGTCTTGGTGGATACGCATGGTTCGCTATTTCAATCATTGCTTCATAAGCATATTCAAACAGATGCAAAGTGGAAAGCAAAGCACAACGCGTTAAAAAATAAATTTCAGCACTGGAGTAAAGCATCGGGTATTGAGATCACCGATCTCCATCATGTGCAATCATTAGCGAATGTGCTTCATATTTATCAGATGAATCAAATTCCTTATCCTGCGGGTCTTAGCACTGAAGATGTTGATCAAATCATTGATGCTGGACACTGGGTGTTTACTTTTACTTTTAAACCAAAAGAAATTGGTAGAGGGATTGGAAATCCTTTGCTCCAGACAATGCTAGATTATGTACATAGAGCAAGTTCAAATGAGTCTTCTTTAAAATACGTATTATTGTCAGGCCATGATAGTAGTATTTTGGCTTTAATGAGTGCATTAGAAGTGCCTTTGGATGTGCCACCACCTTATGCATCCCAAGTAAATATTACTTTATATGAAACCTCACCTTCAGAGCATAAAGTGGTGATTAGCTATAACGATAAACCTGTCCATATACCGGCTTGTAATGGAACGGCTTGCACGATAGGGCAATTGAAATCTTTATTAGCATCATCTGAGGAGGATATACATTCTGACTTCAAAACCAAAACGTAGCTCATGATAAGCGGGTTTACACCATTTCATTTGTATTCTCCTTGGACTTCTCATTATTTAATCAATATAGCACAGAGCTTTGATCTGTTAATTTTTACATTTGAATTTCCATGCCATCCTCTGCAACTTCAATTCCCAGGTTAGATAACTGTTTATATTCTTTAGAATTCTCATTGAGGATAGGATTAGTATTGTTTATATGAATTAATATTTTTCTTTTATCTGAAAAAGCCGTTAAATACTGAATCAGGCCATCTGTACCTGATTGCGGAATATGGCCCATACTAGAAGCTTTTTTGTTATTGATTTCTTGCAGGATCATTTCATCTTCATGCCAGAAAGTGCCATCTAGCAATAAACAATCAGCTTTTTGCATCCATTGCTTAATCTCATCGTCTATCTTGCCAATACCTGGTGCATAAAATAGAGATTGCTTGGTTTTGTTATCTTGGATAAACAAGCCAATATTATCGCCCTTGGTCGGTTGTTGACGATGCGCTGAATAGGGTGGGGCTTTACCTTCTAAAGGAATGGCTGTGAATACAATAGAATTTAATGGCTCTACTTTAAAAGTTTCTTCAGGTTTAAGAGAAAGCGGATGATAAGTAGATTTACAATATGAATCTAACATTTTTAAAATAGGAAAGCCGGTGGTTAAGTCTTCATAAACCGACGGCGTGCAATAAATATTGAGCTTTTCTCCTTCGCGTAGCATCAGTAACCCTGATGCGTGATCAATTTGACTATCCACCAATATCACGCCACAAAGTGATGTATCGCGTAATTGTCTAGCCGGTTGAAATTCAGGATAGGATAATAATTGTTGCCTAATGTCGGGTGAAGCGTTAATCAACACCCAATTGATCCCCTCATCATCTGAGACACCAATCGATGATTGGGTTCTTGCTTTGGCGGTTATGTTCCCTTTTCTAAAACCATCACAATTATGACAGTTGCAATTCCATTGCGGGAAACCACCGCCTGCTGCTGAACCTAATATTTTGACTTTCATGGTGTTAGAGTTCCTCAAAAGATTTATTGACGAAAATGGTAGCTGCAACGACTATCAATAAAAAAGTTGAGGTTATAATAACAGCCAAATCAACTTCTAATGAATAATGAGCGACGTTGGTCATTCCCATCCCATGTTGAATCAAATCAACACAGTAGGTAAAAGGATTTAATTGGATAATGTATTTCATTGACTTTGGTAACTGCTGCAAAGGATATAAAGCACCACTTAAATAAAATAACGGAAAAACAATAAAATTTATAATCAGTGAAAAATTTTCCATGCTTTTTGATAGCACGACGAGGAACATGCCAAAAGAAGCCCATAAGAGCGCGCTTAAAATAATACTGAATAAAAAGAGCGGATAATTGACATCGGGCGGCATAAAATGAAAAGGAGTGATAATCAATACTAACAAAGCTGCATAAATAGTAGCGATGATGGCGGCACTTATCACTCGAAACAAGATAATCCATATTCTTGAAAAAGGTGCAATCAGTAGCAAGCGAATGGTCCCTGAATCTCTTTCTAAAGCCATTGTTAAAGCACACAATGTGCCACCAAATAATAAGACCATCCCAATCAGACCGGGCATCAGGTATGTTTGATAAGGATAATTATCAACGGAGGGAATAATACTACTAAAGCCAGTCCCGATAACCAGCAACCAAAGTAAAGGCCGAACCAAATTACCAGCCAGGCGCATTTTTTGCCGTAATATGCGACGAACATCCTTTATTATTAAAGCGCTAGCGGCTGTGAATATCATTTTTATTTCCTAGCATCGCTTTACCTTCTTTCATTAAGAAAATCTGATTGCACACCTGTGCTTCTTCAAAGTGATGGGTAGTAAATAGAATGGTTACAGGGTTTGCTTTTTGTAAATCATGCAAATGAGTAAACAATTGTTTGCGATGTTCGTTATCTAATCCGGCTGTTGGCTCATCTAATAGTAAAACAGGAGGTTTGTGAATAAGGCTTCGAATAATATCGATAGTCCGTTGCATTCCTCCGGATAAATGTTTAACCTGCATTGTCGAATATTCTTTCAATTTAAATATTTCTAACAAAAATGAAATTCTCAAAGAGGCCTCTTTTTTGGAAATACCAAATAAAGCAGCACAAAACAATAAATTATCCATCACTGTTTGCTGTTTATCCAAAGGAACTGATTGAAAAACAAATCCTAAGGAGTCTCTAACTTTAACAGGCGATGCGGTGATAGAATATCCATTAACAAAAGCCGTACCATGCGTAGGTTTAATTAAAGTACAGAGAATTTTTAATAGCGTTGATTTTCCTGAACCATTAGGTCCTAATAAAGCAACAAATTGACCAGGTTCTACGCAAAGCGTCATCTGATTTAAAACAGTTTTATCTGCATAAGCCTTGCTCAGATTGTCTACTTGAATGGCATAGGGCGATGTTCTATTCATATTAGTTATTGTTACTAATTTGAATCGACGTTGAAATTAACCGTGAGTTTTTTGAGTTTCTAAAAATCAACTGCTGATCATTTGGTTCTTGATAGGCATCAGCAACAGCATCCAATATAATCTGATGATGCGGCGATAAATCACACACCGGATCAGCCATGCAAGGATCTTGGGTTAATAAATAAGCCTGGCAACGGCAACCTCCAAAATCCTTTTCTTTCTCAGGGCAAGAACGGCAAGGTTCTTTCATCCATTCAAAACCGCGAAATTGATTAAAAAGCGTGGAATCCTGCCAAATGCTTTTAACAGAATGTTCTTTAACATTGGGAAAAGTGATATTGGGTAAGATTCTGGCTGAATGGCAGGGTAGCGCCAGACCATCGGGTGTAAAGGTAATAAAAGTGCTTCCCCAGCCATTCATGCAGGGAGTGGGTCTATTTTGATGATAATCGGCGACAACGAAAAATATCTTGGGTTTATTTTGATATTTTGCTTGGTAGAGCATTGCAACTTGTTCAGCCGCTTGGAGCTGTTCAAGGGTTGGTAGTAGTGCTTTACGATTAGCAAAGGCATAGCCAAGATATTGGGTATTGGCCAGTTCGATATAATCAACGCCAAGTGCTATCGCAAAATCTAAATGATCTGACAAAGCATCAATATTTAAGCGGTGCAATACCATATTAAAGGTGATGGAAATCCCTAATGCTTTGATTCTTTTTATCATCTCTACTTTATGATCAAATGCATCTGTGCCTGCAATAAAATCATTTTGTGCTTTGTCACTTGATTGAAAGCTTACTTGAATAGAATCAATCCCAGCTTCTTTAATTGCTAACAGACGATTTTCATCCATGCCCACCGTTGAGGTGATTAAATTGGTATAAAAGCCTAAATCGTGTGCGGTTTTGATTAATATTTCTAGATCAGGTCTTACCAGCGGTTCGCCGCCGGAAAAACCTAATTGCACAGCGCCAAGTTCACGCGCTTGGCGCATAACCCGGATCCAATCCTCGGTTGTGAGTTCATTTTTGATTGTGGCAAAATCCATAGGATTTGAGCAATAAGGGCATTGCAAAGGGCAACGGTAGGAGAGTTCTAGCATTACCCATAAAGGTAACGGAGAATTATTGTTGATTGATCCAACCTTTTGCATGAGCGTGCTCCAGAAAATCGATAACGTCCTGTTTAAGATCAGCTTCTTTAAATTCTGACTCAAGCACTTGTATAATTTCATTTTGATCTTTTGAGCCATCACATAGCTGCAAAATGTGACTTGAAGATTCGTTTAATTTAACCATACCTTCGGGATAAAGTAGCACAAAGGCATTTTGCGCTTTCTCCCAACTTAACTTAAAGGGAGGTGCAATGTTATATTTTTTATTCGCATAGGTTGATGCAATGGCATCCAACATTGACCATAAAATATCACATTTAAAGTTGAGGATTTGTATGGCGCGTAATTGCTTTTCTTTGGTATCACAATAATCAAGCGTAAATTTAAGCGCAAATTCAACATCTTGATTGGCTTGTTTGATTCTTTTTTGAAAATAGGTTAAACCTTTTTCTTCAATCCAAGGATAATGCCGGGGCCAGGTATCAAGACGTTTTTGATGGATAGTGGGAGCAAATAGTTCCGTTAAGCATGAAGCGACGGCTTCTTGATAAGGGCGCTCTTTAGCGAACTGATAATAAGAATCTACCGCAAAGCGAACTCCTGGTACAACATGTTCTAGAGATAAAGTTTCTTCACGCGTTAACCCACATGCGGTTGCTAAACGTAACCAGGCTTCAATGCCACCTTCATCAAGTACACTACCATCGTGATCGCTAATTCTTTTGATCCATTCACGACGAAAGAGGATGTCATCACAATTAGCGATGATAGCGGCATCTTTCTTTGGGATAGTGATTTGATAGTAAAAGCGGTTGGCAACCCATCCTTGAATTTGTTCGCGGGTGAGTTTGCCCTCATGCATCGCCTTATGAAAAGGATGATGAATATGATAGCGATGCTCTAATTTAAATAATTGTTCTTTAAATTCTTCTTTTGTCCAAGGGATGGCATCCATGCGGGGCCTTTTTATCAGATTTTGATTGCTACTCTTTAAATTTAGTTGAGCACACAAGGGATAGCGAGCATTCTTAAATGTCATAAAAAGCACTAGTTTTATCCAGCTGCTTATCCTATTTTAGCATTGATAAAAAGATCAGCATTGACACCCTAACCTCGTTCTCATTAAGGTGCGCTTTGATTCACTACAAGGAGTTAAGATATGAGTAAAGGTGGCGCAGCAGCTAAGGCCGAAGCTAAGAAAGAACATCATCACCATCATCATAGACATGATCCAATGGCAGCAGGTGAGACCGAAAAAAAAGAAAAAAAACGTCATCATCATGATAAAATAACTGATGCGCAAGGCACGAAAAAAGAAAAGAAGCATCATCACCATCATCATCACGATGAAACAGCAACTCAAGCTTCACCGACAGAACCTGTCGTAGATAAATCACCAAGCACTGTACCATGCATTGTTATTAGCCCGTCGTCGCCACCAGCAGCAGTGACGGCTGATGATAAAAAGGATACTCTTTCATCTGGGCCAGTTTTATCACAAGACTTGCAAGCAAGAGCTGAAGCTGCAACAAAAGAACTAGCTGAAAATCATGATCATCTAAACCCAGAGCATTCAGCAACACTTGATCATATGTTAGCTACTGACCGCCATGCTGATATAGCAAAACGGATTTTTAAAAAAACAACCAGTGGCAAAAATCTCGAGGTGTTGGTGTCTCAAGGTGATCGCCCTTTAAAAGAAGAAATGAAACCACTGCCTGAACATCATGGAATGGTGATTGATGAAGTGACAAGAACATGGCGCCGAAGGACTACCCAGGAACAGATAGTGTTTGAGACTGAAGAATTGAAAAAGAAAGAAGAAGGGAAGGTTAATGTAAAACCGACTTAAATGGCTTCTGAATGGTGGGCACGCTAAAAGCTTTGCCCACCCTACGGTCTAAGTCTAATTAGCTATAGCAACAATATGTTGCTTCCGACGATACAACATAAAGTAAAGTGTTGCACAAACCAGAGCGCAAAATAGCGCAATAAGACTCATTGGTTTAGTGGTGCCATCAAACCAATTAGCTGCAACCCACACCAAGCCTGAGGATAGAAATAGTCTTAAAGATTGGTTTAATGACATCGCTGAACCTTTCAGATTTTCACCAATGTGCGTCATCGCATAAGAGAAATAGGCCATTATCGACAAAGCACTGCCGAAGCTTGCCAGTGTCATTACTATAATTAACAGCATTGGGGTATTGATATCAAAGATGGAAAGGAACAGTAACGCAAAAACACCGAAATAAAATGCAAGACTGCCCCAAATTTTGGTGTTTACCATGCCAATTTTTTTAATAAAATAGGCCGCAGACATGCTGCCAACAAAAAAACCACCCATAATGGCAGTTTGATAATAGCCAAATATGCTTTTAGGCACTTCTAAATAATCAACAAAAATCAATGATAGGTTGGCTATAAATACAATTACCACACTAAACATCAAGCACCAAATAAGGTTGTGCGCCATAAAAGGGAAATTAGTCAATAATGAGCCATAATTTTTAAAAACAGTTCCCAAGCGAAGCGGCGTTCTTTTATTTATGGCTAAAGATTCTTTTGTAAAGAAAACATTGCAAGCAAAGGTTAATGTTGCTAAGAGCGCTATTAAATAGAAGTTATAGCGCCATCCGTACGCTAAACTAATCCAATTACCGAGCATCGGTGCTAAGGCCATTAAGCCACCGACGGTGCCATTGAGCACCGAGGTTAGACGCGCGGATTTGTCAGGTGGATACACATCAAAAATGGTCGCAAGGCCAGCACTGACAATTGCACCGCAGCCTAAACCCTGGATGAAACGAAAATGAATCATCCAATCTAAAGAGGCTGTTAGTGCGCATCCAATGCTGCCTGCCATAAAAATAAATAAGCCGGTACATAAAACCGGTTTTCTACCAAAGGCATCTGAAGCGGGACCAAAAAATAAACTTGAAAGGCATAATCCCAAAAAATTCATACTGAGCAGTTTTTGAATGGTGTCTGCATCAGTGCCAAAGTAAGCAACCATTTCTGGAAAACTTGGCGTATAGATATCAGTTTCAATATAAAAAGTGATAAAGGCCAGTAAAGTGATGGCAAGAAAGAGAAATTCTTGCCATTTGTTTTTAAAGGTAAAACTCATTTGAAATCCTTTTAATTAATCCATCTGATTTATTATTTAGGTCGTTTCACATAAGCGGGATTGTAATATTGATTAAACACTTCTTGCATACCCGCGCCAAAAGTAGAAGGGTGACGCCAATCATTACTTCTAAAGAATGATTTGAAGTAATGCGTCATACTTGTTGCTGCCCGTTCACCATCTAGATAAGCATTCTGCTCAAGAATCGGTAATTGAGATATTTTGGGTGGCAATGTCGCTATGGATTGATTATACCAATGGCTGCGTGCTTTTAAAGTAATAAATGTACAAGCGCTCGCTGCCAATGCGCATCCAATCAGAATAGGCCAAGTTTGTGTTGCAAGCACTGCTGCTGTTAATGCGCCAGCAAGAATACTTAGCATCAACTGATAACGTTTTGGTGAGTGCGGCGGCGGTGGGGGTGGTGCCACTGGTGCCGCTGGTGCCACTGGTGCCACTGGTGCCATTGGTGCCATTGGTGCCACTGGTGCCACTGGTGCCATTGGTGGCCCAAAGGCCGCATGCCAAATATTATGAATCGGAGGTAGTTGAAATGGCACAAATACTGGGTTTTGATAAGGCGGTTGATAATGATCATTACTTGGCGCTGGATGCTTATCAGCCGCTTTTTTAGCACGATTATCAATTAAATCTTTTACCGTGCGATCTTTATTCCGCCCGCCGTTAGGCTTTATAGTCAAATCAAGATCGGGAATTTTCTTATCCAAAATGACTTGGAGAGGAACATCAGTATTATTATTTGCAGCGTAAGCAACCATCCATAAAGTGGATACATTCTCAGATCCTAATCCTATATTCCATTTTATTTTAGTCAGATCGGCTCTTTCGACAATGGTTTGTAAGCATTGGGCTTTTGATCTTGCTAAACAGGCAATTAACCAGATGATAGAGATATCACCAAGTGCGCCATAGTAGCCAGTTGCATTAAAATTGATTTTGTTTAGGTCGGCTTTTTGTAAAATGATTTTTAAAACATTCTCACGTTTACTATTAACAGCGATGAGAGCAAGAGACCATAGTATTGGTTTGCCATTAATATCAGCATTAAAATCGACTGTATCGAGTGGTACGTTATTTATAAAGTCAGCTAAATTTTCTTCGGCGTCGATTTTCCCCTCAAAATGGGGGTTAATATCACCATTTGCAATAAATTCTCTGCAAAGGTCAACGAATAGTTGTTGATTCTCAAATGAAGGGCCCGGATTCATATTGAACCTCTAAAATCGGATATGAATGGCCCTTTTTAACACTTATCTAGTCAAATAGCAACGATTGTTAATATTTTGTTTATATTAACGCTTTTTATAGCAATAACCATCACTACAGTAGCCGCGATTGTAATCGCCAATATAATATTCGGATATATAGTAATCGCCGGCATAATAATTATCGATATAGCGCCTGTTAAAATCAGAAGTGAGGCTATATCCATTAGTATCGGGATCGGGTGTTAAGCTTGTGCACCCTGAGAGTAATACAATAAAAAATAATGGCAACAAAATAATACTTTTCATAAAAGTCCCACTTATTTAATACTAATAATTTAGTGTTAAATAAACTTAGACTAGAATTTTAGATATCGTATACCCAATCTTTGGATAAAGGTTGTTTGGGTAATTCCATCCAATGGGTAACATTGATATGTTTACCAGAATAAAATGGGTAACCATACCAATGCCCATGGACGTAATCTAAAATGTGCACTTGAGCGTTTGACACAACAGCCAAATAACGCCCTTGCACCTTTGGCGGCTTATCTATCTTATTCCACTTAATCATGAAGAAAAACTCCCTATTAAAAATAGATTAACCTACGCTTCCTCCAAAGGAGCAACCAACAACTAATAATGAAATCAAAATTAATAAAATTGTATTTTTCATATATCCACCTTTTTGTAAAACTACTGATCAAAAAGCATCATGAAGAATTTATTGATGCTTCATATTTAAGATATCGGAAAAATTATGAAATGAATTAATTTTTTAACTGTTTCTTCATCAGACTCCTGTAACTTTATCCGTCATTATCTTTGCTAAGCTATAGTGTTGAATTGATAAAAACGTTAGGTGAACATGCATTATTTTTATTTACTACTGGCAATAATAGGGGAAGTGATTGCCATCAATGCGTTGAAGGCATCGGAAGAATTTACCAAAGTAATCCCAACAGCCATTGTTGTGATTGGCTATTGTTGTACCTTCTATTTTCTGATGCTGGCTCTTCGTGTGATTCCAGTTGGTATTGCCTATGCCATTTGGGCAGGGGTGGGGATTATTATTGTGACGCTTGGCGCTTATTTTCTTTTTGAACAGACCTTAGATATACCGGCCATGATGGGGATTGCTTTGATTGTGACGGGCGTAGTCGTCATCCAGTTGTTTTCCGAGACAATTGGAGATTAAGATTTTATCCGGAGAAAATCCCTCTGCCGCAAGAGCGGCATCTCCCTTTTACAAAGGGAGATATTATCTCAATCATCAAATCTCTTAACATATCGATGACAGTAAGGTTGCTTTTTGGTTTTATCGTAATAAGCTTGATGATATTCTTCGGCTTTCCAAAAAGGCTTAACTGGTAACACTTGGGTTTCAACATCATAACCTTTTTCATCAAGCTGTTTGATAAGGGATTCGGTGATTTTTTTCTGCTCATCGTTATAGTAAAAAACCACACTCAGATATTGTTCGCCTAAATCAGGACCTTGACCATTGGCTTGGGTGGGATCATGAATTTCGAAAAAATATTTTATGACTTTTTCGTAAGTTGTTACTTTAGGATTATAAACAACACGAACGGCTTCAAAGTGACCAGATTGTCCTGAGCAGACTTCTTCATAAGTAGGATTAGCATTATGGCCGCCGCTATAACCCACTTCGGCTTTTAATACACCAGGGAATTTTTTGAATAAGTATTCAACGCCCCAAAAACATCCTCCCGCTACGATTGCTTCTTCTGTGTCTTCAACCGTTAAATCTGAAACATAATCAAGACTTAAAGAGTTAACGCAATGACGCGTGTTGAGCGGCGTCATTCTCTCACCTTGAAAAACATGTCCTAAATGCGCATCACAGCGCATGCATAAAATTTCGGTTCGTTGGCCATCAGCATCTTTTAGACGTTTGACGGCACCTTCTATATCTTGATCAAAACTTGGCCAGCCACAGCCAGAATGAAATTTTGTTTGTGAGCGGAACAAGGCCAAACCACATTGACGACATAGATAGGTACCAGGGGCATCGGTTTGGTCATATTCACCGCTAAAAGGATATTCGGTACCTTTGTCTTTTACTATTCGAAGAATTTCTGGTGGTAAACTCGCGCTTTTATAGGTCACGGTAGCGTCCTCTGGATTAGCAATTCTCGCTGTGCCATTAATGTTAAGGTTTCTTTGCAGAGAATAGCGATTTCTTTCATGATAGCAGTTTCGTCTTGGATTAGGGAATCCTCGGCGATGGCGTTTTTGATAATAAGGGTAAGTGCAGGGACATCATGCTTACCATCAAGGTAGGGTATGATGATTTGTGCAATAGGCGATAGGCGTATATTCTCATGTAAACGATTTGTAACATGATCTTGTTTTGTTGCCATATAACGAACAAGGGGACAAGCGAGGGGCTTGTCGTTGAAGGTTTTATGAGTAAATTTTGGCTCTAACGCGGTATAGACGCTTTTAAATTCTTTAGGCGATGCATGCTTAGTTCTGACACTGTTTTGATGGCTTATTAAGCTACTGCGAAAGCGACGATTTTGCAACAGATCCCTTTCTTGGTGGGTGTCGTTTAGTTTTTCAAAGAATGAGGCATCACATACATAAGCAAGTTCATATTGAGCAATGTGTTCCATAAACTCAAAAAAGAAAAAAGGGTAATGTGCTTGACCTAAATGTTCGTGGATCAATTGATTATCAGAGTGTTCTAAAACCAGATTAACTTCGTTAAGAAGAAGATTAGCATAAGGCGTTGGATCATGTGATAAGGTTTCTAATAAGATATGGAGTAAGCCACGTGTTTGGGCAATCTTTTGTTCAGGTGAGGCAAGATCCTTTGTGGCAAAGAGGATCATATCTCTAAGTGTATTCCCCATCACCCAGCCAGGATAGGTATTATAACTAATATAAGCTAAGCCATTTTCTGCTAAATTATCATGACAAATGGTTAAGATCTGTTTTCTAACCGCTTCTTCAACCCACGAGTACATACCATGACAAAGGATATAATCAAATTTCTGATTAGTATCGTTAAAATCTAAAATTGATTGATGAACTAATGTGATGTTGCTAAGTTTCAATGCTTTAATATCTAGGTTGCCAATATCAATTTGTTTTCCTGAGTAATCAAGGCCGGTGAAAGTTGCATGAGGATAATGAAAAGCCATCGGTATAATATTGCCGCCGCTGGCACAACCTAGTTCCAACACGCGTGCATTTTCAACTGGAATGGGATGTAATCCCGAACATTGCCCTAAAGCAAAAAGATGTTTGGGGTGAGTTTGTTTTAAAGCATTACTTTCATAGGGATATTTATCATAATCATGATGATGGTCGATGGTTGACATCGTTATTTGATTTTACTTGAATAAGCATGCTGACCATCCCATTGGATAATATAAATAGCTTTGAAAATATTTGAAGCAAGGTCATTTTTAAAAGCCGTATCTTGCATCAACGTTTGAATGAGAAGATCAAATTTTTCTGTTGATGAATCGTTCACTTCACAATATACCAATAAAATATAATCCGAATCATAATGCGTATTGAGTGATTTTTTTTCTATTCTATCTTTAATGACTTGAACATCTTCTTGCAGCGCATTGTCGCTATAGCTATTTTGCCCTTCTTGGGTGGGATTTCGATATATCTTCAAATGGACATTATCGCCGTTATAACCTCTGGTACCAGTTACCTCAATGTAATACATTCTCGATGAGAATAGTGTTCTTTGAATAAAACACATGGCATCCCAACTTTCATTACTATAGGAAAGTTGGATTGCGTTGATATTTAAGTCTGGATTCTTTTCTAAGAACAACTTGATAGGGAAGGCTTCTTTTCGCAGTTTTCTTAAAAATTTATTTTTAGTTTCATCTTGGTCATCAAGCAGATGAGATTGTTCGGATACCCAACGAATATACTCTGGCACTTTTCTTTTTTTAAGGTAAGACTCAGAATCACTTTTTGAAAATAAAAGTGTCATATCCTTCAATAATTGAGTTACTTTTTGAGGTATAAGCATAGTGCCTTAAACCGGTTTAAAAACCATCCAATATAAATTCATTAAAGGCAGGATAGTGGCGATAACGCCAAACACCATCCAATATTTTTCATATTTCCAATATTCTAGTGGGATCGTTTGCGAATCACTCAATTTATTGGCAATGCTACTGAGCTTAAACTGTAAAGGGATAAGAATGATTAACCAAATTAACCCAGAAGCAATGAATAAACTAATCCCCCACTGTAACCATTTTATATGTTGATAATCAGCATAATATTTTGCCATTAAAATGCCAGTCACTGCGATAAGGCACACTCCAATGGTGGTAAAGATAAGATCGGTATAAGTGACGAGTCTTTGTGAGAAGGCGATAATATGCCAATCTTTGGATCTATCGGCGAAAGCTTTCCAAAATCCTGTGACAATGACATTACCTAAGAAAAGTATCACACCTAAGATATGGAGTGATTTTAAAAGCAAATAGGGTTCCATTAATTGCGCTTGTCCTTCCATGAATCTCTCTTCTTATGTCCTTTGCTTAATATACTCATTCTATGATGAGACGATTGATTTGGGAAGGAAAACCCCGCCATCAAGACGAGGTTTATTCATTGACAGAGGAATTAGCTCATTGCTTTATAAGCAGCATATCCACTAGCAGCAGCACCTAAACCGAAGGCACCAAGGCTTGCTAAGGTTGAACTAAATATATAACCACCAACAGCGCCGGCAGTTCCGCATACCACTGTGCCCACGATTGGCGAAGGAATACTACAGATTGTACCTAAAGTAACTGCGGTTCCTACTGTACCAATGACAGTAGAAAGAGGTGAAAAGAAAGAAGCAACTTGATAACTAAGGTATCCACCAGCCGCAGCAGCAGCAGTGACGACAGCTTGTTGGCCTGTAAAGCCACCAGAAACAGCTGACGTTTCTTGGGTTGATAATGAACGCATAAAAATTCTCCGACAATAGATAGTGATGAGATAGACTTTGCGAGCGCAATTGTAAACTATGCGACTAACTATTAAAACTTTCTGCGTTAATTGATTGATGATTGGTATTGATATCGCGATGAGTTGTTACGTCCGACTTGCCAAGACTTGTTCGCGCATCCAGGATCTTGATTTATAGTATTTTGGATGCCGCGGACTAGCCGCGGCACGTTGGAGCTTTAATGCGGCACGTTGGGTCTTTAAATAGTGGTTACTTTTTCGAGTATGTTTTTCGCTTTAACTTCTTCTGTTACCCACAATCTATCAATTTCTGCAAAAGCAGAATGATTATGGATAGACTCAAAGTTTTCTGAGCTGATTTTATAGCCCATCACGGATTCAAGTTGTTCGATGGAAGTGGCAACATCACGCACCATATCTTCGACAAATTTGGGATTATCATAAGCACGTTCGGTAACGGTTTTTTCATCGGTACGTTTTAAAATGCCATAGAGTTCACAAGAGGCTTTACTTTCAACTAACTGAATAATTTCAATCAGAGAAAGTGTTTGAGTGGCGCGTACGGTAACAGTGACGTGCGATCGTTGGTTATGTGCGCCATAGTCAGCAATTTCTTTTGAACAAGGGCAAAGGCTTGTAACAGGTACAACCACTGTCACAAAGGTATGACATTGTTCACCGTCTAAAATACCACGAATGCTAACATCATAATCCATTAAACTTGCCGCTTGAGAAACAGGCGCATACTTTTTGACAAAGTAAGGAAAATTTACTTGCAGATAACCGTAATTGGCATTGAGCCTTGATACCATTGTGTCTAACCAATGGGGAATTGTTGCAACGCTCATTACTGTTTCTTCTTCGTTGAGGATTTCAACAAAGCGGGACATATGGGTGCCTTTTACATTCTTAGGGAGATCAACCAACATATCAAAACGTGCAACCACATGTTGACGCGATAAACCGCGTGAAGGCGTGAAATCTTCAAAAATCATAGGGTGTCTAAGACCCCGGATCCCAACACGGTTAACCGGCATATTGCGCCAATCTGGGCTACTTTGGATATCGGCGACCGGATCATTCATCATATTCAACCCTAAAATTGGTGTTCTGAATTTATCAAGGAGACTCTAATGGAGAAACCATCTCATTACAAGAGTGACTTCTGACTTTTTCTTGAATGTTGGCTAATATACTCAACGGATCAAGACCACAACTTGCCAACATTTCATCTGGTAGTGCATGCTCAACAAAATGATCGGGAATGCCAATATTGATTACCTGATTTTGGCAACCATGGGCAAGCAGACAGGAATTGACGCCTTCACCTGCACCACCTATCACTGCATTTTCTTCTAAAGTGACAATTACTTGGTGGTTCTTGGCTAATGTTATAATGAGTTCTTCATCTAAAGGTTTTACAAAGCGCATATTCACTAAAGTTGCATTTAATTTTTCAGCAACAATGGCCCCAGCTTCTAGCATTGAACCAAAACTTAAAATGGCGATGTGTTGGCCATGACGCTTAACTTGTGCTTTTCCAATAGGCAGTGCTTCATAGGGTGAAGTTAAGGTTACCAAAGGACCACTTCCGCGTGGATAACGAACCGCAGCAGGGCAACAAGCCATTAATCCGGTATAAAGCATATGACGGCATTCATTACCATCACTGGGTGCCATAATTAGCATATTGGGAATGGGGCGAAGATAGCTAAAATCAAAAGCGCCATTATGCGTGGGCCCGTCGCCCCCCACTAAACCTGCTCTGTCTATTGCGAACAAAACGGGTAAATTCTGAAGTGCTACATCATGGATCAGTTGATCATAAGCACGTTGTAAAAACGTAGAATAAATGGCAACAACGGGTTTCATTTGTTCGGCAGCCAAACCTGCTGCAAGTGTGACACTATGTTGTTCTGCTATGGCCACATCAAAATAACGCTCAGGAAAGGCTTTAGCAAAACGCACTAAGCCTGAGCCTTCACACATGGCTGGCGTGATTGCCACTAAGCGTGGTTCTTGTAATGCCATATCACATAACCAGTCGCCAAATATTTCGGAATAAGTTGGCATTTTGGTTTTTGCGTTTGAAACAGTTGTCGAAGCAGTAGGTTGATAAAAACCTTTAGTGACCCCATGGTATTTGATGGGATCGGCTTCAGCGGGTGGATAACCTTTTCCTTTACGAGTAATCGTATGAACTAATTGCGGACCTTTGAGATCTTTCACATTTTGAAGCGTTTTTACTAATGTATTGAGATCATGACCATCAATAGGGCCAATGTAATTAAAACCCATTTCTTCAAATAAAGTACCAGGGACAATCATACCTTTGAGATGTTCTTCTGTTTTACGCGCAAACTCCCAAACCGGGGGAATGCGTTTTAAGACATCTTTGCCACTTTTACGCATGGAAGTATAAAGTTTGCTTGATAAGATGCGGGCAAAATAATTCGAAAGTGCCCCGACATTACCAGAAATCGACATATCATTGTCATTGAGCACGACTAAGAGATCTGCTTTGAGGTCACCTGCATGATTTAAAGCTTCAAATGCCATGCCTGCGGACATAGCGCCATCGCCAATCACAGAGATCACACGATGAGTTAAACCTTTTAGTTTGTTCGCAAGTACCATGCCAAGACCAGCACTAATAGAAGTACTTGAATGACCTACGCCAAAGGCATCATAAGGACTTTCTTCACGTCTTGGAAAAGGGGCTAGACCATCCTTTTGACGAATAGTATGTAAACTATCTCGTCTTCCGGTGAGTATTTTGTGTGGATAGGCTTGATGTCCTACATCCCAAAGCAAACGATCTTCAGGCGTATTGAAGACATAATGCAAAGCAATGGCAAGTTCTACGGCTCCTAGGCCAGCGCCTAAATGGCCACCTGCTTGGTTTAGTACTTCTAACATGAATTGTCTGATGCTAGCAGCAACTTCAGGTAATTGTGATGCTGGGATGTTTCGAAGATCATTTGGGGAATTGATGCTATGAATAATACTCATTATAGGCTGCGCTCAATAATATAAGCGGCAAGAGCGCGTAAAGAAGATGCTTTATCACCAAAGTGTTCTAAGCTTGCAAGGGCTTGCTGGTGACATGTTATGGCATGCGCACGAGCTTGTTCCAAACCTAATAGTGTCACGAAAGTGCATTTTTGTTTTTTCACGTCTTGCCCAGGATGTTTACCCATAATGTCACTGTGACCCAGTGTATCTAATATGTCGTCTTGTATTTGAAAACAAAGGCCTATGGCCTGACCAAATTTATTTAACTCAGTTATATCATCTGCTGATGCTTTGCCGGTCGCTAACGCGCCACATTGTACACTGGCTGCAATCAGAGCCCCAGTCTTTGCGCGATGCATTTGAATTAATTCATCGATGCTGAGTGTTTTACCTTCTGCCCCAAGATCGATTGCTTGTCCAAGGACCATACCAGAGCCGCCGCTGGCAACGGCAAATTGCTTAATAATTTTTAAGATGGTTGACTCATTAATGCTTGGGAAATGCTCGGTGCTAGAGAGGATATCAAAGGCCAAACTCAATAGTGCATCTCCGGCCAAGATAGCAGTCGCTTCCCCGTAGACTTTATGACAGGTGGGTTTGCCACGACGTAAATCGTCATTATCCATGGCGGGGAGATCGTCATGAATAAGTGAGTAGCAATGAATAAGTTCAATAGCCACCGCGATGGCATCAATGGCGTCGTTTGTTGGGGCAAAGATTTCAGCCGTGGTATAGACCAACAAAGGGCGCAGGCGTTTGCCTCCATTTAAACAGGCATAGTGCATAGCAGCATATAAATCGTTTAAATCTGCCGCAGGAAGGTAACGTGCAAGGAGTGCTGGCATTTGTGCTTGGCAACGATTCAGTCGTGCTTGAATTGGCATAACATTCCTAAGGTTATTCTTCTACTTCTGGATCTGTAGGAGCGTTATTCTCCCCAATCAGCTCTTGAACGCGTTGCTCTGCCTCGCGCAGAGCTTGCTGGCATTGTCTAGCCAAGGTGACGCCTTGTTCAAATTGTTTCAACGCTTGCTCTAGAGTTAGTTCGCCACCTTCCATTTTTTCAACAATGGAACCGAGCTTTTTGAGTGCCCCTTCAAAATCGGGGACGGTAGAATCAGTTTTTTTGTTAGCCACTGGATTTAATTATATTAGGAAAACCAAAAACTTATCCTAGACAACCTCCTGGGTCAATGGGCAAGGACAACTCGTCCTATTTTAGCTTCATGCTTTGTTGTCTGCGCCTTCTCACAACAGTCATGTACTCAGATGTACACTCCTGTTGCTTAAAGGCTTGACGCCGCGCCTGAAACTAAAATATAACGAGTTAGCTTTATAAGTTTCAAAGGAAGACGAAGATGAACCCTCTCCTCATCAAGGCACAGACTCGTAGATAGAGCTAGAATCATAGATAACTATCATTCTTTTTTGGTTTGACGTTGCTGTTCGGATGAACAGTGGGAGCACAAATGGATTTTGGAACCCTATTCGGTCTAATAGGCGGTTTATGCGTTCTTTACTTCTCAATCGCCGGGGAAGGCGGAAGCATCAAGCTATTCATGAATATGCATCCTGTTATCGTCGTTTTCGGTGGTAGCACGGTCGTTACCTTAATGAAATTTGGATTTAAACGTTTTCTGGGGGCTTTTAAGGTCGCAGGACGTGCTTTTTTCTTTAAAAAATACAGCCATGAAGCCATCATTGAAGAAGCCGTTAAAATAGCCGACGCCGCACGCAAGGGCGGTTTACTGTCTTTGGAAGGATTAGAAATTAATAATGAATTCATGAAAAAAGGGATTCAATTACTGATCGATGGTCATGAGCCAGAAGTCATGAAAAAGATTCTTAGTAAAGAGATGAATTTAACCGTTGAACGCCATATGTGGGGGCAAAAAGTATTTAAAGCGATTGGTGAAGCGGGCCCTGCAATGGGAATGATAGGAACCTTGATGGGCCTTGTCATGATGATGTCAAACATGAGCGATCCAAAATCCATTGGTCCTGCAATGGCGGTTGCGTTGTTAGCGACTTTTTATGGTGCGGTTTTGGCAAACATGGTTGCGCTGCCCATTGCTGAAAAATTGGAGCTACGTAGTAACGAAGAACGTCTTTCTAAATCCTTGGTGATCGATGCACTTCTGGGTATTCAAGTGGGTCAAAATCCCCGCGTTATTGAAGAGGCATTAAAAAACTATCTCCCTCGTTCTAAGCGTGGATCAAGCATTAATGACGCAGCATGATGACGAAGATGTTGTTGAACATGGCAAGAAAGCCGGAGAAGGCTGGGTTGTTACGTTCGCGGACATGATGTCATTATTGATGAGCTTTTTCGTATTATTACTCTCATTCTCTGAGCAAGATACCGCAAAATTTAAAGAAGTGGGTGGTTCTTTAGAGCAGGCCTTTGGTGTACAACGAGAGGTGGTGGCTTATCAAATCCCTAAAGGAACCAGCATTGTTGCCAGAGAGTTTTCACCTGGAAAACCAAGACCAACCGCGATGAATGAAGTTCGTCAATCTACTATTGATGATATGGATCAAACATTAGAATTTGATCCCAAAGATCATCCCGATCACAAGAAAGGTGAAGAAGAATTGAAAGGTCCTGGTAACGGAAACATGGGACGCTCTAAAAACGCAGTGGAAATCACAGACAAATTATCTAAGCAATTGTCTGTTGAAATTCATGAAGGAAAAGTAAAAATATTTAACAAAGATCAACGCGTTGTTATCCGGATTTTAGATAGTGGATCGTTTGCTTCAGGTGATGATTCTTTAAACCCAACATTTATACCTGTTTTAGATAAAATAGCTTATTTGCTTAACGAAATTCCCGGTAATATCGCCATCTCTGGGCATACCGATGATAAAGCAATTTCCACTCCTCGCTTTCGCTCTAATTGGGAATTATCATCGGCACGCGCTATTACAGTGGCGCATCAATTATATGAGGATGGCGTTGATAAAGACCGGATTATTGTCTCAGGTTATGCAGATACACAGCCTCTATTCCCTAACGATACTGATGAACATCGAAGCCGTAATCGCCGAGTAGAAATTGTGTTAACCCAAGATGATAACCCACGGATCCAAGAAGCCCCTGATGTGGCTCCTGAAAGTATGCGCGGGCAATTTCAACAGCCAACCAGAGAAATATTGGTTAATCAACCACCAGGATTTAAAGCAAAAAATGCTACTCCTCAAGAAAATCCTGAAAAATCTGGGAAAAAGACAGATATCAATAAAGATGTGAAAACAAAAACAACAGCACCAGCACCAGCACCTGCAAAATCAGTCAATCAATGAATAAAGACTAAAAAAGAAAGGAGTTTACATGAAATCAACAGAACGCCGTCGCTACTTTAGAGTAGATGATGAGGTTATTTTAGCCTGGCGAACATTGACTCATGATGAAAAAGAAAAAAGGATGAAACAGTTTATGATGGGGGAGATGGAATATCCCGATCCCACACGTTTATATTTGACACTAGAGTCAGATATTACGGCAATCATTCAGAATTTGAATCCCAGACAGCCAGAATTAGCAAGTGTTCTTAAGATGTTAAACCGCAAAATTAATTTAGTTGCCAGAGGAGCACCCATGAGTGCATCGCGCGGTTCTTTATTAGAAGAAACACCGCAACAAGTAAATATTAGCGCTTGTGGCATAGCTTTTATGGTTGAAGAAGAATTAAAAAAAGGCCAAAACATCCAAATAGAAATGGTATTGGTGCCAGAACAAATTTACATTTTAAGCTATGGCACAGTGATTGGCTGCGAACTTATTTCGCATCACAAAAAAAATAAAGAGGATAGACCCTATCGCATTAATGTCGATTTTGTCGCGATGCGAGAAGATGATATGGACAGATTAATTCAGCATATTATGCAAAAAGAATTAGAAATGATAAAAAGCCGCAAGAAAGAAAGTGGCACTAAATAATAGTAGTGTATATCCTCGGGGTGGTGGGTATCAGAGATTTTATGACAAAAAATCAAAGCGTGCAGAAGACATAAGTTAGCTCAATATGTAGTAACACACCGCCTATCCTCTTTACAGTATACAATTTGACCTCTATTTGATACACTCTTCTAACTTTTTGAAACCCCTCAACATTTTGTGGTGAGCATGATAAATTCTGCGCAGTTTTCACACCTTGCATTGAACAAGAGCTTACTTACTAATGCTATTGCAGCCATCCTTGTAGGTTTGAGTTATTGCTTTATAGACACCCCTTATCAATATATTTTGGGTAATGTTGGTTTTTATGCCTTATCTTGTGCGCTGACCAATTGGATTGCCATTATCATGTTGTTTGAGAAGATCCCTTTTCTTTATGGATCAGGCGTTATACCTGCACGTTTTGAGGAATTCAAATCAGGGATTAAACATTTGGTGATGAGCGAATTTTTCACGCAAGAAAATATTAATGCAGTGATGTCAAATGTGACATTGGACAAAGAAAAATGGCTAGAAATTGCTGATGCGATTGATTATGACAAAATGTATAGCGCTTTAGTTGAAGCCATATTTGAATCAAAGCTTGGCGCTGCCTTTTTCATGATGGGTGGACAAAAAGCGGTTGAGCCGCTGCGAGAACCTGTTCAGAAAAAATTACGCATAGCGGTAGAAGAAATTTTATCTGATGAAAATTTACACAAAGTGATGTTGGAGAAATCAGGCCTCCAACAGCAAGACAACAATTTCCTAGTAAAAATAACTCAAATTATTGATAAACGCCTTGCTGATTTAACACCGAATATGGTTAAAGACATTATTCAAAAAATGATCCGCAAACATCTTGGATGGTTAGTGGTCTGGGGTGGCGTTTTTGGCGGTTTGATCGGACTTGGGACGAGCTTTGTATGAGCGAAATAAAAATGAATAAAGAAACCTCATTTAATGAGTACCTGGTTTTCTTACGCGAATCCATTCAAAATTTAGCCGAATACTGGCAAAAAATTGGTCATGACAATCCGCATATCAAAGATATCACGGCAGGTTTAAACCATAGTGATCCCTTCATCATTTATAAAGCAAGCATCGCTGCAACCTTATTATTAGAAGATAGATCAATCTATCATTAACCCTAACTAACCCTAAAGGGAAGTTATCATGAGTGTGATAAAACAACACGAAGTCTACAAAAACTTCTATCAAATCTTTCACCCACTGGTTGCTGGTAAACTTTCCTTGTTACGCCAACGCCAAACCGATCATAAATTATTCAGAGAATTAGTGCATGAAATTACCTTACTATTAGGGTATGAGGCCACTCAAAATCTGAGTACAACCCAAGTTGAAATTGAAACCCCAATGGAAAAGTTTCAATCTCCCTTTCTGGCAGGTCCATCACCTGTGATATTACCTATTTTACGAGCAGGCGTTGGTATGGTTGATGCTTTATTAACGTTAATGCCACAAGCCAAAGTGGGTCATATTGGATTGTTCAGAAATGAGAAAACCTTACAACCTGAAGGCTACTATTTTAAAATTCCAGAAGACAGTGATCAGCGTCATTTTTATGTATGTGATCCCATGCTGGCGACGGGTGGTTCGGCTATACGTGCGGTAAGCACCTTGAAAAAACATAAAGTAAAAAGTATTACCTTTGTGTGCATTGTGGCGGCTCCTGAAGGATTAAAAGCCTTTTTTGATGAGCATCCTGATGTTACTATTTACTCGGCGAGTTTAGATAGATGTTTGAACGAACGCGGATATATTTGCCCAGGGCTTGGCGATGCTGGCGATAGAATGTTTGGAACGCTGTAACTACGCTTATATTTAATTGACATGCCAGTTTTGGTTTGTAAAAATTGACTTGTCAAAAAAATAGGTAGTACCGTTATGAAAGAACTAAATTCTCTTGAAACAAAAGTCGTTAGTGGTGGTAGTTTTCTTGGTGTTATGGTTTATGGCACCATTGGATTTTGGGTCGGTGGAATTTCCGGCTTTTTTATGGGCGGCCTTCCTGCAATTCCAGGTGCTCTCATTGGAATGAGTGTCGGTGCTTATTTAGGCACTGATGGAACGCCTCCTCAAATTATCTATATTAATAATCCAGACCCTCTTCAGATAGTCTAACTATTCTCTACGTACCGCGGCTTGCCTTACCTTCGACAAGTCGCGGCACGTTGGGGTCAATATTTCAACCGCTTGCTCAATATCTTGCTCAGTATTATACAAAGGCGATATCCCAAAACGGATAAGATGGGGTTCTCTGTAGTCAATAATAACCCCTCGTTCAATCAAGGCTTTTGCGATTGCTTGCGCTTGCGGATGTGTAAAGGCAATATGACTGCCTCTTTGCGTTGGCTCAGTAGGTGATAGACACTCTAATTCAGGTAATGCTTGCTGACACTTTTCAATCAGCAGTGAAGTCAGATAGTGACTCCTTTTTTCTAACGCTTGCATATCACAATTCTCATATGATTGCAGGGCGCCTTCTATGGCTTTCATGCTTAGAATAGAAGGTGTTCCAAGCAAATATGAAGCGATTCCATTTCCTGGCTGATAGTGGGATGAAAAAGAAAAAGGAGAAGCATGCCCCATCCAGCCATGCAATAAAGATGCTTGCTGATGGTGTTTTTGATTCACATAAATAAAACTGGGGGAACCTGGTCCGCCATTGAGATATTTATAAGTACAACCCACAGCAAAATCAGTATCCAGCTGCGAGCAATGAAGCCTCATCACGCCAACACTATGAGAAAGATCCCAAACCGTTAAAATACCCTTTTCTTTTGCAAGACGGTTAATGAGTGCCATATTATATTTAGCGCCTGTGCGATAATTGACATGCGTTAACATTAACACGGCAACTTGTTCGTTCATCGACTCGATTAAGTTCTCACTTACAACCGTTTTAACAGTGACTTGACGCAATTTGGCAACAGCATCAGCCATATAGAGATCGGTTGGAAAGTTATTTTTTTCAGTCAAAATAATCTGCCTTGAATTATTAAGTTCCAAAGCACTGAGTAAGCACTTCATTAAATTGACAGTGGTGCTATCACACACAACCACTTCATTGGCATTAGCACCAATCAGTGGCGCAATTTTATGTCCTAACTGTTTTGGTAATTCAAGCCAATTTGCACTGTTCCAAGCGGTAATTTGATGATGGCTCCATTGCTCAAGAGCTTCTTTAACATGAAGCTCAGCTGTTTTTGGCATAAGACCAAGAGAATGCCCGCAAAAATAAAGGTTATGCTTCATGTGGCAATAGCCTTTTTTGTTTTGAATTGGTAGCTTATGGCTAACAAGACAATAGCACCGGTCATTAATTTTAAATCAGAAGGCGCAAGGCCAAATGCCATCGCTAAACCTTGGATCTGTTGATAAATGAGGGCTCCAATAAAGGGTGCTAAAAGTTGTCTTAATAAGGTTTGGGTGCCAATAAGGCTTATGCCTATCATTAACGCAGCAAGCGCATGGATCACAATGCCTACGCCCATCCCAATATCGGCATATTGCTGAATTTGAACAATTAAGCTGCCAGCAAGACTATTTAAACCATTACCTAAAAACAGACCTAATAAGATATAGGGAGGTAAAGCGATTCCTTGACGTTGTGCAAACAGCGGATTTAAACCAACCGCACGTAAACGTAAACCTTTTTCAGAAATAAGAAAACGATAGAGCAGGCCGATGATAGCGATATTGATGACTAGCAAAAGGGCAATTTTAAAAGAAGTTTGTTCGAAAAGCCCAGAAAAAAGGGTGATATTATCAAATAGCGCAATATTGGGTTTGGCCATCAATCTTAGATTGACGCTGTAGACCATGGTGCTAAGAATAATACCTGCAAGCAACGTATTCACTTTAAAACGCAAATGGACATAAGCGGTACCTATGCCTAATAGACCACCAGCAACAGTAGCGCAAACTGTTGCTAACAGCGGATGACAGCCTACAATAAGTAAACTTGCACAGAGTGCTCCCCCTAAGGGATAAGATCCTTCTGCGGTCAAATCAGGAAAATTGATGATTTTAAAAGGGATCATAACCCCTAAAGCTACCAATGCTAAGACCAATCCCTGAACAACCCCTGCTTGAAAAAGTTCTTGTAACATGGCTAGCATGTGAGATCTCCCTCAACTAATCGGTTATCTTCAAAGGTGTGAAATAAATCGATCAGTTCGTTAACCGTCATTCTCTGCTTTTGATCGGCGTTGAGATCTAAAACAATCTTGCCATCAGCCAACATGATAAGGCGGTTTCCATAGCGTATAGCATCACTCAAATGATGCGTTATCATCAGAGCTGTCATCCCTTGCTCGCTAATCATTTCGTTGGTGTAAGCCATGACCTTTAATTGCGTTTTGGGATCAAGTGCCGAACAATGTTCATCCAGTAATAGTAACTGCGGATGGGAATGCAGCGCCATAATGGTAGCTATCATTTGGCGTTGCCCCCCTGAGAGTGCGATAAGAGGCGTATGCAGATATTTTTCCAATCCAAGTCCTAGGCTCGCTATTTTTTCTTCGAGACTATCTTGTTGACGATTAAATTTTGAAAAAGTGGCTTTTTTCCCCCTGAGCCCACTTAAACAGAAATTTTCAAGCAAAGTCAGTTCAGAGGTAGTGCCTAGCGTGACATCTTGAGAAACGCTACTGATATAACGAGCCCGCGATGCTATTGAGAGTGATGAGATATTTTTATTATTGAGCGTGATATTTCCTGAATCTACAGTATATTCTCCAGATAAGGTCTTCAGTAAGGTCGATTTTCCAGAACCGTTAGATCCAATGACAACGCAAAAATCTCCCCTATCAAGGGTAAGATCAATCCCATTTAAGATAGGCGTTACCTTTGATGGAAATGATTTAACAAGTCGATGGAGTTGTAACATGATTCACTCCACCACCGTGACATTTGCAAGGATAGGCAACGGTATACCAAATTTCAAAGCGACCTTTTTACTAATAAATCCATGATGATCTGATACTTTTGGATAAAGGGGGGGAATAGTCGAGATATCCTTACCTTGTAAAATCTGGTAGATAATAGTGGCTGTATTAACGCCTACTTGATAATAGGAAACGCCATAACTTGCTAAAACTTGATGATTTTTGACAGCATCTGAATCAGCATTAAAAACAGGGATCTGCATTTTGTTGGCAAGGGATACTATCATAGGGAGTGAGGGTTGAATGGCCCCAGAGACGCCAACATAAATAAAGTCGACTTTGCCTTTAAAGGCTTGCATACGTTGCCCAACATCTTTGGCTTGTTCAATAGGCACTAACACCACTTCCATATTTTGTGCAGCTGCTGCTTGTTGCATCATTTTTACTAAAGCCGCATCATTAGCCTCGCCTGTTGAATAAAGCAAACCTATCCGTTTAGCCTCAGGGAGAATTTGTTTGGCAAATTGTAAAAAAGCTCTTAAATCTTGTTTATCTGAGGCACCAGTGAGATTAAATTGGGGCTCATTTTCACTTTGTAATAATCCACCTTCTACGGGAGAAGTAATGTCTGAGAATACAATGGGGATGTTTTTAACACTTCCTTTAGCTGCTTGAGCAACAGGAGTGGAGATTGCAACGAGTACATCGGGTTGATTAGCCTTTAATTTCGCTAACATTTGCATAATTAAAGAAGAATCAAAATTGACGTCGCTAATCTCAAAGCGAATATCTTGATTTTCTTTGAGCCCTAATCGTTCTAATTCATCTTTGATTCCGGCAATAGACTCGTGCAAGGAAGCATGTGGACCCCAGTTTGCAATAGCTATTTTAGGAAGTTGATTTGAAGGATGATGAGAAGAATAGAAATAAGAAGCAAGAAGGGCGATTAAGCCAAGCGCAATAAGGGAGATTGTTTTGATGCGGTGAGACATAAGGTGATCCTCTTAATAAATTGAACAAAATAAATGGTACGTGCGAATTGGCTGCGCCAACGCCACCCTTTATTTGTCGATTTATTAACAGTGAAAGATCTCATATGCTCATTCTTTCTCAAAAAATTGAATGTAATGTACCTGAACTTACAATATATTTAAGTATGATGCAACTATGGAATTTATCAAGTGGATGGAAATGGGGATTGTGGGGGTTGAAGGGTATGGGGTGATTTAGTGTAACTACTCATATTCTATCTGACGTAGGGTGGGCAAAGCTTTTAGCGTGCCCACCGTTTACTTAAGATGGTGGGCACGCTAAAAGCTTTGCCCACCCTACAAAAATTGGAGCTTAGTGTCCGCCCTTACCTCTCTCAATATCTTTCTTATGTTTGAGCTCTGATTGTTTCTTAGACAAAAATTCCTGAACGGTTTTTTCAAGTTCTTTATATTTAGCCAGGGCATCTTGTCTGAGCTCTTCAGAATTCTCTAACAACACTTTGGCTTGCTCTTTAATGGATTCCATATCCTTTTGAGTATCTTCTTGCTGTTTGCTATAGAGATCATTCCAACGCTTAGTTTGCTCAATCATGTTCGCATTCGCTTGCGAAATCATTTTTTCAAGCATTTCTTTAGGCTCTTTACTAAACATTTCCTTAAAATGCGACATATTTTGTTGCATCATTTGTTGAGATTGTTTCACGGATTGCTCAAGAAACTCATTGGTTCTAGCGGTAGTTTTTTGCGCTAAATGCTCAAATCGTTTATTGTTTTCTTCGATATGATCCAGTATTTGTCGATACTGCTTATCGTAATAAGACATAATTGCCTTATAGTGTAATTGCAAAATACTATTAATTTTATTGGTTAAAAGCGAAATATCTTCGGCAGACTTGGATTTTTCAAGGCTAGAAGCAAGTTCTTGATAAGCCTTGAAGTATTGAGCAAAAGGATCCGAAGAGGGTTGTGTTGCTTTTTTCATACGCAATTCCTTACAGCACTGATCAGCAAAGATGGGGATATATGTATTTATCGTAATGTTTATTCTAAAACTATAGCATCAGATAAAGTGCGGAAGGTTAGAAGGAAGTAGAGAGACTAAGACTGTTTGGTATTATCTGGTGGCACATTCAGGATATGGAGTGCTTTACTGACCACATTTTTATAAATAGGAGCTGCCACTAAGCCGCCATAGTAAGCTGCTTCATTTGGCTCTTCTACCACCACAATGGTGGCTAGACGGGGATTATCTACAGGGGTAATGCCAGCAAATAACCCGATATGACGATTAGGATCATAACCTTGTGGACCCACCACGCGAGTGGTACCTGTTTTGCCGGCCGTTTTATAACCAGGAATATTGGCTCTTGAACCAGTACCTTGGGTTGTTAATACTTCAGTGAGCATGTTGAGTGTCGATTTGGCAACATCTTCAGGTAAAACTTGCTCCCCGCTCACCTGATTCATATCATTTATTTTAACTAAGGAAATCGGGTGCATCACGCCATTGGTGGCTAAGGTGGCATAAGCATGCACTATTTGTAAGGGCGTCACCGCAAGTCCATATCCAAAAGCAATGGTTGCATGAATAAAAGGATTTTTGGGGGGGGCGGGCAGCATACCGCGACGCTCACCCGGAAACGGCGTTTTAATGCTATCTCCTAAACCTAATTTTCTAAAGGTGTTTATCAATTGTTCTGAGGGAACAGCCAGGGTGATTTTACTAATGCCAATGTTGCTAGATTTACTCAAGACTTCTTTTAAACTGAGCGTACCATAATTGTGATGATCTTTTACGGGGTGTCCGCTAACGTAATAGATCCCAGGGGAAGTATCAATTAACGTTTCTGGTGTAAACAGGCGGCTTTCCAAGGCGCTTGCAATTGAAAAAGCTTTAATGGTTGAGCCAGGCTCGATGAGATCGGTTACTGCACGATTACGTGTCACGCTGCCATGGCAATCTTGACGGTTGTTTGGATTAAATGAGGGTGCCGTGACCATCGCAATCACTTCACCGGTTCTCACATCTAACATCACCAAGGTGGCAGATTTTGCACCATAACGTGCAATCGCATTTTCAAGTTCACGATAGGCAAAACCTTGAATGCGCACATCAATACTGAGGGCAATATCTTGCCCTGAATGCGGTGTTTGCAAATGATCAATATCTTGTACCCAGCGGCCGGTTCTGTCTTCCAGTACGCGCTTCTTACCAATAATAGGTTTGAGCGCTTCTTGAAAAGTCATTTCCAATCCGGCTTGTCCTTGATCATCAATATCAGTAAAACCAATCAGCTGAGCGCTTTGCATCCCTGTTGGATAATAACGACGAAATTCTCTTTTGAGCCCTAAACCTTGAATATTGAGATCTTTAATTTTTTCAGCAACATCTGGCGCAATACCGCGTTTGAGATAGACAAAAACCCGATTAGGATGTTGCGATGTTTTTTCAATCAGGCTTTCTACGGATAATCCTAATAACTTTGCAAGCTGCTGCTGTTGCTCTTTTTCTGGGTTAAAATGTTGGGGATTGATCCACACAGCGTGTACTGGCGAACTAATTGCTAAAGGGGTACCACGACGATCCGTAATCATTCCTCTATAGGATGGGATATCGACGATTCGAATCGTTCTCGCATTTCCCTGTGCTTGTAGGAAGTTAGTATGTGAAATATGTAATTGGATCAATCTGCTGATAATTAACGAAGTGAATAACAGAAAAAAAAGACAAATAAGAATAAGACGCCATGAATGGGGATCGATCTCCGAAGTGCGCTTATTTAGGAAACTGTCTTTATGTGAGATAGATTTTATCATTATTTTTTAAAGGGACACTTTACCCAATGGCTATTATATATGAAGTCAACTTGAAAATAGCACAAACCATTGAACAAGAATACTTAAGTTGGCTCAAAGCGCATATCCAAGAAATGTGTCGACAATGGGGTTTTTTGTCTGCGACCCTCTCTCAAGAGATGATGCTGGAGCAAGAGACTGCAACAAACATGGAAAGTCGCTATAGTGTTCAATATAAGGTTGCCTCTATGGACGCTTTAAAACACTATTTTGAGCATAATGCGACGAAAGTGAGACAAGAAGCCCTTGACCGTTTTGGTAGCCAATTTTCAGCAACGCGTCGAATATTACAGCCACTGACAGGAGAAGACCATGGAAACTAACCCACAAGGTGAATTGGTCGTCAAAACAATTGCCATGCCAGCCGATACCAATCGCTATGGCGATATGTTTGGTGGGTGGTTAGTCTCGCAAATGGATTTAGGCGGTGCCATATTGGCCCATAAATGTAGTCGTGTCCGCATGACAACAGTGGCTATTGATCGCATGACTTTTATCCGCCCGGTTTATGTTGGTGATGTGGTGTCCTGCTTTGCCCACATCGCTAAGCGTGGCAACACCTCAGTTGGGATTGGGGTGGAAGTTTGGGTAGAGCGCGTTGCCGATGAATCCGTTCTCAAGGTCACCGAAGGACTCTTCACTTATGTCGCAATTGATCAAAACGGTAAGCCTACCCCCATCCAATGGAAATTATAGTCCGTTATGTTAGTTACCATCTTAATCCCTGAAAAAGTGTTTGCTTAGTTCATAGCCTAACGCTACGATGAAATGCTCATGGCATGTTTTGTGAATAAGGAAGAGACAGATGCTTGTACCAGTGATTTTGGCGGGGGGTTCCGGTACCCGTTTATGGCCCTTATCACGCATGGCTTATCCCAAGCAGTTTATTTCACTCTTTCAAAACATGAGCTTATTTCAACAAACCTTAGCTCGTTTAAATCACCTCCCTCATTGCGCTAAACCGATTGTGGTGGGTAATGAACAGCATCGTTTTTTAATGGCAGAGCAAGTTAGGCAATCCAAGCAACCTGAATGTTCGATTATTCTTGAGCCTTCCTTTAAAGGCACAGCGCCAGCAGTGGCCTTGGCTGCTGTACACGCCTTGGCGCAATACGATCACGATGTCATGTTATTGGTTTTACCGGCCGATCATGTTATTGAAGATGTGAAGGGCTTTACACAATCCATTCAAGAAGGCCTCAAAGCAGCAGAAAATGGCAAGCTTGTGACTTTTGGCGTACGTCCAACTTCTGCCGAAACTGGGTATGGGTATATCCAACAAGGACAACCACTACCATCGCTTAATGGTTTTAAGATTGCCAAATTTATTGAAAAACCAGACGCACAAAAAGCGAAAACTTTTTTCGAAAGCAAAGAATATTGGTGGAATAGTGGGATCTTTTTATTTTCAGCAAGTAATTTTTTACAAGAATTAATGTTGCATGAACCTAGTATGTTTCATGCAGCAAAAGCCGCTATTGATGATGCTAGTTTTGATATCGATTTCATTCGCCCTGATAGTGGTGAATTTGAACGCAGTGCGACCGATTCCATTGATTATGCTGTGATGGAAAAAACCATCAATGGCGCCGTTGTCCCCTTACAAAGTGCATGGAATGATGTGGGTGCATGGGATGCACTTGCGCAATTGTGTACTAAAGATGCCAATGGAAATGTTTGCACAGGCGATGTCATCGCTCAAAAAACCCAAGATTGTTTAATTCATGCCAGTCAACGCTTAGTGGTTGCTGTTGGTGTGAAAGATGTTGTGATTGTAGAAACCCCAGATGCAGTGTTGGTGCTAGATAAAGCCCATGCTCAAGAGGTGAAACAAGTCGTCGAAAAATTGCGTGTTAGTGAACGCAAGGAAGTCACTTTTCATCGTCGCGTCAGTCGTCCTTGGGGATCGTATGAATCCATTGATAGTGGCGAACGTTTTCAGGTTAAGCGGATCACGGTTGCTGTTGGAGAAAAATTATCCTTGCAGCGTCATCATCATCGTTGTGAACATTGGGTTGTTGTTAAAGGCACCGCCCGTGTAACAAGAGGCGAAGAAATCTTTTTATTATCCGAAAATCAATCGACCTACATTCCCATTGGTGTAAATCATCGACTTGAGAATGTGGGCAAGATCCCCTTAGAGATGATAGAAGTCCAATCGGGCGCCTATCTTGGGGAAGATGATATTCTACGATTAGATGATCAATATGGGCGTTTGGCACAGACCTTAAACCCACTTCCTACCACGTAATTTCAGCTATTTTCTGCCCTTTGGCGCGCAAAACGCGCCTTTTATCATATTTCCCTTTTATGCCCTTGATCTACCTGTGCTTTTAGTTAATCCTTGGCGCATATTAATTTAACTAACTATTCGCGTGGGTGTCATTATGATATTTGTAGATTTTGCTGCCAAGGTATTGGGTTCAGATAAAGTGGTGGAGCTTGCTTCTAAAGTAGTGAGCCCTGAGACCATGAGAACGTGGGAACCCTATTGCAGAGAACAATGCAGTAAATTGTTTTATAACACGATAGGTCAAATCTATTGGCCTGAAGTTTTTGTTGTTGTTGAAGCTGCTAAAGAAGTCATTGAGAAAAATCTTATAGAGACCATTAAAGAAAAAGCCGCTGAAGTGTTGGCATCTATTGATCCTACGACGGCTGCGGCAATTACCGGCGTAACTATTGCAGCAAGTGGTGCACTTTATTATGTAACGCATCGTAATGGCAAAGTGGTTGTAGAGAAACAAAAAGAGGCACCATCGACTCAGGCACAACCTAATGAAGAAGCGCGTTTAGCTAAAGAACAGCAGCAAGCATTTCTAGAAGAAGAAGCGCGTTTAGCGGCAGAAGAACAAGCACAACACGAAGAAGAAGCGCGTTTAGCACAAGAAGAACAAGCTCAACGTGAAGCAGAAGAGCGTTTAGCTAAAGAACAGCAAACACTTATTGAAGAAGAAGCACGTTTAGCGGCGCAAGAACAAGCACAACGTGAAGAAGAAGCGCGTTTAGCGGCGCAAGAACAAGCACAACGTGAAGAAGAAGCGCGTTTGGCTCAAGAAAAACAAACAGAAATGGAAGTGGCTGCACGTATAGAGAAAGCAGCGCAAGCACTACGTGAAGAAGCTGCTCGCAAAGAAGAAGCTGCACGTTTAGAGAAAGAAGCTCAAGCACAACGTGAAGAAGCTGCTCGTTTAGAGCAACAAGGGCAAGCTCAACGTTTAGCAAAAGCTAAAGAGCAACTTGAAAGATCACAGAAATTGCTTGAAGAAGAGCAAGAGAAAAGCAAAAAGCCGGTCGATGCTCAAGAGGCAGCAGCTCAAGTGATAGCAAAGGTAAATGCGCCACAATTATTAGCCGATCAACGAAAGTTGACTCTACAAGCGGCAGCAGTTAAAAGAGAAAAGGATGCAGTTAGACCTCAAGTAAATATTCATGCTTTAGCACAGCCTGTGGCAGCCGCAGCTCCTGTTGCTTCTACGGCAAAAACAATGCCAGTAGACACAATGTTCAGAGCTTGGTTAGCACAACCTGAACAAGATGGCGTTAGAAAACAAGTCGCCAATCCAGCTAGAAGGGAAGAATTGAAGAAGGAAATGTTAGTCGGATTTAGCTTGATGCAGGCTAAAGATGCAACTGTTCCAAAAGCTATTCCTGATGCTGGAAAATATAATGAAGCTTTAGATAAACTTGGTTTATCTCACTTGAAGATGTAAATCAGTTTTCACGAACACTCTCACTCTCAAGTGAAAAGTGGAGCAGGCTACAGAGCCTGCTTTTTTTTTGTGTTGTAGGGTGGGCAAAGCTTAGCGTGCCCACCATTTGGATTCAGATTGGTGGACACGCTACGCTTTGTCCACCCTACAAGACGTTTTTTCATATTTTCGGCAACCCTTTATCTGCCATTTTCCCCTGATAAACAGCTCTTTTTTGCCACTTAGCTTGTAGCTAGCACACCTTGTCCTAAACGTCAGTTATATAGTTGACCAAAATACTGAAGAGCATATAATTCACGTAACATTTTTGTAAATGTTATTTGATATTCATAAACTTGAGAGGAAATGATAATGAGTCTATTAAGCCCAACAAAATTAGCTGAAAAATTACTTGGAACGGCACAAGAAGCTGCTCCTGCAGTAATTGTAGAAGCTCCTAAAGTAATTGAAAAAGCAGTTAATACTGCTGTTAACACTACTGCTCCTGCAGTAATTGAAAAAGCTGCTGAAAAAGCTGCTGAATGTGGAACAATTGACGCTGTATGTCAATTAAGCGATTATTTAGCCCATAGCAGAGCTAATGATGTAGTAAAAGCAGCAACCTTTGGTTATGGTTCTATTCCTGTAATATCATTAAATACTCCTGCTGCTGTAGCTGCTAATGCTGTTGCTGCTGCTGTTACTGCTGTCTCAGTTTATTATGGTGCTAAAGGTTTAGGCAAATTAGTGAGTAAGGTTCGCGGCAATACAACTCCTGCTAACTTTGAACGTATCAAAGAGAATAAAAAGCTAATGGAGCGTTTTGATAAACTTTCTGAAAATAAAGAGATGAAAGAAAGTTTAAATAAGTTGGAAGCAGAAGCATTTGAGGAATTTTTGGCTTCATTTGCTGATGACAAAGCATTTGGAGACTTTACGCAATCAGATATGCAAGTTCAATTAGGATCACCTGCACGTTTTGAAAAAGCAAGAGCTGAAAAATTAGCTAAAGCTAAAGAAGAAGCTGACAAATTAGCTAAAGAAAAAGCTGAGAAAGAAGCTAAAGTTAAAGCTGATGCTGAAAAAGCAGCTAAAGAAGAAGCTGAAAAAGTAGCTAAAGCAAAAGCTGAAGCTGACAAAAAAGCTAAGCTTGAATCAATTAAAGACAATGCTGATGCGGTTAAATTCTACAATACTTTGAAACCTGAAGTGCAAGTTGCTTTAGACAAAGTAAATGTAGAAACTTTTAAGTTATTTGTTACTCAAATGGCGAAAAAAGCGGATACATTTCTTGGCTTTGATGTTAAGGACCAAATTGATGGCATAGAAAAGTTTGCTGCTAAAAAAGCTAAAGCTGATGCCGATGCTAAAGTTAAAGCTGAAAAAGCTGCACAAGGTTGGGGTAGTTACCTTACCTTTGGTTACTTATTCAATTCAGCTAAACCTGCTGAGAAAACAACAACTGCTGCTGCGACTGTTCCAGCTGCTACAACTGTTCCTACAACTGTTCCAACAGCTGCTGCTCCAAAAGCTGTTGCTCCAACAGCTGCTGCTCCAAAAGCTGCTGCTCCAAAAGCTGCTCCAAAAGCTGCTCCAAAAGCTGTTGCTGCAACTGTTCCAGCTGCTACAACTGTTGCTCCAACAACTGCTGCAACTGAAGTAAAGAAAGAAGCTCCTAAAATGTAATCTTTCTTTAGTCAATAAAAAAGCAGGCCTTGTGCCTGCTTTTTTTTGCTTAAAAAATGAATTTTAATGTAAGCGGTTAGAAGGATAATGTGTGATCCGTAGATTAGGATCTTCACCATCGATGGTATAATTGCGAGTTTGTAAAGGAAGTTCGGTTGCTTGGGTATCATTAAAATATTCTACTTCAACCATCATTACATTTTTATTTTGATTATCTAAGTCTGTTGTTTCAGCAATCACCCATTTTTTATTGGATTTATTATCAGAGGATTCCTGTGCAGACAGTTCTGGTTTTCCTTCCCAAAGGTGATTCATTTTAACTTTCAGAGATTGTACAGTTGCCCCTAACAGGTTTAGTATTCGAAGATACAACGGGAAGGTTTGAGTTGTCATACACGGCCTCTTATTCGATAAATCAATGGGCTATTTAGTCATTAGACTTATTTATTCAATTGAAGTCAAGTCTTGCAAAGTAAAATGCTAAAAAAATCAGTGCTTTCCCTCTATTTGTTCACTTAAAACTTGAGTTAAAATCAGCAACACATACATTCAGCCAGCTCTTAAATATTAGTCACTTGTATATACGCTAAAGGAATACTCATGCCAAAATTATTTCAACAAAAACCGGTTATTGGATGTATTCATTTAAAAGCGCTGCCTGGCTCTCCAGAATACAACGGGAAGATGACCCCTATTTATGAGCAAGCACTGGCTGAGTGTGCTTTGTATCATGAGCAGGGCGTCGATGCGTTAATCATTGAGAACTTTGGTGATAGACCATTCTATCCTGATAATGTTCCCTCGCAAACTATCGCTGCTATGACAGCAATTGGACGCGATATTATTCGTGTCTCAAAAATACCAGTTGGTATTAATGTGTTGCGCAATGATGCGCTTGCCGCCTTAAGTATCGCCACGGCCATAGAAGCCCAGTTTATGCGGGTCAATGTTCATATGCATGCCATAGTTTGCGATCAGGGGATCGTGACAGGACGTGCTTATGATACGTTGCGTTTAAAAAGTTTGCTGCAATCACAGGTGCAGATCTGGGCGGATGTGCAAGTGAAACATGCCGCCCCTTTAGGAGAGATAAGTCTTGCTCATGAATGTGAAGATATGTGCGAACGTGGTTTAGTGGATGCGGTGATTGTTTCAGGCGCGGCTACCGGTAAATCAACTCGTCTTGATGATGTTATCGCGGCTAAGAAAGCAAGTACGGTGCCTGTGATAATTGGTAGTGGCATGACACCAGATAATATGGCCGAATTATATCCCCATGCCGATGGCTTTATTATCGGGAGTTATTTTAAAAAGGATGGCGTGTGTGTGAATGAATTGGATCCACAGCGTATAAGTAAGATGATGGTGGCGATAAATCAGTGTAGAGGAAAGTAAGTTCCTTCTGACGCAGGGTGGGCACGCTAAGAGCTTTGCCCACCCTACATTCATTAATTCGCTGCTTTGGACAATGCTGCTCTTATCTGCGGCATTGCTTTTATCGCAGCCTCTTTTCCGGCTTCATACATATCATGATTAGCATGATCATCAAACATTCCATAACTATCAACTGCAGGATGAATGACAATGTCCGCTTGTTTGATCTGCCATTGAGAAAGTGCAAAATAAGAGACATGTAGACTGCGTGCCGCTAATTGATAAGTACTATTGACAGGACCATAATCGGGAGAGGTTCCAATATCGACAGCAATAATCACACGAGGTGAAAATTGTTTTGCGATTTCTACAGGTACAGGACTTGCAACCCCACCATCTACCAGTGTTCTACCATATAATCGCACAGGGTTAAATAACATAGGGATGGCACTTGAGGCATGTAAGGCAGGAGCAAGAGGTCCACTACGGATCACAAAAGCTTCGCCTGAGTTGATGTCAGTTGTCACTGCTGCCAGCGGAATTTGCAATTGGTTAAATTGTTTGGCTTTAATATTTTTTTGCACAAACATCTTTAAAGCATTGCCTTCGACTGGTCCTGTTAAACGCCAGAGCATTTTAATGCTGGCAAACCAGTTCATATCCAGTAAATCCCATTTATTTAAAGCAATAATCTTTTTCTTAAGGTGTTGAGCGTTAGGATTATCAGCATATAGGGCGCCGATTACACTTCCCGAGCTGCTTCCTACAATCAAATCGATGGGGATATGGTTCTGTTCAAGGACTTCCAGGACGCCAGCATGAGCAAGTGCTCTGGCACCACCGCCACTTAACACGAGGGCTACCCTTACATTTTGCAGTTGGGGGGCCGGTGGCAGCTTCTGGGGCAAAAAGATGAAATCCGGCTTAGGATAGTTTGCACAACTTGCCAAGATAAGGACACAAGCAAAAAACAGTGTTTTGAGATGACGCATAGGGTTATTTTTAGGATTATTATTCTAGAATGGAAAAACCCTGGATTCTACGCTTCTTTATTTTGAATGCAAGATGGTATAGCCCTGCAACAGGATTAAATGAATAAAATAGATTTCCAGTGAATAACGAGAAATCAGGAGCCCAGGTAGTAGTAAGGGTTTAGGACAATTAAGGCTTACTAATCGATAGGACATCATCAGAATATACAACCCCAGTGTGATGGCTGCAAAGGTATAGACATAATAGGCTTGGATTTGAAACTGAAAGTAGGCGCTTTCCCACAAAAAATAAACCAATAAACTTAAGAGAAGCCAATAATCGCTTTGTTTATCTTTCAGTGCAATAAGGCGCGCGCTGTAAGCAATTAAAAAACCTAGGAGCCCATAGTCCATATAGAAATACAGATAAACATTTACTAAAGAAAATAAAATGAATGACAGTACACGGGTTGTTGTTCGAAGTCGTTCTATGGGAAAAAAGCGAAAGCAAGTGTAAATGAGAATGAAGTTAAGTAGAATATTCACTTGAAAGGCGCTGTTAATGAATGAACTGCTAATACTTAAAATGATGCCAAATAGTATTAAAGAGGCGTTTACATGAAGCTTGCCAGCATAGCCTATCAGAAAGAAAAAGAGGGGGGCAGCCGCACGCCCTATTACACGGCACCACATATTGTCATTCAGAAGATAAAGTCCAATATGATCAACAAACATCAATGCGATAGCCAAGACCTTGATTAAATCATGGGTATTAAATGTTGAGCCATATTTAGTTAATCGTGAGAGCGTTATCATCCTTCAATTCTAGCAACCCAAACACCCTTTGTCGTGAAGCTTAAGCAAACCATCTGCTAAACATTGAAGTTACTCGGCATATTCAGTTAACTTAGTATAAATGTTTGGGGGGCGTGTATATGCATATCTTAACAATTGTGGCGACCGTTTTATTGCAATTATTCTGTGTGGTCCACGCTCTGCGTCGGGGTTACCCTTATCATTTTGTTGCGCTCATTCTTATATTTCCACTGATAGGGCCAATGGCCTATTTAATTATTGAGATGGGGCCTGATATTTATTATCGCCATATTCGTCCTTTGACACGACGATTTAAACCCAAAGCAGATCCTTATCAAGCATTAGCGCATTTGCAAATGCAAGTGAAAAATCATCCTACCATTGAAAATCAACATCAATTAGCTAAAATTTATTGTCAAATTGGTCAATTTAATGAAGCACTTTACCTATTAGAAAACCTACTCATCCAACGTGCTTTTGCTGCAGATCCTTATTTAATGTTAGATAAAGCAACAGCCTATTTTGGATTAGAGAATTTTGAGAAAGCAAAGCAAGTATTAGAAAATCTCAAAAAAGAAAATCCGCAGTTTCAATCACCTGAAAGTCATCTTCTCTATGCCAGAACTTTATCAGAGCTTAAAATGTGGCAACAAGCCGATAGAGAATTTGAAAGCCTTGAAAGTCATTTTCACGGATTAGAATCTTCTTTTTATTACTTGCAACATTTGAGAAAAATAAACAATCAGCCGCGAGCGCATGAAGTGCTCAACAATATGCGAAATCGCTTTCAACGCTTACCACAACATTATCGCAGTGCTCAAAAAGATTGGTTAAAACAAGCAGAAACCGATCATTAGAGATTCTACCTACCGCGGCTTGCCTGTCCTTCGAAGCCTTTTAGGCGTAGTAGGGTCCGCGGTATCTATTATTCCGACCTACTACGTACCGTAGCTTCTCATATTTCTTCGTACCGTAGCTTCTCATATTTCTACGAACAAGTCGCGGCACGTGGGCGGCGCATATCGTGTATCTTCTCAACCTTAATTATTTCCTATCTCCTTGAAAACACATCTGTTTATTATTATTAAATCCACTTACTCCCGGGGTACAATAAAGGGATAACTTACATTCTTATAAAGTAAGAGTTGTTATGTCAAATGTACCGCTATTAATAAATGCTGTAAATGTGTCACGATCTGTTAAAAACTGTTTTAACTTGGCAGGGCACGGTGATTTTGGAGATGCGCTTAATGCGGTTGGCGATATCGGAAAAAATATTTTACATTTTGTTGGTTTTGGGTGGGCTGTCCATGAAATACTTACGTTGGCACAACGCGATGATTTAAAAACAAGACAAAAAATAGTGCCCATGATTGGTTATGGATTAACAGCCGCCGTTTCCTTAACGACAGGTATCATTGTTTGTGTTGGTGCTTTGGCTTTGCTTCCCCCTTTAATGTTTGCTGCCAGTGTTGTTAATGTGGTCCGTAATATCGGTGTTTATTTAAAAGAAAAAGCAGAAAGAAAAAATCTTCGAAAGCAATTCGCCGACTTAGAAGCTATTAATCACGCCATCAATCAGTTTGACTTGCCAGACAAAATCAGATATGACTTTAGAGAATTTATCAAAAAGCCTCATTTTGATGCACACAAAATTCAAGAATTGTATGTAAGAATTGGAAATCACTTTATCAACAAGACGGCTAAACAACAACAAGAATTAAGTGAACTGATTCTTCATTCTAAAATTGAAAATATTTCACCACAAGAAAAACGTTCCCTGAGAGCAAAGATTAAAATGCAGGAGAAATCACTTAAAAAACAATTTAATGAAGAATATGGTGGATTATTTACCCTGTTAGAAAAAAAGCAGCAGCTTCATCGTCGTGAAAAAAGTGTGAACGTTCGTTTTAAAAGCATCTTTATTAGTCTAGGTGTGGCTGTTGTAAGCTTACTAGCCTTTGTCGTTCCTTTAGCATTGCTAGCGACGCCAGCAGCACCTGTTGCCCCATTGGTTTATAAAGTGTTGGCCGGTGTAGGAGCTGCTATTGGAGCAGTAGGTGCCGCTGTTGCAACCAAACTTTCTTGGCAAGAATCAAAGAGTAGAGCAAAAGCTGAACAACCAAAGGAAGACCTGAGGAAAGCGGTTTATCCTAAACTTCAAGAGTCAGATTATAAACAGGAAAATCAGAAAAGAGTCAATATTCTATATAAAAGAAGTCTTTGGTCAAAAGTTAAAGATAAGCTGAGTTCGCTGTGGAAAGGACTGTTTGCTAAGAAAGAGTTAGCGAATGCGGCTGTTGATGAAACGCCAAGTGCCATAAAAAAAGGGTATGTGAAAACACAAGTAAGCGCTTTTGAAAATAAATCTGAAAAAATGTTAAGAGAAGATACGCCCTTACAAGTAATGGATAAAGTATTAATCGATCTAATTGAAAAGGATAGTGATAAGGAAAACAAAAGCAAAGATAAAAGAGCACATTATGTTGCTCAATTTAAAGCAAGTTCTACTAACACTACCGGACAACCACTCATACTTCAAGCAGTGCACCTAACCCCCAATGTTCCACCGAAACGAACGCGCTGATATCACTTAGTTGTAGGTGCACATTCTAAGTACAATGAACTTATTCATCATCTTTTAAGTCTTATTTAAAAGACTTAAGAGTTAATAGGTGAATGTATGGTAATGATCAGAAAAAAGCATCTATTTATGCACATTGGTGTGATTATCATTGTTTTGATGCTTGCTTTTTTACTAGCCCTGTTACCACTGGAAGCCGATGGAAGAACCTTGGTGATTATTGAGCATAATAACAGCGCGCAACGTTATCAACAATCACACTCTTTAAGTCAAGAAAGTAGAAATATCAATCTAGATAGAAGAAGAACAGATCGGGCACAAAGAGAAGTGGATCGCGCTCAAAGAGATGTCGCTAATGCTTATCTTCCTCGGGGGCAATTTCAACAAAGTAGCCGCTATTATGATATTCAACGAGCCGAATCAGATCTTTATGATGCGCAAAATAATCTGCGCGCAGTTGATAATGATGTTTATTTTGATAAAAGACTAAGAGAAAGTGATGAAAGGGATGCAAAACTAGCCAACCAAATCAAAGAAGCTAAACGTCATAATAAACCGATTATTAATGAGCCGCCTTATCAGGTGCGTCATGAAGATGACGATGATGATTAATAATTAAGTCCGCAACATCGACTGATACTTAGCAACAAAATCATCATCAACTTTAGGAACCGGTTTTCTGCTTTGAGTCGTTGTTAACATAGGAAAAGAATAAGGAGTAGAACTAGCCATCTGAGAAAAAACTTCTTCATTCACTTGGAGTTCTTTGAAAGAGCATTGCACAAAAGAGCACAAAGCAACAACGGTATTCAATCTCGCTTTTAAGTAATCTACATAATGTTCTTTAACAATTGCTCTCAAATTAGCATCAAAGATCACTAAGCGCGTAATATAAAGAAAGTTTTTACATAAGTTGGTCAAGTCAAGTTGCAGCAAACCTTCTTTGAGAAGGTCGTCGCACATAATCACTTCAGACAATTTTTCATCATGTATACCAAGAAGACCACCTGTATGACCAGTGACCCTCTGTTTTAAGTCGGCGTCTTTTAAAATATCAATGGCAATGGGCACATGAAAGCCAAGGTTGACTAATTGCTTTCCTGTCAATTGAGAACGTAATGTCGGATCAAGTAAGATTTTTTGTGCAATAGATAAATGGCTTTTGCCAATCATTACTAGCTCATCTAGAGAAATTTTGTCTTTGAAATGAGCATAAACATATTCTGCCACACTGAGATGCATTTCTGATATTTGTTCAAAACAACCCTTTTGGGCAGCTAAAAATTGATCTATTGCTCCGAGATTCTTTAACACATCAAGTGCAAATTTTTCATGATATTTAGCCATTCTGGCTACTCCGAGAGCACCCATTCTTCGCACATATTCAGTGTTGCTATATAATAGCCTTGCTATATTTTCAAATCGTCGACCAATAGTAGGAAAAGCATTGGGATCTAATTGTTCAGTACGATTGATATCCCCTAATAGTTTATAAATAAGATCTTCATGATATTCAACCATCAATGCCAAAGATCCGCCGTCGAGCTTCCTAATGAGCGCTTTATCAGCATACAACTCTTTTGCAATGGTCGGATGATTTTTGCATAACCGCCACAAATCGCAGGGCTCGACAAGTTTTCTTAATTCAGGATTTTGCAAAATATGGGTGGCAGTTGCGAGATCATTTTCACCTAACATGGCGATATGAATACTTTTAAGCAGAGGGCGAAGTTCATCGTCATGTAAAATGGCAGCGGCGACAGTTGGTAATCCTGAACCAAGCCTTGCTAAATCAAGACCTACTAATTTTCTGCGAAGTTCAGGCTGTGACAAAATAAAAAGAGCGGCCTTTACACTTTTTTCACCTAAGATTGATAATGCTAAACCATCACATTTTTCCCAATGTTTTGGGTTAGCTAAAAAGGGTAAAACAATAACTTCATGATGGGAGGCTATGCCTAATACATTGTCAAAACTAAGCGTTTCAAATAAGGATTCGTTGCCAAGCACTTTTACAGCGAAGGAGCGATCATGGTTGGCAAGTTCTAATAGTAGAGATCTTTTGAAATAAGGCTTGTTTTGAGAGAGGGCACTTAACATGATTTACCTCGACTTTATTTGCAGAGCATTATCATCATTGGTAAAATTTACAGTAATTGCACTATTTATAGCTTTTAATAACTGACCATATACCAAAGTATAGATCCGAAGAGTTAAGGCAAGAAACTTGAGTTAGTGATTTTCTCATAGCTATAGAAACGCTAGCTAACTATGTTATCTTGATAGATATAATGTGCTATTATAATTGACCTACGTTTATCTATCTATTTGAGGATAGGCCATAAAGGAGTATCGTTCATGAGCGATTTGAAGCTCCGTAAAGTACAACGCATGGTCCCCGCGATGGTAACCCATGAAGGAGAAGGTTTTCTTGTTCATCGAGCTTTTCCCTCCAGAACATTGCTCGATTTTGATCCCTTTTTGCTCCTTGATGAAATGGGGCCGATGGATAATAAACCTGGAGAGGCTGTAGGGGCGCCAAATCATCCTCATCGTGGTTTTGAAACAGTGACTTACATGCTATCAGGATGTTTTGAACACAAAGATTCATTTGGTCATTCAGGAAAGATAGAACCAGGTGATGTTCAATGGATGACAGCAGGCAGTGGTGTAGTGCATTCAGAGTTGCCTGAAAAAAATTATCTTGAAGCTGGTGGTATTCTTCATGGTGTTCAATTATGGGTTAACCTCCCCAAAAGCGACAAAATGATTGCGCCATATTATCAAGAAATTAAATCAACCAATATTCCTGTTGGGGTGAGCGAAGACAAAAAAGTGAGCGTTCGAGTGATTGCAGGCGATGCGTTTAATGCTAAAGCGGTTATAAAAACGCGCACACCAATATTTTATTTGCATGCAACCATTGCCCCAGGTGGTCGTTGGGTTCAACCTATTCTTAAAGAATTTAATGTTTTTGCCTATATATTGAAAGGGCAAGGGTTATTTAATAAAAAACCAATCAGAGATGTGAAGCTTTCTGAAGCACATCAAATGTTAATGTTTGATAACGATGGTGAAGGTGTTGAAATTATTGCACCAAATGAAAATGAGGAACCTTTTGAAATACTATTAATTGGAGGGATCCCGCTTAATGAAACCGTTGTTCGTTATGGACCATTTGTGATGAATACCGAAGAAGAGATCCGCCAAGCGTTCATAGATTTTCATGCTGGCAAAATGGGAAGTATTAAATCCTAATAGGGAAAGATATGCATCATGATCATCATCCAACAGATGAAAAGATTAATTATAGTAAAAGATTTCTCTTAGGAATTTTACTGAATATCACTTTAGTTGCTGCTGAAATATTTTATGGAATACAATCAAACTCAGTTGCTTTAGTCAGCGATGGATTTCATAATGCAGGGGATGTATTAGGACTGATCATTGCTTGGGGTGGTTTTCATATTTCTTCATTAAAACCCTCGGAAAGATTTACCTATGGGTTGAAAAATACAACCATTATAGCTGCCTTCATCAATGCTGTTTTGCTCTTTATTGCAGTTGGAGGCATTGGATGGGAAGCGATAATCAGAATAGGTCAACCAGAAGCGATTCACTCTAACACGGTTATTATCGTAGCTTGCGCGGGTGTACTTGTGAATGGATTTACAGCAATTATGTTCTTATCTGGAAGACGAGATATCAATATTCGAGGTGCTTTTTTACATATGGCAAGTGATGCCGCTGTATCATTGGGCGTTATCATTGGCAGTGTTGTTATATTATATACTAATTGGGTATGGATCGATCCCGCATTATGTATTGGTATTTCAGTATTAATTGTAATTAGTTCCTGGAGTTTATTTAGAGAATCTATCAACCTGATACTTCATGCGGTGCCAGAACATATTGATACCGAACAAGTAAGAAATTATTTACTTAGTCTAAACTCTGTAATGTCCGTCCATGATCTTCATATATGGGCCATCAGTACCTCTGAAACAGCCTTATCTGCACATTTAGTCAGGAGTTCGCAAGATAAAGAGAATGAATTGCTACAGACCATAGCTCATCAATTGCAAGCAAAGTTTCAAATCAATCATTCTACCATTCAAGTAGAAAATCAGAAGGAAGCTCAAGCTTGCGAAGTTTCTTGTAATATAATTGACATCTCAAAGTAGTTATTAATCGGAGTATTTTTATGAAGTTATATTATTCACCAAGTGCTTGTTCATTATCACCCCATATTGTGTTACGTGAGTGTGGTTTAAAATTTGAATTAGTAAAGGTTGATTTGAAAGCTAAAAAAACCGAAGTAGGACAAGATTACCTTAACATTAATCCAAAAGGCTATGTGCCAGCTCTTGTATTGGATAGTGGAGAACTTCTCACCGAGGGTCCTGTGATTGTACAATACATTGCGGACTTAGCCCCTGGTAAAAAAATGGCTCCTGTCGCAGGCACTATGGCTCGTTATCGCTTACAAGAATGGCTAAATTTTATTAGCTCAGAATTCCATAAAACAATTGGAGCATTTTTTAATCCGGATCTAGCCGAATCTACCAAAAAGACCTTAACGGAAAAGCTGCTAAAGCGATTAGATTTTACAGAAAAACAATTAGCGAAAACGCCATTTCTAATGGGTGAACATTTTACAGCCGCAGATGCTTATTTATTTACGATTTTAAGATGGACGGGTAAAATAAACTTCGATTTAACACCTTGGCCACATTTGGTAAAATTTTTGGAAACGGTGAATGCGCGACCTGCAGTACAATCTGCTCTTAAAGCCGAAGAAACCGGCAAAGTTTAATGCTCTTCCCATTTTAACTTTATGGGGCGTTGTCTACGCTACTTTAAAACAGTCATGTACTAAGATGTACACTCCTGTTTCAAAGTAGCTTGACGCCTACCCTAAAGCTAAAATGGTTTGAGCATTATTTCTAACAAGCTCTATGAAATATCTGATGTATTTAAAGAAGTATAATGAATAAAGAATTACCCCCAAAAGACATTCTTCCTTTTATTTTCAAAATGATCCGATCATTCTATGGCGCCATTGGCGTTATGTTGATGGTAGCAATTGTCTGGGCGGTTGATTTGTCATTACGCCCCTATCTTTTGAAGATCATTCTTAATCGCGTGGCAGAATATCCACATCAAGAGATTTGGGTTTATATTGCAACGCCTGTTACCATTTATTTTGCGATGACTGTCCTCATGACTTCTACGTTTCGTGTTTATGATTTTTTTGTAGTCACAAAAATGATACCGCGTTTGCGGCAGAAAACAGCGAATACCATTTTTGGACACTTGCTTGAACAGAGTCATCATTATTATCAAAATAATTTTCCAGGAAGCCTTGCTAATAAGGTCAATGATTTGGTGAATAGTGTTCCTGATATTATTCAAATTGCGATTGATCGCTTTTTTAGCCATGGACTTGCGTTGGTTTTTGCTATTTATACTCTGTGGTTAGTGGATATTAAATTTGCTGCGATTGTTCTTATTTGGACCACATTGTTCATAAGCGCATCATTATTTTATTCTAAAAAGCTCACTGCTGTTGCCGATAATTGGTCAGAACTGAGTTCTGCCATTACAGGCAAAATGGTAGATGTTTTATCTAACATCTTATCAGTCAGACTGTTCGCAAGAGAAAAGCATGAAAAAGGTGTCATTAATGAAGTTATCATAGAAACCGTAGCGGCTGAAACCCAATTTCACTGGGCGAATTTTTGGATGTGGGTAATTTATGGCTATTCGTTTGTTGTTGTGCAAGGCGTCGCTTTATATCTTCTAATCAAAGGTCGTGAATTAGGTGAGATATCAGTGGGGGATTTTGCTCTTGTGCTAGGCATCAATATCGCGATTGTTGATTTTTTATGGCAATTAACCAAAGAGTTTTCTCAATTTTCCAAACATGTGGGCAAAGCCACGCAAGCTCTTAGAACCACAACGCTGCCTATAGAAATTCAAGATAAAGATAATGCGCTAACATTAAAGGTCAATAAAGGAGAAATTGTATTTGATAAGGTGCAGTTTACCTATCACGATGCCAAAGTGTTATTTGAAAATAAATCAGTTACGATTGCTGCCGGTGAAAAGGTCGGCCTTGTTGGATATTCAGGTAGTGGTAAATCGACTTTCGTGAATCTTATTTTACGGTTGTTTGAAGTGAATCAAGGTCGCATTTTAATCGATGGTCAAGATATCCGTGAAGTAACCCAAGAATCATTACGTGAAGCGATTGGTATGATCCCCCAGGATCCGGCTTTATTTCATCGTAGTTTGAAAGAAAATATCCGTTATGGTCGACTAGAGGCCAATGATGATGAGATCATGGAGGCAGCCAAAAAAGCGCATGCCGATGAGTTTATTGCTGACTTAAAGCTAGGTTATGAGTCTTTGGTAGGTGAACGAGGCGTTAAACTTTCTGGTGGCCAACGTCAAAGAATAGCCATTGCCAGAGCTATCTTAAAAAATGCTCCTATTTTAATTTTAGATGAAGCAACCAGTCAGCTTGATTCTGTAACAGAAAGTTATATACAAGACAGTTTATGGCATTTGATGCAAGATAAAACGACCCTTGTGATTGCGCATCGTTTGTCAACATTGTTACATATGGACAGAATTTTAGTTTTTCATGAAGGCAAGATAGTTCAAGATGGCACTCATGAAGCCTTGTTGGCACAGGGCGGCATGTATAAAACTTTGTGGGATGCGCAAATTGGCGGATTCTTGTTAGACAATGAGGATCACTCAAAATGACAGAAGTCTTTATTCGGGAATTACAAATCAACGATGAGAAAGCGTTTCTTGAAATGACCAATCAGAGTCAAATGTTGCATCATCCCTGGGTAAAACCACCACAGACCGCGCTTGAATTTAATGATTTTTATAAGCGCTATCAGCAGCCCAATCAAAAAAGTTATCTAGTGCATCTTAAAAGCAATGAGATTGTGGGTGTGATTAATGTGAGTGAAATAGTGCGTGGCTTTTTTCAAAGCGCCTATTTAGGTTTTTATGCATCAAGTGCATACAAGGGAAAGGGGCTAATGAGTCAGGGTTTGAAATTGTTACTCAATAAAGCTTTTACGGAGTTAGACTTACATCGTCTTGAAGCCAATATCCAACCAGGAAATTCAACATCGATTCAATTGGTTGCCAAAAATGGCTTTAAAAGAGAAGGATTTTCACCGCGCTATTTAAAGATTAATGATAAGTGGTGTGATCATGAGAGGTGGGCTATTACCCTGGAAGATTATCTTAGTAACCCACCTACAACTTCGACCTAATTAAGCTGATTTTCGTTTTTCATCAGAAGATTTCTTCTGTCTCGCTTTAGCTCTTGCTTGCATAGGCTGAGTACTCTCTTTAAAACTTTCATCAAGTGCTTGGCAGATATATTCATTGATGCTTTTATCTGATGATTGGGCAGCTAGCCATGCTTTTCGATGCCTGACTTCACCAATTCGAACATTTAAACTTCCTTTGAAAGGTTGTTCGGGTTCAATTTTTTTCTCTTGGCAAAAAGCTAAATAATCATTCACTGCCTCATGAAACGCTTTTACTAAACCTTCAGCGTCTGTCGCTTCAAAAGTAATTACTGCACGAATAAATTCAACTTTTCCATAAAGTAGATTGTTCTCAGTATCAATATTTACTGAGCCATAATAATTTTTATATTGCATAAACTGAGTGCTTTTCATAGAAAACCCCCTTCTTCCAAATATTCTTTAATGTATTTAATTTGATATTCTTTCAAAATTTTTCCAGGATGTGGCTTGTGTAACAATATTGGCGGATATCCTGCTTTATAAAATCTCGCCCTTGAACCACTCGTTTTTCCCATTTGTAACTCTTCAAAGCCGAAATTTTTTAATAAAGATGACAGCTCTGACCACGTGAAATCCTTAGGAAGATTGGTAAACCGCTCAACCAACTTATCCTTCTTACTCATTGATTATACACCTTCAAACAATGATTGCAACTAATATTAGTTGCAGTATCATGTTATGATAGGATAAAAGAAAGATCAACTGGACAAAGGGTGTAATTAAACGATTTATAAAAATCTATTTAAACACATAAAATAAGGTATTTATGCCAACAAAATCATCGCCCATTAAATCAGATACGGTTCGAGCGAGAATCACACCTGAACTTAAGAATGAAGCTGAGGCAATTTTAAAGAAATTAGGAATTTCATCAGCGCAAGCTATTACCATGCTTTTTACTAAAATTGTTGAGGAGCAGGGGTGGCCTTATGAGTTGAAGATCTCGAAGAAGAAGAATTAAGATAAAATCCACCCGCGCACAAAGCGCGAGCCTCCTTTGATACCAAAGGAGGCGAATGGCGCAAAGCGCCTCTTTGTTGACACCGAATTTAGAACGTAATTTGTTTAATGCAAGTCGCGACCTGCCCGCCGAAGCGTCTTAGCGTAGGCTGGGAGCGACATTGTCCACTTTGGAATCGCCTGCAAAAGATCGGGGACTAGATGTCAAAGGGGACCGCAGCGAAGCTACAGGGGATTTTATCAAGAGCGATTTGATACTTATCGTAATTCAATGTTTGCTCTATCCACTTTCCCATTCGCATCAACTACTGCAATCGTATAATACCCAAGCTTTTGGGGCGTCCAAAAATGCTTTTGTTGCCAACTGTTTTGTGAGATGGGTTTTCCATCGATAAGCCAGGTATAAGGGCGTTTACCACCATTGACAGATAAAGGAAGGGCTTTATATTGTTCGCCACTTTTCTCAAGTTCAATCACGGTGTCGTCAATGGGAAATAGTAAAGTGGGTGCTTCCTTAGCTAACATTTCATGATCATGAGATTGGGATAAGTTTTTCAAACGCAGTGTCGGTGTTGGATGAGTGTGAGCAAGTTGAGGCGCATTTTGAGGCAACACTTTAAAGACCTTTTGGAGTAAGGGAACAACCAGTGTGCTGGCAGCCGCTTCTCCCATGGGTGTGCCATCGGGCATGCCGGTCCAGATCCCAACCACATACTGAGCATCATAGCCAATCACCCAAGTATCGCGATGCCCATAAGAGGTGCCTGTCTTCATTGCTATCTTTCGAGATGATTCACCTTCGGATGAAAGAATAGTTGTCACTTGCTGTGCCGCAAGGGCAGAAAACAGTTGATGATGTTGTGGTAACTCATTTGACTCAAGATAGGAAAGGGGCATGATTTTGCCGTCTCTGGCAAGACCGGCATAAAGTGTCACTAATTGTTCTAGCGTCATGCCCATGCCGCCTAAAGCCACAGCAAGACTTGGGCTTTCAAAGGATTTAGGGAATTGCGGAGAGATCCCAGCTTCTTTGAGTAAGCCTAAAAATCGTACCACACCAATTTGATTCAAAAGCGCCACCACAGGAATATTCAAAGACATTGCAAGGGCTTCTTGGACTTTGACGACGCCATGAATATCTTTATCAAAGTTGCGAGGATAATAAGCACCAAATCGTCTACGCTCATCTAATACATAAGTGTCAGGTTTCACTAAGCCTAAATCAAAACCTAAGCCATAGATAAAGGGTTTGAGGGTTGAGCCAGGAGAGCGAAAAGCCCCAATATAATCGACAAAACCATTAGATTGTTCATCATAAAAATCACGAGAGGCAATATAGACCAAGGGTTTGTTTTGGGTATGATCCATTATTAATATGGCAGTGTTAGATTGGATGGGCAAAAAGCGGGAATAGCTTTGTAATAAAAATTCCACTTGCTTTTGCATGGTAATATCAATGGTGGTATTTATTTTGTTAAGGTTTGGATATTGTTTTTTTAATTTCCAGGCAAGATGGGGTATTTCCCTCGGTGGTTTTGCTTTATTAGAAGGTATGGGTGCCAAGCGAAACCGTGAAGCTTCGGTTTCATCAATTAAAGCCTTTGAGAACATAAAATCAAGTATTTGAGTTCTGGCAAGCAGCGCCCTTTCTGGGTAGAGGGAAGGTTGCAAACGGGAAGGGGATTGCACCAGCGCAACTAACAGCGCTACTTCACTGGGGTTTAAATGGTGGGCACTTTTATGAAAATATGCCTGCGATGCTGCATTAACGCCTTCTATGTTGCCGCCAAAGGGCGCTAAAGTCATATAAATACTCAAGATTTCTTTTTTTGAAAAATGCCATTCTAATTGTAATGCGCGAAAGCACTCAATCAATTTCGATGAGATTTTACGCGGGCGCGGTTCTAGCAGCCTTGCCGTTTGCATAGTGATGGTTGAACCACCCGATACAATATGGCCATAGCGAGCCCATTGATAAGCAGCCCGTACAAGGGCAACAGGATTGATCCCAGGATGTGACCAAAAATATTTATCTTCGCGTTCTATCAGCGTTTTGACATATAAGGGATCCACATCTTCAACAGTTGTATGTAACCGCCACTTTTCATCACGACTATGAAATATATGCAGCGGCTCATGATTAGCCATAATCATGGTTGAATCATCGTGATAGCGGTCAAGATTAAGAGGTAAAACGCGATCTCCTATCCAAAAGGCAATGAAACTCATAGCTATTAGGGTAAGAAAAAAGCGGAGAACAAGTGATAGCCGTTTCAAAGGATCATCCCGCTTTAATACTTATTTTTTGCTCATCCCCATAAGTAAAATACTGTGGTTGATACATCGCCTCACACAACAGTGGAGGATAACTATAAGTACCAGGTGTGATAGCTCTTACCATGTAAGCCGCATTAATATCATTTTGAGAGCCAAGTTCATAGGCTGCCATAAAGCGATCATCTCGACCTTCAATCCGACTCGTATTGGTGAGAGATCCTAACCAAGACAGTTGTTGATCATCACGCAGATCTATTTTTGCATTTTCAATTTCAAAACCGCCGGGAAGAAGATCAACCACCAAGACATGATGGAGTCCTTCTTTAGTGCGATGTCCTTTTATATTGACCACATAAAGTTCGCCGGATTTTAAATTTTCTATATCAACAGGTTGTCCAGCAAGGGTATACACTGCACGCTTTATTTCAAATCCTTGTTGTGGTAAAGCTTTCACATCGATTGGCTCGCCGCTTAAAGAAAGTGCATAGTAAATTGGGTTTTTTCCAGTGTTTTGTAGAACAACTGTTTTCTTTAAAGCCTCATTGCTAAAGTGAGCATTGAATGTAGCAGATCCCGTTTGTGATTTTTGAGCCAAGGTAAATTGATAGTCTTTACGTGAATCTTTTAATGCGTTATCAGCTTTTATTAACCATGCTTTCTCTTGAGTGCTCAAATAATGTGCGTCCCGTGCTTTATCTACAAGCTCTTGTGTTAAAGCAATAAGCTTTGGATGATGCTCTGAGCTTTGCGCAAGCAGTGTTACTAAAATGGCGGTATTGCGTAAATCAGAACCAAAACATTTTAAGTTTTGTGATTTATCGTTAGTTTGGGCGATGGATTTATCAAACCATTTTGCCGCATTGGTTGCATCACCATAATAAGCAAAGGCGCCCGCAATAAAAGCCATATCGTGGCGCATAACGATCTCTTTTTCATGACTATCAGTAAAGAATCGCAACGTTCTTAATTGTCCTTGACCTTCTTTTGCTAACATATAATGTGCATAGGCAATAACCGAAATATCTTCAGGTTGGTGAATGGACCTTTGGGAAGCTTCTTTAATCCAGTGATGCAGCTGAAGATTAAGTGCAACGGGGACAGTAATACCTTTTGCTTTAAGATCACTTAACACATCACTGGCATAAAGAGTGAGCCAAGGTTCGGTTGAACCGCCAAAGGACCACAGTGAAAATGAACCATCAATTTTTTGCAAAGAAGATAATTGATTAAATTCTTTTTGCAGGGATTCCTCTTTTTTCTCAGTATTGGATAGCGCAGTTGCAAATAAGCGGCTCGTTGTTTGTTCAAGGCAATAGTAAGGATAAGCTAACAATTCCTTTATCAACTCCGCACTTCCAAGCTCCGGTAGGGAGCCAATGGCAAGTGTGGCTTGGCTGTTTTGCTCTTGAAAATCTTTGAGCAACGTTGCATCTAAAGTGAGGGAAGCATTAGGATCTAATTTGCCATAATGTGAAAGCGATATCGATTGCACTTTTGGACGAACCGATAACTGCCAATCGCGATTAAGGCTGAAATTGTTTGGCCCTTTTAATGTGGATTTGATGTTTTTTATACCATTATCATTAAAGTTCAGTTCATAGGGCAAGCGAAGTTCTTCACCTTTTTTTAAGGTGAATTTTTTTGAAATTTCGCTGTTGTTGGTTTTAAAGTCCATTACATAATTGCCAACAGGTGCATCAACATTTTTAATAATGAAAGGAATTTGTGCTGTATCTCCAGGTGCCAAGAACCGTGGTAGAACAGGGTATAGGTCGACTTCATCGCGTACAGTGAGATGACTTTGTGCATGGCCTATGCCATTTTCAGTCCAAGCAATCGCCATGACACGAAGTTTTCCAGAATAAGCAGGAAGATTAAAAGGAATTGAGATTGAATCTTTTCCTTTCCCTTCAATAATACCTGAATACAAAGAGACGACTTTATAGGCGCGCGCTGGGAGTTGCGTCAGCGCACGCGACAAGACTGTTTCGCCGCCACCGACTTCAAATGAACCTGGATGTGCACCATAAGGATTAATGAGCAGACCATAACTGTCGCGTAATTGAAAGTTGAGGTTCTTTTGGGCAAAGAAATAACCATAAGGATCTGGAGATTTAAAGTTGGTTAATGAAAGTGTGCCTTCATCAACCAATGCTACAACCAGACGGAGATCTTTTTGCGCTTTTGGGGTTTTCACAGTGACATTGACTTTAGCGCCAGATTTAACAATTTCTGGATGCTCTAAAGTGACATCAATTTTATGCTTGACTGCCATTTGCTTATGTTCTAACCAAGCAACCCCAATAGCGCGTCCTGGCATTTGGGATGAATTAACATCACTTGGCTTGTAAACCGTGGCCAACAAATAATTGCCATGGCTTTGGTCTTTCTTAATAGGGATTTCAAGCGTTAGACCTTCTTGCCCAATTTTGCCAGTATGTACTGCTTGGAAAGTCTCACCTGCCCAGGCCACAAAGAGTTCTCCACTAAAAGGGCTCTTGATAAAGACTGTTGCTTTGTCTGGATGAGTGTCATCTTTAGAGAATTCCATTTCTAACATGTCAGGTCTATCTGGCGCTTCATCAGTGCTATACCAGCCTGCTGAAAACCGAACGCTGGTGGCAACACCGGTTTTTTCATCAATAACTTCTAAGCGATAAGGTCCATATTGCACAGGCAATTTAAGTGCGGTTGGTTCTTTCTCTTCTAAGGTGATTTTGCCATTGGCGATGACTTTGTCGCGTGTGACCACTTCATATTGCCAGTTAAGGTTGGAGCGAAACCAGACATAGTCATGTTGTTCTTCATAAAGGGCGTAATGCAGGTTAGGCGCCTTTTGTAGCTCACCTTTTTGATTGATAGCAATAATATCAAAAACGGCTTCAGAATTGTTTTTTGCCGTATTGCCTTTAAATCTGGGTGAGATCCCAATGGCATAGGGCTGGTGCCAATAGTTGGTTATTAATTTAGCACTTTGTGCCCGTCCTCCAATCTCGAAAACAGTTGCTGTTGTTTCAAGTTGCAAAGGATGTGTTGTTTGGGGCACCAGATCTATCTTTGTCGTTATTGAGGCTAATCCTTGTGCATCCGTAACAGCGCTTGGAAGTTTGAAGCGTTGTGGCGTCCATTTTTCTTCTATGAGACCAAATTGATAGCCTTTCCATTGAGGGAACGGATCAGTCGCTGTGATAAGTTTTGATTCTGCTTCCACCTTTAGATTAGCGCCAGGTGGTCCAAAATAATACTGAGCATTCACCTTTACCATGCTAGCTTGGCCTGGGGTAGCACTTTGATTGGTGCTTGAGGCTTTGACTTCTATACGCGGTGGAACAAAATCATTTACCTCAAATGAGACATGATTCATTTCAGCGCCTTTAGCATCAACAAAAATGGCAGCGGTCCATAATCCCGTTTGTGCTTGACCACTAATGGGGTAGTCAAACGTATAGCCTCCATTGCCAACATCCTGAAGTACTGTTTCTTGGGCTATCACACCATCTGGTCGATATAATTTCACGGTTAAGGGTAACTTAGTTACCGCTTGACCTTTGGTGTTGCGTAGCAAACAGATATGGTGAACGGTTTCGCCTGGGCGATAGATCCCGCGCTCTGTCGTGATATAACCTTCAACAGCACCGGTTGTTGATCGGCCTTTTGTTCCTCTGTCACTTAAATCAAAAGATTCATTTCTTAAATTTAAAATAGTGAATTGTTTACCTTGATGTGAGGCGGTGATGAAAGCAGGGGTATTGCCACCTTTGCCATTAATCAGCTGTTCGTTAAATGTCGCGCGACCATCGCTGCCAGTTTTAAGTTTACTAAGCTCACGATTATTGCGAGCGATTAAGGTGATTTCAACGCCAGAGAGCACTTTTGCTGAATCCAGGGAACGCGCATAAACATGTAAGCCATCAGGACCTTGATAGGTACTTAAGCCAATATCACTAATCACTAAAGCTTGTGATGCGAATTCATCATTATCATAGCTATTCTCGGCGACACGTGCTTCAATTACATAAACGCCGGGTTGAAGCTTTTTGCCAATCATTTTGTCAATTTCAAGACCTGAAATGGCTGTTTTATCTATTTCAGTTGGGAAACGATAAGTTCCTTGCCAAAGGGTTTGACCTTGCTCTTCTTGCAAATTGTCTGAATCCCATCTTGAGAGACGATTAGTGAACCAGTTGGATTGAATGCTTTGTATATTACGCTCAGGCACATGAATAATTTTGATTTTCACTTCAGAAACATTAACAGCAACAAAAGGGACTATTTGAGGGCTATTACTTGCCAGAATATAACCCCGTTCACGAAAACGAATAACGGGTTTGCGATGGGGGATAAAGAGATTCAAGGCTTGGGCTTCACTTAATTTGACGCCATCCCCTGGTAGGCCCGCTTTAAAACTAAGTTGATAATTAGCACCAAAGCTTAAACCTTCAAGACAAAGTTGATTCCCCCTGGCAATAACACTTAAGTCTTTGACTTTGGGTGTCAACGAAATATAGTCTTCGTAATGAAAATTTCGTGTTTTGACCAAAGGATAAGTCCAAGCAATACAAGCACTTGCCATATCAGCCCGTTGTGGGATGTCTAGAGAATAGGGAGCAAATTCCCGAGGATAATTTTTATTTAAAACTTGAAGGCGACTTTCTATATCCTGCTGTTTAGCCAAATTCAATGCGGATTGTCTCAAATCTTCAAATTTAAGCTTGGTTTGAGAGGCTATCCATGACACAACCGCTTTATCAAGGTTATTTTCTGCAGTTTGATAGGCTTTCGCTAAAGAAGCCTCAAGTTCTTCATCAAAATTTTGATAAGTATCATATTGTTGTAATGAAATGAAGGTTTCACATAATAAAACCCAAGCTTGAAAATCTTTTTGATTATCGGCTAATACCCGATAAAACGCATATCGACTACCATACCAATCTTGACTATCAAAAGCATGTTTCGCGTTAACTTGGCGTTCCAAGCGTTCGAGATTTGTTGATGAGACATTATTGTTGTTTTTAATCTGTTTTTGATAAAAATCTTCCGACTTTTGTACTCGCGACGGCTCAGAAAGAGTGTGGCTGCTCACGTCGGCAAAAAGAGAATGATAAGACAATAGAAGGCCAAACAAAACAGCTATTTTGTAAATAAAGGGTTCGCGCATAGGGTTACAACATCAAGGAATGATGCGCCTTTTTACCATAGCCATTATTAAAAGCAATGGGCGGCAATCAGTTTTGAAAAATATATTTCACAAAATGCAATTGTATTGCTAAAACCAGACAATATGGTCATTAAACAATCCGGGTGAGAGAGTGTTATACATATTCGTGCATTTGCACGCAATACTTTTATTTAGTAATGATTCATTGGTTTAACGTTTGTTTTCACCTTCTCTGTTTCGGTAACAGTTGAAAGTCCGCTCTTCTTTTGAAGCTTTAAATAGTTAAACATAAGTTGTATTTGTTGTTCAGAATATCTTTCCGGTACAAATTCCGTGGGTTGCACGGGGAATAACGGATCTTGTTTGAGAGGGCGCGGCGAAACAACGATATTGAATCCTTTCTCATTGCCATTAAAATCTATACTATGTTCATGTACATCAGCCTCTAGTAAAAGTTTTCCAGCAAAATATAAATTTGCTGGCTTTAAGTTGAACTGAGATGAACCCATAATGCAGGCATAGGATTTATGATAATCCGGATTTTGTAAGACTTGCGGGTTAACCTGTGGAAATCCTCGTTTCTGTAACCATAACCCAATTTTCTCCAAATCCTTTTTCTCTATGCTAATTAGCTTATCTGGGTTTATATTATGAATGACCACATCGACGTTTGCATCATAGCCAAAACCATTGACTCTAACCGCAATTAACACATCATCATTAGATGTTTTAAATAATTCAGACCAATATCCGGTTTTAGAGGGAGGTAGCATTGCTATGATTTGATTTATCTCTTGAAAGAACTCAACAGTTGCGAACCTCTCTAAGGATTTAGGGGCGCCCCAACCATTGACACTGGTCAGTGGTAATGACACCTCTTTTAGCATGGCATCATCAAGGTTTATCCCTATGAACTTTAATGCTCTACTTAATCTTTCAATAAAACGTTGTTTTGTTTTATTAACATTGGCATTTATTTCGTTTTTAATTTGTTCAATAAAGGCACTTAAATATTTCTCTTTATTTTGATCATTCAATTGAGAAAACTGGTTATTATGTTTTTTACCTTTAATGAAATCTATTGCCATAGCACGAACAACTAAATGGGCTACTTCAGCTACTTCACATATTGATGAGCGAGGATCAAATAGAGCCATTTGTTTTTGTGGATAAACTTGTTCTCCATTTTCTCTAACAAAGACAACGGGTTGAACAAGGCTAGCATGTTCATCACCGCAAATCATATAGTAACCACCACTTCCAGAAAATACGCTGGTGAGTAATTTGTCTCTGTATGCTTTACCAAAACGATTAACAGTATCGTTATAAGTATCGGGGTTATTCAGCTCGTTGATGATTTGCTTTACATAGAAATGAATAAAAATAGACCTGATATTTTCTATCGCAGTATCAGCGAGCTCTTTTTGTGATTCTTGTTCTTTTTCTGCAAGTTTAGCGAGATAAACTGTATAAAGTTCGGTGTTTGCTTGTAAGCGTTCAAAGGCCAAGTCACGACAAACTGTCATGGCACAGGTATAATGATCATGATTGCCGCTAAAATTAATAACGCCTGTTTGTACCATCGATTTTTTGTAAGCATCTTCATGACTGTAATCAAAGGGGAGGCCACCATGCCATTGTCTTTGCTGATAGTAGACACTGCCTGTGCTGTGTGTCGCGTTTGCACCTTTGACAGTTTCTACAAATTCTTTAGGACTTAAGTCGGAAAACAATGCTTCTTCAATAATCACCACGGGTGCAGGATCTTTTTGCTGCGCTACCCCCTCTCTGATTAATTGATAAACTGGTTCGCGTAATTGGTGTGGTACTTTTTTGACGCAATCAACTCTAGCACCACAAAATCCCCATTCATTGACATACTTATGTATGTAGGGCCGCCAAAATCTGTCAATAATGGTTGGTATTTGAGCAATGATCTGTTGTCTTTTATCTGCAGGTAAATCTTTGCTGCGTCTTGAACCTAGTAATGAACTATAAGCAAAAGCAGTAGCATCGATAAAAGTTCTATCTTCAAAATTAAACAAGTCTCTATTTTGTTGAATATATTCAGCATCGATAGCTAAATGATTAAATACCAAATCAAAAATAGGCGTTATTCCCAATTCTTTGGCGCGTTTGGTAAAAGCTTTAATGGCAATCGTATCAAGATGGCGGATACCTTTGTTTTGGAGCTCCACCAATGATTTAAATTCAGCGTGTTTTGTTTTGAGAAGCGCATCAAGAATAAGCTTGGCATTATTCACATTTGCTAATTGTAGTTGAGTATTGAAACTATCTGAGCCAGGATTTTTACGTGATGCTAAACTGCGTTCTAATCGACCAATTTCCAAGATTCTTTTTCTAAGAAGCTCTTCTATTCCCTTTATTTCATTTCTAAGCGCTTTAATCTGCCGTAATAATGTATTTGCATCTAATTCTTTTATTTGTTCCATTTGCTCTGGACTAAGAGCCATATCGCCATCATTATCTCTATTCACCACACTAAATCTGGGGTCAATCATCGAATGATCGGCCATAGCATAAAGGCTGCCCTTTAAATCCTGTTGCTGCCCAGTTAATTGATCGGCCTTCTCGTTTACAAATTTCCCAGCCAATTGAATAGGGTTTATCCAAACCACATTCATCCCTAAAGCTTTAACTTGCGTTAAATGGTCAGTCATTTCTTCAATATTACGAAAATTGGGGGGAAACATGTTGTAACAGCGGATCAGACCATTAGATTTTGAAGAGGGGCCAGCAGCTAGCATGTAATTACCTATTTAACGAACTAATATGTTGCTGGCATTCTAACATACTTTTTGAGCGAAAAAAGGCTATTCAAAGGTTAATTTTTTTCTTGCAGATGAAGCGGTAGGTCCTTGGGACGGAGCGCTCGAGAAACTTAATCGTGCAGTAATAACATAATTATCGGCCATCACATTGTCAGCAGGTAGCCCCAGCCCTTGAAGCAGGCAATCGACGTGTTTTCTAAAATAAGAAGTCGCTAGCTTTTTCTTAGTGGGTGAGTCTAAATGCTTGTTAGGTGAAAGTCGTGGGTCAAAAATATTAGCATAAAGAGGTTGATTAATATCAACTCTTTCAAGACACAATCTGTTAAAATTCAGCAGTAAATCCCTGAAATAGACATTTTGCTTATGAGTAGCATCAAACTCAGGGACAATAGGGTAAAAGTGATTAAAAAATGCTCTAAAAGCGTCGACGGGCATAGATAACGCACACATAATAAGAAAAGCGCGCAAAGGTTGTAAGTTTACAGGTTCATTCGGCGCCGTGGTGATAAAATGCGAAAAGCCTTCCCTGTAATATCTTAAAAAATATTCTTCTAATACTTGAGCTTGCGTATCAGTCAATCCCCGTAGACTTTGATACTGTACTAAAAGTGCAGGCGTTGCATCTCCACTTAGTTGAGGATCAGAACCCTGGCCATCAGCGCAATGTAACATGAACTATTCTTATTTCTGCTAAGATGCTAAGCATTCTATTTAAATATGGGTCCTAAATCAAAGAATATTAAGAATATTAGATTATTAACATAGTTCTATAGAGAAACTGGTTACAATAAGGTGCGGATACACCTAACTAAGGAAAGCTTATGCTAACTGAGCTAATAAAATTGACGCCAACGGACTTCCCTCTAGTGCAAAATCTTGCTGCTTACTATGAATACGATATGTCACGTTATTGTGGTCATATGCCCGGGTGGGAATTCCCTATGAATGGCACTTATTTAAGCCAGCCCTTAATAAAAAGTTTAAAAAGCTATTTTAATGAAAAGGATAGAGTTCCTTTCTTAATTAGGGTGGATGAACATCCGGCTGGTTTTGTGATGGTGAATAAGGTGGGTACCACCACTGATGTTGATTGGAATATGGGTGAATTTTTTGTACTTGCGCCTTATCAGCATCGAAAGATTGGACAGATGATAGCAATTGAGGTATTTAATCAGTTCCCAGGTACCTGGGAAGTGGCAGTTATCCCCGACAATGCAGGTGCTCTTGTCTTTTGGCAGAAAGTGATTTCAGCTTATGCTGATAACACTTTTTCTAAAGAGAAGAAAACGTTGTTTTATCCGGAAAAACACCAAATGATTGTTTTTAAGTTTGAATCTCAAAAGGCAAAGAAATAAATGATAATATCAGTCATTGGCGCGGGAGCGCTCGGAAAGTCCTATGGTGGACTTCTAGCACTTTCTCATCATGAAGTGCATTATTTAGTACGCTCAGAGTATGAAGCCATCCAAAAAAAGGGTTTTTTTAGTCTTGAATTTAAAAACACAAATGAGACGCTTAAGATTAAACAACCGCGTCTATATACAAAAGCGTCGGAGCTTCCGCCATCGGATGTGGTGATTATTGCCTTAAAAACAACAGAAAATAAGCATATTGAAAGTTTATTGTCTTCATGCTTAAAAAAAGACACTATTGTTTTAATTATCCAAAATGGTATTGGTAATGAAGAGTGGATTTCTCAGTTTACTGGGGATAGCCCGGTGATCTGTGGTGTTGCCAGCATGGGTGCATTTCGAGTGGCGCCTGCACAAGTTGAGATCCCAATAACAGGTGAACTACGATTAGCACCTTATAAAAAAGAAAATTTGCCTTTATGTGAGAAGATCCAAGCACTTTTCAAAGAATGCCCCGTATCATTTCCTATAATAATAAATGAGAGTTATAAAGAACTTCGTTGGCATAAACTATTGTGGAATGTGCCGTTTTCGTCTCTTTCAATTATATATAGTCAAGATACAGCTACATTAGCATCAACCCAACCCTATGCTTCAATTGTGAGAAATTTTATGGGTGAAGTGGTGGATATTGCAAAATCAGAAGGCGTTATTATCAGCCCAGACACTATCACCAAAATGCTTGCTTTCACCGCTTCGGTTAAAGATTATTATCCCAGTATGTTTCGAGATTTTACTCAAGGTAAGTCTATTGAAAAGGAATATATTATTGATAATGTTTTGAAAATTGCGCAAAAGAATGGGATTAAAACGCCGGTATTGTCTTTGATTGAAAATCACTTGACGCAGAAAATGAAGGACTAGCTGTAAAAAATCACTCCTAAAAATAATCTACACTTTATGGAGTCTTTTACACCATAAAGTGAGCATATACATGCGTAAATCTACCAAACAACACAAAGTGTCTCCTCTTCATAAAACCACTGTAAATACGATTCAAACCAAGCTTCGTGGTGTACAAGTACTCCGAACCCCTTTATTAAATAAAGGGACTGCCTTTACGCTGGAAGAACGTGAAGCATTAGGTTTAACGGGTTTGTTGCCATCGAATGTGATGACTTTAGATGAACAAGTAGCCAGAGTATATGGTCAATATTGTGCGCAAACATCCGACATTGCTAAAAACATTTTTATGCAAGCACTGCATGATCGCAATGAAGTATTATTTTATAAACTATTTACCACGCATGTAAAAGAAATGATGCCGATTGTTTATGATCCTGTGATTGGTATTGCTATTAAACAATATTGCCATGACTATCGCAGACCTCGCGGCGTGTATTTATCAATTGATAAACCTGAGTGCATTGAAGAGAGTTTCGCGAATTTGAATTTAGGTTCAGACGATGTTGATCTTCTTGTGGCTACCGATGCTGAAGAAATTCTTGGAATAGGGGATTGGGGAGTAGGTGGAATAGACATCGCCATCGGCAAACTTGCGGTTTATACGGCCGTTGCCGGTGTACATCCAGGGCGTGTTATACCCGTGATGTTAGATGTGGGAACCAATAATGAAACATTACTAAACGATCCACTTTATATGGGCTATAGACATTCAAGAGTCCAAGGTGAGCGTTATGATGCCTTTATTGATGCTTATGTCAAAGCCGTTAAAAAGCATTTTCCTAAAGCACTATTACATTGGGAAGATTTTGGGCCAAGTAATGGCCGAAGAATTTTGCTTAAGTATAAAGAAAAATTTGCGACCTTTAACGACGATATGCAAGGTACGGGTGCTATCGCGCTTGCTGGATTAATCAATGCCTTAAAAGTGGCTAAAACCACTTTTAGTGATTCGCGCGTGGTTATCTTTGGCGCCGGAACGGCTGGAGTTGGTATCGCTGATCAAATCAAAGATGCCATGACACGCCAGGGCCTTGATCCAAAAAAAGCGATAGATCAAATTTGGCTTGTTGATAAACAAGGATTGTTAACAGATGATATGGATAATCTTCGTGATTATCAAAAACCCTATACCAGAAAAAAAGCTGAATTCTCAAGCAAAAAAATCACTTTAAGTGATGTGGTAAAACAAGTGAAACCAACTATTTTGATTGGCACTTCAACATCACCTCGCGCCTTTACGCAAGACATTGTAACGGAGATGGCAAAGCATGTTGCTAGACCTATCATTTTTGCACTATCTAATCCTACCGCGTTGATAGAAGCTGATCCGGCTGATTTAATTCATTGGACAAAAGGAAAGGCATTAGTTGCAACAGGTGCGCCTTTTCCTGAAGTTGTTTATCAAGGTGTCACTTATACCATTGGACAAGCAAATAATGCACTGCTCTATCCTGGACTAGGATTGGGCGTTATTGTTTCAAATGCGCGTTTGATTAGTGATGAGATGTTTTGGGCTGCAGCTCAAGCCGTTTCTAAAACAGCCAATTTAAATTCACCTGGTGCATCACTGCTACCCTCAATTGATACTTTAAGAGCGGTCTCAGCTTCTGTGGCGGTTGCTGTTGCTCAAACGGCTATTGATCAAGGTCTTGCCCAAACCGATATAACGGACGTTGTTCAAGCGGTAGAAGAGGCAATGTATAACCCAATTTATCCAGACATCGTGCCGATTGGTTAAAGGGTGTATATATTCTATAAAGGAACTAAAGCAATTGGTGCTTGTCATAATAAGGTCACTGCTATGAAATAAGGTTTAAATGAAACTTTTATTGGCTTTACTTATCGCTTATGCAGCATCACAAGTTGCCTATGATCGTGCTTATCAGCAAGACACCGTGCTTCTATATCATTCACCCTCTATTGAGATCTGCATTTTTCAGCCAGTATTTACCTATGGATTGACCTATTCATTGCGTGGTTATTTTGAGAAAGGTCAATGCAATATAAAAACTAAACCCTACAATTGATTTCACTATATTCTGCTGTTAACATGCCGTTTGATTTATTTGAACGACAAAGGTTTATGCATGTGGATTGTAGATACAACGAAGCTTTATAAAATTTGGATCAGTAAATATCCTGATGTTTTCTTAGATGAAGAAAACCAAGCACTTTTTCTACAAGATATTAAAAAAAATCCGCAAGCCACCTTTTCATTTGTTTTTAGTTCATCTTGCTTAAGCAAAACAGCTGTCTCTGAATTAAAAACGTTTTGTGAAAAACATAAAATAAAACCCTTTGATTTTGACACAGATCTTCCGCCGCTCTTGAAAACGGATCAAGATAAAAAATTATATGAACTAGCCAAAAAAGAGTTTCAACTAGCTTGTGCAAATGAAGGTGGAAATTTAGCAGCCTCTTCAGACAATGATCGCGTTATTGTACCTCTTATTGAACAATGTGGGATCTATTCTGACTTTGATGTAGGTGTTGATTTTTCGTCAAAACCAAAGTTGATGCAAGTAAAAGCCCCCGTGGTGTTTGCAGTGGAATTTCTAAATGAATTAGGAGTAACATTACCAGTTGTTTGTAATGAATTTTTAGCAGTAGCCATTGATCCCTCAAATCCTACCCAAATTCATCCTGATGCGTTGAAAAGAATTTCATTTGTTCAAGCGGAAATGATTAAAAGATATTCGCAAGGCGCGAACTCTTTTTTTGAGCATCCCACCAGAAAATTGAAGACTGATATCAATCTTGAGTCTGAAGAAGCTAGATTTATCAAGCATTATTTTAATGAACATCCCGATGCTGATATCTTCGCTTTTAGAAAATATATTCAGCAGCTGAATATGGTTGAATACATCAGAGTGATGACATTAACGATGCCTTTTGAAATGAATAAAGAGGCAATGCTTGGAAATGAAGAAGAAGTTAAGGCTAAATATGTCGCGTGGCTTGAAAAGGATAAACTCGGATATATACTATGGCGTGCAAAAGCCGATCCTGATTTTAATCAAACGGTAACTACCTCAGCCATAATAGAAAAAAAATTAGCGCTATTAAAGTACAATCTCTATGTTTATTCTGTCACCAATGTGTCTGGGCCAATTAATTTCCATGCTTTTTATCAGGATAAAGTTCCGGCTGAAGGCTTTAGTATTACTGGCAATATATTTTCGGCTGTTGCTCAACCTGCACAGGAGTGGAGTGAATTATTGCAATGTTTTAGAAATTCCAGCTTACAGGATAACGGATTAAAGGATTGTGTTGTGTCCGATAATAATTTGGAAGCGCAGCGCAAAAGTAAAGAAAAACAATCGCAAACAGATCCTTTAGGTTTGCGTGAACCTCTTTCTCACCAGTCTTGGACGCCATTGGGCGATCATTTAAAGCAAAACAGAATAAAGGAAATGAAAAGTAAAGAATGCATTTATCAATTTGAGAAAGAGCATGGAAACACACATTTAAAGCTGTAATTACACTTGTTAAATCATAACTATTATACCAAACATCTGGTTTAAGTATGTTTATTATTATATTTACTTTAAAATAATGCATATTTTTTAAATCTAAGCTTGAATATGCTTCAAAATAATTCATCTTCAAAAACGGCTAAAGTTGCTTTTGATATTGGCTCAGGCGGTATTAAAGTTCTTGGAGCTGTAGTGGATACTCAAAATAGAGAAATTCTTGAAATTCGCTTAGATAAACGCCTACCAATCCAATTTGGTAGAGACATGCGTTTGAATCAAGGTGCATTCTCTCCCGAGATTATGGATACGACTTTCAAAGCACTAGAAGAAGTTAAAAGTGAACTTGATGTACTTTTTCAAGATATGCTTCCTTTAACCCATCAAGCTGTTGCAACAGCTGCTTTTCGTCAAGCCTCAAACGCGGGTGAATTTGCTAGAAGATTGTCAGAACGATTAGCATTTGATGTTCAAATTATAGATCAAAAATCAGAAGGGCTTTTAGCTTATTATGGGGTTAAATGTAAGTCAAAATATGATCCTATTGTTTTTGATCTTGGTGGTGGCAGTATACAATTCACCTATCAACTCGGTAGTAAATATGAAGTAATTGGTATACCTTATGGCGTAGAATCATTTACCGGCTTACTACAGCAAAAATTTGCAAGCGCCACTAGTGAATCTCTTAATCCCTTTGATCATGATAAAATCTACGAAGCATCCTTGCTTGCAAGGAGACTATTTGAACCACATGAGAGTGATTTATACAAATTACGTGAATTAATAGAAAACAAGAGAACAGTTGTCTGTACTGGCGCTGTTCATAATATTGCCATTTATAAAATAATGGAAAAGCTTTTAGGTGAAAAAATCGAATATACCAAAGATAATTTAGAGCAAATGATAAAGCAACTTATGAATAAAACAGATGCCGAGCTCCAAACTTTTGAACCTCTTTTGCCATATGCTCAGATTCAATTGCCAACACTCATTTTAACGTTAGAAATCATGAAAGCTCTTGATCTTGAAAAAATGGAAGTCATGAATGTTGGTAACACCCATGGTATGCTGGTCAATCCCAGCGAATCGGTATCTTTTGCAAGTACCGTTGATGGAAACGCTTTAAACATTTGATTAATGAATGGTCGGTTTTACTTGCTTTTTATGATCGTTAAGTTTTCTTTGTTTTGCTTTTAAATACTCTGCAAATAATTTTAATTCAGACCGTAATTCTTCCACAGTGAGTTTAGGGGCAACTTTCGTGATATTTTCTCCGGTTTCTTCTCGCATTAACAAATAGGGTTCTGCTTCTTTCATAGGAGGAGCGGTAACCACTAATGTCGCGGTCATTTCATTTGGATTTGATATAAGACGATGTGCTAATTGATAGATATCCTCCGGCCTAGAACCACTTTTGGAATATAATTTCCAAGCAGATTGACTATGTAGCTTTAAAGACCGTGCAAAAATACGAGCCCTCTTGAAAGGTTTGAAAGTTCTTTTCTGAGGAGAGATATTTTTAGTTCCTAACCAGTGTCCCCATGAAATCCACCCATTATCCTTATATAATTTGTTTGGGTTTGAAGGGATATCTAAAGGCATCTTGTCTGAGACACAAAATTGGCGCCATTCGGCAAAATTATTCAAATCTAGGGAACGCACAAATTTTAACGCCCTCTTAAAGGGAAGGAATTCTCTATTTTTCGAAGCTATCTCACCCGTCCCAAGCCAATCACCCCAAGAAATCCAACCTTTATTTTTGTAAATCAAATAAGGCGTTGCAGGGATATTAATAGGCTTTTTGCCCGACATACTATATTGAAGCCAAGCTCTTCTATTATCGAGATTTAGCGAACGAGCATATTCTTCCGCGCCTTGAACTGGGCTGCTTTTTAGCATTATGTTAACTTCATCCCATATATTATCAATATCCTGGCAAGCATCAATCCAAACACCGTGCAAGTAACCTGCATTATAGGCGGAAAGATCTGCAACATAAATTCTGATTGGTTCGTTCATTTTAAGTCTCCTTCTCAATATCGGGTTAAGAGCGCAGCGCACGCGCCGCGCTCCTGCCCGGCTGGCGAAGTCTGGGGGTCCAAGTGTCAATATCAGGGGGAACCACCCAGCCTGCACAAGTAAAGCGAAGCGAACGCGGAAGGTTGGGGGATGATTTGACGCGCGGTGGGGGCAAAGCCCCAAGGAACTCTTTCAGAACTTTTTGCAAGTTCAAGATATTACGGCGACGCATTCTTAATTACAGTGAAAAAAGACCGCAAAAGCTTTGTATAATTTGACACCAAAAGATTTTATGGAAATAATGGCTAGCGAAAACATTGCATATCTATGTAAAAAGGTCTCATATTATGACGATAAAAATAATGAACATCGCAAAATTAGTATCCGAAATTGATGGGATTCAGTATCGAGATATTAAATGTTGTTATGACAAATGTCCCAACCAACCCATAACCTCCCACACAATAGCTGAAAATTATCTATATAAACTAAATAAAGATTTAACAAAGGTTTTAACTTTTGAACCTGCGATATTATCAATCATAAGTAAGCAACCTCCAGAATTAACAAGGAAGGTTGATAAAAAGAAATTTTCAACATTTACTGGTTTTTGCAATAATCATGATCATGGAATATTTAAGTTAATTGATTCCTATGATGGAAAAATGACAAAAGAAAAGGCAGCCCTGCTTCATTACAGAATTATTTGTTATGGAATTAATCATATCAAAACTCAGCTTCTTCGACTTCAGCACATGTCAGAACAAAATTATATGCAAGATGAATCAGCTGGGATGGGAGGTACTAAAATAGTAACATTGATAAAGAAAGGCTTTCTAGCTCGGAGACTTAATTATTGTCTCAAGCAGCATTTGATCAGAAAAGGAAAGCTAGAAAAAATGATAACGTCAGATAAATTTGAAAATATTGAATATCTTGTGATACCTGGAAGTTTAAATAATCCAATATTTTGTGGTAGATCCTCACATTTACTTAATAAAAATCATGGTATATTTAAACTCCCTGGGTACAGCTATATGCCATGGCTTACGTACATGACCCTGTTAACAAATGAAACAAATCATTTGGTATTTTGTTGGCTTAAAAGCGATAAAAAACATGCAAAGCGCCTTAATAACTTATTAAAAAAAGAAACCTCAAAAACAATCATTGAAGTGTTAGCTTATGCTTGTAGTGATGGATTTGCAGTTGAAGAAAGCTTTTATGACAAGCATTGTTCAACAATAGATACGGTCATTAAAAAATTCAGGGTATATTGATACCCGGCTTATAGCTATTCTGACTTACCATTTGCTCCTGAACCGTGAAGCAAAAGAGCTTTTTCCAGTTTCAGAGTGCTATTGCGTATAAAAATACTCCCTAAATATTCTGATAGAATGTTCTGACTATCCTTATCTGGTAATACTCGGTTTAAGTAATCTTCAAACATTGGAGCTTTAGCGCTGGGATCATAATCAAATGGAAGTTGATAGGTTATAAAGTCATTGCGGTTAAATGGTCTTAAACGCGTATTTTCAGGTGCTATTTCAAACGTTCCATTTTTAAGATTCACTAAAACAATATCTTTGAGTGGATCTAACTTTTCCAATTTTCCGATAGGCGTTTGCACATGATTAATGAGTTGCTCTAAAAGAGCATGTAGCCCTAAAATGGGTGCTTGCTCATTGCTTTGACTGGTTTCGCCCTTATAATTCTCAAAATATTGTCGAGCTAAGTTTTTACGTTGGTCCCCATTGGATTGTTTAGATAAATAACTATAAATATCCACGCCATCCAGGAGTTCATAAATATTGCTTAAAGCTTCGTCCCCTAGGCTGTCTAATTGCTGAACCAAGCGATCATCCCTCTGAGCGCTAAAAAGCTGCTTTATTTGCTTTTCTGCCTGCTTAATTTCTTCTTTATGTTGTTGGTACCAACTTGAGATGAGATCCTGATGATGCTTCGATACCAGCCTGGCATTTTGAGGGTTCTCTGGGTTGATGGTATGAAAGACATGATCTTGGATTTTTTGTAACAAGAGGGCTGATTTATCCCCTAATCCAAGTTGATTAACCCATTCTTGTAATTGCTGCATCGTTGGTTGTATTTTCCCAGCAAGTAATTTGCTTATTTGTAGAGCGGACTCCTGCTTGGCGCCATTTGGTATATACCCTTTTAAAATGATTTCCCAACCCCTTAAATAGTCCTCTCTGATAACATGCCCACCCCAAGGTTGGGCAAGCGACGCAGCTTGCGACTTTTGAGCTCGACTACAGCGCTCAATTTTGTTCATCCATTTATGAATTGGGTTGGCATTTTGCTCAAATTGATGCAAAGCCATTTCATCACCAAAAGTAGCAACGAAGTGCTTCAGTTTTTCTAACTGCTGGTGAGGTATTATTGGGGTAAGTTTTTGTTTTGAAGCAGACTTCTCCAGTAACTCGATATCATCGCCTACTCGCAAAGCGATATGATTTGATACTTGTTTCAATTGTGATTTTAATTGCTTTTGTTGAGCCTCAGTTTTTGCTTTCACCAACTCGACATTTTGACTAATAATTCCTCGACAAAAAAACCGTTCGCCAAAGTAAAAGCGGTTTAATTTAGCCCTATTATGGGTTAATTTTTCTGAATGAAGCTGAACTTGCTCAGTTAAATGCTGTATATCAAAATGAGGGATATCGATAATAACCTGACTAAGATGATTAGCAAAAAATTCTTGAGTAGTAACTAGAGAATCCAAAGATTGATAAATATCCTCTTTCTTCCAATGTGTAAAATAATTAACCACACTTTGTTTGAGGGAAAGAAGCAGCATACCTCCAAACACCCATACAGGAGCCAAGGCTAACGTATAAAATAATACACTGTCTAGTAAACCAAAAGCAGCCGAGCCTAGCAAAGTTGATACCACTGGGTGAAGCGCTAAAATCAAATAATGATAGCCGATAAATGTAAGTGCTAAATAAGCGATATAACGAAGGCTCCATAACTTCAATAAAAACGTCAGTATTCCTAAATCAGAAAAAATGTCTTTCATCGCTTGGAACGTTTTCTTGGCCGTTTTGGTAACAAATGAAGGGGTAATTTTTTTTAGCCGAGACGACAAAAAGGATCCATCAATACTATCGGGAGTTAGCTCCTGTAAGGTACTTTTATTAAATTTTTTGATTTCCTTGAGATCCTTTTTAATTTCAGCGGCTGTTTTAAATGCAGCATGACCCTGCTTTGGAATGGGTGACAAGACAATTTTATGTAAATTATCTTTATCAAGACTTGATCCTTCTAAGTAATCATAGATAGCTACTCTTCTATCATCATTTAAAGTCTCAGAATACGGTGTTTTGATATCTAAGGGTGACTTAAGTATTTCTAATTTGTTAACTTTAGAGCATAAGGCGCTAACAATATCATCAACATTTCGTGGAACATCTAAAAGGGAATGGGCCTGACAACGCCAATACAATCCCTCATGAATAATTACTTTTAAGCGTGTCAAACGCTCCTGATTCTGTTTTATTTTTGTAATATTTGAATGGCACCGGCGCATACTTAGTGTTTAGCACTTCGCAAAGGTTCACGTTTTGCCGGCGCAGATTCATACCCCACAATTTTTGGTCTTTTTGCTTCTTCCATTGCATCGATTTTAATTTTCAAGTAGTCATGTACTTTTGCTGCAATTTTAGGATCAGTATTTTTTAAATTAAATTCTGTACCAGGTTTAGCCATGGCAAGCGCAATATCGCAATTTTGCTTGATTTTATCATCAGTGATGGGTTCATCGGCTGAATAGGTTACTCCTCCTTGAGGACTAGGTTTAATATTGACATTATTTGCAGGATTAGCCATGTGCAAGGTTAATCCACCATCAGCTGTATCTACTGTAGGGTGCTTAACGCCTAACTTATTGCAATTTTCAGGGTCGCTAAAATGTTTTTTAATTTGAGCAATACTAACATTCGGATCGGAAACCACAGGATCCTTTGCTTTTGCATGTTCCCTATGAAGTGGTTGCGCGGACGTGAAGACTGGGGAGCTTGCAATGAGGATATCTTCAGAAGGTACTGGCGCTTTTTGCTTACCCCCCGAAGCTTTAGCCTCTTTTAGAGTTTCTGCTTGTTGAATCAAGTGTTTAAATTCCTGTTTTGTTATAAGCTCTTGAATTTTATCTGGTGTTAGAACAATATTAGGTTTTGGTGGTTTTTCCGTATACTCTAACATTTTTAATAAGTTATCTTTTAAATTTGAAGGAAGTTTATTTAATTCGATTTTGAGAAGTTTATCTGTATATGAGTGTGTTTTACCTAGTAATTGTTGATTTGTTGAAGCTTCCAAATCCTTACCATTTATCAATGTTGTTGCACCTGGACTTAACGTATCGATGATCTTCTTTACAAGATCTAAATTCTCATTAGTAGGAGGGGTAGTAGTTTTTGGTTTTTGTGTAGGAGAAGGTAATTTAAGGATTCTAGCGAAATTCTCGTATAAAGGACTATCTTTATTCGAAAGAGCATCAAGCACTTTTTCACCAATTAATAGTTTGTTATTGTCTTTAAAAAAAATATAATCTGGTTCAGAGAACGGAATATCTTTAAAGTGATGAGATTGTAATAATTTTATTAGTTCTTCCCCTTGAGTTTTCTCCAAACCTATATTTATAACATGTAAAACAGTCGTTTCTCCTTTAGTGGGTATGATATGAAATTGATCGAAAGATGCTTTCTTAGGATCGAGCTGATTAATTGTTTTTAGCTGTTCGTTGTGTTTGACTGCAAATGCTGATGCTCCTTCACTACGTTTCTTCTCGAATTGTGCTTTCTTTTCTTCTTCTGCTGCTGCTTCTTGTCTCATTTTTGCTTTTCCAATACTATCAAGTAAACTATTTGTTTCAGTAGTGGTTAACGGTGCACCCGCTGAACGTTCGGCAGGACCCCCTGAAGCTTTTTTGGCATCAGAAGACGACGGTGCACCCGCTGCTGCTCCTTCATTAGGCTTCTTTTCTTTTGCGTCTTTCTGTTCTGTTTTAATAGCTTTTATTACATTTTCTAGTAGTGTTCCTTCAACAATCATCGTGAGATCTACATCTTTATCTCCCCTTGCTAGTTTTTTAATTAATTCAATTTGTTTATTTATTTCCACCTCCGATCCTTCCAAATTCAATATTGTCTTACCTTTATACTTTTCTAATACATTTATAATCTCGTGTATTTTTTTTGCATTTTTAATACCTCGACTATATTCTACTAGTTCATCATGGGTTAAAAGGGTCATATAAAACTCCCAGGTTTCGCAGTACTTGTACCAGCCTCATCTGAATCATTATAGGCAGGCTGAAAGACAAAATATGCATACAAAACCCTTCCCAACGGTTGTAAACATATTCATTTTTACTTTAATGTTTAGATTTTCGAATAAGAGAAAAAGTTCCATAAAAGTGTGGGAAACCTCCGACAAGAACGAGCATATTCACCCATCTGACCTAAAGAAGTGTATCTGCACAGCTATAGCGATTGGATCACATCCTGAATAGCTTTTGGATCCTACTAAAGACTTTAAGACAGCCTTATCATTTGCATCAGCAGTATGAGGTGTTTAGATGTTGCCCCAAAAAGTTGATCTAACCTATGATCAGGTACAAGCTTTAAAGTCTAGTATTAATGAGTCAAATCTTAGTAATGAAGATAAAGCGTTGATAAACGGGCTCATCGATTTTAATGGTTGGTTACAGCAGCAACTACTCGAAAGAAAAATCAGCATCAATCGTTTGAAAATGATTATCTTTGGTGAACCTCATAGCAAAATCAAACACAACATAAGCAAATACAATCCAAATGGCACCAAAACGAAAAGTAAAGCTGATTCCTCTCATGATGAAAATGGTGGCATCAATGCAGATCAAGATATAGCATCAAGCAAAACCAATAATGGCAGGTTAAGCCATCAACAATATCTCAATAACGAAAAAGTGACCATAAAGCACTCACAATTTCAAGCAGGTGATCTTTGCCCTACAGCGTGTGGGGGAAGACTTTGGAATGCGGCACCAGGGACAGTTATCAAGATCTCAGGCCAAGGCTTTGCTAAAGCAACGCATTATACTATAGAGAAACTTAGATGTAGCCTGTGTGGTCATTATTTATCGGCAAAACTGCCACTATCAGTCAGTGAAGATAAATATGATTATGCCTTTAAAGCACAGCTTTGTTTAATGAAATATTTTATGGGAATGCCTTTTTATCGCATCGAAGCCTATCAAAAATTGCTTGGTATTCCATTGCCCGATTCCACACAATGGGACTTAATTGAACAAGTTGCAAATGATATCTATCCAATATTCTACACCCTTGAATATTTAGCGGCTCAAGGGCGCCTTGTTCATGCTGATGATACAAATGTTAAGATTTTAGATAACATTAGTGCAAACAAACATATTAATAATCCCAAAACAAGAAAAGGCACCTTTACTACAGGCATCCTCTCATATTATCAAGACCACATCATTCACCTGAACTACAGTAGCTCAAAGCATGCAGGTGAGAACATGACAAGATTGCTTAATCTGCGTCATAAGCACCTGTCACCAATCAACTACATGTGTGATGCGCTTAGTCGAAACATGCCTAAAGAACATGTTGTAATCTTAATAAACTGCATCGCTCACGCAAGACGTAAATTTGTAGAAATTGAACCATTTTTCCCTGAACAGTGTTCGCATGTGATTGAACAGTTAGCGATTATCTATCATCATGATGCCTACACCAAGGATAGTAAAATGTATGATGTTGAACGTTTAACATATCACCAAACTCATAGCGGGCCTGTGATGAGCAGGCTCAAAAGCTGGCTTAAAAATCAACTTGAAGACAATCTTGTGGAAGAGAACAATTCACTGGGTAAAGCCATACTGTATATGTTAAAGCACTGGGGCCCCTTAACCCAATTCCTTAAAACTGAAGGGGCGCCGTTAGATAACAATATATTAGAAGCATCGTTGAAAGTTCCTATCCGGATAAGGAAAAGTGCCATGTTCTATAAAACAGAACATGGCGCTTTTATAGGAAGCATGATGGTATCCATTATCCAAACTTGCCAAGCGAATGAAGTCAACCCAGTTGATTACCTCATAGCTTTGCAAGCTAATAAAAGTCAAATTTTTAAAGAGCCATCTAAATGGTTACCATGGACTTATGCTAACCAAATATCACCTCAAGCAGTCGCTTGTACAACAGCTTGATGAACATGATCTTGATTAATGTAGCGCCATGGTGTTGGTGCATGCATAAATCTTGGATCACCCTGAATCAGTAAGATCTGAAGCGCTTCAGCGCGTACTTTAAGTGTTTCGCCTTTATCAGCTGGCCACCAGCTGAGTTTGCCTTTGCTAAAACGCTTCATGATGAGCCAAAAACCATTACCATCAAAAACTAAAACTTTAACAGCAGTCCGTTTACGATTTGTGAACGCAAACACAGTGCCAGAAAAGGGATCCTCATCAAGCTTTGCCTTGCAGATTGCTGCAAGAGAATCAATCCCTTTCCTAAAATCAGCAGGCTCCAAAGCTAGAAGAATACGTTGTCCAGCTGTTAATTGAAGCATCAAAGACTCCTTACAAAAGATGAAATGAGGCTCATGATGACAGGATCACTGAGGTGTTTAATAATAACAAGAGTACCATCAGGTCTTTTGATCTCAATAGATGCGCCTAGCCTAATATCTGCTTGCTGATGTTTGATTGGTAAGCGCTCATTTCTTCCCCCATTGATAACTACACCGATCTTTGCCCACTTTTAAGGGGGCCGGCGTTGACGTAGCGCAGCGGAGTTAATGACGGGGGGATGTTATCAGGAGTAAATCTTACGAAATGCTCAGCAGACCCTGATCAATATTGAATGGCAGCAATGCTTCCACGTCACTTTCGCTGGTAGCATAAGGAAGCTTAGTTAAAATGGAGCGCAAATAACTGTACGGCTCAAGTTTATGATGTTTCGCTGTTTCAATGATTGAATAGATAATCTCCGCCGCTCTCGCACCAGCAACGCTATCACAAAATAACCAATTCTTCCTGCCCATGACAAAGGGTTTAATTTTTCGTTCAGACAACCCGTTATCCATCTCAAGTCGGCCATCATTAATATATTGTGTTAATTTATCCCATTGATTTAAAGCATAACCGAAAGCATCTCCTAATGGACTTTTGGGACGTATGTGCAAACTGTTGTCATCTAGCCATTGCTTAAATTCAATTAATAATGGCTTGGAATGCTGTTGGCGATATTGATAAACCTCTTCAGGCGCGGCACCTTTAAGCTTTAATTCCTCTTCAATACGGTACAGTTTTGCTATTTTCTTAACGGCTTTATGCGCCAAACCTTCGGTTTTAATCGATTTGGAAACGTCATAGAATTTACGGCGACAATGCATCCAGCAGGCAAGCAAAGTAATACCTGGTATTACCCTAGCATAGGTGTCATAAGCCGAATGTCCATCAGAATGCAGCCAACCTTTGAAGTCTTCAAGCAATTGTACAACCACACCATGACCCCGACTCTGATCATAGTGATAAATAATGCTGCGTTTATCGGGTGGACCACCAATAAAGCACCACATGTAAGATTTTGCTTCCGCAGCTCTATCAGGCTCTTTTAACACCTGCACCGGTGTTTCATCGGCATAGGCAATATCATAGGTCGTGAGTGTATGCTGCATCAGCTTATATAAAGGCAATAGTAATTCACTAATTTTTATCATCCAATGTGACAATGTGTTGCGAGCAATGTCCACACCCATACGCTGTAGAATGCTTTCTTGACGATATAACGGCAAATGATCGCAGAACTTCGATACCGCAATGTGTGCCAACAACCCAGGGCTAGCAATGCTTTTTGGAATGGGGTGTTTTGGGCCTTTGGCTGTCGTGATCGTTGTTTCGCAAGCTTTGCACGCATACTTGTATCGCACATGTTGGATCACTTGCGCTTTAGCGGGGATAAAATCCAGTTGCTCTGTGATTTCATCACCGATTTTGGTTAAAGCGCATCCACATGAACAAACTTTATCTGCGTCAGATAAATCATGGATTTGCTGCACGCGAGGTAAATCTTGCGAGATAGGTTTCCTGCCAGACTTCTTACGTTGGTGGGCTGCAATGGTGATTTCACTATCGACTTGAGCAATCTCTACAAGATTATCAGGCGTAGCAATTTCATCAAATAAAGTGCATTGATTGGGGTTGTCTTTTTCAGATTTTCGACCAAATCGGTGACGAAGTGCATTGTTTAATTGATAACGTAAAGATTCAATGACTTGATGGGATTCATGTAGAGCTATTTTATGCGCATTAATTTCCCCATGTAACTGCCGAACGATTTCGGCTAGTTCTTCTGGGGTTTTACTGTGTAGATTCTCTAATGCACTCATGCGCGCATTATAGCAAATCATTTTAAAAATATTGAGTAATATTTAAGTCTGGATGGTGTTTTAGCCGATAAAAATCAAAGCCTCTCATTAATGCTTGAAAAAGATCGTTGTTAATTTCAATAGGGCTGTGGATATGCTGTGGAAAAGTGAACTTTTCTTTCTCCAATTTTTTATATAGCAAAAGGAAGCCATTATTATCCCAAAGAATGGCTTTAATCTTGTCTTTTGATTTACCATAAAATAGAAACATTTGTTTTGACTGTGGATCTTGCTTCAACGAATCAACGACAAGTAAAATCAAACCGTTGATTTGTTTGCGCATATCGATAGGCTGAGTACAAACCATGATTTTAATATCATCTGAGATTGATATCATCATAGTCCTCCTAAGGATTTAACAATTGCGACTAAACTGTTCATCGGCAAGTTAGAAGGTAATACAAGTTTTGTTTGATTTGGAAAAATTAGTTCAATGTTGCGGTTATGCTTAGAAACGACTGTTTCTGGTTCTTTGATTACTGCCGGAAAGAATGAAATCTTTTTTGCGTTAGGCTTACCCTTCAAACCCTTTGTTCGCCACCAAGAAAAGCTAGCGAAGCTTATATTTTCTTGCTCACAATATTTCGTTTGCGTTAGACCACTGGACAGCCAATTGTCGATATGCTTTTGCCAATATTCTCTTTTGATGCTTCGAGTGGTTTGTTGTGATTCAGACATCAGGATGCTCCTTAATTGGTTAAGGCCGCATTATGTCATCATCGGTTGGGGCATTTTAGGTGGGGGTAAATGATCGCTTACTTTGATTGAGGGCATAGCGACCTCATAAAAAGGTTTATCGCTTTTAATCGCAAAGGGATCATGTTGCTTGCACTTATTCTTGAGCTGAGTATGGCTTAGGCGAAGAGCACGACAAATCTCAGACATGGAATGCTTATCTAGGAGCCCAAGTGCTTGTAACCAAATACGATTGGGTATACGACCAGACTTTTCCCTAGTTCCTCGCCAACGATCTAGTTCATTGCGTAGAGTTTCAAGTGTAGTGGGTGGCATATTAACTCCATTCAAATAAATTATGGAGCAACAATAAATCAGGGTCTTAGTGGGGATCTAGACATGCTCATCGGAAGGTTACAATTGATAGCGCTCAATATAAATAGTACCGTCGGTAATATCATATAAGTTCGGCTGATTCAGGGATTCCAATCCAATTTTTTTCAAATTGTAACGGCCCGTAACGTTTGGCTGTGTAACATAACGCTCGTGAACCGCTAGAATGGCTTTAAATTGATTAATATCTAATTTAAATTTATCAAGTAATTCGCTCAATGTATAAAATTCGTTTTTCTTAAGATGGCATAAAAATTCTGTATTATTGAAAATAGATTTCTTATATAAGGCCATTTCAATCATATTAATACTTTCAAATATTTTCTTTTGTTCATCTTGAGGAAGCTTGTTGATTTTTTCAATAAATGCATTGTGTATCATCTTTTCATCTTCAGTGGGTTTGCGCGCTACAAAGATTTGATTCTCAAATTTACCTGCAAACATTCTTGAAGTAAAATCCCACTTATGAACATGTTTGTCTTCAACCGCGAGCTTTTTTGTATCTGAATCTTTTTTGGGCCACCACAAATGCAATCTTACTTTGTAGTTGTGAGGATCTTCGCCTTCAACTAATACTATTTTGGTAAAATCAGTGACGTGACGATAAGAGTCTTTAGCAATTTGATTTAAGGCTTTTTCATCTTTGAGTGTTGATTCGATTATATCTATTAACGCTTGAGGTGATATGGGATCCATTAATTCGTAATATTTTTTAGCATCTGGCCTATCGCCGTTTGCAAAGAAGGCATCCATTTGTTGTTTTAATTCTTTAATATTCCTTGGATGCTTATCGTTCGTAGTAGAGCTGCTTTTGTAAACAGCCATGTTACTTTCAGCTAAAGGTGGGGGCTCATTATATTCTAATTTGGGCTTCTCACCTAAAATGTGGCCTGTTGTAAAACATTCACTGTTTACATCCAGTAAAAAGAAGTTATCGGCACCTTCATCTTCTTGAGCTATAGCATGAGTACAGGCAAATAAGAAAACCGCCGTTACAAGACTTTTAAAGTAACTCATACCAAAAGCTCCATTCATATGAACAAGGCATAGATAGTATAGAGTTTAGGTAATTTATGTAAAAATTCAATTAATCAGGTGGGAGTTGAAGAGGGATCTCTCATAAGTTTTTCTTTAAAAAGTAGCACACTGCATCGTGATCATAACCTTGACGTTCAAAATCACAAATATAGCCAAGCTTTTCATAAAAGTGTTTTACTTCTTGAAAGTCCATGGTGCAAACGGTCGCCATGGTACATCCTGATTCAATGCCAAGTGAGTGAATTTTTTCCATCAAGGCAAGTCCTAGACCTTGGCTGCGATAAGCTGGATTTACCCAAAGTTGATCGGTATAGATAGCGCCATACACAATAGAACCGTTACAGCCAGCAATGATTTCACCATCTTCTTCTCGCATAAAAAAGGCAAAGGAAGAGGCTTTTGAGGTGACCCCTCTGATGGCCGCCTCATAGTTGATTTTATTGGTGAGGGTTTGGAGATCTTCTGTTGAGGGATGTTGGGTAAATTCGATTTCCATCTATAGCTCCAGATCTTACTTAATTAAGATTTTGCCTTGATGCCGCAACCATTTTTTAGCAAAGTCAAAAAGTGCTTTTTCATGTTCTTGTGTTTGATAAGGTCTATCAAGCGCGAGGATATTTATTTGAGCATTTTTTTTATGGATAAATTCTAAATAGAGGATGCCGATAATTTTGCTCCCCAATCGATAGACAAAATGGATATGATTGGGAGAATCTAGGAAAATATCATCGATAGTAGCGCTTTTGCCAAGGGGCGCGAGAACTTGCTCTTGATAGATGCGATGATACTCTTCTCGCTCAACATCTAAACAAGCTTGCACTAACCTTGCCGGATAGGTACCCGCATTCTCATCGATTTCTTGAATCAGGGCATTTTTAGCGTTGCAATAGGCTAGAATATCGTGAGGGTGTTGTTTTGCAGTATCGATTTTAAGCGTTGCATAGGCTTTGAGATAATCAGGATGATCTTGAAGATATTGGACAAATTTCAGATGACGTTCAATTTCGGGATCACCTTGCTCAAATACATGGACATTAAAAGCTTCTTTAGAAAAAAAGCGTCGAAAGGGGATCCCGTATTCACCTTTGACACTATAACCAAGCGCAGCCATAGCCTCATTAGATTTATCCACTGCCAGAATATCTCTCACCACTGGGATCATATCGATAATAGGTTTGGCATCAAGACCTGGCACAGAAGTACTACCGATATGGTGGATGGTGATGAGATTTTCTCCCATTGCCTCTTTGATTTTGGCGGCTTCATTAGTAAACAGGGTTGGCCATGCGGGATCGTAAGGTACGACTTTGATCTGTCGGGTATTCATTTAAATATTAGCTTTTTGGTATGGAGTTTATAAGAGGGGATATAAATGGTTTTTGAGGACGCTTGGTCCTCAAAAACCGCAACAATATTAGTTGCTATCCAAGATTAACCGCCTCTTTCTTCTTTCTTCTTCTTCTTTGCAGCACGTTTAGCTTTAGGATCTAACTTGGGTTTTTTTTTAGCTTCTTTTTGAGATTTCTTTTCTTTATTAGCCATGTTGTTTCTCCTGACAAATTAAACAAATGAACCATGGCTATAATACTACATGCATCAAATTTATCTACAGTTGTTCTTTTAAGTTGGGTTTCCAGCAGGCATAGGATTTAGTCTCACAATGAGTGATGCTTAATCGTGAAGATGCACCACTTACTTACGTCTTTTAGGAGGCAAATCATGGCGATGGTGTTCATCCCAATTGCGTTTCTCTTCCTTTAGCCGTTCTTCATCACGAGAGTGATCATGATCGCCACCAGGTGTCTTTGGTTGCTCATGGTGGCTTGGATGTCCTTCTTCGGGCTGTTTTGGCTTATTAGCAGCAAAAAGATGCAACTCGGTGTTAGATGTTACTGTATATAATGTTGGCATGGCAGATCCCTTGAGCATATGAAATCTTTCATCTTTATCGGCATTAACTAGTAATGATTTAATTAAGAAGAATCCAACTAACTAATGATAAATTTACCTATAAATTCATATATTAGGGTTAAATGCTTCAATTTATATTTTCAACAAGTTAGCAAAGTGGTACATTACGGAACTTTTCTCAGTTAAGATACCATATGGAATAAAATAAAATTCGCTATCCCAACGCCATTTCTCCAGCTTCAAGACGATGAACATCACCATAATCTAACATCATCGCCATCAAGAACATCTTTTTTTAAAGCTAAAAAACTTAAGAGTGAGGCGTTAGATAAATTATTACATAATGCAAACCTAGTATTGATATCTTTGACTAAGTTGCTAAAAAGTGAACTTTCATTTAAAGAACTATTTAAAGAAATTGATAATTATAAGATTACTGTTGAAAAGCAATGTCAAACGCTAAAAGCCTATCAAAATGTAACGACTTCACTGAGCAAAAAAGAACTAGAGAAAATGGTTTTCCAGCTTAATTACCAATTAAGCCTAGTTTACAAAGAAGTCATTTTCAAAGCTCAGCATTCGATGTTGCCCAAACGAAAAACTATACGTTATTGTTATCAAAACATAATGCATTGTTATATTAAAATTTTAATCTTCTTTTATAAAAGGTCTAGAAAAATATCGGATAAATTATGGTTTGAGATCCATTCGACATACATGCAAGCTTCGGATCAGCAAGTTGCGACAAAATCTTTATCCAAAATACCGCAATGGCATAGCCAATTTAAAACAATTAAAGATATGTATAAATATTGTTTGTTGTTGGGTCTAATTGATGAATATCAATTTTGTCCGGATGAAATTAATCAGATAGTTTATGCGCTAGAATCGTGGGCACCTTTATTATCCATACATAAAGAAGAAAAGAACGAGGATACCTATTTCGTCGATCTGGACAAGGATGCTCCTGCGAAGCGACTTCAGAAAATAAACGACTATGGTGATAGTGTTCTTTTTGTAAACATAAAGCAGATAATAAGCCATATAAATGGTTTGTTATCCTTTCAAAATAATATCGCTCATAATGAACATTCAAAATTGTTTACGGACTCTGAACTTGTACTAAAAAAATCCTTATTAGAAAGACTGATTGATCAATTCAGTAAAGAGACAACAGAGAGCTCATCTTTTGAAAAGTTAAATGAGACCATCTTTATACAGTTTGGAATCAGCTTTAATACTACCTCATTAAAAATAGCACCAAGTGTTCAAGAGAAAGATGCCCAAGGAAAAATAACAGAATATATCAATATTGATCTTCTGCCAAATAAGGAAATGCCTACCCAGGAAGTGGAGGTCAAAAAATTTCAGTGCATGCTGGTAGGAATTAATGGTGAAAATGTAAAATTGCTTTGGACGGGAGAGCTACCTAGTGAACTTCACCCAGGAAAAATTGTTACTATTTATAATGATGAATATTCTAATCATATTCAGATTGGAATTATTAACTCCGTATTCATAGATGATGCTGAAAATTCCTATGTGACAATTAGAATGTTTCCTCAAAATGCGAGCATTCTAACAGCAAGCATTCCAGAAGGATCTCAACATGCCATTTATCATGTTATATTGATTTCTGGACAGTCAGAAAATTCCTCTATTACCCTTGTTGCCCCTATCATTGCATTTCACGAAGGACAAGAAATTAATGTTGTTGGGCAAAATAGGGAAGGATCATTATTGCTAGGAAAACCCATTGAGTTTTATCAAGCACATCAATTATTTGAAGCCACATTTATTTAGGGAAGGGGGTCACATAAACTTGGCCCCTTTCCATCATTCTTTGGTTGTTTTTAGAATTTTCCCGGTTTTGAAATCAACATTCATGGTCACCTTGTGACCATGGTCATCAATGGTTTTCACGATATATTGATTACCAAATAATTCTGTTGTTATTTCATAGATATTTGGAAAACCGGCTTCTTTCACTTTCATTGCCACTTCAAGCGTAGACAATCCCAATATTTCATTGGCGGTCTTTGTCACTTCTCCGGTTTGTGGGTTAACTTGAATATCAATATTTTTACCTTGGGCATTCAAAACTTTTGCGGCATAGGTGCCATTGGTAACATCAAAATCAATTTTCTTAATAATCACAAAACCTTTTGACTTCAGTTCCTCTAGAACAGCAATCATCTGTCCTGGTTGGGTTGTTGGGGCATCTGCCAAAAGACTTTGGCTGGTAAAGGTAATAAACGAACTTAAGATGAGTGTCATTATCAGCGATTGTTTCATTTATTCATTCCTTTGATGTATGCATCAGTTATTTATCAAGTTGGCTTTAAAAGCTCTTGATATGGGTAAATTCAATTATGCTATCATACCCCTTAATGTACTCTATAAAGGATGATTTATGTTAGTAAGAACATTTGTTTTAATTTTAGCTCTAATATCACCATTGACATTGATAGCAAGTGAAGCAGCAGAAGCAAATAATTCATCTTGTATTGAGAAAAAAGGGGTCAGAACCTGCAAACTGAACGTAGATGGAACCATCAACTTAACTGAAGTTGAAGGTAAGTCGAATGCCAAAAATATCCCTCTTAAAATTGAAAATATTGTAGAAGGTGAACTCAGTCTTTATCAAAGCAAAGATAAAGGCATGAATGTGATGAAGGGCGGGGTCTCACTTAAGAATATTTCAGAAAAAAAGAGTTTTGTTAATTATCAAGTTGTCCTAAAAGATGATAAAGGTGAGGCAGCTAAAACAGAAGGATTTATTAACCTAACCCCTGGCAAAGTTCATAAAGTGAATATCAGCAGTATTAAATTAAAAGAACAAGACTTAAAAGAGATTACTGGATTTGAAATTAAAATTGTTGAAACTAACAAAGATAATCAAAAACATAAGAAAAATGTAGATCCAAATTAGACCGTGCCGTGCCGCCCTCCTACGTGCCGCGACTTGTTCGCGGCATCCAGAATATCTTAAATCAAGAAATTTCCTTAGATGCCGTGGACAAGCCACGGCAAGTAGAAGAAGAGAGTTTTCCACTTAGCGCCACACATATCAAACCCAAAAAAATAAATATCATTGCCAATTTCATGGTGATGGTAATGTCTTCACCTAAGATTAAAGCTGCTGAAATCACGCCAGTCAGAGGAACGCCGAGTAAACCAAGTGAAACGTTAATGGAAGGTATTTTTCTGCTCACCATAGCGATGCCACCATTGCCGATAGCGGTTGCTAACACAGCCGTATAAGCCATGGCTGGGATAGAGACCATATTCCATTCAATGATTGGGTTGGGATCCATGATAAAAGCTATCAACAGAGCAGGAAGAGTGCCTACCAAAAGTTGCCAAGGTAGTAATTCTAAGGGCGTGCTATGCCATGTCATATTACGCGCCAAGCAAATAGAAATCGCCATGCATAGGGCTGCTCCTAATAATACCCCGTTGCCATAGAGGGTTTGCGGATTTGACCAGTCGATACTAAAAGGGCTAAATAAAATCACGATCCCAAAAATTCCCAAGCCCAAGCCAAGCGCTTTTAACCAATTCATTCTTTCTTTAAAAAATATCATAGCGATAGGCGTTGCCCAAAGCGGAACGGTATAAACTAAAATGGATGAGCGTCCGGCATCGACAGTCATTAAACCCAAATTAATAAATAGGGTGAATAAGCCCAACTGCAATAAACCCAAAATGAACACAATGGGAAAATCTTGCTTGGTAGGAACTTTAAACTTCCCTAAAACCAACACAAGCCCAAACATACTGAGTGATCCAATGCCTAACCGAAAGACTGCATGCCAAATGGCAGGCATATAGTCCATCCCAATTTTATTCATGGGCCAATTAAGGCCCCAAATAAGAATAACCATTAGAAAGAGAAAATAGGTTTTTGCCGATGAGGTTTGTGTCATGTAATATCTACTGCTTACTTAGAAATTTCTAAAGTCTCTTTATTGCGCGAAGTAACCATCATATAACACATTGACTTGCAAGAGGTGGTGCCGCATGTGACATGGTTCTGCGAGATAATAACCTCACAACCCTCATTTGTGCCATTGCAACTACATTCAATGCTACCAGTCACTTCAGCATTAGCGCCCGATTTACTTGGAATAACATTGACATGATTTGGATTAACTCGCTCAAATGCGAAGCCATCTTTTAGGGTTACTTGATCAGTTTTAATCGTTAACCCTTCTGGGATTTTTTCTTTAATGACAATCTTTTTTTCAATTGGACCTGCTGTGTCATCAGCAAAAGAAAGAACGGGTAAAGAACTTATACCTAACATGATAATGATTGTTAAGATGCATTGTCTAAACATATTTAATCTCCATTTAAATAATTTTGGCTTGCATCAGGTGTGCGAAAATTGAAGTTGAGAACAAGCTCGGTGACAGCGGTTCAAAAGGTTATAGTTTTTTCATTTTTATTTTTTGGCGTGCTTCATCTTGTAATTTCTCCATTTCCTCTGCTTCAACTCCATTACCATGAAAGGCAAATCTAATTCTTGGATTCTTCTCTAATAAAGTAAAAGCGGCTTTTACCCCTTCTGTACCAAGCTTATTCCCTTGCAAATTTAGATCAAGCAATTTTGTAAAACTGATACCATATTTGCTCAGCAATTTGCCGCCCTGGGGCCCAAGCTGATTACCATTCAAATATAAACTTTCAATATTCGGCCTAATTTCCTGTATCTTTAAAAGGATCGCTTCTAATTCAGCATCTTTAATCTCCCTGTTTCCTAGATCAACTTGATCGTCAGGGGATTTTTCAATTGCTTCAAGAATGTCTTGTCGTATGCCTTTTTTCTTAATAAATCTAAGCATATTTTTCACCTAAATAACAATGATTTAATCAAGATTATCACAGAAAAGACCCTTTCTCCAATAGTTTGTTACCTAAAATAGTGTTATGTTAGGTATTAAAGGGGTTATTAGGTTTATTTTAATCGTGTATAGGCACCCATCATGCTCAATGTGGACAAAGAAAAAGCTAGGGAAAATAAGGGAAAAGAAGAAAAAGGCGCGCGTATACAAGATATAATCGTTACGTGCCCTTTTCAGGGTGAATATCGTGATAGTTCACCTGATAAAAAATCTCCAAGCGACTCTGCCAAAATGTCCAAGGATCAAGATGAAAGACTGGGTGAGTATGTTGTAAAATTAATGAGTACGGCGTCTGAAGCCCATAAAAAAAATCAGCAAGATGAGAATTGTATAACACGTCTATCAACGAATGAATTTTCTCTATATACCGAAAAACCTTTAGATTTTGAAGAATTTAAAGCACTGCAAGAAAAAATTGCTCACTTTGCTTCTAAATGTCCCGAAAATGTACACCTTGTTTTATCCTCTTTTGCAGTGAAAACTGAAGATGAAAAACACTTGATGAATGTCGTTTCTTATGTTGAATGTGGTAAAGATCCCAAAATGCATTTGATAGTAAAAAATCATTGTTCTGTGGGTGATCCTTTATATTCCATAATGGCCAAGCAAGAAAATGGCCAAGCAAAAAAACGTGAGTTATACAATGTAATGAAAGAAGATCCTCAAGATCAATTCTATCAATTAAACAAACATAATATGATTAGAGAAGATAAATTACCTAAACAGATAACAATCTCTGGTAAAGAAGTAGACTGCTCTTTTAATAATGTTCTTAGATGCAAGACAAAAGGAGGTGCAGAATTCCTTTCTTGTGTTGATATATGCCTTGATCATCAAAAAGGCGTTGCAAAACAAAATCTCGAAAAATTAATTGATGCAGTAGACATGAAAAATGAAACAATCCCGACCAAATGCTCCCATCTCGTCACCTCAAGTACAATAGAGAAGCACGATGAAAATAAGGTAGGGCAAATCACTCATGTCGATCCCAAGAAATCTCAAGGCAACGATTGCAAAGAAGGGTGTTCAAAAGAAGAATTAGAATTGAACGCAGAAGCTGCAAATGAGGCTGCAAATAAATTAATGGCGCACACTCCAGAAAAACCACGTTTTGGAGTAGGAGAAATAACAGTAAGAATAACTCCCCCCATGCCGGTACAGGATCTTGTTCCACAATTCTTGAATAAAGTTAACGATCATAATAGAGAAGTTAAGTCAGTACATCCCAAACAAAAACAGCTAAAAAGTTTGGAGAACATGAAAATGCCAGCTCAGAAAATCCCAGAAACCGAAGATAAGGCTGCCTTGCTAGCAAAACTACAATCCTTAACCATGCCTGGGAAAAGAGACTATGTATTAGCAGAAAAAGAGCTGTCGATGAATGGGGCAGATAATGCGAGTCATTCGCATGTAGCAACTACCGTAGGTAATTTGAATCTGCCCAGGGCACAAACACAAACAATGACTAGTCAATTTAGTAATCATAAAAAGCAAAATGGTTCACGGCCGGATAGTAGTGGAGTAGCTAATAATAATAATGCACCAACAAGTGAAAATCCTCTCAACAACTCAAGAAGAGCCCCAGGAAAATAGAGAATCTGCTACCAAAAAACGTGCAATTAAACTTATTTTGTCAGCATGGCTGCTCCACTATCCCTTTGTCAGAAAAAACGCTGGCTTCGTTCATGATTTCAGAGGCTTTATGATAAAATGACTAAAATTTTGTGTAGTCACTAGTAGGGGATGGGGAAATGACATTATTTGGTTTGCTCGATACTTTAATTGAAGCCCTTGATCCCACAGCTGAAGATTTTGCTAATGAAGTTCGCCGTTTAGAGCATGTGAAAATGGCTAAAAATTTAATTGCGCAATATCCGATATTGCTAGAGATGCATAGTCAAACTGTTGGCAATATGAAAGTCACACCTCTGATCGCGGCGTTGATGACCAATTCCCATCGTTGCACTCCTGAACTGTTCACTTTATTAACTGCTGCGCCTTGCAATTTAAACGCTGCTAAAAATTGTGGACGAACCGCAGTTCATTTTTTGGCTCTGCATAATCATGTTCCTTTTTTAAAACAGCTGTTATCCAATAACAGACAAACCATTAATGTTAATGCCACAACAAATACAGAAAATTACACCCCAGTCTATATGGCCGCTTTAAAGGCATGCCATGAAGCAGTCGCATTACTTGTCTCAAACGGCGCAGATGTCAATATTGCGAATGCGGAACAACAAAGCCCTTTGCATATGGCCTGTTTTTTTGGTCAAACACAAGGGGGTGTATTCAATCCACATTTAACCAAAGAATTGGCGCATCAATATCTGACCACCATGCAAATATTGCTTGCCAGTGGAGCTTATGTGAATGTGGGCGATAAGCTGAAAAAGACGCCCCTGTATTATTTTTCTGAAGTGGTTTTTCCACCTAATCTTGAATACATTCGTAAAATAGGGTTAAGACTTTTGCTGAAGTCTGGAGCAAAGCTCCAAGCAAAATCAGATGAAGGATATACGCCAGAAAAAGTAGCTAAACATCATGGTTTTCAAGCCTTTGCTGCAAAGTTACATGAAAGCAGAATACCGTCATTACAACAGTTATGCCTTAAAAAATTGATTGAAGAAAATGCAGATTCAGAGATCCCAGTAGAAGAACTTGCACTACAAGCTAAAAGTTTGAAATTAGGACAAGGAAAGTAAAACTTTCTATTTAAATTTCATTTTTGGTTTTTCAATCGGTTCTCCTGTTACAGGAAGTTTAGTGTCTTTTTTAACGCGCTCTATCCAATCTGCTCGAACTTGCTTAACACTGCTTTCTAAAGAAGAATCCGTTGTACTGCTCTGTGATGGCTTCGTAGTGGAAGCTTGTATACCCTTATTTGATTGCATGAGGAGTGGATTGTCTTGTCTTACGCGCGAAGATCCTCCAACATCTTGATCAACAGTTGTTTTGCTGGGGGCTTTTAATTGTTCCTTAGCTTCCATCAATCTTGAGCTAAGAAGATCAAGTGGATTAGCAGTTGCTGCTTTGAGTTCTGCAATAGCTTTTTGTTCTGCTTTAGCAGAAATTGAAGCTGCGGCTGGTTTCAACGCTTGTATCAATTTAGATTCAAAATCAGGATTCTTAGATATACTCTCTCTTGGAATTGAAATACCACCTTTAAGATTTACAACTTTTATTCCTAAGTCTTTTAAAGCCGCAATGACTTGGGATTTCTCCTGTTTTCCCATTTTAAAGTTTATATGAGAATCACTGGGAGATATTTTTGGACGTGGGTTAGGAGCAAGTCCACCTTCTAATGCACGTATTACTAAAGCATTCTGCTCCTTATGGCTCGCCTCTATTTGAGCTTTTCTTGTTTCTCCAATCGCTTTCAATTCTGTAATAGCCTTATCTTGATCTTTACCTTGAGTTCTAAGGTTCTGCATACCATCATTAGGACGTTCTGCTTGTTTCACTTCTTTAACTTTTTCACCTTTAACTTCAACATTGGATGGCAAATCTATTTGAGGGGGGAATGCAGTGGGTAATTCTTCCTCACTGAGTGATACCCTACGTGATGGAGGATCCTGACGGCTAGCACGAGGCGAAAGAGCCGCTTTTATATTGCTCAGTATATTTCCAAGAGCAGATCTTGGAGACGTTGGGCTTGCCGGTTCAGACCGAGGTGAACCTTTAGGTGTGCGTGGGCTTGAATTAGCAATACTAGCTGCGCCTCCTAGAGCATTGGTGTCTATCCCCAGTATCTTTCCTGCCTTCTCAGTAATGGGGGGGTTACTAGCTGAGTTGCCTCTAGGTGAAGCTGGTGGCGAAGAAGTAAGAGGAACTGCCTCCATATCATTTGAAGTAGTGGGTTGAAGGGGTATATTGTTGTTATTGCGAACGTCAATAACAGGAGCTGGACCAGATTTTTCTTCTTTGTCTTTAGGGGGGGCATTGTTGTTGTTAGGAGCTAGAACGACAGGGGCGGCTACAGCAGCAGCAGCAGCAGCTTTAGCTTGCTCTATTCGTTCAAGAAGCATTGGTATTGCGGGATAATCGGTTTTTACACTGACTTTTGATTCTATTCCATTAGCCATTTCATTTAATGTTGAAAGCGCGGCTTTTATAGTTTCTGTATTTCCTGTTTTAATACCATTGTTAACAGCACCTGTTACATGCTGTTCAAAGTGATCATCAGCCTCTCTAATTGCTTTTAATTGTTCTATTGCCGCTGCTTTTGTTTCCCCGCCGAATTGACCTTCTGCCTTTCCTAATCTATCTTTAATACTTTTAAAATTATTTCTAAGTGTTGAAATCTCATCTAATACGGTTTGATCATTTGTAGGAAATTTTTTCTGGGCTATGGCTATACCTTTTGAATAGGCAGTGACAGCCGCCTTAAACTCATTAATTGCATTATTAACAAAGTCAGGCTCAGTTGTATATTTTTGCATCCGATTATCGAAAGCTTTCAAAGTGGATATCGATGAGGCTAGTAATTCTTTTATTTCTGGTTTAACGCTTTGTTCACCTACGAACTCAACTAGTATTTTTCTGGCATTTTCTAAATGAGTTCTTGCTTGCATGTATCTTTCAACATCTGCTTCATTAAGCGGCGCCTCTTTTAACTTACTGAGCTCAATTTTAGCTTGTTTTAAATTATTATGAAGTTCTTCAGGTACTTCTAATATAGCTTTAGATTGCATCTGAACAGCAACGTTAGTAGGTGTGATTGCTGCAACAGCTAACCTTTGCATCACACTGCTGCCTTTATCTAGCTTAGCTTTAAATGGCACATCATCTTGAGTCCTTTTTATAGCTTTTGATCTACCATCAATAGAATCTACATCAGGAGTCGCTTTTCTACTGGATCTATAATCCGAATCTGCTCTTAAAGAGGGGTGATTTAATTTATCATTCAAGTTTGCTGCAATTTCACCAGCGGTGGCATGTGAAATAAATTCTTTCATTTGAGTCACGACTGCATGTTCAGTTTTATCTACAGCTGCTCCTGTTAAATCCTCGTTTCCTGATATAAAGCTCTTCTGTGTTAGGAAATATGCTATGGAGGGTACAACTACTGTGTCATTATTACTATGGCTTTTTAGTTTATTATTGTAGTTCGCCATGCTTGCAGCTTTTTTAGGATCAAATAGTTCTGAAACTCTTGCAAGTGATTCTTTGCTTTGTTTAGATACGTTATCTGAAAAGTTAAATCCTAACCTTTCAATGCTCATCTGGGTTAAGCCATCGTTTATTGCCCGTGCAGATTGATAATCACCCTTTTCCATGCATTGATCGGCTACTGCTGCGTAAAATTCATATACTTTAATCATTTCTGCTTTATTATCACAAAGTAACAAATCACTTCCCACCATATCCACTAATTTGTCATATAGTTTGCCCATTTGTGTTATTGGAAGTTGTTCTTTCCCAGGAAAGTTTTTTTCATAATCTCTATTTAAATCATCGGGTTTTATTTGATGAAGCAAATTTAACTGCATTTGCTTAAGTTCGGATGCAAGTAGTTCAGCATTTTTCGCCACGGTTTTCTGTGATGGTTTAATCGCCGCTTTCAAATCTTTATTGACAAACTTTATATAATCTACGTTTTCTTGCGTAGCACCTTTTTTCACGTTGAATTACCCCTATTAAAACAACATAGGTATTTCTTCTATTCTAAGGTAACTAACTATTTTTTAATACGACTTTCTTGCTTAATACCTAAAATCCCCTGTTAATTCATACAAAAAGGAAAGGTTTTAGGTGTAATTGCGCAAAAAGCCTGAGATAAAAGGCGATTAGATGCTAAGCATTTGGATAGTCATTGAGCGGTTGTAAGAATGTGTCCTAATCAAAAAATACATTGTAAACCATTGAATTATAATTAAAAATACAAATTCGACAGCAGCTGTCGAATCTGCAATAATAATATTATTAAAATATTAAAATAAACATGTAGCTGCACGGACTGTTTGGTAATTAGAATGATAATTAATCGTAGCCATTATTTAACTAAAGTCACAGAAAGCTTTGAAGTTCATAGTGTTTGCGCTTTGGTAGGCCCAAGGCAGTGTGGCAAAACGACTCTGGCTTCGCAGTTTTCAATCAAATATCCTGAGAAAGTGACATTTTTTGATCTCGAAGATATTGCTGATCTAGAAAAATTACAGACACCAAAACTAGCTCTTGATCATCTTGAAGGATTGGTGGTATTCGATGAGATCCAACATCGTCCTGATTTATTCCCTTATCTACGTGTATTAGCTGATCGTTACCCCCATAGACGATACCTTATCTTAGGAAGTGCTTCTGGAGATTTGTTACAACAATCATCAGAAACACTTGCGGGAAGAATTAGCTATATTGAAATAACCCCTTTTCAATATAGCGAAGTTCATGAATTATCAACACTGATGATACGTGGGGGCTTTCCCAAATCTTATTTGGCTAAAAAATTAAGCCACAGTCTGGATTGGCGGAAAAATTATATTGCAACTTTTCTAGAACGTGATTTACCTTCTTTTGGTATTCAGCTTCCACCACTTGAACTAAGACGTTTCTGGAGTATGTTGGCGCATTATCATGGCAACACGATAAATTATTCTGAGATAGCCCGTGCCCTAGGCATTTCAGATCAAAGTGTTCGACGATATATATCTATTCTTGAAGGAACATTTATGGTCCGCACTCTCAAGTCTTGGTTTGAGAATATTAGCAAGCGGCAAGTTAAATCGCCTAAAATGTATATCAGAGATAGTGGCATTCTTCTCTCACTTCTTGGCATCGAAGAACAAGATATCTTGGGACATCCGAAATGTGGGGCATTATGGGAAGGTTTTGCTATTGAAGAAATTATTCGTGCACATCAAATCAATCCATTGGATTGTTATTTTTGGGGTTCCCCAAGTGTTGGTGAGCTAGATCTTTTATTTGTTCAAGGGTTAAAACGTCGTGGATTTGAATTTAAATTTACCGATGCTCCTAAGATTACGCAGTCTATGTTGCTTTCAATGGAAACTTTAAAATTGGAAAATTTATTCGTAATTATTCCTGGTTCAGCTGATTATTTTCTACATGAAAAAATACACGTGCTGGGATTGGAAAATTATTTAGAAAAAATCAGATAAAAAAAACAAAGGGACTTAAAGTGAATGAATTAGTTATATTAGATTTTGAGACCACCGGTCTTTCACCATCTTATTCACGCATTATTGAAGTTGGCGCTATTGTTCTCAAAGGTTCTAAAGTTGTTGATAAAGTTTCTCAACTGTTGCATCCAGGTAGTTCAATTCCTTCTTTGATTACCTCGATCACCGGGATCACCAATCAAATGGTCAAAGGAATGCCCACCCCTGAAAAATTTATGCCGACTTTGAAAAAGTTTATTGGTGATAGACCCATCTTGGCGCATAACGCCACTTTTGATCAAAAGTTCTTGGTAGCTGAAATGGAAAATGTGGGAAAGCGGATTGATAACCCTTTTTTATGCACACTAAAATTAGCCAGAAGACTTCTCCCGAATGCACCCAATCATAAATTAGGCACTTTAGCTTCTTATCTTAAGCTTGAGATGCCTAAGAATCATCAAGCACATAGAGCGTTAGACGATGTGTTAATAACTGCACAGATTTGGCATTATTTAAATGCATCTATTGCCAAACATATTAAAACGCAGCCAGATTTTGATTTGCTGATGAAGTTGAGCAGTGTTCCTAAGAATAAGATTATTCATTATCTGGATACTTGTGTGAATGTTTAAGGATAGATGCCGCGAACGAGTCGCGGCACGTCGGAAGGATTAAATATTTTTTGGAATATCATTCGCTTGATTGCCGATGCATTTTTCTTGGCAAACTTCGCCACATTTATCAGCACAGCGTTTACTTTCTCTAATGCCACAAGCTGCCCCAATGCAACTACCTAATGCACCAACAATCAGCACAAAAAAGGTAGCTAATGCAGCAAGACCAACATTATGACTCGTCATTGCGGCTGAGGCTGCATTCCCTGCATGTGGTACATTTTCAATAGCTGTATCGGTAGGCACGTGGAAGAAAGCCGATTTGATCATGGCTAATGAGCCAGATTCTGTAATCTGAGAAATTACTAACAATCCAACGATAAGATGCAATGTCCAGACTACAAAACCATGCATAGCGCCAGTTAATATATGATAGGAAGAACCTTTTACTAATCTTCCTGCTACCCAGCCGCTGATAAAGAGTAAAATATAGCCGCCAACAACCATCCAGGCTAATCCACTAAAAGTGAGGATTTCAGCGCCTTGTGCTGTTCTTACGAAAACCGATAAGCCAATGCCTAATGTTAAAATATTGAATAAAAAAGTTAAGCCAACGGCAACAAAGGTACCCGCTAAAATGGCTCCCCATGAAACGTGCTTACGATGATGGCAATGAGGTTCATGATGCATGATGAATTCCTTTTCCTAAATGTGTTTTTGGAAAATTATTAATGGCTAAAAAGATAAACGATAAGAAGAAGTGGTAACGGAACGCCTAACATCCAAGCGAGGAAATATTTCATGGTATTGTTCCTTAACGTTATTAAACGAGGTTACTTGCGAACAATAGTATTATAGACTACGAGAATTTAGTTGTTGGACTTCTGTGGATTTTTGCAGATGGGGATGGATTTTGGGGCCATATGGCCCCCAAGAGTATTTATTTTACTTTTTTAACTTCTGAAAATAGTCACTTAATGAAGCTGGTGCGAGAATGGCTTCTTCACCTTCTTTTGGGTATTCATTGCCTTGGTAAACGTCACATTTAGAGAAAGCAGGATTTTGCCAGGGATTATGAACTTGCACGCCAATTTTAGATTTTGGTGAGGTAAAAGTGACTCTTTTTACCAGATCCCGTGCGTTATGTTCTGATTTTGCTCGAACTATTATACTATCCAATTTTTTGAATACATTGGTAGGCCATTTGGGATTATTAGGGGTAAGTACAAATAAGTGCATTGTGTTCTCTTTAAAAAATTCAAAAAAGTAAGCCAAGTTGATGATATGACATAACTTTTGATAAAGCAAACAAATTAACATTCATAAAATCTAAACCGCGGTCGATACTCCCCAACAGAGAACGTCTAATTAAGGTGTCATCATGATAGCAAGAACTGTATTTTTAATCCTAGCTTGTTTTGCGACTTTTTCACTTTGTGCAGCAGATAATATGTTAACAAAGGGATCTATCAATTTAACCAAAGCAGATAGCCCAGCAAAAGCGAAAAATGTTCCTCTTAATTTGAATAATAAAGTTGAAGGAGAAATAAATCTTTACCATAGTGAACATCGCGGCGTTGATGCGATCAGAGGTGAGTTTGTTCTTGAAAATAAACAACCTAAAAAAATGTTCCTCAAATATCGGGTTGTGTTTAATGACAAACAAGGACTGGTTGCACAATCAAAAGGAACCATTCATCTTGGCGGTGGCAAAACCGAAAAAGTGAGAATTGGTAATATTGTGATGAATCGTCAAGGGGCTAGAGATATTTCGTCCTATGAAATTCATGTTGTGGAATCGGGTAGATAAACAATATTTATTCCGTCAGAGAAAACCTGGCAAAGTTTGGGTTTACAATCTGTATAAGATATATTTATAATGCAAACTTAATTTTTGCAGATTAGGTATTTTGTGATGAGAGAATTAAATATTGTTGAGACTCATAATGTTTCTGGAGCTATCCCAGGATTAGTTTTTATCGGAGGTTTCATAGCTGGTGCATATCACCATAATTTTGATGAAACTTTAAAAATAGGTACTGCAGCTTTTACGCTAGCGGCTTTCTCAGCAGCTGTCGCCGCGAAGTCTACTTCAATACTAGTCGCTACTGCTATAACTCCTGCGATGGCTTTAATTGGAGCAGCTGGTATGTATATTTCATATAAAGTCGGTAGCTTAGTAAGTGATACTTTTCACAATATAACTGCGTAAAACATCTTTACCACTCCCCCGTACTTTTCATTGACAGCCATGGTTCTTGCGGGGGAAGTGCTTCCCCTTTTTGCAGCAACTCAATCGAAATATTATCTGGTGAGCGAATAAATGCCATTCGGCCATCACGCGGTGGGCGCAAAATGGTGACACCTTTTTTCTGTAATTGCTCGCAGAACGCATAAATGTTGTCAACTTCATAAGCCAAGTGTCCGAAATTTCTGCCAACAGAGTAGGGTTCAGTTTGATCCCAATTATAGGTAAGCTCAATAGTAGGTTCGTTAGGACCTGTAGCAAGAAAAACCAAGGTGAACCGTCCTTGTTCATGATCATGTCTTCTTATTTCTTTAAGACCTAATTTTTGAATATAAAAATCGAGTGCTTTTTCTAAATCGAGTACGCGAACCATAGTGTGTAAATAACGCATAAGACCTCTTTATAAAAATTATTTTATTATCTGTTTAATCGCAGCACAGAAACGTTCTATTTCATCTTCAGTATTATAATAATGAACAGAGGCTCTCACGATGGCTGATAAGTGACGTTTGGCCATATCTAATCTAGCATATTCTTGTAATGAGACTGAAACATTGATCTTCTGTATTGACAATTGTTGTTGCACTTCTTGAGCGGTCAATTTTTCACAAGTAAAGGTAATGATACCACATTTATTTTTACCAAGATCTTGTAGTGTGATGGATGGGATCATGGCAAGTTTTTGGCGCAATTGTTGCGCAAGAAAGTCAATTCTTTCCCAAATGGCAGGGAGTCCTAGATCAAGTGCATATTTGATAGCAACGCCCAAACCAATTTTCCCGGCTATATTTTGCTCCCACGTTTCAAAACGACGCGCATCATCTCGTAATACATAGTCATTATCAGCTATCCATTTTGCGGAATGGAGGTCGATAAAAGGGGGATTGCATTGATTTAACCGTGATTGGCGGGCATATAAAAAGCCGGTACCGCGAGGACCTCTTAAATATTTACGACCGGTTGCACAGAGAAAATCACAACCAATCGTATTTACATCAATAGGCATTTGGCCTATTGATTGCGTTGTGTCTAATAAATAAGGAATATTAAATGAGTTGGCAATTTTTCCGACCGCTTGGGCTGGGTTGATGAGTCCGCCTTGTGTGGGAACATGGGTGATGGCAATGAGCTTAACCTTATCATCACACCTCTTTTGGAGATCATGACAATCTAATTGGCCATCAACATCATTAGGAACAACTTCAATAGTGACCCCAGTTTGCTTGGCGCGGTGAAGAAAAGCCAAATAATTACTCGCATATTCAGCTTCACTGGTGATGATTTTATCCTCCTTTTGAAAGGACAGACTATAAAAAATCATATCCCAAGCACGCGTGGCATTTTCAACAAAGGCAATTTCTTTGGGGTTGCAATGGATTAATTGTGCTGCCTGTTTATAGATATCATCTGCTTGAGCAGCGCTTATTTGAGCTGCTTCATAGCCGCCTATATTTGCTTCTAGATCATGATAAGAGTTGACGGTCTGGAGAAGGGTGGTAGTAACTAAAGCAGCACCAGCATTATTAAAATGGAGTACATTCCCGCAACCAGGCGTATCAGCTCTTAACTTATCAATATTTAGCATTCGTGATCCCTATTTATTGCAATCGGTGCACTTGGATTATTAATTTATATTATAAGTTAAACAACTTATAATGGCATTGTTTTTTTGAAAGGGGGTTGCTTTAGTATGTAAGTTTGGTAACATACGCCATGTTCCGTCGACTTACTTAATACATGGTGTTACATGAAGTTAATAATTTTTACTCAGATGTTTAACGATGCAAAGGCACAGTATGAACAAGGTATTCTCCCCAAAGCATTGGCGGATTTTCAAACCCTATTGTTTCTACTGAACGAAGAAAGAACAATACCCGCAAAAATGATTAGCAAAGTAGAAAGTTATATCCAACGTATTAACGATCCTGCAGGTTTCGCCAAAACCCAGCAGCAAGCACAATTAAAAAAACAGCAAGCAAAGGCATTAGAGAAAAAAACAGCACAACTGACAGCGCAAGCAGAAGAATTTGAAATAAAGGCAAATGATTTTTTTCAAGCAAATGAATTTGAGCAAGCGTCTATCTTTTACCGTAAACAAGGTAACGTTTTAAAGCAGCTTAATGATGTTAAACCATCGGTTTTAGCAACAAATTACTGGAATCTAGGCTTTTCCCTAGAAGCATGGGCATGTCTGCCAAGTACATCAATGGAACAAGCACAGAAATTAAAATCATCAGCCCTTGAATGCATCATCGAGGCAAGAAAAGCCTATCCAAAAATCATGGTTAGTGACATTCAAATCTGTAATGAAACAATAGCTCGTTTAACTCAAGAACTAGAAACACCGACAGATGAAGTCTTGGATGAAGAGATTCCGGTACTAGTATTAATGTCTTTTAAGCAAAAGAGTTCAGCATTTAATAAGGATTTTGAGTTTGGTAATGAAGTTACAGAGGTTTCAATTGATCCGCAAAAGCCTAACTTACGTTAAGCTTTAAAGCTCATAAAGCACGCCGACTTCATTAGTATAGGGAAGTTTGCCAATAGTGACTTGTTGCGGCGTGTTTTTCATAAAGTTATCCGTTTTCACGGCGCCTTGGCTTGCGCAGCCCACCAAAAACAGAAAATTAAGCAAAAAGCTTATTTTTAGAAGTGTTTTCATCAATCAACTACTCAAAGATAAAACCATCCCCCAGCATACAAAGCATGGTTTGGAATGTCAAATACGCTGATAAAACCAGTGAATATTTTTCTTCTTGAGGTAGGCTCTATGTATCTACACATAAATATTGAACTAAATAAGTTTATGTTTATCTAATAGGTAAGATTATTAAATAGAGAGACTTATCCATGGCATCACCAACAGAATCGGAAATTCAACAAAAGTTAGAGAAACTTAGTTCAACTGTGAAAATGAATGTCGCTATATTGGATCCAAATAGACAAAAGTCTGATATTGTAAAACTGATTGAAGATGAAATGAGTAAATTAAAAGAGCATTTGGCGAAAAATTCAACTGGTAAACTGCCGTCTTTTAATTCAAAGCAAAATAAAGCATTAGCAGAAAAAATTGAAAAGTATCAAAAGTTGTTAAATGCCGTTTTATATGTTGAATCAGAACTTGGGAATGTAAAAACTGTACTAGAGAGCCATAAGCTATCAGATACTGAAGAAGCAAGACTTAAAGTCAATTTTGATAAAACTGTAACAAGTGGGGCGCAGAAAATTCAAGACGCCGCAGCTAAAATAGAAAACCCAAATATAAAGGAATTAGCAGGAAAATATAAATCTGCATTAGACAGTGTAAATAAAGTTGAAAGTAAGGGTAAGGATAAAATAAAAAAATAAAACACAGATCTATAGAATATCTGGCGTAATAATGGGTTGAACTTGATTCATAATAGAACTCATCGACAATTGAGGCATATCCATATCCATATCCATATGCGTCTGAGTTGAATTTGTATCAATGATGCCAGAAGAGGGTGATTCAAAATGGATAACATCATTAATATGGATTTTTGAGCCTTTATCCTGGGGTGCTTCACTTTCAACAGGCCTTATACTCTCACTGTCATGCTTTTCTTGGGCACTTGCGATCAGCGATTTAATGTCTTTTTTTAACCATTCTTTATAATAGTAAGAAACCCAATTTTTACAAAAATCACCCTTACAATAGTTATCAAATCCTGTTATACCATAAGTAAAATCTTTAATTTCAGAAGCAGTCGCGCTAATGGCGCCGGTTGTGAATAAGCCCGGAAATGTCAATTTGCTTAAACCTTTATTAACCTCTTGTAAATAAGAGGTGGTATCAAACTGTGAAAAATCATGCAGTAGAGTAGGGTTTTCTATCGGATCATACGATAAAGGATTTTTTAAGCTTTTTAATTCATCACAATATTTTGTATCCAGTAAACACCTTGCAGAATAATAAGTATATTTTGCATTATTAATATGCACTTCAGTAAAAGATTCTACAAATTGTGAAAGGGCTGGGTTTACAAAGGTATTAAATAATTTAAATCCAATCGAAACACCTCCTCGTTTCACGAAAGCACTGCTATCAAATTGTGAGACGGAAGGGGCCAATCCATAATAGGTGGAAAAGCTGATAGTGCCAACAATAAAAGTATCGAGATTTTCTTTGGTTAATTTGGGTTCAACTGTTTGTGTGTAAAACTCCATCCCTTTAGAAAAAAGAGAATGCGTAAAAGAGGGTGCTTCCAGCTGAGGTACCGGTTCCATTGTATTATGGTCTTGACTAGGAATAGTTTGATTCAGCACTGGTGACACTGCAAAATAAGAAAATTCTGTGTAATTCACACAATAAGACAATTGCGTGTCATTTTGTGGAAAATGCTTGGTTAACTGTTGATTTCTTTCTAAAGTCATTGCCAATGGACCACTTTTTAAAGGGTGAGTTTGGAAGATTACATTGTGTTTGAGTTAAAGTAAAGTGTAATCACACCTTAGTTTCATCAGTATCTAAGAATCGAATTTTAAAGCTTCGTCCTTTTATTTTACCGGTTTGTAATCGATTTAATACTTTCTGAGCAACGGATTGGTTAATGGCAACATAAGAATAGAAATCAAAAATATTAATTTTACCGACCATGTCAGCAGAAATACCGCCATCTCCTGTTAAAGCGCCAAGAATATCGCCCGGGCGAACTTTGTTTTTCTTGCCACCGTTTATACATAAGGTGCGCATGGATGGTCTAGAGGCGTGTTCATTCTGTTGGGGCTGTGTGTTTAATTGGGAAATTTTTAAAGACGTTTTTATATAGTCTTCAATATCCTTAATTTTATAACCTTCTCGGTGTGTATAAAGACTAATAGCCAGGCCTGATTTTCCAGCACGTCCTGTACGCCCAATCCGATGGACATAAATTTCTGGACTGATTGGCAAATCATAATTCATCACAAGTTGAAGATCTTTGATATCTAATCCTCTAGCAGCAACATCTGTTGCTACTAAAATGGGGCAACTGTTGTTAGAAAATTGTACGAGAACCTCATCGCGTTCTCTTTGTTCTAAATCGCTATGAATGGCAAGTGCTTGAAAGCCATTCTGACAAAGATGTATTGCGACTTCATCGCATTGACGTTTGGTTTTACAAAAAATAATGGCAGAACTGGGATTGTGATTCTTCAATAATGAAACTAAGGCTTCATTTTTATCATGTTCTTCAATTTCATGGCACACTTGATCGATACGCAGAGGTTCATCGATTGCTTCAAGGGTAATCTCAACGGGGTTTTTTTGTATTAAATGACTAATTTCTGCGATGGAATCTGGATAAGTTGCAGAAAATAATAAGGTTTGTTTTTGTTTGGGTAAGGCATCAATGATATGGATAATATCATCATAAAAGCCCATATCAAGCATTCTATCGGCTTCATCTAAAACCAGTGTGTGAATCGTTTTAAGAACGATTGTGCGTTTTTCGATATGTGCCCAAAGGCGGCCTGGTGTTCCAACGATAATATGGGCGCCATTGGTTAATGACTCAATCTGAGCACGCATCGGTTTGCCGCCACAAAGCGTTAAAACTCGTATATTGGGTGTTAGCCTGGCTAAGCGGCGGATTTCCATACTGACTTGATCGGCTAATTCGCGAGTTGGACAAATCACCAATGCTTGCTCATGTAAATATTGGGTATCAATTTTTGATAGTAGTCCCAAACCAAAAGCAGCTGTTTTTCCGCTCCCCGTTTTAGCTTTAGCAATCACATCTTGATTGGCAAGGATCGCGGGTAAGCTTTTCGCTTGAATTTGGGTCATTTCATGATAACCGAGCGATTCAAGATTTTTAAGAATATCGCTGCTAAAGGGTAAGTTTGAAAAGAAGGATGGTTTCATAATTGCCATAGTCTAATTTTTGATAAGAAAACATTATGTCAACAATGCAACTTTCATACAAGAGACTCTAGATTTCGTTAATACGTTTACGTACACTACTCCCCATGCTTGGGATCCCAGAACATATCATAAAATTCGTATCATATGCAGGTGGACTACTTGCAAAAGCTATTGCAGTGGGTTTAACCGCTTTTGGATTAAAAGAGATTTGGCAACATAACAAGAAAAAAGAACTCAGTTTTGATCTGAAATTAGAAATCTCCATTCTTTATATTTTGCATGCTGGCGCACTAGCTCTTGCGTTTGCAGTATTGATGGGAGTAGAAATAGTTTCTTTACCCGTTGCAACAGCGATTGTGAGCGGTACCGCTTTACTAAAAAATGCATATGACTGGGTTAAAGATAATCATAGAGCCTATAAACTTAATAAAGAACTCAAATCCAAACAAACACAATTTGACCTTGAAAATGCACTCTTTAAGAAAAATCTAGATAACTTTAACAAGCAGCATGAAAGCCTGTTCTCAAATCCCTTTCAATATCTAGAAAACAAGTTTTATAAAATAACTTCATTTTTTAGGAAATTCACTTTTAAAGTGACGAAAAATCCTGCAGAACAACTTAAACAAATGAATGAAATTTCTGCAGCCCTCAATGAAAATCGCGATGCCAATCCGGAAGATGTGGGAGTACTAGCAAAAGATTTAGAAAAAATCGTCACTACAGCCACAAAAATAACAGAACTTCAAAACGAAGTCGCTTTAGCAAACCTTGATGCTAAAAATAGACGCTTTAGTACGCAAATCAGTGGAGCCACGGCGAGTGTTGCATTGTTACTGTGTTTCCCTTCAAATTGGCTTGCTGCTAGCATGTTGAATCCTATCATGTTGGTTATTGGTATAGCCTCAGCCTTAACGAGCGTATGGGGTATTTATAAGAAGCATCTTGCTGTTGATAACATTCGAGCCAGTGAGAACAAGCAAATTCATGCGCTTATCAGCGATAGCGTTGTTGCCGTTGATAAAATCCAAAAGCCCACTGAACGAACAGCTCTTACAGAAAAATTAGATAATATACTTGTTGAATCTGAAAGAAATAAATCACCAAGAGAAAGAGTCATCCCTGTCATTTTCAGAGAAAATCCAAATACAGTTTCACCATCACTATCTCATATGGTTAGAGCTAAGAGAGCCGCCAGTGCATCTGAGCTTGAAGTGAGGCCAGCAAAAAGACCTTATTTTGGTTGGCTCAGTTTAAGCAAATCTATTTAGGTTTATTTCTTTGGCGTTGAATTAGCAAAGAAATTAAATCGGTTGCTAAACGTTCGTTGGCGTTTTCCAATTCATAGAGCAGATCGACGAGAGCATCAGACGTTAATTCACACATCGTATTGCGCCAGCGTAGCCATATTTTTTGAGGTGATTTAAAAACTTCAATTGAACCTCGAAATTCTTCATGATAATAAATTTGCGCATTAGCCTTCGTTATATGCATTTGACTGATATTGTAAAGCTTTCGCAACTCATCGATTTCTTTAGGAGCAATTCTTACTTGATGTACGCCATCATTATTATTGATAAGGTCTCTGCCATAGCATGGGGAATGTTCGATGTAATAAAAAAGATCTTTTTCTGGTAATAAGGTAATTCTTGGATAGATTGGCGCTCTGGTGGCACAAAATCGATTGAAAAGTTCTAACATGGCACATTCCTTGTGACCATTTCTTATAAACTTAGTCAAGAAGCAGGGTTTAAGTCAAGCCTCCAATATATTTACTTAAGAATTTCCTTCGAAGAGAAATAATGTTTTACCTTGTCCCAGTCTGGCAATTTCCAAATGGTATGAAAGCCAATATAAAGGATGAGCCCTATAGCAATCACAGGTAAGCATCCCGTTCCACTACTGAGCTTTAATTGATCAACTCTGGTTCTTAGCGAATCAACTTCATCTTTGATTCTTTCAACATCGTTTTTAATAATATCGACTTCTTTTTCTAGATTTTCGAGCTGCTGGTTTTTATCTTGCAATTCCATGCTAATCCCAAAATGACTCATTCAGTATTGTTATTTTATCATATTCAATTTGTTCTTGAGTAAGCAACTTTATTCAGGTTCATTTTGAAGAAGATCTTTATTATACTTGTCATTATCGTAACTATTCGAATCATTATCGTCGCGTTCGTCTTTATGTGTACCACTCCACGTATATTCTGAAAATCCATATTCATTCCATTGGTCTTGATCTGAGAAATGGTGAGGAGAGGGGTGTTCGTAAGTATATTCACCTCTATCGGCAAGTGCATTTTCAGTAAATAAAGTCGCAAACAAGAAAATGAAAATCCCTCGTTGATACATCGTTTTTCTCCTTTATTAAAACTACTATAAATGATGACAAGGTATCTGTGGCAAAGGTTCAAAATCCGCGCAGTATCACGCACTTTATTCGATTTATGACTTAAACTAAATACTTATACAGTGCATGCTTACCCTATATAGTCTATATATTAATTTTATATAGGCACAATCACGAATATGGGGACAATGGGGGCGATATGACACCAAGAATAACAAATGAAACTCAGTCAGATGTAAAAACTTTTAATAATCCTGATGAAGTGCGTGAATTCCCAAATGGAAAATTAGAAATCATCACAATTGGGGATGTGACAGTTGGTCGCGCGATATTTCAACCCGGCTGGCGTTGGTCAAAATCATTACAACCCATTGCTAAAACCAAAAGTTGTGAAGCACCGCATTTTCAATATCATGTTTCCGGCGTATTAAAAATTCAAATGGATGATGGTACTGAATATGAGGCTCGTCCAGGTTCGATTTCACTACTTCCCTCTGGACATGATGCATGGGTAGTTGGCGATGAGCCTGTGGTGGTTGTCGATTTCCAAGGTATGTATAATTTTGCTAAAAACGGTTAAAGCACTCCTCTAAGCTAATGGTCATTCGTTATGACGAATGATCATTTCAGATCTGTCTCATGAAGATACACCTATTATAATGAACTATTCTCTTTGAAATTTGTCTTAATAGATAATCCGCTTTATAGGAATAGGTGGTGCACCCATGCAAGACGGTCCGGAAAAAGTTAAAGAACAATGCATTACAAAACGTTTCACAGACGCAACAGGAACTACCTATGATGTGGGTGCCTTCCTAGGGGGGGGCGTTGAAGGCAAAACTTTTCTTGGCACTGTCGTATCACTTGGGAAAAATGCTGATCCCCGTTTACAAAAGGGTAGCGAAGTTGCCATTAAGCAGCAATCCATTTCAGGAACAGGAAACGACGAGGAGCAAAGAGTCGTTCTTAATCGAGAAATCGACATTCTAAATAAAGAAGGTTCATTTTTTGGTTCGGCAGAGGAACCCTTTAAAGATAAAACATATCTTTTAATGGCTATTCCTGTCATTAAAGGTAAGACTCTTCGCGACAGACTTTATGAAATTGATGATACCGAACCAGATCAAAATAAATCCTATGTTGCAAAAAAAGTGTTAACCCCCCAAGAAAAAGCTTCTTTTTCATATCAAATTTTACGCGATTATGCGGCCCAGCAAATGCTTTCACTTTTACATGTGGATATAAAACCTGACAATGTGCTTGTTACTGATGATGGTAAATTAAAAGTGATTGATTGGGGTAATAGTTGGGACAGAGATAAATCAGAAGAGCATCCCAAAGACTTTCAATCACCGGGTGCTTTATATGCGGCACCTGAAAACTATGATGATGTCATGGATAAAAAAGATAGGAAGTGTTCGGTTAAAGCGGATGAATATGCGATTGGTATGATGTTAGCCTCAATTTGGACTAACTCTTTTTATGAAAAGGATGCCAATTTAAATGCTGTGCCTGGTAATGATGCGCTGGGTGCAAGACAATCTCTCAATGATATTTTAGGTCCTACTGCACAAAAACCTGCCGATATGCCGGAAGATTTATTTAAAATTATTCGTCACCTTGCAGCTATTAACCCCACTGAGCGACCGGAGTGTATTGCGCTAGCCAATGGTATGCGCGAATCGACCACGCCGATGATGCAAGAAATTGTTAAAGCGAATGCAAGACTAGAAACGGTGGCCAAGGAGGTTGTCTCAGGTTTGGCTATAGAAGATTTTAGAGACATGGCTCGTGCTAATGGAAAAAAAGCATTACAAGATTTTGATGTGCAAGTTCAACCAGGCACACAACCGCCAGATCCCACTGCGGATTTTAGGAAATTGCAGGAATATATGGATAGATTGCAAGCCATTAATGCCGAACATGCTATCACCTTGCCAGTGCGCGTCAATCAAATAAACCGCTTAGAGAAGGCTTACAATGATGTATTAAATGAAATGATAAATTCTGGTAATCCCCATTTTAAAAAGATTGCCGAAAAAGCGGAAAGCTTGGATGGGAAGCCTGCTGCAAAAATGCAACAAGTGCTTAAAGATTATAAAAAAATTGCGCCCGACGTTATACAAGCCGGTTTTAAAACTGCCTCCCTTGAAGGAGAAATATATCTTCGATTGAATAATATTCTTAAAAATGCTAAAGATCCCATATCACTTAGAATAGAAATAGCGGATCTGTATTCGCAAGTAAAAACACTTTCTTTAACTGATAAAGAACATAAAAAACAATATAAACCCATTGAAGCACATCTCAACAAAATGTTGGATAAACTGGACAACGCGCGCACACTGGAAGCACGTCAGCTACAAGGACAAGCTCCCCAAGCACCGCAGCTTCAAGGTACATCAATACCTCAACCAACGACAAAAGCGCGTCGCAAACGTAGTTACATGAGTCGAGCCAGAAGCTTTTTAAGAGCACTACTTGATCCTGATCCAGTGAAAATCGCAAGACAAGTAGCAACTCATATGCAAGCCACGGGAGCAAGCCCACAGCAAACACAACCAACCACACCCTCGAGCTCCCAAACGAAACCGCAATCAGTCCCGCCCCCTATTTCTGTAGGAAGCTTGCAAACAATACTTGCGATAGATCAAACACCACCAGCAAAAGATCTGAACCCATTGGCTTTACCATCTTCACATACGATGCAATTTTCGCGTGGTTCACCTGCACAATCTTTTGGTCAAAAAAGACCAAGATCTGAGCCTGCTCTCATGATCGCAGTACGTAGTTTAATTAGCGCATTAATGCATGTCGAATCGAGGACGCCAAACATTTCTCCGACCACCTTGAATAGCATTGCGCAAACAGTACAAAAGCAAGTGGGCAGTGAATTAACATCACAAACTAAAAAGGAACTGGATATGGTGGTGCAAGACACACAGCCTGAAAGTCAAAAGAAAAAATTGAGTTCGTGATAAAAATTGTAAGACTCCTATCTGGTCAGCAATGCCGTTGATGCCTTTTAGCCTTGTAAAATAGCTGATTATTCTTAATATGGATTGTAACCAAAATTATCTAACTCCGGTTACACCCAAGGATTTCATCTATGAATCTAGGCCCCCAATCAACTGATGTGCTAGCATTTATGCATTTCTTTAAAAAACCTGATTGTATTCTAACCTTTGAAGGCAAAACCTTCTCAAAAAGTGATTGTAAACAATTAGGGGAAGGTTCTGAAAAAACCGTTTTCAGTATTAAAGGCGACAAGCATTGTTTTTTTGTGCCCACAAAAAATCCTAATAACTGGGATATGAGAATACAAGTTGAAAAAGAACTATGTGATGAAATTCTTTCTGTTGGTTTGAAAGCACAACAATTCGATATCGTTCCCTTGGAAGTTCAAGAAAAAGCAGGTGGCCCCAAATATACCATCAATGTCCTAAAGACATTGAGTTTTGATAGTATTGCTAATGATAATTCAGCGGTGATTTATAATCCTAAAGGAGCGCCTAGGGTATTAACGGGGAAACCGTTTACTATTTATGATAACGTGAAACGTTTACAAGATAAGCAGTGGAACTTTAAAATCATTAAAGAAATTATTAAAGAATATGCCATTGCGTTAACGTTTAGGTTGCCCATTCATCAAGTCAAAGATCATCTAGACGATAGTGTGCACTTCTATATCGAACTCCCTAAGAGCGAAAATGAACCGCCTGTTTTTCATTATATGTTTTGGGATGTATGCGGCGATTTCTCAGGTCTCAAGCCACCCATTGTTCCGACATTAACTCAATTAAAAGATGGTTTAAAAGATAAGACAGATCCAAAAAAGGGTTTTTGGCATATTGATCCTGGCCTAAAAACATTTGTGAATGAGATGGTATGCGCTTATTGTTCTAATCCGCAAGAATATGAAAAGTTTGGATATGCTCACTCACTTAAGGCTGTTATCCCTTTTATGAACGCTCTTTATGAAGCGATAACGGATGAGGTTTTATTGGAAGCTATAGAGGCAGCAAGAAAATGCGCCACTCAATATTTAGAAAAATCGAATGCTAAAAAACAAGTGCCTTATTTGCCAGCCTTTGCTGCAACTAAGGCAGCTAAAGACAATGGTAAAGATAAATTGATAGGTGATTTTTTTGAGAAATATGGTTTAGGCGAACCTAATGAAGAAGGTTTTTTGGCTGCCCTGAGAATTTTCAAAGACTCAAGTGATCTTACACTTTTATTTGGTAGCGAATTTAAGACATTATTAAAAGAATTTAATATTGAGACCAGTAATTCTGGGCAAGGGTCGATTCTTAATCGAGGTCTAGCTGCAGTAGAAGCAAGTGTTGGTAAAGATCTTAAGATGACCGACGAGAAAAGGGCGTCTGTAATCAAGGAATTGGTGCAAATTATTTATCAAAAGAAAATTACCGTTAAGCAAGCATGTAAAGTAGTTAGCTATTAAACATAAAATGTTTGATTTTTCCGGCCAAACAGTTTACTTTGTTGCAAAGTAAGCATTAGTAGGAGGCACCCTTGGAAAAAAGTATTCGAAAAATGCGACAAGGCTATCAAGAGTTTAGAAAGAAATATGCCCATGGCGATCAATCCGTTATGCATTCTCTTTCTCATTACGGCCAGCAACCACAAATTATGGTAGTTGCCTGCTGTGATTCGCGAGTCGATCCGGCACTGATTTTACAATGTGATCCAGGTGATTTATTCGTCGTTCGCAATGTAGCCAACATCGTTCCGCCTTATGAAAAGGATGAAGCGCATCATGGTACCAGTGCGGCTTTAGAATTTGGCATAAAGCATTTAAAAGTTAAGCATCTTATTTTATTGGGCCATAGTCAGTGTGGTGGTATTCAATCTTTATTAAAGGGTGATTCTGATCAAAATGATTTCATCACAAACTGGGTATCCGTAATCAAAACGCCATACTGTAATTTAGAGGATCCAGATGATTATGCAAAATTAGCGTTGAAACAGTCTTATCATAATTGTCTTACTTTCCCTTGGATTAATGACATAGTTTTGCAGAAAAAGCTGATAATCCACTTATGGTTTTTTGATATTAAAATGGGACAGATTTTCACCTATTCAGAGTCTAAAAGAGTATATGAACCACTTGATGCGCTTGAATATGCAGAAAATGTCTAGGACTATCGTTCAGTTTAAATACAAATAATCAAAAGCATTGCTGTAGTAGTAAAGGGGATCATCGTATCTGTCTTCATGGCTAATGTTTTTGCCCGTTTCCATCACCACAGACGAAGTACTAGCACTCCAACGAGTTTCACCTTGATTCGAAGCAGGCGCGGCGCAGCCCCCTGCTTGGGCTATTGCCATCGCCAATAGAAGCGTTTTGAGAAAAATCTGGTTCATTACAATGGGTTCGACTTGTTGGAAGGAAACATCATAGAAATATAGACGCTTAACCGACCTTTTTAAGAGAAGTTACACCGAAAAAAAGACTATGTTATTAGACAGCTACTCTAAACCGCTCTCGGTACCGATTATCTCCCTAGGGATATCGCTTATTGAATAATACTTGACCTACCCCCTTTAGATCATTAACTTATGGGGTTACAGCGAGGCCAGCTTCGTTGTTGGGGGATTATTTGGGACATGTTACAGCCTTAAAGAGGATACGCTATTGCATGATCTTACTGTTAAACGCGCCACCTATATGGGCCTTGGTGCCCTTGCCATGTGGACCGTCGAGCCATTATTAATATCTGAGATCAATGAGCTTCCTATCTTTGAAGTTCTCACCATTGTTTTTTTCAGCTCATTTTTATTTACCGCATTTCGCTTAACCAAGCTCAAGCGCTGGCATACCGTATTGAAGCATCCTGCTTATATTTGGCTTGCCGGTTTGCTGGGTATTTGTATGAGCGATTTTGCTTATATATATGGCGCTCAATATGCACCGATAGCGCATGTTGATCTCATCGATTATTTATGGCCCTGCTTAGTGGTTGCTTTTACCAGCATGTTACCCAAAGAACGTTTTACGGCGCAGCATTCGATTGGCGCTTTATTGGGCTTTGTTGGCATTTATGTATTAGTGCATAACGAAGTGAGTCTCAATGGGTTTAATCCTCATTATTTTATTGGTTATGGCTTAGCATTAGTAGGCGCTTTCCTGTGGAGTGGCTATTCGGCATTTTCCCGCTACCACAAGCATGTGCCCACAGAAATGATTGGCATGTATTGTGGCTTAGGGTCTATCGTTTGCTTATTGTTACATTTAAAATTTGAAACCTTTATCATGCCTACAGCATCTCAAGGATCGCTTGCTGTACTCACCGGTATTAGTGGGGCTGGTATTGCCTATCAATTATGGGATTATGGCGTCAAGTTTGGTAATGTTTATATTTTAAGCTCAATCACGTATGTTGCTCGAATTGCAGCAATGGGTTTATTAGTCATCTTTGGTAAAGAGCCCTTAACGCTGAGCTTAGTGATTGCTTGTGCATTATCTTCATTAGGGGTTTTTGTAAGCAGTTTGGATACAATATCGTTTAAGAAATTTTGCCGACGCGCATTGGTTCTGATGGGTGCGCAACCAGAACCTCAGCCGGAAATTCCGCTTTAAAACTAAAGTCAGGCCTTACAGCCTGACTTTGTTTGTTATTTACGCTTAACAGTTTTCTTGCCAGCGAATAATAAAGGCGTGCTTTCATCAAAAGTATGACCAGCAGCGAATTGAGGCTGCTCTTCTTCAAGTCTAACCATCATATAAGCATTTAATATCCCTGATGAGGGGGAACGATGGATTGTGCCATTAGGTAATTCGTTTCGTAAGCTTGTGATTGCTCTTCTGCAATTAATCGAATCAATATGATTTGGTTCTTTTCCAAGTAGATTTGATATTTCATTTTCATATACCGCAAGAATTTGTTTAGTTGAGCGTGCAGAGAGATTAGTCACGAGATAGTTGGCCGCAGCTTTAATTTCAAAAAGCGTGGCTGATTTGGCTAGCGCATTTAATTGTTCAATGGCTATTTCACGAGCGGTTTTTTCTGTGCTTCCTTGCAACATTATTTTCTCCGTGTGGGGGTTCATTTTCTGAATTGTTAGTATAGCAGTTCTAGGTAGTTCAATATATAATGCTAGTTAGCAGAATTCATGAACATTTCGTCTTAAGGGCGGTGTCTTTCACTTTTTCCCTTGTTATAATGTTTTTATTAGTTGTTTTTCATTCATACTTGGATTTATGCAGTATCATGTTTATTGAAAAAATCTTGTTAGGTATTACCCTATCAGCTCCAATTGGTCCTGTTTCCCTGGAAATGATTAAAAGAGGTCTGAATAAAGGCTTTTTGGCGGCATTTGTGGTGCGCCTTGGTGGTGCAATGGGTAACACGCTTTGTCTTTTAGCGGCCTACTTTGGGCTCAGCATGTTTATTAATTCTGACTTTAAAATGGCCATTGGCAGCTTGATAGGCGCTTTGGTGCTATTTTATTTAGGCTTTAAATCTCTTTTAGACAAAAGAATCCATAAACTGAATGACCATCAAGAAGAAAACTATAGCGTAGGCAACGGCCTTATAACTGGCTTTGTTTTATCATTAGCCAATCCAATCGCCTTTGTTTTTTGGCTTAGTATCTTTGCAGCTACACTTGATCACAAAAGTACACAAAGCTTAGAAGGCCTATTTCACAATTTTGCCATTATCCTGGGAGTGCTACTGTGGGGGCTTTGTCTTAGTGGTATTTTAGAGGTAGGAAAACGCTTCTTTAATCACAAGTTGATTAAATTCATTACCATTGCAGCTGGGATTATGTTGATAGGCTTTGGATTAAAGTACGGCTATAAAGGCATTGTTCTATTGAATTAGCCTATCCGCGAATGCGAGATCTTCGCGGATATGACACTGGGCATTTTAAACTGTGCTTTTCAGATTTCTTGTGCTTTTTCTTCTGTCTCTTAGTTCAGCTTGTTCTAATGATGGAGTTGATACTGGGGGAGAATCTTTTTTCTGCGTTAATGATTTCCAAAGTGCGGTGACTTGTCTTGGGCCATATATTTTAATGGTATCATCAATATCATCTCGTACTTGGAATGCTTTACATGCTTGTAACGAAACAGGACGATAGCTTGGGTCTTGGATCATTCTTTGTATTACCGTACTATTGATCACGGGTTTGAGATTGCTTGGTTTGTTATCAACTTGCACATAAATCTTTCTTGGGCCTCTCTCTTGCGGTGGAAAGGGTTCTCCCGATGGTGTGACCACTTTTCCTAACACCGGATTAACTGAAAAATATCTATCTAGAAATTCTTGTTTAAACAAAAGACCGTTTTGCACAGCTCGCTTTATCATAAATCGAAGAGGGTTTTGATCACACATGATGGTGTCTTTCGTTGGGGGAGGATGGCCTCCGCCAACACAAGAATGATCGCCATCATACCATATTTGTTCCCTGTTTGGTCCTTCATCGATAAGTGTAGGCGTAAATGGTTTGCGCTTTTCATCAATTGACATGGCATGGTGAACTTTTTCGACTTCATCAGGAATATTAAAATTCCAAATATTTCTATTGTTAGGCTTGAAAAATCCAAAATATTGAAATAGCTGTAAGATCCCAATAAATGAAAAAAGTCTTAAATGGGGAGGAACTTCAAATTCAGCGACAGTATCGAATAGGTATCCAGCCCTCAAGGTAAAATTTAATTTCATTGCTTTTAAAAAAGTTTCAGTTTTTAATTTTACAAGAATATATTGATTCACAAAATGTCTGGCAAGCGCTGCACCTCTGCTAAAACCACCAAATGAAATGTTGATGGTATCACCTTCTTTGATGTGATTATTTTCAATAGCCTTATGTAATTTTGCCAATAATTTTGAATAGGCTTCACGCATCACCCAGGTGCCCCCCAATCCGGTAAGCACTGAAAACCAACGATCATACCAACGCCATTGCACATCATTTCCGATGCCGTCACAATAAATAACCATTTGCTTTTCATTTTGTACTAAGCCATCGCGCATTTTGACGACATTTGTGATAGTTGGATCTGCGGCTGCATCAGAAGTTCCATTGAATAAGATAACAACATTAAACTCAGCCATACATTTTCTCCTTTGATGAACAACTAAATTTGACACGATGTAGAATAATTTGAATATTTAGTTGATACAACTGTTAATAGTTTGGGTATTTAGTTGATTGCACCATTTTCACAAACATGATTTTATACGGGGGTAAGTTTTCAATGGAAAAAAATTGTCAGTAACTGACATGAAAATGTCAAAGGAGAAAATGATGTATACTTTAACTGAACAAGACATTCAACAAGTTTCAGGTGGTATCAATGGCTTTGTGGTAACATTGAACATTGATGTTCCCATATCGGACACAAGTGCGATTGAAGGTCTTTTGACTGATTTATTTACAAATCAATTAAACGCAGCCACTCTTGCGCAAGCGTTATTAGCAACACCTAACAATTTTAATGATATGAAATTTGTGTCGTTGCATATCACAGAATATTAAAATCAATAATATATATTTCGATTGATTTTTATGGCGAAAGAAAATATATTGATACGGGCTACTACACATAAAAATTTAAAAGGAGAATATTATGAAAGTATTATCTATGGAAGCTGTCAATCAAGTGTCTGGTGGTGATCTTGGCGTTAGCCTCACCGCTAATGTTCCTACAGCTGATGCAACTGTATTTGCTGGTGTATTAGGCTTATTATTGACCGGCCAACTTGATGCTGCTGGTTTTGCTAATGCAATCAATGCAAACGTTGCTAACTTTAATGATATGGCAATTCAAAGCATTACTGTTGGTAACTTCTTAATCACTCCTATACCAGTACCAGCGCCTGCACCAGCTGGACAGTAATTTTCTTCAAAAGTTCGAACAACTTTCTCCTATTGGGGAGAGAGTTGTTCGTTTATATATTCTGGGATAGTTGCTAGCGCATTAAATTGAACGATTTCTCTATATAACCTAGATATTCTGCTATTGGGATCCATAGCCTGTCCCTTTGAGGCGATCACAGCCAATTGTACACATTTCCAAGCGCAGTTTGTTATCTTCACACGCAGCGCTATAAAATCGCAGTCGAGATCAGAGGTTATTTTATCTCGAAGTTTATTGAGTTCTTCAAGAAGCGCATGCGTGACAGCATTCTCCTTTTTATAATATTCATTTAACAACGCTAATGCACTCATTCCAATGCCATAAAAGTAGGGTAGTATATGATGGTTGGTTTTCATTTGATGATACCAGTTGCCAGCTTCTTGTCTATTCACAATATTTTTTTCGGGGATAAACCAGTCTTTTAGCGAAGCCGTAACGGTTTGAGTAGATTGCATCACCATGACTTGCAACGGAGGGCTGATTTGACATTGGCCGTTATGATGATCATCCGCAAAAGGTAACAAGGCAAAATATTCTTGTCCTTCATGGCTAAAACCTAAAATAAATTGTTCAAAGTGCCCAAATCCCGTTAACCATTTAATAGCGCCATTGACAATATAACCCTCGTTTATTTTCTGAACATCGATTGCTGGAATGTCACTTCTTAAATGGGATACGGCATTTGCAATTCTTAATTCACCTTTCATTACTTTTGGTAAAATCGTTTTTTTGGCAACTTCATTATCACCATAATAAATAAGACTTGAAGAAAGGTTAATTTGCGAGGTTAAAAAAGATAAAGCCCCACTGATACTAGTTTCTAATGCTTTATTGTCAAAACGGGTCTTTTTATCTAATGGTGCATTTTCCATTTCAGATCGCACTGATAGGGCATATAAATGTTCTTTGCCCATTTGATAAAATAGCTTATTTAAAGTGATAAATGAGTTGTCACATTCGTTAGCAAAAGGCTCAACTTCTGATTCTAGAAACTGTTTTAATTTTAAAGAGGCGTGCTTCAAATGTGACCTTTTCAGGGAGATATTTTTTATAATCTATTCAATATTTATATCACAATTTAAAGTTCTGCAGAATATATCCCAGATGGCATTAGTTATTCTGCTTATAAACCTTTCTAATTTATGCTTTGCCCAATGCTGTCTTTCTCTTATCTTCGATGACTTCTTCAACTGTAACAGTTGAGGAAGGAACGCTTGGTGGGCTAATGCTACGAATACCAGAAAAAATGATTACTTTATCTTCGCTTTGCATCGCTAAATATAAATCACTTTGAGCTGGCGCGCTTGGCCGAGTTGAAGGTATTGATGGAGCTGCAGCGGTAGGAACAGTCGCAGGTAAAGCAGCTGGCGTTCTTCTCACCAAACTGCTAAGTCTACCCATGGTAGACGTAGCAGCATTGGAGCTGACTTTCCAGGATTTATCTAGTATAGAATAGAGAGCTTCAGTTGGAGTTTTTTCAAGTTTTTGTATATACCCTTTTGCAACTTCTCCTAAAAATTCTGCACTGAATTCGACAACGGGGACAGCCACATCTTTAACAAGACAACCCCCTGGAATAAAACTAACCAAAACGGGAACTCCCATATCAAGCAGAAAAGGAAGTGCTTTTTTTCTTGCTGCATAATATACCGGTGCTGCGACCATTGCTTGTTGAACAGAGCTTCTTGGCTCTTCTTTCTTTTTTAATTGTTTTAAAAAAGAGGACGGTTGAGCTTTAATAAAATGAATCATTTCATCTCTAGCATCAGGCGGGCAAGCAAGCATGGCAGCGTTTAAAAAAGATTCTTTGGTGAATTCACCATCTTGTTTATCAATTTCTTTTGCCATTTCTTTAAAAAAGAGAATAATAGGGGATTCGGGAATTAATCTTTGTCTTGTGGCAAGCGGGGCGTCTTCATCTTTGGAAATGTCATCATCTTTAGGTACACCACGTTTCATATAAATAAGAACCTTATCGGTAAAATTTGAAAGAGAAAAATAGCCTTAAGTATTATATTGACAAAAATATTTAGTTACAATTCTTACAAATGCCGTTTATCCCTCTGAATCTGCCATTTATCAGCCATATTATCGTAAAGAAGAAAATTAAATTGACAATAAGTCATTCGACTATATACTTTATGGATCTATTTTGGTAACAGTTTAGGCAAGACATGAGAACATTAACGCTTAACGAACAAATGCGTGTTAGCGGCGCTGATCTTGAAGAATCTATGTTTACAGGTTTTGTTATTGGATCTGCAGCTGGCAGTATCGCTGGTGCAGCCGCAGGTGCTTATTATGTTTGTAAATATCCCTTGTTAGCTGCGTTACCAGGCGTACTCGAAAGTGCTGTGAAGACAGGTGCTATAGTGGGATGTTGTGCTGGTGGCTTTGGCGGACTATTTGCCGGCATTTTACTTGGGGAAGACTAAACGTCTACTATCTATATTGAGGTGAATTATGCAACATGGGCCATGGTTAAAAAATACTTTTGGACAATTGGACTGGATTACAGACGATACAAAATATTCGGGTTATGTTGTCTCAGGTCCCATCTATGATGTGACAAAATCAATGGCCATTGCTTCATTTTTTAGCCAGCATGGTATTACTAATGCCGTCAGTATGAAATCAATTAGCGGTCATTATCATCGTGTTTTTCTCCCCAAGACGGAAGTTGAGGCTTTTATTGTGGCTGATCAATTTAGAGACGGAAGAAACTTGTCATGGAGCACTATGTTTGAGTTTTATCTTGAAGAGATAGATAAAGCAAACAATCAGCAATCACTTGATTCTGTCAGTTCTTCTTCTGTTGCCAAACTCCGTCAATCCTAAGCTTTGGGTTGTTAATCAACATATAGAAAGTAATCTTACTCTCTATATTTAGGTTATACTATTTAGCAATCGCATTTGTAAATAAGTTGCAAAATAAACTGATGGCTTCTGATAACAATCATTCTCGCATTCTCGTACTTTTTGCACATCCTGCCATTCAAAAGTCGCGAGTGAATGCTGAACTCATCAAACCACTACAAAATATTGATGGCATCACTTTTCGCGATCTTTATGAAACTTATCCTGATTTTTATATTGATATAAAAAAGGAACAAGCTTTACTTTTAGAACACGATATCATTATCTTTATGCATCCTTTCTATTGGTATAGTATTCCTTCAATATTAAAAGAATGGCTTGATTTAGTATTAGAATATGGCTTTGCCTATGGTGAAACGGGCACAGCTTTAAAGGGAAAAAAATTGCTGTCAGTGATTACAACCGGGGGTGGCAATAATTCCTACCATGAAACAGGTATGAATCGATTTACTATCAAACAATTACTGACTCCTTTAAATCAAACAGCCCATTTATGTGGTATGCAATATTTACCACCCTTTGTTGTTCATAACGTATTGGAATTAACTAAAGAAGATATAGCAAATCATGCAATAAAATTGAAAGAAATTTTACTTGCACTAAGAGATGGTAAAGTAGATTTAAGTCAAACTGAAATGACCTATTTAAATATGGCTATCATCAAGTAACCCCCAAATAGGAAAGCTATGGAATATAAAGATTTTTTCTTTCAAGCGGCTATTTATCTTTTAGCTGCTGTTCTATCAGTGCCTTTAGCTAAACGCTTAGGATTTGGTTCAGTACTGGGATACTTAATAGCGGGTATTATTATTGGGCCCTATATGCTTGGTATGGTTGGGGAAAATAGTCAAGATATCATGCATTTTGCCGAGTTTGGTGTAGTGATGATGCTTTTCCTTATTGGACTTGAGCTTCGTCCTGCATTGATTTGGCAATTGCGCTCTCAAATCGTTGGATTAGGACTGTTACAAGTCGTAACGACAACGCTCATTTTCACCGCATTATTTTTATTGTTCAGTCATACTTTATATACCGCGCTTATCATGGGGATGATTCTTTCTTTATCTTCTACTGCTATTGTCATGCAAATATTCACTGAAAAAGGATGGCTTCAAGCGCCTGTGGGGCAAGCAACCTTCTCAGTTTTATTATTTCAAGATATTGCGGTTATACCGATGATGGCCATCATTCCCTTACTGACCTTATCATCTAAGATAACTGCACCTGTTGAGCATTCATTTATAACGGATTTAAATGCTTGGCAGCATGCTTTACTAACACTGGGGATCATCATATTCATTGTCTTTGCGGGACGTTACTTATTAAGACCTTTATTTCGATTCATAGCTAAAGCAAATTTGAGAGAAGTATTTACAGCAGCTTCTCTTTTAATCATCATCGCGAATGCCCTCATTATGCAAGCGATTGGAATGTCACCAGCGTTAGGCACTTTTTTAGCAGGAGTCTTATTGGCGGAAAGTGAATACAGACATGAATTGGAAGCAGATGTTGAGCCATTTAAAGGATTGCTATTAGGACTATTCTTCATTTCAGTTGGGGCAAATATTAACTTTAGCATCGTGTTTGATGATCCGCTGACCATCATAAAATTAGTTGCTTTACTTATTCTCGCTAAAGCTATCGTCCTATACGCCATAGCCAAATTTTTCAAGTTTAATACGCAAGATAGCCTTTTATTCTCACTCACACTGGCCCAAGGGGGTGAATTCTGTTTCGTTCTTCTTTCTCATGCTGTGCTTAATCAAGTATTAGATCCTTCCCTTGCAAACCAACTGGTCGTTGTTGTTGCTATCAGTATGATCTTTACACCTTTGATGATTATTTTTTATGAGAAGATACTAGAACCTTATTTTATACGCACCCAAGAAAAGAAAGAGTTCGATACTATCGAGGGTCAAAAAAACCCAGTAATCATTGCCGGATTTGGGCGCTATGGTCAAATTATTGGTCGCTTACTTTTTGCCAATAAAATAAAGGCCACCGTTCTTGATCTTGATGCCGATAATATTGTTGTCATTAGAAAATTTGGATTTAAAGTATTCTATGGGGATGCATCGAGATTAGATTTATTACATGCTGCTGGAATAGAACAAGCCAAATTGTTTATTTTGGCTATAGATGATTCGAGTAAGGCTTTAGAAATTGCATTGCTTGTTAGGAAACACTATCCTCACATCAAAATTTTGGCCAGAGTTCGTGGTAGAACGCAAGCGTATGAATTTCTTAATGAAAATTTTCCTGCTGTTTATCGAGAAACATTTGACTCTTCACTCGCCATGGCTGTAGATGCGTTAAAAGCGTTAGGATATCCAGCTTATTATGCATGGCGTAGTGTGCGTTTTTTTAGAAAACATGATGAAGCATCAATGCAGCGATTATTTAAATTATACGGCAATGAGAAAGAATATATGGATGCTGCAAAGAAAAGTAGAAAAAATCTGGAGAAAGCCTTTACGGCGGATAATGAAGGGAATCAGACTTTTGATAGGGCTTGGGATCCCGAAAATGCGAAGGAAAGAGGATAGTGTTCCATTAATAATGGAAATTCGGATGTAGGGTGGGCAAAGCAAAGCGTGCCCACCATCATATATTAGGGCTTAGTGGTTGAAGAGCTCTTCCTTGAAGCTTCTTGCTCGGCTCTTTCTTCTGATTCTTCACGACTGACAACAGTGATACCTCTATTCCTGGTTTGAGGAGATGCTAATGAACTTAAGAATGCAGGTCCACTGCTCTTGGTGCGCCTATGCTTTAGTCTACCGCTAGGTGATGTGAGAAGTGGCGTAGGCAACGCAGGAGCCACATCTGACACCGAAAGAGTAGAAACCAATGAGGTTAATCTATCTGTTGCTTGTGCCATATCAAATATTCCTGGAGAGATGGTGAGCTCAGTTGAACCAGGAGGGGAAAGTTTGCTTTCCCGTTTAATTTTATGACCACTTGGATATCTATCAAGCTTTCGAGCACTACTATCCATGCTTGCGCGTGCTGATTTAGGACGGCTCTGCGGTGCATCTTGTTGAGGCACTACCTTTACTTTTTCTTCCTCTTTCTCCTTCTCTTTCTCTTTCAGAGTTTCATCTGCTAATTCGAAACTGAATTTATTCAAATGCGGAATGACGACACTTCTTCGTTTAGACAAAAAAGAGGAGGGCATTGATGCACGTGGTGATACAGCATTTGTGGTAGAGCCTCTTGGGCTGTTTAGTATAGAATCATCTTGTGCTTCACAGACCATTCGACGGTGCGCTTTATAATCCTCAAATGCTTCAAAGGGATTTAAAACTTTTGTTTCAATGGTTGCTTTAGTGACAAGCGAATTGAGTTCTGAACTTAATTTAATTAATTTATCTAAATCGGGACGATGTATTGGTTCTTCCATCGTTAGTTCGTCAATGATAGCTTTTATTTTTTCATGAACGTTTCGTCTAATTTTTAATTCAGCTGTTTCAGAAGAAGGCGGTGGGGCAGAGCGAGCAAACATATCTGGCATTAGACATTTAACTTCTTCGAAGGTGAGTTCAGATTTTGCTTTAGCTTCGCGTTGTTCAAGAAGTTTTCTTCTAAGTTCTGCTGGATAAAAATTTTGCGAACATATGGCTGCAATGACAACGCCAAGTGAGTATAAATCATTTCTAGGTCCATAATTGACCCTTTTTGTTAAATAGGGATCATTGTATCCAAATGTGCCTGCTATTTCTGTAGCTTGCTCAGGTTTTGAAGGATCAAAGCTAATTGCAGTGCCAAGATCGACAACTTTCACATCAAAACAATGATGAAAAAGACCTCTATCATCTAATAATATATTTTGCAATTTGAAGTCGCGATGTGCTAATTGCTTTTTATGTAACCAAATTGCTTGTTCTAAAACTTTAACGACAAGACGTGCCAGCAATAATTCATCAAATGGCTTTTTACCTTTGAAGTGTTCCGGTAAATCTCTTGGTATGTTGGAGTCGGTTTCAAAAAGATAATCCTCAAGTGTTATTCCTGAGTAAAAATCCATCAAAATATAAGCAATCCCTTTTCTGTCAACGGCTGTTCCTAACAAACGATTACAACGCGCTAAATTCTTTTTTTCACGTGCAAAGTCCTCATCGGCATTGATGCTTAATGGATTGATAATTTTCACGGCAGCCCATGATCTTGTATGCAGATTTTGAGCAAGTAGGACTTCACCTTGAGCGCCTTTGCCAGCAGATTTTGTTAAATCAATGGCAAAATAAGATAATTTATTGTTACTTTTAGTGACAATAATTTGCCATTTTATTGATTTATCGTTTTTATCTGTGATCTCAACAATTTTGCCGTTTTTAGAAAAGTCAGCTTCTTTTGTTTTCTTTGTAGCTTTTTTTATGACGCGGTCTATATTTACTTCGGGGATGACACATTCTTTATCAAGGGGCTGATTTTTAAATAAAACTTTTACTTGTGGTTTAGTGGGTGGTGTTGGGCCTGATTGCATAATGATTCCATTAGTAAAAAGAAAAGAAATAATCGGCAAAGTTGGTAAACTTGTGTTGGAGATTATAACGCAATGAATGAGGTTTTCAATGAAATAATTAGCTGAATTATTTTTCAGCTAAGTTATATCATCTAGAAAATACGGCGAATAAGTGCATTTATGACATTATTTAGAATTTTTCTGAGCTTTCATATGTTTATCAATAATTTCCATATAACTGCGTTCATTTTTCTTTAATAAGTTACTGCCAATTTCTTGGCTTTTTATCATGAGCGATGCATTTGATTTAACGACTTTTTGTCCAAGTGGCGTATTATAAAAATCAACCAACCCCAACATATCTTCTACAGTGAAATAGTTAGAATACAACACAGCAAGTTCGTTTATGAATTCTTTTGAATTGAACAACTCATAAAAAAATTGTTCGAGATCTGATTTAAGAGAGGGCGTGATTAGATTTTGATATTTTTTATCTTTTTCTAAGTCATGCATGATCTTATTTACTGCAACGTGTGATGCACTTTCAGCAAAATTAGTCACGTCAGCCCATCTGCGAATTAATTCTACATAATCTGGACCAGGCTTTTCCTCGCCAGCGTTTTGTTTGATTTCTTGTTTGGATTGCGGATGTTCTTTCTCATTTGCCCAAAGTTGAGAATAGATTGTTGTTAACAAGATAAAGCTTAAAATCAAACAATGATATCTGCCGTTCATCTTGCTTGCTGTTATTATATTCATTAATAATAAATTCTTATGTTGCCATTCTATTAAGGATAACATCCCTGGCGTATCGTCGTCGTTTATTTCAGACTTGATTTATATGGATATTTTAAAAGTTCCTTAATTCTATAAAAAATTTATTTCAATAATAGTTCTAAGGGCATATTGTTTAACGCCCAACTATTTATATAGTATAAATAATTAACTATTTTTTTATTGAATATTCTTTTGCATGTGCAAGGATTTAATGATTGTAAGGCAAAAGGTGTATGAGCACGATAATAATAGAAAATGATTTATTGGCTGATGCAACTTCAGATAAGGGTGTTGGGAAGGCTAATGTTAGTTTAAATGATTCTACCTCAGATGAATCACCGGCATTGGCAATTAATTTTAATTCCTATCTGGATAATATTTATATTCCACTTACTAATTCATTATTTCCTTATAATAACATCAGCACGGCCTTTGATAATGCGCTATTTGAATATCTTTCAGAAGATATTAAAGATTTCCAACAAAAATTATCGAGTTTTGGAAAAGGTATGTCGGACACATCGCCTGATTTTTCTGACAAATCTTTTGATGATTTATCTAATATGCCAGTAGATGAGAGCGCAGAAGAGGGTACAACTGTATCACAACAGGCACCCTCTTCAGAAGTTAACTCAATGAGTAGGGATATTTCTTCAGGGAACACCTTTGAAACGAGCTCCAGCAATATTGATTTGCTTGTCCAAAATCATACAAATTTAACTGTGGAAACATCAATATCTCAAAGCAATATTTTTTCATTTTCTCCAATAGTGCCTCATAGTGAAAATTTCCTTATAAATTCAAGCAATGGTGGAACAAGTGTGCCGTCATCGCAAGCCATTCAACAAGATCCACTGGCTGTTATTAGCATCACTTTTCTCGTTGGTAATCAACATACTTTATTAAATGGAGCTGGTTTGACATTGCTTGGTATCGGACCTAATGCTAATGGAGGATTTTCGTTAAATGTGCCATTTATATTAAAAACAGGTTTTTTGAATGCTGACAGTAACTTCATCTCTTCGGGAGAAATAACAGCAATCGATAGAAATGGAGATTTTACCTTTATTCCCACAGGTGGAACACCTGTGGCTGGCTCTTTTACTTTTGAAACAATTGACGCTAATGGTCATACTGCATTTGGAACAGCATCGATTTCTGAAGTTAAAGATGAAACATATTATAGTTCTATAGGAGTTAATGACACATCATTGGTAGTGTCAGGTTCACTTTTATCAGGTGATGCTCCAGCGAAGGGAACGACCCTATCCATTTTAGATGTTCAATCAACTTCTTTAGATCAATTTGGCAATACAGGGTTATATATCCCTGTTCAAGGAAGTAAGACTATTTCGAATGTTGAATTGTTGGATGATAGTGGTAATGTTATTGATGGCCTCACTACTTCAATCACGGTCAAATCAAATGGAGATTTTACCTTAACCAGTTCATTGAATGGAAATGTTTCATTTCCCACGGATTTTAAGTTCTCCTTTGTTGTTGGTGATAATTCGGGTAATTCAGTATTAGCAACGGCAACAATCATTCCAGAAATTAAACCGATCGTTTTAGACTTGTCTGGAGAGGGCATTAACCTAGTTGCTCCTAGTCACTCTCCCATTACACTTGGTGACATTACAGGGGATGGTAGCTCCCAATCAATCGGTTGGATTGGTGCGGGGAACGGTGTTTTGATGTTTGATCCAAGTGGCACAGGTAAACTGACGAGTTTGGATCAAATTTCCTTTGTTTCCTATTTGCCTGGTGCTCAAACAGATCTTCAAGGTTTAGCTTATTTTGATACGAACCATGATGGTAAATTAGATAGTGGCGATAAAGATTTTCAGGAGTTTGGTGTTTTATTTGCTAATGGGAAGTTTGAGACACTTTCTCAATTGGGTATTGCAGCCATTTCACTTAACTCAAACAACCAAATGGAAACAATAAACGGTAATACTGTATTTGGATTAACTTCTTACCAAACCGTCAATGGTCAAATAAAATCTGCAGCCGATGTTGGGTTCGGAGTAGGTCAAACTCCTCCTTTACAAATGAATGATGTTATTGGCAATAACAATCAGTTGAATTTATCATCAATACCTGCTCCTTCAAGTTCACTATCTCATCATCATGTTCATTCAATAAATGGGCCATCCCCTGTGTATTCACATGCAGCCGGGGCGATGATAGCCCAAGAGGTGACTCATATCAGTGAACACCTTAATCACGCCACTCATCATTCTGAGCACGTCTAATAGCTCAAAGTTTGTTTGACATCTTTATAATAAGGGAATATGCTCTACAAGTACTGCAGTACATCTAGCAACCTCGATTGAAATAATAACCTTACGTTAATATTTTCGTCTAAGAAACCACCCTTAATAATAATCTATTCCATAGATTGGAGATTCAACATGAAAAATGTAACTTTAGAAAACACATATCTTATTTCTGGCGGCACTGACGGTACCGACAAATGCAAAGAAGAAATCAAAGACAAAGCAAATGAAGTAAAGGATGATGCAAAAGATGTTGTGAATGATGTTTTAGAAAATATTGGTGATGGTGCAGACAAAGCCGCTGACAAAATCAATAAATTGGTAGATAAAAATAAATAATTTGAAGATGGTAAAATGAAGGATAATTTTGCCATCTTAACAAGTTAGTCCAGGAACTACTTGCGCTTGCTTAATCTGTTCTCACAAAAAAAGTCATGCTATCCTCAAAATGTCTTTAAAGGATTAAAGAACTACTGAGGATAGGGATATTTTCTGTGCTTAAATTCATTTTTATTGTGCTACTGGTCAGTTTAATACTCCTTTTTGTTTACGATCTCTTTCAAAAACAACACTCAATCACTCGCAATTTCCCAGTCATTGGGCATATACGATATCTTGCTGAAGCATTAGGGCCCTATTTACGTGCTTTTTTTTATAGCCGTGACCGCGAAGAAAAGCCCTTCAATCGCTATGAAAGAAATTGGATATATCGAGCGGCTAAAAATGTAAGTTCAGTTGTTAGTTTTGGCACGACGCGTAATTTGCACGAAAGAGGGAGTATTTATTTCGTCGATGCACCTTTTCCTTTGCTGGACATTGATGCCATCAAGACCAAACCGGTCACTATTGGCGTGCATTGTCCAAACCCCTATACCACAACCTCACTCATTAATATATCTGCAATGAGCTATGGCTCAATTTCAAAAAATGCCGTCATAGCCTTAGCCCGTGGCGCTAAAATGGCAGGTGTTTGGATGAATACAGGGGAAGGTGGCATTACTGAATATCATCTAGAGGCTGGTTGTGATTTGGTTGCACAAATTGGCACAGCTAAATATGGTTATAGAACGCTTGATGGAAAGTTAAGTGATGAAAAACTAAAGAAAGTGGCAAGTTATCCTCAAGTGAAAATGTTTGAAATAAAATTGAGCCAAGGGGCAAAGCCAGGCAAGGGTGGATTATTGCCGGCCAATAAAGTGACTCCAGATGTGGCTGCAATACGTGGTATACCCGTAGGTGAGGATTCTGTCAGTCCTAATCGATTTCCTGAGATTGCCAATTCATCGCAGTTACTAGATTTTATAAATCATGTACGGGATGTCACAGGAAAGCCCACAGGATTTAAGGTGGTGCTAGGTGATTATGATTGGCTACATGTTCTCTTTAAGGAAATTCATCAACGTGGTCTTGAACACGCTCCTGATTTTATTACATTAGATGGTAAAGAAGGGGGCACAGGTGCCTCGCCTGTTAGTTTAACAGATTACATGGGGCTACCCTTAGCTGAAAGTTTACCTGTCTTAATCGATCTATTAAAAAAGTATGATTTACGTGAACGTATCAAAGTAATTGCCTCTGGTAAATTAGTTACCCCAAGCATGGTTTGCTGGGCTTTATGTGTCGGGGCTGATTTCATTGGATCAGCTCGTGGTTTTCTGTTTGCACTTGGCTGCATACAAGCGATGCGTTGTCATACGAATAATTGTCCAACAGGGATTACTACCCACAATCAATTTTTGATGCGAGGTTTAGATCCCACAGATAAAGCGGTTCGCGTTGGGCATTATGTTAAAAATCTGGAATATGAAGTGGGAGAAATTTGTCACTCTTGTGGTGTTCATGAACCAAGAGAACTAACCAGAGCACATTTAAGGATGGTTTCAGCCTATGGAACATCAGTTTCATTTTCAGAGTTATATCCAGATGTTACGCCTGAAACAAGTAAAGAATCGGCAGATAAAAAACAATAATATTTCACCTCATGGGCTAATTATGTAGAAAGTTGTTCCATCATTGGTACATTTTCCTGAATTAGCATTACACCATGTTACACAAGCTGCGGGATTGCTGGCACACCATGTTTGATTTTTCCCAGGACCATAATAATAGGTACCAGTGTTATAATAATTGTTAACATTATGGTTATCTAAGCCATTATTATAAGCATCACCTTGATAAACACCGTCATTATGGAATTCTTCATTATCGTCGTTGGCACGATATCTATCGTCCTGGGTACCTAAGTCTCGGTCGTCATTTAGATCTCGTTCGGCATTCATGTCACGATCGCGACCCAGTTCATTATTTACCCCTGGAGAGCGATTAATACCGCCACCGCCAAATTCACGCGCAAAAAGAGAAGGGCTTGTGATTATCATACAAATACTGGTTATGAGTGCTACCGATAATTTGTTCATTTATTGCTCCCAAAAAGCCTAAGAATATTTAGCTTGATAATCAATCAACACTTAAGGACTAATAATATACGTTGTTGAACCGTCACTGGTACATTTTCCAGAATTAGCATTACACCAAGTTGCACAGGCTGCAGGATTGCTTGCACACCAATTTTGATTTCTTCCAGGACCATTATAATAGTTTACTGTCCCTGCATTTGTACTTGTAGCGACACCTGTTGCAGTTCCTGCTGCTGTACCTGCAGCAACACCAGCTGCAACACCGGTCGTAGCACCTGTACCATAACGATTAACATTATTTACATTAACATTGCCGGTATTAACATTATTGCCGGTGTTGACATGATTAACATTATTGCCAGTGTAGACATGATTAACAGTATTATCGTTGTTAACTCTATTATTATTGACTGTATTATCTGTGCCATCATTCGTTCGATATCCACTATTTCGATTATAAGCGCCATCTTGATGGAATTGATTTCCACCATTTCTATGGAATTGACTACCAGTGGCGCCACGAGATCGATTACTATCGTCTGCGCGAGAACGATCATCACCACCGTCAAAACCACGTGCAAAAAGAGTAGGCGTTAAGAGAAGTAAACTCAAGGTGGTAATGAGTGTAATAGTTAATTTGTTCATCTGCTGCTCCTAAAGACCTGCCGAAAAAACCAGGCATTTTCAAAGTAATGCATACAAAAATATAGACCTTTTCGGCGCGCTAAATATGACCTACAAGCAAACAATCTATATATTGATTGATAGAATCGTTACAATAAATTATTGCCTCATATTTTAAACACAGAGTAGGTTAGGGGGGAGTATGTTAAGTACAGGTGAATTACCTGAGCAAATGCCCGCTAAAATTGAAATTTCGGAAGAGGAATGGACACAGGCTAAAAAACTGCAACAACAAAAAATGCAAAATAATAATGTTAATACCAAGATTCGCCGCAAGGATCCCATAGAAGAGATCAATTTAAAACATTCTTTTATCACTGTGATAGATCCTACATCACGTTCTCCAAAATTATATGGGTTAGCTAATAACGGTCAGTTTTTAGGGGTCGGAGAATTTGGAAAGACAAAGTTGGCAGTAGATGAAGATGGAAATTTTGTAGCTGTAAAGGTAATAACAACAGTTGTGAAGAAATCAGATATCATAACTTCTGAGAAATCAAAGCCAAACGAAGATTCCGAAGCTAAGATTGAAGCTAGATTAGGTAGAAATAAGGGTAATTTTAATATGTATTCACCTAGTCGCAAACCAAGAAAACGAGAGCCCGCAGGAATGGAAATCCCACTTGCTGAAGATGAAATTGCTTTAAAGAAATATCAAGTGGTTGATTACCTGGGTGTTTCATTAAAAGATATCCTAGAAGGTAAAAAAGATAAATCAGGTAAAGTTATTGCAGCTAAGATTCATTTAAGTGACGAGCAAAAACAAGAAATAGCAATTGGTTTGTTAGAAGCAATTAAACTTCTCCATGCTAAAAATGTTCTTCATAATGATATTCACCCAGGAAACATTTTAGTTGATTTGAATAAAAAACCCATTAAGGTCTCTATTATTGATTTTGGACTTTCTTATGAGTTGAATCCTGATGAATCGGAAGTCTCTATCATTGGGAGACAATTTAACAAAAATATATTAGCGCCTGAAATTGAACAACGTCACCATTTATTTCTATCCAGAAAGACCGATGCTTGGCAAGTAGGAAATGTTCTTTTACGTGCACTTGGAGTAGAGCGTTGGTATGTTTATTCCTTGTATCAAACCGACAATAATTTGCGAAGGATAATTGATGATAAATTCATTAAGGAAGTGAAAGAGTATTATGAACATGATGATGAAGTAAAGAATATCCCAAAAGGAGTAGCCGATGATTTTATTCCCACTGATGGTGGATATGGAACGTTTGTTGTTCAAAGGGAGGATTTAGAGAATATGCCAAGTAATAAATCAATTCAAAGTGCTGAAGATTACCTCGAAAAGGATGGTATTCATGGCCCTAAAAACGCACACAGGAAAATTACATTTTAAATCCCTTAAAACCCATCCAAAAAAACCTTTCAACATAGACATAATAACAAAAATATTGTACGTTATTCAAGTGATGTTAAGCATTCACTGTTATTGAATCAGTCATTTGAAGTTGGAAGTCGTTAATGGACAAAGTAATTAATCTAGAATCAGATAAAGATTACCTAAAGCTTTTGCATGATATTAAGTCTCATATTCAAAATTCACGCCTGAAAGCAGCCTTAGCAGTCAATAGTGAGCTACTAAAGTTCTATTGGGGCCTAGGTTGTATGATTTTGTATAGGCAGCGTGAGAGTAAATGGGGGGATGGCATGATTCGTGTCTTAGCCCGAGATTTAAAGGCAGCTTACCCAGACAGTAAAGGCTTTTCACATACAAATTTACATTATATGAAGCTATTTGCTGAAATTTACACTGAAAACCAAATTATCCAGACAGTGTCTGGACAATTACCCTGGTCTCATCATGTCGCTTTATTAACACATTCAAAAAGTAATGATGAGAGAATATGGTATTTCAAAAAAGTGGTAGAAGAAGGTTGGTCTTACAGGAAATTAGTTGAAGAACTAAAAGGAGGAGCTTATCAAAGACAAGGCTCTTTAGAACACAAAACAACTAATTTCAAAGATTGTTTATCTCCAACGCAATCTTTGTTAGCTCAAGAAACCATTAAGGATCCTTATAAGTTTGATTTTTTGATGGTCGGTCAAGATGCGCATGAATTAGAAATTGAACGCGCTTTGGTTAAGCACATTAAAGAGTTTCTACTTGAATTAGGAAAAGGCTTTGCTTTTGTCGGAAGCCAGTTTCCGTTGCAAGTTTCAAGTCAGCATTTTAGGATTGATTTGCTTTTCTATCATGTAAAGCTCTATTGCTATGTTGTTATAGAATTAAAAGTTGGCAAATTAAAACCGGCTCATGCTAGTCAATTAAACTTTTATTTATCTGCAGTAGACGATTTGATTAAAGGACCAAATGACAATCCAACTATTGGGTTATTATTATGCGAAGAAAAAGATAAAGTTGTTGCCGAATATACATTAAGAGACATTCATAAACCAATTGGCATTTCTCATTATGAGCTGATGCGGATATTACCTGAAAAGCTGCAAACTGATTTACCTGCAATTGAAGAGATTGAAGCTCGCTTAAATGCTGAAATTAATCAAATGGTGCCTGTGGAACAAGAAGAAGCCCTTAGTCAATTATCTTAGGGGTTTTGATATTATGGGATTAATATGCAAACCAACATTACAATAGATAAATTACAATACCCAGTCAGCATTCAAGGGGTGGGCAAAATAGATTGCTTATGTATTGGCCTTGGTAATCTTATGCAGCGCAGCCTTTCAGAGGAATTTAAAAAAACATTTAAAGTGTATGCAACCGATCTTTATTTTGTCAAAGCTCATCACCTTGTTGATGTGCAAAAGATCACGATGCAGCGCTTGGTGTCCGATATTTTAGAAACAATACAACAATTAAAATTGGAAAAACCTGTTATTGTTGCACATTCTTGTTTTGGCATTGTGGCGCTTGAAGTAGCAAAGCAAGCCAAAGCGCATTTAAAAGGTGTTATCCTTGTTGCCAGCGCGCCACAATGGAATGAGGATTCTCAGGCCCTCACTGACAATTATTTCCAAAAACAGGCAGAGCCTGCTCGAATAGCCAACGATAAAAAGCGAAAACAGCATTATGCGCGTACCAAAAAACCAAACGATTCTGAATTGTCACTTGAAAAATATATTTCTGATTCAGCAAGATACTGGGGAAATTTTGATGTGGCTGATAGTGATATCTACGCATTGTGGGATGGTATTGATATAGAGGAGGAAATGATTAACCAATTCTATGAAACTATTTTGCCGGCATACAATCTAGCCTTGGGTATTGAAAAAATTAATACGCCGGTTATTTTGCTAGCAGGTTTTCGAGATTACGACAGTATTCCCCTTGTACAATGGGCCACATACCCACAGCCGGAAAATTTTACCATTATTGATTGTGGGGACGTGGGGCATTGGCCACAATTAGAAAATACCAAGCTCTTTGATGAAAGTGTCAAAGCATGGGTGACTAAGATTTAGCTGCCTATATCAAAAGATGAACGGAGAGTTTTTCTCTTGATTGAAAGCGAATATTCGCTCACTATAACCGGGTAGTCATTTCCGGAGTTTTTGCAATGATCTATTTAATAAGCCTTTTCTTTGGATACATTCAGGGCTCATTTCGAATTGTCTTAATCATTTTTTTGGTTTGTTTCATTGGCCTATTAATTGGTTCATTTGTGCCTCCGGTAGATGATATAGGTCGTTACCTCTTGTCTTGGTTTTTTTGCCCAGGTTCACTGTTGATCATGGAAGCTTTTTCAAATTTTAGTAAAGTGTTCGAAAGCGATTTAAGCTATCTTCTTTTTATGCTTATTATAGAAATATCCTTACTCATTTTCTTTTATTATTGCGGAAAAACAATTGCTAATAAAACCGGCAATATCCACAAACTGTAAATATACGATTGAAAATCTACATTATTTTTCGCAAGATTTTCTACCCCTGTTTACAATGAAATTAAAATCGGTATAATCAGTTTTCTAAATTTTATGCCATTCTACCCTGATTATGTCGGAGTTTATTCATGTCAAAAGAAGGCGCATTTATAATACGAACCGGATATAAAGTAGTTGCTGAAGTCACCCTGACGCAAGAACAATTAATCCAAAAATTAAATGCATTGATGAGCACAGGAAGTGTCGTTCCGGAACATCAAAGAGAACCGGAACGTTTTAGTTTGCTAAACGTCCGAGTCTTTCCAGGTTTTGATTTCGGTATGCCCGGGGAAGGTATAGTACAAACATGGGATCCTACAGCAATACCCAACACAGAAAGATCTCCAGAAAGTTCACGAGAACACTCTCGAGAACACTCTGAAGATGAAATGGATGGATTTCCGATGAGAATATGGAATGATGATTCCGATTCAGATGAAGAACAAGCTCCAATGCCTTTTGCGCCGCCTGCGCCCCTGTTACAATTGGCACTACCGGTACAACCAGTTCAACCGGCACAAATAGAACCTACACGTCAGAAAATAAAGAAAAGATCTATGACAATGTAATTGATTTGTTAGAGTGGGAGGTTTGGGTAATCCTCCCATTTTCTATCTTAACGTTTTTAAAGGTATATCTTCATTTCCATATGAACGTGCTCGAGTTGGTCTGCGATGATCTCGAATGATTTGCGGATTTGCTCTGGATTTACCATATCTTTTGAATAGGACTTTGCTTACTTGAAGAATGGTTGTAAAGCAAATACCTATCATGAATTTATCTTCGATTGTCCGACCTAAATAAGCACCTAACAAGGCACTGAGCCCTAGCTCACCCATATCTTGTAAATTGGTTTTGCCAATTGATTTTGCGATACCCTCTATCATAAGCGTCTCCAAAAGAAAGGCGTTAAGTATAGTATCTCCAACAGTCATTAGTATCAGCGCCTTTAAAATAGATTTTTTATGGCTTATTAATTTAGTTGATTTAGATTCGCTACTGTTAAAAATGTCATAAAAATTCGGTAATTGATACTTATATACATAAGAATCTATGATTCATCTGCTTTTATTTAGCGTTCACCTCTTGTAAAAGCATGAAATCAAGCGGCTCATTGTTTGCCTTGCGTTTTTGGATGATAGAAATTAATTCATTAAATTGTTGTTGTTTTCTTTCTACATAATGTTGTGATGGTTCTTCTATATTGAAGGGATTATTTGAATAATCAGTCACCCCCTTCGCATGCCCTTTATTCAATAAGTTCCAAGTGAAACCCCTTAAAATGGTTTCACCGGTTGGACCAGCATCGCTCACAGTGATAGTTTGCCATGCATGATCTGACGTATATTGTGCTAATTTATCTTTAATCTTTTGAGGTTGATTCGCAAGCATTTGTTTTAATCTCCACATCTGGTTGTGAAAAATATCCTTATATATTCAGGAAATATTGATATCTGGTAATTATTGCAATTATTTTATGATGATAGGTTTATGTTTTTCTGTCGTAAAAAACGTAGTTGACTAAATGTGCGATAAATGAATGTAAATGGCAGATGAAATGATAAAGGGTCTGACCCTGACCCTTCTGGCAACGAAGAATAGATAATGATATCTTGTTGCATCACTAACATATTCGCTTATTGAGGGCTTATCGTGGGTAAAATTCAATTGAGAACTGGTCAAAATATTTCAACTCAAGCGCTTGATGCAAATGTAAAAGTATATGCACCTGTCTGGGTGAAAGCAGCTTTACAGAAATTAGTACCCATATTTAAAGGCAAAATATTTCAAATTGGTGAAATTGATCAATCTATTACTATAAAAGATGAAATGAGCTTGACGCAATTAATTGCTATTGCCAGAAATGAACAAGTGAATTGCAGTGGCGTTATTAAGAGGGAACTCTATGATGAAGATATTACTCTTGAATCGATTATTGCTCTAAGAGATTTAGCCAAACATTGTGTGATTGTTGGAAAGGATTTTGCCACGCATACAGGGGGATTTGGTTCCTCTTTAACAACGTTAACGCCTAAACAAGAAGTTTACATATGCGATCTATCAGGATTACAGTTCCAGCAGCAATATAATAATGGTCGTCATGTCCTAATAGCGAGAGATGAGTTACCAAAAGGGGCACTTGATGATGAAATTTATCAAGGAACCGTTGGTAAAGATAAGCCCACATATGATGAAGCCAGAGAGGATATTTCTGGTCGGTTTGTAGAGGGTAAATTCCATGATAAAGCTGTCTTTTTTGATACCAAAGTATATCATGATTTTATTACCCAAGATTTTGTTTTAGCAGCAATCAGTTTAAATGAACAAGCTCGTATAGCAAACGATGACATTAATTTTAAATTTTTAGCGTATGGCGTTGGTTTTTTTGCTTCTGGGTTAGGAGGAGCAGCTAGAGATCGTCTTCGTGAAAACCTAGTAAAAGGCGTATTAAAAGGCCTTGAACAATTATTAGCGATGCCCCAAAGCTATCGCTCACAAATAAAAAGATTGGAACTTCCTTTTTACATTTATGATGCTCGTTCAGAACAAGTAAATCAAGAATTATTAAAAGTTAAAAAGCTTTGTGAAGAAAATGGTATTGCGTTTTCTAGTGATAATAAAGATGCACTAACAAAAACATCGACATTAATAACCGCAACGACTAATTGCTCCGATCCCCATGCGCCTTGTGGGAATGAAATGCATCGTTGTAGCGTTGATGCGGCCATTGCGGAAAACATAGAAAGTAGAGGAAATAAATTTAGCCCAATTTGTAATCCACAGATGCAATCTTCGTATGTGACTTTACCTTTTATAAAGCCGACATATCAGTATGATTCAAGTCAAATAGTTTTTAATTTGTCCACAGCCGTCGGTGAGCTGATAAAACAACTGCCTCACCATGAAAATAATGATTTCAAACCAACGGCGAAGTGGTTAGATAACGGCGAGCTTCAACTCAATTTTCGGGGAGCAGATAAAAAGGGTTGGAAAAGTGCTACATCAGCTGCGATGGAATTTATAGATAGATTAAAATTAAGTGGATTTTCTGCGAATCGGTCACGGTGGGTGATTTCATTTCATGGTAAAGACTTTGTGGATTTTGCACGTTTTTGCGCAATACCTGAAGACCAAATCAAGCAAATGTATATCGATAAGGAAATAAAAGATTATGAAAAATTCTTTCAACCGTCACCTAACCAAACCAAACCTTTAGTGATGACTCCTTTCTCAAGCTCAAAGGCTGAAACGTCTACTGCCCAAACTTCTACTTCTACAGCAAAAATTTTGGTGTCCGGAGCCATAGTATCTGTTTTAGGTGCCCTAACTGCTGAAATAACTAACCAAAATCCACTCATTGGTGCAGCGGCAGGTCTAGTAACAGGCATGGTGGGAGGATATTTTGTATCAAATAGGTGTATAAGAAAATCAAAACCAGTCGATACAGCTGATGCAAATAGACTTGAAAAAAAGAAAGATTTACGTCTTTTATAAACGAGCTAATCTAAATAGGCAGGAGTCAGATGAGAAAAAAACGCTGCACTCCTGCTGAGCTGCACCCATTCTCAATAATCTATCATCCATTCGTGAGCTAAATTCCGCCCTTCATCCAAACTAGTCTATTTTACGACATACATTTAGACTTCTAACATATATCGTGGGGCTGAAAAGTAACTAATTGACATATCTTAAATGAGTTTGGAGAGTTTTTATGTTAGATGCCATTTTTAAATTCCTGGCTGGCGGCGAAGATGACTATGCCTATTATCTATTAGAAGTCTCAAGAAGAGGCAATTTAAACCACGTCAAAAGTCTATTAGCTGATCCAAATATTTTAAATGTAGCAGCCGCTGAAAACAATGAAGCATTAATAGCTGCTGCAAGAAATGGCCATACCGAAGTTGTTCGCGAGTTGATGAAAGTAAAAGTTGTTTCTGACATGGAACAAGATCCCCTCAATGTAAATTGTGCATTAAAAGAAGCTGCGGAGTATGGAAGAACGGATGTCTTTATGGTTTTACTTGAAAATCCAGAAGTTAAAGAAAAATTCATGAAACATGATTTAAATGTGCTTAAGTTAGCACTAGCTCGTAGAGCTACAGAGATTGTTATCAAAGCACTAACATCACCAGCCGTTATTAAAATCGTTACTGAAAATTCAAAAGAATATTTAAGAGCCGCTGATTTATCTGGACGTAATAATTACCTTGAGGCCATTTTTGAAGTTTTGCCAGAGCAAGAGAGAGAGAAAGCCATCACTCACTATGTGAATGCAAAACATGAAGATATGCTTAGTCAATTCAAGATATCAATTGAACCAAAAGGGAAAGCTGCTGCTCCTGTAAATCAAAAAAATGTAAATGGTAAAAGAGCTGAGCCGTCGTAGAGAGTGCTGAGTACTGAAAGTTTTAACTGTTTCATAACAAAAATCTGGCTTTTGTAGATAAATATCGATTATTCTAAAAGTCTAAGCGAAAGGCCATAAAACCAAGGAGGGTTTATGATTTCTTTTAGCGAAGCTCTTCCCGTAGAAATGCAACTGTGGGTTTTGGCTGATTTGATTTACAGTAGAGATTTCCCCAGTAGCCTTATACGATTTTCGCAAGGGAATCAAGATGGTTTGATCTTAGGGCGCGATAATCAAATTTGGCGTCAAGCGATTCGATTTTACTTTCCTTATATTGAAGCATTGGCATTCACTAAAGAACCAAATGTTAATGAAGGATTTAAAGATAACGCTTACCAACATTTCAAAACTTTATATAAACGTTGCTCATCAATTTTAAAAAGTGAAAATATTGCTTTTAGTGACTATGTTAAAGCGATGTTGAATGAGTGGAGAGATATTCCCGTTGAAAAACACGCAGTGCTAATCGGACTGTCTGTCGCAGCTGGTCAACAAAAAGTGTTTAGTCATGACCAGTTATCACTAGCGAAAAACTACACTTTGCTTTTTAGTGCAGCATTAGGCAATAAAACCACTTTTATTAACGTTATGAATGATGCTGTGCCACCCACAGATGATTTTAAACGTCGCGCGATGATTGTTACATCCGAATATGGATTTTTGTCACTTTGCACACATCTTTTGTCGCATGCAAATGCTGCTTTGGATAGAAAAACATTAAGTGATGCCTTCTTAAACGCCTGTACCTTTGGGTATATCAAGATAGTGCAAGTGTTCTTAAGCCAACCTTTGGTACAAACGCTTACATTTTATTTAGCAAAAGCGTTATATCTTGCATGTATGCATGGGAAGGCTGCAATAGTCGTTGAGCTTTTGAAAAATGCACACCTCAAAGCAAATCATCTTGCATTAAAAGATGCCACAAGGAGCGCTGTCACTTTTTCTCATTTGGGGCCATTAGAAGTTTTATTACAAGAAGTGTCATTAGCAAAAGATAATTTGCTGATGATTGATCTGCTAAAAATGAGTGTAGAAAGATCAAATGCAGATATGACGGCCATGATCTTAGCACAAGCCAAAGTCAATTTCCCGCTGATTGTCATCTTAGATGCCATTCAAAGAGCGATTGATAACGAAGATGACAAAACTGCTCTAGCCATTTTAAAAGGAAAAATGCAAACAATATCACCTTACGCGCGACGAAATATATTATATAGTAGCGCAGAGAAAGGCCGAGCAGCAATTGTAGATTATTTATTGGAAAATGATCCAAAGACATTTAATTCACAAAATATTGGCCAGGCATTGAGATTAGCTGCGTCAAATCATCATACCGAATTAGTAATATCTCTTATGCAAAAAAGTGGTGATAAAATTTGTGAGTCTGATAAAAAATATATTATGTCTATGCCCTGTTATGCATCCTCAATCCTCTTAAGAATGCTTAGTGGTATTGGTGAAATAGAAGAGTTAACCTCTCAATTTGAACACTTTTCATTGGAGGATGCTACCAAATCTGAAGGTAAAGAAAATGTGTGCTTGATGCAATTTGGTTCTGTGAAGGCTTGCGTTAAAAGCATTGATGATCGCATTAAGCAGCAAAGTCAATCTTTTAAAAAGCGATTTTAAGGAATGTAACCTATTAATAATGAACACTGACTTGTGTTAAACCCTCTTGTACAAAATCTTCATTTAACCATTGCGCATCCTCAGGTGACATTCTGACACAACCATGGCTAGCATTATAATTCGGAACAGAATTTGAGCCATGCAATGCATAACCGCCATGAAAAAACATACAATAAGGCATGGGCGCGCCACCGCGACCTACAGGGAAAATGGTTGATTTACAGTCTTCTCCACCTTTTCTATAGATGGTGAATGTGCCAGTAACAGTTTCGCATTCCCGATCAATATCTGCACAATACTCTTTCCCACCGGAAACGTGTCCCGAACGAATTAGCATACCATCATTATCATAGGCACTCCAAGAAAGAGTATTCAAATTGACTTCAATCATATCTTTAGCGTGCTGAACTGTATTGTTGTTATCAAAAGTGATATTCGTTTTATTGGTTTTCATCTGAGATTGAGTGTTATCAATAGGATAAGCCACAATGGAATTGGGACTAATTTGATGGCAAGTAAAAGCACCTGAGTTACATAAATCTGGCATCTCAGTACTAAGCGCTGTTGAAGTGATGAACGTTAATGTTATCAGCGTATTTTTTTGCATATAAGAACCTGTCAAAAGACTACAACATAATATTTGACAAATAAGAGTGTAGTTAAGTTCTCTTATCAAAGTTCTGTCGATGCCACCAGTAGTTAGAATGAGTACAAAATGGTATTGTTTAAAGAAGTCTGAAATAAGAAGGGGATAGTAGGTGATGAATCAATTACCAATGCGTACTATCTATAAAAGTGTAGTTCAACTATTTGTGGACTCCTATGCTGATGTTTTTCCCTTTCTGTTTATGCTTGCCATAATTCAATACTCGACCGACTTTTTTTTCAATCCAATTGGCACTCATCAATTTTTAAATGCCATCATACAAATGATTGCGGAAATGTTATTTTCTTGTTTTGTTCTATCTGCTTTATATCAAAGACGCCATCAGGATAAAATTTCCTACAGTGAAGTATTTAGCCAAGGGTTACTAAAGGTTATACCGATGATTGGAGCATCCATAATATTATTGTTTCCTATCATTGTATTTATGCTAGTTGCTTTCGCCTTATTGTTTATGCTTAATATGCCCTTATCTACCATGTATAGTGCATTGACTATTGTAGCGATTATTGGACTTCTATATTTTTTCATAGTTTTTACTTATTGCTATGTTGTAGGTGTGTTGATTGTTTGTGAAGGTGAAGGTCCTTGGAATGGTATTAAAAAAAGCTGGAAAATGGTGCGGGGCCATTGGCTGAAAACATTCTTATTATTGCTAAGTCTCAGTGTTATAATCGGTATCGTCAATTGGATTTTAATTAAAACAGTGGGTAAATTATATGCCAAAGAATTTATTACTTTATTACTATTTTCCCTAGGACCAGTCTTGATGGTTGTACTCTGTGAGCAATTAGAAAATATCTCTGAAAAAACACCAACGCAAACACCCTCAAGTATCCCAAAAAGTCCTTCGAGAATTACAGAACTTACTGAATAAAAGCCAAGGAACTTTGTATAGAAGATTATGGTCTTAGTTAAGCCTTATCACTAAGCATGGGGGTTTAAATTGGACAAATATATAGCGTTCCTGATTGGATTAATAGCAGCCGTATTAACTTCAACATCTTATGCCGCTTATTATAGCGGTGGCTATGGGTATAGTCGACCTCAGGTGAAATGGGTTTGTAATCCCTACAATAATAACTGTCGCAAAGTTTACTACCCGCAGGGCAGATATACTGAGTATGAAAGAAATAGATGGCCGAAAAACTTTCGTAAAAAAAAGGTGGCCAAAAACACGGAACCAAAACATGTTTTTGTGGCGCCTCCTGAAAAAATTGAAAAAACAAACATTATTAATGTTAATTTGGCGCATGGTACCTGGGGAGCGTATGATTCTGAAGGAAATTTAGTTAATTCTGGGCATGTTTCTGGTGGTAAAAGTTTCTGCCCAGACATTAACAAAAAATGTAAAACTGTGACTGGTACTTTCAAGGTATATGAAAAAAGAGGATCGAACTGTAAATCAAAAATATTTCCCGTTGGTAAAGGCGGCGCGCCCATGCCTTATTGCATGTTTTTTCACGAAGGGTATGCAATGCACGGTTCCAATGCAGTGCCCAATTATAATGCTAGTCATGGTTGTGTCAGAATGTCATCGGCAGATGCGCAATGGCTAAATCAAAACTTTGTCAACGTCGGAACGACTCGAGTCAATATTACTTATGATAAACTAGAGCCGAAAGAGGATAAAAGTGAGCCACAAGAGAAAAAGGAATCATCGGAGAACAAAACCTAATAGCAGTATGCTTAGTGGCTAGTGATTAACTTAATGTATTGGGATTGTTAGCTCGATGATGTTTGACTTTTTCTTCATGGGAAACGGCAAAGATAGGATCTTCTGTTTGACCAATCGCTCGTTTTAAAGTTTGTCTGTTTGTCGTATCATACTGATGTGTTATCGCAGGCCTGGATTGTGACACTAGAGAGAGCCGGTAAGCCATTTCTAACCGTCCATTTTGATTTGCAATATTCTGAACTTCATTATTTCGGATAACATATTCAAGCACATTGGGAAGTCTTAACAAAACTTCCATTGCTTGCACATGACCATATGCGGCTGTCCATCTTAATGCTTCATAAGAATCGTAAGCAACATACGCTTGAACGCGAGGATCTCTTAATGTAATCTCGATTATCGAAGCTGCTCCATTTTGAATAATCAACATAAAAGCCTGATAGGAAATGCCCACAATCTGATTGCTCTCAAGTAACAATCGAGCAGTACCAAAATCATTTGAATAAAGAGCCGTCATAAATTGACTTATCGGAGAAGGAGTAAAATCTACCATGAGAAGGCCTATAATGAAGTATTTAAAGTTAGGCAATCTTATCAGTTTTTGATTTCAAATTATATGCAGATAATCATATCATTTTTGTTTACTCCTTGAAATTATGTCATAAATAACATTAGGTGTGGGATAGTGCATTTCAGTTATCAAAGAAAAAAGTTTGATAAAGGAAGTTTAGAAAAAAAGGGCAAAAAATATTCAGCGTTCAAAATCTGTTCCACACTCAAAAAAAACATCACTTCAAGAAAAAACTGGAAAAGAAGACATTAGCCCGCTTCCTCCAAAGAAACCTCTTATATCTTAACATAAAGCACCGATGATTATTCCTTTTGTTACACGTCGCTCAATGTGAAATTATGTTTATATTTTTTTACCACATTTTATATAAAAATATAACGGTAAAAAATATGACTTGTTTTTGAATTCTACCCAACTATAATTTCATATTCTCAATCCTATTCTGAGATCTCAATATGAAAAACGTTGAAGAGCTGTCACAATCATTTACCTTAAACATAATCAACCATATTGAATACTTTGAATTTACGGTACAGAATGAACATGACGGTCAGGATTACTTTGATAAATTAGCAAAAGATGCAGCTAAATATGACCTAGAAGATGTTTTTAAATGGGATCCAAAGAAATTAAAAATAAGCATCAGTAAAAAGGATTTTATCCAATGGCGAAAAAAAGCATTATCAAAAGCTTCAGCTGGCCAAAAAGCTCTCTCTGCTACTAAAAGAAAGTTTTATCAATGCGGAGATAATTTTTTTACTATACCATTAGAAAGAGACAGTGTTCTTAGTGTACTTCAACTTTTTCAAGCAGCATCTTATCGTAATGACTTGGGTAGACCGTTTGTTTACAATGAAAAATTTGAAATTATCGAAATTTCTTCAAAAGATTATGAAAACTTCTATAGGAAAGTTATATCTAAAAAAGCAAAGTGTACGAAACTTAAAGAAAGGGAAATTAAAAAAGACGATCACAAAAAGTGTTACTTTATTGATCCGTTGCCTGGAGAATCAATAACGGAACTTTTGTATAAATTAAGAGGAATTCTTAAGTACGAACATGTCAAAACGACTATACTTGAAAAAAAGGAAGATCGAATTGAGATAAGTGAAGAGAATTATCCTCGTATTAAAGATATCCTTCGCAAAAGAAATTTACCTATAAAATTTGCTCATCTTCGAACGTTTGAGCTTGATAATGATATTTACTTTACTAAGCCAAGAAAGGACTGCGAAGAAAAAGTAGAAGATGTTTTTGAGTCTTTGAAATATCATTTTAATAAATCATATAATGCTCTCAATATCACTCCCTATTTGGATAAGGAAAATAATCGTGTTTGTCTCAAGAAAGAAGACTATGTAAAATGGCAAGATTGTCGGACTAACGGGAAAGCCCACGATCTACAGAGAATGTTGGAACGCAAGTATAATTATGATCCCAGCAAAGATCGCTGGATTACCAAGAAAGATAAACGTGAAACTATCAGAGGTATTAAAGATTCCTTTAGCAAATGTTGTAAGACGCTCAAACTTTCAGAAAATATTTTTGATATTAATATATCTGAAGAGCAAATTGAATTCACAGATGAAAATTACAAATTGTTTCGAAGTACTTATTTAAAACACAATGCAAAAAAATCGAAAGCCTTTGGTGTTCCATTAGTAAAAGATGAAAAAGAAAATGTGTACTATTGTAAAACCACGGAAATAAATTATAGCATTAATAAATCCTATAATACTTTGGCTGATTTATTAGGTATAAAGGTAAAGTTTTACAATAGAAATCATCGCACTGAACTCAGTGTTAAAGATTATGAGACGTTAATACAAAATCCTATTATTCACGAATCGTTGTTTGGCAGCGAGCAAGCTGAAGTAACCAATAAGGTTCCGCCGCGTGATGAAAGCAAATCGCGAGCACGAAAGACGAAGCTACAAGTTGAAAAGCCCCAAAAAGCTGAAAATACCAAAGGTGGTATTTCAGTGAAATATCTTGAAGATACTTTTCGTGTACCATTTGAACATAACTCTGAAACTAATGAAAAAGAGTCTAAAGCATTGCTATCAAAAGGACATATCATTCCGTTTAGTCCTCTGAAAAACATCCTTCTTGAAAATAGTACGCCAAGTGAGTTGAACACACATATTAGAATTAATTCTCATGGCATTAATGGTGATGTTACTGTTTACCCCGGCGGCCAAAAAGATTTAAAGGCGTTGCTATCATCGAATAATGTTGTGTTTGTTAGAGCAGGAAGAAAAGAAGATGCTCTCATTCCCGCATTAAATCAACAAGAAAAAAGTGTTATTATTTTGTTAATGACGCGAGAAGAATATAATGAGATGGAAAAATCGCTTTCCTTTGATCCTTCATCAAGACTACCAGCAAATATAAAATTATGCATTATCGATTCATGCTCTGTAAAAAACCAACCCCAAGACCAACCTGAGAGTTATTTAAGAGCTTCAAATATTAAACGTGTTATGGCTTTTGCAATCGCGCATGGATTTGATCTCAAAAATTTTGTTTTGATGGATGATAATTCGACACAAATACAAATTGCTGAAAAAGTGGGGGCTGAAGCTTCCATTGATTCACTTTTTCAACTTTTTGAAAAATATAAAGCCAAAGGTACGGTTTGTGCAACACTCGGTAGTTTCGAACCGTTTAAGAATATTACGCACCCATTAGAGGCAGACCAAGTCGAAAATGTAGAAGAACGCTTAGGTTCTAAAATTATGTATGTAGATTATAATAGAATTAGACAAAAATTAAAGTCAGAAAGTAAGCAACTTCACGATATTTTATCACCATGTTCACTCTGGTGGGGTGAAGATTATTTTAACATGTTAGCAATGCTTTTATTATTAGAAAATGATAATCAAGCAGGCCTTTTAGGTGTGGTACCCTACAGCGTTGCCTGGCATACACGTAGTCACACCCATCAAAACAAAGCAAAAAGGACTCCTCATTTTAAGCTTGGCAATATTTGGTTGAAAATAAGCAAGGATTTATTTGAAAAATTATCACCACATCAGCAACAAGTTATCAAAACATTACAAAATCTCGTATTAAAAGCGATTGAAGAGCAAGAAGCAAAAGTACAAAAGTTCCATGAAACGCTTGGTAAGAATCAAATCGATGAACCCGTGAATGAAATTGATGTCGATAATGCTGAATCAATTGATAATTCATCATTTCATAGGGGATATCAACGTGGAAAGGAAACTGCTAAATGCGGTCATCCCTTAGATATTGAAAAACTAAAAAGATCCCTTAATAATATTAAGGATCTGGATGTTGCTAAACGTGATGAATATATCAAAGGCTTTACAGAAGGTCATCAGACAACCTGGGAATCACTCACCCCTGAAACTAAAGCCTTTTGCAGAGGATATCGTGATGGCTTTTTAGCAGCAAAACGGGGATATACGGCAGATAAACTAAACTTAGATGATATCCCTACAATGTATCAAGAGCTCACGCCTATTTACTTACAAGGGTATGATAAGGGCAACAATGTTCAATGGAATACTTTCTCAGATCTTAAAAACGTTGGTGAAGTCGAGGATTTAGCTATTACCATGGGTATTGAACGTGCTAACTCAGGATTTGAAATCAATGAAGATAAGTTAAAAGAAACGATAGCGTTGTTTGGATCAAATGCCTCTACTTTTGAAATCTTTTATAGGGAAGCGTTCACTTTTACTAGAGCTTCCTTATCTGAAGATCAAATTATCATCAAGAAAGCAACTCAACTTGCCAAAGATTTAATTAAATCAGAGGAAAGTGAGATTGATGATGAAAAGCTAATTCATTCTTCAAGAATATACGGAAATCTTGCGAAGCTTTACAAGGATACGGTGATATATGAATTTAACAAGTATAGTGTAAATAAAGCAGCCGATAACTCTCGTAAGAAGCCATTTTAGTAATAGGTACCAAAAAAATATTTGTAAAGTGCAGTTTTATTATTAAACCGATGCCTTGTTTATAAACTCTCGCAAAGCCCCAGCCATATAGTCTTTAAACTGTTGTAAATTTTCCATCCCTGGGCAAGTGCTGACGCGACTGAAATTTAAGGTAAAGATGATGGGTCTTATCTGTTCTGACATTAAAAATGCTTCTTGTAATTGATCCATTGATGCATAATCTCTCCACATTTCAAGATAAGTATTAACTAAGGTAAGATAGCGCGGGTCTGATTTTTGTAAATTATGATGACGCATCGCGCTATTTAACCAGGATCCCAAAGAAAAGAAGGTGAGAGTGATCATCGCATCTCCCCAATCATTGATGGTAATTTTGTCTTCGTCATTTATGAGAATATTATTATCTTGAAAATCGCCATACTTTGGACCAGGGCATATCTCGAATGGATTCAGGAGGAATAACAGGATGACCGAGTTTAGTTAAAGTTTTTTGGGCCCATTCAATCGCGAGTTGTTGCTGAGACATATCTTGTCCTTTGATAAAATCAATTATTATAGTTTTGGAATAATTTATCAGTTTCTCCAGATAAAACATCGCCGATGATCTCAGGTTTATTGAAATTAGAACTCATCGTGAGTGCTTTGGAGTTAATATTTATTTGATGCCATCCTTTTTTAATAAGAGTGACTATTGAGGTGCCATACACTACTCTTTGAAAATTAGTCCAAATAATTGCGCCTTGACACATTGGGCAAGGTTCAGCAGTCGTGATTAAAGTGAGCTTAGACCAATCGAGTGTATTGCCATATTGTTTAACGCATTGATTGATAGCATCAATTTCTCCATGATAAATAGGATTGTCTTTACTATGGTTAATTCCTCGACAAAGTTCTTTGCCTGTTGTTGAATCAACAATCATGGCGGCAAAAGGAAATTTGGGATTATGCTTTTGTGCATGAGATACTAAAGTTCTCATATATCCGTCATAGTCAAGAGAGTGATTATTAGCAAAGGTAAAATCAACTGGAAAAAGGGTGAGTAAAATAAGTAATAGAGACAGATAATTTTTCATGAATCACTTACTATTATTGTTTAAGATGGTTAATCATATTACTGAATAAAATACTTATAGTCACCATGCCAAACCTTGAGATTTCTTGGGTTGTATTGTATCAATAGAACAGTAGAATAACTTACAAATTAACTAGTCCAACGGATGAACCTATCATGTATTTAAAACAAGTATTTGAAAAGAAACTTGGCATACGTTTTTTTAAATCTGTACTGCTACTATGCGCCGCTTCTTTGCTTACTATCATTTTTGTCGGAAATGTTTTTCTTTATGATATTAATTTTGAGTATGTCAAACATATTATGTCAATGGATGATACTTTTCATCATCAAAAGCTAATGTTACGAGCAGTCAATAATCCCATTTATTATCATTTGGCTTATCTTGCTATTATAATACTAGAAGGGTTGGCAAGTTTATTTCTGTGGATTGGCGTTTATCAACTTTTTAAAAATATCACTCAATCTGCAAATCGTTTTAATCAAGCAAAATATTTCGGAATGATGGGATTGTTATTTACATTGGTTATTTTCATATTTATATTTTTTGGCATTGCTGGAGAATGGTTTGCAAGTTGGCAATCTAATAAGTGGAATTCTAAGGGGGCTACAATGCCCTTTGTTTTGATCTTTGGAATAATCTATTTAATTTTGAGTCAAGTTGAGATAGATGAAGAACGGACTGGATTAAGCTAATCAACATAAGGAAAGAGGATGCATTATATTGAAGTCCAAAAGGCGGGGGACCCCAATGTGCTGCGCTTATCAACCATGGAGCAACCACAACCCAAGGCCAATGAAGTACTTATCCGCGTCATGGCAGCGGGTGTGAATCGTCCTGATGTTATGCAGCGCCAAGGTAAGTATCCGCCGCCACAAGATGCAAGCCCTATTTTAGGTTTAGAAGTGGCAGGTGAAATTGTTGCTCTTGGTCAAGCGGTTACGAATTTTAAAATAGGTGACAAGGTTTGTGCTTTGACCAATGGTGGCGGCTATGCTGAATACTGTGTAGTCCCTGCGTTACAGTGTTTGCCCTGGCCAAAAAATTATAATGCTATTCAAGCAGCAGCGTTGCCTGAAAACTATTTCACCGTATGGGCTAATGTATTTCAAATGGGACATCTTGAAAAAGGTGAATCTTTGCTCGTTCATGGTGGTTCTAGTGGGATTGGTATCACTACAATCAAGCTTGCTACACAATGGGGTTGTACAGTGTATACAACTGCAGGTAATCAGCAAAAGTGTGAGGCATGTTTAAAATTTGGCGCAAAACAAGCTATCAATTATCATAATGAAGATTTTGCAGAAAAGATCCGCGACTACACTGCCGGCAAGGGCGTTAATGTTATATTGGATATGGTTGGTGCACCATACTTTATCCCTAATTTACGCAGTTTAGCGATGGATGGCAGATTAATTGAAATTGCTACCATGCAAGGCAATATGGTTAATGATTTTGATATACGCATTGTTATGGCAAAGCGATTAATGATTACAGGATCGGGGATGCGAGTGCGCACCCTACAAGAAAAAGGCGCGATTGCCAAAGATTTACTGGAAAAGGTATGGCCAATATTAGATGCAGGAAACGCGAGCCCTGAAATTTATCAAGTGTTTCCCCTTGCGGATGCAGCCAATGCGCATGCCTTGATGGAAAGCAGTGCGCATATTGGTAAAATTATTCTTAAAGTTGCTGATTAGTCAGGGCCAATATTCCCGCCAGTTCATTTTGAAAAGCTCGAAACTTTCTTTCAATACACTTTGTCTTAAGTTTAATCAACCTGTTTAAAGGTTAAAATAAAGTGTATATCCCCGATTATCTTTACTTTGAACCTAAACGTTTAGCTGAAAAGCTCACCACACAATTTACTGGAAAGTTAGATGTGCCCCACGCCATTGCAGGTGATCCACGTTGTTGGCGAAAAGAAGATATAACGGGGATAACACAAAAAAAGACGATTATATTAAGCGACTATCGATTAACACAAACTGATGAAAATAAAGCCGAGCAACTCAAAGAATCCATCAAAAAATTATTGAAAGAAGGATTTAGTGTTTACTTATGGCAAGAAAACGGTCCGCTTGAATTAACACAAGATAATATTGGTTTGCTATTGGTTCCTTCGGTAAGGAAAGACTGCACGCCATTACATGTTAAAGATATCGCAAAAGCCATGGCAACAAAAAAAGTACCTCCAGAAGGTTTGGAAGTAATGGATATTGATGACATTGATCATCTTGAGAAGGAAATTCAAGAGAGTAAAACACTTCCTAAACCTCAAAAAACCATCGATATTTTAGATGTTATTCGTTCAGGATTTACTTTAACAGATATAAAAAAAATATATCTCGATAGACCAATAATAGCAAGTCGATCGCTTGACACTAAAGAAAATGAAGAAGTCAAAAAATGGATTCTAAAGTTTCAACCAACATTACCTATTAGTAATCATAAATTTTATATTCAATCGCAAGAAGATGCTGATGAGTTTCTTGCAAAAGTCAAAGAAGATGAAGTTAAGCATTTGGAATTAACCTATAATCAATTACCGTTACCATTGGATCCCTTTTTGCAAAAAACTAAAAAGGTGGAATATCTTAAAATCAATTCAATAGAACACTTAATGGCTATTCTTGATTCTGGAATTACTTTGCCACAAGTTCAAACCTTAGACTTGAGCATGATTCAATTTTTTGATGTGCATAACGAAGAATTCTTCCTAGATTTCCTCAAATTAATGCCACAATTGACCAAAGCCATCTTGCCTGAATCATTCAAAAATAAATTGTTTGTATTAAGAACACCAAATCTGTCATTCGCTCCCCAAGTATCTCTAGAATCCTCTAGTCACATCATTGAAATAGAAAATGAAGATGATCTAGATGCGGTTAAAGAAACATTAGCAGTGTCAAAAGGCTACGAAAAAGTAGGTTTTGACATTCATTATCCTATTAATGCAAATCAATTGATGGATTTGATTAAACAGGTTGAGAATCTTCAAACGCTCAGTTTGACGGCAGGTGTATCTGAAGGAACATTGCCTCTTGAGAGTGTGAAAACGCTTCATATTATAGCCCTGATGTTATCAGGAGAAATTCCAAAAGAAATAGAAGAAGCGTTATTATTCGCATCTCCCAATATTGAAGCCTTATTAATTTCTGATGCCAAAGGTGCTGACGTTTTAAAAAAATATACTTTTAAAAACTTAAATCATTTACATTTTATTCATGATTATAAGATTGGGGATTTTAGCCAATTATCTGAGCTAATTCCACATTTTGCTCCAAATATCAATCGTTTACAACTCATTTTCTCCAGTAGCCCAACACGTGAAAATCGCGAACAATATAGTCCAGATGCATTAAAATTGTCGAATCTTAAATCAATAAACCTATTGAATCAGAACGTAGACTATGAATCGAACTATGAATTGGTTATTGACTTACATCATTTTATTGCAAGATCCTGTGATAATGTAGATGAGCTAAGTCTATTAAAAGCGCCATTTGTCTTTGAACCTAATAGTCAAATTAGATCCATTTCAATAGAGGAAGTATATAAAGGGGCATCTTTATATCATCTATTAGGTATTATGCCAAATTTGGAATCACTCAATATTCAAAAAATGCAGGATCCTTATAACAGATTTAGTGAACCGGATTTGGATGTTACCCAAGGAAAGATTCCACTACCAGAAAAATTAAAACTCAAACATTTACTACTTCCCAATAACACTTATCCCAATGCGGATTTTTTGTTCCAGATCATTTCACGCTCATCTAACTTAACTACTTTATCTATTCCAGGTTTTAATTGCAGCAAAGAGCTGTTATTCACGTTAGAGCAAAATAATGTAAAACTTCCCAATCTAAAAAATGTAAGTTTTAATGGCAGCAATTTAACCATTGAAGATTATGTTCGATTAAGAAAAATTGCCCCAAATTTGGAGTTTATTGACATCACGGGAACCCCTGCAAGTCAATACGCCCAAGAGCTAAAAAAAGATCCAAGCATTCAAATTGTTATAGATAATTATGGTCAAACTCAAACCGCCACATCGGGTGTGACTAATAACCAACATGAATCATCCCATGGCATAGATACTGATACAAGCCTCAATGAATATCACTTTAAAGTGAATCGTGTTTTTTCCAATATTCATGGCGGCCTCCCCCCACCCGTCAACTATTATCGAAACAGTATATTTCATAAAGTGGAATATAGTGACGATAAAAGACAACCGTTTAAGTTAACTAATGATGAAGACACGTCTTTAAGACCATTTCAAGATTATGTTTATGGTGCTGACGGTTTAGATAAACTCTTACAAGAAGCAAAGCAAAAGCAAACTAATACCCTGCTTGGACAGCATCAGATGATGTTAACCAATACCTTTCAAGCTTTACCCTCACTCTCTCCTAATGAAGTATTGCGCGCTATCGACGTTCAAGGACTAAATAAAGGAGATATTGAAATACAATATTCTGACCGTGATAACCTCTATTCTATTCGAAAAAAGTCAGCTGGACAAAGTTTAGTCAGTATTAATTTTCTTATTGATGTTCCTGCTGCCTCACCTGCTGTTGATAATCGAGAATTAGTTCAATTTTATCAATACATTTATGGATTTGGCCAAGGTGCTTTAAGTAATGATGATTTGGAAACTATCAAGCATGAAGAACTATTAAACAAAATGTATGAGCAAAGAGTAGGAAGATGTGAACAAAGGGCATTAGTATTTAAAAAATTAGCGGAAAAGAAGTTTCCCAATATACCCGTTCGGGTCATTACTAATGATTGTCATGCTTATGTTGAAGTTATGCAAAATGGGCATTGGCTGCAATGGGATTTAGGAGGCTATCCATCGCATTTGGAAGTGGTCGAGCCCGCGAAATATCAAAAATCAACCGAAAAATCAGCTGTGCCAATGTTAAAATTAATAGAAAAAGAGCCTATAAAACTTACTCAAGAAATGCTGGATAAAAGATATGTTACGTGGGAGCCATTAAAATTAGAAGATACTTCACCAGATAGTGTCGCGCTTCGTGCCATTTCTGCAGTTGATATTGATGCAAAGGATGGGGCCTTGTATGGCCAAAATGTCATGATCCAATGCGAAACTGATGACGATGCGAATAAGATGTGTTTGAACTTGCAATATTTGTGTAAGCATACCAAACGTCCCTATTATGTGATAAATCATCCTGATGATATTGTTTGTGCCAGCAAATGGTTAAAAAGGGAAAAGGATAATACAGGTAAAAGTATGAAGGGCCCAGGGGGGGCACTTTATGATTTCCTAACGCATGATTATAAGGATCATGAAAATCCTGTTTTGATTGTGAATTGGAATAATTTTAGTGCTGATGACAAAGTAAGATTCAATTCAATCATTGCAGACATCCGTTTAGCAGATAACACACCATTACCTAAGAAAATGGTGGTGGCAGGGCCTGATAACATAAGAAGTCCAAAAGCCTATAAAGGGAGTGACTATTATTCCAGACAAACGATTAAATTACCACTTCCTGCAGGTCAAACCATAGTAGCGAGTCGATATCAAGTCGTTGTCCCTGAAAAGGCTAAAGAAGGAGAAGCAATAGATATTGAACATTATGATATAAAACATCTTGATGAAATGTATCTTGGACATTGGACAATAGAAGCAGGTAAAGTGCGTTATGTTGAAGGGCCTTTAGTACGAGCGCTAAGAGAAGGAAAACAACTTCATTTGCATAATGCGCCATGGAGTGATGCAAATTTTCAGCGATATTGGCATGAGCTTAAAGTTCGTGGCAGTGTACAGATACCAGGCGAAGCGATTAATATACCGCCAACTTTTTGGCAATCTGTAACCCAAAGTAATGGGTATGATTGGGATAAGCTTTTACAAGATGTGCGTTTTCTGGACAAACCTGAGTTGCTACCCAAGCCGCTTTGCATTAATTCAAGTAATTTTAACCAATTTATTGACCATTTTAAGATTATTGATGGAAAGCCATTTGCAACCAAAAGTCTTTTTGCGAATTTTGAAAACCAATCAGTTAATTGTGTCATTAACTCAGCCTTAAATACAGGCGAGTGGCATCAACTGCTCAAAGAAGCTCAAAAGTATCATGTGAAATTGAATATTGCTATACCGCAAGGGGTTAAATTACCGCAAACCCTCCAATCATTGATAAACCCTCCACCTTTAATTGATTCTTTTAAACCTTCACACTTGGTTGAATTATATGAAACCACGGATACGAGTTTTACGGTAGAGAAGATCAAAAAAATCTATGCGAATGATAAGCCACTGGTGATCGATATTAGTGAATGTGAAATCGATGATGTTTTTTGTCGTACTACTTCAACAATCATGGGTGATGATTTAATCTTTGGACAAAAGTATAGCCAAATTTGGGAAGCCTTAAAGAACAAACGAACCGTCGTGTTAAAAGGTCATTTTAATCCTGATTTAATGAGTGCTTGTGCATCACTTGCATTAGAAGGACACCTTAATATCAATGGCAAGCCCGAATCAGTAGAGGGTAAATTAATTTTAATCAGTGATATGCCTTTTGTCGGGTTGAAAAGTGAGAAAGAAAATCCAACACTCAAAGAAAAGTTGGATTGGATTTTTAATAATATTGCCTATTCCTCAGAAAGCAAAGAAATGATGGAAGATATAAAAAAACACCCTTGGCCACCCAATATATCACTTTCTCATATGAGAGCTTCAGTCTTACATTATTTAAATGCTTATCCGCCATCGTTTGATTATTTAGCAGGGATAGTCAAAATACCTAAAACAAATCCTAGTGCAGGTTATTTTGATTTAAATGATGAAAATGTTGATGAAGTGTGTCGCTTATTTGTTAATAAACGATTAAACCAGTTAAAAGAACTTTGGTTATATGGGCAATGTGCTTTTGTTGGTGGCAAAACAGGTGTTGGTAAAAGTACCTTCATGAAACGCTATTTAACTGAAGAAAATGGTTTCCATTTATATCATGAATTGCAAGGATTAAGAGAATATGCAAAAGACAAAACCAAAGGAGTGCGTAAAGTATTGTTTTTTGATGAAGCCAATTTGGGTGATTTGGACTTTACGATGTTTTATGGACTATACGAAATCCCACCCTTTATACTTTACGAGGGTGAAATCATTGAGCTAACAGAAGATCACCTCGTGGTGTTTGCAGGCAACCCCATGAGCTATGGTGGTGAGCGGCACCTACCTTACTTTATTGCTGAAAATGTCAGTGCCACCACTTTTGATATTATTCCCGCTGAATATATTTATCGTGATATGTTGCTTCCCATATTTAAGGCAGCTAAGATATCAAAAGATAAATCGGTTGAATATAGCCAATGTATATTAGCGGTATACCAATATATCTGTTCATTATCTGAAGATGAAATATTAATCACGCCAAGAGAACTAAAAGAAATGGCACTTATGATTAGTGCTTCAAAAACACCTGATGCTGATATGCATTGGGTTATTCATGAGCTTGCCAAACAATGTTTGGGTAATAAAAATAAAGAAAAATTTACCTCTTGGTTTAAAACGAGATATCCTGGAGCTTCACTTGAACCACCAAAAGTTGATGTGCCGCCATCTCTTAGTTTGAATAAACCTTTTATTCTCACAGATTCTAAAAAACCTATTTTTGATATGCTAACGCGAATGCTGCACGTGAGAGCGTTGGCTATTCAATCCAACAATAAGGATCTACAATTAACAGGTTTAGGTGGTATGATTTTAGAAGGAGAACCTGGTACAGGTAAAAGTCATTTCATAATTGATACCTTAGTTCGCTTAGGATTTAACGAAATTCCCTTAGATGAAATGGAGCAAGTTCCGCCTCAATCTCAATTGAATGGTTTTTGTGTCATTCCTGCCAGTTTAGCCTTTTCTGAAAAGAAGCGACTGCTAATGAAAGCGGCAGAACAAGGTATTCAGGTGGTGATGGATGAGATAAATAGTGGCCCAATGATGGAGCAACTGTTAAATGATTTATTAATGGGCATTCACCCTGACACCAAAAAGCCGCTAGAAAAAGGAGGATTATTATTATTTGGCACCCAAAATTCAATTGCTGAAGGAGGCCGACAAGTCACCACCCATGCTATCACTCATCGTTCGATCTTTTATCAATTCGAACCAAATACTAAAGATGAAATGAAATTAATATTAACCAAATCATTTCCGATGATGCCAAATAAGACCATTGATAAGCATATTGCATTTCATTTGATGGCTGTGCAATATGCCAAAGAAAATCATTGTGAACCTCTACCAGTATTTCGTGATTTATATAAAAGAATTGAAATAAAATCAAGAAAATATAAATATCAAGCTCAACCACAATCTGATAAGAAGTCTCCATTACTCATTCCTGCACTAGCAGATCGCAGAGACAGAAGTATGTTCCATGCGATGAAGATTCAAGGGGAAGCCCCAATTTCGCTTGAGCAATTAACAGTGACGGTTAAAAAATCCAAAGACATGCCAGAGGCTGAATCTGTGGTTCGTAGAGGCTTGCCAATAAAAGTCACTACTTGATACTAAAGGTATCGGGTTGGGCCCTTTGGAGGGTTAACATATGCAACAATCTCAATATGATCCTTTAAAAATCAATAAAAGACCTCAAATATCTTGGTCAACGCGTATTTATTTTATGTTTTTATTATTTCTATTTCTTTTGATTATACCTGTGACTAAAGCCATCGTTTATACTGGTATCCCTTTAATCAAAAATTACAGGGCTCAAAGTTGGCAACCGACCACTTGTACAATTTTAAAAAGTGAATTAGAAACAAGAGTTGATAATTCGTTTCTCGCAAAAAGAGGATCTCACGAGCGCACCTATCGATTAAATGGGGAATATCAATATCAATTTAATGATAAAAACTATATTGGAAAACGCTTTCATTTTGTTCCAATATATTCTTCCGGGACAGGTTTAGATACGTTTCACGAGTTATTTACTGACAAATATAGTAAAAATCCTGCGCCTGTAGACTTATCTCCAGGTCAGCAGGTGCTTTGTTATGTTGATCCTGGTAACCCAAGTCAGTCTGTGATAGACAGGTCATATGGAATGGCCTATTTTTATCCAATGATGTCGTTGTGTATAGTAGGTATTATTTTAATAATTGTTATTGCACTTCTTATTCCCATAATCATCAGCAAAGTAACAGGGCAAAAATTAGTCAAACCAATAAAACCGCCAACATCAATATCTGCATTAAATGCGTTAGATGAATTTATTATTTCGACAAATAAAGCAAATCAATCATTAGACAATTTTAGGATATATGCAGTTGGTTTTTTATTTGTATTAGCTGTTATTTTTTTTATTTTGTTTTGTATTTATACATTAAACGGCAAAATATAACCTTCAATACATCTGTTTTAAATTGCTCTTCACTTGTTAAGAACAAATATAATGAATGATGATGTTGACAGTCTCAAAAAAGCGTTTAAAATCGATAATCGCGTGCATATTATTAACCTAACTAAAATCACTTTATTTTTGATTATGTAAAATGGTTGTAACATACATAAGCAGCAGTTACTATCAACAAAACTTTGGTAAAAAAAGGAATTTAAAGATGATAGGGGCTCCTCAACATGTAGATAACAATTTTGTTGACCGAGAAGGGGGAAATCTATGGCGATTATCCATGCCAAATTCAGCACCGTTTATCATTTATGGCTTAATACGAACCAATAATTCGGATATAGCAACATTTGAAAGTAATTTAAATCCAGAGTTTCAAGAAGTTTTATTAGAAACTAGGTTAATATTAACAGAGCTTCCACATCCTTTACAGTATATTCCGCCACATTTACCAGCGCCCCTAAAGCCTAAACCTAAATCCGTTATAGTGACGCAACAGCCACCGTTAACAGAGCAACCAAGAATTAGAAATTTAAATGAGCTTTTCTTTGCGCCACATGAAACGACTTGTTGTCCTGAGCATTTTACAATGCCTGATTCGTATCCATTACTTTGTAAGATTCTCCAAAGTTATCATTTTATCATTACTGATAAACATCCAAGCTTATGCAGTGGTAAAGAATTAAATTTATCATATGTCGCCACAACTGATCTATTTATCACGCTGATGATGATAGCGCTTTCAAGTGGTGTGAAGCACTATGAAGAAATTATCATTTCTACAGCTGCATCTTTAAAAATACCAACAATTGGTGTAAATAATCCGAAGGAACAAATACAAGACGTAACGAATTCTCTCAGTAATTTTCAATTCACAATCGAACTTTTTATTGATAAATTTTCAAATGAATTTCTGCAGCATCAACTTATTGAGGATGAAGAGGAAGCCTCATATAGAAGGCAAATCGAAGAATATTGGTTATTAAAGGATTTTAGAGCTATACAGCAACTTCCGCATCCCCTCGAAAAACAACCTTTATATCGCGTATTATCCAATCATAGAAATGAAAAATATATTCAAGCTGCACTTCAATATCTCCATCAACCCAACACCTTAATGTTGGTTGATATTGAACATTTAAACAATATTCTAACTCTTTTTGCAAATAAAGGAGCAAAGTTAACCTGCGTTAACCCAATGCCCCGTGTTGCACCAGCGTCTCCCGTTATGACTCATGCCTATGAGCTGCATCGCCATCAAGAGGCTTCCAGTAGCCAATTTACTCATCAATTATCTCCAGTACATCCAAACGCTCCAACTCAAGAGAAAAAGTACAAAGGACCTTAAGAATTTGGTTTATAAGTCCTAAAAAATTTGCTATAGACAGAGTTCTTATATTCCAGGTACAAACGTCTCAAATCCCACGGATTAAGATTTTGGGTATCTTCGGTTTGGTCAGGGAATAAGAATGCTAGCAAGGCGTAAGTTTTATGGTGAATCAAGTATGATGCGATCTCGTTTTAGGATGTTCATCGTGCGCTGCTTTTGCGCTCTCTTTTTTATCTACACAAGAGAGAGTTTTAGTGGAAAAAGGTTTCCTTTGAGATTGATCCCATAAAAAATACAGACCAATTACCTTACTCGTTAAATAAGCCGAACCTACTGTGGCAAGTGTATTTTTGATCCAGCGCAAATGCATAAAAAATTCTCCCTAATTTGTCGTAATTATAACTTTGCCCTGTGAGATAGATCAACATCTTGTTTTATAAAATGGAAATTATCAACTCTTTTTATTTTAATATTTATTTCCAGGATTATCACAAGTGATGATTTCTCTAAAATGCCGACATTAACCCCTTTAATTCTATTCAAGCTCAAATCTACATTGTCTTTAACATGACCGTGAACTGACAAATTATAGGAAACATGTTGGGCAGATTGAATTAAATCAAATGCTAATGTACTTAAGTAAACAATATTATGAGAAAGATTTATTGTGTCGTTTATATCATGATGCCTGGTATAGCTCTAACGATTTAACTACAATTTCCTTGCTTGTCTGCTGGATAGTAATGTCCTGAGCCAATAAAATAATCACCAGGCATAGGAAGAATGTAGCTTTCCTTACATTCTTGATTTCCCGTATGAGGGTTTTTTTTCAATCGACCTTTAAGCCAACCGCCGCCTGATTTCGCTTTATCTATCTCTTCTTGGACTAAAAAGACATGATGTGAGTCTTTTAACATTAATTGATTTTTGCCAACCAAATGAGGATGGTTGATATTTGCTAAACATATGCCTTTATAATCAATAGCAAAAATATAACTGGAGTCTCTGCTAAAATTTCCTGATGTTTTATTAAATTCAGCAATTGCTTTTTCTTTTCCGTTTGCTTCAATATAATCTTTTGCTTTTAAGACGAGAGAAATTACCTTCTCTCTTTCTTTTGTTATTGCGATTGATTTTTCTTCACCATGCACATTGGTTGTGAATATTGAAAATAAGTAAAAAAAAGAAAGAGAAAAAATCCTGAGATTCCATTTGTCTTTCATAAAAATCCTAGTTTTGTTCTGTTACCAAAAATGTTTTTGAGCGAAGGTGTGTCCGGAGCCCATCTTCAGAAATTTTTCAAATGCTCAGCTACACCCATAGGCTTACTTATTCCACGTAATGCATATTCAGCCTCGAATCAAAATCATCAAGTAAATTAAGATATAAGTTCATTTTTCCAGCGTATTCAGTTAGGAATTTTCCTTTTTTTAATTCTAATGCCACTAAAGAATGTAACCATCCATTATAGAATAGTTCTGCTGTGATAAAAAAGTATAGCCCTGATTAATGATGATTTTAACAAGATAATAGGTAAAAAATCAGCCGAATAACAACTGATATAAACTCTTTCGATTTGTATTTGAGCTCGATTCGCTAACGCTTGGCAGTGAAGTAGGCTCGGCATCATTACTAACACTAGGCAATAATCTTGGAAGCCCCATCGTATATTGGTTATCAATTAACCCCTGTATGGTACTTAAAGACAATGATGGATTACTTTTGTAGGGTTCAACGGTGATGGGAATAAAAGGTAATCTGGCATTGATGTCATTAATGGTTCTACCGTCTTTCATGATGGCAGGAAATGCTGATTTCCAATCTGCTATTTTATGTTCAAAATAGGTAAGGGTTAACTCTGGCCAATTGAGGTGTTATGGACGTCTTGGTCAGTACTATTTACATTATGGTCTTGTAGGATCTGCTTTTCATGTTCAAAGAATAGCTTTGCAATGCCTTTGATTGTAGAAAAAGCTCCGAATTGTGCTTCTTGATGGCGGTGAAGCAATTCATGAGCACGCTTTGTCATAAACGGAATCAAAAAGTGTATATGTACTTGATGCGTGCCACTAAAATGACTAGCAGCGGTGTCAACTAGACATTTAGTTTGTGTTCCAGAAAAAGCTGCATCATCAACAAACAATAAGTCAAAACGTCCCTCCTCTTGATTTTCAAGAAAAGCTGGGATCTCACTCGGTTTTAATACCTTAAAGGGAAGATGTGAAAGATAAGGCAATGCATGAGAAAAAACCCATGGGTTACTTTTATCTTCTTCTTCTGGTAAAACAAGAATATAATCGCGTGGGAGCTTTAAGCTTTTGGCGCACTCGGCTAATTGACTTTTAAACATTTCAAAATCAATATGGATAATATTGTCAATAATTTTTTGAGCCAAAGGTCTTAACGCTGATGGATGGCTATTTATCCAATGTTCTGCGTGAGCAGCACTTATGCGATTAGACATCTTTAGGTGTCCTAGGATTAATCTCAATTTTATATTTACGGTTATCTAGGGCAAATTGTGATCCTTGCACATAGGAAGGGGTAACTTTTCGATGGAACTGGGGGTTACTCATTAAATGGGGAAGGAGATTCATCTGCTGCTAGTATGGCTTCATAACGCACAATCATTTCAGGCGTTTTATCAGCGTTAGGAGCCCTCTCATAGATTAACCTGAAAATATCATTACGTTTTCCATACATAGCATATTCAAGTACTGATTTTCCAGATGCATCTTTCTTTAATACGCTAGCCTTGTGTTTTAACAGTAACAAAACTGCTGATAAATCATTCATCTGAATAGCAAGCATCAACGAGGTGATACCGTTAAAATTCGGAAGATCTATCTCTTGTCTTTTATAAAAACGTAGAATATATTTAAGATCAGGTTGAATTAAGCCAATCAAAATGGCAGTGTGTAAAAGTAAATTATTTTCCCCATCTAGCGGGGTATGGATATCATTGGACCTCAAAAATTCATCTATTATCTTTTTAATATTTCCTAGATGCATTTCATTTAATAGCTGTTCTCTAAAAGCACTAATTTCATCAGGAACGACTTTGAACTGTTTGTTTTCTACGTTTATCAATATAAACCGGGTTAACACCATAATGCGCAAGTAATTGCGCTTGCAAATTAAGCCTTTTTCCATCGCATTTTAATTAAGGTGACATTATCATCATAAACTTGATCATTAATATGAAATCCTTTTTGTTGATACAACTCAAGAATAACATCTAATACTTTCAGATCATATTGAGAATCTAAAGCCCATGTGAGTAATGTTTGATCTTTTGATGGCATCCATTCATTTAATCTAATATCGTATTTCAAAATAAGGTCTACTAAGCGGGTTTTGATCGCAGGTCTATCAAAACAATAACCGAGAGAGAATAGATCATTCTCAAACTCCTGATTATCTTCAATAGGTGGACTTTCGCTGTATGCTTCTTCGTTCTCTGCAGTGTTTTTTAATTTTTTAAGATCGTCTTCTTCGCGCTCCAAGAGGGCTTTTTTACGTTTTTTTGGACTTAATATCATACTTTAGATCTCAAAGATAAAATAAGAGTGTATTATACTATAAAGTGATATTTGCTTTTGACGGCTTGTCTTCTTGTTCGTAGGTTATCTCTTTTAGGAGCAAGGATCCATCCAAAAGCACTTAGAGCCATTCACTCTACCCTGGGTCTGATCTTTTACCATTAGCATTTTTTTGATTTCCCGGAGCAACAGCGGCAATTCCCGTTTAGGTCCTTTTGATTTCATAAATTGTGCTAATGATTCTTCTCTCTTATCTTCTGGTAAAACGTCTAAAATGGCTTCTAGATAGTCTTTACGTCCCGATAAATCTGCCGCTCTTAATAGTCTTTTATATTTTTATTGGTAGCTTTGATAACTGCTGGAGATTGTAATGCTTTGAGAACAATATCAGTTGATCTGCGTGCTATGGCAAGTTTAAGCACATTTAAATCTTGATTCAAAAATTTTTCTTGTATTTTAGGATCTTCTAACAAACCCATAAATGCGGCTGTTTTTTACGAAGTAATTTTGCAGAGCGAAGCATAAAGGGCTTGCCCGGCAAAGCTTTAGCGGAGACGGGTCCTGCTTCGCTAATAAATTCTAACCAATGTATTGGAGTGTATTTAAGGTTCGGCGAAGTGAAGGAGATGGGTAGCTACACAGGATCACCAATTTTCTAAAATATTTTTATATCTAAAAGTGGGGCCGTGATCCCGGGCAGTCCTCCCTCCACCTACGCTAAGAAGCTTCGGTCGACAGGCCGCTACACACAAAAGCACCATGGTCTTAACAGAACTGGATTCAAAGTTAATTATTGAGGTCTTAATGGGATAGTCAGCTACGGCGCGACATAAGAAGTCCGCCTACGCTAAAGCTTCGGCGCGACATAAGATTTTGTAACGTTCGCTAAAAGCGAACTAACAAAATCTAATGGGGCGGCGGGAATCAGTTGAGGCGTTAAGCTTTTGAAGTTAAAAGATATTTACAATATGAATTTAAAAAAAGCCCCCAAATCGGCCCCTTATTATTAGGGGTTGTAATCTTAATTCTTTCTCAATAGACAGCATTTTTTGAATTTAAGTCTACTTCCACAAGGGCAAGGATCGTTTCTGCCTATTTTATGCTTTTGCACTGAACCAACCCTATTATTATCTTTGACGATTTCAGATATATCGCGCATATCGCGAATGATATTATCCATATCATTACTTTGATGCCAAGGAAAATCAAAAGAAAGGCAGAATCGTAGAGATAAGTCATTTGGGTTAATATACATGCCAAACCACTTAGTAGCTTTGTGAAAGTATTTTCGCTTTTCACAATGGTTACGTAGGTTTGTTTTTGCAATATCTTCAGGCTCTTTACCGCAATGAACAGTTAAGCCAATATTCAAGTCAAAAGTCATCGTAAAATTATGTGTTTTTTTATTCTTTTGATGTAATTTTGCAAGTTTTTTAATAAATCGACTTACATCGAAAAAACCTTGTTCGCTTAAAGTAAGAATCATATAGCCTAAATCAATTTCATCAGGATTAGCACTAGCTTGAATTTTTTTGATAATACGTCCTAATACTGTTAAATTTACGTGAGTTAAGATTCCATCAGGTGTTTTCTTCCCAGTTATTCCTAAACGCCTAACAGCCATAGCATTGTCTAGTTCAGCAGCAAGTGAATCATCTAATGCGTACAGGTTTACTTCTTGTTGAGCCATAGATTATATTTAAGGTGAAAAGATAAAATAGTTAACTAGTTAGATGCAAGAAGCGCATCTGTGTAATTTACACGTCTATCAATGTAGCTCAGAAAATAGAGTGGGGATTGCAGCATCTCAGTTATTGTATCAATAGCAAAAACATTAAACCATTGGAGGGTTAATTGTCTCAGTTGTTTCATATTTAAGAAATTGGCGTGATTGGAAATTTAAACTTGGATAATGATCGGCTACAACGCATAATATGTAGATTGCCTTAAGTTTACGCGTTATATTTATCTCTTTATCTGTTGTTTGTTTAGTATATTTATGATCGCATAGCATTGTGGTGCACGAAAGGCCTTGATCATAAGCATCCTGAATACCTTTTTTGAAGTCATTTTTTATATGGCCATCTTGTCCTTTTCTAGCTTCTTGTGTTAACCGTTTCGATTTGGCTTGAAGAACTATTGCACGGATTCCAAAAATAACTAACACATCGATTTCACCAAAAATATTTCCTTTTGAATCATTAATAATTACATTTTGAAAAACATTGTTTGTTCCAAAAACTAATTCAAGCCGAGTTTTGCAAAACGATTCAGTAAAATCACCACGGTTTTTTGCGGCTACATTTGCATAAGAAGCATCTTTATTAAACCAGTAATAAGGTAATTCATAAATCGATTCTGCCAAGCTATATAGCTGAAACAATAGAAAATCATTTTTTGGTGTTCGAATAATAGGTGTGGCATTAGCCAAGTTGAAATCTTGGAGTGAATTAAAAGTAGTATTCTTTTCTGTAGGATTATATGAAAAAGCATCCAGGACTGCTGAAACTTTCGACTCTGGAATCCCTGAGATATAAGCAATTTCCTTTATTTGAAGTATGAACGCGGGCAAGAAAGTCCATTCCTCTGGAGGAAGACTTTGTAGTTTGCTTAAAATAGCATTGAGATTTTTATTCTGTATCCTTTCTATTGCAAGGCATATTTTTTGTGCATCAAATATAGAAAAACCCTTGTTATCTTCAATCCATAGAATTGTCTGAATTATATTTAATTGTAGCTATATCTCGATATTGAAATTGATAGGCAGATTCTGGTCCATAAAAAATTGCTTCGCGAAGCATTTTTTTATTGCTGGTATCTTGAAGTGATGGTGCCATAAGTTGATGCAATTCTTTGAGAAGAAGTTCAGTTTTATCAATATAACTCTGTAGAACATCAAGACTAGGAAGTTTGTAATGTATTTCCTCTTTCATCATTAAACCCAGCAATGTGGATATTTCATTTCTAATCAATCGATTAAAACGATCTTCTACATTCTGTTCATCTGAGCCATCGACAGAAATAGTATTATCACGGAAGCAAAAATATGCGATCGCATGTATATATCCTGGCGATGTGCATAGACTTAATAAGTAGGCAAATATCTCTTTCTCATTTCTCATCAACTTTCTCTCATTTCTTTGTAAAGTCAAATTTCACTTAGATAGCCGTTTACTTGAACAGTAGGGTTAGAGTGTCGAACTTTAGATTTCCCTAAAGCTCGACATGGGGTTGCTTTTATACAATTTCAATAAAGACTATATTTTCCAATTCATCTTCATTTGGTATTTGCACAAAAGGCTTTTCCGTTCCTTGCATTGACTTTAGCAAAACATTATTACATGTTGCCATGTATTTATTAATCGTGCTATTCGTCTGATTCCATGCTTTTTAATATGTCCTTTAATAGCATCTCCAATCAACAGAATACTAAATTTATTATTATTCTGCGGGCCAGGATGACTATTGAACCATATAGCGCCGATATCATTAATGTTGCTTTCGTGTGGAAAGTAAATAATGTTATCGTTATGATCAAGATAAACAATTTCTTGGAACATACCGGTTAAGGTGAGTTCATTCCAAAGATAAATTTTCATCGTATCAGTATCGCTAAAGTTTAAGATAATAGCGTATCTTTTGATTTTGCTTTTCAGCATAAAATCTCCTTGTATTAAGAATTAAATTGTTTAAAAAAGGAATTCTGATCCAGGGCGGACAACTTTCAGTTGCAAGATAAGGACAATAAACAAATTTGAATAGCCTTGAATAGAAATCTTTCAGGTTATGGGGACTAATATGCCATTTGAATGAAAGGGCAATCTGGGTTTTGTGTAAAGCGATAAACTGCATCCTACAACAAATCTTCCTATTTCACCGTATGTACCATCAATACCTCCAGGCCTGGATGTTTTTCAGGGCCGCAACCCACATTTTTAGTTCGATTTCTAAATTATGTCAAGAGTTAAACGACAAATGGTACTTGTATTTACACTAACTTTTACAGGAGCATCATATTTAAGTTAGGGGGAAGCTGGTCGATTCTGATTTTTTAGATTTCGCAGGATCTGTCGTATACGTACGCCCACTATGACGGTGCGATAAGCTGCTTTAGAGGAGGAAGAAGATCTCTCACCTGGACCTCAAGAGTAAGGGCGATCTGAATTAAATTTTGAATGGATATGTTTTGCTCGCCTCGTTCAATTCTACCCATATAGGTTGGTCCGCATTTGAGCTTCAGCTGCAAAAGCTTCCTGCGAAAACCCTTTTTCTTTGCGGATTTCACGGATTCTTTTGCCTATTTTGACAAGATTGGGATGCCTCTTTTCCATTAAGAAAGTAAAACTGACTGCACCCAATCAGGCCACGCCCAATAGGTGGCATTTTAAGATGCAGCATGGTATATTTTATTGCTTCTTAATTATTAATTTAACTGAATATATTGGCGTATATCTTACGGATAAGGCAATTCTATGAGCTAATAAATAGGTTGTAATAAAAGTAGTTGTTATGAATGAAGTAAAAGAAATTGCATTTAAAAAAATTGATGATGAATTTTCTGGCCAGGTTAAATATTTTGCCAAGTGTGTCATAGATGAAATTTTTGAATACTGTGAAAATCATTTAAACGAGTATCCTCTAACAGGTGAGGATATTGAGCAGGCTATAGATATCTGATATTAGATTTGCAGCTAACCCTTCATTGGGGAAAAGACGATAAAACAAAACATTTATATAGATGTTTTAATTGGAATGATAATTTACTTTATCCATGGTATAACGATGACTTTTATATCGATATTCCCCGTTTAGAAAACATTATTGCAAGCTATTTATGTAATAAATGGTTTTCATCACCAACTTTTGAATGGTTTATAATTAATCCATACCTTAGAGTTCACATAAACAATTATCGTGAGTTTGTCTCTTTCTATGGAAGTAACCCCAGCAGAATGCTAAATCTTCCTCCAAAAACATTTTTGGAGCACTGTTATAATTTTATAATAAATAAAATTTTCACCCTTTTAATTGTTTGGTTGCTATACGGTAGCTACCACTTTATTTAATAAGTATAGTTTTCGAAAAAGAGTGGACTTTGACTGCATTACTTCTTTCTCTAGGATATATATATTTTCTAACATCTGAAATTATCGGCTTTATTAAAAGTTTGTACGACAAAAAACTAAGGCGTTGTGCTTTATTTGGAGCTTGGTAAATCTTAAATCGAATACTTTCAGCAAAGTCATGGTCTCCAACTAAAATGATGGAAAAGATTGCTGTGCTTGAGGGAAAATTGAATATTCCTGAATTATCACCGCTTGTTTCAAAAATGATAAAACGTGACCCAGATATATTTAATTCGATTTACTGAAAAGCTAACAGTAGACTCTTAGGAGAAAAAATGATTTGTAATAAAACAGTGAAAACAATGCCATCTCAATGGGTTAAAATAAAAACCTATATCGCGGAAAACAAATTTTTTACTTTCGTGTTAATAGTAATGCTTATTTGTGAAGGATTGAGTATTGTTTCAACGGCAACAATTTATTTTTGGATTACATGTTTATTTATGCTTTCAATTGAAAGTAGGTGTGAATCTTCTACAATTCAATTGTTAAATAGACTTGATGATTTAAAGTTTGATGTTAATCAGATTCATGATTCGATAATGCAACTGCAAAACAAATTAGAGTCAGTCGAAAGCGATTTAATTTTTAAAAGAACTGATATTTGATATTGGACTTTAGTGGATGCAAAAAATAGGTGATATATTCTTCCATACTCATATTGTAATATTTTTTCAAATCCAATCTTCAATAGATTCACCTATTAAGCTTAATCGACATCCAAACCACGCCATCGCTTGAGCAACAAATGCATTGTGTCGAACCGATAGGCGTTTAAAGGTTTTTTTATGCATCCCTTTAGGCTTCAAACCCACAGCCATCAAGGCATCCAGCTTCCCAACTCAACTTTTCTCTAATTTTATCTGCCTGACGCGAAGCTCTGAAAGGAAGAGTTTCCCTCTGGGATGGGTAAGCTAATTGATAGCAATGTCGACAAGCAAAGATCTTCCCTGAGTAAAGGATAGCTACCCGACGTCCGCAATTTTGAGCAGGGCAAAGAAACCAGGGCCGTTTGTTGCCATAGTTACAAGATGTCCAAGAAAGGTGAATAGGATAGCTAATATTAACCCAATCATCATTAGAGCTTCTGTGGAGATAGGTGAAGATAAGTTGATGCATTTCCGTTTTCACTTGAATGAATGAAATGGTTTCCCCATTGCGGGTCCATTTCCAAACAAAGGAAGGATTTGAGGTAAGCAATTTTTCTCGATGCCAACGACGTACATCGATGGTGCGGTGATCCTCTGTAGTTCCTTTTGTATCCCAGCGATAATGCCGGCCGCTGCCTATCCCGCCCATTTATTCCTCCAGATTTTATCGAAATCAATAGGCAAAATGATTGTTTCATTCACCAGTTGAGGCTTGTAAATACTCTCTCTCTGTACAGACACATTTTTCATCTTGCCCATCAGAAACCTGCGAAACCTGGGAAACCAACGCTACTTGCCATTTCTCCGCTGACTTGTTAGTACTACCGCGAACAAATCGAAGGCCGTCAACTATTTGACCTGCATGTCTCTTGAGCCACCACCCTAATTTGCGACGATTTATCTCGCCCCGTTCATAAGCAATATCATGTAATACCTCGTTTAGTTCCATGTTCCTGTTAGAACGTTCTACAGCTTCACGCACCATGGTAGGTATATTACCAAACTCGGCACGCCAAGCTGTAAGTAGTCGTGCCAACAACCCTCGCTCTGGATTTTCAGATAAAGCATTAAAAATTGATAGAGTTGGATCAGCGCAACCAAGCCAAAGTAATGGCTGTCGACATAAATCTGACCACGCCCCATAACTTGCTAACGGTTTGCATTCAGTCATAGGTTTACCAGCAATTATCCATGCTCGTATGATAATCAGTACTGCAGAGACATAGCTCTCCCGTCCATTCCGAACCTCTTCAGTCAAATAGGGACGTTTGAAAGATCGTATTGCTGGAATTTCAACTCCAGGATCTAAGTTGATTGTGATGCAACGTCGTACCATGTCTTGAACTGGTGCAACGTTGTTGCCAAGAAACAGAAACAGTTTCCGAGTATTAGCCACAGTAGTTTTGGATATACCTAATATACGCCCACTTATAAATTCTGAGGTCAAGGCAGTACATAAACTTTTGAAAGCTTTTAAATCAGATGTTAGATTATCAAACTCAATTGTTGCTGGTGAACGTAACAACTCTGCCAGTAATAATTTTTGACATTCTTCATTATCATTCGGGAACGAAGTGGGCGTTCCTTGCTGAGGTGTAGCAAAAGTAGTAATTAACTCGCACAAATATGATTTACCTGAACCAGGAGCATGAAGGCGAATATGGAACATAGGTGCGAGGGGAAGGCTTGGGCGAATTACAGCAGTAAGTAAGGCAGACAATGCCGCGGATCTGTCAGAATCAGAAGAAAAACCAAATTCAGCTAATAGTCCCTGTAGCATGGTTAATGCTTTAAACGCATCTTCCTGTGAGGGGTTATCAGGTATAGAGAATTTATTTGGATCAAATACGCCAAGTATCCCAGAATCAGAATCATGTCCTACTGTGTTCATTAAAGTACCGTCTGAGCGTAGGTAAGGCTGACGCACAAGGCCGTTGAGAACAGGTAAGAAGAGGTAATTATTTGGGATCAAACAATACCCCTGCATGCCGGTTAGGTGGATCGGTACTTATTGAACTGTTTGATCTAACATTAAAGCGTTCCCATGTTGCAGCAATTGCTAATGCGCGCACTAAAGCTAATTGGGTTACCGGTTGTATGCGAGTTTCCCGAGTATATGGATCGCTATATACCGTTGCTATTAAGCCACCGCGCTGGTAGTACTTTTTCGTATTTGCTAATTCCCGCTCAGCAGCATCTACAATCCGGTGAATTTCTCCAGAGATTATACGAATCACAGGTTTCATTCTTGCCGTGGTTTCATCAATGTCAATAAAGTGTAATAAGTCTCGAACATGTCGGTTAGAGCAATGGCCATGTAAACATTTAAACCCACCAATAGGCCAGTTATCATTGGGTTCAAAATATGCTGTCCCATTATCAACAGCATCTGTGTGTTCATCTTTCCACGGGCAGGTGATATCGTGCTTGCCGTCACCTAACGATGCTTTGTATAAACCATGTTGATATAGAGCTCTAATTATTGAATTGTCCTCTAGATAGGGTATGTATACGGCATCGCTATTCTTATGTTGAGTGTGTTTTGCTTGGATTTGTTTAGGCAGTGATTTCTGTTTTGAAATCAATTCTATCTGCAAACCATTTATCATTTCCTGCGCTGAATAACGAAGATCTGGGGCTCCAACTCTGCATATTGCAGCGAAATGGCGGTTCATGCTTTCCGTTTACAGCAATAGGTAATCTAGCTAGCCTCGCTGTTGGACCGCTGGCACCTGGATCACACAGACCAGGACCATAATTGCATTCACAAGTTCCTCTGCAACCTTTGTATTTGTTATGGGTTTTTCAAGGAGATAACCTGCCTGATAATTACCTGCTGAAGTTTCTAAGAGCCAAGAAGGTGGCAGAGTCAGCCTATCCAGCTTAACTTTACTGCCAACATCGTCAAGCAATATACAATGCAACCCTTGAAACTGAGATTTTCTTCGCCTGTATTGCCCTTTTTAATTGAAGCTATATGTGGATAAACTAAAATAATTGTTGGCATTGGGATCAAGCTCCAAAGGTTGGTCACCCATAGTCCACGGACGGCCAAACCATTTGTTCCTAGCAATAGTATTTGGACTACCCTTGAAAGAAACTACTATAGGGCAAGCGCCTTCGACCTTGTTTCCAAAAACGATCTCTAAAAAGCTTTGATTATCGACCCAGTCGGTTTTGCCGGTTTCCGAGGTTTTATGGTTCTTATAATTTAAACTTGTCATTATCAAGCCCCTTCGTTCATTGAATGGCTGCTTGCTTCAATTTGTTTTGCTAGCCAATCATTTACCTCGTCGGAGACCCACCCAACAACCACCATTGCCCAATTTTATTGGCTTAGGGAAGCTTCCTTTCGAGATACGAAGATATATTGTTGAACGAGATAAACCGGTGAGTTCTTTTACAACAGGCAGTCTTAAGATTTTGTAAGTCATTAATATCGCTCCTAAATGTTAATTGGAAACGACATCAAAATCCCACAAAACAAATAGCAGTTGGCCGAATTCGGCTAGAATTTAACCGAACAAATTTTAATCGGTTTTAAACCTTTTGAGATTATTGCCAGAAAATACTTTTATTTTTTGAAAATAAATCGGTAAGTTATTATCACTTTTTGCATAAGTCTGCGCCTGCAGCTAGATGTTTTCTGATAGTATCACCATCTATTTTTATATCTAAGGTTTCGAAATCAGCTGGAATGCTTCCAGCATTGTTACCCGTGCAGCTGTTTTTTGTCTTTTTTGGGTCATAATCATATTTTAGTTTCGCTATACCATAAACTAATTTCAGCAATGTATTACGCTCCGTTTCATGAAAATGTTCATTATTTTTAATATTATTTTTACTTTCTTTCAAATAACAGATTGCTTCGTTTTCATCAATCCAAAAGTCGTTAATGCTAATTGATTGCTCATAAGGGAATTTATGAGTTCTTCCGTTATGAAAAAATCCTTCATCTAATGTAACATCAGTACTTTGATTATTGTTTGAGAAAACTTTGTTTATCTGACCAACTGTAAGTTGTTGAAAATCATTCAGTCTATTGTTCATGACATAAATTTTGTAAATTTGCTGGATTGCCTTTTTAATATATTGGCCAACTTCCTTTTCTTTAAAAAAATCTGTAATTGGCTTGAGGGTTTTGTTATTCATAAACACCTTCTTATTTGTTAAAATTTTTATTTTCTAAAAGCAACCAAAGATAGTCTGCCCAGTCCTGCATCATTTTCCGTCGTTCAGGTAAATGCTCTGCATAGTTATAAGCAGCTCGAATTGAGTTTCTTTCAGCATGGGCAAGTTGACGCTCAATTGCATCACGATTCCAGCCTTGCTCATTAAGAAGAGTGCAAGCCATGCTTCTAAAGCCATGGCCTGTCATTTCATCTGAGGTATATCCAAGCGCCGTAAAGCCCCCAAGACCGTATTATTCCGACATGGGCGATTGGAGGTACGAATGCTAGGGAAGAAATATTTGCCATCCCCAGTTAAGCGTTGAGTTCTTGTAAGATGGCGATTGCTTGATGTGATAGTGGCACAATATGCTTTTCACGCATCTTCATTTTTTCAGCAGGGATATGCCACTCGTTAGTATCAAAATTAATCTCTGACCATTCTGCTTGACGAAGTTCGCCCGGCCTCACAAATACTAAAGGCGCTAAGCGTAATGCACACTTTGTCACAAAATAGCCTTCATAGTCATATATGGCTCGTAATAAAGCACCAATTGCTTTGGGATCGGTAATACTTGCATGGTGACTTATTTAACAGGTTGTAAGGCACCACGAAGATCGTTGAGTAATATCTCTTTCAGCTCGGCCGGTCGCAATCGCATAACGAAAAACTTGTCCACAGTTTTGTAGAGCACGGTGAGCGGTTTCAATCGCACTGCGACTTTCAATGCGACGAATAACGTTTAGCAATTCTGGTGCATTAATGTCAGAAATAGGGCGATTGCCAATCCAAGGAAAAATATCATTTTTAAATCTAACGAGGATGCGCTCGCCATGATTGGATGTCCATTTAGATAGAAAACCGATATGCCATTCAAGCGCAATGATTTCAAAGCTATTTTCTGCAGGTGAGTCTTAGTGAAGCTTTTTTCGCTTTTATATGTGGCTGGGATCGATATCTATCAGCCAGTAATTTTCTTACTTCATCACGTTTTTCTCTGGCATGGATGAGTTATACTTCAGGATAGACTCCAAAGCGAGTTTTTTTCTTTACCTTCAAAGCGAAATTTGAATCTCCAATACTTTGAATTCTTGGGGGTGATGAGCAAAAACAGCCCTTTTTCATCCGCAAGCTTATAAGCTTTGGCTTTAGGTTTGAGAGTTCGTATTTTGGTGTCGCTAAGGGCCATCTGGGGGCACTCTCCATTCATCGCAGCATCATGAGCCCCCAATTTAGCCCCCATTTGGGGTCGGATGTTAGGGGATAACTTGTAAAACCGCATTGAACGATGATATAGCAAAAATCCTAAATATATCAATGTACTTAGGATGCTGTTGGATTTAGTTGGAAAGTGTTCTGGTGGAGGCGGCGGGAATTGAACCCGCGTCCGCGATTCCTACATCAAAGGGTCTACATGCTTATCGTTGATCTTTTATTTAACTCAGCATACCCGGATCAGAGCGGTTATGAAGAGCGAGCCCACTTGTTTTTAACCATTCGTGCTAGGGCGGCGTGAACGGCGATCTTGTTTAGTCGACCTTCTATTCTATCGTCCAAGCACAATAGGTAGAAGGGGAAAAAGCAGCTTTTATGCGGCTACTTTGTATCCATAGTCTGCATCGTTTGCAACTATAATGTTACAGTCAAGTTTTACGAGATTAAACTGCGTGCTCGGCATGCATCTTTGGGTTCGTGAACTGCGTCGAAGCCATGTCGCCCCCCAATTATTAATTCTAGACCCTTTGGGTAACTTAATCAATAAGTATGGCTGGAAGTATCTGATAAAATGGGGATTTTTTAGACTTAACGGAACAAGGTCTAGCGTTTAACAAGTCGTTGTTTATCGCGTTCCCAGTCACGTTGTTTGATGGTTTCGCGTTTATCGAAGAGTTTTTTACCTTGAGCAACTGCTATTTGGACTTTAGCTAAACCATTTTTCCAATACATTTTCAAAGGAATAATGGTGTAACCTTTACGTTCAACTGCACCAATTAACCTTTTAAGCTCTTTTTTATTCAAAAGCAGTTTACGGGTACGGCTATTCTCTGGGCTAATATGTGTTGAAGCCGTATTTAAAGGGATAATCACCGCATTTAACAACCAGGCTTCGCCACCCTTTATAATAACGTGGCTATCGGCAATACCCCCTTTGCCATCCCGCAGGCTTTTGACTTCCCAGCCTTGCAGGACAATACCAGCCTCTAAGGTTTCTTCAATAGTATATTCAAAGCGCGCTTTGCGGTTTTGCGCAATGGTATCGGCGTTGTCGGTCTTGTTTTTCTTACTCATAGTCTAGTCATTATACGTTTCTTCTGGGAAAAATAAATCATTCACCCTATAATAGCCTACCTACGCTAAGAAGCTTCGGCGGACAGGCCGGTGTAGGCAGGGCTCTAACCCCTCTCCCTAGGGAGAGGAGAAAGATAGGAAAAAGAGAGATTGACGATAATTCAACGCAGCGCCTTTGTTCCCTATAGCGCAAAGCAAATGTTTGATTTGGTCAATGATGTTGAACAATATCCCCAATTCTTACCTTGGTGTGCAAATGCGCATATTGCAAGCCAATCCCAAGCTCACATGGAAGCTACGGTGCATATCGCTAAAGGACTATGGCGCAAAGCCTTTACCACTTTAAATAGTTTAGTGCCTTATGAAAGCATTGAAATGCGTCTTCGCCAAGGACCATTTCGACATTTAGAAGGAATTTGGCAATTTCAATCTTTTCCAACAGGGTGCCAAGTATCCTTTAAGCTCTCATTTGAATTTAGCAATCCATTACTAGCCATCACATTAGGCCCCGTATTTAATCAAGTTGCACAATCGCTGGTATCAGCCTTTACCAACAGAGCCCATAAAGTGTATGTCAAACATGCCATTGATTAATATCGAAGTTGTTTATGCAAGCTCGAATGGTTATCGCTGCATTGCTGTGCAAGTTGAAGAAAGTTGTACACTTGAAAAAGCTATCCAGGTTTCAGGCATATTAACGTTCTTTCCTGAAATAGATTTGCGTAACAATCGGGTAGGTGTTTTTAACAAACTCAAAAAACTTGAAGATATGGTGAAAGCGGGTGATAGAGTAGAAATTTATCGGCCACTACAAAAAGATGCAATGGCCGCAAGAATGGAACGGCTAAATCAGCAACGCGCTAAGCGACGGCTTCAGGTAAAGGATCGCGTGTAACTTCTGCGACTCTTCCATCGTTAAAATAAATGGCAACATGACGTCTGGTTACTTCGCCATGGTTTGGTTTATCGTAATAAATATAATCCCAACGATTAGTATGAAACACATCATGCAACATTGGCGTGCCAAGAACTTGACGTACTTGTTCTTGACTCATGCCTTGCTGAACTTGTGCAATTTGTTCAGGTGTAATCTCATTGCCTTGTTTTAAATCGAACTTATAAGGGCGTATAAAACAAGCACTTAAAAGTAAGGAAAGGATAATACAACCGACGAATTTTGAGAGAGATAATGCTAAGGTTTTCATGTTGTTATTTGATGAACTCAATTGATGTTAAAAACCATAAATGCGACTGTTGGCAAGGCTAACATGTCCCTTAATGAGGAGCAAGTTAGAGTAAGACCCTCACCCTCTCCCAAGAGGGAGAGGGGATCAGAAAAGAATGACAGAACAGAATCTTGTTCCCTCTCCCCTTGTGGGAGAGGGTGAGGGTCTAAGTCCGGGGCAACATGACACCGCCTCCAACACATGATAGCCTTGCAGAACTTAATAGAAATGAGAATCATTCTATGTTGGAAGATAAACTGGAAAATAAGGACTTAAAGAAGGCGGGGCTCAAAGTGACCCTACCGCGCCTTAAAATCCTTAGCATTTTAGAAAATACAGCCCAGCGCCACATCAGTGCCGAAGAAGTTTATAAGAAGCTCCTCGAATCCGGTGACGATGTCGGTTTAGCTACAGTTTATCGTGTGCTTACACAGTTTGAAGCAGCAGGTTTAGTTATTAGGCATCGTTTTGATACAGGGCATGCCGTTTTTGAGCTCGATGCAGGCGATCATCATGATCATCTGGTCTGTGTAAAATGCGAAAAAGTAGAAGAATTTGTTGATAGCGTGATTGAAGAGCGTCAATTAGCTATAGCCCAAAAACTTGGTTTTAAAATCACTGAGCACTGCTTATATCTTTATGGGATTTGCCAGTCCTGTCAGACTTTTTAATCATTGACCTAACACATCGATATCTCTACAATGGCCATAACTAAGTCAGTCCTAGTAGTTAAGGTGTTGCATGCCCACTTTTAATATAGTTAACTTTCTAATTATTAATCCCACCTTACCTGAAAAAACCAGAGGTTTGTTCTTAATTACCTTTAATGATAAAGCTGAACGTGATGCTTTTACTGCTAAAGAAACCCAAATTCAAATTGGTGCTCATACTTTTAAAGTAGAAGCGCATAGCAAAGATCAAAGGCTTGCTGCTATTCGTTTACCTATTCAATTCGATGCTGAAAAAAAAGCAGAAATTGCTCAAGAGTTACGTCAAGGTTTAACCGACTATTTCAGTAAAAATTACGCCGACGCCTATGATTTTAAAAAGCCAATTGAAACCGTTTCTATAAACTCGATTCGCCCTGATTCTCCTTTGGAAAATCCCGTAAATCCTGTGCCTGCAGCAGTACTGGCGGTAATTGCTGCACCACCTGCAGAAGATCATTTTAAGAAAGCCATTTCCAGCATTTCAGAAAAGTTTAATGATTTTATTAAAGCTCCCACTAAACATCCTATTGTATTAGGAGTAATGGGTGCCTTAGCGGCATTTAGCTTGGGCTTTACCAGTTTGCCGGTATTTGCTGTAGGGGTTTCTATTGTTGCATTCACAAACTTAAGAAACCGTGCTTATGCAAAAGATAATCTAACAGCCCCCATATCGAAAGAAATGGTTGATTCCTATAACGAGGGGCTCAAAGCGGGGACAAGCTGGAACGCCTATTTTAATAGCTATCGTTCTAGAAATGCCTGGAAACACTTCTTATCTTATGGCTCAGGATTGGCAGAAGGTATAAAAGCACATGATCAAGGACAGGCAACAAAGCCCAAAAGTCATATTATTTAATCATTGACCTAACATGTGAAAGAAATTAAACTAGCTCCAGATTTCAATTAACCCAGCAGTAAGGTGTATTATGTTAAATTTAAATTTTTATAAAGTTGGCAAACTAAGAACTCCTATAGTAAATGTTCCAGAATATGATCTCGTAATTACTTTTCATAGCAAAGCTGACAGGGATGCTTTTATTGCTCAAGAGAATAAAAAGATTTCGCTAGAAGTTGGAGATAGTAAAAAGGAACTCAGAGTATATGGAAATCCTAAGGATGAAAAAAATGCTTTGATCTCTTTACCAAAATACACGGATGAAGCTCGCAAACAAGAAGTTAATAAAGAATATGCGTCAGCTTTAATTGCTTACCTTAATAAAAAATACCCACAAGCTTCTGCTATTAGAAATCCATTTGAAAGCGTTGAAGACAATGCACCAGCTGCTGCGGCAGTCGTGCCCGATTCAGTACAAGTTAAAATTGAGCCAGGAGTAGTGCCTGCTGCTCCAGTTCCCGTTGCTGCTCCAGTTCCCGTTGCTGCTCCAGTTCCCGTTGCTGCTCCAGTTCCTGTTGCTGCTCCAGTTCCCGTTGCTGCTCCAGTTCCTGTTGCTGCTCCAGTTCCCGTTTCTGCTCCAGTTCCCGTTGCTGCTTCAGCGCCAGTTGCTGCTCCAGCGCCAGTTGCTGCTCCAGCGCCAGTTGCTGCTCCAGCGCCAGTTGCATCAACTGTAATCGATTTAGAAGATCCAAAAGTTATTGCAGAACAAGCAAAACTACTCGAGGCCGCTGAGGCAGCCAAGGCAATAAAGGCAGTAGAAGAAGCTGAGAAAGTTGAGAAGGCTAAAAATGCAGCCAAATCTCCTGTACCAGCACAAACACCTGCTGCTGCTGTGGCAGTTGCTTCAGCTCCTACTCCAGAACAAGTCGCTAAAAAAGCAGATGAACAAGAAGAAGCTGAACGAGCGGCTGCAATAGAAGCAGTTGCAATAGCTGAAAAAGCAGAACAAGTTCAAAAAGAAAAGGATGCCAAAGAATTAGCTGAGAGAGCAAAAAAGACACCAACAGCACCAGTGGCTGCACAAGCTAAAGCACCAGTTGCTGCGTCAGTAGCACCAGCACCAGCTAAAGCTCCAGCAGCGCCAGTTGCTGCTCCAGCGCCAGTTGCTGTTGCAGCTCCTGCTCCTGCTGCTAATGCATCTTACTTTACCAAATTAAAAAGTTACCTACCAAGTATGCCAAGCATACCGAACATGCCAACCATCGAAAGTGCGAAAAAAGCATTCAATAATTTCATTAAAGCGCCTTCAAAGTTTCCTGCAACGTTAGGAATCATGGGTGCTGCTGGTGCTTTCGCTTTTGGGATGCCCTTGATGACGGTTGTTTTTGTTGGTGGTGCGGTTTTTGCTGGTACTAAAGTGAGAACGCATTATTATACTCAACCTATGGCTGGTGGTCAGACTCTTGCTGATAATGAAACGCCTGCTGCAAAAGAAAGTGGTAAAAAAGCAGCTGCAAGCTGGGACGTCTACGTTAAAGAAGGCTTTTTTAATTTAAACAGCTGGAAAAAACCAATAGCGTTTGGACAAGCTATGTTGCAAGAAATGGATAAAGAAGAGAAAAAAGCTGTAGTAGCTCCTAAAGCTAAATAGTTCTTTTGTGGGTAATGTTTCGCATGAAGCTTACCCACTTTTCTGTTTTACCGCTATCTTAATCTAATCTCATGGGAGAGTATCTTGGCTAAAGGCGGAATCATTCATTTCAGAGTTCAGCAAGACAATAACACCAAGGCATCTGATGCTAATGTTAAGATCTTTGCGCCTGCTTGGGTGGAAAAAGCCCTAGAAAAGTTCAGTGATGAATTAAAAGGAGCTCAATTTGAAATTTCCCCTCCTTCGGGTAAATATTTAGTTATTAAAGATAAAATCTCATTAACGGATCTTGTTGCAATAGCAAGAAATGAAGCGGTAAATACAAACGGTCAAATTAATTTGGACCAATATGTAGGCATTCATCCTACGACTGTTCTTGCCCTAAGAGATTTAGTTAAACATTGCGTGATTGTAGGAAAAGATATCGCCACCAGTTATGGCGGCTATCCGGAAATGTCATCAATTCATCCACTAAACAAAGAAGTCTATGTTTGTGATTTACCCGCATTGCAATTTCAAAAAATGTATAATTCGGGTCGTCATGTTCTGATCTCAGAAAAGAATGAGTGGATTGAAGGACCTTTAGATAAAGATATTTATCAACATACAGTGGGTGGCACCAAACCACTCTATGCCCAAGCCCAACAAAATACCGAAGGTCGGTTTTTAGTGGGCGCATTCAACGAAAAACCAGTTCTATTCGATACGCAGGCATACCAATCATTTATTATCCAAGATTTCTTGTTGGCTGCCACAGCTTTAAATACACAAGCCAAGTTAGCTTCTCCCCCCGATGAGTTAAACTTTAAGTTTCTTAAATATGGCACGGGCTTTTTTGCTAATGAGTTAAAAGGGGAAGCCAAAGCCAAATTGCTTGAGAATCTAGTGATAGGGGTTTTCAAAGGGTTAGAACAACTGTTTGCTCAACCATTGGAATCTCGTAGTCAAATCAAAAGGATTGAGCTACCTTTTTATAGAGACAAATTCAATTTAAGAATAAACAACTTATTAAAAAATATTGAAGATTTATGTAAAATAAATAATGTTCAGTTCGCAGCGCCAGAAGAAGACGCGTTGGCACCCACTTCTTCAGCCTACAAAACTGCAACGACAAATTGTTCTGATCCCCATGCTCCAACAGGGAATGAGATGCACTATGGGAGTGTAGATGCTGCTATTGCGGAAAATTTACAAAGAAAAGCTAATAACTTTAACCCAATCTGTAATCCAGCAATGGGTTCACAATATCTTACGATTAACCATTTGTCTCCTCAAAATATATCAACGAGTAGTGCTATTGCGTTGGCCTTAGCATCACAAGAGACACTTTTAGCAAAAACCCGTTTTGTAGTATTCATTTTACTATCAGATCTATTAAATAACGGCAAAGGGTTCATCAAAGGGCCTGCTAGGCACCCGGGTACATTTGGGATTTTAGGGGGATTGATTGTATTTGCTGCCGGAATGTCTGCAATGGCTGTCATTACCGTTGGCGCATTGATAATGTCAGGTTTAACAATCAGAAACTTGATTTATGATGAACCTTATATCTCACCGGAAAATCAAACGCCCCAGGAAAAGGAATTAGAAATTCAAGCATGGAATGATGGTGTTGCAGCAGGAAAAAGTTGGCTCCACTATTTTAAGAGCACCGTTTCTGTAAATGATTGGAAACATATCAATGCTTTTGGTATAGCGATGCGCTATACGGTTGATAATGAAGAAAGAAAAGCGCGTTTAAATAAACTTTAATCATTGACCTAACATACAAAAATGTTTATTATTTATGACATAAATAAGTTATTAAACTAATATTTTGGGTGTGTTATGGCAATCTTTAAAGAAATCAAAATCCGCAAAACTTATAAACAAAGTACCGATGATTCTTGCTTTTATATCCTTGCTATTAATTTTGAAAGCAAAGCCGCTCGTGATGATTTTCTGAATAAAGAAAAAAAGGCTTTGGGCGGATCTGAAAATGATGATTTTTACGCTTTTATCCCTTTAGTTTGTCTCGAACAACATCTTACCTTTGTTGCAGGCTTGAAATACTACTATCCCCAAGAAGAGACTTTTTTAAAAACCCCGTTAGAAATTGAAACCTATGAACAAACCCTATTTGGTTTTAAGCGATTAGTCCTACCCAAATGTTTGCCTTTTAGCAAGGTCAATCTTTTTGATATGACAGATACTGCATTTGATGAAAACAATACAGACTGTGCAATTGCCATTACATTTCAAAACAAAGCAGAACGTGATGCTTTTGTAGCCAGAGAATCAAGGATTAATATTCCATTTTCTTCAGAGTTGAAAGCCCGTATTAAAAAAGATGATGAATTAGTCGCTTTTATCCGATACGGCGCTTCAGCGTTTTATAGCAAAGATAAGCATGATTCAATGAACAAGAAAAGTTATAAAGGATTGATTGCTTATTTTAAAAAAATGTACCCTGATGCGTATGATTTTGATAAACCATTAGAGACAATAAAATGGACATTCAATTCACTTGACGAAGATCTTAAAGCGCAAAAGCAAGCACAACCTGCACCTACCCAAGCCATCGCTGTTCAGGCTGAGCCCACGTTAGAAGAATTACAAGCTAAGTTAATGACGAATGTTTATCCAAAAATGGTCGCAATAGCCGAACGATACCAGGGCCATGTAGTGAAAGATGCAATCGGTAAAGCGATTGCTGGAAAAGACCTTAAGCCCTGTTCAGGCGCAAACAATCCATTTCATAATCCCATTGCAAAAGGGATTATGGAAAAGCAGATAACGTTTTCATCTACTGAACAAGACATTATTCGTGAATGCCAAAATTCAGCACGACTCGTCATTACTTCTGAAAACCATGACATTTTGTTGAACTATTTTTTAGAACGCAGAAAAAGTGATGACAAGTTAGGGAATCTTTATAAGTCCATACCTTTTTCCAGTTTTGTGCTGCGTTTATTTCAGAAAAGATTTAAAGAAGTTTACTATGATGGTAGAGCCATTGTTCTAAGAGATGGAAAATCTTATGGAAACGCTGATGGTAGTAATGGTAAAGCCTTTTTACGTCGCATTGGAACACCAGAAGATGTCGCAGAGATTTATAAGGAATATCTGACTCTAGAGGAATCTGTGCTGTCCTCGCTCGTGCTGCCCCAAGCGACCTCGATTGTGATCGGTACCGGTAATCGTAGCGAAGAAAAAAGCTGGAATGTTGCCAAGGAATTGAAAGAATCTATTGATGTTGCCACATTCTCTTATCCTGCTGCTGCGGAGTTTAGAAATGGCAATACAGCGCATTATGATTACTTCTTTATTGTCAAACCCGATCAAGAAGATGAAACCTACAAACAACAGGTAGCACTAATTAAAAATAATCCCGCCTTAATGCAGGTGGCGAGAAGTCTTTATGGTGATACATTTGCTTTTGAAATTGAGAATAAGGCCGATCAACGATTCGAAACCATTAATGCCGATGGGCAAATTTATTATTTAAATAAGAATGCCTACCTTGCTAGAACCAAAAATATATTAAAGAGTCTGTTGATGGCAGCAGATCTGCAGATGTGTGAACAGGGTTTAGGAAAAACCTTTCAACTCAAAGGCTTAGGGTTGGGTGCTTTTTCTTTTAGCGGGCAAGAGAACAACGAAAAACTTCAAGCACTCTACATTCAATGTCTAAAGTCAGTTCTTGAAGATAAAGACTTTAAACTCAAACATATCAATTGCATTAATTTAATCAATCTTCCAAGCGATATGAAGGAATTAAAGGCTGGCGAAGTTAAAAAAGAAAATACAACTTCGGCTATTAAACTTATCCGAACCTGTATGGAGCCCACCTCAAACTTGCATGTTGCTAAGATTGGTGAAATAGGCGGGGTTGTTGTTTGTGGCGATTCAGGCTCTAAATTTGGTAATGAAGGTAATATTGGTCTTGACAGAAGCAGCAGTGATGATCCGGCTGCCCAATACAGTTTATTAGATCCCCTTATTCTTGATTTTGAAGTAAATCCCAAACTTCAGAATAAAGATTGCATTCATGTGATTGCGGATAGCACTTTAAAACCTCTCGCGGAACCTGCGGGAGTGGTGATAACACCTTTAGCGCCTCAAATACCCCCAGTGAGTCTATTAGGCTCTATTCAGAATAGATTGAATGACTTTTTGAAAGCACCATCGAAGCATCCTATTACTTTAGGGTTCATGGGGGCGATAGTCGCCTTTGGCGCGGGGATGTCTGCATTGACAATTGGTTTGGTCGCAGGCGTCATTATTGGTGGCTTAAAATTAAGACAACAGCTTCATGCTAAGGCGCTTGAGCATCGACCAAACAAGCCCAATCCTTGCGAACCTATTAGTGATGCGTTTAAAGCTGATTGGGATGGTTCAAAGGCTGTTACATGGACAGCTTATTTTAAAAGTTGCACTGAAATCAATAACTGGAAGCATCCTGTTATTTTTGGGGCAGCGATGTTGGATCAGATGGATAAAGAAGAAAAGAAAGCGCGGGTTAATCAACCTTAATCTTATCTTCAGTAGGGTGGGCAAAGCTTTTAGCGTGCCCACCAATTCACGGATGGTGGGCACGCTAAAAGCTTTGCCCACCCTACGCTAGTTCCTTCTTTTTTAATAACTGCTTCGCATTAGCCCTAGCCTGCGCCGTCACATCAATCCCACCCAACATACGCGCGATTTCTTCAACCCGTTGTTGTTCGGTTAATAAATGGATTTCACTGATAGTGCTATTTTCAAGACGGGTCTTAGTGACTTGAATATGATGATCGCCAGCACAAGCCACTTGTGGTAAATGGGTGACGCATAACACCTGCGTGGTTTTGCTTAAATCATATAACGCTTTGCCCACAATAGCGCCAATTTTGCCGCTTATTCCCACATCCACTTCATCAAACACTAAACAAGGTGTGGCTAAAAATTGCGCGGTTAACACTTCAAGCGCTAAACTAATTCGCGATAATTCACCGCCAGAAGCAACCTTGTTCAAAGGTTGTGGTGCATGCCCAGGATTAGCGCTCACACCAAATACCACCGTTTCATTGCCACTCATATGCAATGAGCCATCTGTGAACGGTGTTAACTGAACCGTGAACAATCCCCCCGGCATTCCTAAAGGTTGTATGGTTTTGGTTACATCTTGCGCTAACTTTTGGGCAGTTTCCATTCTTGCTTTGCTTAAGATCTTGGCGAAGCGCTGATATTGCTTAGCTGCTATCGTTAAATCTTGTTCAAGTTGTTTAATCGTTTGTTCAAGGTTCGCAAAATGATGAGCTTGGCTTTTGAGTTTTTCAAAATGCGCCATTAACTGCTCAGGTTCAATCCGATGTTTTCTTGCCATATCATGCAAGCGTTCAAGGCGATGTTCCACTTGTGATAACCTAGCAGGATTGATTTCTAATCCAGCGATAAAATCATTAATTTCGGAAACCGCTTCTTGCATTTGAATATGTGCATTGTTTAAGCATTCTTTGGCATTGGCAAGGGAAGGGAACTTTTCTGTTAATGAGCGCAGCGATTGTTGCGCTTGAGTGATTAATTGTAATGCATTGGCGTCTTCTTGATTTTCTAGCAATGCCAAGGCCATTTCAGTGGCTTGAATATAAGACGCGGCATTTGCCAATTGATCGTGCTCTTGATGCAAGAGGGTGATTTCTTGATCTTTAAGATCAAGCGCTTCAATCTCAGCAATTTGATATTGCAACAAATCAATTCTGGATTGTTCAGGGGATCCATTGTCACGCAGGCTCTGTAAACGATGCTCAACTTTTTCCCATTCTTTGTAAGCAGTTTTAACTTGACTGACCATTTCATCATGTTGGCCATATGCATCAAGTAAGCGACATTGTTCGCTTGATTTTAATAAGAGTTGATGTTGATGCTGACCATGGATCGCAACCAAATATTCACCCAATAATTTTAATTGGGCAGAAGTTGCCGGGCGGCCATTAATAAATGCTTTTGAGCGTCCATTGGCATACAAAATACGACGGATAATACATTGTTCGGCATCATCGTTTGTTAATTCACAATCAGTAAGCCATAAAATCGCGCCTGATAAAGTGGAGATATCAAAAGTAGCCGCTATTTCAGCTTTTTCAGCCCCTGGCCTAACTTTTAAGCTGTCTGAGCGCATCCCCAAAGCAAGGCCTAAAGCATCTAAAATGATACTTTTGCCCGCTCCAGTTTCGCCGGTGATAACGGTCATGCCTTGAGAAAAGGTGATATCGACGTGAGAAACAATTGCGAGATCTTTGATCAACAAATGCTGCAACATTGATCTTAGGCGCTCCAGCCAAGTTTAGTTCTAAGGGTATGATAATAATCATAGTCGTTAGGATGCAAAAGGCGCAATTCTTTTGTTTTACGTCGAATTACTAATCTGTCATTGGGAAGTGCATTGAAATGAACTTGACCATCACAACTTAAGCGAGGATTAAGTAAATTATCTGGCATGATATGAATTTCAATATGGCCTTTGCTATCGATCACAATAGGGCGATTACTCAATGTTGAAGGATGCATTGGCACAAGAACAATTGCAGGTAAAGCAGGGTGTAGAATCGGGCCACCACCAGAAAGTGCATAAGCAGTTGAACCTGTAGGCGTTGCGGTAATGATGCCATCTGCACGTTGGCGATAGACAAGACGTTGATCGATCAGTACTTCAAACTCAATCATTCTGGCGATATCGCCGGAATAAAGCACGACATCATTTAAGGCCATACCACGATCAATTAATTCCTTATTGCGCCATAATTCCATTTCTAACAAGAAACGGTGCTCTTCTTGATAAGCACCAGTTAAAATGGGTTCTAAAGATTGTGTAAGGGCTTGCGGGGAGATATCGGTTAAAAATCCGCGTCGTCCGCGATTGACACCCAGAACGGGGATCCCACTATCGACAACTGCGCGTGCAGCATCGAGTAAGCTGCCATCTCCGCCAACCACAATAATTAGATCGCACAAACTTCCCAATGCTTCACGTTTAGCTTTTTTTACTAACAAATCGGACATGAGCTCGGCACAATGGTGTTCCATTGTGATCTCAATACCTTTGGTTTGTAAGAAGGTAACCAGCGAAGTGAGTGTGCTACGAGCTTCAGGGTTCGTATGTTTACCAATTAATCCGATTTTTTTGAACTGGATGGTCATTGTTTGGTCCATCAGGTTAACTGACTTATTTGGTTGGAAAAGCACTTATTGGCTCTTAACATAACATTTCTAATGATCCCGACACAAACTTAAGACCCTCATCCTAACCTTCTCCCACCTCTTCTCTTTCCCCTCTCCCCTTGTGGGAGAGGGTTATTAGGGTGAGGGTCTTGATTTCTATCATCAGGAGCTGACTTAAAGTCTGGTTCTTTGGGCATGAACCCTTTAAAATAGGGGACAATGAATTTTGGATAACTTTCAAACAACATAAGCGTGTATTTTTTAAAATATTATGAATGATTCATCCCATATCTCAGATAGAGCCCAATTACTGCTGAAGCACTTGGTCAATATGTATATACGAGACGGCCAGCCTGTGGGATCAAAGACCTTAGTATCTGCGGCTTGTACTTCATTAAGTCCGGCGACAGTGCGTAAAGTACTAGGTGATCTGGAAGAGCGAGGTTATATCTGTTCGCCTCATACTTCAGCTGGCAGAGTGCCTACAACGGCAGGGATTCGGTTTTTTGTCGACAGTCTATTGTCAGTACATCCCTTAGGGGCATCGGAAGTGCAGCTTATGGAAAAGCACTTTGATGTCACGCAACCTACGGATAATCTTATCGCCAAAACATCAAACGTACTCTCAGAACTGACGAGTATGGTAGGAATTGTGACCTTGCCGCGTTGCGATCAACTCTTACTGCGTCATGTAGAATTTTTGCCCTTATCAGACAATCGTGTTTTAGCCATTTTAGTGTTCAATGAACGTGAAGTGCAGAATCGGATCATAGTGACCGAGAAGCAATATACGGCGAGTGAACTTACCCAAGCGAGCAACTTTCTCAATCAACATTTTGTTGGAAAAGAATTATTAAGTGCACGGTCAGAACTTTTACAAGCGCTCAACATCGACAGATCGCAAATGGATAGCCTTATGAAAGCGGTTGTCGATGTGGCCAGTAAAGCGTTTGTACCCTCCAAACGCCAGGAAGATTATATTTTAGCTGGTCAACAAAATTTATTTGCTAATCCTTTAGCGTCTATTTCACAGCTGGAGAAGTTATTCCAAGCCTTCACTCAAAAGCAGCAGATTTTGCATCTCTTAGATAACTGCCTACAAAGTGAGGGTGTACAAATGTTTATTGGGGAAGAATCAGGGTATGATGCTTTTCGCGAATATAGCGTTATTACGTCACGTTATACGGTTGATGGGAAAGTGGTTGGCGTTCTAGGGGTCATAGGGCCGACCCGAATGCGTTACGATAAAGTTATCCCAGTGGTAGAATTTACAGCAAAAGTATTAGGCACACTCTTGAATCCAGATAAATAGTCCCCATATTCATCTAGGATATATATTATGCCCCATGAAAGAGGTAGGTAATGGCAGATCATAAAAAACCACACGACAATAAGTCCGCTGAAAAAAAGGACGATAATATGCCTTCAACCCGTTTTGAAGATGATAATTTATTGGGGAGCTCCTTAGCCTCTGAAGATGCTGGCTTGCCATCCCCTGAGAATATGGCTGAACTTCATGATCAAATTGCTTCTTTAAGTAAAACCCTGCAAGAAGAACAAGAAAAAGTGGCTGCCTATTGGGATAGGTTGCTCAGAAGAGAAGCTGAATTTCAGAACTTGCAGAAAAGAATGCAAGATGAAGTCGAAAAAACCCGCAAATTTGCGATAGATCGTTTTGCCATCGAAATGCTCGAAGTGCTTGATAGCTTAGAGCATGGTATTAACTTTGCCGAAGGTGACAAGGTCAATGCCCAAAGCCTGCTCGAAGGGATGAAAATGACTCAAAACATCTTGTTGAATGCACTTGATAAGCAAGGGATTCAGCCAATTGCCCCACAACAAGGCGAGGCTTTTAACCCCAGCTTCCATGAGGCTATTTCAGTACAAGAAACAAAAGAGATACCCTCTAACCAAGTGGTGGCTCTGGTTCAAAAGGGGTATATGCTCAATAACCGTTTATTACGACCGGCTCGGGTAGTTGTTTCTAAGCAACCAGCTTAAATGTGGGCTTGAAAATGGGGGAATTGACCCCATATTAGACTGTAAAGACTTAACTTTTATTTGATTTCATTGGAGATAGGTGTAATGGCAAAAAATGTCGTCATTGGTATCGATTTGGGCACAACCAACTCTTGCGTGGCCATTATGGAAAATGGCAAACCACGCGTCATTGAGAACAGTGAAGGTGATAGAACAACCCCTTCTATTGTTGCTTTCACTGAAGATGGCGAACGTCTGGTAGGACAAGCCGCAAAACGTCAAGCAGTAACAAACTACAAATACACTTTTAATGCAGTTAAACGTTTAATTGGTCGTAAATTTGATGATCCCACTATTCATGATTCGCACATTGCCTACAAAATTGTTAAAGCAGACAATGGCGATGCTTGGGTTGAAGGACGCAATAATGAAAAAATAGCGCCTCCACAAATTTCAGCACTTGTCTTAGCCAAGATGAAAAAGACCGCTGAAGATTATTTAGGTCATGAAGTTAAAGAAGCGGTGATTACCGTGCCTGCTTACTTCAATGATTCGCAACGTCAAGCAACCAAAGACGCTGGAAGAATAGCTGGTCTTGATGTAAAGCGTATTATTAACGAGCCAACAGCAGCGGCTTTAGCTTTTGGTTTAGACAAAAAATCAGGCGATTCCATTATTGCTGTTTATGACTTAGGTGGTGGTACCTTTGACGTATCCATCATTGAAATTGCGGATATTGATGGCGAACAACAATTTGAAGTGTTAGCGACTAATGGCGATACCCACTTAGGCGGTGAAGACTTTGACGATCGTGTTATTCAATATCTAGTAGATGAATTTAGCAAAGATACAGGCGTTGATTTACGCAAAGATCCTTTAGCGTTACAACGTCTTAAAGAAGCAGCAGAAAAAGCGAAAATCGAGCTTTCTTCTCGCGAACAAACCGATATTAACTTGCCTTATATCACTGCCGATGCCAGTGGTCCTAAGCACATGAATATTCGTTTAAGTCGTGCCAAGCTTGAAGCTTTAGTAGAAGAATTAATTAAAAAGACAATGGAGCCTTGCAAAATTGCACTGAAAGATGCTGGCAAGAGTATCAAAGATATTACTTCCGTTATTCTTGTTGGTGGGCAAACCCGTATGCCTAAAGTACAAGAAGCGGTGGAACAATTTTTTGGTAAAGCGCCACGTAAAGACATTAACCCAGATGAAGCAGTTGCTATTGGTGCGGCTATTCAAGGGGCGGTGCTCTCAGGTGAAGTAAAAGATATTTTATTGTTAGACGTAACCCCACTTTCCTTAGGGATCGAAACCATGGGTGGCGTTATGACAAAACTCATTGAGAAAAACACCACTATTCCTACCAAGAAGAGTCAAGTGTTTTCAACAGCAGAAGACAGCCAAACAGCCGTCACCGTGCGTATTTTCCAAGGTGAGCGTGAACAAGCTTCTGCCAATAAGTTTTTAGGTCAATTTGATTTAACCAATATTCCACCATCACCACGTGGTGTGCCTCAGATTGAAGTGACTTTTGATATCGATGCCAACGGTATTTTGCACGTTTCAGCAAAAGACAAAGCTACCGGCAAAGAGCAATCCATGGTTGTTAAACCTTCCAGCGGTTTAAGCGATGCCGAAGTCGATAAAATGGTTTCCGATGCGAAGGAACATGAAGCTGAAGACAAAGAGTTTCATGAATTAGCCAGCGCAAAAAATCATGCTGATAGCTTAGTCCATGCAACAGAAAAATCATTGAAAGAATTGGGCGAAAAAGTGGAACCCAAGGAACGCGCTGATATTGAAGTTGCCATGTCCGACTTGAAAACAGCGATCAAGAGCAATGATAAAAAGACCATCGAAACCAAAACGCAAACACTATCCGATGTCACCGGTAAAATGGCGCAACGAATTTATGGCGCAGCAGGTGGGGCGCAGGGTGAAGCTGGTCCACAAGGTGGAAATGGTCAAGGCGCAGGCTCCGAACATCAGTCTAATGGCAAGAGTAAAGATGATGTAGTAGACGCTGAGTTTGAAGAAGTGAAAGAAAACAAAGATAGTAAGGGTTAACAGCTTTTATTGGATAAAATGAAAAAATACAAAAATGGGCGAGAGGTTTTCCTCTGGCCCTTTTGTGCATTTAAAGCATGAACGGGTTATTCAATGTCAAAACAAGATTTTTATGAAATTCTAGGGGTATCGCGCGATGCCTCTGACGCTGATATTAAAAAAGCCTATCGGCGCATGGCAATGAAGTATCACCCTGATAGAACGGAAGGGGATAAAGGATCGGAAGAAAAATTTAAAACCGCGACTCAAGCCTATGAAGTTTTATCTAACCCGCAAAAGCGTCGTGCTTATGATCAATTTGGCCATGCTGGCGTTGATCAATCACAGGGCGGTGGTCCAGGAGGCCCTGGTGGTTTTGGTGATATTTTCAACGATATTTTTGCCGATATTTTCGGCGGTGCTGGTGGTCGGCGTGAACAAAGAGGCGCTGATCTTCGTTATAGTTTAGAGTTAACGCTTGAAGATGCAGTGAAAGGGACCAATGTTACCATCCAAGTGCCAACATGGGTATCTTGTCATTCTTGTCATGGCAGTGGTGCTAACAAAGGAAGCAAACCAGCCACCTGTAAAAGCTGTCAAGGCCATGGTCAAGTACGCATTCAACAAGGCTTTTTTACATTACAACAAACCTGTCCAACTTGTCGTGGTTCGGGACAAATTATTACCGATCCGTGTCGGCCATGTCAGGGACAGGGACGTGTTCGTGAAGAGAAAAAACTTCAAGTTAAAATTCCACCGGGCGTGGATGATGGCGACAGAATACGCCTAAATGGTGAAGGTGAAGCCGCACCGCAAGGCGGCACCGCCGGCGATCTTTATGTTGAAGTCCATATTCAGGAACATCCCATCTTCCAACGCCAAGGCGAACATTTGTATTGTGATGTACCCATTAGTTTTATCATGGCAGCACTTGGGGGCGATTTAGAAGTTCCAACCCTCAATGGCCGCGTTAAGCTCCATATCCCTTCAGAGACTCAAACCGGCAAAGTCTTTAAATTATCAGGCAAAGGTGTTAAACCTGTACGTGGTGGTGGTCAAGGGGATATGCTTTGTCGCGTGATTGTGGAAACACCTGTCGATTTGAATCGTAAACAAAAAGAAATGTTACGAGAGTTTGAAAAAGAGATGGGGAACGAAAAACATAGTCCGCGTGTCGATAAATGGTTTCATCGAGTGAAAGATTTTTTTGAAAAGATGAAATTCTGACCTCTCTTAGAGGTCATCGCGCCGAAGCTCTTAGCGTAGGCGGATGGGTTGGGTTGAATAGGAAGTAAGGAAAACATCATGCTAAGGTTGGCAATTGCAGGCTGTAATGGGCGTATGGGAAAATCACTGATTCAGGCCGCCGCCACAAGTAACGATGTCAAAGTTACCGCCGCGACAGTCTCTCCTGGAAGCCTGTTAGTCAATATTGATGTTGGCACCCTTGCCGGAGTATCTCCTTTACACCTTAAACCTGTCGATGATCTTGCAAAGGTCATGGAAGATTTTGATGTGTTGATTGATTTCACCACCCCTGAGTCGACATTGTCTCATCTGCGATTATGCCAAAAATATGGTAAAAAGATTGTGATAGGCACGACTGGCTTTAATGCAGAACAAAAAACCGTTATTCAAGAAATGAGTCAAGAAATAGCGATTGTGTTTGCACCCAACACCAGTGTGGGCGTTAACCTTTGTTATGAACTATTAAAGCAAGCCGCCAAAATTTTGGGTGATGAAGTTGATATCGAAATCATCGAGGCCCATCATCGTAATAAAGTGGATGCTCCTTCTGGCACTGCGTTGAAAATGGGTGAGACTATCTGTAAAACCTTAGGGCGCAATATGGACGATGTGGCTCTTTATGGCCGACATGGTATCACTGGCCCTCGGGATAAAAAATCGATTGGTTTTTCATCAATACGTGCGGCAGACATAGTGGGTGAACATACCGTGATATTTGCTTCTGAAGGCGAACGCGTTGAGATCACTCATAGAGCCACCAACCGCTCAACCTTTGCTCATGGCGCTATTCGTGCGGCTAAATGGCTAGAACCAAAGCGCGAAGGGCTCTATAGCATGGCGGATGTATTATTTAGGCAGAGCCAATAAGCTATAGACTAATACTGCTTATTCATTATTTTGGTGGCTGACGTTTTGCCTGTGACGAACGAGCTAACTCAGGTTGCTTTAACTCTTCACTGTGATTTTGCGTTGCTCCATTAAATTGAGGTAAAAAACCCTGTGGAGGTGCTAATGTCAACACAGGTAGCCTGTCTAAATAAAATGGATGTGAATTGTTTGGATAAAATAAACCCCTATCGGTTATGTATCCCCCTGGCCTAAAATAACCAGGTGAAGGATAGTAGTACTGTTGTTGGACAGGCGGTGGCGGATAGTAAGGTTTAGCATCAACATTTAATGTTGGCAGTTTAGCCAGTTTTTCTTTAATCGATTTCTCAATCGATTGTAGCATTGTCAATTTTGAGGAAGAGTCTTGTAATAGTGTTGAAAGTTCTTCAACGTCATTTATAGTCTTTTGCAATGCTTCAATTTTATCAGCCAGGCTTAAATATTCAACATTTTTTAATGCCATATCAAAGGATTGCTTGATCTCACTCTCTGTAGCAAGTTTAATTTTAAGATCTTTAATTTTCATATCACATTCAGATTGCTTCTTGTTAAGTTTTTCAATTGTTTGCTCTAAATCCGCTCTTTTTCTCTCGGCTCTGTGCTTGTTACCCAATAGAGTAATTTGATTGGCATTTAAAGGCATCAATTCTAACGCGATCTCTTCTCGACGTGTGTTGATTTCAACACGTGAGAGTCCCTGATATGGCTCTTTAGCGGTTCTGCTAGAAGAGCGGCTAGTTACATCAGCATTTAATCTTCTTTCCATTGCGTTAAGCGCTAATCTTTCGTCTGTGAATTTTTCAATTTTGGACGTCGTCGTCGCTAATGCTTTTTCAATTGTGCTCAATTCCTCTTGAATAATTTGATGGTCTGTTTGGCACTCTACCAACTTCTCTCTTGTTTGTTCAGCCAATTTCTCTTGTTTTGCAAAGTCACTTGTGAGGTCAAGTACTTTATTGTTTGAGATTTCAAGCGCTTTGGAGATATGAGCAAATGTTTTAACCTTGCTCAAGTCTAATCGGGAAAGTTGCTCTCTTACTTCTTCGAAGATCTTCTTGTAAGATTGTACTTTAGCATGAGCAATATTAACTTGTGTTGCAAAAGAACTTAATAAATCGATATCCTTTTGATAGCTGCTGACATCGATTCTTTTTGCGCTTGCAGTCGCTAAAAGAGCTTTTACTTGCGGCAAACTTGAAACCAAAGACAAGGCATCAGCAACTTGTTTACTTTCGAGTAATGGTGAAACGAGATCAGGCCGGGGTGCGGTTGCAAAATCAAGAATGCTAGAGAGTTTAGCTTCAAAAGTAGGAACGATAATTTCACTTAATAAGAACATTCTGGCCTTTTCCTCAGAACAGTCTGCATCAGTAAATTTAATTAATTTCCAGTGGCCTTTTTTAAAGCAATGATCCCTTAATAAGGTTCTTTGTGTAGGCGTTTTGGTTCCATTGTAAGTATGGTATTTATCACCGTCAACCTGTATACAAGTTTTAATAGCGCCATTCTCATAAGTGATATCTGACTCAAGACCTAAAGCATCACAAATAGGATTGTTGGCACTAAAATGTATAGAATCGATTAATTTTGGATATTCTACTTTGAGCGCCGTTGCGGTATCTATTAATGTAGAAAAGACATCTTTTTCGAAATGTGAGCCATGGGTGTTTTCTGCAAAAGTAGAAATGTGAGGCTCAATTAATGTAGTTAAACTTGCAGGAAAAACTTCTGTGTAGATGTTTCTAATCTGGAATAATTGCTGAGCTAAATTGCGGTTTTTAGTATCACCCACAGGTAAGGATTTTAATTGATCTGCAACCCAACCTAATATTTGCTTTGCTTTATTATCACTGAGATACGTTTTAAAGTTATCATCAGCTCGAGATAATAAAATAATGGCGTGCAAAGCTCGGACAAGTACATGAGGCGGCAAAGTGGCATTCAGTTTTTCTACCACTTTGTTAACCAAAGGATCAACGAAATGGTTAACAACCTTATAGCTTACTACATAAGATCTTTCTCTTTCTTGGGTTGCAAAACTGTTAATGTCAATATTGGTCAATGCTGCTAAAGTAAAAATTGCATGATTGATTTGGTTATTAGTTTCAAAATAACTCTGTGATCGTGCAAGTAGATTTTGCATAATCGCGCTTAATGGGGTTCTTTCAAGACGATTATAATTTGAAGACACTTTTAAAGGGATACGACATTTCGCAATATGCTGAATTAATAAAGCTTCTACACATTGACCAGCATGGGGCTCGCCAATATATTTGTTGTATCTATCTCCTGTAGGATTTTTGTAATTTCTTTTAGCGGCAAGCGCATCTACAACTTCCTGGCAGAAAAGTGCATAGACTGGATTATCTTGATAATGGATGATAGATTTATCCCCATTTGGGAATTGCTCAATGATTCTCTCAAGCAAATTAGAAAGATCTTGTAAACTCTTTGCACTATTGTTGCGTAAATCTTTTATCTCATCTGTACATAATTTCAAATAATGTTCAGTGGCAATATCAACAACGGCTTGTTTTTGGCGGTACAGGCTGACAGGTGCCCTAAGATCACTGTCATAATTGCTAACAAACGAAGTTAAGGCAGAGGGCTTGGTGGTGACGTCTTTCAGCAATAACTCAACTTGCACTTTTTTGTTTTCATGATATCGATGTTCTTGATTTCGTGTCACAGATAACATTGGTTTTCCACTCTAATTAGATAGTAGTTAAACAGTTTCTTGTTTTCTCAATAGTATGTTATCTGGTTTACTCAATCAATGGCATTGGTCAGATCGTAAGCAATTGAAAATAATATGAATTATTTTGATAAACGGTAGTGATGATTATTTTGACCGATAGATGGTTGGTTTTTTCAAAGAATAAAGCTTTATCGGAAAATCATTAACGTTATCGGATATATTAAAATGAACTGTTTTATCATTGATGCGCATTTTGCTATAATCGCCTTACTTTAAGATGTAGGGCGGTAAATAGATGAGTGTTGGTGCACCTTTCAAAGATGACGATTTGTTAGACGAATTGAAAAATTCAGGTGATTCTAGCAAACAGCTTAAAGTGAAATGTGCTGGCGAACATCCTGTTCACTATCTCTATAATCAAAATTTTTTAAAGACACTCTCCTATCTGGTTCGGCAAAATGTTCCCTTAGATTTAAATCACACTAATGCAATAGGTGAAGGAATAGTTCATCAGGTAGCTCAAAGAGGAGAATTTGATTGGTTATCATGGTTATCCAAGCAAGACGTTGAGTTATTTCAAGAGACACACACTGGGCGTAATATTTATCATTATACTGCGCATCTTCGAGATCCTCTTTTTCTAGATATCCTATTTTCATTAACAAAAAATAAAGACATTGTTTTTTTACAAGACCAATCTCATAAATGGCCATTGACCTTAGCCATTGAATTTGATAATGAGGAGTATTTTAAATATCTTCTTACTCACTTCAAAAAAGAGACGCTTGGTTTTAGAGATGCGTTGAATCAAAATTGTCTTCATTATATTGCACGTCATAACGCAACTAAATGTTATACATTCCTTAGAACCTTTTTAACAAAAGAGGAACTCGAGTCATTAGAGGATACCGTTAACGTCGATTTGCAAACACCTCTTATGCTGGCCCAACAGTTGATGAATGTTGACGCACGCTCAAATATATATGAATTGATGATGAATTATATTGATGATGATTATAGGTTGTCATTGCAATGGATGACGTCTTTAGCGATTAGCGATCCTACCAAAGTGCTAGAAAAGAAGAACGATTCTTTAAGCTATTGTCCCCATTTTGCTCAAATAGCAGATGATGCTCGTCTAAAAAGAAAAGGAAAAGAACTAGCAGAATTTGAAGCGGGCATAGAGCATGATCAATCAGATGATGTGTATCCTTATGCGCCAGTTAAGTATATATAGTTTTTTTGACATATCACCATACTTGCCTACTGTGAATTTATCTTATTGATAAATATAGAAAATTTAATTCTTCAAAAATTAAGTCTCATTCAACGGAATTTTTAAGTTAAATAAGGTGTCTTATGGGTATTAGCAATACAAATATAAAGATACCCTATGGCCAAACTACCTTTTGATGCAGATGCAATTGGAAAATATAAACGCTCCTACGATGACTTATCTGAAGACGATGATGATAATGCGGCAACTCAGAAAATTGCCCAAAATCTGGAATGGTTAAAAGAAAAAGTCCCTGAAAGAGAACCGGTGGAAAAAGGGGCTAAAAATCGTTTACAGGATCTCCTCGCGGCTGGTCTTGAACTTGAAAAAGCCAATGATGTCAGTGCCATTGCCGCTCTTAAGAATGCCAGTCATAAAGGCACCATAATTGATAAAGCCGTCGATTTACTGAAAGATCTTTATTATGGCGCTAGGGATATTTTATCGGGAAGAAGAGTAAAAACATCTCTTACCATTGCCGGAGGTATTGCACTTGGTGTCGGTATAGGTATTGTCCTTGGGACTATAGTGTTTCCGGGAATTGGTTCAGCAATTGGTGGCGCAGTTGGCGCTGCTCTGACAGGAGCTGTAGCAGCGATTGGTGGAACGGTTGGATTAGCAGTTTTAGGAGGTTTTGTAGGGAGCTTATTTGGGAAAAAAATTTCCAATAAAGCTTTTAAACAAGAAAAACGATTTGAAGTGTCACATCGCATTACCCGAAAAATTAAACAACGGGTTGGTATTTCCTCTAAAACAGTTCAGGCAATTAATGGCTATCTTTATAATCGCGCAAAATCGGTAAAAAGCCCCATCTTGAAGAAACAATATAAAGCCCTTCGACGACTTGGGATTATGGAGGCCGATCCAACTGCAATGGAGAAAATTGCGCACTTTTTCTGTCAAGAATTAGCGATATTGGAAAAAGAAATGCAAGGTAACAATGCATCAACTGAATTGCGCAAGGAGATTGAAGCGGTTGTTTATATACTCAAAAAACTCAATAAAGCAGAACACCTTTCCATCGAAAGCAAAGCCAAAATAATGAAGTCCTTCGATAATTTTAAGAAGAGCCACCACTCACTACCGAGTATTCAACAAGGATTAGAATTAGACAGTGAAAAGGAGATTTCACCCGAAGTATTGGCAAATTCAAAAGACCGATTTATGGCACATATACCAGATTTGGAAATTGAATCAATCAGAGCAACCGATAAAAGATCCAATAAAGGCACTATCAGCTATCGTTACGATATCACCACTAAAGATGGACAAGCATTACCTACGGTCGTTTTTAAAGGCAGGAAAGAAGATGAGGCTCACTATCAAACAATGGTGACCGTAAATGCGGATAAAATTAATCGTAATAACCAAAGCCAGCTTACAAAAGTCTTTGTGGCGCAAGCAAAAGCGCACTATGAGAATACAGGAAATACAGAAGTTATTATTCTGGCTGCAGGTAATGATGAACTGGCTGTCCAATTGGCAGCAGCGGTTTTAAATATCGGATTGAAGCCTCTTTTGCACAATTCTGAATACCCTCCTGATAATCCAAGCGCACAAGCGCGAAAAAAGGATATAATGTCAAAAGCACAGGCTTTAGCTAAAGAGCTTCCGAAGACACCATTGCATAAAGCAAGGAATGTGCTTGATTTTTAAGAGATCTTTATGCTGTTTAGCAAAATAACTGTTTAATTTTCATAGACATTTCTACGAAATGAGGATAGAATTCGGCCATTTTGTGCCTATTGAATTGATCTGGAGGTGACGTTGCCCCGTTCTGCACTGCTCGCGCTTGAAGATGGTTCCCTATTTGAAGGGATAGCCTTTGGTCATTTAAGTCATTTAGCAGTACATGCGGTGGGAGAAGTTGTTTTCAACACCGCTATGACTGGCTATCAAGAAATTTTGACCGACCCTTCCTATGCTAACCAATTAATAACTTTAACTTATCCCCATATCGGCAATGTGGGTGTTAATCTCGAAGATCGTGAGTCAAATAGCATTTATGCTAAAGGACTTATCATTCGCCAACTCCCTTATCAGGTAAGCAATTGGCGATCGCAAAATTCACTTGATGCTTATTTAGCAGAACATCGTGTCCTTGGTATTGCTGAGATTGATACACGTCGCCTAACGCGTCTGATTCGTGAGAAAGGGGCATTGAAAGGCTGTATCTATAGCGCTGCCACCATTACGCCAGAAGAAGAAGCCAAAGCTGTTGCTTTAGCACGCGCTTTTTGTGGACTCAAAGGATTAGACTTAGCCAAAGAAGTCACCACACAAAGTCCTTATGTCTGGCAAGAAAAAGGGCTATGGCATGCCAATAAGCGTGCTCAAAAGTCCGAATTTCATGTGGTTGCCTATGACTTTGGGATCAAAAAAACCATTCTAAGATGTTTGCATGAGATGGGTTGCAAAATTACTGTTGTTCCAGCAAAAACCAGCAGCCATGAAGTGTTGGCACTTAATCCAGATGGTGTCTTTTTATCAAACGGACCAGGCGATCCTGAACCTTGTCGTTATGCCATTGATGCTATAAAAGACTTTTTAAAGCACGATATGCCTTTATTTGGTATTTGTTTAGGTCATCAATTACTCGCCCTGGCAATGGGCGCAAAAACATTAAAAATGAAATTTGGTCATCATGGTGGCAATCATCCGGTGCGACAACTCAAAGATCAAAATGTTTTGATTACGAGCCAAAATCATGGGTTTGCCGTAGATGAAAATAACCTTCCGGACGTGCTTCAGGTGACCCATCGTTCTTTGTTTGATAATACCATTCAAGGTTTTAAACATCGCTCTAAAGCGGCATTTGGTTTCCAAGGACATCCCGAGGCCGGACCTGGACCCAATGATGCTAGGATGTTATTTCATGATTTCATCGATTCGATGCGAAAATTTCGCACCCATCGATTATCTTTGTCATCGCAAGCATTGGAGACGAACTAGCCGATATGCCAAAAAGAACTGACATTAAAACGATATTAGTGATTGGCGCAGGCCCCATTGTGATCGGCCAAGGTTGTGAATTTGATTATTCAGGTGCACAAGCTTGTAAGGCTTTGCAAGAAGATGGGTATCGTGTTGTGCTAGTTAATTCTAATCCTGCAACCATCATGACCGACCCCCAAATGGCTGATGCGATATATATTGAGCCGATTCATTGGCAGATTGTAGCCAGAATCATTGAAAAAGAGCGACCCTGTGCTTTATTGCCCACAATGGGAGGGCAAACAGCTCTAAATTGTGCTTTAGATTTAGTGCGCGAAGGTGTGCTTAAAAAATATAACGTTGAACTCATTGGCGCCAGTCAAGAAGCAATTGATAAAGCAGAAGATAGAGAACAATTTCGCAAAGCGATGAGAGAAATTGGTTTGAAAATGCCAAAATCTGCCATTGCTCACAGTTTGGAAAGTGCCAAGCAAGTTCAAGCATCAGTAGGTTTCCCAACCATTATTAGGCCTTCATTTACGCTAGGCGGTAGTGGTGGTGGCATCGCTTACAATATGGAAGAATTTGAAGAAATTTGTAAGCGCGGATTAGACTATTCCCCAACGGGTGAATTGCTGATTGAACAATCCATCATTGGATGGAAAGAATTTGAAATGGAAGTGGTGCGGGACAAAAAAGATAACTGCATCATTATTTGTGCCATTGAAAATATGGATGCGATGGGGATCCATACCGGCGATTCCATTACTGTCGCTCCGGCTCAAACACTGACGGATAAAGAGTATCAGTTGATGCGAGATGCCTCTATTGCGGTGTTGCGTAAAATTGGCGTAGAAACTGGTGGTTCTAATGTACAATTTGCAGTTTGCCCCAAAACAGGCGAATTACATGTCATTGAAATGAACCCACGTGTCTCTCGCTCTTCAGCGCTTGCCTCTAAAGCTACTGGATTCCCAATTGCTAAAGTGGCTGCCAAATTAGCGGTTGGTTACACGTTGGATGAGCTTGCCAATGAGATTACAGGCAATCAAACTCCCGCCTCATTTGAGCCGACCATTGATTATGTTGTAACAAAGATACCTCGTTTTAATTTTGAAAAATTCCCACAAGCCGATGCACAGCTCACAACGCAAATGAAATCGGTTGGAGAAGTGATGGCGATGGGGCGCACTTTCCAAGAATCCCTACAAAAAGCCATTAGAGGATTAGAAGTAGGGATGTATGGTTTGGAATCCGTAGTCGATTTGTCAAAACCAGATGCTATCAACGAAATTCGCCAGTATCTGCAACGCCCAACATGGCAACGCCTGTGGTACATCAGCGATGCTTTTCGGGTGGGACTTGAATTAGAAGAAATTTATGCATTAACACATGTTGATCCTTGGTTTTTAGCGCAGATCCAAGATCTCGTGCAGTCTGAAGAGGAAGTTGCCAAGTGTGGTTTTGGAAGCATGACGCGAACTCAGTTATTACAATTAAAGCGCAAGGGATTCTCAGATCACCGTTTGGGTGAACTACTTGGAGTGAGTGAACAAGCGTTACGTAAACGACGTCATGATTATGGCATCCGTCCTGTTTACAAACGCGTGGATAGTTGTGCTGCAGAATTTTCTGTGCAAACTGCTTATATGTATTCTACCTATGAGCAAGAATGTGAAGCATTGCCTTCTGACAAGAAAAAAATCATGGTGCTTGGGGGCGGTCCCAATCGTATTGGTCAGGGCATAGAATTTGATTATTGCTGTGTTCATGCCGCTCAAGCGATGCGTGAAGAAGGTTATGAAACGATTATGGTTAACTGTAACCCTGAAACGGTTTCAACAGACTATGACACATCAGATCGTTTATATTTTGAACCGCTTACTTTAGAAGATGTCCTAGAAATTGTTCATTTGGAAAAACCTGTTGGCGTGATTGTGCAGTTTGGTGGCCAAACGCCACTTAAATTAGCGAAGGCACTGGAGCTTGCTGGCGTGCCCATTATTGGGACTTCGCCAGATGCTATAGATAGAGCAGAAGACAGAGGGCGTTTTCAACAGATGATAACGCGTTTAAATCTGTTGCAACCACCTAACGGCATGGCATCGACTTTAGATGAAGCTCTAAAGACAGCACATGCCATTGGTTATCCGATCATTGTGAGGCCATCCTATGTATTAGGCGGGCGCGCAATGGAAGTCGTTTATAGCGATGATGAACTTTGTGACTATATGCAACGCCAAGGGAAAATGACCAAAGATTCTCCCATACTGTTAGATAGATTTTTAGATGATGCCATTGAAGTCGATGTGGATGCTGTTTGTGATGGCGAGAATGTGTTAATTGGCGGCATTATGGAACATATTGAGCAGGCCGGTGTGCATTCAGGAGATTCTGCTTGTTCATTACCTCCATTTAGTTTAAGTGAAGAATGTCAAAATGAGTTGCGTGAGAATATGCGCAAAATGGCAAAAGAACTTGGTGTTATTGGGCTTATTAATGCGCAATTTGCTATCCAGAATAACAAAATTTATGTCTTAGAAGTCAATCCACGTGGTGCCAGAACAGTTCCCTTTATTTCGAAAGTGATTGGAGTGTCTTTGGCAAAAGTTGCCGCTTGTTGCATGATTGGCAAAACCTTGCAAGAGCAAAATATGCTGCAAGAACGTATTCCAGAATTTTATGCTGTGAAAAAGAGCGTTTTTCCTTTTGAGAAATTTCCAGGAGTCGATCCCATCTTAGGGCCAGAAATGCGCTCAACTGGGGAAGTGATGGGAGTGGGTGATAATTTTGCACAAGCCTATGCCAAAAGTGAACTAGCGACACTCGCTCCACAAATTGTTGCGCCAGGTTATGCGCTTATCAGCGTTAGAGATGCTGATAAAATCGGCATTATTGATATTGCTAAAAAATTGCAGCAATTTGGCTTTAAAATAATGGCTACTCGTGGCACCGCTAAGGCTTTACGAGAGTCTATGGTAGAGTGCGAGTTGGTTAATAAAGTTAATGAAGGCCGTCCTCATATTGTGGATAGCATTAAAAATGATAAAATTGCTTTTATAATCAATACAACTGAAGGAAGGCAAGCGATTGCAGATTCAAATGCAATACGACGAACAGCAGTACAGCATAAAGTATGTTATACAACTACTCTGTCTGGTGCCAAAGCGCAAGTGTTAAGTTTGGCTTATCAAAAAAATCATCAAATAGCACCAATTCAAGATCTCCATTTAAGGGTAAAAGTACAATGACAAAGTTTCCAATGACGGTATTAGGTGCGCAAAAGTTACGCGAAGAATTAAGCCGTTTAAAATCAGTTGAGCGTCCTCGTATCATCGAAGCGATAGCCGAAGCTAGAGGGCATGGTGATTTGAAAGAAAATGCTGAATATCACGCAGCTAAAGAGCAACAGTCCTTTTTAGAAGGTCGGATCTCAGAAGTGGAAGGGAAATTAGCGAATGCACAAGTGATTGATGTTACCAAATTGCCTAAAAATGGCCGCGTGGTATTTGGTACGACAGTCACTTTAATTAATGTGACAACCGATGAAGAAGTAAAATATAAAATTGTGGGTGATGATGAAGCGGATCTGAAACTGGGGATGATATCCGTTAATTCACCAATTGCCCGTGCCATGATTGGTAAAAACAAAGGCGATATAGCGCATGTTCATACACCAAGTGGTGAGCTTGAGTACGAGATTAGTACGATTGAATACCTTTCATAATTATTCGTAGGGTGGGCAAAGCGTTAGCGTGCCCACCAGCAGTAAGATGGTGGACACGCTACGCTTTGTCCACCCTACTTGTCAGAGTTGACTCGATATAAAACCAAAATATGTCCAATGTTCTGAACAATAGTGGCTTCATGCTCTTGCGCCATCTTGGCAATCATTTCTTGTCTGAGCTCTCTGGTGGAAGCGTTTACACGCACCTTAATGAGTTCATGCGCTGTTAAAGCAGCTTCAACCTCATTATGGACTTGGTCAGTTAGTCCTTTATTCCCAATGATTACAACGGGATGTAAGGGGTGAGCTTTAGTAATTAAATTTCTTAAAAAGGCGCGGGTTAACATTTGGTGCAAATTACTTTAGAATGTAAATCAACTTATCGCATTTTAACCCGAGAACCTCCTCGCTGTAAAACACTATATGGCACAAACTAAACACGGCAAGTCGTGGATCCAGCGACATATTAACGATCCTTTCGTTCAAAAAGCGCAAAAAATGGGCTATCGATCGCGTGCGAGCTTTAAATTGTTGGAGTTGCACGAGAAAGATAAAATTTTTCGTCCTAACATGACGGTGATTGATTTAGGAGCAGCGCCAGGCGGTTGGTCGCAAGTGGTGACTAAGCTCGTTGGCAGAAATGGAAAAGTTATTGCGCTGGATAGATTAGAAATGGATCCCATCGCAGGTGTCACTTTTCTACAAGGTGATTTTTCAGAGCAATCTGTGTTGGAAAATTTAGAAGTGGCTTTAGGGCCTAACAAAATTGATTGGGTTATTTCTGATATGGCACCTAACTTAAGTGGTATGATTGCAGTTGATCAGCCCCGAATGATGGAATTAGCTGATCTTGCATGGGATTTTGCATCGCGTCATTTAAAAAAAGAAGGTGGCTTTTTGGTCAAAATTCTTCAGGGTGAAGGTTTTGACTCATATATCAAGAACTTACGACAACGTTTTGAAAAAGTTGTTATCAGAAAACCAGAAGCTTCACGTTCTGCTTCACGCGAGCTGTATGTCTTGGCCAGAGGCTACTATAATATATAGTATATTGCTTATGAATTACGTGAACTATGCCGAACAACGGCATAAGTCCAAAAATTAACTTAATTAGATGTAGCTACACCAAGGGGTCCTAGCCTTGAATGACATGGTAAAAAATCTCGTATTATGGCTCATCATAGCTGTCATATTGATGTCAGTATTCAGTAACTTTGGGCCAAGACATGCCCAAGTGAATAAAGTCCCTTATTCTCAATTCCTCGATAGTGTCAAAAAAGGGGACGTGAAATCCGTCACCATTGATAACCGACAAATTAGAGGCGAAGCACGCTCTGGTGATAATTTTGTTACCTACATGCCTGTTCCAGATGAATATTTGTTAGCTGAATTATTAAATAACAAAGTAATGGTTATAGGTAAAGCACCTGAACAACAAAGCTTGCTCATGAATATATTCATTAGCTGGTTCCCCATTATTCTTTTTATTGGCGTATGGATGTACTTTATGCGTCAGATGCAAGGCGGCGGCGGTCGTGGAGCCATGACTTTTGGAAAAAGCCGAGCCAGGTTATTGGGAGAAGATCAGGTAAAAGTGACTTTTGCAGATGTTGCAGGGGTTGATGAAGCAAAAGAAGAAGTAAAAGAGCTGGTCGACTTTTTGAAAGATCCTGAAAAGTTTCAACGCTTAGGTGGACGCATTCCAAGAGGTGTCTTACTTGTTGGTCAACCTGGTACAGGTAAAACCTTATTAGCCAAAGCGATTGCCGGTGAAGCAAAAGCACCTTTCTTTACTATCTCTGGTTCAGATTTTGTGGAAATGTTTGTTGGTGTCGGTGCGTCACGTGTTCGTGACATGTTTGATCAAGCGAAAAAACATGCACCATGCATCATATTCATCGATGAAATAGATGCCGTCGGTCGTCACCGTGGTGCCGGTCTTGGTGGTGGACATGATGAGCGTGAGCAAACACTAAACCAATTATTAGTCGAAATGGATGGCTTTGAAGGCAATGAAGGCGTGATTGTCATAGCGGCAACTAACCGCCCTGACGTCCTTGATAAAGCCTTATTACGTCCAGGTCGCTTTGATAGACAAGTGGTTGTTGGCCTGCCTGATGTCAGAGGCCGTGAACAAATCCTCAAGGTCCACTTGCGTAAAATCCCGATCACAGATGATGTTGATCCCAGAACAATTGCCAGAGGTACGCCAGGATTCTCCGGTGCAGACTTAGCTAATCTTGTGAATGAAGCAGCTCTCTTGGCAGCCAGACACAATAAACGCTTAGTCGATATGGATGAAATGGAACACGCTAAAGATAAAATCATCATGGGTGTTGAACGTCATAGTATGGTGATGAGTGAACAAGAGCGTCAATTAACCGCTTATCATGAAGCAGGTCATGCTATCGTTGGTCTCACCGTTGAAGATCACGATCCCGTTTATAAAGTAAGTATTATCCCTCGCGCGCAAGCGTTAGGTGTGACTATGTTTCTGCCTGAGCAAGATAGATATAGTTATTCTAAAAAGCGTCTTGAAAGCTCAATTACCAGTTTATTTGGTGGCCGTCTGGCTGAAGAGCTTATATTTGGAGCAGAATCTGTTACAACGGGTGCTTCCAATGATATTAAACGCGCGACTGAAATCGCACGTAATATGGTAACCAAGTGGGGATTATCAGAAAAATTAGGGCCTTTAACCTATAGCGAAGATGAAGGCGAAATCTTTTTAGGTCATAGCGTGAGTCAACGTAAAGAAGTTGCCAGTACTACAGCCAGTGTGATTGATGAAGAAATACGAAAAATCATTGATCGTAACTATGAACGTGCTAAGAAAATTTTGGTTGAAAAAGAACCCATTCTTCATAAGATGGCTGAAGCATTACTGAAATTTGAAACCATTGATGCTAAACAATTAGATGATTTGATGGCAGGAAGAACACCACGTGAACCGGAAGGTTGGTCTACAGGAGATACTTCTCCTAATGAGCCACCACCTGCTCCAAGTGGTTCACAAGACACAAAAACACCGCCAAGTAATGTTGAAAAACGTAGTGTTGATGATAGTGATACTGCCAAATCTCACTGATTTTTATTTGAGGTTGAAGTTGTTTATGTCAGTGAGGAGAAGAATGACCAATGTCTGTACAGCGTAAATATTTTGGTACGGATGGGATCCGGGGTCGTACAGGTGTGCCACCCATCACAGCTGAATTTGCATTAAAGCTAGGTTGGGCTGTTGGACAAATTTTAGCGCAAGATGGTCATGGTACTGTTGTTATCGGCAAAGATACGCGGATCTCAGGTTATATGTTATCTGCTGCGCTTGAAGCAGGATTTATTGCTTCAGGATTAGATGTTTATTTGTTAGGACCGATGCCAACGCCTGCTGTATCTTATTTAACCCGTTCAGTAGGTGCACAGGTTGGTGTTGTCGTCAGTGCTTCTCATAACCCATATTATGATAATGGGATCAAATTTTTTAGTGCAGAAGGTAAAAAATTACCTGATGCTATCGAAAGCAAAATCGAAAATCTCCTGACTTCTCCGATGACAACAGTTGAATCACATCATATTGGTCGTGCAAAATTCATGGACGATGCCGCAGGCAGATATATTGAATTTTGTAAAAGCACTTTTTTAAAACCTTATGATCTTAAAGGCATTAAAATTGTTATCGATTGTGCCAACGGAGCAACTTATCATATTGCACCCCATGTTTTTACGGAATTGGGGGCGGATGTTATTGTTATTCATCATCAACCCGATGGTTTTAATATTAATGAAAATTGTGGTTCAACCCATCCAGCATCACTTCAAAAAGAAGTCTTAGCGCATCAAGCAGAAATTGGCATTGCTTTTGATGGTGATGGCGATAGAGTCATTTTGGTTGATCATAAAGGTGAAGTAGTCGATGGCGATGAGATCTTGTTTGTTATAGCCCGTTCTTATCATGAGCGTGGCATATTAAATGGGGGCGTTGTTGGCACCCAAATGAGTAACCTTGGTTTAGAAAAAGTTTTTAAAGATTTACATATTCCTTTCATACGTACGCATGTCGGCGATCGTTATGTGATGGATGCTTTAGTACAAACAGGATGGCAACTTGGGGGCGAGGGCTCTGGACACATTATATGTTTAGATAAAGCGACAACAGGTGATGGTATCGTTTGTGCCTTACAAGTTTTATCAGCCATCTGTCAGTCCGGGAAAACATTGCACGATCTGAAAAAAGGCATGACAAAATGTGCCCAAGTTTTAGTCAATGTTCCCGTCAAAAATGGCGCCCAAGTTGTGAAAGATGCACGTGTCCTGACAAAGGTAGAAGAGCTTGAAAAAAGCTTACAAGACAAGGTTCGCATCCTTTTAAGATCCTCTGGCACAGAACCTGTCGTGCGAGTCATGGTCGAAGGTGAAGACAAAGAGTTGGTTGATGAAACCGCTCAGAAAATTGCCCAAGAAGTAGCGAACGCTGCCAAAGTGACTTAACTCTTGATCTCCCCTTGTAAAGGGGAGATGCCGCTCCTGCGGCAGAGGGATTTTCTCTTGAATCTTGATAAAATCTTTCTCTGCGCTTCGCGCCTCTCTCCTTTACAAGGAGAGATAATTTGTCGCTATGCGACGCAAGGCCACCAAATTGCTCCCTGTATACTTGCCATCTCCTAAGCAACTCAGTTAATATTCTCCGGCTTTAATAAAAACAACCTAGGCGCGTATAAAAAGCATGGCAAGCATCACTATCGTTGGTAATTGGAAAATGCATGGCTCAAAAGCCCATGTAAAAGAATTTTTTACGACGCTTGCCTCAAAAGCTGATTTTTTGTCAGCAAACTCTCACTTAAATACAGTAGTTTGTCCACCATTCCCTTATATAGAACAAGCAGCCAGCTTATTAGCGCAAGTTCCAACATTTAAGATTGGTGCGCAAGATGTCAGTGCTCATCAGCCAGGAGCATTTACTGGCCAAGTGGCAGCTAGTATGTTAGTTGAACAAGGTTGTAAATATGTGATTGTTGGCCATTCTGAAAGACGCCAATTTTGTAATGAATCGGATGAAGAGATAGCAAAAAAATTTCTAACTGCTAAAAAAGAAGGGTTGATTCCCATATTGTGTCTTGGCGAGACCAAAGAGCAAAGATTGGCTGATTTAACTAACACTGTGGTGGTAGGACAACTTAAAGCACTTTTAGCGCACGGAATCAGTGTTTTTGAGAACGCGATGATAGCTTATGAGCCAATTTGGGCAATCGGCACCGGATTAACAGCCACGCCAGAACAAGCTCAACAGGTTCATGGCTTGCTCAGACAGACCTTGGCCGAGTATGATGCCACGTTGGCAAAGGCCATCTCCATCTTATATGGTGGTAGCGTAAAGGGTAGTAATGCTAAATCCTTATTCGCTATGCCAGATATTAATGGAGCATTAGTGGGGGGCGCGTCCCTCAATGCGCAAGATTTCTTATCGATATGTGAAGCCGTGTCTTAAGGTTTAGAGAATGTATTTAATTTTATTAATAGTCCACGTAACCATTTCCGTCATGTTGATTGGGTTGATTCTGATTCAGCATGGTAAAGGTGCTCAAACGGGCGCTGCATTTGGAAGCGGGGCATCGCAAACTGTTTTTGGTAGCCAAGGTTCTGGCGGCTTTTTAAGTCGTTCAACAGCTATTCTTGCTGCCATATTCTTCTTATTAAATCTATTTTTAGTGTATTACCTAAATAAAGATAATCACCCTAGCTTGCAGCATGATGTGCCAGCAACGGTGAAAGAAGGCGTTGAAGGCAAATCGCCTGCAGCTTCACATGATAATAAAAAGGATTCATCTTCTGGCAGTGCACCGACACCTGCTGGAACAGATGTGCCAGAAGTGGAGTAAAGAAGCCCAAGTGGTGGAATTGGTAGACACGCTGTCTTGAGGGGGCAGTGGCGAAAGCTGTGCCGGTTCGAGTCCGGCCTTGGGCACCACCTATCTATTCCAAGAGCTCTCGAGAATACATATTCTTGGGAGCGATAGATTCTCAAGGATTGATCAGAAGAAAGAACTTTTCATAAGTCGAACCGATCGTTAAGATGGGTGAGGCTATTAAGTATGATAAATGTATTTTTATCGGTAAGGATTCTAAAACGTGTTAGAGAATTACCTTCCAATTCTTATCTTTATGGGCTTAGCAGTGGGTATTGCTGTGCTTCTTATTGGCTTGGGTTCATTAATCTCACCTCATCACCCAGATGCAGAAAAATTATCTCAATATGAATGTGGGTTTGAGCCCTTTGAAAGCTCACGTATCAAATTCGATGTTCGATTTTATTTAATTGCTATCCTCTTTATTATTTTTGACCTTGAAGTTGCCTTTTTGTTTCCATGGGCCGTGGTACTTGGAAAAATGGCATGGCCTGGCGTCATCGCCATGGGAATATTTTTGGGGTTGCTATTGATTGGTTTTCTCTATGAGTGGAAAAAAGGGGCGCTGGAATGGGAATAGATGGCGTACTCAAAAAGGGATTTGTAACAACTTCAGTTGATTCGCTTATTAATTGGGCTAGAACAGGCTCCATGTGGCCAATGACCTTTGGCCTAGCATGCTGTGCGGTTGAAATGATGCATGCTGGTGCTGCTCGTTATGATTTAGATAGGTTTGGCATTGTATTTCGTCCAAGTCCCCGCCAAAGCGATGTCATGATAGTCGCAGGGACCTTATGTAACAAAATGGCTCCCGCTCTTCGCAAAGTCTATGACCAAATGGCAGAGCCACGCTGGGTGATATCAATGGGCTCATGTGCTAATGGGGGCGGTTATTACCATTATTCTTTTTCCGTAGTAAGAGGATGCGATCGCATCGTACCGGTGGATGTTTATGTTCCAGGATGCCCACCGACGGCTGAAGCACTGCTTTATGGCATTTTGCAATTACAAAACAAAATCAGAAGAACGAACACCATTGCAAGGAGCGAAGTATGAAGCTCGAGGTGTTAGCGCAGCAATTGCAACAAGCTTTTGGCGATGATATTCAAGAGGTCAACCTCGCTTTTGGTGAACTGACAATAGAAGTAGCATCAAACGCTATCACTAAAGTCTGTCAACGTTTACGCGATGAAGAAGAGTTTCGTTTTGAAATGTTAATGGATCTTTGTGGCATTGACTATCTTCACTACGGTGTCAGTGAATGGGAAACCGATGCTGCAACGAGTCGTGGCTTTGAACGTGGCGTTCGTCCTATTTCTGAAGTGATGACGAATAGTCAATGGAATAAACCTCGTTTAGCTGTTGTTTATCATCTACTCTCACTCACGCATAACCAACGATTACGCATACGCGCTTTTGTTTCAGATCATGATCCGGTGATTGATTCCGTTGTTAACATCTATAACAGTGCAAATTGGTATGAGCGTGAAGCGTTTGATTTATACGGTATATTGTTTGCAGGTCATCCAGACTTGCGTCGGATTTTGACGGATTATGGATTTATTGGTCATCCTTTTCGAAAAGACTTCCCTCTGGTTGGGAATGTTGAAGTTCGTTATGACGCCAAACAACAAAGAGTCATTTACGATCCTGTTGATATTGTGCCTCGTACCTTAGTGCCAAAAGTGATCCGCAAATCAAAGCATCAAACAGAGCAAGAAGGGTCCCATGGCGGAAATTAAAAATTACACCATGAATTTTGGTCCGCAGCATCCAGCGGCACACGGTGTGTTACGTTTGATATTAGAATTAGATGGTGAAGTGGTGCAACACGCTGATCCGCACATCGGATTATTACATCGCGCCACTGAAAAGCTAGCAGAAAGCAAACCCTATAATCAAAGCATTGGTTATATGGACCGATTAGATTATGTCTCTATGATGTGCAATGAGCATGGTTATGTATTAGCCATTGAAAAGCTTCTTGGCATAACGCCGCCACTGCGCGCTCAATATATACGCGTTATGTTTGATGAGATAACACGCGTCTTAAATCATTTGATGTGGATTGGCGCCCATGCACTAGATATTGGTGCCATGACGGTCTTCTTATATGCCTTTCGTGAACGTGAAGATTTAATGGATTGCTATGAGGCTGTGAGCGGTGCTCGCCTCCACGCAACCTATTATCGACCAGGTGGCGTTTATCGCGATCTCCCTAATGCGATGCCCAAATATAAACCCTCCATTTGGCATAATGAAAAAGAAATCAAAAAACTGAATGAAGCCAGAAATGGCTCGTTGTTAGATTTTATTTGGGATTTCACAGAACGCTTTCCAAAATGTGTTGATGATTATGAAACATTGCTTACCGATAATCGGATCTGGAAGCAACGAACAGTTGGCATAGGCGTGGTTTCCAAACAAAGAGCGCTGCAGTTGGGTTTTTCAGGCCCAATGCTTCGAGGCTCTGGTGTTGAATGGGATTTGCGAAAAAAACAACCCTATGCAGTTTATGATAGGCTTGAGTTTGATATTCCCGTGGGTAAAGAAGGCGATTGTTATGATCGCTATCTCGTTCGCGTTGAGGAAATGCGTCAAAGCAACCATCTTATTCGTCAATGTGTTAAATGGTTGCGTGAAAATCCAGGACCTGTGGCGATTAATGATAATAAAATTATTCCCCCAAGTCGGGAAAAAATGAAAGATGATATGGAGTCATTGATTCATCATTTTAAACTATTTACGGAAGGCTATTGTGTTCCGGAAGGCGAAAGTTATGCCGCGATAGAACATCCTAAAGGTGAATTTGGCGTATACCTTGTATCCGATGGGGCAAATAAACCTTATCGAGTCAAAGTAAGAGCGGCAGGATTTCCTCATTTAGCCGCAATGAATGAAATGGTTAAAGGACACATGATTGCTGACGTTGTTGCAGTGATAGGATCGCAGGATATTGTGTTTGGGGAGATTGATAGGTGAGCGCGCCAATTAAAAAATTAATGTCACCTGATGTGTTATCGCAAAATGCCCGAAACCACATTGATCACTGGATCCAAAAATATCCCAAAGAGCAAAAACAATCTGCAGTGATAGCCGCATTAACTTTTGTTCAAGATGAAAATGGTGGTTGGTTAACCCAAGAACTGATGGATGGAGTAGCCTCTTATTTAGGAATGCCCAAAATTGCCGTTTTTGAAGTGGCTACTTTTTATAGCATGTTTGAAATAAAGCCTGTTGGTAAACATAAGATTTGTGTTTGTACAAATATTTCCTGCATGTTAAGAGGTTCTGAAGAAATCGTCGATTATCTAAAAAAGAAATTAGATGTTGGCTTGGGAGAAACCACAAAGGATGGGAAATTCACTTTAAAATCAGTCGAATGCTTGGCTGCTTGTTGTGGAGCTCCGGCTATGCAAATTGGTCATGACTATTATGAAAATCTCGACTCGAAAAAAATCGACGAGATTTTGGCATCTAAGGAGTAGCCCAATGAGTGTACCAATAAATCAAGTGTGTTTTCGTACCCTTCATTTGGATAAGCCATGGTCTTTGGAAGCCTACCGTTCAGTGGGTGGTTATGAAGTTTGGCAGAAGATTTTGCGTGATAAAACGCCGCCTGATGATATTGTAAACGAATTGAAAACATCAGGATTAAGAGGCCGTGGCGGCGCTGGATTTCCGACTGGTTTAAAGTGGAGTTTTATGCCACGTAATAAGCCTGGTCAAAAATATGTATTATGTAATTCTGATGAAGGCGAGCCCGGTACTTGTAAAGATAGAGATATATTACGTTACAACCCACATCAACTTATTGAAGGCATGGCCATTGCTGGTTATGTGATGAACGCAACGGTCGGCTATAACTACCTTCGCGGCGAATTTATTGAGCCTTTTGAGCGTATGGAACACGCTTTACATGAAGCACGTGAACTTGGCTTCATTGGTAAAAATATATTAGGCAGTGGTTTTGATTTTGAACTTCACAATGTCCTTGGTGCTGGTGCTTATATTTGCGGAGAAGAAACCGCATTGATGGATTCTCTTGAAGGGAAAAAGGGCATGCCACGCTTCAAGCCGCCTTTTCCAGCCAATTATGGTATTTATGGTTGCCCAACCAATATCAATAACACGGAAAGTTTCGCCTCCGTACCTGTTATTTTGCAGCATGGTGGCAAGTGGTTTTTAGAATTAGGCTTACCCAACAATGGTGGCACTAAAATATTTTGTATGTCTGGGCATGTGAATAAGCCTGGCAATTATGAAATTCCTTTGGGAACTCCCTTTGCGACATTATTAGAAATGGCCGGTGGTATGAAAAATGGGCGCAAACTAAAAGCTGTCATACCCGGTGGTTCATCTGTACCTGTGTTATCAGGGGATGAGATGATGAAACTAAATATGGATTATGATTCCATTGCAAAAGCGGGATCAATGCTAGGCTCGGGCGCTGTCATCGTGATGGATGATACTACCTGTATGGTAAAGATGTTAGCCCGGATCTCAGATTTTTATTTTGAAGAGTCATGTGGTCAATGTACCCCGTGCCGAGAAGGTACTGGTTGGTTGGCGCGCATATTACATCGCATCATGCATGGACAGGGGACGATGCAAGATCTCGTTGTATTAGATGATGTTGCCGATAAAATTATGGGGCGCACTATATGTGCTTTGGGAGATGCGGCGGCGATGCCTGTTCGCTCTTTCCTTAAACATTTTAGAGAAGAATTTGTTTATATGATTGAACATAAACGTTCAATTATTGCAGCTTGATTGGTATCCTGGAGAAAAGATGGCCACCATCGAAATTGATAATATAAAAGTTGAAGCTCGCCAAGGTCAAATGATCATTGAAGCTGCAGACAGTGTTGGCATTCGTATTCCCCGTTTTTGTTATCATAAAAAATTGTCCATAGCAGCTAATTGCCGCATGTGTTTGGTTGATGTTGAAAAGGCACCTAAACCATTACCCGCCTGTGCAACACCTGTTTCCGATGGAATGAAAATATATACTACCTCACCACGCGCCATTGATGCACAAAAAGCAGTCATGGAATTTTTATTGATTAATCATCCATTAGATTGCCCTATTTGCGATCAAGGTGGACAATGTGAATTGCAAGATGTTGCCATGGAATATGGTAAAGACACTTCACGTTTTGTTGAACGAAAACGGGTTGTCAAAGATAAAGATATTGGTCCGCTTATTAGCACTGAAATGACACGGTGTATTCACTGCACTCGCTGTGTGCGTTTTGGCGCTGAAATTGCAGGGCAGCGAGAATTAGGTGCTACAGGACGTGGTGAATTTATGGAGATTGGCACTTATATTGAAAAAAGTGTTAACTCTGAATTGTCAGGTAACGTTATTGATTTATGCCCAGTAGGTGCTTTAACCTCAAAGCCATTTCGTTTTCAAGCAAGAGCATGGGAACTACAAGCGCTACCTGGTGTGTCTGCGCATGATTGTATTGGATCGCATGTCTTCTATCACACCCTTCATGATAAAGTCATGCGAACACTGCCTCGAGATAATGAAGCATTAAATGAAGTTTGGTTATCAGATCGCGATCGCTTTGGTTATGAAGGATTCAATCATCCTGAAAGACTCGCTGAACCTTGGATTAAACGTGATAACCAATGGAAAGAAGTTGATTGGCCTACGGCTTTGAGTTTTGCGGTTGAAAAGTTACAAAAAATTGTGCAAAAAGAAGGACCAGAGCAAATTGGCGCGCTGGTTTCACCGAACAGTACTTTAGAAGAATTTTATTTATTGCAAAAACTGCTTCGTTCGCAAAAATGTCCCAATATCGATCACCGTCTACGGCAAGTGGATAATCGTCATCAAGACAGCTTAGGCACATTTCCAACGCTAGGGATTTCCCTTGGTGATTTAGAATTGCAAGATGCGATAGTTATAATCGGTAGTGATATTAAAAAAGAACAACCCCTGATTAGTCATCGTATTCGCAAAGCATCTCTTCATGGTGCTCAAATTTTTGCGATTAATCCTTTGGATGTGACTTTCAATTTTTCAGTAGCAAGAAATATTGTTGGCGTAAAAGGACATTTTCTTCAAGAATTAATGGAAGTTGTTTGTGCTGCAATGACGCTGGTCGATAAAGAAGTTTTAGCAGACGTGCCTGTTGATGCTAAAGAAATGTTATCTGGGTTGACGCCATCAGAGCAGGCAATAGATTTTGCAAAAGCCTTATTTTCTACCAATAAGAAAAGTGTGATATTAGGCGCTTATGCATGGAGTCACCCACAGGCCCAAAGTATTTATTGGTTTAGCCGGATCCTCGCACATCTTACTCAATCCACTTGGGGTGAAATGAGTAATGGCGCTAATAGTGCAGGTGGTTGGTTAGCAGGTGCCATACCACATCGTTTACCGCTTGGTGAATCGGAGGCGATGACTAAAGGCCTCACCGCTCTTGAAATGCTGCAAAAACCACGTCAGGGATACATATTACTTGGCTGCGAACCAGAATATGATTGCGCAACACCAAAGCTAGCCCTTGAAGCCTTATTACAAGCGGATGCAGTGATTGCTTTAACCGCATTTGATAGTCCCTTACTGCGCGAATATGCTGATGTTTTATTACCAATAACACCAATAACAGAAATGGCTGGTACCTATGTAAACGCCTTTGGTGATTGGCACAGTTTTAAGCCGGCGGTGAGTCCTTTTGGGCAAAGTCGCCCTGCGTGGAAAGTGCTGCGTGTGATGGCTAATTTATGGGAAATACCCGATTTTGATTATCAAAATCAGGATGAACTATTAGGGGAAATGGAAACCTTACGGGCGTATAACCCCTATTATTCAGATAATTTGTTATCAATGTCTTGTTCAGTAGAGGCGTTGGATAATGATCAAACCAAATGGGTTAGACTAGCACCCACAGGGCTTTATGATGTCGATGGAATTACACGTCGTGCTTCAGCCTTACAACTGACCCAAGATGCACAAATGCAATCTGTCAAAATAAATTCCCAAGATGCTTCGCTGCATCAACTGCAAGAAGGACAGATGGTATGGGTCATTCAAGAAGGAAATAAAATCATAGCGCCTTTACCCATAGAAATTGATGATAGATTACCCAATGGTGCTGCCCTGGTTGCTGCGAGTATCGCACCAACCCAAATGTTAGGGGCACCTTACGGCTTAATTGAATTGAAACCAGCTTAAACAGAGGAATGATTAATGTGATAATGGAGTGGTTGACGATATTGGTTACTATAGTCATCAAAAGCTTGGTGATTATCCTACCCTTGATCTTGGCCGTGGCCTATCTCACTTACGCAGAGCGTAAGGTGATTGGTTATATCCAAGTGCGTATTGGACCCAATCGCGTTGGGCCATTAGGCTTACTACAACCATTTGCTGATGTTTTTAAATTACTTTTTAAAGAAGTGATATTACCAGCTAGGTCGAATAAATTTTTATTTATCATAGCCCCCATTTTAGTTTTTGCTCCTTCTATTGTTGCTTGGTCTATTATTCCCTTTAGTGAAGGATGGGAGCTTGCTAATGTTAATGCAGGCCTTTTGTTTTTGCTGACAATGACGTCTCTTGGGGTATATGGAATTATTATTGCTGGATGGTCTTCTAATTCAAAATATGCCTTTTTAGGTGCATTACGATCTGCTGCTCAAGTTGTCTCCTATGAAATCCCGATGGGTTTTGCGCTAGTTGGTGTTTTGATGGCCGCAGGAAGCATGAATCTGGGTGATATCGTGCGAGCACAAAGCGGTGGTTTATTGCATTGGTACTGGCTACCTTTATTTCCTTTGTTTATCGTTTATTGGATCTCAGCTGTTGCAGAGACAAACCGGGCGCCATTTGACGTTGCAGAAGGTGAATCTGAAATTGTTGCAGGGTTTCATGTTGAATATGCGGGCATGACCTTTGCCATTTTCTTTTTAGCTGAATACGCCAATATGATTCTGCTATCTACTGTTTGTGCATTAATATTTATGGGCGGCTGGTTATCTCCATTTGAAAGTATTCCGTTTATCCAAGAGAAGCTCAATTGGATCCCAGGGATCATGTGGCTTGGATTAAAAGTATCTTTCTTTTTATTTTTATATCTTTGGTTTCGAGCAACCTTTCCTCGGTATCGTTATGATCAAATTATGCGATTGGGCTGGAAAGTCTTCATACCCGTCACATTCTTTTGGATAGTGGTTGAAGCCATCGCAATTAAAACGCATTTAGGCCCTTGGTTTACATAGAGAGAGACTATGGCTTTAAAAAAACTTACCCACGCTATTAAAAGCTTTGCGCTGTGGGAATTGCTTATTGGTTTAAAGCTAACGGGCAGATATTTGTTTGCTCGTAAAATTACGGTGCAATATCCCGAAGAGGAAACACCACGTTCAGTACGCTTTCGAGGTATTCATGCGCTTCGTCGTTACCCTAATGGCGAGGAACGTTGTATTGCTTGTAAATTATGTGAGGCGGTTTGCCCAGCATTGGCAATTACGATTGACTCAGAAGAACGTGAGGATGGGAGCCGACGTACAACACGTTATGAAATTGACTTGTTTAAATGTATCTATTGTGGCTTTTGTGAAGAATCTTGCCCAGTCGATTCCATTGTTGAAACCGATATGGCGCATTATGCCTTTCTTGAGCGTGGTGAAAATATTTTAGATAAACAAAAATTATTAGCAATTGGTGATAAATATGAAGCACAAATTGCTGCGTGTCGGACCTCTGATGCGCCATATCGCTAGGGATCGATTATGACAATTACAATCCAACAGCTGGTTTTTTATTCTTTTTCTATTTTGGCTATTTCATCTAGTTTGATGATGATTTTGTCAAAAAATCCTGTAAAGTCAGTTTTATATTTAGTATTTACTTTCTTCTGCATGGCAGGCATCTGGATGCTGCTTGAATCTGAGTTTTTAGCCATAGTGCTGGTACTTGTGTATGTAGGCGCGGTAATGGTTCTTTTCTTGTTTGTGGTCATGATGCTCGATATTGAAATCGTTAAAAGCGAGAAGGACCCTTTTGTTAAATATTGGCCGATTGGCGTCATCACAGCTTGTGTCACGATTGTTTTGCTCTTTATGGCTGTGGGAAAAAGTCACTTCGGGATAGCTGAAGTGCCTATGCCTTTGGCTAAAGCAAGTGATTATAGCAATGTGAAAGTGTTAGGTAATGTACTATACACAGATTTTCTCCTTCCTTTTGAAATTGCAGGAGTGATTTTATTGGTTGCGATGATAGCTGCGATTGCATTGACCTTCCGTGGCCCAAGAGATACCAAAACACAAAAACCCGCTTTACAAACATTAGTGCGAAAAAGTGATCGATTAAGGATTGTTAAAATGCAATCTGAGCGGGGAGAAAACGCATGATAGGTTTATATGAATATCTTTGCGTGGCGGCCATGCTCTTTGGGGTTGGAGTTGCTGGGATTTATATCAATCGTAAAAACGTCATTATTTTATTGATGTGTATCGAATTGATTTTATTAGCTGTGAATACTAACTTCGTTGCGTTCTCGCATTTTTTGCAAAATCAAATAGGCGAAGTTTTTGTATTTTTTATTTTAACGGTAGCGGCAGCTGAGGCGGCAATTGGATTAGCGATTCTAGTTGCTGTTTTTAGAAGCCGTAGAACAATTAATGTTGAAGAATTAGACTCATTGAAGGGGTAATTTGTGCAACTCAATGTCTCTCTTGAGTGTTTAATAATAGTTTTAGCGCCCTTAATTGCAGCGATTGCTGCTGGATTATTTGGGCGTGTAATAGGTCGAGCTGGGGCACACTGGATCACCATCATTGGGGTGGCCATTAGCTTTTTTGTTTCAGTTAATATAGCAAAGCAGATGCTTTGGGATAAAAGCATTCCCGCATTAATCGACATGACGGTTTACACTTGGGCAACCATTGGACATTTAAAGTTCCAAGTTGGCTTTATGCTCGATCCGCTCACCATATTAATGATGTGTGTTGTCAGTTTCGTCTCATGGATGGTCCATATCTATACCATCGGTTATATGGCGGATGATCCGGGTTATCAACGATTTTTTAGTTACATCTCATTATTCACCTTTTCTATGTTGATGCTGGTTATGTCCAACAATTTTCTCCAACTTTTCTTTGGTTGGGAAGCGGTCGGTGTGGTGTCTTATCTTCTCATTGGTTTTTGGTTTAAACGTGAGTCAGCTATTTTTGCCAATCTAAAAGCTTTTTTAGTCAATCGTGTTGGTGATATGGGATTTTTGCTTGGCATAGCCCTAGTGCTATCGGTATTTGGATCCCTTGATTATGCCGAAGTGTTTAAACAAGCCCCCACAGTTGCGGCTTCAAATCCGATGATTGAAATTTTTCAAGGTAAGCCCTGGTCAGTATTTACCTTGATGGGAATTTTGCTCTTTATTGGTGCAATGGGTAAATCTGCTCAAATGCCCTTGCATGTATGGTTACCGGATTCAATGGAAGGTCCAACACCGATTTCTGCACTCATCCATGCTGCAACCATGGTGACTGCGGGCGTCTTTATGGTTGCTCGGATGTCACCGTTATTTGAATATTCAGAGACAGCTTTGAGTTTTGTCTTAATGATAGGCTCAGCTACCTGCTTGCTGATGGGGTTGATTGGTATCGTTCAAAACGATATTAAGCGTGTCATTGCTTATTCAACTTTGTCACAATTAGGTTACATGGTTGTGGCGCTTGGGGTTTCCGCTTATTCAGCCGGGATATTCCATTTAATGACTCATGCTTTCTTTAAAGCGCTACTCTTTTTAGGCGCAGGTTCTGTCATCATCGCTATGCATCATGAGCAAGACATTCGTAATATGGGGGGCTTGCGTAAATACATGCCCATCACCTATATCACGATGTTGATTGGTTCGTTGGCTTTAGTCGGCTTTCCCTTTTTCTCTGGCTTTTATTCTAAAGATACTATCATTGAAGCGGTGCATTTAAGTGATATCCCAGGTGCTAATATTGCTTATTGGGTAGTGCTGGGAAGTGTATTAGTGACCGCTTTGTATTCCTTTAGAATGTTCTTTTTAGTGTTTCACACTAAACCAAGAATGGATGAGCATACACGTTCTCATTTGCATGAGTCGCCAGCCGTTGTTTGGGTGCCATTAGTATTATTAGCGATCCCCTCTGTTATTATTGGCGCATGGTTTGCTAAACCTTTGTTTGATGGATTTTTTGGTCAATCCATTTTTGTGTTGCCAGAACATAATGTCATGCTCAAGTTAAGCGAAGAATATCATGGTGCGACAGCGATGGCGTTGCATGGATTTACGGCTCTTCCATTTTGGTTAGCCTTGGCAGGAATTGTTATGGCGTGGCTAGCTTATGTGCAAATGCCAAGTCTTGCGCGAATGATGCGCAGGATTTTTGCACCCCTTTACGCCATTTTGATTAGAAAATATGGTTTTGATGAGTTTAATAAGGTAGTGGTAGCAGGTGGTACACGGGGTATGGGTTGGCTGTGCTGGCGTGTAGGCGATGTAACCATTATTGATGGTCTTTTTGTAAATGGTTCGGCAAAGAGTATTGGTTACTTTTCGCGCATTGTCCGTCATCTGCAATCAGGCTATGTCTATCATTATGCTTTTGCCATGATCACAGGATTAATACTCCTGATGTTATGGGTATTGCTAAAATAAAGAGGCTCTAAGAATGCAATTGGGATTTGGGCTATTAAGCGCTTTAATTTGGTTTCCAATCATTGGGGCCATTCTTATCTTTATTATCGGTGGCGACAAAGAGCCAAACCGTGCCAGATGGTTAGCATTATTGGTTTCTCTCATCTGTTTAGGTTTATGTATACCGTTGTGGCAAAACTTTGATATGCAAGCAACGGGATATCAATTTATAGAAGAGAGAGCTTGGTTCCCAGCACTTAATATTCGGTATATGTTGGGTGTTGATGGTTTTGCGATGCCATTGATTATTTTAACTTGTTTGTTTACACCATTGGTTATCATCTCAGCCTGGCAAGTGATTGAAAAGCGCGTAGCGCATTACATGGCTGCCTTTTTAATTATGCAAGGTCTCATGTGCGGTGTTTTTGCTGCCATGGATGCCATACTTTTTTATGTATTTTGGGAAGCCATGTTAGTACCGATGTTTTTAATCATCGGGATCTGGGGTGGACCAAACCGCATCTATGCAACGATTAAGTTTTTTCTTTATACCTTTTTAGGATCTGTTTTCTTATTGGTTGCTTTAATTTATCTACACTTACAAGCATCAGCGACAGGCATTGATAATTCTTTTGCTATCACGGCTTTCCACCAGCTTCCGATTTCTTTGACCACACAAAAGTGGATTTTGGTTGCTTTCTTATTAGCGTTTGCAGTTAAGATTCCTATGGTGCCAGTTCATACTTGGTTACCTGATGCTCACGTTGAAGCACCCACCGGTGGTTCAGTTGTCTTGGCTGCCATTTTATTAAAAATGGGTGCTTATGGCTTTTTGCGGTTTATCTTACCTATCGTTCCCGATGCTAGTAGAGAATGGCAAGTTTATATTATTGGTGCTTCCTTAATTGCCGTGGTTTACATTGGTTTAATTGCGATTGTGCAAAAAGATATGAAAAAACTCATTGCTTATTCTTCTATTGCGCATATGGGCTTTGTCACTTTAGGTATTTTCATCGCTTTCTCATTGGTTAATATGGATTCCCCTCAGACTGCGGCAATGGGTATTCAAGGGGCTTATGTTCAAATGATATCCCATGGTTTTATTTCAGGCGCATTATTCCTATGTGTTGGTGTTTTGTACGATAGAGTGCATTCACGTGAAATTGCCGATTATGGTGGTGTTGTGAATACAATGCCCATTTTTGCAAGCTTCTTTGTATTGTTCGCTTTAGCAAATGCAGGACTGCCAGGGACCTCCGGTTTTGTTGGAGAGTTCTTTGTTATTTTGAGCGCTTTTCAAGCTAACCCGTGGTATGCCTTTTTTGCCAGTCTCACACTGATTTTGGGCGCCTCTTATACATTGTGGATGGTGAAACGCGTTGTTTTTGGTGAAATAGCGAACAATCATGTTGCTACCTTGAAAGATGTGAGTGGCCGTGAAATTAGCTTCTTAACTGTTTTAGCAATCTTGGTTATGTTATTTGGACTGTGGCCTAAGCCTTTAGTTGATGTGACGCAATCATCGGTGACGGGTTTGTTGGAACATATTGGTAAACCAAAATATTAAAGACCCTCACCTTAACCCTCTCCTCCCCACAAGGGGGACAAGGACCCCTTCGGGGCAAAAGGGAGAGGGGAAAAGAAGGTGAAGAGTTAATTGGAGAATTTAATTAGATGAATGATTTATTAGTCATCATGCCAGAAATTGTATTGGCAACCATGGCATGTTTATGTCTGGTGGTCGATCTTTTTGTTTCAACAAAAACACGTTACATCACCTATTTATTAAGCCAAGCATCTTTAATTGCAACAGCGGTTTGCTGTGTTTATTTTCCTGCCGAATCCAATATGGTTGCCTTCTCTGAACAGTTTGTCGCAGATCCGTTTTCGCAAGTTTTGAAAATATTTATATTAGTCTTAATGGTATTTGTACTGCTGTATTCTCGTGCTTACGTTCGTGATCGCAAAATGGCTTATGGTGAATTCCATGCACTAGCACTCTTTTCTACGTTAGGAATGATGTTTTTAGTCTCAGCTAAAAGCTTATTAATGATTTATCTTGGCCTTGAACTGCTTACGTTGCCTTTATATGCGCTAGTGGCTTTGAACAAAGATTCCTCGGTATCAGTGGAAGCGGGCATTAAGTACTTTGTGATGGGAGCGCTTGCGTCTGGAATGCTGCTATATGGTATTTCATTACTCTATGGAGTATCAGGCAGCATACAACTCAATCAAGTGGCCGCATTTGTGCAAACAGCACAAGGTGGCGTTTTAAGTGTGGCATTATTTGCCTTGGTCTTTATTGTAGTTGGACTTGCCTTTAAATTGGGCGCAGTACCATTTCATATGTGGATCCCGGATATTTACCAAGGGGCACCAACGAATGTAACATTGTTAATTGGTACGGCTCCTAAAGTCGCTGCTTTTGGAATGGCCTATCGCTTACTGCATGATACCTTGCCTTCCTTTTCCATGCAGTGGAGCCAATTCTTTATCGTAATTGCCGTGTTATCAATTGCTTTAGGTAATATTGCTGCTATCGTGCAAACAAATATCAAAAGACTCCTTGGTTACTCAACCATTGCGCATGTTGGCTTTTTGTTTCTTGCTTTACTTGTAGCTCCCCAAGTTGGGTATGCAGCAGCCATGTACTACATTATCGTTTATGCCTTAGTGGCAGCTTGTGCATTCGGTGTGATTCTATTGTTAAGTCATCAAGGTTTTGAATGTGAAAAATTAAGCGATTTCAAAGGACTGGCAACGCGTAGTCCGTTTCTAGCATTTATCATGTTATTAGTGGCGTTCTCGCTTACGGGTGTTCCACCAACCGTTGGGTTTTATGCCAAGTTTGTTGTTTTAAGTGCCTTAGTTGATGCTGGTTACACCTGGCTTGCCGCATTTGTTCTTATATTTTCTGTCATTGGGGCATTTTACTATCTTAAAATTGTACGCATGATGTATTTTGATGCCCCAGAAGTGCCTTATGCTATTGGTGGAGCAGCTGACATGAGAATTGCTTTATCTGTAAATGGGTTAGCAATTTTAGGATTGGGAATCTTTCCCGCACCATTATTTTTGATATGCCAACAAGTGTTAAAAAATGTGCTTTGATAACTTACTTTTTCAAATAGTTATAAAGTAAACTTAATTGATTTTCAATTTAAATCAATTTGTTAGGACCATACAGCGGCCTTTTACTTGCGTATCTTGGCTGTTTCACTTATCATGTGTCGACTTATCGCGGGGTGGAGCAGTCTGGCAGCTCGTCGGGCTCATAACCCGAAGGTCGTAGGTTCAAATCCTGCCCCCGCTACCAGCCATGAGATGTTAAAGGGCCCCGTAAGGGGTTTTTTTCTGAGTGGCGGTAATATTGAATGATAAAAAAAGTGGGCTAATGCCCACTTTTTTGTTTGTTTTTACGAGATGGCTTTTTGAGATTGAAGTAAACATGCGTCGGCAAGAAAAATGGCAAGGTATTATTGGCCCCCTATTAACAGGCACACCTTTTGAATTAGTAGGTGTTGAATGTGTTGGTGGTGGCAAACATACTGTCGTACGAATTTATATTGATAAGCCCGGCGGCATCACTATTGATGACATTGTGCAGTTAAGTCGTCAAATTAGCGTGGTATTAGATGTTGAAGAGCCCATAAAAGGTAACTATACATTAGAAGTATCGTCTCCTGGGTTAGAAAGGCCCTTATTTTCGCCAGAACACTTTATAAAACAAGTTGGTGAGAAAGTGTTTGTAAAAACAAGCCTTTCCGTAGGAAACAGGCAAAATTTCAAAGGAATTTTGCAATCAGCTAATGAACAGGGTATTCAAATTGAGGTTGAAGGGCAGTTATTTTCTTTTGCCTATGAAGATATAGACAAAGCAAAAACGGTCCCGGACATTAAAATTGCTGATGGCAAGTAAAGAGGCAATACGATGAATAACGAAATTCGTTTGGTAGTAGATGCCGTATCTAATGAGAAAAATGTCTCTAAAGAAATTGTCTTTGAATCGCTAGAGGCGGCATTGGAATCGGCAAGTAAAAAGTTATATGGCGCAGAATGGGAATTCAAAGTCGTCATTAATCGCACGACGGGTGATTATGAAACATTTCGTGCATGGACAGTGGTTGATGAGAATGCTGTCAACGACGAAGGCGAAACAGTTGGTATCCAAAACCCCAATGCCGAACTAACTTTAGTGCAAGCGCGTGAAAAGAAAGCAGATGCAAAAATTGGCGATATTATTACTGAAGCAATTCCTTCCGTAGAATTTGGACGAATTGCTGCACAAACAGCTAAACAAGTGATTATGCAAAGATTACGTGCAGCCAAGCGCGATCAAATTGCAGATGAATACCGTTCCCGCATTGGCGATTTAGTTGCTGGAACTGTGAAAAAAGTAACACGTGATAATGTCATCATTGAACTTGGTAGCAACGCAGAAGCGTTATTAAGACGTAGTGATATGTTACCACGAGAAATAGTACGAGTCGGTGATAGAGTGCGAGCCTATTTACAAGATGTGCGTCCTGATCTTCGTGGACCACAATTAATAGTCAGTCGTACTTGTCCAGAAATGCTCATTGAATTATTCAAAATTGAAGTACCAGAAATTGGCGATGGTTTGATTGAATTGATGGGCGCTGCGCGCGACCCAGGTTCAAGAGCAAAAATCGCCGTGTTAGCAAAAGATAATCGAATTGATCCTGTCGGCGCTTGCGTCGGTATGCGTGGAGCACGTGTACAAGCAGTTTCTAGTGAACTCGGCGGTGAACGGGTCGATATTGTGCTGTGGGCCGATAACCCGGCACAGTTTGTTATTAACTCTATCGCACCGGCAGAAGTTGTATCGATAATTATCGATGACGATGCTAAGTCGATGGATGTTGTAGTCGCTGATGACCAATTATCTGCAGCGATTGGTCGTAATGGTCAAAATATACGCCTGGCAAGTATGCTAACAGGCTGGGAGCTTAATGTGATTTCACAAAATCAGGCACAAACGCGTGATCAAGAAGAGTTTGAGAAGTTATCGCAACTATTTGTACAGCACTTGCAAGTGTCTTCAGAAATTGCCGAGAGCTTAATTGAAGCTGGTTTTACCAGTATAGAAGAAATAGCCTATGTTCCTGCTCAGGAATTGATGGAAGTTGAAGGTATGGATGAAGCATTGCTTGGTACTTTACGCCAACGTGCTAAAGACAGCCTCATTACCAAAGCGATTGCTGAAGAAGAACGACTTGGTGAGAATGCACCAGCGGCTGATTTACTCGAAGTTGAAGGAATGGATAAGCATTTGGCCTACATATTGGCCAAAAAAGGAGTAGTGACAAGAGAAGATTTAGCTGAGCAATCAGTTGATGACCTTGTTGATATAGAAGGTATGAATGAAGAGCGGGCAGGCAAGTTGATTATGGCAGCACGCGCCCATTGGTTTATTGAAAATTAATGCAGCGACTAGCGGGGGGGCCCATGTCTGAGGTAACCGTTGAAGAATACGCTGAAGTGTTAAAGATTGCACCTGATCTGCTTTTGCAGCAATTGATCGGGGCAGGCGTAAATTGTGAAAAAGGTTTAAAGCATCTGGTAACAGATGAGCAAAAACAAAAGCTTCTTGATAAGCTAAAAAGTGATCATGGAGAGAAAGAAACTTTAAGTGGTGGAAGCGTGACTCAATTCACTGTCACTCGTGAAAGAGTGAGTGAGTTAAACGTAAAGGTTGCGGGATCTTCATCCAAAAAGACGGTTAAAGTCGTTACTAAAAAGCGCCGTAAATTTATCAAGCGTACGACACCTCTTGAAGCAGAAGGTAATGAATCGCAAATTTTAGAAGTTTCTGAGGAGCCCGCCGTTGAAGAAGAAGCTGTACTTGAAACAGTTCAGGCGGTAGAAGAAAAGACTGTAGAAGAACATCCTCGTCATCCTGAGCCAACCGTACATGATGCTAAACAAACAGCTGAAAAGGCAATTGAGCCTGAAGCTGTTGAATTAGTCGAAGAATTGCCGGTTCTCACTACTGTAGCAGGTCAAGTCGCAGAAGAAAGACAAGATAAGTCACGAACTCGCGGAAAGACAGAAGTCAGAAGTGCTGAGAAAGAACTTCCTGCAAAAAGAGAAAGGGAAAGAGAAGGCGCTGGGGTTAAAAAACCTGCAACTAAGCCGCAACCCAAAGGCAATAAAAAAATCCGAGATATCCAAGAAGTCGAATCAGAAGAATCAAGACATCGTCGGAGAAGAAAATCTAAAAGATTTGAAGAAGCATCACCGAAAAAGCATGCTTTTGAAAAGCCAACGTCACCTGTCATCAAAGAAGTGGTCATACCTGAAACCATTAGCGTTGGTGATTTAGCGCAACGTATGTCGGTGAAAGCGGTTGAAGTGATTAAAGTAATGATGAAGATGGGTGCAATGGCGACCATCAATCAAGTCATTGATCAAGATACTGCAGCCCTGGTTTGCGAAGAGATGGGCCATAAAGCTGTCCTTCGTAAACAAGATTCTATAGAAGAATCCATTAACATTGTTCATGAGGGTGAAGCTAAACACCGTGCGCCAATTGTGACCATTATGGGACACGTTGATCATGGTAAAACCTCACTCCTTGATTATATTCGAAGAACAAAAGTCGCGGCAGGAGAAGCGGGGGGAATTACCCAACATATCGGTGCTTATCATGTCGAAACTCAGCGAGGCATGATTACCTTTTTAGATACCCCAGGTCACGCGGCCTTTAGTGCGATGCGTGCCAGAGGTGCAAAATGCACTGACGTTGTTGTTTTAGTTGTAGCGGCTGATGATGGTGTGAAGCCTCAAACGATAGAAGCGATACAACATGCAAAAGCAGCAGAAGTCCCACTTGTTGTCGCAATTAACAAAGTTGATAAAGACGGCATTGATCTTGATCGAATTAAAAATGAATTAGTTCAACATGGTATCGTTCCTGAAGAATGGGGCGGAGAAGCCATTTTAGTGCCGGTATCTGCTAAAACAGGTCAAGGTGTTGATGACTTACTAGAAGCAATATTACTCCAATCTGAAGTATTAGAATTAACAGCGATTGAAGATTGCCCTGCAAATGGTTTGGTTATTGAATCACGTCTTGATAAAGGACGAGGTCCTGTCGCTACTATCTTGGTCCAAAATGGTACTCTCAAAAAGGGAGATATCATTATCACTGGCTTACAATATGGCCGTGTAAGACTCATGATAGATGAAAAAGGCGAGCAAGTTGAAACCGCTGGTCCTTCTATCCCGGTTGAAGTCTTTGGTCTATCTGGAACCCCTGCCGCAGGGGATGAGATGACCGTTGTTTCTGATGAGCGAAAAGCACGAGAAATTGCTTTGTTTAGACAAGGTAAATATCGCGATGTGAAATTGGCCAGACAGCATGCATCCAAGCTCGAGGGCTTCATGGATCGAATGCAAGAAGGTGAAACCAGCCAATTAAATATCGTGCTTAAAGCTGACGTTCAAGGATCAGTTGAAGCGTTAACCGAAGTGTTAGAACAACTTTCCAATTCCGATGTCTCTGTGAAGATTGTTGGTAAGGGTGTTGGTGGATTAAACGAATCTGATGTCAACTTAGCAATGGCCTCTAAAGGCATCATTGTTGGTTTTAACGTTCGTGCCGATAGTACGGCGCGTCGTTTAGCTGAACAAGAAGGCATTGATATTCATTACTTCAGTATTATTTACGATGTGATTGATACCGTGAAAGCGGCTATAACAGGCATGGTCGGTCCTAAATATAGAGAACAAATTGTCGGTCTTGCAGAAGTACGTGATGTGTTTCGTTCCTCTAAATTTGGTGCTATTGCAGGGTGTATGGTTGTAGAAGGTACAGTGAAACGTAATCTACCCATCAGAGTACTGCGTAACCAAGTAGTGATCTACGAAGGTCAATTAGAATCATTACGTCGGTTTAAAGATGATGCCAAAGAAGTGCGCAACGGCATGGAATGTGGTATCGGCGTTAAAAATTACAACGACATTAAACCAGGCGATATGATTGAAGCGTATGAGAAGGTGGAAGTGATTCCACAAATGACCTAAAGGGGCGGTAGTTGATGGCACGTGACTTTAGTCGCACTGATCGTATTGCAGATGTTATTCAAAAAGAGCTAGCGCAGATCATTCAAAAAGAAATGAAAGATCCGCGCGTGGGCTTGTTGACCATCTTAGAAGTGAAAGTATCCAAAGATCTTGCTTATGCAAAGGTTTTTGTTAGCGTCATGATGGAAGAGCAAGCCGCTCAAACAATCGAAACCCTCAACAAAGCAGCCAGTTTTTTTCGGGCTACCTTAGCGAAACGTATTCAAATACGGGTGATGCCACAGCTCACCTTTGTGTATGACGACACCACTATCAAAGCCAATCGTTTATCAAAAATTATCGATGACGCCAGAGCCAAAGATAAATTGTCTGAACAAGATGAAGACGATACCCACGATACGAAATAGGTGGGCCTCTCCTATAGTGCAACTGGATTAACAAAATGATTAAGCGATATAGAGAAATCATCGACGGCATATTGCTATTGGATAAACCCATCGGGATTTCTTCCAACGACGCCTTACAAAAAGCCAAATATTTATTAAATGCTCAAAAAGCAGGTCATACCGGCAGTTTAGATCCCCTCGCTAGTGGGATGTTGCCATTGTGTTTTGGGGAAGCCACCAAATTTTCTCGGTTCTTACTGGAAGAAAGAAAATGTTATGCAACGGTAATGCATTTAGGGGTGACTACCACAACAGGTGATGGAGAAGGAGAGATCCTTGAGACTAAAAATGTTCCAATACTGAACGACGAAATCATCGCAAAAATGGTCGAGCAATTTCAAGGCGTTCAAACCCAAATCCCTCCTATGTATTCTGCTATTAAGCATCAAGGCCAGCCTCTTTATAAACTGGCACGCCAAGGTATTGAAATTGAACGCCAATCACGACAAGTCATGATTTATCACTTAGCTGTCACTCACATTCAAGGCAACTTCATTTCCTTAACCATAGAGTGCAGCTCAGGAACCTATATTCGCACCTTGTGTGAGGATATGGGCGCCTACTTAGGGTGCGGGGCACATGTGGTTGAATTGCGTCGAACCTGGGTATGTCCTTTCCAAAATCACAAAATGATCACCTTAGATCAATTGGAAACACAAGGTCCGGCGGCGCAGTCGATTTTATTGCCAATGAATGCGGTTATCCCATTACTCTTACCCGTGGTTTCTCTGAACGATAATGCTGCTTTATTTTTGTCCCAAGGCCAGCATGTTCAAGTCGAATCTCAGACCAAAGCAGGGTGGGTGGCTCTTATGACCCAAGCAGGCTTTTTGGGGGTGGGTGAAATGCTTGGCAATGGAAAGGTCGCTCCGCGCCGGCTAATTCAGCAAAAATCACCTATCTGTGTATAGTATCTTGAACTGGTGTGGTAGAATCCCCTTGCCCGGAAATGAACCGGACAGATTTTATTGTGATTTGAATAACTTATAAGAGTCAAGAGCGAGGAGTTTAATATGTCTCTTAATGTACAAGCTAAGGCCCAAGTTGTTGATCAATATCAACGATTTGCTGGCGACACCGGATCTCCAGAAGTCCAGGTGGCTTTGTTGACAGCACGCATCAATCATTTAACCGATCACTTGAAAACACATCCAAAAGATGTGCATTCAAGACAAGGGTTAATGAATTTAGTGGCTCGTCGCCGTAAGCTACTTGATTACTTAAAGTCTACAAAATTAGATGTTTATAAGAGTTTAATTGAACGCCTAGAACTGCGTCGTTAAAGGAAATTGCTTGTGAGTACTTGTGTAAAAACTTTTCAATATGGAAATCATACTGTCAGTCTTGAAACGGGCGTTGTAGCTCGCCAAGCAACTGGCGCTGTTATGGTAAATATGGATGGCACAGTGGTGCTGGTTACTGTTGTTGGAATTAAAGAAGAAGTTAAAGGAAAAGATTTCTTTCCTTTAACCGTCAACTACCAAGAGCGTATGTACGCTGCTGGTAGAATACCTGGCGGTTTCTTTAAACGAGAAGGTCGTCCTTCTGAAAGTGAAACATTGATTTCACGGTTAATTGACAGACCTTTACGTCCATTGTTCCCTGTTGGTTTCTTGAACGAAGTTCAAGTTGTTGCAACAGTGATGTCAATTAATCCAGAAGTGAATCCTGATATCCCAGCAATGATTGGGGCATCAGCTGCTCTAGCTATTTCAGGGATCCCATTCAATGGTCCCATTGCTGGTGTAAGAGTCGGATACATTAATGGCGAATATGTACTTAATCCAACCTCAACTGAGATGAAAAATTCTGATTTAGACTTAGTTGTTGCAGGAACTGCTACTTCCGTTTTAATGGTGGAATCTGAAGCAAATCAATTATCAGAATCTGTGATGTTAGAAGCAGTTATGTTTGGTCACGCTAAGATGCAAATCGTTATTAAAGCGATCCAGGCATTAGCGCAAGATGCTGGCAAACCTGCATGGGACTGGAAACCAACCCAGACACATGAAGTATTACAAAGCAAGGTTAGAGAATTAATTGGTGCACGTGTCGATCAATTTTATCAAATAGCGGATAAAACAGCTCGCCAAGACGCACTCAAAAAATTGCGTAAAGAATTGGTTGAACAATTGGTTACTGCTGATTCAGGTTTTACTGAAGGCCAAGTTTCCAATGCTATTAGCGAATTAGAAGAAAAGACGGTTCGCGATCGCATCTTGAGTGGTGAACGACGTATTGATGGTAGAGATACTGAAACGATTCGTCCTATCACCGTTCAAACGAGTGTGTTACCTCGTACGCATGGTTCAGCATTATTTACGCGCGGTGAAACCCAAGCTATTGTGGTGGCAACACTCGGTACTGGTAGAGACGCTCAAGTAATTGATAATGCAACTGGCGAGAAAAAAGACCCGTTTATGCTGCATTACAATTTCCCTCCCTATTGTGTGGGCGAAGTTGGCATGATGGGAAGTCCTAAGCGTCGTGAAATTGGTCACGGACGTCTTGCACGTCGTGCTGTTCAGGCTGTGTTACCAGAACCTGGGAAATTCCCTTATGTGATGCGAGTGGTTTCTGAAATCACCGAATCAAATGGTTCAAGCTCCATGGCAAGCGTCTGCGGAACCAGCTTAGCGTTAATGGATGCTGGCGTGCCTTTAAAAGCACATGTGGCTGGTATTGCAATGGGCTTAATTAAGGAAGAAGACAAATTTGCCATTCTTTCTGACATTATTGGTGATGAAGATCATCTCGGCGATATGGACTTTAAAGTAGCAGGATCTGTTAATGGTGTGACTGCACTTCAAATGGATATCAAGATTGATGGTATCACTCGGGAAATTATGGAAGTTGCTCTTGCACAAGCGCGTGCTGGACGGTTACATATTCTTAACATTATGAATCAAGCCATTAGCAGTGCTCGCACTGAAATGTCTGATTTTGCACCTCGTGTTTATACCTTCAAAGTTAATCCTGAGAGAATTCGTGATGTCATCGGTAAAGGCGGCGCGACAATTCGTGGATTAACCGAAGAAACAGGTACTAGCATCGAAGTCAATGATGACGGCACTATCAATATTGTCGCCAATGACAAATATTCTGGTGAAGTTGTTAAGAAGCGTATCGAAGCTCTGACTGAAGACGTTGAAGTGAACAGAATATATGAAGGCAAAGTGGCAAGAATTGTCGACTTTGGTGCCTTTGTAACGATTATGCCAGGCAAAGATGGTTTGGTGCATATTTCACAAATCTCCAATGAACGCATTGCTGATATTAACGTGGTGCTATCGGTTGGCCAGTTGGTGAAAGTAAAAGTACTAGAAATTGATCGCCAAGGTCGTATTCGTTTGAGTATTAAAGAAGTCGAAGGCGAGACTGCTGCACCAGCTGCAGAAGAAATCGTTTCCGAGTAAGCTTCTCTGTTCCCTCATCTCTACGTACCGCGGCTTGTCCGCGGTATCCAGTTCAAGATATTTCTTAGATGCCGCGGACAAGCCGCGGCACGTAGAAGTTTAGTTTGCCATACTAGTTTTAAGTCAAATCAATACTAATACTGGCCATTTATTCAGAAAATGAAAGTAACCCCCACAACAGCGACATTCATTGGTTGTGCCGCCATTCTACTATGGTCCGTCGATGCTTTGATTACAGTATCCTTGTGGCGTTTGCCGGTTTTCCAAATTTTAGCCTTTGCTTGGTTATCCTGCTTTTTGCTATATGCCATTATACTCACCATTAGAAAGGACTGGCCTAAGGTCAAACAGAAGATCTTTATCTGGCTAATAGGGGCATTGGGTGTTTGTGGCGCACATCTGGCATTAGTTTGGGCGCTACGATTAGCTCCACCTGCACAAATCAGCACCTTATCAGCTCTATGGCCCATTTTTGTTATCATATTCGGTGGTTGGATTTTGCACCGACAACATATTTGGTTTTCAGTATGTGCAGCTGTGATTGGATTTATTGGCGTTTGGCTAGTATTAACAGATGGCAACGGTTTGGCTGGCTATCACATTGACTATTCAACAGGCTATTTGCTAGCTATGCTAAGCAATATTCTCTGGTCAGCCTATGTCATAATGACTCGAAAATTTGCTGATATCTCATCAGAAATGATGGGAATGTATATGGGTGTGGGTGGTGCATTTGCATTAGCTTATCATTTATCATTTGAAACATTTGTAATGCCTTATCCCTTAGAATGGAGTTTATTATTAGTCAAAGGGATGTTCACTTTAGCAATCTCCTATTTTTGTTGGGATTTTGCCATCAAACGTGGTCATTTTACGTTGCTTAATGTTTTATCCTATTTTGCACCAGTGCTTACCATTAGCTTGTTGACGTTATTTGGTTTTAGTCAATCCCATCTGTCACTCTGGGTGGGAGCGATTTTAGTAGTTATTGCTGTTGTATTAAGTAGTGGCGCTTTAATCAAAAAGAAGTAATTCCTTCTGTCATCCTCGGGCGTAGACCCGAGGATCCAAAGCATGTCATTTAATTATATTCAATCCAAGTTGATGTTTTACCATCTACCCAGCATTTTCCTTTTTCACACATCAAAGGAAAAGCGTTTTCACAAACCGTTTTCATTTCTTTTGAATGCCGTAGATCTTTGCCATCAAAACCAGTTGGCATGCACATTGCGTTGTGGTAGCCGCCTTTAACACGGACTTGGCCCATCACATAGGTGTGATCACTTATTTTATATGTACCTAATTTTTGATCATTTGAATAGCAAGCAATATAGCAGCCTGGTGCCTCTTTATAATCATTATTAATAGGTAAAATGTGTTCTTTGGCGCCAGCAAAATTGGTGCGAGATAACCCAACTTTTTCGTTAACATAAATCTTGAAATTATCAGGAAGAAGTGTTTTATTAGGCGTTTGCGCGAAAGCCATCATTGGCAACAGTGCCGCTGCGAGCATCCACGCGCAGGTTTTTTTGGTGTAATGTTTCATGGTGCTATCCCTATCCAGTATTTCATCCAGTGAATAATGACAATACCTTACGGTATATATCTCCCTATTCGGTCAATAACGAGAAAACTTTATTTTCAAGCCATAGAAGGCCGATCTTTGTTTTGAGGAGACGCCTCTGGGAAAATTTGAGGCTTGTTGTCATCATTAAATAGCCCGTTTTCAATAGCTTCTCTCAGAGCTTGGTCAAACGCTTCTCGCATAATGACTTTTTTATTATCAGTGAGCGATTCGGGGATAGTGAGCTCCGCTTTGGCGACAGCGCTAAAAACTGCCAAGCGACAAGTCTCAATGGCGACCTGCTTAAAGCGTTCAATGCTCAAGTCTTTTGGGGCTGAAAATTGAACAGTGGACGAAGATACTTGGTTTGCTTGAACTCTCGCTTCATTACCACTTTTGAGCGGTATTTCAAATGTAATAACAGATGGTTCAGAAGATCGCGGAGGAGCCGCTACAAAAGATTTAATGTTATGCAGAACCTTTTTTGATTCTTCTTTAAGATAGTTATTTAATTGTTCAAGTGATCCATTTTCCTGAATGGCAAGAGCTTGCGTTATAGGTGATACATTTTCTTTGTCAACATCGGTAAACCGGATAGATCTTCTCTTATCAGGTTCTGGAGCAGGAGAAACAGCTTGGAATAACTCCTGTGCAGGTCGTGTTGGATTAAGAGATGGCTTTTGGCCAACGACGACAGTAGGCATTATTTGCGCTGAATTTTTTGGTGAATCTAAAGCCTTTAATCTAGCATTAAAGGCTATTCTTTTTGCATCATTTCTATACTCAGGCAGATTTTGAACGACTGCGATATTTTCTTCAGTAACATATTTGCTAAAGGCTGCTTGTTCTTTATCTGACAATTTAGGAATCTTAATGCCAGCTTCAGTAAATTTAACGGCTTTTAGAAGAGTGATAAGAGAATCAAGGGAATCATCTTTTGGGATGAGTGTTTTGGCATGAGATTTAAGATTTTCAATCATATTGGTAAATTTTTGAATAACAGCCCCCAAGTCACGAGTGATAGGGCCGCTAACAAGATTGCCATTATCATCGAATTGCCATGGTATTCTATTTTTGTTTTTAACTTTAATATAGTTAAGAATAACTTTACCATCGCTGGATAATATATGTGCTTTATGCGCGGTTAATTTTTCCATTTTCTCCAAGATATCAATCTGTGATGGAAGTAGTTTTAGACGCTTTTCAAAAACTTTAAAAATGGCATTGTCCGTTTTTACGGCAATCGCGCGTATTTCATTTAACCTGTCAATATAGACTTTAAATTCATCTGCCTTTTCTGGAAAGGCGGCGGCTTCATTAACATAGTGCGCAATTTCTTTGTCAATGATAAGAAGATCACTATTTAAACCATCTAAAGGATGGTTTCTTAACTTTTCGGCGAAGGCCTTATCGGTTGCTTCATATTCTTTTGCAATGATTGCCTTTTGAGGATCGGTAATCACACCTCTTAATGCAGCTAGCAAGTAGACACCTTTCATTTTTTCACGTAGAGGATTGTCGTACATTATTGAATAATTAACAAAGCGATTATCGGCAAACAAGGACATTGGAAAGGAGCCGCTAGGTTCTTTAAAACTAAAATCATCTCTTAACGATCCTATAATAGGGTTTTCTCCCAGAAAGGCTTTCCCAAAATCGATTCCAAAGAATTGAAATCTATGATTTGATGAAGGCGTGATAGCTTTATTTTGTCCCTTTTTCCCAATACCATCTCTATCGCCTAAACTAATATAAGTAATTAAAGATTCACCCAGGCCATCAACTCTCTCCTCCGAAACAGCGTTAGCCGATTTATATTCACTTTCAATTTGCTTAAACGCAGGTTGGTCTTCTGTATATTCTGTAGCATGTCCGTTTTTATCAATTTTTATATATTTGTAGCCAACATGTTTTTCATCTACTGTTATTTCTCTTTTGATTAAGAGATTTTCATTTTGATCTACTTTAATGGCTTCACCGTTTTTGGTTTGAGCGACGATGACATTTTTCATCGTTGATTCGCCGCCCATTAACTTTCCTGTTAAATCACGACATCCTGGTGTCCAAGTGACCATGGTGACGATTTTTGGGCTCCCATCTTCATAGGTTCCTTTCACCGTTTCAATATCTTGCGTATAACAACCGCGCGAGCGCGCAATTTTAGTGGCTATGGCTTCAGTGATAGCATCAGCATTGACACTGGTTGGTTTATTTTTTACCAAATAGCCAATTTTTCTCACAGTTAGCACAGCAGCGACATATAAGCCAGATAAACCAAGCGTCGGGATAAGCCACTTTGGCGTAACTAAATTTTGTAATTTTCTCCCAGTGGTCGTTTTTAGTATTTTCTTAATACCTGGACTTGTTCCACCAAATAAGCCTAACTCTCCATCTTGTTTTATCATATAAACTTTATTTTCAAGGAGTGCCTTTGATGGATCTTTACTTTTTTTATTTCCATGTAAAATTAGTTTTTGAATTTGTTTTGCAAAATGCTCGTGCTTTCGAATACCGCAATGTACTTTGTATTGCTCAAATAATAAGCCGCCCATTCCTTCGTTGACATAATGCGCCCTTGTCATTTCATGCATTTTTTTGGTAAACAGCTTTTTGACATTTTTTATGAGAGGAACAGGGATCCTTTTGTGGGAAGGTTCATTGGGATCAAAGTTGAAAGCGTCGCTTGCAAAATCTGAAACTTCTTTTTTTTCTGCATCCGGCAAACTGTCAAGGTAGCGCTGAATATTAGGATGATGTAAAAATAGATCAACTACCATTTCTTGTTGTTGGAGGGAAAGATTAGCAAATGATCCATATTTAACTAACGTATTATATTTATTTTGGATCTGCTTAATTTCAGGGGGAGCATCATAATTGTTATCTTGTCGCCTTTGATCCAGTGAAGAAATGAAATCCTTCATATAAGCACGATAATGTGGGCTATCAATACTAATCCCCACCATACCTTCTTCGATGCCAAGGGGCTTATCCATCACATAGATGAGGCCACCAATGACATCACCGGGTGCAACGATAAATGATTTTTGTGGTAGCTGTTTTAAGTGCCTGTTTTTAATTTCAGTTGATACGGCTCCTTGGTTTGCCACTTTGCCCCTCCCTAAATATGAGCAATTACACTAAAATGACTCACTATGATGGCTGATTGCTGGTATTATTGTGCATCGCATGATTTATAGTCTTTTGACTTAATGGCGAAAGACAAAGTTCAATCGCTTGTCTTGGGCAGTTGGTGTAACCTATCTTTCTCGTGCGCAAGCGGAAACTGCTTGTGCTACGGATGGGGGAAATGTGAATAAGTCATTGTTTTTAAATACTTTTATATTCATTATGACTGCTATGTTGGGATTTCCGGCTAGTGCTCAAATTGATGTATTGTCCAAGCGTTTACTTGAAGCTTATGAAAAAGGGGAGCCAATTCCCAATCTATCGCGTGATTACACTATCGATATGTCGAGTGCTTATCAGATCCAAGCGGCTTTCGTAAAAGCGCGTCTAGTCAAGGATAAGGTGGCAGGTTTTAAAGCAGGTTTAACAAATAGCGAGGCACAAGCTCACTTTGGGATCACTCGTCCCATTTTTGGCGTTCTCTTTAAAAGTGGAAACTTTTCAAATAAACCAGTTATTTCATTAGCAAAATATAATTTTATGATGGTAGAAACGGAAATTGGTTTCATTACCAAAAAGCCTATTAAACAAAACGTCAATTCGATAGCGGAATTAAAATCCTATATTGGTCAAGTGGTGCCGGTGATTGAATTACCTGATGTTGGATTTGCATTACAGCCCATTACTGCACCTGATTTGGTCGCAGGTAATACAGGCTCAAAAGCTTATATTATTCATGATGAAATTAATTGGTATGCAGAGGATATCAATTCTTTAACAGTTAGCTTGTTACATGATGGTAAAATTGTGAATCAAGGCCAAGGTGAAGATGCCATGGGAGATCAATGGGAAGCTTTACGCTGGTTGGTTAATCAAGTATTAGCCCATGGTTGGATAATCGAAAAAGATAATTTATTAATTACAGGAGCATTAGGTGAAATGGTAGAAGCAAAACCTGGGGTCTATCGCGCACAATTTAATGACGTCGATATGATCGAATTTAAGTTCTCAGCATGATAGCACTACCTATTACCGGACTCTGGGCTGCCATTTTTGGCATTCTTTTAATAGGATTATCTTACCGCGTTGTCCGCATGCGCATGAAATATCGTGTTGGTCTCATGGATGGGGGGCATCTAGAACTGACTCAAGCGATTCGGGTTCATGGTAATGCCATTGAATGGATCCCGATGTTTTTAATTCTTCTAGCCTGCGCTGAGAGTCATCACTTAGCAACCCACTGGTTACAAGCTGCTGGGATATTATTTCTGATAGCAAGAAGTCTTCATATCTATGGCATCACAAATACGAGCGGTCGTTCCTTTGGACGTTTGTATGGCATGTTGGGCACATGGATCGTGGTAACTGCTTTAGCGTTTTATAACGTGTTCTTTTTTGTTAAATCACTTTAGCCCAGGAGGCTTTGGAAGTGGTCTTTGCTTGGCCTCTTCGATTGTGGTTGGACCAGAGGTAGAAGCAGGACTTGTTGTAGTAACTGTTGCGGCAGCAGTGCGCGCAGCGTGTTGTTTACGCCCTTCATGGGTAGCATCTTTATGAAAATGAAGATCTTTTCGAGTTTCTGAAGTACCTTGGAATTTCTTAAATCTATCAGGATCTAATTTGTTATATTGAGTTTTTGGGGTATCACTAGGTTCAATATCCATTGGTACAGATGGTAAATCATTCGCATCCACCTCTCCAGCAACTGGAATATCATATTCCGGTGTGACATCGATTTCCATTTCTTGCGAACTTAATTTTAATTCACTATAAGTATTTTCCTTTAATTGTAATTGACTATAGTTCTGGGCATAAGTGGCAGAATAATTTTGCTCAGGATTTTGGGCTTTACTTGAATAACCCTGTGCAATACCTGCAGTACTTGAATATCCTTGTGCAATACCTGCGGGGGCGGGAGGATCAGGAAGATCATGTGCTGTAACATCAGGTCTTGACGGAGGCGAGGGGAGATCATCTGCTAGAGTGCGAGGTCTTGCATCTGTTCCCATAACACTAGGATAGGCTGCAGAAGGATATCCAGCTTGGGCTTTATCCAATAATGCACCTATGTCTGTATAATTCCCAGCGATAGGTGGTTGCTTTGGAACTTGTGGAGAAGAAGATAATGCGCTAGGAGAAGAAGGTAAAAAACTGTAACCAGCGGTTTCCAGTTTACGGCTTAGCCTATCTTTTCTTTTCTCAGATGATTGAGTAGAAGTTCTTGGTACATCGCCATATATCGGTGAAGGTCCGCTAGCGGCAGGTTGCGGCACAAAAGGTGGTGGCACAGGTGCAACGGGTTGCACTTGAAGTTGAGAAGGTTGTTTGGATTTTGGATTATAGGGTTTGTCTATTGCATGTTGCGCTATACGCATTGCTATATTCATATTCGTTATGCTAACGCTAGCATGAATTAATCCACTGTTTTTGTCTTTGACAATATATTTACCTTTGCTATAAATAACTTCCACATTTTCTGGTTTTAATCGAGAGATTTTATTCTGAGGATTTTGATTTTGAGGGATAATTTCATTTAAAACTTCGATAGGAAGTTTACGAAGTCTATTTGTAATAGCAATAGCATTTTGTTCTCTTTGTTTAGCATTCAGTTTTTTTGGCATAACTACAACCTTTTACTACAAGGCTAATTCCAATATTTTATTATACGTATTGGTGATAGATAATAGTAAGAATGGTTGGTGTTAGGTCGAGGATAGAAATAAAATTAAGGGGATATACAATTAATGTAATTAGAAAATTGCAGTTAGTATTTAGGTTGATGGGGATTTTTATCGTCGTACTTTATTGTAAAGATAATGGGTCCATAGCTAGGCACTGATGATTGGACTTTGCTCAGAGATGGTTTTGAGGGTGATGAATGTTGTACATAACGCATTATCATATTCATATTCGTAATACTAAGGACAGCGTGAATTAAAGCACTATCTTTGTTTTTGACGATATATTTTTTCAAACTACTATCGTAGTTAACAGCTACTTTCATAGGATCGACCTTGTCTTGAGCGCTGATGAGTCGATTTAAATCCTCATATGATAACTGACGAAATCTTCGTTCAGCCGCGATTGCATTCTTGCGGCGCTTTTCATCTGAAAATTTTTCAGGTTCTACCATACCATCTCACTTTAAGATCATCAGTCTGTTATACATGTGACAATGAGGTAGTTAAAAAAGTTCTTGTGGGATGATTGGAGCTAGGTCGAAACGAGGGTGGCGCTTAGTCCACCCTACGTCAGATTAAGATATTTCAGGCCACCGCAAACTCTTCCTTCAATTTCTTTGCCACCGTATCCAATGGCAATTGCACATATTGTGGCATACCGTTTTCATACGGTGGATAAGCTTCACCAGCAATTAATGGCAGCAAATATTGTCGGCAAGCATCAGTAATGCCATAACCATCTTCGGTAATAAAATCACGTGGTACGGTTTTTTCGACATTCGCCACTTTAGAAAGCGGAACTTCTTCGATGTGCCAACGATAAGGACTATCAGAATCACGTACCACAACTGGCATCACTGCATTTTTACCCGCAATAGCAAATTCAACGGCGCTTTTACCTAAAGCATACGCTTGCTCAACATCGGTTGTTGAGGAAATATGACGTGCTGCGCGTTGGAGATAATCCGCCACTGCCCAGTGATTTTTGAAACCGAGTTCTGATTTAACCATTTGCGCCAAGTAAGGCGCAACGCCACCTAATTGCGCATGACCAAAGGCATCTTTTAGGCCAGATTCAGCTAAGAATTTTCCATCGGGATGTTGCGTGCCTTCTGAAACCACAATCACACAATAGCCTTTATTTTTGACGGTGGATTGCACTTTTTGCAAGAAATCGGCTTTCTGGAACGGAATTTCAGGAAATAAAATAATATGAGGTGCGCCGTTAGCATGCGGTTGGGCTAAAGCACCTGCCGCAGCAATCCAGCCTGCATGACGGCCCATCACTTCAAGAATAAAGACTTTAGTGGAGCTGGCTGCCATAGAGGCAACATCAAGGCTGGCTTCTAAAGTGGATACCGCGACATATTTAGCTACAGAACCAAATCCAGGGCAATTGTCAGTAAAGGGAAGATCATTATCTACCGTTTTGGGGATCCCTATGCACGTGATAGGATACCCCATTTCCTGGCTTATCTGGGACACTTTATTGGCCGTATCTTGTGAATCACCGCCGCCATTGTAGAAGAAGTATCCAATATTGTGTGCTTCAAAGACAGCAATTAAACGTTCATATTCTTCGCGGTTTTCCTTGAGGCCTTTTAGTTTATAACGACAGGAACCAAAAGCACCGGCAGGCGTATGACGTAGCTGTGCAATTAATGAAGAAGGCAGGGTAGAGGTATCAATAAGTTCTTCTTTTAATGCCCCTATAATGCCATTCTTGCCTGCAAAAACTTTACCGATTTTATCGGTGTGTAGTCGTGCTGTTTCAAGCACGCCACAGGCAGAGGCGTTGATAACGGCGGTGACACCGCCAGATTGTGCGTAAAATGCATTTTTGAGAGCCATATTTGTTTTCCTTTGCCAGTTTTTATGGTGGCAGGTTACATTTTTTGAATAAAAATTGCTAGCATTGATAAGTTAATATGCTAAATAGATGGAAATATGAATAATACTGTTTATCAAACTTTTCGTGGATTAATCAACCTTTGCCGGCTGCGTGGTAGTCCTGCTGAATTACCTTATTCCATGATTATGTTGGTTTTGTTAATTATTATTGAATTAGGGTTGAATGTATTTACCCTTAATCAATTAAAAGGTGCCTCAGGTGCAGAAGTCTTTTTGGCATCATCGTTATCATTGATCGTATTGATAGGGCTTATTTTTGTCCTACTTGCACAACGTAAAGTCGCTGCACGATTGAATAAAGTGCTTATTGGTTGGTTTGGAACAGAATTGTTATTAACTGTCTTGTTAAAAATCATATTATTATTAATACCTGAAAGTGCACAAGCCACAAAAAGTGTTCAAGCTGTTTTACAAATTATTTTCTTCACATGGAATGTTGCCATCAAGGCCTATATTTTTAGGCGTTCTTGTGACATGAAATTGGCCAGTGCGCTGTTAATGACATTTGGTATTTTGATAGTTTCTTCATTACCAATTCAGTTTATTCTGAGCGCATATTTACCAACTTTGCCTGAATCGACGACGCAAGCTTCACCTGAATCGTCGACGCAAACATCACCGAATTCAGATTAGGAGAAGATAATGCATATTCATATTTTAGGGATCTGTGGCACATTTATGGGTGGCATAGCATGCCTTGCTCGTGAGCGGGGTTTTACAGTAAGTGGTTCTGATGAAAATGTGTATCCACCGATGAGCACGCAATTAGAAAGTTTAGGCATAACTTTGCAAGAAGGTTATAAACGAGAACACATTCAACAACAACGTCCCGATGTTGTGGTAATAGGAAATGCTCTAAAACGGGGTATCGATGCCGTTGAATATGTTCTTGATGAAGGCATCAAATATCAATCTGGCCCACAATGGTTAGCCGAAAATTTATTGAAAGATAGATGGGTGATCGGGGTTGCGGGAACGCATGGTAAAACGACAACCACAGGGATGATTTCTTGGATCTTAACTTATGCCGGTTTTAATCCAGGATTTCTGATTGGTGGGATCCCTGCCAATTTTGGGGTGTCGGCAAAATGGGGCCAAGATCCTTATTTTGTGGTTGAAGCGGATGAATATGATAGTGCCTTTTTTGATAAGCGTTCTAAATTTGTTCATTATCACCCCAAGACATGTGTTTTAAATAATCTTGAATTTGATCATGCCGATATTTTTAATAGTTTAGACGATATCAAAAAACAATTTCATCATCTGGTTCGCACCGTCCCAAGCAAAGGCGCACTGATTGTTCCAACAACTGATACAGCCCTACAGGATGTACTGAAGATGGGATGTTGGAGTGAAGTAAAATCTTTTGGACCAAATGGTGAATGGCAAGCTCAACTAAAAGTCAGTGATGGCAGCGTATTCGAAGTACTTCATCATGGGAAAAGCTTCGGTGAAGTCAACTGGCAATTGATTGGCGAGCATAATGTCAATAATGCTTTGGCCGCTATTGCAGCAAGTGCGCATGCCGGTATTAAACCAGCCGTAGCTGTTGAAGCCTTAGGACAATTTCAATCGGTTAAACGACGAATGGAAGTTCGCGGGCAAATCAATGAGGTAACCATTTATGATGATTTTGCGCATCACCCCACGGCCATACGTACCACTGTTGCCGGATTAAGAGCTAAAATTGGCAATAAACGTCTTATCGCAATTGTTGATATTCGTTCCAATACCATGTGTATGGGTACACATAAACATGATTTCCCGCAAGCGCTACAAGATGCTGATGAGATTTTGATCTACCAATCACCAAAAGTGTCCTGGAATGTGAAAGAAATTTTGGCACCTCTTAAAGATCGCGTGCATGTGATGCAAGATACTCAACACATTATTGATGCTTTGGTTCCCATGGTAAAAGCCCAAGATCATGTGTTAGTGATGAGCAATGGTGGCTTTGATGGTTTACACCAACGATTATTAAATGCTTTAGCCCAAACTGAGACAGTATGATAAAAAGAGAAATAACATTGGCATTTGCAGGTGCATCCGGTGCGCCTTATGGTTTGCGTTTACTTGAACAATTAGTGCGTGCCAATGTGAATATTTCTCTGGTGATTTCAACTGCCGGCTTGATGGTTATCAACGACGAAACCGATTTTAAGTTACCAGGCAATCCACAGAAAATAGCTGAATTTTTTCAAGAGCGTTTCCAAAGTGCCCCCTCTCAAATAAAAGTTTATGGAAAGGATGATTGGTACTCCCCCTTAGCCAGTGGCAGCGGTGCTCCAAAAACCATGGTTGTTTGTCCTTGTAGTGCGGGTTGTTTATCAGCCATTGCTTTGGGTGCTAGTAATAATTTGTTAGAACGCGCTGCTGATGTGGTACTCAAGGAACAAGGAAAGTTAGTGCTTGTGGTGCGTGAAATGCCACTATCGGCAATTCATCTTGAACATATGCTAAATCTTGCTAGGTTAGGGGTTTGTATCATGCCTTCAAGCCCTGGATTTTATTTCAAACCGCAAACAGTAGAAGATATTGTTGATTTTGTGGTAGCGCGCATATTAGATCAAATTGAAATCCCTCATCAGCTCAGTAAAAAATGGGGTTAAAAGGAGTTTTTATGAAAGGAAAGTATTTAATATTTTTTTTACTCCTCTCCCAAGCAGCCTTTGCTGCTCTTCCTCCAACGGCAGAAAGCATGCGTCGCATTAAAGCCGTCATGGAATCAAAAGAAGTATACGATAAATTAGGTCCCGTAAATTGGATCAAATCTGTTACCGAAACAAAAGATGGCTATCTATTAAAATCCGATAAATGTAGTTTAGAAGTGACGATTTCCAATGGTCAAAATAAAAAAGGCTTGATTGGACCACTTCCGCTTGAAGTGAAAACCCAAAAGCTGGAATGTGAGTGATTATTTAATTCCATGAGGAGATTTATCATCATCTCTATCTTCATCTTTTTTTGATTTTAAAGCGGCGATCTCTTTTGCAATTTGATTTTGTCTGGCTCGCAAAGATTCAGCTGAGCCATGAGAAAGGGCTTTTCCTTTTTCACTCAGCTCAAGCTCTGGACGTCCGGTACGTGCTGGAACTGGTGGTGCTGGTGGTGGGCGTGAAGGTGGCATAGAGCTGGTTCCACTGACATGACGTGGCGTTGATGGCAAAGGAGCAGAGATATTACGCGGCGTGAGGCGTTGCGGTACGAGTGGTGGTAGAGAACTCGATTGATTTCGTGGCATAGGTTTGGGAGAATCTTGTATATCGACATGTCGCTTAGCAAGGGGTTTTGAACTTTTGATATGTTCTTCAATACTCCTTTGACCGTCATAATCAATGATAGTCAAAGCAGATCGATTGGCGGGATTTTTTATCCATTCTTCCAAAGGATTATTTGCTTTAAAATGTTGGTTTTCACATAGTTTCTGCCATCTTTCGAAATCTCGACGTGACAATTTTATTTCATCATCATTCTTTTTTGGATCAGTACATATTACCCAATATTTTTCACTATTGATGATGGTGCTTTTTAAATGCACTAAATCGTTATCAACAATTTTACATTCAATACCTTCTTTCTTAGCTTCCTTCAATGCATCTTGAGAGTTTGAATTTCCTCTTTCTATATTGCCTGGTTTATGCGCTTTAGATTCACAACCTGGCTCTACTTTGTCAATGACACTCCCCAATCGTATGTCGTTTTCAGGGTAGGCTAGTTCACCTTTGCGCCATGCTCGATTTTTCCCCAAATATTCAATTTGCGTGGGATTGGTATTCACAAAAATAAATAAGGGCTTAAAACCAGGATTTCTCATGAGAGCCTTTATTACACTAAATGATTTTAATAGCTTAATACTATCTTTAGGGTTGGCAAACGTAACAGGCACATAGAGGCTAAATTTTTTAGGTTTGGGAGGCATTGGTTTGCTAGGATCTTTTTGGTGTTGTGTAAGCGTTTTTTGATATTGACTTTCTTTGGCTTCATTTGCAGCGATAACTGCTTTTTGGATTTTGCTTTTTATTTTGATATCAATCTTCTCAGAGACCTTTTGCAAGTCATCAATGCCATTATACCCTTTTGACAGTGCAACTTGTAACGTTAACATACGAATTTGAGAAACTTCGCGTTCTATACCACCATCAACTGAAACGACATCATTTCCTGGGTGTCCCTTATCTTTCTCCTCTGAGATGCTTGCAACAACTTGATCGCGAGCATGACTTTTACCAGAGCCAGTTGCACCTGCCCCAATGATCACTTTGGGTTCTTCCCATTGTTTTCCCTCATAGTGCCTAGTTGACTGCAGCATAACGGCATTTCTAAAAGCTTGTGAATTTGTTTCTTCAGTAAGAGCAGCCATATATTTTTGTATACCTACTTCCCCAAGCAATTCTTCCATCGATATTTCTTTTGTATTTGTTTTATCTGCCGGTAGCGCTGCCATTGCCTCCTTTCTTCTTGCCAAATAGCTTAAAAAAGCTTCTCTTGCTACAGTTGAACCAATAACGGTTTTTTCATCTGTACCCTCATATAATTTTGCTAGACCTTCTTTTCCCAATTCTACCCTTAATTCTTTGCCTCGAAGCTGTTCTTTTTTTCTCAATTGTAATAATTTTTCGTGTTTTTCTTGTTGTTCTGGGGTTGCATCAGGAGCGAGGGGAGGAACAAAAAAATAATCACCCACAGCCCCCCAATTTTTGGGCCAGGTTGTTATTTCATATTGAACTACCTTTGAAACACTACCGCTTTGGCCTAATCTTGCTTCATTTAGATAGGCTATTCTGAACTGCTCTATAATAACGCTAATTTGATTGATCAACTCTTGAGAGGAAAAGTTATTGATTGAATTTTTTTCAATCATATTTAAACCGATAAGTAATTCATGAGGATCAGATTTACCTTGAATGAATTTCTGCAAAAGACTAAGCAGCATGGTCTTTTCACTTTTATTCATTTCGCTTTGTGAAGTCAGTGCTGTTAGCATAGTGATTAACGGCTTTGGATCTGCCACTGAATAAATCCTCCGTATATGCCACTAATATATATGTTATCAATCTAACATATTGCCTGCAATGATTCTTTCCACACTTTTTAACTAAAATATTGAAATTATTAACAGTTTTAGGCGTAATTTAATTGTTAAAGTAATAAATTGTAAATACACGTATATAAAATAACACTTTAAGACTTCTATCTTTGTACCTACTCGAATCATTACCTATATTAATAGAGAGGGTATAACCCTTAAAATCCTATTTTCTTTGAGAGATGATAAAAAAATACATCATGGATGATGAACCAATATCAAAACCCCCATCTCAGGGAAGCGAGCTTGGCCAACATACAGCCAAAAAGCATGGCTTTGCTCATAAAATGTTATTTATCATTGTTATCATTGCTTTAATTGTTATCGTCATTTTGTCATTACGCTCCTGCAGAGGAACTCCCAAAAAATCGCAACACGCAACGCAAACAACGGTTGTGGTTGCCAAAGCCCACAAAGAAAGTGTTCCTGTTTATCTGAATGCACTTGGCGCTGTGACGCCAACCACTACAGTGACTGTGGTAACCCAAGTGAATGGCATCTTAGACAAAGTGTTTTTCAAAGAAGGGCAGATGGTCAAAGCGGGGGATTTATTAGCGCTAATCGATCAGCGCTCCTTGTTAGCTCAACTCATGCAATTTGAAGGACAGCTGGCACATGATACGGCACTACTTGCCAATGCCAAGACAGACTTAGCACGTTATCAAATGCTTTGGAAAGAAGATTCAGTTTCAAAACAAATCTTAGATACACAATCATCATTAGTGCAGCAACTCGAAGGAACAGTTAAATCTGATCAAGGGCAAGTTGAAACAACTAAAGTGAATTTGGCTTATTGCCGTATCACTTCACCTATTAATGGCAGAGTCGGGTTGCGTTTAGTGGACCCAGGTAATTTTGTGCAAACTTCAGAAACAACAGGCATGTTTGTGATCAACAACATTAATCCTATCACCGTTGTGTTCACGCTTCCTGAAGACAATGTGCCTGAGGTTTTGAAACAACTAAGAGCAAAAAAGCAACTGATATGTGAAGCCTATGATCGCTCGCAGAATAAGCTCTTAGCAAAAGGAAATCTGCTGACGATGGATAACCAAATCGATCCCACGACTGGCACCGTCAAACTTAAAGCGGTATTTAAAAATGATGATGATAGCCTTTTTCCAAATCAATTTGTCAATATTAAATTGTTGGTCAAGCAAATCGATCAGGCCATATTGATCCCTACACCTGCTATTTTGCATGGAACTCAAGGCGATTTTGTTTATAAATTAAATGCGGACAATAAAACCGTAAAATCAGTACCGGTTGTTGTTAGTTTTGTTTCAGGTAATAACTCGGTTATCACATCCGGTATTACTCTTGAGGATGTTGTTGTGATAGAGGGTACTGATAAATTAAAAGATGGTGCAACTGTTATTGTTTCCAATCCAGATAAAGATAAAGTCAAAGAAAAAACGCCAAAAAGTTCCCCTTCGAGTAAATCGAAATGAATCCCTCTCGCCCCTTTATTTTAAGACCTATTGCCACTTCATTATTGATGGTGGCATTATTATTTTCTGGGATCTTGGCTTATAAACTATTACCGGTTTCTGCTCTGCCGGAAGTGGATTACCCAACCATTCGAGTCTCCACATTTTATCCAGGCGCCAGTCCTGATGTCATGACTTCCTTAATAACGGCTCCTTTGGAGCGTCAATTTGGACAAATGCCTGGTTTGAATCAAATGACTTCCACCAGTTCGGGCGGTGCTTCGTTAATTACCTTACAATTTGATCTGAATATGGGATTAGATGTTGCTGAACAAGAAGTTCAAGCGGCTATCAATGCTTCTGCCAATTTTTTACCCACTAATTTACCTAATCCGCCAGTTTACAGTAAAGTGAATCCCGCGGATGCGCCTATCATGACGCTTGCTTTAACATCAAAGACAGTTCCCCTGCCACAAGTGGAAGATTATGCAGAAACACGTTTCGCACAAAAGATTTCACAATTAAGCGGTGTCGGTTTGGTCAGCATCAGTGGTGGACAGCGACCTGCTGTGAGAATTCAGGTCAATCCAAATGCTTTGGCAGCTTTAGGGATTACTATGGAATCGCTGCGATCAAGTATTGCAGCAGCCAATAGTAATCTTGCAAAAGGTAATTTTGATGGTAAACATCTTGCGTATACCATCAATGCCAATGATCAATTGTTAACCAGCGAATCGTTTAAGCCAATCATTATCGCCTATAAAAACGGTGCGCCTGTTAGAATAAGTGATATTGCTGAGGTGGTTGATGGCGCTGAAAACGTTAAGCAAGCAGCTTGGATGAATGAGACGCCAGCGGTTATTTTAAACATCCAACGTCAGCCTGGAGCCAATGTCATTGAAGTTGTTGATAGAGTAACAAAGCTATTGCCTAAATTAAGAGCGACTTTGCCAGGTGGCATAGAAGTTTCCATATTAACCGATAGAACAAATACTATTCGCGCTTCTGTCGAGGATGCTTTATTTGAAATGGTGCTGGCAGTTGTGTTAGTGGTGATAGTCATATTTTTGTTTTTGCGCAATTTGCCCGCGACATTTATACCCGGCATTGCCGTTCCACTATCATTGATTGGTACTTTTGGTGTGATGTATTTATTAGGATATAGTATCAATAACCTCACCTTGATGGCATTGACTATCGCAACAGGCTTTGTGGTAGATGACGCTATCGTTATGATAGAAAATATCTCGCGCTACATTGAACAAGGAGAAAAACCACTTCAAGCTGCGCTCAAAGGTGCTGAACAAATTGGTTTTACCATTATTTCGTTGACCGTTTCTTTAATTGCGGTGCTGATCCCCTTATTATTTATGCAAGATGTGGTTGGGCGATTATTTCGTGAATTTGCAATTACGTTAGCCGTCGCTATTTTATTATCTGGTTTTATTTCCTTGACTCTAACTCCTATGCTATGTGCCCGTATTTTGCGTCATAAAAAAGAGGGTGAAAAAAGTCGGTTTGAAAGGATTTCAGAAGATCTTTTAGATAGAACCATTCAAAAATATGGCGTTTCTCTAAAATGGGTTTTAAAACATCAACCTGGCGTTTTAATCATAGCCGTGCTGACGCTTGTCATCACACTTGTTTTAGCCTATTTCATCCCTAAAGGATTTTTTCCGCTAGAGGATACTGGGGTTATTCAAGGAATAACAGAAGCTTCTCAGACTATTTCTTTTGAAGCGATGAAGGAACGTCAACAAGCACTTGGGAAAATCGTTTTAGAAGACCCCGCTGTTGAAAATATATCATCCTTTATTGGTATTGATGGCAATAATATCACACTTAATAGCGGTAACATGCAAATTACGCTCAAAGGGCTAGACGAGCGTAAAGACTCAGCTTCAGAAGTGATACGTCGCTTGCAAACCAGATTAAATGAAGTGCCAGGGATAACGCTCTACATGCAGGCTTTACAGGATATTACGATTGATGACAAAGTCAGTCGTACTCAATATCAATATAGCATTAGTTCGCCTTATGCAGAAGATGTATCAAAGTGGAGTGCTTTATTAGTTGATAAATTACAACAAGAGAAAGTACTACGAGATGTTGCCAGCGATCAGCTCAACGGGGGTTTACAAACAACCATTTTAATTGATAGAGATACCGCCTCGCGTCTTGGGATCACCGCTTCACAAATTGATAACACACTTTATGATTCCTTTGGACAACGACAAGTTTCAACGATGTTTACGCAACTCAATCAATATTATGTGATATTAGAAGTTTTACCAGAATTACAGCAAATGAATAAAGCCCTTAACAACGTTTTTTTAAATTCAGCAACCGGGAGTTCTATCCCCTTAAGTACCTTTACCACAATATCACAAGGAACGGGTCCGTTATTAATTAGCCGTCTAGGGCAATTTCCTGTGTCTACCATCTCGTTTAATTTAGCTCCTAATGCCGCTTTGGGGGATGCTATTACGGCTATCAATCAAGCAAAAGAAGATCTTGGTTTTCCAAGTCATATTCAAACCAGCTTTGAAGGCGCGGCGAAGATATTTCAAAGTTCGTTGGCCAATGAAGGATGGTTGGTGTTGGCTGCCATCATCGTGGTCTATATTGTGCTGGGGGTACTATACGAAAGTTATATTCATCCTGTCACCATTCTATCAACGCTACCTTCAGCAGGCATGGGGGCATTGCTTGCTCTGATGTTGACGGGTAATGAATTTAGCATCGTAGCGTTGATTGGTATTATTTTATTAATTGGTATTGTCAAGAAAAATGCCATTATGATGATTGACTTTGCGCTTGATTTAGAACGCAATAGTCATAAATCGCCTTATGATGCTATTTATGAGGCTTGTTTATTACGTTTTAGACCCATTTTGATGACAACTTTAGCTGCGATGCTAGGCGCAGTTCCATTGGCATTTGGTAGTGGTATGGGTCATGAACTGCGTCAACCTTTAGGTATTAGCATTATTGGTGGTTTGATATTAAGCCAATTATTAACACTTTATACGACCCCCGTGATTTATTTGACCTTTGATAGACTCTCTCGCTATGTGAGAAATAAAGATGAGCACTATCCAGAAAATGCAATAGAGCAGTCATGAGTATATCAACCCCCTTTATTTATCGGCCAATTGCAACGACGCTTCTAGCGATAGGATTAGCGTTATCAGGAATAATGGCTTTTAAATTTCTACCCGTTTCTGCTTTACCGCAAATTGATTTTCCAACGGTGAGTGTTCAAGCAAGCTTACCTGGGGCAAGCCCTGAGACTATGGCTAGTTCGGTTGCAACGCCTCTTGAGCGTCAACTAGGACATATTGCAGGGATAACCGAGATCACTTCTTCTAGCACGCTGGGTTCTACCCGCATTACGGTGCAATTTGATTTAACGCGTAATATTGATGGTGCTGCGCGCGATGTACAGGCTGCAATCAATGCCTCTCGTAGCCAGTTACCGGTTGATTTACCAAGTCAGCCCACCTATCGTAAAGTAAATCCAGCCGACGCACCCATTATGATCATTGCGCTTACTTCTGATATCTATACACCAGGTGAGATGTACGATACGGCCTCGACGATTCTTTCTCAGAAATTGTCACAAGTAGAAGGTATAGGTCAGGTTATAGTGGGAGGGAGTTCTCTTCCTGGTGTCAGAGTTGAACTTAATCCTGATACCATTAACAAATATGGTATTGCGTTAGAAGACGTACGCACAGCAATTCAAGACGCTAATATTAATATTCCCAAAGGTCAAATCAATGATGGTATTCAAACCTCAGAAATAATCACCAATGATCAGATTTTTAAAGCCATTGATTATCAATCCGTTATTGTCAGTTATAAAAATGGTGCACCTGTTAGATTATCGGATATTGGTGAGGTAGTCGATTCAGTTTCAGACTTGCGAAATGCGGGTCTTGCGAATGGTAAACCTGCTGTCATTTTAATTTTATTTAAGCAGCCTGGTGCGAACGTTATCGATACCGTAGATAATGTTAAAGCAATGATGCCAATGTTAAAGAGCGCTATTCCTGCTGCAATAGATATGACGGTGATGTTGGATAGAACAACAACGATACGTGCATCGTTGCATGATGTAGAGTTGACTTTGATCATTGCCATATTTCTTGTCGTCATGGTGATGTATGCTTTTTTAAGAAACGCGCGTGCCGCGTTAATTCCTAGTTTAACGGTGCCGCTATCATTATTAGCAACCTTCAGTGTCATGTATTTATTAGGTTTTACGCTCGATAATTTATCATTAATGGCGCTAACCATCGCAACAGGTTTTGTGGTGGATGATGCTGTTGTTGTTCTTGAAAATATTTCTCGTCATATTGAAAAAGGAATGAAGCCGCTTGCTGCTGCTCTTTTAGGGGCCAAAGAAGTGGGTTTCACCGTGCTTTCGATGAGTATTTCATTGATTGCAGTGTTTATACCGATATTGTTAATGAGTGGGATTGTCGGACGATTATTTCGTGAATTTGCCATCACCATGTCAATAGCCATTTTGATGTCATTAATCATATCACTCACTGTCACGCCAATGATGTGCGCTAAGTTATTAAGGTCTCAAACGACGGAAGAACAAGACAAAGTGCATCGTGGATTTGTTTTTAAAATAAGAGATTACTATGGTCATACTTTGGCATGGGTTTTGGACCATCCTAAATTAATGCTGCTAGTTACAGCAATTACGATTGCTTTTACCATTCTTTTATATAACATCATACCAAAGGGATTTTTTCCACAGCAAGACACGGGAAGAATATCGGGTTCGATTCAAGCGCAACAAAATATTTCTTTTAGTGCGTTGAAAGAAAAATTTAGTACTTATGTGAAAATCGTGGGCGAAGATCCTGCGGTTGCAACCGTCACAGGGTTTATCGGCTCCGGTGGTAATAAAACGAGTAATGCGGGCAATTTATATATTGCACTTAAACCGCTAGCAGAAAGAGAAGTGTCATCTGAAGAAGTGATTAATCGTCTTAGAGAGAAATTAAAAGTCGTTCCCGCAGCGGATCTTTATTTACAATCAGCTCAAGATTTAGTAATAGGTGGTAGGCAAAGTAATTCACAATTTATCTATTCAATCACAGCTTTTGATCTTGATACCTTAAACTACTGGTCGCCACGTGTCATGGCAAAATTAGGAACTTTAAAAGGACTAGTAGATTTAAATAGTGACCAGCTAAATTTTGGTTTGCAAGAATATGTGAAAATTGATCGCGATACTGCTTCAGGATTTGGGATCACAGCACAACAAATCGATAATACTTTATACGATGCCTTTGGACAACGTCAGGTTTCTGTGATGTATACCAACATGAATCAATATTATGTTGTCATGGAAGTTGCGCCAAAGTATTGGGAAAGACCTGAAACATTGAACAATATTTATATTAATTCATCTACTGGCCAACATGTGCCTCTGGCCACTTTTGCCAGTTTTTCTCCTAGCAATACATTATTACAGGTAAGCCATCAAGGTCAGTTCCCTGCAGCATCCTTATCCTTTAATTTACCACCGGGGATAGCGTTGGGGCAGGCGGTTGATATGATTAACGAATCCATCGGTGAATTGAATCTACCAGAAGGAACCATCAGTGGATCTTTTCAAGGCACAGCGCAAGTGTTTCAAGCCTCTTTAGCATCAGAACCGTACTTAATTTTGGCAGCGCTAGTGGCCGTTTATATTGTTCTGGGGATGCTTTATGAAAGTACCATTCACCCCATCACTATTTTATCGACACTGCCATCTGCAGGCGTGGGTGCATTGCTTGCGTTAATAATAACCAATACACAATTAAGCTTAATTGCTTTAATTGGAGTCATTTTGCTGATTGGTATCGTGAAAAAGAATGCGATAATGATGATTGATTTTGCTTTGGTGCTGGAACGCACTGAAAACAAATCTTCAAAAGAAGCAATCTATGAGGCTTGTATTTTACGATTTCGTCCGATCATGATGACCACCATGGCAGCCTTGTTAAGCGCTACGCCGTTAGCTTTTGGAACTGGCGTTGGTTCTGAATTACGGCGCCCCTTAGGTATAGCCATTATTGGTGGGTTAATTTTCAGCCAGATGTTAACTTTATATACAACACCCGTGATTTATTTAGAGTTTGAGAATTTAGCGCTGTGGAGTAAGCGAAAATGGAGAAAGCGATTTCCAGGTCAAGAACCTCCTTTTCCGTCTGAGGTAATACATTCATGAAAAAACATTGGTTCGTTATTTCCATGCTTATGCTATTAACCGCTTGTGCTGTAGGGCCAGATTATCAAAAGCCTACAATTGTTGTGCCAGAACAATATAAAGAAGCACCAGAGGGTTGGAAAATAGCTACTCCGCAAGATGATTGTGATAAAGGAAAATGGTGGTTAGTTTTTAATGATGAAATCCTCAATGGACTTGAAGAGCGGGTAAATATTTCAAATCAAAACATTAAAGTGGCTGCAGCACAATATCAAGAAGCGCTTGCTTTGGTTCAAGAAGCACGCGCTGCCTTTTTTCCAATCATAAGTGGTTCTATCACAGCGACCCGTTCGCAAAGTTCTGCTGCCACAACGCCAACCCAAGCAGGATCTACCCTTGGGTCGTTAGCAACAAAGGTTATCCAAAAAGAGCCCGTTGTAAATGATTTTACTGTTGGCTTAAATGGAAGTTGGTCCCCTGATATTTGGGGCCTCGTGCGTCGAACCGTTGAAGCAGCCGTAGATGGTGCACTAGCCAGTAAGGCCGAGCTTGCTTTTGTTGAACTATCAATGCAAGCCTCACTCGCTCAATATTACTTTGAGCTTCGAGGCTTAGATGGTGATCAAAAAGTCTTAAATGATACAGTAGAAAATTATCAGAAATTATTAAAGATTACACAAAATCAATATCATGCCGGAACTGTTTCTCAAGCTAATATTCTTCAGGTAAAAAGCTTACTAGAACTAGCACAAGTACAAGCTATCGACAATGGCATTCTACGTGCTCAATATGAACATGCGATAGCTGTTTTAACAGGACAACCCCCAGGTTGTTTTTCTATTCCTGTTAATGTAGTGAAAGTTGAGCCACCCTTTATTCCTGTTGCCTTACCTTCAACCTTGTTGGAACGCCGGCCGGATATCGCCCAAGCAGAAAGGCTCGTTGCCCAAGCAAATGCACAAATTGGGGTAGCCATTGCCGCTTATTTTCCAACATTAACCTTAACTGGGGCAGAAGGTTTTGAAAGTTCATTTATAAAGACATTATTTACCAAGCCGGCTCGCTATTGGTCCGTAGGGGCTGCGCTTGCCGATGTCATATTTGATGGCGGATTGCGCAGTGCCAAAGTAGATTTTGCGCGCGCAACTTATGATCAAACCGTGGCCACCTATCGACAAACTGTTTTAACGGCTTTTCAAAATGTTGAAGATAATCTTGTATCGCTGCGTATATTGGATAAAGAAATGGCAAAGCAAAATGAAGCCGTGGAAACGGCAAAGAAAACACTTAAAATAGTTATGAATGAATATAAAGCGGGCACGGCGCAGTTATCAGATATATTAAATGCAGAACTCACAGTGTATACAGCTGAAAAAGGCGCCAATGATATTGCTTATCGACGTATGAATGCTGCCGTTGGGCTTATTATGGCCCTTGGCGGAGGCTGGGATGTTTCAGATTTAACTATCAAGCCACCTGTTTACGAGGATAGGCCGCGCGCGTAAGATCATAAATCAAAATATTTAATTAAATCATCTGGTGACAGCGCTGTTCTGTCTTTGCCTTTCATATCTCTCACTATTTCACCATGATACATCATAATGGTGCGTGTGCCATAAGCTAATGCTTGGCTCATGCTGTGTGTGATCATCAACGTGGTTAATTGGTGATTATGGATAATGTGATTGGTGACTTCCATGATATTTTTAGCGATTTTAGGATCAAGCGCTGCTGTATGTTCATCTAATAATAATACTTTTGACGATTGTAGCGTTGCCATTATCAAACTTAATGCCTGGCGTTGTCCGCCGGATAATGTAGCCACGTTATCTTTAAGACGATTTTCTAAACCCATTTTCAGCTCAGCAACAGCGGTTTTGAGTTTTTCTTTGAGTTTAGTGTTTAAGGAAAATCTTAAAGTTCTTGTTTGGCCCCGTTTATAAGCAATGCTCAAATTTTCTTCAATCGTGAGATCGGAGAATGTCCCGACCATGGGGTCTTGAAAAACTCTTGTCACTATTTTTGACCGTTTCACAGTTGGCCATTTGGTGATCTTTTGCTGATCGATGATGACATCGCCACTATTTGCAAGTATATCGCCTGATAAAATATTCATTAAGGTCGATTTACCGGCCCCATTGCCGCCAATAACAGTAACGAACTCACCTTCTTGTACGGTTAAATTGATCCCTTTAAGCACATGATTTTCAAGTAATGTGCCAGGATTGAATATGACATGGATATTGTTAAGTTCAATCATGGGACACCCTTTTTGCTTTCATTTTGAATTTGGGCACAATCATGGTGAGGGCAACTAGAGCTGCTGTCATGATATTTAAATCAGAAGCTTGCAAACCGATATGATGTGCGTTCAGAGCAAACCCAATGGCTATACGATATAAAATGGAACCTATAATACAAGCAATGAGTGCTATCGCCATTTTTTTGCTAGGAAGCAATGATTCACCAATAATGACTGCTGCAAGGCCTACGATAATCGTGCCAGTTCCCATAGAGATATCAGCAAACCCTTGAGATTGCGCAAAGAGCGCGCCGCTAAAAGCGACAAGCGCATTACTTAAAGCAAGAGCAATTATTTTTATTTTTCCAACACTGATACCATATGCTCGACTTACTCTTGGATTAATACCAATGGCTCTGATGCTTAATCCAAACTCAGTGGCAAAAAGCCAAATGAGAATAAGAACACAGGCTATAACAATGAGTGACATAATAAGCCATATTGAACCATGTGAAAAAAGGGAGGGCTCATTCAAAATCGAAATATTAGGTTTTCCCATAATTCTGAGATTGATGGAATATAAAGCTGTCATGGTGAGAATACCGGCAAGTAATCCAAGAATTTGCCATCTAACGTTGAGATAGCCTGTGAGAGCGCCTGCGCTTGCACCTGCAATGCTGGCCATTAAAGTAGCAAATAAGGGGTGATGGTGGGTTGATATCAAGACCGCGGCAACGCTGGCACCTAGTGTGAAGCTGCCATCTACGGTTAAATCGGGGAAATCGATGAGTCGAAAACTGATATAAACGCCCATCGCAACCAGAGCGTAGATTAATCCAATTTCAATCGTGCCAAGTAACTGTTCCATGATTTGCCTCTATTCGGTATTTTTGAAGAGTAAAAAAACATGACGTATCGATAGCTTTTAAATCGATAAAAGCTAAATCGATAGGAACCGAATAGAGTTTGAAAGAATGCGGTCATGTTTTAGTCGCTTAAATTAATTAGCATCAGTTTTTAATATATAACATGTTTTTTGATCTGTAAACCACCACTTGGCAGGTAAACTGTTTAATGCATCGACTTTGAGGATTGATACTCCCTATTTTTTAATTCACGAATTTGATTGGCAGCACAGATATTTAATTGGGTACCGCTTGCCATAGCATCAAATTTCACTTCATTAGCATTTCTAATAATGGAGTATATTTTCGCATTGATTTGGTTCAAGGTGTCGTTCAAGGAGGGCTCCATACTGAGCATGACGATAAGATCAATTGCTCGGTTAGCGAAATCTTGGGAGTCTAATTGTTCGCTTTCTTCAAGCAGTGTAGCAAACTGTTCGATTAAGTTTTCTGGATTGACGGCCATGAGAGATATCCCCTTATTCACATTTGATGTTGATGTAAAAAACCGATTCTAACGAATAATTTTTAGCAATCTACTGAATTTCAGGGAATTACGATGAGTGGATAATAGGGCAGGATAATCAGTAAAAATATAATTTAGGCAACTAATATTTTTTTGCTACACAATTGAATTTTAGGCGTTTAATTAAGCCTAAAATCCAATTGTGATTGGCATTGGATTATTCTTCCATCAATGCTTTTAAAGATTTCATGGCAGATACTTTAACTGATTTTCTAGCAGGTTTAGCTGCAATTTGAATTTCTTCGCCGGTGAAAGGGTTGCGACCCATTCTCGCTTTGGAAGCTTTCTTTTGAATTCGACGAACTTTAATACCGAGATCCGGAATAACGATTTCCCCTGATCCTTTTGGTTTAACATGACGTTCAATCATGTTTCTAATAGCAGAAATAATATTTTTTGCGTCTTGCTTACTAACTTGGGCGAGTTCTGCAATTTCAGCATAGATTTGTGATTTTGATTGTTTTTGGCTGATAGCTTTATTTGACAAGCTAACAAGAGATTTAGCGCTTACAACGGCTTTTACAGCTTTAGCTGTTGCTCTAGCTTTCTTAGGAGCATCCATTTTTGGAGCGCGCTTCGCTGATGCTTTTACGGCTTTAACCGCTTTTTTTGTTTTTGTTGGCATCGCTTTTTTCTTTGCAGACATGAAATTTTCCTTTTTATAGTTATTTATAGTAAAAAAACGTGCCTAACTTAACATACAGGATCTTAAAAAGAAACAAACCTTTAAATATAGGCCAATACCCATGTATGTACATACACTAAAATATTAAAAATTTACCCTTGAAAACAAAAATCCCATCCCCATTTTATTATTGTGACAAACAGAAATGTATAAATCGTAAGTGGAGGAAGCTATGAACTATAGATGTCATCAACCATCAAATTTACTTCGTGAGTTGCAAACTGAATTGTTTCCGCTAATGGGCTGGAACAAACCAACCGAATCATTAGCATCAGAAACAGCGTGGGCGCCGAAAGTAGATATTAAAGAAGAAGAAAACGAATTTGTTGTCTATGCCGATATACCTGGGGTCGATCCTAAAGATATTCAAATCGATATGGAAGGCAATACGTTAACCGTGCGCGGAGAGCGCAGCACTTTTAAGGAAGAAAAAGATAAAGATAAAAAGTATTATCGATTGGAGAGAAATTATGGCAAGTTTTACCGGCAATTTACGCTACCTGAAACCGTAGATGGTAGTAAAATTTCAGCCAAAGCAAAACAAGGCGTTTTAGCGATTCATCTGCCAAAAGCCAATGAAGGCAAACATCAAAGGAAAATTACGGTACAGGAAGAGGAATAGGAAGGCGGGGGAAGCCCGGCAGCAATTGCAATCGCAATTGCTGCCGGGTTCTTTTTTTATTGCCGGCTTGGGCTAGGAGTACGAGCACGACTTTCTTTTTTCTCCTCGCCTTTCTCATCTTTCACAATCGTTTCGCCACTATCAGAAAGTTTTTCAGCAGTTCCTGTAGAGTCCACTGGGTTAGAACTTGTCGTTGAAACGTGTTGTTGACCTATACCTTGTTCTTTATGTTTACCATCATGTCTATGATTCCATCTTTCTTTTAGCCTTGAAGGCGTATGTCTGTCAGGTAGTGCGCCATGACGATGCGCAAAAAATAAACCTACGCCAATAGCGCCAACGCCAATGGTTATGCCAGTGATCACAGGATTGTTCACAATTAAATTATTTCTTAATTCAGGAAGATGAGGGGATACAGCATCCCAACCTGCTTTTGCATATGACGGTGCAGTATCAGTAAAAAAACCAGTAAATTGGGCAAAGTAATCTGGCGCTACCGCAGCTGCCGTTTGAGCGGCTGTTTCAGTCATTTTTCGTTCAGCTTCTGTAGCAACGGTTCCTGCTGCCGTTGTGGCTCCTTGAGTTAGTAATTCTGCTGCAACTTGTGTTGCTGCTTGTGTTGCCGTTTCTGCTGCAGCATCAGTTGCTGTTGGCGCGATTGTTTCTGCAACAGTTCCTAAAATACCAGGTGCAGCATCTACTGCTTTATCTGAGACATTAGTAAAGAGTGTTCCTGCTAACGACATATTCGGATTCCTTCTTTGTTGGTCTTTTCTTCTCAACACATCTTGAGAAGATGAGGCTTTTTATCATAGTTAAGCGCAAAATGAAAAGGAATTAAGCCAAATTGTCGCTGTTTGATTAATCAGAACACTGGTTATTTAACAAGTGTTAACGTTGTTAATTAGCTGAGAAACCCTTGAGACATGGCATAACAAGTAGTTATTTGCTAAGTTTCTTACATAAAAAACAGGTTTTTAAGAAGGTTTTCAATGTTTAAACAGGCATTACTTTCACTATTATGTTGTTCATTTTTTATGTCATATAAAGTTCTGGCTGCAGCGGTTGATGTTAATCTTCTTGATAAATTAGATGATGTCGCAGAAAATGTTTCAGATACGAAAAAAAGTTTAGAAGGGAAATATAAAATCATTAAAATGCTTGTTCAATGTGAATTTGATGAACAATGCGAATTAAATATGATCCCAGATCTTGAAACGCTATCAAAGCAAGATAAAAATTTAATATATAAAGGATTTTTAACGTATCTTAAATGGGAAAAAAATGATTTAGCCTTTAATATTAAACACTGTCAGATCCCAGAAAAAAAAGAAGTGCGAAAAGTCTATGCCCAATGTTATGGACAGTGGGTAGATTATGAAATTAACCATCCTCCTCAAAATCGTCTTGAAATTGATAAAGCAGAAACCGATAGATACCGTTGTCTTGAAGAGAAAGTGAAACCTCTTGCTGAGCAAGGAAATATTTTTGGTATGGCTGAAATGGTTAATTTAAATGAACATTTTAAAGAAACCAAAGAATTGAGTTTCTGGACCGCTAAAATTGAAGCTCAAAAGGGAACGGCTAAATACGAACTATATATGAAATGTTCAGAGCTTCCATAAAAACTTCCATTCCATTCTGGATGCTGCGAATAAATCGCGGCTCGTAGAAGTGTCAATATACAGCCTTCAAACTTGTCATAAAAAATGATAGAATCCGCCCTTAATCACAAACTAAAGGGTGCGAAAATTTATGGCACAAAGTGGTCCAAGAAAATCCGGCGCAGAGTTAGTCTATGAAGCATTTGATGCAAAATATCCTGAAGAGATGAGAATAAAATGGGATAAGATCCTTACAATTAAAGATGAAGCAGAAAAAAAAGCCGCTTATTTATCGTTATCTGATGAAGAACGAATTCAATATGATACCTATATTATTGATTTATTAGCGTTTGAAAAAGTATTTTTTCAGAAAATTATCATTGAGCCTGGAACTGAACGAATGGAATCCACAGATCCCATGAAATATCGTGGAAGAAAGCCAGATAGTGAGGCCTCAAGTAGTGATGAAAATGAAAAGCAAGCTGAGAAATCCCAAGTCAAGAAAATAAGAGCATTTAGCCATTGAATCCTGCTTCTCAACTCACAGCTTCCCCTTTGGCTTGTTTATCTGCATGATAAGAAGAGCGAACCAAAGGGCCGCTGGCTACATTACTAAAGCCAAGTTTGTAGGCTTGTTCTGCTAGCAAACCAAATTCTTGCGGAGAAACATAACGATCAACCGGCATATGGAAGCGACTGGGTTGTAAATATTGGCCAAGGGTTAACATGTCGCAATCATATTTGCGCATATCGGCTAGTGTTTCTAAGATCTCTTCATTGGTTTCGCCTAAACCTAACATGATTCCAGATTTGGTAGGGATATGAGGGAATTTTGCTTTAAAAGCTTGGATCAGTTTGAGCGATTCGATGTAATCAGAGCCAGGTCTGACTTGTTTATATAAGCGCGGAACCGTTTCAAGGTTGTGATTAAAAACATCTGGTAGCGCCACGCTTAAATTTTCTAACGCCACATTCATACGGCCCCTAAAATCGGGCACTAATATTTCAATTTTGGTTTGGGGGCAATGTTCACGGGCAGCTTGTATGCAGGCTGCAAAATGGCTGGCGCCACCATCGCGTAAATCATCTCTATCGACTGAAGTAATCACCACATATTTCAAACCCATTTTACCCAAAGCAGTTGCTAGATTGAGTGGCTCATCTTTATCAAGCGCATCAGGGCGTCCATGAGCGACATCACAGAAAGTGCAACGACGGGTACATTTATCCCCCATAATCATAAAAGTAGCGGTACCATGATTAAAACACTCACTGAGATTAGGACAAGCCGCTTCTTCACAAACAGTCACAAGCTTGTGTTCGCGAAGCAATGCTTTGAGATTGCTAACAGCCGGTGTAATAGGGGCTTTAATACGGATCCACTCTGGGAGTCGTTTGCGCTCATTGGCTTGCATGGGAACGATCTTAATCGGGATCCGAGCAAATTTTTCTTCGCCACGTTGTTTATTGTTCATGCACATGCTCCAAGGGCATTATTAAGCCCAACGACTGGGGTAAAGTTTTTAAGGATCAGTGGTTGGATGTCTTTCATTACTTCGTTCACTGAAATATGAGGAATAAAATCACTGATTTGGGTCATTTTTAATTGCGAAAATCCACAAGGGTTAATTCGCGTAAAAGGAGAGAGATCCATCTTTACGTTTAAGCTCATGCCATGATAGGTGCGATGATGGCGTACACGTATTCCCACTGAGCCAATTTTAGCGCCATCCACATAAACGCCTGGGGCATTGCATTGGGTGTGGGCATCAATGTCATATTGCTTTAATAATTGAATAACCGTGTTTTCCAATTTTTGCACAAATCCCTTAATCCCAAGGTTTAATCGTTTTAAATCAAACAAGGTATATATCATTAACTGTCCTGGACCATGATAGGTTACTTGACCGCCCCGATCGCTTTGAACAATGGGGATATCTCCGGCATTGAGAATATGTTCTGGCTTGCCAGCCTGACCTTGTGTAAAGACCGGCGTGTGTTGTAGCAACCATAAAGTATCTTCAGTTTCTGGAGTACGGCTTAAGGTAAAGGCTCGCATTTGCGCAAACAGAACATCGTACTGCTGAAGTTCTGAAAACTTAACGATATTCATTATAAAGCGAACAACACGAGCGGACTTGCGCTGAGATCTTGATAGGCTGCATCAAGTTGGGGTTGGCTAATGACAGTCACAGTGGCTGTGTAAGCCAAATATTTACCGTTTTTACTGGGTTTAGTCTTAATTGCGCCTTCACCCATTTGTGGGAAGTGCTGGCGCAAGATTTGTAGAACTTCGCCTTCAAATTCAGCGTTCGCCAATCCGATTATTTTAAGGGTAAACTGACACGGAAATGTCAGCTTACCTTCTTTACTTTCATCTTTTGCAGTCATTAGGTACCTTGCGTAGTTGCTGCTGCAGCTGTTGTTGCTGTTGGAGCTGTTGCTGTTGCCGCTTCATCTGCAGGATTCAAAATTTTATAGAATCCAAGGCTGACATAGTCTGAGAAACGATTCCACATAGTGCCTTTATCAACATTTTCTAAAGCAACCAAAGGCATTTCAGCGATAAGTTCATCGCCTAATTTCACAACCAGCTTACCGTGGTTTTCACCTTTATTGATGGGAGCTGTTAGGCTTTTATCAATATTCATTTTAGCGTCTAAGCTTTTGTATTGACCCTGAGGAATAGTGATGTAGAGATCACGATTGATCCCAAGAGATAATTTTTTACGATCACCCATCCATACTCGTGGTTCATTTAAGGTGGTATTGGCTTGGAAAAGATGATGTGTTTCATAGAAACGAAAACCAAAACGTAATAACTGTAAGGTTTGTTCTGTTCTGTCACTTTCCGATTGCGCACCAACCAAAATAGAAATCAGACGCATGTTATCTTTTTGGCCAGAAGCAGCTAAACAATAACCAGCAGTGCTTGAATGACCTGTTTTGATACCATCAACATAAGGTTCACGCCAGAGCAAACGATTACGGTTGGGTTGTTTGATACCGTTAAAGGTAAACCATTTTTCAGAGTAAATTTTATAAGTTTCTGGGAACTGAGAAATAATAGCCGTTGCCAATAAGCTGAGATCATGTGCGGTTGTGTAATGCTCAGGATTGGGGATCCCTGTTGAGTTCACAAAATGGGTATCTTTCATACCAAGACGTTGTGCATATTGATTCATTAAATCAGCAAAAGCTTTTTCGGATCCAGCAGTATATTCAGCAAGTGCAACAGTCGCATCATTACCTGATTGGATAATAATGCCGCGTAGCAGATCTTTTACTTGGATTTTTTTGCCGACAGGGACGAACATGCGTGACCCTTCGGTTTTCCAAGCATTCTCACTAACGGCAACTTCATCTTCTAACTTAAAGTGGCCATTTTGTAGCTCGTGGTCAAATACATAAATGGTCATCATTTTGGTTAAGCTGGCAGGATCAATACGTTTATGTGATTCTTTTTCTGCCAAGGTTTTACCACTGTGGAAATCGATAAGCACATAGGCTTCTGCGGAAATATCCGGTGGCGTAGGTACAGCCGTTATAGCGGCATTAGCCCATCCAAGAGAGGGGAGTATCAGAAAGCTTAGGAAACCCAACCACTTTGAAGCAGAACGAATCATGTTAGTTACCCCACAATATAACAATGAAAAACGGTATTCTGGGACCATTTTAACACGTCATTGGTAAATTAATGTAGGGGCGGCATGATCTGATGGGAAAGGGGTCAAGTATACCCTTGACCCAGGTTGTTCGATGGATCTGTAAAACCTGAAAGAATGATGATGAACCTGGGTCAAGGGTATACTTGACCCCTTTCCTATTCGTAGACGACTTTAGGCGGCGTGGTTCCATTCAAGGCAACCAATTTCTTCTGCAGATCTTGAGCTACCTTTTCATCCTTCAGCGGCCCAACGCGCACTTTAAAGGAATCTTTGTTCGCTTTTTTGCTTGGTAAAACATGCACGTCCACATTATTCAGTGCTTGGGTCAGAGTCGTTGCGCGATCAGCTAATTTTTGAGCGTTGGTCTTTTGGCTAAACGCACCTAATTGTATGTAAATCTGCTTACTTGCTTTTGCTGCCGGTGTAGATTTAGAAGTTGCTTTACTAGAAGCCACTTGAGTTGGTTTAGCAGCCGTTGACTTAGTAGCCACTTGAGTTGGTTTAGTAGCCGTTGACTTAGTAGCCACTTGAGTTGGTTTAGCAGCCGTTGACTTAGTAGCCACTTGAGCAGATTTAGCCGTCGTTGCTTTTGCAGAAACCCCTTGAGTAGGTTTAGCCGTTGTTGCTTTGTTCGAGGGCACTTGGGTAGGTTTAGCTGCCGTTGAGTTAGCAGCTACTTGAATTGGTTTAGTGGATTTTTTACCCGCATTCTTTGATTTTGAAGCCAGACGAGTATGTTCTTTTTGTTGTTTATGCCAAGCAACCGGATCGATAGCCGTGACGCGTACTTTGCCAGTTCCTGTGGCATGGATCCCCAATTTTTTAGCTGCGGCATAAGATAAATCAAGAATTCTATCTTTTACAAAAGGGCCGCGATCATTGATCTTAACAATCACTTCTTTACCGTTACGAAGATTTTCTACTTTGGCATAGGTTGGTAGAGGAAGAGACTTGTGAGCAGCCGTCATGCCATACATGTCATAAGGTTCGCCACTTGAAGTTCGTTGGCCATGAAATTTTCGACCATACCAAGAGGCGGTTCCTTCAGTGACAAAGCCCTTGCTACGCGGCATGGTATGATAATTTACGCCAAAGACTTCATATTTTGAAGGATTGCCGTAGCGGCTCATTGGCTCAATTTTTGGTGTCGCATTAGGAATATGGGTCACATCAAGATCAATTTCAGGTGGGCCATCACCATCGTCTTGCTCCTGCGCGTAAGCGTCTTTGCTTTTGCCTTTGCCTTTCATGGATGGTTTGTGGGCACCATGATGACTACAAGCGCCAAGGAGCAAAGTCAGGATCAGTAAGGATCCTTTAAGTAATGGTTTTAATGTTGGCATGATTCCCTTCGCTTCCTTCAAGCATTAACTGAATGATGGTAAGCGCTTTTGACTTTCTCGCTTAAATTATAAACAGCCATCGCATACAGATTGCTATGATTATATCGTGTAATCACATAAAAGTTTTGGGCGCCTAACCAATATTCGGGTCCCGTTTTTCCTTCTAATGCAATCAGCGCAAAAGATTGATTGGGAGGGGTTACCTTTGGTCCTGATACGCCTAATTGTGTCATTTTTTGTATGGTAAGATCAGGTTTAGGATTCATCCCGCTTGCTAAGACTGCTTTAAATTTTTCGCCTTTTACTTTAGCAGGAAGAACAATTGGGTCTCCTTTTTTCCACCCATTTAACTTGAAGTAATTGGCCACACTGCCAATAGCATCATCAACATTATTCATCAGATCACGTTGCCCGTTGTGATTGAAATCAATGGCATATCGTCTGTAACTACTCGAAATAAATTGCGGTTTACCCATTGCGCCGGCATAGGAGCCTTTAATGGTGGTGGGATCCCATTTTTCTTCACGAGCAAGCAGCAAAAATTCTTCTAGCTCAGAGAGGAAAAATTTGGAGCGTGGGGGGTAATCAAAGCCTAAGGTGACTAAAGAATCTAGCACACTATGTTGGCCTGCATGTTTACCATAGAAAGTTTCAACGCCAATAATGGCAGTAATAATTTCTGCTGGTACCCCATATTCTTTTTCAGCTTTTGCTAAGGCAGCTTTATTTTGTTTCCAAAAGACCACCCCTTCATCAATTCGCTTTTGAGTCAGAAAAATTGGCTCATAACGATGCCAGGGCATTTTTTCAGCGGGTTTAGAAATGGTGGTCAAAATAGTGGGTTGAATTTTTGCTTTGTTTAACCAACTTTTTAGCTGCACCGCATCAAAGTGATGCTTCTTCACCATCATGTTAACAAAGGCTTTAACATCTTCACGATCAGTTAACGGTTTTTCGTGGGCGTTCGCAGAAATTAGAAACAATAAACAAATTAATGAGATGAAAAATTGAGAAATACTACTTTTTTGCATGTTGCCTACCTTGGCGAAATTTTTTGTTGAGATTGAATGGCTACAAGCATACCGAAAGCTGCCATCCACGTCACCAGGGAAGTACCGCCATAACTGACCAATGGAAGAGGACAACCAACCACGGGAAGCAAACCGCTTACCATGCCAATATTGATAAAGAAACAAATAAAGAAGCCAAACACAATTCCGCCTGCAACTAAACGATTGAAAGTATCTTGGGTTTGGATCATGATTTTTATGCCGCGAAGAATAACGCCAAAATACAATAAGCAAAGTACACAGGCCCCGATAAAGCCGAATTCTTCTCCTAATACACTAAAGATAAAGTCGGTAGTGCGTTCGGGAAGAAAATTGAGTTGGACTTGGGTCCCTAAGCACCATCCTTTACCATAGAGCCCACCCGATCCAATCGCAATTTTGGACTGAATGATATGGTAGCCACTACCAAGGGGATCGCTTTCTGGATTGAGAAAAGTCATGACTCTTTGGCGTTGATAGTCATGTAAAACCCACCACAGCAAAGGTAATCCGGCTAAAGCTAAAGCAAACATTTTAATAATTAAGCGCCAACGGATCCCCGCAAAGAATAAGACACCAAACCCTGTGCCAATTACTAAAAGACCGGTTCCTAAATCAGGTTGTTTAGCAATTAATAATCCTGGCACAAAAATGATTACAAGACTGATGAGCAAAGGCATCCTATCAACCGGCAATGTTTTATTTGATAAGTAGTATGCCAGCATTAAAGGTGAAACTAATTTCATGAATTCTGATGGTTGAAAGCGAATACCGCCTAAATTGATCCAACGTTGCGCTCCTTTACTTGCGGTCCCCAAGATAAGGACACTGAGTAATAGAATGATACCAATCCCATAGAGAAAGGGAGCCCATTGTTTGAAGGTGCGAGGTGAAATCTGAGCCATGACAAAAAAAGCAACAAAACTAATACCAACATGGATTCCATGTCGGATCAAGATCGCCGTTTTTTGTCCGCTGGCACTATATATTAAACCAAAACTCAGGGCGAGTAATAAGCCAATGAGCACAAACAACCAGCCATCCCAATTGAGATTACCAAGCAGTTTTACCCCTGGTAAACGTCGCCACTTAGGTGGATTAAGATGCGGCGGGTATTTCGTTCGGCTCAGCATAAGGGGTTTCCGTTAAATATTTTTCCATCACGTTGCGGGCAACTGCCGCGCTGGCGCGTTGGTTTTCTAATAATACCGCAATAACAATTTTGGGTTGGCTCACTGGTGCAAAACCAATAAAAAGCGAATGGTCGCGTAAATGTTGTGCAGTGCTATCGTGATCGTATTTTTCATTTGCTTTTAAGCCAAACACCTGTGCGGTGCCTGTTTTTCCTGCAACATCTATCGTAAAACCTGAAAAGTGTTTGTAAGCCGTTCCTCTTGGATGTTGAGTCACTTGATGCATTGGCTCGATGATAGCATCCCAATTTTTTTCATCGGGTATTTTGAGGGTAGGTAATCTCTTTGGAGTAAGTTCTTTATTGAGATGAGGACCATATGCCTGACCTCGCATAGCAATGTATGAGGCAACTGTTGCCAGTTGTAATGGGGTTGCCAAGATATATCCTTGACCAATGCCAGTGATGAGTGTTTCACCAGGATACCAAACAGTACCGTAGGTTTTTTTCTTCCAAGCATTTGTGGGAACATTCCCTTTTAATTCCCCAGGAAGATCAATTCCAGTGAGTTTGCCTAATCCCACATCCGAAAACCAGGAAGAAAGTTGTGAGATCCCAAGTTTTTCAGCAAGGATATAGTAATAAATATCACAAGACTCACGGATGGATTTTTCTAAATCGGTCCACCCATGTCCTTTTTCTTGCCAATCTCGATATAACCTGCCAACACCATTTAATTGGTACCAACCCGGATCAAATACTTTTTGCCCAGTAGTTATTTTTTGAGTGCTTAATCCTGCTAATGCAACAATGGGTTTTACGGTTGATGCAGGAGGATACTGTCCTTGTATGGCACGATTAAAAAGAGGTCGGTCAGGTGCAAGTCTAAGTGCTTGGTATGATTTATGGTCAAGCCCGCGTACAAATTGGTTTGGATCAAATGTGGGTGTACTTGCAAGTGCTAAGATCTCTCCATTGTTAGGATCAATCACCACAATAGCGCCGCGATTTTCGCCCAAAGCCTGCGTTGCGATTTGCTGCAAATCGACATCGATAGTTAAATGTAAATCAGCACCTGATGTCGCAGGAATGGTAGAGAGTGCTCGAACTTCTCTCCCTAGAACATCTGTTTCCATTTGTTGATAGCCAGGTGAACCTTGCAATTGATTTTCATAAAATTTTTCAAGCCCCGTTTTTCCTAATTGATAAGTTCCGGCATAACGCTTTTTATCCATTTTGACTAAATCATCTTTATTGGCCTCACTGACATAACCTAAAACATGTCCAAGGAGTGCACCATAAGGATAGTCACGAATAAGATCGACCATTAACACAACGCCAGGTAATCGATATTGATTCACAGCAAAACGACTTACCTCTTCTTCGGACAGTTTCAATTTGATAATTTGTCGTTGATGTTTGGGGCTGTGAGCGGTTTTATCAAGAAATAATTGACGCTGTTCACTATCAATAGGGATAATTTTGTTAAGTTCATCGAGGGTTTGAGATATATCAGTGACTTGTTCAGGGATAATGGCTAAATGGAAAGCGGGTACATTTTTCGCCAATAGTTTACCATTACGATCATAGATAAGCCCTCGCGGAGGAGGGATGGGAACAAGACGAAGTTGGTTTTTATTTGAGAGAGTGGCATATTTTTGATGATCGGTTATTTGTAAATAAGCTACACGCCCTAATAAAATGACAATCATAATACCAATGAGGATTATCCCAATAACAGCGCGTTGGGAGATGAGACGTTTCTCTTGAAAACGTGAGTGTAAATGTTGGTGTTTATGCATAGTGTTGTCACAGTATCGCTTGTTGTAAAAGTCAGCTCAAGCTGTTTATTTTAGTTTTGGAAGTTGTGTAACTGCTTCAGGAGACTTAACAGTTTCGTTTAAAGCAGGTACATTGGAAGATGAAGGTAAAAAAGCCTTAGCTGAGACCAAGTTTGGCGCTATTGCTGATTGAGCTTTGGTTAAAAAAAGGGGATTTTGTTTTAAAGATGCTTCCAAGCGTAATTCGCGAGCATTCGAGATAATGATGCTGGTAAAGGTGATGCTAATCATCATAAAACAGCAAATAGCTATGAAAGTGGAAGAGGTATAAACAAAACCCGCTAAGAGACAGCTAATGAGCGCTGTTCTTTTAGGATTAGTTATCTTAGGAAAAAGTTTCATAACAAACTTAAACTATATAATGTAAGGCGACCATATTATATTTAGAGATTTTCTATAATCAAGAAAATAAATTGTGCCTGAACAAGATCTAGCTTATTTTTTAGTATGGAAGACGATGACTTTTTTATAAGTTGAAAAAATAACATAATACTATTAAGAATGTCACTATGGCATTGAGGCAAAAATGAAAAAACGTTTTGGTAGCTATAATCTAACTTTCATGACAGTGCTTTTGCTGATGCTATTAGTGGGTGGGAAGGCCCAAGCGCAACCGATAGGTGAAGATCCTGGTCCAGTTTATACCCAAATGATATTGCAATGGGCAAAAGAAACCCATTTTGCTCAGAATGCCGCTGAAGTTATTGTGGCAAAATTTAAATTAGACATGGAAAATAATCCCAAAATGAAAGCAGCGATGACACCTGAACTCATCGCAGATCTTGAACAATTTTTTTACGAATTATTTCTTTCACCAGAAACGATAAAAGATCTTGCCGCTTTGTATGCTCAGTATTTTACTTTAGATGATATGCAAGATTTAATTAAATTCTACCAAAGCCCGGTTGGCCAAAAACTGATCAAAAATGATCCTGCAATTAAGATTGGAACACAGCACATTGGGGAAGCACTTTTGAAAAGGCACGAAAAAGAATATATGGGTGTTATTGCAAAACATTTAGTGCCAGAGAAAAAGGCTGAACAACCAAAAACCTCCCAATCTAACTTCCACCTCCTACTTCCCGCGACTTGTTCGCGGGATCTCGCGGCACGTAGCATTGGTGATGCTATTCTCTATGGTAAGGATGATTCGTTAGGACACTTCCCGCTCTATACAACTGTTCAAGCAACAACACCCTAACCAGAGCATGTGGAAACGTTAAGGCTGATAATGACCAGCGTTGATTGGCGCGTGCTAAACATTTTTGTGATAGGCCATCAGGCCCACCAATTAAGAAGATAAGATCTTTACCACGTTGCTGCCAAGTGGCTAATTCCTCAGATAATTTTAAAGTAGACCAACCTATGCCTGCAACATCCAAGGCAATCACATGATCATCAGGGGAGATTTTTTGTAAGATTTTCGTCGCTTCCTCTTCTTTATAATCAGCGACATGACCTGCTTTATGTCTTCTCGCCGCAGGACATTCTACCAAAGTGCATTTCATAAAACGTTGCAAACGTGTTAAATAATCTTCACACGCTAGCATGCACCATTTTGGCATTTTATGGCCTACGGCTAAGATTTGGCATTGCATTTAAATACTAAGCCACAGCTTGCTGTTGGCTTGTTGTCCATAATTTTTCAAGATTGTAAAAATCTCTTGTTCTGGGTTGCATAATATGTACGACCACATCACCTAAATCAACAAGCACCCATTCGTCTTCTGTATCGCCTTCGATACCAAAGGGTTGAACTGTGCGCTCTTTCATTTTGTGGATTAAGTTATCAGCTATAGAGCGAACATGCCTACTAGAAGTACCAGAGGCGATAACCATGTAATCCGTTATTGAAGTGATATGACGAACATCGAGAGGGGTAACTTGGACGGCTTTTAAATCACTAAGATCATTGAGTACAGCGTTGAGTAACTCGTTTGTATTCATAGTTTTCCTTCTAATGATTTTCAATACCTGTAAACCGCAGAGCATTGAAACTAGTTTGTTGCATATTCCCCTTTATATTCAATCTTCCTTACTTTTAATATATACCTAGAAGCGAAATGTTAACAGAGGGATACTGGCAAAATATCCAAAAAATAAGCATTTAAAAAATTGGAGATCCGCACAGATGTAGGCTTACATCGAGCACATTTCTCCAAGCACTTGTCATATCACCAGATTTTAATTGTTTATCTGCCACAGATAAAGCTGGGAGCAGGGAAATGTAGCGTTGCGGTGGTAGTGTGCGTAGGGTTTGTGCCAACGCCCAAATAACAAGTGGTAAAGCCGTTCCAGACTCTTTCAGACAGCTTACTATTTTAATAACCCGGGATGATTGTTTTGACAGAGCGGCACTACATAGATCAGTTACTTCAAACTGACTTTGTTGAGAGAATTCACCTGGTGCGCCTGCTAACAACCGCAGGCGGTCTATCTCTTGAGCTGCGCCAAGACAATTGCCTTCAGTATGGTGAAGCAATAACTGCCTCATTTGGGGATCTAAAACCAGACCTTGTTGCGTCGCACGCTTCTCAACCCAAGCAGAAAATTGTGAAGGTGAAAGCGGCCAATGAGGAATGACAACCCCTTTTTGTTCTACTTGCGTAAACCATTTTGCTTGTTGATGTTGACGCGTTAATTGCCCAGCCTGAATCAGTAAATAAGTGTCTGGGTAAGTTTTTTCAAGGATTTGAGCTAATTTTGAAGCAAGCGCTGCACTTGGTTTTGTTATTCTACATTCAATAAGGCGACGCTGCGTAAATAATGAGGGTTGCTCTAATTGAGAAATAAGAGACTCTTCTTCAGTATCCAGGGCTAAAATAATTTGCTCAACTTCTCCCAATTTGTGCACTCGCTGACGGACAAGTGTAGCGCTTTCATCAATGAGAAAGGGTTCCATGCCATAAAGTAAATAAATGGGGGCGACATTTTTTTCGAGTTGTTGAGCAAGAGCTTGAGGAGTAGTGCGCATATTAGTTTGGGCGACTTGCAAGAAATCGAACGAGCTGGCTAATGATATCTGCTTGCATTTCTCGTTCTATCACAATTTTTTCGGCGTTATCTCCCAAATGCTGATTGGGATTGATTTGCCGATCACGTTCTGTATAAAGCTCAACGCGTTCGATGCGTTTATCTTCAAAAGAAAACACAACTGACATTTTGAGACGTTCGCGACGTAATTCACTATCTGGACCATACACTAAAGGAAGATTAGTAATATTTTGTGATAAAACTATCAAGGTTGGGACGGTCTTATTTTTTTGCGCATTTTCAGTGACATGAATTGATGAGGCAAGTAATGCGCGATACAATCCTTGATGCATGGTATTGGAACCCGTTAAGGGTAAATACATTTGCGGATATTTCAATCCCAATTGTGCTTGACTATGGCGCAGATGAAAGCCGCAGCCCCAAAGTGTTAAGGAGAGCATGACAAACATTGTTAAAGCAATTTTTTGTCGCATGATCACTTTAATTCGCCACAATGTTGACTAATTTATTTGCCACAACAATGATCTTGCGAACAGTTTTGCCATCTAGGTGGCGTATAATGTTTTCGTTATTGAGCGCTGTTTCTTTCATCACTTCTTCTGTGGCACCTGTAGCCATATCAATATTAGCGCGAACTTTGCCATTAACTTGCACCACAATGGAGACGACATCTTTTTTCAAAGCTTGCACGTCTGCGCTTGGCCAAGTGGCATCCATGATAGCGCCTGACTTGCCTAAGTCTTGCCATAACTGATGTGTGATATGCGGAACAATTGGCGCAAGCATCAGAACGATAGTCTCAAGCGCTTCTTGTTTAACCTGTTTGTCAGTCTCATTCTCAACAGCATATTGCATCGATGCATTGACCAATTCCATCACAGCGGCAATGGCGGTGTTAAAAGTGTAACGACGTTTCAGATCGTCAGTGACTTTTAAAATAGTTTCGTGGGTTTGGCGGTGTAAATTCTTTTGTTTGACAGTCAAGTCTTGAGCCGAAAGCGAAATCTTAACAAGACCTTGCTCAATGACATGACTAGAAATTAAACGCCATAGGCGTTTTAAGAAACGAAAAGCACCTTCAACACCTGTGTCAGACCATTCTAATGATTGCTCTGGGGGGGCTGCAAACATAATAAATAAGCGTACAGTATCTGCGCCAAAGTTCTCAATAAGGGGTTGCGGATCAACCGTATTTCCCTTTGATTTAGACATTTTACTGCCATCTTTTAAGACCATACCTTGGGTAAGTAAGTTGGTAAATGGCTCATCGCTTTTCACAAGATTCATATCACGTAACACTTTATGGAAAAAGCGCGAATAGAGTAAATGTAAAATGGCATGCTCAATACCGCCGATATATTGATCCACAGGTGCCCAATAATGCACTCTGTCGTCAAATATTTTCTGATTTTGATCTGGGCAAGTGAAGCGCAAGTAATACCAAGAAGATTCCATAAAGGTATCAAAGGTATCTGTCTCGCGTCTTGCTTTTTCGCCACATTTAGGACAATCGACTTCATAAAATTCAGGCATTTGAGTCAAAATTGAGGTAGTTCCTTGAGGTGTGACACCTTCAGGCAGCTTTACCGGTAAATCTTTTTCAGGAACAGGAACGGTGCCACAGTGGCCGCATTCAATCATTGGGATGGGTGCACCCCAGTAACGTTGACGTGAAACACCCCAATCACGTAAACGGAAATTCACTTGACGCTTGCCTTGGCCTTTGCCTTCTAAAAATTCAGCTATTTTAACTAAAGCCTCATCACTGGTGAGATCATCAAAAGAGCCGGAATGAAAAAGAACGCCGCTGCCGGTATAAGCTTCTTTAGAAAGTGTAGGTTCATTGGCATCAAGGGGGCGAATAACAGCTTTCATGGGCAATTGGTATTTTTTAGCAAATTCATAATCGCGCTGATCGTGTGCAGGAACGGCCATCACCGCACCGGTGCCATAATCCATGATGACATAATTACCTATCCAAATTGGGATGGGCTCTTTTGTAATCGGATGTAAAGCATAAAGACCCGTTGGCTTGCCTTCTTTTTCAAGGGTGGCTAAATCCGCTTCTGCCACTTTAATATTACGACAATCATCGATAAAACTTTTTAAATCAGGATTCTTTTTCAGCGCGATATCAACAAGTGGATGTTGAGGTGCAACTGCAAGGTAAGTGACTCCCATAAGCGTATCAATGCGCGTGGTATAAACTTCAATGGGGTTGAAAGCTTCATCTTTTACTTCAAAGTGAAAAGTCACGCCTTCTGAGCGTCCGATCCAATTTCGTTGCATGGTGCGCACTTGCTCAGGCCAACCTGGCATATGATCAAGCGACTGCAAAAGTTCTTCAGCATATGCTGTTATCTTTAAAAACCATTGAGGAATGGCGCGTCTCTCCACTTTGGCGCCTGAGCGCCAACCGCGTCCATCGATCACTTGCTCATTAGCAAGTACGGTTTGATCAACTGGATCCCAGTTAACAACTGAATTTTTTTTGTAGACTAAGCCTTTTTCATACATTTTGATGAATAGCCATTGTTCCCATCGATAATAATCGGGGGAACAAGTAGCAAATTCACGTGACCAATCAAAACAAAAGCCTAAACTTTTAAGTTGATGGCGCATATGCGCAATATTGTCATAAGTCCACGTACTTGGTGGAACTTGATGTTTCAGGGCGGCATTCTCTGCAGGCAATCCAAAGGCGTCCCAACCAATAGGATGGAGCACATTTTTGCCTTGCATCCGTTGAAAGCGCGCTATGACATCGCCGATAGTATAATTTCGGACGTGACCTACATGCAGATGGCCACTTGGGTAAGGGAACATACTTAAGCAATAAAATTTTTCCTTGTTGGGATCTTCCTTCACAGTAAAACTGTGAGACGATTCCCAGAACGCTTGAGTTTGCTTTTCAATTAATTGCGGGTGATATTGCTCTTGCATGCTTTTCTTTAAAGTATAGTTAGCCAATAAAGCATCATACCATTCCCCCAATCCTTAAGGAAATAACATGAATAAAAGGAAAATGTATTGTTTGATGATTGCTCTGGCCTTGTTGTGTGGTTGTGCTGCGACTTCTGGCGGTAGTAGTAGTACCAACAACGCCGCTACTAACGCGGTGGCAGCCGTTGCACTACTTCCTTTTAAAATTGTTGGGGCATTGGTGGGAGCGGCGATTGGGGTGGCTTCAGGTATGGGGATGATGGAAGAATTTTATGGGAAATCAAACTAACTACTTAGATGTTTGACTAATTATGATACCCATTGCTTTTCGATCTTATGGGTCGATAGAATTCATCCCTACCATAAAAACTAATAGTAAGGATAGAAGATGTTAACAGGAGTTTCGCAAGAGTTTACGCCGGAATTCGTTGCATTAATAAATCGAGTTATCGCATTCTTAAACGAAGTAAAAGTTTATTTTGAGAAAGAAGTAAGATTGCTTGAAGGACCTGCCCGAGCAGAAACGAAATTCGTTACCGCGTTCATCGATAAAGTGGCATTAGCCAATCTTGAAAAATCGATTCCTCGATTAGAAAAATTAAGAGATAACAATGATTCAAAAACGGCACAAAAATTACTCGCTTATGTAAGCCGCACTCAAGAGTTTTTGGCAAAAACAACTCAAAACAATCAAGATGGTGCTCAATTTATTCCGGTGCCTTTTCATACAAAGATAGCCCAAGAGAATAAAACGTTATTAAATCGATGCAATGCTTTATTAGAAGGACTATCAACTTTTATTACTGTAAAACCTGAAAATAAGAAAAGCTGGTTTTCTTATTTTCTGACCCTTGCCAATATGTTGCCAGATATTCGTGCTGCAGGTTTTGGTTTAACATTAGAAAACAAAAATCCTGCAAAAGACAGATTAGTCGCTATTTGGGATGAACTAACGGAATTAGATATGAAAGCCGTCACCGTTAATGTTCGTGTTACCAAAACCTCTCAAAGAATGCTCGCATGCGAGAGCTTTACCAGTGAACCGCAATCTCAAATGTATACTGAATATGTACCACCACTTGCGCAGGCATTTGAGAGGTTTAAGAGTTTAATGCTGCATCCACCTGCTGATTTAAGCAAAGATCAAGTGCATAAAGCCGTAGAAGTTGCTTATCCCAAACCACCGCATCTTTAATGAGATCCTTAGCCCCCAGGTTAATGCATCCGAGGTCTATCATCCTTGGGCTTATCTGGGGGTGGGGGAGGAACAGTTGGCGGTTTATCCTTATTCAAATTCATCTGCGTCAAAATAGGCCCTTTTTCTTTAGGTTTATCCGGAACTGGATTGAGCGTTTTGGGAGGCTCTTTAGGTGCAATATCCACAACAATGTGATCTGCCTTTGGCGCTTCAGGAAGCGTTTTAGCTTTTTCTGAAGCTTTAGGTTCTGGTTTACTTGAACCAAATAGATTTGAAAAGGCACTTCCAATACTGCTCAGAAATCCTGGGCTTGCAGGTGGGTGTCCAACAATTGGCTCAATATCGTCTTTTGGCGCAGGTGATACAGGTTTAATAGCAATCACTGTGTCTGGTTTAGGAGGCGCTAAAGGAGCTTTCATTGGCGCAGGTAAAGGTGCGCTTGGAGCCACGCCTGGTTTAGCAGGCGCACTTGCGACAACGGGAGCAGGCGGATTCTTCAAGAGTTCATGCTTTCTAATTTCATCATTAGAAAACATAATTCTGTTAGAGATAACGGTTAATAAGTTAAGATCATTTTTTTCTAAGCCATACTGAACTAAAGTTTTCCCTTCAATACTGGCAAGTCCTGGTTTTGCTCCAGCTGTAAATAGTTTATTGAGGAGTTTGTATTTGTCATTGTTAACATGCAAATACACAGCTTCTATAGGTAATAATTTATTATTGTCTCTTTTATCAAGATCCGCGCCATGCTTTAATAACGAATCGATTATTGCATGATTCTGATTTTTTATGATGCAAGCAATCAAGGGTGATTTACCATCGCTACAGGACCAATTGGGATCGGCCCCGTTTTTAAGTAGCATTTCCACTACATCAGCTTGGTTCTTGTCGATAGCTAATTCCAAGGGTGTTTGTTGTGTTCTGTTTGTTACATTAGGATTTGCTCCTTTTTGAAGCAATACCTCTAAGATTTTAACATTGCCTTTTTCTGCTGCAATATGAATCGCAAAATCCCCATTGGGATCACGAAGATTAGGGGATTTTGTTTCCAAATATTTACTAACGCCTTTTAGATCACTATTTCGAACAGAACTATTGAGAAGCGAAGCTCCCAAATAAGATTTGTCATTTTTAGGGATCTCAAAGTTTTTGCCATACTCTTTGAGAGTATTTAAAAGAGGATGGTCGAGTTTATTTGATTTGGTAGCCATTTCTGTTGCACGTGTCTGAATGAGATGCACAATATTTTCAAATCTGGGTGGAAAACCGGGTGTCGCATCTTTTTCTTGTCGTAAATAGGATAAGGCGCCAGGTTTACTATCAACTGATTTAGATTGTGTTTCAATGTATTCAAATAATTTTTGCAGTTCATCTAATGAATGAATGCTGCTCAAAGTTTCATGAACACAATTTTGCGCTTTTTCTTGTTTTTGAGAAACATCAAGGGAAGCGTTTTGAGCAGTTGAGGTGAGAGTAGTCTGGATATAGTCAATTGCTCTGGATGTTGAAAGGTGTAGAGCTGATTCATTAGTATGTTGTTGTACGAGATCCATTTGCATTTCAGGTAATAAGCTGCAGGGTCTCTCTCTTGTAATAGCCACTCTTGTTGGTGTGCCAAAAACGGGTGCTCCAATTTTTCCCGTTTGCGCATAATCAGCTGATGCCCATGGCGTTTGATAAGGATCTGCATGGGTTACTCTGTCAACAGCATAATCAGGATGTAGTCCTATTGAATTGGACGTTAACACATGTGATATCTGAATAGGTAATACGTCAGTTGTTTTAGTGGTTTTGGCTTGCGTCAAAGCACTTTGCAATTGACGATTGAGTTCCGCTTTTGCGGTGCCATATTTATGGTCTAAGCAAACATCTATGGCAGCAATGAATTTTGCTTTACCTGCTGTTGTGCATTCAAAAACATTTGAAAAACCAATATCAAGTCCTTTCAGTGAGACTTTGGGGGTAACATCAGGCCCCATTTTCTTTACCATTTCTGTCTTGGTGATATAAGGTAGGGGTGTTTTAGTACCATCTTTAGCAACATCATAATAAATGGGATCGATAGAAGAAAATTGATTTTTGGCAAAACAATGGATCTTGGGCGTTTTCCCACACTCAACATTGACTACAATATTTAACAATTTATTATCTTCTGTTCGCACTGCAAAAGAAGATAAAGTGAGTTGTAAATTTTCAGGTAAAGTTGCAGCATGCTTTTGAATTTCCGCATGCAATGCTTTGAACTCATCTGCTGTTAAGGGAGTGGCAGTGAAAAATGAAAATTCATTGGTTATCATTCGTACAATATTATTTTCATGCCCTTTTTTAATATTGTCACTACTATCAAGATTTTGATTTTTGTGAGTCGTTGCAGCAACGCCACTTAAATCTTTAATGTACGTCAAGAGTCTTGTTGTTTGATCTTTAGTATTAGCGCCCGCCAACTCAAATTCGCCCAAAGGCATTTTTGCCACTTTATTTGGGCCTGCTACACTCAGGGCAGCAAGATCGCCTGTTACAATCAGATCTTCTATTTGCACAGGGCTATCCACTTGCTGGACACTAGGTTTTAATTCAGGTTTAATGTCAATTGCTTGTGGCGCATTTGATTTTGGAGAATCACCCATAGTATATGCACTTACTGCATCATTGATGCATTAATATGTTTACATGGGTAATAGTATTAGTATCAATATTTCATGAATCCCAATAAATTTTTGAGTTAGATTAAAAAATATTCAAAATGATGATAATTAGTCTAAAATAATAGTTAAAGATTAGGAGTAAATATGCGTAAAGAAATTAAAGACAAAATTCAAACATCGAATGATCACCAGATCGACTTAGGTCAATTGAATATTAAAGATGATGAATTAAATGACATAACACGTGACATAGTTGCCATCTGGCCAACGGTTAAGCAAATCATTTTGTCGCATAATAACATTTCAGATGCGGGTGTTGTCACACTAGTGAAAACATTTTCGTCATTAAAAAATCTGACATTGTTAGATTTACAGTTCAATGAGCTGACCTTGAAAGGGGCTGAAACTGTTTATCAATTGAAGAAAACAAATAGTAAGCTCCAGCTCGGTTTGGCGGGCAATCACATTGTTGATGCTTCGCAATTGGATAATCTTGAAAGAGCCAGTAGTGTGCAAAAAGGACAGCATTAATACCGATGGTGGGCACACTTCGTTTTGCCCACCCTACATCAGGTCATACAATGCTCATATGCGGATCGTAGGGTGGGCAAAGCGAAGCGTGCCCACCAAGTCTTATGTTTTATTCCAACTCTATATTTCTAATATTACTTGGTTCAGAATAGGTCCCCCAACCTATCTCATATAATCCCTTATTTACATCTCTCTTAAACGAACTATATTCCCAATCATATGCACTTTTGGTATATCCATGTTTTACAGGATTGTAATAGATATAATTTAAGCATTTTTGAAAATCATTTTCGTCACGAATTAGATGTTCCCAAAATCTTCGCTGCCAAATGTTCTTTTCTCGACGGTTATTTGTTTGTCCTTTCATACCCATGGAGAAATAGCGCTTAATGAGATTCCAACGTATTGAAAAATCAGAATCATGTTCTGGGAGCTCCAAGATGCAATGTAGGTGATCGGGCAGAATTACTAATCCAACAATTCGAAATGGATATTTTTTGTATGTATAATGAAATGCAGCCTTCAATCTGCCGATAGCTGGTTCTGAGCATAAAATTGGTCGGCGGCCATTTGTTACTAATGTAAAAAAATAGCTTCCCCCTTTTATATAAAAACGACGATATTCACTCATGATATATTTGAGATCCATTCTAATTGTGGACTAAGAATAAATAATATTGTAGGGTGGGCAAAGCTTTTAGCGTGCCCACCAAATATTTTCGCTGAATATTATCTGTAAAGACAAGAAATATCGCATGCAGTTATGCATAATTTACAGTTGTAATTTTGACTTAATTTGAAAACGTGGATTGCGTAGGGTGGGCTAAGCATTTAGCGTGCCCACCAATTAGGAAATATGATGGTGGGCACACTGCGTTTTGCCCACCCTACATCTGAGATGCAATATTCGCGTTGGAATCTTTCGTAGGGTGGGCAAAGCTTTTAGCGTGCCCACCAATTATGAAGCTTGATGGTGGGCACAATTCGTTTTGCCCACCCTACATCAGAAATGCAATATTAAAAACCATTTTTTTATATGTAATTACTCACATTTTGAACTTATTAACTAATTAATCTGTCGCATTTATAATACAGAAATATACAAGGTGCAGATTTATGATAAGTTTAAATCAGCCAATAAAAGATGCAATTTCTAATCGGAATTATAATAATGCACGTGAGCTTCTACAACAATTAACAATAATTAATAACAATGAATTCATTGACCTGGTTTATTTTATTGCGAAACAAGATATCACTAAAGATATAAAGTTAGACTTTATGAGAATATTAATACATAACAACCAAGGTCGCTTTGTAGAAATCATAACTACGCCTGAACGAGACACGCTTGAATTGGTCATCCATGAAATTGTACAAGTATACAAAGATAATCAAATATGATGGGAGTAATTGTGGGGTTGGCGTAGGGTTGGCGTAGGGTTGGCAAAGCTTTTAGCGTGCCCACCAATGATGAATTTTCATGGTGGGCACACTTCGTTTTGCCCACCCTACATCTGAAAATACATGAATGATCTGGGTTTGTCGTAGGGTGGGCAAAGCTTATAGCGTGCCCACCATTAGGAAACATGATGGTCAGAGATGAAATATTCGCGCTTGGATCTGTCGTAGGGTGGGCAAAGCATTTAGCGTGCCCACCAATGATGAGCCTTCATGGTGGGCAAAGTATTTAGCATGCCCACCATTAGGAAACATGATGGTCAGAGATGAAATATTCGCGCTTGGATCTGTCGTAGGGTGGGCAAAGCTCTTAGCGTGCCTATCCGGGACCGGCGGAAGAGTTGAAGGAATGTGTTTGTTTGTTGGTAGGTCAATTATAGAGGGTGTTAGAATATTCTTATATAAAGGAGTTCACTATGAAAACACCACTATGCCTTTTAATCCTGATGCTTTCTACGAGTTGTTATGCGACAACGCGGTTATTTAGTGTTGCTGGTGTTGGAAGTAATGGCAAAACATTGGCCGGTGAAGTTGAGCTTAAAGATGACAATAAAAATGTCAGCACTGATCTCGTTGATGAAAACGGAAAATCCTATAATTTCAAAGGAAAATGGAAAGACAATGGTGAAATTGTTGGCAAAACAGACAATGGGATTTCAGTTGAACTCAGTACGGAAGAAGTTAAATTAAATCAATAACTCCGTTTCTGTGATTTAATCCAATAGGTCACTTGTAGTTCCTCATTTTGCATTTTTATTGAACTTTTATTAATAAATCCGCTCTAATATGATAAATGTGGTTAAAAAATGAAGGGGTGATGAATGAGCAAGCATGAACAACGCGAATTAGAAGAAGCCTACAGCAAAATAAGACAAGATTCCTTAAATCATCTCATCGCAGATTTCAAACTGTTACGCAGTTTAATTCAGAATGAATTTCTAAAATCTCAGATTGATAATCTTGTTAACGAATTGGCTATTTTTGTTAAAATTTCAGAAAAGAGAAAAGCTTATGCTCCAAATGAGGTAGATAAGCTGATTGAGCTGATGGATAATTTTGGGACGCAGCTTTTAAATTATAAGGTTGAATTAAAGAATGAACTTCACAAAATGGGACTTTATGCTGTTTTCTCAAAGCAATTCAAAGATGCAGTATCTATTGAAGCTCATATGAAAAGCATTCAGGAACATCAGTTAACTGTTAAAAAACATTCTCCAGGACACAACTATACAGCCACTGAAAAATTATTTACAGCCTGCCATCGCATGCGTAAAACGATGCTATCATTTTATAATTTTGCGGTTAAGTTGTTTAAAAAATATTCAGAAGGAAAGCATGCGGCCGAGTTAAACATGCAAACGCCGATTGTAGAGCCAAAGCAAGAATCGCAAATATTTAAGAAGAAGAAATGGTCTTGAAGAAATGAGAGGAGGTGGGCACGCTAAGAGCTTTGCCCACCCTACAACAGTGGTCAATCGCACAGGATTTAATGTTTCTTTTTGGGATGAGGCTTTCTGTTTTGCCACCAAAACCCACCAACCATGGTCGCAATCAGCGCCCCAGCTAATGGCCAAAAGCCAAATCGTACCCAAAAGGTTTCACCGGTCATTACTGTGACAGTGCCTTTTAATACTTTAGCTTCAAAGGCTGTTGCAATGTTATTAGGTAAGATTTTTCCATCTGGTTCGATGATGGCAGTAAAACCGGTATTGGTGGCACGGATCACATTTTTGCCGGTTTCTATGGCGCGAAATTGGGCAATTTGCAAATGCTGCTCAGGTCCAATAGATTCGCCAAACCAAGTATCATTACTTACCGTTAAAATGAATTGGGCATTTTTGCTCATCTGTTGTACAAAAATAGGATAGGCAATTTCATAACAAATAGCTGGTGCAAAGCGAAATCCTTGCGCAATTAACTGGGTTTGATTGGTTGGGCCAGGTTCAAAGCTAGACATGGGTAAGTTAAGAAAAGCGATAACGCCTCGTAACATTTTTTCTAAAGGAACATATTCCCCAAAAGGAACTAAATGTTCTTTGTAGTATATGCAGCCTGGTTTTTCGATATTTTCGCATCCTTCATTATTTTCACCCACCATGCCAACAGCTAGCATTGAGTTATAGTAATGGGCTTGATCAGACAATTGAGCAGGAACGCCAGCAATCAAAGCAGTGTTGTTGGCTTTAGCCAGTTCGCCCATTTCTTTAAATAAGGGTAGTGAAAGTGGAAGAGGGATAGGTATTGAACCTTCAGGCCAAATAATCAGATTGGAGGTGAGGGCTTCTTGAGTAAGGTCGCGATATGTTTTTACAATTTCAGCAACATGCGCAGGATCCCAGCGCATTAATTGAGCGACATTACCTTGTACTAAGGCAACATCTAGGCCTTGATCGGTGCTTTGAGTCCATTTGATTTGGCTTAACCCAAATGCACAAATCCAAACAATAATCATGGTGCCAAACAGTTGGTTTCGAAGTTTGGCGTTATCTTTATAATCATAATAATAATCGATGATAAGGTATAAAATACTGCCAACTAAAACAGTTGCCCACGATACTGCCCAGACACTTCCTATAGGCGCCAGTGCACGTAATTGGCTGGCACTTTGCGTATAACCAACAAACAGCCACGGAAAGCCTGTAAACATCCACCCGCGGATGATTTCAAAAATAGTCCATAAAGCAGGGAAGATAACAAGACATTTGACGATATCATGCTTACTAAAAAATTTATTTAAAATCGCTGACATAATCGCGGGGTAAAGTGCCATTAAGAGGACAAACAGTCCGGTGATTACGGCAGCAAGCCATTCAGAAGTATATCCATAGTCATGAATGCTGACGTAGACCCAATTCACTCCCAATCCAAACATACCAATGCCATAGCACAAGCCAATGAGAAACGCATTGCGTGGTGTGCGTTTCGCTAAACACCAAATGAGGATACCAGGTGAAACAATGGCACTAACTCCCAAATCATAAGGAGCGAAGGCATAGGGCATGATACAGCCACCCAGCAGAGCAAACACATACACTAAGTAGGGTTTGATTTTTTTGTATAGTTCCTTCATTACTTATCCCTTTTAAATCAATCGTTATTTTTCTTCTGGTGGTGATATGGTTGTTTGTAAAACCTGTATGCGGCGATTATTAGCACGTAGAACTTTAAAAGGGATCCCTTCGACCGTTGTCGTTTCACCCCGTTTTGGTAAATGACCAAAACCATGAAGCACAAGACCGCCTACAGTGTCATATTCGTCGTCTTTGAGATCCGAGCCAAAAAACTTATTAAATTCCTCTATAGGTGTAAATGCTTTTATTGAATAGGTATGATCTTTGTGTTTACGGATATAAGTATCTTTTTCGATATCGTGTTCATCTTCGATATCACCAACAATTTGTTCAAGCACATCTTCAATCGATACTAAGCCGGTCACGCCACCATATTCATCTACGACGATGGCAATATGATTACGGTTTTTACGAAATTCGTTTAACAGTATGCCAAGAGGTTTATTTTCTGGAATAAAAACGGCAGGACGTAGAATGTCTTTTAATGAAAAACGTTCATCATCATTTTCTAAAGGATGGTTTAATAAATCTTTTGCTAATAAAATGCCTATTACTTCATCTTTATTCTCACCAATAACGGGAAAGCGAGAATGTCCTGATTTAATAGCAATAGGTACGATTTCTTCATAAGTGGCATCCTTGTGGACAACGACCATTTCTGAGCGTGGTAGCATTATTTCACTGACGCACATTTCTGATACTTGTAATACACCTTCAATCATTCTCAAAGAATCAGGATCGATGAGTCCTAAATTTTGAGCATCCCGCAGTAATTCAATAAGCTGCTCACGCGTTTTAGGGTTTGTCCCAAGAGCACGCGTCAACTTTTTTAACCAAGAAGGTGAATTATCCGCAACAACTTCGTCATCACTCATACGTTTTTTTCTACTCTATAGGGGTCAGCAAAACCTAATTCATTTAAAATGGCGACCTCATGGTTTTCCATCAGATGCGCCTCATCATTTTTTTCATGATCGTGCCCAAGCAGGTGTAACACACCATGTACTACCATATGAGCCCAATGCGAGGTAAGTGATTTATTTTGTTCTTGAGCCTCCAATGCCACGACAGGGGCACAAATGACAATGTCGCCCAAAATATCACCGCGCAGGTTAGGGGGAAGTTGGCATGAAAATGATAACACATTGGTAGGCTTATCTTTGTTTCTAAATTGATGATTTAGCGTCTTCATTTCATTTTCATTGACTATTCTAACAACAAGAGAACCCTTTCTTTTTTGCTCGGCAAGTGTTGCTACGATCCACTTTTTTATTTGGCTGCTTGATGGGCAGTTTTCTTTAGTGGCAAATTGTATATCGATGTCACTCATCGCTTATTCCCCGAAGGATTTTGGCTTTCATACCGTTCATAAGCCTCAACTACAGATTGAACTAAGGGATGTCTGATGACATCTATGGATTCAAAAAAAGTAAAACTCATTCCTGGGACATTTTCTAAAACCGTAATAGCATGTTTTAAGCCAGAGCCTACGCCATTGGGTAGATCTACTTGAGTAATGTCGCCGGTAATCACAGCTGTTGAACCAAAACCTAAACGGGTTAGAAACATTTTCATTTGTTCGCGGGTGGTATTTTGACTTTCATCTAAAATAATAAATGCATCATTGAGAGTTCGACCCCGCATATAAGCAAGTGGGGCAAGTTCAATCACATTTCTTTCCATCAATTTGGATACGCGTTCAAATCCCAGCATCTCATATAATGCATCATATAAAGGACGAAGATAAGGATCTATTTTTTGACTCAGATCGCCAGGTAAAAAACCTAAACGTTCTCCTGCTTCCACAGCTGGGCGAACCAGTATAATGCGCCGTATTTTTTCAGCTTCTAAAGCTCTCACTGCCATGGCAACTGCAAGATAGGTTTTGCCAGTCCCAGCAGGGCCAATTCCAAAGTTGATATCATGCATCGAAATATTTTTAAGATAACGGTACTGATTTTTGCTGTGAGGTTTAATCAAGCCATTTTTGGTCTGAATAGATAAATCTATAGCTGTAGTAGAATCTTCGGTTAATGGCGTTTTGGGTAAAGAGGGTTGTTTATTTTTTTCTAACATTTGATAACTTTCTTGTAAAGACAGATGAACGATTGCAGGGGTAAGCTCATGACCGTGCTCCGTTTGTTCATATAGTTTATTGATAAGATTGTGAGCGATATGAACTGCTTCTTTATCACCCATGATTTGAAAAGTATTTCCGCGGTTTTTAATTTCAACACTAAGGCGGTGTTCAATTTGTCGCAAATGCTCATCTACGCGACCACAGAGACTCATTAATCTACGATTATCGGTTGGGGTTAATGATATTTCGCAAAAACTGACTTTTTCGCTCAATGCAGATCCTGGCAGCCTTGTTTCTTGGGATTCAACTTTAAGCATAACTCTTAATGAATTGCCTGCAAAGTCTGTTTGGGTCTTGAAAAAAATATTCCATATAAATCATAGTGTTACGACACGCTTAAGGTTTGCAATTCGGCTCGTAATGAATTGGGTCTGGCTTCTATTATGTGGCAATCCACGAATTGTCCAATCAGTGATTTATCCCCTTGAAAATGAACGGCACGATTATTTTCAGTACGTCCATACAGTTCTTGTTCAGGGTTTTTCTTAGATGGGCTTGTAACTAATATACGTTGTGTTGTTCCCACCATCTGTTGACTCAAATTGAAAGCCTGAGCATTCAAACGATCTTGAAGGATTTTCAAACGCTGTTTTTTCACTTCTAAGGGAATTTGATCTGGTAAGGTTGATGCAGGCGTCCCAGGTCTTGAACTAAACATAAAACAATATGACAAATCAAATCCGACTGATTGAACCAAATTTAAAGTTGCTTCAAAGTCTTCATCCGTTTCTCCAGGATAACCAACTATGAAATCTGAAGAAATTGAAATAGTAGGGCGAAATTCTCGAAGACGACGGATCTTCGATTTATATTCAAGTGCCGTATGACCTCTACCCATTAAACTTAAAATACGATCGCTACCGCTTTGAACTGGCAAATGGAGATGATTTGCAAGCGAAGGTACATCGCGGTAAGTTTCAATAAGGCTATTTGAAAATTCATTAGGATGGGATGTCGTAAAACGAATGCGTTCAATACCTTCAATTTGAGCGACAAATCGTATTAATAAACCCAAATCCGCAAAATGTCCGTTGTGCATCAGACCACGATAAGCATTCACATTTTGGCCAAGTAAAGTTAATTCTTTAATACCTTTACTCGCAAGACCTGCGATTTCTGAAATCACATCATCGAAGGGGCGATTAATTTCTTCTCCGCGAGTATAAGGGACAATACAATAAGAGCAATATTTGCTACAGCCTTCTTGAATAGAAACCAATGCCGTTGGGCCATCTGCTTTAGGTTCAGGCAAACAATCGAATTTTTCAATTTCTGGAAACGAAACATCAATAGCCGGTTTGCCATCACGCTTGACACTATTGAGCATCATGGGCAAACGATGAAGTGTTTGGGGTCCGAAAACGATATCAACATAAGGCGCTCTTTGGCGGATAATATCGCCACCTTGGCTGGCTACACAGCCACCCACACCAATGACAATATCGGGTCTGGCACTCTTCAAAGGGCGCCATTGTCCCAGGCGTGAAAATACTTTTTCTTGTGCTTTTTCGCGGATGGAGCAGGTATTCATCAAAAGAACATCCGCATTATCGGGTGAGTCCACCAACTTTAATCCGTGGCTGGCTTCAAGGAGCTCTGCCATGCGTTTGGTGTCGTACTCATTCATCTGGCAGCCCCAGGTTTCGATATATAAAAGCTTACTCACTGTGTAATGGGACCCATATCTCAACTAAAAGAAACGCAAATTCTAACGATATTTGGTGAGGGATGCTATAAAAAGACTAGAGATAGATAGTTGTTTAACTAGGTTTGTCAAAGGGAAGAATCGAATTCTCCCCCTTAACCGCAAGTGCGCAGCGGACCTACTAATTGTTAGGGACGCAGGATAGTTTGCCATCTCCGCCTTTGGCATAGCAGATGCCGGATATGCTGTCACCCTGTGGATTCATCACTTCGCAGGAATCTCCTTCACCTTTATCAACACAAGCATCTTTGGCGTCTTGCGCAGCATTCCCATAAGCAGTTGATAAAAAGGCGGCAAAGCTAATGGCGATTAAAGCTTTCAATTGTCTATTCATGGTGATTTTTACCTTATATGGATAACCACCTGTTAGTATAGAATAAAAAACAACACTATTTGCCATTTTGTTGTACAAGGTGTGCACATTCGTGAGCTAAAAGATTTTTTTCATAAGTGCTATCAAAATAACAATTGTTTGAGGCAGTATAGGCAATGGCACTGAGTTCATCAGGCGAGGCTTGAGTGTTTATGACTACAGTTTGGAGCGGGCTAGGTTGAATAGCATCAGGAAAGAAGAGGTCAAAAGGGAAAAATCCCCCTGAAATTTCTTTAATCTGGTGTGGCAATAATAAATGCATTGTGAAATCCCCAATTGATGAAAACTAAATTTTTTTGAATTCTCAGAAAGTCTTAATGAATTTTACTAGTCTTTAATAATGAGTAAACAAAAAACCGATAGAATGTATATGATTCAGTTAACGTTCTTTTTGCCGTTCGCTTTTCTAAGAGCAAGTTTAAAATGACACTAAAAAAAATGGCATTTTGGTTTCCTTTTGCGGTGGTCTTTTTTGAAATTGCCACTTATCTTGCCAATGATATGTATCTTCCTGGTTTGCCTATGCTAATGAAAGATCTTCAAATCAGCGAGAGTATCGCAAAAGATACACTGCTATATTGGTTTTTAGGATCGGCATCCATGCAATTGCTTGTTGGACCGCTATCGGATAAATATGGCAGAAAAATAATGTTACTCTTAGGAGCCATATTTTATACTCTCACCAGTTTTATTTGTGCAAACACTTCCCAGGTAATACTTTTTCTTATTTGTCGATTTATTCAAGGATGCACAATATGTTGTGTTGTGGTTGCAGGCTACTCTGCAGTACATGAACATTATGAAACGCGATTGGCGATAAAAATTGTTTCGATTATGGGATCTATCGTGATTTTAGCGCCAGCCTTTGGCCCAATCCTTGGCGCTATTGTTTTAGAGTTTTCAGATTGGCGAATGATATTCACTCTTTTAGGGATTAGTGGGGTTGTCTCTTTTATTTTATTGGCGATGGTGACACCTCAAACTCAACGGGAAAGATTTCCGTTGCACCTCAAAACGATCTTTAAAGATTATTGGGCGATTGCCACCCGAAAACACTTTTTAGTCTTTACACTCCCTTTTTGTTTTATGTTTTTATCCATGATTTGTTGGGTGGTTGAAACGCCCTTTTTGATTATACAAGGCTATCAGAAGTCCACGATGGAATATGGTTTAATACAGTTATATGTTTTTGGAGCCTTTATTATAGGCGCACAAATAACAGGTCAGCTGGTTCATAGAGTACATCCTTTAAAGCTGATTAGAATCGGATTATGTATTGGATTAGTAGCCTCGATTTTATTTGCTATTGTAAGCTATCTAAAATGTCCATTATGGATGTTGGTAATAGCAATGATGTTAACCTCTTTAGGTTTTGCAATGACCTTTGGTCCTTTTAGTCGCTTTGCAATTGAAGTTTGCCAAGAACCCATGGGAAGAAGAATGGCCATATTTTCTTCTTATATGAGCTTCTTTGGCGTTATTGCCACTTTGCTGGTGAGCGTATCCGATCATGAAACGATGGGTGATTTATCGCTGATGGTGTTTTTTGGCGCTTTGTGTGCAGCCATTTTGTATTTCATGATGAAAAAACCAACTGATCTTCCTCTATAGTCAGCTATGAACGGCTCAGATCTTGCCTTTGTAATGTTGCATTTCTGTTGAAGTTGTCAACATTTGGAAACTTAAAGTCATTTTTATTAAATAATTCTACACATATATCAACTGCTTTTGGATCAAGTTTTTTAACTTTCATTTTTTTAAGTTCATTGAGTGCCATCTCAATTCCTAAAGCTGGTCGATAAGGGCGATGTGAAGACATTGCCTCAACAATATCAGCTACGGTGAGAATTTTTGATTCTAACATGATAGCACTCCCTTTTAACCCAAAGGGATAACCTGAACCATCAATATATTCATGATGTTGACGCACAATTTCTGCTATCGGCCCTGGAAACTCAATATCTTTTAAAATTTGGAATCCCACTTCGGGATGAGTTTTGATGATAGCAAATTCAGGCGCGGTCAGCCTTGAGGGTTTACTTAAAATTTCAGAAGGTACGGTGATCTTTCCAATATCGTGAACACAAGCTGCTAAATTCAGCCATTGAATCCTCTGGGGTTCAAGCCCATAAACTTCAGCAATGGCAACAGCTAAGCTAGCAACGCGTTTTTGATGGCCTGAAGTAAACGGATCTCGCACTTCAAGCATAACACCTAGCGCGCTGATAGTGTTTTGCAGTGAATGTTCTAATTTAAGTGTTTGTTGTTCTTTAAGGAGCTTCGTGTCTTCATAAGCGTTTTGTGTGCGTTGGTGTTCAATGCCTAAAATAATATTTTGACCAAGTTCTTGAAACATCCGAATTTCAGTTTCCTTAAAAGCATCAGTATGTTTAGAGTAGATTGCTAAAATGAAACTTATCTTGTGATGTGATGTTAATGGTAATGCTAATACGGAATTTAGAATACCATCTGTCACCAAATAATCACGTTTTTCCACAATATTTTGCGTTTCAGGTTTTTTGGAAAATATTGATTTTAAGATACAATCTTGTCCCGGTAATTCAGTATTATGGATTTCTTGGTTATGATAGAGCATCTTGCCATTTCCAGACAAATTATAGATTTTCAAAGGATGATTTGCGTCATCTGTCACTTCTAACACACAACAGACAGGGTAAAAATCATTTTTATTGGTAATAGATTCGCAACAGGATTCAATCAATTCAATTTCAGAAGAGGCTTGGGAAATGGCAGAATTACCTTTGCTCAATGCCAACAAAGCCCAATTGAGGCGCCTTAAATTTGCTTCTACTCTTTTTTTATCGGTGATATCAATTGCGATTCCAATGATTTGATTAATCTTATTTTGCTGACAACGCAAAGGAACCAAAGTGGCGGCGTAATATTTTTTACCTGCAGGGAAGGTTAGCTCATTTTCAAAATGAATCGATTGATTTTCTCTTATACAACGGTTTAAAGAATTCATCATTTCAAGTCCAGTATCATTTGGAAATAGTTCTGAGAAATTCTTTGATACAAGGATACTTTGTGGAATGCCTATAACTTTTTGACAAGCAGGATTAACGCGTTCAAACTGAAAGTCGTTGTTCGGCAAAACATTAACGATGAATATACTATCAGCACTATTATTAAACATTTCATTAAACTGTTCTTGAATATGCAATGAAGATTTTTCGAGTTGCTTAAAAGCTGTGATATCTTGCAATGTGCCAATTGCCAGCAATGGTTCGTTCAATTCATCGTATATAATTTTACAATGTTCATAAATATGTTTTGGAATTCTCTTGTCAGTAATAATTTGATATTCGCTGGAAAACTCTGATGCTTTATTCATAACTGACAAATGCGCTTGATACATTCTTTCTCTATCAATTGGGATTACAAATGTTGAAAAAATATCATAAATGGCTAGCGGGGCTTTTGGATTTAATTTTGGTTTGGCAAAGATTTCATAAATATTCATCAATTCATCTGAAATATACAAGGTTTTATTTTTAAAATTATACTCCCAATTTCCACTATGAGCTGATTTTTGCTGCTCTTGGAGAACAACAGCACGTGTATCTAAAGATTGCTTTAGCAAAATTTGTTCAGTGACTTCATGTTTTTGTGCCCAATACCCCACAAGATGAGAATCTTCAACTTCAAAAAACACATGATTCAAAAACCATTTTTCATGACCAGCACTATCGGTTTCATGAGACTGAACATTATCAGCCCTATAGTTATTGCTGCTAATATATTTTAATATGTCTTTGAGTTCATAATCATTTTTTAACCTAGAGCCCAAGGATTGCTTATTAAAAATATCTTCTTTTTTGACGCCAAAAATTCTCTCATAAACTTTATTGCAATCTTTAACTACACATTTTTTTATTTTATCAATCATCTCTTCTAAGGGTAACAGTATAGAAATAGGTTCAATAGGTTCATAATAAATAATTGCGTCGTTAAATCCACGAAAATGATATTTTTCTTCTGCATCTCTTAATTTGCTTATGATGTGGATGTCTTCAAAAATATTTTGATAATTTTGATCTGATATTTCTTTAATTTTAGATTCACCTAAAGTCACAACAACTAATTTACGCTTCAATAGCTGAGCCAATGTGATCAAGCCGAGATAGTTTTTATTTTCATCAATGAACACGGCATAATCGAAGTCATATTCATTCATTCTTTGAATTACCACGTCCTCATCAAAATTTGAAGGGAAAATTTCAGAAATGGTTCTGATCAATTGAAAGCAAGTTAAATTTTCAAGATGCTTTGTATATTTCTGCATGCAGTGTATTTCGGTGGGAGAAAGTATTCCTACAAATTGTCCTTTATCTTCAAGTAAAATAAAGGGCTTTGTATTTATTTCAACGAATTTATCAATGGCTGTGATTAGCGGGGCATTGGCATCGCATGTTATAAAGTTTCTATTACAATTTTCACTTAAGGGTATTTTCACGGAAGTTCCTTAAGAGGGGAGTACTACGTCTATGTATATACCTCTAATGATTAGACAGTTATATATAACATTTGGTTCAATGCAAATTAGTGCACATAATACTACCGCTATATCACGTTTAAGCATTCCTCTATATTATCGATATAGTAAAGATGTATTCTCTAAAGGCGATGCCATGTCCCAAGAGCCAGCAACCACACATGCATTAACGTATGATGGTAACACCAGTGAACTGTACAAAATATATCTACTGAGTATTTTGCTTAGTATTGTGACACTTGGTATTTATCATTTTTGGGGAAAGACTCGCAAACGCCGTTATATAACTTCCTCTTTTATGCTAGATAAAGACAGATTTGAATACACAGGGTATGGTCTTGAATTATTATTAGGACTTATTTTCGGTTTGATTATGCTTGCCATTATTTCACTTCCCTTATACTGGGCTTCAGAAGAAGTGGAGACCTATCAAGAAAAGATAAATCACTCGCAAACCAATCAAAAATTTGATTTTCAATCAAATAAGAATCTTAAAAAGAATAGTTTTCGTGTTGAAGAGCAAGATCCTTTTGAAAATAAATTTGTCTTTGAATTCAACAGTGTCAGTGATTTTTGGATACGATTTAACAACCAAGGCTTTTTTATTAGATATGCAGATAAGGAGCTGGATATCAAATGGAAGTTTATGACTTTTCTGTTTGGCGGGGGATTAGATGTACAATTTATCCCTGAGCAGAATTACAAACTACTCTTTGCCATATTATTAACACCAATCTATATCATTTTCTATTTTATCTATTTACCCTTTGTCATTGTTTATGGATCATTACGTTATCGCTTATCACGGCTTCGGTGGCGGGGAATACGAGGACATTTAGATGGTTCAAGTCTATTATATGGACTGATTGGTCTGAGTCAAACCCTAATGAAATTGTTGACTTTGGGTTTTTGGATCCCCATTAGCGATGTTATTATGTACAAATATAAAATGAAAAAATTGCATTTTGGCAATCAATTAGCCAGCTTTACACCCTCTATAAAGATCCTTATTATTGCAAACCTTGCGAGCATTGGTGCTTCATTATACCTACTTGCATTAATGGCAGTTTGTGGTTACTGGTTACTCCCTTTTATAGCGCATTATGTTCACGTTCCAGCAGAAGGTTGGATAGCGAAGCCTTATATTACCAAACTTCTTAAAGAAGGATATATTATAAGTATCATACTCCTCTTATGGGGTTGTTATGCACCGCGTTATTGGTATAGAGCTGCATTTCTACGCGAGAAATATAATAAGTTGCATTTTGGATCTATCGGTTTTGCTTGCAATGCTACTGGTCTTGAATATCTAAGACTCTTTGTTATTAATGATCTTATTTTTATTTTTACCTTTGGATTTGGTTTACCGTTTATTTGGCAGCGTCGAATGAGATTTTTTTGTGACCATGTCGGTATGGTTGGAAATTTACAGGCGCTTACTATTGAGCAAGCTCCCGGTAAAAAATCAAAATTTGGCGGTGGCTTTGCTTCAGTGATGAATTTGGAAATTGGTCTTATTTAGAGAAAAGCTTATGAAACTATTTTCAGCGCGATACTTTGACGGCCAAAAAATTCAACCCGTTACAGCGTTGGTTGAAGTCTCGCTTGAGGGCTTGAAAATTTCAATTGAAGAAAACCATGTCAAACAAATCATTGAATGGCCTAAAGAAGAATTACAACTTTTAGAACGTCCTTATCAGGACAAACCGGCAGTATTTGGTTGCAAATTAATGTTGGGAGCACGTCTGGTAGTTGAGGAGTTGGATGCTTATGAGTCAATATTACCTTTAGTTCATTCTCGTAATATAAAATTATCACATGTGCATCACCCCTGGCGGTCTGCATGGATATTAGTAGCTGCTATTGTCATTATAATGGTATTGCCTGTGTGGAAAATATCAACAGTCTCTTTGTGGATTGCCAATCTTGTTCCTTACAGCTGGGAAGAGGAAATTTGGGAAAAAAATGTTAAGCCAAGATTTAATGGTCAAGTTGAATGTGTTGATCCAGAAGGTAGGAAGGCACTTGATTATTTGATTGAGAAACTTAGCAGACAAACCGGTTCTAAGCATAAATTTGATATTAGGGTGATTGATTCGCCTGATTTCGTTAATGCTGAATCAACGCCTGGTTTTCATATTTTTATTTATAGTGGTTTGTTAAACATCAATGATCCCGATGGCATAGCAGGGGTTATAGCGCATGAAATGGGACATTCTTTAAAACATCATGTGATCGCCATCTTTATTAATCAGATGGGAGTTAGAGCTTTTTATAAAGCAATGTTAGGACTTTCTGAGAATAATGTCGCTTTTGATTTTATCAACTTAAAATATAGCCGAGATTATGAATGGCAAGCTGATGATATAGGATTAGACTTAATCAAAAAAGCGAAAATAAGCCCCGAAGGTTTCCGGCATTCAATGGAGTTTTTAGCGAAGGATACAGGAGACTTTGAAGGCCTTGAAGCTTATTTAGTAGATCATCCCACCCATCATGATCGTATTGAAAACATCCGGGCAAATGAGGACTTGCTTAACCCAGAGCCTAGTCTCACTCAAGAGCAATGGAAGGCGTTGAAGAATATTTGTAGTAAGAAAGAGCCGCTGAAGTTAGATTAAACCGCCGCTATGTGCCGCGACATTCTCTACGTCTACGTGCCGCGGTACGTCGACGTTAGCATCTTTGTGGTTCAGGATATCTTAACTTTTCATTCCCTAAATCAAAATCACTAGAAACCATTATCAAACACTCAGGCGTTGCCTTGATGGGTGTTACTTTGTTTGTAAACGCATCAGGGCAAAACTGTAGTACCACTTTTGAGTAAGGTTCTGATATTAAAGAGCAGACAGTATCAAGTGACATTGCTTTAGCAAAAACGATATCTTTAAGACAAAGTGTTTCATCAGCTACCGAATAACACACAAGTATATTGTGTTTTTCAGAATAATAAACTGGGTGAGAAAGAGCGGCCAGTGTGAAAATCACGGTTTCATTGACAATGCCAAATCGGGTTGAGAGGGGTTTTCTTTTTAAGAGCAAATCATGCATTAATGTTAAATCAGTTTTGTTATTCAAATCCAATTTTCTAAGTGAATCTCCAAATTCATTTTTTTTGAGATCTTCAACTTGATAATCATATTCAACTTTAGATGCAAACCCAAAATGTTCATACAGTTCAGGCTGATCGGTGAATAAAAAAGAAAAGTCATAATGTTGTTTAATTGTTAATTGTGCTTCATTCATTAATTGAGTGAAAATGCCTTTTCTTCTGTATTTTTCTTTAACACAGACGCCATGAATCGCAGCCCCACGAACCTTTTTTTCATTGACGACGAAATCAAAAGGAATGAGTCCTAAATGCCCCACCAATTCTTTATCATGATAATAGACAAAAGGCGTAGATACTTTGTCCCAATAGGCATTATGTAATCGACCATTATCGGCAATTTTTTTTATGCCAGGAAAACATTCATCAATGAGCGTCAAACATTGTGAATATAATGCAGGATCTTCAGCGTAATGTTTAATCATGATTATGAACCTATATGGAATGACGTCAAAATAAGCTATACGTGAGTTGAGCAACTAAACCCTTAACCAATGAGACTCTTCAGTTAACCTTTTGTCGGAAAGCATTATCGCTCGTTATGGGTATCTTATATATTCTCAACGAAATGAAGAAATATTTAAAGGGTTCATTATGATTAAGGCTCCAACAAGCCTAACTAAGGCACAACAAGTCAAAATTGATAGTTACTACATTAATCCATTTATTGAGATTATCCAAGATGCTTTAGCAGATATAAAAGGCATCAAAGCGGATGAGGCTTTAAAGCAACTGATTGCTTTAGTTGTTAAAGATAAAAAACAATATAAAAAAGAAACATTAGAACTCCCGATCGGTGAAGGTGTTGCTCAAAAAGATATTTCCCTTTTTAATAATATTAAATCCATTCTACCGAAATCTTCTGACGAGGAGCGTCAACCGGTTTATGATGCGCTTTACAAATTATTTCATGAATTTAGATTGAATAAATCCCCGGATTCTCCGTTTGCTGATGAGCATAATACAGCAATAGTTGCTAAATATACTGTCAATGGCGTATATAACCCAGAAAAAGGTTATAATGAGGCATATCAAAAAACGGGTACACTAGCGAAGCGTTTATTAGGCGATGGCCCAGAGACAACGCCTGAAATTATTGAAGCTTATGTTTTAGCGTCATTACATAAATTTTTAAATGTAAATGTAAAAGTGGAAGCTAAGTCTCAAGTGAGTGCACCCGAAAAACCAGAAATCAAACCAAGCAGTTCCATGAAACGAGCGGCATCTTCAATAGAAGCTGAGCTTGATTTTATGACGGAAGCTGAAATTGCTGAGTACTTTAGAATTGTTGAAGGAACTAAACCAAAGCAGGATTATATGCCTGCGTATGGGGCTAAAAAACAGAGTAAATTGGCAAGCTCTACAGATAACCTTGATTATCAACTTGCTTTAAGTTTGCAACAAGAAGAACAAAATAGGGTGGCTCCCAGTTCAAGCGTTACACCTATGCTAAAGCCACCTGCAGCAAAAAAATCACCCTTTGGTTGGTGGTAATTAAGATGCCTCTACGTGCCGCGACTTGTTCGCGGCATCCAGATGATGTTTTGAATGGATACCGCGGATCCTACTACGCCTAAGAGGCTTCGAAGGACAGGCAAGCCGCGGTACGTCGGGGTAGGGTGACTAAAGAGCTCTTTCTAAATCCTCGTTATAGATCAACATCAATGCTGCACCTAATGGATAGATAATTAAGCTAACAATCTCTTTGCCTAAAGGTCCAACTAACATCATTAACCCAAAATTTAATAAACCTGCAGCTAGCATAATAATAAGTAATATAAAGAATGTTTTCCACCAGTGACCGCGCACCAATTTCCAGCTTTGTTTTAATCCGTCGATAGCATTTGCTCCTCTTATGACAATTTGTACGCTGGAAACATAAAAATACAAAGTCATGATGGCCCAAGCAATGAGTACGATGAATGCAATTATTATAAATATAAAGGAAATGACTTTCATCAAATCAATTTCAGTGCCTGTTGAAGATGCAGATGCATAACCGCTAATAAAGCCAAACACAAATGAAATGATAATAGGCGGGATCATAAGAATAAGTCCTGAAAGGAGCACTGGTAAACTGCGCTGTCCGCCATTTTTTAAGACATCAACATAATTAACAGGTAAACTATTGTGTTTTTGATTAACGCCATAGAGTATACAACTGAAAAACACGAGTGAGTTTACCATTTGTAAGACAATATTCAGTATAAAATTCCAACTGAAAGCTTGAGGTTGTGTTGTTACTATTGGGAAAAATCTATCAATGAGATACATAAGTAAAACATACACAATGACAAGCGGTAAAATATCAATAAAGCTTTTGCCATAAAGTTTAAATGCACGAGAATAGGTGCTTGTAATGGAGGGTAATGTTGCGGCCATAATAGTTGACCTTTTTTTGGTTAATCTATTAACAGCATATTAGTTGTAATGCAAACATACAACTGGTAATAATTTCAGACTGAAGGGACTAATAGTAAAAAAATAGGACACCTGAGAGATGTCCTATTCCTATATTGCCTACCACCACCAATAACTGTTGTATCGGTATGGTTTATAGTACTCATAATGTACACGATTACGATAAGGTGCGTAATAGACGCGATTAACATTAGGTCCTGGGACATAAAAGAAATTGGTGTATCCATACCCATAGTGACCGTAATGCCCATAATGATGTTTATGAGCGGCTAAAGAAACTGTAGAAAAAGTGACTAATAAAATAAATAGTAGCGTTTTCATGATCGGCCTCACAATAGTTTGTACGACCTATAATTGACCAATCATCGTTAGTAAAAGTTTCATATTAATTAAGCTAAGAGGCTGTTCATATTTATACATTGTTATAAAGCTTAAATGATGGAACTTATTGATTAAGTTTTGCTCTAAAATGAATAGAGCAATATAAATGAATGAGGTAAAGCCATGCGTGTGTCAAAAAGCTATACAATGATAATTTGCTTATTAGTAGGACTAAGTAATGTACCCTCAATTGTTCTTGCTGAAGATTGCAAAGCGATTCTAGCTAAACTGCCTAATCATTCTGCTGGATCTTCTGATCAAGCCCAGATGGTTGCTAATTTTGAGAAGCAATGCAAAGCAAGACCAAATGCTGATGATCCAAATGTATTTAATCAATGCATGACAGCCGGTATGCGCTCAATGGCAGTATCAGGAAACTATGTGGCTGCTGAAAAAATGGCAAGAATGGAGTGCGATGCTGGCCATGACGAGCTCAGTAAAACGTTTTTGGGTATGATAATGAATAATCAAAATGCTTCAGAAGCGGATAAGGCGGCAGCGCAGGAAGCCATCAATAGCAAAAATCAGTAAATAAGACCCTCACCTGCCTACGCTAGTTTTTTCAAAATTCCGAGCATTGTTAGAAGAAGCTTCGGCAGGCAGGCCCTAACCCTCTCCCAAAAGGGAGAGGGGATAAGAGATAAGAGATAAGAGAAGTTCCATCCTGATTCAATATTACTATCTATTTCCTAAGCCTGGAGAAAGCCTATCTTGAGGCGCTGGTGGCACAACAGGTGGTATGGGGCTTGGTTGAGCTCCAGCTGAAGGTTGGTAAACTCTAGCGCTTTCACTGCCAAGTGGATTATTGGCTGGAGGCTGACTGCCTTTCAAGCTATTGATAAGGGATCCTATTTTTTTGTCGACATCGAGTCGCATTTCAGGATTTTTAATACCAGCGGCTCTTAGTTTACAAGAATTAACAATTTGTTGAATTTGTATCGATTCTTGAGATTGGATCTGTTTTTTTGCTTGGCGATTTTGATAGGCCCCTACAAGACTGGTCAAACCTGCTAAGACACTCACAAATTGCATTAAATTGTCGAGCAAACCAATTGGCGTTAAAAAGGAAACATAGCAAAGAGCTATTGCCAAACATGCTGTAATAATACTGAATGTAGTTGACCATAGTTTATGTTTAACTTCTAGTTTTGCCAGTGTAATCTCATTTTTAATATCATTAGCAGCTTTGGCTGTTTTAAAAATGTTACTCAGATCGGCTGGAAGTTCTTGTTTTGGGTTTGTTGTAATGACATTGAGATACTTTTCTTTAGCGTTTAAGCTTTTTCCTAATTCTGTTGTTAATTTATTAATTTTTTGAATTTGGTTTTTCAGAATTTTAATAAAGGCTTCTTTACTAGGATTTTTTTGGTAGTTGATGAGTTCTTCATAATCCTTTTTGTCAAAGTTTAAGGCATCATCATCACCCTGTGGGCTTGGATTCTTGGCTTGTTGAATAATATGTTGAAGCGATTGAATGCGTTCTTGCAGATAGTCGGATTCAAATTTTTTAATTTGATATATTTCATATGCAGTATAGCTCGAGAATGGAGGTTGGAGATATTTTTGATCAATGTTATCCAATTGATTTTGTAGTTCGACTAAAATAGATTTTGATTTGATCAATTTAAAAAAATGTTGGTTTACAATGCCATGCGCTTTAATGCTGCTATCGAGCTGAGCCATTTCTTGCTTTATTTTTTCCGAAATACCAAATCTTCTAATCTCTCTTTGAAGTTGTGCTTTTCGAGCGTTAGCTAATTTTACTTCTTCATTCGTATCTTTGATGATTTGATATTCATCAAGGTTTTGGCCATAAATTTGATAAAAGTTATAAATAACTTCATTTTCATTGATATGTGAATCATATTTTTCTTTAAGCGTAGCAGCTATTTCTTCTATGAGTTTAAACTGGTTTGCGGAATTGCCGTTCCCTTCTACTTCAATTTCGCTTAGAAAGAATTTGAGCTCTTCGCCTTGAGTTTTGAGAAAATGAAGCTCTGCTTGGCATTGAGCAACATCTTCAAAGAATAAAGCATTTTGTTCAAAATCAATATTATATTGTGATAATTGATTTTGAAGGTTATTCAGATCTTTATTGCGTTTATAATTTTGAACTTGCTCATTAAAGTATTCAAAATAATCATTGATAAGACTGGTCGCACTAACTAAGACCGTCGCCACTGGTACTGTTACAAGCAGTTCGCCCAATAGCCCAGCAGCAAGAATAATCGCAGCAATATGGCAAAGATAGAAGAGCGTTAATCCAATTCTTTTCTTTAGGGAGTTATTTTGCCGACCCTCAAAGCTCCAGAGATCTTTTAACCCCATGAGGGTGAAAATGAAACTAAAAAAAGTCGCTACAGGTTCCCAGACTTTGAATACTGAGCTAAAGAAAGACTTGATTTTCGAATACATAAGCAAGCCAAATAAATACTTATAATGTAGAATTTACTACTCTAACTTCAGTTGGGTGATGCGTCAACTAAATTCTGAGAATTAAGATGTTTTCTTTGAAATGGGGCTTCTTTCAAATCGTTTTTTGATGAGTTCTTTAATATTCTCACGTTCTAAGATGGGTTCAATTTTTATAAATAGGTCTGTAACACCATTACCAGAGTAAGCATTTATCTTGATGCCTCCATCAACGTTCATTTTAAAACGGATGTGCCCCGGAGGGTATTTGTGTCTACAACTCTCTGAAATACCAATCACAACTTTGGTGACATAGGGGAGATCTTGGATCCAGGCGATGTTGTGTTTTACATCTTTATCTAAGCTCTTATGTCGACTCATTTTTGTCCAGATAGTCACAGCTCAAGTTGATGTTCATTATAGACCTTACAAGGCCTAATGAATGAGAGTTAATAATCGATCGCATACCACCAAGAAAGTTGAACAGCTTATTTTTGCCGGGATTTCCCTGATTGACTGAACAGTTGAAAGTTAGTAAGGTTACAAGAATCCAAATCAGTACAGGTAAATACTTATGCCTTCAATAAAACTCCATCTTGAAACAGTTCCAAACCAAGACGAACCTATAAAAGAACTCTCTAAATCGAAAGTTATTTCTAGCAATGGAAAAGTGGGCAGAATAGTTCATGAAGATAAGCTAAACATGGATGTTAATGTCAAATTCGATATATTTTCAACGCCGGCCAAAGATATGGAGATGAATCAAACTCTTAGCTTTAAAGATCAAAGTGCGTTTGAAAAAGAATGCCGAAAACAATTGAAACTTTTTAGTGCTCATCCCAATGTTGCAGCTGCAAGGAAAAAAGATAACTTTCGTCAAATTATGCGTTTTGAAAAAACAGATTTTATGCGCCCACTCCCAGATTACGTCATTGAGTCTATTGCCAAAATACTGATTGAAGAAAAAGCGACCACAGAACTTTCTTTTGCAAAGAAAAACACCCCTTTTTCTGTTGAGCAAACAAAGCTATTAGTAGAAAAAATGCAACATGACAAAAATAATCTTCCACTCACTGCTAATAGTAATAAAAAATTCCTGAGTGCTTGCAAGGCATTATTATTTATTGGGGTTGTGACCGCCCTTCTATCCTTAACTATGCAGGCATCTTTTTTAACCTATTTAGTACTAGGGAGCGTTATAGCTTTTGCGCTTAATAAAGGTTTAAACTTTTTACTTGATGTTAATGCAAGAAGCTACAATACACCGGATAAAATAAAAGCAATTACTAACGTAAATGTACAAAAAGCATTGTATGCAGGTTGTGCCAAAGGATTATTAAGTCATTACACGCATCTTATGCATCCTTTAGCATTGTTGGCGGGCTTTAAAATCCGTCAAGATAATAATGCCGTTTTGATAGCTGAGATAGAGAAATTTAATCCACAACCCAATGTTAATGTAGCGCAAGTTGTGCCAGTACTGCCTCCAACGCAACGAGATCTTTGTTTAAAAGCAATACTGAATCGCAATAATCCAAAGCCTATTATAGTGACGCCGCCGGCTGCTGAAAAAATAACGGCTATAGAGCCACCAAAGCCAAGCCTATCTTCTCCAAAACCTTAAAAATTGACGTTCACTGCCTCTAATACAATTTATACTTTTCAAAGCGTGATCTAATTTTAATCATTAATTAGATCAGCGCCGCCTATCTTTATACTGGTATAAAATAGAGGAATTCGTCATGCAAGGTATTAAAAACAAAATTCTGTTTAAGGAAGCATGTTACATAAATGGTTCATGGGTGCAAGCACAAAGCGGCAAAACGATTTCGGTGTCTAATCCATTTGATGACTCTCCTTTGGGAAAAGTACCCGAATGTGGTCAAACCGAAACTAAGCAAGCTATCGATTCTGCATACACAGCCTGGGATAAATGGAAAGCTTTAACTGCGAATGAACGAGCACAACTGCTTTGGAAGTGGGCTCAACTCATTGACGAGAACAAAGATGACCTTGCTAAAATCATGACCCTTGAACAAGGAAAGCCACTTTCAGAATCATTGGGTGAAATTAATTACGCGAATGATTTTGTGAAATGGTATGCCGAGGAGGGGCGTCGTGCGTATGGAGATATTATTCCATCAGATAAAGCAAATCAGCATCTAGTGGTCATAAAACAACCGGTCGGTGTGGTTGCGGCAATAACGCCCTGGAATTTTCCTGCAGCAATGATTACTCGCAAAATAGCACCAGCCTTATGCGTTGGATGTACGGTAGTCGTTAAACCAGACTCATCAACTCCCTTTAGTGCATTCGCTTTGACAGCATTAGCAGAACTTGCGGGATTTCCAGCGGGAGTGATTAATGTACTGACGGGTAATTCTCAAATCATTGGCGCAGAAATGACCTCTAATCCACTTATACGTAAACTGTCCTTTACCGGTTCAACAAAAGTGGGAAGTTTACTCATGTCGCAATGCGCTCCTACTATCAAAAAATTAAGTTTAGAGTTAGGAGGCAATGCGCCGTTTATTGTATTTGATGATGCGGATTTAGATGAGGCAGTGAAAGGGGCAATAGCTTCAAAATTCCGTAACACAGGACAAACTTGCGTTTGTGCAAATCGAATATTAGTCCAAGACACCATATATGATGAATTCAGCAGAAAATTTGTGCAAGCAGTAAAACAATTAAAAGTCGGTAATGGGTTAGAACAAGGTATTCAACAAGGACCCTTGATTAATAAAGCGGCGCTTGAAAAAGTAAAAGCACATATTCAAGATGCGACCTCTAAAGGGGCTGAGATCGTTTGTGGTGGTAGACCTCATTCCCTTGGCGGCTTATTTTTTGAACCAACCGTTCTGACGGAAGTCAATGCTTCAATGTTAATTGCCAAAGAAGAGACTTTTGGCCCTGTTGCGCCATTGTTTAGATTTAAAACCGATAATGATGCCATCAAAATGGCCAATGATACTAACTTTGGATTAGCCTCTTATTTTTATAGCAATAATATGGATAGAATTTGGCGAATAGCAGAAAATTTAGAATATGGTATGGTTGGTATTAACACCGGCATCATTTCAACTGCCTGCGCACCGTTTGGAGGCGTTAAACTATCGGGCGTTGGGCGTGAAGGTTCAAGGTATGGCATTGAACCCTATCTAGAAATAAAATATTTATGCATGCAATCGAAACCAGTTTAAATTTATGCAGCGTTGCCTGCGCTCTTTCACCCTAGTCATGTACCAAAGCGTACACTCCTAGGGATTCATTCGCTTGGCGCCTTGCCTAAATTCAAACTGATTCGATTGCGCAATCGAAACCAGTTTAAATTTATGCAGCGTTGCCTGCGCTCTTTCACCCTAGTCATGTACCAAAGCGTACACTCCTAGGGATTCATTCGCTTGGCGCCTTGCCTAAATTCAAACTGATTCGATTGCGCAATCAAAGCCAGTTTAAATAGTGTAAATAATCCATTTCAAAGGTCTGTCTTTATTGAACTATAAGCCGCTTTATGAGGTCTCTATAGATATAGAGTATCCCATGAGTAGCCTATGGCAAATGAACCTCCCGCAAAAAATCTAAGCGCAATCCAAGTTCTTTTTGAATCTGTCTCACCCATTCGTCCCTACCATATTGATCCTTTAGAAGATCCTAAAGAAGTATGGGAAAGACTGATCAGCGACTTAAAAGATCAATTTACACAAATTAAAAATATCACTTTGAGTTCTGAAGTAGAATCAAATGAAGACACTGAATCATTATTAAAGTGGTTTAAAGAATTTGTTGAATTGACAAGAGAAAAAGGGATAGGTGTTCAATTAGCGATAGAAGCGCAAGCAGCTCATAATCATTCAATTATTTCCGAATTTATTGATAATTTAAAAGAGTTAATCGAAAAGATAAAAGAAATTCATACTCTTATACCTAAAAATGAAATTCTGCTGCTAGCATTAGAATTATCCGAGAGAGGGGTTGAGGATTTGCATTCAATTCTAACTGAAAATGAAGAGGATTCAGTACAGTTAGAAAAAGCGGAAGAAGCTTTTGCTGAAAAATATAGTACAGCTGCTTTGTTGTTAAGTCGAGCCATGTGGGAAGAAGGAGAGTTAGAAGCAGAAGAAGAGGAAAAAGAAGAGAAGGAGAAAGGTGAAGAAGATGAAGAGGAAATTGAGTTCGAAGAGGATGAAGAAGACGAGGAAGGAGAAGAAGAAGAAGAAGAACTTGAGGAACTAGAGGAAGTTGAAGAACTTGAAGAGGCGGAAGAAGCTGAAGAAGCAGAGGAAGCTGAAGAGGGCGAAGAAGCTGAAGAAGCAGAGGAAGCTGAAGAGGGCGAAGAAGCTGAAGAAGGCGAAGAAGCTGAAGAAGCAGAGGAAGCAGAAGAAGCAGAGGAAGCTGAAGAGGCTGAAGAAGCAGAGGAAGCTGAAGAAGGCGAGGAAGCAATCGAGGAGGAAGGCGAAGAAGCTGAAGAAGCAGAGGAAGCTGAAGAGGGCGAGGAAGCTGAAGAGGGCGAAGAAGAGGAGGAAGGTGAAGAAGAGGAGGAAGGTGAAGAAGAGGAGGAGGGCAAAGAAGAAGGTGAAGAAGAAGGGGAGGAAGAACATGAGGAACACGAGGAACACGAGGAACATGAGGAACATGAGGAACATGAGGAACATGAGGAACATGAGGAACATGAGGAACATGAGGAACATGAGGAGCACGAGGAACACGAGGAACACGAGGAACACGAGGAACACGAGGAACACGAGGAACACGAGGAACACGAGGAACACGAGGAACACGAGGAACACGAGGAACACGAGGAACATGCAGAACATGGGGAACAAGAACATGAGGAACATAGTGCAACTGAACATTTAGTAGGAATATTGCATGATGCGCATGTTCAAGAGAAAAAAAGTGAAGATATGCGTCATGAATTAATTTTTGATCACTTCGACAATAAACCATATCTTCAAAAGACGACAGCGTTACCAAAAGCTGATGAGAAGGAAAATGACCATGAAAGTGAGGAACCAAAAAATCGCTAATTTTCTATCTTAATATCGTTGTTATACACGAATGTGCTGTTGGGAACTTTTATCCATTAATAACCGTCTTATAAATATAACATATCAAATAAAGGAACATATTATGAGGTCACTCATAATTGCAATAGGTTTGTTTTGTACGAGTATTTGTTATGCCGTAGATCCCAGGCAAGAAGCACAACAAAATGCTGTTCAACCAGAACAACATCATGCTGCTCCACAAGGAGCTATTTCTCAAGCAATCACACCTCACCAAGAGCATCGTCAAAATGCACAAAGTGGAAGGGTGCAAGGTGCAATAGTTCAACAGAATCAGACTGGCAATATCCCAGAAGGTAGAGCGCAAAATATTCCACATGAACAACGTAATCAAAATGCTCCCCAAAATGGAACTGTTCAAGGTTCAGTTGTACAAGGAGGAGTGCAAGGAACTGCTCAGGGAGGAACTACTCAGAGTGGAAATGGGCAGGTTTATTGGAAGAATTCAAATGAATATCATCGTCATCACCATGATCACAACAATAATACAACAGTCATTATCCAAGGCTATCCCTATGGTTATACTGAAACGGTTCCCTATGATGATGATGAAAGTGCTTATTATGCACCTGCGCCCTACGTCAGTAATGTCAGTTCCTATTATGATCCAGATGGTAATCTTGTATATTATTATACTGATGAAAACGGTGATACGGTCTACTACAACATCGATGCAAACGGGAATAAGATCTTTTTTTATCTAGATGAAATGGGAAATAAAAATTATTACTAGAGAGTTTTCCACCTTTGTTGTATTTACTTCATTTTGAACTTTTTTAATGCTTTTCTGGTCAAAAAGATAGAAGCGACGACGGGAGGCGTTATGAACAAAAAATGGCTTTTATTTCTTATAGCTTTATCATCTACGACAGTTTGTTTTGCTGCTCACGGAGGTCATGGCGGCGGTGGCGGCGGTCATGCTTTTGCACGCGGTGGCGGTGGCGGTGGCGGTCACGCATTTGCCCACTTTGGTGGTGGCGGTGGACACGCTTTTGCCCATCTTGGTGGTGGCGGTGGACACGCTTTTGCACATCTTGGTGGTCATGCCTTTTCTCGAGGCGCTATAGCGGGTAGACATTTTGCTCATGTTAATCCCTATTTTGGAAGACATGGGTTTCATGACCATGCATATAATCATCATGGATATTATCACCATGGTTATGCTGGGAATCGATATTATGGAAACCCTTATAATTACGGCTATTATCCACCATACTACTATGGATATGATCCTGATGATTATGGGTATTATTATTACGACTATCCTGATTATTACTATAACAACACTTATGCAGATGATGATTCAGGTTATTACGATAATAGTGTAGGCATTGATCCATTAGCAGCGATGTTTTTATCGATATTAGCAAACCATTAGCAGAAGGATTTGTATATTATTACTCTTTTTGAAAGCGGAGATACAACCTATGAGTAAAAATATGTTATATCTAGCTCTTGTGTTAAGTGGATTGAATGCACCGCTTCATGCGATGACGGGTGGTGATTGGTATACAAATTGTAGGGAGTTAATGGTTTTATCTGCCGCCCAACAAGAAAGTGCTCCAGCGGATAAAAAAATAAAATATCGTGAATGTCAAATTGAGGCATATCAAGCTTTTTGCGATATTATAAGTTCTAGCAAAGTCAAAGCTAATGAAAAAAATGTAAACGATCAAACCAAAAATGAACAAGATGGTAAAAGCTTAGCATTTTTAAACCAAGAAAGACAAGAAATTAGGATGAGTTGTCCTACTGGGAAACCATTTATTGCTGCTGTTAATGCAATTGAAGAAACCGGAGGACCGGGATTTATTTATAAATGGTTACCTGCTTCTTATATCATTAAAAATGCATTGCAAAATAAGTATCCAACTTGCGTAAAGGTAAGAGAAGAGTTAAAAATATCAATTCAAGCAAAAGCTTGTTATGATTTTTGGCTTAACAATATTAATACAACTGAACAAAAATCACAGCGCTAATATAAGTTACTAATATTTTTTTATTCTTAATTTAGGTATTTTAGAAATTTCAGGGAGGACAATAGCACTATTTGAAAATTGTGCATCAATATCATCATTATTTGAAAAAACGGTTTGTGCAGAAACGATCTTATCATAACCTATTGCTGTTCTCATGTTATTGATTTCAACAATATTGGCAAATGCATTAGGGCTTGGATTAGCTACCGATGTTCTTGGAAGAATAGCCAAGGATAAATTGTATGCTTGTGTTTCATTCATTACTGGGGAAAGAGGGTGATTCGTTGCAACACTCGCCGGCGTACTTAACATGGACGTTTTAAAATTCTCAAAATTCTTAATTGCAGCGGTTCTTATTTTTATTTTTTGCCTTTCTAGCTGAGTCAATTGTTCTGAGGAGGCATCATTTTGTGCTGTCATACCATCAGCATCCACAAAAGGTGCTAATACTGTAGTCATTAAAGGTACGACTGAACCATGAGCTAAACTATTCGATTGCGTTTCTTTCAAATGCTTTTGCTTATGTGAATTATCAAATAAGATTGTATGGTCAGCAAGAATTTTAGAAACAGGTTCATCCATAAGCACTTTTTGTAATCTACTAATTGAGGCACAATTTAGCGTTGTATAAATTGCTTGTGAGCTTTGAAAATCTCCAATAGCGCTTAATTCTTTCATTAACACTGTATAAAATGTAAAGACTCCTTTTTGCTCATCCAATGACTTTGCAAGGAGAATGTCATCGCGCGTGATCATCTGAATTTTATTCCACCTCTGCATTACTGCTTTAATATTTGGGCATTTCTGCTCTCCATCGGTTTTGTCCCAACGACATCCCTCAAATTCTTTTGATTCAATTTTCAAGTAATCGTTAATTTGCATTTGTTTTAATTCTTGAGCTGCCAATTTGGGATCGGTTTGAGTAGTAATAGGCATGTTAGACCTCAACATGGTTAATGAAAGGAAGACTACTTTAAGTATAGGTCAGCTAATTCGATGTCGTGATGGTAGTTCGTATAGTTGTCTGGCAATTTTTGCAGCTGTTCCGATTAATTTTTGCTATAGTTATAAGAGAGTTTTTTACTAAGATATGGGGCACTCAGCCATGACCAGTAATGAAAAATACGAACTTGAAGTGGGTGAAGAAGGGCTTGATTATGACATTTTAGATGTCTCTTATAATCCTTCCACTCAAAGCTTTATAAAAGAGTCGGGTTTAAAACCTGGCATGCATGTTTTAGATGTCGGTTGTGGTGCGGGAGTGATGACTGCCTGGTTGGCAAAGCAAGTTGGTCCCACAGGGAGCGTCACTGCGATTGATAATAGTGATGTGCAACTCAATGTAACAATTAATAGATTAAAAAAAGAAAACATCTCAAATGTGAAAACACAAGTGTTGTCGGCTTATGATATAGGCGTATTAAATACGAAATATGATTTAATTTATTGCCGATTTGTTCTTCATCACTTACATAGTCCTCGCAATACAGTCAAAATCTTTTATGATAATTTAAAGCAAAATGGCATCTACATCGGGCAGGAGGGTATTATTAGCTCAGCATTTGCATACCCAGCGTCTTTTGCCTGGAATGGTTATTTGCCAGATTTAAAACACCCAAGTGTAGAGGTCGATGGTTTAGGTCGCGAAGGCGATTTTGGAATGAAACTTTTTTATTATTCAAAACTCGTAGGCTTTGATATTTTAAATTGCAAACTGGTGCAACCTGTTCTATGGACCAAAGATCAAAAGAAGGGTTTATTGTCCGGCTTAATGGCGTACAAAAGTACCGATTTGGAACATGGTACTTCGGAAGAGGAGTGGCAAAAGAAATATGATGAAACTGTAAGGCTTATTAATGACGATTCACAAATGATTGCATTTTATGGCAGCTGTCAAGTTGCTGCTATCAAGAAATAAGTTTATCTTAAAGTTGTTGTTTTTTTGTCTTTGTCAGTTACTTTTGGATCGGGTGCTTTTTCTTTATCTTTAAGTTTATCAGCTTCTTGTGTTTCTTTTGGTGTGAATACATGTGATGGTACAATATTGCTGTCATCTTTTGGTTTTAAAGATCCAAGCTCTTTTACAACACTATTAAATTTTCCTTTATACTGAGTATCTTCAATTTTTTCAGGAGTTGTTGTACTTTCACTATTTACTTTAGGACTTGAAAGTTCCTCTTTTTCTTGTTTGCCAGATTTACCTAGCCTCTTAAAGAAATTTCCTATTTCCTTGATTCCACCAGAAAGACCATAACCATACTTTGCTCGATAGGCTTTTGGTCCCATTTCAGCTTTTCTATCTTGCTCTATACCGCCGTACATGATTGCTGCAGATGCAACAGCTCCTACGGCTAAAAAGGCTATTGCGGCTAAGCCGCCCGTTAGAACAACAGCTGTAACACCAAGTCCCACAACAGCAGTTGCAATTATCCCAGCAATTACTTTATTTCTCATCGCCATGATATACACCCTTTTAAACTATCATCCTATTTTTAGGACAGTTTATTTTGTGAAAAGTTCCATCTGCTATATACTTCACAAATTCTCAAAACTAACTAAATTGGATGTGTAATGCTTGATTTTGGCTCTGCATTTAGAAACGCTGCAAATGATGGCAATATTGCCAAATTAGAAGAACTATACCAAAACGATAAAACCTTAATGGATAAACAAGGGCAACCATCAGGGCTAACAGCATTACATCGTGCGACGATGAAAGGAAAAGTTGATGCGGTAAAATGGTTACTTGATCATGGCGCAGATATCCATGCGGGTAATAAAGAAACACCTTATATGATGGGTCTTAAATCAGATGTCCCAGCCATTGTTGAATTGTTTTTAGTGGCAGGTTTATCGCGTTTAACATTGGGTCCTAAAACACCCCAAGACAATTTGGAATCTTTGTTAAAAGAAGGTGAAGTGAGTTTTTTAGACCTTACTAAACTAGCACGCTTTAGAGAAGGTATTCAGGCTTCGATCATGTTTGCTTTTAAAAATTGGGGGAATTTGAGTTTTGTGATGTCCTCCAACATGGCGCCAGCTATTCAATCCTTAGCAATAAGAACGGAACAATATTTTAGAAATGATTCGCAAAATCCAGATCAAAATAAGATCAGATCGCTTAACACTCAAATATTAATGGCTATAATTGTACGACTTCAATCCGAACCAAAATTATTTACCAAGATTGTGGCTGATCCTAAGAAAAAACAATGTTTTGCTGATTTATGTTTGCTTAACGCCTTTTTTGCATACGAGATGGTCGCAAGTAAATGTTTGCTTAATCAAACTCAAACTCACGAACAACGTCACCAGATTTGTAAAGAGATAGTTGTCAGTTTAACGGCCCTGAAGCGATCTGATTTTTTTCATGAGGCACTTTCAGATCAAGATTTAGAACGTGAAGTACTAGAACTGAGACGTGAATTGTCTCGAAAGATTTATATTCTACAATGTCTTTATAATCCAAATTATATGGGCTTTAAAGAATTGCAATATCATATTGCAAGAAAGAATCAATTGAGCAAGAGTAGCAAGGGAACGTATCACGCCGAAGTTATTTTTAATCAAGATATTTCTCATTTTTATAGCATCGATGTAGAGGTTCTGAATAAACTACTTAAACAGGTGAAACAAATCAAAGAAGGCCGACAACCTAGAACACAATTTATTGTCGATGTGCTAGGGCAAGGCCATGCTATGTTGGTTGATATTGGCTATAGCGTAACCAAAAATAAATTAGAGGTTATTTGTGTTGAGCCTGCCTGCTTAGTATTCCAAGCGAACTTTTTAAAGAGCTTTTTATCCGGTGTTGCATCCAACCAGCTAGGTGATGTAGATGTAATAGCCATACAATCGGAGCTATTGAAAGATTATAGTAGCTGTTATGTTTTCTCCTTGGCTTTAAGTGGTGAGGTCAGTAAATTATCATTTGATGAAGTAAAAAAAGGGAAAACCGTCTCTCAACCCAAGTTCACCAATGGTTATGAAGAATTTTTGTTAGAGCCTATGAATGGAGTGCTTTGGAAAGACATCAGCGCCCTTGGCGTCAAAGTTATTATGATGGGGCAATCGACAACGCTGATGAAACATAAGCTCTTAACTCTTTTCCCTAATCAGGCTGAAAAAGTTGATAATGTGATTAAAGATTTATTATCAGATTATCATTTAGAGGATAAAATTTTTGTTTTACCTGATGAAGTAGAAAAGAAAAAATCCTATATTCATGCTAGACGTTATTCATTACGTCAAAAACTGAGCCAAGCGCACGTGTCCTCAACCGTAGTGAAAGCGCTTCCTACTCAATCAGAAGATTCAGCAAAGAAAAAGTCCAGAGTTTGGTTAGGCTTAAAATAGTGGTTATTCACGTATCTCTAGGTGCATGTGATTTTACATTGACGTAGTTTATCTGATAACTTACAATCCGCTTCATTACGTATAGGTAGTTGGAGCGTTTGTGTATTTATTAGATCTCAATGAAATACAGCAAATCCATGGTGGACTCACTGAAAGACAAGAAGATAGCCTACTTGGAAAGGCCGGTGCCTATTCAGCTAATGCGGTGCTTTTTACTTCATTATACTGCTTAGGATATCTTTCAAAGACAGGTTTGATTATTGGTGGCGTACTCGCCCCTGCAGTCAAATTCACAGCCACTTATCTTGTTTACGAAAATAAAGAATGGATTAAACAAAAGCTAGGTGATTATTACCCATTCTAGATCCAAGCATTAAATATAAATATATACGACAAAAACATAGAGTTAGTTGGCATTTATTTTTGTCAGCCGCGTGATTTCATTGATTACCTTGAAGCTGATGTGATAAAAATCCCTATTATTTTTATCTAAAGGTTAAAGTCATGCTAACTTCCCCATCTGTATTAAGACTCATGTTGGCCCAAGACATATTAAAGAAAGCCGCTTTATTCATGGGAGGGATCCATGCACATGAATTTCATAAACTAAAGGATGCAAATCTTCATAGTGGGATGAGTATTAGAATCAGTTTAACGCCAAGTGGTGGTTATACCGCTGTTGCAGAATCCACTCTCAGAGGCCATTTAAGTACCCTTTCTTTTGATTTCACTGAGTCAGACATCCTCGAAATGGCTAGGATGCAAGATGACATTATCAATGAGGAAAATAGAAAAGCACTTCTTAAAAAATCAGCAAGTGCACCTATATTACACGCAAGATCGGCTACGCCCTTGAAAGAAAGGAAGCGCGAATTATCTATAGATGAATGTAAAGCGAATGTGAGACATTTACTAACCGATGTTTCTATAACTCAAGGCCCCTTTAGATCACTATTTGCAACTGTGCCTTTCTTGAATCAAAACTCAGAAATCGAAATTACACAGGCCCCAGGCTTCTTCAAAGTGAAGATAACTGATTCCCATGGAAATCATGCTCATACTGCAGACATAAACCTATCGACGCAACAATTCATTAATTTGGCAAGATCTTATGCAATGGGAATTCATAAAGGGTGGATCCTAGAGAACAACCAACACCATTTAATTTTCAGCAATGCTAATGATGCAGATTTTGCAGGCAGAGCTTTAATGGTTGAATTTGGTATGCAATCCTTTCATCGTACCAATAGAAGGATTTTGGAAATAGGTGAAGAGTTAAGAAATTTTATCCAAGAAACCAATCGACCTGTTGTGATGAGGTTGCCTATCCCTAACCCGCGTTAGGGTTAAGTGTTTTAGTTCATCTGTAAATATTTCCTGTGGTTCTATTTATTCTTCGGAACTATTTATATTGCGTCATTGTCTCTTAGTTATATAAGAATTTTTGTATGACTGTGGAGATTATCATGTTGAATAAGCATATAGCACTAGTAGTGATGTCGTTTCTTTCTATTATGTTCTTTTCCTCAACAGCTTCGGCTAATAGAATTCAAGTGAATTTAGGCAATCAAACCTGGAAAGCTTACGATGATGGCGGACGTCTAGTTCATTCAGGGCATGTGTCTGGCGGCAAAAAATATTGTCCGGATATTCACAGAGGATGTAGAACCCCCACGGGCAGTTTCACTGTGTACAGTAAAGGGGGCCCAGGCTGCATATCACATAAATTCCCAGTTGGTCGAGGCGGCGCACCGATGCCATATTGCATGTTCTTCCGTGGTGGGTATGCGTTACATGGTTCTAATAATGTGCCAAATTATAACGCAAGCCATGGTTGTGTCAGAATGTCACCAAGTGATGCAAGATGGTTAAATCAAAACTTTGTGAGAACAGGTAGTACTCGAGTCAGTATTAGCTATTAGAGATATGAGGACAGGGATGTCCCATACATTAGCAGTGTATTAACACGTGAAATAAATTTAGAATTTTCATCTTCATTGTTTTGACTATAAACCAAACACTCTTGCTGCGCTTTTAAAGCCATGTCATGCTCAAATTTAATATTTGTGTGACGATGCCAGATTATATTGGAAATACACTCATCACTCTAAAATCAGTAATCTGGATGCACTTATTTAAAATAGTGGAAAGGTGAAGAAATGCGTAGCAAAACAAACAAGAAAAAGGAACTATTTATCAGTGCGATGCTCACTTTTTTTACTGTCATTTTTAATTTATCGAATATTTGTTATGCAGACGATGATTTAAATAATTGGCGCTCTGCAGGTCATGATCATGCCAATAGTAGCAATAATCAGCTTGAGCAGCTTATTAGTCCTTCAACAGTTACTCACTTTGGCTTTGAAAAAAAGCTTTTTAGTAATCTTAGCGGTTATAATGATCCACAATTAGGAGCCTATGAAAGTTATGTGCTAACTGTTCCTGTCATTTACAATGGTATTGTCTACTATGCAGATATCGGCGGCACAGTGTATGGAATAGACATACTATCTGGGAAAACATTGTTTAAAACACCCGTCTCTCAAGCGCGTGAATCCGTTGAAATGCAATATAATAATACACCCTATCATATGAGCTTTGAATCTTCCCCCGTGGTCACAAGCAAATATCTTTTTATTGCAGATACTGAGTCTGTGCTTTATAAGCTAGATCGTTTCACCGGCAAAATATTAGGGAGTGTTCAAACAGGTGATACGATGTCAGGTTTGTATGATTATAATGATTTATATTATACCGGTAGTTTAATTTACTATAACAACGTAAATCCTTATGAATCACAAGGTGATATCAATTATGTATCTCGTGAGAATGACGGAAAATCAGGGCTTGTAATCTTAGGTCTTTCATCCCAAGATACTGAAGATATGGCAATGGGAGTCGATCCAACTCGTGGGGCCATCGTTGGCGTAAATGCAGATAATATGAAAATAGAATGGAAAGCATTTTTGACCTCCGATCAAAATCTCATTACCAATCCTAAGCCAAGATGGGGAGGCGGTGTAAATAGTTGGGCAGGCATGGCCATTGATAAATCACGTCGTTTAGTTTACATAGGCACGAGTTCAAGGCATTCACCACCTCCGCATTATAAGGGCTCACCAACTGATAATACCCCAGACTATGTCGATTCATTAGTGGCCATTAATTATAATACTGGACAAATTGTTGATCATTTTCAATTGGTAAAAGAAGACTATAATAGTGGATGTTATGCTATTGGCAGCTTTTTATGTGATCCAAGCACTGAACCGTCATATTCGCTAAGTGATCCAAATCGTAATCAAGCTTTAGGTCCGTACAATATCCCTGCGGATGTTGATACAGAAATATTTACTAAGGGATTTGGTAACTATGCATGGGATGTATCACAAGGACCTCAGCTTTTTCAGATCAAACATGGTAACAAAAATATCGATGTAGTCGGGGTCGCTGGTAAGCAAGGTATTTATTATGCATTGGATAGAGATAATTTAAATACAGTCTATTGGAAAACCTCTCCACCAGCCAGTGATACCATTCCACAAGCAAATCCAGCAGCGAATGCTGGAGCAGCCAGTGACTTTGCTAATAGCTTAATTTGGTATCCATATGAATATTATGACCAAACTTATACTGTCCCTGGCGTGGCGATAGAAGCACTTGATATGAATACCGGAGAAGTTAAAGCCATCATTTCTCTTCCTAATGAGTTCATGAATGGAACTGTATCCATTGCAAATAATATCCTCTATGTCGCTGGTGGGGCGAGTGGATATTTAAGTCTTTATGATATCTCTCATTGCTGTGATGTTAATCATCAACCTAAGCTCATTTACCAGGATCAAGTTTCGATAGATCCCTCTAACAATGGCGTTGATAGTTCAATAAGAGCTGTTTCTATTGTGAATGGAAAGATATTTGTAGGTTTTGGTGCATTAGAATCCTCAGGTAATCTAGGTGGCTTGGCCATTTATAGCCTAAAGGGTAAACCGTGAGGTAACAAGAAATATTATCAAACCTATTGCCTGTCTTTATTTTGGTCATTATGATGCACTTATAGTGATTTAAATTAGCAAGGGATACAGATTGAAGAAAAACGTCGGTTATGTGCTGTTGGCACAGCTATTCTTATCAAGCCTAAGCCATGCAAAGACCATTTGTGTTGACGCCAATGCTAAAACCTTCGGGGAAGGTTCGTGCTGGGCTAAGCCATTTCTGACCTTACAAGAGGCTTTAGATCTTGGAGAACAAGATAAAACAATTGATGAGATTTGGATTGCTCAAGGAATTTATAAACCCACTAAAACCTATAGCCCTAAAGATGAGAATGGTCATATTGTCATTGGTGGTGCTATATCCTTAAAAGCGTTTAATCCAGGCATCACTATCGATAATACGTTAATGAATTATCATGACAATCCCGAACTTAACAACCAATATTTAAAAACATTTCAACTCGTAGATAATATCAACCTTTATGGTGGATTTCAGGGAAATGAAAAATCCAAAAGTGAACGGGTTGATGATATAAAATTACATCAAACCATTTTGGATGGTGCATTAGATGAACATCAAGTTTGGCATGTATTGACAGCAGGAAATGATATTACCAAGAAGGGAGTAACGGTAACACTTGATAAGCTCATCGTCCGTAATGGCAATGCCATCAGCGCACCCTATTACCCAACCCATTTTCCATTAAATCTTAATGAAGTACCCATTTATTATCATGATGATGCTGGTGGTTTGTATATATTTACGCAATCCAAGATTACCCTTAATCACATGATCTTTGAACATAATGCAGGTATCGCAGGGGGTGCCATTTATGTAGAAGATGGATCAGTTCTCAAAATAATGGATTCAATATTTAGAAATAATGTGGCAGATAATGGTGGTGCAATAAACATACGATCGGGTGGCCCTAATGAATTCTCCAAGCGCCAAGAATCAAGAACAACCAGGGTATCAATCACTAACAGCGACTTTATAAACAACATGAGCTTTCATGGAAGTGCTATTTTTGTTAATGATACGCAATCAAATCCACCTCTTCTTTTGGCTGGGCAAAATATGTCACTCAATAATTGTAGGTTTACCAATAACCTCACCCTAAAAACCGTTGATTCAAAACCCTTAACAATTAGTGCTCTTTCAAATATCTATCATCAATCTAAAATAAATATCTAACATCAACTTATATTCCATTTAGCTTCAGTTCATATCTTTCTTTGGCTTTTTTTGTCTGGCTTTAGACTCTTGTGTTTGTGTTTCCTCTTCGCGTTGCCTTCTTAATATCTGTGTCGCTGGTTGTGGTGCAGGAGATCGAAAACCAGGTAAGTACCCAGCTACCATATTTCCAAGGCGGTGAATTAACCCTGGATCAGGAACTAAATGTGACAAATGATGATCCTCTCCAAGATGGGCTCTTAAAGTAAAATAATCGAGTTCTTGCGGATATTTTTTTAGTAATTGACGCTGCAATTCAAATTGTTCAGGGCAGGACAATAACTGTAGCTTCGCTCTAGTATCAAGCAATGGTCCAAAAAGACTTAACAATAAGCTAACATCTTCTTCCTGATATTGTCTTGTTGGACAATTTAATCTATCTCCGAGCATTTTTGTTAATAACATCGGATTAGCTGCAATTGCGCTAGCAAATGTTGGTATTTGAGTTAACGAATCCAGAGAAATCCCATTTTCAGTTCTACCAAAATAATCAAATCGACCATCTGCTAGCATATGCTTTAATAGTCCTAACGTTAATTCAGACGGTAACACTAACATACAATCTATTAAAGATTCAGTTGAGAATTCTTCAGCATGTTCTGCAAAAAATTGTGCCACAAAGGCTTCATTGCCTTTAGTGTGATTGGAAAAGAAAGATGCGACAAGGTCAGCAATTTTTGTATTTTTAAATTTAGCTTTATTAACTAATTGGCGCATTGTTGAAAAGTTTGCTAAACCTCTTTCTACTAAAACATACGCCACGTCACCAGGTAATTCTGGGGTTTGAGTCTGATTAATAAGAAAATCAATAGCTTCTTTATCTCGATGTAATGCGGCTTCCAATAATAATTCACTATTAACTATTTCTTGTGTCAAAGGCGGCAGCTTTTTTATCTGAGCCATAAAAATGGCTGGATATTTTAAAGAACGTGCACTTGTTGCAAAAACGGGTATAAATGTACGTGGTGCATTTTGCATCATCAAGGCGAGTAGATCTTCATGACCATTATTGATGGCGAAGAGAAATACCGCTGTCGCAAAGTCGCGATGTTCTTCATTGTCTGGATCAAGGTTATATGGTTGATTATCTAATGGTGGTGCAAAAAATTGCTGTAGCATGTTTACATTTTGATTATTAAAAGCCCATCTTGCTATGCTATAATTTTGAGACATTCCCCTCACAAAGGATTTATTTGCTAACAATGCTTGGCAAAGTTCCCCCATGAAATTTGCATCAGCATTCCCAATGTCTCTGCTTTTTTCATCTGCTAATAAAAAAACTTCGGCCAACTTATTTGATGTTTGAGTATCTGTGTCAGTTATTTCAATGTGTTTAAGTAAGTCTAAACGTTTTGCCCGGATTATTCGACCCAATAAAGCCTTTTGAAAAGTAGTTTTTCCTGCGAGCTTTATAAGCGCTTCTAAAACTTGAGGTGTCATTTGTTCGAAAATATCATCATATTTTCCATTTTCAATGATTGTAACAAAGTCATTAGAGTTTAAGGCTGATCTTACCTTGGCCATATCAAAGTCGGCACCGACAAGCTTTCTTATTTGTTCTATATTGCCACTTGGGAGCAGGGCTTCTAGATCAAACAGCAGATCGGGGATGGGTTGATAGAAACCTCTTAAATTTCCCAATTGTTTGGCAAGCAGTCCCTGAATGAGTTTAAGATCTGCCGTGCCGGCAGCTATCCGCAAAGCCATTTCAAAAGGCGTGGTCTCTGAAATGGTAAATAATTTAACTAACCCTCTGAAATTTTCAAATGAAACAGAGGTATCAACATAGTCATTAAAATTGAGACCGCAATGATTGTCAGGGTGTGTTGCATCTCCCTGGATAAGGACAAGTATATTTTTTATTTCCTTTTTCTTGGCCTCCATTCTATCAAAAGTTTTATTCATTTCTTTTAATAAAGCTTTCTTGTTTTCAAGTTGAGCATAAAATTCTGGAAGACGACTTCTCAGAGTTTGCATCACTTGGTCATAAGTTTTTCCTCTTAGCATACAAGCTACAAGATAACATTCAATATACTGGTTTGGTTTATCTATTGGTGGAAGTTTAAACCCAAGTACATTATATATCATTTCTTTGTCATTAGATTTCACTAAAGAGGTGTCTGTGAATAATGGCATGTATTGAACAATTAATTGTTTGTAAAATTCTTCATCATTGGCAAGGGTATTAAAATGTTTGCAAACAAGATTAAAGTTAACTTTATTTCGATAGGTTAAATCAAATAGATAATACTCATATATTTTGAGCCATAAGGCTTTTGGCAAATGTTCAATTTTACCTTCGCTAATATCTTTAGCAATTGCGGCGAAATCCACTGGGGGTTGTTGGGTTGAGTTTGATGCATTGCCATTTAACATAAAAAACCTCTAAAGCTAATTTAGCTGGTTACTTTATATCAAAACTGCACTATTTTATGTGGTAAAAAATATGATAGTGATAAAGGTTCATATTATGCAGATAAAAGGGGATTTTGATAGGTTTCGACGGATGTGTTTAAGGGCTTGAGCGGCTTCACTCTTGTAATAATGAATTATTTTAGTGAAAATGCAAGGTATTGTAATATATCTTCATCTGGACAAAGGCGCTCTCATGATAAAAACCAATAATAAAAGACTGAAATCTTCTCTAGTCTTTTTGGTGCTTTCATTGTCAACATTTAGCGCACAGTCATTTGAAGGGAAGGAAGCGGCGTTTAATCGCGGATTGCTTCAATATTATTCTTATGATAATGAAGCTGCATTAAGAGACTTTCAGGAGGCCGTACGTTTTGAGCCCCATTGCGCAATGTGTCATTGGGGGATAGCCGTTTCGCTTATCATACCTTATATTACTGATGCAAAATTTTATAAAGAAACAGATAGAATTGCATTAGGTTTACACCATGCACAACTGGCGAATAATCTTTCTAAACATAATACGCGCGAGAATGATTATGCTAAAGCCGTGTTGAAATTTTATGAAAGTGCACAAAGCGATATCCTTACCAGAAAGAAAAACTATGCGATAAGTATGCAACAACTTATGGAAAAATATCCTGAAGATATTGACGCAGCTGTGTTAACAGCTGGGGCATGGATGAGTGTGGGGCAATTTGAAATAGCACCTTCTTCAAAACTGGGTTGTCTTTGCCAAAGTTACCACGCATTTTGGGATGAAAACGGAAAACCTAAAAAATACACTTTAAAAATTATAGATATCTTGCAAACATCACTTCGTAAGTCACCATTGCATACAGGTGCGAATCATTATTTAATCCATGCCATAGAAGCATCTTCCAAACCAGAGTTGGCATTAAATAATGCAAAAGTTTTAGAAGCAAATGATTATTCAATCGGCCATTATGCACATATGCCATCTCATATTTATAGACATATAGGTGAATATGATCTAGCCATTAAAGCTAACACACATGCCGTTGAACTTGATGAGGCACATTTAAAAACCATTGGTGTGCGAGGTACTAACTATGAAGCATTCTATACCCATGATCTCACCTTTTTAATTAATGCATTGGCGATGGCGGGTCAAGGTACCAAGGCTTTAGAAGTGGCAAATAAATTAACTACTTTTATACAGGATAAAAGTTTTATTCAATATCCTATCCTAACCCAGGATGCCTTTGATTATATGTTAGCCATTCCTTTGATGGTTTTAACCCGCTTTGAACAATGGCAAGACATATTAAAAATACCAAAACCAGCTACTCAACATGTCTATACAATATCAATGTGGCATTATGCTCGCGGACTAGCCTTTGCCTCTTTGGGTAATATAGAACAAGCAAATAAAGAAAGTTTCCAATTACAGTTTTCCAGCGATAATATCCAACCTGGAAATAATAATTTAAAGTTAATTCAAATGAGCGAAAATCATTTAAAAGGAAAAATTGCTCAAGTGCAACATCAAACTAAAGATATGATGCAATATTATCAAGCCGCTTTAGAAATTGAAAAAACACTTCCCTTTATTGAGCCCCAACAATGGTTTTCACCACTCAATCAAATTTTAGGCTATGCCAGTATGAAAGAAAAAAGATATCAGGAAGCTGAAAAATATTTCAATGAAGATTTAAAGCGTAATCCTAAAAATCCTTGGTCATTATATGGATTAGCGAAAACGCACCGTCTGCAGGGCAATACCACTCAAGCGTTGAAAATTGAAAATCAATTTCAAATGGCAGCCAAGGGTTCTGATGTGGAATTCGATGTGTTGTACCAAATTTGATTAAAATTGTTAATATAGTGCTTGATCCTAACGTTACGTTATACCTTAAGCTTACTTTTAGGAGTTAAAAGATGGACCAGTGGAGCCCAGCTGAGCTAAGCAGGCTGACTAATGTGTCTGTGAGGACGCTGCATCTTTATGATGAAATGGACTTGTTAAAGCCTTCGATGAGGCTTCCCAATGGCTATCGTTTTTACTCGGAAAGTGATCTGTCGAAATTGCAACAGATTATCGCTTTAAAGTTTTTTGGCTTTAAGCTAGCAAAGATTAAAGTTTTGTTAGCCCAACATAATGATAATTTGGCGCATTTTCAGGCACAAAAAAATGCTTTGAAAACACAGATGTCATATATGGAAAATGCCATGGATACTTTAGACGATATTATCAGTCAACTAAAAAGTAACAGGTCGATTAATTGGCAAGAAATTATCGAACTCATCGAGGATTATAACATGACACAGGAAATTGAAAAATTTTGGGGCTTTGAGTTGGCTCAACAAACAGAATATGAGAAATACTTAGTTAATCAAGGCATTGTTTCTCAAGCCGATTTAGATAAAGGGCGGCAAAAATATCAATCCTGGAAGAAGGAAGATTGGCGCAAAATTAAAGTGGATGGCGATGAAATCAATAATGCATTGCTAGAGGCTTTGCAGAAAAATCTAAAGTCATCCTCAAGTGAAGTTCAGAATATCATTAAAAAGCATTTTGAATGGGTTAATATTTTTTGGACACCAAATCATGAAAAGTATATTAGCCTTGGGAAAATGTATTGCGAAAATCCTGATTTCAGAAAGTATTATGACAACATGCACCCAGCGTTGGCACAGTTTTTAGCAGATGCAATGAAGGTATATGCTGATAAACATCTTAAATAACCGTACCCTCTGAATACCAGTCCCACTGGTATTCAGAGGTCATTTTCTAATCAAGTCTTAATTATATAAAGATCCTAACGATTTAGATCTCTTTTTTCTTTCAGGTAATGGTTTTGCCTGTATTGAGTCATCAACATCCATCGCGTCAGCTGCTCTAGCCCTTGGAGAGCCACCCATCATTAGAGGTGGTGGTGCTAGTTCGGCTTCTAAAGGATCTTCGCCAGCTATTCTCATTTTCTCCAACTGATTCATTACTTTCATCAAACAGGGATAAACATTATCGTCCGTGAGTCCTTGCGTTGGTAACTCTCTTACGACCGCTTTCAATCGTTCTTCAATCAACGCTTGTGTATTAACAAGATCTACCATTGTTGCTCTAAAGCTAGCAGGAGCAAAGTCGACGGATGCCATTTTATTTTCAAGCGTTAAACCGGGTAAATTTTGAAATAAATAAACAACAACATCACGTTTTTGGTTTTCAACAGCAACCTTGACTACTGCTTTTCTATCAATTGTACACTTTAGCGCTTTTTGCCTTTCTAATATGGTGTGAACCATACCTGTTTGACCAATGGAGGCCGCATAAGCTAATGCTCTATTTAAAGTAAAGATAAATTGATCGTTGGGAGCACAATTGAGTAGGACAGGTAATAACTCAACTCTGCTTCTAAAAATAACTTCAAAGAACATGTCATAAGTAGGTGACCAAGCTATGCTCCAAGGCCCATGAGATTGTTGGCAAGCCCTCATAATTAAGGGCACTAATGTAGTTTGATTATTACCAAGAGCATAGGCTAATCTATTATTCAGATAGCCAGTTGGAAGATCCTCACTATTTGCTTTAAACATCCATGTGAATCTTTCAACTTCATTTGCTCTTTGCAAACGCATTAAAATTACTCGTCTTTGTTCTGGCGTAAGTGATTCTTCAGCATTACTCAAAATATATTCTAGTAATTTAAAAGGACCTGCAAAGACTTCTTCTCTTATCGTTTCATCTTCTGGCAACCAACGCATCAATCCAGTCACCAACTTCTCAAGAGAAATAACGTCAAACTGGGGGTCCTTCAAAAATAAATACGCAAGCATATCGGTCTGACGGTGTTGCATACAAAATTCAGCTAATTGCGCAAAATAGCGTTGGGCAATGTTTTGATGCTTATTTAATAGTATGCGTGCTATTTCACCATGTCCATTGAGAATCAGTTTTTTTAATACTTGATACATTTTTTCTGCTATTGCTGGATTTCCAAGTTCGGCGCTATCAACATTTTCAAGTGCCATTCCAAATCCCAAAATGCCTGGATGATTAGCGCCAGCAGTTAGGGCTAGATCCAAACCCTCTAGAATATATTCTGCTGATAAACGATGCTTATTCAGTAATCTCGTCGCTAAATCGCTGTGACCTTTACTAAATAGTTTTTTCAAAACGTCATACAATTCATATTCTAAGTCATCCAGTTCAGTGCCATCAACGTTTTCCAGTGCCGTTCCAAATCCCACTATGCCTGGATGATCACCACCAGCAGCTAGCGCAAGGTTTAATCCCTGTACAATATATTCGGCTGAAATACGATGTTTATTGAGTAATCTTGTTGCTAAATCGGCGTGACCTTTGTTAAAGAGTTTTTTCAAAACGCCATATAGTTTGTCTTCTAGATCATCGAGTTCAGCACTTTCACACTTTTCAAGTGCCTCTCCAAATCCCGCAGTGGCTGAATGATCAAAAGCAGCAACACGCGGAAGGTCCAATCCATCTAGAATATAATTAGCTGGTAAATGATGCTTTTTTAAAAGTCTTGTTGCTAAGAGGCTTTGGCCTTTGTTAAATAAGTCATTTAAAACGTCAAACATTTTTGTTTGTATGAGTGGATCATTAAGTTGAAAGTTTTTAAATGACTCAAGAGCTGCTCCTAAAGCAGCAACTGTAGGATGCTCACCACCAACCACAATGAGCGCAACTTGTAGTCCGTATATAAGATGTTCACCAGGGAGCTGCTCCACATACTCTGGCGATAAAAACTTATCGAGAACTGCTTGGTTATTTAATTCAACAGCTCTTATAAAACAGGCGACATAGTTTGTTTGATTTTCTGCACTTAATGTATCAAAGCTAGGAAGAAGACGAAAAATATCGCTAATGGTTTCCTCACCATCATAGTTTTCTATAGATGCTTTCAGTCCTGTTAGTAGCGTTGTAATAGCCTTTTTCTTAAGAGGAGGGTGTGCAATAACTTCCTTAGCGGCTTTAATTTTAGTGGCATTGTTAGCAAATATTTTATCTATGGAATCAGAGGAAACTGGTGCGCCTTTCATAGTAGCATCCTATTCATTAATAAATCTATATTGGGTTAGATAATTTACAAAGAATAGACTGTCAGCTATAGCCAGCAAACATTTGAACGGCGTGGTGTAAGTTAAACTTACTAAATTGATTAAAGAAAGGCTGCTTTTCCATGCAATACAATTAAGTCTATAGTCCTACTATATAACGATGCTGCACTTTAAATATTTAGTGCTCTTGTGTCAATCCATTCTAGCCATAGAATAGTCACGACTATTCTGGGATGGATGCCAGAATAGTCAAGAGCTTTAGAGGTCCTTTTTCCTTGCTTTAATAAGTAAAAAGGCAGGGTAAATATCACCATCAACTTTATCGATGCTATCTTCTGGTGCTTCAAAATAATTTAACAATTCAAAATGCTGCAAAAAGTAGGGCGATAAATATTCTTGAATAGTGTGGGTGGGTTCATGAATTTGGATCCGGCCATGAAATATCTTTACATCGATCACTTCTTTAAGAAAATAATCCTTGGGATGCTTTCTTTTTTCCATAAATTGATAAATAGGATGCCCCACTAAAAACACAAAGTGGCCACCTGGTTTTAACACTCTGACAACTTCTTTATAGATTAATTCAATATTAGCGGAGGCTTGCAAAGCATATTTGCTGCCTACCAAATCAAATTCATTGTCGGCAAAAGGTAATGCTTCAAAATAGGCTTCTTTAATGGTAGCAAAATTGTCGGTATTCTTGGTCGCCAGTTCGACCATTGATTTGGATGCATCTATACCGTAAACCTGTGCGCCGCGTTTGGCAAAAGTATTTAAATCAAATCCATCACCACATCCCAAATCCAGAAATTTTTTGTTCGTTAAGTTGAGATCATATTGTTGATGATAGGTATCAGTCGCAAACTGATTTTCTTCCATAAAAATAGCGGAGTATTGAGGAGCAAATTCATCATATTTAGTTGGTTGTTCCATAAATTATCCTTCTCAAATTGTTGCGACATGTCGCAACAATCTAAAGCTATTATAATTCAATAGGTTATACCATGGGGACATCCAAGAAAAGTTGAGTTTTCTAATTCATTAGTGGATGTCCTTTTAACCCATGACAAGTTAAGTTTCCTAATTTATTAGTGGATGTCCCTTACATACGCCTTACATACGATTGATGGTTTGACGCCCCTTGATACCGAGTTCACTCCCTGGAATCTTATGAGCGAACCGTCATTAGTGCCAGCGGACTGCTTTTACAAAATTTCAGGTTCGCGGACCATTTTCATTGAGCGCGGATTGATTTCATGCTAAATTTATAAATATAAGAATTAGCGGACGTTTTTAATGAAAACTGAATTTAGCGGATTTTTTTTACAAACAGCGGACTTTTTTAACGGATTAAGGCTGCCTGAAAAAGGTGCCCACCTAGCAGGATATTCAGCTGTAATTAGTGCATATCATCTAGAAGTGCCTCTGCCAGATATTTTATCTGCAATTAGCCAAAAGCATAAACAATACCTAAAAGACAGTTGGCAAATGTTTAGTACGAGCTATAGGCCGCAGGACAATCTATATTCTCATTTAGTTTTTGCTTTGAAGTATGAAGGGGTAAATTTAAGTGTTCTCATCGCTCTGTTTAAAACAGTCCCTCAACAACAGTTTGAAGAAATTATTAAATTGGAGCCGCTGGGTAGTTATAGTCGTCGAATTTGGTTTCTATATGAATGGTTAACAGGGGACAAGCTTAATATAGCAGATATTAAAGATACAAAAGTTAGATATGTTGATGCATTAGATTCAAAGCTACAATATGCGGGCCCTAGCCGCCGGAATTTGAGACATCGCATAAATAATAATTTACCTGGCGTTCCTAATTTTTGTCCTTTAATACGCAGAACAGAAGTACTCGATAATTTTATCAATAGCAATTTAAACATAGTTGCTGAGTCAGATTTAAAGCAAGTACATCCCGATCTTCTGATGCGAGCAGCCGCATTTTTGCTTCTTAAAGATTCGAAGGCTTCATATGCTATTGAAGGTGAAACACCTGGGCACGATAGGGCAGAGCGATGGGGGAAAGTTATTGGGCAGGCTGGAAAATATCCCTTATCTCATGATGAGTTTCTACGTCTTCAATCAATAGTTATTACAGATTTTAGATATATTCAGCCAGGATATAGAAATGAAGGTGGGTTTATTGGAGACCATGACAGAGGAAACCACATACCAATACCTGTTCATATATCCGCTCGCTTTCAAGATGTATATGATTTAATGGAAGGATTGATTGAAACTGATAATTTACTTAAATCATCTGAGTATAATGCGGTTCTTGCAGCAACAGTTATAGCTTTTGGATTAGTATTTATACATCCCTTCGAAGATGGGAATGGAAGAATTCATCGTTATCTTATTCATCATGCTCTCATTGAAAAAGGGTTTACGCCTGAAGGAATAGTTTTTCCTGTATCTTACGTTATTCTTGAAAGATTAAAAGAGTATCGATTGGTATTGGAATCTTTTTCGTCACCTAGATTAAAATTTATAAAATGGCGTCCTACAGAAAAAGGCAATGTCGAAGTTCTGAATGATACAATTAATTTGTATCGCTATTTTGATGCCACTAAGCAAGCTGAATTTTTATTTTCTTGTATACAAGAAACGATTGAAAAAGTCTTACCAAATGAAATTGATTATTTGCAAAAATACGATGAAATGAAAAGTTTTATTGAAAATTATATTGATATGCCTGATCGCCTTGTGAGCCTGTTAATCAAATTTTTGGAACAGGAAAAGGGAAAATTCTCAAAGCGAGCAAGAGAAAAGGAATTTAAAGCTTTAACTGAAGACGAAATTAAAACAATAGAATCAAAATTTAAGTCAATTTTTTACAAATAAATATTAATCCAAGTACTTTCCCATTCCTAACGCTGCCAAAAGAGGCGGAAGCTAAAAAAGAGAATCATTTACAAAATAATAGAGCGGAAAACTGACAGCAGTGCTGACAGAAATTTATCCCCACAAAGTTTGCCGAATAACATTAATTTAATTCTTTGCCCATTGCTTGACAAGATAAAGCCCAATAGCCAAAATGGCCCCCTACCTTTTATGGCTATGTAGCTCAGCTGGTTAGAGCGCGGCACTCATAATGCTGAGGTCGGTGGTTCGAGTCCACCCATAGCCACCATTAGTTAATCTTGTTTCGCCAAAGGCGAAACTTAGATTAACTTATGTCCTCCGAAGCTACTGTTCTCTTTAAGTTCTCCACAATATCGCAATTCAATGCACTTATTAGAATTGGAATGCCTTGGTGTATTAGCGTAGGAGGATTGGTCCAGGATTGCACAGATTGCCTAGTATCACTAAAGCGAAACTTAGATTAACTTATGTCCTCCGACTTGTCCGCCGAAGCTTACCTGTCTACCGAAGCTGTTAGCGTAGGTAGATTAGCGTAGGTGGAAGCTACTGTTCCCTCTAAGTTCTCCATTCTACCCTTAAACTATGTACTTATTAGAACTGCAATGCCCAGGTGTATTAGCGTAGGAGGATTGGTCCAGGATTGCACAGATTGCCTAGTATCACTAAAGCGAAACTTAGATTAACTTATGTCCTCCGACTTGTCCGCCGAAGCTTACCTGTCTACCGAAGCTGTTAGCGTAGGTAGATTAGCGTAGGTGGAAGCTACTGTTCTCTTTAAGTTCCCCACATTATCGCCATACAATGCACTTATTAGAATTGGAATGCCTTAGTGTATTAGCGTAGGAGGGCTGCCCCAGATTAGCACTTATCCTGTCGAAAGGGAATGTTGTTTTTGAATCACAGGGCCCATACAGGGCCCAGCAAAAATTCAATCAGAGTCTTAAATATGTGAGTGAAGAAATAGAGAAATACCCTAAAAATAAAGCTGACATTGCACAAAAAAGGGTGACGTCAATAGTAGCAAGTCCAGTTACAAAAAGAAATTTGACAGTTAATAATAAAGAAGGAACAGCAAGGCAAGGTATTAAAAATCAAGTTATTAAAAATAAGGACGTTAACAAACCTTGAGCCTGTTAAGCGCCGTGTAAGTGTTCGTTTATATCAATCCAAGTTTTATAGGTTAATTAGAAAAACCAGCATGATAAGTATAAGCTGTTGCTTTACCAAGCCCATACAAGAAAACAGGGAGAGCAAGCGTTCCTAAAATTCCTCCAAGTGCGCTAAAAGCAATAGTATTAATTAAACTCATTTGGAAAGTTAATGAAGCATAATATGATATAGGAATACCCGAAATTAACCCTAAGCACATTACAGACCCTGTCTCCGAATTCCCAGCATAAATAGCAGCGCCAGCGACTTGTTCACACTCAATAATATTCAAATTTCTCATTTTTTTCCCCACTCCAAATAGGAAATCAAAATTACCATACAGAGAGTTTAAAATCAAAAAAGACTGATGGTCATTTGTCCATTGCTGCCATGCTTATTGGATCTTTTCTTTTAGTTTGGGTAATGCCACAACTAATTAAGTTTGAAGCAAGCGATCGAAATTTTTTTGTTTAGCCTTATGACAAGATCGTTCTAAAATGTTTAATGTATTTACACGGTACACAGCGGGCAAAACGTTGTAAAATTAGATTCAGCTGAATGATTCTGAATAGTAAAATAAATGAATAGAACGTATTACGAAGAATATCTTAATTTCCAAAATCAAGGCTTGAAAACAAAAGCTACTGATTCTTTACGCAAATTTATAGACTCATTTCAGGAAGAGGAAAAAGAAGAATGGGTTTGGTCTAATCTGGGTAAACTTGGAGGTAGCCACGGTGGCACCATTAGACACGAAATTTTCCGAGATATTATCTTCCCGGTGTTAAAAAATGGATATTTAAGAAATGATCCCAAGGCTTTAATCTGGCTATATCAATGTTGGGGAAACGTATGCCAGGACAAAAAAATATTCCTACAAATAAATGATTACCCTTACAATTGGTTCAAAAAATATCTTGAGTTGAATCCCGATAATAAAAAGATTAAAGAGAAGTTGCTTGAAATCATATGTGCGGATTTGCGCTATAGGACCCATCATGCGGGTCGTATCATTATTTACCGCCCTGATGATAGTGCGAATGAACTTCGAGAACTACTTGATGATCTTGAACTTGGCAAGAATCTTGATGAAGAAAAGAAATATCTTAAATTTTTTGAAAAAGTTGCGGAAGACATTGCTGATTGTTTGAAGAAAAAACAGTAATCTTAAATTAAAAGTACAAATTCTTCAGGAGTCTATTTATTCTTTGAGGAAGGAACCACCAGATTTATTTTCTTAGCGGTGCCTTCTTCTGCTTCAATTCTGAGAGTGTTGGTTAAATTTGCTGAAACTTCTATACCATCTAAAACTAATTTTCCAGCTATAAGACATATGATTGGAAAAACAAGCTGTAAATATTTTATTCGGTTATCAGATGTTAAGTATTAACAAGAACTCTGTCATCAACATGACCAGGGGTTGACATTAAAAGAAAAGTCACTTCGTCATTACTGTTATTCATTACCCTATGTTGACTCTTTTTAGGAATCTTTAAGCCTTGAAATGCATTTAAAGTTACAATTTTATCGTCGATTTCAATTTGTAATGTACCAGAGAGTATATATACAAATTGAGTCGATAAATTATGATAATGTAGTTCATCGCCAGAATTTGGAGGCATTTTTTCTTGCATAACAGTAAGTTCTTTGTCATCAAGCAAAGTCCATACGGAACAATTATTGCCCCACGCAAAGCTTTCTACAACATTAACATCGCGGATTGACAAGTCATTTAACATAAAAAAGCCCTTTAACATAAAAATGAGATGTTATTTTAAACTTCTTCTGCCTGAATAGTCCAGCTCATTTCAACACTGGTCATATTTGCTTGAACCTGTGGAGGCTCAGCAAAAACACACATTTCAGGATAATAATAAACTTGATACGATAGTGCATAACGAACAGGATCTAAAATGGCAATATCATCTTGATAATAAGACTTGTATCAATTAAGTGGCCTTCTTAATAGACTTTTTACATCGCATGTGGTGACGGGCTTGTTCGGTGACTCTGGAATCGTTGTTATCTTGCATATCTTCACCCTCACATTCGAAAGGATTTTCCTTTAAAAACTGTATTTTGTAATTCATTAGTACCTATAAACTCTAAAGATTCAGGTGATACCAATGTTTCAGCTAGATTTTTATACTTGCCTTCTAAATTTCTATAAAAATTTGCAAGTCGCCCTTGGGGAATTGTTTTTCCAAATAAATTGAATGAAACACCATAATCAACTTCTTTTTCTAGTGGTATCCCCATTGTTCTTTTGTAAACCTCATCCATTAATATCAATGTCTTTGTAACAGTTAAAACCTCAACAATATCTTTAAATTTATCATGTTCTAACTTTGAAATACCAACGCGTGTTTCTTCAATATGCATTATCTCGTGGAGGGCGCAAATATATGCTGGTCTATACATGGATTCTTTTATGTGCGATTTATGATCACATTTTGATACGAGAGCTTGAACCTTCCATGTATTAAATTCATTTTCGAGATCATATAGGTAGGTTCTTGTAAAACCTGGTAAATCCAATGAACACCATGAAACCACATTTTCTATGTTAACCCCAGATTCACTGTATTTTTTAATATAATCTAATAGTATTTTTTTTGAAATCTTATCAGCTTCTTCTTGGTGGGCAATAGGAATGACATTTAAATTTTGCTTGACATATACTTCACCCTGAAACTCTTTGAATATTCTTTCATGTTGCGAAATAAGAACAAGCTCATGGTGCCTGGTTCCTGGAATTGGGCTTAATTTAGAATGGTGCCCCGGCATATTTGTAAAATTGCATATTTCAGCAAGTTCCATACGCTCAGTTTCTACTTTAATCTTTCTTTCTTTGCTATTGAAATCCTGTTTTTTCTCATTTTGACTGTGTGATTCAAGGTTACTAAGTTTTCGCTTAAGAGGCTCGACTTCGATGGAGAGATTTGAAGTATTCTTTGGTTCATCATTTACTGTAAACAAGCTAACAACATAATTCCAAGAATTCCAAAGATTGCCAATTATACCCTCACTATCTGATCCTGGAAGCTTTTCTGGGGCTATATCTAACGTTTGTCCAGATAAGCTATCAGCAGTGGATTTACGCCTTTTATCTTCTCGCGCTGCTATTATATCCTTAATTTCTCCTGTTACCTGCCTTCCAGAAGCGGGAGAATCTGTCCTTGCTTGCTTAACTTCTGAATTCATTTCAAGTAATTCAATACCACATTTCATAAAAAAATATCACATATAAAGGATTAACCAAGTTCAGCATTTTACTAAATTATGAACCTCCGTTAAAGAGAGTGGCAGTACTTTTAGATATTTGGTGTAAATTCATGTTTAAATGATCGAATATTTACCTTTCCCTCTAGTACACCTTTTTGGTGTATCACCTCCCCATTAACAGCTTCGCGAATTCTTCAGCATTAACCGAAAGCACCAGCGACTAACGAACGCTAAAAAATACCCCCTGAGAAATATTGAAATCATTAGAGTATTAACCGAACAGAGCCACTTTTGGTATCTAATTATCAGTTTGGTTGATTGCGGCATTTCTTGATTGTCGGTTCTTGAATGTTTACATCATGGGCTTGCCAATCACCTGGTGCTGCCATACTTTGAAACAATAAAGGAAACGTTAAATCATCCGTATTTTCTTTGCTCATTTGCATGGGTATAACGCCACTATTCTCTAACGAATTACATGACTCAACAAGTTGTCCTCTCGAACGCTTAAGTTCTACAAATTTCAGCGTTCTGTTTGAAACATTCGAAAGGGTTTTGAGTTCACCACATACAAGATTACCAATGGAAAAAGATTTTCTTTGTTTGGGTTGCGCTTGCTCTACAAGAATAGCTTCACATTTTACATTAAACACTTCGTCTAAAATTGTAACTGCAATTTGGCTGGCCTCAATGGCTTCAGTTTTTTTATTACATGCTAAATCCACTAACATGGCTAATAAAGTCTGAAAGTGATCTATTTTTGCATTATCAAGTTCAATAAGCTTTTTTTTAAGTTCTGACAAATAGTTGTCACGTGCATCATATCCATTTGTAGAGCAATGGAGTTCTTTATCCTCAATCTTTTCGATGATGATAGCCGCTAAAGATTGTTTTTCGAAAGTGGGAGTAAGCGCACCTAAGGTCGTCATAATTTTATGCTCGCAAATGTTATTAAAATATAGCATGGAGTTATTTTATTTTTTTGGGTAACATTTATCAATAAAATCAGACGAATATAAGATAGGCGGTGGCACTGACGCTCCCTATAGAATCCCTATCCATTGAAAGCTCAAATAGATTGCACAGTCACACACAAAAAACTAAAAAAGTAGACTGCTTGGCAGCCAAAAAAGAAGCCTCCGTTAATGAGGCTTTTGCTGTGATAGATTATTTTTTTCTATTTTTGTTAAAAGTTTTAAAAAATTCTTCTGCTTTCTTTTTTACTTCCTCGACTTCTTTTGCAGGAATTGGACGCCAAGGTCTTTTGCGATTGGAATAGGCAGGCACTAAAGGCGCTTGCTGAGCATATTTACTTTGATGGTCTCGCAGAGCATCCATTATCGAAAGACGATTGCCAACTCTTGCTGCATTAAAAGCAAGCTTTACAAAGTTAGGTGAAAGCTCCTGACCACATTGACTTAATAATGCTTGGAGAACGTTAAAACGACCAAAATCAGCTGAATGCAACAATGCCATATCTTTTTTTCCAACTGAAATCTCGTCACCAACCCTTATTAGTAATTCCGTGACGACTTCAACATGGCCATGAAGAGCAGCACAACGCATGGCTTCACCTTTATCTTCAGCTGAGATCTCCTGTCCACACTGGGTTAATATTGCTTGTACAACATTAAAATGGCCAACAGAAGCTGCCAACCTTAATGCCGATCCTTTGTCCTGAGCTGAAATCTGCGCACCACATTGGTTTAATAATTGATTGACAACTTCAGTTTGGCCATTTAAAGCAGCATTTCTCAATGCCTCGCCTTTATTTTCAGCTGAAATCTGCCCACCACATTTAGCTAATATTGCTTGAACAACATTGGGATGGCCGCGCCGAGCTGATTCACATAATGCCATACCTTTATACACAGCTGAAATCTGCGCATCACATTGGGTTAATATTTCTTCAACAACATTAAGTTGGCCACTACTAGCTGAAACCAACAACGTTTGACCTTTAAGGTCAGCTGTAATTTCCTGACCATGATTGGTTAATATTGTTTTCACAAAAGGTAAATTTCCAATGAAACTTGCTCCTATTAACTGTGACATAACTGTCTTATCAGGGCTTATTTTTACTAAGACGTCTAGATGCCCATTCCCAGCGCAAAGTGTATATAGCATTTTTCTTGATGGCTCAAATAGCTTGAAATGCTCAAGCTTCTCAACATCGCCGCGTAAGCTGGCCAAAAGAAATTGTGTTGACTCGTCTTGCACTTGAGCGTTCAAAGCTTGGAATATTTTTTTATAATGGATAATAAACAAGGCTTTAGGATTTTCTTGATATTGCTGTGCAGCTTGTTCTTTTAAAAAGGGGAAATGTTGATTGATAAGATTCCACCATGTTCCTTTTTGAGTGGAGACCTTCCGCCACAATGTGCTAACCAAATCGGCATTCATTAAATCCTGTGGTGTTAAAAAGGAAAATATATGCTGTAAAATGGTCTCTTCAAGCCTGTACTCACCCAAGATTGTTGTCATAACGTTTGTGCCATTTCTATTAACAGCATTATTAGCGGTTTTTTCAGTCTCGGCAGTTTTTCGACTCTTGGTGCCACTCTTTTGAGCGACTACTTTTTTTGCTCCACGTCCGCGCTTTTTGCCTTGATTACTACCCAACATAATGTGCCCTCTCAATAAGAATTGTAAAATACAGATATATTTGAGGAAGCTATCAAGGTGGTGGAAATTATCACGAGCCGCATAAAGCTTACCTCGTGACAGACCCGTTTAATGAGTAAACTAGGCAGGATAAATAAGCCAGTTCTCGATTCGTTTTGGAATGAGAAGACCTATCACTTGTGACTTACATGATACAGAATAAGAATTTTTATGTCGATTTAATCCTTACATTCAAAGATGAGTGGTTTATATTTAACGATTAGTGGGAGTGACTACACACAGAGCAATGATTGGAATTTTTTATCCACTGTTTTGTACACAGCACAGACGTGCAAACCAAGTAACAAATGGCTTAAAAAACCCGAAGCACGCAACCCAAATTGCACAATAAAGATGTTATTGCATGTGAAGAATGCGTGCCTGGCTTGAAATTGTGCATTTCTCTGCTGACTAATATGAGGGGATAGAAACTCACAAACGCATGCCTGACACCGCCACAAATGGTCTGTCATCATTTAAATCTTCTGTATAAGTCGTTTTGTTGCAAATCCACTACTTGAGTTAAGTTTTCTGGAAAAATTTGACGACGAACTTCCATACTGCGAACCCCCACGGCTTGGAAAATAACCTTGAGACGCATAAATTTCCTTGGGCCGCGAAGTAGTCCTATTTAGAAAAGCTTTAACCTCTGGATTTGCCCAAGCTTTCGCTTTAAATTTACTTTGGTCCTTTTTTAAATCACTTATGACTTCTTCAGCTCTATCTCTAAAAGCGTGCTTAAAGCCCACAACTTTTTGCACAACCTGGCATGATGAGTTTTTTTAGAGATTTAAAGAGATTTGATTAATTTTTGTTAGCAAATATATGAACAGGGTTAATCAGGCAACAAGGAAAATTTGCATAGGGTTGCTTAAACAAGAGGGAGCGGTGTTAGAACTGATGAAGTCTCAGCTGTTGGAGAAGGAACCATTACATGACTAATTGTATGTAGCGTTATCTATTTGAAAGTTCTCCTCTTTTTAGTATTACCGATTTCCCACTGCTTACATGAATCTTCAATGGCAGCTTTTATTTCAGCTTCAAAGCCAGGTTGAGTATTCATTTGTATAATCTGTAATACCTCATTTACCGAATTCAATTTATCAGTATCTGCACTGATTTGGCCCCAAACAGGGTTATTTTCTACCCCCTCTACCATTGTCTTATTTACTGCTTTTAGCATCAATTCAGATATTAACTCAAACTCTTCTTTTGTGAAGGTTTGCTCCACTAAGGTTGATAAGGCTTTATTTAATAAATCAATATTGGGTTGTCGTTGAATCTTTTGTCCAGATTGTTGTAAGGTCAATTGAACCCGAGAGGATCGCATTTGTCTTGCAGGTGTTTGATTGAATTTATCAATAAAATCGACTAAATCCTTATTGCCTTCCTTCAATGCTTCAGTCTTTAATTTTTCATATTTTGTAATACTATCGTCCGCAACGCCTCTTATTGCAAGTAAGCGCATTTTCATCTGGATATCAAAATTCACCTCAGCTGCATAAATTATCGAGTCGAATGTGTGTTTATCCAAGGCTTTAATATAATCTTCATCTAGCTCATTTTGAACATTACAAAGAAAAAGTTTAATAAGATTATAATTACCAACAAAGTCAGGTAACAGGTCTAAAGGTGAACGATTTCCTACTCCATCAAACTCCACACGTAAATTCTTATCCGCGCCCTGTGTTAGTAGATATTCAACAACACCTCTTCGGTCATTCCTGCAGGCTTCATGCAATGCCGTTATTCCTGCATTATCTCTAGCATTAACGTCTGTGCCATTTTCTATAATACGAATCACCTGATTTAAATTACCTTCTCTTGCTGCTGATTGTAAATCAGACGATTCATTCGGTAACTTAAGATCCGGATTCTGTGCCAACAACTTTGATACTAATAGCGTATCACCACCCACCATAGCCTTTTCAAGAAATACAATTTGACACTCTACATTTAAACCACTTAAATATTTCTCATCAATTTCACCCTTCTCGTTATAAGCAAGCATTTGAATCATGGGATATTTTGCTGCCTCTAATACATCTTTTGAAGTTGGTTTGACTGCTCGTAGTTTAATCAAATGAACTGCAACGGATTCATGACCGTTTAATATAGCACAATCTAAAGCAGATCTAGGATTAGGCCATGTATTATAGGCTATGTTAAGATTTGTGTTCATTTGCGTAAGCATTTCTACGATTTCAAGTTTTCCATGTGTGCTCGCTAAGATCAAAGGTGTCATGCCATCAATATCGCTTGCCACATTAGTGCGTGCGAATTCTATTAGTTTATTGAGTACCTCTGGCTGATCATGAGCAATGGCAAATCTTATTGCAGACCATTTGCTGGTATCAATAACATGGTAAAAAGTGAGTAGATTACTATTGTTCCCAAGCAAAAAGGTGACCAATTTTACATCACCATTTTTTGCAGCAAGCATGAGCAAATCTGCTTGCAGAGAAGAATCTAGCTTATTTATTTGTGATAAATCAATGTTGCCATCTTTATTTATTAATAACGCTTGGCATACTTCAAAATTTTGATCAACAATCGCTTTTCTTAAAGGTAGCCAATGTGCATATTTTGGAGGGAAACTATTAGGATTAATAGGAATTTCGCATGTTAATAGAGGATTTGCCCCCTGCGCTATCAAGTATCTAACGACATCGGAATGATTTCCTTGTACCGCATTATATAAGGGTGTACTCCGATCATTAGCCTCTTTGTTAATCTTTACACCGTTTCCTACAAGCCACTTCGCCTCATCCAAATATCCACATGAAGCTATTTGATTGAGCGGTGTAAATCCTAAATCATTACGTTTATTAATCATCGGATTTAAATGTTTCAAATATTTTACTAATTCATCATCATGGTGAATATCGGCAAGACAAAGTAATCTTACTAAAGAATCATTGTTGAGCAACTTGATTTGTTCTTCATCAATTTGGTTATCCTTCGTTTTTAAGAGAAGTTGGCAAAAATCATATTTTTCATCATTTATTGCTTTGCGAAGTGGTGTCCAATGGTCATTATATGATGGATCAAATGTTAAAGATTTATTAGCTCCCTTTTTAAGAAGATAAACTGCCACGTCATAATGATTTTGTTCCACAGCACTATATAAAGCGGTGGTGCCAGTGAGAAACCTGGCATCTATGTTTGCTTTGTTATCCACTAGTAATTCAACGGCTTTCAAATTACCATTACAGGCCGCAATTTGTAATGAATTAGAGTATTTATTATCTTGCCACTCAATATTGGCGCCTTTGCTTATTAAATAATTCATGACCTCTAGATGATTATTTTGCGCCGCCCCTCTTAGAGGGGATATATTGCCGCTGCTGACAGCAGAGTTAATCAACCTCTTATGTTCAGACTCAGGGAATTTACTTAGGATTATTTTGATTGTTTCTAAGTCACCAGTGACAACCGCCATATAGATGCATTTAAGAATTTTACTATTATCCAATTTATCTTGATTATGAATCACGCTATCAATTTGCAAAAGGCTATCTATCATTTTTTCTTTATCAATAGCTACTAATTTATTTTCCTGTTTATCTATCACCGTCACGCTAAGGCTTGTTTGACTTTTATCATTAGACAATATCTTTTTTTGAAAAAGAAAAAGCATTTGGGTGAGTGAAACATGATTAGTTGCCCCAGTTTCACTATTGGGGTCAAAAAAATCAAAAGTATTATCTTCATGATTATAGTAAAGCGAAAAGGTATGATTATCTGTTTGTAGTTGAATAATCTTGTTATGTTTGCAATGTTTGATAATATTTTCAAACATATAAATTAATTCTTCTTTGCTATTATAGTGAAAACTAAATTTAAATTGGGTTTCTAATAGTTTATTTTCATCTTCAATAAGCGGTGCAACTTTCCTTTCTCTGGAGTCTTCAATCATTACATTTTTGATGATAAAGTTCATGACACTGCTGTAATCGTTTTGAGAGAAGCCAGGAAAGGCTGTTTTAGGATCATATAGCATATTAATTAATTCAAAATAGGTGAACGCTTCTAGAAAAGCTTCATGATCTTTTTTTAATTTTGCAAGTTTTTCTGATAATTTATATTTGGTCAAATCTGTAGATAAGCTGGGGAATTGTTCCCTCACTTCTGAAGAGGTTAACGTTTTTTGTTTATTTTCTTCAAGAGTTTTTTGATAGGCTAGCCAATCCAGGTATTCTTTACTGCTTCTTTCTAGTGCTGAAACATCTAACCCTTTAGCAATTTTTTCACTGATTGCCTCATAATTATAGGGTATTTTATAAGACTCTCTATTAGCGCTTAAAAATCGATTTAAACCCCATAAAGCAGCATCGCCATTACAAAATCCATTTACTGATAACGCTGGTCTACCATGGGCTTTAAGCCATCTATTCATTACATTTATACGGTTAGTTTGACTAAGATCGACCATTGAAGCTTCCTTATATTCACTACGAATTAGGCAATTTAAAGGAACAAATAGTTCAGTTGAAATGCTCTTTTGTAGCAGTTAATTAGAAAACTCATATAAATTCAATTGGTTATAGATAATTTAGGGGACAAGAGTAGTTATTTTCTTGCTCTTTTCACGGGCTAAAATGGGCTATGCTGTAGCTTGTTATTTTCAGAATAATATTTTGCATTTCTTCGTTGCCTCTCATAGCTGGGTTAGTCATGGAGCACGCGGTGGCCCAATCAGTGGTACACGAACTGGTTTAGCCATTCCATAAAATACTGTGAGACCATTGCCGCCACAACGTGTTGACTGTCCTTCAGATGCTTGGCCGAAGCAGCTTTTGGGATCTTGCCAATTATTAGCGACCCAGACATTTCCAGCAGGATCTATCGCAATATCTGTCAGCATTTGCATACCGCCACCGACATAGCCATTAGCCGGTGATATTGGGTCTCCGGTGTTCATGCCAGGTGGACAAGTCTCTGTATTGATACCACACAAATGCGTAATTGAGTGGCCGCCGAAGTTGGAGATCCACACCTGATCATTACCATCGATAGCAATAGCCCATGGCGCCCAAGTACTGCCGCCGCCATTAAAGGGAGAACCTGGAGCTTGACTACCATCTGGTCTCAACATGGTGACATTCCCCAGGTCTTTGTGTTCCATCAAGTAATGCACCACAAGTTCATCTTCCGATTTGCCTCTCCATTTTCTTACTAAGAGGTGAAGTTTTGTTAGCAGATTCAATCCATCACCAGCCGTATTGGCGATCCATGCATTGCCCTGGCTGTCGATTGCGATTCCTTTGCCACTATGGCCTGCCTTGAATACTTCAATCTTGCTAGGATCACTGGCCAAAAAGCGCGTGACAGTATCGCTTATAGCATTTGTGATCCAGATCCGATCTTGTTGATCAATTGCGAGGTGAAATGGTCCGTTAAGTTTGCAAGGATTATCCCTAGGATTACCATTAGTGGATTGGCAGAAAAACTTAACTTTACTCGGATCTCCTTGAGGCATGTAAATCACTTGATTGTTGCTAAAGTCTAGTGCCCAGACATCATTATTAGGAGTCACAATAATGCCTTGCATTAAGCCAAGTTTGCCATTGAAATTATAGCCTTCAGGCGGTGACAGCGGTTTACCATTATTATCAAACAAAGAAATTGTTTTGCCAATTGTACTTGTAACCCACACTTTATCATCACTTGCCATAGCGGTACCAAATCCTGGACCTTCTAACCCACCGCCATGAAATCCTGTCGTCATCGGTGACAGTGGCTGTCCATTGGGCGCAAACTGAGATAGATTCCCATCCCACAGTGCATCTAATGCCTGCGACCCAACAACGAAGTTGTCTCCAGTCCAAGCATTACCTTTACTATCGAACATGATTTTACCAGGCCCACTTAGCCCACCGCCTGTAAATTTGAGACCTAAGAGCCAGCTGCTTGGCGTTACGCTAAGATAAGGTATATAGGGCGTTTTGCGCAGTGTTTTACCTTTTGGAACGGGATAAAAATCATTCAACAAAGCAAAGAGTTTATCAGTGTTGTGTGATGGATTCTGTGCAATCGCTTGCGCCACTAAGAGTGTATCTGTGGGAATTTTGCCCCTTGGAGTCTTTGCTGCAGCGAAGAGTTTGCTGCATGCATCTGGTGTTATCTGTGTTGTGCAGCCAGCAAGTAGGGTGGCCAGTGTGGCAAAGTTAGCCATGGTTGGTGTCTGAGTGCTATTTAGACCATCTTGAATGACTGATCCATAGCCGCCCGTTTCAATATTGACAAGATTGGGCACATTGCCAGCAGCTATGCGCAAACCAAGCATGTTACCACTCATGGCTGTACCTTCCAGGAATTGAGCAGCAGTCCAAACCGAGGCAATAGTAGTAAGCTCATTGATCATGACTGTAGCAGGAGGTGTCGTGTTCAGCGTAGTCATTAGAGCGATCGCTTTGTTGTCTCCGACTTCGCCGCTGATTTTAGGCTGTCCACCTTGAGCTATCAGATACAGTATTTCTTTATCTGTCATGTTGGGTATGTCAGTAAAGCTAAACATACCATTATTGTCTGATTTTGTTTGCGCTATTTGTCTTGGTGTATTTTGGCTTGCTGCCCACAGCGTGATAGTTGAGTTGGCGACAGGGCTGCCTCCTGCTTGAACAGTGCCGGTGACTTGTTGAGCGATACTCCAAGATGTACCAAAGATAAAAAATAGTAAAATAGGCATTAAAATGAAACGAAATAAATTACGCATCACGAATATTTCCTATCTGTATCAAATAGCTCTCAATAAGAATAGCCTAAGCTCCTCACAAAAAATGAAAAAATGGAACGTTGGTAGAGCGCTTAGCTGAATAGTCTCACAAGCTGGTTTTAAAACTAGGAGGATATAAAATCAAGAATTATTTGATCATTGATTACGCAGGGACGGTTTTTTCATGACTAGACTTCAACTTTATAATCAAAATCCACATCGCATGCCGCTTTTACCTTATTGGCATCATTCTTTTTATGATAACAACACTTACCATAGCATCACCCAAGGATATTTCTTGGGATCAGGATACATATATAAACTCAAACAATTTTAAATTAAATTCATGTCAATGATGGCATAAATATGCCGTGTAGGCACAAATAGTCGTTCTTGGCGCAATCTCGATTTTGAGCGTTCGAGGTTAAGATCACCGTTCGGAGCTGTGGTGATCGCAGGGAACCAAGTATCCGCAAAATGGCGCCTATACACAGGAATCTCTCCTTGAACTTAAAAGCTATATTTCAATATCTTAGCACGGTTGCGGTTGCTTAATTTTATGCACCAAAATGATATATTGACGATTTGGTGCATGTTTTTATATAATTCAATTTATGCACCAAAATGATATTTTATAGATTTGGTGCACAAATCTTGTATGACCCAGTCCTATTTTCTTGCTCTTTTCAAAAATTCGCTTCGACTGTTTTTATCTTCGCTAGGTGTTGTTGCTATTTTTTCATGAAACATACATTCTATTGGCTGTTCGGGATTTTCCTCAACACTCGTGTAGTTTGCTTCACGAGAAAACAGTATATTCGAATCAGATTCTCTTTTATGAGATGTTGGAACAGCTTCTCTTTTTGGTGTAGATGGGCTTTCGGCGCGCTCATCATAATTTATTTGCATAGGATGTTTTTTTATTTTATTGGCGATTACTTGATCTAGGCGTTGGTGTAGTCTTGATCTAAGATCAAGCACCTTTTCGAATTGTTCGTACCTTACATTTAAAATGATTTCTCCTTTTCTTGAATCAAATGCAATACTCTCACTAAAATGTACAGCTTTGATTAATAAATCTGGGTAATCTTTTTCTCGAATAGAATTAAATTCAGATTGGACAATTTTTAATGTTGGGGACAATAAATCACCGGTCGCTAATGTTACTTCAAGCTTTGCTGGAGTAGCAGTTTCGGAAACAATACTACACATTAACCCTATCGCTTGCTTTATATCTACTATAGAATCTATATGAGCTAAAGCAACTATCTTTGCTTGCGGATTATAAACAACCACAGCCACACAGAAAACAAGCCCAAGTGTTCCCAATATAGGTTTACCTGATTCTGAGTTCGTAATTCCTAACTCACCCTGAAGAAGCTGTCTGCTGTTAGTCTTTGTAACGCTAGGTGGTTCATCAAAACCATTATCAATATCACCACGTAGCATATTAACCTCTAAGAAATTTAAATTGGCAACAGACTAACATTCTTAGTTAAATCAATCAATTTCATTCCGGTGAGACCTGCATTTTCACAGACATAAGGTTTCAAATATATTTTCTTCTCATTGAATCAACTAAACAATATATGGGAAATTACACGATCATGAGAGCAATCAGCCAGCTTGGAACGGCAAAAGTTTACCATTCTAAGAGCTGCTTGGAAGTCTAAAAAAAGAAGCCTCAGTCATGGAGGCTTTTGCTGTGATAGATTATTTTTTTCTATTTTTATTAGATGTTTTATACATCCACCAAAAGCTTCCAGTTAGACAACATTTTGCATCACTGCCAAAATAAGCTTTTCTCAGGTTGGTAAATATTTTTTCATTGGTCTGTCTTTTTTTAAATCCTCTGTAATAAGTCGTTTTGTTGCAAATCCACTACTTGAGTTAAGTTTTCTGGAAAAATTTGACGACGAACTTCCATACTGCGAACCCCCACGGCTTGGAAAATAACCTTGAGACGCATAAATTTCCTTGGGCCGCGAAGTAGTCCTATTTAGAAAAGCTTTAACCTCTGGATTTGCCCAAGCTTTCGCTTTAAATTTACTTTGGTCCTTTTTCAAATCACTTATGACTTCTTCTGCTCTATCTCTAAAAGCGTGCTTAATCAAGCCCACAACTTTTTGTACAAAAGAATAGTTACCACTATTAGCAGCTTGATGAAGGCAGTTATATCCAAAGCGGTTGGCTTTTTTAAGATTCGCCTTCAGGGCCTCTGGATTTTCTTGTAGCAGCGCGATTATCTTTTCAACCGACACGGCATTGCCGGATTTTAAGGCGTCATGCAAAACCATAAAGCCATCTTTCGTTTGGTTCAAAAGATTCGCTTTCAGGGCATCTTTATTCTCTTGTAACAGCGCGATTACCTTTTCAACCGACGCTGTATTGCCGGAGGCTACGGCATGTTGCAACACCATAAAGCCATCTTTCGTTTTATTCTCTAAATTCGCTTTCAGGGCCTCTGGATGCTGTTGTAACAACGCGATAACCTTTTCAACCGACGCAGCATTGCCGGAAGCTAGGGCATGTTGCAACACCATAAAGCCATCTTTCGTTTTGTTCAAAAGATTCACTTTCAGTGCATCTTTATTCTCTTGTAACAGCGCAATAACCATTTCAACCGACGTTGCATTACCTGATTTTAAGGCGTCTTGCAACACCGTAAAGCCATCTTTCGTTATATTCTCCAGATTCGCTTTCAGGGCTTCTGGATTCTCTTGCAACAGCGCGATAACCTTTTCAACCGACGCGGCATTACCGGAGGCTAAGGCCTGTTGCAATACCATAAAACCATCTTTCGTTTGGTTCAAAAGATTTGCTTTGAGGGTCTTTGGATTCGCTTGTAACAGCGCGATAATCTTTTCAACCGACGCGGCATTGCCGGAGGCTAAGGCATGTTGCAACACCATAAAGCCATCTTTCGTTTGGTTCAAAAGATTTGCTTTGAGGGTCTTTGGATTCGCTTGTAACAGCGCGATAACCTTTTCAACAAACACTGCATTGCCGGAGGCTACGGCATGTTGCAATACCATAAAGCCATCTTTCGTTTGGTTCAAAAGATTCGCTGTCAGGGCATCTTTATTCTCTTGTAACAGTGCGATAACCTTTTCAACAAACACGGCATTGCTGGAGGCTACGGCATGTTGCAATACCATAAAGCCATCCTTCGTTTGGTTCAAAAGATTCGCTTTCAGGGCATCTTTATTCTCTTGTAATAGCACGAGAACCTGTTCAACAAACCCTGCATTGCCGGAGGCTACGGCATGTTGCAAAACCATAAAGCCATCTTTCGTTTGGTTCAAAAGATTCGCTGTTAGGGCATCTTTATTCTCTAGTAACAGCACGATAACCTGTTCAACCGATGCGGTATTGCCGGAGGCTAAAGCCTGTTGTAATATCATAAAGCCATCTTTGGTTTTATTCTCTAGATTCGCTTTCAGGACATCTTTATTCTCTTGTAACAGTGTGATAACCATTTCAACCGACGCGGTATTGCCGGAGGCTAAAGCCTGTTGCAACACCATAAAGCCATCTTTGGTTTTATTCTCTAGATTCGCTGTCAGGGCCTCTGGATTCTCTTGTAACAGCGTGATAACCATTTCAACCGACGCTGCATTGCCGGAGGCTAAGGCCTGTTGCAACACCATAAAGCCATCGCTCGTACGGTTCAAAAGATTTGCTTTCAGCGCCTCTGGATTCTTTTCTAATAGCGCGATAACCTTTTCAACCGACGCTGCATTGCCGGAGGCTAAGGCATGTTGCAACACCATAAAGCCATCTTTGGTTTTATTCTCTAGATTCGCTGTCAGGGCCTCTGGATTCTCTTGTAACAGCGCGATAACCTTTTCAATCAACGCTGCATTCCCGGATCTTAAGGCAGATTGCAACACCATAAAGCCATCTTTGGTTTGGTTCAATAAGTTCGCTGTCAGGGCCGCTGGATTCTCTTGTAACAGCGCGATAACCTTTTCAACCAACGTTGCATTGCCGGAGGCTAAAGCCTGATGCAACACCATAAAGCTATCTTGCGTTCTGTTCTCAAGCATTAGCTTTGAAAAAATATCAGCACGAAGACGCTTTTTCATCTCCCTAACGAGTAAATCCCATAAACCCGAAGAAATCTGATGTGCAAAATGCTTATTCTTTTGGAATTTCAAAGGTAAATGCAAGGCATCATCAAGGTGGGAATAGTTGTGAACACTCAATTCAAACAATATATACGCGCCATATCCCATTGGGGATGCATCAGCCTCGTCAATATTTCTTTTTATTTTTGCTAAACAATTTTTAAGATCACTCTGATCTTTTGCTTTACAGGCGGCCATTATTAGACGATGCAACTCTTGAGCTTCATCACTTCGGACTTCTTTTTTGTTATGAGAATAAAGACTGCTTGAATCTGTGGTGGACGAAGAAGAGATTTTTGCGTTTCTTTCATCACGGTCTTCGTTATTTTGCTTATATTTCTTAGGTGCAATGGTTTTGTCACGGTAGCCAAGTAACATCTGGATATCCTCTTAAAAAAACATTTTGAAAAAGTATTTGAGGAAGCTAAGAATCGCATGATAGCCACAAGAGCCAATAAGGCTCACTGGTGCCAGCCCCGTTTTGAAAACGTTTGCCATCACAACTAATTTAAAGAACTTTATCAGATTGAAATAAGAAAAAATGCCAGGAAATTCCCGGCAATGGTATGTTGAAATGGATACTTAACAAGAGCTGAAATTTGTTCAAGTTGTTAATTGTTACTATTTTTTATAGTGCTTGCTGGATGTCTGCCACGTTTAGGTTAAACTCATGCACGGGTTTAAAATAGGTTTCTTGGGAGCCAACCTCGATAGAATCTTTGTTGGTTAGCATGCAATGAGTTTTTAATGGAGATTACTATAGTGTTAAGAAAAATAAAACAGTTTGTAAACAGACCCTCAAAATTTCCTGCTATAACAACATTGATTACGAGCACTTTTACTGCTTTTGTCACATATTGGAGGCAAGATTCAAAGTTTCTAGATATACCATTAATAGGTGGATTATTTCTATATTTTGGGTTAGAACTAAGAAACTCGATTTATAATAAACCATATCAAACTAGTTCAAGTAATAAAGAATTCCTAGCAGAAGAAGATGGAGAACTCTCTGCACAAAGCTATATAGAATACTTAACGAGTTTTTTTAATCCAGATGCCTATCGTCATCCCATTATTTTTGGCCGAGCAATGTTTGCCAAGATGAACGAGAAAGAAAATAAAGAATCAGTAGAAGAAGAATTAGAACGAAAAGTGAAACTAAAAAAAGCTTGAACATTTTGTCAAAAAACTCTAAAGCATGGGTGGCTTCACGAATTCTTTACGTAGGATTATTGCGGCACTAATATATTGTAAAAATATATCAAAATGAAATGAGCCAATTATGTATTAGTTTTTTCAGATAAAACATGACAAAATTAAACACAATAGCTATAATTTTCCCTTTGAATTTCTTTAGGGTAATTTATGCTTTCTGCCTTTGATCATTCTCGAAAATCAACCAACGAAGCTGCTGTCCAATCTAATCAGCATCATAGAGCACTCGTAGTGCTTCCTCCTAATCAGGTGCCATCTGATGATATTGGATTGCTTCAACAGCAATTAGCGTTAAAAAATGAAGAGATAATCACCCTTCGAGCACAAGTTGCCAATCTGGAAGCACAATTAGCATTAAGAAATCATGAACCAGATGTGGTTAATTCAGGAAAAAGACTTCGCACTGACGGTATTTTGTAGATGCTAGCTTGATTTTTGCGCTACAAGGCGGGTAACTTGGAACGCGCTGCTCAATAGCTGTACTCAAGCAATTCGTCTGCACTTATTTTTTTTTAAAACACATGTTCCAGGGCATGTTTGATCAATAATTTGAGGCAGGCATAATCGATCACAAGTGTTACTTATCTGTTTTCTTTTTCTTGCTCTTTACAACATTATTATTGTTAATAATATTATTAACGACAGGATTTTTTTCACTGGGACTATCTTTTTTTACAATTTCATCATAAATATATAAGACAGCACCATCTTTGCCTTTCACTCTTTGGCTAGGTAAAGCTCTATATTTGCCGCCTTTACCTAAAATTTTTCCTTCTAGAATAATGCCATTGTTTGAACCCCTTAATTTAAATCCGGTCTGTCCTTTTGCAGCACATTGCATGGGTACTTCAAATAATTTTTCCAATTTTTTTCGAACAGGTTCTGGACAATTATCCTTAACGTCTTTACGCATGGCGACATAATAACAAGTATTAAACATGCTTAACATCTGACAAGGCTTTATATCTAGGTCACTATAGTCTTTGCCAAATAATGTAACCGGATCCAATAATTTGGAGGAATCATCAACATGAGCTTTAGAGGAGGGCAATGCAACTGTGTCTGAATTTTTGGATTTTTCTACTGCTCTGGTTTTAAGATAGGCATGCCCAGAAATTGTTTCAGATTGTGATTGTAGCTCCATAGACTCAACATACGTGCTAGAAAGTTGTGCGTTATCTTCCAAATGAAGAGATGAAAAGTCTTTCTCTATATTCTTGAGCTGGTTGCTCTTTTTATGTTTATGAAATGCGACAGTGAAAATATCTCTAAATTTAGTCACTTCGCTTAAAGGTACTAAGTAGAGATCATCCGTTACCAAAACGTTACTCTCCAAATGAACTCCAAGAGTACATCTACCTTGACGAAGCTTTTTCTCTAAAAGTTTTATAAATCCAGGGGTATGCGTAGACAAGGCGTAAACTCTCTTTGGCGTCAATCTGAGGTCTGGACATATATGTTTTAGTTCATCTCTTATATGCTGCAATTGTGACCAATGTGATTTTTGCACTGCCTCTACATGACACTTGATAGCATTATAAGTTTTGGGGTCAATTGCACCCTTTAATCGTTTGTTTTCATTTAAGCCTTTTAAAGACATAAAACATTTATAAACCTCGTTGAATGGCAGTGTTTTCCAATCAACTTTTAAAAGATCATCAGCAATTGCACCCGTAATTTCAAATGAAGTTCCTTGATCTTGTTCCCAATAAAAAGGTTGATTAACAGCCTTTTCAAGAGCTCGATTTAAGAAATTACAAGCATTGAAAAGATCTCCTTTACCCAAAAAGTAGCTCGACACCATTCTAAAAAAAGATGCGTAGGCATAGTCCGATTGTGTAAATTTACAAGAAAGGTTAAATAATGCATTAAAGTCAATTTCAATAGGAAGGGTGCCTGTAATTTCACAAAATTTAAACGCAAAATTCAAGTGACTCATTATCGCTTGTTCAAGATAAAAGTCATATAGAGGTTGGAAAGATTGAAGGTTGTTCACTTGACTCTGTAAATATTGAATGTCACCCATTAAATCTATAAATATTTTGTGTGATGCTTTAAGGCTTAATTTATCTTCGAAAATATCTTTTAATACAAAACTATTGTTTAATTCAGTGGTATGAAAACTCGTTTTTACTACTAAAGTAAAAGTGCTTAAATTTTTAAAGAACTTACGTATTTCTTTTTGGCTGACTTTGTTTTTAAGTTCTTCAAATAGTTCGCTTAATTCTCTAGATAGTTCAGTCAAAGTTTTTTGAGTATTAATCAATACATCTAGCCTGTGATATAATAAATTGCCTTTTGCAATATTACCCTTACTATCTTCAAATTCTTGAATAAGTTCTTTGATAGTTGAAAGTTCTTCTTTCGTGAATTTTGAGGGGTCATATTCTTTTAGTGTTCCGATGAGGTCATGTTGAAACTGCTTAATTTTGTCAAAAACAGCTGTTTGTTTTTTAAAAAATATATCAATATTGGTTTCACTATTCAGGCTTTTAAGGTTTGTCGCTATAGCTACACATCGTTTTAATAATGGCAATATTTTTTGAGGGAAAGGTTGAACTTTCTTAGGTGATGTGAGCATATACAAAATCTCCAACGGGCAGCAAATTTTTGGCAACAAATGGATTTGCAAGACTCTCCAATAGGTTTATTACCCTCTATTTTATTTGTTATCTAAATCTGCGGTTGTAGGAAAATTTGGTCGATTATATCTGTTAACAATGTTCAACTGGGCAGTAAAAGATGGATATCACAATTATAGGTTTTTATGACGCTGATTCAATCAAAAAAGGATGAATGACATCTAAATGGGAATGAATGGCAAAAGCAACAGTAATCACTCCATAATGCCCTATATCTACCCACCTTTTAGATCTAGATTTTATTAGTCCTCTTTCGGCTAATGTTACGCCTTAAATAGGGTAGAGCCCAAAGTTTTGAGTTACCAGGTAGGTACAATAGTTCGCTCAGAGTTTTGGCAACACGATAGGTCTTGGCCGCATCACCTGCGGGCGAGGAACGGTATCTGTCACTTCTCTCAAACGTTTCATCGAGCAGCTCACCTGGGCAAACGGTGCTCGATAGCTCTCATAACACGCCACAATGGTGCCATCAAAAGTGATATCGCTCAGTTGAGCGTTGCCGTGTGCTTTTAAAAGCGCACAGTTATACCGGACAATTTCTGTCATATCTCTTTTCTGAGTGCTAGATTCAATAGAATGATTTCTAAAATATTGCATGCGATCATTATACTCTGCCGGCGTATAGCAGCGGGCGAGATCTAATTTATGCGCCATAGAGAGGATTCTAAAATAAAAATTACGAAGTGAGCGTTCTTGTAGATCATCCACGGCGTTAATTGTACTTTCATATTCAGGATGCCCCATATATAAAATCACATCGCTGATACGGGTTATCATATTTTGATCATTATCAACTGGCTTATTTTCACTCACATACCGATTAAAATTATCGGTAGAGGCCTGGCGGTAACGCTTGTATCTTTCAGGATCTTCTAATGCACTGGTTTCATTTTCTCTGCCAGTCACGCAAAATGAAGCAGCTATACGCAGCCATTCTAATTGGTTATTATCTAAGAACTGGCAAAATTCTCTAAAATTATCCTCTTTGGCATGATTGGCAAAATAATTGACCACATGATCAATATTTAGCTTCATTCTATAAGTATGCGCCAAACCATGATTTGGTCTATGAATAATTACGCCATTTGAGGTATAGGTATTATTCCCTTCTTTATAGGCGTGCTGTAAATGATCCTCCCAGGCTTTTTCAAGCGCCAGATCAGACCAATAGCAATCAGCCGGTTCAAGCGTAGGGCTGCAAACGATTTTCGATACAAATTCATTTGTCTGCAATTCTTTAGTCACAACTTGGGTGCCGTGAGAAAATAGTACTTCACCTTCAGGGTCGTTAATGCAGTATCCTCTCCCTTCAATCCTGGTAAAGGCAGTCTTGAGACGACTGATCCAAGCTGTGCCTTCTTTAAAATGACTGGTGCTGGTGAAGGCGGGAAAAGTCCAAGGATTGGCTTGGCGCCTTGCTATATCTTCTGGGGTTAGCGCTTCTTTTCTTACTAGGGTACCCTCATACGGACGCAGACTTGACATTTCTTTTAATGTTGAAGAGAATAATTTTAACCATTCGTCTTTGGATATGGTTCCATCTGCGATATAAGCCCTCAGTGCGGTTTCTAAAGCTAAGGGATCAGTGCTCATGGTATTATTTTTGACAAATTCAGATTCAGCACATTTTGCTTTGGTTGCAACTTTAGTCAATAAAGATCTTGCAAGACTATTATCAGGCTCTTCAAATGCTGCTGCTAAAAATCTTGCGCGTTCAGATAACGTAATTCTATCAAATTGTTTTACACCGGTTACATCTTCAATGTTTTGGCTTATTTTCACTTGAGGTTTTTTTTCATCTATTAAATGATTTAATTTATTAACCGCGTCATTTAATAAACAACCTAGTAAAAAGTTTGCAGGAATCAGATGCTCTTCGTTACTTGTGATTTTATAAGAATACTCAAGCTCTTCTTGGCGAAATAGTAAGTTAATATTTTTAAAATATGCTTCAGTATAAATAGTAATGGCAGCCTGCTGTTCTGGCGGCAATAACTTAACAACTGAGTGATTGCTGGTTTCATTCCATTCATTTTTGTCAATAATCTCTTTTAATATTACACCAATCTTCTGAATTAACTGAGGGCTTAAGTTTAAGTGGCTCAAATTTGCGTTTTTAATAAGTAGACTGAGATTATAGTTGGTGCCATCCGCCAAGGTGACAAAATAACTTTCATTTTTATATTCCCACTTCGTCTTATCAAAAACATCTTTATCACTAAGCTTTTCAAGCAATCGCTCAATTTTACGGGTAGATTCATTTTTGTTCAGAGGCCCGGCACTTAGTACTTCATGAATTGAGGTGTGGGTTTCAATAATATTATCAAGGATAGCCAGCTGCTCAATATGATTCGGGTCGTCTTTTTCATATAGAGTGTTTTCTTTGGCAAAGCTACATAGCTTGTCAACCAAATGGAGAATACTAATGGGATCGATTTTTTCATGATTGAGTTTGGATATAACCCTTCTAAAAATATTATGGTGAAGCATAGTGCTATAATTAGCGGCTATTAACTTAGCAATTATCTGCATCATAAGCTCAGTATGCTTAACAAGCGTTTTTATAGTATAAAACTCTGGAAAATTTAACGCTTTTTCTGCAAGAAAAACTAAGGTACTATAAAGTTTATTATTTCCAAAATATATTTCTTTCGCTACTTTATTGTAAAGGTCAACATTTTCACTAAAAGTGAAATTCGCTTTTATGAGTAATACAAAAACTTTAGCCACCTCGGCATTCATATGTTCACCATGGAAGATCCGTTGGTAAAGTGCTGTATGCTCTTGATAACTAAAGCCTGCTTTTGCAAGAACGATCATCGCTACAGCGGAACCATCTGTTACGTGGTGGCGCTGTTCAATAGTTCCCTGGTAGAGTTCAAGATGATCTTTATAAACCAAACCCGCTCTAAAAAAATCAGAAAAAACCTTTGCCTTATTGCTGGCAAGTTGTGGAGCTACACTGATGGCATGGTAAAGGTCAGGGTGGTCTTGATATAAAATACCCGCTTGATTAAGTGTTTTAAAACCGTCTGCTAAACCACGGGAATAATATTCGGGGTTTTGGACTACCAAGTCAAAGACAGGATTGTCTTGATATAAAATACCGGCTACTTTAAGCGCTATGAAACAGTCTGTTAAACTTTTAGAATGATTGGGATTTTGGACTATCAGTTCATAGAGCGCTGCGTGATCTTGATATAAAATTCCCGCTTGGTGAAGTTGCACAACAGCCGATGAGAGACCAGTTGCATGTTCAGGGTTAGTAATGACCTTTTCGTAGAGAGAAGGATAGGTATGATATGAAATCCCCGCTCCGTGCAGTAGTATGAAAGCTGATAGCAAATGAATGTTATTAGCTAAGGTCTCATAGAGCGCAGCACGCTCTTGATATAAAACCCCTGCTTGTTTGAGGGCGATGAAAACTTCTAGCGATTCTTTAGCCCAATTGGGATGCTTTGCTATAGCTTCGTAGAGCGCAGCATGGTCTTGATATAAAAACTCTTCTTTTCTAAGGCCGGTGAAACCTTCTACCAATTCTTTAATCCAGCTGACACGATCACTTATGGCTTCGTAAAGCGCAGCATGGTCTTGATATAAAATCCCTGCTTGTTTGAGAGCAATAAACGCTGCCACCAATTCTTTTGCATAGAAAGGATATTTTATAGCTTTGCAGAGCGCAACTTGTTCATCTTTTGAAAATCCCGCTTGTTCAAGTGCGATGATTGCTTTTTGTACTTCAGAATCTCCTGTCGCTGATACAGGTGGGGTTAAGCTCGGATCGGCGGTCAATGTATCTTCTTCAGGATTATCAGTCGCTGTTACAGATGGCTTTGAACGCTTTGCGGCGGTAGATTTTTCGTAAAATTTATAGGTAGTATATTCGTCTTTGGAATATAATGAATTATATGATTTTTTAAAATCATTATTATAGTCATCTAAAATATTGTTAAGTTTACCTTCATACTGAAAGATAAGGTTTTCAGTTTTAGGGCCATCTTTTATCATTGTTAACCTTTATATGAATATAATTAATTTTTCGAACAAAACTTTGTCAGTTCGGTCATAGCTATAGAATCTGGTTGTGGTTTAGGAATTGATCTTTTAAATGACTCTCTGATACATTGATTTCTTAATTGCACAATATTTTTCTCAACTATGTAGGGGAAAAATCATCTGCTTTGGGTATATATCATGTATGGCACTGAGTCATTTAATGAGGTAAGTTTATCAGTTTAAAATAAGAAAAAATGCCAGGAAAATCCTGGCATTGGTGAGTTTTTTTAGAAATTTAAAGAGATTGATTAATTTTTGCCTTCTTAATTGTTCTATTGGATTTCTTTACTAAATATCAGGACAGATGAAGGCTTGCTTGTTTCTTCCTCTACATTTGCTGTGATTAATTGATTTCTTGTAGTTCATATGCTAAAACCCGCTCTTTATTAAAATGTAATATTTTATTCGATGCATTTACACTCAAGGTTTATTTAAATGAAAGATATATCTAACGAGGAAATTTCCTTGGTAGCTGCAGGTGCATCTCTAGGGACTGTCATTGGTGTTGGAGCAATTTCTGCCATTGGAATATTTACATATGCTTCTCTTATGATATTTACAGGTTATTTAATTACTCATATGAAAGCTGCTACTAAAGAAGATGAAGAATTTTTTGTTTTGCAATATATGAATACATTAAGCAGTTAAAATTCATATTCTTCAAACATCCTGAAGAGAATTTATGCGATCCGATGTATCAATAAAATATGGGGTAGGGAATAACAGATTTGAAGGGAAAAAGATCAGAATTAATTTAAGTGGCCATCCATTGGCCTACTATCATTTTAAGAAAAATGCAAAGTATACTGACCATTTGCCAAATGGTTGCTATAAATTGCAAAATAATCTGAATACCCTGCATTAAAAATTTTAACTGCTACTTCTTGGGTTGATATCTGCTTGTTATACACCTGATTTTCCAATGTATCTATAAAGTTATAAGCGTGTGCAGGAATGCCAAAAGAGCTAATTTCAACGCTTATTCCATTTCCAATATTAATAACAGCACCTGACACATTTTCAATTTCAAGATTAGTTAACAATTTCATAGTAATTACCCCTTAAAATAATTAAAGATCCAAATCCCAAATTGAACAAATTTTTCAATGCAATATGAATAATTAAAATCATCTGCCTTATGAAAAATAGAGAAATTTAGGATTAGTCGCATATAGATATAAGTTATCTGCTTGTGATGCATCAAAGCATCCTGATTATATCAGAACAAATGATGTATGCAATAAAATGAATTCAATAATTCAGCATATTTAATGGTTTGCAATTAAATGAGTGGCTTTTTATTCTTTAAAATAACCTTCACCTTAATGAAAGGGTGTTTAACATGAAACATGAAAATTTCAGAGTATTGTCGTGACTTCCATCAGGGAAAAATTGCCAGGAAATTCCTGATAACGATGACTTTTTGTAGAAATTTAAAGAGATTAATTAATTTTCTTTGTCAAATTTATAAACACGCTTAATCAGGCAAAAAGGCAAAATTTTCATCATCCTGGACGACGCTGATCTATCCACGGCGATCCCGATGACCATCAACGCCTGCTACCTGAATATGCTAGTACAAGCGCGTGCAAGAATACATCAAGTCTGACTTCGAGGAAGGTGCGGAGCTCGTCATTGGCGGGGAAAGTCATCCCCAAGGACTTGAGGGTAGAAATTTTGTCAAGGGGCATGAAAAGGCCCTAAAAAAGACACTTGGGGGAAATCTCACGTAAATGAAAGGTTCTTTTTGGGAGATTTCAAATTCTCATCGAGGGGCATGGCATTATCACCAAAGCCTAATCTACGTTTAACCTCATTTCCTTCTCGTTGCGTTTTTTTATACTGTTCATAAAACGGTGTCATTTTGGGTTTAGCGGGGGAATTGTGATCAACGGGGGAAAGCACGGTAGCACTTGATATGGCCTTAAGTTCGCGCTTAACTTCAATTTCTAGTAAAGCTTCAAGTTTTTCAATTAAAGGTTCTAAAGTGATTCGTTCTTCAGGATTACTACATAGCATGTCAAGGTGATCATACTCTGGCAGAAGATGGTTAAAACACTTTCCCGTTGCATATATATCAGAAGCAGGGGAAAATTTATGCGCTAAAACCGTATGGCCCCTTCTTGTTGTCACATTTAATATCATGAATTGAGTTATGAGGTTTTTGAGGTTTATTTTTTTAAGGTTTATTTTCTCTAGATCATCGATACCTAGAGTTTTGCATAAATCATGGGCATTAATTTTACCCTGAATAACTTGCCCTTGGGGGTCTAAAACCATATATTCTAGTTCGTATTGTTGTTTAACTAAAAAAATCTCATTTTTCTTAGGTTTATCATTTTCAGCTAATTTAGACTTTAAAATAAAGTTATACCCAACACATTCTGGTGCAAGATATCCTACACTACCCGCACAGTCGGGGGTAATAAGGTAATTTTTGTTTTCTTTCATCAAAAGTGAAAAATCAAAATCAATAAATTCAGCTTGGGCGGTATCTACCTCTACCATGATATTTTCAGGTTTAATATCGCGATGAATAATCTGCCAATCATGCATATCTTGTAGTTTAAGACATATATCTATAGCAATCTTCAACCTTAAGGATAAAGGGAGTACAGATTTTCCGGAATTATGATCAATTATCACATCAAATAATGGTCGCCCTTTTTGTTTTTTAATAATCGTGTACAAACGTTTGTTAGAGACAATGGTGTTGTTCGGTTTCGATTTCATTAATTTTGAGGCTTTATCTTTAACTAACGCCGCCTGTCCTTTGACATATCCTAAGCTATCCATATTGACATAGTTATCTCGCGTTATATCTCTTAGTTCCTGTGCTTCAATTTTGACGACAAGCTCTTCATCATCCACCCATTTGCCGTCTCTGGTTTGCAGGCTTTTGACTTTACCCAATCCCCCGAACCCTAAATAGTTATTTGTGGCCATGGCGTAAATGATGCCGTCCACTTTGATAAAAGAATGTTGTACTTGCACGTTCTTTTTTCTAGGCATTTTTATGGCGTTTTTATTGGACTCATCAGCAAAGAAGCGTTCAGCTTCAAGCCATTCTTGGTTTGATATGATTAATTCAGCCATTTGGTACTCGGGGTTCTTTGAAGGGTAACCAACGTAACATACTCCAGATATAACTTAAAGAGATAACTACACTTGTTGTTCTGAAATAGGATCATTTTAATGTTATTTCCACACTTTACTTACTACTGCTTCAATTGAGACTGATGAAAGAGTGATTGAAAAGGTTCACCACTCATTATTGCCAGGAATTCCCTGGCATAATTTATTGTTCTGATTCGGTAAACTACCCCATAGTTTTAACGCCCCTTAAAGCTAATTTTTTAGAGAGAATTTAATATGCTAGGCCAAATTCCACAAATGCAGATGAGCGCAAATCATACTATAACGATCAATTTGCTTCTTTGCTTCGATTCATTCAAAAAAGCGAATGCCGTGGAATTACAGTTTTATTAAGTGGAAAAACACTAGCAGATATCAATAAAAAGAAAAACTAGCTCTAATTATTATTCTTTTATTGTTTTTTTGAAGAATAAATAAACTGCATTAACTTTTCTGTCGAGGAATAAATTAAATGATACTATATAAATTTGAGAACCAAGCAAATTTCCGCGACATACTGATCAGTTCAGATGAGTATGATAAAGATTCTGGATGCATTTTTCTTCATGTTCCTTCTTATGCTCCTAATGCAAGAGTGGATACCAACGAGGATTTTGTAACAAGTCTGGCTGCAGCATTATTTAATGACACTGATATTGAGTATGTAATTCATAAAGATGTCAAATTCAAAATAGAACCCCCAACTTACAGTTACCATATAAGAATAAAAGATATAGATAAATTAAGGCAAGTTGTAGACTGTCTATTTCGAAAAGGAGCAATTTCTGCAGCTGATCGAGCTGATATCGAAAAACATATATTAGAAGTAGAACTACAACAAAAATGCAAAAACCTATTAGTCTCAACTACGAATGAAGGTCAAAATGATACGTTGGAAATGCTTGTTTCTCCATACGTTGATAGTGTTATCGAAGAAATTGCAGATCCATGTTTAGCATTAAAGGTCTTATTTATGGCTTTTAGTGTTCATGCCCATACCTATTCTAATGATACCGTATATAGTGGCCATTGGTGGGGACTAGAATCTAAAACTTTGAATATTGTAAATGATTTTAATAGGCTGGAATATAACAAACTTAATACTGTAAAAGATTGTTTATATAACTTGGCAATTTTCTATAATGATAATAACAAAATAACCGATACTCTGGTTCGTTTGGGAGGATCTTTACCTGATCTCAAAGCTCAACGATCTACTATAATTAAATACATTATGAAAGGAATATTGAGTAAAAGGCCTAAGGAGCATTCTTTTGTTGCGAAAATAAAACAATCTTTAGCGGAATTAAAAGAAAAAACGGATAATCCTGTAGTTCTTTGCTTTAAAGATACTCAATTTATAATTGCTTTAATGTTAGGGGAATTGGAAATATATGAACAAGAATTAAATGCTCATCCCTCACAAGTTGAAAACAATCAAGCTCCTATCTCTTTACCAACAATAGTTCAACAAGAACCTGAAGAAAACGAATACGATGAATTTCTTAAGGCAAGTGAAGAGATTCGTAGAACTTTTACTATGAACTATGAAGCTTATAAAAAATCACAATCAGAAGTTAATGAAGCTAAATCTAAAGTAGAAAATATTGAAATGAACCAGCGTTCACGTTCACCTTCACCACCTAATTAACCTATGGTGCAGAGTGTTAATGGCTAAAACATTGATAGATTGAAAATAAAGAGGATAGAAATTATGATTAAAAAAATATTTATCTTATTCTCATTTTTAGCGTTCATCTTAAATAATTTTGTCAGCGCTGGTGAAACTAATATCACAAATGAATATTGGCATTCGCTATGGAAAACAAACAAAATAGGATGGCACTTAAATCAACCGAATCCTTTATTAGTAGAATATATTAAATATTTCAAACTCAAACCTGGATCAAAAATCTTTGTCCCATTAAGTGGAAAAAGTATTGATATGCTTTGGCTAGCAAAGCAAGGATATCAGGTTGTTGGTGTTGAACTTAACCTTAAAGCTTGCCAATTATTTTTTACTGAAAATAAATATCTTACAAACAAAGCAAACAAGGGAAATTTGAAATTCTTGCAGGAGAAAATATAACTTTGATATCAGGTGATTACTTTAACTTAGATAAAAGAATCTTAGGACAAGTAGATGCTGTGTAACCTTCCGATGAGCATGTCTAGATCCCCACTAAGGCCCTGATTTATTGTTGCTCCATGATTTATTTGAATGGAGCTAACATGCCAACCACTACCCTTGAAACTGTACGAATTGAACTAGATCGTTGGCGAGGAACTAGGGAAAAGTCTGGTCGTATACCCAATCGTATTTGGTTACAAGCCATTGGGCTTCTAGATAACCATTCCATGTCTGAGATTTGTCGTGTTCTTCGCCTAAGCCATACTCAGCTCAAGAATAAGTGCAAGCAACATGATCCCTTTACGATTAAAAGCGATACACCTTTTTATGAGGTCGCTATGCCCTCAATCAAACATCAGCAAACAGATATTAGGCTAGGTGCATCTATTGAGATTACAAGACCGGATGGTACTCTCGTTATTATTAAACACCTCAGTGATCCTGTCATCATGAGCCTGATTTCATCTTTTGTAAGGAGTCTTTGATGCTTCAATTAACAGCTGGACAACATATTCTTCTAGCTTTGCAGCCTGCTGATTTCAGGAAAGGTATAGATTCCCTTGCAGCAATCTGCAAGGCAAAGCTTGATGAAGATCCCTTTTCTGGCACCGTGTTTGCGTTCACCAATCGTAAACGGACTGCTGTTAAAGTTTTGGTTTTTGATGGCAATGGGTTTTGGCTCATTATGAAGCGTTTTAGCAAAGGCAAACTCAGTTGGTGGCCAGCGGATAAAGGCGAAACGCTTAAAGTACGCGCTGAGGCGCTTCAGATATTACTGATTCAAGGTGATCCAAGATTTATGCATGCACCAATACCATGGCGCTACGTTAATCAAGATCATGTTCATCAAGCTGTGGTACAAGCCACCACTTGAGGTGATATTTGGTTAGCATAAGTCCATGGTAACCATTTAGATGGCTCTTTAAAAATTTGACTTTTATTAGCTTGCAAAGCTATGAGATAATCAACTGGGTTGACTTCGTTGGTTTGGCAAGTTTGGATAATGGATACCAACATGCTTCCTATAAAAGCGCCATGTTCTGTTTTATAGAACATGGCACTTTTCCTTATCCGGATAGGAACTTTCAACGATGCTTCTAATATATTGTTATCTAACGGCGCCCCTTCAATTTTAAGGAATTGGGTTAAGGGACCCCAGTGCTTTAACATATATTGTATGGCTTTACCCAGTGAGTTGTTCTCTTCCACAAGATTGTCTTCAAGTTGCTTTTTAAGCCAGGTTTTGAGCCTGCTCATCACAGGCCCGCTATGAGTTTGGTGATATGTTAAACGTTCAACATCAACCATTTTACTATCCTTGGTGTAGGCATCATGACGATAGATAATCGCTAACTGTTCAATCACATGCGAACACTGTTCATGGAAAAAGGGCTCAATTTCCACAAATTTACGTCTTGCGTGGGCGATGCAGTTCATTAAGATTACATCATGCTCTTTAGGCACGTTTCGACTAAGCGCATCACACATGTAGTTGATTGGTGACAGGTGCTTATGACGTAGATTAAGCAATCTTGTCATGTTCTCACCTGCGTGCTTTGTGCTACTGTAGTTCAGGTGAATGATGTGGTCTTGATAATATGAGAGGATGCCTGTAGTAAAGGTGCCTTTTCTTGTTTTGGGATTTTTAATATGTTTGTTTGCACTAATGTTATCTAAAATCTTAACATTTGTATCATCAGCATGAACAAGGCGCCCTTGAGCCGCTAAATATTCAAGAGTGTATAATATTGGATAGATATCATTGGCAACTTGTTCAATCAAGTCCCATTGTGTTGAATCAGGTAATGGAATACCAAGCAATTTTTGATAGGCTTCGATGCGATATAGAGGCATCCCCATAAAGTATTTCATTAAACAAAGCTGTGCTTTAAAGGCATAATCATATTTATCTTCACTGACTGATGCTGGCAAGCTGGCAGAAATATAATGACCACAAAGGCAGCATCTAAGCTTCTCGATATGATATTGAGTGGCTTTTGCAAAACCTTGGCCGCTTACCTTGATAACTGTCCCTGGTGCGGCATTCCAAAGTCTTCCCCCACACGCTGTAGGGCAAAGGTCACCCGCTTCAAATTGTGAGTGCTTTATTGTGACTCTTTCGTTATTGAGATATTGCTGATGACTTAACCTGCCATAATTGGATTTGCTTGATGCTATATCTTGATCTGCACGGATGCCGTCATTTTCATCATGAGAAGAATCAGCGCTACCTTTCGTTTTGGTGCCATTTGGATTGTATTTGCTTATTTTATATTTGCTTTTGCTCTGAGGTTCACCAAAGATAATCATCTTCAAACGATTGATACTGATTTTTCTTTCGAGTAGTTGCTGCTGTAGCCAACCATTAAAATCGATGAGCCCCTTAAGTAATGCTTTATCTTCATTATTAAGATTTGACTCATTGATACTAGACTTTAAAACTTGTACCTGATCATAGGTTAGATCAACTTTTTGAGGATACATCTAAACACCTTAAACTGCAGATGCAAATAATAAGGCAGTCTTAAGGTCGTTTGTAGGATCCAAAAGCTATTTTGAATGTGATCCAATCGCTATAGCTGTGCAGATACACTTCTTTAGGTCAGATGGGTGAATATGATTGTTCTTGTCTGAGGTTTATCATGGATACCATTTGAAGGCCGATTTGTAGTGTAACCACACTCTTTTTGGTATGGTAGCGCGCCTTTATTTGTGTCTTTCAATTTTTAAACTTACAGAAATCTAGGACTTCTTCGATCTTTCTTCACTGGTGTAGGTTTTTCCTCTGGAGCAGGCGAAGCTTCTCTGCTGGCATTTTCTCTTTTCAGGGCAGGCGAACCTTCTCTGCTGTCATTTCCCCAATGTGATGGCAGAAATATAGGAAAATGTTCATTTTTAGCTTCTTTTTTTGCTTCTTCTTCTAATACTGATAAGGCCGTGTCGGCCAACGCATCAAATGATTTTTTGATTAAACCATCAATTGAATTATTATTTTGGTCTCTGGCGGAGTCTGATAGCGAATGTATATCAATTTTGAGGTCCATACCTTGTTCTGTTACTTCATATGTTCTCCCACATGCAGATAATGATGCCAGCTTCCATTGGAACCCTGGAAAATCATGATGCTGTATATGATCGGGCAGCTTTGATTGCTCTACCTACAGAAGCACGTCGTCGATATGTTCAAAAAATGCTAAGTTTAATAGAACCACATGCCCAAATATTTCTAATCACTTTTATATATAATGAAAGTGAAATGCAAGGTCCTCCTTTTTCAGTTGATGAAAATGAGGTTAAAAAGTATTTTGGAGAGAAATATAATATTTTAGAACTTTACAAAGAACCCGTTGTTAATATACCAGTACATTTGCAAGCAATTGGATTAAAGCATCTTCAAGAGCTTATTTTTTCAGCTTTCTCCCGCTTAAAATTTACATTATTTTTTACTTAAGGCTAATTTCAAGGTTCGCGGCACTACGTATGTTGCAAGCAGATAAAGACAAGATATGAAGAGAAAACGATAGATGGGTGATATTGCTAATTCCACTAACAAATGCAGGAAATAATCAATCTTTTCACTTCGTTGCAATAATAAAATGAAAATGCAAATAGATTGAATTCAAAGCGTAAAAAACGTCTGATGCAATAAGATTTTTGAGCCTTATTATCCATCTAAAACCTCCATTAATCAGCCTTAATTCACCAATTATCTTAGATATTTCCAAGTGGTTTTTTTTACCACATACAATGATTTTAAACTAATTTAAAATAATTGGACTGCCGAAGGAATATAAAATATTTTAATATGACTTGGAAGGAGGTACTAGTATATAATTTAAGAAATATATGTGATTGGCGCATAACCAGCTAGGAAAATATCTCGTCACCATAGTCGTTTTGGAGATTTGAATTGATCGTCTTGTTCAAATTCCTCCAGTTCCCTATCTGGGGTTTTAAATTCTGGAGATGGCAACGGTAGTGGTGTAGGCGGTAAGGTATAATTGTTAATTTCAGGCTGTGCATCATTAGAGAGCAACAACCAATCTTTTAATTTATCAAGCTCAGATATAATTGGGATGTCCAAATGGATATCCTTTTCTGATGAAACATTATGTTTTTCAATTGCCTTATTATAACGGGGAGTATAGGTTGCAAAGAATGCATTAGGACCTAATGCTGTCGTTTCATCTGAAAATGTGGTTGAATGTCTAGATATTGGTTGCGGCGCTGGAATTAGCATAGGATGTATAGGATCCTGTGGCGATTGTATTGGTATATGTAATGATGCTGAATGTTTCGGCTGCGTTTGTGGCATTGGCATAGGATACGGCGTTTGCATAGGATACGGCGTTTGCATAGGATACGGCGTTGGCAGTGGATACGGCATTTGCTTAGGATACGGCGTTGGCAGTGGATACGGCGTTTGCATAGGATACGGCGTTGGCAGTGGATACGGCGTTTGCATAGGATACGGCGTTGGCACAGAATAAAGCATTGATGATTGATACTGCACTGGCGGTAAATAGGATATTTGGTTTAGATATGGCGATTGTGCCGGTAGTATATATTGTGCTGGTGCTATTGACGGCCTGCTTTGATTATTCATCGATTGGTACGAAGGCATTAAATTTTGGTTTGATAGGTCAACTACGCAATCATATTCTTTCTTAGGTTTTAAGAATGCGCAAAGCAATTTCATTGCAAAAGCGGGGGTCATTGATTCTTGATCTGGTTGTTGAACAATTTTGAATGTAACTTGCCCATACGATGATTTACATTCATTAAGATATTTAGGAAAGTTCCTCCATGCCTCAGTTCTTCCTGTTTTACGATTTAAAGTTTTTCTTATAAGTTTGAAAATTTTAGCATGCTTGTTCTTATGTTCTTTTTTAAGAAGAAAGATGACATATTTTTCTTGAATGATTGCCTTCTCAATGACTTCACCGCTTAGAATTAACGCTCCCAGGTTATCCTTATTGTTATGTGCTTTAGGGAGTGCGCGGGTCGATGTTTTATTTTCTAAACCGATCTTACCTTTAATGGCGGGCATATATTGCTCCGAAATTTCTATTACAAAAGCTATTCCCAAAGATTGTATACGTAACTAACACCATTGTATGTGGGCAAAAAAACCACACATATTAAATGTTAAAAGTGCAAACCGACATCATAGGTAACAACAAGGAGGGCCGGTTTACATTTCGCTATTAGACATGTTATTCTATATTAGAATATTATATCTAACAGCTAAAAGAGACTTATCCCTTGAAAAAAGAACTAGAAATGGCCATTCCTATGGCAGAAGCCTTTGCCAGGCTCCTTCACCCCTTTGCAGAAGTGGTGATACACGATATTACTAAAGATAAAATCGAAATGATTTTTAACCCCTTATCCAAACGTGAAGTGGGTGATAGCTCATACCTTGATCGCTGGGAGTTTACGGTAGATCCTAAAGACAATGTTATCGGTCCATATGAAAAAATCAATTACGACGGACGTAAAATAAAATCCATCAGTGTTATCTTACGTGATACGAATAGAAAAGAGGTCGGATTTTTGTGCGTCAATATGGATATTTCGATCTTTGCGCGTTATCGAGAGACACTCGATGTATTTTTAAATAACGTTGATCAGCATATCTCAGAACAAAAAAAAAGTCTTTTTAAGGATGATGTCTATGAACAAATTAATGCCTTCATTCAACAGTATTGCCGCGAGAATCAACTAAGCATTGAAAGCTTGTCGCGCGAAGAAAATCAACAGTTGGTTCAAGCATTAAAAGCGCATGGTGCCTTTAAAGGCAAAAATGCTACAAATTATATTGCCCGCATACTTAATGTAAGTCGTGCTACGGTTTACAACTATTTAAAAGAACTAGAGGATATTTCATGAAAATATGGCAGGTAGACAGTTTTACCACTCAGCCCTTTAAAGGGAATCCTGCGGGAGTCATGATATTGAGCGAACCTCTATCCGATAGTTTGATGCAAAACATTAGCCGTGAAATGAATTTATCAGAAACGGAGGCATCAACGCAGATCAGGCTATAACGTCAAGTAAAACCAATAATGGCAGGATAAGCCACCCGCAATATCTCAATAATGAAAAAGTGACTATAAAGCACTCTCAATTTCAAGCAGGTGACGCCTGGATCCCCTTCCCACTAAAGGTCAAATTGTAAAATAAGCCCTTGAATATTTGGATTAATAAACTCCTGCTTTTACAGGATTCCCCTTAGGAAATTCCAGTTTTTGACCATCTTTACAACTGTCTTTCTGTAATATCTCAACTGGTGCTTTTGCAGCCAAGAGAGCTTCTTATTGTTGGCGTAACCGCTGTGATTGTTGCATCGAACTATAGAGTACAGTAAATACAGCAGGTTTTTTTGCCTGATATGAATCGCAACAGGGAATATGTTCTGCTCTTAGCGTTACTTCCTTTGCAGCGGAGGTAGCACTTGCTAAGCGTGCCTTAATATCAAATTTAGGATCGTCAGCTCCAAGAACAGGCAATTGATTTTGGAATTCATCACGTAACTGTTTCGCAGTAGGTAATGCAATATTATCACAGCCCAACACCTGAACTTGTTCACGTTGTGAAAATAATACCATCAATTCATTAACAAGACGTTTTTAGGCACATAATTTATCAAATGTAGGTAGAATTTCAGCATTTTTTACTGATGAAAGAGGTTCTGGCCTACCTGATAACCCTTTACCAATTTGCAACAATTGCAAAGTCAATTTATCTGCACTAGCATCTACGTATCTGAAAGTAAAAGGTTTGCCATCGATCAAGCAATTAAGCGATTTAGCATGTTTGGCTAATATCTGATGTGGATTCGGTTCCTTGTTTAACTGATGTAAATAGGACATCCACAAAAAGCTTTCAAAGAACACTAAGACAATAAAGACATTCAAATAACTGAAAATGATGCCTTTCTGCAGGTGAAAGGTTTAGATAAGGGTTTGTATTCTCTATATGCGTTAATGCATCTTAATTCCAGGTGTGACATTAGACATATCTGCGATTGTTTCAGTATCTGGTTCCAATTTTGCACAATCATTAAAATCAAATTTTAGTTTTCGTGCAACAGTAGATTTATAGTGCGCTAATTCAGCAGGCGGTGGATATAGATCGTCAGGTTCATTTCTAGATGAGATCTCTTTTTCTCTGTCCTGCAATCGCGTTTTTTTTCGTGGCGTTATGATAATGGGATGCATCAAATCCACTGCAAAATTCCTGTGAAGAAATTTAATGATCACTGAATAAGGTTGGTTTTTGAGTTGGACAATAAGTCGATTCCAATGAAAAATCAGCTCAGTTTGCCATTGATACAAAGAAGCTTGAATCTTCTGCGCTTTCTGAGTTAATAGAATCTTTTCAATGTCATCAATCACGCCCCTACTTAACAATAAAATGGCGATATTATCAGGATTATCGACAAATTTCTTGATATCCGCCATCGGAAGAAAAGCCAAACAACTCTGAAGATTTTGGTATAAACCTTCATTTAATTCCCTCAACTTAATCATGTCGGAATTATCTTTACTTACTATCTTGTTTTTAGTTGGGGAAGTCATGTTTGCACACCAATAGACAGGAATCGTGGTATTTTAAATTCAATTAAGAAAACTTACAATGATTTTCTAGAATCACATAGATCTTATCCATTTTAGGGGCATTTCATCGCTACGCTATAAGGACAAGAGGCAGGGGGTGAAGCCGTTTGTACCACATCAGCTAGTGTATCATTTGACGCTTTTTGTGCTTGGAGATAGGGTAAAAATCCTTTCGGATTTTGCAACAAGGCGCTATTTCGAATAACAGGAATGGCTTGTTCGCCGTCATAACAACAACTAAAAACAGGATCATAAAAGAAGGGTTCATCAGATCTTCTCAGGATTTGATGCATACCAAAAATAACAACGCCATCTTTAATCATGTTTTGTTGTTTTATTGTATCAAAACATTCATAAGTCCCTATCATACCAGGCTTTTTTAGTGGAGGCACATGCATTTCAATGTTGTCCTCATTTGGTTCAGGTTTTATTGAATGAGAGACAATATCAAAGAGGCCATTGGCATGAAATATAATCAACAAAGCGTTAGCAATACTCACACAATCTGCGGCATGAGGTTCATTGGCGGGTAACAATAGCATACTCTGAGAATGAGTGATTGCTGTATCATAAACCCACTTCGCACCTTTGATAAAACGAATAAATGAATTAAAAATGATCGCCGCTTTTTTCTTTGGGGTCATGCTGCCAACATGGTTGGATAAATCTGCTTCAATTTGCTCCATTAACTTAAAATATACGCAAGATGTTACATCTAATGTCGCACTATAGGGTAGATTAAATACTTCATGTACTTGAAGCAATTGCTGAGTTGATTGTCCATTTTTCATTGTTGCCAACATCAATGGAGTAAATCCCTCACTATTTCTCGACTTAAGATCATTGCGTGTGCAGTGGATTAAGAAGTGATCGATAACCATTGGGGGATAGCCGTTATCAATCAATAAATGCAATAAACTATTATTGTTTTCATCAAAAGGGCCATTTAATTCCAAGTGGAGTACGCGGCAGGTGGTGATGATTAAGACAAAAGCATCATAAGTAGGGGCGCAAATACTTTTAAATAATCTCGTTACTTGCGCCTTTGCCGACATATCATGTGCTTGCCACGACTGACTATTCGAATGAGAAGCGCATCTTGCTCCCAAAAATAACAGATGTTGTGCTAAACATTGTTTTCCCAAACTTATGGCTAAATCCAAAGGCGTTTGACCAAGCCCATTTCTAGGACTTAGGTTTTTGGGCGGAGAACTTTGCAAATAATAAACAAAATTCTCAAGTGTGCCGTTTTGAACTAACAAATGGAGCGTCGTTTCATTTTGATCATTGAGCGGTTCATCAAGAGGAATACCGTATTGAATGAAATCATTTAAGAAGTAAGCTTCATCCCACCCAAATTCTTGATATTTGTTAAATAGTTCTTTGGCAGAGGATCCCTTTGGCGTTAATTTAAAAAGTGAAGCTAAAAAGTTTAGCATAATGCCGTCTTATCGAATGGATTAGTTTTGTTGGGTTCGAACATCATTCTGTCAAGCTTAAAGGGGCTTATAATGCCAGAGGTGTCAAAAAAGTAAAAGAGGGGAAATAAATATTTCAGAAAAAAATGTCAAGAAGCAAAAGAGATATGTCTCCTGGAGAATTACTAATGTTTACGGTTTACGGGGTCATGCCTGACCCCGAACTCATTTCCTTTTGTTCATTCTTTTCTCTTTAAGGTCTTCTTCAGCAGTTTCAGAGTCCGGCTTTTTGATAGGAGCCTGTTTAGCAGGTTCAGAGTTTGGTCTTTCAATAGGTTCGTCATCATCAGGGATACTAAATCTAAGCCCTACACTAAAATTTGCTGTCAATGATGCAATTTCCTCTTGAGCTTTTTGTAAAGCTACAAGTTGGTTTTGTTGTTCTACTTCGGCTTGTGCTTTTCTCTCAATAATATCATTAACTCTAACAATTAACTCTTTTAGATAAATTGTGATGTTTTCATGTTTTTTAGAATATTTCATCGCATCGCGAGCAAACGTTAAAGCTTGTTCTACTCTATCTGGATCAATCTGTGATTCAAGATCAAATACTAATCCTTGATTCTTACCCACTAAATAGCAGTCTAAAATGACTTTGACAACACTATAATGTCCTTTAATGCATGCTTCGCCTAATGCACATTGGATATAAATATGTTTAATATCTTCTCTAAAAATCCTAAGATCTCTAATACAGTCATGGTCACCTGCTTTGGCCAGCTCAACTAATACAGTTCCTCTTAGCTTTTCTAGTTGTTCTTTTTGCTTACTTGCCATTTTATAATGTCCAGTGCGCGTTATCCATAACATCTGTCCATTATTAAAACCAAGTAAGCTTTTAATGACTTCGTTACGCGCAGCAGAATTTTCTTTTTCCAGCGATTTTTGAAGAGCGATCAAACATCCCAGCAGGTTGATGTTGACATCTTTTAAGCCTAGCAATGTGTTTACTTCTTGGCCTAATGACTTACTGGCACATTTAATTAATATGGTGGTTAGAAAATTGAAACGTAAATCAGGATCGAATGAATAATCAATATTTTTAGCAATTAACAATGGCATAAATCGAAGTTGATAATTATTTTCAAGAAACCGAACCATCTCTTTCAAATCATCAAGAGATAATTTTCTATCAAGTATTTGATTGCAAACTATTGTTGCTTCATCAATCTTATTAGCTTTTAACTCTGAAGCCAAATCATCAAGTAGATCTGTGATACCTTTAATCATCTTTCACCTATACGATCACAAAATGTAAAATTTTTATGTAAAAATAAAGAATAGATTAAATGAGATTAAGAATATCCAGCGAATAGTTGAACATTTGGGTTGAGCAACCCAAAAGAAATACATTGGTTAAAGGCGTGTTTAATGAATAGCATAGAAAAACTATATCACTCTTGCAACCATCATGCAAGTCATTCATCACACTCGTAATAGCTTTCATCTTGAAATTACTAGCGCTGAGCAGGCTTATTAGCTAGTTCAGAAGAGCTAGGATTCCATTTAATTCTGAATGCTCGTTTGATTTTTAACTTAGCATTTAAATTAAAATTTTTTAAGGGCTAGATCTCAACTTTATAATCAAACTCCACATCACATGCTGCTTGGCCGCCTCGTATGCCCCAATCCTCTTTGTTGTTTTCTCTTAAAAGAATTTTTACATGATCTTTGGGTATGCCAAGATTTTCTAGATTTTCAACAATACAACGATATAGGTTGCGCTTAACTGGTAGTGAACGACCAGCTATGCAATCAATGCTAATCATTGTAAATAGTTCAGGAGTAGATTTAGTTGATGGACAAGGGAAGCGATGTGGTTCATGAACCATAAGACGTACATTTATATCATCCGGTTTTTTGAATGCTACCTCAACTGCGGAATGAACTGCCTCAATTAAAGCAATTTCGTGTTCATGAGAATACTTTTTTCTAACTTCAATCAATACAAACGGCATGATAAGCCTCATTATAAATTTAGAAAGTTGCTGGATTGCGATTGCTTTGATTCTATAATGAAAACATGGTTTAAGGTACTTTCAATTACATAAACCTAAAACTAGCTGAGCTGCTAAGAAATAGAGAACCATATTTTACTATAAACGTGTATAGCCCCATTTTAATTGAATTATTTTCTTTTTCCTATTGTCTTATATATAGGGGTAGTGAGGTAAATCGATATGGGAAGGGTTTTAAATAGTATTTATCAAATGTCATCATTAAGTCAGCTCCGAGCCTCGGTATTTCATGATTTAGCTCAAGAAATCATCAGCAGTATTTCTGAAAATCGCGATGCATATCAAGAGCGTTTAGATTATCCCAAGATACAGCATTTAAAAGCTCTTATTGAAAAAGAAATTGACCCAGATGAAAACTCATTACAGCAAAGGATTCTCAGGCTCTATTCTGTTCTATTTCAGGAATCACCATTAATTGAACCACAAGATATTCAAGCATATGTTGATTTGCTTTTGCCTGATCCTATCTTAGAGTTGAAAAATTTAAAATATTTGCTAATTCATGGGGATGTTCGTGAACCATTTTTTACTGAGATCCTTAAAAAATATATTCCACAATTAATAAAAACTAATCCATTACCTTTAGTAATCCAAGAGCTAGTTGAAGTTCTTACGGCTTCTCAAATTCCCTTTATTGGCAAAAATGATGTTAAGATATTTGTGGATTCATTAATAAAAAGCTCATCAGTTAATACTACACAATTAGATATTTCACAGGCAATTTTAGACTATGCTTTAACACAGGGAAATGGTGTGGTAATTCAATATATGAAGGATAATTACCCACAATTTCTGGAAAATTATATGGAAAAAGCAAATGAAAATAATAAGTCAATTTTAAAAAAGTATCTTGACTATGTAAATAGAGGAGATCCCACCAATAGCGCTAGCGTGTTATTTCAATTTTCAAATGGTCTTGGAAAAATCGAGTATGATGGTGGTCTCTTAACGTTTGCACAAATACATGAAAGAAAAATCAAGGATCAATATGATTTTAATCCAACATTGTTAAAAGAAGATGAATATAATCAGTATTTTAAGGCTATACAAGATTGTGACGGCCCTTTAACGGAATATTTCGCAGTGACAGGCTTGCATTGGATATCAGGTGTGATTCACAAAGATAGCAAGGGTACAGTAAGCTTATTGATAGTTGACCCTCTTGGATTTGATAAAGATGGGGATATTTTTACCGAGACAGAAGATATCATTAAGGATGCAAAAACTATTTTTAGTCAAAATAAATTGAAAATATATTTCGATGGTACCAGGCGCCAGAATGATAAAGTAGCCTGTTCTGTTATTGCAATAGATGACTTGCAACATTTATACACAACTGAAAAAAATTGGCAAAAGCAACATTTTAATGAGAACCTTTTTAGCTTTTTAAGAAATAATAAGATACATAAACGTAAATTTACAGATAGTGATAATGACCACTTTACACTCAACTTGACAACCTTGCCCTTAACATTAATGCGCACCATGCAGTCAAGAAGATTAGAAGAAGTGATCATTCCATCGCGCAAAGGTAAAGAACCGGAGATCATCAATAAAAGGGGAGAAACGGCAGCGCAATCAAGTAGTAGGAGCTTTATTTTCAATTTAAAAGCAAATAAAAAACAAAATATGCGATTAGTAGAAAAATTTCAAAAAATGCGACAATATAATCAACAGTATTTATTAACGACTGACTCAAAAAAGATCCATGAGACGATTAAGCTTTTCACATTAGAGCATTTCATTCAAAGAATACAACTCAAACCCACAATGATTTCTGATATACAGCCCTGACTTTAATTTAAAACGACAGCAGGAAGCATATGATACAATATACTTGCAACTTGATAAGTTTGTTCCCTAATTAGTAAGTTCAGGAGCGTATCGTATATAAGGACATCCATTACTTGCTCTTCAGTATAACCTCATTAGGTATTCATTCTTAAAAAATTGAATTAAACTGCTTATTCTATCCTCATCGTATTTGGAGTTGACTGTTTAATGACTAATTTAACTAATACAAATTTATTAAAAAAGCAGGCCTACATTAATGGTAAGTGGGTACCAGCAAACAGTGGAAAAACTTTTACGGTGTTCAACCCATTTGATGGCAGCGAATTAGCTAGCATAGCTGATTTAGGAGTGAGTGAAACGCAACAAGCTGTTCAAGCAGCATATAACGCTTTGCCTGCATGGCGCGCCAAAACAGCGCGCGAACGTTCGGATATGTTAAAGAAATGGGCGCAATTAGTACAAAAGAATTTTTTAGATAATGCGACTTTGCTCAGTCTTGAGCAAGGCAAACCTATCGAGCAAGCTAAATCTGAAATTAGCTATGCCATCACTTTTCTTGAATGGTATGCCAATGCAGCACTCTATATTCATGGACAAACCTTGCAACAACCTTCACCTAATACAAGGCTATTTACTGTTAAGGAGCCGATTGGTGTAGTGGCTGCGATAGCACCTTGGAATTTTCCAGCGACCCTTTGTATTCAAAAATGTGCGCCAGCGATTGCTGCTGGGTGTACGGTAGTGTTTAAACCCGCGCAAGATACGCCATTAACTGCATTAGCTTTAGCGCAACTTGCCGAAGAAGCAGGTATTCCACAGGGTGTTTTTAATGTCATTACCTGTGAAAAACCTGAAGAAGTTGGTTATGAACTTACTAATCACCCCTTGGTACGCAAACTCACCTTTACCGGTTCAACTGCTGTTGGCAAGAGGCTTGCAAGCCAAGCCAGTGGCAATGTAAAAAAATTATGTATGGAATTAGGTGGCAATTGCCCATTGATTATTTTTAATGATGCGGACATAGAAGCCGCCGTCAACCAAGCCTTTGGTTTAAAATTCTTCAATAGTGGTCAAGTTTGTAATAATGTAAATCGTTTCTTAGTTCAAGATTCAGTTTATGATCAGGTGGTCGAAAAATTTTATGCAAAAGCAAAAGAGCTGAAGGTTGGCTCAGGACTTGATCCTAATTCCAATATTGGGCCATTAATTAATGGAAACGCGATCAAAAAAATAGAGCGCCTAGTTCAAGATGCGCTCAGTAAAGGGGCAACGCTTAAGCTGGGTGGTAAATTAAATGCAAAAAGTAAATTATGTTATGAACCCACCATCCTAACTGAAATGCCCACCAGTGCGTTGATGTATCATGAAGAAATTTTTGGGCCTGTGGCACCTTTTTACCGTTTTAAAACTGAAAACGAAGCCATTGAAATGGCAAATGATACGGAATTTGGGCTCGCGGCATATGTGTTTACAAGTGATCAAAAACGATTATGGCACTTTAGCAATGTCTTAGAAGCAGGTTCTGTTGGCATGAACACCACCAACATTTTTTCAGAACTGGCGCCTTTTGGCGGATTCAAATCCTCTGGCATTGGGAGGGAAGGTGGTTTGGGAAGTATTGAGAGTTATTGTGAAGTAAAAACATTAGCTCTAGAGTAAGAATACGCACGGCATCCAGATTGTCTCTGGGTGCCGGGCAAGATGGAACGCAATAACTTGTTATTTAGGTCCTTTCTTTTTATTAGCCATAGCATCTAATACATTATCGAGTTGTTCGATGGAGCGCTTTCCTACCGCTAACAAAGCTTGAGGCACTGTTGTTGGTAGGCTAGGAACCAGAACATATGGTTCGGCTAACAATTCATATTTTTCATTATGGGTAACTAATCTTGCTTGTGAGAATCCTGATTTTTGAGCTTCATGTGTAAAGCGTGATAAAGCCTCAAATTCAATATCATTACCTCTGTCAATATCAGGGTGATGAGCTGTAACACGAAATAGCTCAATATTTTGACAACTGGGAACATGATGCACAGCCATTTGTTTAGTGACTGAAAATTTCACTAAAGAGATTTGAGATTTTGAAGAAAAAGAACGAGAGGGTACCTGATTTTGACTAACATGCCTATGGCTCGCTTGAGCTCGATGTGCTGCAAATGCTCTTAACATAGAAATTACCTTTATTGATTACATAGCCAGCTAAAAACCGCATAGATTGTCAGTTATATTTTAAAAAGTCAAAGAATCAAAAGAACAAATTTGAATAAATAAATGGAAGGATTTTGGGATTCCCTATCTTTTTTTATGACTTGAGGGTATGTCAAAGTTTATGTAGGATAAATCACTATCATAGTTATGTAACTTTATTTAAGATTTGGAATCGACTAACATGCCAGAGAAATCAGTGAGAAGGTAATAAGGACATCCATCAATATTTTTTAGAAGGATGTCCCCTTTAATCACTTATGGAAGTTTGCCAAATTAAAAAATGAAAAATTGCCAGGAATTTCCCGGTAATGGTGAGTTTGCCTCCCTCCTAATCCTCTCTATATCTGCCCTTTAGCATTCTTTATCTTTTATTGATTCAATCTTATGCTTAAAAAAATTACCATTAACTTAATTTATTTATATGTTAGAAGGTATGTAGTAATGAGATATTCAACGATTTTAATTGGTGTGGGCTCAGCAGTATTAGGTGTAGCCGCCTATAGTTTGGGAGCAGGGGCTCTAGAATCAAGCATGCTGTGTGCAGTCTCATTCGCTGCTGGAAAACTTTTAACTGCAGGCGCGGTTAAATACACTGTTGCTTCTGCATTTGACAAAGCAAAACAAAGCGACGCAGTCAGAGGGTTTCTCAACACTGGAGCTGGGAAGACCTTAGATAATCTACTCACAACTTCGCAAAAGGATGCATTAGAAGAGGTTTTAATGAAATCTCTAGAAGATACCATTCATCAAATGGATGATGGCACCATAAATTTCGCTGAAGATCTTAACAACCCTGTTGCAACATTGATTAATCCCTATATTCCCTTATTGGTTGGAAACATCCAAGCCCCCCTTTCTGCAGAGCAAAAAGCGAGTATTGCTAAGCATGTTCTTTATAAAGTATTACCAAGTTATGTTGACCTAGTTAAAGATAATGCGATTTCAAATGCTAAAAATTATGCGTTTAATTTCTTAACTTCCAAGCTAGCATAAATTCACACAAAGAATTTCCTTCTATAGAGTGATAAGGACATCCACGAATAGCTCTCACAGAGTAGCAACGAAATAAAGACATTAAATTAACTGAAAATTATGCATTTCTGCATATGATATTTGTTGCAATAATCAATTCTTTTAGCGAAAATGAAAATGCATGCCGAATTAAACACAAAGAAATTCAATTGGGCATGTTAAGTAAATAGACATGGAAGTATGTAGTATCATGACCATTTCGCGCGCACTTAAAATCGATTTAAATTTAACGCCTTACTATCATTGTATGTCACGTTGCGTTCGTCGCACCTATTTATGTGGTCAGGATGATGAAACGGGCAAAGATTTTTCGCATAGAAAAGAGTGGATTGTTAAAAGAATTAAACAATTAAGTTCAATATTTGCTATCAAAATTTGCGCTTATGCTGTGATGAGCAATCATTATCATTTGGTATTGTTTATCAGCCAAACTGAAGCTAAATCTTGGGATGATAAGGAAGTTGTAGAGAGATGGAAGCGACTTTTTCCTGGAGAAGCTAAAAAGTTAGCAAATAAGGATTTAACAGAAGAGGAAGTTAAAGCTAAGCTTTCTTTGTGGCGCGAGCAGTTACTGAGCATCAGTTGGTTTATGCGTTGTTTAAATGAACCTATTGCACGTTCATCAAATCATGAAGATAATTGCACTGGGCGGTTCTGGGAAGGGCGATTTAAGTCCCAAGCGCTGCTTGATGAGGGTGCGGTGTTATCAGCCATGGCCTATGTCGATTTAAATCCCATTCGCGCTAAAGTCGCTAATACACCTGAAGAGTCTGAATTTACCTCTATCTATGAGCGGATTAACGAAATGGCTAAATCATTCAAAAAGAAGCCAACACAAGATATTGATGAGACTAAACAGCCTTCTAAGTTAATGTCTTTTGCCAGTGGTAAGAATCAAGAAAGTACTGGAGAACCAAAGATTGATTTTAGGCTTTCTGATTACCTAACGTTGATAGACACAACCGGAAGAATTTTGCGACAAGATAAGCGAGGCTCAATTTCAGAAAATTTATCTCCAATCTTGTTCAGACTCAATCTTACAACACGAGGTTGGATGGATATGGTGAAAGGCTTAGAAAAGGGTTTCTTTCATGCTATAGGGCACGAATCAAAATTGCTTGCCTTTGGTGAAAGATATTTGAACCGTGGTCCGAAAGGCATGAGCGCAGCTAAGCGCTGCTATTTAAATGTAGCATAAATAAAATAGATATATCAAACTCACATTCAAACACGTCAAATATTTATTTTTAAAAAAATATTCAATACTGGTTTTCTTATAAAGAAAAATCATTAGCATCATTTAATATTCCAAGTATCCAATCTCAACTGGAAGTTCTTGTCACTAGTGTTTTGATGGATGTCCTGTTATGTAGCAATCCATTTTCAACTAGAAATTCATGTTGCAAGTTTTTAGATGGATGTCCTGTTATGCTCACCTTCATAGTTTTCTTTTTTGTTTTGTATTATCAACTTTTGCCGATCTCCGCTGCTGTTGTGCGGTCGAAGCTTTTGCATGCAGATCTCTCTGAGTTAAAATAGGTTTTTTGGATGGGACTGTTGAAGTGTCATTATGATCCTCCAGAGGTTGAAAATAATCAATAAAAGCGTTTAAACGTGACTCTTCTGAGCGATGCCTATCGCGCTCATGCTGTTGTAAAACTTGAAGTGCTTCATATGATTGCGCCCATCCTTCGTTTTTTTGGAGAAGCTTGTCATAATCATCTTCTAGCGTATGAAAGCTGCTTAACAAAGATTGGTAATGATCATGCCAATCGTGCCCGATTGCAATCGCTTCATCTGTTTGTTTATCGCTATGTTTTAGCATTTGCTCAATTTTCAATAATTGTTTCGCAAGTTCTTCTTTCTCCGATTGCAATCGTTGATTGTCTTTTTCTAAAAGTTGCGCATGAGAAGCAGATATTGAACAAACAGCACGTAGCTTTTTCAATTCCACATCTAGTTCCGCATTTTTTTTAACATCTTGATGATGGCGCTGTTCAAATAACGTATTAAACAGCTTTTGCACTGCAACTGAAAATGCACTTGGCATTTGTGCTTTTAGCGCCGCGATTTCTTTTTGACTTTCTTCATCGTTTGCAACAAGTACTCTTTTAGCAATTGCAAGTTGCCTACTTATTTCCTCGTAATTTCGTTTTAACGCTTCATGCTCTTTTTGGAGTGATAAAGCTTGTTCTTTTTCTTGAGCTAATGTTTTTTCTCTCTCTAGGACTAATGCTTGTTCTTTCTCTTGAGCTAATGTTTGTTCTTTCTCTTGGGCTAACCTTTGTTCTTTCTCTTGGGCTAACCTTTGTTCTTTCTCTTGAGTTAAGACTTGTACCTTTGTCTCTAGTTCTTGAGCTTGGCGTGATAAAATTTGATTATCTTGAGTCAATTGTGCCACTTGTTCTGCGGCTGATTGTACTGAAGCTTGTAATTCTTGATTTTGAGTGGTTAATTCCTTAACTTTACTATCCAATTGTGGTTGATTTAAGCGGTGTTGAAGTTTGCCGATATAAGACCACCGCCTATTAATAGCAGCTTTTAGTAAATGTCTTTGACGGTTCTTATTTCTATCATTTCCATGGGCATTGATTTCTTCTTTAAGTTTTGTAATTTCAGCTTTGCAACATTCGATTTTTGCTGGGATTTCCTCTAATGGAATGTCTTCGCATATGAGTTTTGTTTTCTTATTTAGAACTCTAAAGGCTATATTATTTTTTGACGTGGCAGATTGTAATACTGGATTTTTCAATGGTTGAGAGTCTTGTGACATATCACCGACTGAGACATCTTCTTCATCTTCAGGTTCATGGGAGCAGTTAAGCGTTGAGCCGATCACTCCTACATCAAATAAAGGTGGTAATGCCGTAGATGTTAAGAATTCATCACCAGTTGAAGTATTAAGTGCTCCCACAAAAAATCGGATATTTTCCGCATCGATATCATTCGATGGGTTATTTTGCGAAACACGAAGACTGTTAACCTCTGGCCCGGAACTCGACATTCAACACCTATTGTTTAATTGAAGCACCCAGTAATATGAACAGAAATAACGATGAAATCAACTTTAATAGGGCCTTGCAACTTACCTGTATTCAATAGAAACACAATATAAAGTAAGCTATATAGCAAATGCATGGGACATGCTTCATTCGCGAATTTGCTCCAATACTTAGCCCACTATTATTAATGAAGGGCAGGGGAACTCTTTACCTTGCGCGGCGACAGCTCATGAGTGCAAACAAAATAATCAAACGATTGGTTTATCTGCTCAAAGACATAAGAATAGCATCTTGTGACATGGTTGGGATTTCCAGCAGAATTTATCATTTGGCAGATTAAAAAACCCATATCTCCGACAAACGGTCATATCTAGGCGATAGCCTTTTCTTTTGGATAGCTCAAAATTAACGAGGGTTTGATACAATTTGGCTAAGTATTTTATTTACATTTGAGATTTGCAATGTCATTACAGCAACCCTTTAACAATCCTTCAAGCGATAAAAACTCATCCCAGAATTCATTAGCTTTTTTAAAAAGTAAGCTTGATCCTAAGCACGAACAATCAACTGAGAGAGAGCATTGTGCAGCTGGTGTTGATATTGCCGAAATCAGCATGACGGATTTTACTGAAATTGCTGAACACTTTGAGTACTATTTTGATCAAGAAATTTCCAGCAAAGATCTCCACCATCAAATTGAAGCGGTCTGGCTTTATATGGCATTTTCGAATTATGTTCATCATTGGGCACATAACCCTACTACAACATTAGGGTTGGAAAAATTAAAAACAGTTCAACGTCTTGATGTAATCTTTTATCAAAAAATTGCCGCTGTCATTAATAATGTCAACAAAGAGCCTTCATCAGATTTAAGAAAATTCTCCATCTCGTTTCATCAAAAGATCTTGATGCTAAATGGTTTTTTCTATAGTTTTTATCAGCGTTTGAACCCAGATAAAAGTATTCTTTGCAAAGTCCCTTTTTCTTTTACAGATAATGTTGTTGGTGCAGCAAAGGAAAAGGCAAAATTAAGGAAAAGCAGAGAACCAAGCACATCTGAAATTGTTGTCAATCAAGCGATTACACAGGCACTAGCAACTGCGCCTCAAATAGTGATTAGAAAAAAACTAGGTGAAACATTTATTGATGATGAAACAGGTTTAGAGTTAGATTTTCCTCTTTCTCATCATATTACCATTGAAACAGATGGTCCTTATCACAGTTATGCTACCAAAAGGCATGATCTGATCCATACACTTAAAGCGACTATTCTTCGTGAGACAGGCTGGGCACGTATTTCACTTTCAACATCCTCACCCTTAGAAAGTTTAAAAGCAAATGCTAGATTTGTCGCTGATTTACTCAAATTGCCGTCTATCACAACTTTTGCAGAAAAATATCAAGAATTAATAACGCTTTTGTTAGAGATTAGAAAAGAGATCCAAAATGCCCAATCCCTATTTCATAAAAATCCTTCTAAAGAAGAATTTTTTGCTTATAAAAAACATATTAAGTTTTTACTTGAGCTTGAACAGGCTATTCGTTCCAAATTCATTGATAAAAGAGATTTAGAACACGTATTGCTTTCGTTTGATAATGCAGAGTTAAGTTCTTCATTACAGGAAAAAATTAAACAATATGATCAGTACCTTAAAGATGCTGAAATAGTAGCAGCTGGAGCAAAGGAAATAGATTCAATTGTTATGAGTATAAGTTCTTATGAAGATGAAATAGTTCAATTAAATCAATTAATAAAAGTGAAAGAAGATAAAATTTCTGAATATCAGAGTAAATATAAATCTGAAGAAGAACGTTTAAATAAACATTCTACTCTACTCCAAGACTTCGTGAGTGGGAAGAAGTTTAATGATGCAAAATTAGCCAATCAAACACTACTGGAGCTAATAAAACAACTGGAACTGTTAGATGTAAATATTAAAAAAATTCAAGCTGAAATAGTTCCACTGACGGAGCAAGTTAAAGATAAGTACGCCTCCATCGAGCCCCTTTTTGAAAGCATGACTAAGGTTGAAGCTAATCTTAAAATGAAGACAGCAGCAATGGAAAACTTTACTCAAAGCATAGCCATTTATTTCAAAGAAAAATTACCCATTGAGCAATTAAAAGACAGCATTGGACGGTATCGACAGTTGTTTCAGACTTCTACTCAAAAACTTAAAGAGTCTTTAAGTAAACCTCAAACTGCACAAGACAAGCAAACAACCACTTCAAAACCCATTGTTATTAGCTTTGAAAGGCATAAAGGAACATTGCAAGCCCAATTACCTACTCAAGCTGCCAAAAGAGTACAAGACCAAGTCGGTGAACAACCGCCTTTTCCGGCTGACTCTGTCATCAGAGAAAGTAGTAGCCCTAGAGTGATTGTGAATTGCTAGAATAGTTTGAACTTAACTTAGTGATGGTATTAAATATTATTTAGCCAAAATAGACATCGTTAAACGATTGACTGAGATTAATTGATCTTTATCATTCATCATTTCGATCCCCCAGACTTGCGAAGATCTGCCTAAATGAAAGGGTTTGGCTGTACCTGTAACATAACCTTCACGGATCGAGCGTATATGATTGGTATTAATATCTAGCCCAACACAATAGAATTTTGATTGATCAACGCAGCAATTGGCTGCCATGCTACCAATGGTTTCTGCTAAAACGGTTGATGCTCCACCATGCATGATGCCGGCAGGTTGTATGGTACGATGATCCACTGGCATCCGAGCTTTTAAATAATTTTCCCCAAACTCGATAAATTCTATGCCCAGATGTTCAAGCATTGTGTTTTTACCGAATTCATTCAAGGTATTAAGGTTCATATCAACAAGCCAAATTTTCATAAGACTCTCGCTCCTTCTAGTGCTCTAATAAAGAAGTTACATTTAGCTGATAAATATCAAGAAAATCTATTTTTCTTGCTCCTAATTTATTATAAAAGGACTGACCCATGTCATTGTCTTTAAGGCACCACAGCTCTATGCGTTCAATACCACGGTCAAAGGCTATCATTGCAATAGACTGGAGCAATTGCTTTCCAATACCTAATTTGCGGTATTCAGACTTTATAAAGAAATCATCAATATGAATCAAAGGAGTAGAGTTAAAGGAACGATTTATATTAGCAAAGCTAAATAGACAAAAACCTATTATCTCATTCATTGAGGTAGAGACAACCAAGCAATTCCAATCTGCCTTAGGACCAAATAGCTCTTCTTGCATTTTTTCAGGAGTAAGCTTAAGACGATCTTCTATTTTTTCGTGTCGAGCCAATTGAACAAGGAGTTCGTAAACAGAAAGAATTTCTTCAGGCTCAATTTTTCTAATAGTTAATTCCATTACTCGCCATATGTTTTCTCCAAGTGCCTGACCATAACAAAATGCTGTCATGTGTTAGCATTCTTGTCAATTGGTCTAGATGAACGGGACATTTGAGCAGCAAATTAGCGCAAAAATATCTTAATGTTTTGGAAGTCGAATTAAATCCACGACTTCTAGATTCAAATGCTTCGCCTAATATGCATCGTGCTTTCTAGAGTTTGATCTCGGTGCCTGGCATGACTGTGAGTTTCTACCCCAGCCACGCACCGATGTATTTAACCGATGTTATTGTTGGCAGTAAGTTAAATAGCAACTTGCTATGTTTGACACTGTGATTTCTATTATTTACAGTTGGTTCAATTCTTATCATTTTGAGATTGGTTATGCTAAAGCATTTTTTAATCTCCTTCACTAACTATGAGTTAACCCCTTTTAGCTTTGGGTTACATCACGTCATTCAAAAATACGCTGGCTACAGTTGATTTTCTCGCCAAAAAATTTTGACCTTAATTAATTTTGATCACTCTTTTTAAGGTGCGTCATGAGTCAAATTTTATTTAGAAGAGCATTACTTGAAGATAATCTATTCAAGAAAGTAACAGTTATTGAAAATGAAGTTCATTTTGAACTAAATGAAGACTGCAATAATCTGTCTAAATTCGATAATTTCATGAAAAATTTACTTGAAACTAGGCCAATTGCATTTACAGCGCATTTTTATTTTGCAACTAAACACTTCACGAAATTAAAGTTAAAAGAGCCTGAAAAAGGTTTCTCTAATGATGAAATTGTAGAAATATTAAAAGCAATAGCAAAAAAAAGGCCTGAACGAACATATAAAGAAAAGGTGCTTCAGAATCAACAAATGAAAGAACAAAGTGAACAAGTGAAAAATATCTTAATGGCTAACAGAAAAAGACTGCCTTGGAGAAAATTACTTGGAAATGGAGAATTAATTGAATCATTAAGCATTACGGGTAATTCGGTTATATTATTACTAAAAGAGCCTTACAATGAACAAAAGCATCATTCTAAAATTAGAACAATGCTAAAATTGTTATTCCAAGAAAATGAGTCGTTAAAAAAGAGATATATTCGAGTCATTAATGGTAAATCAAAAAAGGAAGTTGCTTTAAAGCTGAAAAATACAGAATGTCTAGATTCGAAAGTTTTGCTTGACGAATTAGTGGCTGCTACTGGGTCTTTTAAAAAAGTAAATTTTAGTAAAGATCTTCGCGAAGGAATATTAATCAAATCTATTCAAAAGCAAAGTAAAGTATTTATTATCACTTTCCAGGATGATTATAATAATCCACATGCAATTAAAAGAATTAATAAAAGTTATAATTTGTTACATGACAAGACGCCAGTTTTTCAAAAGGTTTTCTCAAAAGCCAAAGTAGAAAAGGGTTGTTTTAAAATAGAACTTAATGAGGCCTATTTAGCATTAACGGAAGAAGAAATTTTAAAGATTTTAACGACAAGAGAACTACCTGTCCTCAAAGAAAAACGTGTTCTAATTGAAGATTTACCTGATTTTCTGAGAGTGCCATCTCTTGATTTTTTACCGATGTATTATTCTCTTAGTATAAGTGGTAGTTATCCATTTCTCGATGAGTTTCTTGACGATTCGTTATCGGAAAATAATGACAATATGAATAAATTAATGCAAAGCCCTTAAATTTTTTGATGAAAAACCGCAAACTGGAAAGAGTATATCTATGCCAACAAACTTTTTTTATGACTGACATTAACCTTCCATGACTCTATGTATATATCTATTCGAAATATTGGTACATCAGGTTTAAGTTTGTGAAAGTTTTTTAATGTTTTTTTAAGGGGATCTAATTCAACGTGGCAATTGCAATCAATCTGAATTTTTAAGGCACCGATAATATCTCTTAGTGCTTGCCAATCAGCTTCGGATTTTAAATCCCGATAATCTATTTCAATGTATGGAACAGTTTCACCATTTCTATCAATGCGAGTATCATAATTAAATAACATAATCGTCTCTCTTAGTGATATTATACATGCTGCGATAGTAACCGTTTAGAATATGATTAATCACTACTACTTTAAATATGTTTCCTAATATAACTTCATATTTGTGTATTTCAATATTTTTTATAAAATCCTGAAATTGACATAATTTTCTTAAAGGTTCATGGTGCTCAATGAGCATAAAATCATTGTCGCTCATCTGGGAATATTCAAACAAATACCCAAGATTATTCGCTTCCTGGGTTAGTTGAGCCAAAATCAAATTAATATTATGTCCGTCAAGTTTTTGAATTGCTTGAACTGTTTTGGGATATCTTAAAAATAAGGTTTGCTTATACAAATCAATTATTTGATGTTGCACCAGCGCTTCACGATTAATTAAAATATTTATAAATTGCGAAAATTGGATAGAGGCGTTATCGGTATAAGCATTTTGCGCAATTTCAGTTAATTTCCATAGTCGCTTAGGTCTGCCGCGAGCTGTTTTGATATCATCATATTCTATTAAGCCATTTTTATTATGAAGGTATAAATGTTGTCTTATTGCCATAGGCGTTACGCTAAAGACATCTGCCAGGTCTTGGGCAGTTGTTGGACCTTGCAGCTTTATATGTTTAAGTATTTTTTCACTTACTTTACTATTTTCCATTGTGTGTAATCACACCTGATTAAAGTATTTATAAAAAGCTTACCTATATTCTTTAGTATAACTTTTTCTTTACTAATTAATAGGGGTCATTCAAAATAGAAAGAGTAACCGCAGGGATGCAAGAAACATAAGAGGTACTACACATGTTTCTTGAGGCTCAAACACTTTCCAGGATCCAATTTGCCGTTTCTGTTGGCTTCCATATACTTTTTCCTACCTTAAACCTTGGGCTAGCTCTTTTTATTGTTATTGTTGAGGGTAACTATTTAAGAACTTACTCGGAAAAACTCCTTAACATTGCTAAGTATTGGACTAAGATATTTGCGCTGACTTTTGGCATGGGGGTTGTATCAGGAATTGTGCTCTCATACCAACTTGGCACAAACTTTTCAGGATTTACCCATAAGGTTGGACCGGTGCTTGGGCCATTGTTTGGCTATGAAGTACTGAGTGCTTTCTTTTTGGAAGCAGGATTTTTAGGCATTATGTTGTTCGGATGGAACAAGGTATCAGCCAAGGTTCATTATGCTGCTACTGTATTTGTCTGGTTAGGTACAACGATCTCTGCTTTTTGGATTATGTCGGCCAATTCATGGATGCAAACACCTGCTGGGTTTGAAAGTGTTGATGGCGTTTATCGCGTACATTCATGGTTTGAAGTTATTTTTAATCCCTCATTTTTAACACGCTACCCACATATGTTATTAGGAGCCTATTTAACAACGGCTTTTGTACTGATGGGGATCTCAGCTTGGCACATATTAAAATTGATCCACGTTGATGAGGCAAAATATACCTTCAAAATAGCGCTCTTTTGCGCATTGATTTTGGGTCCGCTTCAACTAGCAATGGGCGACTTAGTTGGGTTAAATGTCTATCATCATCAACCACTTAAAACAGCTGCGATGGAGGGCTTATGGGAAACTCAAAAAGGGGCGCCTTTGTTGTTATTCGCAATACCTGATAAGAAAGCACAAAAAAATAGCTACGAAGTGAAAATCCCTAAACTAGCAAGCCTGATTAATACCCATTCTTTAGATGGTGAGATGCAAGGGCTAAAAAGTGTGCCTGCATCAGAGCAACCTATGGTTGGTGTGGTATTTTATAGTTTTAGAGTCATGGTTGGTATTGGATTATTATTTATCTTGTTGTCTGTGATTGGCGTTTACTTGTATTTTAAACAAAAGCTATTTTCAAATACAATATTTTTAAAGCTACTTGTTTTGTGTACACCTTTGGGCTTTATCGCCACTGTTTCAGGATGGTTTGTTGCTGAAACCGGAAGGCAACCTTGGGTAGTATATGGTTTAATACGTACCCTAGACTCTGTCTCAGCAGTCAATGCTGAACAAGTATTTTTCTCATTAGGGCTTTTTATCATAGCCTACGTTATCACTTTTGGAGCCTACCTGTACTATCTCATTAAATTGATCAAAGTGGGCCCGGATATTGCGGCCGAGGCGATAAAGCCACCTTCTTTTAGCTATGCGACTTCGGAGTTTCTTGAGCAAATAAAGGAGAAGCCTCATGGTTGAATCGTTACCACTTGTTTGGGCAGGTCTCATCAGCCTCATCATCTTATCCTATGTCGTTTTAGATGGCTTTGATCTAGGTGTTGGTATTAGCTTTATTTTGTTTCATGATGAGAATGATCGTGACATCATGATGAACAGCATAGCGCCCATATGGGATGGTAATGAAACCTGGATGATCTTGGGTGCTGCCTGTCTTTATGCTGCATTTCCGCTGGCGTTTTCTAGCATTTTACCTTATTTATACATACCATTGAATTTGATGGTTTTTTTCTTGATTTTCCGCGGCGCTTGCTTTGAATTTCGATTTAAAGATAAATCCCACAAAAAGTTTTGGAGTATATGTTTTTCTGTATCCTCTTTTGCTATTGCTTTTTTACAGGGGTACGTATTAGGGAATGTCTTAGTGGGTGTTAGTGACCAAGGCCAACATTTATCCTTATTATCTTTTCTATCTGGCCTTGGGGTAGTCGTTGGTTACGCCATGCTTGGCCTAACGTGGTTGATTAAAAAAACCTCTGATCAATTACAAACAAAAGTGTATAACTATAGTAAAATAAATGCTTATATTTTAGCTGTGTTTTTTGTTTTGATTAGCATAGTTTCACCGCTTTCAAGCGAACATGTTTTTCACAGGTGGTTTTCACTACCTGCTTTTTATTACTTAATGACATTACCGTTACTTAGCTTGGTTGTATTTGTTTTTCTCTTAAGGGCGATTGATAAACATAATGAATCCCTTCCCTTTCGGCTCACTATTGTTTTGTTTCTCCTAGCCTATCTTGGTCAATGCTATAGTATTTGGCCTTATATTGTGCCTTATAAAATCACTTTTTATCAGGCAGCATCCCCTCCAGAATCGCTAATTTTTATGCTTATTGGCGTTGTTTTACTGTTACCTGTTCTCATCGGCTATACGATTTATACTTATTATACCTTTAGAGGAAAATCCAGTGAAGAACACTACCACTGAGAATCGTTCAACTTTAAAGCAATGGTTGTGGGCAATAGGCTTATTTTTATTGGGGCTGACTACATTTGTTGTTTTAGGTACAATTGTGAAGTTTTTAATGTTTTTGCTATACCACACACATTAGATTCAGTTTTTTTTATGACACAACACACTTGGTCATCATTAGCTGGAAATGTGCGTTTATGTGAATCATACATCGCAGTTATAGGAGATGTGGTATTGAGCGCGTTATTATGCTTATTAGGTTGTTGTCCTAAATGGATCATTCTAACAGTATCGAGTGCTTTTTGCGGACTTAGCAGGCTTTGATGAATTGGGGTTCCTATTCCAGCTTGAAAAATGTCACTGGAAATCGTGAAATCATCACATTTCTTGAAATACCCATTATCTTGAGAGTGGTTAGTTTTATCAATATCAAATGATGAATTTATAGCAAAAATATGAAAGTTATCTTGAAGATTCGTTTCCTTCATGAGTCCATAAAGATGATATGATCCTACGATGCAGATGGCATCCTCTTTAGTTGAATGGTGAGCGACATCAGCCATAACGTTATTACGATATCTCATCGTATCAGCTGAAAGGCCAATTTCCCTTCTCTTAGGGTATCCTTTGGAATCATATTCTGTTTCTTTATATTTGCCATCTGATATTTTTATTACTGTTCCGCGACTAGCAATATCAATAGGGATTATTTCCCCTTGAATATCTTCAATATATTTAACTAAACTAGTTAATGTGCACCATTTTTTCATAAAAAATATCTGACCGGTTTTTTTTATTTGATTAAGAAGATACGTGTCTGATTCTTCAAGTACTTTTTTTATATTTAGTTGAGATGCTGCAATGAAGACCATCATCGCATTAATACATAGTGAATTAATTTGAAAATGCTGTTCACCAATTAAAATTAATAAACGCTTATTTTTTTGTTTGGCTTCTAAGGAAGCCTGTTTTAACTTTGAGGAGAGTACAATGTATAATTGCTTTAATTGCTCGACAATTTCCTGATACTCATTAATATCTGGTAAAGTTTCAGACAATATACCACAAATTTCATGATTCTCTGGAATAGAATAGTTTTTTAAGACGTTTTTGATTGCTTGTTGTAATGGAAGAATGCCAGCTGATTTTCTTACTGTATTGGATTGAATTTCATTAGACATCCAACCTCTAAAGGCATCAGGTAAACCAGTTAATTGTAAATTTGCGCCATATTTTTTTAATAATCTTAAAAAATCAGGATCATGACAATTAACTGCAGATTCTACTAAAGACCATTTTTTAATATTACTAATGATATCATTGTAAAATTCAGGTGTAATTTCCTCATAACTTATGTCTCTGTGTCCGAAGGGTAAAGTAGACGCTTTTGGGATATAATTAGGATCAGCTCCTTGCTGTAGTAAAATCTCTGCTTTTTGAAGTTCCTCTGGACTGAGTTTTGTATGCACATAGATCGAATAATCAGTTTTCCTTCGTGCGAAGGAATATAATTGATTATTCAAGTCTGTTTGCTCATCTTGTGAAGATAAAGCCATTGCCTTAGATGGTTGATTGCTATCATTAATCCCACGTTTCATATATTACCTTAGCGTTCAAACATGAAAATGATTATTTTACTAATATATGGGTTTAACTTGACGATATTTAACTGCATCAGCAATGAGAGCCCTTTCTTTTTGTTTTGCCATTTGTAAGTTCGTGGCATCAGATATATTTTTTGCAGCTAACCAAGATAACCTTGGGAATCCATCATCGTGAAGATAAGGGGATGAAGGAGATTTTTTTGTTTTTTGGCTCGTTTCTAAATCTTTCACAGTCACGACAGCTATGTTTCGGCGATGATTATTTTCAAGGTAATGCATCGCTTTAAATCTATCTTCTTCGTTAAAAACAGCCATTTTCTTAATATCTTCACCGAGCTTAAGAGGTTTTTTTGCTCGAAATTCATCTGATACGCGTTCAAAATTGCTTTCATTTTCTGAGATTAGTATCATTGGAAATGGCTTTTCAAGATGAGCAAGCTGCTTATCTGTTAAAGGGTTTACTTCATTATTGATTACTTTGCTTAGTAATTTTTCACAATCTTTGCAAGCATTGATATAATTAATAACTTTCTTTTCATAAAGCGCGTTAATATTGATTGACTCACTAGCCATTTCTTTAGTTATGTCATTTGGATTTTTTACAAGTGATAAAAAGGATTTGATATTATTCACGTAACGCGCTATGAAATTGCTTAACGGTTTTTCAGAGATACCATCGCAATTGCCATATACTTGCATTCTGTAAAGAACATATGAATGATAAATATTGTGTTCTGATGGATGCTCTCTTAATTTGAAAGGGTTAAATGCAGGTAAAGATAGCTCTTTGTTCTCGGGTATTTCTAACAGATTGAGAATTTGCAAAAGAACATCTCGCGATGGATTGGTAACTATTTCTTCAATATTAAGACCACGATTGATTAATCGTTCAGATATTTTTCTGAAACTATAATTGGACTCAATCCATCTTCCAATCTTGGTATTTTCAGGCACTTGGGCAAACTCAGATTTTTCATTACCTAATACAGTATTAAGTACTTCAAGATCAATATCGATATATTTGCCAATGAGTAATGAAAGTAGGCACGATTGTACGTGGCTATGAAATTCTTTTTGATATATCAGGCAAGCTTGATAGATTTCGGTATTGAACAAGCCATATTGTTTAATTCTTGCTAGCAGCACGATTAGAACATTAATTAATTTTAAGTTTTTATTGGTTAAGATGTCATTTAATTCATTGAGATCGATTTTTGCACTAGGAAGAGATATCTCTGTTGCATATTGTTTTATTGTATCTAAATTGTAATTTGTTTTATCTTTAGGGTTTAGTTGGCCAAAACATGGATTACATTTAGCACTCGGATTACTGAGGCCACCGTTGGTAATCTCACCTCCCATAGGTGCAACATTATATTTTTCTAACATATCTACTGAATTAATCATTTCAAATTCAGTTCTGTCTAGTAATAAAAGCATGCTGGAATTGGTACCATGAATATAAGGATTATATTCAGACTCAGATTTCTCTTTTGTGTCAATATTCAACTTTTTTAAGGTTAAAGACTCTTCCTTGTTATTAACTTCATATTTACGTTTGCGTGGATTGTTATTCGATTCTACTTGTCTATCTTGTGAAGACAATGCCATCGCCTTAGATGGTTGATTGCTATCGTTAATACCACGTTTCATACATCTTACCTTTATAAGAGAGTTAAATTAAGCAAAAATGATTTGTTAAGATAACTAAAAGAGAAATTTTTGTATGTGGTAAAAAAATATAAGTGATTATTTATATGACACAAGGTAGAAATGAATGGATTTACTGCAAGATATGAGGTGATATATCACCGGTCATTGCAACATACAATGAACCATTTCCGTGCAATAGTTAGAAAAGGGTTCTAGTTTTGATTGGCTTTTTCCCATTTTAAAGCTGCTTTATAATGTTCTCGTTCTTCGGCTGTGAAATGCATGCCTTCCAGTACTTTCAGTGCCTTTTGCAGAGGTTGGGGAGTAATTTTTGACTAACTAAACATTAAATCTAAAATGAATCACATCACCATCTTTGACAATATATTCTTTGCCCTCTAAGCGCCATTTACCAGCTTCTTTAGCGCCAGTTTCGCCTTTGTATTGGATAAAATCTTCAAAGGAGATAATCTCTGCGCGGATAAAGCCTTTTTCAAAGTCAGAATGAATAACGCCTGCAGCTTGTGGGGCAGTGGCATTCACGGGGATGGTCCAAGCACGCACTTCTTTAACACCAGCAGTGAAATAGGTTTGTAGATTTAAAAGACTATGGCCACTACGGATAACACGGTTTAAACCGGGTTCATCTAATCCCATCTCAACTAAAAATTCGACTTTTTCTTCATCTGTTAAATCAACAATTTCAGATTCCATGGCAGCGCAAACCGGCACCACAACCCCGCCTTCGTGTTCAGCAATGGCTTTGACTTGGTCTAGATATGGGTTGTTGGTAAATCCTTTTTCGTCCACATTGGCAATAAACATGGTAGGCTTGGCAGTGAGCAAATTAAGCGCTTTAATTTGAGGTCTATCTTCATCTGAACAAGTAAACGTTCTGGCAGGATTGCCTGCATTCATATGGGCTTGCAAACTGGTTAATAAATCTTGTTGATGTTTTAAAGCTTTATCGCCGGATTTCGCTAATTTTTGTGCTCTATTTAAAGCTTTGTCTATCGTATCTATGTCTGCTAGTAGTAATTCTGTGTTAATGGTATCGATATCTTCTTTAGGGTTCACTTTGCCAGCAACATGCACCACATCGTCATTGTCAAAACAACGCACAACATGCGCAATCGCCGCAGTCTCACGAATGTTGGCTAAAAATTGATTACCCAAGCCTTCGCCTTTAGAAGCACCTTTAACAAGACCTGCAATGTCCACAAATTCCATAATGGTGGGAATAATTTTTTGTGGCTTCACAATTTCAGCTAATTGATCAAGACGTTTGTCTGGCACTGATACAATGCCGACATTGGGCTCAATGGTACAAAAAGGATAATTTGCAGCAGCAATGCCTGCCTTGGTGAGTGCATTAAAGAGTGTTGATTTTCCAACGTTCGGTAAGCCAACAATGCCGCATTTAAATCCCATAATATGTTCCTAATCTATTTTGCTGCTGTATGTAAATAATTCATGGCTTTTTCTAATTTTCCCGCCAAGACATCCGGTAAAGCAATCAGTGCCAAGTCGATTGCTTCGATCATTTTTTCTTTATCTGAAAGGGAAGGGCGGTGTAAAACATAATCATGGACATCATCTCTGTTGCCAGGATGACCAATCCCAAGGCGCAAGCGGTAAAATTGATTCGTACCTAGACGAGCAATAATATCTCTTAAGCCATTATGGCCGCCGTGACCACCATCTAGTTTTAACCTGGCTGTTCCAACCGGTAAGTCTAATTCATCATGAATCACTAAAATTTCTTCAGGTTTGATTTTATAAAAGTTAGCAACAGCCAGTGTGGCTTCACCACTACGATTCATATAAGTGGTTGGTTGTAAAAGACGAAAAGAGTGGCCTGCAAGTGAGGCTGTTGCGGTCAGCCCTTTAAATTTTGTTTCAGGAGATAAGTTAACGCGAGATTGTTCACAAAGCTTATCAACAAACCAATAGCCGACGTTATGCCTGGTTGCTGCGTATTCATTGCCAGGATTACCGAGTCCAACGATCAATTGTATTGTCATAATCTTCCGATGGGCCGACGTGTGTCGGCCCCTAGAGGTTATTTACCTTTTTTGCCGCCATCTTTCTTGGCAGGTGCAGCAGGAGCTGCCTCTTTCTTCTCTTTTATCGCTTCAACAGCAGGTGCTGGTTCAGAAGAAGATGTTTCTTCAACTTCTTCAACAATCGCCCTTGTCTTTTGAATGCTGACAACTGGTAAATCATCTTCATGGCTATGAACCACGGCGACCATTTCGACATTTGTTGGCAATTTAATCTGAGATAAGTGAACGACGGTATCAAGTTCAGCATCTGTTAAATCGACTTCGATGTATTCTGGCAGATCACGTGGTAAACATTTAATTTCAAGTTCCACCATGTGATGGGTAACAATACCACCACCAGTCACAACGCCTGGTGCTTTTTCTTGTCCAGGGAAGTGTAAAGGAACATGCATATAAATCGGTTTGTTCTCATTAATGCGCATGAAATCCATGTGCAGAATACGAGGTTTGTAAGGATGTCTTTGAATGTCTTTGAGCACCACTTTTTGTTTTTTACCCTTTGAATTTAGGGTAAGAATATGAGAATAAATGGCTTCATTCTCTAATGCTTTAACAACATGGTGATGTTCAAGGGTGATAGGGGTAGATGCTTCATCCCCACCAAATACAATGCCAAGGACCTTGTTCTCGCAACGACGCAGGCGGCGGCTCGCACCTTTCCCTAGCGTTTCGCGCGGCTCAATTTCCAATTCGAATCCAAATTTTGCCATTTGCTAAACTCCTAGATAAATATTAAGGCTTTATTGCGACCATAAAGCCTGGGTACTTTCAATAATAGAAAGCAGTGCGGGAGTTTAACATATCTCAATGAGCCAACAAAGCAACAGAAATGTGTTTGTTATACGACTGAAAACATCGAGCTAATGGATTCCTCGTTGCTAACCCTGCGGATAGCTTCCGATAACATGGCATCAATGCTCAACTGACGAATTTTGGAACATTTTTGTGCTAAGGGACTAAGTGGTATGGTATCAGTGACCACTAATTCATCAATGCTGGAGTTTTCTAAATTGAAGATAGCCTTGCCTGATAAAACTGGGTGAGTAGCGTAAGCCACCACTTTGACTGCCCCTTCATTTTTGAGGGCTTCAGCAGCCATACAAAGTGTGCCAGCAGTATCAACAATATCGTCAGCTAAAATACAGGTTCGATTTTCAACATCACCGATAATGTTCATCACGCGCGCTTCGTTGGGCTGAGGACGGCGTTTATCGATAATAGCCAAATGGGTATCATTCAAGCGCTTCGCAATGGCGCGAGCGCGTACCACACCACCCACATCAGGTGAAACCACGACGGGATGTTCATATTCTTTCTTTAACATGTCATTAATCAAAACGGAGGAGCCGTAAACATTATCCACTGGCATATTAAAAAAGCCTTGGATCTGATCAGCATGTAAATCAACCGTTAATAATCGATCAATCCCCACCGCTGCCATCATATCAGCGACTACTTTTGCTGAGATAGGAACACGGGAGGAGCGAACACGACGGTCTTGTCTAGCATAGCCAAAGTAGGGCACAACAGCCGTTACACGCAAAGCGGATGCGCGACGTAAGGCGTCGGTCAGTAATAATAATTCCATCAGATGGTCGTTCGTAGGAGCGGATGTCGATTGAATAACGAACACATCTTTTCCGCGAACATTTTCGATGATTTCAACCATGATTTCGCCGTCACTAAAACGGCCAAGAGTGGCTTTGCCAAGAGGAACGTTAAGACGTTTTGCGACATCTGCAGAAAGACGCGGGTTGGCATTCCCACTGAAAATCATCATATCGGACATGGTGGAAACCCCATTGTTTACTATATGTATACAGAGTGGCTGGGGTGCTAGGATTCGAACCTAGGTATGCAGGGATCAAAACCCTGTGCCTTACCGCTTGGCGACACCCCATCAATTGTTCTTCGTACTTTGCTTTTATGCTTCCACCTACGCTAAGAAGCTTCGGTGGACAGGTCGTTGGCTGCGCCTTTTTGTAACAGTCATGGACTGAGATGTCCACTCCTGTTTCAAAAAGTCTTGTCGCCTCGCCTAAAAGCAAATTACTTTGAACACATTTGCTTTGCTTAACTCAGTGAGCTGCTTGTAGGAGGGGAGAAGTGTTCAACCCTTTTGCTACAAACCCTTTAAATCGTGGCGGCAGGAGTTTAGCAATTTTTTCTGCTTGTGTCTGCGTTGAAAAACAAGCAAACACACTCGCCCCTGATCCACTTAGCCTAGCCTGCCCATAGTTAGATAACCACTTTAATGCATCATCCACTTCGGGATAATGCTGGCGTACGACTGGCTCAAAATTATTCTCTAACTTGTTAAGGGTATCGATTCCACCCTCAGCAAGGGCCCCTATTCTGAGGGTTGGCGTGTTTCTTGTCAAATCAGGTTGCGCATACATTTTAACCGTCGCAACCTGGCAGGGGGGGGTAATAATGAGGAACCAAACCGGGGGTAATTCCATGGCCGTTAATTGTTCACCAATTCCTTCCCCAAAGGCACTATGGCCAAATAAGAAGAAAGGGACATCTGCACCTAAAGTAACCCCAATTTGCATTAACTCTTTTTGCGATAGATTTAGCTGCCATATCCAATTTAGTGCAAAAAGGCAGGTTGCCGCATTAGAGCTGCCTCCGCCTAAGCCGCCCCCCAAAGGTAATTGTTTTTCCCAATGGATATCCACGCCACGATTCACATTCGCAAATTGTTGTAATGCCAATGCCGCCCGATAAATTAAATTATCTTGTTCTTGGATCCCTAAACTTTCTTTGGGGGAAAGAGATATTTTATTATCATCGCGCAATTCAAAATGAAGCCTGTCGCCATAATCAATATATTGAAACAACGTTTGTAAAAGATGATAGCCATCAGGGCGCCTGCCAACAATGTGTAAAAAACGATTCACTTTGCCAGGCGCAGGTAAACTGAGTTTCATTAATCAATGTTCTCAGTTGTTTTAGACAAAGATTTCCAGTTCGTTACAATCATCTTTAATTTTACTTTACCATTTTGTAAATTCAGCTTGCTGGGAAGAGCAGGTGAATTTTGTGTTTGGTAATTTTCATAATGAATGTTCCAGCCCTGTTGAACCAGATGTTTGAGATAACCTTGGTCATTGAATTGCTCAGCGCTAGATTGACTTTTGGGAGAAGGTAAACCGCGCAGCCAGTAACTCAAACCAGTAACGGGAATTTGCATACCCGATACTTTCTTTAACAATTGTTCAGGCGATTGTGCTCTGGTAGTTTTGCCATTGGCTTCACGCAATTCAACAAATTGTGGATGTCCTGTAATATGTACAGATCCTGCGCCCCATGGGCCAAACAATTTAACTTGATAAGATTCGCCTTTTTGTAGCCATACAAAAGAAGCGTTGCCACCTTTGCCACCATTAGAAGCTGCGAGTCGTCCTTCGGCTTGCCAATGATTTAAAGAAGAAAGTTGTTTTTGATGTTGTTGCCATTTTTGATCTGCAGGATGATGTTTGCCGGTAGGTTTTTGTTTTTCTGTAGATTGTTCCATCGGTATTGGTTTTTTGGCAAGCGGCGCAACATCTGGTTTTTTGGGCTGTTGAGCGCAACCTGCAAGTATGAGTAATAGTAGTGCAGCTAGTTGGATTCTCAATTTATTTTCCCTTCTGTCATGTTTTGGGTGCAATGCCTAAATCATTTCAATGATAGTAGCAAATTTTTAACCACATGAAAATTTAGTTATTTAGCTTGGGAGTGACTAGATAACATCATCATATATACTATCAATAGGCAGCTTATCATGCATAGCAAACCATTTTCCTTAATTATATTAACAACTTGCAAATTTGCTGAATTTTTCAGCTTATTTTAGTTGAGAAACATATGTTCTTGATATATTCAGGGTATTTTGTGAAATGAGTTTGATTTGCTCGTCATTGCTGCTATATTTCAACGCCTGTCGCATGCACATGTCTAGTGCTCAATGAAGTATGGAGAAAATATGACAACAATGCGAATTATAAATGTTCCAAAACTAACTAATAGTAGTCCTTTTTTTAAAGGATTAATTGTCGGATTACTGTTGTGCACAAGCACAGTCGCATTCTGCAAACCAATTAATAATACTGTTCCTAAACCCACACCTATTTTAGAATTTAAAAGTCTTACCAAAAATTCAAAAGAATTAAAAGATATCAATCCTCGTGTATTGCAATTAGCAATGACAGCACACAAAAAAGCGAGTGCTATGGGATTAGCACAAAAATCATTGATGACCATTATCGATTATTCACTTCCTTCAACAAAGCGTCGGATGTGGGTTGTTGATATGAATAAAGGAAAAGTGATTTATCACACGTTGGTTGCGCATGGTAGCGGCAGTGGTGGTAATGAAGCACGATCTTTTTCCGATAAACCAGGTAGTTTACAATCCAGTTTAGGTTTGTTTGTTACCGGAAAAACCTATGAAGGTAAACATGGTCGTTCTTTAGTACTGCATGGATTAGAGCAAGGCATTAATGGTAATGCTGAGCGTCGCCGTATTGTGGTACATGGTGCGCATTATGTTAACGATCATATGGCAAAAAATTTAGGCAGATTAGGTCGTAGTTGGGGCTGTCCTGCATTAGACACCAAGCTTGCACAACCTATTATTTCGACGATTAAAGAAGGTTCGTTGGTGTTTGCTTATTATCCAGATGATAAGTGGTTGAAGCGCTCGAAATTTTTGTAGGCTGGATCTGATGTAGGGTGGGCAAAGCTTTTAGCGTGCCCACCATCTGCCTTTCGAATTGGTGGGCACGCTAAAAGCTTTGCCCACCCTACGTTAAAATCAAATAATTTCAAAATAATCAATTCTTCTGCATCACCGCTTCTTTATCTTTCGATAATGTCGGTTTATTTTTAGACATCAAACGCTGCATCACATTCAAGACATTTTCATGTTTAGGATGAAGTTCAAGTGCCGATTTCCAAACTTGTTTAGCCCCATCGTAGTCTTTCATGTTCCACATCACTTCACCAAGATGCGCAGAAATTTCCGCATCTGGCATAATATTTGAAGCTTGCTTAAGGGTTTCAAGGGATTTGTTATAATCACCCTTTTTAAAATATAACCAGCCTAAACTATCCAGAACGGAAGCGTTATTAGGTGATAGTTTTAGCGCTTCGCTTAAATAGCCTTGGGCTTCATCATAGCGTTTTGTTTTATTAGCCAACATAAATCCCAGGGCATTCAATGCATCCAGATGATTTGGTTGCAGCGCCAGTATAGCTTTTAAGTCAGCTTCGGCGACATCTAAACGATCTAACTTATCTGCGACTAGACTTCTGGCATAACGTAAATCAACTTCATCTGGCATAATGGCAATGCTGTCATCTAATATTGCCATTGCTTGTGGATATTGTTTTGTATGGTTATAAACTTCAACAGTCGATAAAATAATTTGCTTTTTCTCTGCCAAATCGCTTGGTTGAGCATGTGCTAACACTTCTAATGCTTCCTCATAGCGTTTTTTATCAGTTAACAATACGCTCGCTCGGACTTGCGATAACACATGAAATGGCCCGGTGAGCACTTGTTTAAACCATTCAATGGCGACATCATCTTTATCTTGCATTTCAGCAATACGCGCTAAAAAATAATGTGAGAGATCTTTATTTTCAGGGATTTCTTTTGTGCGTTTTAAAACCTTTTCAGCGATATCAAACCATTGTGCTTGCATGCTTAAGCGTGCAAATTGTAATAACTCTTCAGCGGTTAGATGTGGATTATCAACCAGATGTTCAACTTGTTTACGTGCTTGTTCTTTATACCCATTATCGAATAAAAATTGTGCATAATATTGATGCAAGGTGATATCGTGTTGCTGTTGGCTTAATTCTTTATCTAAAAAATCTTTAGCAGCCACTTTTCCTTTATTACGTAATAAAGCTTCGCTCACAAGTTGAATAGCCACCGCAGATTTTGGATCAATTTTCAACGCTGCTTGACTCATTTCCAGTGCTTTACTTTCCTTTCCTTGAAATAAATAAATCTCTGCTAAGGCAAGATGACCACTGGCAATTTTGGTTTCATCTTTTGCTAGCATCTCTAATGCGTCCATAACCCGTTTGCTATCTTCATCTTTTTGTAACTGCTTAAAGAGGATTAAATAATATTGAAAAGCTTCATCGGCATTGGATTTTTCTGCTTGTTGCAAGAAGGGTATTGCATTTGGGACTTGATTAAGCCTGATGTATAATGCTGCTGTGGTTATTTGGGCTTCTAAGTTATTTGGAGCGGCTTTTGCCCAAATATTAGCAGGCTCAACGGCTGTTTCTAAGGAGGCAACCGATAAGGCGATTTGAGTCGCTCTAGCAGCAATTTCGGGATCTTGGGTTTCTTTAGCTGCGGCGATATAATTTGCTAGCGCAATTTCTGGACGTTCTCTATCCAGCGCCATTTCAGCAGCTAATATTTGGTACATACTTTCTGCTGGAATATGACTTTTAGAGTCAATTGTTTTTTCTTCAATAGGTGCCGAAGTAGTGGTATTGTTGGCGGGAGCTATAGGCTTGGCACTTGTTAGCGTTAGTCCTGGAACCACAATCAGAAGTGGGATAAAAAGTGTAGCTGCCTGCTTCATAGAATTTCCTTATCGTTGACGCACCGCGTCAAACTTTTAGCACTGCTGTAAGTATTTTGTTACTTAACTTAAGTGTGATAATTTCATCATCGGCAGGGATAAGGAACTTCAAGAGTGGTTTTTTTTGTTGTAGAAAAAGAATTTAAAATTAAGTAAGTGGGAATAGCTTGTTAATAGCTCTTGGGGTCTCTCATAAAACAGCGCCAATCGAGGTAAGAGAAAAATGTGCCTTTTCTCAAGAACATATCCCCGATGCTTTGAAAGCTTTGGTGCAAACGGTTGATGTTGAAGAAGTGGCGTTGCTTTCAACATGTAACCGAACTGAACTTTACTGTAGTACTTCTTCGATCAGTACTCCCGATGCCAAGCAAGTCTTAGGATGGTGGCAGCAATATCATCCAACCCCATTTGATCTGAATCCTTATTTATATACATTTTCAAATGAAGGTGTAGTTTCACATATTATGCGTGTTGCCAGCGGCTTGGATTCAATGGTCATTGGCGAGCCTCAAATTCTTGGTCAATTGAAAATGGCTTTTCAAACAGCAAACGAAAGTGGCGTCATGGGTAAAAGATTGTCACGCCTATTTCAAACCAGCTTTTCTGTTGCTAAAAGAGTACGCCATACTACTGACATTGCCTCCCACCCCGTTTCAGTGGCTTATGCAGCTGTAACCCTTGCCCGTCAAATATTCAGTGATTTGTCACAAGCAACGGTGTTGTTGATTGGGGCTGGAGAAAATATTGAGCTCACTCTACAACACCTGTGCTCGAAAAAAGTTAAACAAATATTTATTGTGAACCGCACTCTTTCTCATGCGCAAGAATTGACCCAGCAATATGGCGGGATAGCTTTACCATTAGAAGAATTATCAAGAGCATTATCTCAATCAGATATTGTAATAAGCTCCATTGCCAGTCCTAAACCCTTGCTCATGAAAAGGCATGTTGAACAGGTATTTCAACAGTGTAAAAGACGACCTATTTTTATGGTTGATTTAGGTGTGCCAAGAAATATTGAACCTTCTCTTGCTGAACATGAAGATATCTATTTATATACCGTTGATGACTTGCAAGGTATTGTGACAGAAAATCTTAAAAACAGACAATTAGCGGCAATAGAAGCAGAATCAGTGATAGCGCAAGCCTCAACGGTATATATGAATTGGATGCGCTCAAGTGAAAAAAGACATACCGTGCGCGCCTTGCGGCATCGGGCAGAAAAGTTAAAAAGTGAAAGCTTAAATGCAGCTTTGCGTCGCTTACAAAAAGGCGATAACCCTGAAGAAGTTCTGACTCATTTCGCACATCAATTAACACAAAAATTGATGCATCAACCAACCTTGGCTTTGAAAGAAGCTGAAAATGAGAAAATTGAACTTGTAAAAGAACTATTTAGCATAGAGTGAAAGAATGAAACCCTCAATTTATACAAAATTAGCCTCATTGGCAGAGCGCCACGAAGAAATTGGTATGCTCATGTCTTCGCCAGAGGTTATTCACAATCAAACAAAATTTCGTGAATTTTCCAAAGAGTATTCTGATCTGCAGCCTCTGGTCGAAACCTTTAATCGTTATCAGCAATTGTTAAATCGGCAGAAATCAGCAAATGCTCTTTTAGCTGATGATGATTTAGAAATGCGGAGCATGGCTCAAGAAGAGTTGCAAGAACTTAAAGGACAATTAGAACAACTGGAAAAAGAGCTCCAAGTTTTCTTGATCCCCGTTGATCCTGATGATGATAAGAACGTCTTTTTAGAAATTCGAGCTGGCGCTGGTGGTGACGAAGCCGCTATTTTTGCGGGTAATCTATTTAGAATGTACTGTCGTTACGCTGAGCTAAAAAGATGGACTGTTGAAATCGTTAATGAAAGCTTTGGTGAACATGGCGGTTATAAAGAAGTCATTGCGCGCATTATTGGTCAAAATGTCTATTCACATTTGAAATTTGAATCAGGGGCACATCGAGTACAACGCGTGCCTGCCACAGAATCTCAAGGTCGTGTTCATACCTCAACTTGCACGGTAGCTATCATGCCAGAAGTAGAGGAAATTAATGCTATCCAAATCAATGCAAATGATTTAAGGATTGATACCTATCGTGCTTCAGGGGCAGGTGGACAGCATGTGAATAAAACAGATTCCGCTATCAGGCTCACCCACATACCGACTGGCATTGTTGTTGAATGTCAAGATGAACGCTCACAGCATAAAAATAGAGCAAAAGCAATGTCATTATTGCAATCTAGAATTCTAAATGCGCAAAGAGAAGCGCAAAATGCAGAGCAATCGGCAACTCGCAAGAGCCTTGTTGGTACAGGCGATCGTTCAGAACGCATTAGAACCTATAATTTTCCACAAGGACGCCTCACCGATCATCGTATTAATCTCACGTTATATAAATTAGATGAGATTATGGAAGGAAAAATTGGTGAAATTGTAGAGGCCCTGCGCAATGAACATCAAGCAGAGCAATTAACCTCATTAGGAGAATAAAGTGTGCCTAGCATTCTTGAGCTACTAGAATGGGGTAAGGTAGCCTTATCATCCTCAAAAGATGTACCACAACTAGAAGCGCAAGTCTTATTGGCACATGTTCTTGGGTGCACACGTGCCACTCTTTATACTTGGCCGGAACAAGAAGTGCCCCCAGAAAAAGCGCAAGCGTATAAAGAACTTATTCAAAGACGCCAACAACACGAACCCATCGCCTACCTCATAGGCCATAAAGAATTTTGGTCTTTATCATTTGATGTCACTCAAGATACCCTCATACCACGTGCCGATACCGAATTACTGGTGCAAGTGGTGCTCGATCATTTACCTGAAAGTCCTCAAGAAGTGATTGATGTGGGTACAGGAAGTGGTGTTATTGCCTGCACACTTGCGCATAGTCGACCACAATGGCAACTCTATGGATTAGATGTGAGTTTGAAAGCCATTAATATCGCCAGAAAAAATGCCCAGAATTTAAAAATAAAAAATGTTCAGTTTATAGAAAGTGATTGGCTGCAAGGCCTTGAGCCAAAATTGTATGACGCTATCATTGGCAATCCTCCTTATATCAGACAAGGCGATGTTCATTTGATTCATGGTGATTTGCCCTTTGAACCACAAATAGCACTCACACCAGGTCCCACGGGCTTGGAAGCGTTTCAAGCTATTTTGGCGCAAGCGCCTGCTTTTTTAAAACCTAAAGGATTAATTGCGTTTGAGCATGGGTTTGACCAAGCAAGTTCGGTGAGAGATCTTTTACAGCACAGTGGATATAAAGAGATTAAGACATTTCAGGATTATTCGGGGAATGATAGGGTGACGATAGGGTATAGAGATTAGGGATCAATCACTATGCAGATCAAAATTTATGGTACAGGCCATTACTTACCAACTAAAGTAGTCAGCTCATACGATCTTGATGAAAAGCTCAATCTAACAAAAGGTACTAGCTTTAGAATAAATAAAGTTTCACGAAGGTACTTTGCTTGCGAAGAAGAAACATCAACAAAAATGGCTATTTATGCTCTGAAAGAAGCCCTTACTCGTGCACATATTTTTGAAAATGAACTTGATCTTATTATCGCCGTCAGTGTGGTGCCCGAACAACCAATGCCAACAAATGCGGTTCTCATACATCGTGGACTTGGCAGCACAAAGCCAATGATATGTTTTGATATTAATGCCTCTTGTCTTGGGTTTCTCCAAGCAATGCAAGTCGCCTCAAGCTATATAGCAGGAGGTATATGTAAGTATGCCGCTGTAGTCGCTTCAGAAGTTTCATCTAAAGGATTAAATTGGGATGATCTAAACACATGCACTTTATTTGGAGATGGCGCAGCAGCAACAATCATTGGGCCAAGTGATAATATTGGCAAATCTGAGTTTATCAACTTTAATTTTGAAACCTATAGCGAAGGAGCTGAGTTATGTAGGATCGGCGCTGGAGGAACGCGTTGGAATATTATTACTCCTCCCCGCGCACACAATGACTACCTATTTTCTATGGATAGCTCTCGATTAATGCGTCTTGTTGCTGCAAAGTTACCAACCTTTATTAATCAGTTTTTTACTAAAGAGGCCATTCCACTGAAAGAAGTTGATTGTGTCATACCGCATCAAGCAAGTCATATAGGGCTTAAATATTTAAGAAAGGCATTAAATATCCCCGCCAATAAGATAGTAGATATACTTGAAACTCATGGCAACATGGTTACAGTATCACTTCCACTAGCGTTACATCATGCCATACTTTCAGAAAAATTACTGCGAGGTCATACTGCTTTGCTTATAGGCACAGGTGCTGGGCTTACTTGTGGCGGATTACTACTAAGGTTTTAAATGTCGTTGCAAATTAATTTGCTTAATACCGGTAGTTGCTCCCACTATGAATGTATTGTAAAGGGAACACTATCAATAAAAAAAATGATATTTCCATCGTTGGTTGTACTCATCCAACATCCAACTATAGGCATCATTTTATTTGATGCCGGATATGCGCAAAGACTTCATGAGTCAACATCATCCTTTCCATTTAGCCTGTACGCCAAGTTACTTCCTTTCCAGATAAAACCAAGACAAAGCACAAAAGATCAGCTCGCTCTTAAAGGAATCAAGCCAGATGATGTGAAATACATCATCCTTTCACATTTTCATCCCGATCACATAGCAGGACTTAAGGATTTTCCCAATGCAAAAATTCTTTGCCTGAGAGAAGCTTTGTATCCAACACAGATCACTGGATCATTTCGTCAATTGTTACATGGCATCTTTCCTAAACTCTTACCTGCGAATTTACTTTCAAAATTGAATTATATTAATGAAAAGAATGAAATTGATATTTCAAAGGGTTATGCACCTTTCAAAAGAGCTTATGATCTCTTCGGTGATAGTTCAATTCTTGCCGTAGATCTTTCGGGGCATGTGAGAGGGCAAATTGGTATTATTTGTAAAGCACAAAATCGAAACTTCTTTTTCATAGCTGATGCATGCTGGACAAAAGAAGCTTATCAAGAATTAAAATTCCCGTTGGCAATTGCAAGATTAATAACATGGGATTTTTCTCTGTATAAAAAACAAATAATTAAACTGCATCAGCTTTTCAAACACCGACCTGATCTATTGATTGTTCCATCTCACTGTGAATATACAATTCTTAATTTAATAAAGCAGATAGAGGAATGAAGAACTTTATCCTTTTCTTGAAAAATTATATAGGTGCTAAGCTTTCTAATAAATTTGGTAAAGCCTGGGTCTCATATATTCAAAACCGTGGACTCACACGCTTAAAAAAGCGCTTGTCGCATTTCCCCTTTTTTTCCGCAAGTGGCCCCCAATTACTTTTGCGTTCGCAATTTTTAGAAAATTATCATCAATATAACATTTTAGGCATTACTCTTGACAAGGCAATGATACAAGCTGAAAAAGAACTACGCTCATGCCTCCAAAGTTGTGAAATTAGCTTTGGATTTTCAACAGGTACAACGGGAAACCCAACGCCGTTTTTAACAAATAATAATGAAAGAGTAATCTGGTTCGCGCGGATGCTTGCTAGAGTTTATTTGGGTTTCCCAAGATTCCCCCTTCGTTTTGGCTTATTTCTGAAATTTGACAATAAACTATACAGCGAAATGATTAATAACCGACACATGCAACTTAAGTTCTTTAATGCAGACATCCCGGTTAGTACACACCTGGCATCACTAAAAACCTTTTCTCCACAGGGTATTGTTGCTCCTCCTCAAATTCTTGAGAAAATAGATTATAACCTAGATAGCATCAAACAAATTTGGAGCGCAGCTGAAATATTAGATGATCACGATCGCAACATAATTGAACACAAACTCGGCAAATCTATTGGAAATATTTATCAAGCATCGGAAGGATTTTTAGGTATAACCTGTCAGCGTGGCAATCTCCACCTGAATGAAGACATTATGGTTATTGAAAAATATCGTCTTTACGACAATCCAAATATATTTTTACCGGTAATAACTGACTTTGTACGAGAATCTCAATCAATCATCCGTCTCCTTCTTGAAGACGTTCTCAAGGAAGCTAATTCGCCTTGTGATTGTGGCTCACCATTTATTACTATTGAAAGAATTGAAGGTCGATTAAACGATATCATATTAGCACCTTCTTTAAACAAGAACATGGTAAAAATGGTATATCCTAGTCAATTAACAAAAATTATTTTTAAAGAATTGTCGACAATTGATAATTTTAATTTGATTCAATCTGAACTAAATAAATTAGATTTAATCACATCACATACTCTCAGTATTGAAAAGCAAAATAGACTGCATGCAAAAATCAAAGATCATTACATAATCAACCAATTAGTTCCTCCACAAATCTGTTTTTTAACTAGCCAAAATGATTCAGTTGAGTATAAAAAAAGACGCCGAATTCAAAGCCTCATTAAAAGACATCTTGTTGTAAAAGACGAACAACCTCATCATGAAGACTTTTTGCGGGATGATATTTCACCATCACCTCTTGCATTTTTCTCAGAGAGCTCTCCCATTCTTTCGAAAATATTTGACGCAGAGCCTTTACCACATCTTCAGCTTTCCATTGATTCGCCTTTTGTGTCAAACTAACTCCAATACCTTTGGATTCAATTCTTTTAGCAAAATCAAATTGATCATAATCATGTGGAATGACCAAAGCTGGTTTGCATGCCTCTATACATGAATATGTTATACCTGCCCCACCATGATGTATAACATAATCAAAGTTTTTAAGTTCTCTGGTGTAAGGGACATATCCATGTACTGTCCAATTTACACCCTTTTCAATAGGTTCCACATCAAATCGATCAGGATCGCCTAATGAAAGACAAAAATGGATTTCAGGAAAAGCTAAAAAAACGGGTTTCATTTTCTCTAAAATATTTTTTTTTGCCCACAATAAATGCGTACCAAGGGTGATTAGAACTTTTTTTTGATTTTGTGGCCAAGATAATGAGGATAAAAATGCATCCTCGGGTGTTTCAGTTACAGGACCTATCATACTAAAACATTCAGGCCAATCTCTTTTAAATTCCAGTTCATTCAAGCCAAAGCCTAGTATTGAATAAGGGGAATAAATAGCTTCACTACCATTGGCCCTGTAAAGAGAAACTCCTAGCTCTTTCATTTGCGATGAACAACACATAAACATTAATCGTTTGCTCATTCGAATCAGTTTCCGCCCAATCCAATCACGGCATTGATGATACGCTGTTTGTGCTTCAGCTAATCCTCCCAGATAGCTTGGAGTACCTATACTAGATTCAATAGCAAAAGGGGTCGCAATGGTTGTAATCCACGGTAATTGCATTTCACTCGCAGATATACCAGCTACCGCAGCGACAGAATCAGCTATAACCAACTCTGTACCGTTGCTTTGAAAATACAACTTTAGTTCCTGCTTAATTGCTGGCATGAGTGTGAGACTAGTTTTGAGTTGTTTTAAAAGTCGAAAGGGGTTTGAACCAATTCTATTCTCACTATTCGCTATTTGTTCAAAAATATGTGGATTATTTCTTAAAATAGGAATTGCTTCAAACCCCAATTTTTCAAGCAATTGAATTTTTGATGGCCCCGTGATGAACCTAACCTTGGCGCCAATATTTTTTAAAAAGTGTGCAAGTGGGATCAAAGGATACAGGTGCCCACAAAAGGGAGGCGAAACGAAATCCAACTTGCGTCCTTTAATGTTAAAGTCTGATATTTTAAAATCAGGGTAATTTGTTTTCACAGTAGTTTCTAATCCATTCACGAACTGATCTATCGGCGTAATAACTCAGATGATCGCATGAGACTATTTTATCATTTTCTCCAGGTGATAAAAATCGACTGATCCAATCATATTTGCCACGGATGATGTTAATATTAATCGATTTTCTCATGGGAAGCCCCACAGGACCAAGAGCAAAAATATGAATAGATAGATTTTCAGGAAATTTCAAAAATGGAATTGCCCGTTGCCAAAGCGCTAGACCACAACTTCCAGTAACTATTACAAGATGCATTTTAGTTCTATCCAGTAAAACCTGCAAAGATTGTGACATTATTTTTCCATAGGAAGGAAAGAGAATAGCAGCAAAATACTGAGTTAAGTTTCTTATGCTTGCAAGCATTAACGGGGCTTCCAGAGAAGATGCTGATAACATACTTTGATGATATGGGAAATTCGAATTAATAACGTCAAAATTATGTGGCGCAATTGCTTGCAAGAAGTCAGCTTGTATTTTACTCAAATTGCTTTGTTTATATGAACTTAAACCCGTTAACAATACAATCCTTCTTTGAGATTCACAAATTAAACTTAAGGATTCATGGTCAATAGATTGTAATTTATAAATTAACTTCTTCATAAATATCGGATCTTGTCATTATCTAAATGAATACGAACACTACGCCATGTAAATCTATTGGAGCGTATATAAGCAGTCATGTTTTCTATTGGCATGATGATATCTGCCAATACTTCATAAGCAATGGCTTTCAGCCCCTCTTTGGAGCCAATAATATGAGTTCGAAAAACAGACATAATCGTAGCTTTCATAAATAAAATGATAAGTACTAGAGTAAAGTCATTAAAGCCTTTAAAAATAGCAAGCGTGATCAAGATTAACGGTAACACGGAAGGCAAAATTACTATCATAAACAGTAGAAATGAAATATTTTGCTTAAGAAAGCGATTAGCGAAAATCATCCATCTTCGAATAACAGAAAAGTAGTGACTAAAATCAAGAACACTTGTTCGTATTGAATGCAATTCGGAAGATTGAATAATTTTACCATTGTTTAAACTATATAGTTGTGCAATAGCATAATCATCACACAGTTCATTCACTATTGATTGAAATCCACCAAGATGCTCGAGATCAGCCTTTTTGAGGATATAAAACATTCCGTTTAACGTTCTAGGTTTGCTTAATAATGCAATCGGAGGATATGACACAAGGGTGTTACTATTGACAAAACCACATAACAAAGAAGACCAAAAGTTATCGAAAAGAATATAGTACGGAAGGCCAGTAACAATGGTCATGTCACTACATAAACTAGCCACTCTGCTAAGCGCGCCTCGTTGCAATACAGTGTCATCATCCAACACAGCTAAAAACTTTGATTTACACAGATGAAAACCAGTTTCTAATTTAAATGTTTTAGGATTGAACCCATGTGGAACAGTATTGCATACCACGACACTAATACGCTTTTTATCACTATGTCGCTCATTAAGGATCTTTTCAATTAATTCCTTTCCTAACCTATCTTCTTTATTGAGTAGCCATATAAAATCAGCGTTGGGAGCATTATCGAGATTTTCATTCAAATTATTCTCAAGAGTGGGATCTCCAGCTAATATTGGTTGGAGCACAGTGATCTCATTTTCGTATGCGGTTATTACTTGAGTTTTTGACATATGTCGAAAAAAACGAGCAGCAATAATCAATCGCCACCCGGTAAGAAAGGTAAAAAAACACATAAGGATATAAAGTATTACATCAACGCTCATACTTTTTCCACCAATTGATAAATTTTTCTAATCCTTCTTCATTTGAATATGGGGGGGTACCCAATGTTTCAAGACATTTATTAACATTAAAGGTTTTGGTATAAGCAAAAACACTTACACCAAAACGCGTAATAAGCGGCTCGCGATAATTCATAAATAGGGATGAGTACCATTCAGCCACATGTGCCATCTTCATCGCAAAGGAAACTGAAATTTTTCTCTTGGGTATTGGATAGGCTAACTGCTTGAGCGCCTTATTAAGGAAATCATAAATAGCAACAGGCTCATTGTTTGTAACGAGGTATACACCTTGAGCTTTTAATTGTATTGCGCGGTGAACATAATATGCCAGATTTTCTATATAGATTAAATCACCGTAGACTGTCGCACCATCATTACGAACCAAAATGGGAAATTTCTTTTGTTTTGCTGATTTTAATATTCGAGGAAATAAAACAGTATCACCAGGTCCATAAACGGCACGAGGTCTTATCACTGTCCAACTCCCAGTATATTCTTTAATAATATCTTCAGCTTGTTTTTTAGTTTTAGCATATTCATTTATTGCTAGTTGCGGTATTGTACTTTCTTCATTTATCAAGAATTGATCTTTATTCTCGTAATGAACACTAGAAGATGAAATATATACGATACCTGGTAATCCTTGTTCGTTGCAAAAGTCTATTATATTTTTTGTTCCAATAACATTTGTTTTTGCAAACTCGATTGGATGAGCCCAAGGCGTTGACAAGGCAGCGCAGTGAACAATCTGATCATAATGAACAGAAGAACGATATGGCTGTCGAATATCGTGGAAAATATGCTTATTTACCGAATTGGCTCTAGATGGCGTGCGGCTCAATCCATGCACTTCGATTCCTTGCTCTTTTAATCTCGTAGCTATTGCACTGCCTACAAAGCCACTGGTGCCAGTTACTAAAATCCTCACAAAATTCCCTAGTAGAGTAATCATAAAGCCTGATTGTATCGCTAATATTAATGTAATCAGCTGCACATTTCAATGTAGATATAAGTGAAAGTGGAAGTCGCAGCACACAACAGGTTATTTCTCTTTAAACTCCAACGGCGCCGTTTTACTACAGATATTTTTTAACGCTTTCCATTCTTGAGGACTCAAACTAGGCTGGGTATTGTCTTGTGGCTTATTCACGGCTTCAATTCGATGAATTCTCTCCATTAACCCAGGATGATCAGAGAAATATTCTAACACTTCCTCATGTTCTGCTAATAGATTATATTGTTGGGTTAATTTTTCAAAAAAGCTAACTAAACCCTTTGTGCTTATGTTGGCTTTATTTAATAGCTCAACCGCAATATCATCTGCTCGTTGTTCGTCTTCTCGGGTATATTTTAAATGCAATAAATTAGAGGCATATTCCGCTGAAGATCCAAAAGCACCCGTTAAAACAAGTTGGATCCCCACTTTTCGAATGACACCTTGAGTAGGATGGTGTTCAATCGCATGTCCCATCTCATGAGCAAGAACACCGGCAACTTCATCAGGGCTATCGGCAAATTCAAGGAGTCCATTTAAAATAATAAGATGATAACCCGGCACAGCAAAAGCGTTAATATTATCTGGCCCAAGTTGGATCACCTTCACATCAAGTTGATGTTGATCTGGGTTTCCTTTAGAAAGCTTGGTTACCATTTTCTGCAGGGCTTTAAGACCATCAGGTGATACGCATTCTTTATTTTTTTTGGCAATATCTTTAATCAGGAATTGGCCAAAGGCATCATCCCAAGAATCTGGAAAATGATTGGCAATGACATTTGATAGTTTTGGGATCGCAAGTAATAATCCACCCAATAGTAAAATAATGACAACCACCAAGATCCCTAATTTACGCCAGGGATGAGACACATTCGAAAGTTTGATATTTTTTTTGGGGATATAAGATAAAATTTCTTGATAGTGGGAGGGGTCACTAATATGAAGTCTGGCGCCTGTCATATCTTTGCAGCCTAAAATGGCTGGTCTGCCTTCCAGGGGAGGCTCCATCACTTGAACATTATGCCAAGACCAAAGAAGGGGTGTTTCCTTTTCATTTTCAAGAATTAACATGGATAAACCACTAGGTAATATCTCCACTGCCGCCGTAAAAGGTTGTAAGCTTTTACCGTCGAAGAAGCGGCAAGTGAATTTCTCTGACATGTTATTTTCTCTTTATTTTTAGAATAATCCTATATTCAAATTGAACATAGAGCTTAATCCTTCACCTGCTTTATCTTTTTCACCACTGGCTTGTAAGAAGGAGGCTTTTTGAATATCACCTGTCATCACTGTATGTTTACAGAAAAATTTCATTCTGCGTTGGATAACGATCGGGTAGCCTAGTCCGAGAGTAAAGATAAGAATTAACACATTTCCCCAAGTTTGTCTTACTAAACCCCACCCTGAAATTTTGCAGATAAAGCCAATATTACCAAAAGTCAGGTTGTTATATCTCATACGAACAAATGTCGCTTTATACCAGAAGCGGCAAATAAAAAGAATAAACAAGCCAATAACATAGCATAAGGCAACAGTTAATTTTGCAATACTTGATACATCCGAACCAGCAGCTCCAGCAGCTCCTTTTGAAACCGTTAAAAGGATTCCAGGTAAAGATATTAAAGCCAAGCTTGCGAATAAGAGCAATATACTCAACAGATGTGATACAAAAAGTGTGCCATATTCTGGTGAAAATTTAGCTTGTTGATTACCAAAAAATAGTCGATTCATTTTGTACTTATAGGTCATTCCATCAGCAAAGGGGATCCATAAGCCAAGTGTAATGATTTTTAAAAAAGTATGAACTAATCCTACAAAACCATACACAATCATCGAACCTACCATATGACCTCGAATCCCTCGCCATCTAGAATGGGTTACCCGATAACGAAGTGATCCATAGACTGCAACAAAAGGGATATATACATAATAGAAAACAATATAAACACCAATAAGTGAAAGGGATACCATCATTTCGTTTTGCTCTTTTGGTGTGAGCTTATCATAAGCTTTTTTCAAGTTATCGAAATCTTCTTTATCTTGCTCATCAGATGATTTTTGATGAGTTTCCACAGAAGTAGTATGTTCAGCTCTAGGCAATTGTTTTGCAAGATTTTCAAGCGTATCGAGATTGGATAATGCCCAAAAGAAGGGAATAGAGAGTATACCAATAATAATAAGCGCTTTTATCATTCCCCAGAATAACTCGCCTCCATATCCGGTGTATTCAAAGCGATCATTATAAACAGCAGTGCTAGAGGTGGTATAACGCCGTTGTCTGGTTCTACCCCAATAGTGGTAAATCCCAAGGGTAATGATGCCTAGAAAGACATTCAGTATAAATATTTTATATTGTTCACCCAGTTTCCCATCGTAAATAATGGGTTGAGTTGGGACAGTATCTTGATTGTTCATGGCAAAAGAACCCCTAGAAAATTGAATCTTCTGCTAGTTGTTTCGGCCGAATTTATCAAGTCTTGATCAGTTTCCTATAAAGCCTGCAATTATATGCGGGACAAGTTTCAGTGTTATTACACGTACTTAATGAACTATGAAACCACTTTTTTGTCTTATATATATACCAAGTCCTTATAGCTAATTAATAAGAGGCTAACATGACCATTGAAAGCGGCCCTGAACTACCTTCCACTCTTAAAGATTTTATCGAGCAATTTTCATCTGAAACGACCGAAGTTAATCTCACGCTTGAAGGATTAGATGAAAAAAATATCAATCAATTTCTAATGGCATTATTTAAAAAATTTGAAGACTCACCAGTGGGTATTAATCAATTACTGCAATTAAAATTTATGGGAGAGTTATCCAATACTCAGCAAAAAGCCATTTCAGATGAATTAGAAAAAAGTGTACAAGGTAAATTTAATATCATTTACGACCAAGCTTACTCCATTGAAGAAAATAAAAAAGGCCCTAAAAGAACCCCAGAACAACTCCATTCAGATATACTGAAACTTTTTGCCTCAAAAATAAAATCCATTGATATCTCTGGAGAAATAGCACAAAGTGCATTTCGAAAATGCATAGATTTTCAATTGTTTGTTATGCCCAATGAAACTGTAGCCGCTGTCAAAATACCGCAAACACCCTCGGTATTTAATGATATTATGGTAAAATCAAAAGAGGACTATGTACTAAATCAAGCCAAAAAATACTTAGAAGGTAAAGGCTTAGGAGTGCCTATAGAAGAAAGGGTAAAAGGCAATATTTCCCTCTTAAATGAAATGTTAGATTATGCAAAAAATAATGGTATAGCCAAAGGGGGATCTGGTATAGCTTATGAACAACACCTAGAGGACACAACCTTTAATAAATATCAAGAATGGTTATGGCCACAAGTTAAAGATGAATCGCTGAATGAACTCTCAACGCAATTCAAAGTTAAAAGAAAGGAGCCCTTAGATGAGTTTCTTCAGGAAGTATATACAAGTTATTATGAAAAAAAGATTAAAACCAAAGTCGTCGGTGAAGTAAGTTTATTACCAGAAAGTTACAGTTCGAATATACATCATCGCGAGTTGATGAATGCGAGTTTAAACTTTTTAGCAATAGGGGGTTTTCAAAAACATGTTAATGAAGCAAAGATAAGCTTTCCCTGTCCTAGTGGACGACTGCCAGAGATGGCTTATGATTTCTCAGAAATCATGCAACCTCTCATCGAACATGCACAAAATGGCAGGCCATTACCGTTCTCATCACTGTACATCAAACATTTGTTTGAAAGCAAAAATTTATATACTGATTTAGTCTCATTTGCTACTGCCTTGGCCGATAAGCCTGGAGATTACTATCGTTTAGAAAAAGTTAAAATTGATCCTGTCGATCAAATTAAGAATCCTAATGTTGAACAATATGAAGCCTATTTAGTAAAAATGATCGAATTGGCTCAAAAAAGCCCAAATGGCTTAGCCATTGGATTTGATTTGGGCTCTGTTGCCAATGCTGTAGATAGTAAATTAAAAAATAAACTAGAAAATGCCAAGGGAGATGAAAAAACTAAACTCGAAGAGAAAATTAAAGAAATACAAGCTTTATCAGATAAATTAAATTTACTTGTTGCACAAAATCGTCGCGAAATAAATTGCGCAATTTTGCTTGAAGGTGAAAAGGTTTATGGAAGCTCAACCCGTATTCAAATGGATGGGGGTAAAGTTACCCAAGCCGAATCAATTACTGATGTTCGCGCTTGTAAGAGAGTAGATGATTTAGCAAGTGCATTAGGCAATATAGCAACAGAACAAGAGGCTGAACAAGAGCAAGAACAAGAGCAGGAACAAGAGCAAGAGCAAGAGCAGGAACAAGAGCAAGAACAAGAGCAAGCGCATGGATTGGTAGAAGACAATATCTCTACGGTTGATGAATTTGTGTCATTCGCTATTGCCCAGAGGCCTGACTTATCTGTAAAAGCGCCTCAATTAAAAGAATTATGGCAGAATCTGTTTGGTAATTTAAAATCAACTGGCAAAGCGAACTCGCCTTTAAGCGCGATATCAAAAGAAGTAGCTAGACTCATTTTAACCGATCCGGATGCTTTTAAATTTGGATTAGTGGAAGGAAATCTCCCACCTGGGCTGAATATTGGTAATCTTGCTGTAAAAGATCTGATATCAGGTGAAACGATAAGCAAAAAAGGTATCTATTACGATATCGCTAAGCAAAACGAACCCACACCATTAACACTTTCCATTAATGAGCCACCCATACGACGCGTTCGCATGAAAGTATCGGCTGGAGATTTTACATTAGAACACAGGCCTGCCGATCTGAATCCTATTGAGGCGCTACTTGTTAACAAGGCATTTGAATCACTTACACGAGAGGAAATTAGCAATTTTAATCAAGGCCAATTAACTCAAGAAGATGATGAAGTGCCTTTTAAAATGATATTCATGACAGCAAGTAAAAAGGGTGCATCAGAATTTATCAGTTGGGTCAAGGAAGACATTACAAAGCAATTGATTGCTACTAAAAGAAATCAAGAGTTAGCAGATATCGCGGTTGCTTACGGAGGGGACGCTTTATTTTCACTAACGAAAAAATTAAATGGTATTAAATCAAAATGCAGTGAGATGAAATCCTCACCGCTATTTGAAGAATTTTTAAATAAAGTCATTCTCCAAAAAGAGGTAAATGGGATTTCAGAGAGAGTGCCACTTAGCGAACATCTAATGCAGTATGATCAATTTCAAGCGTTAGATAAAATTAAAGACTTACCCGAGGAAGAGCTCAAATGGTTTATGCAATTTTGTAACGAGCATGCTAAATATAATACGCGAGTCGATATTCATGACCTTTACTTGGGATTTAAAGAGTTTGTAAAACAATATAAGGAAATAACTAATGGTGCGCCATTACCCACAGAAGGTGTACAGAATCTCGTAAAAGATTGCCGTAATATGAAGGTGGGCTTAGATAGACTTCTTTTTATCCTCAATAATGCGAAGAAAAATAACTTGCTTGATGAACAGCTAGCAGTACTTACCTCTTTGGATCTGCACTATGGCACAGCATATCAAGCGACCAAGCAATATCAATACCGAATAATTCTTCCACAAATGAAGATAAACCAAGAGAATATAACTGCTTCGCCGTTATTAACATCTGCCAATATTTATAAAACACAAGACCAAGTTTTTATGGATTTTGTCTCTGGGACACTAACAACTGAAGATTGCAAGCGAGCTTTTTATTGCCATTATGGTCTTGCCAAAGTGGCACCCTCATTATCAGAGATTACTAGTATTGCAAATCAAATTGATGCGATTAAGTCTCCTGCTTTCAAAAATGCTGATACTGTGAAATCTTATTTATATACCATCAGTGGTTTTTGTTTGTATCATGAAAAAGGCGTCCGTGATGCCGCGACTCTTGAAAAATTAGATACCTTAGCAAAAAGTTTAGATAGCTTCATTGAAGCTAATCCAGAAAATACAGCTGGTGCAATCGAATTTTTACAAGATTTAGTTCGTTGCCAAGAAAAATATTTTTTAGAAGGCAAAGGGGATGCGCCGACGTTAGACTCTTTCACATCGTACATTAATACAATGGCAAGATGTAAAGGCGCATTTTCCGAGTTGGATCCAACTCGTTCAAAAATTCAAAAAGTTTTTAATGGTTATAAACATTATAGAAGCAATCAGGATTTATTTAACCCCATTCACAAATTAGCTATTAAATCCAATGATAAACTAAGTGATATCAATTTAGCGCATACTTTAATCACTATTGAAAAAATTGCTGATGAGAATTTACAAGATAAAAAGAAATTCGCAACTTTACATGGTGGTTTGCTTCATGCTTTAGCATTGATTGGGGATCCTGGTGAAAACTATAGAAAACCAGATAATAAAGAGAGCCTAGATGCCTTTATAAAAAATGCGCTAACCCAATATTGCACGGATAATGAGGTTGGTTTTCGTAGCATAGAAAATGTATTTAATATAATGCGCTTTTCGACTATAGAAACGCTCAGAGAACCTTATCCCAGCTGGACTCAACTGAAGGCGATGATTGAGAAAGCTGCGAAAGATCCTCAAGCAGGACCGCAAGAATTAGCGCAATGGATAAAGCAACAACCCGGATTTGAAAATTTGAGCTTTGATTTATCAAAATTGAAACCAAAAGAAGTTCAAGCGCAAACAGTTGAAAATGCTTATTTAACTGTTCAAGATAAGATGCTTGATGCCCTAGGAAAATTGAATGTTCATATTTCAAAAGAAGAATGTGAAACTTTTGATGCGTTACTTCAAAAAATGATTGATCACAAAGTCGAAGCCAAAGTGGGTTATGATGTCATCATTTTCCCCATGTTAAAAGAATTTGTTTTTCAAGCAAATGAGGGTGCTTTAGCAAATATTAAAAGTGAATTAAACCAATTGACGTTGCCAGAAAAAGATCAATTGAGTTTGTCAGTGTTTGCACTTTTCAAACCTGATATTTCCGATCCCAAAACGCTATCTGATCTATCAAATTTGTCCAAAACATTTGCTCGGTCTCATCATGAATTAAGTGAACTTTTCAAGCAATTAAATGAAAGTAAAACACATTTAGAAATAGACTTCTTGCCAGTGATACATGCCTTAGGTGAAGTAAAGAAGAGTAATATACCGATTGAACAATTGACAAAGTTATTTTCAATTGCAAATCAATCTGTTAAAACGACTGATGTGTTCCCTGATGTTTTATTAAAGCAAACTTTAGCGTTTAAAGAAAAAATTGCCGATTGGACGACACTTAATTCGGTTATAGAAAAGACTATTCTTCCTAATCAACAGATCAACCAAGAAAGACTATTATCGTTAACCCTCATTCTTGCTGGAAAAAATCAATTAAGCACTGAATCACTGTCCCCTCTGATTTCGTTAGCAGGCACCCATTTAACGCTTTGCGAATCAATGCTTAAACTTATTATCAATCAACATAAACAAAACTTGTCACCTGATATAAATCAAATATGTAACTATGTATCTAAACTAAATTCGCAAGGTGTTTCACCTGATAATATTACGCAATTGTTAACACATTTTAATAAAGATAATTTTATCCAAATAGCCGATGCAACGTTCAAAGAATTAGACATTATTGATGACAAACAGAAACTACAATTAATTACTACAATTATGAATTCATCATTTACACAAACCAAGAACACAACGGCTGAGGAAATAAAAACTGCCATTGATAATCTTAAAGCACTCTCAATTGAAGATCTAACGCGTTTGTCTAAAATGGATATGGACGCTCCTTTTCCTCATGTATTGCAGTTAGCAAATGAGAGCAAACCTATTGTTTTAAATGAATTTGTAGCTCAACTGCAAAAATCATTCTTTGAGGCGAAAAATGATAAAAGAGAAATTGACATTATTTTCAAGGATGATCGTGTTTTTCCTGTATTGAATGGTTCAAGTTCTTTAGACTTTAGCAACCCAATGGGTTTGGGCCTTTCTGAAAAGGAACGATTGTTACAAGATTATGCTTATATCCATGCTATTGGCTTAGATCAACCAGTTTATCTTGATAAATCGTTAAAAGACCTCACCAAAGATGAATTGCTCACTTTTCAGAAACAAGCCATTCAAAAAATGCAAGATCCACTGCTTAGTCCTGAACAAAAGAAAGTAGCAACATTGCAATTTATCGCCACAATTCGAGAAACCTATTATCGTGCCACCTTTAATGCAAGTCCCGATCAAAAACCCCCAAGAGGGAAGTTTCCTTTTTCAACCCAAATTATTGGCTTATTGCAGGCACTTGAACATCCTGAAATGAATATCAATGAAATCGCAACCGGTCAAGGTAAATCACTTATCGCTGCTTTATATGGTTCTGTACTGTGGGCTCAAGGTAAACCAGCCATTATCTGTACTTCAAATTTGACCCTTGCTAAAGAAGGTTTAGAAGAAAATCATGCTTATTATCAATATATGGGTATTCAGACTTCCGTCATTGAGGCACAATCAACTTCTAAGGATTTTAAACACAACGGTATCAATTATACTGATGTCTCAAACATGGCCTTGTTTTTAGCCAAATCCGATATAAGCGACCCCCTTAATCTCAAAAATCCGGGATTAGTATTAGATGAAGTCGATTTCACTGTTTTAGATGAAGTCACTGATTTTAGATATGCTGTCAATTTAGAACAAGGCGGTTCATCTTCAGATATCAATCTTGATGAGTGGCTCTATCATCAGATCAATGATTTCGTTGATTCTCCAGAGTTTATGGATAGGAGTATTACTCGTGAAACCGATGTGGTTAAAGCGATTTTAGCTTTAGACAAAAAGTTAGATTTAGCCACTAAAGACAAATCATTAAAAGAGCCCGCTTTATCCCATGTGAAGAAGCGCTTAGGAGAGTTTAAAATTCCTGGTTCAGAAGCAAGAAAACAACTTGATACCTGGATTGATTCTGCTTTTAACGCCAAAATACTTTTTGAGCAAGGCAAAGGAACTGCTTGGAATTTAGAACAATACCGCCATAAGGATGGCAAGGAATATTCTGCGGCTCGTATCATTTCTCATCATCGGGTTTCCAAAGGGGCAAAATGGTCAAAAGGGGTTCATCAATTTTTACACGCTAGAATCAATGATAAAATGGTTCCAGAAGTGGGTATACCTCCTTGCCGTATCGAGGCTGAAAAATCTCATGTTGCTGCATTATCAAGTAAAAACTTTGTGGATTATTTCACCAATAGAGGAGGTTCGGTTTGGGGAATTACCGGTACGATCGGTTCTTCTGAAGAACGCGCTGAATTGATTCAAAAATATGGTTTTACTTTAACACAAATTGAAACCCACCAAATGCGAAAAGCTGAACAATTAAAACCTATTTTTGCAGGAAATGAGAAAGGGCATGTAGAAGCTATTTATGGTCAATATAAAAAGCATGCCATCAACAAGAATCAAATGCCCACCGTGATTGTGGAGGAAGATGCAGAGTTTGCTATAAAGATGAAAGACAATTTGTTGAAAAAGCTAAATCAACAGGCAAACAAACTGGCCGATCCTCCTTTATTACAATTTTACAATGGTATTGATTATCAAGTATTTGAATATAACAAAGATCAAAAATGCTACGTTGCAAAAGTCACAAAGTCATATGATTCAACTGAAAGTTTGGAAGGGGCTATTAAAACGCAAGGTGGCGTACAAAATACAATAACTATTACAACCCCAATGATGGGACGTGGTACCGATTTTAAACCCGTTGCTAAAGATGGTAAAACCCCGCATCAAGATGGACTTTTTGTTATTGGGGCCTATCCTGAGTCAAGTGAACGCGAAGAAAGACAGATCATAGGTCGTATGGGACGCCAAGGTCAACCCGGTTTATTCATCAATATAATCAATAAACAGCGATTTATTCAAAAATTAGAAACGGTTGGCATTAAGGTGCCGGCAATGGTCCGCTATTTTTATCCGCAACGCTTGAGTAAAGAATTAACAAAATTTAAGAAGTCTAAGAATCAATCTTTAGCCACAGAGCGTCAATTTAAGCAAACCTATGGCGATGTTCGTGGTCAGTTCTATTATAAATTTATTGGGATGCTTGATTTAGCTGATCCTAATAAAAAATTATTGCAACTCATGGATATTGTTCATCCTAAACCTACTGATCCTGTAGATTTTTCAAAACAATTTAGGAACAATTTATTATCATGTTGGAATCAATATTTAACTGAGCTTGATAGAAAGTATATTGAACTTAAGGACATGAATCCTGGAAATTATGAAAAAATATTTGAAGAATTGGGCAAATTTGCTGGTGAGCAATGGAATGACTCTGTGGTTAATACCATGCGTGAGCGATTTGGAATTGATTCAAAGGATGAAGCAGCGAATATCCTATTTATGGACTATCAAGTGCATATGGATGTAGCCTCCTATATTGATATTCGGAAAAAGCAGGATGCGAAAAATGGAAAAACCGATGTACCAGAAAAAAATTACGAGGCGGAGTTTGCTGATGTCAGTTATAAGAATCAGTTAAATAATATTATTAAAGATGGACGTCTTGCGATAGCCAAAGATCCTGCTCAAAGTCTTCAAAGTTCGCCGTTATCAGATTTGGTTATAAATTATCCTAAACATTTTTGGATGAAAGAGCCAACTACTCTGACTTCATTACCCCCTGAGAAAGCGCAGAAGGCAATGGCGAACATTTTAGCTATTGATATGCTTAATAATCTGCATAAATTAAATCAAGCAATCAAGCAAGATAAAAGTCTAGCACTGCGTCCTGTTACGATTGATGTGCAAACATTGTCGCAAGCAGTAAAAGATGATCCTGTTGGTATGTATGAGAAATTGTCAAAAGAGTATCATAAATTAAGTTTCTTGGCAGAATCTCTCTCTAAAGAAGGCAATCCGGATAATAGAAAATACGCCGATCTCAATAGCGATGCTTTACATAGTGAATCATTGCTCTTCCACCAATTTTTAGATTTGGGCTTTAAAGCACCGCACCCAACGACAGATCTGATTGCCAAAGCGAATGAGACACGTACAGCTATGCAAAAAGAAGGTCGCGTTGAGTTGTACATGGCTAAACGTCAAATCAATCCTTTACAGGCTGTACGTTATCAAATTGATTATCAAGGCGATAAACCTTTGCCCTTGTATGGATTTGATTCGATTAAACATGATATTCAATCCGATATTGAACGTTATCTAAAAGATAAATCAAAATTGTTTGCAAGAACAAAAGAGGCTAAAGCCTTATTGGTTAAAATTGATAAAGCAACTACAAATGAGGAATTGCTAGCTTGTTTGTCAGAAGCAAGATCTCTTGCCATCAATAAAGATCTTAAATCCAGGACACTTATTGGTAAACGCAATGAAGGAGGAAGTCGCTTTCAATCGTTACTCAACAAAGGGGTGAGTCGAATATTATTAAATGCGCAAACTAAAGATGAACTTTTAATGGTTGCTGGCAAGCTGCGCGGTGAATTAGCTGAACAATTACGGTATATAGACAAACATGCTAATGTTGATATGTCAAATATGTTAAAAAGGCTAGAAAAGGAGGACTTAACACATGATGAGATGTTTGATTTGGTTAACGATTTAAAAAAACTTAAACAAGAAATTTCTAAGCTAGACAATAAAGAAGCTGCCACGGTTAAGATTGATTTTCAACTGCTTGATGATACTTTGAATGTGATGGAGTCTACCTTAGAAAAAATGGCTTCATTACAGATTGATTTGAATGAGAAGATGAAACGCCTCGAGGTTGCTGTCATTGAAGAGCTTCCTATTGAACCACCCGAAAGTGAGAAGCAAGAAGACATTATTGAGAAACTACCGCAGGAGGTGTCCAAAGACTTTGCAACAAGATCAACAGATTTGTTTGATACTAAAAGTCTTCAGAAAATATTGTCTTCAATTGAACCTAGTGTTGAAGGCCTTTTTTTGATTCAAGGAAAGTCTAATAAACGGGAAGAGGGGTTAATGAATAAAATAACTGATTTTTCGCGTTCGTTAAACAGTGATGTACAATTAAATGATGGTGATCGCTTTGAGATTATGCGAGGCTTTCTTTCCAGTTTACAGCAAGAGCGACACGGTAATCCAAAGGAATCACGGTTTATTGAATCGCTTGTAATGAAAGTCGTTACTCAAGAACAAGAATGTTTTGAAAGTAAAAAGCTTAAAAAGCATGAAGAATGTCAATCCCGCTATCAGTCGTATATACCTGTTGATACCCAGTTCGCTCAGATGGAACCAAAATCTAAACGTCCTAAGACTGGTTGAATTCACACCTAACATGATTTGTATTTACTAACATTATAATATGTTTAAAAGTGAGTTGTCGATCTTATTTTTAGTTTGGCATTATAAGATAAGCTTGAGTTTGAAAAAGATCAATTAATAAACCAATCAAAAGGTGGATATATGCAAAAAGCAGGTCCAACAGCAAGTGATCCCCAAATAGTTGTACTTGAAAATGATTATATTTTCCCTTCAGTTCAATTGGTTTTTGATCTATTAGAAGATCTTAAGCTGCCATCTGAAATGACCAAAGCACATTTTGAAAGTCTCTTATCATTGATAACCGAAAAAAGAAATATTACACCATTATCAACACAATTATCTTACGGGGAAGAAGATATCGATTTAAAAAAGGGAATGGAAAACATATTATCAAAAATTGATAAAGAAATATTTGATGAAATATATAATTCGCTCTACATTCTCTTGCATCAATACTATCTTAATAAAAATCCTGACAACGCGGCAGATATTAGACATAATGCAGAAATTGCCGATCAAACTGTAACCCGTCATGTCTCGCGGGATGAGTTATTTGAAGGTACAGTGATACTTTTTGATTGCATTACAAAACGATTAAGTAAACTTGGTCCGGATCTCAGTATTGATGAACTCCAACAACTTGTTGTTAAATCTATAATCAATGCAAAAGCGTTAGTCTTAAATCCTCCTCCCAAAGTAAATTCAAGTGCAATTGTGGTGGCCCTTAAACCTCCACGTACTTTTATACCGCAATTTGGTGGTCCAGAATACCAAAGGCAAGTTAAAGTACGACAAGAAGAAGAACTTTCTGAAATGCTAGCAAAACAAATGCAAGAAGAAGAAGATAGATTACTTGCTTTAAGATTACAAAATGGTTCAAACGAAGAAGAAGAGGAATACTTCGAAGAAGATGAAGCTGGCGCAGGTCCTGGGTTGGATCAGGATGTAGATGAGCAAGTAGATCAAGACGATGACGATGAAGAAGAAGAAGAGCAAGATGACGATAACGACGATCGTTATTCAGGCGTAGCAAGAACCAGACCTAGGCCTGGTTTTTAACGAGTTTGCACGGTGGGATTTGAACCTAGCGCGAAGCATAAGCAGAAAGATAACATTCCGGATGAAGGTCTGGTAACCCACACACGTTGCCTTGACACGGCTCAAGCCCCAAGCCTTTTTAGCCGCTTATTGGCGACCTTTCGCAAATTTTCCGCGCTCTTTCGAAGCCATACCTTCTTCTAATTGCTCAGTTTGTTGTTCTTTTAGGGCTCGATCAAAGGTCCCTTTTAGCTGCGGGTAATCTCTCGCAAGTTGAGATACCAAGGTCGGTGTGTACTGCGGGTTTCTGGTTACGACTGGAATGATGGAATTTGTAAGTTCAATCGCATCATAGATGGAATTTGTATATGCCCTTGCCCGTTCAACGCCCAATGCATCTGCGAGCTCCACTGGAGTGAAGTTGCGACCACGACAGAACAAAATATGATCGACGACGCTAGAATGGTGGTTACTAAACGCTACTTTCAGCGCCGAAACTATACCACGATGGATAGTCCTCTCAGCATAACCGGATAATACTTTATCTTTTTTGGCGCCACTTTTCATAATGAAACTCCTCAAACAAATTTAATTAAGCGCTCAACAGACACCTTTAATAAGAAAGGTTCCGCCGGCTTCCTCCTTCGCCTAAAAGGCTACGGCGCGACAAGCCCGCGGCGGTGATTGGGGTATTTGGCATTTGAAAATGGTGGGCACGCTTCCTCCTACGCTAAGAGCTTCGGACGACAGGCCGTTTTGCCCACCCTACGTAATTTACCTACGATAGTTTTTTCTTCAGTAAATCATTCACTTGCGCAGGATTAGCTTTACCCTTGGTCGCCTTCATCACTTGTCCTACCAAGAATCCAAAGACTTTGTCTTTACCAGAACGATACTCAGCAACTTGATCGGCATTGGCGGCGAGCACTTCATCAATCGCTTTTTCGATAGCACCAAAATCGGTGACTTGTTTTAAGCCTTGTTTTTCAATGATGTCATCCGCTGAATCACCCTTAGTCCACATTTCTTCAAACACGGTTTTCGCAATTTTGCCTGAAATGGTGTTATCAATAATACGATTCAACAATTGCCCTAATTGCTCTGCGTTAACAGGGGTTTTCGCGAGCTCTAATCCCGCTTTGTTCAATGCGCCTAACAAATCGCCCATTACCCAGTTAGCGGCCAATTTGGGATCTTTTTTGTTGGTTGTTTTCACAACCGTTTCATAATAAGCGGCCAAATCTCTGTCGGCGGTTAACACGCCCGCATCATAGGCCTTTAAACCATACTCATCGACGAAACGTTGCCGTTTTTGCGCTGGTAATTCAGGTAGTGTTTTCTTCACGTCATTAATGAATGCATCATCAATCACAACGGGAAGCAGATCAGGATCAGGGAAGTAGCGATAATCATTAGCTTCTTCTTTATCACGCATGGGGCGGTTACGTTGTTTTACCGGATCCCATAGCATGGTTTGTTGTATGATTTTGCCACCACCTTCAATGACTTCAATTTGTCTTTGAATCTCATAATTGATAGCTTGTTCAACAAAGCGAAAGGAGTTGATATTTTTGGTTTCAGTACGCGTACCCAATTTGGATTCACCCATGGGTCGAACGGAGACGTTGGCATCGCAGCGGAATGATCCTTCTTGCATGTTGCCATCACAAATGTCTAAATAAACCACTAACGAATGCAGCGTTTTTAGATAAGCCACAGCCTCAACAGCAGAACGCATATCAGGCTCTGACACAATTTCTAAAAGTGGTGTGCCGGCGCGATTTAAATCGATACCGGTTTGATGTGCAAATTCTTCATGCAAAGATTTGCCCGCATCTTCTTCTAAATGCGCACGCGTAATTCCAATACGTTTAGTTTGATTTTCACCAAATTCAATATCCAAATGACCATTATGAACAATCGGCAATTCATATTGGCTGATCTGATAACCTTTAGGTAAATCAGGATAGAAATAATTTTTTCTCGCAAAAACGGATCGATGCGCAATCTGACTGTTGGTGGCAAGTCCAAGCAGCGCCGCCATGCGCACCACTTCTTTATTCAACACAGGGAGCACACCCGGGAATCCCAGATCGACCGCGCAAGCTTGTGTATTGGGAGGCGCACCAAATTCCGTTGAGGCACCTGAAAATATTTTTGTGCGCGTTTTAAGTTGCGCGTGAACTTCTAAACCGATTACGACTTCCCATTGCATGCTGGGCTTCTCCTATAATTTTTTTTGCTGCAGTTGGCATTCAGTGCCAAGGGAGAGGCTTACCTTTGTGTACTCGCTACTCCCATCCCCCCGTGGGACCCCAGTAGCTGCGTTCACAAAGGTAAGCCTCTCCTTTAAATTTCCACCATTTTGTTAAGCACAAGACTTTGGAATTTGTTTGTGCCAATCAGTTTCTTGTTGATACATATGGGCCGCGTTTAATAAGGCGCTTTCATCAAAATGTTTACCGGTTAATTGAATGCCAATCGGTAAATCATTCACAAAACCTGCTGGAATACTTAAACCCGGTAATCCTGCCAAATTGGTGGCAATAGTGTAGATATCGGATAGATACATACTCACCGGATCATCTGTTTTTTCACCAATTTTAAAGGCAGGTGTTGGCGTGGTTGGTCCAATCAGCAGATCGACTTGTTCAAAAGCGCGTTTAAAATCATCTGCGATTAATTTTCTAACCTTTTGAGCTTTCAAGTAATAAGCATCATAGTAACCAGATGAAAGGGCATAAGTACCAACCATGATGCGGCGTTTAACTTCATCACCAAAACCTTCGGCGCGTGAACGTTTGTATAAATCTTCTAAATCGCGTGGGTTTTCGCAGCGATGACCAAATCGTACGCCATCAAAGCGGGACAAATTGGATGAGCATTCAGCAGAAGCAACCACATAGTAAACTGAAATGGATAACGGGCTTGAGGGCAGAGACACTTCTTTGATGTGAGCGCCAAGTTTTTCAAAAACACCAATCGCTTCTTGTATGCGTGCTTGAACTGTTTTATCTAAACCATTTTCAAAATATTCTTTGGGAACGCCAAGGGTTTTGCCAGCAAGTGTCGCATTGAGTGATTTTGTGTAATCAGGTACAGGCGTATCAACGCTGGTTGAATCAAGTGGATCAAATCCAGACATCGCATTGAGCAACATCGCCACATCTTGCGCCGTTTGCGCAAAAGGACCACCTTGATCAAGGCTTGATGCAAAGGCAATCATGCCATAGCGTGAAACGCGACCATAGGTTGGTTTTAAGCCTGTTATGCCACAAAGTGCTGCTGGTTGGCGAATCGATCCACCGGTATCGGTACCGGTCGAGCAGGGTGCTAAACGTGCGGCAACCGCTGCCGCAGAACCACCAGATGATCCCCCAGGCACCGTTTGAATATCCCAAGGATTTTTTACGGGACCATAAAAACTATTTTCATTGGAGGAACCCATGGCAAATTCATCCATGTTGGTTTTGCCTAACATTACCATGCCGGCTTTATCGACTTGGGTGACCATAGTTGAATTGTAAGGTGCAATAAAATTATCCAGCATTTTTGAGCCACAACTGGTTTTAATACCTTTGGTGCAAAAAATATCTTTATGCGCAATCGGCACTCCCATTAGGGGGCCCACATTGCCTTGTTTGCGTTGTTCGTCACATTGTTTTGCTTTTTCAAGTGCGCTTTGAGCGGTGACCGTAATAAAACTGTTATAGGTTTTGTCTAATCGAGCGATGCGGTCCAGATAGGCTTGGGTGACTTCAACACTTGAAAAGGTTTTTTTTGCCAAGCCTTCAGACAGTTCTGCCAATGTCATGTTATGGATATTTGTCATGAGAAATTAACCTTCAATCACTTTTGGAACAAGGTAGAGACCTGCCTCAGTTTCGGGTGCAATCGACTGAAACAATTCACGTTGATTGGTTTCTGTTACCACATCTTCACGCATTCTTTGGGTCAAATCTTCCATTGGATGGGCCATTGGAACGATGTTATCTGTTTGTGCTTCATTTAGCTTATCAACCAAACCCATGATGTTTGAAAGTTTGCTTGCATACAACGGGATCTGCTCTTCAGCTAGTGTCAATCTTGCGAGATGCGCAATTTTTTCGACTTCGTTGCGATCTAAAGGCATAATAACTCCCTTAAGATGAATACTAAGTTAAACCACTAAGGCTATAATAAAATAGGTGAGGGCCTTAATGTACCATAGCTATTGCCTTGCCCAAAATGTGGACTATGTTATAAAGTTAAAGTAAGTGGCACGTAGGAAGAAACCCAATGCTTAAGTCAATTCGCGGTCTTTTTTCAAGCGATATCTCAATCGATCTTGGTACAGCTAATACATTAATCTATGTTCGTGGCCAGGGGATAGTTCTAAATGAACCCTCTGTGGTCGCTATCCGGCAAGAAAGAGGTTCAAGTGGCCATAAGCAAGTAGCTGCTGTTGGCATTGAAGCCAAGCGCATGTTAGGACGCACCCCTGAAAATATGGTTGCTGTTCGCCCTCTCAAAGAAGGGGTTATCGCAGATTTTCATATGACAGAAGTCATGTTGCAGCATTTTATTCATAAAGTGCTCCCTTCACGGTTATTCCGTCCAAGCCCACGGGTATTAGTATGTGTTCCTTGTGGCTCAACCCAAGTTGAAAGACGTGCTATTCGTGAATCAGCGATAGGAGCGGGGGCCAGAGAAGTTTATTTGATTGAAGAGCCAATGGCTGCTGCTTTAGGCGCAGGTTTACCTGTTCATGATGCAACGGGTTCAATGGTGGTTGATATTGGTGGTGGTACCACTGAAGTGGCCATTATTTCTCTAAACGGTATTGTTTATTCTTCGTCGGTCAGAATTGGTGGCGATCGTTTTGACGAAGCTATCATCAATTACGTTCGTCGTAATTATGGATGCCTCATCGGCGAAACCACAGCCGAAAGAATCAAAACAGAAATCGGAACTGCTTATCCTGCCAATGAAGTTTTAGAAATTGAAGTACGTGGCAGAAATGTTGCTGAAGGGATCCCACGTGGTTTCACCTTAAACAGCAATGAAATTTTAGAAGCGCTACAAGAACCTTTATCTGCTGTTGTTGGTGCAGTACGTGTGGCACTAGAGCAAGCACCACCAGAATTATCGGGCGATATAGCAGAACGTGGCTTAGTGTTAACGGGCGGTGGCGCATTGTTGCGACATATCGATCGCTTACTAATGGAAGAAATTGGATTACCCGTTACTGTTGCAGAAGAACCGTTAACCTGCGTTGCACGTGGGGGCGGTAAAGCGCTTGAGATGCAGGATGAAAAACGCATCGGTCTGTTAACAACGGAGTAAAGACAAGGAGAAAGGCGTATTCAGCTAACATTTAAACCTACGCGACCAAATGGGTGGACACTTTTTTTACCCATTGTAGCCTCAGTAATTTTGTTAATTGCGGGTAGTCGGTGGCAAGGGTTTCCTATTGTTCAGCATTACCTTTCTCACCTGGTTTGGCCAATTCAAAAGACTGTTGATATGCCATCTTATTTGGCAGAACAAACGGAAGTTTTTTTTCGTGAACGTTTGAATTTGCTGACAGAAAACGACAGTCTGAAACAACAACATATCCATTTGAAAGCACAAATTCAAAAGTTACAAGCACTAGAAGCTGAGAATCAAGAATTACGCGAACTATTACAATCTGTTGGCCAAGAGAAAGATTCATTCTCAGAAGCCAGATTGATTCATGCCAATATTGATCCTTTTCGACAACAAATTCTTCTCAATAAAGGTAAGAAACAAGGTGTTGTAATAGGACAACCAGTTATCGATGCTGAAGGCTTAGTTGGCGTTGTTCTAAGTGTAACCTCAAACATTTCAAGAGTATTGCTTTTGACCGATGCGGGTTTTGCGGTTCCTGTTCAATCGGTGCGAAGTGGTGAGAGAGCCATTGCAACTGGAAGTGGAACGGGTGGTGAATTACGTCTTAATTATGTGCCGCGCACTGCTGATTTTGTTGAAGGAGATCAATTAGTGACTTCGGGTTTGGGGGGACGATTTCCAGCAGGTTACCCCGTTGGCGTAATCACCTCCATTCAACATGATCCCAGCACGCGATTTACTTTAATTGGTGTTTCCCCAAGCGCTAAGCTGGGACAATTTCGCCATGTTTTATTAGTAAAGCATCATTCAACTTCAACCATGATTGGTGAGGTCGATAATAATGAAAAGGTTGCCTCTCCTGAAATTACACCCATCACTCCACTTTCATCACTTTACCCCTCAGTTGGGGTAGGTAAGGGCGCGTAAAAGATGGTGCGTACAATTAAGTGGTGGCTTTTTCTAATGTTCGGATTTTACATTTGCGCAGTTTTGAGCGTGTTTCCCCTATCGGAATCGATACAATGGTTCAGACCGCAATGGCTATTATTATTTTTTATTTACTGCCAAATAGCATACCCCAAATATTTTAATCCTATCTTGGCATGGGTTGGCGGTTTGTTGTTAGATTGCTTATTAGAAAATCGTTTGGGTGAACATGCTCTGGTATTCGCATTAGTCTGTTACATAACCGCATTACTGAGATCTCGTTTCTTGCTTCGGCCTTTATGGCAGCAAGTGGGAAAAATATTTCTTTTGGTATGTTTAGGTCAGATTTTAATTCTATGGTTCCATGCTTTGGCGGGTCAAAACCCGCATACGATGCTCTATTGGATGGGATCTATCACAAGTTGTGTTGTTTGGCCTGTGTTTGTAAAGTTACTTCAAGCCATCAGCCGTTCGATAAGTGTCGCCCCCTTCTCCTCCCGTGGCATATAATAGTACAACTCTTAAGTAGGGTGGGCAAAGCGAAGCGTGCCCACCAAATGGATTTTAAGATGGTGGGCACGCTTCGCTTTGCCCACCCTACAATGTAAAACACGGATTTGTAGGTAAAATATACAGAATGTCTGAAGAAATCCTTATAAATGTTAGTCCGCGTGAAACGCGGGGATCCATCGTTGAGAACGGTGTATTACAAGAAATTCTTGTTGAGCGCGCGAGTCGTCGTGGCTTAGTGGGCAATATTTATATGGGGAAGGTAGTTAGAGTTCTTCCTGGTATGCAAGCTGCTTTTATAGAAATGGGACTTGAGCGTGCTGCCTTTTTACACGCTTCAGATATGCTTTCTGTGAGTGATGAATATTTACAACCGACTAATGAAATTGCTGAGCCTCAAGAATCAATCACTGACTTACTCAAAGATGGTCAAACCATCGCCGTTCAAGTAATTAAAGATCCTATCGGTTCTAAAGGCGCAAGATTGACCACACGCATTTCTTTACCTTCTCGTTATTTAGTTTTTATGCCTGGCATCTCCCATGTGGGCGTATCGCAAAGAATTGAGGAAGAACAAGAACGCGAGCGGTTGAAGAAAATTGTTGAAGAAATGTTACCAGAGAATCAAGGTGGCTACATAGTTAGAACCGCCGCGGAAGGTGCAACACCTGCGGAAATAAAGTCGAACCAGGTATATTTGATAAAGCTATGGGAAACCATCTCGCGCAAAATGGTGAATGCCAAAAGCGGCGATATAATACATGAAGATCTGCCACTTTATTTGCGCGCGCTGCGTGATTATATTTCACCGCAAACTGAGCGTGTACGAATAGACGATAAAACGAGCTATGAACTTGCTGTTACTTTTATCGAAGATTTTGTGCCTACCATGACTGGCAAAGTTGAACTCTATGCTGGTGAACGTCCGTTATTTGATTTATACGGTATCGAAGATGAGATACAAAAATCACTTCACCGTAAAGTGCAATTGAAATCCGGTGGACATTTAATTTTTGATCAGACAGAAGCGATGACAACAATTGATGTCAATACAGGTGCATTTGTTGGTCATCGAAATTTAGAAGAGACTATTTTCAAAACCAATTTAGAAGCGGCAGTAACTATTGCCAGGCAATTAAGAGTCCGAAATTTAGGTGGTATTATCATTATCGATTTTATCGATATGACAAATGAGGAGCACAAGCGTCAAGTAATAAGAGCACTTGAAAAAGCGCTTGCGCGCGATCATACCAAAAACAGCATCAGTGAAGTGTCGGCGCTTGGGTTAGTTGAAATGACAAGAAAAAGAACCCGAGAGAGCTTAGAGCATGTATTATGTGAAACTTGCACTGTGTGTGCAGGTCGAGGAATGATTAAAACCACCGAAACAGTCTGTAATGAAATTTTTAGAGAAGTTTTACGAGCAGCTAGAGCTTATGACACCAAAAGTTATTTAGTTCTGGCCTCACAAGAAGTGGTTGATAGAATGCTAGATGAAGAATCTGCCAGTGTTGCGCAGTTAGAAGAAAGAATTGGAAAATCAATTAAGTTTCAAGTAGAAGGCCTTTATACTCAAGAGCAGTTCGATGTCGTACTCATGTAAAAGGCCTGGATTATATCGTCTCTATAAAATTTTAGGTTGGACAGCAATTACGTTTGCGCTTATTTTAATGTTATTGCGCGTGATAACGCCTTTGTTCACTCCAAAAATTCCTGAACTGTCAGATTGGGTAGCCAGAGAGTTAAAATATCCGACCCTTATTCAAGAAATCAAACTCAAATGGGATGGATTAAATCCTGCCGTTAGCTTATATAATATTGAAATTTTAACGCCAGATAAAAAAACATCTGCGCTACATATTGAGAAAATTAAGCTTCAGTTAAGTATTTTACAGTTGATGTTTGGTAAGCTAAAAGTGAATGAAGTTACCATCAAAGGCGCTGTCGGTGGTATTGAATATCAAGAAGGAGGGCATTTATTTGTTTCAAAACTGCCTGACTTGCATTTTGATTTGAACGAAAACAATGCTATTGAACAAGTGCCACTATTTAAGCGCCTAGTCGTTAAAGATAGTACTCTTACCTTAACCTTGCCAGACCATCAAGATTTAACATTAAATGACACGCAGCTGTTAATCGATGTTCAAAGTGTTGTTAAAATCCGAGCACAGACAAAGATTGATGGCAAGGAACCTGCAACCATAAACCTCAGTGCCGATATTCCCTTAATTGGTAAAAAGAAAAAATTATTCTTTTGTCATTGGCAAGGTGGCGCATTAGACCGTTTGAATGAGTTTTTCCCCAATAATCCGATAACGATAGAACGGGGAGCTTTAGAGCTCAAGGCATGGCTTGCTCTCAATGAAAACAATGATTTTACACTCTCCACCAATCTTAAAATGAATGATATTTCGATTCGTGAAAAAAATAACGAGAGTCTTTCCTTTAAAAATGTTAATGGATCACTCAATATTGCTCGTTCAAATCAAGATTGGATAATTGAATCAAAGCATTTTGAGATTGAAACAGAATCTTTAGCATTTACCTTAAGTTCTGCTTTTCAAGAGAATGAGCGTACTTGGGATTTGAAAGCGCATCATATTGATTTGAATAAATGGCAAGAACGGTTTGAAAAGCTTAATCTATTACCGAATACCTTTTTAAACCTTTCAAAGGAATATCAAATAGCTGGCCAAGTGGAATATGTTGATATTGGCGCAAAGATTTCAGATGGAAATCTGAAATTGACTAATGGTGATGTTGTATTTACGGATGTTGGGGTAATAGCATCTCAAAAATATCCAGGGGTTTCCTCAGTGTCGGGTGCGATGACCTTCGATGAAAATAAAGGGAAAATGGTCATCCAAAGCAAAGAACTCGAATTAGACTATCCTCGTTTTTATGCCAAACCGCTTTCGATGTCAAATCTTGCCCTAGTGGTTGACTGGCAGCAAAAACCCCAAGAGTTTGTGGTTAAGGTGAATACAGCTTATGTAACGTTTATCGATACCCTCTTAACAGGAGAAGCAAAAATTAGCTTCCCACAAGATAGACATACCCCCGAGGTAGAATTGTTGTTACACCTGGGTGAGTCAAAAACAAGTTCAGTTCTTGCATTGCTGCCGCAAAAGGTAATGGATAATGATCTAACAGCTTGGCTAGATAAAGCGATTCTCGCTGGTGATCATTTGGCTACACATTGTGTACTACGTGGCAATCTAGGTGATTTCCCTTTTGATAATGCGGAAGGGGTTTTTGAAGTAAACACTGAACTTGATCATGTAGATTTAGATTACAAAAAGGGTTGGCCTGCTTTAACGGATTTAAAAGCAAACCTTTTCTTTCGCAATCGTGCTCTCTTCATTTCGGCAGAAAGCGGCAATGTTTCACAAGGACATTTAAGTGATGCCGATGCGGTTATTCCCGATCTTTTCGCACCATTATCTGAATTGATTTTAGATACCAAAGTTTCTAGCACACTTGAAGATGGCCTAAAAGTTGTTCGGAATAGTCCTTTATCAGCAGCAATTAAAAAAACATTAGCACCCTTATCTTTTCAAGGTCCAATGGCTTTATCCTTAGGTTTGGAAATCCCTTTGAGTTCAAAAACTACACAAGAAGTGAAAGTGAGAGGCTTGATTGAAGTTGAAGATGCCAGCGTTAGTGCTAACGACTGGGATTTACCCATTAATAATTTAAAAGGCAAAGTTACCTTTACAGAAAACAGTGTGATGTCTGATGAATTAAATGGCATTTTTCTTGATGGACCTACACAGTTTTTAATTGAAAGCAAAGAGAGTAACCCGGAAGTAAAATTGACAGCTAAAGGCAATATCAAGCTGGCAAAAATACAAAAATGGTTCAAACTACAAGAGTTAAGTCAGATTCAAGGTGAAACTGATTATTCAGCGCAACTAAGTATTTCTCCGGATAATACCAATCAAGCTGCGTTAAATATTACATCAACGTTACAAGGTATCACTGTGGATGCCCCCTATCCTTTTGCGAAAACCAAAGAAGCGATTAACCCTCTCGATTTTAAATTGTATTTTGATCCCAATCAGTTAATCAGAATAGCAGGGAAATATGGCGACAATGTTAACATCGCCTTTAGTATGGGAATGCGAGATAACCTCTGGCAACCCGTGGGTGGTCATATTCACTTTGGTGAAAAACGACTAGCTAAGTTTAGAGAAGATCAAGTTTTCTTGATTGATGGCGACATTGCTCAAGTGGATTTCGAAAAATGGAAAACCTTTTTGGGGGTGGCCGGATTTTTATCACAAAAATCAGACTCTTCAAAACAAGGACATCTTGAGCCATTAGTAGAGTTGGATATTGAAGATTTCACCTTATATGGTATGTCGTTTCCTAAAGAAAAAATTGAAGCACAATGGGACAATAGTACTCACCAATGGAATTTAGATTTTGAGGGGCCAGCGCTTAAAGGTCATGCTGGTATCCCACAAAATAATAATCAAGATATTGTGCTCGACCTGCAAAGACTTGTACTAGAGAAGACGCTTGGCACTTCAGATTTCCAAATGGCAAAAACGCCCGGTGAGCAAAAAGTAGATATTAAAATAAAAGAACTCACAATGGGAAATAAAGTCATCACAGATATTCAAGCCCGATTAGAGCCTTCTTGGAAAGGATATTTTTTTCCTAATGTTAAAGCGAAACTCAAAGGAACCGACATCTTTTTTTCCGGAAGCTGGGATTATCTATCAAATCAAAATAAAGTATCAGCAGAAGGTACTGTTACAACAAAAAATATCACTGATACCTTAAGCGCACTTGGTGTGAAAGGAACTGTTCAGAAAGCAAAAGGATCTATTGAATTTTCTTTAAACTGGCATGGTACGCCTTTTAAAATAGATTACCCCTCTCTTGGGGGACAAGTTGATTTAGCACTAACGCATGGTGTTATTCAGGGCGTTAATCCAGGCATAGGGCGAGTTTTAAGTTTATTAAATCTTGACAATGTGAAACGCAGATTGAATCTAGATTTTAGCGATGTTACCAAAAGCGGTTTAACCTTCAATGATCTCAATGGAAAGTTTCAATTCGGCAAGGGAAAAATAAGCTCTAATAAGGTCACCTTGAATGGTCCTTCTGCAAAAATTGAAGCATTTGGCCAAGCCGATTTGGAAAATCAAGGTTTAAATGGTGAGATGATTGTGATGCCGGACGTCACAGGCAGTCTACCCGTTGCCGCTGCCATTGCTTCGGCCAACCCGGCGGTTGGGGCTGCAGTGTGGGTGGTAGATAAATTGTTTGGGAACAAAATCCAACAGATCCATCGTATTCGTTACAAAGTATTAGGCACATGGGCTTCTCCTAAAGTAGAAGAAGTCCCGATTCCAGCAAAAGGTTAAGCTTATGGCAATTGTCGCAGCAGTCCAAATGGCATCAACACGAGATGTCCAACACAATGTTGAAATGGCATCACAATTTATTGAACAGGCCGCTAATAAAGGCGCTAAATGCGTTGTATTCCCAGAAGAATTTTCTACATTGGGTTTAACAGCAGTGCAAAAACGTCAAGTGATGGAATCTTTTGAAAAAGGACCGATTCAACAACAACTTAAAGCTGCGGCTAAAAAAAATAAAATTTGGGTTATCGGTGGCACATTATTAATTAAAGACCATGATGAAAAGCCGACTTCAAGTACCTTAGTATGGAATAGTGAAGGGGAGTGCGTTGCGCGCTATGACAAAATCCATTTATTTGATGTGACGGTGGAAGCAAAGGAAGAATATAGAGAATCGGACAACATAAAGCCAGGTAATAAAATTGTTGTTCTCCCAACGCCTTTTGGAAAAATTGGTTTTGCCATTTGTTATGATTTGCGTTTTCCTGAATTGTTTCGAGCCTTAATGTTAAAAGGAGCCCAGGTGATTGTTTTGCCAAGTGCTTTTACTATTCAGACAGGTAAAGCGCATTGGGAAACTTTAATCCGTGCTCGTGCTATCGAAAATTTATGCTATATGGTTGCCCCAGGAGAAATTGGTTTACGACATGATGGTCGTGGAACTTATGGCCATTCGATGATCGTTGGACCATGGGGAGATATACTGGCATTCAATGACAATGAATCTGGCGTTATTACCGCAGACATTGATTTAGAAAAAATGAAAGAACTACGTAAACAATTTCCAACCATAAAGCATTATCAGCCCTTTGTGATGCAAGATTTAGTAAATGAGGTAAAAGATGAGTAATGCCTTAGATGTTGCGCGTGATAGATTACTAGCCCCGGCTGGTTTGACAGTGACAGATTTAGAACGCGTTTTAGGCCAGCTATTGGGACATCGTATCGATAGCGGAGATTTATATTTCCAGAGTGTAAAACATGAATCTTTCATGCTGGAAGATGGCATTGTGAAAGAAGGTAGCTTTAACCTTGATCATGGCGTTGGCGTGCGTGCGATAAGCGGAGAAAAAACAGGCTTTGCCTATTCTGACGATATCATTTTGCCAGCCCTTGAACAGTCTGTGCGTGCGGCACGTTGCATAGCGCAAGTTGGTGGCAGCGCCAATTTGTGTACTTGGCAAAAGAAGCAGTTAAAGCCACTTTATACGGCTGATAATCCGCTGGACTCATTGACTACAGAAGAAAAAATTGCTTTTTTAAGACAAATTGATGCGTACGCGCGCAAGCAAGACCCCCGTATTATTCAAGTCATGGTGAGTTTGGTGGGTGTTTATGACACTATTTTAGTGGTCGGAAGCGATGGCACCATGAATGCTGATGTACGCCCCTTAGTTCGTTTAAATGTGAACGTGATCGTAGAGCAGCAAGGTCGCCGTGAAACGGGTTCTTCCGGTGGTGGTGGTCGTACGACCTATCAGTATTTTATGGAGCAAGACAGAGCATTTGGTTATGTCAGAGAAGCTGTTCATCAAGCATTAATTAATCTAGAAGCCATTGATGCTCCAGCAGGGGCCATGACTGTTGTACTTGGCCCAGGTTGGCCTGGCGTTTTATTACATGAGGCGGTAGGTCATGGCTTAGAAGGTGATTTTAATCGTAAAGGAAGCTCTGCCTTTAGTGGCCGGATTGGTGAACGTGTTGCATCTCCTTTATGCACCGTTGTTGATGATGGCACTATTCCTGAGCGACGTGGATCATTAACCATCGATGATGAAGGAACGCCAACTCAACGTACTGTATTAATCGAAAATGGTATTTTAAAAGGTTATCTCCAAGATAAATTAAATGCCAAATTAATGGGAGTGGCTCCAACCGGTAATGGTCGACGTGAGTCTTTTAGTCATATCCCCATGCCGCGTATGACCAATACTTTTATGCTTCCCGGGCCTCATTTACCAGAAGAAATTATTGCCTCGGTTGAGAAAGGTTTATATGCCGTGAACTTTGGTGGTGGCTCAGTAGATATTACTTCCGGTAAATTTGTGTTTTCAGCCAATGAAGCCTATTTAATTGAAAATGGAAAAATCACACGACCTGTTAAAGGGGCAACTCTGATTGGCAATGGGCCAGATGTGATGAATAAAATTGTGATGGTGGGAAATGATTTAGCGCTGGACTCCGGTATTGGAACTTGCGGCAAAGAAGGCCAAAGCGTCCCAGTGGGCGTTGGGCAACCTACTTTACGGATAGACAATATCACTGTCGGTGGCACAAGTAACTAGAGGCATATAATGGAAAAAGCATTACCATCTCATTTAAAAGATTTTGTTAGTGAAAGTGTTTATCACGAGCGGGCTAAAGAAATGTTAGCTATGGCTACTAAATTGGGTGCAACGCAAGCTGAAGTGGGGTTACACGCCTCGATTGGGCTAAATGTGACTGTTAGGCTTGGCGAAGTCGAAACACTTGAATTTAATCGGGATAAAGCTGTAGGGATCACTGTTTACATTGGGCAACGCAAAGGTTCAGCTAGCACTACCGATATCAGTTCGGATTCACTTACTGCGACGGTCAAAGCAGCCTATGAACTAGCCAAACTAACAGAAGCTGATCCCTTTTCAGGGCTTGCGCCGGCTTCGGATATGACCAAACATATTGAACAGCTTGATTTATACCATCCATGGGATTTGAATGTGGATGAAGCGGTGAATCTAGCTAAAACCTGTGAGCATCATGCTTTAACGGTCGATAAAAAAATCACCAATAGTGAAGGGGCCACTTTAGGCAGTTCACAAGGTTTTCATGTCTACAGTAATACGCATGGTTTTATAGGATCCTATCCTACCAGTCGTCATAGTTTATCTTGTATGGTGATTGCTCAAGATGCACAAGGCATGGAGAGAGATTATCAATATACCGTTTCAAGACAAAGAGAGTTGCTCGAAAAAGCAGAAAAAGTGGGAAGAGATGCAGCAGATAAAGCATTAAAACGTTTGAGTGCTAAAAAACTCCCCACTCAACGTATTCCGGTGCTTTTTCATTCGAGCGTCGCATCTGGTTTGATTGGTCATTTTCTTTCTGCCATCTCTGGCGGGAGATTATTTCGAAAATCCACTTTCTTGCTAGACTCCTTAAACAAGAAAATTTTTCCAGATAATATTCAAATTTATGAACGTCCTCATATTAAAGGTGGTATTGGCAGTGCACCCTTTGATAATGATGGCGTTGCCACGCGTGATAAAGATTTGGTGAAAGATGGCGTCATTGCCAGTTATATTTTAAGTGCTTACTCTGCACGAAAATTAAACTTACCCAATACCGGCAACGCCGGGGGAACCCATAATATTTTTATTCAATCAACCCATGGTGATTTTGATGCCATGTTGCAAACAATGGGCAGAGGCTTAGTGGTGACTGAACTCATGGGCCAAGGTATTAACTTGGTGACAGGGGATTATTCACGTGGCGCTGCTGGTTTTTGGGTTGAAAATGGTGAGATCCAATATCCTGTCCATGAAATTACTATTGCAGGTAATTTGCAAAATATGTTCAAACAGATGGTAGCTGTTGGAAATGACGTGGATAAACGCGGCAGTATTCAGTCTGGTTCAATTATGATTGAAGAAATGACCTTGGCGGGTGTCTAACATCCCGTCTACTTGCCGCGACTGGTTCGCGGCATCCATCTTAAATTTTTACCATTCTTAAGTGATCAACAATAAATAAATACGCATTTTGAATAATGCGTATTTGTTCTTCAATGGAAGGCAGGTTGAGATCTTTATCTTCTTGTCTATGTAAAGCTAGTAATAGATCATTACGTCTATGGCGTACATCATCAAGGGTTGCATCTAATGGCAATTTCAAAATATTAAATTTTTCCTTGAGTGCTTTTATGACATCAAGTTGCATGTGGATGTCGTCATAATTGCGCTTAATAAACAAATAGGCATGCTGAATAGTTGTAATTTTCTTATCTAAAGCCAGAGAATCTTCTAATTGATTTGAACGGTATAATTGTTCATATAATTCGTGCAAGATATCATTTCTGGCATGACGCAATGTCTTAATATCAGCTGTCAGTGGCACATGCAAAATAGTGAATTGTTCGATGACTTCATTGTCATTAAGCGATTTCATTTTGTCCCCCATCAGAACTAAAAAATCATTCCGAAAGGATATTACACCATGAAATGAAAGGGGGTTCTATTGGACTTTTGGACCATGGACTTTGGGACAAGTGTATATGCGCGAGATAGGTGAAATATCGAAATTTCTTTATCTTTCAGTCATCGCTTCCGCTTTAGCTTTAATAAGAGGTTTAAGGAGGTATGTCATTATAGTTTTCTTGCCTGTTGTGATTTGAACCATCGCGGACATGCCTGGCATGATGTAAAGTTTATGATTATCTTTGGTAAAATAACTTTTGTTAGTGCGGATTATTACGAGGTAATAACTTTGCAGTTGGGGGCCATTGGGGGCTTGTTTTGTATCTTCAATCACATCCGGGCTAATAAATTCTACCTTTCCATCTAAGCTACCAAAAATCGTATAATCATAGGCGGAAATTTTAACCGATGCCACTTGTCCCGGTTGAATAAAGGCAATGTCTGCGGGTTTAACGCGCGCTTCGATTAATAAAGAATCCGATAAAGGGACAATTTCCATGATATCCATGCCTGGATTAACCACACCGCCAATCGTTTTAATATGAATTTTTTTGACTATCCCATAGACTGGTGAATTCAGTTTCGTTCGTTCCAATTTATCTTTGAGAGAGATAAGCTTTTCTTGCAAACTTGCCAGTGTTGCTTTGCTTTGATTGAGTTCTGACCAAACCGCTTCATTGAATTTGTCTTGTTTCTCTAATATTTGTTGTTTGGTAGCGTTAATATTTCGCTCAATATTAAGATATTCAATTTCTGAAGTGGCGCCACTCTTTAATAAAGGTTTATAGAGCTCAATTTCTTTAGTGATGGTTTTTAGCTCATCATTCAAGTTGGATAATTCAATTTGAAGTGATTGCCTTCTTGATTCAAACAGCTTGGTTTCTCTGGTAATCAGATCCGGTTTCTCTGCTTGAACAATGGGGGGAAATTTTATATGATTGCTGTCTTCTGATTCTGCCGTTAAACGAGCAACTCTTGCCATGAGTGCCAGATAATTTTGATAATCCGTATTATAATCTGAAGCAAAACGTTTCGCATCAAACTGCACTAAAAGTTGTCCTTCTTTGACAATTTCGCCCTCGTGCACAGGAATTGCTACAATAATGCCTCCATCTAAACTTTGAATAATTTTATCTTCAGATGCAGGAATGACTCTTCCCTCGGCTGTAGTATTTTGATCTATTTCCCCAAAGTAAGCCCAAATCAATCCAACAACAATCATCGCAAGAATAAGGTATAAGATACCACTGGTGACAAGGGTTGGTTTTCCTAAAAAAGCTGCTTTATTATCAGACATCAGATCTTCATCTTCTGCACGATATTGTGCAATAGGAGATTTACTTTGGAAAATTTTATTATGTAAATCTACAAAGTATTGCTTTATATGATTGAATATCATGCTATGGGCCTATCTTGAGATTTGGGATCTGTGGATCTCGCTTTATTCTTAACCTCATTTAGTTTAGCAAGCACAATTTCCTTAGGCCCATCTGCAATCAGTTTACCTTTGTCCATGACAATCACTCTATCAACAAGCGCTAATAAAGATAATCGATGGGTGACTAAAATCAGTGTTTTTAGTTTCAAATAATGGGCAAGACGACGTAATAGTTCATATTCTGTTTGGTCATCCATAGAGCTTGTTGGCTCATCAAAAAGCCAGATAGGAGGGTTAGCCAACAGAGCCCTCGCAATGGCAATTGCTTGACGTTGCCCCCCAGAAATACCTTCACCCCGTTCGCCAATAGGCATGTCAAAACCAGCTGGATGGCGATTCACAAAGATATCAACGCCTGCTAAAAATGCCGCTTGGGCGATAAGTTGATCAGAGACCCATGGTGCAGTGATGGCAATGTTATCGCGAACATTACCATAAAAGAGCATACTATCCTGAGGAACATAACCCATGTTGCGGCGGATATCGACAGGGTCGATCTGATTGATGTCAATGCCATCAATGCGAATGCTTCCTGATTGAGGTTGGTATAATCCCAATAGCAATTTCTGTATGGTACTTTTACCTGATCCAATATGACCGAGAATCCCTAGCCGTTCGGAATTTGCCATTTTGAAAGAAACATTTTCTAATGCAACAATATCTTGTCCAGGATATTGGAACGTCACATTATCAAATTCAATATCGCCTTTTAAAGTTGCGCGATGTAAGAACTTTTTCTCTAATGGGCGTTCAATAGGTAAAGCCATTATGTTGTTTAAGCATTCAAGAGACATTCTAGCTTGTTGAAAGCGGGTTAAAATATTGGCAAATTGCATTAAGGGGGCAAGAATTCTACCTGCTAAAATACTACAAGCGATCAGGGCACCTAAAGTCATTCTGCCATCATGGATAAGGAATACGCCCACCGTAACAATAAGGACATAGATAAGTTGTTGTGCGAAATTGGTGATATTGATGACAATTGAAGATAAGAATCGTGATTTTAATCCATATTTAGCCGCCATGCTCACCGATTGTTCCCATCGGCGTTGCATTTGTCCCTCAATAGAAAGGCATTTCACCGTTTCTAAACCGGTGATAGATTCTACTAAAATGGCATGTTTTTGTGCTGCTCCTTTTAAAGCGAGGATAACATTATTACGCATTGGCTTTTCAAGTATATAAGTAATTAAAAATATAATGGGCACAATCACTAAAGGAACATAAACCACTTCACCGCCAAGGTAGGCGATAAAGATAAAATATAAAATAATGAAAGGGAGATCAACAATGGTCGTGAGTGTTGAAGAGGTAAAGAAATCTCTTAGCATCTCAAATTCTCGGAGATTATTCACAAAGGCACCCACTGAGGAAGGTTTATGCAATAACTGAATCCCCATGACGCGTTGAAATAGAATGCTGGCAATCACGACATCTGCTTTTTTGCCACAGATGTCTATGAGATAACCGCGTAACAGTCTCAACAAAAAATCAAAAAGATAAATGATTAATATCCCTGTTAGCAATACCCATAGTGTTGTTAGAGCATAATTTGGGATCACTCTGTCATACACATTCATCACAAAAAGTGGCGTCAATAAGGCAAAAACATTTATAAATAAAGCAGCTAATACAACTTGTGTATAGATGGCACGATAGCGCCATAAGGAACCCCAAAACCAGGAACTCTTGGTAGGATCTGCTACATTGATTTCACTTCTGGTTTCAAATTTAAATACTGGGGTTACAAAGATGGCAAACCCAGTATAATTTTCTTCGAGTTCTATTAAGCTTTTTTGAGTAATGCCACCGCCACTATCTGGCAAGATAATATCAGCTGTTTTGTCATCATTTATTTTTTGTAAAATACACGCTTGTTCGTTTTTTTGAATAAGTACAGCAGGTAAGACAAGATTCGACATCCGAGCTAGAGGACGTTTTAAAATTCGGGCTGAAAAACCAGCACGCTCAGCAGCACGGTAAAACAATTCGGGAGTCAGCCGGTAATTTACAAGCGGTATACCCGCTTTTAACGCTTCATGAGAAAAAGGATTGTGATACAGGTGCGTAAGAATCACTAAACAATCTAAAAGGGGATCCATCACGGAGTTGTTGACGTTACGGTCAAACATATCATTGTTCTGAGGATCCATGCCAAAGCCTTACCTTTTATACAGTTCTCTATATGTAAAATCTATCTTTATTAGTATCGGACTAAACATCATAATGCTAATGGCGAAAATATTCACAGTATTGTTGAAGAAAAAAGCAAATAATATATCATTATTGTCGCCTGACCTAGATGCAATGATCTCGCGAATTATGAAAAAAATTAAGTAAAAACCAGCCTATTTGATAAATTCACGAATAATTCCTTTCGCCTCTATTGAAAAATGCCATAAAAAGGAGGATCTTAAAAAAAATAACTGATTTTTTTACTTAAGCGTGTACCTCACCAATAGAATTAGACGGGGGATGTTATGAGTGGGATTATTATCAATGGCAATAATGCAACAGTTATTGGCTCAGCAGGTCCTGACAACATCACTGTAAATGGCAACAACGATAAAATCTACGGCGATTTTGTCAACATGGCTTATAACTATGGTCCAAGCACTAGCTTTAATACGGCTTATGCTGCATGGGTAGCAGGCGGAGAAGTTGGGGCTGCTCCGATCCCTCCTTTACTTACCGTATCAGGCGGCGCTAATAAGCTTAGTCTTAATGGCAATAACGGAACCTTGTATGGCAGTGGCGGTGATGTTTGCCTTTCACTGACCGGGTCAAATAATAACACGGGAGTGATTCAAGGTGCCTCAGTGCTTGATTTAAATATGTCGCTGGGCGGCAACACGCTTTCTGCTTCGGGTAATAATGAAACGATTTACGGCGCCATCCGTGATTTATCAATTAGTTTGGTAGGTGGTAGCGGCAATACCGCAGATAATGCAGGCATGGCAGCTTTGGAAGGTTACTCGATTGCACTAGGTGACAATATCATTTCAGGTGGCAATGGTAACAATGATGTTGTTTATGGCGCTATGCGTAATTTATCTCTAGATTTTATTGGTGGAAGTAATGATAGTAGCCCAGATGGTTTTGCTGGCGCTGCATCCCCTGACATTCTAACTTCAAATGCGGCCAGCATGACGATTGGTGCTAACAATATTATAGTGGGCAATGGCAATAATGATGTTGTTTATGGCGCAATGGATAATTTATCAATGGTATTAGCTGCTGGTAGTAACAATAATACTTATTCTGTTTGGAACGGCGCTGTGCTAACACAATCAGGTCCTGATGATGCTACCCTCTCCCTTGGTTCCAACAATATTTTAGCTGGCAATGGTAATAACGATATTGTTTATGGCGCGCTTGCAGATTTTAATATACTAGCCATAGCCAGCGATAATAATCCAAATGGGGTATTAAATGGGCCGGCTTGGATAAACCAAATGATATTCGATTTAGGAAGTAATTCTATCACCCTTGGAAATGGTAATAATGATGTTATCTATGGGGCATTGGATTGTTTATCGATTGATCTCCTCGCCGGTAATGTTAATGGTGGATTTTATGCTAATGGAGAGGTTCAGATAGGAAATTCCACATGGCAAATGAGTGGAAATACGATTCAAGCAGGTAATGGCAATAATGATGTTGTTTATGGCGCGTTACAGGATTTAGATATTACTTATGCCGCTGGTAATGATAATTCAGGATATGATGGTGGAGTTGCATCGATAAGCCCTGCAAATTTCTCAGCTGGAAACAACAGTATAATTCTAGGTAACGGTAATAATGATGTTGTTTATGGCGCGATGCAGGAGTTAGATACTACCGGCACTGGCGGGGACGGTAATTCAGGCAGCTTTGAAGGTTGGGCATATTTCGTGGGGAATAGTTTCTCCTTAGGTAGTAATATCATCGCTGTTGGTAATGGTAATAACGATATTGTCTATGGTTCGCTTCAGGATTACTCGGTTACCATGACTGGAGGGGACAATAATAATAATAATGGAGGCGTATCAGGCTTTATAGGCAATAGTTTTACTTTGGGAGGTAATACCATTTCTGTGGGAAATGGCAACAATGATGTTGTATTTGGAGATTTGGATTGTTTAAACATTTCCACTACCTCAGGTTCATATAATACTGATCCAGGTACTGCAGGAACTGGTTTTGGTGCTAATAGCTATGCTCTTGGAGGCGATACCATCCATGTAGGGAATGGTAATAACGATGTCGTTTTTGCTTCTATGGATAATCTCAGTTTTTCAGCAACTATGGGCGTTGGCAACGAAGTTGGGTCTGCACCCGCTGGTTTTTGGTATGGTGCCAACGCTATAACCTTTAACAATACCACCATTACCGTTGGTAATGGAAACAATGATACCGTCGTTGCGGATGATGCATTGAATCTTACTGGCGTCAATTTGTACCTTAACGGAAACACAACGCCGGGTAGTGAAAATGTCATCGATTGGAGTAATAACACCATCAATGGTGGAAAAGGAGCTGATAATTATGTTTTCTCATTAGCAGACGATGCCAATGGCAATATGATGATGCAAGGTGTCGATATTATCTCCAATGTCAATAAATTTAATCCTGGCAAAGGTGATATGTTGTCTATTGGGTATGTCAACGATGCAAATCATGATGGAAAGATTAACGCCGCAGATTTAGATGCCGCCTCTGCTTTTGTGAATATTCATCAAGGAACGAGCATTATTGGTGTAGCAGCTATTTTCAATCAATTGGGACAGGCTGCAGCACATGATTTCCAAGCTGCCATCGACAGTTATACGGCAAGTGATGCTGATACAGGATTAACCTTGTTGCAAGATGTCGCCAGCTACATCACAAATACGGTAAGCGGTTTAGCTCATGCGGTAAGTGCTCATGCTGGAGAAGCACCTGAGGGTGGGATTATCTTAGCAGGACACACAACAGCCGATATGGGTAGTTTTTCTCAAATAGATGCCCAACATGGTTTAACGGTGAGTCACCAAGCCATTCCAGTACATCATTAAGGCTGAGAAAAAGAATTATTTAGTACCAAATTGAATTGCTTTTTCAGGGAATAGAGAAACCATATATAAGGGAAAATTGTAAAAATCTTTTTCTTTTTTTAAGTTTAATAGTGAAGCTCGCCCAGATAACTGGGGTTGATATTTTTCTCTATAAACTGCAAGACTTTTTTGCTTTGTAGCAAGTCCTGATTTAACTTCCAAAGGATAAATGACGCCCTCAAAGGGGATGACAAAATCAACTTCTGCTTGTCCTTGGGTTGCCCAATAATACAGAGCATTTCTCAAATTTGTTTTTAATTCTTGAGCAACAAAATTTTCAGTTAAAGCCCCTTTAAATTCAGTAAATAATTTATCGCCATTTAAGATAGCTTTAGCAGGTAAATCTGTCATTGTACTTAAGAGACCAACATCAAGTAAAAATACTTTAAAGGCTCTTTTATCGCTATAACTTTCAATTGGTAAACGCGGGGCTGTGATGCAAAAGGAACGCAGAATTAATCCAGCGTCACTCAACCACTCGATAGCACTTTCATATTCTCTGGCTCTTGCACTTTGAGTAATTCCTGCGAATGTAAATTTCTTATTTTCTCTTGCGAGCTGTGTCGGAATGGAATTCCATGCTGCTGTAATTTTCATAATTTCATTGGTAGGAGCATGTTTAGAAAAATCCAATAAATAAGCATCCAAAATATCTTGATGTATTTTTCGCACATTATTTAAATTTTGATTATCGATATATGATTTAACAGCCTCAGGCATTCCCCCAATGAAATAATATAGTCTTAGAAGATCCGTTAATTGCTCATGGATCACCTCTGTAAGGGGCTCTATGGTATTTATATCTTCTAAATAGTTTCTTAGTTTTGCATTACCAATATTCTCAAGGAATTCAAAGAAGCTACAGGGATAAAGTTCAATAAAGGTCACCTTCCCAACAGGGAATCCTTTTGTTCTGGCTAACTTGACACCCAAAAGTGATCCTGCCGAAACAATATCATATTCAGATGCTTGTTCTTGAAAGTATTTTAAACTGGTAAGGGCATTAGGACATTCTTGTATTTCATCAAAGAAAATGAGTGATTTTTTAGGGAGAATTTCTTGATTAAAGTAGATACCAAGATCACGTATTATTCGTTGTGGATCTAAATTTTGTTCGAAAAGCGTTTTGAGTTTTGGTGTTTCTTCGAAATTAACGTAGATAAGATTATCATAATTTTCTTTGCCAAATAATTTAAGAAGGTATGTTTTACCTACTTGCCTGGCACCCCGCAAAACCAAAGGTTTTCGTCCTTTAGTCTCTTTCCACTCAATGAGTTTTTTGTAAACATCTCTTTTCATTGTCTAATAGTAGCAAAAACGTGATAAATTGCCAATTATTCGTACGAAAAACGTGATAGCTTGCCAATTATTCGTAGGAAAAACGTGAATTATAAGTTTCAAAGCTAAATATTATGGTTGTAATTTAAGTGTATTTACTCGGGTTGTTGGAAAGTTTAAAGTCCAAACTGCTTTTGCCAGCCCTTTAACAGATCTAAATTAACACCACTACCACCACAAACAATCACCACAATATTGTTAAACTTTTCCAAAATCGGGCGTTTTTCATAGAGTAGGGCAAGGGAAGCGCCGCAGGCAGGCTCCACTAAAAAGCGATGATCATCAGCAAAGCGCAAGCACGCATTGACAGCTTCTTTATCACTCACAGTTTGTGGAAAAACAGGGTGTTTTTGGGTCCAATCAAAAGCTTGCTGACAAATTTGTTTAGCTCCCAAGGTCACTGCAATGCTATCAATTTTATCCAAACGAATGCGGCTTTTTTCTTTGACGGCCGTTGCAAGTGAAGCTGTGCCCGTTGTTTCAGCGGTGATAACAGCCACATCTTGCCAACCGATGGTATGCAAACCTTGCACTAAACCAGTAAATAAACCACCGCCCCCCACAGATACAATAATAGCATCGGGTTTGACGGGTAGATCACGTTTTAATTCTTCAATAATCGAAACATAGCCTTGCCAGATTACGGGATGATCAAATGGCGGGATATAGGCGTAATTTAGTTCATTGGCCATTTCGCGGGCGAGTTTATCCGCCGCATCCCAATTGTCTCCCTCAATTAAAACATCAACACTTTCGGCTTGCAGTTTTTTCAACATGACTGGAGGTGTGGTTTTAGGAATCACCACTTTGGCTGGGATCCCAAGTGCTTTGCTTGCATAAGCCACAGCCATGCCAGCATTACCGCCAGAGGAACAGATAAACCCATTTACTTTTTGTTTAGCATAATAAACACATAAGGCTCCTACGCCTCTGTCTTTAAATGAACCACTTGGCTGCAGGGCTTCGTATTTTAAAAAAATATTCCGCCCTGTCAACTGGCTCAAAGGATGCGATTGCAATAGCGGCGTATGAAAGTGTAAAGATGTCATTTTGCGGCTACTTTCTGCTGCTGTTTATCAAGCTTAGCCATTTGTGAAGGATTCATTTGTGAACGAACAAATTGTTTAGCACTTTTGGCACGTTGACCGCCATAGGCGGCTGCTTGATTAAACCAATGATAAGCTTGAGGTAAGTTTTTAACCACACCTTCACCGTTGAAATAGATCCATCCCAGAGCATATTGCGCATCGGAGTTGCCATTTCTTGCCGCTTTTTCAAACCAACGAATAGCAGTTGCTTGATCCGCTTTTACATTTATACCGGTTTGATACAGGCTGCCTAAAGTGAATTGTGCAATGGGTAAATTTGATCTTGCCGCAGCCTCTAATAGTGCAATCCCTTGTTGGAGTGTGTCAGGATCATCTTTGATTTCTAATAACTTCATTGCGTTTTCATAAAGCATTTTTGGCTGCTCTTTTGCCGCAAGCTGTGATTGAGGTTTATTCAAGGTGGTAAATGCGACTTTGTCTGAGGTTTTGGGTTCATGCGCACTGACAAACCAATGAATCGCTTCATTGAGATCCTGATGTGTCCCAAGCCCCAGCATAGCCATCCAGGCTAAATAACTTTGAGCAGGACGGTAACCTTGTGCAGCTGATTTTTGCAGCCATTGTAATGCTTTGGCATCATCTTGTTCGGTATCTTTGCCGTTAACATAATGCATTCCCACTTGATATTGCGCTTGCGCATGTCCTTTTTCAGCAGCCAATTTTAACCATACAAAACTATCCGTTTTTTGTTTTAGCGCGGTCTTGAATTCTTCATAACCAGGTTCATTTTTTGCGATGTGTTGATTTTGTTTATCAGAAGCGTTTGATGCAATATTGGGCGCATCCAAGCCATTTTGAATTGCTTTGTGATACCAATTTAAGGCAGTTGTTATATCTTGTTTTGTGCCAAGTCCATTTTGATAGCAAAGGGCGAGCAAAAATTGGGCTTCTGAATTGTTTTGATTCGCCGCTTTGGTAAATAATTCGAAGGCTGCAGCGTAATTAGGCGCGGAAGATGTCCCTGCACTGATCATTTTACCTAATTTTAGCTGCGCTGCATCATAGCCGCCATCTGCCGATCGGGTTAACCATTTCAACGCTTGCGCTTGGGAAACTTTTACCCCTTTGCCCCGTTTATACATCATCCCCACCACATATTGAGCCAGTGGGTCATTCTTATTTGCTGCTGGTAGGCATTCCGCTACAGCAAGATCAAAGTTGTTGAGCTGATATTCATCGAGACAGCTATAAGCTTCTGGCAAATAGGTTTTTTGCTCTTTATTTGCTATGGCTGCAATAGGCAAAACGAGTAGTATTGTTGTTGAAATAGTTTTAACTAACGACATAATATCCCTCTACTGTCTCAATGATTCATATCCATCCAGTTTACAGGAGAAATATGTCTCCGAAACCCCCCACACTCATGCCATTCGAAGTTTACCAACTGGTTTGAGTGTATAATTACTAAATGATATATCATCATTATATAAAAAACCTGGATTTTTAGACGGTGGGTGTAATCATCTGGCAAATAGCGTTTTTCGTAGCGCTCATAGCGTTAGGCTTGTGTGTGTATTTAGCTATCCTTCTGAAAAAAGCCTTAGCTGCTAGTCTAACTCGGGAAGAAAGGGCCTATCAGGAACTGCTTGATTATCCCACAGCTAACCCTAACCCCGTTATGCGAATTAATAAAATGGGGATATTACTTTATGCTAATCCGGCTAGCGCTCCCATTCTAGTTACCTGGAAGGTCAATTTAAATGAGAAGATCCCGGCAGAATGGCGTGAGATAATTCGCCAAGTCATTTTATCTGGGAAAGATCAACGAATAGATATCATGACTGGTGATCAATCCTTTACTTTAAATATTGTTCCTATGGGTACCGATTCTATCAGTGTTTTTGGGATGGATATTACCGCAAGAAAGCAAGTTGAAAAAGAATTAGAACGCCGTTCAACAACAGACGAACTCACTAATCTACCCAATCGCATTATTTTTGAACAAAATATGACCCTTGAGATTAATCATGCAAAATCTTCGCAAACTAAAATGGGCATGTTTATCATTCGTGTGGATGATTATTTTGAAGTCATAAACACCTATAACCAAGAAATGGCGGATAAACTCTTAAAGGTATTTGCCGATAGATTAGCAGACTTTACAGCGGGAAAAAGCACAGTTGCTCGTTTGAGTGAAAACGAATTTGGTGTGATTGAACCTGAAATCCATGATGCTTCAGCAATGGCATCTTATGTTCAATCTATCATTGAAAAATGTACCGTCCCCTATCATATAGGCGAGAATGATATTTTTATTACGCTCAGCGTGGGAATTGCATTTTATCCCACCGATGGAGAAACGCCAGAAGTGTTGTCACGAAATGCGCAATTAGCAGTGAACAGAACAAGCAGTACCCGTAATCAATATGAATTCTTCCAAAGAGGTATGATTGATCAATTACAAGTCAAAAGAAATATAATCACAGACTTGCATAAAGCTTTAGAAAATCAACAATTTATTGTTTATTATCAACCTCAAATTCTTCTAAAAAACAATCAGATGGTGGGCTGTGAGGCGCTGATACGCTGGAATCACCCGCAAAAAGGATTTATCTCACCTTTCTTTTTTATGACAGCGGCTGAAGAAACACATTTGATTAGTCCGATCGGTGAATGGGTTTTACGAGAAGCATGTCAGCAAATAGTGAAATGGCAAAAGGAAGGTCATACCCACCTAAAAGTTGCCGTTAATGTATCTGCTCGGCAACTCTTTCAAGGGGATATTGTGGATGTGGTGCGTCGTGCTATTCGTGACACCAAAATATCGCCTGAATGGTTAGAATTAGAATTAACCGAAAGTGCCTTAGTTCAAGATATGGATAGAGCCATTGAAACCATGAAAGCCTTTCGGGCGTTAGGTGTTGAATTGGCACTAGATGATTTTGGCACTGGCTATTCTTCTTTAAGCTATTTGATGCAATTTCCGGTTAACAAAATTAAAATCGACAGATCCTTCGTGAAAATCATTGAAGATAGTAAAGAAGAAAATTATGCAGTGACCAAAGGTATTATCGAACTTGGTCATAGTTTAAACTTGAAAGTGATAGCCGAAGGCGTTGAAACCAAAACCCAATTACGTTATCTAAAAGAGCATAAATGCGACATGATCCAAGGTTTTTACTTCTCCCAACCTCAGCCACCCAATAAATTCGAAGAATTCTTTAAAAAAGATTGGAAATCTTAACACTCTCCCAAATCGTGTATGTTCATAAACAGATCTATATTGAACTTTTAGATCATTAATTTAATCACACCTATATATAGTATTGACTAAGCGTGTATTTGCGCCAAAGTTAAAGATTGGGGTAGTGACATTATGACTAAAAAAGGTGCTAGCGAAGAGGAAAGGGTCGATGAGAATCAACTTAAAGCCGCTTTGACAGAGTTCTTGAAAATTGACGAAGCTATAAATAATATTAAAACGATTAAAAATTATGAGAAACTAGGTCATGGGCCATCACTAAAGTTATTAGAAGACAAATTGTCTAATTTTAAATTAAATTTAGTCAGAATTTCAAATGCTGATAATTTGCATCTCAAACAATCTGCTCCAGTATTATTGTATATTATCAACAATGAAGATATAGAAAAAATTCAGTCACTAAAAGATAAATCACTTGAAGATTTAAATATTATTTATCCTTACACTGTAATTGCTGCTGCATTACTTGATACCACAATTCAGACATATAAAAGTATAAAAGATGACCTAAGTAACAAAAAAGCACAAGCAGCTGCGTTAAAGCAGACAGCTGGAAATGAAGCCGAAATAACCGATATCAATGCACAGATAAGTACACTCGAAAGCCAAATTAAAGAAATGGAAAAGACGGTGGCCTATTGTTCAGCATCAGTAGATGAAACCATTAGAAAAAAAGCACAAACATTCGCACAAGCTCATGGTATTCCTCATAGACAACCGACCTTAATGAGACAATTAATCTCTGGCTATAGAGACCCAACGATACCTTTGGGTGCCGGAGAAAGCCCTCGTTTTAGCAATGATGAAATTAAGAAAATTGTCTCTGGAATGTTTTCTGATGAAAAACCAGGTTTTCAGGCAAAAGTAATCAATGATATAAAAGAAATGTACAATATTGATGACTCAATTGAGAATAAAGTACAGTTTATTAAAAATCTAAAAAATATTTTATCCATATTAATTCGCGCAGATAGTGAAAGCAAGAATTTTCCAATACTATCTCAGGTTCCCGGTGATACTGTTAAAGCAGTTCGCGAAGCATATGCTGCATTAGTTGAGAAAATTAAGCAAGATGCAGAAAAAGGTGATAAATCACTAATTGAAGTGAGTGAAGATTTTGAAAGTTCGATAAAGAAGCTTTATGAAAATAATAAATCAGTTAAGAAGAGCAATGTAGAAGTACTAAAATCAGTCACCAAGGAAAATCAAAACCCTAAAACAGATTTAGAGAAATATATAATAAGTGATCTCACTTCAGATAAAGTGTCTGAAAAGGATATGGATGAAGTTGCCAAAGATGTTGCAGAAGATTTATATAATCTCTCAATGGCAAGGTTGCAGAATGTTGACCTAACCGATTTCTGGGGAAAAAAGTTCGAAAAAGAATCATCGAGTATTAAACCAATGTCAGATGATTTTAATAATATGTCAGCAAAAATAGTTAATGAACTATTAAATGCTAAAAATAAGGCACATCAGGAAAATATTGCAAAATTCTATGCCAAAGTATTTAAGCAAGTAGTAGCATCTGGGAATTATCACATGGCCTTAGCAATTGGATTGGGCCTAAATCATGGTGCAGTTAATAGACTGCATATAATAACTTTGCCTGAAGTTAAAGAAGTCATCAGAGAATTATCGTCTCAAAAGGAAAATGATGTTACTTATGTAGGTTTGCTATCACAAGTCGGAAGCTATAACAAGCTGCGTGAGCAGTTAAAGGGAGATCTAGCCGCGGGAAAAGCACCCATTCCAATTTTATCGATGTATTTAGGAGATCTTACATTCTATAATGAAAATGCATCAGAGGTAGATGATCCTGCAAACCCATCAAAAAAGATTAAAAATGAATTTAAAATGGCAGGGATTGGCAAGTCTATTAGAGAGTTTCAAGTTTACCAAGACAAAGCCAGAGAAAAACCAAGAAGATTTTCTGCTCCCGCAACAAATATTATCACAGGTGTTATAAGTGCTAAACCGCTATTAGGTGAAGCAGATATAATGGCTTATGTTAAAGCTACGGCACACTCCCCTAAAGCATTATCCATTAAAAAAGAGACTTCATTGAAAGAACTCATAGCGATGTCGACATCAATGGTTGAAAATTACGAAATAGCACAAGTAACTCCTTCTCATTTCAAAGTCAATGTAAATGGTAAAGAAAATTTTCAATATAACGCTTATCTTGAAATTTTAAAATTAATGGTCAAGGAATTTAAAAAAGGAGATTTAAATGATCAATATAAAGCATTTAAACTATTCAATATCATTAAAGATGCAACCACAAAAAATAACCTGCGTTCTAAAGACATGAATGCAGAGATAAAAAAGTTTAGTTCATTAGTAGGACCATTAGAGGAGAAATTTAAAGTCATTAAAGAGGTAGAAGACAAATTCCTTAAATACAAAAAATTAAAAACGGCTGATCTATCGACGCAAGAGGATAAAAAAGAAATTGATGATTTAAGGAAGGAAATTGCTAATTTTAAGTCAGATGATGCAGAAGTTAGTCTTGTTATTAAAGATATTCAAAATGTGTTAAGAAATTTTGATGAAAAAGTAGCAAAAGTTGAGGCTAATCTAGCAACATTTGAAAGTATTAGAAGTGATTATCAAAGTGTGAAGGATAATATTGGAGTACTTGAAACGCTGGAGATTGTGCTAGCTGCTTCTGATAATGAAAACAAGATTAATATCATGAAATCTGATCCAGATTACTATGTGGCTAAATATGCCAGAAAAATTTCTATTGACAGGGAATTTTCAGATAAATTAGAAACTGTGCTAAATGAGCAATTAAAGAAATATTTATCACTTCCAAACGAGCAGATTGATCTTGCTGTTGCTAAGAAATTAGCTAATGCTATTAAAAAACATAAACAATTGACGAATGAGATTAAAAAGATTTCATATGACTATAAGAAGCATTATACAGAAAATTCATCTTTAATTGCGGCTATAACAAGAAAACTTGTTGCACTAAATATCGTTGCTGATGAGGATCCCAAAGTTGGTTTGGCAGTAACGACTCCACCAAAATCCTCCCCTATTGAGCACAGTTTGACTGATAAAGCTAAACCAGGGACATCCTCTTTAGCTTTAACATCTCCACCTGATCTTGGAGCAACGAAAAAAAAGAAAGAAACTCTTTATGTTAAATTAAGAAGACGACTGGAAGGCACCAAAACAAAAGCTGCGAAAGATAAATCTGCAGTTACTTCAGCAGGTGCACCTTTGTCTGCAACAACGACAGGGGCTTATGCTCCTAAACCGGATTCAACGTCTGGAGCAGGAACGGGACATTCAGTTAAGCCTCCAGCACCACCTCCTATTCCCTCTAGGGAGGCTTTGTCATCTGCACAAGCCAGAGAAAAGTGGGACGCTTTAGAGGCAATTTCAACGGTGCTAAAAGGGGATCCTACAAACCCAGAGGCTTTACGAAAGATTACTCCTTATATTATTGATCCTGATAATGTGATACGAAACAGAGCTTTAGATATAGGTGGCAACGATCTTTTAGCCAAAATTGCTGCATTAAGACAAAGTGATGCAGAAGCTAAAACAAAAGCTGGTGTCGATCCTAAAGCCGATGCAGAAGCTAGAGCGAAAGCGAGAGAGCAAGCAGAAGCTAGAGCGAAAGCGAGAGAGCAAGCAGAAGCAAATACAAGAGCCGAAGCAGAAGCTCGAATCGAAAGCCGAAGAAGAAGCTAGAGCGAAAGCGAGAGAACAAGCAGAAGCAAATACTAGAACCGAAGCAGAAGCTCAATCGAAAGCCGAAGATGCAGAAGCTAAAGCAAGAGCTGAAAGCGAAGCTAAAGAGAGAGCAGAACAAGAAAAAACCAAAGAATTAAATATAACAGTCCGTTTGAGGGATATAGACACTGTTCTTGCCAATGAAATTAATCCTAGGATCGAAAGACTTAAAAAATTTGTAGATGCAGATTTATACAAGGGCATCCTTAATAATGTCAATCGGCTGGTAGATTATGCCAAGAGTGATAATGAAAAGATTAGAACGAGATCAATTGAAGAACTAACAAAATTAGTTAAACAAATTGAACAACTAAAAACGCAAGAAATTTCTGGGAGTACTGAAAATAAAGAAGCGTACAAAAAAGCCCTTGACAGTATAGTAATGCTTGTAAGACAAGAAATTCCATCGATTAAAGCAGAAAAACAAAAAGAACCTAAAGTAGAAGCCAAAGAGAAACATCCTAATACTTTTCAAAATGTAAGTAAGCAAAAAGGGGAAGCAGAAGCAAAAGCCGCTGAAGAAGCTAAAGCCCAAGCGAAAGCCGTTGAAGAAGCTAAAGCCCAAGCGAAAGCCGTTGAAGAAGCTAAAGCCCAAGCGAAAGCCGCTGAAGAAGCTAAAGCCCAAGCGAAAGCCGCTGAAGAAGCTAAAGCCCAAGCGAAAGCCGCTGAAGAAGCTAAAGAGAAAACAGAAACTAAAGTTAAAGCAGAACTTTCATCCACTGGATTACCTGTTTTTACAGCATCTCAGCCTTCTTTTGCAGAACGACGTAAAGTAGAAGCCAAAGGGGAATATCCTCTTTCCCAAAAAGTAAGTAAGCCGAAAGCGGAAGCGGGTGCTAAAGAGAAAGCAGAAGCAAAAGCTAAAGAACAAGCAGAAGCAAAAGCTAAAGAACAAGCAGATGCTAAAGCTAAAGAGCAAGCAGATGCTATAGCTAAAGAAGCAGAAGCTAAAAAGAAAGCGGAAGAGCAAAAGCAAGAGCCATTAATATCTGTAAGAACACCAACACCTGCTCCTAAGGTTGCAGTTGTTCACACAGATGCGCGACCAGCGCCAGTGACAATTGGTGCTCAACGACATCATATTGAGCCGGTTGTTGCAAATGATAAGGGATCAATCAATGATTTATTGAATAAATTGAAAACAACAACTGCCGATGGAACTGAAATTGATAATAAAGAATATATGGCACAATTTCATATTAAGAAATTTGATCCAAAAGTTATTGGTGATGACGGTTATCTAACGCTTGAAATGTATTGTGACAAAGATCCCTCTCCTCCAGGAGCAGGTATGCCTGCTGTCGATGAAAGTAGTCGCAAAACAGTGAATGTTTACGCGCAACCTGATAAAGGGGCCGTAAAGTACTCTCTAGATAAACCAACAACAAATTCCGCTGATGATAATAATCGTGCCATTGAGCGTGTTTGTCGATTGGCAGTGGATGCTGCAAAACCTGGAACAACATTTAAGATCCCTGCGGGCTCGCCAGATGAAGCTGTTGTTAAACGTTCTCTAGAAAAAGCATTGAGTGAAAAATATCCAACAACTTTCAAAAAAGAAACAGGTAAATTAATGGTTCCAATCGAAACAACAACAGAGATATTTGTTGCACATGAAAAGCACGATCTAGGACGACAGAGGTGAAGTTTTATAGAGATTAACGTTCTTCACCGAAGCGATTAGCGACTAATGTTTCAATTGCCTGTAAGGCGTTTTCTTCATCTTCGCCATTGATTTGAATTTCAATCCAGCTATGCTGGCTGGCGGCGAGCATCATCACACCCATAATACTTTTGCCATTGGCGGTTTGCCCATTACGGCTGATGATAATTTCACTGGCAAATTTTGCTGACGTTTGCACTAGTTTAGCGGCAGCGCGCGCATGCACGCCGAGTTTGTTGATGATCTCGAGTTTTTTTCTAATCATTTTTAAAAATCCCCCGCCTAAAAGGCTGCCCCCTTTTTCAAAGTGGGCTTTTGTCGCGCCAAACGCGACCAATTCTTTTCAAAGTTGGCGTGAATCTGTAATTGTTAATCAATAACAACAACTCGTCTTTGTCTTGTGACTCTATCATGGTGCTTTTTCTTGCCAGCTTGTAAATTCTGCGCTTCGATGATGCCTCGACCTGTGAGAGGTTCAAAAATACCTTCCTTACCACCACTAACCGCTTTTTTGGCAAGCTGCGACAGTTCAAGATGGGGGTAATTCAGGATCCGAAATAGCATGGGAAGATTAAGACCGGTTACAACTCGAATAGCAAAACCTTGTTGTTGCAAACCTTGGGCTACATTGCTTGGGGTTGATCCAAACATATCTGTTAGCACTAATACACCGTTTCCAGCATCAAGCTTTCTTACTAAGTAACCAGCTTTTGCAATTAAGAGATCAGGATCGGGATCACGGCAGACAGAGAGTTGAGAAATTTCAAGGGGAAGACATCCAAAGGTTCCAGACGCTACGTTGAGTAACGCGCCTCCAATGCCACTGTGTGTAATTAATAATATGCCTACGCTCATAGTCTTATTTTAGATCTCTATGCCGAACTTGCACATTCATTTGTAGTTGATGTGCTTTGTTGACTAGTTGTTCCGTTACATAGACGGACCGATGTTGGCCGCCTGTGCATCCTATCCCAACGGTAAGGTAACTACGATTATCTGCTTCAAACCGGGGGATCCAATTGTCTAAGAATCTAATGATATCTTCAACCATTTGTTTTACTTCTGGATAGGATTGCAGGTAGTCAGCTACTGGCTTGTCGCAACCCGTTAGTGATCTCAAGTCCGTTTGCCAGTAAGGATTAGGTAGACAACGTACATCAAAAATAAAATCGGCATCTGCTGGCATGCCATTTTTAAATCCAAATGATTGAATCAGTAATTGTAAACGTGAGGTGTTTTCTCTGGCGACCCGGTCTCTAATTAACCCACACAATTGGTGTTGAGTTAGATGGCTAGTGTCTATTGTCATGTCAGCCATGCTGGCCAGAGGACGTAGTAAAGCATGCTCGCGCTCAATGGCTTCTTGCAGTGACACTTTATCATTCGTTAACGGATGACGACGCCTCGTTTCACTAAAACGGCGTAGTAAACTTTTATGATCGGCATCTAGGTAAATAATTTCGCCATGCCAACCAGGTTGACGCAATTCTGAAATGACATCTTTAAGGACGTGGACATCAGTTGGTAGGTTGCGGGCATCAATACTGACTGCCAGACGCGGATGGTCTTCCTGCAAACGAGAGACGAGTCCTGGCAACATATCGACGGGAAGGTTATCGACACAATAATAACCTAAGTCTTCTAACACATGTAGAGAGATGGTTTTGCCAGATCCGGATCGTCCGCTAACAATAACTAATCTCATTTTAGCAACTGCTCAACCCTAGGTGATAATGGGGAAAACACTAATCGTACCGCGGTTTCTACCAGAATAGCCATATTTCTGCTGAAAACAAGAGAGATTGTTAGGTGAGGAATGTCATTACCAAGAATGAGTTTAGTTTTTAAATTTGGTTGAATAACTCTTTCGTGTTCATTATCTTCATTAACAAAAGGGTTGAACTCAATAATAAGATCTAATGATTTCTCTGGCAGCACTGCCTTGGAGCCAAAAAGAGATGAGACATCTACAATGCCTAAGCCACGGACTTCTAATAAATTCTGCAGCGATTCGGGACTGCGTCCAAGGATGATGGACTCTTCTTTGGTAAAAATCGGCGCATCATCGCAGATAAGTTGATGTCCGCGATCAATGAGGGCTAAAGCGCATTCGCTTTTCCCACATCCAGAAGGGCCAACCAGTAACACTCCTTTATTAAAGAGTGCTAAAAAGACACCATGTGGCATTTCAGGCGTTAATAAGTTTTTGGTAGAGTTCTTCACGGTTTGTTGCTTGATATAAACTTCGACGAAATGATTCTTGGCGAAAAATTCTTGCAATAGTTGCTAAAAATTCAAGGTGTTGATCTTGGGCCTCCATAGGCACGATCAAGGAAAACAGCATATCCACTTGCATATGATCTTCAGCATCAAAATCAATGCCTTCTTTTAAAAGAACAAAACAACCTAAAGCTTGCTCAGTTTTATTTAGACGACAATGTGGAATGGCACAGCCATGACCAATCGCTGTGCTTCCAAGACGCTCACGTCCAACCAGGCCATCAAATATATCATGGCTGGTTAAACTTGGTACACTTAAGCTAATAGTATCAGCAATAAATTCAAGCGCTTTCTTTTTACTATGAACAATGGCTGCTGACACAGTTCGATCTAACGTCAAAATATCACGAATATGAATCATGGAAAAAATGTCTCAACAACCCCAGAAATTAAACTCTATCTTCGCCATCACCATGTTGTTTCATTTTTTCTTTATGTTTTAAAACTTGGCGGTCAAGCTTTTCCATCAGTAAATCAATGGCTGCATACATATCTTCTGCTTCGGCTTCTGCAAATATTTCAGCTTTTGCAACATGAATGCGCGCTTCAGCTTTTTGTTGAAATTTTTTATCAACGTTTAACACCACGTGAACATTTGTGATATTAGAAAAAATACGCTGGATTTTTTGCATTTTGTTTGTGACATAATCGCGCAATGCCGGAGTAATATCAACATGATGGCCGGTAATATTAATTTGCATTGTTATTCCTTATATTTTGAATTGTTAAATTAATTGTTTACGTTCATTAGATGGTCCAATTGCCATCGCTTCACGATATTTTGCAACAGTTCTTCTAGCCACTTGGATACCAAGCTCACCTAACATTTTGGATAGTTTGCTATCGCTTAAGGGTTTGTTGCGGTTTTCTGCTGCAATTAATTTTTTGATTAACGCTCGGATAGCTGTTGCAGAACATTCCCCACCTTCGTCAGTGCCAACATGGCTTGAAAAAAAATATTTTAACTCGAATGTTCCCCTTGGGGTATGTAAATATTTTTGAGTTGTTACTCTAGATATGGTTGATTCATGCATTTCAAGTACTTGCGCAACATCATGCAAAATCAACGGCTTCATGGCTTCTTCACCAAAATCTAAAAAACCTTGTTGTTGAGCCACGATACAGCGCGCTACTTTGAGTAGTGTGTCATTGCGGTTTTCAATGCTTTTTAAAAACCAACGTGCTTCTTGTAACTGAGTACGTAAAAATTGATTGTCTGCACTGGCATCACTTCGCTTTATTAAAGAGGCATAGTGGCGATTAATTTGTAAATGCGGTGTACAGACTGGATTGAGCTCAACTTGCCATATGCCGTGTTTTTTAAAAGTATAAACATCTGGCACGATATATTCTGGTGCACGCCCACCCACTTTTGTACCGGGTCTTGGGTTTAAGGATTGGATGCAATGGATCACTTCACGTAATTCATCTAGTGTTAATCCTAATCGTCGTCTCAGGGCAGGGTAATCGCGCTTGCCAAGCAGTTCCAGATGAAAAGAAACAAGTTCTTTTGCTTTATTACGCCACTTTAATGAAGGTAATTGATCAAGTTGCACTTTTAAACATTCACTTAAACTTCTTGCGCCAACCCCGACCGGATCAAAACGTTGTATGCGATGTAAAACAGCTTCAACTTCTGCATCTTCAATATCACAAGCTTGTTTAACTGTGGCAACAATTTCCGCCAATGGGCAGACTAAAAACCCATCTTCATTAATGGCATCAATAATCGTTGTGGCGATGAGTCGGTCGCTGTCACTAAAAGGCGTTAATTGCATTTGCCAAAGCAGATGATCTTGTAAGCTGGTTTGGTTGCCATTAAGGGTTTCAAGTTCATTGCCTATGGATTCATGGTATCGAAATTGGTTTTTAGACAGAGATTGAAATTCCCATGAAAACCCATCTCCTTCATCATCGGATTGCTCAGTATAGTGTTGGGTTTGTGATTCTTGGATTTGAGCTTCGTTTGGCAGCTCTTCAAAGGAATTTTCGGCTGCAGGTGTCTCAGGAAGTTCTAACATTGAGTTAGTATCCAAAGCTTCTTGGATTTCAGTTTGTAGATCTACTGCAGATAATTGCAGTAAGCGTATTGCTTGCTGCAATTGGGGTGTCATCGTTAATTGATGACCAATTCTTAACTGAAGCGATGGTTTCACAGCACGTGGCTCTTACTCTTTAGGCTCCGTTCTTCTAATTATCATAATGCAATTTTAGTTCCAATGCTTGAGAATTTGGCAGCAGGAACTTAAAGAGTAAAACTTTCCCCTAGATAGACTTCACGGACATGCTGGTTAGCCAGGATGTCCTGTGGAGGGCCACAGGCAATGACTTTGCCCTCATTTACAATTGTTGCATGATGACAAATATCTAATGTTTCTCTGACGTTGTGATCAGTGATCAGAATACCAATCCCTTTCTTAGCTAAATGGGATATTTGAAGCTTTATATCATTCACAGAGATAGGATCGACGCCTGCAAAAGGCTCATCCAGCAATATAAATTTGGGATCACATGCTAAGGCCCTAGCAATCTCAACACGCCGCCGTTCGCCGCCAGATAAACTTATCCCTAAAGCATTTTGCACCTGTATTAAATGAAATTCATTTAGCAATTCATCGGCTCTTTGTAGACGTTCTGCTTTCGTTAGGTCAGAACGTGTTTCTAAGATAGCAAGCAAGTTATCTTTGACTGTTAGCTTTCTAAAAACAGAAGCCTCTTGGGGTAAATACCCGATCCCAGCACGTGCTCGACTGTGCATTGGCATAAAGGTGAGATCTTGATCATTCAGTCTCACTTCACCACTTTCACATTGAATAAGGCCCACTATCATATAGAAGCAGGTTGTCTTACCAGCACCATTAGGCCCCAATAAACCAACGACTTCGCCACCCTTCACTTGCAATGAAACATCTTTTACGACTTGGCGTTTCTTATAGGATTTTTTTAAATGGCTAACAGTGAGTATGTTCATTTTTTGCTAACACGTGGGTGAATAGTAATGGTTGGTCGCTCTTGGCTTTGGCGAGTGGCCGAAACAACTTGTTTGTCGAGGTGATAGCTTAACATAGGCCCTTTGAATTTGTCCTGTTGATGATCGAACGTAGCTGAGCCTTCCAAAACAATTAGTTGCTTATCTGGATAATAATAAATGGTTTTAGCCGTGGCATAAACAGGATCAGGATCGGTATCCATCATTCCTGTAAAGGTAGCAGGTGCACCAGTTGCGACGATGACAGTAAGATTACCTTTAGGATCCTTTTTCATTGTTAATTTATCAGCATGTAAGATATGGGGACCTTGTGTCATGATGACATTGCCTATATGAGTAGCTTGCCGATTTAACTGTTCAAAAGTGGCGGTGTCTGATTGTATTTGAATAGGCCCATTGCTATCAAAACGAGGCGCTAAAGCATTTGCTGTGTTAAAGAAAAGAATGCACACAATGACTAAAGATTTTTTTAATAGGGCGCAATTATGCTTTTGGTGTGACATAGTGGGATTTCACATTTTTTAACAATTCTATGGTGTGTTCTTTTAAATTCGCATGCATGCCAACGGCATGGATTTCAACGCCGCTTCCATTCATTACCACCGGATCGTCAGTCGAAGCGACTGATGTTTGAGGATAAAACATCATGTGTTGGGTTTTTAAATCCATCGGTGAATGCTTATCAGCATTGATATGAACAATGTTAACGTTTTCTGACAACTGCAACTTGTCTAATTTACCATTAATTTGGGTTTGAAAACTTTGGCCTTTTAATGCCGAAATATCCCATGTCCCACCATCAGCATGATAAAGCTTTAATGTAGGCGCAAGCAGTTGGCTAATCGTTTGACCTTGATAATGACACCATGATTTCATGGTCACTTCTTGCGTTAAGTGACCTTCTTTATCAAAGCGCATGGCTTTGATGCCACTCATGGATTGCTCAATAATCAGATCGGTTTTTGGGTCAGCACTTAGCAAAGGTTGTCGTTTAGAAGAAATAAAAATAATGGTTAATGCAAGCAATAAAAATAGTGCTATATAGGAGCGTAGCGATATTTTCATTAAAAAACCTTGCACTAGAGAACTCCATGGCGAAGTAAATCATGCATGTTTAACGCACCGAGCAATTTTCTATGCTTATCTACAACGAAAAGCCCATTTATTTTATTGGTTTCCATGATACGTAAAGCTTCAGCAGCAAGAATGCCTTTTTCTATAACACGACCGCCTTTGGTCATCACCTGGGTGATGAGAGAGGATCGAATATCAATATTGCTTTCAAAAGCTCTTCTTAAATCACCATCAGTAAATATACCAACAAGCGCATGATTATCGTCTAAAACAGCCGTCATTCCTAAACGACAACGGGTCATTTCCATTAAGGCTTCTTTGAGGGATGCTGTGTGCATCACAAAAGGAATATCTTCACCTGTGTGCATAATATCGTCAATTTTTAGTAAGAGGCGCCGTCCTAACATGCCACCAGGATGTGAGAGCGCATAATCATCTGAGCTAAAGCCCCTGGCATCTAATAAAGCAATTGCTAGGGCATCACCCATCACTAGCGTTGCGGTGGTACTGGAAGTGGGAGCAAGGCCCAGAGCGCAGGCTTCCTTTTCTACACTGACATCTAAATTAGCAGAAGCGCATTTTGCTAAAGTTGAGCGGGGATTTCCTGTTAGCGTGATAAGAGGAACACCCAAGCGTTTAATGAGTGGTAATATAGTTAGAATTTCATCTGTTTCACCTGAATTGGAAATAGCAATGACTGTATCAATTTCAGTAATCATGCCCATATCGCCGTGACTGGCTTCCCCAGGATGAACAAAAATGGCCGGGCTGCCTGTGCTTGCTAGAGTGGCTGCAATTTTACGCCCGATATGTCCTGATTTGCCCATGCCAATCACAACAATACGACCCTTGCTTTGCACACAATTTAATAGTAAGCCACATGCGCAACTAAATTCTTTATCAATGCGCTTAGAAAGGGCATGGATGGCTTGCATCTCAATCTCAATTACTTTCTTGCCTTGGGCAATAAATTTTTCTTGTAAGGCGAGTGCTTCAATCGTCATGACGCTTCTTATTTTTTGGTTTTCTTAGTTTTCTTACACATATTGTGTTCGCTAATTGGAAATATAGCATTTGTTGACCAAAAATGAACCTATTAAGAATAGGAATGATTAGATTAAGAGGTTATGTGTTAAAATAACAATCCAAAGTTATGTTTAAAATTGAAACCAGGTAAACTCGACGAAATATCATGACGTTACTAACTCAGAAAAATAGCGTTGAAATTCGGGGCTTAACTTTTGGTTGGGGCTCAAATAGCCATCGGCGTCTTATCTTCGATAATGTGGATATCGATGTCCCAATGGGAAAGGTAACTGCCATCATGGGGCCGAGTGGTAGTGGTAAGACCACTCTGTTACGTTTAATTGGCGGTCAGTTGGCGCCTGATCAAGGTAAAATTTTTGTAAATGGATTAAATATTCCTGATTTGAATCGGAGCGAGCTTTATAAAGTTCGACGACAAATGGGCATGCTGTTTCAAAGTGGTGCCTTATTTTCAGATCTATCGGTTTTTGAAAATGTTGCTTTTCCGCTTAGAGAGCATACGAAGTTATCTGAGCCTCTTATTCATGATATTGTCCTGATGAAACTGCAAGCCGTAGGATTACGTGGGGCTCGAGACTTAATGCCAAGCGAGCTCTCTGGTGGTATGCAACGCCGGGCTGCCTTGGCTCGCACGATTGCACTAGATCCTACCTTGATCATGTATGATGAGCCATTCGCTGGGCAAGATCCTATTTCTATGGGCGTGTTGGTCAAATTGATCAAATTGCTCAATGATGCGTTGGGTTTGACCAGTATTGTTGTATCTCATGATGTAGTGGAAACGGCCAGTATTGCCGACATTATTTATGTTATTGCGCAAGGCAAAGTGGTAGGTAAGGGGACTCCTGAGCAACTCATGGAGCATCCTTCAAATTGGGTGCGACAATTTATGCAAGGTTTACCTGATGGACCGGTGCCATTCGATTATCCAGCAAAACCTTATGTTAATGATCTCATCGGAGGATAGAGTTTGATCCAACGAGTGCAAGCCCTGGGTAAAGGGATTTTAGATTTTTTAGAGACGTCCGGAAAAACGCTTTTTTTTCTGTTCCAAGCGTTAGTTGGTCGCCCTACGACTAAAGGATTTTCGTTAATCATTCCCCAACTTTTCAGTGTGGGTGTGATGTCGTTGATTATTATGGTCGTATCTGGCCTTTTTATTGGAATGGTTTTAGGTTTTCAAGGCTATACTATTTTAGTTAAGTTTGGTGCTGAACAAGCATTAGGTCAATTGATTGCATTGAGTCTAGTGAGAGAACTTGGGCCTGTTGTTGGTGCTTTATTATTTGCAGGAAGAGCAGGATCAGCGTTAACGGCGGAAATTGGATTAATGAAAGCGACCGAACAACTCTCTAGCATGGAAATGTTGGGAGTTGATCCATTGCGTCGTATCATAGCTCCTCGATTTTGGGCAGGACAAATTTCTTTGCCTATACTTGCGCTAATATTCAGCTGTGTTGCTATCTATGGTGGCCATATGGTTGGAGTACAGTGGTTAGGGGTTGATAATGGCGCTTTTTGGGCTAATATGCAGACTTCTGTTGATTTTCATGAAGATGTGGTCAATGGCATTATTAAGAGTATCGTTTTTGGTACAGTTGTAACTTGGATTGCAGTGTATCAAGGATATGTTTGTCCACCGACTTCCGAAGGGATAAGCCGAGCAACAACTCGTACGGTGGTGTTTTCTTCTTTAGCTATTTTGGGTCTTGATTTCTTGCTAACAGCAATGATGTTTGGAGGAGTGCACTGATGCAAAAACGGACGATCGAAATCGCCGTTGGACTATTCTTTCTCTTGGGAATTGCCGCATTTATGATGATGGCAATCAAGGTTAGTGGTCTTAGTGAAATATATGTTACCGATGGTTATACTCTGACCGCAGAATTTGAGAATGTGGGGGGATTAAAGCCAAGGGCTCGTGTCAGCATTGCTGGGGTGGCTGTTGGTCGAGTTGTTTCAATAGAATTTAATGACAAAAAATACTTAGCAGAAGTTAAAATGATAATTGATGAGTCAGTTAATAACCTACCTGATGATACAACAGCAAGCATTTTAACCTCGGGACTATTGGGTGATAATTATATTGGTTTGAATCCTGGATTCAGTAACCAATTCCTCAAAGCAAACGGCCAGATTCCATTAGAAAATACAAACAAGGCCGTGGTTTTAGAAGAATTAGTGTCTAAATTTTTCTCAAGCCAAGCGAGCGGTTTAAAATAATACTGCTGCATTAAGGATTATAGTATGCGTTCACTTTTTTCATCGGTTATATTTTCGTTGATGACTTTATTGTTTAGTGCGCAAGTGTTGGCTTCAGAGGCGCCAGACGCCATGCTGCAACGCATTACGAATGAGATGATTTCTGCACTTCGTAGTGATGATAAAGAGCTTAAACAAAATCCCTCTAAGATTTATCCCATTATTGATAAAATTTTAGTTCCTCATATTGATTGGACAGCCATGTCGCGCTGGGTCGTTGGAAGAAATGCCTGGGATAATGCATCAGAAGCCCAACGTAATCGTTTTAGTAAAGAATTTAGAGACTTATTAATTCGTACTTATGCCAGCACGCTCAGAGCTTACAATAACCAAACCATTGAATATTTACCTATCCGTGGCGGCGTAGATGGAAAAAACCGCATCCAAGTGGCAAGTCTTATTCGTGAATCTGGTAGAGAGCCGATTAAAGTGACTTATCGGATGACAAATCAAGGTGAAAAGTGGCAAGTCTATGATATCAGTATTGAAGGGGTGAGCTTACTCAAAGGATTTCAATCCCAGTTTGCTCAAGAAATCCAACAAAAAGGCATTGATGCTTTGAGTGACCGTTTACACCAACATAATGAAAAGCCTCTGCGATGAGTACCATTAACATCAGCGTAAAAAATAATGAGCTGTTTATTGCTGGAGATTTAACCCAGGATACGGTGATGTCTGCATTAGAACAAAGTAGAAAATTGTTAGCCAGTGATAGTCATTATCAAGTCAACTTGAGCGCTGTTGGACGCTGTGATAGTGCAAGCTTAGCCTTTTTAACGGCACTCTTGCGCGAGGGGAAAAGCAAACGAACGCAATTACAATTTAACCATTTGCCAATGCAAATGCTTCAGATAAGTAAGGTCAGCGGTTTAAATGACATATTGCCAATAGCAGAAAGTTAACCTATGTATCTTATCTATTGTTTGTTGATATGGGTTTTTGTTTATGGTCTACCTGCGCTTGCCATCTATCCACAATTAATTAGTAGTCCTCGAACCGCCTTTGCTATCCCTATTCTGAGTGTCTTTGTTATTTATGCACTCTCAAGTTTTTGTATCTTTTTTGGCTTCTTAACCACACCCATTGCTAGTGGCATCGCTTTAACGTTGGCAGGCGTTGCTATTTGGCGCGTTAAAAAAACCATTGAAAACTCGCCATTTACTTGGTCAAGCCAAGATGCCTTTATTTATATTTTTCATGGCATTTTATTATTTCCCTATTTTATCAAATTAGGTACCCATGCTTTTGAAAGAGGCGATGAAATCTATAGCTGGAATTTTTGGGCGATTCAGCATTATTTTCTAGAGCCTATCGATTTTTCACATACCGGTGCGCCTTATCCACAACTATTTCCAAAAATTCTTGCTTTTTGTTATCACATCGTTGGCGATTTAGAGCTGCAGCTTCCCGTGAGAGCAACTCTCATCATCTTTCCATGGGCCATGTTAACGGCCATTGCGATGGCATACCGACAACGTATGGCAGCGCATTTAGGTACTTATTTGGTGTTGTTGCTTTATGTGCTTTCATTTGTGGGACTGGAACAATTTTTTGATGATGGTTATGCCGATCCGGTGATGAGTAGCTGCTTACTGGTTTCAGTGGCTTTGTTCTGGCAGAGTCAACAAAAGCCAGCTTTTCATATTAGTCCTTTAATGTTGGTTTTTTGGTCTGTGCTTTGCGGTATAACAGCAGCCCATGCTAAACAGCCTGGCTTGCTATGGGTCTTATTCTCCTTGCCTGCGCTCTTGTTGTTTTCTATCAAAACTCACCAGAAGTTACCTTATCGCTTACTTAGCGTGTTGCTAATTGTCGGTGGTCTTGCATGGGTATTAGGAGAAGGGCGAGAATTTCACCATAATCGAGGGGTACTAGGGTTATCTCTGGGTGATAGAGATTATTTATCTCAATTATGGTTTTCAATTAATAAATATTTTATCCGCCAGCCTTTCCTATTTGTATTATTTTTAATTGCTTGGATAAGTTGTCGCACCGATAAAACTTTACGCAATATGGTGGTCGTATTTATGATCCCCAGTATGTTGTGTTGGTTCTTATTTGGTGCTTACCACTTAAGATTGGGACAACATCTTATCGCTTTTGCTTTCTTTGTCATTGCTGCCAGTGGCTATGCCCTTCCCGCTAAAATAACGAATTGGGAAGGTTGGCAACGTTTTTGGAATTGGTTAGCGTTGCGCCAAAAACAATGTTTTATTGGCATCGTCACGGTCAGCGTGGTGATGGGCGGCCTTTTATTTGTACAAGGCGCAATGGTTGAAAAGGGCAGTGTTAGTTTATATTCAGGTGGTAGACTGAGTTTGCAGCGTTATTTCGGAAAAGATGCCGATTTTATTTATACCACGATTTATTCTAATCCCCAGGCATTGCTTTGGGTACCTACGCGTTATATCTATGGTTTGTTCTATAAACATACCCAACTTACCACTCCCGATTATCCGCTTAAGAAAGAAGAATATGATAAAGCCTCTTTGATTAAAGAGTTTCAACGAAAATGTCCTGATTATGCATTTACCGTAAGCCAAGCGGTTATTGATGGGCCAGCATCGCAACTTTTATCAGAAGTTATAAACGAATGCCCAAATGCATTCGATAAAATTGCCTCATCTCCAAACAGGTTTAGTTTTGTGACTTATAAAATAAATAAGACGCTTTTGTTGGAAGATCCCTGTTTACTGAACTTGGTTAAGGGAAATGAGCCAGAGAAAAAAGATGATATACTGGCAACAGATAATTTGAATGAAAGCGAGCCAAGCTAGGTTTATGCAGCCAGATGAAATCAAAAAAATGATAGAAAGTAACATACCAGACTCACAAGTGAGTGTTACCGGTGATGGTAGGCACTTTGAGGCAATGGTGATTGCGTCAATTTTTGAAGGAATGGGTTTGCTTGCTAGGCAACGACTTGTTTATAGCGCTTTAGGTAATAACATTCACAATGGCAATATTCATGCTTTATCCATTAAAGCAAAAACACCCAGTGAATAAATGTGAGAAATAATAATATCCATGGATAAGCACTTAATAACGGGGGGAGCTCCCCTACAAGGCGAAGTAAGAATTTCAGGCGCTAAAAATAGTGTCCTTCCCATTTTAGCGGGATGCTTACTGACCGATCATCCGGTGACCATTAAAAATGTACCGCATTTAAATGATGTTACCACCACAATGAAATTGCTTGGCCAGATGGGAGCCAATTTAACCATTTCGGAAGGTCTCACCATCGAGGTGGAAGCAGGGCAAGTTAATCAGCCTTATGCGCCATATGAACTAGTACGCACCATGCGTGCTTCCATATTAGTATTGGGTCCATTGCTTGCAAAACATGGTCGAGCATCAGTTTCTTTACCTGGCGGCTGTGCGATTGGACCACGCCCAGTAGACTTTCACGTCGAAGGGTTGCGGCAAATGGGAGCCGATATAACCGTCGAAGCAGGTTATATTCAAGCGCAAGCCCCTGGTGGTTTAAAAGGCGCACATCTGAACTTTAACATTGTTTCTGTTACCGGTACTGAAAATTTGATGATGGCAGCTGTTCTTGCTAAGGGAACAACTGTTATCGAAAATGCAGCACGTGAACCTGAAGTGCAGGACTTGGCAAATTTTCTGAATTGCTTAGGTGCTAAAATATCGGGCCATGGCACTTCTACGATTGTGATTGAAGGCGTGAGCAGTTTAACCGGCGGTACTTATACCGTACTTCCTGATCGTGTAGAAACCGGAACCTATCTTGTGGCTGCCGCTATGACCGGTGGTCGTATCATCACCAAATCCACGCGCGGTAATTTATTAGAAGCTGTTTTACATAAATTAGTCGAAGCTGGAGCAGACATTGCCACTGGTGAAGATTGGATTAGCCTTGATATGCATGGCAATCGTCCCAGAGCAGTGGACATTTGCACGGCGCCATTTCCCGGATTTCCAACTGACATGCAAGCGCAATTTATGGCATTGAATACGGTTGCCATCGGTACAGGGACTTTGACAGAAACCGTTTTTGAAAATCGTTTTATGCACGCACATGAATTAAGACGAATGGGTGCTAATATTCAATTAAATGGCAACACAGCCATTATTGAAGGGATCCCATACTTAACCGGTGCGCCGGTGATGGCAACCGATCTGCGTGCCTCAGCGAGTTTAGTCCTTGCCGGTCTTGTGGCCAAAGGCACAACCACCGTCGATAGAATTTATCATATCGACCGAGGTTATGAATGTATCGAAGAAAAATTATCGCAATTGGGAGCGACAATTAAGCGTGTCGCGGCTTGAGCTGACCTTTCCACCAAATGAAACCACCTTCCTCATTGATGGCCCTACGGGCCATCTTGAACTTTTAACCTTAGCGGCAAAAGAAACCTCAAAAGGGGTGGCTGTGATTTGCCACCCGCACCCACTTCATCTTGGCACCATGCATAATAAAGTCGTGACTACCTTGGCTAAAGCTTTTCATGAATTGGGGTTACATACTGTTCGTTTTAATTATCGTGGTGTCGGGAAAAGTGAAGGTCAATTTGGCAATTCCATAGGTGAAATAGCCGATCTTAATGCCGTTATCGATTGGGTAAATTCAGTACTAGAAGCCCCTAAATTGTGGTTGGCCGGTTTCTCATTTGGTGCTTTTATTGCCGCATCTGGTGCTGTTGCTCATTCTTGCCAACAACTTTATACCGTGGCACCGGCGGTCACCAATCAGCCCTTTAGTGAATTGCCATTGATAAATTCCCCCTGGGAAGTCGTTGTCAGCGAAAAAGATGAGGTGATACCGCCTGAGAAAATTTATGAATGGTTTCAAGGTCATTCATTGCGTCAACCCAATATGAAACTTCATAAAATTGCAGATGCTTCACATTTTTTTCATGGGAAATTAATTGAATTACGCACACTTGTCCATGAGACAGTGGTGGGCCTCTAATGACCCCCTTACAACGTTATCAAAGTTATTGTCAAAGTGGAAAAATTGTAGAAGAAGCTGAACAACAGAGCGTTGTGTTACGTTTAGAAAAATTGTATCAGGCCTTACTTTCCCGTAATGATCATTTGTCGCTAGTCAAAAGTAGTTTATTTCGAAGCTTAGGCTTAAGACAAGTGCCGGTTAAAGGGCTCTATTTGTGGGGCGGGGTAGGGCGAGGCAAAACTTTCCTCATGGATTTGTTTTATAACGCATTGCCTTTCCCGCAAAAGAAAAGGCTTCATTTTCATCGTTTTATGTTTTTTGTGCATCATGCTTTGCAAAAGCATCAAGGGGTAAAAGATCCCTTAAAAGTGATTGCTAGTGAATTTGCCAGTCAAAATCAAGTGTTATGTTTTGATGAATTTTATGTCACAGACATCGCCGATGCGATGATTTTAGCTGAACTTTTTTCTCATTTATTTCATCAAGGCGTCACATTGGTTGCGACCTCGAATTTAGCACCGGCTCTTCTTTATGAAAATGGATTACAGCGAGAGAAATTTTTACCCACCATTGATTTGATCAATCAACATACGAAAGTGATTGAAATTGGGGGTGAAATCGATTATCGATTGAAAGCTTTAGCGCAGACAAAATTATACCATTATCCCCTGGACGAGCAGGCCGAGAAAAGTCTTATCGATTATTTTATGCATATAGCGCCCATGGATGGTATAGCTCATAAAATCTTAACGATTACAGACAGAAATTTGCCTACCCGTTATTGTGCAGAAAATGTAGTTTGGTTTAGTTTCGATGATATTTGTGTTAGCGCGCGCAGTACCATTGATTATATTGAAATAGCACATTGCTTTAAAACGGTCATTATCAGTGGTGTGAAAGCAATGAACAGCGCTAAAGAAGATGTCGCTTTGCGTTTTATTGCGCTAGTTGATGAATTTTATGAGCGCCATGTCACCTTAATTCTTTCTGCTGAAGTCCCCTTAAACGAACTTTATCAAGGTCAACGTCATGCATTTGAATTTCAAAGAACCTTCAGCAGATTAACAGAAATGCAAACCCCTGCTTATTTATCAAAGCCACATTTACTATAGCTGATCCTAAACCTCACATCTAAACTAATTAGTCAATCAATTTACTCGATGACTGAAAAGCAATTCAAATTTTAGGTGCTTGATTCAAAAGGAGAATTAAAATATATTCGAGTCGATTTTAATGAATAAGGATGTTCATGTGAAAATTAAAGGCTTGGCTATAGATAATAATAAATCAATTAAAGTTCAATATTTTGATATCCCTTTTTCAAAACGATCTTTACAACCACCGCAGTTAAGTTTTCAGCAAAGAACAAGTGCTGCTTTAGCTAGAATAGGTGCAATTTTAAAAACCCCCTTGCTGCAAGCAGCTGCATTATTTGCAAAAGGACGGCATTTAACGCCAGGAAAACATTATACATATTCCAAATATTCTATTGTAGACGCGAATATTCGTAAAATTATATCGTATTCATATTATTTGATTGGTCTGGTAGGTTCAATATTGTTTTCTGTCCCAGCCATGATTGGCGTGATATTTGAATTAATAGCGATCAAATTTAATTCTAATGAGTATGAAATAACCATTTCTAAATTAGACACTGATGCAAAATCCAAATTTAATCCAATGGTTCTTTTAACAAGAAATGTAGCTTTGTTACCTACAGTTATTTCAAATTTCACTAATCTTAGGCCAACGAGTGAAAGGCTACCCGAAGTAATTAACTCAATTGTACAATCGCCAACAGCACAAGATGTAGATGTACTATGTTTGCAAGAAGTTTTTGGAAAACAGATATCTGATAAATTGGTTTCCGAATTAAGTAGTAAATTCAAATATTTCATTCATAATGTCGCTCCTGGAAAAGTAGGCTTAGAAAGTGGTTTATTTTTTGCAAGTAATAAGGAAATTGTTCATGCGCGGTATATTCGTCCACCTCTTCCGCTTATAACAAGAGCAAACAACTTCATGAGGTTTACCTCATCTGTAGAATCTATGACTAATAAAGGTATTCTATATGTTTTAATCAAAAATGGCACGACCTACGATATTGTAATAAATGCTCACATAAAGTCTAACATCGGTATTGATCATATTGAAACAAATTCAATCGAAGAGATAAGAGCTGAGGGTTTAAGAGTTCTTGCTCAAGGTTTGTTTGATTATATTGATGATGTTGAGTTACTACATAAAATAAAAGTGAACACCGTTTATTTGGGAGCAGATTTAAATGTAAGTGATGTTCAAGAGAATCATGTCGTAACTTATGAGAGATCAGGAAAGCAAAAGGGCGTTAGAATTAATACTGGATTAAAAGATATCAGTTTCATATTTGACAGTTTATTCCCCGCTCCAGCCATCGAAACTTGGTTAATGGATGAATCTAGAAAACCGAATTTATCAAAAACAGGATTTGGGGAAGAAAATTATAATAATCCTCAAATACCTCTTTCTGGTGTTTGTTTTGATCACGCTGGTATTTTTACTTATCGAGAGAGTAAACATCCAAAAAATCCTCATTCTACATCCATTGCTTTTGAAATAAATCGCTTTGATGATCAAGGGTTTTCTTGTGGTAAGGGGTCGCCAGCATCGGATCATGCTGGATTACTTCTTGTGCCCATTCAAGAGAAGAAAAGATTGATTATTTAGCAATACTGTACAGAGCGAATATTTATGGTAATATTCGCTCGCTATTACCTAAGTCACGCAGGCTTGCTTTGAACAAATTAAATGGACCTAAGATATTAATTTTGAGTTGTCTTTTACTCACTTGCTTCCTAGCGGTCAGTCTTTTTATTTTTATGTCTGCAGAAAACAAAGCCAATAGTATTCGCTCGGCAATTACACTTACCTATAAAATTCAAAATGACTTTCTCATGTTACGACGCTTTGAAAAAGACTTTTTATTTCAACTAGATAAGGGATATCTTAATAAATTTCAAAATGCCAGACTTGACTTTGAAAAAGATCTCCATCAATTAATAAATATGAGAATTTATGGATTATCTATTCAAGAAGTACAGCACATTTCAGAATTGTTTGATGAATATTTATTAAGCTTTAATAAAATTGTGTCCTTGCAACTTGAATTGGGATTGAATCATCATGATGGCTATTATGCAAAACTAAGATATGAAGCGCATGAGCTTGAAAAGCTATTATCTCGTTATACTGATGAAAATCTGATTAATCATCTTTTGCTAATAAGACGCTTTGAAAAAGATTTTATGTTACGTTCTACGATAGAAGATTTGAATGAATGGCGAGAGCAAGTTAAGGAACTAAAAGACTTAATTGATAAAGCAGTACTTAATAAAGATATATCTAATCAACTTATAAAGCTCATTATTGTATATGAGAAAGATTTAAATAGTTACGCAAACAATAGACTTACCAAGGGATTATCGAATAAAGATGGTCTTACAAAAAATTTGATCGGCCAAGCTCATGAAGTTGAAAATGAAATTAGTAAAGTTAAAAACACTCTACACTTAAATCTAATGATTTTTGAAAGAAATATTCATTATCTAACATATGCTTGTATTGCTGCTTTTCTGCTCTGTGCTTTGATAATATTATTTATGTTGATGTATTTCGTTTTATTCTCTAAAGCTAGGTTTTATGCAGTTGAGCAGCAATAATACTTATTTATAAGTTTACCTCATAATCTCTGCACGGGTGGACGTGGATTGTCAACTGGGGGCGCAGGCATATTTTCAGTGATTTTATCAAGACGCGCTGATTGCTTTTGGATTTCAAAGGCATTGGTTAAGGTTTTTGATTTTAACGAAGCAACTTCAGGCACTCTAATACCTAAGCTCTCTTTTAAAAAGTTTCTAAATCTATCAAACGCCACTCTAAAACGATCTTTAAAGGAAGGAGAAACGTCTTTCTCATGTTTAATTTCAAAGTATAAATTTGACACTACATCGATAGATTTTTTCATGACTTGCTTATTGGAAGCCTCTACCGTACCACTTTCTAAATCTTTAAGGTGCTGATTGATAACTTGTAAAGGAAGGGTGAATTTTTCTTGTAGTGGTGATTTATTTTTCTTTAATCTATTTTGTTCTTGTTCTAAAGTGGATGCGATATGTTTTAACATACACTTTGTAATCGGTGTATCTGTTTTTTTATCAATATTTCTTAAATACTTTAACTCAGAATCAAGTAAATATATTTTGACATCATTATATTTCATATTGGTATCAATGGCTGTTTTCACTGAGTCAAGCTTTCCTAGCATATTTGTTAGGAGGCTCTTTTCTTCATGAGAGTCCGTTTCTTCTAATCTTTTTTCAATGCTTTGCATAATCTTTTTTATTTTATCGCGGTCACTTTTATTTGTAATCGTGATTTCACAAACTGAGTCTGTAGATGCTTTTAATACTTCTAATCTTTCAATATCTTTAGAGAGTGATATTTTTTTATTGGCAAATTGAAGTAAGGATTTTTTGTGTTCTTCAATATCTTGAAGGAGATCATTCTTTAGTTTGTTGTTTTCCTCAATGCTTAACTTGGGATCAATATAGGTTTTATCTTCAACCATTTTGGTTAACTCATCTATGCTTCCTTGTTCTCTTTCCATCTGAAACCCTAAAATATCCTTGCCATCTAATTCCGGATCGGGTGTTATAAAACGTGCAAGATCTGCTATTTCTTTATCTAGGTTCGCATTTTTTTCAGCCTTGTCTGTTACTTCAGTATTAAAATAGAATGACATAAGCCCTCCCAATAGGATTGTTAATTCGCTTAGGAGATAGAGCTCTGATATTCGAATTTGGTTCATCTTCATTATTAATAGCTGTCAGAGAACACAGAGTGGGGTATTCAATTTGTAATGAATATATTTTTTTGTGTGGTAAAAAATCACCTTAAAGGTGATTGTGTTGAAATATTTAAGAAAATTGGTAATTTGTTATTGACCAGAACCTCAAGAGTTTATATTTTTACTGACTTTAATGAGGAGTTAATGATGCGAGAATTATCTAAGAAAGAACAGAATCTGATTGCTGGTGGTATTGTTTATTCAGAAGTATATTCTGAATTTTATTCTTTTGTCGAAGAAGCGGCTAATAATGATTACAATAGATTAGTCAATGCTGGTATTCAAAATCAGATTTTTCTCAATACCAATTATTATTTGCATTTTAGTGTTCTTTATGTCCTTGGAGCAGCTTTATATGGATCCTATGCTGTTTGTGAAACAGTTCTTGAAGGTTATCAAGCGCTAGCATCAGCTCTTTTTAGTCCTTTAGCCAAGAAGTAATTTCTAAGATTTGGAAACCCTCACCTGCCTACGCTTTTTTTCAAATTTCCAAGCATTTGTTTAAAGAAAGCTTCGGCAGGCAGGCCCTAACTTCTCACAACCTGTCCTACGAAGCTTCAGACTACCCCCCCCCTCTATTGTAAATGCGAATAATTATCATTAATATTAGATAATACTTATCCAATTGAGAGAAAGTCCACATGCTAACTTTAAATGCTGTTCCAGTAGGCCAGCAAGTTCGCATGAAAGGGTTTTGTCAGCAATCATTAAGCTTTCGCCATAAATTACTGGCCATGGGGGTGACCCCGGGTGTGCTGATGACCATTGTGCGAATTGCGCCGCTGGGCGATCCCATACAAGTGATGCTGCGCGGTTATACGCTCAGTTTACGGAAAAAAGAGTGTCAACAAATAGAAGTTGAGTATGCCAATGGCGCTTATCAACAAAAAGACGATAGAAAACTCAGCCTGCGCGATTGCGCTTGTCGGGAATCCTAATTGCGGTAAGACTACTATCTTTAATACGCTCACGGGCTCTTCCCAACGAGTAGGGAATTGGTCTGGTGTAACGGTTGAGAGTAAATCAGGTCATTTTACTTATGCCGGTAAGCACCTGGAGATCATCGATTTGCCTGGCACCTATACCTTAACGACGATTGCTATTGATGGTCCGCAAGATGAGACCTTAACCAGTGCCTTCTTAAAATCAAATCAACATTCTCTGGTTCTTAATATTGTTGATGCAATTAGTCTTGAGCGCAATTTATATTTAACCTTACAACTATTAGAGCAAGATCTTAAAGTCGTTATAGCGCTTAATCGGATGGATTTGGCTGAAAAGGCAGGCCATCAAATAAATATTGAAGCGCTGCAAACCCAATTAGGGTGCATAGTTGTTCCCGTTATTGCCCGAAAAGGAATAGGCATTGATGCCCTCAAAAAAGCAGTTGCGACAAAGCTAAATCCTCACCTCCCTTTTAAGATGATTTATTCAGAAGTCATTGAACAACAATTACATAAGCTTGAAGCTTTGGCACCACGCTATCAGTTAATACGTTGGTTAGAAGGAGAGGCTTGTGAAGCGCATAGTGAAGCCATCACCACAGCGCAAGATGAGATTATAGCGCAAAGTGGTCAAAGTGCAGACGTCATCATAGCCAGTATGCGTTATCAATGGATTGAAAGCATTGTTGAAAAATCTCGTAAGACATGCAAAGTACCAATGGCTAAGCCTCTAGATCAACGCAGTAGTAAAATAGATAGTCTTGTTTGCAATCGTTATTTGGGAATACCGATTTTTTTAGGTGTGATGTATGCCTTGTTTTTCTTTGCAATTAACATCGGTGGTGCTTTCCAGGACTTTTTTGAAATAAGCTCTGATGCCATTTTTGTCGAAGGGTTTGGTATCGTTTTGAATTACTTGGGAACACCTTCTTGGCTGATGGCATTGCTGGTTTCGGGCGTGGGCAAGGGGATAAGTACCATCCTCGCTTTTATTCCTGTGATAGGCGCCATGTTTTTAGCGTTAGCGTTTTTAGAAGATTGTGGTTATATGGCACGAGCAGCCTTTGTAATGGATAGATTGATGCGTGCTATGGGTTTACCGGGTAAATCCTTTGTTCCGATGATTGTAGGCTTTGGATGTAATGTACCGGCGATTATGGGTATGCGGACATTGGATAATAAGCGCGATCGTATTTTGGCAGTAATGATGAGCCCCTTTATGTCCTGCGGTGCTCGTCTTGCCATTTTCACGGTTTTTGTTGCTGCATTCTTTCCTCAAGGCGGTCAAAATATTGTCTTTTTGCTTTATTTGATTGGCGTCAGCATGGCTGTGTTAACCGGCTTAATGCTCAAGAAAACCTTACTCAAAGGGGAGATCGCCCCACTTTTATTAGAAATGCCAAATTATCAACTTCCTCATTTGCAGTCGCTTTGGTTTCATTGCTGGCATCGTTTACGTAGCTTTATACTCAATGCCGGTAAAATGATTTTACCAGTATGTGTCTGCATTGGGGTTTTAAATAGCATCAGTGTTGAAGGTAGATGGTTAAAAGAACCGGATGAGACCTCAATCTTATCCACCGTTGGCCAAACTATTGTTCCTTTATTTAAACCTTTAGGTATTGAAGAACAAAACTGGCCTGCAGCCGTTGGTTTGTTAACAGGTGTATTGGCGAAAGAAGTGGTTATTGGAACTTTAAATTCTCTTTATACCGAACATCCCTTAACTGAAAAAGAAGAAGCCGAATCATTCCATTTAAGATTAAAATTTAAAGAAGCATTGGCTACTATTCCTGCTAATTTTTCCTTGCTTGGGGCATCGTGGACTAATCCGATTGCTGCGAGCTCACCCGAAGAGAGATTAAATCATCATGCCTATGGTGAAATGGTGCGGCGATTTAATGGTCAGGCCAATGCTTTTGCTTATTTGTTATTTGTGCTTCTGTATTTCCCTTGTGTTTCTGCCACGGCAGCGATGGTGCGTGAAGTGCAAAAAGGGTGGACCTTATTTTCAGTATGCTGGACGACCGGCCTTGCCTATGCCATGGCGGTCATTTATTACCAATGTGCCACTTTTATGATACATCCCCTACAAACGATTGTTTGGGTTATTGCATGGAGTTGTATTGGCACGCTAACCCTTTTAGGGATCCAACAGTATGGGCGAAAATATCTTTCGAAATCCTTCCCAACCCCTATTGTTTTAAAAGTATCTTAAGGTGATGAATCAAGTGCTTGATTCAATTGTGGCATGTCCCCATTGCGACGCACCCTTAATTAAAAACGATAAATATTATGCCTGCGCTAATCGCCATCAATTTGATAAAGCTCGCCAAGGTTATGTCAATCTTTTGGTTGTTAATCAAAAGAAAACGGCCAATCCCGGTGATAATAAAGAAATGATTCAATCGCGCTTGGCGTTTTTAAACAAGGACTTTTATTTAGGTATTGCAACAGCGCTACAGGGTTTGATATCCAGCCAATCTCTTCGGATTCTAGATAGCGGCTGTGGCGAGGGCTATTATTTACGATCTTTGAGTGAAAAGTTTCCTCATCATGATTACTACGGTGTGGATATCTCTAAAGAAGCTATCAAATATGCAGCGTCTGCAAGTAAGAATATATCTTGGTTTGTCGGCAGCGTGGTTCGATTACCCTTTTTTGCGCAATCGCTAGATGTTGTCACAGCCATCTTTGCGCCACATGATTTTAAAGAATTTCATCGGGTTTTGAACGAGCAGGGCAGGCTTATTCTTTGTGCACCAGAGCATAACCATTTAATTGAATTAAGAAATAGTTTATTTGATACCGTAACATTCAAAGTTCAAGATAAAATGTTGGATTTGGCGAATGAACATTTTGAATTAGATCAGACTGTTCCTGTTCAGTATCAATGTGAATTAACAACCAAAGAAGATATTCGTCATTTACTCACCATGACACCCTTTTATTTTAAATCTTCAAAAGAGCAGCAGGATAAAGTCTTTGCACTAGATGCACTTACCGTGACGGTAGATGTGAAATTTTGGGTGTTTAGTAAAAATAAGCATAAGATTTGAGGTGCGTTATATGTATTTTCGTTATTATTTATCAGATGCAAAAGAAAATAATACACTAGAAACATTGGTGGATGTGCTTATACTATCGACACAATTAAGCAATTTTGAACTTAAAGATTTTTTATTATCTTGCTTTGATCGAATGAAAAATGGTGAGATTATTGATTTGTCTCTTAAAGTCATTAATCAATATTGCCAAATACTAACTGATGATTTATATAAAGCAATTGGAGATCAAGGTCGTCAAGAAGAGGCTCAAAGAATTAGCAAGATTTTGTATAGCCTCGAAGAATTAAAGCGATCATTGAATGCGCAGTCAATCCGGATGAGATCTGGATTATCGGTTAATAACCCGCCACCCTATTTTGAAATAACCAATGAAGAATATGCCTTATATGTAAAATATAAAGACATGGCTAGTTGCTTTCAAGAGTTTTTTAGTGAATTCAAAGCGCAGGGGCAAGCTAATTCAAGATCACGAAAACACCGTATGGGAAGTAAATTGAAGTATGAGTACCTTCTGCCAGAAGAACGTATGGATAGCACTGATGAAGATGATGTGGAGATTGAAATTGTAGAGGATACCACACAATCTCAAGCTGTTTTGACGCAATTTGAAAAATCAACCTTGCAGCCAATTGCATCAAGTTCGACCTCTAGCGCTTCTTCTGATGAATTTATCCTCAGGTATCCTGTCCTTAAGCGCATTAAATAAAAAAGTGATTGTCAAAAAAAGGGGCCAATAGCCCCTTCTTTATTCAACTAAATAGTCAACAGCTTACGCAGCCATTGCTTTAAGTTGTTTCAATGCACGGATTTTAACACGACGGCTAGCAGGTTTAGCTTTGAACATCATGGTTTCACCGGTGAAAGGATTAACGCCTTGACGCGCTTTGGTAGCAGGTTTCTTGATCACGAGGATTTTGAACATGCCAGGCCATGAGAACATTTCTGGGCCGGATTTTAGTAAATGAGCTTCGATGATATGACCAACAGCTTCCATCATAGCAGCAACGTCTTTTCTAGCTACGCCGGTGCGTTCAGCAATTTCAGACATTAATTGGGATTTGCTAAAAGGTTTACGACCAACTGAAACGGGTCCTTTTTTCGTAGCAGCAGCTGCTGGCTTAGCTGCACGTTTAGCAGTAGCACGCTTCACAGCGCCACGCTTAGCGGCTTTAGGGCCTTTCCGAGCCATTACTTTTTTGGCCTTTGGAGCCTTCCGTTTAGCCTTAGTTGCTGATTTCTTTTTCGCAGCCATTATTAGTACTCTCCTTAGTGACACACTTGTGAAAAAAAATTTCTGTTAGCGTTTTAACGCTATAAAGATAGCATACTTTATATCAAAAAGTAGCTACTTAATCAAAAACCTAATGCATGAGCTAACAAAGTTACCGGATGGGCAACTTTTATTAAAGGATATTCCTTTTTTACCTGTCTTTGAAGATGTAATGCACAACCTACATTGGTTGTTGCTATAAAGTTAACTTGGTTATTACCTAATTCTGATAGTAATTGTTGTGCTAATTGCGATGCTATGTCTGGATGATCCAACATATAAGTACCTGCTGCGCCACAACAGTGGGGGGAGGTGAAAGTTTTGCAGGACAATTCGGGTATTCTTGCTAATAGTTGTAAGGGATCTGTCGGTGATTTCAACACATTACGACGGGTACAAGGCGTATGCAAAATAATCTGCGTCGCTAAGCATTCAGGTTTTACATCGCTTGGCCACTCACATTTTTGTATAAAGGTGACAATATCGGTCACTTTTGATGAAAAGGCTTTTAGGTTTTCGTCTTTTGAATCAGATAATGAACTAAAATGTGAACCTACTTCTTGTAACACAGCGCTACAACCGGTAGCAGTCGTAATAATGTAATCAATCTTTTGATCAAATGCTTTGCTATTTTGCTGGGCCAGGCGATACGCTTCTTTTAAATCACCGGCATGGGTTGCAATGGCGCCACAACAGGTTTGTGAAGTGGGCACATGTACTTGCATCCCTAGGCGTCGTAATACAAAAATGCTTGCTGCCAGTGTTTCTTGATCGGTAAGAGAAGAAATGCAGCCCGTAAAGAGCATCACACTGCCCCGTTTGGGGCCAATTGGTTCATATAACGGCTGAAAATTCATTGGTTTAGAAACGGATGGCATCAATTGATCTAAAGATTGTAAGCCGAAAAGAGTGGGGAGCTTTAAAAAACGCGCTAACTGGCGCAGGCCACATTTTTGTATAAGCCACAATGCCCAATGTAAGCTGCGTTGATAGGCTGGCTTTACTAAGATCCAACTTAAAAATCTGGTAGTGAACGGTGGCTTAGGCAAAGGGCCTTGATGTGGCAATTCCTTTAATAAAGCTCGACCTAAAGTCAGCAACTGACCATATTCAACATGCGCTGGGCAAACACGTTCACAAGCGCGACATCCAAGACATTGATCAAGATGGATTTGGGCTTTTGCTGTGAGCGGTAATTTTTCTTGGGCAAGCGCTTGAAACAACGCAATCCGACCACGAGGCGATTCATTTTCATCTTTGGTCAGTTCGTAAGTTGGGCAATGCGGTAAGCAGAGCGCACATTTAACACATTGGCTTGCAAGCCCATTCACTATTTGAGCTTCTTGCTTTGGATTTTCAGTGATAGCCATAGAGACTGCCCATATTAGACCCTAGCTGGTAATATACAACACAGCTCAGCTAGGACCAATTATGTATTATCAACACCAACTTTTCTTTTGTATAAATCAGCGCGCCAGTGGCAAGCGATGTTGCGCCCAGGGCAATGCGGAAGAGTTACGCGATTATGCCAAGAAGCGATTAAAAAAATTGGGTTTGCATAAAGCTGGCGAATGTCGCGCTAATACAACAAGCTGTTTGGACCGTTGTGAGCTAGGCCCGGTGTTAGTTATCTACCCAGAAGGTGTGTGGTATCACTACGAAAATACCCACGATATTGATGAAATTATTGACCAGCATATCCTTCAAGGTAAGATAGTGAACAGGCTTTTATTGCCGTCGAGTCCTCCAGACACCCAGAAACCCTCACCCTAACCCTCTCCCACAAGGGGAGAGGGGACAAGATCTGGAGTATTTAGAGCGATTAGTAAGAAATACACGAATATCCATTGTCACATGGGTGACGGTTTTGTATAATTCGCCAACTTTGAGTCTCTATCATCCCTTTGGAGTAACAGGTTTATGAGAACCTATGTCGCGAAACCGCAAGACATTAAACGCGATTGGTTTATAGTTGATGCTAAAACGATGCCTATTGGTCGTATAGCTTCACGTGTTGCTGCTATTTTACGTGGCAAGCACAAAACCATTTATACACCACATGAAGACACTGGCGACGCTGTTGTGATAATCAACGCTGAGTTAGTGCAATCAACTGGTAAGAAAGAAAAGACCAAAATCTACCATTCTCACTCAGGTTATATTGGTGGAATTAAGGCAGTTACCTTAGAGAAGATGCGGGCAACTCACCCAGAGCGCATCCTCCAGTTGGCCATCAAGCGGATGTTGCCAAGAGGTCCTTTGGGTAGAAAGATGTTTAAGAAGTTGTGGGTATATGCAGGGACTGAACACCCTCATCAAGCTCAACAACCAAAAGAATTAACTCTCGTATAATTATTAACTTTGGGCAACGCATGACAACAAAACAAGCACAACATTATGGAACTGGTCGGCGTAAAACATGCCGAGCGCGTGTTTATTTAAAACGCGGAACCGGGAAAATTATTGTTAATGATAAAACGCTAGAAGATTATTTTGGCGGCCGTAAAGCGGCTCATATGATCGTCAGACAACCTTTAGTGTTGTTGGAATTGGAAAATAAATTTGATGTCACAGTGAATGTGGCTGGTAGTGGTCCAATGGGACAAGCGGGCGCCATTCGTCATGGTATCACCCGTGCCCTTCTTGAATATGATGAAGAAGGTGCAGTGCCTGTTGAAAGCGATGAAGGCGAAGGCGGATCAGGTGCTCAATCATTCCGTCGTATTCTTCGTAAAGCAGGCTATGTAACACGTGACTCTCGTGAAGTAGAGCGTAAAAAGGTCGGTCACCGCAAAGCGCGTAAAGTTGAACAGTACTCTAAACGATAACAGTTCAGCGATAAAAAAAGGCGGCCTAGGTCGCCTTTTTTTTTGCCATTCAGTAAAGATAGAGAATTATTATGATTTCAATGACAGAATTATCAATGCACTACGGTTCAAAGTTACTCTTTGACGAAGTGAACTTATTACTATTAACCGGTAAGCGTTATGCGATTGTCGGCTCTAATGGTTCCGGTAAAAGTACCTTGTTACGCTTAATGATGCTGGAAGAAACGCCAAGTCTTGGTGAAATTTCCGTACCCAAGGGGATGAATGTTGGTTGGGTTAACCAAGATCAATTTCGTTTTGAAGATGTTAGAGTGTTGGATGTTGTTATCCAAGGAAAAGCGGAATTGTGGAAAGCTTTAGAAGAAAAAGAAGAGCTATTAACCGGGGAATGGACAGATAGAGCAACCCAACGCTTTAGTGAAATCGAAGAAATGATAGCGCATCATGATGGTTACATGGCTGAAGGGCAGGCTCATACGCTATTAACAGGACTTGGCATTCCACTTGAAAATCACGAAAAGCCACTCTCATTTCTCTCTGGTGGTTTTAAAATGCGGGTTCTTTTAGCGCAAGCCTTATTTGGTGCCCCAGATATTCTATTGCTTGATGAGCCAACCAACCATTTGGATATGATTACCATCTGCTGGTTAGAAGAATATTTAATAAATAATTTTAAAGGTTTATTAGTGTTTGTTTCGCACGATATTAAATTTTTAAATAATGTGGCCACAAGTATTTTAGATATCGATTATGGTGAAATTCGAGAATATCCAGGAAACTATGATAAATTTTTAGTGAATAAAGAAATCATCATGGGGCAAAAGCTTCAAGAAAAGAAAAATCTTGAAGATAAAATTGCTAACTTGCAAAAATTTGTCGATAGATTTAAAGCGAAAGCTTCCAAAGCCACACAAGCCAGATCTCGCGTTAAGATGATTGATAAAATAGAATTGCCCGATATTAAAAATTCTTCCAGAATTGCACCTCACTTTGATTTTCAATGCAAAAGACCTTCTGGCAAGCAAGTGTTGATAGCTTCGAAAATATCAAAATCTTTTGGCGAAAAACAAGTCTTAAAAGATGTCAAAGTGGATATTAAACGTGGCGAAAAAGTGGCAATTGTTGGTCCAAATGGTATCGGTAAATCAACCTTTTTAAAAATTATTCTAGGCCTTGTCCAACAAGATACCGGAACGGTTGAATGGGGATATGAAACCCAAACGGCTTATTTTGCCCAAGATCATCATGAAGCCTTAAAAGACAATGTAACAGTCATGGAATGGCTTTCTCATGAAGCCTCCAGTGAAACCAGCGTTAAAATTCGTCATATGCTGGGACAAGTTTTATTTGTGAAAGATGAAGTGGAAAAAAGCATCTTGCAGATAAGTGGGGGTGAGGCAGCGCGTTTATTATTGGCTAATATTATGCTAGCTAAACCAAATGTGCTGATCATGGATGAGCCAACCAACCACTTAGATGTGGAAAGTATTGAAGCTCTGGGCAAAGCCTTAAAAGCCTATCCAGGCACCTTATTGCTGGTTAGCCATGATAGACATTTTGTGAATCAAGTGGCCACTAGAGTAATTGCCATTACCAAGCAAGGCATCAAAGACTTTAAGGGCAGCTATATGGAATATTTAAAGTACTATCAAGAGGATTATTTAAATGTGGAATTTTTAGCAGGTAAGGGAAAAAAGTAATCAAGCAATTTCTCCAGCCGCGATGGGGGATTGAAAAGGGGGAGAATCGCAATTCTCCCCCTTTGCCGCAAGCACGAATTTATTTCGTGCGCAGCGTAAAAAAACAAGGAAGTAGTGCCCGCTAATAGCGGGAACTACTGGCAAGAGGATTATTTAAATGTGGAATTTTTAGCAGGCAAAGGCAAAAAGTAGCTAGATCTTAATTCTTCAGTTTTGTAGGGTGGGCTAAGCTTTTAGCGTGCCCTCCATCTGTTATCACATCTTCATATTTCCGTGCATATTCACTTCAAATAACGGAACTTTTTCTAGTCATCCTTAATCTTAATTTTATAAAGCTGTTTTTCTAATGTTCAGGGGTTAGTTATGCCTACAGAAGACGAAATCCTCGAAGCTGAGGAATCTAAAAAAAGAGAATTGAGTGAGCAATGGTCAAAATTCAATAGTCTGATGAATGCACGTGGCTCTGATGTTATGGGTGCCTTTGATAGAATAGCGGTTGCGTTAATTCGAGAAAGGGTATCATTGCCAGGACAAGAAGATATCGAAGAATTTATTAAGCTTCTCAATGAGAAACATAATAGTAAAGAAGAAATTAATAAAATTCTTGAAATATTGAGCGTTTACAATAGAGTTACTTCGTTACGTAAAGACGTATATGATTTGGAAGATCAAAGAAGAATTATCTATCACCAAGCAGGTGATTTAGATAAATCGATGGAAATTTCTGCTCAAAATGATCCCTTCTTAGAACGCAATATAAAGGCTAAAGCTATTGCTGATCGGTTACTAGCTAACGTGCTTGATATTTCAGCTAAACTTGGTCCAGCCTCTTCAGAGGTCGAACAAAAAGCCATACGAGAAATGGAGGCTGCTAAAGCAGCCAGAGAGAAAGAAGAACAAGAGAGAATGGAAAAGGAAAAAGCCTTAGAAGAACAGCGACTAAAAGAAGATGCAGAGCGAGAAGCACAATTAAAAGCACAAAAAGAAGCAGAAGATAAAAAACGACAAGAGCAAATACTAGAGGCAAATCGTAAAGCCGAAGAAGCAATGAAGCTCAAGCCCGTGCAAGATGAATTTACGAAAGATATAGATATTTTAACTTCAGAATATAAAGCTTCAAATGAAGCAGCAAATGCAAAAAGAGATAGCTTTAAGGCTGCTATTTTAAATGAATTGAAGCAGATGGATCTACCCCTGAATTCTTTATATGAAACTGCGATGGATTTTATTGATAAACCAAACCAAGCTTCTCAAGAAAAGGTTTGGGCAGTCCTGAGTAAGATAAAAGTAAATGCTGATGATGCAGCCAGCTTAGAGAAGTGTTTTAAATATTTTGATGATATAAAAGCTGTATTAGAGCTTCAAGCGATAGCGTATCGAAAAATGGCCACGATTGAGGAGAAAAATTTATCTAAACTTCCAGCAAACAGCGAGGAATGGATTAAAAAAGAAAAAGAATGTAAAGAACAATTTTTGAAAGCTGAAAAATGCCAAGAACTGGTTAAACGGTTAGACAACTTTAAAGTTGGATTAAAGCAAGTTCAATCTGAGATCAAGCAAGATGAAATGAAAGTGCAAGCTAAGCAAATTACACCAGAAGCTGCGAAAGATCGCAGAAAGGCATCGGTTGAATCCGTTATAAAAGATATGTGTAATAAATATTCAGGTGATCTTAGCGTTGAAATTCAATATCAACAACACGCAAAAGATAGAAAAGGCGTTAAAAAATTACTTTTTGCTCATGGTGGTGTAGATCCTAAACGACAAATACAAATCGATGAATTACAAAAAATGATTAATATGCTTAAAACTTATCCTACCCTTGAGAGTCTGGCAAACTTATCTGATAAGATCACAGAGCTTAAAAAAGAGGTCCGTGATGGGAAGTTAGGAAAATCTTCACTGAGTAAAGTATTAAATGCTTTAGAAAAAGACGTTGCTGCTACTAGCCAACGATTACAAAACTTAGATACCGGCGTCGCACGAAGACAAAAAATGACTGGTCACTAAATCAAAGCTCCGTGTATGTAAGCTTAAACCTTTGGAACTCCTCGCGTTATTTAATGTCTTACTTTTACGAAAAAATTAAAAAGTAATCTGTGTAGAGAATCATTGGATAAATACATAGCAAATAATTAATAAGAGGATTACCATGGAAACACTTAATATTCCCTCTTTGTCTATAAAACCATCACGAATTTGTTTAGGCACCTGGGCTATTGGTGGCTGGGCCTGGGGTGGAACAGATGAAAAAGAGTCGATTAATACCATTCTTAAAGCATTTGAGAAAGGTATAACAATAATTGATACAGCGCCCGTGTATGGGTTTGGGGTTTCAGAAGAAATCGTTGGTAAAGCTTTAAAAGCATATGGGGCAAGAGATAGCATTATCCTTGCAACAAAAGCAGGATTGGAATGGAATGATGGCAAAATTACTCGAAATTCATCTCCCGCAAGATTAAAAAAGGAACTAGAAGATTCTCTAAAGCGTCTACAAACCCATTATATTGACATCTATCAAATCCACTGGCCAGATGAATCTGTTCCCTTTGAAGAGACGGCGCAAACTTTGCTCGATTTCCAAAAACAAGGAAAAATAAAAGCGATAGGTGTCAGCAATTTTTCGCCAAGCCAAATACAAGCCTTTAGAAAAACGGCTCCTATCCATACTTCTCAAGATCCATTTAATCTGTTTGAACGTGCCATTGAAAAAGAAACTTTTTCGTATACTGAAAAAAATGGCATTAGTACTCTTGCTTATGGTTCCATCTGTCGAGGCTTATTAAGCGGGAAAATGAATGCGCAGACTACCTTTAAAGGAGATGATTTGAGAAAGAATGATCCAAAGTTTCAAAAACCATTATTTTTAGAATATATAAGTGCAGTTGAAGCGTTAAACAAGTTTGCCAGAGAAAATTACAATAAGAGTGTATTGGCATTATCTATACGGTGGGTTTTAGATAAAGGTCATACTATTGCACTTTGGGGTGCTCGTCATCCAAATCAGCTTGATGATATAGATGAAGTGATGGGGTGGAAACTGGATGAAAAAGCGTTTAAAGAAATTGATAGGATTCTAAACGAGCACGTAAAACACCCAGTGGGACCTGAATTTATGGCCCCCCCATCTAGGAAGAAATAATATAAAGAATAGGAGTTCACCCAAGCATCCAACAGAGCGTTTATACTCATTTGTAATACCCTTACAACCAATGGTGCTGTAAATTTATGCGCTTGGAAAAAAGTCGCTTTAATATAAACGAAACACACACTATTAATCCAGTCCTATATACGTTACCAAAAAGTGTATTAATTGAATTACTGTTCCCGTTATTGGAACCTGATTTACTTGCCAAAATACATGCTATTAATTTTGAATTTAATACTTTGGTTGAAAATAAATCAATTTGGCAAGAATTCTGTGATAAATATTTTCCTTATCTTTTACAAACCAAGCCACAAGCGTATCAAAACAATCCCAAAAGCCTATTTTTAAAAGAGATCAAAAAGTTAAAAAATATAAAAATATCAGGTCTTTCAAAAAGTGAAACAATGTGCTTACTCTTTTCAAGTTTAACTGGCAATCTTGATGTGATTGATACATCACCTCTCTCATCTGAAGATAAGCGCGATCTTTTTATTTTAGCTGCCGGAAATGGCCATATCGATGCTTTAAATAGATTGGATGTGGGGGGCACTATTGAGGCATTTATTAAGGCCTCATCCAATGGAAATGTGAACGTTGCGGTTTGGTTCCTAGAGAATCAATTTAAAATGACAGCCAAAGCAATTGAGCAAGCATTTGAGGCTGCTTCAGGTCAAGGGCATTTAGGCGTTGTTCGAAGTATTTTACAATATGAGAAAAATACAATGTCTACAGATGTTAAAGGGCAGGCTGTACAAAATGCGGCAGCAAATGGACATAGTAAAGTTTTGAAAGTGTTGCTAAATGAATTTCAACATGAGATTACCGCAGGATTCTTAGGGAGAGCATTAGAAGAGGCTGCAGAAAAAGGGCATGCTAAAGCCATTCAAACACTTTTTGAACATGCATATAACCAGATAAACTATAGCAGTAAAAGTCGAGCGATTAATTTAGCAGCTCAGCATTGCAACTTGAGTGTTGTAAAGTACCTTTTGGATTCTCCACACGCGCAAATTAATAGTGTAGATAAGGGAAGTGCTCTTAATTATGCTTCTGAAATTGGCGCTGTCGACATTGTGAAATGCCTTTTACAACAAGTAGGTAATGAAATTGACAATGTTGATAAAGAAAGTGCTTTGACATTGGCAGCTTCTAAAGGTTACCTAACAGTCGTGCAATGCATTTTAGAAAATGCTGGTAATGACATTCATATTGAAGATAAAAATCAGGCTTCAAGAATAGCTGAAAATTATGGTCATGGATCGGTGGTGAATGCTTTTAATCAGTACAATTTAGGGAATGTATTTAAAGATGCAGCTGGTTATGGACAATTTGAAATGGTGCAATGGTTATTAGAACAAACAGGAAATGAAATTTCAACTGTTTATAAAGGGCAGGCATTAGAAAGCGCAGCCAAAATGGGGTATTCAGATGTGGTGAAATATCTATTAGAGGAAGCGGGCAGCGAAATCGATGTTTCCTATCAATCCAAGGCTGCACAATTAGCGCAAGAAGCAGGATTTGAATCGATTGTTGCGCTTATAGAAGAACTAGGAACTAAGAAAGTAAACTAAACTTTTTTCTTATGTGGTCTGTACTCTTTGTCAGTATTATATTGCTTCGCCAAAACTTGCCTTTATGAAATAAACTCCTTTAATAACAAGTGATTAATGCTTTCGCTGTAGTGCAAAACATCTTTTTGCTGACTTTAGAAATCGCTTGTGTCATGGTTATGAAGTTGCGAGATTATCTTGCAACGTTGTAAGAATATATCCGATCAGCGTTTGAGAGAACAAGGAGATTGATATGTCTACAGATGGACCTGCCTCAAGTAGTGAAGAATTAGCAACGAAAGGTTTAGATAGAGTTAAGCCTGAAGCTTTACAGAAATTTAAAGATAGTCTTAAAGCAATAAAGCCATCGAATAAATCAGACGAATTAAAACATGTAAAACCAGAAGCACTAGCAGCACTTAAGCAAAAGCTTCATCCAGTTGTAGAAGCAGTAACTGCTGTCACAACGGGACCGGTGAAAGATCCTGCGGTAATATTTCCACATACAACAGCAGAAAAGAAGAAAGGAAGTGAACATCCTCTTCATCAATTTAGCAGTTCCTTAAAAGATGCTCCCGATAATCCAATCGCACCCAAATCACAAATTATTCGTAAGGAGGGTAAATTGGGTGAATACTCGGCAAAGAGCATTTCTCAAGGTGAGGCTCAAACGCTTAATGACTATTTATCAGATCTTAAGTTGATGGATCTTGATGAAGCAAAACATCAAGCCGTGCTTCAGGTCAAAGCAAAGATTGAAGATCAAAAGACCCAATTAGCTTTGGAAACATTAGAACAGCAATTTCAAAGATTGGGTTTAAAAGAAGCACCACTTCCTCCCGCAGCGCCGCAAGTTGAAAAGAAATCAGGATTATTTAGCGCTTTTTCATGGTCTACGCAAACTCCTGCTAAAACAGCCTTTGAAGTTCATAACGAAGAGAAAGCAGTTAAGGCCAAGCTTTTAAATAGTGAAATGTTAAAACGGCAAGCCTTTGCATCATCTCATCAACATGAACCAGATATTCAACATGTTCTGGATAAAAGAGATTCAGCTCTTAAAGCAGAGATGAGTAAAATCGATAGAGAGTACACCTCATGGATGGGCGGTAGCCGCAAAGCTGAAATTGAGAAAAGTAAAGCCACATTATTGCCCATGTTGAAAGCGCATCGAGGTAATGCCCAAAGGATGATTCCTATACCATTTGAGCAACAAGAATTGAGTGAAGCATGGCATAAATCAGATCAGTACACTCAATATCAGCAGAGAAAATTAAAGTAATCAATGTAGGGTGGGCAAAACGACCTGTCGTCCGTAGCTCTTAGCGTAGGAGGAAAGTGTGCCCACCATTTTGGTTCTAGAGATTTCTTGCGGCTAAAACTCTTTCCACAGTATCCACAATTGCCTGCGTTTGACTATCAATTTCAATATTAATCCGCTCACCCTCACTGGCAAAACCAAAAGTAGTGGCTCTTAAGGTTTCTGGAATCAAATGAACGGTAAATGATCCTTTAGGATCAGTATCTACGACAGTGAGACTGACACCATTTAGGGCAATATAACCTTTAGGTAGAATATATTTCATCCAGTCAGGAGAGCAGGAAATGGTGAGGATCCGTTGTTCTTTCGAAGGAACAGCGATATTGCTAATGGTGGCTGTTCCAATGATATGCCCTGATAATAAATGACCGCCTATTTCATCACTCATTTTGGCAGCACGTTCAAAGTTAACTAATTGCCCTTGGGTCAGAAATTTAACGGTAGTACGTTTAAGGGTTTCTTCCATAGCATCAAAGGCGATTTCATCTTCATTGATGGAAACGACCGTTTGGCAGATCCCATGGACACTAATACTCGCTCCAATAACAAGCCCGTGCAGTAAATGTGAAGGAACTTTTAGTGCATATTGTGCTAAAAGTGGTGAATGCTCCACCCATGACACTTTTACTGTGCTTTGAACGATACCAGTAAACATCTTCTCTCCAAATACAATCCCGTAAGGGATCATTAACTAGGTTTCAACTTACTAAACAATTAAAAAGTACCGATAGGGATCCTTTTACTTTTTTTCTATGCTAAACTACTTAAATATTCCCGTACGGTGCTCTATCACTATGAAAATAATTAGCTCTTCGCGCCAATTTGGTAACCTTATTAAAAGGGTACGTAAGGCCATCCATATGACCCAGAAGGAACTTGCAGCAGCCTGTGGCACGGGAATTCGATTTATCCAAGATCTTGAGAAGGGTAAAGCATCTTGCGAATTAGATAAAGCTTTGATGGTAGCAAGCATGCTAGGTATACGCATAGATGCACGCTTACCGCTGCTACAAGAGGATAAATCTCATGGAGGAAAATAAGCTCTATGTTCGACTGTTTGGTAAGCCGGCTGGGATTTTGGAATTCAATCATAAAAAAAAGATGCACTTTTCTTATTTAAAGGATGCAACTCATCCCCTGTCTCTTTCCATGCCACTGAGTGAAAAGTCTTTTGATCATCAGCATTGTTATCCCTATTTTGCAGGATTGATGCCAGAAGGAGATAAAATACATTATTCACTTAGTAAAATGCTCGGAATAGATTCAAATAACACTTTTGATATGTTACAAATCCTTGGGTATGACTGCGCAGGTGCAATTTCATTTCATCTTCTATCAGAAGCGATTGAGCCATGTGATACTTCGAGGCTTAAGGGTGACGTTCTCTCAGAAAAGGAATTAGCCCATCGTTTACAGACCTTACCGCAAGCTCCTTTTTTTATTGATCACGAAGGTTTTAGAATGTCCCTATCTGGTGTTCAAGATAAAGTGGCAGTTTGCTTGATCGATGGTAAAGCAGCCATGCCTGAAAAAGGGTGTTTTACAACCCATATCATAAAACCTGCTATTGCGCCTTTCGAAGAATTAGTCTGGAATGAATTTTTTTGTATGCGTCTTGGGCAACGTTTAGATCTGCAAATGGCAGAAATTGAGCTACGCAAAGCAGCCAATATAGATTACCTATTAATCAAACGGTTTGATAGAGAAATTCAAGGGGATACTATAAAGCATTATCATCAAGAAGACTTTTGCCAAGCATTAGGTATTGCGCCTTCTCATAAGTTTCAAAAGGATGGGGGGCCAAGCTTTAAAGGTTGTTTTAATTTACTACAAAAAACAAATATTCCCGCAATTGAACGCAATCGTTTTATGAAAATGATTATATTCAATTATCTCTTAGGAAATACCAATGCCCATGGTAAAAATTATTCCTTAATTTATTTATCACCAAAACATTTACAGTTAGCTCCCTTTTATGATGTGACATGCATGATAGGGAATTCATCGAATCAAATGGCAATGAAGGTGGGGGGATCTTTGATAAAGAAGAGATCAATGCATCACATTGGCAATTATTGTGTCAAAAAAGAGGCTATTCTTATCCTGCATTCAAAGAAATGTTTACGCAGCAGATCGAATTGATTTTAGAGGTAGCTAAAGATGAAAGAAATCATTTTAAAGCGATGGGTTATGATCTTGAAGTGGTCGATAAGATAGTGAAAATGATCCAGAAAAATTGTCAGCAGGTAAAATTAAGTTTTTGATGCTTCTTTAGGTTCTAGGGGCAAACTCACCAGGAATGTAGTTCCTGCACCTGGTTCTGATTGCACCTCAATTTTGCCACCATGCTTTTGAATAATGCCATAGGATATTGAAAGTCCAAGTCCCGTGCCAACACCGACCGGTTTTGTTGTGAAGAAAGGTTCAAATATACTATTAATATTTTCTTTAGGTATTCCACGTCCTGTATCCGAAATCGAGATGCAAATATCGGATTTGTTTAAAAAGGTTTTGATTGTAATCAATCCTTTAGTTTCTATGGCATGAGAAGCATTTACCAACAAATTCATAAAAACTTGATTCAATTGGCCGGCATTACATTTGATGGCAGGCAGTTCAGAAAATTCTTTTTTTAATTCACACTTGTATTTAAGTTCATTCCACATCATTTTTAAAGTTGATTCAATGCAATCATTTACGTTTGCTTCTTTATATTCTGCTTCATTTAATCTGGCGAAGGATTTAAGTCCAGAAACAATTTCACTTACGCGGCGCACACCTTCTAAAGATTCTGTAGCGAGATTATCAATATCTTCAAGAACGATTCCAATTTTTTCACTGTCCTTGTCGTATTTTTCTTTTTCATTTAAATCACCTGAGAATTGATTCAATACCTTGTCAAAAAACTGTTGACGAGATTCTCTAACGCCATTATAAAATTGAACATACTTTTTTAGGACACGTAAATTGCTTTCTAAATAGGCAATTGGATTATTAATTTCATGAGCAACCCCAGCAGCTAATTGTCCAAGCGAAGCCATTTTTGAAGAATGGGTTAATTGCATTTGAATTTGTTTTATCTCAGCAAGTGCTTTTTCCAGTTCAATATTTTTTGTTTTTAAAGTTTTCTCTGATATTTTTCTTTCTAGAACAGTATTGATATGCGAAGCGGAGTTTATTACAAAATTGAGGTACTGTTTTCTATCAGGTTGTTCGATGCCCGAAAAGAATTCAGCGATAGCAAATATTTCACCTTCATGGAATAGGGGAACAGCAAATGCGTTTTTGAGTTCAACTTTTTGACATACGTCAATTCTTGCAAAAGGAATTATTTCATAAAAATTTTGCACTGCTAAATTATGTACTGATACAGGCTCAGATTTTTCGACCACCTTCCCAGGTAAGCCTTCACCAACTTTAAAGGAAGTCATCATGGTTTTCTCAACAAAAAGTTTATACTTTTCCTCATTTTCTATAAACCAAATATCACTTGGAACAATATACTCATCATTTGGATTATTTTGTTTAATCTCATGATCTAAAAAATAAATATGCCCTATAGGCCATTTGCAAAACTTACAAACCTCGTTAAGATATTTTTTTAATGAGTCATTGAGGTCTGTGTCATCTTTTTGGACATATTCAATTAGCACCATCAAAAGGCCCAGCGCATCATTTTTAAATTTTAATATCTTATTTTTGTTTTTTAATTTTTCATTAGACTGAAAAAGTTCTTTTGACATGCTTTCAAGTAAATTTTCAGCTTTCTTTCTGGCTGCTTTCTCTCTTTGGTACATTTCATCTGACATGCGTTAAACCTTATTCAATGTGAACCAGTTCTATTCTTGTATACCTCTAAAATTAGTTGGTTTTAATTCAAGCGGCATATATCAACAAAAGTATCCACAATTAATGGGTCATAATAAATTCCTCGATAGGATTCCAGATAAGAAACTGCCTGAATTTTTGAAAGTTTTTCAGTTAATAATAATCCCATCTGTAATTGTTCAAAATCAACAGCTAAACTTAAAATTCTTGCATTAAATGGAATGTCTTCTTTTGATAAATTATGAGGATAACCTTTTCCGTTAAATCGCTCACGATGAGCTAATATTGTGCGCACAATATTTTCTGAATTATCTATTGAAGATAGCGCCGTTGCGCCTAATAGGGGATATTGTTCAAATATTCTTTTTTGCTCGGGGAGCAATGCTTTGTACGCTTTCTCTGTGATTAATTTTGATATTCCAATTTTTCCAACATTGTATACAAGCCCAGAAAAGTAAATATTGTTAATTTCTTCTTCTGGTAAGGCTAGTTTTTTCGCAATGCTTACAGCTAGTTCGGCTACGGTTTTGTTATGATTGATATATTTAGGATCGTACAAATTCACAAGATTTAAACATGTTGTTATCATCGACGCATAATTATTTTTAATGTCAGCTAAGGTTCTAGTCAATTCTTCAGTGCGTTTTTCAACGGTATCTTTTAGAGTATCATTTATAGTTTGGAGCTCAATGTTCTGTTGTGCAATTTTTTGTTGTAAATCTTTATTTTTATCTTTTAGTTTCTTTGCTTGGATTGATGTTTTTATGGCCGATTCAATTTGATTGTCTTGCCATGGTTTAGTTAGGCAGTAATCAATTTTCCCATGATTTACTGTTGAGATGATGCTATTTATATCGGCATATCCAGTCAATAAAATTCGACTTGTGTCAGGCCATTTTGTTGCAACTTCTTTTAATAAAGTTTCTCCATCCATTTCCGGCATTCGCATATCTGATACAATCACATCGATGTCTTTCTTGTTTAAAATTTGAAGAGCGTCTTGACCGCTCTGGGCGACATCCACATTATATCCCAGGCCTGCAAAATGCCTTAATAATGCTTTGGCAATATTTACTTCGTCATCTACGAATAAAATAGTTCCTAAATTATTTTCATTTTCTTGGATTTGATTATTCATCAGGATTTACCTACAGGGTTGACTATTTGTAAATTGTTAAAACGGTTTTTTAATTCATGATCTATGTTCTGTGAATAAAGTGTTGTCTTTTTATTCTTTTCAAATGAATACTGAGCGGATATTTTTGCATTATCAATTAATATGCGTGCATTGGTTGAATCATCTGGAAAAACACTGACACCAACTGAAGGACATAAGTAAAAAGGTTGATTTTTGATGATGATGGGATGACTGAAACGACTTAGAACGACATCTAGTAATTTGATTAATTCTTCTTTTAGTTTTTTTGAACCTATAAGAAGAGCAAAATTGTTTTGAGAAATTCTGCCATAGAGTTCAACATGGTTCGTGTTGTTTTTTAAAATGGCACTAATACTTGAAGCCATTTCTGCGGAAAAGTCCGAACCAAATGTATTAGATAGTAAACTAAAGTTTTCGAAATAGAATATAACAATATACTTTAAATTATCATTTTTAAAATTTGAAAACAAAATAGATTCTAGTGCTGATTCAAAGCCATTTTTATTTAATAGCTCTGTTTCCAGATCAATATTAATATATATGTTTGATGCGGTGTTCTTTTCTTTTAATTCTGGAATATTGATAAATGAAAATGAGAAAAAAGTTGTATTTCTTTGTTTATCGTTTATTTCCGATATAGAGAGAAGACCATTAAGACTGGCATTGCTTTTGGTCGTTAATTTTGTTTCTCCTTGCCACATTTTGTTTAATTTTAATTCATCATGAATCTCCGTTTTATCTTGAGATAAGTCTGAGAATAAATCCCAAACTAACACATCATTGAGTTCGTTTTTGCTATATCCACTTAAAAGTTGGAATGAAAGATTTATGGTGGAAATATTTAAATCTACATTAGTGATGACAACGCCTTCTATTGCATTGTCAAGAACTCTATTTTTAATGTCTGTTCTTTCTTGCTCTTCATAAAGAGTGAAAGCTTTTTGTAATGACTCAATGAGATACTCTTCTTCCCACGGTTTAGGAATAAATCGATATATTTCATTATTGTTAATGGCTTCTTGCAAGACGTCAAAGTCGGAATAGCCACTTAAAATCATTCTAACAGTCTTAGGATAGCTATTTTTAATTTGAGCAAGGAGATCTACTCCGGATATAGAGGGCATTCTTTGATCAGAAATAACGACATGAATATCTTCATTTTCTAGAATGCTGTATGCTTGCTCAGCATTTATTGCTGTATAGATTTGATAACCATGAAGTTGCAATTGCCTTCTGATCGTTTTTAATATGTTTTCTTCATCATCTATGAATAAAACAGCTTTGTCTTTCATGGCAGCACTGACTTTTATCGATCAATCAATACTTAATTGACAGCACAAAAGCGGAAAAAGTTCCAAAGAGCTGATTGTTTATGCGGTTGTGGGGTGGGAATTTATTTGTTCCGTCATTGCGAGCTGTGCTCGCAATGACGAAGATGAAATTAGTGGCCTAAACGTTGCAATTTCGCTAAGGAAGCGGCAATTTCTGTTTTGCGACCTCTGTCTTGAATATCATAGCCTTTACGTATCGGTGCTTTTTGAGCAATATCAAGATGCTTTCTGGCTTGTTCATAATCACCAGCATCAACTAAAAAATCACCATAGTAAAAGTTTGAATCGCTTCCTTCAGGAGAGATCTGAACAGCTTGTTGCAAATATTGCTTAGCTTTTTCTTTGCTACCAAAAGCAATTGGCCAACCAGGGACTCTGGCATAGATAGCCCCTAGAACGCCGTAAGCTAAACCGTTATCGATATGGCCATTAGCTGCGATAACTTGTTCTAAAAGTGCTCGCGCTTTTTTAACGTGAGGAAGAACGCCTAAGCCACCTTTAATGGAAGAATAGGTGCTCAAAATGGTGGCATACCAAAGCATTACTTCAGGTTGATTAGGATTTTTTTCATTCAAGGCTTGAGCGCGTTGAATTAATTGCTCAAATTCTGGAATTTGTTTGCTTTTAGGCGTTTGAAATTTCGCAATAGCCCAGTCTGTTCTGAGTTTGATGACATCTTCATCCAATGAACCTGCTGCATGAGTAGCAGAGCTTGGTGTTGCATGGTGGTGAGTAGCTGATCCTGAGGTAGCATTGTGTGCACCATTTTCAGAGCTGGTTGTTGAAGATGCTTGTACGGATGTTATACCGATAACAATTAAACTAATAAAATACGCTATCCTTGCGAATAAGGACATAGCTCACTCCTATAGTATGAAAACGACAATAGTAAAGTAGACATACTAGTACGTAGATAGAAGTCAGACAAGGCGCAAAGAATAGCATTGGTTAAGAAATGCTAATTTGAGTTATTAACTTATTTTTCGTATTTTATTTACTTTCTTTTGATCGTTTTTAGTATCGGAAACTTCTTCAATCTGTGGATTTATATCGGTCTTTGGAATCTGAGAAATGTTTTCAAAATATTGAATGAAATGGTTATATATTTCAGGTTCTTCATGTGGTCGAAAGGGTTTTGGGGTGAGTATTTCGGGATTAAAGGCGGTTTGAATGGTTTGCTGTCTTAACTCTTGTGCTATACGTGCACCATGTTGACGAAGATCATTAACGATATAAATTTGATTCTGCATAATGGCATAATCCAAGAGTGTAAATTCGCCCCTGACATCAGAAGCATTAGTAGCATTAAGATCAACATGGCCAGTTTTGATGAATTTGTAAACTAGCTCCCAATTGCCATCCGCAGCTGATAGAAGCGCCATTTGGGTGTACATTTTTTCGATATACCATATGAAGAAAGGAAACATACTAACATCGATATTAAGAAAATAGCAACATCTTAACGGCAAAGACTGAAGCTAACATACCTGTTACATCGGCAATTAATCCTGCTGCTAAGGCATGGCGAATACGTCGGATCTGAACAGCTCCAAAGTAAACAGCCAGAATATAAAAAGTTGTTTCTGTTGATCCCATCATGGTGCTAACCAAATATCCGGTATAACTATCAGGACCAATCGCAGGATTATTAAGGACATCCGACATCACGCCGAGACTTCCTGAGCCTGAAAGTGGGCGCATCAAAACCATCGGCAGCGCTTCAGCGGGTATGCCAATGGAAGATGTCCAAGGGCCAATAAAATGAGTGACAGCATCCATGGCGCCACTAGCGCGAAACATGGCTATCGCTACTAACATTGCTACTAAAAAGGGAATTATCTTTAGAGCAATATCAAAACCCGATTTGGCACCTTCAGTAAAGCTGCTATAAATATCAATTTTTTTATATAGGCCATAGGCAAGAACTGCCACTATTAAAGAGGGTACTATCCAAGGTGAAAAAGCTTTACCCCAAGATAAAGTGATAGGCACTAACAGCACTAAAAACAAAATGGCCAACGTGCTCACCCAGACAGGGTAGTGCTCAATATTGGCACTCGTTGCATCTACTGAAGTTGGTGTAATAGTGGGGGCAGGTGTTGGCACTAACCGTTGTAATAATTTAGCGGCAGCAATCGCAACAATGGTTGAACAGAGTGTTGCAACTAGCGTTGTTGCAATGATGCCTGCTGGATCCATTGAGCCAGCACTGGCTCTTAAGGCAATGATTTTTGTAGGAAGCAATGTGACGCTAGAGGTGTTAATGGCTAAAAATAAGACCATTGCATTTGTGGCAACCCCAGGATGGGGATTCAGTTTTTCTAATTCCTGCATTGCTTTTAAACCAAATGGTGTCGCTGCATTGCCAAGGCCAATCATATTGGCTGACAAATTCATCACCATCGCGCCAAAAGCGGGATGATTCGCTGGTATTTCTGGAAACAGCCACTTCAATAAGGGATAAAGTAATTTAGCAATATTTTCTAATAGGCCCGCTTGCTCAATAATCCGCATTAACCCCATGAATAAAGCGAGGACGCCGACAAGTCCAATCGCCAGGGTAACCGCATCGTTAGCACCATGAAGTAATTGATCGGTAAGCGCATGCATGGGAGAGGCATTAGCTGACTCATTAGCAGCCCAATGCCATTGCTGCCAAACGGTGGTGCAGTAGGCGGTGAATATTAGAAAGAAGAATACCCAATTCATAGCGATGTCTGACCTCTTTTTTAGAGTGCTTTATATTATCAAAAATAAGACCCTCATGCGCCTTCGCTAAGATGCTACGGCGGCACAAGCCCTAACCCTCTCCCAAAAGGGAGAGGGGACATGATAAATAACTTATAATTGGATTGCTAAATCAGTTGCTTGACACCCTATAATTTTTCTCCCGATATCGTGTAGACTAGTGCATTGTTTTGTCTGGCGAGCCTTGCAGTGCAGCGGCGAGTAAATTTGTGATAGAATTTGCCGCCATCTCTAACAGAGAAGCGCTAGAAGGTTAAAAACACTCAAGAATTATTCCGTCTGGGAGGCGCATGAATGAGTGATGATAAGGTAGATACCGGTCGACGGCGGTTTTTAACAGCCGCGACAACCGTTATCAGTGGGGTTGGTGTAGCCTATGCCGCATCTCCTTTTATCTGTTCTTGGTTTCCAAGTGCTAAAGCACAAGCTCTTGGGGCGCCAGTCTCAATTGACATCAGCAAATTGGAACCCGGTGCTCAAATGACAGTCGCATGGCGGGGACAACCAATATGGGTTATCCACAGAACTAAGCAAATGTTATCAGAGTTACCGAAATTAGATAGTTTACTTCGCGATCCAACTTCTGAACAAGTTCAACAACCTCAGTATGCTCATAATGAATACCGATCTATCAAACCAGAATATTTGGTGTTAGTTGGGATTTGTACACATTTAGGTTGTGTTCCGTTGTATCGTCCTGATATCGGCAGTGTTGAACCAAGCTGGCAAGGTGGTTTCTTTTGCCCTTGTCATGGATCTCGATTCGATTTAGCAGGTAGGGTCTTTAAAGGCGTCCCTGCACCGTTGAACTTGGTGGTTCCACCTTACAAGTATGTTAGTGATACCGTTATCCTCATTGGAGAAGATCAAAAGGCAGCCTAATGAAAAAGTCATCATCAGGATTTATGGGCTGGATAGATGCTCGCTTTCCAGCCACAAAGATGTGGAATGAGCATGCTGCTCAGTATTATGCACCGAAAAATTTTAATTTTTGGTATTACTTTGGCTTATTAGCCTTATTTGTACTTGTTAATCAATTATTAACTGGTATTTGGCTGGCCATGTTTTACAAAGCCTCTGCTGCTGAAGCATTTGGTTCTGTTGAATATATTATGCGTGATGTATCAATGGGCTGGTTGTTGCGTTATATGCACTCAACCGGCGCATCGTTTTTCTTTATTGTCGTCTATTTGCATATGTTTCGCGGATTGTTGTATGGCTCATATCGAAAGCCCCGTGAATTATTGTGGTTAATAGGAACAGCAATTTATATTTGTCTATTAGCAGAAGCCTTTATGGGATATGTATTGCCTTGGGGGCAAATGTCTTTTTGGGGTGGCACAGTCATTACCAACCTCTTTGAAGCCATCCCCGTGATTGGGCATGGCTTAGTTGAATGGATCCGGGGGGATTTTAACGTATCAGATGCTACTTTAAATCGATTTTTTGCATTACATGTTATTGGGATCCCACTTATCTTTTTGCTATTAGTCTGGATGCACATACTGGCTTTACACGAAGTCGGATCTAACAATCCCGATGGCATTGAAATTAAAGCGAACAAAGGACCAGATGGCCACCCAATCGATGGTATCCCTTTTCATCCCTACTATACCGTGAAAGACTTTTTCGGCGTTGGCGTTTTCCTCATCTTCTTTTGTGCAGTTATTTTCTTTGCCCCAGATTTGGGTGGATATTTCCTGGAAAATGCCAACTTTGAACAAGCTAATTCGATGAAAACGCCGGATCATATTACGCCAGCTTGGTATATGACTCCTTTTTATGCCATTTTGCGTGCTATCCCCAATAAGCTTAGTGGTGTAATAGCGATGTTTTCTGCGGTGCTTATTATTGCCTTTTTGCCATGGCTAGATAGAAGCCCTGTGAAATCTATTCGATATCGTGGTCCTATTTATAGAGCCGCGCTGTCGATATTTGTCATAAGCTTTGTTTGGTTAGGCTACCTTGGCTTAATGCCGCCAAGTCCTACAAGAATGTTAGCAGCACAAGTATGTTCAGTGTTGTATTTCGCCTTCTTCTTATTAATGCCTATTTACTCAAAACTCGATAAGACGAAACCTGTTCCCGAGAGGCTAACTTACAAATGAAAGTAATCAAAGCATGTTTGGTTGTTATCTTTGCGGTTTTCTTTTCCTTGGCATATGCAAGTGAAGGTGGCGTTCATTTAGACAAGGTCAATAATGACTTATGTGATAAAGCATCGTTACAACGTGGCGCAAAGTTATATATGAATTACTGTGCAGGATGTCATTCTTTGCAATATGTTCGTTACAAAGATATGGCAAAAGACATTGGTATTGTTGATAAAAAAGGGATTGTTTTAGAAAAACTGGTTAATAGCAATCTTAATTTTACGAGTGAAAAAGTAACCGATCCTATTCTCGTTGCAACGCCAAAAGTGGATGCCATGAAGTGGTTTGGGGTGGCTCCGCCCGATCTCTCTTTAGTTGCCCGTGTTCGTGGAACAGATTGGCTATATTCCTATTTAAGATCGTTTTATATCGATCCCAAAAGACCATGGGGTGTGAATAATACGGTGTTTCCCGATGTTGGAATGCCAAATGTTTTAATGGCTTTACAAGGAACACAAGTTCCCGTCTTTAAGTCTGAAACTTTGAAAGATGATGAGGGTAAGCCCTATGAAAAACAGATTATCACTCATCTTGAATTAAAAACGCCTGGCACTCTGACTAAGGATGAGTATGACAAAGCAATGACCGATTTGGTGAACTTTTTAGATTATGTTGGTGAACCCCATAAATTAGAGCGTAAACGCTTAGGGGTTTGGGTATTATTATTTTTAGTCGTGCTTACCTTATTTGCGTATTTACTCAAACGTGAATATTGGAAAGACGTCCATTAAGGAAGCAACTGATGGCAGTAGTAGCAAACAAACGCTCGGTCATGACCTTGTATTCTGGTTCGACAGATCCTTATAGTCATCGAGCACGTATTGTTCTAGCTGAAAAGGGCGTTACATTTGATCTCTATGAAATTGATGTTGATTCACAAGTTGAGGCGTTAGTAGAAATTAACCCTTATAACACCGTTCCCACATTAGTGGACAGAGATCTGGTGTTATATGAATCTGAGATCATTATGGAATATTTGGATGAGCGATTTCCTCATCCTCCTTTAATGCCTGTATACCCAGTAGCTAGAGCGCGTAGTCGTTTGATGTTACATCGGGTAAATAGGGATTGGTATTCTTTAATGAATAAGATCTTAGTCAAAAATGCTAACCCAATTGAGCTTCAAGAATCTCGCAAAGCTTTATACGAAAGTATCGTTGCTGTTTCACCGATGTTCAAAGAAATGCCTTATTTCTTAAGTGAAGAATTTTCACTGGTAGATTGTGCCATTGCTCCATTGTTGTGGCGTTTAAGAGTGATGGGCATCATTTTACCTCCTGAAGCAAAAGCTATCCAAGAATATTCAAAGAGACTTTTTGATAGAGAAGCGTTCCAAGTTAGTTTAACTGATGCTGAACGTGCAATTGGTGAGTAAAGTATGACTTCAAGTCGTCCCTATTTGTTACGCGCTTTTTACGAGTGGATAGTTGATAACAATGCTACACCTTACGTTGTAGTGAATGCTGATTTTCCACAAGTAATGGTCCCTAGAGAATATGTTGATAATGGTCGCATTGTCTTAAATATTTCACCAGGGGCGGTACGGTCTTTATTATTGGCAAATGATCATGTGGAATTTAATGCCAGATTTGGTGGTGTTCCGCATGATGTCTATGTGCCGATGCGTGCGGTGAATGCTATTTATGCTAAAGAAAATGGTCGCGGGATGGTCTTTAAAGACGATGACGAAGATGATACACCTCCACCAGATGCACCAACTGAAGATGAATCAGGAAAAGGCGGCACCGGTAAGCCTAAAGGGAAGAAGGGCGGCGGTAATAATGGGCGGCCCAAGCTTACTGTAGTGAAGTAAAAATTTCCTCACCTCTACGTGCCGCGATCCCCAAACCTCTACGTGCCGCGACTTGTTCGCGGCATCCAGTTCTCAATCAAAAAATTTTCTGGATGCCGCGAACAAGTCGCGGCACGACGGAAACCGTTTGCGCGAAGCAACCAATCAACATGCGAATAAGCATGCCATAAAATTTCGCAATCAAGATAACTATATATTTTTACTACTCTCTTAGGTAGAATGCTTACATCTAGGTGGGCAGTAAAGGTATATTCATTTTATGCAAGGCACTTCTTTTGGTACTAAAGAATTTACTATCGCGGTTGATAGCTACTTTAGCGCTTTTAAAATTGTTTTAAATAACATTTTGCAAATACCAACATTAGAATTTCAAGAAAAATTGCTGAATCAAAATTATGTTCTCTTGAAATTTGGCGACAAAATTCCTTATACCTTTATTTTTGCTTGCAGAGGCGGTAAAAATCTAGAAGCACTCTCTGAGCATGTAACTAAAGTCCGAAGTACACAACTAACAACAGCATTTCGTTCTCATAAAGCAACTTTGCCATCAACGTTGTGGCTCTTGGCATACCATGCTTTCAAAGGGAAAATTGAGTTATGGATGCCATTTTGGGATCACATTAAGCACAGTATCACCATTGAAGATTTTCTTGTTATTTTTAAAGCTTCTACTGAAAGAAGCATACCTATAAGCTCACTCGATCTCCTTGTAAGGGGCTATAAAATAGCGAGCAGGGATCCCTCATCTTCTAATTGGGCGCTATGGGCAAGATTCTGGCAAGAACTGCAAGCATTATTAAAAGATCCTCGATTTGTGCCCAATCCTATTAATACCTTAGAAAAATTACCTGAGGAATTAGTCTCATTTTCTCAAGATGCACAAGATAGTATCCTTGATCATCCTGAATTTAACGTAGTCGATGCCATTGAAGCTATGCGTAAAAAAGGACTGTGGCGAATTGTGCAATACTTAGTTTATAAGAATAACTGCCCGCCTGAATTCTTGCGTGAATTGTTAACTAAAAACCTCCCCATGCATGTTCGATTAGAATGTTTAAGTGGTTATGAAACTCAGTGGCCTTTGCAAAGTAGTATACCAGTGCAATCTGTGGAACACAGAGCGACCGCTGTAAAAATAATTGAATATCTTGAAGATGAAGACAAAGATTCGCAAGATATGGCTAAAAATATGATCGAGATCTTTTTCGATAAAAGTTGTGCTGAAGTCGATCAATTACATATTGATGGTTGGACAATACTCAATACCGCCATTGGCGCCAGAAGGCTTACCAGGGTTAATTTCATACTTGAGAGCCATGCAGATTTACTTGTCACCAGTAGTCGTGGCTGCAATCCTTTAACTCTCGCACGTGCCTTGGATGATAAACCACTCCTTGCTAGAATTTTAAGAAAAATAAGAGAAAGAAAACAGCTAAATAAAGAGGATTTTAATAAAGTACTTGCTTATCTTCTTTTCCCAGATGGTGATTGCACACAATTTGAGGAATATTTTGAATTTCTCATCAATGAGGAGTTATTAAAACTAACAGGTTTAGCGCAATCAGAACAACAGCAATGGATTCAACTCTTAAACGGTATCCACATTGAAAGACAATCTGTAAATTTTCTTCTAGATCATTTTATTGAGGATTTGGGGGAAAAGAAAATTTTACCGGTAACGTATAAGAAAAAAAATATTGGCATCGCTTGTCAAGATGAGGCACAATTTCAAGGATTAAAAAGAGCCTGTGCGCCTTTTGATTGGTTAAATTCAATGCGAGAGTTTCAACCGTTTTGTAGGGTAACCCCCAAACATAAACAGGTTAGCATCCCTATTGATGCATTTTTTCATTTAGAAAAGGCAGTCTTTTATTCACAAGTTGCATTAGTCCAAACACCTGCCTTTCCTGTTCTTTGTGAATCAGAAGCACCAGCACCAGAAAAAAAAGACATAGGAGTAGATGAAGGGCTTAACTTTTTAGCCTATTTTAGAACTTACACCCCCCTGGTGCAAAATAGTGCAAAAAGAAGAGTTGCACAGGTATCTGAAGGTAAAGCATTGGCTGAAAGAATTAAAATGGCACTGGATTGTAACGATAACATTGCTACTCAATTATGCGATTTAATAAGTCTTGATATTGATGATGAGCATGTATTGACGCACTTTGGTATCTTTGACGGCAGTTCACGTCTTGAGGTTGTACAAAGAGTCACGCATCTTTTCCCCTTCTTTTTTAAGCTAATCCACTATGATAAAAATTTTGAATCAAGTCTTCACAAAGGATTGCATAATAGTCTTTTGATCTTGGGAGAACAATTCGTTCATCTCAATGAGGATGAGCTTCAACTTAACGATTCACTGACAACCGCCTTTTTACCGGAAGTGATCTTAAAGACTAAAAATTATAGAGTATCGCCCAAAGAAAAAAGATCGATAGCGTTAACTCAGCTACTTGAAGAATTTTCTTCTTTCGAGCTGGATGTTTTGAATCTACATTTTGGGCTCATTGCTGTGACGCAAGGAATAAATGCGTTAAAACTTAGCGCAGCGTAATTTCAAGAAATTGACATTAGGTGAACCTACATCCGTGTATCTTTACACTCAATAGTTTTACACCTTACTTTTGTGTAGAATAGGAGTATAAGGGTCTGTTAAGGAGTAGGTTATGAAACGTCTATTTATCCTCGTACCCGATATAAAAGAAACCAGCGATATTGCTCATGAAGTTGAAGCCAAAGGCATCAAAGAAAGTGATATTCATATTTGTGCGCATATCAATCAAGATGTTAAAGATGTCAATTTACACCCTGCCAATATTTTTCAAATGACCAATTTAGGCTATGCCATTAAATATGGACCTATCCTGGGATTGGTTCTAGTCGGTTTAATCGCAGTTCTATGTTATTTCGTTTTTCCAGCTAATATCCACATTCATGCCCTAGGCTATTTTGGGATGTTTTTATTTGGCATAGGATTTGGTGTCTGGGCTGCCGGATTAATAGGCTTAGGGGTTAAAAATTCAGTCGTTGAAAAATACGAAGATTATGTCAGCGAGGGTCATTATATTATGATGATTGATGCACCGGATGAAAAAGAAAAAGAACTGACGCAAGATATTTTATCTCATCATCCGAATACGAAAGCTGTCGAAGAAGTTATACACTGATAGGCTTAAAATGAACAAGTAAGAAATGTTCTTACTTGTTCAATGGTTTCATATTCTACTTTTAGTATATGAAGGTTTTTCATCAGAGTCATGACTTCTTTCTTCTTCATCCGTAAGAACCTCGATTTCATCATCATCTTCTGGTTTTGAAGCCTTTGCTTTTCTGCCTTTAGATTCATCTGCTTTTCGTTTAAAAAAAGGCGTAACGGCTTTCTCTTGGTCTTGCCGACTTAATGCAATAGCTCGAGCAATATCATCATCCTCAAGTTGTGCTTCTTCAAGTTTAGCTTGTTGAGGTGTGAAAGAGGAAGGTACAGGTGGTCTGGAAGTTTCTTCGAATGATGGCGTTAATCCCAGTTCGAGTTCAAGTTCTTTATTATTCATCTCAAAAGGAAGGGGTTGGGCTAAAGGAGCAGCTGTACGTGCTAAAGAAGGAAGAGGCTTTGCATTCAATCCATATTCAAGCGATAGACCAACTATTTTTGGACTAAGTTCTACTATGTTATCCAGTATCTTCAATAAGGGAGCAAAGTGCTTATTAAGAAGTTCGTCTAGTACTTTATTGAGTTCAGCTTGTTCTTTAACAGTGAAATTTAATCTATCGTAGACAGATGAAAGTTCAGCTTTTAATCGTTGGATGTAAAATTCAATTTTAGTTTCAGTGATACCAGCACGCAAAGTTTGGTATTTTTTTGTAATGACGCCCTTTCGTGCAGCCGCTTCAAATGCCGTTTTATCTTCGTCATTAAAACTTTGAATATTTTTGAGATTAGTAAGATCACGCTCTATTTCATCCATGAGCTTTGCATCAATTAAACCATTTTGTCGTTCTGTTAATTCGTCAAAAAAACCAATGAACTGCTTTGCAAGTTCTTCTGTAAACAGCTGTTCCATGAGGCTTTTAAACGCTGCTAAACTTTCAAAATCACCCCAATGTCCACACAGAGTATTCAGGAAAAGATCAACAATGGGCTCTGAGGTTAAGTCATCAACTACAGCATTAACTTGCTTAACGAAGGATGCCGTTAAATCAAGATATTCTGGCATTTGCTGTGATATTGGACTAGACAGTACTTTATTTTTCGCTGAATTCTCCAATGACTCTTTAAAAGTCGCTTTTAATTCGTTAATGGCTTTTATTAATGTTGGCTTAATTGTCCACTTAATTGCTTGACCTATCATCTTTCAACCTCGGAAAAATAAATTTAGTAAGCGGACATGATAGCAGTTACGTTCAAAGCTTACATGTCAGAAAAAATATGTGGAAAAATTCACTCTCAATTTTCAGTTCAAGATGGAAAAAACTTGCCTGGATTTAAGATATTTTTTGGATCGCATTGTGCTTTTATTTGTTTCATAAGCCGCATGGAAGCAGGGGAGATTTCTTTACTCACATAATCACGTTTTTCAATACCCACGCCATGTTCACCTGATAAACTTCCGTGTAAATCAACCACTTTATCAAATAAACGATTCAAGCATTCCTTGGCTTTGGGACCTTGAATAGGATCAAAAGGATCAATCAGTAAATTGACGTGAATATTGCCATTGCCAGCATGTCCAAAATTAACGATTTTGATTTCATACTCTTTAGCTAATTCTTGCGTATAAGCTAAAAGCGCAGGAATATTGGAAAGAGGTACAACCACATCTTCATTAATTTTATGGGGTGATAAACTACGCAAAGCTTGAGAAAGTGATTTGCGAATTGCCCATAATTTATCGGTTTCTTCTTGTGTCTTGGCAACCGACCATGAAATAAGCCCTTCGTTTTGACAAGCTTTTTGCATCAATTCAACATCAGAAGATAAGTCATCCGATGAGCCATCGACTTCAATCATAATCATACTACCAGCATTTTCTGGCAAGGCAGCGTTAGCATGTTGGCGGATCATCGCGATGGCATTGCCATCAATAAATTCACATCCACAAGGCGTTATGGGAGATGACATGATTTTGGTGATAGCAGAGGCTGCACTATCAATATCACGATAAAAGGCTTGCATCGTGCGCTTAGTGTGAGGCAGTGGTGTCAGTTTTAAAATGGCTTTTGAAATAATCCCTAAAGTGCCCTCTGAACCGATAATAAGGCGTGTTAAGTCATAGCCGACAACGCCTTTGGTAGTGTAAACACCGCACTCAATGGTGTCGCCATTTCCTATTACGGCCGTGAGGCCTAAGGTATTTTCGCGGGTGGTGCCATATTTCAAAGAACGAGGGCCTGCTGCATTACAACTTAAATTACCGCCGATGCAACAATAAGCAGAGCTCGTGGGATCGGGAGGCCAGAAGAATCCAGCACTTTTTGCAGCCGCTTGAACTTCTGAATTTAAGACCCCAGGTTCAACCACCATAACGCGGTTAGCCGGATCAAGCGCGATAATCTTTTGCATACGTTCTAAGGAAAGTACAATTCCGCCGCTAGTAGGCACAGCGGCGCCTGTTGTTCCGCTTGCACGGCCTCTGGCGGTTAAGGGTATGTCGTTGCCATAACAGAATTTAACAGTCTTAACGATGTCTTCGTGGCAAGTTGCAAACACAACTGCTTCTGGCAAGGCATGACGACGACTATTGTCATAACCATAAACCCAGCAATCAGCAGGATCAGTATAGAGCTGATGTGCAGTAAATGTTTGCTTAAGTGCCTCTAACTCATCTTTAGTCATATTCGAATATCTTCACAACCTTTTTGACGCCTTTGGTGTGACGAGCGATATCAACCGTAATTTCTTCTTCAAATGGTTTAACAATACCCATCATATAAACAATCCCATCTTCGGTAATCACTTTGACCCGAGTGGGGTTAATATCTCTGGTAACGGTCATTTCACTTTTGACTTTAGCGGTAATCCAACTATCGCTGGAACGTACCCTCATAGAGGTTGGTTCTTTAACCATAATTTCATTATGAACTTGCCGTACTTTTTCAATTGCTCTTACGGATTTGTCTAAATCCGCGCGTATTTTTTGTGAAGGCACTTGCCCTATCAGTAGCACGCGATTGTTATAGCTCATCACCAAAACATGGATATTGGGATTGTTAATAGATTGGTCTTTTACCGCTTGCAAGGCTTTGATCTGAATGCTTGTATCTTCAACAATTGTTCCGGCGGTGCGCCTATCTTGGGCAGCAACAACAGCACTTGTCGCAGCTGTTCCCACAACAACGGCAGCGCATCCATGAAGTAATGTTAATGCAGTCAGCATGGCAATTAATTTATAAACTTTAGAAGAAGTTACCTTAAGCATGATTGTGGTCCAAATTCCGTATCAATGTAGTCACATAAACAATGAATAATTAAAAGATGTACTTCTTGGATCCTGGCCGTTGATTGGCCAGGTACCCTTAATTCAATATCATCCGCTTGTAAGATCCGAGCAATATCGCCACCGTCTTTACCTGTGAGCGCTACTACTTTCATTCCTTTGCTATGAGCGGCATAAATGGCATTGACGATATTTTGAGATTTGCCACTGGTGCTAATAGCTAATAGCACATCACCTTCTTGTCCCAAACCTTTTATTTGTTTGGAAAAAATTTCATGGTAGCTATAGTCATTCGCAATGGAGGTCAAAGTTGAAGAATCTGTGGTCAAAGCAATCGCAGGTAAACTAATCCGTTCTTTTTCAAACCGATTTAAAAGTTCAGCGGCAAAATGCTGGGCATCAGCAGCAGAGCCACCATTACCTATAGCAAGGATCTTATGCTTGTTATGCAGGGCATTGACCATGCATTCACTGGCACGCACTATCTCAGGTGGCAGTGTATCTAAGGCTGCTAATTTAGTATCAATACTATCATTAAAAAGTTGACGAACTTTATCTTGTTTACTCATAGATGGGTTTTCTAACTAAAATTGAGTCTTTTTGTTTTTGTTAAGGAGATGATTATTGTACTCCAAAAGCGTTTGGGATCCAGGTGATCTTGGGAGTTAGCTGGTTACCTGTTATCGAGATAACATCAAATCTTGAGGCAAAATGCTTAGTCCAGGGGTGACATTTTAAATAAAATAAAGCTGTGCGAATAAGCCTTCTTTGTTTAGGGCGAGTAATTGATTCAAAAGGCTCACCAAATGCGGTGTTCTCTCGGTAGCGTACCTCTATAAAAACGATTGCATTTTTATCCTTCATTATCAGATCTAGCTCTCCCATTTTGCAGCTATATTGCCTAGCGATAAACTGGAACTTTTCTTTGCGTAAATATTGTAAAGCGAGTTCTTCTGCAAAATTGCCGGTTGTTCGTTGAGGGCTTTGCTTTTTGGGCTTATTCTGAGTACTCTTGATTGCTGATTTTAGTTCTTCAAACACAGTTATTTCCTTATTACTGCTTTAGGAAAAAAATGAACCAAAATAATAACATTTTTGAAAACAATCCGAAAAAAACATTAGGTTTTATAAGCATTTTAATATTAGCGGCTTTTTACGGATTTTGTTCTATCAAATTTATTAATAATTCTTATACTGAGTTTGAAAACAAAAGTATAAAAACCTTAATTCATCAGTATTATATAGGTAAAATCATTGATAATAATATTGGGCGTTTTATTAAATTGCGTGAATATCGTCCAAATCAAGTTATTTTAGAAAGACCATCTCGAAATTATATTAAAAATATTGCACCAGCCCAAATAGAGCGTAAATATTATCGACTGACTATTGATAAAAACGGTTTTATAGGACCCTCTGATATTCATGCAAACCCTGATCTTAAAATTGTTTTTTTGGGTGGCTCGACCACTGAATGCTTATATATGGAAGAAAATGAGCGCTTTCCCTATGTAGTAGGAAGGCAATTAGAAGAAATGCTAGGAAAAAAAGTGAATAGTTATAATGGGGGTAAATCAGCCAATGAGTCGATGCATTCAGTTAACATCCTGCTTAATAAAGTCATCCCATTAAAACCCAATACGGTAGTGTTAATGGAAAATATCAATGATTTAGTAATTCTGCGTTCTCAAGGTTCCTATTGGTACCCCGACTCACTGAAAAGTCATGTCCAAACTTCAAAAAATGTTTTTACTCGCTATGAATTTCCTCCTATCAATAAAACATTTGTTGATCAGCAAATCGTAGATGAATTTCGTCGAAATTTACAAACCTTTATAGCTATTTGTAAAATACGGGATATTCAGCCGGTGTTAATGACGCAGGCAAACCGAGTAAAAGATGATCCGCTTTATCATCGATTCAACGACGTTATCCGAGAAGTAGGCCAAAAAGAAGGCGTCAAAGTAATTGATTTGGCCAAGGCTATTCCCGAAGACGATGACAATTTCTATGATAGCTATCATTACACTGCCAAAGGTTCGCAGTTGGCTGCGAATGTGATTACGCAGGATCTTAAAACATCTTTAAACCAATAGTATCTGACCTCTAAGCCGTTAAGCAAGACGACTGAATCTCGGCCTTGGGTAACTGATACCCTCTGTGAATACTTGTTCGCCTCAATGGCAGGTGTTATGCTTCATAAAACATGAAGCAGGGTGCATGCCATATGATTGTTAAAGATATCACACTTGATTATTTTCCATTGAAACTTGCAAAAGGTGAGCAATTTTGCAATAGAATCTTGGAAAGAAAAACGTTAAAAAGAAATATTGAATTAGCACGACATACGGTTTTAGTATCGCCACGAAGATATGGCAAGTCTAGTTTGGTCTACAAAGTTGCTTCAGAAATGACTATCCCTTTTGAATGTATTGATTTATTTCTCGCGCATGATGATAAAACTGTTATTAAGAGAATATTGCAGGGTATTGGTAATATAATTTCTCAAATCGTTCCTTTATCGCATAAAACAATTGCTTCGGTTCAAAAATATTTTAGTAAATTTAAAGTAACACTTGGTGCAAATAACTTTGGTTTAGAATTATCCCATAACATTGCTAGCAATGATCCTGTTGATCAAATTTATGATGCATTAAAATCTCTTTCACTCTTAGCACTAGAGCGAAAAAAGAAAGTCATACTCTTTATAGATGAATTTCAAGACATCACAAACGCGCAAAGCGCTAAGTCAATACAAGGTGCCATGAGGCATGTCGCACAGGATACCTCTTCAATTGTGTTTATTTTTTCCGGAAGCAGTAGGCATTTATTACTGGATATGTTTGATGATAGCAACAAACCCCTTTATATGCTCTGCGACAAAATATTGCTTGATAGGATAAGCTCGATTGATTACCACCCTCATATTCAAAAAGCCTTTAAATCTAAATGGGGCAAAACAGTTGATGAGTTTGTTCTGAATCGTGTTTTAAGTTTAACAGAATGTCATCCATTTTATGTAAATTTACTCTGTAGCCAGTTATGGAAAAATCACAAATTACCCACTATCGATGATGTTATTTCAGCGTGGTTAGCCTGTTTTGAATTGGAAGAGCGTCGATTAATTGCTGAAATAGAAAAATTAACTGATAACCAACAAGACTTATTAAAAGCCCTCACCGTTAATATTGTCAACGAGCCAACGAGTCAAGCATTTTTAAGTACATTAGGCATGGCTTCATCTAGTGTCAGACTAGGGATTAAATATTTATTAGAAAATGACATGGTTTATATCGTAAAAAATGAGGATCCCAATTTGCCTGCTATCAAGAAAGGTCAATATAAAGTGTTGGATCCTTTGCTTGCTTATTTTATGAGAAAGTATGAATAGAAAAACCCTAAGGAATGTTGCATCTACACCCTCATTATGATGGAACTTTTTACCTAAATTAACTTTCTAATAAGCAATCAATTAGAAAAGTTGTGTAAAAGGTACCCAATGATTAATCCACCAGGACTAGGAACATACCAGGTTTCTACACAAGGCCATAAAATAACCCGTGTTATTGGGGAAGATGGTCATCCTGTTATAAATCCTCAAATGTTTATCAGCTATGCTAAAGCCCGCATAAAAGCAGCGAAAGAATTAAACCATGAACACCCCAAAAAGAATGAAGAAGATAAAAAGAAAGATAATCAATCCATTGAAGATTTGGAGCGACTGATTGAACTTTTTTTCAATAATGAATTCATACCTGAGTTTGAAAAAGCAAAAAAAGAACGCGAACAAGCTTTTAAATTAGCTGATAGCCTTCTTAAAAATATGGCTAAGGCTTATAAAGATGGTGATATTGACGAAGCCACCTTTGCTGAGTATAAAAAAGATGCCCTAGTTACCAAAGCAGAAGCAGAAAAAAAATATCAATCACAATTTAACAAAGTTTATCAACACAATATTGAAAAAGTTACTCAGGTTAATGCCCTGTTAGCGCAGTATGTTGATCCTAAAAAAAGTGCGGATAAAGTTGTAAAGAAAATTAATCAGCGTGCTGATTTTATCAGAGCTAAAGAAGAACGACCACATCAAGAAAATCAATATGGTGTTCTTGATATGAATATATCGAGCTCTCACATCCCGGAAGGAGAGCTGAACACTTCGCAGAAGGCTTTGTATAAAAGAGTCTTTGGAAAAGCCTTGCCTGAGGGGAAAATCCATACCAGTCCCAGTACGATCCGCGATAAAAATCAAGTTGGACAAGCCAATGCCTTACGAACCGAAGTAAAAATAAATGGTCAAACGGTTTTTGCAGGGCATCGTCATGGATCACCTTCTGTTCTTAAAATAAATGATGAGGCAGAACGTCAACATCGAACACTCGAAAATGTCAAACAAACCATGGCTATTGCAGCTAAAGAAAAAATAGAGAGTCTCAAAAAAGAAATTTCAGCATTGAATCTTAAGGAGTTTGATGATAGGGCAATAGGGGGAAAGGGATTAGGAGCGAGCGATGCGGCAAGACGCAAAGAAATTCAAAAAATATTGAATGGGGAAGTGCCGCTGCCACTTGATATGGCTACTATGAGCTTACTTTCCCCTGTGATGGAAGGGGATCTGCTTGATGGTATGAAGCAATATCGACAAGTAGAAGATTCTAGATTAGCGTATTGGTCGCTGCATGGCCGATCTGTTCCTATAGAAATTCCTGGCATGAAAGCACCTATGAATGTTCAATTACATTCCACCTTTATGAGTGTGGGCGTTAATGCGGCTCGTGGTGTTGAAACATTAGGCGCTGCTGCGCTTGTGCGCCGGGTTAATCATCGTGGATTAAATAACATGATTGATACTTTTTTTGCTAAGACTAAGCCGGGGATGGGTCCCTTGCTTGATCCCATGCTGATCAAACTAAGACAAATTGAAAGTAATCCTGCCATTCAAAAGTATTCAGATAGAATCAAAAATTTTGATAAAAGCAAATTACAAGATGCCTATGCTGTTTTAGAGGCATGCAATAAAGCTTTAGCAGAACCTGAACATAGGGAAATGGTTGATGTTAAAAAAATAAATAAAGAAAGAGAAAAGGCATTAAAAACAATTGAAAAGGAAGAAGCCAAATTAGATGATTCTTATAAGCAATTAGCCACGGTTCGCAAAAATATCTATAACGCCCAACTAAAGTCAGTACAAACTATTTTAGATGGCATCCAAACACAACTTGCCAAGGAGGGAAATCTCAAAGGAAATGCCAATTTTCAAAAAATTCGGCTTTTTGTGGATACGCTAGATACTTTTTATAACCAACCCCAACCTGGGATTGCACGGACGTGGAAAGTACATTCAGCGACCAAAGAAAAGAAGAAAATATTGAAAAAAATGGCTAAAGAGAAGGATGACAATAAAAAACGGGAACTTGCTGTGAAAGCGGATAAAGTACAAGAAAAAATAGATGCGCTTAATGAAGGTAATTACCGCTTTCAGGCTCGATTTGCTTTATTAGCACAACATATGGACAATTTTATCGAATGGTTTTGCAAAAGTGGTGAAGACCGAACAGGCTTACTCAATGAGCATATCGAAGCATTTTGTATTTTTATTGAAAAATATGGCCACGCTCCTCGGTGGGATAATCAAGAAGATAGTGATAAATTCCACGAAATTATGCCTTTCGTTCATAATGGCGCGCCAAATAGAGAGACCAATGGATTTAACGATGGATGTCCAGGACTTAAGGTAACAGACAAAGACTTTAAAATGCCTTCTGTTAGCTATGAAACAGATAAAAAATTGGCGAACATCTCGAAAACGTCTGGAAAATGCGCTGATCCTAAAATTTTAGAAAAAGCCAAAGAAAATTTAGCACAAGCTCAAAAAATAGAAAGGTTAATAACGCCTCAAAAAAGAGAACCAGAAGCAGAAACGCGCCGTTCCCGTTCGTTAACGGTACAATTTGCAGTTGAAAAAGCAACGTCTTTGCCTGTACATCCACCCATTGCTCCAAAAGATGTACTATCAATCCAGGAGTCTATTAGGGCTCTTCAAAAAGTAACTGGTGTAGAAAAAGCAAAAATTGATTATGTTATTACGAATTTAAATGAAGCAAAGAATCCACTTGCAGTGGTTGAGCGGCTGATTAAAGAAGTGCCTGCTTTATCTTCGCAATTAGAAAAACTGAAAGTCGATTTAACAACTCCTTCTGCGCCTTCCACTGAGCAAATTGAACGACCCTCTGTTCATTAAGTGCTCAAATTATGGCAATATAGTCTGCAATCTTTACTATTATTTCATAAGGTTAAGCAGTGGCTACCTATATACTTATCCATGGTTCTTGGCATGGCGCCTGGTGTTGGGAAAAAGTGATCCCCTTATTAGAAAAAGCAGGACACACTATTTATGCGCCTGATTTACCTGGACATGGTAAAGATAAAACGCCCTTAAAAGATATTACCTTAGATAGCTATGTCAATTGTGTGAGCGGTTTATTGACTGACATTCAGGAACCAGTGATTTTGGTTGGTCATAGTTTTGCAGGCATTGTTATTTCCCAAGTAGCTGAACGTTTTCCTGATAGAATAAAAAGTTTAGTGTATGTTGCTGCTTTTTTGCCAAAAAATGGGAAAACGATGACGGATGTCGCATCCCAACAAGCCCCCACACGATTTGTAAAAATGATGAAAGTCGTTCCAGAAGAAAATGCAATTCATTTTCCAGCGAATGCGATGAAAGACTTTGCCTATCATCAATGTAATGATGCGTTAGTTGAAAGATTAAAACCTCAGCTATGTGTAGAACCCTTTTTTCCTTTTGTTACAACAGTTACGTTAAGTGATAAAAATTATGGTCGTGTTCCAAGAGTTTATGTGGAATGTTTGCAGGACAGGGCTATTTTGATTCAGACGCAACGCAATATGCTTAAAGACGTTCCTTGCAAAGTATTTACTCTTGATTGTGATCATTCGCCATTTTATTCCGATCCAACTGGATTGGTATCTTTATTGAGTATTTGCTGATAGGTCAACCAGACGATAAACGGTCATTCCATTCCCTTTACTAATCCCAACTTTTTTATATTATTAAATAAGTTAGTTTATTGATTATGCTCAGGGAAGAGAATTGGATAACACTAAGTGGCATATAGCAATGCTTGTGTCAGGATGCTTGGTTGCATCGACAGTCAAATGTCATGCAGAGCAGCATGCAAAAAATAGCATTGAAGTCATGAGAGCAAGTGATGTCTTCGCAATCAAGCGTACTTCTCATGTTGTGGTCCCCACAAACACAATGAATCATATATTCGAAAATCTATATCATGATCCCGAGTTGCCTATAGAAGAAGAGCAGTCTCTTGCTTGGAAATACTATAAAGATAAACTGCGATCATTAGCCGCTGTACATTTTACAGACTCAGTTCAAATAGGATTAGATAGGATTAAATCAGGTCCTTCCAAACTCGCTAAAGGCGACATTGTCGATATTAACTCGCATTTATCAGCAAAGCCCAATTCAGGAACATCTACTGCTAGAGGATATGGCCTGCAATTACGGGTTAAATTAGATTAATTTCATCTGTTAGGTTTAGGTTTTTTGAGAAGGTCTAGAATGCTTTTTGTTAAATGCTTTTCCGGTGATGTTTCAATTGGTGAAGGGATGTCGTTATTTACAGGTGCTGGTTGAGTTGGCTTTGCTGCGTCGTCTTTAGGGGCTTTAAACAAATCAAACAATGAAAATCGCATTGCTTACCCCCTCATACATTTACCACTCTAAGTTATGATTCTAACACCTCGATGTGAAAATTGTCCATTTTTAACTTAAAAAAAAAGAAGTGTGCTTATCCCCCTAATAAACCTCGCACAAAATGTTGGCGCTTATCATTCTCTGCTTTCTCTTTATTTTGATCATTTTGTAAACGCGCAATTTTATCTTTGAGTGTATCTAAACGTGATTGACACTCATACGTTTTATCAATGACGATGCCATCGAATAAATAATCAGAAGGTGAAAGTGCTTTTGAATAAGGTTTGCTTTTAATTAACGTAGGATCACAAACATCTCGAATCGCTTCAAAATGTTCATAACGGTTATTGGCATCTGTTAACCCAAATTTACCTGCAGAGATCGTTAAAGCCGAATAGGTCAGCAATCCTGTTGTTTTAGAATAATTGGAAGCCATAGGTTACTCACAAGTGTTATCAGTAGTGGTTAGCATATGGGGACGAAACAAATGAAAAAGGGAAGTAAGAGATGGGAGGGTGATTGATTAGGATGAACGGAAAATTAACGATCTTATGTAGGGGCGGACATAAGGTCCGACCCTACGTTTTGAATTAATTTACTTTAACAGGAACCCCATCGACCATTTTGGCCCATGACAGTTGACGTTGGATATCATTGTTATGGCCTAATGACAGCTGGCCGGTAGAACCAGGGAAATTAGCACCTGATTGCAAGCTATTAAAGCGGTTGGTAATTTGATAGGCATCAACCCCCATTGCAAACAATCGATTGTATTGATCAGATTGCGTTTGCGCATTGCGACTGAGTAATTGTCGCAAATGGCTACCTTGTTGGCTGTCTAAAAGCCAAGGCATATCACAGAAAACAACACCATTGATATCACGATCCCGTTTTGGATTGGGTTGACCACTATAGACACTACTTGTGGCATAAACCGGAACATCTTCAGCATAATAAAAATCAAACAAGGGTTTTAATTGACGTGCTTGTTCTGGAGGCGCTGCCATGACAATCACATCCACGTCTTGACGACGCCTTGGTTGAAAATCAACTTTTTCAGTTAAGATGTCTTTGATGTGGTTTGCTCGTTTTTGACTTTCATCGATACCTAATAATCGTCTGACGGCTGGAGATTGATCGTGAGAAGCGCTGGTATGTACAGTACGCACAACACGACCACCTAAGCGCTGCCATTGAGCGGTAAATGCATTTGCAGTGCGTTTTCCCCATGCATTATCAGGTACAATCAAACCTGCACTGCGATAACCTTTTTGCCAGGCTTTGTCAGCAATTTGTTCTGCTTCTGTTTCAGGGGCTAAGGTGTACTGTACAAAATGTCGTGAAGAAGATCGAACTTCAGGATGATGATTTAACGCTAACACGGGTGTTTTTAGATTGGAAGCAAGGCTTAGGCGATGCACATCTTCTTTTGATAATGGTCCAACGATAAAATCGGCACCTTCATGAAGCGCTAAATCATACACTCGGTGAATATCGTTATCTTTAGTCGTGTCATACACTTTCACAATGGGTTTTGCACCATTTTGTTCATAGTAGTTGGCAAGAAAGCCTTCGCGGATAGCTTTAGCAGAATCGGCATGCTTACCAGTAAGAGGGAGCAAAAGGGCAATTTGTCTTGGATGCTGAGAATATTCGCCAGCACCTTGGCTAATAGGGTATTCTTCACTCGCTATTTGAGAATGTGGAAGTTCTGTTTGGTTAGCACTTGCTACTGAACCAGCCGTTTTGCAGCCACTTAGCAGACTGAATAATACTAATGTAATCAAATGTAATAAATTGAATTTTCTCATAATGCTAATAATTTCCTAAAGGTGAGGCCTCACCATGCATCTACAGATGGGTAAACTTTACGTCGTTGCGACCCCAATTGGCAACCTCGATGATATAAGTCATAGAGCACGTGAAATATTGAGTCATGTAACTTGGGTTGCGGCTGAAGATACGCGGCATAGCCGAGTATTATTGCAACATCTTGGTATCTCTACACCGCTGGTATCATATCATGATCATAACGAATCTGAGCGCACGCCAGCGTTAATTGAAAAAATACGACAAGGTGAAAATGGGGCATTGATCTCCGATGCAGGTACACCCCTCATCAGTGATCCCGGTTACACATTAGTGGCAGCCGCTCATGAAGCAGGTATTAAAGTGGTGCCAATACCTGGACCTTGTTCTGTGGTAACAGCGCTGAGTGTAGCTGGTTTACCGACGGATAAATTTTTATTTGAAGGCTTTTTACCGGCAAAAGATCAAACCAGGCGCAAACGATTGCAAGCTTTAGCAGATTTTCCTCACACCATGGTTTTCTTCGAAGCTCCCCATCGTTTAGAGTCTTTGTTAGAAGACTGTTCTGATATTTTTACGCCACAACGTCAAGCAACACTGGCAAGAGAAATTACCAAAAAATTTGAATCCATTCATCGCGGGAATTTTCAAAGCCTTATTGCCGGCATTAACGAAGGTTCTGTCACGGTAAAAGGAGAATTTATTCTGGTTGTTGCCGGATCGGTTAAAGAGGATGTTGAAGTCGATGAGAGTGAGCAAGAAATGAAGCGCGTACTAAGCGTTTTATTGGCAGAGCTCTCAGTCAAACAAGCCGTACAAATGGCAGTGAAGCTGACCGGAAAACCTAAAAACGCGCTTTATGATCTTGCGATGAAGCTAAAACAAGAATCAGACGAAAGTTGATAAGAACGCTTGCTTGTTTGGGGGTGAGTCCGTATCCTTTGTGGCGAGAGTTGGCTAGGCAATCGCTGTCGTTACCCAAAAGGTAGCTACGGAGGAAAGTCCGGGCTCCGCAGGGTACAGTGCCAGGTAACGCCTGGGAGGCGCAAGCCTACGGAAAGTGCAACAGAAAATAAACCGCCAACGTTTTGTGGCAACACAAAGCGTTTACCCACAGCAGTCGACTTTTAGGCGAGGCGCCAAGGCGAGAACAATAGGAGTGTACTTTTAGTACATGACTGTTGTTCGCAGCTGCAGGCAACGAAGCATAAAAGTCGAATGCGAAGGGTAAAGGTAAGGGTGAAACGGTGAGGTAAGAGCTCACCGCGTTAGTGGTAACACTATACGGCACGGCAAACCCCACTTGGAGCAAGACCAAATAGGAACCCACATTTAACTCAGCAATGGGTTGAATAATACGTGACCCACGTAGGGTTCGGGTAGGTTGCTTGAGGCATGCGGTGACGCATGCCCCAGATGAATGGTTGTCCACGACAGAACCCGGCTTATCGGCTAACTCTCATTCTCCTTCCCCTTAAAGTCTTCATTGTCCCGGAACTCTTTTCAAGTTTTTCTAAGTTGATATGCTTATAAGAACCTATCATAATAGGCAGTTAGTATTCCAAAAATGAGCGATGGTATGTCAAAAATTACCCCCCGTATTGATATCGCCTTTAAAAAAATATTTGGCGTAGAAGAAAACAAAGATCTATTGATTGCTTTGATTAATTCTATTGTATCGGCTGCTGATCAAGTATCGGACGTGGTGTTGCTTAATCCTTACAATCCTAAGAATTTTATCAAAGATAAACTGTCGATTTTGGATATTAAAGCGCAAGGGATGGATGGAAAGCGATTTAATATTGAAATCCAGATAGCCGATGAAGCCGATTACGATAAACGGGCGCTTTATTATTGGGCAAAATTATATACCGAGCAATTGAAATCAGGAGAGGATTATGGTGGCTTATCAAAAGCTATTGGGATCCATATCCTGAATTTTACGAGTATTCTAGGAACCGAAAAATACCATAACGTTTTTAATATCAAGGAAAAAGAAACGGGTTTCAAAGATCTAGAGCTCCATACGATTGAGCTTAAAAAATTTGCAGGGAGCACGAGTCAAGTGCTGGGCGATCTGCTAAGTAAAATCAATAATTCATTAGATATCTGGGTTGCTTTTTTAACCCGCCATGATTTATTAAACAAAGATAATCTGCCAAAAGAATGGCATCGACAACCCTTAGAAAAAGCTTTAAACGTTTTGGATGTCATGAATTTCACTGCCGAAGAGCGAGAAGCTTATGAAGGCACTTTAAAATGGTTTGAAGTCGAAGCTAACACATTGAAAAAGGCTGAAGCGCGTGGGGTTGAGCGAGGGATTGAAATCGGCGAAGCACGTGGGATTGAAATCGGCGAAGCGCGTGGTGAAGCACGTGGGATTGAAAAAATGGTGCTTAAATTACTCCAGCAAAAATGCGATTTGGCTCTCGTTTGTGCAGCAAGTGGTTTATCAAAAGAAGAAGTCAAAGCCATCAAAGAAAACAGCCGACACATGGAAGCTGAAGATGTCACGTAAAAGAAAAGGCTCAATCCTTATAATTTCTTCAGCAGCATAGCTGCGTAGGAATTTAGCCCCTTGTGAAGGCGCTTCCTAGCGCCGGAACTTGGGGATTGAGATGCTGCCCTCTCCCCCCTCTGAGCTGCGGTAGCAGCGCAGGAAAATCCTACGCTGCTACCGCAGCTTAGAGAGGGGTGGGGTGGGTGTTCTTTTTCCCCACGTTCCAGCCATTCGCCTTTCGGCTCATGGCTTCCACGAGGGGCTAAAATCCTAGGCCACTTTGTGGCTACAAGAAATAGAGTTTCTCAGTTAACTTTCGTTGACAACGATCCCCCACAAACCTATAGTGGAGTCTGTTTTTTCATCGATACCTATATGACAACACTACAACATCAACCGGTTATGCTCCATGAAGCGCTTCAAGGGCTAAATATAGTGCCTGATGGCATCTATATTGATGGTACTTTTGGTCGTGGCGGGCATAGTTTTGAAATATTACAACGCCTTAATAGCAACGGTAAGCTTATCTGTTTTGATAAAGATCCAGAGGCTATAGCCCATGGTCAAAAACGATTTAGCGATGATAACCGAGTACAGTTTTATCAAGCCTGTTTTAGTGATATGTATCGCGTTGTCAGAGAGTGTGGTGTTGATAAAAAAGTAAATGGGATTTTGCTTGATTTGGGCGTGTCCTCTCCTCAGTTAGAGCAAGCCAGTCGTGGCTTTAGTTTTATGCGTGAAGGGCCATTGGATATGCGAATGGATCCCAGCTCAGGGATCTCAGCTGCCAAATGGCTTAATCATGCAAGCGCTGATGATATTATTCATGTGCTTCGCAAATATGGTGAAGAAGCCTTTGCCAAAAGAATTGCTCGAAATATTTTAGAAGCTAGAATTCAAAAACCGATAACAACGACGCTTGAATTGGCCAATATTGTTTCTAAGAGCGTACCCTTTAAAAAAATTGGTCAACATCCTGCCACTAAAACATTCCAAGCCATTCGTATCTATATTAATCAAGAATTACAAGCCATAGAAAATCTCTTGTCTGATGTTTGGCAAATGTTAGCACCACAGGGCAGATTAGCTATTATAAGTTTTCATTCACTTGAAGATAGAAAAGTGAAACAATTTTTCCGCGAAAATTCCAAGGTCAAAGTACCCAGAGGACTTGCCATTCCGGAGAAGGATTTGATATCTCCTTTAGAATGGATTATTAAACGCCAACGACCATCAGTGGATGAGGTTGGGCAAAATCAGCGGGCCAGAAGCGCAACTTTGAGAGTTGCTCAAAAGCGTACTTAATGGCTCTAACAAGGAGGTTAAGTTGGGTACTACGAAAATAAAACCACAGCAAAAAGCGCGATTCATTAGTTTATTAGGTGTTGGACTAATGAGTTTGATGGTTTTTATGTCCGCCATTGCGGTTGTTTATTTCAAACACCAAAGCCGTCAACTTTTTACTAAATTACAAACCCTCCAACAGGAAGTAGAAGCACTTCAGGTGGAGTGGGGGCAGCTGTTACTTGAGCAAGGCACTTGGTCTTCAGATGCCAGAGTAGAGCGGGTTGCAAGAGAGCGGTTACAAATGGCACTTCCGGAGCCAAATGCGGTGGTCGTTATTGTTGATGAGCCTAAAGAAAAGTGATTCCCGTTAATGATGAATAAGGTGATACAATTGCGTTGCGCAAGAAGGGAATCGCTGGCGAAGTTAGTTAAAGAACAGTAAAATGAAATTACAACAGTTATTACAAGATTTAACTGAGTATCGTGCAAACGATAGCAGTGTCATCAAGGGTTTATCTCTCAATAGTCAGCAGATACAACCTGGTGAGCTGTTTATTGCACTGTCAGGCTCCAATAGTGATGGACGCGCTTATATAAAAGACGCCATCAGCAAAGGCGCTGTCGCTGTTCTTGCTCAATGTGATGACGATGCAGATTTAGCAAAGACCTCATCAAGTTCTGTACCCATCATTTATATTAAGAATTTAGCTGAGAAACTTGATATTATTGCAAGCCGATTTTATGGCTCGCCTGCACTTGAATTTGAAGAGATAGTGGGGGTGACGGGTACCAATGGAAAAACAACGTCTTGTTATCTTTTAGCACAAGCTTTAAGTCGATTAGCAAAACCTTGCGCTTATATGGGCACCTTAGGCGTGGGATTTATTCACTCTTTAGTGGATAGTGGCTATACAACACCTGATGCCATTTCCTTACAAAAATATTTAAGCGCTTTCAAAGAACAAGGTGCGAACGCACTCAGCATGGAAGTCTCTTCGCATGGATTAATGCAAGACAGAGTGAAAAGCGTCCCTTTTACCAGCGCTCATTTTACTAACCTTACGCAAGATCATTTAGATTATCATGGCACCATGCAAGCCTATGGGAAAGCAAAACAAAAACTGTTTGAATTTCCAACGCTAAAGCGTGTCGTTGTGAATGGTGATTCTGATTACAGCCAAAAGATGTTACAAGCACTACGTTTGGATATACCGATTGCGGTTTATACGTTAAAAAAAGAATGTGGTCATTTTCCTCAAAGTAAAAAATCGAACTTTTTCCCGATCACAACAAAACAAATTGAACTTGATTCAAAAGGGATCAGTGCATTCATACAAACGCCATGGGGGCAAGGATCTTTACGTTCGTCGTTATTAGGCGAATTTAATTTAAGTAATTTGTTAGGGGTCTTGGCAGAGCTCTGTTTGCAGGGCTTTGATTTTAAAAATGCACTTAGTGCGTTAAGCCATACTGTCGCAGCGCCTGGTCGTATGCAACGAATGGGATCTATTACCACACCACAGATCATTATTGATTTTGCTCATACCCCAGATGCTTTAGAAAATGCACTGAAGTCGGCACGTCTGCATTGTACCAGACGTTTATGGTGTGTTTTTGGTTGCGGTGGCGATAGAGATAAAGATAAACGAGCCAAGATGGGAAATATTGCAGCCAGCCTTGCTGATCGCGTTGTTATAACAAATGATAATCCAAGAACGGAGCATCCGTTAAAAATTATTGAAGATATCATGCAGGGATTGAATGTAGAGTACAGTGAAAAAATCATTGTAGAAGAAAATAGAGAAGCGGCCATTGCCTATGCCATTAATAATGCCTTAGCGGTTGATACGATAATGATCGCTGGCAAAGGACATGAAAATTATCAAATCATAGGGAACAAAAAGTATCCCTTTAGTGACGCAGAGTGTGTTAATGCACTATTGAGAGAGGACAAGAATGAAGCTGTCAGAAATCGCTAAAGAAACGCATGCACTGTTACATGGACAAGATGGTGAACTACCCACCATTGCTATAGATAGCCGAAAGATACAAGGCGGAGAGTTATTTATTGCCATTAAAGGTGAAAACCTTAATGGCCATGATTATATTGAAGCCAGCATCGAAAAAGGCGCAAAAGTTATTATGGCCGAAAGGGGCCCTAAAAGTGCACTAGAAAAAAGTGTTACTTTTTTACAGGTCAAAGACACAACCATCGCATTGGGTGAAATTGCTTCCATTTATAGGCGGCTTTATCCTATTCCCATGGTTGGCATAACGGGAAGTTGTGGCAAAACATCTGTCAAAGGGATGATAGAAACCATTTGCCAGCAACAAGGGAAAACCTTAGCAACCAAAGGTAATTTTAATAACCATATTGGATTGCCGTTAACTTTATTGCGTTTAGATGCTACTTATCAATATGCCGTAATTGAAATGGGTGCAAGTGGCCAAGGGGAAATTCAATATCTAGGTGGCATTGCTCGTCCATCGATTACTTTAATCACCAATGTAAAGCCAGCCCATTTATTAGGATTTGGATCATTAGCCAATGTTGCCAGCGCAAAAGGCGAAATTTATGAAATTTTACCAGACAATGGCATTGCAATTATAAATAGTGATGAACCTTTTAGTCAGTCATGGACTTCTGTTATCAAGAAGCGCCGGGTCATTACTTTTGGAATCAAAAATGAAGCAATGATTCGTGCGACCCAGATAGATCTACAACCCTTCTTTGTGCAATTTACTTTGCTTATTCAAGACAAACAGGCTGTGGTAAAGGTGAATACCCCGGGTTACCACACAGTGATGAATGCACTTGCCTCTGCTGCTGCAGGATTTGCATTAGGAATTTCCCTTGAAAATATCGTCAAAGGTCTTGAGTCTTTTCAGGGCGTTCCTGGAAGATTGCGACGTTTTAAAGGTCTTGGGGGGGCATCGGTTATTGATGATAGTTATAACGCCAATCCTGGTTCTGTCAATGCAGCGCTTGATGTTCTTGCTCTTTGTACGGGTAGACGTACATTTGTAATGGGAGATATGGCAGAGTTGGGTGAAAATGCGATTGATTACCATATCCAAGTGGGGCAGACAGCTCGTCAAAAAGGAATAGAGAGTTTGTTAGCCGTTGGCAAATTAAGCGAGCATGCCGTGAAGGCTTTTGGTGAGGGTGCCATTTTTTATCCAAGTAAAGAAGCCTTAGTGACAGACTTAAAAAAACATTTAGATTCACAATCTACTATTTTAGTTAAGGGTTCACGTAGTGCGGGAATGGAAGTTGTTACACAGGCCTTAACCATACGTGAGGAAGCGTAAATGTTGCTTTGGTTAACTGATTTTTTATCACAGTATTTCCGCGTCTTTCATGTATTTGAATATTTAACACTGCGGACAATTTTAGCCGCTTTAACGGCGTTGATATTCTCCTTATGGTTTGGCCCCTTTATGATTCAATGGCTTCGAAGTAATCAAATGGGGCAGCAAGTTCGCACGGATGGTCCGCAATCGCATTTTAGTAAAGCGGGTACGCCAACCATGGGTGGTGCAATTATTTTGGTTGCGATCAGTTTTGCGTGCTTATTATGGGGAGATTTAACCAACCGTTATTTTTGGGTTGTGTTATTAGTGACGCTTGGGTTTGGCCTGGTTGGTTGGGTTGATGATTATCGAAAAATAATCAAAAAAAATAGTAAAGGGTTACCAGGAAGATGGAAATATTTTTTTCAATCGATCATTGGTTTGGTCGCCGTTTGTTATCTTTATATGACAGCCACAACACCACAAGAAACGTATTTGGCATTGCCCTTTTTTAAGAATGCTTTAATCCCCCTTGGCTTATCTTATATCGTCCTATCTTATTTTGTAGTGGTTGGTTGTAGTAATGCTGTGAATTTAACAGATGGTTTAGATGGCTTGGCCATTTTGCCCACTGTGTTAGTGGGAGGTGCACTTGGTGTCTTTGCTTATCTTGCAGGTCATGCAGAATTCGCAAATTATTTAGCGATTCCTCATGTGTTAGGCGTTGGTGAATTAAGTGTTTTTTGTGGTGCTTTAGTCGGTGCTGGTCTTGGGTTTTTATGGTTTAACGCCTATCCCGCACAAGTGTTTATGGGGGATGTGGGTTCATTGGCACTAGGCGCCGCATTAGGCATCATCGCGGTGGTGGTAAGACAAGAAATTGTTTTATTCATCATGGGTGGCGTCTTTGTGATGGAAACCGTGTCTGTGATTTTACAAGTGGCTTCCTTTAAATTAAGAGGCAAGCGCATTTTTAAAATGGCACCCATTCACCATCATTTTGAATTATCCGGCTGGCCTGAGCCCAAAGTGATTGTGCGGTTTTGGATTATGACGGTGATTTTAGTATTGGTTGGTCTGGCAACGTTAAAATTAAGATGAAAGAAAATTCAAATTTACACATCGTTATCGGCTTAGGCGCTACAGGGCTTTCCTGCGTCAATTTTTTAACCAAGCAAGATATCCCTGTTATTGTGATGGATACCCGTGAGTCACCGCCAAACCTAAAGGACTTTTTACAAGCCTTTCCTGAAGTAATGGTTTTTACGGGCAAAGATTGGCCGCAAGATGTTCTCAATAGTGCGAAAGCATTAGTTGTTAGTCCAGGCGTAGCAATCAGCATCGCACCCATACAGCTAGCAGCAAAAGCTGGTGTTGAAATAATTGGCGATATTGAATTATTTGCAAGACATATCAAAATCCCCATCATTGCCATAACGGGTGCCAATGGAAAGAGCACGGTCACGACATTGGTAGGGGAAATGGCACAATGCGCGGGTAAAAAAGTAGCCGTGGTTGGTAATATTGGAACACCCGTACTGACTTTGTTTGAACAAGGGTTCCCGGACGTTGATTTGATTGTGATGGAGCTTTCCAGTTTTCAACTTGAAACCACCCATCAGCTACAGCCGCTTGCTGCAACGGTTTTAAATATTACCCCCGATCACTTAGATCGCTATGCTGCTTTTGATGATTACGTTAAAGCGAAACATCGTATTTTTCATCAAGCACAGCAAGTCGTTATTAATAAGCAAGACTCACTTTCAGATAGCAAAGACATTCCATCCACTGCAAAGAGATGGTTTTTTACCACGGATGAGCCTAATCCCGGTGAGTTTGGGTTACGGCATCAAGAGGGTAAAACATGGCTTGCTTATGGAGAAAAGAATTTATTATCTGCAGATGAACTAAAAATAGTTGGCATTCATAATCTGTCTAACGCCTTGAGTGCATTGGCACTTGGAACAGCTGCCGGGTTAAGTCTTGAGCCGATGTTAGAAGGATTGAGAAATTTTTCGGGTTTAGCGCATCGCTGCCAGTGGGTGGCTCAAAATAACGGCATTCGTTGGATCAATGATTCCAAAGGAACCAATATTGGGGCAACTCAAGCTGGATTAGAAGGTATTGGACAACAATTAAAAGGGAAAGTCGTTTTGTTGTTAGGTGGGGATGGCAAAGGGGCTGATTTTACAGAGCTTAAACCTTTAGTAAGTCAATATTGCCGTGCCATTATCGTCATGGGTAAAGATGCGCCTCGCATTATTGAGGCATTAGCAGATGTTGTTGAAACATTTTCTGTTTCAAACATGATGCAAGCTGTTGAGTGTGCGAATCAAAATGCGTTGCCTGGAGATGTTGTTTTATTATCTCCGGCTTGTTCAAGTCTAGATCAATATCAACATTTTTCTCATCGAGGAGATGTCTACATGGAATGTGTGCAGTCGATTTTGCAGAGAAATGCTCGTGCTTCTTAATGCCAGAAAAAGCCTTTATTCGGCAAGACTTGATCCTATCCTGCTTGGAACGATCACTGCACTCTTAGCTTTAGGCTTAACAATGGTTACCTCAGCTTCGATAGCCGTTGCCGAGCGACGTTTAGGAAGTCCTTTTTATTATACTTTACATCAAGGGATTGCCATGGTGGCTGGACTTATGGGGGCGTTATTTGTTTGCGCCATTCCCATGAAAGTTTGGTATCGCCTGGCGGCTCCTATGATGGTTGCGGCATTGGTATCGTTAGCTTTAGTGCTTATGCCAGGGATAGGTAAAGTCGTTAATGGTAGTGCAAGGTGGTTAAATTTAGGTTTTACCAGTATTCAGGTATCAGAGTTCTGTAAGTTGGCGGTTGTTATTTATATTTCAAGTTATGTGGTTCGGCATAATGCTGATTTAAAACAAAAGGTCTCTGGCTTTGTTCGCCCGATGTTACTGCTTTCATTGGTTGGTGCTTTGCTTATTCTTGAGCCCGATTTTGGGGCAACCGTTGTTATATTAACCACCTCATTGGCGATGTTGTTTTTAGCGGGTGTTCCGTTATGGCAATTTTCTGCTCTATTAACAGTGGTTGCTGGTGTATTGGGCGCTGTTGCTATTTCTGCCCCTTATCGATTAGAACGACTAACGTCGTTTTTAGATCCTTGGTCAAGACAATTTGATAGTGGATACCAATTAACTCAAGCTTTAATTGCCTTTGGTAGAGGGGAATGGTTCGGAGTTGGTCTGGGAAGCAGCGTTCAAAAGTTATTTTACTTACCTGAAGCTCATACTGATTTTGTCTTTGCGGTGCTTGCAGAGGAATTAGGTTTAGTTGGGGCTCTTGCAACGGTTGGTTTGTATATCCTGTTTGTTTGGCGTGGTATGATTGTGGGTTTGAATGCTGAAAAGCGCGACGATCGATTTGCCGCCTTTGTGAGCTATGGTATTAGCCTTTGGGTTGGGTTACAAACTCTTATTAATATTGGCGTCAATACGGGTGTATTGCCGACTAAGGGCTTAACACTTCCTTTTTTAAGTTATGGTGGCAGTAGTGTTCTCGTGATTTGCATTGCAGTTGGATTATTAGTGCGGGTAGATTATGAAAATCGGCGAGCTCGAAGCCGGGAGATCACCATTGCTTCAAGAAAGAAAAACTAGCCAACAACAACCACCCAAAAAGGTAATGATTATGGCTGGGGGAACAGGTGGGCACGTGATGCCTGCGCTGGCTGTTGCGCGCTACTTACAAGAAAAAGGATTTGATATCCACTGGCTTGGAACGCGTCATGGCTTTGAAGCGCATTTTGTTGCACAAGCTGGATTTCCTATCTCTTTTATCGATATCCAAGGATTACGCCGCACCACATGGGCCTCATGGTTGATGGCGCCGATACGCATTGCACGTGCGCTTTTCCAATCTTGTAGAATATTACTCAAAGAAAAACCCAATGTGGTCTTGAGCATGGGTGGCTATGCTGCAGGTCCAGGTGCTATTGCTGCTTGGTTGTTGCGTCGACCACTGGTATTGCATGAACAAAATGCCATTGCTGGTTGGACTAATCGCATCTTATCTAAATTTTCCAAAAAAGTGATGGTGGCTTTTCCGGATGTGTTCAAAGAGTTAACACAAAAAGTTTTCTTTACAGGGAATCCGGTGCGTAGTGAAATTTTAGCAGTCGATAAAGAAAAGAATAGAGGTGAGGGTAAGATTAACCTACTCATCCTAGGCGGCAGTCAAGGCGCAACAAAACTCAATGAAGTAGTACCACAAGCTTTAGCATTACTCCCTGCTGATAAAAGACCGCATGTGTTGCATCAAACAGGTAAAAATAATCTGGATACCACCAAAGCACATTATGCCACACAAGGTGTTACTGCTGAGATAACCCCTTTTATTGAAGATATGGCAAAAGCCTATGCTTGGGCAGATGTGGTCATTTGTCGAAGTGGTGCATTAACTGTTGCAGAATTAGCTGCGGTTGGCGTTACCAGCATTCTTATTCCTTTCCCTTATGCGGTCGATGATCATCAAACGGCAAATGCAAAATATTTAAGCTCCCAAGGGGGAGCATTTTTTTTAGCGCAATCGGCATTAACGGCTAACGGACTTAATGCTTTATTACTTGACTTGATTGATAATCCAGAAAAGCGTCTTGCTGTTGCTATGGCGGCTAAGAAATTAGCAAAGCCTTCTGCAACAATCGAGGTTGCAGAACATTGTTTAGAGGTTAGTAGTGATTCATAAAAATACTCATTTCACAGTACCTGAAATGCGACGCATTAAAACCATTCATTTTGTTGGGATTGGCGGTGTGGGGATGGGAGGCATTGCTGAAGTGCTTCTGACCCAAGGTTACCGGATTACAGGTTCCGATCCTGCCAGTAATGCGTTGACGGCGCGTTTGAAAAGTTTAGGCGCGCATATCACCCATCAACATTGTGCAGATAATGTGATTGGTGCCGATGTCGTTGTTGTATCAACAGCAGTACAAGCTGACAATATTGAAATAATGACGGCGACAGCTGCGCGGATCCCCGTGGTTCAACGGGCTAGCATGCTTGCAGAGTTGATGCGTTTTCGTTATGGCATTGCCGTGGCAGGAACGCATGGTAAAACAACAACAACAAGCTTAATTGCCAGTCTCTTGGCACAAGATGGCCTTGATCCCACTTTTGTGATTGGCGGCAAGCTCAATAGTGTTGGCACCAATGCACGATTAGGGGCAAGTCGATATTTAGTGGCTGAAGCTGATGAAAGTGATGCTTCCTTTTTGCATTTGTATCCGATGGTATCAGTTGTCACCAACATAGATACCGATCATCTAGGTACTTACGATAATGATTTTGCCAAACTGAAAGATACCTTTGTGCAATTTTTGCATAACTTACCTTTTTATGGTTTTGCAATGGTTTGCATAGATTGCCCTGTCGTACAATCTATCCTCCCAAGAGTTGCTCGTCCAATTATCACATATGGTTTTCATGAGTTGGCAGATTATCGTGCAGTGGATTATAAACAAGAAGGCATTAAAACCAGTTTCACGTTATACCGGCCGCACGGGGCTCCCTTAAATGTGAGCTTAAACTTGCCTGGAAAACATAATGTATTAAATGCATTAGCGGCGATTGCCGTTGCCCTTGAAGAGGGTGTTTCAGATGCCGCGATTGTTCAAGCCTTGGCTGAGTTTGCGGGAATTGGTAGACGTTTTCATATTCATGGTGAATATTTAGCGCCCCATGGACATGCTTTGGTAATCGAAGATTATGGTCATCATCCAGAAGAGGTGCGAGTAACAATAGAAGCGGCGCGAGCTGCCTGGCCAGATAGACGACTCGTCATGGCTTTTCAGCCTCATCGTTACACACGTACCAGCATGCTCTTTGAAGATTTTACCAGGGTACTTTCAGGTGTTGATGTATTATTAATGCTTGAAGTGTACGCAGCAGGCGAAGAGCCTATTGCAGGTGCAGATGGACGAACACTGTGTCGCTCAATTCGCCAACGTGGTGCAGTTGATCCCATTTTTGTTGAGTCAACTTCTGGTTTGCGTGAAACGTTAGATAATGTGTTACAAGCAGATGATATTTTGTTATTGCAAGGCGCAGGGAGCATAGGCGCTATCGCGGTGGATTTAGTCGCATCGCAGAATCAACAGACTCAAGCTTTAGGGAAAAAGGCAGTTTAATTATATGTTGCAAGAAAATCGTCAGGACGATAGCGCCAGGGGCTTACCTTCCTTTGAAGGGGAGTCGCTCGCCTATCCATTAGCGTCTTTGACGAGTTGGCATATTGGGGGGAATGCACAGCGATTCTATATGCCTCCCGATATCGAAAAATTATCGGAATATCTCAAGTTTTTACCATTGGACATGCCCATCATGTGGCTTGGATTGGGGAGTAATGTCCTTATTCGTGATGGGGGTATTCCTGGAGCAGTCATTTGCACCAAGAAATGTCAGCAAGTTTTCCAACATGAGGATGGAACCTTTGTTGCCCAAGCAGGTCTGACATGTGCTAAATTTGCACGCTTTGCTTGTCAGCGTGGTTTTCCAGATGCTGCTTTTTTTGCTGGGATCCCAGGGACAATTGGTGGCGCATTAGCCATGAATGCGGGTGCTTTTGGGGGAGAGACTTGGGAGTGGGTAGAAAGTGTCACGGTTATTAATCGCCAAGGACAAAACATTCAACGGCAACGCGATGAGTACGATATTGCTTATCGACATGTTCTGGGAAAACAAAGCGATCAAGCCAAAGAAGCCTTTACCAGCGGTGTTTTTCGCTTTCCAAAGCGCAGCGGGGATGGCGCGAAAAATATTCGCGAATTGTTACGCAAAAGAGCGCAAACTCAACCAATTGGCACATTAAATTGTGGATCAGTTTATCGTAATCCAGCTGGCGATTTTGCAGCTAGACTGATAGAAGAATGTAATTTAAAGGGATATAGGGTGGGTGATGCAGTGGTATCACCTAAACATGCAAATTTTATTATTAACTGTGGCGCCGCGAGTGCACAGGATGTGGAGACCTTGATGACAACCATTGAGACGACGGTATGGGAACGATTTGAAATAAAGCTGCAAGCAGAAGTTAAAATTATTGGTCAAAGGGGGAGCTGCTAGTGGCAAGTCTAATTCATAATTTGGAAGCATTTACAGAGAAGCCATTTGGACGAGCATTACCTGAAGGCAGTACAGCAAAGATATTTGGAAAAGTGGCTGTCATATATGGCGGACGTTCTTCAGAAAGGGCGATTTCTTTGCAAAGTGGAGAAAATATATTGAACTCCCTTCTACAGCAGGGAGTGGATGCGCATGGCGTGGACGTTGATGAGCATTTAGCTAAAAGACTTGTTGATGGCAAATATGATCGGGTCTTTATTGCATTGCATGGTAAAGAAGGCGAAGACGGGGTCATTCAAGGTCTACTACAAATGTTAGGGATCCCCTATACCGGTAGCGGCGTTGCCGCTTCAGCCTTAGCAATGGATAAAGCAAGAGCAAAGTTAGTCATGGATGGACTACAGATCGCAACGCCTGTGTTTGGAGTGGCGAAAAATGTGGATTCAGCCAATGAAATTGCTCAAAAGATTGGTTTCCCTGTTTCAGTGAAGCCGGTTGCAGAAGGTTCAAGTATTGGTGTAACACGGGTTGCCAATGCACAAGGGATAGCACCTGCTTATGTAAAAGCTGCTCAATATGGCGATGTTATTATTGAAAAATGGATTGATGGAAAAGACTTTTTTGTCAGCATATTAGGTGACACCGTGTTACCTTCTGTAGAAGTTCACACCCCGGGTGGCTTTTATGACTATCAAGCAAAATACGAGTCTCATGAAACGCAGTACTTATGCCCTGCGCCTCTCTTGGAAGAAAAAGAACGCTCACTGCGTACTTTAGCCTATCGTGCTTTTTGTGCGTTAGGATGTACAGGGTGGGGTCGAGTTGATTTGATGCAAGATAGTAATGGTAAATTTTGGGTATTAGAAGTCAATACGATCCCAGGCATGACTTCTCATAGTTTGGTACCAATGTCAGCCAAAGCGGCAGGGCTTAGTTTTGATGAGCTCGTCTTGGCGATATTAGAGCAGACGATTGAGCAAGAGAACTTTTCAAAAATAGTTGGTGAAGTTGCTCAGGCTTAAGGCGAAATATGGGTTTCCCATTATCTGGAAAATATCGTCGTCATCGCGGGGGAAGTGTTAAAAAAACAAAAACCCCTCGGATGATTTTTAAGCGAATTAGACAAGGACTAAGTTGTGTTTTTGTTTTTTTCGCTGTAGGTTACTCAATTTTTTGGTGTTTAGATCCCGCGCATTTTCCTATAACCTCTGTGAGATTTATTGGGGATAGGCAGCATCTCTCTCAGGAAGAATTGAGAAATATCATTGTCACTGAGATTAATGCGGGTTTTTTTAGATTAAAAGTATCGAAGTTACAACACCACTTGTTATCATTGCCGTGGGTAAAGCAAGTGGATGTGAGGAAAGTATGGCCTGATCAGCTGGTCGTGCGCTTTGAAGAGCATTCACCGGCCGCTTATTGGGGTGAGAAGGGTATGATAAGTGATTTGGGTACACTTTATTATCCTCCTGCCGGCAAAGTTAGAGAGTTGAATTTGCCTAAGTTGCAAGGGCCAGAAGGTAAGTCCCATATAGTCTGGCAGCAATTTTTAGTCATGGAAGAAATACTAGCGCCTTTGAATTTAACGATATCCCAATTAATACTCGCGCCCAGGGGGGCTTGGCAGCTGCGATTATCAAACGGCATAACGGTTGTGCTAGGGACGAATGATGTTTTAATGCGATTAAATCGTTTTGTGCATGCTTATGAAAAGCAATTACATTTACGTCAGCAAGAAATGTCCTATGTTGATTTGAGATACACCAGTGGTATGGCAATTGGTTGGAGCTCTGGTTAAACGTAGGGTTTTTTTGCAAATTAGTTTATGCTTATACTCAAAGCCCTTTGGTTTGTAGAATCAAAGTGGGAGGGTATATACCCAAGGGTATAAAAGATTGATAGGGAGACAGGTGTTCAATGTCTAAAAAAACCGACAAAAACTTGATTGTAGGCCTAGATATTGGAACTTCTAAAGTTGTTGCTATTGTCGGCGAGATAACACCCGAGGGTAGTGTAGACGTTATTGGGATAGGTTCGCACCCCTCTATGGGTCTGAAAAAGGGAGTCGTCGTCAATATTGAGTCGACCGTGCAATCCATTCAACGCGCAATTGAAGAAGCCGAATTGATGGCAGGATGCCAAATCCATTCTGTTTACACTGGCATTGCTGGAAGTCATATCAGAAGCTTAAATTCTCACGGTATTGTAGCGATAAGAGATCAAGAAGTTACGCAAGCTGATGTCGATCGGGTTATTGAAGCAGCTAAAGCGGTTGCAATACCTGCTGATCAGAAAATTCTGCATATTTTGCCACAGCAATTCATTATTGATACTCAAGATAGTATTAAAGAACCTGTTGGTATGTCAGGTGTTAGACTTGAAGCTAAAGTTCATATGGTGACAGGCAGTGTCAGCGCTGCACAGAATATTATTAAATGTGTTCGCCGGTGTGGTTTAGAAGTTGATGACATTATTCTTGAGCAATTAGCCTCAAGCTATGCTGTTTTAACCGAAGATGAGAAAGAGCTCGGCGTTTGCCTTATTGATATTGGGGGCGGTACAACGGATATCGCTGTGTTCACACATGGATCAATCCGCCACACGGCGGTTATTCCTATTGCTGGCGATCAAGTTACCAATGACATAGCAGTTGCTTTAAGAACGCCTACACAGAATGCTGAGGCTATAAAGCTTAAATATGCATGTGCTTTAACCAGGTTAGCGGATCCAAATGATATTGTCGAAGTATCGGGCGTATCTGATAGACCTTCACGTCGTTTATCAAGAGCCACTTTAGCTGAAGTTATTGAGCCTCGTTATGAAGAGTTATTCAACTTGGTTCATGCGGAATTACAACGTCAGGGCTTAGAAGAATTGATAGGATCAGGTATTGTAGTCACAGGCGGCAGCGCCAAAATGGAAGGTGTTGTGGAATTAGCAGAAGAGATATTCCAAATGCCAGTAAGACTCGGTTTGCCAAGATATATTACTGGATTAGTTGATGTCCAGCGCAACCCGATTTACTCTACAGGAATAGGTTTACTACTTTACGGTCGCCAACAGCAACTGGAAAGACATATTGATACATCAATTAGTCATGGGTTGCCGGGTGTGTTTGGGCGCGTAAAGCGTTGGTTCCAGGGAAATTTTTAGAGAAGATTTAATATTACCAAGTATGCTCACTTATTTTTTATTTCGATTTAAGTGGGTTGGGTGCATCGTGCAGTGCCTAAGGAGACAAGATGAGCGAATTGTTTGAACTGATGGATAATTATCCTCAAACCGCCGTGATTAAAGTCATTGGTGTAGGCGGCGGCGGCGGTAATGCTATCGAGCATATGGTTGCTGCTGATATTGAAGGGGTAGAATTCATATGCGCTAATACAGACGCCCAAGCATTGCGTAATTCTTCTGCGCGTACGGTATTGCAATTAGGTACTGATGTTACAAAAGGTTTAGGCGCTGGTGCCAATCCCGATGTTGGCAGACAAGCCGCAATGGAAGATATTGATCGCATTCGTGATGTCTTGCAAGGCGCTGACATGGTTTTCATTACGGCTGGTATGGGCGGCGGTACAGGTACTGGCGGCGCGCCTGTTGTTGCTGAAATTGCAAAAGAACTTGGCGCTTTGACGGTTGCTGTCGTTACAAGACCATTCCCATTTGAAGGCCGTAAACGGATGGTGCTTGCTGATGAAGGTATTCGCGAACTAAGCAAACATGTTGACTCATTAATTACCATTCCAAATGAAAAGTTACTGACCGTATTAGGAAAAGGTGTGACCTTATTGGATGCGTTTCGTGCAGCCAATAATGTTTTATTGGGGGCGGTTCAAGGAATTGCTGAACTTATCACTCGTCCAGGCTTAATCAACGTCGACTTTGCGGATGTGCGTACTGTCATGTCTGAAATGGGTCTTGCCATGATGGGGACTGGTACTGCGCGTGGTGAAAATCGTGCACGTGAAGCGGCTGATGCTGCTATTTCTAGTCCATTATTGGATGATATTGATTTAGCGGGTGCTAAGGGTGTGTTAGTGAACGTCACCGCTGGCATGGATCTCTCCATTTCTGAATTTGAAGAAGTGGGCGATGCCATTAAGAATTTCACTTCTGATAATGCAACAGTGATTGTTGGAACTGTGATTGATCCGCAAATGACTGATGAACTACGTGTCACCTTAGTGGCAACAGGACTCAGCAGTGGTGTGGGTGGTTCTTCATGGGCTGAAGAAAAAGAAAAAGTTGAACCACGTGATAATTTCCGCGTTCAACGTCAGACCCAAGTAAGAAAGCCAGTTAGCTCTTCTGCTCCTATTACGCAGCGCTCTAAAGAAACTGCGACCACAGAAGAGTTAGATTATCTCGATATCCCAGCATTTTTACGTCGACAATCTGACTAATTTGCGATGATATGCTATGATTATTCGCAATAATGTAGTATATAGCCTTCATCTCTCTATGGGCGTGCCATTGGCGCGCCCTTAAGATATGATCTGGTATCCAACTGAAAAACGTTGGCACATTAAAGGAAATCAGGTGGCATGTTAAAGCAAAGAACTTTAAAAAATGTAATTCGGGCGACAGGGGTGGGAGTCCATACTGGAGAAAAGGTCTTCTTAACCTTACGTCCGGCACCTGTTAATTCTGGCATTGTCTTCAGACGCGTTGATTGCAGTCCCGTTGTTGAAATACCGGCTCGAGCTGAATACGTTGGTGATACCTCATTTTGTACTACCTTGGTAAAAGACGGGGTTCGTATTGGCACTGTTGAGCATTTGCTTTCTGCTATGGCAGGGCTTGGAATTGATAATGCGATTATCGAAGTAAGCGCACCTGAAGTGCCGATTATGGATGGTAGTGCAGGTCCATTTGTTTTTCTCATTCAGTCAGCTGGAATCAAAGAACAGACAGTGACTAAGCGTTTCATTAAAATTAATAAAGCGATTGAAGTTCAAGATGGGGATAAATTTGCACGCATTGAACCCTATGATGGCTTCAAAGTCACCTTTACAATTGATTTTGATCATCCCGTTATCCGTAGTGGTGGCCAAGACTCAACATTAGAATTCACCTCCATGGCTTATATCAAAATGGTTAGCCGTGCTCGCACTTTTGGCTTTTTATCAGATTTCGAATGGTTGCGTGAAAAGAACTTAGCTTCTGGTGCAAGTCTTGATAATGCCATTGTTTTAGACGAATACCGTGTACTCAATGAAGATGGTTTGCGTTTTGATGATGAGTTTGTCCGCCATAAAATTTTAGATGCCGTTGGCGATTTATATTTGATGGGCCACCCTGTTATTGGTGCTTTCAATGGCATTAAATCAGGTCATACATTAAATAATAAATTAATTCGTGCTTTGTTAGCTGATCAAACCGCTTGGGAAATCGTCAGCTTTGAAGATACGAATAAATCCCCCATTACTTATGCTTCCCCTGAATTTTTGCAAGAAGGGTTAGTGCTGGCCTGATGCCTCACAATTCTCTCTAAACTTTCCACCAACTTTTCCATTCCTGGCTGACTCTTAAGAGAGTCAGCCAGGGCCTGAATCTGTTCAGCATTAGCCTCAGATAATTGAAGCGGAGGATGGACTTCAGGAACAGCGGATTCAGTTTCTTTTACTTTGTGCCAATCTTTTTGTATTTTCACCTGAATGGAACGAATGCCTGCCCATTGTGGTATGGCGCGTAACTTGCTAAGTATTAATGGTACGCCATAGCGAAGGCGCGTAGCCCAAGCTGCATTATGGGTAAATAGCGTGAGAACACCAGAATCATAGTATCCAACGCGACAATGTGGTATGAGTTCAGTATCCAGAGCTGAAGTGAAGGCAATGTTAAGTTCTTCAATGGCTTGGGCTTGAGAAATTATCTTTCCAAGTTGAGTTTCTGATTTATCAAGTAAATTTTGGATACTATTAGAAAGTAACGACATAGAAGTCTGTTCTCATTATTAAATGGATTTAAGAGACCCAACCCTATGAAATTAAATACCCTTTCAAAGCTATTCGCAACAAAGGGCAGTTTTTATCTTAGTTATAATCAGGCAACAGCGTTGTTTCTTGGTTTATTAGCAGCCATTGCAAGCGCCGTATGGGGTGGGTATCAATTTGCAAGTTGGAGAATACCCCAAAACCAAGATGGTTTGATAGGGCAGATGTCCTGCATTCAATCTGGGGAGGCTCGTCTTGCAACAGATCCAGTGACGGAACAGCATCTTCAAGTGTTAACTGAACATGTAGGACGTATTGAAGCAAATTTAATGAGAATTAATGCTTTAGGGGAACGCCTAGTTGAAACGGCCCATCTTGATCCCCAGGAATTCAATTTTGGGCAGGAGGTTCCCATGGGGGGGCCGCTGTCCGAGCTAAAAGATCAATTGCCATTGATGCAAACGATTAAAGAATTAGATGCAGTACTTACTAAACGATATACCCAAATGAACACGCTGCATCTAGCCCTTCAAACTCGTTTAGGACAGCAAGAATTATCACTTTTTGGTTCAGGGAAGCCAGTCAATAATGGTTGGATATCCTCCTTTTTTGGTGCTAGACATGATCCCATTACTGGCCGTAGAGCTTGGCATGCGGGAGTTGATATCGTTGGTAAGGAAGGGGCAGAAATTAAAGCACTTGCGGGCGGGGTTGTAAGCTACGCGGATGTCAAAGGTGGTTATGGTCAATTAGTCGAAATAAAGCATGCCGATGGCTTATCCACCCGATATGGCCATAACAAAGAAATTCTCGTAAAACCAGGCGAATTAGTTAAAAAAGGGCAAGTTATTGCCCTTTTAGGCTCTACAGGGCGCTCAACTGGCCCTCATTTGCATTTAGAAGTTCACCGTTTTGGGGAAGCCGTTGATCCTGGGCACTATTTTCCAAACTTACGGAAACAATAAGTTAGAAAGTTTAATTCGTGCCCTTATCAGTCCCCCATTGGGTTGAAATGTGATATATTCTCTCTTATGTTACCCCAAAAGGAATTAGCGAAACTCCTATGTTTTCTGGACTCATAAAGACCTTCTTTGGAAGCCGTAATCAACGTCTCGTTAAACGTTATCGAAGAACTGTGGAAAAGATTAATGCGCTTGAACCACAATTTGAAAAACTTAGCGATGATGAGTTACGCCTTAAAACAAACGAATTCAAAGCGCGCTTTCAAAAGGGGGAGACTCTCGATCAGTTACTTCCTGAAGCCTTTGCTGTGGTGAGAGAAGCCAGTAAGCGCGTCTTGGGGATGCGTCATTTTGACGTTCAGCTTATTGGAGCCATGGCTTTACATAGTGGCAAAATTGCAGAACAAGGCACTGGAGAGGGAAAAACATTAACTGCTACGCTGGCAGTTTATTTAAATACACTCCCGGGTAAATCGGTCCATGTAGTGACAATCAATGATTATCTTGCGCGTCGTGATGCGCAATGGATGGGACCTCTTTATCGAGCGCTGGGTTTAACAGTTGGTGTCGTTGTTCCCCGTATGCGACAAGAAGTGAAACGTGAAAGTTACTTGGCAGATGTTGTTTATGCCACGAACAATGAATTAGGTTTTGATTATCTTCGTAACAAAATGGCTCACACTCAAGATGAGTGCTTACAGCAAGAGCTTAATTTTGCCATTGTTGACGAAGTTGACTCCATTCTTATCGATGAAGCGCGTACACCTTTAATTATTTCAGGTTCTTCTGAAGACAGTTCTGACCTATATATCAAGATGAATGAAATTGTGCCTTTCCTTACCGCTCAAAAAGTGAAAGATGGCCCAGGGGATTTCTCAATTGATGAAAAATCTCGCCAAACGCATCTTAGCGAAGAAGGCCATTTACGTGTTGAAGCACTTCTTGTGAAAGAAGGACTTTTAACGTCAGGAAAGAGTTTATATGATCCGATGAATATCGGGTTACTCCACCATTTAAATGCAAGTTTACGTGCGCATGCAGTGTTTAAACGTGATGTGGATTATATCGTTCATAATAACGAGGTCGTTATTGTTGATGAGCACACAGGCCGAACAATGCCAGGACGACGTTGGTCTGATGGTCTTCATCAGGCGATTGAAGCGAAAGAACATGTTGCGATCCAAAGTGAAAACCAAACATTGGCATCGATTACCTTTCAAAATTTCTTCCGCCTTTATAATAAGCTCGCAGGAATGACCGGTACGGCGGATACAGAAGCCTATGAATTTCAACAGATATACAATTTAGAAGTTGTTGTTATTCCAACAAACAAGCCCTGTGTTCGAAAAGATCGTGCAGACGTTATTTATTTAACGAAGCTTGAGAAATTTGAAGCGATTGTAGAAGAAATAAAGGAATGTGTCGCGCAAAATCGTCCAACACTTGTGGGTACGATATCGATTGAGAACTCGGAACTTCTGTCTTCGATTTTAAATAAACATAAAATTAAACATCAGGTATTAAACGCTAAATTCCATGAACAAGAAGCGCATATTGTGGCAGAAGCAGGCCGTCCAGGAACAGTGACGATTGCGACCAATATGGCAGGTCGGGGAACAGATATTGTGCTTGGTGGCTATTTGGAGGCTGAACTTCGTGCGCTTGAAGATCCAACCCCTGAACAGGTTGCTGAGGTTAAACGGCTCTGGCAAGAAAGGCATGATTTGGTTGTCAAAGCAGGTGGTCTCCATATTATAGGTACTGAACGTCATGAATCACGTCGTATCGATAATCAATTAAGAGGACGATCCGGAAGACAAGGTGATCCTGGTTCTTCCAGCTTTTATCTTTCTCTAGAAGATAATTTAATGCGCATTTTTGGTTCTGACAAAATGGCAGGCCTCATGCGTCGCCTTGGCGTAGAAAAAGGTGAAGCGATTACGCATCCTTGGGTGACACGTGCAATTGAAAATGCACAACGTAAAGTAGAAGGTCACAACTTTGATGTTCGTAAGCAATTGTTAGAGTATGACAATGTTGCTAACGATCAGCGTCGCGTTATGTACGATCAACGTGACATTCTTATGGTGTCTACCGATATTTCTGAAAATATCAAAGGCATTAGAGAATCGGTTATTGAAACAGTCATTTCAGAGTTTATTCCGCCTCAAAGCGTAGAAGATTTGTGGGACGTTGATAGGACTAGAAAAAACCTTAGAATCTGAATTTGGACTAAAGTTACCATTGAAACAATGGTTAGAAGAGCCCAATGTGCATGAAGAAGTTCTTAGAGAGCGCATTTTGATGCTGCCACTAAATCTTATGAAGAAAAAGAAGCCGTTATTGGCAGTGAAGCAATGCGACGTTTTGAGAAGTCTGTGATGTTGCATTCATTAGATATGCATTGGCGTGATCATTTATCTCAAATGGAATATTTGCGTCAGAGTATTTTTTTACGAGGTTATGCTCAAAAAGATCCAAAACAGGAATATAAACGAGAAGCGTTTAATTTATTTACGGCCATGCTAGATAGCATAAAACGCCAAGTTATCAGTTTATTATCGGTTGTTGAAATTCAAGCGCCTGCTGATATTGATGCGGTTGAAGCACAAGAAGAACAGCGCCGAATTGCAAACAATGAATCCATGATATTCCGTCATGCTTCTGTTAGTAGCTTAGAGAGTGCCGAAGATGAGCAGCTTGCACTTGAAGGCGAAAAGATCAGTGCTCAAGCGGGCGGTGCAGTGATGCGAACGGCTCCTAAAGTAGGCCGCAATGATAATTGTCCTTGTGGTTCTGGCAAGAAATATAAACACTGTCATGGTCGGATTTCATAATTCATGAAGCGAATAGAAGTTGCCGTGGGAGTGATCATTAACTCCCAAGGGCAAGTTTTAGTAGCAAAAAGGCGTCCCAATCAGCATCAAGGCGATAGTTGGGAATTTCCCGGGGGCAAGATTGAACCCGGTGAAACAGTTTCGACTGCGCTGAAACGTGAATTATTTGAAGAAGTTGGTATCGAAGTTGTTCACCACGAATCATGGCTTGAAATTAACCATGATTACCCTGACAAAGCAGTCTGCTTGCAGGTTCATAAAGTCACTTCGTTTCTGGGTGAAGCCAGAGGGTGTGAAGGGCAATCCGTTCAGTGGGTAGTGCCAGAAGATTTAGCAAAATTACCTTTACCTCAAGCCAATCAAGCGATTCTAAAAGCGCTCCTCAATTTTTAGAAATTATTTTATCTAGATAGCTATTATGATTTAGAGATTAATTCTGCATAATCATGCATTGATGACAATTGTAGGCATTCTTGTAGTTTTTGTATTGGAATATATAAACTCAAAGGGTTATCCAAAAATTGAATAAATCCAAACTTTTTGTAAAATTTTACGACTTGAGTATTAACAGCATCAATCTCAATAGCGTAAGCAGCTGAAGTCTTTGAAGCTTTAACACACCTTTCTATCGCTTCAAGCAACAAAACTTCCCCAAATCCTTTTGGTGTTAAGTTAATATCTCGTGCAAGTCTTCCAATTTTGATAGCAGGAATTGATGAATAAGGCGACTTATTAGCCTCATTGGCAATTCTATCTTTTAAAAAGCAAGAATTAGAAAGCGTGAAATAGCCAAGGACGTGATTGGGATTTGAAATGCCAGTTGATGCGACATAAACAGTGGAGTAATTTTTCGCTTGGTGTTGTGTGGCATATTGTCTAATAAATTTGTTTAAACTTTCTTCACCACAGTCAAAATCGGCTTTATGGTGTTTATTTTTGTCTAAAATTTCAAATATTATTTCCATTAAAAACAACTCTTTTTTAATGTTTTAGTTCATGAGATTATTTTTGAGCATTCAACTTGCTTTTAGATAACAAGCGTTTCATATTTTTATTTAGTGCTGGGGGATTATCAATATCGTTAACAAGTTTGTCCCAATCACTTAAAGACAGAACAGTTACTTCTCTATTTTGAGCATACTGCTGTAAAACTCTTTTGGCAGCTTTTTCTGCAGCGCTATAGATAAATTGGGATAAGTTTACGCCTTCTAAAGAGGCAGCTTCCTGAAGAAGGTTTTTAGATTTTGGCTTAATTCTAATATTAATTTGTTCAGTTGATTTTTCATTGCGCATACATACACTCAATTAATCATTTGATAATTTATATTCAAATATAACCCCAACAATTGTTCTTGTCAATACAATGTATATCATTTGTTATACATTGTATATACATTTCGCCGCATTAGCCGCTCAACTATATGGTAATGCATTAGCAATAAACTATGCTATTGTTAGTACTATATTACAATTGGACACGTTTACCCAATTGGGCATGGTTGGTGGACTATTCATGTCGATTATTGCCATTGTAGCGGTACTTGGATTATTTTCAGGAACACTCATGAGTCAAGTTGAAAGTCCTTCCTATCAAGTTAAATTGTCTGATGGTCAAATCCAAATCAGAGAATATCCAGCGCTATTAATAGCAGAAGTTGAAGTCGCGGGCGAAAGAAAGATAGCCATCCGTCAGGGATTTAGACTGATTGCCGATTTTATATTTGGAAATAATGTTGCAAAACAATCCATTGCTATGACGGCGCCGGTGATTCAACAATCCAATGAAAAAATTGCCATGACGGCTCCCGTTTTACAACAAGGCGATGGTCAGTTATGGAAGGTACAATTTGTCATGCCAAGCAAATATACCAAAGAAACATTACCCGTTCCTGTTGATAAACGTGTTCACATTATTGAAGTGCCTGCAAAAACTTTTATCGCTATTAAATTTTCAGGTCTCTCTTCTAAGAATAATTTAGATAAACATACAGAACTTCTTGAAAAATATATTGCTGCTCACGGCATAAAGGTTAAAGGTAGCATTATTTATAGTTTTTATAATCCACCCTGGACCTTACCCTTTATTCGCCGCAATGAGATTTGGATGGAAGTAAACAAGACGCCAGTTATGAATTAGGCTTTACAAACCAAGGAATAATCATAGAAGTCTTTTTTTGATAAGTAAGGTATTCATGTCCTCTTGATTTGATAGAACTTCTTTCAGTGATGGGGCCCGTAACAAAAGCAAAAAGATATATCAGAAGAATAGGCGAGATAAAACTTAAACAACTTAATGTGGAATGTACTGCACCCACCGCAAATCCAATCCATATGAGCCATTCAAAAAAATAGTTTGGATGCCTTGAATATTTCCAAAGTCCTTGATTGCAGACTTTACCAGGATGGTCCTTTTTGAAAGCATAGAGTTGATAATCAGCGATACTTTCAAAAATAATGCACAATACAACAAAAGAAATAACAATAAAATCAAACCATGATAGAGTCGAATGATCACTTCCAATAAAAAGAAAGGGTAGTGAAACGACAATCATTAAAATACCTTGAAACTGATATTGTAAAAAAAATCCGAGAGATTTTTTCATTTTCCATGTGCTGCTAAGTTCAAGATACCGTTTATCAATTTCATTTTTTTTGATTCGGGTTAGCCATAAAAATCCACTAAGACGCAATGCCCATATCACAAAACAAACCCAATAGGCTACAATTTTGAAATCGATAGCTGTTTGGCTATATTGTAGAGTTATGTAAACACTACCTGAGATAAGAATACCAATAGGCCAACAAGCATCAATGAGACTTGGATTTTTCAAATAAAGATGCCAAGCCCAAATAAGGCATATAAAACAAAAAACCACAAGCCAGCTTATCAGAACTACTTCGAACATATTATTTACCTTAAGCCGTTTTTGTTAAGAGCAGTTGTACATTCTGGATATGTTGATGTTTGAATCCCACTTGGCAGTAACTAAAATAATAGTTCCACATGCGAATAAAAAAGTTATCGAAGCCTAAAGATGTTATTTCAGATATATTTTCTTGAAATTTAATTTGCCAACTTTTGAGTGTTTTAACATAATGAATAGTAATATCATGCAGATCGATGCACTTCATTTGGGTGTATTGATTTAAGCAGCGAGTGATTTCTGCCATTGAGGGCAAACAACCGCCAGGAAATATATATTTTTTAATAAAGTCAATTTCGTATTTTGCTCTATGGTAGTCTTGATCATTAATTGTGATCGCTTGAAGCAAAAACTTCCCGTCCTTTTTTAGCAAAGAATTAATGGTTTTAAAATAAGTAGGAAAATATTGAAAACCAACAGCTTCTATCATTTCAATTGACACAACTTTGTCAAAAGACCCATCAAGTAAACGATAATCTACATTTAAAAGTGTAATCTTATCATTTAATCCTTTTTGATTAATAAGCTCTTTGGCAAAATTGAATTGTTCTTTAGAGATGGTAGTGGTGGTAACTTTGCAACCATAATGCGTGGCAGCATAGATGGCCAACCCTCCCCAGCCACTACCAATTTCAAGCAAGTGATCTTTTTCAGAAAGCGCTAGTTTTTCACATATTGTTCTTAATTTATTTTCAGATGCCTCATCTAATGTCGTGTGCTTTTCATCAAAAATAGCACAAGAATACATCATGTATTTGTCTAAAAATTGATTAAAAAACTTATTTCCCAGATCATAATGTTTATATATGTTGTGCTTTGCGCGAGTAATATTGTTTGGCTTTAAATTATAGGAAAGTGATTTTAATAATGTGATAAATTTAGTTATCCCGCTGTCGATTTTTTTAAACAGGCTAAAGTTATTAAAAAATAGATAAAATAAGCCATCTAGATTGTCACACTCCCAATAGCCCTGCACGTAGCCAGTTCCTGCGCCATTCGCCCCTTCAAGTAAAACGGCAGAATAAATTTTTGGACTATGAATAGTAACATGGACGCTTGGAAATCGGTCATCTTTTTTGCCAAAGATAAAATGGTTGCCATTTTCGTTAATTATCAATTCACCAAGCGTGATGTTTTTAAGCAGTTTAAAAATTCGGTTTCTTATAAATGTGCGCATACTATTTTCTATCTTAATATATTAATGGTGTTTAGGATGTGGATGAAAAGGGATCCTCTTCATCCATAACTTCAGCGCTTGCCAATAAATAGACATGGTTATTTTCTGGGTCATAAAGGGATGTCGTTTAAGATGTCGCATAAAAGATTGATTATTGAATTTTTCGCCAGAAAGCGTTAGTGTCGCATCAAAATAAAGCTTATTATTTTTGATGTTTTCCATGTGTAAAATAATTTGTTCTGCTGTTATTTTAAAATTGAACCGATAGACAAAATTCATGTCCATAAATGGCGAAACATGTAGTTTTTTTTCTATTTCAAATTGATAGTGTGGAGGCTTGTTGCGAGTTGGGCTAGAAAGTACATAGCAATGTTTTTCCCCCCAAGGTGTATTATGAACCTCTGCTACAATAGCACTAATAACTTCATTCGTCCAGACAAAATATAAACTAATAGGGTTGAAGTTAAAACCAAAATAAGAGGGTTGAGAAAGTAAGAAAATCGATGAGTTTTCACAATTAATAGAATGACTGTTAATAAGTTGTTTAACGCTTTGCATTAAATCAATTGATTTATCTCCAAAATAATTTTTCCGGTAAAAGGAGATCCAATTTGGTTTTTCATAACTTGAAAATAGGAAGTTATCAAACAGTGATTTAATATCAATAATATTCATATAAGGATAAAAAACATTATATGAAAAAATATGTTCTTTAGGAAAATAGCGACGATGGCGTACTGTGCCAGTATAAATGCTATTTTCTATCATGGTTTCACTCCTAATGGCTCGCACGCATTTATTGCACTATTTACGCCATCTTCATGGAAGCCATATCCCCAATAAGCACCACAATAATAGGTATGATTTTTATCATTAATTTCAGAGAATCTTTTTTGTGCTGCTATCGTATTTTTAGAAAAAACAGGATGAGAAAAACTAAATTGTTTAAGTATTTTTGCACTGTCGATTCTGTCACCTAGGTTGACGGAGACACAAAAATTTTCTTCAAGATCTAAATTTTGTAATCGATTTAAATAATAGGTTAAACAACATTGTCCATTAGCATTTTCAAAGAAGTTCCAGCTTGCCCAGTTGCGCTTTATCAATGGAAGGACTTTAGTGTCATAGTGTAAGCTGATTTCGTTGTTATTATAAGTAATTGAGCCTAAAATTGATTTTTCATCAACAGTTGGATTATCTATTAAAGATAATGCTGTATCGCTATGTGTTGCAATGACTACCTTGTCAAATGGTATAGTTCCTCTGTGAGTGACTAAAGCTACCCCTGCGTTATCCCTAATAATCTTTTGAATCGGTGAATTAAGATAAATATTATCTTTGCATTTTTTGATCAATGCATTGATGTAAGTTTTTGAACCGCCTTTTATGACATACCATTTGGGTCTTGAAAGTAGGTCCAGTAAACCATGATTATTGAGAAAACTTAGAAAAAAATGCATGGGGAAGTCTAGAACCTGATGAGGAGGGCAAGACCATATTGCGGCAGCCATTGGTTTTAGATAAGTATGGGTAAATAATTTACCGTAAGAATGAGTCTGAAAAAAATCAGAAACACTAATACAGAGATCATCTTTTTCTTTTAATAGTTTTTTTGCTTGAGAATTAAACTTTATGATGTCAGCCAGTAAACCATAGAACTTTAATGAATAGAGATTTTTGCGATCGTAAAATAGCGAAGCTAAAGAATGTCCATTATAAGAGAAATTTTGATCATGTGATTCATAACTAAAGCTCATCTCACTAGGTTGAATATCAATGTTTTCTTTTTCAAGAATTTTTAAAAAGTTGGGATATGTTTTTTTGTTAAAAACAATAAACCCTGTGTCTAATTGAAGAGTTTTGTTTTTATATGGAAGATCTATTGTACGAGTATGGCCCCCGAGGTAATCGTTTGCTTCAAAAAGATGAACTTCATATTTTTTGCTAAGTAAGTAAGCAGATACTAAACCTGAAATGCCTGAGCCAATGATTGCGATTTTTTTTGTCATTATTAAATCGTTGAAATTCCATTTTCAAACTAGCAAGTGAATTAGGTTTTAGTTTTCGAACCATTTTTTTATTACTAAGCAAAAGCAGGAGGTGATGCTACAAAGAAAAATTCCCCAAATGAAATCAATGACGGAAATTGTTAGAGGCCATTTTGCAAGAATAGAATAATTGGTAAAATCGTAGATACCATAGGTAACGGCTCCGAATAGTCCCCCATATATAATTGCCAGGAAAAAATTATTTTCCGTTTTGGGAAGAACAAATACAATTATCCCTGTTGCAATAGCCACATAGACCAAAATGGCCCCATACCAATTAGGAGAGAGGACCCCTTGTGATTTTTTTAAGAGTTCACCAATTTGGTTGTCATATAGATTTTTTGCAATAACAGCTAACCAAACCATGTCTAAGCAAATACAAAAAATAAAAGTTGATAAAAATAACTTGACCTGTTCCATAGTCATTTATTCCTGCTCTGGTTTGTCTTTATTTTCCCATTCTTCAGTTTGGTTTGTTGTTGGAATTTTATAATCTTCAGAAGCCCAAGCGCCCAAATCAATCAGTTTGCAGCGCTCGCTACAAAATGGGCGAAAGGCATTGGCGGGGGCAAGAGAGCTTGCACGCTTACAGTTAGGACAGGTAACTACTTTAACTTCACTCATAATCATATCATACAGCAAGTTAGCTCAAATGGAATATCTTGGGTGGCTAGAGCAGGTTTACCTTGCTCGAAATTAGCAAATAAGAACCGGATATTAATACGATGCTTGTTTGCACTAATTTCGGGAAATACACCAATATCGGGACGAATTTTGACACGAATGATTTGGCAATTGGTTTGAGCGCTCATTGTCTTTTGATAAGTGCCACCAGTTGCGGTTTCACGTGTAGGAACACTACTTTGCCTTGTGAGTTCTAAAACTAAGTTTAATGCCTTTTCTAACGGCTCCAACATATCGATCCATTGGCTAACACTCGATTGACGACTCTTTGGTGGAAGATTCAGCCAATAGTGGAAAGCAGGTAAATCAAAACTGCAGGTGCCGCCTGGAATCATGAGGCGTTGTCTAACGCCATTGAGCAGTTCACAATTTTGAGGAAAAATGCCTTGCTTGGCAGAATAACCCTTTAAAACTTCAGAAGATTTTTCGAGATCTCTAAGCACTTTGTCTAATGCACGATGATCAATGCTTGGTGTTTTACCTAAGCGTTGCAGGCCATTGGCATGCCGTTCTAATTCTTTGGATAACTCACTTCTAAACTCAGTTCTTTCCATGAGATTATAGAGTTCGATAATGGTGGCAACGCAATCTTTAGCGTCCCAAGTACTTACTAGGTTGTTATATCGATATTTAGCTAGTTGAAACAAATACTCCGCACGCAAAAAGGTTCGAATTCTTTCATTGAGCGGATGTTCAAAAGAAAGAGTTTGTTGATTCACAAGCGTGTTCCTCAAAAGATGTGTGTACTTACCTCAGAGAGGGCTCTTTCCCACAACTATAGCAAAGAGTACAGGCGTCGTGTAGGGGCAGACCTCGTGTCTGCCCTTTTTAAGAGGGCGCACAAGATGCGCCCCTACAAAAACCATTGCAGAAATTTATTTCTTAGCATTGTCTAAATAAATCTGATGTAAGTCTTTTATCTTATTCTTAAGCGCATCAAGAGTAGTATCGTTCGTCACTATTGTGTTGGCGATACTCAAACGTTGTTCACGGGTGGCTTGGCTATCCATCATTTTTTTGATCAGGCTTTTATCACAGTTATCCCTTTGCGAAGCCCATACAAGTTGCTGTTCTTCGGTCACATCAACAACCAGGACATTACCAAGCAATGCTTTGTAGCGACTAAAAGTTTCATAGAGTAATGGGATGACGACGATACAGTATGGGTAATTTATCTCACTTATTTTTTGAACGATCTTTTGAAAAATGATGGGGTGTAACAATGCTTCAAGCCATTCTTTTTCTTCAAGAGAATTAAAAATAATATCTCTCAGGGCATTTCGGTTTATTTCGCCATTTTTTAAAATTTTTTGACCATATCGATTTACGATTTCAGTAAAGGCAGATTTCCCAGGAGTAACAATGTCTCGTGCAATGATATCAGCATCAATAATTGGCACGCCTAGATCGTTAAAAAATTGTGCAACCGTACTTTTGCCAGAACCGATACCGCCTGTTAGTCCAACGATGTAGGTCATATTAAACCAGTTAGTGAAAAGTAATATTGTGAGAGTTTATCACCCCAGATAAGTGTTACCCAACCCGCAAGTGCAAGAAAAGGACCAAAGGGGAGAGGATCAGAACGTTTATGGCGTTTTAATAAAATTAATCCAATCCCCACTATGGCGCCTACCAGTGATGACAGTAGAATAATTTTGGGGAGTGCTTGCCAGCCTAACCAGGCCCCTAACATGGCTAACAGTTTAAAATCACCATATCCCATTCCTTCTTTATGGGTGATTAATTTGAACAGCCAATAGATGGACCACAGAAAAAGGTAACCAGCAATAACGCCTATGATAGCACTTGAAAGGGTTGTGAATAGAGATTGCATATTAAAAATCAATCCTAGCCATAACATCGGTATAGTAATATCGTCAGGTAATAATTGATGATCGAGATCAATCGTTGTCAGTGCTATGAGAGACCAAGTTAGTAGTAGTGCAGCAAACGTTTGCCAGGTAAATCCAAAGTAAAAGGCAGTGATAATTGAAAAAAGAGCAGTAACAATTTCGATTAAAGGATAGCGCCATGAAATAGGATGATGACATTTAAGACAACGTCCTTTTAAAAATAGAAAGCTCAGCACCGGAATATTTTCCAAAGGCCCAATCGAATGATGGCAATAAGGACATTGAGATCCCGGTTTTACTAAGTTGAAAGATTCTTGATCTGGTTGGATGGGTGGAGAAATATTGGGAAATAAATTGCTATGCTCTTGAATATAAGTGTAACATTGAGAGGTCCAATCTTGGTGTAGCATTCGAGGTAGGCGCCATATCACGACATTCAAAAAACTACCGATAAGCAGACCCAATACACCAATACAGAAAAGATAAAGCGTTTGAGAACCTTTCAGAAATTCAATCCATTCCATGGTGTACCTTAAATTTAAATAACAGATCCCATTTTGAATATGGGCAAGTACATTGCAATAACTAAACCACCGACTAAAACACCAAGGACTGCCATAATTAATGGTTCAAGTAAGCTACTTAAGCCATCAACTGCGGCATCTACTTCTTCTTCGTAGATAGCTGCAATTTTAGAAAGCATCCCATCTAATGAACCTGATTCTTCCCCGATAGATACCATTTGTATCACCATATTAGGAAAAATCCCAGTATTGCGCATAGCCAGTTGCATTTGTGAACCAGTTGAAACTTCGTCTCTTATTTTTAATACGGCTGTACTGTAAACAATATTTCCGGTGGCCCCAGCGACAGATTCAAGTGCTTCAACAAGTGGTACACCCGCAGCAAAAGTAGTTGATAAGGTTCGAGCAAATCGAGCAATAGCCGCTTTGTGTAATATTTTTCCCACAATAGGAACCTTCAGAAGCATTTTATCAAATGCTTTTTGAACAGCAGGATATTTTGTCTTAGCGTATGAGATCCCCCAGACAGTGCCAATGATAGCAGCTAAAATTGCCCACCACCATTTTTGTACAACATTTGACAGACTAATGACCATTTTGGTAAAGGCTGGTAAATCGGCGCCAAAACCTTTGAATAGCTTTTCAAATTGTGGAACGACGAAAATTAATAGAATGGCTGTAACAATTATCGCTACAACCATCACGGCTGTTGGATAAAACAAAGCTTTTTTAATTTTGCGTTTTAAGCTCTCCGTTTTTTCTTTATAAGTTGCAATTCTATCAAGCATCGTTTCAAGAGAACCAGAAGCTTCTCCGGCGCCAACCAGATTGCAAAAAAGAGCATCAAAATATTTTGGATGTTGTTTTAATGCTTCAGAAAATGAACGACCTGCTTCGACATCGCTTTTAATAGAAATCACTAAATCCCGCATAGATTCGTTATCCAGACCTTTAGCAACGATGTCGAATGATTGTACCAAAGGTACACCTGCAGACATCATGGTGGCCATCTGTCGACTAAAATAGGAAATTTCAGCTGGACTAACGCCTTTACGCCTGGCACCTGAAAATAAAGACTTAGATTTTCTTCGTATTTTAATAGGGTTAAGCCCTTGGCGTCTCAAATCAGCTTTTGCAAAAGTAATATTAATAGCAGCAATTTCACCTTTGACCTTCGCGCCATTATGGTTGGTGCATTCATAAGCAAAAGTTGATAACTTTGAAGGCGTTGGTTTGGATTTGGATGCACGTTTAGCTACTGGCATTATGCTAATCCTTTGTTACCCTATATATTTCTTCTATACTGGTTAAACCTAATTTTACTTTGTTTAAACCAGCTCGTCGTAAATTGATGTGACCTTCATTGCTCATTTGCTTTGCAATATCAAAGGCATTTCCACCTTCCATAATGATCTGTCCTATAGCTTCAGATACTGGCATCACTTCATATAATCCGACCCGACCTTTATAACCTTTAACACATTGTTCACATTCGCCGGGCTCGTAGATTTTAAGGCCTTCACTAATTTCTTGCTCAACAAATCCTGCCTCAAGCATTGCTTCAGGAGGAAATGAGGAAAGTTTCTTACAATGCGCACAAAGTCTTCTGGCAAGTCGCTGTGCTACGACTAATGTCACTGATGTTGCAAGATTGAATGATGCAACACCCATATTAACAAGTCGTGTCAGCGTTTCAGGAGCACTATTGGTATGCAAAGTTGATAATACCATGTGACCTGTTTGCGAAGCTTTCACAGCGATTTCAGCTGTTTCAAGATCTCGAATTTCACCGACCATGATAATGTCTGGATCTTGTCTTAAAAAGGCTCTTAAAGCACTCGAAAAAGTTAAGCCTGCTTTAGGATTGACGTTAACTTGATTGATGCCAGGTAAATTGATTTCTACAGGATCTTCAGCTGTTGATATGTTAACTTCAGCAACATTGAGAATATTTAATGCAGTATATAACGAAACTGTTTTACCACTACCTGTAGGACCCGTCACAATCACCATCCCTTGTGGACGGTGAATAGCGTTAAGAAAAAGATCCTTCTGTGCATCCTCATAACCAAGCGCGTCAATACCCATTTTGGCAGTAGCAGGGTCCAGAATACGCATGACTATTTTTTCGCCAAACAGAGTAGGACATGTGCTAACACGAAAATCAATGGCCCGATTTCGTGAAAGCTTCATTTTGAAACGACCATCTTGAGGAACTCTGCGCTCAGAAATATCAAGTCGCGACATCACTTTCAATCTGGCAGCTAAACGTGGCGCTAGATTCACAGGCGGTGAAGCGAATTCAGATAAAATGCCGTCTTGTCTCAATCGAACGCGGTATATTTTTTCATAGGGTTCAAAGTGAATATCAGAGGCACCACGATTGATGGCATCTAAGAGAACTTTATGAACGAAACGAACAATTGGAGCATCATCAACATCTGAATCGCCATCCTCATCCGACTTTTCTTTATCTTCAACGCTTGAAATGTCAAGATCATCAAGATCGGTATCTTGTAGATCAGATAAAGCTGAACTTTCTTTTTCACTTAAAATTTTCTCAATTGTTTCGGTGAGCTTTCTTTCTTCAACTAAAATGGCTTCAGTGGTAAGGCCTGTATGAAATTTGAATTCATCAAGACCATCTAGATTTGTCGGGTCAGATACTGCAACATAAAGTCGGTTGCCACGTCGAAACAAAGGGAGAGCATGATGCTTTCGAATTAATTTTTCACTGACTATTTCTTTGGGAATAACATCCAAATCCATCGCTTCAAGATCAAAAAGAGGATCACCAAATTCAACCGAAGCGGTAATGGCTATAGAGTGATCATCTACGATATTTTTTTCCACAAGATAGGATACGAAAGGAATTTTTTTCTTTGATGCAGCGTCTAACGCTTGAGATGCCGTTTGCACATCAAGTAAATTCGCCTGCACTAGTTTTTTAGCCAGACCCGTTAAAGAAACAGCTTTTTGTTCATTCATAAAATGCGCTGAGTATTATGGTGGTCCCTTGATTTGATTCTAAATATACATGTCTTAAGTCTAGTCAACAGTTTTCTTCAGACCAAGCCTAATGTTCTTCAAGTTAGGAATAAAGGAACCGGCTAGCAATAGACTAAAGCTAGTGCCAAGCACGATTGAGGGAATCCATTGAGTTGCACGAAAAAGAGCAGTTACACTGAACCCTAAACTAAAATCGTGATACATCATTTGGGTTAAGGTTCCTACCAGCGTTTCAAGTACGCCGATATTGCCTGGGGTTATTGGGAAAATCATGGCAATGGTGATAATACCTACTAGAAAGATACAATTTGAAAGTGGTAAAGTAAAGCCTGTGGCTAGAAAAATAGCGTAAAAAATCAGTGCTGTCAGTAGATTCACAACAATCAGTGAAAGTAACGAACCAATAAATATGACTGGATTCTTAATCAGAATATGAATGGCTTCCAATGATTTGTGAATAACTTGTGATACAGAGTACAACGGTTGAGATTTTTGAAAAGAAGTGGCGGATCTCATTCTTAACCAAATAAAAAAGCCACTCAAAGCTACAATTAACAGTAATGCTAAAATCGTAATTTGATTAAAACTTTTTGGCAAATCTCCAACGAACCAACCAATAAGCGTGAATGCAGCACTGATGATGAGAGTGAGCAGTAGATACACCAGCATGACATAAATAAATTCTGTTGTTTTCATATGATAGTGTTGACGCAAATAAAGATAACGAAACGCCATCCCAGGACGATAGGGTAATAACTGATTAAGAAAATTGGCAATAAAACTCAATCCTGCCCAATCTTGCCAGCGTAGATGTATATTAAAAGCGGTACACAGAATTTTAAAAGCATAACCACCTAAGGCTATCATAGGGATCTGCAAAAGAATGAGCACCCCAATCATCAACCAATTCACCCGATTCAAAATGGAGTAAATATCACTACCATAGTAGAATATAAGCCCAGTAATGAGGCAAAATAAAAACAAGTAGCTAATGATTTTTGCGAATTTCTTTAGGTGTTTTGACATAAGTTTTTTTAAATGCTTTTCTAAAGCGAGGGTATTTTTGCTTGTTGTTAAGGGTAAATTGGTTTTGAGCATACATTAAATAGGTGACTTGTTCAGACACTAAACCCATGAGGAAAATGATTACTGAGGCTGATATGAAAACGGCGCTCATATTAGTAAAGCGACCTTGAGTGACATAAGTGTAAGCGTAGTTAGAGATGCCTGCAATGAAATTTAACAATGCAAATGGTAGAAATACTTTAATCGGAGAATAAAGTATTGTCATTTTATAAATGATTAATAAAAATCTTAATCCATCAGAAAAAGGTTTCAAATGGCTCTTACCAATCCTGGCTTTAACATGGATGGGGAGATAAGTGACAGAATATCCAGAACGGAAAAATGCCATTGTAATTGTTGTGGGTGATGAGAAACCATTCGGTAGCAAATGTAAGAATTCTCTAAATTTCTGGGCATTGACGACCCTACACCCGGAAGTTAAATCCAATATGTTTTGACCCACAATTCGACTGGCAATGAAGTTATAGAACGAGTTCCCAATAAAGCGTAGGAAACTTGCCTGAGATGATCTCTGCCTTGCTCCGACGACCATATCATAACCCTCACGGAATCTTTCTAATAATGGCATGATATTTTCAACTTGATGCTGACCATCCCCATCCATAAATATTAATGTTTCACCTGTTGCCACTCTGGCGCCGGTTTTGATAGCGGCTCCATTACCCATGCTATAAGGATGAGAATGTACATTGGCACCACATGATAGAGCAATCATCGCAGTATCATCTGTTGAACCATCATCCACTACAATTATTTCAAAGGAGGGATACATCTGTTTTAAACTTAATAGAAAAGTTTTTAGCCCTTCTTGTTCGTTCTTAGCTGGGATGATTATACTAACAGTATTAAGGGAATGATTCATTTTTGACTCCCTTTTGTTTTAACCGCATTAAGCACTTTATCAAGTTTAGCAATTTCTTCTGAGGGTGATCGAAGAAAATGGTAATTTGCATGCACTAAATTTACAGTTTCTTGAGCTTGTTTATTCATTCCATTTTGGATTTCAATGTAAGCTTTTTGAATTAAGGGGTCCAGTCGTTTAGGATAGGCTTGAAATGATTTATCTAGCAAAGCTCTACTAAGATTAATATCCTGTTGTTGTAATGCAATACCGGCTTCTAAATGATATAGAACAGCTTTATAAAGAGGCTTATACCAAAGAAAGGGATTATTTTCAGCCTGTTGAATGATCTCAATCATCTTTTGCTTATCAACCGAATTGCAAGATTGGGTAAACATGTTTTGAACAATTTGGTCAAGAACTAAAACAACATAGGGGGTAATTGCCCCTTGACGGACTTTATTTAAAGCATTTTCATAATATTCAGATGGTACTTCTTTTGCACGACATTGAATTAATATTTTATGGAGTGCTATTCCGGCATTGTAAGGTTGTAGTTCTTGAGCGATATTCAATTCATTAAAAGCGGTATCATATTGATTTTTCTTCAACATCCAGTTTGCAATTTCAATGTGAACACGCGGTGACTGAGGATGATAATAGACGGTTTCAGTTAAAAATTTCTCAGGGCTTGACCATGATTGACTACGTTGATAGGTAACGGTGGTCAATATAATGATGATAATTCCAACAAAAGAAGCACACAATCCTTTGAGGAGAACGGACGAATTTCTTAAGCTCATGACAAGATAATAAATTGGAATAAAAATGAGTCCCAAACTGCTAAGATAATTACGATGTTCAAATACGAATTCCAAGGGAATAACGGTAGATTCTATTATTTGTGAAATGAAAAACCAACTTAAACCAAAAGCAACGATGTTTGCCCGTCTTCTTAATAAGAAAATTAATAGTCCACATCCAATTAATAGCATGAAGCTACTTAAAACTTGACCATCCAAATGATAAGAGGCCGGGAAGTCGTCATGATACAAGTCCATATCGGGAATTTTTGGCAAAAGTATTAATCTAAAATACAATACCATCACTTTTGCTTCAGTCAGCAGACGATCAACTAAGGTGATATTTTTTTCAGCAAAAATAGTAAGAAATTTTGAAAGTTGCAGCCAGTAATAACAAAGAGCTGCTAATAGTAAACCTAATGAGAGAGTATAATGTGTGCGGCGTAATATTGTCTTATCTGTTTTGCTTTTGCAGTTAAAATGCAAAAGAAAATATTCTGTGCACAAAACATACCATGGAAATAATACCCCAGTTTCTTTGCTAAAGACGGCAAGTGGAAAAAACACGAAAAAACTTGAGGCGATGATTAAATAGGCATAGGGTTTTTGAGTGATTAATCGAATTCTTCCTACAAGATAAGTATTTAATCCCATCAAGATAAATAAATGTGATAATTGCGTCATTCGTTGCACAGGGTAAAGAACCGTACTGACTTGAAGTGGATGAACAACCCATACGACCATTGTTAAAAAAGCGATTATAAATGCTTTGGGCTTTGCTTTAGGTTGTAATAGGGTTATCAAATAAATGAATAGGCCAAGTGCCATACCAACAATAAAATGCAATCCAAGATTAACGGCTTTAAATGAGAAGGGGGAAGCGCCAAAAAAAAGATGATTTAACGCAAAAGTTGCAACCGCGATTGGTCGCCCTAAGGGACCTGTGTCATTATGCAAACTAATTTCTAAGAATGACTTTAAAGTAAAATGATTCATTTGCGCAGGTTCAAGGGTCTGCGGATCATCTAAAAGAAACGGGCCATGTAATCCTGGCCAATAAACTGCCGTTGTAACGAGAACCAGGCTGGTCGTTAATATAATAAATAATAAAAATTGTTTAAGCGTTATATTATTCATCGACAAGAGCTTGGGACATACTGTACTGCACCTGTAGAAGTACAAGTCCAAGTGACTGCTCCATTAGCAAAAGTTGGGGTTAGTACAATACCAATTGGGCCACCAGTACCTAGAGCCGTTGAATTACCAGTTACTGTGATTATGCCATTTGCACTAATAATGACACTGGTCACGAGATTGGAGCTGGCAGTAACCATGCCCACGATTAAGTTGCTCGACGGCATAGTCCCTTTGACTATGCGATATTCAGCAATGGCATCTTTGGCGTAGGCGCTAAGACTTATCATTTCTGAAACGCGCGCTCTGACGAGGTAATATTGGTAAGCAGGGATGGCGATTGCGGCTAAGATGCCTATAATGGCAATAACAATCATCAATTCAATTAAGGTGAAGCCAGTGTTATTTTTTGGATAACGCACTGTTTTCTCCTTAATGTTAAGTTAATACTCGTTACTCAATTACCTACAAGAAGATGGCACATATTGTGTTGTGCCGGTAGAGGTGCAAGTCCATTTAACCGCACCATTTAAAAAAGTTGGCGTCAGAACTATGCTAACTGCACCACCTGTCCCTAGGGTTGTAGAATTACCTACAACAGTGATAACGCCATTGGCACCAACTGTTAAGCTGGTCACATAGTTTGTTGAGATATTAGCCGTACCTGCAAGTGCGTTGGTAGTAGGCATTGAGCCTTTGGCAATTCTATATTCAGCAATGCCAACCTCGGCATTACCTGCAACATTAATCAATTCTGAAACTCGGGCTCTTACAAGATAATTTTGATAAGCAGGAATAGCAATTGCAGCTAAAATACCAATGATTGCAACGACTATCATCAATTCAATTAAGGTGAAGCCTGACTGAGTTTTAACAGTACTCATATCATGCCTCCACCTTAAAGAATTGTTGATATTTGTCAATTAACTATCTGCAAGATGATGGAACATATTGTGTTGTGCCGGTAGAAGTGCAAGTCCATTTAACAGCACCATTTAAAAAAGTTGGCGTCAGAACTATGCTAATCGCACCACCCGTACCCAATGTTGTTGAATTACCAACAACAGTGATAACACCATTAGCACCTACCGCCAAACTAGTTACGTAGTTAGTTGATATCGTGCTAGCACCAGCGAGTGCGTTCGTTGTTGGCATAGTACCTTTATTGATTCTGTATTCAGCAACAGAAACCTCGGCATTACCTGCAACGTTAATTAATTCTGAAACGCGTGCACGAACCATATAATCGTTATAAGCAGGTATTGCGATGGCTGCCAAGATACCGATGATAGCTACAACGATCATTAATTCGATCAGCGTAAAACCACTTTGTTGATATTTAGTCGTTTTCATAAATCCTCCGGGTTGACTGTCTCAATGATAATTATTATAGCAGCAGTATTCATGCCAATTACTAATTTAATCAAATAAATTAAGCAATTTCAGATATTTATCGCAAATATGAGGAACAATTTCAGATCAACGCAGCTCAACTTTGGTCTCTGATTGGTCACACATGTGCCCATTTTGGTCAGATAGGATATTTATACAGCCAAGTCTTGAGACAAGCTTGTAGCTTACGTATACTCGCTTTTCTTAGCCGGAGTAGCTCAGTTGGTAGAGCAGCGCATTCGTAATGCGAAGGTCGGAGGTTCGACTCCTCTCTTCGGCAATTAAGCAGTTTGCATATGATAAATGCCATAAAGGATTGAGGAAGTGAACACGATCCCACCAACGGCAAAGAGTAATAATTGATTAGTCGTGAAGGCGACGGCAATACCTGAAACGCCAAGAAAAGCACAGGCACTAGTGGCAAGGCAAATCGGGCAACCACCTGCCACTTGGGCAATTTGATCTGAAGTAAGCGTGTACATCCTGTTTAACTCCCTTTTACAACTTCAATCAGCAGTATACTACGATGGTCTACCCAAAAAAATAAATGCTTGTCAAAATAAACTAGATTGCTAAATTTAAAACCTAATGTTAGCATTTAGTCACCTTATTTTTAATAAGTAAAGTAACTAAATGAAATATGTCATACTCGATATTAGCAATAGAATGCTAAACCGTCAGGATTTTTTGAACCAACCGAAAAAATTATTTGTTTTACCGGATAATCTTCCTGATTTTCGTTTACCAAGAAACGAATTACATAATACAAATAACCGAGGTGGATTAGCAGCTTGTATGCGCCCCAATCTCTTGGGAACCGTTTTTGGTTTACCTTCTTATGATGTGAATATTATCGGCGTACCGTCTATTTCATTTGTTAGCAACGAACCCTTAACAGTTGAACATATCGAAGAAGCTTTTGTAGGTATCTATCGCTTGCTAGATTCAAATGATTTTGATGAGATAGTGGTTCCTTATAAAAATGGTCAACCTGCTTTTGGTGGTGGCATAGCAGGAAATATACCTGCAAACATACAAGCAGCCATTAATAAGGAATTTTCACTTTTAGAGAAATTTTTAAAGCAACCACAGTTAAGTGATTTGCCAAAAAAATATCAAGATGCCTATCAAGAAGGGCCATTACCATTACCTCTAGCGCCGCAAACTAAACTTGGTGCGCTTTTAGATAAACCTTATCCTTGGCTTTCTTCTGTGATTAAATCTTTGACATTTCTTGGAATAGCAATAGCAACCTACGCTTTATTGCCTGTTGCAATGTCTTTTGCTGCTGCGGCGACGATTGGGTTACTTGCAGGGGCCATAGGAGTCATTTGTCAGAATGTATTTTTGAAAGGTTTTTTTGGAGAAAACACCATAGGATTTACAGTAAAGGGAAGATTGGGTTGGGGAATCAATCATCTGGCACTTGGTGGTTCGGTGTTGGAGCTTTTTGGTTTATCGTATCCCTATAAACAACCTTTGCAGAAATTAGAACAGAATATTGCTACACAACTTCGGGCGCAGCTAACGCCCGAGCAAGGACAAGCGCCGCTTTCGCAAGAAATTGAAGGTCTGACCAGAAAATATTCAAAACAAATGCTGATGAGTTATCCCAACTATTTTTATAGACAAGATCTTGAGAAGGTGAAGACTAAGGAATATCTCCCGCAAGTACCAACGCTAAAGCTTGCAAGCTAACAACGTGCTTCGTTTATTTTTTTCTAGAAACAATAAATGGTTGTAAGTTATCTATGATTTTCCTATAGTGCTATGAAAGGGTCTTTGTTAGTTAAGCAGGGCGAATGGATTCGTGAGAATATTTACCTTTTTAATGTTATTAATTTATTCTGCTTTTTCATATGCTGATGGATTTGGTAAATCCATGATGGTAGCAGTTTCAATTCCAGTTATAGCTGGAACTTACTCTGCTACAAGTGGTGATTATGAAGGATTAAAAGAACTTACCCTTGCTTGCCTTGTTACAGCCCAAGTAACTACTTTATTAAAGAATTCGGTGCGACGCACAAGACCAAATGGAGAAAATGATCTCTCCTTCCCCTCAGGTCATACCTCAGCTGCTTTTGTTGGTGCAAGCTTCCTACACCACCGTTATGGATTAAGATGGGGTTTGCCTATGTATGGTCTTGCCTCTTTAATTGGTTACCAGCGTGTTAATGTCAAAGACCATTACTGGTCAGATGTAATTGCAGGTGCAGCCATAGGCTACACCGCTGGAGCCTTCTTTACCGTCAGATTCCCCAATGTTTGGCTTGAACCTGTTGTTGATCCCAGAAACAAAACTTATGGTATGCAAGTCAACGCTCGATTTTAAAATACTGCTCAATTGTTTATCCCGGCAATCTATATAGGGGACGACCTCTGTGTCGTCCCGTCTTAAATTCAGGGCGGACACAGAGGTCCGCCCCTACAGTGAAGATTTTAATATTACCTGTATCTTTTTTGTACAGCCCATCACTTCTCTGATTAATTCAGTACTTTTAAACCTATTCACAACAAACCCACACAGGTTGTCCCCAGAAATTGTTAGTAGTTTAATTTGTAGTTAGGTTGTTACGTTAATTTTGAATGGGGAAAACATGATAAAGTATTGTTCAATTATTGAACAATGTGTTTTCATCTGTTCTGAACAGGAAAACAGACATTATGCACAAGCTTTTCACAATGATACGCCCACTATATGTGCATTAATTCTCTCTTGCCGGCACATAAAGAAGCGATGGCTGGGGCGCCATAAGCAATCCAGAAGCCCAACAGAAAATATTGTATGTATTTTATGGGGGTAACAATTGGCAATGGTAATTGGTGGCGAAGCCAATCTCCGCCTTTCCAAAAAATAAAGATACCTATTGAACCAATGAATAGCTGAGTTAATAAAGAGGAAGTGTTTACCGGTATTTTAAAGTTTAAGTGTCTCATTTCAAGCTGATAACCCAACCAAAATCCTATAAATGCGCCACTGGTGGCAACACCAACACCGATGGGATCATACACGAGCCATTGATAACAGATTATAAATAGGGTTAACAATAACAATTGCCCCCAGAGGGGGAGAAATTTCAGAGGTTGCCATTGTTTTTTTTCAAACACTATCGCTAAGGTAAGAATGAAACTGCCTAGCAGTGCTCCGCCGATAATATCTTGAGGATAATGAACACCCAGGTATACTCTAGAAAGAGCAATTAAGGCTCCTATCAGAAAACAAACCTGAGACATCCAACGATTGCGAAAGTAATAGGCAAGTCCCCACCACAATAAAATGCCAATTTGCGCATGGCCACTTGGGAAAGAATAACTATCTGCTTTATCTAACCAAAATGATGAAGGTGGACGGCATTCCTTGACCCATCCTTTAATCCATAAATTGATATATAGTGCAGCAAACATGCCATAGCACAAGTATTTGCCATAGCGTTTATTCCAAAACCAATAACTTAAAGCAATTAAAAAAAGAATACAGCCAACTTGACCTAATTCACTGAATAAATGTATGAAGGGGGTTAGCCATGTATAACGTAAATGCTGTGCTACCCAAGAAATACTGGCATCACCCCATGAGAATAGCGACGGTTGACAATCAATCATGTTTATTCAAAAAATTTCTAAAATAAGATATTGCTTGGGCTTGCCCTTCATCATGAGGGTCAACATTCTTTTCTCTTTCTTCAATCATTTTTTTCATAATTTCCAGTTGTTTAGGATTGAAGTCTTTAAATCTTAAAGCCATCATATCTTTGGGATGGCCCTGAACGCAATCTGTCGTTAATCGGTCAATGATGAGTATGCCTTGAAGATGATCAATTTCGTGTTGCAAAACACGAGCAGTAAAGCCAGATACTTCTTTGTCTATCTGTTCACCGTCAGGAGTTTGTGCTCGCAGGGTGATGTGATGATAGCGTGGAACTTTACCCGTTTTTTCCACAACAGAAAAACAAGCTTCCCAATCGTAAGTCAGTTCTGTGTTCTTGAGAGGGCTATAAGAAGGATTTATCAGCACTGTTGGGGGTACCACTTCATCTGCATGATTGCGTAAAGCTTTAGCTTCTTCTGAAATAGCATAGACAAGAATTTGTTTATTCACGCCAACTTGGGGTGCGGCAAGACCAACGCCTTTAATTTTCATCAGCTTCTCTTTCATTTGCCCGATGAGAATTTGATCTTCTAATGACAGGGGAAACGATACTAGCTGCGCTTTATGGGTGAGAACTTCAGCATTCTCACTATGTTCAATCGTCACAATCTCAAGAGGCATAGCTAATTCCACAGTACTTATAAAGGGTCTATTATAAACAAAAATGAAAAGGATTACCCACTTGGAAGTTAGAATATTAACGCACCCTGTTTGCTTGCAGCATGAAATGGGCCCATCGCACCCAGAATCACCATTACGACTCCAAGCCATTTACCAAGCCTTAAAAGCAGCTTCCTGGGGGGATCAATTAGACTGGCATGAGGCACCTTTGGCAATGAAGGATCAGCTTAAACTTGCTCATGATCCCTCTTATGTGGATAGCCTTTTTCTAGAAGCACCCAAAGAGGGTTATTGTCAGTTGGATCCTGATACATTCATGAATCCTTTCACACTTCAAGCTGCCTTACGTGCTTCCGGGGCCGTTATAGCAGCAGTGGATGATGTTTTTGCAGGAAGGACAAAGAGAGCATTTTGTGCAGTGAGACCACCTGGGCATCATGCAGAACCTGATACAGCAATGGGATTTTGTTTTTTTAACAATATTGCAGTCGGCGCAATGCATGCATTAGCAACTTACAATTGTCAGCGAATTGCTATTGTTGATTTTGATGTGCATCATGGAAATGGAACAGAAAGTATTTTTTTGAATGAGCCCAGAGTTTGTTTATGGTCTAGTTTTCAACATCCCTTTTATCCTGGCACATTTTTAGCGGGCAAACCGTCACATATACATTTATGTCCTTTACCTGCCAATACGGGAAGCCAACTTTTTCGTCAGAAAATCGATTTAGAATTAATCCCCATACTAAAAGACTTTAAACCAGAATGTATTTTCATCTCAGCGGGATTTGATGCCCACCACTTAGATCCTTTGGCAAATTTGAAATTAACCGCCGATGACTATGCTTATGTCACAAAAGCCGTCTGCGAAGTGGCCGATAAATACGCTGGTGGAAAAGTTATCTCTTCATTGGAAGGGGGATATCATTTAAAAGCATTGGCGGAATCGGTTGCGGCTCATGTAAAAGAAATGTTATGAATGTTGACTCAAACCAATTTGATTTTAGGCTAGGCGTCAAGCCCTCGAGCAATAGGAGTGTACATCTCAGTACATGACTGTTGTGAGGGGGCGACGACAACAACGCATAAAAACAAATTGGAAAGAGTCAATCGGGTTTAACAGCAAAGCCGGAGTAATACATTCCCATCCCAACCGCGGCTCCAATAAATCCAGCGGCGCCAACACCAGCAAATAAAGCAACGGGGAAGGTAACAATCGAATAGCCAGAAACAGTAGCAAAAACGGTGCTAAGAGAAGCTACTTTATTAGCAGAATCAAGATACCAGAAGATACCGCCAGCCCCACCAATGAGTCCAAACATACATGAAAAATAACCACCGACAATGATGCTATCGTAAAAACTTTGTTGGATACCACCATTGACTTGTTGAGACTCAAATTCATTTAAGATTCGCATAATGTGTGATACCTAATATTATTATTTTCATTTTAAGTTAGCGAAATTTAAACTATTTTGATTCAAAATTCAATAGATTGTTAAGGTTACTTTATCTTTTCCTCTAAACGGTCCAAAATTTCAGAACTCACATTCACATTAAATGCAGCATCAATTTCGCAGATCCCTGTCGGGCTGGTGACATTAATTTCTGTTAAATAATTACCGATAACATCTAATCCTACAAAAAATAATCCCTTCTCTCTTAATGTGTTGCCCACTTGATCACATAGAAAAAGATCACGATCCGTTAATTGACTGCCCACGCCAGTCGCCCCTTTGGCGAGATTCCCTCGAAAATCATCTGAAGCAGGTATGCGTGAGACTGCATAAGGATAGGGTTTGCCATCAATCATTAAGATACGCTTATCACCTTGAGACACTTCGGGTATATAACGTTGTGCCATAATAGGAACAGATTCTTGCAAGGTGAGCACTTCAAGTGTGACATTGACATTCGGATCATTTTCCCTAAGTACAAATATGCTGTCTCCGGCCATGGAATGTAATTGTTTGACAACAATTTTTTGGTGTTCTTTTAAAAAGTCGCGTAATAATGCTTTATTTGAGCTAACTAAAAGGGGAGGGCAGCACTCTTTAAACCACGTTGCAAAGAGTTTTTCATTGGCATCTCTAATGGATTGGGGATTATTTACAATGAAACATCCCGCATTTTTTGCTATTTCCAAAAGGTATGTTGCATATAGATAATTTCTATCAAAAGGAGGATCTTTACGCATAAAAATGATATCAAATTCTTGTAGATCACTTTTTTGATGTGTGTTATCTAGAAAAGTAATCCAATCTTTAGAATCTTTTTGAACCTTTATTTTTCTATTAAGTGCTTGAACTTTATTTTGTGATAAAAATAAATCTTTAGGTTCTATATAAAATAGTTCCCATTGTCTTCGTTGCGCTTCTAATAATATTGCTAAAGTACTATCCTTTTTGGGATGAATAGCATTAATTGAATCCATGATCGCTAGCAATTTAACTGTCATGTAAGATCCTTAAGATTTTAACGCCACTCTTTCTTTGCAAGATGCAAGTAGCGCCAGTCTTGCAATAACACTGTATACATAAAATTGATTTTGAGTTTGATGAGAATTAACGCGATCATCAGGATTGTTGCAGCACTGCGCAAATGCTAATTTTTCAAAATGCATGCCTGGAGCATTTAGGTTTTCATCGATGTCACGTGTTTTATGTACACGGTAAAAACCACCAACAACATGTTGACCGATCATGTAAACGACAGGTTCGGCAACAGACTGCTCTTTTCCAATTGTTTCAAAAGTATAAACGCCTTCTTGAATGATAACGCGATTTACGCTTCTTCCACCTTTGCGCATTGACATGCTCGTTCGTTGTTTTCGGTTCAGGTTATTGATTTCTTGTGCGTCATGGATTGACATAACAGCCATACCATAAGTTCCAGCATCTGCTTTGATAATAACAAAAGGTTTATGTTCAATGTTATATTCATTATATTTCAATTGAATTTTTTTAAGTAATTTATCCGTTTCGTGAATCATGCACTCTATGCCATCTTTTTGCACAAAATCAATATCGCCGCAGTCTGAGAACAAAGGGAATATTTGCCACATATCAATATTAATTAAATCAGCGAATTGTTGGCAAACTTCTCCAAAAAGAGCGAAATGATGGCTCTTGCTACGATACGACCAGCCGAGTGTTGCAAGAGGTTCGATAGGTTGCGAAATATTTTGTAGTATTTCGGGTATACCATCAGAAAGATCATTATTTAAAACGATTAAGCAGGGTAAAAAATCACCCGAAACCAGTTTGTTTTCAATTTTTTGGAGGGGATGCAAGGTAAGAGTCTGATCATCGGGTAAGTTTACTTTTATTGGTGAAACTTCTGCTAACATAGATCCGACTCTAACTTCATAGCCTGCTTTTTGTATAATATCGGCTAAGGTTGCTACACTTTGATAATAATGAGGATTGCGAGTATGGTTCTCTGGAATGATAAGCACTTTTTTGCAATGAGGAAATAGTTCATATAGGGTGCTTTGTGCTGCTTGTATGCAAAGTGGATAGAAATCTGGATTTAGGTTATTGAATCCGGCAGGGAATAAATTGGTATCGACGACAGATATTTTAAAACCAGCATTTCTAATATCCACAGAGCTTGTTAAAATAGGATGGTCTTTTTGCCAAGCATCTCTAAACCAGGATTCTATTTTAATTCTGTTATCCAGAATAAGCTTTTCTAATTCATAGAATGGCCCGACATGAGCCGTGATTAAGTGTGGAATAAGATTTTTTGATTTTAAATCCATACATTGGTACTCTTTACATTTTCATTTTTTCTCTTTGGCATGTGAATGACGCGATTTTTTCTTTGTTGATAAAGAGAACCAATCATCCTCTGTGATTGGATGAAAATAATCAGCTTGTTCAATTAAAAGAGATGAGGTGGTTTTTTCAACGGCAGCTATCTCTACTCGCACACCTTCAGATTTTAAATGTCGAACCAGTTCAATGTAATCAGAATCACCAGACATGATAATAATAGTATCGACCTTGCTCGCTAATTGTGTCGCTTTAATAGACAACGGAATATCAGCGCTTTTATGACAAGGATGTACAGAACCATGATAGTGTTGGTGAAGGCGCTCTGCTAGTTTGGATGAAATATTCTTGCCTTCGCGAAAATAGATCAATCGATTTAATGAGCGATTATCGACTAATTTTGGGATGAGCTTATCGAAATTAAGCATAGCTCCGTCGTCTCCTGTTTGATGATGAAGACTTATTTCAATATTGTTGCCATCAACAAGTATAGCCACTGACTGGCTCATAACAATAGTGGGATTTACAAAAGCCATAGCATCTCCTGCGTTTTTTGGTGGTCAGGATAACACATTTACAGGCGTCAAATCCTACGCGATTCCGGGGTGAATTTTAATTGAAAAAAAGTGAGATTAGGTTAAACTTCATGAGTGAACACCCGTTCACTTGGTGGGTTACTGACTTTCAACTCGGGGGCAATATGCGAGAACTAAACCTACAGGAAATATCTTCAGTATCTGGCGGCTTAGAAAATATAAGCGTTTTTGCAGCTCTTTCAATTGTTGGAGGAACCCTTTTAGGAGGTGGACTGGGCACTCTTGTAGCGCTAAACATGACTGTGCCAACGGCAAGTTTGCTTCCGGTTTGGGTGGCAGCTTGTGCGGGAGCGGGTAGTGCTGTAGGAACATTAGCAGGCATCGCATTTAGTCTCGGCGGATCCTGTTATCAATATTATTCAAATATTTTTACCAACTGTTGACTTTAAGTGAGTAAACGCTCACAATAAGTCAGTTTAGATTGATAAAAATAAGTTGGTTACATGCGTGATGGATCGTTGACTCGCAAAAAATTAGAACGTTGTGCTTTAACACTTTTTGTAAAAAAAGGAGTTAGTGCAACGACCATCAAGGACATTGCTCACAAAGCACAAGTAGCAGAAGGTACTTTATACCGACATTATGAAAGCAAAGATGAGCTTGCACAACATTTATTTACAAGCGCTTATGAAGAAGTTGCCAGTGCCTTAAAACAATTAAGTCAAGAGCAACCAACACTTCCTCTAAAAATTCAAGCGATGGTGCGCTTCTTTTGCGAAAAATACGATGAAGATCCTATTTTGTTTAACTATCTTTTAATAGTTCAACATAATCAGCTGAAAGTGGTTCATGAAAAAGATATTAATGCGCATGAGTTTATAGTCGCTATTTTCAATGATGCCTTTCGTAAAAAAGAATTAGCAAAAAGAGATCCTCATTTTTGTGCATCAATCGTTTTGGGGATCGTTTTACAAGCTGCTATCAGTCGTGTTTATGGCCGCATTACTCGAACCATGATAGCCGATACAGATGATTTAGTTCAGGCGATCCGAGGTGCTTTAAGCTTCTAAATATGATCAGGTGTTTAATTCATTGCATATTGATCACATCATTCTGCTTAAGTCTTAGTACATTTGCTAATGCGCAATCAGAATCAAATTCATTTCATTATCAATTGATTGAAAAGGATGGGCATCAGATCCACTTATTAGAAGTGGATCCTGATGAATATCAATTTATCAGCGTTCGAGCACAAAATGAAAGTGAGAGAGAAGAAGTTTCTGCTTTAGTAAAACAGCATGGGGCAGTTGCTGGTATTAATGGAGGTTTTTTTCATCTGACTAAAGAAGGCGTAGCTCTTCCTGCCGGCGCATTAAAAATTGATAATCAATGGTTAGGCTATGCCTCCTTGCCGCGCGGTGCGATTGGATGGAACGCAAAAAATGGATATGTATTGGTTGATAGAATTGTAACTAAAAAAACAGAAAAAGATGCTAAAACAATTGTTGAAGTTCTCCCGCAGTTTGAAACGTCAAATACCGCAAAGAAAACTTGGCAAGAGTTTCCTTACATTGTAGGAGGGATCCCTGTTCTTTTAAAAAATGGTAAAACCATTACAAATCACAGCATTGAAAAAACTATTAACTCTTTTTTAGATGAAAGACATGCCAGAACAGCCGTTTGTGTTAAAGAGAATCATCATTGGATATTTCTTGTGAGTGCCCATACCAAAGAAGCTTATCGTCAATACACGGATAAAGCGGTAGAAGGGCTAACAATCCCTGAACTCACTCAATTTTTACAAGAGCTTGGCTGTGTAAATGCTATTAATCTTGATGGTGGTGGATCTTCGACTTTGGTTATCGATGGGAAAGTGATGAATACCCCAGCTGGGGATATGGATGAAATTTTTCATCTATTTCATGAGCGCGCTGTTTCAGATGCTATTTTGGTAATGCCAAAAACTTAATGTCTACACTGATGTAGGGTGGGCAAAGCTTTTAGCGTGCCCACCATCTTCATAACGGTGGGCACGCTAAAAGCTTTGCCCACCCTACGACCTCAGCTAGGATGACAGAAACGTTATCTATTCCCACCCTTATTAGGCAATATCTTACGATGTCCTTCTGGATGTTTTGCATGTTGGTTATGGGATTCAAATTTTGCTTTCTGTTTTGCCACATTGGGATCAATTTTATGACGATGAGTCGTTAAAGTAGGTCCATGTGAAACCGCGGCAAGTGGGGTGGATACCAAATTCTTGAAAAAACTTCCCAGTTTTTTAAGCCCATTCACAATAGCATCTTTTAGCATCGTTAAAGCTGCTTTCACTTCTTTGCCAATACTAGAGGTGTGTCTTAATGCCTGATCAATTTGATGATTTAAATTATCAGCTCTTTTTTGAAATTCCCTTGCCATTTTTTCACCTTCTGAAGGCTCTTGTACAAGATCATCAACAAAATGATTAATCTCTTTGGCCAACGCTTTTGCCTTATGAGCAACCGTATGAGCTACATCCTCTACTTTCTGAGCTCCTTTTTGCACTTGCTTTTTAACTTTCTGAGCTGGCGTTTTCTTTTTACCTTGGATCCACATTGATAAGTCTTCGATGCCATCAAGCAATTCATTTAGTGGATTAGTCATAAATAATCTCCTTCGGAACAAATTACTACTTTGTACTTATATTAAGACAGTACTAAGTTATGAGAGGTTCCCACTTTCTGAGATCATCTGTTTCGTCATATGTCATGCTAGTTGTCTTATATTCAAAATACCCTTTAAGCTTTAAATACTTCCTTATAGAACGCTGAGTAACGAATGAAAATCCTTATCACGGGTGGCACAGGTTTTATTGGCCAAATGCTTTGTTCAAGCCTTAAAGCAAAAGGACATGAACTTTGTGTGTTGACGCGCTCTGCAAATAAAGGCAAGCGTCGGTTACGATTAGAGGGCGTTAGATTTATTGAACAACTTAGTGATATATCACCTGATGATTCATATGATGCGGTTATCAATTTAGCAGGAGCCCCTATTGCTAAGCGTTGGACATCTGCATATAAAAAAATCATTATCAATAGCCGCGTTGAAATGACTAATCGCCTCATTGAAACAATTTCAAGATTAAAACAAAAACCATCAGTTTTAATCAGTGGATCTGCTATTGGATACTATGGCCCACAAGGTGATAATCCCTTATCAGAATCGGATAAGGGGAATGCGAGTTTTAGTCATGATCTCTGCACCTCATGGGAGATTACGGCATTAAAAGCGAATGATCTTAATGTTCGCGTTTGCTTGTTAAGAACCGGCATCGTGCTTGGTGCTCATGGGGGTGCTTTGCAACAAATGCGTCTGCCTTTTAAATGTGGTTTAGGAGGACCTATTGGCAACGGTCTTCAATGGATGTCCTGGATCCATATTGCAGATATGGTAAGGCTCATTCATTTTTGCTTAGAAAAGACAGATATCGTTGGACCGGTGAATGCAACAGCGCCAAATCCTGCTAGGAATGCAGTATTTGCTGAGCTATATGCTAAGTCGTTGCACCGCAAAGCTTTATTAAAGATGCCTGCTTTTATTATGCGGCTTTTATATGGCCAGATGGCCGAAGAATTACTCCTAACAGGACAAAAAGTTATGCCAACAAAATTATCACAACATGGCTTCACCTTTGTTTACCCTGATTTAGAACTTGCCTTGCTTGATATAGAACATAAATAACCCCTTCTCATGAGAAGATATCTTTGCAATGGTATCCGAATCATGTAAGATAGTTAGCACATTAAACTACCTAAATGACATATATTTGTAAGCCGAATAGCTTATAAGGCGTCATTTCAGACCTATGATTTTTGAGGATTGTTATGATTCAATTTAATTCCTTGGGAGATGGAAATTGTCTCTATAATACGCAAAGTGCACATCTGGTTTACGCTTTTCAACAAGGATTACTTGAACCTTTATTTAAAAATAAAGATTTTGTTAAAAATTTAAATCAACTTTTTCTGTTGATCAATCAGAGCGAAAAAGAGATCAAAATCACCTCTGCCGTGACTCAGGATTACACCAGCGAATCAGTTAAAAATGCCTTTGCTGAACTCATTCAAAAACTCTCTAATGACAATGTTATAAATTGGATACTTATCCAACAAGTGATGGCCAAAGGGTTAAGAGCTCTCGTTGTTTATGCCATAGAAAACGATCCGCAAATACAATCGAACGCCAAAAATGACTTAACAACTTATATAAATGGCATTCTAGAATCTTCTAAAGAAACGGGCGACGACAATAGTGATCTTTGCGCACTACAACTAGAAATCAATAATCAATTAAAGCACTACGAATTAAAAAGTGCCACAACGCTTACAAAAATAGAAGAAATTCGCAATGTTGTTAAAGCAGAATTTTCGCAAAAACTCATCGATTGGCTAGCTAAAGCTGCGGAAAAAAAAGAACGGATCACAGGAAATGTCAAACAGGAAATAAATAAAGTAATCGATGAGGCCATAAAAGCCTCAGAAGCAAAATCAGTTTTAGGCTTACAAACTCAAGTCTATCATGCTGTGGATGGTTATTTAAAGGACACAATTGAAAAAAACGCTACCAATGAAGCATTGGTGTACAGTGCTCATTTTGAAGGCATGCCAGAAATAAAAGCAGCGATTGCCAATTGCGTGAAAGATCCTACCCTCAAAACAATCGATGAAAAAAAGAAAGCACTTTTAAAATGGTTTTTTGAAGGTGAAGCTAAAGGCTTAAAGGCTTATTTGAATAATCAAGGTGGGATAGGAACTTCTGGTATAAATGCTGGCGAGTTTGAACAGAAAGTCCTGACGCAATTATTTTCTCATGTTATTCATTTGTACAATTTAAGATTTGTTAATGAACATAATCGTCGCGTCGTTGATGGTTTTAAAACTGCTGAAGATGCTAAAAAATCAACTGAAAAGAAATTAGTTTTTGGAATGGAAAAATTGCCTGGTCATTGGAATGCCTTATTACCAGATAATGAACAGAGCAAAAAAATCAAGTCGATCTATGATGCTCAATTAGCTGAGCGTCAACGTCAAAAGGATGCTAATAACCTTCAACAAATTTTAAAAGAATATGGTTCATATCCATCGCATAAGCGTCAAACTTTGCCTGACATAACTGATGAGGAATACTGCGGACTTCATGGAATAACAAAAGAATTATATTTAGCTTCAGATCTAAAAAAAGAAGAAAAAAATCCAAGTCCAAGCGTTTCTGCAGCTCACCCTGTCGCTGCAACTACAAAGCCAACGTTAAAAAGCAATGAACAACCAAATGAACGGGATTGGTTTAATTATACGACCATGTCATTTGCGTTAATGGCTCTGATTGGTGTTCTTTCCTATGGTGTTTTATGGCAATTATTATTGCCTAGCATGAGTATGTTGTTTGCAAATACTGTATTAGTAGGTAAATTACATTTCTTAGGGGTTACAATATCAACGCTTGCTGGTGGGATCTTTGGCATCGTATTGACTGAGAAGATTCATAAACATTGGGAAAAGCCTAACATTGCTCCAATGGCTGGGGCCATTATTCCCATTCCAACAACTGTTGCACAACCCAATTCTCTACCACAGCCTGCACCTGGACCTGCGCCGGTATTGAATCAGTTTCAAAATGACAAAGCGCAACTTCAAGCACAAGCGCCACAAAAAACGGTTGAGGAAAAGCCAAGCGCGACACCTTTAGTTCGCAATGCTTAGTTAATAGCTAAACTAACTTAATTTCTGCTACACTTCTAAGAATATATTGCACCCTAAATTCCAGGAAAGGTTGTGCTAATACACAAAGAAAAACCAAAAATACTTATCCTAGGCGGATATGGTACTTTTGGAAAAAGAATAGCAACTAAGCTTGCCGAAGATCTGGACTTGCAAGTGATAGTAGCAGGTAGATCTCTTCAAAAAGCACAAAATCTGGTTGATAGTATCCTTCTAAAGAATCCCAAGGCGAATGTTAAAGCCCTTGCTCTTGATTGGCGCGCAAACGATTTCCCACAGAAATTAAAAGATAATGCTGATGTTGTAATTCATAGCGCAGGACCTTTTCAAGGACAAGATTATATCGTTGCCCAAACCTGTATTGAATTAAAAATCCATTATCTAGATTTAGCGGATGGTCGTGATTTTGTAACGCATATTGGCCAATTGGATGCTAAAGCAAAAGAAAATGAAGTTGTTGTTATTAGCGGTGCGAGCTCAGTTCCAGGACTTTCTTCAGTTATTATCGAAACGTTCGCTCCTCAATTTGCTATCCTAAGAGAAATTGAATTTGGGATTGCCTCAGCCAATAAATTGGATAGAGGAGACGCTACCATTACCGCAATTTTAGGTTATGTTGGAAAGCCATTTCAACGTCTAGAAAATGGTAAATGGAAAACGGTATTTGGATGGCAAAATTTACATCGACATTATTATGGAGATAATATTGGATTAAGATGGCATGGTAATTGTGATATTCCCGATTTAGCATTGCTTCCAGCACGCTACCCCTCACTTAAATCTGTCGTGTTTCATGCAGGTTTAGAAGTCTCTTTTCTCCATTTAACGATGTGGCATATGTCATGGCTCTCAAGAATGAAAATAGTAAAAGATTGGTCCTTCTTTCATAAGAGTATCACTGCAATGAGTCGTTGGTTTAGTCGTTTTGGAACCGATGTCGGTGGTATGTATGTAAGCATGAAAGGATCAAGTCAACGCTATCAACCTTTGGAAATTAACTGGAATCTTGTCGCAGAAAAAGGCCATGGTCCGAATATACCAACCATTCCAAGTATCATTTTGGTTAAAAAAATTCTAGAGGGAAAGATATCCCCTGGTGCTCAACCCTGTTTAGCAATGTTCACACTCAAAGAATTTGAAAAAGTAGCATCACAATGGAGCATCTATACAACCATAGAAGAAACAGAGTCATAAATGGAATATAACCTTCTAAAAACTATTCATATTCTTAGCGCAACTTTTTTATTTGGAACCGGTATCGGTACAGCCTTTTTCATGTTGATGGCATATCTTAGTAAAGATATTCCTACCTTAAAAAATACTACCCATCACGTTGTGATGGCAGATTGGTTATTTACAACCCCGGCAGTCATCGTGCAACCCATCACGGGTATCTGGTTAATGCATATTCTGCATTACCCTTACAACACAGTATGGTTTGGATTAACAATAGGTCTTTATATCCTGGCGGGAGCAGCTTGGATCCCCGTCGTCTTTATTCAATATCGAATGAAAGCGATAGTTAAAGATCCCTCATTAAAACATCTTCCTCGAGAATTTCATCATTTGATGCGTTGGTGGTATGGATTAGGTTGTGTCGCGTTTATTGCCATTTTAGTGATTTATTGGTTGATGGTCAGCAAGACAGGAATGGATATTTCTTTAGATTTTGCGTAAGTACACTATTTTAAATAGTCCATTTTTATAAAATTTTTCATATTATTTCTTTAGGTTATAGTTATTTTACTTTATAATATTTCCTTTATTTGTTTATACCTAGAGGCCATTTATGAGAAATCTTAATAATAGTGAAGCAAAATTAATTTCAGGCGCCGTTTATGTTGCTCCAAGTGTGAATAATCCTAACGCTTGGTTTCTTGATCTTTGTGGCGATTCAGAATTTCGTTTTAGCCCAGATAGAATCAATGCCTATGTTTTTAATCAAACAGGTGCGTATTTTTCAGCAAATGGTGTTCAGACACTCATTACTAACGACAATATGAATTCATTTGGCGTTGCATCTCTTGATTATATCGGATCGCCATTTAAGCAATTTTCTACTGGAATATATGTTGTAGAGTTCATTTAATCTTAATTTTCGGATATCTCTTAGTAGGGTGGGCCAGATGGTGGGCACACTTCATTTTGCCCACCCTACATCAGACAGAATCATTATCCAGCCGTCGCAGGCGAAGCAGGTTTCAAAGCTTCAATCCGCTTACACTTCTCTAACATCTGGTCTGGCACAACAATCCCTTCAGGGGTTTTCCATTTACCATCAGGTTGAATAATGCCTTGCTCATGCAGAACTTTAAGCATTTGCCATGAAGGCTGATAATTTCCAGCATTTCCGTGGATCATGATAGATTGATTTTCTTTCACATCAAGTGCGACTTGCTTTTCTTGTAAATGTTTAAATAATTGCTTCATCAGTTGAGCCTCATTGGGATCAAAATTATCTTTCACAAGATCTTTAGCATTTTTGATTGCCTGATTTAGAGCATCCAATGAAGGGGCGGTTGTAACGTCTAGTTCATTTAGACATTGTTTGATGGCCGCTTTTCTCTCGACACTGAGATGAAATGACTGGTTCAACCTACCCACTTTATTAAACAAAGAAGTAATCTCATCTGCTAAGGCTTGGGGAACAACAAACTTAACTTCAGGTTTTGGCATATTAATCCCTGGTTGACGATTAGCGCTTGGAATGATGTGTTGCAGGTTAATAGCCGTGTTTTGTTCGCCAACGATTAAACGCACGATTTTTTCTATTCCATGTGCAATAAACCCAAGTGGTGTTGCAAGCCATGCGGCTGTGTTTAATACCGATTGTGGTATGTAAGGACTGACTACTTTACAAAATATTGCTGACCCTAAATAAGCGCCCATGCCGGCAAAAACAGCAACTCCTAAAAGTTGCATGACATTTGGAGAGGCTAATGCATAAATAAAATCAAATACTACATCTCTAAAAACGATAGCCATTACAACTGCTACTAGAATAAATGATGTTACAAGCCCAGCAGTTAATAACGGTGCTGGTAACAGTACTACTAGACCACCCATGATAAGATTTAAAAATGGCAATGCATAGAAGTAAAAAAGTAAACCATCTTTTGCTAACTCAAGAGCATCGACCATTTTAAGTAAATTAAAATCTTTTAGAAACTTGAAAGGACCGTGCATCATTAGTGTACGAAGAAGCGTAAAAGGAATCGATGTTATGCCATAAATCCAAGGCATAAAAACTAATAATGGTGTGGAAACAACGATGATTGCATTAGGGATGAATAGTAAACTTTGAAAAAATAAATCTATCAGTTTCGCATTCGGATTGGTGACATAATTTTTAAAGGCTTTCGATTGCGTGACAAAAATCTTCAATACCGTTTGTAACCAAAAAAATGAAGTAGATAAATTAAAATGGACAAAAATCCAGGATAAGATGTAATGGGCATTTGCTTTCAATTTGCTTTCACCAGGCACTTCATCACGAGCAGCAATAGCATGATGAGGTTCAATACTTGGTTGGCCAAACAAGAGTCTGCCTCCTGGATACATTGCTGTAATGTCCATAAAGCCATTCATATGCTCATCAACAACAAGATTAAATGCGCTACTGTTTATCAAACCATTAGGATTGTTTATAATTTGATCTGGTGCATTCTCTTGAGCGATAACCGGTTGAGCTACAGATTTAAAGAGCTTTTTCGTATCCTTTTTAATTTCCTCTAATAATTGTGAATGTTTAGCTGTTAATAGAGGCAAAATGTTGACAATTTCAGGATCTTTTAGTTCAGGGTTTGCCTTGGCATCTTGATAATCATCTAAGATATCGCTGAGAATATAGGCTTGCATTACTTTACGAAATAAGGGCGCCGCATTCGTATTTTCAGCACTCTTGTGCCATAACCATTCACGGTTAACAGTTGCTGCATCCTTTCCAATAAATTTACGATTTGCTTCGGTTATGCCAAACAAGCGAAAAGGTTGTAAAAAATACAAATGAAGGTGATAATCTTCACTATTTTCATTGGGTAATGCATTATAGGCGTTCGGATGGTCGCTCACATTTAAATTGTCAGCGACAAGGTTCTTAACGTCTTTGATATTAAAATATTTTGACAATAACGTTGCGTGTAATTTCCCTTTTTCAACCTCATTACTTTTCTTGAGATCTTCAATTGCTGTTATTAAATTAGCATCAAAGCTTCGCCAAAATAACGGTCCTAAAATATTGTTTAATTGTAATGGGCTCCGGCACGGATAACCTAAAAATTGATATTCGGTAAAACCTTGAACTTCACCTGGCAGTAGATGAAATTGACCTAATGTACCTATTAAGGTTTGCGAAACGGCACTTTGTGTTTGCCTTACCTTGGTTTGTGCTTGCGGTGCTGCCACAGCAGGCGCTGGTGCTGTTGTGACTGGAGCTGGAGCGTTATTTATTGCTTGCGTATTCGGACCTGGCATCTGGCTACTTCTTATGGAACATAGTTAAGTAACCAATAATATCAGTTAATGCAGTAACATCAAGTAATTTCCTTAGAAAATGCTAACAAATCAACAAAATAAATGAGTTGTGCAGCTAAATTTTGGTAATTTCTCCACGCGAGACACTTTGGGATTGGATGAGCTTAATCAGCGAGTCGTTTTTCTTGTCTTTGGAGGGGGGACTGATGGCTCTGAAGTATTATCAGAAGAAGGGAGCACTTCAGACCCTTCTTTTTTATCTTTGCTGAAACTAAGATTTGGTTGTCGCTTTTGAGTCATGTCAGTAGTTCCTGCAGAGTCGACAACCTGTTGCTTTGCTTTTATTCCTTTCTTTAACTCTTCAAGCTCAGTTTTAAGTTCATTAAGCGTTTTGGTCATGCTAACCGTCGCTTTGGAAATGATTGAGACTAGATTACGATCCCATTTTTCGATATGTTCAGTTAATCGAGCTTCATTACTAATGATTTTAGGGGAAGCATTTTTAATCGAATCTACATATTGCTGCTTTAAACTTTTAAGCGCTTTTACTTGTTCTTGAAAAGCTTTTTTTCTCTCATCTATTTGGTTTTCAAGACGTTGTAGATCTTCTAAAGAAAGATGAGAGGAACTCATTGCTTCCTGAAAGGGCGAGCCTATGTTAGCAAAACGCCAAAATATATCATCTTCTATATCGATGAGAGTTTTTTCACAGAATTGATATGCTTTTTGCAGTTCTGCAAGATGAGGTTTGTCCTGATCAGCTTGATAAAACCATAAGGCTTTATCAGGTTCGATTTCAGAAATTGTAGATTCATTAGCTAAATCACTCCCTTGCATAAGATTTCTAATGTCCTCATTCAGAGCTAATGGAACATAAGATACAATGAGTGCTTTTACAGTAGCGTCAGCTTGAGATTTGAATATATCCATAAAAAATTGTAGATCAACTTGCTGATTTTCTATTGTAAAAAGTCTATTTTCAAAAATATATTTTACAATATCAAGTTTTTTTGCATCAAACGCTTGGCCTAAGGCATTGCGTATGAGCTCATGTTTAAGCTGCTTATCTTCAACGAAAGATAAAACAACAGTAAAAGCTTCGACACGATCATTTTTGGTTAATTGATTGAGTGCACTAGACAGAATGCTATTATATTCATCTTTATTTTCTGGGGTAAGATTTCCTTTTAATTCGGTTAAAATAGTCTTAAGTCTTGAGGCTGAAGGCCACGGTCTGCTTAACATTTCTTGTAGTTTCTGATTGGCATTTTTAAATTGGTAGTCTGAATCTGGTATTTTTTCAGGTTGTGTTGGTTGTTCAGACAGGGACTGTGTTTGTTGTGCTCTCTTTTCATGTTTTACTTTAGAAACATTTTGTACTGATTCAATCTTCGGTGGCTGTTGCATAGCAACCTTTGGCGTTTCTTGTACATCAATACTTGGTGGTGCTAAAATTCTTTGTACTTCGTCATCGAGCTTACTCGTCATTTTTTTCAATTCATTCTGCCATGTTGACAATAGCTTTGCCTTTCGATCTTTATTGTCAGTATATGGATAATAGCTTTCTAATGCTTTGCCAATGTCATCAATTCTGTTTAATTTTCCATAAAAGTGATCAATTTCTTCTTTTAATTGAAGGTATTCAGAGCTATCTTTGTCATTTATTTTTGCAGTTTTGCTCAACAAAACACGATACTCACCATCAAGCGACGCAATTAAATCAGCTTGAAGAACAAAGTATTGACGAATTGTTTCCAGTTTTGGACCATCCGAATCAATGAGATTCATTTGCACTGAAGAAAGGTTGGCATTGTTGCTATTAAGTTTGGTTAGTATTTCTTCAAGAGCTTTCCTATCATTTGCATCGTTAACGGATGGTATAAAAGAGGAGTTCATTAACAAATAATGCAAAACTTTGCGATGAGGTTCATCAAGTGATGTATTATCCGAAGGGATATTAGCATTAGCTTGTTTTATACTGTCTCTGACGTCAAAGTTAATATCTTTTCGATAGTGCAGAATGCTTTGTACATTCGTTAAATCGCCTCGTGCAGCTGCTTCCTTTAATGCTAAAGTAAGATAACTTGAGTCAATTTTAGCTGCATTTAATAAATTTGGCACGCAATCATTACCATTCACAATAGCAAGGATCAAGCCTTTGCCAAGATCATCTGTACTAAGGGGGGGCATATTTAGAGTTGGTTTCTTTTTTTGCGAAATGTCATGAAAAAATTGTAGCACGACAAGTTTGTTCTGATTTATATCCTTTAACGATTTATCTATGTCTTCAAGTTTTGACTTGACTATGATTTTATCTTTTTGCCATTGCATGTAATCCTTATTTTTACTTCTATCAGTAGGATTTAAATGTCCAAATCGACTATCCATTTCTTTCATTTGTTGCTCAACAATATCTCTATTGGTTGATATTTGTCGTATCAAATTTTGATATTCTGCAAGACTTGGCACAACATGTTTGCTTATAATGGTTTGATCAATTTCTTTTTCAAGAGCAATTAACTTTTGAGCATTTTCATCTGCTTGTGATATAGCAGTTGGAAGGGAATGGGCAAGTGAGCTATGACTTCTGTCCAAATTTGAAGCTGTTTCTATTCTTTGTTGGCATTCCTTAGAAATGGCTAGCAACGTTTGATTAGTTGAATCAATCTTGAGAATTGCTTGAAGCTTATTATTAATATCGTTCAATCGTTGGATATGCGCGGTGAGATCTGCATGATCTAGAGACGGATAAAATTGCGATGCAATACTTAAGTATTGGGTTGCGAATCTTTGGTAATATTCTAACACAGCAACTTCATGGGCCTTTGTGTCTTCAACTGATGTTCGACCAAAAAAATTACGAAACCAGGATTGTGCCGCTTGCGTATTCTGCTTTGCAGTTTGCACCAGTGTTGTTAAACGATTAAATTCAGCATCCCAATCAGATAATTCTTTTGGTAATGCGGTATTTAATTTTGGTAATATGACTTGTGAAAAGGATTCATAATAAGACACTAAAGAAGGATCTTTTGTTTGAGAACGACTTGCTTCTAAACCAAAGTACAATTTTTCACATTCATCGATAGACATTGAAGAAATTGATTTGTTTAATAAAATAATATAGGAAGCAGCAATATGTTTGTTTAAGTCTCTTTTATTAGGTTCACTCAATTGATCAAAGGGGATCCCTTTATTTTGCACAATGAATTGAAAAGGATTTGGGATCTCACTTAACGGTTTGGATGAAAAAAGGTTTGATACCTCAGCTTTTGCTTGATTAAATATTTTTTCTTGGTTTAGTGCTTGATTACCCTGAATTATCACACCTACTTGTGTTTCGAGCTCAGCTAATTGAGCTAATAGCGGATGTTGCTTGCCGCTTTCTAAACCTGTAATGGAACGATCGAAATTTGAAATGTTTCCTCGAATTTGAGCAATGACATGATGAAGTTTTGCAATTTCATCTGGAGATAATTTTTTAAAATCGGTATCTATCGCTTTAACTTTAATTTTTTCTGTTAACTGTTTCATCGCTAACATTAGTTTATTTTCTATGCTTGCTAATTTGCTTTGATGCTTGAATAAAATTGGAATTATATTGTGCCCATCTGCAGCTGTTTTGTAATCAATTACCATTTTTTGATAAGCTTCAAGATACTTGCCATTAAGTGAATTTATTGTAATTGCTAATTTTGATGGGCTTGAATGCACATATTCATTAATTATCGTTGATTGCGATTCCGCTCTACTGATTAAATCTCTTTGAATTTCTAACTCAAGCCCCAATGGCTCAATTTCATCATAGAGACGTTGGATCTCGTTTTCCCTTTGCTTTACCGATTTAGGTTTGTACCCAAAGAAAGAGGCAACTCTTCCAAGAATTGAGGATTTTTGATTTCTTTCTTCATCTTTCAAAGCACTAAGCGCTTTAACTTTTATATTCATTTCTTCAGATACGCTTTCTATCCGCACGGCCTTTTTGGCAATATAATGCTCAAGGTCCTCACTGGATAATGATCGAATATCATCATTTGCTTTTAACTTATAAGCATCTCTAAAATTCTTATATTTTTCCTCAAGTGTTTTCAAGATGGTATGTCTATGAATATATTCAGGGTCGGTTTTGCCTTTAGTGCTAACTTTGGCAAAATCTTGAAGTGCTTTTTTATATTCACGCATTGAATTAAGGTAATTTTGAGTGAGTTCTTCGTCAGAATATTCTTTCCATTGCCCTTTACCTATAAGCTTATCTCTTCTAGCTTGTTGTTCTTGAACTTCCGCTGCGATTTTTTTTGTCCATTGTGCATCGACATATTTCATCACATCGGGCATTCTTCTTTGAGCCAAGTTGACTTCTTTTTTCAAGTTTTGTAATACATAGCCGTCTATAGCATACTTCTTCAAATTCAACCAATTCATTGCAAAGCCAACAATGCCATATCCCAATAACTTGTTAACACCTGAAAAATCTTCTCCAACTATCTCTCCAATATTTTTTGTTCGTTGTGCTTTATTGATTGCAGGTATGATATTGGTTGCAGCATGAGCAATGAGGGATACATAGTTTGATTTTTCTTGTGACAATCCTTGTTGTTTTCTTTGTTCTTGTATGCGCTGAAATTCATTCGTTACTTCTTTTTTTATTTTCTCTAAGGGGTCATCTTTTGCAGCAATATCTCTATGAGCGTATTCTACGAATTCCTTTTTCTTTTCTTTAAAAACATCAAAACCGTTGGGTTGTTTTAAATTTTGATAATTGACATACAAATCATCTGCATCTGAGAATCCGAGATGTTGCGCAAGATGGTTAAGATATTCTTTAGTCTCAAGACTGTCGAGTTCTGTTAAACCTTGTTCTTTAAGTAGTCGTTCTCTTTCTTTTATAATGGTGACCACACTGCCACCTGCCTGTGATAATGCATTTATTTTATTTAACGCATCACAAAAGCTGGCAACATGCATATACATTGCCTCAAATGAATTACCATAAGTTTCTTCGCTGATATACTTGGCTGCATCTTGAGCGTTGTTAACTTGCACTTCGCTTCCAAGTTTTTTATATTTATCTTTGCCAATTCTTTGTTCAAGCTCAGAGGGGGGTAGACCTGTCTTTGAATAATCTTCTATAGTGTTTATTTTAATTGTCGGATTTTTTTGCAATCTATCAACTTGTATTTTCATGTAAGGAGTTGCATCTTGTTGCAGGTTTTTTATAAGGTTGTCCGTGAAATTTCTAGCTGCTTTACCAATTAGTTTTCCCTGGAAAAATGCAAGCTCCTCTTCTTCTTGTTCTTTTCCGGATGGGTTCAAAACAGCTTCTGCGTATTTATTATAAAAAGTTAATAGTGCACTTTGCAGTAAACCAAATGATCTCAATGCCTGAAATATAAAATTGTTTGCTTCACTATCATTTAAATTTTTATTGAGTGCCAATTTCTCTAATTCATTTTTGATTATTTCTACTTGTTTGTAATATCCTTCTCGCGTTATCGATTGATTATCAAGTGCAATACATGCCGCTTTAATATTGGTGATTTCCTCTGGGGTGGCACTTCCAAAATCTAGTTTTGCTAATCCTTGATTAAATAAATTAATAAGATTAGTTGCTTCTAACTTCCAATCTTGAAAAAGCTTATCGTCAAATTTACCTAAGAATTGACCAATCATTTTATTATTCTCCCTTATCACTAAGACTGAGAATTGGCTGAGCTACACTTTTTAATATTTAGACAATATTTGTGATTTTAAAGTTTCCTCAGTGTTACTTAGTGCGGGTACACTATATACCTGACTAAATGTTCAGTTTATTCCTAGCCTAGGCAAGTAACGTACATTCTATTAATATTATTGTTAGGACACTTGTTAAAAGTTATTTATTTAACAAAAAATTCAATTAAATAGGGTAGAGTAAACATGCAAAAAGGGCCTATTCCCCTTAAAGTGATTAAAACGGAAAGACTTTTAATTCGCCCTGTACGCTCTACTGATGCGCCATTAATGCATGAAGCCATGAAAGCGAGTTTTCCCGATCTCAAGCAATGGATGCCATGGGCTCAATCATTGGCTTCTGTCAGAGATACAGAAGTTTATCTCATCCATGGTGAGCGGATCTGGAGTTCTCCAGCACAAGAAGGGGTTGAGCAACCTCTTCAAATTATGGATCCCACTAATCGACACTATATCGGTGCTACTGGTATTAAACCTGCCAATTTATTGATACCAAGTTTCGAGATTGGATATTGGGTTAATCAACAATATGCAGGAAAGGGATTAATTACAGAAGCAATGAATGTATTAACCCGCTATTTATTTCAAGTGTTAAAAGCCAAGCGGGTTGAGATTAATTGCGAAGAAGATAATGTTAGAAGCGCAAAAGTAGCATTGAGATTGAATTATGATCTTGAAGGAAAACTTCGTAATCATCGTTTCAATGCCAGCGGTCAGAAAATTACAAATTCAATGATTTATTCTTGTATCGATGTCGCAAAGCTTCCCCCCATGCCATTTCATTGGGACTAACATCCAAGGCAAGGACAGTTAATGCATTATCTCTATTTAATGATTGCCATTATGGCAGAAGTTGTAGCCACAAGTGCATTAAAAGCAGCAAATGAATTTACTAACCTTATACCAAGCTTGATGGTGATACTTGGATATATCATTGCTTTTTATTGTTTAATGCTGAGTTTAAGAGGGATCCCATTAGGGGTTGCTTATGCTATTTGGTCTGGAGTTGGGATAGTCTTAGTCGCTTTAGTGGGGTATTTCTACTATAAACAAAGTTTAGATATTCAAGCCATCATTGGCATAGCGTTAATTATACTTGGAGTATTCACGATTCAATTGTTTTCAAATACAACGGTCCATTAAATCATGACGGAGAAAGTTAATAAATTTCATTTTTATTCTTCTCGTATGGCAACCAAATTTCATATTGCCCGTCGATTGCTTGCAAGTGGTTGGGAGGAAGCACCACAACCAGAACATGCACTGTTTACAGATAAAAATTTAACCTTAAATGATGAGATTTCAAAACAAGTTGAATATAAACACTTGCTTGCAGCCCTTGTTGCCAAATCTTGCTTCGATGTCATGCCAATCACCTATAATGTGAATGATCAAAATTTTGAACAAGTATTTGCCAAAATGATCTATGAGCATTATCTAGGCGGACAATCGCAAAAATTCAATGAACTGAAATGGATCTTAAAGCCTTCAATGTTGAATAATGGTGATAATATATTCTTATTTAACAATGTTGATGAATTAAAAGCGCACTACGCTAATCCCAAACGTTTGGGCGGTGATCATGTCATTCAACAATATATTACCAACCCGGATTTGATTGATGGGAGAAAATATACTTTCAGAGTCAGTGGCGTTTTCACAAATTATGCTGGGGTATTTTTAAATAAACAAGGTTATATCAATATCAGCGCTCATCCGTTTCAGCTCAATGATGGATTTAGAAATAAAAAGGTTCATATCACTAATTATGTTCTCGATGGTGAATTTGCGCATATTGAGCAACGCTCTACTCAAACACTTAATAATTTCCCTGCCATTTATCAACAAATGTGCACTATCGTAACTCAAGTCTTGAAGGCATTGTTAAAGTCTTTCCCTGATTATTTAAAACCACAAGCAACGAAGATTTTTGAAATATTTGGTTTTGATTTTATGCTCGATAACAACGGAAAAGTTTGGTTAATTGAAATAAACCAAGCGCCAGATGCTCCAACGTTTGAAGAGAATGCTTTAGACAAAATTCTATGGGATGTATTTTGGCAGGATATTATCGATGAGTTTGTATTGCCAATTGCTTTAAATTCAAAGCCAAAACACGATTATGCACGTTTTACCCAATTATTGAATCAAAGTGAGTGTTATTCACCTCTTCGCTCTTTATGGTATAGACTTTTTAAAGCTTAAAATTAGCCATCTATCTTTTTTCACTTGTTGCGCCAATAGCAATCTGTTAACTTCTAACTTAATAGTTTTATAGGCTTTTGAGGATAATGTGAATCAAGGTCCAAAAGAAGAAGAGCTGGAAGAATGGCTCGGCGCTGATATTTGCGAAGAGATGTGTGGACCACCAAATGCGCCCAATACACTGCTTTGGTTAGCAAATTCTTTTTGTTGGGGAGTTACACAGGTTCCCACTTTAATTTCTGAACTATTCCACTGTGATTTCGATAAAAAATCCAATAAAATCAATTAATTTCATCTTCGCTTTCTTGTGATGAGTATTCACTCATCGCTATGTTTTGTCACAGCTTTTTTTATCCTTATTTTTACAGATTGCGTCTTTTTTCAGTAGTTTTTGCCTCCCTTTGGACTATCTCTCACCTTATGGACCTATTAACAAAGAGGTGAGGTAATCAATGGGAAATGAGATAAATAAAAATGAGAGCTTGAGAAAACAGTTATTAAATATTGCAGTAATGGCTGGTGGCAGCTGGTTAATATGGTATTTATCGGGCCCTTTAACTGCAGAAATCGGGCGTGCTGGTTATGAATGGATATACGACAAACTTTGGGGGACGCCAACTTTCTTTAGTAGTAGATTTTTCGAATGGGCATTTGTTTATACGCCCAATCGAAGCCATCTTGAAAACTGGTTATATAATTATGCTGAGTATGCTGGTCCATTACTGGCTGCACCTTTATTATATAAATTGCCTGATTTAATTAGAAATCGGGTTAGAAAGCGACTAGATCAACTTTCCTCCTTGGCAAATTCCACTGAGGAAGCAGATTCAAAATATGTGCTGAACGAGTTAGGCCGTGTAGTCGAAAAATTACAGGATGGTTCAACCGAAGAGCGAGAGGCATTAGCACAAAATGATGCTAGTATGCCTTATCTACTTAGAAGTCGTTCTCGGGTAGTATCATCCATAATCCCTTGCAGTGTTGCGAAGCAGCTGGATAATAATAGGTCGGTTTTAACGCATAGTGTCTAAGAAAATGTTGATTAGAAAGGCAAAGTGCTGATGAGGTCAGCACTTGCTTCAATTATTGATTATTTTTTTGAGATTAAATAGTGTGCAGTGATGTGTTGATTTTTTTCTAAGACGTTCAACGACTTTGTGTGATTCTTCTTTTGATAAGCCTAATATATCAGCAACTTGATCCCATGAAAAACGTTGTTGGTAATGTAAAATTAAGGCGGCTCTTTCTTTAGGCTCTAAAGTAGATGCTGCTAGTTTGAAGGGGTGTTCAGTTTTTTCGACAATAGCATGTTTAAAGTTCTTTGATTGTTTCCAATCGGTCAACCTATCAGTTAAAACATGATGAAACCATGGCTTATATTTTGCATTGGATTGTTTTGATAGTTGCCACATTTTCAATTCTTTCCGCCATCCTTTACTCCATGTTTAAATTATAATGGCTCTTATTTAAATTTGCTTAATGCGAACATTCACAGTGGATTTAATTTCGTGTCAACTTAGCACTCACCAGGATGTAGTTCACACCATTTACTGTCATGTTCATGACGTTTTTTCTCACATCGTCCAGGATGACGATCGCAGAAACTTGCTTGCTCATCTCTTTCTATTTCCTGCTCATAACGTTCATATGCACGTGCACGTTCTTGGTCGCGTTTAAATCGACATTCTTCTGGATTTTTTGCACACCAAATTTCATCTTGTTTATTTTCAATGATATTTTCTATAACAGGACTCTCAACTGAAGTGGGTATTGTTTTCTCGGCTGTTGTTGCAAAGACACTCAATGAGCTACTGCTAATGCCGATAGTGCAAATGAGAGCTAAGGTGGAATACTGCATATACTGTCCTTTTACAGAGACTGTATTTTTTTATGAAAAATAAGTTTTTGAATGATATAAAGTAACATAGCTGTTTTATGATTATGATTGATAGGTGCATATACAATGAGTTTGCTTGCTAAGAAAGAATTGCCAATCGGCATCTTTGATTCCGGCATTGGTGGTTTAACCGTGTTGCGTGCCTTGCAGGCGGCTCTTCCTCATGAGCACTTCTTATACTTGGGGGATACAGCAAGATTACCTTATGGCACCAAGAGCCCACAAACTGTAAAAAATTATGCCTTAAACGCAAATGATATTTTGGTAGCAACGGGTGTGAAAGCACTGGTTGTGGCTTGTAATACCGCAACGGCAGTTGCCTTGGAAGCCTTGCAAGAAAAATTTTATCCACTTCCAGTTATTGGGGTTATTCAGCCAGGTGCCGTTGCCTCTTTAAGTCTGTCTTCAAATGGTCCCATTGTGGTGCTAGCCACAGAAAGCACAGCCAAATGGCATGCTTACCGAAAGATCCTCATCGAATTGGCGCCACATCGCCAAGTGATTGAATGGCCTTGTTCTCTATTAGTGGCCTTGGCTGAAGAGGGGTGGTGTGAAGGACCCTTAGTAGAGCAAATTATTTTAAAATTATTAGCGCCATTATTGGATCAATTAAAAAATGTTCAACCAGCTTGTATGTTACTGGGTTGCACTCATTTTCCAGTCTTAAGATCAGCTATTCAAAATGTGATTGGCAATACGCCCATTATTGATCCTGCTCATACGGTAGCAGAGGAATTAATAGCTTTATTATCCGAACAAAATTTATTACGTTCCAATGCACAACCGCCAATAACGCAATTTATGGCAACCGATGGCGTTGAACGTTTTGCACGTGTTGCGCAAACATTTTTAGGCTATCCCATCACACCGGAGCAGGTGGAGTTGGTGACGGTGATTCCGAAATTGATTACGCCTTCGAAGAAAGCTGCTAGCTAATTTCCACCGCCTCTACGTGTCGCGGCTTGTCCGCGGCATCCAGTTTATTCTGGATACCGCGAACAAGTCGCGGTAAGTAGGCAGAGGAGTTCAGCGGCACGTGGGAAGATGGGGATTATTTTAGCGTCGCCAACACACTCTTAATCGACTGCAATGTCTGCGCAACCCGCGTTATGGATTTGGGCACCACTAAAATTGTATCATCACCAGCAACGGTACCAATAATTTCAGTTTTTTCCATATGATGATCTAATAATCTGGCCACTAATGAAGCGGAGCCTGGATGGCAATGCACCACAATCATTTGCTCATTGGCCACAATATCTATTACCAGGCTTAAGAGAATACTGGCTGAATGAGGCGGAGCTGGTTCTTTGGGTAAACGATAAACAATTTGCCCATGCTCATTGCGGGATTTAACAGCCCCAACCTTTCGCAAAAGGCGAGACGCTTTTGATTGGTTGATTTCATGTCCTAGGATTTGCAATTGCTCACATATATCTTCTTGGGTGGCAACAGCACCGCGCATAAGTAGTTCTCTAAGGTCATCTTCTAATTGTTTAATACTCATATACTATAAACCCGCATAATATTTTTGCTGTTTGAAAGTGCTGATACTAATACTCACTATTGCAGTCAGTGAAAATAGGCTAAGTAAAATCATGACATCTTGATAAGAAGAGGTTGTATGAAAAAGATGCGAGCTGGGAAGTACTCCGGTTAAATAAACCACGGATAATCCAAACAGCGTCGTGCAGGTTGGAATTTGGCCAAAGATCCTCGCATATATACTTAAGATAACAAGAAAAATTACAGAGAGAATGATGCTAGCGAGGCCACTTGGTATGAGAAAAAATAAAAAATAACAAGCGAAAATCATTAATCCACAAAACCACCAAGCATTATTGTTTTTATTAAAATATTTTTGAGGTACAAAAGGATCGAATATAAGGCATAAAGGCGTTAATGCTAATATACCATTAAGTTCGCCTAACCAGGCACAATACCAGCCAAAGGCCGTAAATGATGACTTGTAATAGGCTATAAAAATCATTGTCATAGTAGATATATGAAGAGCGCAAAAAACAGCCATAAGCGCTATAAATTTCCATAATAGTGTGACACGAGATAGCGGTGTTATGGTCCCAATCAACCAAAGAGCACACTGCCTCATCAAAAAAATAAAGAGGGTAAAAAGCAGTGCTTGATAAAGGCTAAGTTCCCAGGGGAAAAGGTTGTAAAGATAACTAGATAACGTGCCAACAAAAATACCAAACAATAAATAATTGCCACGTAAAAAAACGGCCGAAAGGGCAACCCCAGCTGCTGGCCAAATGGATGAAAAAAATTGATTAAGTATAATGAATTGGTGACCACCAAACACAAGTAAGGCGCTAAAAATAAATTCAGCTGAACGCCTAGTAAAAAATAAACGCAAATAGGAAGCCTTATAAGATAATTGCTTGGCCTGAATGAGATTTTTTGCTACAACTTGCGCATGAAAAGATTTTAAGCGGTTTTCTAAGGCCACATGAATAATGTCCACTTTAATTGATGATGAACTATACCAGGGTTATTTAACAAAAGTCTACCAACATACTCATGTGAAAAACTATAGCCCTTCAGAAAGGGAAGCTTTTACGCAAGAGAATGTCAGTATTACTTATGGCGAGCTCTTGTATCCCAGCGTTAAAAAAATGTTAAAACAAATAGCGTTGCGTTCAGATGATGTTTTTTTAGATCTTGGGAGTGGGATAGGTAAATGTGCTCTACAAGTCTTTATGCAGTCAGATGTTCACAAAGTCGTTGGGATTGAAGCCTCAAACCTCTTGCATGAACAAGCCTTAAAGATTTGCCAACAAGTTAAAACAGATTTTCCTTTTTTTTGGTTCGATGATCGCCAGTTAAATTTTATTGGAGATAACTTTCTTAAGGCTAATTGGCAACAAGCCACGGTTGTTTACACTTGTTCGACTTGCTTTACGCAAGAACTGTTAGTGGCAATCGGAAATAAAATCAATCAGCAAGCCACCGTAAAGCAAGTATTAAGTCTGCGACCTTTACCAACGCTGAAAATGCCTTTAAAAAAAGTATTCAGCGTTGAGTGCAGTTGGGATTCTGCTTTATGCTTTGTTTACGGCCTTGGCTGATGATGCCTGCAAATTGAGTTTCCAACGTTTTAAGGTAAAGAAAGAAAATAAACCAATTTGAGCGAAAATGGATATTAAAGCTAATACGGTGTTTTGCCCATAACTTGGTATAAAAATAGGCAATAGACTATTAAGCTGTGATGCGCTGAGCAATAAGGGAATCAACATATATAATATAAATAAATAAAGTACGGCTGCGCTCATAGACTTTCTGGGATTCTTACCAAAACTGAAATAATGAATCAAACCAATATCTCTTACCAGAAATAAAATACTAGTGATAATAAAGATGGAAGGAGAAAAAGCATCCATTAAGTGACTATATTGTTGTTGTCCAAAGATAACGACGACGCCTGAAATAACAGTTAACACGAAAGAAATTGGCCACCAAGGTAATTGTTGCAAACTTTCGATTCGGTTTTTTTCAAGCACTCTGGTAATAAAGTACTTATAACGTATAAAGGTTATATCATCCGTGAATAAGGCAAAGTAAGTTAAAGCTTGAGCAATAAAAAAAGCCATGTATAAAGGGGCTTGTAATAATTGATGTTGGATGTCTCTGAGTTCATCAATATTGATGAACTCTTTTGGAATATTTTGAAAAGTGACAAGGCCAGAAAAGTAAACCATACAAAAAATATTAAATAATACCCATACCCAAGGAATATTTTGATATTGTAATTCTTTGCAAAATGAACGCTGTAGCCCAAGAATAGACCAACCTAGAAACAGCAATAATGAAGTAAAGGCGAAAGCGCTTGCCTGGAATTGATAACCATGCCAAGAAATGAATTGTTCTGTATTTTTAGCGGCCCCAAAGACGTAGTTCGTCATTAGTATCCCAATCAACATACCAAATAGAAAATATCTAAATGATTTATTCGATTTGTCTCTTCTGATCTCTGGAAGTATTTGTAGGCTTAATAAAAGGGCTGTCGCTTGGCTAAAAAGGCCTCCTAATATTAGGATAGTAAATTCATGCATGACGGATAATTCAGACGTTGAGCTTCCTATCCCCATCACATTTGAAGTTTCAGAAACATGAAGAAAGCCATAAAGACAAAAACAGACTAAGACGCCATACCAACTATATAATGTTGAGCCAATTAATTTTCCCCAGGCCATCGCCCAGGGTGAAAGTGAGGATTGGCGTTGGAAATCCCAAGTATTGTTGCAAACTTCTTCTATAACTGATTCCGAGGCTCTCTTAGTACCCCATAAAAAAATGAAAAGAAAGGCGATATTGAAGGCGATGGATGCTGCATTTTGGAGATTAGTACTTAAATAAAACAGATAAACTATTAACATCACTACTATCGGTGTTATCAGCATACGATGAGTAGTAAAATCTAGCCAAATGTTACGACGCAATTCGGGGTTTAAAATCACGGATTTATTCCTTTGATTTTTTATCTTGTGTTTTTTCGTTAGCAATATTCAAATAGACTTCTTGCATTCTTTGTTTTTGCTCTTGAATACTAACAACTGGGATTTGTTTTTCAATCAGTGTTTTTAGTAAATCGCGTTGCGATTCTGGAGAACCTTTGAATTCTAACATAACACTATTTTTATCATATGAAGACAACGAAATGTTAGTGATTGACTTAAATATTTCTAGATACTGTTTTGCATCCTCGGTTAATTCTACTTTGAGAATTATCCCTTTGGTTGCATTGGATTGATAATCGCTCAAAGCACATTGTTTAACTAATTCACCGTTATCCAATACTATCATATGAGTAGAGTAGTCTTCTAACTCTGCCAAAATATGGGAAGAGACGACGATGGTCATTCCTTCTTTTTGAAGTGTCATTAGGAGCTTTGATAAATTAAAACGAGCTTCCGGATCTAATCCTGAAGCGGGCTCATCTAATAGAAGGATCTTTGGTTTGTGAATTATAGTTTGTGCAATTGCTAACCTTTGGCGCAATCCCCTTGATAATTTACCTGCTGCCACATCTTTGTATTCCCAAATTTGAAGTCGCTTAGCAGTTTGCGCTACAAGTTGAGGAATATTACCTCGGCAGTGATGACTCCAAGCGAAATAAGTTAAGTTTTGCGTAACCGTTAATTCATCATAAAGGCCATAAAAGTCCGAAAGATAGCTGCATATTTCATGTACTTTTCTTGGATATCGATCTGTTTCCCAACTATCCATTTTGATATTACCGTCCATGGGGGTATCCAATGCGGCTAAGCAACGTAACAAAGTTGTTTTACCTGCGCCATTAGGGCCCACTAACGCTGTGATAGTATTAGGTGTTATGTTAAACGAAACGTGATTTAGCGCACGCTTTCCTGGATAATCAAAACTAAGATCATTTACGTTAATCATCTTATGGTAGAAGTCCGTGTTGTTTGTAGAGATACTATAAACATATAAATGGGATTTTGGCGAGACTAGGAGATAGTTATATGTCTAATTCTGAAAATAAGCAAGAACCTGCTGCCTATCACATACTGGCTGTTGCAAAGGTATGTGCTTATTTCGTTGAAGACGTTAGTAAGGCATTACTTGGTTTTATTCCCAATGGATTAAACCAAACCTATGACTTTGCACTGAAATCCTTACCTGCCGTTGGCAAGTTTTTTTCTCATCGTTGGGTGGAGCAAGTCATAAAACTTTGTACAGGGATAACTATCGGTCAGGGATTGTCTAGCGATATTGCTCATTTTATTTTTCGCCCCTTTGGATCTGCAATCGGTTTCATGATTGGTGCTGTTATTAAAACAGTTCCCGTCTATCAAGGACAAATTGGTAAATTATTATACCGACTTTCTGGACAGACAATTGGTGGTGCGGTCTTTGGGATCATCGGGTTTTTAATTGGTATACAATTTTTCTCTAGTTCCGAACTAAATTTAAGTGCTTCGATTGCACTTGCTGCATGCGTTGGTGCATTCTTAGGATTAGTCGCTAAAGCCTTTTTGTTGATAGCGATTAATTCGGTTAATTCTGCAAATGCATCCACCGTTCGTAAAAATGTGCAAAGAGCAAAAGATCTTAATAATAAATTAAAGGGTGCAGCTAAGTTAAAAGCAAAAAGCCTTATTTTGCGGGAAGCACAGGATATTATTCAACAGATGAATGGTCCGCAGTCTCAGCAGTATTTAGAAGAATTCTTTAACGAACAATACGATTCTATCGCGGTGAGTACTTATCAAAAGATTGAACGGCACTTTAACTACTTAACCGATAGAGCGTGCCACGGCGATATCAAGGCACTTAAAAAAATGCAGGAGTTACTCCCCACTCGTACAGCTACAGAGAATGCAAAGCCACCCTTTGATGTGATGATTGAGCGTATCTTTAATGCCAGAGCCATTTTTAATCTCAAAGATGATGTGGATTCAGCGTATGACCGTTGGCAGTATCGGTTTTTGGCTGTTAAAGAAGCACACTAATTTAACTCACAATCCGAGTAGGGTGGGCAAAGCGCAGCGTGCCCACCAAATCGCAATGATTGTGGGCACACTACGTTTTGCCCACCCTACAAGATATACGGATTTCCATTCCCTTGTATCGCCTTAATCTTTTCATTTCGCACCTGCTCCCATGCCGTTACCGGATATTCTTTATGCCAAGTCTGATACTGGATGAGTTCTTCTTGGCTTAAAGGCAGATGATAAGTATCTCGCATATAAAGAAAAGTCCGAGCAATCATGCCACGCGTACTTGGTGCAGGTTCAACTATCTTATTTTTCTTATCGACATAAAAATGACATTCACCTTTGTTTTGTTGATGGTCTGCAATCAAGCCAAAAGAATAGAGATGTCTTTGTTGCTTGACTTCTTTTTGTTCTGGAACAAAATTATGGAGATCTAGCAAAGCAAGCGAATAATTTTTATCTAATTCCCGACAACATCGCATTCCTTTATGTCGGATCCCGTTCTTGCTTACGCATAATTTCTCATTAAAACATAAACGATGCTTTGCTAGTTGTTGCGCAGACACAATGGGCATCCATTGAACTATATTAATTGTGTGAGGGCAGTTTTTACAATGAGGGCTTTTTATTTCTCCTGTGATGCTAAATGGTTGCTCGCAAAAGAAAGTGATGCGATGCGACTGGTGAATATCAAGAAGGTTGATTGTGGCTTCTTTTTTTGAAGCCACGGGGTTTGTAGGAAATGCGAAAGCATTGATACTTAGGAACAAAAAAAGAAAAAGAAGTTTTTTCATAAAACAATTATTTGGAAATTAAACCATACGATATTAGGGCAGTTTCTAATTGCGCTTTTTTGAAACCCTCAATGCGTTGGGTACCGACATAAATCAAAGGAACGCCATGGCCATTTAGTGCTGTAAATTTTTGTTTGCCAATATCGGAAGTGTCAATATCATAATCAGTGAAATCGATATTGTGGGAAGTCAAATAGGCTCTGGCATTTTTGCAATGACCACACCAAGAGGTTCCATAGACAACGACGACTTTTTCGGTATCGCCATAAGCTTGAAACGTTAAGGAAAAAAGAAAAACTACCAGTAAAAGAGTTCTAGGGATAATATTGAGCTTGAACATTTAATTTTACTACCAAAAAATTGAAACAAACTTAATACTCCATTATTATAAGAAAAACAACTTATCTTATTACCCCAGGTTGAAGACACATGCGGCAGCTTATCAAAGTTATCTTGCTTGCAGTTGGTTTACTTTCTTCTGTTGCCTATGCAGCAGGTCCTGTTATGCATGTTGCGCTAGGGCAGAGATGGTTAGCAATCTATGCGCCACAATATACGGAAGAGGAAAAAAAGTTATTCCTACTTGGCACAGTATTTCCTGATATTCGCTATTTAGGGGTCATTAAGAGAAGCCAAAGCCACTTTGATGGGGTAACGCTAGAAAAGGTCGCTCAAACAACTTCTCCTTTTCAACGGGGAGTTTTATTCCATAGCTTCGTTGATGAATATAGAGATAAATATGTTCGGCAAAAGGGTATAGAAAAAAAAATAAAAGAAGTTCCGCGTTCTCTTCAAGGGACTTTTTTAAAACTCATTGAAGATCAAATTATTCATGAGAAAAATGATTGGGCACAGTTTAGGTTATATTTAGCCACTATTCCTGAAGATGAAAAAGCTTATGGCATTGACGCACAATCTTTAACACAATGGCATACGGGTTTAACCTTCTATTTCAGCACGCTACCAAGTTTTATTTTGACGCAAGTAAGCCTTTTTGATAAAGGGATATTAACCTTAGAGGCTCAGACAGTTAAAGAGTGGAGTTTGCTATTACCCAAGTATGCTAGTGATCCCGTAATGACAAAATATGTTGCCGATATGTTTGCTTCCTTTGAGAAAACAATGAAGAATAAAGAAAAGGGGACTTAAGTCCCCTGTTTTATTTCGCTTCATGTTATTTCATAACATGAATTTCGTGAACAGCAGCTTGGAAGTGATGGTCAATTGCTGGTGGGCAATTATGTGAAACAGGATTCTCAACGACAATTGGTGGTAAGCAATGATTTGTTGAGTGACTGTTATCATTAGCACATTGTGCACCGCCGCCTAAAGAATCACCTGACTCATGTCCTTTTCCTTGATGATTTAAACCAACATCTTTCATACAAATGGAGTATTTGGGTTGAATGTCACTAGCATCAACAATATAATCATGACCTTGATGGTTTTCACCATGTTTTTGTCCTTCATCACAGTCAGGTTTAACATCCGATGTGTGAATGCAGAAGGAAGAACTCTCATGATTTCCTTTTGCATCACATGTGGTATATTCAATCGAATCCTTAAATGACTTGCTGTTATCATGTTGAATGTGAGTGTAACTACCATCATCATGCATACAAAATTTACTACCTGAACAGGTGGTAACGACTTGTCCACATTTTCCATCAACTTGTTCATTGTGTTCATTATGGTATTTGTAACCGACAACTTTTAAATCACAATCATGATGTGAATCACCACAATCTTTAATAGCATTTCCACATACTTTTTGTCCATCGAAATCATGATTTTTACTATGATGATCTTTTTCATCACAAATCAATTTATCATGATGATGGTCATTTTTGTCATGTTTCCCATGATCATCACAAATAGGGGCTTTTTTGCAACTTCCGGCTGTTACACTAACGCTGACAACGACATCATTAAAATCTTTATCGCCACCGTTCACTAAGTCTTCCCATGATAAAGTGGATGAGTTACCACTAACAGAGGTTTCAACATGGTTAAAGCTATCAGCATTGAGACTAGAATTATCAAAGAAAACATGAGCTCCTGTTCCTTGGATAACATCAGATGGATTTGAAGCAGCAACAGCTTCCCAGACGCCGTTCACTTCTTTGAAATCGACTTTTTCATCATTCGATAAGGCTGGAGAGTTGGTGTTTTCACCATTAGGTATTATAAAAAATCCAATGTCTGCTGGATTAACGTCTGGAATAGTAAAGGTGAGATCACCTGCTGTTGTAGTTTGAACACCAGCCCAGATGATAGCCCCGGTTGTTGGGTTGCCATTGCAATCTTTAATGTAATATCCAAAGCTATTATTGTAAGATGCGCTTGAGCTATCATAAGTAACTGTAACGCTGCCATTATTTTTACCGCCACACATAGATGGGTTAGATTGGTGCTCATCACACATTGGTGGTTTTTGTTGATGATCATCACATTTTGATTGTTTATGATCATCACATTTAGGAGGTTTTTGTTGATGATCATCACATTTAGGAGGTTTTTGTTGATGGTCATCACACATTGGAGGTTTTTGTTGATGGTCATCACATTTAGGAGGATTCATATCGCACGGAACGGCTGAATTTTTTACACTAACGACGACATCATTAAAGTCTTTATCGCCACCGTTTACTAAATCTTCCCATGATTGAGTTGATACTCCATTACTAACGGATGTTTCAACATGGTTAAAGCCATCAGCATTGAGACTAGAATTATCAAAGAAAACATGAGCTCCTGTTCCTTGGATAACATCAGATGGATTTGAAGCAGCAACGGCTTCCCAAACACCATTCACTTCTTTGAAATCAACCTTTTCGTTATTAGATAAGGCTGGTGAGTTAGTGTTTTCTCCATTTGGTATAATAAAGAATCCAATATCAGCAGGATTAACACCTGGTATGGTAACAGAGAGATCACCTGCAGTTGTTGTTTGAACACCCGCCCAGATGATAGTCCCCGTTGTTGGGTTCCCATTGCAGTCTTTTATATAATAACCAAAGCTATTGTTGTAGGCTGCACTGGAGCTATCATAAGTGATTGTAATGTTGCTGAGATTTTTACCGCCACACATTGGTGGGTTATGTTCATGTCCACAATCAGGACCCTTTGGTGGTTCACAACTAACAGGTGGTTTAGGTGGTTCACAGCCAACGGGTGGTTTAGGTGGTTCACAGCCAACGGGTGGTTTAGGTGGTTCACAGCCAACAGGTGGCTTATGAGGTTCACAGCCAACGGGTGGTTTTGGTTCGCAGCCAACCGGCGGTTTAGGAGGTTCACAAGGTGGTTTAGGTGGTTCACAGCCAACAGGAGGTTTAGGTTCACATGGTGGATTAGGTTCACAAACTGGTGGTGGTTTGTGATCACATGGTGGTGGTTCACAAACAGGAGGTTTGCATTCTTTAACTGTTACGTTTGTATCTATAGTGAGATTAGCGGTGCTAAAACATTTTGATATTGGATCATAGACCGTATATTTGAAAACATCGACATCACACCCTTTAGGAGCATTCGCATTTAATACATAAGTATAAGTTCCATTGCCATTGATGGTTAATGTGCCAAATTCTCCTTTAACGATGGCTTGGCCATTGACAAGGGCAACAGCGGCTTGATTATCAAAGCTAACACTTTTAATCATATCGTTTGGCGTAATGTATAAATCATTAGTAAGCACATTACCGCTGACAGAAGTGGCGCCAGTAATCGTTATTTTGTGACAAGGACCGCATTCTGTTTCAACTATACATAAGCTTGCGCAATCATCAATGGCTTTTGGACCTTGATTAATAATGGTATTAAAATTGATTTCTAATTGTGCTGTTTGCACACAGCCACTAACATCAGTCACTGTATATTTAAAAATTTCTACGTCGGTACTTGTAGGAATAACATTTGGATATAAAGCATAAGTATAAGACCCATCGCTTTTAATGACTAAAATGCCATATTCACCATCTATTGTTGCACTACCATTTTTAAGTTCTACAGGAGGTTGATTATCAACCGCAATGGCACTGACGAAAAATTTACCGCCCGAAGGATCGCTATCATTAGCAAGAACGTTTAATTCACCCGTAAGTTGGCTACTAATAGTTGTTTTGTCACAACCATAACAAATATCCTCTGTGACTGTTAACAATGCATTATCATTAACAGCAGTCAAATCACACGTTGGAGGTGGGGGTGAGCCCGGAGGAGGCGCTATTTCAACCACGGGTGGAAGTGGAGGGATATAAAGTGGAATGATGCCTAGAAATTCATGATGAATCCCTAAATCACGAGGCGTGCTTTGTACAATATAGTTTAATCCATAAGGATCATTCGTGAGATCTTCATCATGACCCCCTTCTGCTTGATCACCAGCTTCTGCTTTCTTCATTGCTTCTATTTCTTCAATAGAAAGATCTCGGGGAACAGAATCTACATTACCTTGAAGTCCAAAAGCACCACTATCATTTTCGTTAATACCAATAATTTCTGCAAGATCAGGTGCTGAGTTGTCTAAAGAAATAGGATTGCTATCAACATTGGCACTCATGTCTGTATGTGCAACACCACCAGCTTGATCAGCTGCGGAATCACTATTTACATTACCTTGCTGATCTTGAGCTTGAGACTGATCGCTTGATAGTAATGACTGAATAGATTGCTCTACCTTTGATAGAAGTGATTGATTAGAGTTCTGATCAGAAGATTGATTAGAACCACTATCACAAGGACACATAGCTTGTCCATTTACCATTGTGCTTACTTTAATCAATTCAGGCTCATGAGTTTTCACGGATGTCTCATTACCTTTGAGAGGGAAAGAGGTTTTGTTCGTTATGCTCATATGTTACTACCTTGCTTGTTTGTTTAGGTGAATATTCACCATTGAAACAGTTCTAATTAAGACTCTACTAATATCTATTAGGCATGAAAAAGTAGCGTCTTAATATTGGACAATAGTACTAATGGGAACAATCGATATGGGACTTTGGTACTATATTCATACTGTTATAAAGAGTGATTGGTGGTAGGTAGAGGCTTTGGGTATAGGTCGCAAGAGAGGTAAATTCCGAGTAACGACACACTGTTGTGTATTGTTACTCGGATTTTTCTTATTTATGGACATGTAATTCCTGATGGCAATTTTGCAAGTGTTGATCGATACAGTGCATTTCACCTTGAGGAGCACATGGCGCATCACAGGGTGCTTTAGGATGAGCATTGCAGTCATTTGCTGAATGGCATGAGTTTAATACTCCATTCATATCATTACCTTTTTCCCAATGGCCCTTGTCACCTAAATCAGGATGATGTAAACCTAGGTCGCTCATTGATATGCTTAATTTAGGTTGTACATCACAGGCTTCAACAAGATAATCGCAATCAGAACCACCATGGTTAGGAGCATCACAGTGAGGCGCAACATCAGGTGTATGGAGACTGATGGAGCAGTGTTCTTGATGACCATCATGATGTTGGGTGGTGTACTCTATGGACTCATGGAATGATTTGCATCCTTGAGCTTGATGGTATGCGAAATCACCATTGTGATGAATGGTAAGTTGTCCACCATTATGTGTTTTTACGCAAGTTCCAGGCTGACATTCAACTGGTTGGTTGTTATGATCTTTGCATGTGAATGATACCACTTTGCAATTTCGGCTATTGTCATCACAACCTTCATGTACATTGCCACAAATAGGCTGATTATCATTATCTTTGCAGTGAATGTTATTGTGATCATGATCATGATGATTGTTATTCTTTCCATCACAATTATTGGGATTACCATTATGATCACAGCTTGGAGGAGGATTTCCACAATCATTAGCTGGAGGTACTTGCACTTGAGTCACATTAAGAGCGATTGAGATATTAGCACTTGAGCTGCAACCACCAGCATCGCTAATGGTGTATTTGAATACATCAGATTCACCATTAGTTGGCACAATGCCAGCACTAAGTGCATAACTATAATCACCAGCGGCATGTCCATTCTCGGCAATTGCATAAACAGTTAGTACACCGTAGAGACCTTGGATAGTAAAGACTCCGCCAGCGAGTGTTGCTGCAACACCTTTTGAATTTAAAATTTGGCTGATATTAGAAGGGTCTTGGCTTAATCCATTATCGTTGAGTAAGATATTGCCCGAAGCTTTTGTAGAGGAGGTGACACTAGAAGATTTGCCACAGATACTTTCTGTGACGCAGATGGAACCGCAATCATCATTAGCTTGTGCCATTGGGATTTGAACTTGGGTCACATTTAAGCACACGCTTAAGTTAGCACTTGAAGTGCAACCACCGGCATCGGTGAGGGTGTAGTTGAAGACATCAGCTGGTGCATTAGCAGGAGGAATAACGCCGGCATCTAATGAGTAGCTATAATCCCCAGCCTTATGGCCTTGATAATCTTCGGTGTAAACCGTTAAGGTGCCTACGCCGCTATCAATTTTGATAATACCATTAGCATCTGGTGCAACCCCGCCAGGGTTTTTAGCATCAGAGATGCTGGTGATACTGGAAGGATCTTGTCCTAAGCCTTTATCGTTGGCTAAGAGATTACCGCTAGCTGAAGTAGCCGAAACTAAAGTGGTCATCTTACCGCAAACATTTTCGGTGATGCAGATGGATGCACTGTCATCACAGGCTTGCGCCATTGGGATCATAATTTGGTTAACCGTTAAGCACACGCTTAAGTTAGCACTTGAAGTGCAACCACCGGTATCAGTGAGGGTGTAGTTGAAGACATCGGCTGGTGCATTAGCAGGAGGAATAACGCCTGCATCTAATGAGTAGCTATAATCCCCAGCGGCATGTCCATTGTAAGCTTGGGTGTAAACAATGAGGGTACCAACACCACTATCGATGGTGATAACACCATGCGCATCTGGTGCAACCCCGCCAGGGTTTTTAGCATCAGAGATGCTGGTGATACTGGAAGGATCTTGTCCTAAGCCTTTATCGTTGGCTAAGAGATTACCGCTAGCTGAAGTAGCCGAAACTAAAGTAGTCATCTTACCGCAAACATTTTCGGTGATGCAGATGGATGCACTGTCATCACAGGCTTGCGCCATTGGGATCATAATTTGGTTAACCGTTAAGCACACGCTTAAGTTAGCACTTGAAGTGCAACCACCGGCATCAGTGAGGGTGTAGTTGAAGACATCGGCTGGTGCATTAGCAGGAGGAATAACGCCGGCATCTAATGAGTAGCTATAATCCCCAGCTTTATGGCCTTGATAATCTTCGGTGTAAACAGTCAAGGTGCCTACGCCGCTATCAATTTTGATAATACCATTAGCATCTGGTGCAACCCCGCCAGGGTTTTTAGCATCAGAGATGCTGGTGATACTGGAAGGATCTTGTCCTAAGCCTTTATCGTTCGCTAAGAGATTACCGCTTGCGCTGGTAGCTGAAACTAATGTGGTCATCTTGCCGCAAACATTTTCGGTGATGCAGATAGAAGCACTGTCATCACAAGCTTGTGCCATAGGTATTTGAACTTGAGTGACATTTAAGCACACGCTTAAGTTAGCACTTGAGGTGCAACCGCTGCAATCAGTGATAGTGTATTTGAAAACATCAGCAGGTGCATTAGCAGGAGGAATAACGCCGGCATCTAATGAGTAGCTATAATCCCCAGCTTTATGGCCTTGATAATCTTCGGTGTAAACCGTTAAGGTGCCTACGCCGCTATCAATTTTGATAATACCATTAGCATCTGGTGCAACCCCGCCAGGGTTTTTAGCATCAGAGATGCTGGTGATACTGGAAGGATCTTGTCCTAAGCCTTTATCGTTGGCTAAGAGATTACCGCTAGCTGAAGTAGCCGAAACTAAAGTAGTCATCTTACCGCAAACATTTTCGGTGATGCAGATGGATGCACTGTCATCACAGGCTTGCGCCATTGGGATCATAATTTGGTTAACCGTTAAGCACACGCTTAAGTTAGCACTTGAAGTGCAACCACCGGCATCAGTGAGGGTGTAGTTGAAGACATCGGCTGGTGCATTAGCAGGAGGAATAACACCTGCATCTAATGAGTAGCTATAATCCCCAGCTTTATGGCCTTGATAATCTTCGGTGTAAACAGTCAAGGTGCCTACGCCGCTATCAATTTTGATAATACCATTAGCATCTGGTGCAACCCCGCCAGGGTTTTTAGCATCAGAGATGCTGGTGATACTGGAAGGATCTTGTCCTAAGCCTTTATCGTTCGCTAAGAGATTACCGCTAGCTGAAGTAGCCGAAACCAAAGTGGTCATCTTACCGCAAACATTTTCGGTGATGCAGATAGAAGCACTGTCATCACAAGCTTGTGCCATAGGTATTTGAACTTGAGTGACATTTAAGCACACGCTCAAGTTGGCACTTGAGGTGCAACCACTGCAATCAGTGATAGTGTATTTGAAAACATCAGCTGGTGCATTAGCAGGAGGAATAACGCCTGCATCTAATGAGTAGCTATAATCCCCAGCGGCATGCCCATTGTAAGCTTGGGTGTAAACAATGAGGGTACCAACACCACTATCGATGGTGATAACACCATGCGCATCTGGTGCGACTCCGTTTGGATTTTTAGCATCGGAGATGCTGCTTATACTGGAAGGATCTTGTCCTAAGCCTTTATCGTTGGCTAAGAGATTACCGCTAGCTGAAGTAGCCGAAACTAAAGTAGTCATCTTACCGCAAACATTTTCGGTGATGCAGATGGATGCACTGTCATCACAGGCTTGCGCCATTGGGATCATAATTTGGTTAACCGTTAAGCACACGCTTAAGTTAGCACTTGAAGTGCAACCGCCGGCATCGGTGAGAGTGTATTTGAAGACATCGGCTGGTGCATTAGCAGGAGGAATAACGCCGGCATCTAATGAGTAGCTATAATCCCCAGCTTTATGGCCTTGATAATCTTCGGTGTAAACCGTTAAGGTGCCTACGCCGCTATCAATTTTGATAATACCATTAGCATCTGGTGCAACCCCGCCAGGGTTTTTAGCATCAGAGATGCTGGTGATACTGGAAGGATCTTGTCCTAAGCCTTTATCGTTGGCTAAGAGATTACCGCTAGCTGAAGTAGCCGAAACTAAAGTGGTCATCTTACCGCAAACATTTTCGGTGATGCAGATGGATGCACTGTCATCACAAGCTTGTGCCATAGGTATTTGAACTTGAGTGACATTTAAGCACACGCTTAAGTTAGCACTTGAGGTGCAACCGCTGCAATCAGTGATGGTGTATTTGAAAACATCGGCTGGTGCATTAGCAGGAGGAATAACGCCGGCATCTAATGAGTAGCTATAATCCCCAGCTTTATGGCCTTGATAATCTTCGGTGTAAACAGTCAATGTGCCTACGCCGCTATCAATTTTGATAATACCATTAGCATCTGGTGCAACCCCGCCAGGGTTTTTAGCATCAGAGATGCTGGTGATACTGGAAGGATCTTGTCCTAAGCCTTTATCGTTGGCTAAGAGATTACCGCTAGCTGAAGTAGCCGAAACTAAAGTGGTCATCTTACCGCAAACATTTTCGGTGATGCAGATGGATGCACTGTCATCACACGCTTGCGCCATTGGGATCATAATTTGGTTAACCGTTAAGCACACGCTTAAGTTAGCACTTGAAGTGCAACCGCCGGCATCGGTGAGAGTGTATTTGAAGACATCAGCTGGTGCATTAGCAGGAGGAATAACGCCGGCATCTAATGAGTAGCTATAATCCCCAGCTTTATGGCCTTGATAATCTTCGGTGTAAACAGTCAAGGTGCCTACGCCGCTATCAATTTTGATAATACCATTAGCATCTGGGGCAACCCCGCCAGGGTTTTTAGCATCAGAGATGCTGGTGATACTGGAAGGATCTTGTCCTAAGCCTTTATCGTTGGCTAAGAGATTACCGCTAGCTGAAGTAGCCGAAACTAAAGTGGTCATCTTACCGCAAACATTTTCGGTGATGCAGATAGAAGCACTGTCATCACAAGCTTGTGCCATAGGTATTTGAACTTGAGTGACATTTAAGCACACGCTCAAGTTGGCACTTGAGGTGCAACCACTGCAATCAGTGATAGTGTATTTGAAAACATCAGCTGGTGCATTAGCAGGAGGAATAACGCCTGCATCTAATGAGTAGCTATAATCCCCAGCGGCATGTCCATTGTAAGCTTGGGTGTAAACAATGAGGGTACCAACACCACTATCGATGGTGATAACACCATGCGCATCTGGTGCAACCCCGCCAGGGTTTTTAGCATCAGAGATGCTGGTGATACTGGAAGGATCTTGTCCTAAGCCTTTATCGTTGGCTAAGAGATTACCACTGGCACTCGTTGCAGAAACAAGTGTTGTCATCTTGCCACACACATTTTCGGTGATGCAGATAGAAGCACTGTCATCACAAGCTTGTGCCATAGGTATTTGAACTTGAGTGACATTTAAGCACACGCTTAAGTTAGCACTTGAGGTGCAACCGCTGCAATCAGTGATGGTGTATTTGAAGACATCAGCTGGTGCATTAGCAGGAGGAATAACGCCTGCATCTAATGAGTAGCTATAATCCCCAGCGGCATGTCCATTGTAAGCTTGGGTGTAAACAATGAGGGTACCAACACCACTATCGATGGTGATAACACCATGCGCATCTGGTGCAACCCCGCCAGGGTTTTTAGCATCAGAGATGCTGGTGATACTGGAAGGATCTTGTCCTAAGCCTTTATCGTTCGCTAAGAGATTACCGCTAGCTGAAGTAGCCGAAACTAAAGTGGTCATCTTACCGCAAACATTTTCGGTGATGCAGATGGATGCACTGTCATCACAGGCTTGCGCCATAGGTATTTGAACTTGAGTGACATTTAAGCACACGCTTAAGTTAGCACTTGAGGTGCAACCGCTGCAATCAGTGAGGGTGTATTTGAAGACATCGGCTGGTGCATTAGCAGGAGGAATAACGCCTGCATCTAATGAGTAGCTATAATCCCCAGCGGCATGTCCATTGTAAGCTTGGGTGTAAACAATGAGGGTACCAACACCACTATCGATGGTGATAACACCATGCGCATCTGGTGCAACCCCGCCAGGGTTTTTAGCATCAGAGATGCTGGTGATACTGGAAGGATCTTGTCCTAAGCCTTTATCGTTGGCTAAGAGATTACCACTGGCACTCGTTGCAGAAACAAGTGTTGTCATCTTGCCACACACATTTTCGGTGATGCAGATAGAAGCACTGTCATCACAAGCTTGTGCCATAGGTATTTGAACTTGAGTGACATTTAAGCACACGCTTAAGTTAGCACTTGAGGTGCAACCGCTGCAATCAGTGATGGTGTATTTGAAGACATCAGCTGGTGCATTAGCAGGAGGAATAACGCCTGCATCTAATGAGTAGCTATAATCCCCAGCGGCATGTCCATTGTAAGCTTGGGTGTAAACAATGAGGGTACCAACACCACTATCGATGGTGATAACACCATGCGCATCTGGTGCAACCCCGCCAGGGTTTTTAGCATCAGAGATGCTGGTGATACTGGAAGGATCTTGTCCTAAGCCTTTATCGTTGGCTAAGAGATTACCACTGGCACTCGTTGCAGAAACAAGTGTTGTCATCTTGCCACACACATTTTCGGTGATGCAGATGGATGCACTGTCATCACAGGCTTGCGCCATAGGTATTTGAACTTGAGTGACATTTAAGCACACGCTTAAGTTAGCACTTGAGGTGCAACCGCTGCAATCAGTGAGGGTGTATTTGAAGACATCGGCTGGTGCATTAGCAGGAGGAATAACGCCTGCATCTAATGAGTAGCTATAATCCCCAGCGGCATGCCCATTGTAAGCTTGGGTGTAAACAATGAGGGTACCAACACCACTATCGATGGTGATAACACCATGCGCATCTGGTGCGACTCCGTTTGGATTTTTAGCATCGGAGATGCTGCTGATACTGGAAGGATCTTGTCCTAAGCCTTTATCGTTCGCTAAGAGATTACCACTGGCACTCGTTGCAGAAACAAGTGTTGTCATCTTGCCACACACATTTTCGGTGATGCAGATAGAAGCACTGTCATCACAGGCTTGCGCCATAGGTATTTGAACTTGAGTGACATTTAAGCACACGCTTAAGTTAGCACTTGAGGTGCAACCACTGCAATCAGTGATAGTGTATTTGAAAACATCAGCAGGTGCATTAGCAGGAGGAATAACACCTGCATCTAATGAGTAGCTATAATCCCCAGGTTTATGGCCTTGATAATCTTCGGTGTAAACAGTCAAGGTGCCTACGCCGCTATCAATTTTGATAATACCATTAGCATCTGGTGCAACCCCGCCAGGGTTTTTAGCATCGGAGATGCTGGTGATACTGGAAGGATCTTGTCCTAAGCCTTTATCGTTGGCTAAGAGATTACCGCTAGCTGAAGTAGCCGAAACTAAAGTAGTCATCTTACCGCAAACATTTTCGGTGATGCAGATAGAAGCACTGTCATCACATGCTTGCGCCATTGGTATTTGAACTTGAGTCACATTTAAGCACACGCTCAAGTTAGCACTTGAAGTGCAACCACCACAATCTGTTATCGTATATTTGAAGACATCAGCGGGTGCGTCTTTAGGAGGCGTCACGCCTTTATCAAGTGAGTAACTATAATCTCCGGCTTTATGACCGTTATAAGCTTCAGTGTATACCGTTAAGGTACCAATACCGCTATCGATGGTGATAACACCATGCGCATCTGGTGCAACCCCGTTTGGATTTTTAGCATCACAGATGCTGGTGATACTGGAAGGATCTTGTCCTAAACCTTTATCATTGGCTAAGAGATTACCGCTGGCTGTGGTAGCTGAAACTAAAGTGGTCATCTTGCCGCACACATTTTCGGTGATGCAGATAGAAGCACTGTCATCACAGGCTTGCGCCATTGGTATTTGAACTTGAGTCACATTTAAGCAAATGCTCAAGTTTGCACTTGAGGTGCAGCCATTACAATCTGTTATTGTATATTTGAAGACATCAGCGGGTGCGTCTTTAGGAGGCGTTACGCCTTTATCAAGTGAGTAGCTATAATCGCCCGCTTTATGGCCGTCATAAGCTTGGGTGTAAACTGTTAAGGTACCAATACCGCTATCGATGGTGATTACACCATGGGCATCAGGGGCAACCCCTTTAGGATTATGCGCATCAGAGATGCTGGAGATGCTTGATGGATCTTGATCTAAATTTTTGTCATTCGCTAAAAGATTACCGCAAGCGATGGTTGAAGAAACAAGCGTCGTCATTTTACCGCAGACATCTTCTGTGATGCAGATGGAGGCACTGTCATCAACCGCAATTGATTTAGGAGGTGGAGGTGGTGGATTCTTATCGCAGTTAGAAGAGCTATCACATGAAGGACTTTGATCGCTATTACAATCACTAGAAATGATGTTTGATAATTTGTCGCTCATGGTAGGTACCCTTTTTTTGTATTAGAGTTTTAAATAAGATCTCTTTCAATGCTGATAACTACACGCATTGAGAGGTCTTGCCTTAAAACCTAATTAACCACGAAGGGCTGGGGTGTAAGTATTGGACTATGGTACTAAATTCATTAAGATTTAAAAAATACCATTCTTTATATAGCTATATATTGCTAGCGATTATTTTTATTTACAGCATAAAATATATCACTGAAGAATATTAGGCTGATGATAAATATATTGTTTAGTTGAAGGGGGTATATACGCTTGGTGGACTTATATTAACCTAAAGATCGATATAGTAGATTATCCTTTTCTTGCCAGAGGGTATTGATCCATGCCTTAAATCGGGTTCTGTAGTTTTCATCTTCTGTATAATTGCCTTGTAATAAATCAGATGGAATTTCACGATCTTGTACTTTCACAACAATATGATGTACTCGACCACAAAGAAAATCCCAAAATGTCTTTCTACCTTCTGGATATATAATTGTCACATCAAGTATATGCGTAATTTTTTTATCCATGGCATTAACAGCATAAGCAAAGCCCCCTAATTTAGGGACAAGCAAATGTTTAAAGGGTGATTTTTGTTTATCATGTTTTTTCTTAGTAAAACGCGTACCTTCCAAAAAATTCAGAATGGTCACAGGAAAATGCTTATAGCGTTCACAAGCTTTTTTAGTTGCTTCTAGATCTCTAGTTCGCAGACTTGGATTTTTTTCAATTTGTTCTTTAGTATGCCTATGCATAATTGGAAAATCATAAGCCCACCAAGCAAGATTTAATACCGGTAGCCACATGAGTTCTTTTTTAATAAAAAACCGAATAAAGGGGACTTTTTTTAAGAAAATGCGTTGAAGTACTAAAATGTCCGTCCAACTTTGATGGTTGCTTATTATAAAATACCATTGATGATATTGTAGATGACTTAAGTCGGGTAGATCCCACTTGATATTCATCGTCATGTTCATCATAAGATTATCTGTTCGGATCCAATTATTGGCCGTGCCAATTAATAACCAATTGATAAAAGATAAGAAGCGCGGATGCGGGGATAGAACTTTAAAGATAAATAAGATGTACATGAAAATACACCAGAAAATGGTATGTATTGCGATAAAAAAGCAATTGAAGCAGCCTATAAAAATAGAGCCTATTTTTCTTAATGCCTTTCCCATCATGCTCTTATTTGTCTGTATTTTCGTCTGAATCATTTTCTTCGGATGTTCTTTTTCTGGTTCCACCTTTATAGGGAGTCCCTGGAGGCCTTATTCCGGGTCTAGGTCCACGACGTACTTCATCCCCAAACCCCTTTTCAGATCCACCCCATTTGGATCCCTTACTCACGCTTGGTGCTTTTGGTTTATCATCCATTGGCGCTTGCCATAAATATAATCCAGATGGTGGATTGGCTTCAATTTCCTTTTGTAAGTGGCTTACTTGTACGATTAAGACATCGCAATGTGCTTCACCGGTCAAATGATGTGCCGTTGAGCCAAGTGAGTGAGTGTAGCCGCCAATGCCATGACTACCCACAACGATAAGATCACATTGATGTTTAATGCTATAAGCTAATATTTCCTCTTGAGGGAGCCCTACCCGAATTAATTGTTCAGAGGAAACAATCCCTAATTGTGCACCAAGTGCACCTAAACTTTTTTGAGCGGCGGTTTGTACTTTTTTGACTAATTTTTCACGCTCGGCAAAATCTGCAGTATAAGTAACGGGCGGCTCGATCACATGCAAAACAACACATTCTGCTTTGCATAGCTTGCTTATTTTCAAGGCGTGTTGACCAATATAAAGACTTTGGGGGCCAAGGTCGGTTGCAAAAAGAATGCGAGTATAAATGTTGTCCACAGGTATCCTTAAGTTAATTAACATTCTATCCCAAATAGATTTTTCGTCAACTGTGTAACTTCTGTCCCAGCACGTATTGTATCAAAGGACAAAAGACTTAGCTCATGGATAAGAGCTGATCCTATAATAGCTCCACAGGCCCCATGACTATAAGCATTTTGTATGTCCTGTGCGTTTTTAATACCAAAACCAAAAACGGCAGGAGGGGCATTGACGCTTTTCAAATTTTCAACAATCATTCTAGCATTAGCAAATTCACTCTTTAACTCTGTACCCGTTACACCAGGGCGTGTAACCACATAAGTGAAACCTTTGCAAAGTTGAGCAAGTTTTCGAAGATCTTTTAGTCTACAGGCTGGTGTTGCTAGAAGTATGGGTTGGATATGGTGTCGCTTTGCTTGGGTTGCAAATGGCAGAGCTTCTTCTGCGGGTACATCTGGAATTAATATCGCATCAATGCCAGCAGCTTTAGCTTTTTGGTAAAAATGCGATATACCTTTGTGAAAAACAAGATTAGCATAAACTAACAATCCAATAGGAATCGTCGGATGTCTTTGTCGGATAAGGGTTATTAGATTAAAACAATCATCTGGTGTAACACCTTGACTTCGAGCTCGATTCGCTGACTGTTGTATTGTTGGACCATCTGCTATTGGATCAGAAAAGGGGATCCCTAATTCCAATGCATCAACTCCCGATGCAATCACTGCTTCGATAATGGATAAGCTTAATTCAAGGGTTGGATCGCCTAGCATCAGAAAGGGGATTTTTGCAGCACGGTTTTCATTTATAACTTTTTGGAAAGTGTCAGTAAATCTAGTCATGTTTTTTCGCCTTATTTATAGCCATCACTTGCTCAACATCTTTATCGCCACGTCCTGATAGATTGACGATAATAATGTCCTCATTTTTTTCTTCTTTGGCAATTTTAAGCGCATAGGCAAGTGCATGTGCTGATTCTAATGCTGGCAATATCCCTTCAACCGTAGCAAGCGTATGAAATGCCTCTAAAGCTTCATCATTAGTTATACCAACATAGTGTGTGCGTCCAATGGATTGTAAATAAGCATGTTCTGGTCCTACACCAGGATAATCTAGTCCGGCTGCGATAGAATGGGTTGGTTGAATTTGACCGTAGTTATCTTGTAAGAACAAGCTCTTTGTGCCATGAAAAATGCCTGATTTCCCCATTTGTACAGTTGCGCCATGTGCATTGGTATGCAATCCAAGACCAGCAGGTTCAACTCCAATTAACATGACATTTTCATCTTGAATAAAATCAGTAAAAATACCGATGGCATTTGAACCGCCACCGACACAGGCGATAACTTTATTGGGTAACCCGCCTGTGTGTTCATGGATTTGTTTTTTTGCTTCAATACCGATAACTTTTTGAAATTCTCGTACCATTAATGGATAGGGGTGAGGACCAACCACGCTGCCAAGAATATAATGTGTATCGTGATATGAGCTGGCCCAATCTGCTAACGCAGCATTGACTGCTTCTTTTAATGTTTGTGAACCCTGCTCGGCTGGTTTCACCAAAGCCCCAAAAAGCTGCATTCGTTTGACATTGGTATTTTGTCTTTGTACGTCTTTGGCTCCCATATAGATGACTGTTTCTAAACCTAACAACGCCCCAACCATTGCAGTTGCAACCCCATGTTGTCCAGCACCTGTTTCAGCGATAAGACGTTTTTTACCTAAGTGCTTTGCTAAAAGTCCTTGAGCGAGTACTTGATTTGTTTTATGAGCACCACCATGTACTAAATCTTCACGTTTTAGAAATATTCTAGCCTTAAACTGTTTGTTTAGTCTGCGACATTCATATAATGGCGTGGGACGTCCAGCATAATCCCGTAACAAAGAGTTGAGTTGCTGTTTAAAATCGGTATCGTTTTGTAGTTGATAAAAAGCATGTTCTAATTCTTCCAATGCTGGAATAAGAATTTGTGGAACAAAACGACCGCCAAAATCGCCAAAATATTTTTTATTTAACATGGTCTTTCCTTTTTTCTTAATTGGGCGAACAATTTATCGATTAACAGGGGATCTTTGATGCCGGGGATAAGTTCAATATTTGAATTGATATCAATGCCCCAAGTACCTAATTTCTGTGCTTGCATTATATTTTCACAAGACAGGCCCCCAGCTAATATAAGATGAGGTAAAAGTGGTGATTTTCTAATATGATCCCAATTAAAAGGTTTGCCGGTGCCGCCGGATTGATGTTTTGTCAAACTATCAACCACAATTTTATCAACATATTTCGGTAGTTTTGTTGGCAAAGGGTCATGACCATCCATTGCGACCCAGATTTGACATGAAAGAGGTAATTGTTTTCTAAGATGTGATATAATTTGGCTATCGTTATATCCATGAAGCTGAATGGCATGGAGATTTAATTTTATTGCTGTGGCAGTTATTAATTCGATGGGTTGACCTAAAAAAACGCCAACATAATTGAGCGGTGCTACGGCTATATCAAGTGCTTGTTCAAGCGTGATTTTTCTTGGCGAGTTCTCAGCAAATATGAACCCTCCATAACTAGCGCCACTTTGATAAGCTTTTATAACATCTTGTTTTCTCGTGAGTCCACATATTTTCACTGCACCAAAAACAAGTTCGCGAACAGTTATTTCAAGATTTTCACTTTTACTTAAACTACTGCCAATGAGAAATCCATGGACAAAGGGATTAAGCGATTGAATATCCTGATGGGATTTGATACCGGAGGCCGCAATGATAATGGTTTCCTTTGGAAACAGTGGAGCTAGCTGTTTGGCACGCTCCATGTCCAATGTCATAGTATGCAAGTCTCGATGATTGATGCCGATGATTTTAGCTTTTAAGTTGATAGCTCTAATGGCCTCATCGATTGAAAAAATTTCTGTTAGTACTGACATGTTTAATCTTTGAGCTTGTGCAAGGCAAGCTAAATACTGAGCATCATCCAATACAGATAGCATTAATAAGACAGCATCAGCCCCATGGAGCCTGGCTAAAGCTACTTGATAAGGATTAATGATAATATCTTTACATAAAACGGGCTTATCAACCGTTTGGCTAACAAGTGTTAAGTGTTCATAGCTCCCTCCAAAAAAGGGGGCATTGGCCAACACTGAAATTGCGTCTGCGAATTGAGAATAACTTTGTGCTAATTGGGTGATTGGATATTTATCACATAGTTTACCTTCACTTGGTGAGTAGTGTTTACATTCAAAGATAAAAGCAGGTGATTTTTTTTGTAATGCGCCAGCGAAATCGCGGGTGCTTTTTTTGAGTAAACGAGACAATTTTTCATAGGGTAAAGTTTTCTCGCGGTTGGCCATATCGATTTTTTGTTGTTGAATGATGTTATTTAGCATGACTTACCTGTATTAAATGTTCCAATTTTTTAAGACCCAAGTCGGTACTGAGTATGGCTTGTATTAAGTCACTACCTTCTTTTATTGATGAGGCTTTATCGACCAACCATAATAAAGCGCCAGCATTTAAGGCAACACTTGCGCGATAGGCATCAGCTCCATTACCTTTTAATAATTGTATGAACTGATGAGCGTTATGTTTTACATCACCTCCTTTTAAAGAGGATAAGGGGTAACGTTTTAGTCCGACGTCTTCTGGAGTCAATATGAATTCTGATATTTCACCATTCATTAGTTTTACACCAGTCGTTGTGCCATGAATAGCGAATTCATCTAAACCTTCACCATGGATCACTAATGCTCTTTTTGTTCCACATTTGTTTAGCACTTGAGCAAGGGAATGGCAAATGGAAGAGTCATATACTCCAATTAATTGATAGTCTGTTTGTAGAGGGTTCAATAAAGGGCCAAGCAAATTAAAAATGGTTTTTAATTTTATAGTGGCTCGCACTTCTTTTACATATTTAGCAGCACTATGATATAAAGGCGCATAAAGAAAGCAGATCCCAACTTCTTCTAAAGCTTTTTTCGCTATTTGCGGCAACGTTTCTATATTAACGCCAAAGAAATTCCAACAGATCTGCTGTTCCGCATTTTGATGAAACTGCTCTGCCGCCATGTTTGGCAACTTTTAATTCTGTACAAGCTAAAAGAATAGCTACTGCGGTAGAAATATTTAACGTGTGATGACCATCGCCGCCAGTACCAGCGCAGTCCACAATGATATGATTTTGTTTGAGCTTTTTAGCATCCGGAAATGGTCGGGCTGCTGTTCGTAGCGCATCCACTGCACCAGCGATTTCATCGATGGTTTCTCCTTTTGCTTTTAAAGCTGTTAAAAAAGCAGATATTTCAATAGGAGATAGTTCCCCTTTTATCAGCGTTGAAAATTGGTCGTAGCTTTGCTGAGTACTTAAATTATGCCCTTGGCAAATGTGTTCAAGAACTGTTGCTAAAGTATAGGGTTGATTTAACATTTTCCGTATTCTCCAAAAAATAAGTGACAAAAAAAAACCCACCGATTGGTGGGTTTTTAAACTCTTTATACGTTTACTTAAGAAAAATAATTACGCAAAGAGGCCCACCAAACTGGTGTGCCACCAAGAACGATTTACAGAAGATGTTTGAGTAATTTTTTCTTTCATGTATTTACCGTAGCAAAGGTCACTGTGCTAGGTCAAGGTTTTCTTACTATTCCTGATAGATGGACATACTGAAAAGATGGAACTCTTTTTTGGTCTTATACTAGATAGACATGAAATTTCCATGATACAGTCTATAGTATGTAGACTAGCTTTGATGCTGTGCTGGATAGAGATATGCTGTTTAAATAGTAGGATCTAAGAGAGGTTAGGCAGTGGTGATGCACTTAATAAAGTCTTTCAAAAAAATGGCATTTTTATTTGCCATAAGTGTATTTGCAAGCCCATCTTTTGCGCAGACTGAGCAAATTGCTGTTAAATTGAAAACATTGGAAGTGATAAGGCAGCAAGAGAAGTCTGGCGACGAGCTATATATTAGTGTAACGGAATTTCCCACTGTTGGTTCGCCCAGTCATTATCAAATTCCTTCATATCCAACTCATTGGTTATCAAAATATTTAACAAATGTAAAAGATGTTGTGATTTGGAAGAAAAATTTAAATCATTGTGAACCCATCGATCTATTGATTTCACTTGTTGAAGAGGACTTTGCACCTTGGAATATGGATGATTCCTTAGGATCGGTTCAGTTAAAAGTGCAATGTGTAAATGGAAAAGCAGTTGAACAATGGACTATTCCGAATTCTAAAGATACCTCTAAAGTGTCTAATGATAACAATGCTTTTACATTTACTGGGGAAGGGGCAAATTATAAAGCGACTTTTTCCTTAGAAGATAATATCTCACCAAAGAAATAACTGTCTCTTAATACAGGATTAGTTGCGGTTTTAATTGTAGCACCTACACTAGAATTAAAACCCCAAGACCAGATAGTAGTGGAATATCCTGTGAAAAAGATCAAGATAACAAAACTCAAACGCGATTGCTTAATGGCCATCTTCATTCCGGCTGTTTTTGTTGGCATTTTTCAAGCAAAATTTTATCAATTTTCAATGATTGAATTATCCGTACTCACACTGATCGGTGGGGTATTGATATTTCAATATGTTTTAAGGTTTTTGCATAAATTTGATGATATGGCTTGGAAGCAGCAATTAAGTAGTGTGATACAAAAAATGTCTTCACCTGTTTTGGTAGCAGATTTAAACCACTCAATTACCTATGCAAATGATAGCTTTCAAAGATTACCAATAGCAGCGTTGCTGGGAAGTCTAGATAATTTAGCTGATATCATGGCCGTGCAAGAGAACAAGTTAAATAATACGGTAAAAGAAACATTAGATGGCCTTGTAGGCAAAATGAAATGTCAAATGCAATGGCAGGGTAAAACATATTCTTGTGTTCTTATTCCTTTGCTATCACCAATTGGTGAGCGTTGGGGCACATTGCTTGAATGTCAATTGCTAGAAAATAACACTAAGATTGATGATAGTGCTGAAAATGTACCAAGCAAATCATTGTTGGAACAATTAACCGTTCCCTTTCTGTATGTGAACAACTATGAAGATATATCCTATGTCAATTTGAAATTGAAAGAACTATTTGTTCGTCATCAAGAGACATTGAAAGCCATTTGTCCTCATTTAGATGGCTACGAACCAAAATTATCAATAAGACAATTTTTGTCGATTATTCAACAAGAAGATAAGAGCTTTTCTGATATTAAGCAACTTGGTAGCTTGATAGTTCATTTAGATGAGATGACATACCAATTGTCTATTTCGCCTATATGGGGTATGAATAATGATAGGCAAGGTACGTTAGTTCTATGGCAAGAAATTTCAAAACAAAACCTTCCCATTCAAGAAACAGCTATTCATAATGCGCTTTCAGAGATGGCACTGAAGCAAACATCTCATCCTATCGTTATCATTGATAAACATTATTTTATTAATCAAGCAAGTAGTGACTTTGAACAGTTAATACATCAAGGTACCGAGAGCGTCGATGATACATTGCTAGGTAAAAATGTTCTAGAATTGATTGAGAAATCTTGTCCTAACATTGCAGAACATTTGAAACAAGCGTTGAAGTGTTCAGAAAGATCACTTTTTGTTGGAGAACATTTCAAAAAGGTGTGCGACTGGATTATTACCCCAATAAAAAATGATACTAAAATTGAAGGTTATATTTTAGAGATTATGTATCCATCAAAGCAAGAATTACTAGCGCTAGAAGAAAAGAATCAACGTCTGGTGCAAGGGAAATTTGATACAGAGAAAGAACTTCGACAGTTTACGCAGGGATTAGCGAATCTTAAATTATATCAAAAAGGGAAGGAATTACCCTTAGAGGAGTTGAATGTTGAAGATTATCAACATCCACTTTTGAAAAATTCTTCTAAAATTATGCAACAAATTAGAACTGATTTGCAAAATTTACACGCTGAGATTGATAATGCTAAATTAACGCAAACAAATTCAAAAGCGTATATTGCGCCATTGCAACAAGTTAATGCCCTTTCTACATCATTATGTCTTAATGTGAATGATGCACAGCAAGATTTTTTTACAATGCATCAGGAATTAAGTAAATTAAAAACAATGTTGAATGAGCAAAAAGGATTGAACCAATCCTTTGTTAAACCAATAGGCAAAGCCTTTCAATCAACTGAACAAGCATTAGTAAAAACAGTGGCTTATTCTGAATCTGTAACACTGATTTTACAACAAATCCATGAGAATCAGAATTTCCTATCTCAATTGCAAGAATTTATGGCAAAATTAGCAAAGATACCCGGAAATGCGGAAAAGACTAATGATATTTACAATGATATTATCTCATTGCTTGATAGAGTTAAAAAATCATTGGCAGTGAGTAAATTAAAGCTAAAAGAATTACTTATGAATTTTGATGGATTAAATGATTGTTGGAAACAAGCTCAGGAAAATCTACATTCTTGTTTACATATGGGCACTTCCATTGAGCAAGCAACAAAAAGATGGGGTTCTATCAGTAATTCAGCTTTTGATGTTAGCCAAGAAATTCAAACCAAAGTTGGGCAATTGATAACACTCGCACAAAAAATTCAAACGCAATCTACAATCACAGAAAGCATCAATGAAGCTGTGGGATATCAAGAATCAGCAAGTCGTCATTTTGAGCAAATGGTGATTGAAGTGGATGATTCTAAGAAAATGGCCGAAGATGTTCTATTGGAAGGTATTAGCAGATAAAAGTTTTCTTATTCATTATCTTTAGGGACGGTTAATACTAAATTATCGCCCTGCTGATAAATGGTTAGTTTTCTTAAAGCGCTCATTCCTAAGAGCACTTCATCATCCTCAGTTGAAGGGTTTACGCTTGCTGCCACATGATGGAGCGTGATATTACCAATCACAATTTCATCAACTCGCGTTAAGTAAACTTTAATATTTCCACCTGCCGTGCTTGCTGTTCCTTCAGCGCCATGAACTAAATTAAGCTTTTTGGCAATATTCTCTGGGATCACAACAGAAGTTGCGCCGGTATCTAGTAAAAAGACTACCGGGGTGCCATTAATAAGACCATCTACCATATATTGATTATGCGCATTGCGTTTTATAAACACTTCAGGTGACCCATTGACGGTTACCATTCTGGCTTTGGTGTTCATTTGGTTTTCTTTGTTCCAATGGCTAAAAAAGAGTGTCATCAACAACACAGCCAAAATCCAAGCACAGATAACCATGACTTTGCCAAGTCCTGACGTATCTGGTGGTTGTTCTGATGGTTGAGCTGGATCTTCCATAGGAGCCCTAAATTATGGGTTATTGGAGATTATCGGCTTAGAGTCTATTAAATTGAATTTTAAATCAAATAGTGACTATACAATTATCATGAAAGCTCACTTTACAAAATCCATTTAATGGCGGTATACAGAAATATTTGAAAATATAGTAGGCATTTCTGTAACGCATTGAAATATATATAAAAAAAGTAAAACAAAGGCCGTGCGACATTCTTGCGTCGCAAATGCGACGAATTTGCGACGCAAATATTGGATTTTCTCATCTAGGTTATATATACTAATCCATATTGGATAATATGAAGGCAAATCTCTATGAGCGATGATGATTATTTAATGCTCAAACTTCAAGAAGGCGAAGGATACAAGGTCGAGTTTAAAGAAAGGCTAGCTAATCTTGATCGTGAAATCGTCGCATTTGCCAATGCTTCGGGCGGCGAAATATATCTTGGTATCAACGATAATAGTGAAATAAAAAAGGTTGAAATAACCAATGCGCTACTGAGTCAAATTCAGGATATTGCTCGTAACTGTGACCCAAGCATTCAAGTGCACTTAAAGCAATATAAGTCACAAGGAGTGCTTCTTATTCTTATCGAAGAAGGAGCCAACAAACCTTACAAATGTAAAGATGGGTTCTTTTTACGAGTGGGGCCTAACTCTCAAAAATTAAAACGGGATGAAATTATCCAATTTATTAATGATGTAGGCAAAGTACATTTTGATGAATCTATTAATCAACGTTTTGATTACCGAACAGATTTTTCTCAAAATGCTTTAAATGACTATTTAAAACATTGTGGCCTTGACTTAAAAATGCCTGCGCAAGACATTTTGTTAAGTTTAAATCTAGCCCAAAAGACTAAAGGGTCATTTCAACTTACAAATGCTGGTGTATTATTCTTTGCGAAAAACCCTCAAACTTTTTTTCCAGAAGCTTATGTTACAGCCGTTAGATACCAAAGCAGTGATCGATATTCTATTATCGATAAAAAGGATTTCGTGGGTTCCCCTCTTTCTCAAATAGATGAAAGTTTAGCTTTTGTTATACGCCATATGAATGTCGCGGCAGACTTTAGCGAGTTAGGTGGGGCAAGACAAGATGTCTATGATTATCCTCCTATTGCAATTCGTGAGGCAATTATTAATGCCATTACACATCGAGACTATTTATATGATGGTGCACATATTTATATTCATATGTATCCTGAATATATTGATATAGAAAATCCAGGAGGACTATATCATGGTTTAACAATTGATGACCTTGGACGACGGAGTGTCAGGCGCAATCGATTAATAGCAGATCTATTACATCGTGCCCGCTACATTGAACGTATAGGTAGCGGTTTTGATAGAATGCGTGTGGCTCTATCTGAAAATAAAAACCCTGCACTAGAAGTAGTTGCTACAAATTTTTTTAATATTCGCTTTTTTAAACGTGCACCTGATTTTAATCTGCAAAAACTATCTCCAAGGCAATTAGCTATATATCATTATTTTCTAGAACGCAAGACAATGACGAAAAGAGAAGTCGCTATCATGTCGAATATTAGCGAGGACACTGCGATAAGGGAAATAAAAGTTTTAATGAAGCATAATTTAATTAAAAAGCAAGGACAAGGGAAAACAACTAGCTATTTAATAGTTAAATTACAAGATTAACAGATATATTAATCCAGATTATGGATGAGCAGGCATGCCAGAATGTTCAATTTTTAATAATCTATTCTTCTGATCAATGCTGATACGAAATTGTTGAATCACATAGAGTCCCATGAGTCCAAGCGTATTGCCAGAGGTTCCATACATACCTTCACCATGCAGAATATAAGGATCTTGCACGATCATATTGCTAAAATAGGCTTTTGCTTCAATCTTATCATTATGTACAACGTATTCTTTAAAACCGGTATTAGCCTTTACGACATTCTCTTCCAGTAGTTTGAATGGGATGGTCGTTATATTTGCGGGAAAGGTGAATTGACCCACGTATCCTGTATCGATAACACAATTTATTTCAACTTTATGGTTGTTGTCATCTTTAAAAACAACAGCAATAGCAGGAACTTTTTGAATGGGTGCAAAGGGGATAGTGCTTTTATCAGAACTGTCGAGTTCTTTGCTAACTAAAGATATCCGTTTATTTGGGTAATCAAGCGCTAATAAATAATGATAAAAGGCGCCAATGGTTAAAATGCCATCAATATTGAATTTGTGTATTTTTATAAAATTGCTTATCAGATTCGGTTCTTCAAAAACACCTATATCGTAGTCATAGAGTATGGCATCGCCAAGGGTAAGTTCATTTATTTTATAGTGATCTACTGTTTGATAAGTTGAATTACCTGCAAAGTTCTTTTTAGTGGGAGATTGTAAATTGAGTTCTTGTGCTACTTTTCTTGTCAGCATCGTGATGGGCGTACCCGTATCAATCATAAAGAGATAAGGGCCCTTGCCATTTAATTTTGCTTTCACGATAAAATAAGGTGAATCAATATTTTCTAAGTTAATAAGCGTTGGTTCTTCAAGTTTTTTAACTTTGTCTGGGATGGCATAATAAAGTGCAGGTTGCGATTGGATGACATTATCAAGCGCATAAAGAGGCGCTAACTTTAAAGAAAATAATATCAAAATCGCTAACAGAGAATTGATATTTTTATTCATTTCAAAGCTCTTTATCAAATGCAGAAGCTATTAGTATAGCGACATCCAAAAGGGTGTTTAAAAAACTATGCTGTAAATAATGAGGTGGAGGTACACGGTGGTCTCTTCTATAAGGTTTGATCTCATCTCACGCATCCGGTAGCCTGGGTTAAGTTATTCATTTTTTATTATTTTTCTATCAAACTAAATATGATGAAAATTGATCTTAAGAAAGGTTTGGTGAGTGGAGCAACGTTCCATCCGTCACCTAATTTCAATGAACGCCCTCTCAATCAAGAGATTGATTTGCTGGTAATCCACAATATCAGCCTGCCACCAGGTGAATTTGCGGGTGAATTTGTTCAAGATTTTTTTACAAATAAGTTAGATAGCTCCCAACATCCGTATTTTAAAGAAATCGCTGATCTGAAAGTCTCAAGTCACTTGTACATTCGGCGCAGTGGCGAATTATGGCAATTTGTTCCACTTACTAAGCGAGCTTGGCATGCTGGAAAATCATCCTTTGCAGGGCGAGAAGATTGTAATAATTTTTCGATTGGTATCGAATTAGAGGGAACCGATCTCATTCCTTACACGGCAAAGCAATATGAACAATTAGCCGAAGTGTCTTGCGCCATCATGCGTCATTACCCCAAAATAACGCCAAATCAGATAGTTGGGCATAGTGATATCGCGCCCTCTCGAAAATCCGATCCAGGTCCTTCGTTTGATTGGCAATATTACAGAGAGTTAGTTCAAAAGCTAACGGCTGCATAGTCAATCGCTCAAGAAGTGATATAATTCACCCCAATCACTACATTCATCAAGTATCGTAAGAAGGAATAGGGTAATGTTAGATCCCGCAAAGGCGGATGTGGATCCAGAAGAAACACGTGAATGGCTGCAAGCACTAGGATCAGTTATCCAAAGCGAAGGCCCTGAGCGTGCAAAGTTTCTCATAGATAGACTCACAAGCAAGGCACGTGAAGAAGGTATCCATAGCGAATTTCAGAGAAACACCCGTTATTGCAATACTATCAGTGTCAATGAAGAGCCAACCGTGCCTGGCGATCCCGAAATGGAACAACGCATTAGAGCGCTCATTCGTTGGAATGCCATGGCGATGGTGGTTAGAGCTCAGAAAGTGGACAGTTCACTTGGCGGTCACATCGGTACCTTTGCTTCTTCAGCAACGCTCTATGATGTTGGGTTTACCCATTTTTGGCGAGGCCTTGATAGTGAATGTGGTGGTGATTTAATTTATATCCAGGGGCACACTTCACCGGGCATTTATTCTCGCAGCTTTTTGCAAGGTGATATCTCTGAAGAACAATTAATCAATTTTCGCCGTGAAGTGAATCACAAAGGGCTATCTTCTTATCCTCATCCTTGGTTAATGCCCAATTATTGGCAATTTCCGACGGTCTCTATGGGATTAGGACCTTTACAAGCTGTCTATCAAGCAAGATTTATGAAATACCTTGAAGACAGACAAATCATCCCTAAAACAGATCGTAAAGTGTGGTGCTTTTGTGGTGATGGTGAAATGGATGAACCAGAATCACTGGCTGGTTTATCGTTAGCAGGTCGCGAAAGATTAGACAATCTTATTTTTGTCATTAATTGCAATCTGCAGCGTCTTGATGGACCCGTCCGAGGAAATGGAAAAATTGTTCAAGAACTTGAAGGCGCGTTTCTCGGGGCTGGTTGGAACGTGATTAAAGTACTCTGGGGTAGCGGTTGGGACCCTTTATTTGCTGCCGATAGAAGCGGTTTGTTACTGCAACGCATGGAAGAAGCGGTTGACGGGGATTATCAAAACTATAAAGCCAAAGGCGGCGCTTATACCCGTGAACATTTCTTTGGAAAATATCCTGAATTACTGAAACTGGTTGCGCATATGTCTGATGATGACATTTGGCGCTTAAATCGCGGTGGTCATGATCCTCGAAAAGTGTATGCAGCCTATAAACGTGCCGTCGACACCAAAGGGCAACCCACTGTGATACTTGCAAAAACAGTGAAAGGCTATGGATTAGGAACCGCTGGTGAAGCACTCAACATCGCTCATAACACCAAAAAATTAGGGCACGAAGAACTACTCGCTTTCAGAGACAGATTCCATATTCCGGTGACAGATGAAATGGTTGAGAAAGTTTCTTTCTTCCGTCCTGCTGAAAATAGCCCTGAAGTACAATATATTAAAAAATGTCGTACCCAATTAGGAGGATCTCTCCCTAAGCGTCGTCAAAAAGCAACCCATGTCCCATTTGAATTACCAGCCAAGAATGCTTATGAGTCGCAGATGCAAAGCACTGGGGATAGAGAAGTTTCAACGACAATGGCGTTTGTACGCATTATTACCCATTTGTTGAAAGATAAATCAATTGGTAAATATATTGTGCCTATCATCCCTGATGAAGCGCGTACTTTTGGTATGGAAGGCTTATTCCGCCAAATCGGCATTTACTCATCAGAAGGCCAAAAATATAAGCCAGTCGATTCTGAACAAGTGATGTATTACCGTGAATCTAAAGATGGGCAAATACTGGAAGAAGGCATCAACGAAGCGGGATCTTTTTGCTCTTGGATTGCCGCAGCAACATCTTATAGCACTTATAACCAAACCATGATCCCTTTTTACATTTACTATTCCATGTTTGGTTTTCAACGGATTGGAGATTTTGCTTGGGGCGCTGGCGATTCTCGTGCAAGAGGATTTTTGCTGGGCGCAACGGCAGGCAGAACGACGCTTAATGGGGAAGGATTGCAGCACCAAGATGGTCATAGCCATATTCTGGCAAGCACCATACCTAATTGCGTTAGCTATGATCCCACTTTCGCGTATGAATTGGCAATAATTATCCAGCATGGTTTAGACAGGATGGTCGCCAAAAATGAAGATGTGTATTTTTATATTACCTTAATGAATGAAAACTATGTTCAACCGGCCTTACCAACAGGTGCTGAAGAAGGTATTATCAAAGGTCTATATCTTTTCCAAAAAGCTGATAAACCAAGTCAAGCGCATGTGCAATTGTTAGGATGTGGCACCATTTTACGTGAGGCCATAGCCGCAGTCGATCTTCTTAAAGAATTCAATGTCACTGCTGATGTGTGGAGTGTGACGAGCTTTAATGAGTTGCGCAAAGAAGCCTTAGACATTCAAAGATGGAATTTATTGCATCCATTGGAAAAACCGAAGAAAAGTTTTGTAGAAACTTCTCTTGAATCAACGAAGGGTCCTATCATTGCAGCAACGGATTACATGAAATTGTATGCAGAGCAGATTCTTCCCTTTGTTCGCAAACCGTTTCATTGTTTGGGCACCGATGGCTTTGGAAGAAGTGATACCCGCGAAACGCTTCGCAATCATTTTGAAGTTGATAGGTTTTATATTGCTTATACAGCAATTAAAGCACTTGTTGATGAGGGGACTCTTAAACCTGAAATTGCGAAAAAAGCGTTGGAAAAATTTAAAATCAACACTGATAAACCTTCACCTGTAACGTTATAATAAAGAGAATGGAGTCACGTTTTGACTACTATTAAAGAAGTAAGAGTGCCAGATATCGGTAACTATACCGGTGTTGAAGTGATCGAGGTCGCTGTAAAAGCAGGCGCCGCTGTGAATGCAGAAGATTCACTTATCACACTAGAAACTGAAAAAGCGTCTATGGATGTGCCATCGCCATTTGCAGGAAAATTGGTAGAACTAAAAGTTAAAGTGGGAGACAAAGTCTCTCAAGGCGACTTAATTGCTTTGGTTGAAGTGCAAGAACAGGCATCTGCAGCTACTGATCAAAAGCCAGCACCAAAACAAGCCGAAAAACAACCTGAAAAGCCACCTGCGGCAGCCCCGGCGCCTGCACAAGAAGCAAAACCTGTTACTGAAGTATTAACAATTGCGGTCCCTGATACGGGTGGTGCAAAACAAGTTGAAGTGATTGAAGTTGCGGTTAAACCTGGTGATGTGGTTAAAAAGGAAGACACTTTAATCACGCTTGAAAGCGAAAAGGCAAGTATGGACATTCCATCACCCTATGAAGGGAAGGTGGAAAGTGTTTTAGTAAAAGTAGGCGATAAAGTTTCAGAAGGTGACAAGATCGTTACCATGACGGTGACGCATACGCCTCAAGTTAAAGAAGCTACAACTGCACCTTCGCCAACAGCACAAACACCAGCCGCTCCTAAACCCGTTCAGGAAAAAGCAGCTGCCCCTGTCGCGTCACGTCAAATGAATCAGGTCATGCAAGATTTCAGCAATGTGCATGCAGGGCCTGCAACGCGTCGTTTAGCGCGAGAACTTGGGGTTGATCTGACTTTGGTGAAAGGTTCAGGTAATCGTGGTCGCATTATCACTAAAGATATACATGAATTTGTTAAATCTGTTATGCAGGGCGCAAGCACGGGTGGCGGCTTAGGCATAGAAAAAGCCCCAGACATTGATTTTAGTCAATTTGGTGCCATTGATGTTAAACCTTTAAGTCGCATTAAAAAATGGACAGCAAAGAATCTTTATCGCAATTGGGTAACCATTCCGCATGTCACGCAATTTGATGAAGCCGATATCACAGAATTAGAAATATTTCGTGAAGAGAATAAAGAAGCTGCCAAAGAGCATGGTACTAAGCTCACCCCTTTACCCTTTATTATCATGGCTTGTGTATCAGCATTAAAAACCTATCCTCAATTTAATGCCTCACTTGCTTCAAATGGCACTGATATCATCATGAAGCATTATTGCCATATTGGGGTTGCCGTTGATACGCCTAATGGATTAATGGTTCCTGTGATTAGAGATGCTGATAAAAAGAGTTTGTTTGATATTGCTAAAGAATTAGGTGAACTTGGCGCTTTAGCGCGTGATGGCAAACTAAAAGGTGAACAAATGCAAGGCAATTGCTTTACCATTTCAAGCTTAGGTAGCATTGGTGGCACTGCGTTTACGCCGATCATTAATGCACCGGATGTCGCAATCTTAGGGGTTTCTAAAGTTCAAATTAAACCGGTTTATATGCATGATCAATTTGTGCCCCGGAAAGTGCTTCCTCTCAGTTTATCGTACGACCATCGTGTGATTGATGGAGTAGAAGGCGCAAGATTTGCAGCTCATATAGCCGCACAATTACAAGATATTAGAAAATTATTGCTTTGATTACAGTAGGATAAGAAAATGGCAGATAAAAATATTCAAGCAAAAGTCGTGGTGATTGGTAGTGGTCCTGGTGGCTATTCTGCGGCGTTTCGGGCAGCGGATTTGTTAGGCGAAGGTGTGGTTTTAGTAGAACGCTATGGCGAGTTGGGTGGTGTTTGTTTAAATGTGGGATGTATTCCTTCAAAAGCCTTACTCCATACGGCTGAAATTTTAAATGAAACCAAGAGCATGGCTAAGCATGGTATAGAATTTGGAACGCCAAAAATTGATCTCGATAAAGTACGTGGCTTCAAAGATAGCGTCGTTAAACGTTTAACCGGTGGCGTGAAACAAATGGCTAAGTTTCGCAAAGTGCAAGTAGTGCAAGGCGAAGCTAAGTTTACCTCAAGCACGACCTTGCAAGTGACAGGTGAAAATCCCTGCACTATTACGTTTGAAAATGCCATCATTGCCGCAGGCTCACGTCCTATTCGCTTACCTTTTATGCCAGAAGATCCACGCATTATGGATTCAACGGGCGCTTTAGAAATGCCAGATATTCCAAAGCGACTGCTTGTGATTGGTGGTGGTATTATTGGTATGGAAATGGCAACTGTTTATCAAGCACTTGGTTCAGCTGTGAACGTTGTGGAACTGACCGATTTTATTTTGCCAGGGGTGGATAGAGATATTGCAACCCCGCTTTATAAATTTGTAAAACCAAAATATGAAAGCATCATGCTTGGTACAAAGGTTGTAGCCGCAGAAGCTAAGAAAGATGGGATCTGGGTAACCTTTGAAGGTAAAGAAGCGCCTAAAGAACCACAACGTTATGACAAAGTATTAATGTCTGTTGGTCGTATTCCCAATGGTAAATTAATTGATGCTGAAAAAGCAGGTATTAAAGTGGATGAACGTGGATTTATTCCCGTTGATAAACAACAACGTACCAATGTGCCTAATATCTATGCGATTGGCGATATCGTTGGTAATCCTATGCTTGCGCATAAAGCAACCCCTGAAGGTAGAGTGGCAGCGGAAGTGATTGCTGGAAAGAAACATTATTTTGATCCAAAGTGCATTGGTAACATTGCTTATACCGATCCTGAAGTAGCATGGGTTGGTGTGACTGAAGAACAAGCTAAAGCACAAGGTCTTGATTATGATAAAGGCGTATTCCCTTGGCTTGCTAGTGGCCGTTCTTTAGGCTTAGGCAGAGATGAAGGGATCACTAAACTGATTTTCGATAAAAAGACCAATCGTTTGCTGGGCGCTGGCTTTGTAGGTCCACGTGCTGGTGATCTGATTGCTGAAGTGAGTTTAGCAATTGAAATGGGTTGTGAAGCAGAAGATATTGCTTTAACAATACATCCTCACCCAACATTGTCTGAGTCGGTTGCCATCGCAGCGGAGATGTTTGAGGGAACCGCAACGGATATGCTAAACAAGAAAAAATGACCGACATTCAAGACGAACAAATCACGAATGCCATCAACACGCTGACTGAAAAGATCAGCGTGTCCTTATTACATGAGCTATTACAACTACCGCCTGAATTACAACTCAATCTCGTCTTAATTAAATCAACCCAATTAATGTTGGCTAATATTTTATGCCAAGTTGCCGACAGCCGTGAAGAATTAGAAAAAATAGTTGAGCTTCAAGGCGCTCAAATCAAATCGCTCACCTATAGCTGCGCTGACAGTGGATTCTCAGATAAATTTGATCGCCTAAAACATTAGACTCTTCCAAACGGACTCTCCTTAACCTATTGTTTTTATTGATTATTTTTACACTTCAATGAATCGGGAACCATTTCTAGCGGGTAGTTGTCCTATATATATGTAAAATTACCAAGGAACCAAAATATGCTAGGTGAACAATATAAAGCAGCGGTAAGAAATGGAAAAATAGAGGCAGCCAAAAGACTATATGATAGGTATATCCAAAGATATTCTACTGACCCCACCATAGAGCAAACGCAATTATCCAAAGAACTATTTTCACAAGAATTATTATCAGAGTTGTTAAAAAATATACCAGACAATGAAGATATGTCTGGTTATAGTTATTTAGACTCACTAACGCATAAAATATGCGAGTATGCAGATTTTATGATTAGCCAGGGAGTATCGTTAAAAGGCATAGAAAAGTATTTAGGAAAATCTTTATTAGAATTTTGTGCTGAAAAAGGGGTGGAGGGACTAAATCTAGCTACAATGGAAATGCCATCCGCTGAGAATTTCAAAAAGTCTTATGAAATGGCCGTACGAAAGGAAAACTACAAACTAGCGGAATTGATAAAAAATATACCTAAGTATCGTTTGTCCTATGGAACTGCATCAGATGCTGAAATGCGTCACGCGTTGCAAATAATACGTACATTGCACGAAAATCCTTTCGATACTCCTAAATTAATAGCTGATGTGTTTGTGAATTTTAAACATAAATCTTTAAGAATGACCAACTTACCTGAGGAACGATTACGTAATTTTTGTCATTTTTACCAAGATGCCCCAGTGACAATGTTTAATGGTGTGGATAAGATCTTAGGTAAACCGATAGGTATATTTTTGGCCGAAATGGGCTTGGTAGAAGATCCTCCTTCATCAAAACTATCACTCTTTTTGGAATATGAGGGACTTAGAGAAATAGCCAAACTTGGCAATGTTGAGAAATTAAAAAAGGAATTGGCATTGCTTACTCCTAGATTTTCTGCGGGTAATGCAATGCCAAATCATGAAGAAATATTTAATGGGGTCTTAACGAATGTTCTTAAAAATAAGCAATGGGAAATGGCTGCTTATTTATTTGATAAGGGAGCAAGTGTACCAAGTGATGCTGAGTTGGGTGAAAACTTTCTAGCGTTTGTTAAAAAACACCAAATCAAAGAAATAATGGCAACCAAACGCTATCAATTTTACCATGATATATTAGAATCTTTTGATGCTGAAACGATTGGAAAATTAAATGGGGAAGTATCGACCTTTGAGGAACAAGGTCTTTACCCAGATGCATATGTTTTTGAGCAGTTATATCAACAATGGGAGAGTGAGGCTCCCGAAACTGAAAAATCGGACAAGATCAGAAATGCCATGGAAGAAGTGTTATATGCGGGGTTGAAGAGCAACAGTTTAAGTTTATTTCAATTTGAAAAAATTTCAGGAATAGGAATATTTGAATTTATTTCACGAACTGGATTTGCGCAATTGCTTGACGCAATTCCAGGAGTAGTAGATCCCTTTATGTCACCTGAAGAAAGACAAGGAATGGTTTCTTTTGCATTTATCAATGGAAATACGCAAGCGGGAATGGGATTGTTAAAACGATTTTTTCCTAATCCTAATGCGCCATATTTCGGTCCACTGCCAATTCACGCAAAGGAACTAGCGCGGGTCATTGTTGAAAAAGATTATGTCGCGGCAAAAGAGCTCATTGACAATTATCATGCCAACATTGATTTTTCAGAACTTACTTTTAATGAATTTCAGCAATTTAAAGGAGATTTAATTGCTTGGCTTGAAAAGTGCCCTGATATAGAAGCAACAGTTCTCCTAGAATGCCCTCGAATCAAAGCCGAATTAGAAAAAAAGAAGCAACCACAAAAGGAAAATACAACTCCTCAAAGAGTTAGTCCTGTTTTACATACCCAACAGGAAAAAGCTGTTAGACCTTTACCACCACCTCCCACAGCAAAGGAAAATCTTTCTTTTACTCCAAAGAAGAAACAGTAATAAAGCCCTAGCATGCTTCTTACCATCTGAATTTTCACACCATTCATCTCTATGCTGTGTTTGTCAACAAACCTCAATGATACGATAACCTTATGATTTATATGAGCTAAATGTAGTAAAAATTACTACATGCGTCGACTTTAGAGGTATTCAATGCAATCAGGTCCATCAAATGTTGTTTTTGTTGCAGGTATGGGTCCGGCAGGTTTGGCTGCAGCCATCGGTGCTGCTCAAAAAGGCTATCAAGTTGTTATTGCAGAACCAAGGCTTGAAATCACCCGAGGTCAGCGCGTTCAAATTGATCAAAATACGATCAATTTTTTAGAATCTTTAATAGATACTAATAATCACGAAGATTCAGACTTTTTTAATCATAAAATAAGTCGAAATGGTGATACCACAGTTGAGCTTAAAGATATCCAACGTTTTTTACTGAGAAAATTAGAGGCAATGAGCAAAAATGCCAATTTTCCTCAAATAACCCTGTTAAAGGGATATAGTGTTGTTGGCATCGATTCGCTCAATCAAAACGTGACCCTTAAAAATGACAGTGATAATGAACAAACATTCCATTTTAACCATTTTGTTGAAGCGGATGGCTCGAATCATCCCGTAGCCAATATATTAAACAAAGGCACCGACGAGAGATTTAAAATCCAATATAACCCCGTTGAATATCAACCTCGACAAGAAGAATCTGGCACTATTACATTACAATCTAAATCAGGGCTTCCATTACCGGCAAGACCAAAGAATGTCAATAAGTTTAAAATTGAAGATATGGAAAGACTAAAAAGATATGGTTGGAACCAACCTTATTTCCCTAAAGTCTATGTGTTCAGTAATCAAAAAAATACCAAGTTGTTCGTCTCTGGCGAGATCCCAAAGAGTATCTATCAATTAAAAGACAAGGTTAAACAAAGAGAAGCGCTTGTTGCTTGGGGCAAACTCATGGCAAATATTATTTTAGGATATAATCCTGATGCTTTGACGCTTGTAGAAAAATCAAGTAAACGTAAACCAAAGAAATGTGAAGCTAAGAATAAAATTAAAACAACAGCATTTCCCTTAATACTGCAACATGCCACGCAACCTTGCTTACCATTAGGTCAAGGTGGGAGTTATGTTTTGACAGGGGATGCTAATAAAAATGCGAACTTCTTTTTTTCTCATGGCGTCAATGATGCGATTTTAGATGCACAGAATTTTGCCAAAAACTTGAGCGCTTCATCCCAGTCACAATTTAATTTTGTTGGATATAAAGACTATCAAGCAAAGCAATATAGTAAATATGTTAGAAGATTAAAAGCAGAAAATGAACCCTCTGATATGCCTATTGTGATGCGCAATATTGAAGAACGTATTGAAGAAATATCTCATCTTGCTAAATCTGTTTCAGCGAAAAAATTTGATGATAAATTAAAAAGGATTGTGCAGCATTTGAATGAAATGGGTAATCCAGAGGAGATGGAGTCTTGCTATCATGATTTGGAAAGCCTTTTCAAGGAACTGGATCAATATCTTGACGAGAAAATACGAAACTCTAAAAATTCCTTTTGTGGCTTGTTTGGTAAAAACTATCCAAAATTAGAAAACGATCTAGAGAATTTAAAAGATAAATTAAAACGTGAGTTTAGAAAATATTTCGACTTAAATACTAAGCAAAGAATCAAAGAAGTTTCAGTCAGAAGCTACCGAGCATTAGCAGGCAGTATCACAGGTAGTGTAACGATTGTTCCAAGCCCTACAGCATCAGCAACCAGTTCTGCGAAATCTGTTAATTCTGGATCAGAGCGATTGAAACTATCTAGATTGCCTAATGTGACGAATGGATACACGCGTCTTATTGAGCCAATAGAACCTCAGCGAGGGACTAAAACACTCAGAATGTCATCTTCGCCGCGTGCATAACACCCTGCCTACGTGCCGCGACTTGTTCGCGGCATCTAGAAATGGATACCGCGGACAAGCCGCGGTAAGTAGAGAAGTTAGAGCCGCGGTACGTAGAGGAAATCATTCCAGCTGACGTAAACGTAAACTACTCACTCCACTTTCGAAAGGTCGGCTAGAGAAGAACTTGTGACCAATAGTGAGTAACCCAATTGCTGTTGTGCAGCCTAATATCATTTCAATAGAGATCAATCGGCCGATTGCGGCCAGTTTTGCAAAGAAAATGAGACAAATAAAACTTACTAAAATCGGTAAAAAACGATGTGCTTTTAGAAATAATTTTCCAGAAAAGTACAGCATCATGGCTTGTAAAGCATAATGGCAAAATCGTACTGGATAAAATGGTATATCACGTTTTAAAAAAAGATATACCGGCATGAAGCCTTCCAATAATTGTTTTGGATGCAAAGTAGGAATGAATGGGAAAAGTTGATAACAGCTCCATGCTACCCAAACGGTAAAACCAAATAAAGGCCAAAGATTTTGTTTAGAGCCCATCTGTATTGAGCCTTCCACAAATTTAATAAGTTTGGGATAAAAAGGCATTAAGAGGATGGCTAACAAGGAACCTAAAAAGCCACTTATCATGTTAAGTGTAATATCTAAAAGCGAAGGGATTCTTAGAGGATTGTATGTTTGTAGTATTTCAATACATAAGCTTAACAAAAATGAGGCGAGTGTAGTCAATAAGATAACAACCAGTGCGCGACGTTTTTGCAAAACGAGATAACCGCCCGCAAATAATCCAAAAGGTAAAAATAGTAAGAGATTTTGTACGATATCAAACAGAAAGATGTGATCAAGCCAACCGTAGAGCACTATTGAAATAATGGGATCGACAGGCACGCGCCAGTCATGGAACGGGAATAAAGCGCCATAAAATAAAAAACCAATATACATTAAAAGTAGACTGGCTATGTGGAATTTCTGTTTATTCATAAAGAGTGGATCTACACATTTTGCGGTGCATTCTAATTCTTTCAAATGTAGAATGACAACTTAATTATAATATTTTATTACATTCTCATAATTTAGGAATGTAAGCGTTTTTATCAATCTAACTTCATATCTAAATCTTTAAATACCTAGCTAGAAGGCTTCATATTCCCTATAATGAACTCCTTAATGAAGGGGCTATAATGCCATTTATATTTAAAAATGCAACAAAAACATAATGTTATGACATGAACCTCATTACACTTATCGCATTTACCTGTTATCTAACTGTTGTCGTGATTATCGCGATAGTTGCTTACAGGATTACACGTAATCTTTCCGATTTTGTTCTCGGCGGTCGCCAATTAGGTGGTCCTGTTGCAGCACTTAGTGCTGGGGCTTCTGATATGAGCGCTTGGCTACTACTAGGCCTACCTGGCGCAATTTTTGTTTTAGGGTTGAATCAAATTTGGCTACCTATCGGACTTACAATTGGAGCGTTTTTGAGTTGGCGCATCATTGCCAAACCCCTGCGTGTTTATTCCGAGTGCGCTAATGACTCTCTAACCTTACCTTCATTTCTAGATAATCGCTTTTTCGATAGATCGGGCACCATTCGGGTAATGCTAGCCTTAGTGACTTTGATCTTTTTTGCTTTTTATACCGCCTCTGGGTTAGTGGGCGGGGCGATGTTGCTGCAACGTTTTGATATTTCTTATGAGTATGCACTTTTAATTGGTTCGGTCATTATTGTTGCTTACACCTTCATAGGTGGTTTTTTGGCAGTAAGTTGGACAGATTTTTTTCAAGGGACATTAATGTTTATTTGCTTACTCATCGTTCCCTTTGTTGCTTGCAATGAATTTGGAGGGTGGCATAAAACTATCGACCTGATTACGCAATTAGGCCCCCATCGTTTGGATCCGTTCACCGACTTTAATGCGATGCTATTTTTGAATTTAATGGCTTGGGGATTAGGATATTTTGGCCAACCTCATATATTAGTTAGATTTATGGCCGTTCGTACAACAAGTGATATCCCCATTGCCAGACGAATTTGCTTATCTTGGATGAGCTTATCTTTACTTGGCGCTGTCCTTACGGGTTTTGTTGGCATTGCTTATTTCTACGAGCAGGATATTGATCCTGAATCCATCTTTATCGTTTTTTCACAAACGTTATTTTCACCTTGGATTTCTGGCATTTTATTTGCTGCTATTTTATCTTCCATCATGTGTGCTATCGACTCACAGATGTTGGCATCAAGCAGTGCTTTAACCGAAGATATATATCATCGACTATTTCGCAAAAAAGCTTCTCAAAAAGAATTGGTTTGGGTAAGTCGAATTGGCATTATTGTCATTGCTATTGTTGCAATGAGTCTTGCTTACCATCCCGAAAGCTCTGTTATCAAGCTAGTTGCCTTTGCATGGGCAGGTCTTGGGGCTTCATTCGGACCTTCTGTTATTGGTGCTCTATTTTGGCGAAGAATGACCGCCAAGGGTGCCATTTTGGGTATTTTACTTGGTGCATCCTGCGTGCTCATATGGAAATTAAATAGTGCTTCAGGTGGTATTTTCGCTTTTTACGAAATTATTCCAGGATTTCTGTTTGGTACTCTTGGGGTAATCATTGGCAGTTTATTAGACAAACCTCCTAGTAAAGAAATTGTAGATCAATTCGATAGCGCTTGGGATTTAATCCGCAAAAGTCCTAATTAATAAATCTAATAGGTAACGACTATGCTCAACTCGGAATTTGCCCCTAGGGACTCTCTTCGCCATGAAATCGATAAGCACTATCGATTAGACGAGTCCGAAAGTGTTGAAAAAATATTACCGCAGGCGCAACTTCCAAAACCACTATTGGATAGCATTCAAGCAAATGCCATGGTGCTCGTAAAAAATGTTCGTGAACAACGTCTTTCACAAAGCGGCTTAGATGCTTTCATGTTTCAATATGATCTCTCCAGCGAAGAAGGCATAGCCTTAATGTGTTTGGCTGAGAGTTTGTTGCGCATTCCTGATAAAGAGACAGTTGATAAGCTTATTCGAGATAAATTGGTTGGTGGTGATTGGCGCTCTCATTTGGGTAAAAGCCAATCGTTATTTGTCAATGCAGCTACTTGGGCTTTAATGTTAACCGGCAAAATAGTGGGATCCTCGCAGCAGGAGCAACATGGAAACACATTAACCAATACTTTGAAGCGCCTTGCGAGTATCGGTGGAGAACCTATCGTTCGCCAAGCTGTTGGGCAGGCGATGAAGATTTTAGGTAAGCAATTTGTGATGGGTCGCACAATTAAAGGGGCTTTAAAACGTTCTTTGCGCAAAGAAGCCAAAGGCTATCGTTTTTCTTATGATATGTTAGGCGAAGCAGCTTTCACCGCTTTGGACGCTAGAAAATATCTTGAGTCTTATGAAAAAGCTATCAGAGCAATAAAAGAAGCCAGTAATAAACGAGGTCCTATTGAAGGCCCCGGCATTTCAGTCAAACTATCTGCTTTACATCCGCGTTTTGTGATGGCAAAACGGGAACGTTTACAACAAGAATTGTTACCCATAGTAAAATCATTAGTGGAACAAGCCATTGATGCTGACATTGGTTTTACCATTGATGCAGAAGAAGCACATACCTTAGATATAAATTTAGACATCATTGAAGCAATTTTATCCAGTGGTGTAATCGGAAATTGGCGAGGATTTGGTCTTGCTGTTCAGGCCTATCAAAAGCGTGCTCCCTATGTCATCGATTGGTTAATTAAAATGGCTCGCCAGTATCAAACGCCAATCATGATTCGTTTAGTCAAAGGTGCTTATTGGGACACTGAAATTAAATTGGCTCAAGTGCAGGGGTTGTCTGGTTATCCTGTCTTCACACGTAAAATTTCTACGGATACTAATTATATTGTTTGTGCAAAAAAATTACTCAGTGCTTCCGATATTATTTATCCGCAATTTGCCACCCACAATGCCTTAACGCTTTCTACCATTATGGCATTAGCAAAAGAGCAGGGCGTTGAAAAATACGAATTTCAGTGTTTGCATGGCATGGGCGATGCTTTATATGATCAAATCGTTGATAGTAAAACTAAATCAATAAAAGTTCCTTGTCGAGTTTATGCGCCTGTCGGATCTCATGAAGAGCTCTTAGCCTATTTGGTAAGAAGATTATTAGAAAATGGTGCTAATACTTCCTTTGTCAATCGTATCATCGATGAGAAACTACCAATTGAAGATATGGTGGCCGACCCAGTTCAAAAACTGCAATCACTTGAATTTAAACCTCATCCTCATATTCCATTACCAAAAGATCTCTTTGCGCCAGAACGTGCCAATTCTGCAGGTGTAGATTTAAGTCGTCCAGCCGAATTTTACCCTCTATTGAATGAGATGGTTCAACTATCAACTCAAGAATATACAGTGACGCCAACTGCCCAAGAAAACATCAATGCACTTGATGTGGTTGAACGATTTTCGCCCATTTTGCGCCAACATCGTTTAGGAAAAGTCATGCAGGCGACAAAAGAGGTAACAGCAACAACACTTGAAAGAGCGCACAAAGCCTATGTGAGTTTTCGTGATTGGAGTGCAAATGATCGCGCAAAGTGCTTATTATCAATGGCTGATTTACTGCAAAAAAATCGCTCAGAAATGTTAAGTTTATTAGTCTATGAAGGTGGCAAAACCATCGATGATGCTGTGAGTGAGCTCCGTGAAGCCATTGATTTTTGCAATTACTACGCTTTGCAGGCAAGAAAACATTTTGCAGAACCTGAAATTTTGCCTGGTCCCACAGGTGAGCTCAATCAGTTAAGTTTGCATGGCCGCGGTATTATTGCTTGCATTAGTCCATGGAATTTTCCTTTAGCCATTTTTTTAGGGCAAGTAACAGCAGGTTTGGCAGCAGGTAATTGTGTGATAGCAAAACCGGCTAGCCAAACAGCAATCATCGCTTCAAAAGCAATTACATTGTTGCATGAAGCAGGATTTCGCCGTGATGTTGTGCAACTGCTTCCAGGAAGTGGTTCCGTAGTTGGTAATGCACTTGTTAGCGATCTGCGTATTAAAGGAGTTGTTTTTACCGGCTCCACAGAGACTGCGCGTGGTATCAATCAAAAATTAGCGGCACGCCTTGGGCCTATCATTCCTTTTGTGGCAGAAACAGGTGGCCAAAATGCCATGATTGTTGACTCAAGCGCATTGCCAGAGCAAGTGACACAAGATGTGATTGCCTCTGCGTTTAGAAGCGCAGGGCAGCGTTGTTCGGCTTTGCGCGTATTATTTGTGCAAGAAGATGTTGCTGACAAAATTATCCAAATGATCCAAGGTGCGATGAATGAATTAAAGATAGGCAATCCAGCGGCGCTTTCAACGGACGTTGGACCAGTCATTGATGAAGCAGCTAAATCACAATTGCACGCCCATTCCGTAAGAATGAAAGAAAAGGCCACTTTACTAAATGAACTCGTCTTAACACCAGAATGTGATAAAGGCTCATTTTTTGGTCCACGCATGTTTGAAATCCCAACACTTGATATCTTAACAGAAGAAGTATTTGGCCCGATTTTGCATGTGGTACGTTTTAAAGGTTCAAGGCTGGATGATGTCATTGCGCAAATTAACCGCACTGGTTTCGGACTTACGCTGGGGATCCATAGCCGCATTGATGAAACCATTCACTATATCATTTCACGCCTTAGCGTAGGGAATATCTATGTGAACCGTAATATGATTGGTGCGGTGGTGGGGGTTCAACCCTTTGGTGGGGAGGGACTGTCAGGTACTGGTCCCAAAGCAGGCGGACCATATTATTTACCGCGTTTAGCCACAGAGCGTACGCTTTCTGTTAATACGACGGCTTCAGGTGGTAATGCTACCCTGATGAGTCTCAAAGAAAATTAATTATTTTATGACTACTTGCCGAAATCCTTTGTAAGAACTCGAAGGATTAAGGCCTGTGTATGATGACAGATACCAAAACATCTTTATTGCTTGCGGCAATACTGGGGACGATACTCTCAACTCAAGCTGCTGATGATGGTTTCCAAAGAAGCGATACCACTGCACCAACAACAAAAAGTAAAGATGAAGCAGAAAAAGATGAGGCGACAAGCCCAGCTTGTCCTGCCAGCAATCCTTATTGTAATACTAATAACATTAAACCTATTGCTACTCCAAATGATCAACCTGGTTGTCCGGTTGAAAATCCTTCCTGTAACAGTTCTACGACTAATAAAACAGGAACTAAACCAAGTGATCCTGGCACAACAGAAATTCAGGGACCTGGAACCTCTCAAATCCAGGGATCTGGAACATCAGCAATACAGCGATAATTGAAATGATGAGTGAAATCAAAATTATGATTGCCACCCCCTGCTATACTGGGCAATGTTATATGGGATATGCTTTATCATTAGTCAAAACCTATACATTCTTTAGTTTCCATAAACAAGTCAAACTGTTACATAAATTTATTTCTTATGATTGTTCTATCCCAAGAGCACGCAATACCTTTGTGGCTACTATGTTATCCGATCCCACTATTACCCATCTTCTCTTTATTGATGCAGATATGAAATGGGAGCCAGAAGATATTGGAAAATTAATCATGGCCAAAAAACCGATTATTGGCGCAGCAATACCTAAAAAAAATTACAATTGGGATAGATTGCGACAACCCCAGGTTCGCCAATTGATTATGGATGATACGTTATCAGCAGAGGAATTTCAGAAATTGATTAAAATGTATTTAGTAGATTATGCTGTTAACTTAGGTGAGACACGTCAAGCGGTAGATGGCATCATTGAAGCTGATACCATAGGTACTGCTTTTTTATTAATTGAACGCAATGTGTTGGAGAAAATGTGTGCTGCATTCGGGCAACGAAAGATTAGCAAAAGTCCAACTGAGATGCCTGAGCAAGATAGGCCCTATTTCTATTCTCTTTTCGATCAAGAAAATAGAGAGGGCGAATATTTATCAAGTGATTACTGTTTTTGTAGACTTTGGCAGAGCATTGGTGGAAAAGTGTATGCCGATTTAAGTATTAATCTTGGCCATCAAGGCTCAGAGGAATATGAAGGAAATCTAGTTTCTATCAGTAAAACCAGCGCCAAATACAAAAATTCTCCCTCTCAATAATCAAATCAATTATGTGCAAATCAACTATTATGACCTAAAACCTATTATAACCTTAAAATCGGTATTTTTTTTACGATCTAGTACCAAAGTCATATAGTAGAGCAGCACAAAACGGGTAAATATGTAAATTAGGAAGACTATGTAATATAGCGTAAATACACTCTTAATGAGGTGGTTATGAGCCTAGAACAAGAAAAACTCATCACATTAGTGGTACCACAAACTTCAGCTAACCTGAATGTTTTGGATAACATGGTGGCAGGGGTTGAAAAATTACACAATGACATTGTGCAGTTTACGCAATCGCAAGATGCTTCCTTTACCAGTGAAATGTTTGATGCTCAATTGCTGACTTTAGCATTAGCAAATGAAGCACCAATACCCAATAGCAGTGATACCAATAATCCGCTTCCCAATCAAGGTGAGCTCTCACCAGCCTACATGGATCAAAATAATCAGAATCCCGATCAAAAGAGTGCTAATCCAGATCAGAATCAAAATCAAAGCGGGGATGTTCAATCAGATGTGCAAGGTATTTCAGGTGCTACACCCCAACAAGAGATAAAAGAGCAAAGCCAAAATACCACGATGGAACAAGTTAATGCACTACCACCTGCTCAGGCATCTCTTGCTGCTTATATAGCAATCGATGGTCATACTGCATTTTTATGGTACAACTCTGATGGATTACCAATTGGCGTAGATTCTGTACCAAGAGATCTTGGTATTCATTGGGCATTTACGGGTTTTGAACCAGTTTACATCCCTGTCATATTACCACCAGTAGCAGCAGCTGAAACGGGACCCTGTTGTGCAGACTATCTTAACATAATTGTTAAAGACACTTCGTCAAGTTACACTCACACTCAGGTTGCAGAAATAAATTCTATAGCTAATAGCAGTTTTCATTTTCTTTTTGAATCATTTTGTTCTGAAAATCTTCAAGAAATAATTTTTAGCCAAACCGGCGGTGGAGTTGCTGGAGGCATCAATGATGAGACAGAGCAGTATGAGGTAAGGACCACCAATCCTGATATTGAATCTTTTGTTATTACTGTTGATAATAGCGGAATGTGTCCGCCAATAGATTGTGCTAATCCTCTCACGTCTGTTGATGTTAATATCTTAAATGGTAACTTTGGATTATATTGCGTTGACTTTTTTATCTACGGTTACTCAGGAGCATTATCAGCGATATTTTATGATTCCTTAGGTGACCCTTGGGTTTTAGTTAATAATAAAACCGATTTTGTGCTTGAATGTTTATGCACTTATGAATCTCAAAATACATATTCTGCCCCAATTGTTTTGGATTTAAATAATAAAGGCTTTGAATTAACCAGCGCCAGTACCTCCAGTGTGGAATTAAATATTAATGGTCAAACGGTGCAAACAGGTTGGATTGGTCCGGACGATGGTTTCTTAACCTACGGCTATAGTGGACATGGTCCAATGCCAACTAAGGATTATATATTAACGCAAGATGTTCCTGGTGCCCAAACCGACTTACAGGCCTTAGCCATTTTAGCAGGTCAAAATGGCGGCATTATTGATGCATCCAATCCTATTTTCAATAAATTAGGTGTATGGCAAGATAGTAATGGTAATGGAATAGTGGATAAAGGTGAATATCATACGCTTGCTCAATTAGGTATTGTTTCTATTAGTTTAACCGAGTCAGGTCCCGCTCAAATTGTGAATGGCAATGTGATTAATGGTGTGTTGACTTTTAATTATGCCAATGGCACCGTCGGCAAAGCAGCGGATGTGGCTCTAAATTATCAAGATGTTGTTCAATCTAATTCAAGTATACCCGGAGTGAGCAATAGTGCTGCATCTTCACCAGCATCAGCATCAGCATCAGCACCATCAAGTGCGCCTGTTCACATAACGGCAGCGGATCCAGCTGTACAATCAGCTTTAGAAACGCATCATCACCATCATCATTCAGCTCACGGCTAAACTAAGCCTAATTGTAGTTTAGCCGCCTCAGACATTCTATCTGTGGTCCATTGTGGTTCCCACACCATTTCAATCTCCACTTCATCTAATTCTGAAAGTGTTTCAACATGCGATTTGACGACTTGCGGAAATTCACCTGCTACGGGACAGCCGGGATTGGTGAGGGTCATTTGAATGATAGCTTTTTTACCCTGAATATCAATATTATAAATTAGCCCTAAATCATAAAGATTGACTGGGATCTCAGGATCAAAAATGGTTTTTAACACTGCAATGATTTTATCGTTGAGATTTGAAGTATCTGTCATAGTTCATCACCCTCAGTTGTAATACTTTTTTGTTTTAAAAGCGCCGCTTTGGTGGCATGCCAGGGTAAGGTTGCACATTTAACACGCATCGGAAAATGCTTAACATTGGCAAATACCTGTGATTTTCCTAATTTATCAATAGACTCGCTTTGTGGCTTTTCTTGAAATTGATTAATAAATAGTTCAAAGAGTTCGTGGATTTCTTCTGGCGTTTTATCCTGCAATTGTTCACACATTAATGATGCTGATGCCATGCAAATGGCGCAGCCTTTTCCAGTGAACTGAATGCTGTTTATTTTGTTGTTGTCTATGATGAGAGCAATTGAAACTTCATCGCCACAAAAAGGATTGAGACCTTGTGCATAATGAGTGGCATTTGGTAATTCTCCAAAATGTCGTGGATGCCGACAATGGTCGAGGATCACTTCTTGATATAATAACGATAAATCACTCATGTTATCTCTTAAAAAGTTTATTAGCTTCGTTTAAGGCTATGACTAATCTATCAATTTCTTCGATAGTATTATAAATCGCAAATGAGACTCTTATTGTGGCATTCACACCAAATCTATCCATAGTAGGTTGCGCACAATGTTGACCAGTGCGAACCGCAATGCCTTTATGGTCAAGAACAGTCCCTACATCATGGGGATGAATATCACCTAAGGTGAAAGATATAACGGGCGCGCGTTCTTTTGCATTACCAATAAATTGAATATCATCCACGGTGCTAAGAGCATATAAGGCATATTGTAACAGATCATTCTCATGTTCTTGGATGATATTGAAACCAATTTCATGTAGATAATCAATGGCTGTATTTAAACCAACGATATCACCGATCGCCATGGTACCTGCTTCAAATTTCAAAGGAATTGTATTAAATTCTGTTTTGGCAAAAGTTACCCGTTGGATCATTTCACCACCTCCTTGATAGGGAGGAAGTTTTTCTAGCCATTCACTTTTGCCATAAAGGATCCCAGCACCAAGCGGGCCATACATTTTGTGGCCTGAGAAACAATAAAAATCACAATTTAATTCTTGAACATTAATGGGAATATGTGAAACAGCTTGTGCTCCGTCGATTAAAATAGGGGAGCCATTTTGATGCGCAAGGTTTATCATTTCCTTAATGGGGTTAATCGTTCCTAAAGCATTAGACACATGCCCAATGGCAACCAATTTTGTTTTAGCATTTAACAAATTTTTATACTCACCGATGATAAGCTCGCCTAAATCATTGCAGGGGATAATGCGAAGAATAGCACCTGAATATTCACAAGCTAATTGCCAAGGAACAATGTTAGCATGGTGCTCAATTTGTGAAACAATAATCTCATCCTTAGGTTTTAAGACGGCTCGCGTGAACCCATTGGCAACCAAGTTGATTCCTTCGGTAACTCCACGCACAAAAATGCATTCTCTGGAATGTTCTGCATTAATAAATTGTTGAGCACTCTTTCGTGATTTTTCAAAGAGCGCAGTTGCCAATTCTGCTAACGCATAGGTTCCTCTATGGACATTGGCATTTTGTTCACCATAATATTTTTGAAGGGCTTCAATTACTTGAAGAGGCTTTTGCGTGGTGGCAGCATTATCAAGATAGGCTAAGGGATAACCATGATTCATTTGCTTTAATATGGGAAAATCACTACGAATTTTCTCAATGTTCATCAGGCCCCCCCTTTAGTAAGGTAGCTATTTGATCATAGAGAGTTTGCCTGAAATATTCGTGAATAGGTGGGGGCCTGATTGCATGAAGAATATCTTCAATAAAAGCATCAATAAGAAGCTGACGGGCTATTTCCTTGTCAATTCCGCGACTTTCACAATAAAAAAGGACTTGTTCATCTAATTGTCCCACAGTAGCACCATGAGTGCATTGAACATCATCGGCCATAATTTCAAATCCAGGTGCACTATCAGCCCTACCTGAATTAAACAGATGTAAATGATGATTGTCCATTCTGGTATTCGTTTTTTGTGCGTTTTTATTAACAAATATCTTACCGAAAAAACTACTATGACCGCCTGCTCCTATGAGCGATTTTACATTAACATGAGATTGACATTCAGGTGCAATATGATGCAAGTTACTGTTCCAATCGATATGCGCTCCCCTCTCTGGTAACATCAAACCATTGAGCGTTGTTTTAGCATGGGGTTGATTGATTAAGTGATTGCTTTCAATACGATGATATCCTGCACCCATACTAATATCCATAAGCTCCAGCCTGCCTGAAGTTTGGGCCGTATGCAGTTGATGAAAATGATAGGCTAATGGTGATTCGATGACATGACGAAAATAGGAAACATGAGCGTCATCCTTTGCGTTGATAAAAGTGTGCGTATTTAACCAAACAGGTTTTTCACCTAACGTTATCACTTTTTCAATGATGATAGCACTAGATTTTTTTCCAACATACAAATGGGTTTGCGTATTTGCCATGGTAGCATGATCTGTTGGGTTAATCAGAAATTGGTAGATGATAATAGGGTGTTCCATTTGTACATTGTCAGGAATAATGATAAGAGCGCCATCGGTTGTCATCGCCGTATTTACAAGATTAAAAAATTGCTTTGAATTCTTTTGATTTTCAAATATCTGTTCAAGTAAATCGGGTTGCACTTTCGCTAAGTGGCTAAGATGAGCAATGGTAATTTGAGGATTATCGTGGCTTTTATGGCTAAGTTTAGGAACATAATAACCATTGAGAAATACCATTGAGCTTTGTTCAATGTCGTTGATGAGATGGGGCTCCATAAATGAATGTTTTAGAGATTCACAAGGATGTATATAAGCTTTGAACTCGAGTTGCGAAAATTCATTAAGTAATGCATATTTCCACATGGCAAGTTTAGGGTGTGGCAACCCAATTAATCTTGCGTCGGTTAAAGCTTGTTGGCGGGCATGGTGAATCTCCAGGTTGCCTTCACCTGGTAGAAAGGGTTGCAACTTGTCGAATTGTTGCTGAAGATTTGCTAAAAATTCTTCTTGCACAAAATATATTTCCATAATACGTAGGGTGGGTAAAGCGTAGCGTGCCCACCATCTGACATGAATTGGTGGGCACGCTACGCTTTGCCCACCCTACATCCGAGAAGCCATATCAAATAATCCCTTTATATCCTTCTTTCTCAAGTTTTTTCGCTAATGACATATCGCCACTTTGTACAATCGCCCCATCCATCATAATATGCACTTTATGAGGCTCAATATAATCAAGGATCCGTTGATAATGGGTGATAATTAAAAAACTGGTTTTTGGATTGGCATACTCATTAATGGCTTTGGCCACAATCTTTAGGGTATCAATATCTAACCCTGAGTCTGTTTCGTCGAGTATGCAAAATGTTGGTTTTAGCATCAACATTTGTAAAATTTCATTGCATTTCTTTTCACCACCTGAAAAGCCATCATTGACTGCTCGGTGGAGTAAGGTTTCAGGCATATTTAATGATTTCAATGTTGATTTAACTTCTTGCAAAAATTCAAAAGCATCAATTTCTTGCTTACCAAGGACTTTGCGTTGTGCATTGAGTGCTGTTTTGATAAAAGTGCTATTAGCAAGTCCAGGAATATCAATTGGGTATTGCATAGCTAAAAAAAGACCCGCATGTGCTCGTTGTTCAGGGGTTAATTTCAGTAAATCGCTATTATTAAATTGTACAGAACCTTGAACTATCTCAATGCCTGGTTTGCCGCCAAGGGCATAAGCAAGCGTGCTTTTTCCAGAGCCATTTGGACCCATGATGGCATGGATTTCGCCTTGTGGCACGGTCAAGTTTAACTGATTGATAATATTTTTATCAGAAACTTTAACGATTAAATCTTTAATTTCAAGCATATGAATTATCCTATACAACCTTCTAGGCTTACTTCCAATAAGCGCTGTGCTTCTACTGCAAATTCAAAAGGAAGTTTTTGAAGAATCGTTTTACAAAACCCATTAACGATTAAGTTCATTGACTCTTCCTCGCTTAAACCTCGAGAACGACAATAAAATAATTGTTCATCAGAAATTTTCGATGTGGAGGCTTCGTGTTCCACGTGAGCCGTTGTATTCATTACTTCTATATTCGGGAAAGTATAAGCACCACAAAGATGGCCAATAAGTAATGAATCACATTGTGTATAATTGCGTGCATTGTCTGCTTTAGGAAATACTTGAACTAAGCCACGATAAGTATTTTGGCCACTTCCAGCTGAGATGGCTTTAGAGATAATGGTACTATGGGTGTTTTTCCCGATATGGATCATTTTAGTGCCAGTATCAGCTTGCTGATGCGCTTTAGTCAAAGCAATGGAAAAGAATTCACCTCGCGAATTATCCCCTTTAAGAATCACGCTAGGATACTTCCAAGTGATAGCGGCCCCCATTTCAACTTGAGTCCATGAAATTTTAGAATGGTTACCCTTACATAATCCTCTTTTAGTGACAAAGTTATAAATCCCACCCACACCTCGTTCATCACCAGGATACCAGTTCTGAACGGTGGCATATTTAATATGTGCATTATCATGTGCAATCAGTTCTACTACAGCGGCATGTAATTGATTAGTGTCTCTTATGGGAGCTGTGCATCCTTCAAGATAGCTTACAAAGCTATCTTCTTCTGCAATAATAAGCGTTCTTTCAAATTGGCCAGTATTAGCCGCATTAATTCGAAAATAGGTTGATAATTCCATGGGGCATTTTACCCCTTTGGGAATATAACAAAATGAACCATCAGTGAAGACAGCGGCATTAAGGCATGCATAGAAATTATCTTGATAAGGAACAACGGTTCCTAAATATTGTTTCACTAAATCTGGATGCTTAATGGCTGCTTCAGAAAATGAACAGAAATATGATACCCAGTGTGGCTAATTTTTCTTTAAAGGTGGTGGCCACGGATACACTATCAAAGACAGCATCAATAGCAATCCCACTTAGCATTTTTTGTTCTTGAAGCGGGATCCCAAGCTTCTGATAGGTTTTAAGCAATTGCGGATCAATATCCGCTAAGGTTTTATTGGGATCATAATTAACAGGAGCACTAAAGTAAGTGATGGATTGATAGTCGATGGGAGAGTAGTGAACATTTGCCCAGTGTGGTTCTTTCAGTGTAAGCCAATGTTTAAAAGCTTTTAAGCGCCATTCTAATAGAAATTCAGGTTCATTTTTTTTCGATGAGATTTCTCTGATAACCGACTCTGATAAACCTGGCGCAATGGTATGCGATGGGATTTCACTAATAAATCCAGCCGCGTATCCTTTATTTAGGAAAGAATTTATGTTCGGCTTATCAGATTTCATCTAAGGCACCTACACATATTTACAGAAGTATTTAGTCTTTATTTATAGAGTATCAAACTTAAACGTCGTGTGGGCAAAATACTCTAAATAATTGTGTATATACTTAATAAATGTCCTCTTTTAAGTATAAATTGTTATAGAATGAGAGAATGGATATAGGTCATGTTCAAAATCAAATCTCTAGAAAAGTATACAGCAATTTTCATTGCCTTCATTTTTATGCTTGGCAATCAATTATTAAGTGCCAAAACAATGCCAGAAGCTGATATCACAATCCCTGTGCTAGTGGTGGACGAAGACCCTGGCTTAAAAATGCCTAGGAATTTTCGTAAAGCAAACGATGAATTCAAATCATCAACCCAACCTTTACCCTCTCGTGTAGGTCTAGATGAGTTGAAAGTGGTTGGTAGTGCTCAGTTTTCTCAACATACATTAGAAGAAGCATTGAAACAGATTACGGGCCCCGTCTGGATAATTGATTTGCGTAAAGAGACCCATGGTTTTGTGGATGGAACACCTATAAGTTGGTATAGTCCGGGTAATCAAAGTAACGTTAATGAAAGTGATGATAATATTTTACGCGGTAGAACAAATGGTATTCACGGATGTTGGCCGCCAAAAAGGCATTGGTGGTCGTGCAGATTCTGCAAAAAAAGGAGGGAATTATTAAGCGTTCTCGGTCCTATTGATATCATTGTAAAGTCTGCCGGCACGGAATCATCACTCATTGACCATATGAATTTAGGTTATTTGCGACTGGGTGTATTAGATCATCATCGACCAAGTGATGAGACTGTTGATGAATTTCTTGATTTTATGAAGTCTGTTCCACCTGAAGCTTGGCTTTATTTCCATTGTAGAGGTGGCGTTGGTCGTACAACCACTTTTATGTCAATGGTTGATATTTTACACAATGCCTCTAAAGTCTCTCTTGAGGATATTGTTAATCGTCAAGCTTTAATAGGTGGAAGTAATCTTTTTAGTGTTTCAATGGATGAAGATGACCTTTGGAAAACAACAAGAAGCTGATGAGCGAAAAAAATTCATTACTGACTTTTATAAATATGTGAAAGATCATAGAGGATATGGGAAGGTTACTTGGAGTGAATGGGCTGCAAAGCATAAGTAGCCCCTTACAGACATTTCTACGTACCGCGGCTTGTCCGCGGTATCCCTGAAATTTCTGGATGCCGCGAACAAGTCGTGGCACGTAGGAAACCTAAAAATCCACAATCAAGGCCTGCTTCGCTAAATTCTCTAATATACTTTACAAATTAAAGGAATGCGTTTTTCGAGTTCCTTTTTGTCAGTAATCGGTTGTTGTTTCTCATCATGGGCAGCCAATGTTCCCATCTCGACCATACCTTGTATAACATTTGAAAGTGATTTTATGTTACGTGTTCCATCTAAAAGGGGAATAAGTACTTTGGTAACAGGATCTAAACCAATAGGCTCATGACGGCGATTTGTCACAAAATCTTGATTTTGAGCTTGATACCTCGCAAGAGCGCATGCAACAGGATGGTCTTTCACTTCGAGGGTATAGGAGGGAGGATAGCTTGAGATATTGATAATACCTGCAAAAGCGGATCGTAATAAGTTCAAATCATCATTTAAATATTTTTTAATAGTCGGCAATATCTTTTGTGGCGCTTCTTTTTGCAATTTTTTCGCATAAATCGTTATAATGCAGAGGCTTGAATCGTTCTTCATGTAAAATTAACATGGCCAATTGAGATACGGGATTTTTTACTTTCAGTGTCATGGAACCCAGTGTAAAACTTGCTACCACACCTTCTTTAATACTCAATTCACTGATGTCAGAATCTGGCTTTGCAATTAATTGCAAATGGAAGTGTTCAATATCATCGGTCTTCAATGAACGATTAACTTGATTTTCTTGATGACATAATAAAGTACATCGAAAGCGTTGATTTCGTATGAAATCCATATATTGGCCAACGATGATAATATTATTAATTTTATTCAGTTCTTTGGAAAATTGTGCAGGTAGATTATCGGTATACATGGTCGCCAAGAAGGCATCAGATAAATATGAGAGTTTTTGATTATTCGCTTGATCCATAAATTGATGAAAATAAACAGGTTCATTATAAGAAGATAAATGATCATGCAATAAATAATTATCTGCTTGTTTAGAAAGCAAATTGATTTCGCTTCTTAAAAATTCAGAATAAGGGGATTTATCGTCTTGGAGGCCATCGGAGATAAATTGTAAAACGGAACGTGCTTGAATAGCTTTAGTCTTAGGGTCAGTGATATTTTTAGTATGCCAAGACATCAGATCTCTTACACTATTGACCATATTCCAACCAGGGATAGGTGTTGTAGCTTACATAGGCAATACCATTTTTGGAAAGATTATTATGACAAATTTGTAATATTTTTTCTCTTACTTCTTTGTTAACCCAAGAATAAACACCATGACAAATAATGTAATCGAAGGTTCCATCGCTCTTACTGAAATCGGAAATGGATTGCTGGCGTAAAGTAATATTCTTGAGGTTTAATTCTTCGATTTGTTTTAAACCGATTTCTATTTGCTTCTCAGCCAAGTCAATTCCTAAAAATTCTGCTTGGGGTAAATGATATGCCATGGGAATAAGATTGCCGCCACCAGCACAGCCAAGTTCGAGGATCTTAGATTTTTCAACCGGTTTTGGTTTTAGTCCAAACAATTTTGCTAATGTGAACAAGTGGGTTGGGTGAGTATGGCTAAAGGGAAAACTGTTATAGATAGTTGTATTATAATCGGCCTGGAGTTGATCCATGGGTTTTTGATGCGGTAGGGCAGTAGTCATAATAAGTACCTATATAAGGGTGTATTTACCTCTATACTACCTGCAAATATCAAGGTGGGCAAAAATCCCTATTCAGTTTATAAATCTACATTTTTTCAAACATTTAACTTGAGCTTTTCGCAGGAAATACTAGTTAAAAATTAAATAGCTAGTTACAAAACATATAATTGGTGATAAACTAAAAGTTAAATGTAGCGTAGCTACATGGTTAGGTGGTTCGTTGAATTTATGTTGTATTTACAGGGATGAGTAGGCGTTCACCTTGGATAGTATAACCATAAGCCAATAAGTGATTACTGTATGGCGACACAAAGTACGGCTTTTGGCGTAAATATCGAATATGAGAGAATTGAAGATTGTGACAAAGAATTAAAGCAAATCATTTCACAGATTCAGCATTACCTCTATAACTTTGGTCAAAGTTGGATATTTTTAGCGCTGGGTAAAACCTACTTTCAAAAATGTTGCCGAAGTTGGGTGCGTGTTTCAACGCATCTTGAAAAATTTCTTAATGATCCCCGAACGAATTATTCCTTATTAATGGTTGTACTAGAACACGAAATTGAAAAATTTCCAAAGGGATCTTTCTATGCGCAAAAACTCCATTCTTTGCAGCGACTAGTCTCAATGGGCCCACGATTTTCATTTGATACCATCATGCATTAAAACCTGTCCTAAATTTATGACATAACATTGACGGCTGGTATAAATTAGCAGATTAACATACAATTTACTCCAACTATGGTTTTGGAGTTTTGAAATATGGCTATCTATTTTGAAGAAAAGGTGAATATAAACGTATATCCTAAACTGGATATACTGCATAAAGCTGATAAAGACGCTGAATTTACCATCGGTGATCTCAATGGTAACGCGTTAAATTTATTATATGTGGTTGTTAGACATGGTTTATTTACCCTTCACTGAAAGCAACTATCAAGAATTTGTTAAGCTCTATCTGAGATCAAAAGAGGGTTTAACAAAAGCAAGATCTTGAACAATTAGATAAAATCCTCGCGACGGGCAATTTCAACAAAGACGCCAAATTAAGATTAATCGGCGATGACTTTGCCGATAGAGGACTACATGATTTTCTCACTTTAAAGCTGTTACATTTGCTTGTGAAAAATGGTGTTCCTGTTGAAATTTTACTTTCTAATCATGGTGCTGAATTTATTGAAGCCTATGAAACAAAAAACAAATTTGCACCCATCCGATTAATGGGAATGCATGCAGGCTCTATGAAAGGTCTAAATCAGCTTATCAAAGATAATGTGGTTGATGAGCAAACCATCCAGAAAATGATTGATGAATGCTATAAACCTTCATTAAAAGCCATTTCCTATTCTATAGACAAAGACAAAAATGAAATATCAATTTACACTCATGCTGGTTTTGATATTGAGAAGGATCTCCCGCCTTTAGCTAAAGCATTGGGAGTTACTTTAAATGACAACTCAATTGAAGAATTAGCGAAAACGATTGATAATATCAATGCTATTTTTACGAACGACTATGTTAATAAAGATAAAGTCCATACGTTGCTTGATAATGAACAAATGGACCGCGCTTATCAAGGGAAACATATCGACTCTGGTTTATTTCCTTTTGTTTATCTCATATGGAATCGAGTCTATGCTAATTTAAATAGGGCTTATAATTACAAAGGCTATCACGTAAAATATGTTCATGGTCATGATAGTAATGAAAGTACACATGACAACATTTATGTTATCGATAATTTACTTGGCAAATCATTAGAATTACATGAAGCTATCTATAAACTATTTTATTCTCATGAGACTAGTCCTAGAGCAAGATCAACTAGCAGTGTTCCACAAACAGTTATAACGCAACAGCCAATCGTTGCAACACCTGTCATACCTGCAGTTCCTGTCATACCTGCAGTTCCTGTCATACCTGCAGTTCCTGCAAATCCCAATGTTTTGTCAAAACCAGCCTATCCTCCATTGATGGTAGGGGCGGCTTGCGCAGCTATTGCGGCAATAGTTTGTTTTACCATTGGTTTAAGTTTAGGTTATGCCCTTACAATTGGGATTGTGGTTAGTGGTTTGTTAGAAGCAAGAAAGTATTTCTATCAACATTGTAAACAACAAGTTAATGCAAACACACAAGCATTAACTGCTCAGCACAAGCACTATTTGCAAGAAGGAAAGGCGGCAAGACATAGTAATATCATTTATGCCAAGAGTTTTCTTGACCTTAATGCTTGGAAAAATTATCGTGCTTATGGAGCAGGGTTGCTAAGCGAACAAGTCACAGAGGAAGCTCCTAAAATCGAGCAAGGAGTAGCCAACCGATTATAATAAGCATAGCTACATAGCCAATTAACCAGACCAAAGCAGTCATTTTATATTGGAAAATAAGCCGTTGATGGCTGCGTGAAGATAAAATAAAAGGGGCAGTTTGATTTTGCCCCTCACTTTTTAAATAATTTATATCTTCTTTAGTCGAAAAGTTTCCTGCGGCATATAAAAACATGCCTTCATCCATTCGCCATTCACAATATTGATAGCGTCCAAAGGTTCCTAACAAACGCCATAGGAAATTTTTGGGTTTTCCTTGCGGATATCTTTTAAAGCCTTTCCAGATGTCAACGACAGTGGTTGTTATCTGCGCCTTTGTTGGGTCGATAATACATTCCCCGGTTTCGTCTTGGATCATAAAAGCTTGATTTGATTCTCCTTTCTCAATCACAAACCATCTATCTTTGACAGCATGAGCTATTTGGTAACGATACCAAGTGCAAGGAAGCAGAGAAAGAGGCGCAATGGTGGGATTATCGAGGTTATATTTTTGCGTCCCTTGAATTTCCACATAGCCTTGGGCTGCGGAGCGAATTTTAGTGGTTGGCAGATCTTCTATATTGCGCGCGTTTCTAAAATTTTTATACCATTTAAAAAAGAAGAAGATAGCAAAAAAGATAAATAAAGATAATAAAATGAGATAAGTTATTAAGGGCAGACCTTTAAGGGCGGAAGCGTTTAAACTATATTGATGTAAGTTTATCATTGTTTAAATTGTGAATTCACATCAACATCAGCCAGTTCAGGCGATCCAAACTCAAGAGTCTCTAAATGTTTAAAAGCAAATAATTTAGCAACAAGCACATCAGGGAATTGTTCAATGCGAATGTTATTGAGAGTAACACTTTCATTATAGAGCTCTCTTCTATCTGCAATTGTATTTTCTAAACCAGAAATACGGGTTTGCAGATGAGCAAAGGTTTCATTGGTTTTCAATTGTGGATAGTTTTCAGCTAAAGCAAATAAATTGCCTAATGATCCGCGCAATAAGGTTTCGGCTTGTCCAACAGCGGCTATATCGCCTTTCTCCCGTGCTGTCATGGCATTTTGCCTGGCCAGGGTAATTTTTTCTAAGGTTGAACTTTCAAATTGCATATATTGTTTGCAAGTTTCAATAAGTTTAGGTAATTCATCATGTCGCTGCTTTAAGAGCACATCAATATTAGCCCAGGCTTTTTTGGCATTATTTTTAAGGGCAACAAGATTATTATAGAGGATGGTAAAATAGATAAAGAGGAAAAAACACATTCCAATTGCGACATAACTGGTCAGAGAGGCAAAGTGCATAATGCTTACCTATTATTAAAAGCATACTAATTAGTATATAGTTAATTCTATAATGATAGAGTGTATTTACAGCTTTCGAACTACGTAGATGTTACCAACCACCGGTTTATCTTCTTGATACCTTATATTTTCAGTTCTTTGGACTTCAATTTTAAAAGCCATCATCTTGCAAAGACTCTGAATATAATCAGGTCGATGAGCGTATCTGCCCGTACTTCGGAGTTGAAAGTGTGGATTGCGGGGATCATGCTCTGCTTCTTCAGGTGTTAAAAGTTCCACTGAAAAGCAAAAAAACGCATTTTGTTTTAACGTGCGTTGACAAGCCTGAAATACTTTTTCTAAGCTCCCAAAATACACAAAGACATCCGCGGCAATAATTAAATCAGCCTCAACTTTTTCTGAAGGACGTTCAAGGAAGGACAATATATCTGTGACATAAAGTTTATAATAGCCTCCATGAGAACGCGCAACTTCAATCATGTTAGGTGAAACATCCACACCAATTAATTTCCCTATAATATCCGCAAACAAAGGGGCGCACAGTCCTGTCCCACACCCCAGATCAAAACCGATTAATAGCTCTTGTGTTTGTTTAATAAAAGGGCCAACCGCTTCTCTAAGCAGTTGAGGGACGCGGTATTGCAGTTGTCCTTTTACTTGAGTTTCATAGCTATAGGCATATTGATCAAACAACGCTCGAGTATATTCAGTGGGTGCGCCTTCAACATTTGTTTTGCGCATTAAGGCATCTACCATGTGTTGCGCTGTTTGATTTTTAGGTTCTAGTTGTAAGGCCTTTTGATAATGTTGAAGGGCTTTTTCTTTTTCATTGAGATGTAGATAAATCGTCGCTAAGTTATGATGGCTATGAGCATGTTGAGGGTTGATAGCTAAAACCTTCTCATAACATTCTATCGCTTCATTGGCTTTTGCTAATGCGCTATCAATAACGCCCAGATGAAAGAGTGCATCAATGTTCTTTGGTTCTTTTGCAATCACTTGTGTCAAAAGTGGCTCTGCTTCTTCAAATCTTTTTAAACCGCACAGGGTAATACCAAGATTATGTAGCGCGCCTAAATGATCGCCACGTATTTTGAGTACTTCCTGGTAGTGGGGCACAGCATCAAGCAATCTATCTAGTTGAATATAGCAATTTGCTAAATTGTAATGTGTGTCTAAGGCATGAGGATCTATACGTATCGATTTTTGAAAATAAGTGGCAGCTTCTTCATATCTTCCCAATCGATAGAGTAATGTTCCCAAATTATTATTTGCTTGAGCATAGGAACTTTTTAAGCGCAATGCCTCATGATAATGGCGCATCGCTTCGTTGACTTTGCCTGCTGCTTGATAGGCATTGCCTAGGTTATTGTGAAACTCTGCTACATTCGGAGCAGCATTTACTGCTTGTGCCAAATAGGAAATCGCTTTCTCAAAATCTCTTTTTTGGGCATAGGACATGCCTAGGCCATGGAGGGCATCCGGTTGGTTAGGATGGCTTGAGAGCACGTTCTGAAAAAGGTCAATAGCAGCATCTACCTCATTGCGCTGTTGAAGCGCAAAGGCTTGCTCTAGTTTCTCATTCATCTCAATTTCGTTATTTTTAGTCATAATTAATTATAGTGATTTAGGTTGTCTTCTTACAATAATTCTATTTATGGCATTTATCTCTTACAGCCACGAAGTGGCGTAGGATATTAGCCCCACGTGGAGGTCTCGAGCCGTAAGGCGAGAGACTGGAACGTGGGGAAAATGCATACCCACCCACCCTCTGAGCTGCGGAAGCAGCGTAGGAAATTCCTACGCTGCTTCCGCAGCTCAGAGGAGAGGGGAGGGGTTTCTCAATCCCCACGTTCCGTCGCTAAGAGCTCCTTCACGTGGGGCTAATATCCTACGCCACTACGTGGCTGTAATAATTCATAATCAGAATCCTCTCCCTTTACCTATAACTGTATGAGAGAATGTATATAAGTATTCGAATTCTTAGATATTAATTCCACGCATAGGTGCCAATGCATAACGATATCATTTTTTCTATCTTTTTAATCTTCTGTGGGGCAGCATTTTTAGCAACCTTAGCACTTTATACGCGCCAATCATTGTTGGTTGCCTACATTATGCTTGGTGTCCTGATTGGTCCAGGCGGAATGAAGCTCATCTCAGATCCCATCATTCTGAAAGACATAGGTGATATTGGCATCATTTTTCTGCTATTTCTATTAGGGCTAAATTTACAGCCACAAAATCTATTAAAAATGCTCAATCAGGCCACCATCATTACCTTGGTCAGTTCTTTCATCTTTTCGGTCGTTGGATATTCGGTTGCAATCGCCGCATCGTTCTCACAAATCGATGCCATAGTGATAGGTGCTGCCATGATGTTTTCAAGTACCATTATCGGGTTAAAGTTATTACCCACCACGGTACTTCATCACCAGCGCATTGGTGAGATCGTCATCAGTATTTTGTTATTGCAAGATATCATCGCAATTTTTGCTTTATTACTGATCCATGCTGGCAATGATGGTGGTTTACATTTGGCGGAATTGGGACGAGTCGTTATAGCGTTGCCTGCCCTGATATTATTTGCATTTCTGGTTGAACGTTATGTCTTGATAAAGATTATCCAACGATTTAGCCGCATACATGAATATATGTTTTTAGTAGCTATTGGTTGGTGCTTAGGATTAGGCCAACTCGCAGAATTTATGAAATTATCTTTTGAGATAGGTGCCTTTATAGCGGGAATATCTATAGCGCAAAGTCCCGTGTCACGCTTTATTGCAGAAAGTTTGCGCCCCTTAAGAGACTTTTTCTTGATTTTATTTTTCTTTTCATTGGGAGCAAAAATAGATTTAGCGATTCTATCTGAAGTATGGCTGTTGGCACTGATTTTGGCTGGATTGATGTTGGTGATAAAGCCTATCGTATTTAGACCATTGCTCTCTAAGATATTACCGGCTAAATCAGCCGCATGGGAAGTCGGCGTTAGAATTGGCCAAATCAGTGAATTCTCATTATTGGTAGGCTACTCAGCAGAGAAGAATGGTCTTATAAGCCAATCGGCTTATTCCTTAATACAGGTTTCCACCATTATTACCTTTATTATTTCTTCTTATTGGATTGTTAATCGTTACCCAACACCAATTGCTGCAACAGATAAGTTACGTCGTGATTAAAAAATTATTACTTGTACCGCTTTTTTGTGCTTGGTTGATGCCTGCTTATTCTGCTGAAAGTTACTCAATGAGTTTGGGCGTGGAATTGCCAAATGAAGTGACATTAAAAGAGACTCAAGAGAAATTAAGCCTAAATGGACATGCGGTTGTTACTATGTGGGGACAAGAGACCTATGTCGCCGCTTTATATACACCCCATATCGAAAAACGTGCCGAAATGTTAATCCTTAATGATGAACCACTGGCCATGATGTTTTATTTTGTCCGAGATGATATCTCTCCTCAAATGCTCAGCAAAGCATTTACAGAAGCCATATTAGTGAATAATGGGGGCTGGGATAATAAACGATTAGATAGAACCCGCATTATGGAACTGATTGGTGCTCTCAATAAAACCATCAATGCCGGAGATGTGCTGGCATTTTATTATTCTCCTAAAAATGGCGTACTGATGGTCCTTAACGATGAGATCCAGCACCACTGGCCGCATGCAAAATCCTTTTTTAATGTGCTGCTAAGAATGTGGATTGGGCCTTATCCGCCGAGCAGGGGATTTAAGCGGGCGATTCTAAATTTTCCCACCACCAAAGATTAAGACTTTATCTTTTCTTATCTGCAAAAAAAAGGGCACCGTAGTGCCCTTTTTTATCAAATCAACATTAACCCTTTTTAGCATCTGTTGATGTTTTGCTTTGTTTTTCAGTTTTTGAGGTTTTTTCAGTCTTTTCAGCTTTAGGCTTTTCAACTGAAAGGAGTTCAACTTCAAATACTAAAGCAGAATTTGGTCCAATGATTTGACCAACGCCATTTTCGCCATAAGCTAATTTGGAAGGAATAAAGAGTTCCCATTTAGCGCCTGGTTTCATTAATTGTAGCGCTTCAGTCCAACCTGGGATCACGCCGTTAACAGCAAATTTAACAGGCTCGCCACGATTGTAGGAGTTATCAAATTCTGTTCCGTTGATCAATTTGCCACGATAGTGGGTGGTAACAACATCAGTTGCTTTAGGTGATTCGCCTTTACCTTCTTTAATGATGCGGTATTGAAGACCACTTGGTAGGGTGACAACGTCTTTTTTCTTTTTATTTTCGTCTAGAAATTTTTGGCCTTCAGCTAGATTTTTTGTTGCAGCTTCTTTCATATCTGATTTTTGCTTTTCTAACATTTCAGTTTGTAATGCCATTAATGTTTGACGAATTTCATCTTCGGTCATTAATGTAGGTTTGTCTGCTTGACCATCTTTGAAACCAGCCATAAAAGGGTCTGGATTGATTTCAATTTTTTGCTTTTGAATGCTTTTGCCAACATCAACCCCGATGCTATAGCTGATTTTGTCTTTTTTGTCTTTGAGTTGTGTACCTTGGTCAGCTGCCCACGCACTTTGAACTAATAAACAAAGACTTGCCGTAGCCAGGGTAGCAAATGCACGTTTCATGGATCTATCCTTTTTATCAACTAGGGGAAAAGAGATCATCACTATATCAAAGTTTTGCTTGCAGTCCTAAATAAATTCCGTTTTCTATGGGCGCCATTTGTATGCTTAGTTTATGTGGTTTTTTGCTAACTACATCTGTTTCCCAAACCGCATTTGCAGCACTAAAGGCTAGCCACCATCCTAACCAAACTTGTGATAAATAATGTTTATCAGAATTAATGCGTGCCAAGCCAGGTAACACTGATAACCCGTAAAAGGTAAACTTCAATACAGGTTGAGTTGTTTGCTTAGCAATGTTGATTAAGGGAATAGCACCATAGAAAGCATGCCCACTAACAGCACGGTGTTGTTTAAATAAATGCCAGTCATGTTGATCTGTTTGCGGTCGACCACTGCCAAGTAAATGGGTTAAGACAACTTGCTCAGGTGCACCAACAAGTAAGGTTCTTAATGAATGATTTGCCCATAAGCCAACACCATAGGTGGGTAGCTTGGTAAAACTTTGAGTGCTTAACCACATAGTTACAAGGTAAAGAGGAGCAGCAACAGGATAGTTTGCAACCTTGCTATAATCATTGATAGTTGTAGACACTTTATTGGTAAAATCATTTCTGATACCTTCCTGCCAAAACGTTCTAAAGTCAGGATCGATATTGGTATTTGCCATAATCCCACCGACACCAATCCCAATGAGTCTGTGAGAGATCCCCGCATAACTATAAAAATGGCGATAATCGCATTCAATTTGCTGTCCTAAGGGTGTGCTGGCATTAACTTCTTTGGAAATAGAGAAGGTTACCAGTAAAATGGGAATCAAACTTTTTAAACGATACAATTTAAGTCGATTAAATAACATATGATTAAAAAACCCGAATGGTTAAGATTATTACTCCAAAAACGGATGATGCTCGTTCTTTTGCTTGGTTTCGCTTCAGGTCTTCCTCTGGGCTTAAGTGGGACTGCATTACAAGCATGGTATGCCATGGATGGGGTCGATGTCGTTACCATCGGATTTTTAGCCTTAGTCGGGCAACCTTACGTCTATAAATTTATTTGGGCGCCCTTTATGGATAAGTGGCGTGTACCCTATCTTGGCCGAAGACGGGGTTGGATGCTTGTAACTCAAATCGCCTTAATAGCCGTTCTTTGTATGATGGCTATGTCAAACCCAAGCACCGAGCCTTACACGCTGGCTTTCATGGCGTTGTGCTTAGCTTTTTTATCGGCAACCCAAGATATCGCCATTGATGCCTATCGAACCGAACTGCTGCGTCCGGAAGAACGAGGCATGGGAACGTCCATGGCAGTGACTGGTTATCGTATTGCTATGTTGGTTTCAGGTGGTTTAACCCTTATCGTTGCAGATTATGCCGGTTTCTCTTTTACCTATTTCCTCATGGCGGCATTAATGGGTGTTGGTATTATTGCTACATTTTGGGCTAAAGAACCCCAAGCCTATCGTGAGCCTCCCCCCACTTTTGTTGCCGCTTGTATTGAACCATTTAAAGAATTTTTAACAAGACGTAATGCTTTCGCTTTATTAGCGTTTATTGTGCTTTATAAACTTGGCGATGCTTTTGCCAGTACATTAACCACGGCTTTTTTATTAAAAGGCGTCGGATTTTCGTTAAAAGATGTGGGTTTAATAAATAAAACCGGTGGTTTAATCTCAACCTTATTTGGGGTTTTTGTCGGTGGCGTGATGATGATCCGCTTAGGATTATTTCGATCGCTGTTAGGGTTTGGGATCATTCAAGCCTTAACCAATTTGCTATTTTATGCTCTTGCTTTGATGGGACCCAATTATGGCATGTTGGTTGCGACTGTCTGTTTAGAAAACTTTGGTGGTGGTTTGGGCACAGCGGCATTTATGGCATTAGTCATGAGTTTATGTAACCCACGTTATACCGCAACTCAATTTGCATTAATTAGTGCTCTTGCTGCCGTTGGCCGAGTGTTTGTTGGTCCTGCTGCAGGTTACATGGTAGAGAGTGTAGGCTGGGCTGAATTCTTCCTATGGACCGTTGTGTTTGCTGTTCCTGGACTTATCTTATTAATTTGGTTGCGTCCAACTATTCGACAATACGAAATCAATCAAGAAGAAGCAGTGCAGACAGCAGTTAATGAAGCAAAAGCCAACGCATAACAAACATAGGCTACCGTTTATCGGTTTATGCTACCTTTTAATCAGTGAATGTTTACTCACTTTGTTTTATTTGTAATAATGTAATGAACAATTGAGTGAACTTACACAGGATGCAGTCGTGTTAAAAGGCCAAAGTGACATCATTAAATCATTTCATGATGCGTTAACGAATGAAGAACAAGCAACGCAAAAAGTAGCGAGCTTTGTTACAGATTTTATTGCACAAGCTCAAAGCGCAAACCCAGAATGGATTGGTAAAAAAATTGCGGCAAAAGCCCCAATTCGTTGTGGCGTATTAGAAGGTGGTGGCGCTAAAGGCTCCGCTCATCTTGGTGCGGTATCTGGTTTAACCGATTATGGCGCCTTGGATCAATTAGAATATGTTGCCGGAAGTTCAGCTGGTGCTATCAATGCCTTCTTAATCAGTATGGGGCTAGATGCTAAGCAGATCGAGACCATCACACAATCTATGAATTTCATGGATTTGCTTGACCCTATTGAAACCGGAACAACCGTTACAAACTTATTAGCCAAGGGACATTTATTTAGTGGTGAAAATGCTCTTAATTTCTTTGAAACATTAGTAGAACAAGTTTTGGGCGACCCGCATGCTACTTTTGCTGACCTTGAAAAAGCACGCCAAACAAATCCAAGTTTAAAAAGTCTTTTTGTAACAGGTACGCGTGTTCATAGTGACTCTGCTAAGCGTGATAATGTAGTGTTTTCTGCAGAAGGTGATATGAAGGATGTGAGAATAGCAGATGCTGTTCGGGCTTCTATGAGTATTCCGCCAGCCTATAAACCTTGTAATGTTCGTAAAAAAGATGGCACGTCGATTGGCTTATTTTATGATGGTGGTATTTTAAATAATTTACCCTTAGATATTTTTGATAAGCCCCAGTTTGTAGCAGATGGTTATCAACTTAAGCATTTTGTGCACAAAAAATCCAAAGTGGATGTTCCGTCAAATCCAAGTTCCTTAGGATTTAAACTTGTCTCAAGATTGGATAAGTTAAATAAAGAGATAACCCCCTTTAGTAAGAGAATCAAAGCATTACGTACAAAAAATGGACTAAAAGAGAGTGTCACAAAAAAGGTAACAGCTGAAGATCTTCAAGAGAATTCAACAAGCTATCATCTTGGAAAAGTCATCGCAGCAGGGTATGTCAAAGGAATGTTTAAGTGGTTGACAGCGCCGACGAAACTTGATGTTGAAGATATGCAATTTAAATATGATACGCATGCAGATAACATCGTACAGATGTATGTTGAAGGTGTGGACACCATGGAGTTTAGTGTTGCTGGTGAAAAGTATCATAATATCGTGAAAAGTGGTCGCACAGCTGTTCATTCTTGGTGGGACAAATCAAGAGATCCTAAATTGGTTGAAACAGATCTTGAGGTTATTGATTCAAAAAATCCTGTCAATGTGGCCAATTTGCATAAATACCTCGAAGAGTTCACGCTCGAGCTTAATAAATATGAGCTGGGCTGTGAAGGGTATGATAAAAATGAAATACATAAAAATGTCAGATTATATCAACTTGCTCAACATATTGATGATTGTTTAAATGTATTAAAGCTTGAAAAAGTGGCAGCTGAAATTGAAAAAGCAAAAGAAAGCCTTCTCAAGAAAGAACAAGCGAAATTGGAACATAAACAAAATCTTGAGAAATTTTTAGGTTCAGATAACAAAGTCACTTTAATGCTTCAATTAACTAAAAAGGAAGGCGAAAAAAATACTGCTCAATTTATGCGCTTGTTTAAATCGGAAATGAGTAATACTTTAGAGATCATAAATGCATCAATGCCTCAAGGATCATTGGGCGCACAAGTTATCAAAGCCGGAAGAGCAGATCTTTTGAAAGAAATGTTAGCCTATGTGAAAAAGATGTCTGATCAAGTGCAATACATTGTTTTAAAGCAACAAGATGCGAATCTATATTATGGTCTGAATAAAAAAGGAAAACGTTTTGCACAAGTTGGGGATATTGTAAATTCCTTATTGCTGGATGCCATTGATAGTGCGCTATTAACTGACCCTGAGTGCCAAAGCTTAAAGCTGTTACTAGAAAATGGTGCCTCCCCCTTTGCGCAGCTGGAAAATGGACTAACTGCATTCCAGTATGCAGTCAATTCCAACAATGTAAGGGCTTTAGCGACGTTTGAGAACTATTGTAAAGATAAAAAAATTGCGATAGAGAAGCACTTGTATGCACCTGTCAATCAAACCAATGCAGACAATTTTGCGAGTGAATTTGCAAAGCAATTACAGGCAGACCCAATGGCGGCTAAAGCAACTCTGGATGCGATGCTAAAGGAAACACTTACAGATAAAAGTAAATTGAAGTTAGAAGCGCTTTTCAAAGAGCAGGTTAGTAATAGTGACTCTGGAGATAATGGATTAAATATTCTATGTCTTGCTGCTAAATATGGCAATGTGGCTATTTTAAATACTTTATTGCAGTTTAATTATAAATATTCATTAGCAATGTTAGATGTTAAATGTCAACAGAAAACGCCACTTTACTTTGCTGCTGAGAATGGACATGTAGAATGTGTTCAAGCGTTAAGAAACTATGATGCGGAAGTGGATAATGCCGGTCCTTCTCAATGTAAAAGTGCATTATTGATTGCTGCAAAAAATAGCCATCTCAAGGCCGCCAGCAGTATCTTACATTCAAAACCGTCTGTGTTTGGGAAACTATTAGTAAGTTACAATTCAATTTCCAGACGTGTCACGGATTCTTCAGGAAAAGAAGTGCTTCATTATTTAGCACAAGTACCGCAATCAGCAGACCTTTTTCAAGAAATTTTATGGTCATTTTGGTCAGCGGCAAAAGGGGTTTCCGCAACAGTAGGATTTTACGATACCACTAAAGTGTCGGATAACAACGGTAAAACGCCATTGCATCATATTATCGACCATGACAGATTAGATATATTGCAAAAATTAATTACACAAGGTAAAGGCATTACCTATAACTATTACATGGACCACTTTTTTGACCTTGAAAGTGTTGGGGTTAAAGGTGGGGCTGCTGAAGGTTTAGATCCTGTGCACTATGCCTTATCATTAGACAAGCTTGATATCGCAAAATTTATCTGTGCAAATTGTTCGGATAAAACGTTGAAAGATAAATTCTCAAGGATGATTGCCGAATATGAGCAAAGTAAAAAGCCTGATGAATGGGTAATGTTAGGGGAAGGTGCTCCTAAAACGTTGACTTTTGTTTATGAACCCAGAAGATCGTTGCGTCTTTTGGCAAAAGAAATCAGCACAATCTTACCTGTCGAAGATGAGAAGGCAAAAAGTATTTTAGCCTATTAAACATTTGCATCCTTGGTCAACAGGCTAGAGTATATGCACTGTTGACAAGGGTGCTAGCACGTGCTAGCATTTATGAATGTTACTCTATCTCCTGGAGTTAAGCAATGGCTAGTATCAGTGTTAGAAATTTAGATGATAAGCTCTATGAGCAATTGCAGTTGCGCGCTTCAAAGCATGGTGTATCTATGGAGGAAGAAGTTCGTCAAATTATTTCTCAAGCAGTTACAGCGCCTGAACGAATCAGCAACGTATTTCAAAAGTACTTTGGAGAGAAAAACGGCATCAACTTAGATGTATCAGAAGATCGAAAACCGCATAATCCAATGGACTTTGATGAATGATAATAATCGATACGAATATTATTTCTGAAATGATGAAAACATCACCTAATCTTAAGGTAATCTCTTGGATTGATAAACAAGATGCCACGCTACTATATATAACAACCATCACTATTGCAGAAATAGCTTATGGAATTAATGTGTTACCTGAAGGAAATCGTCGACGTTCGCTGGAAGATTCATTTTATAAGGCTCTTGAAGCTGCCTTTAAGCATAGGATTCTTTCGTTTGATGAAGCCGCTGCGCATTTATATGGAAAGGTAATGGGGCAAAGAAAATTAAGAGGGCGCCCTTTAAGTATGCCTGATGGGCAAATTGCAGCAATTGCATTAATGAATAATTTTTCCATAGCAACGCGAAACATTAAAGATTTTGTTGGGTGTGAAGTGAATCTAATCAATCCATTTGATTAGTTTGATTCACTCGGGTTTAGTCCCCAGGGCGAGGCTGATAACCATTCGGAAAACTCTTTTAAGGGTAGGGGTTGACTAAAATAGTACCCTTGCCCTAAATCACAATGAAAATCTTTTAGATTTTTAAGGGTATTCTCATCGCTTAAGCCTTCGGCCACTATTTTCATATTGAGGTTATGTCCAAGTCCAATCGTTGATTGGACTATATGGGCTACTCGTTCTGAATGGATAATATCTTGCGTGAATGATTTGTCTATTTTTAATTCATTTACAGGTAATTTTTTTAGATAGGTTAAGCTTGAATAGCCTGTGCCAAAATCATCTATTGATAAGTTAACCCCTAAAGCTTTTAATTTATTCGCCGCTTCAATTGCATATTCTGGCTCTCTCATGAAAGCACTTTCGGTAATTTCCAGTGTGATCCAGCTAGGATCAACCCCATTTTGTTTAATTAAATCCCCCACATATACAGGTAATTTTTTGTTAAGGAGATCTTTCACTGAAAGATTGATAGAAACCCCTAATGGTATATTATCGGCGTGCCATTGCTTGCATTGTTGGATCCCTTTTTCAAGCAACCATAAGGTTAATTTTTTGATATGGCCTGTTTCTTCGGCAAGCGGTATAAACTGATCGGGGGTTATACTGCCTTTTGAAGGATGTAACCAACGGATAAGAGCTTCTACTTGTACTGTTTTGCCTGTTTGTAAATTGACTTTAGGTTGATAGAATACTTGAAACTCATCTTGCGTTAAGCCTTCACGTAATTCACTCATCAATGAGAGTTTGCTGGAATGATGGGGATCTTTTTGAACCTGATACGTTTCATAGCGTTCACTTGAATACCTTGCCGTATACAAGGCTAAATCAGCTTTTTGAATAAGAGGTGCGGGCGCTTGGTCATCTTGAGGAAAAAAGCTAATTCCAATCAGCACATCTAAATCGATTTGTACGGTATAGACACTAAAGGGCGTTGCAAATAATTCTAAGACACTTTCTGCAACTGGGGTATAGTTTGCACGTGTAATATTAGGTAGCAAAACAATAAAGATATTGCTCGCAAGGCGACCAATCAGTTCAGCGGTAGGGATTGAGCTTTGCAATCTTTCACCCACATGATGCAAAATTCTGTCACCAATTTGATATCCCAAGGCTTGATTTATTTGAGGAAATCTATCAATGCCTATCGTCATTATGGCTAAAGGGGTTTCATCAGTACCGGCATTGATACGATTGGTTAAGTAATCAAAAAAATAAAGACGATTGGGCAACCCGGTAACGGGATCATGCTGACTTTGATAAAACAATTCTTTTTCGTGAGCATAAAGCCTTTTTAACACTAATCTGAATATAAATAAGCTTCCTAGCAAGAGAGCAGCACTTTCAGCAATGGCAATCAGAATAAATTCAGACATTGGGATTTGATGACTTGGGGAAGAGGTCCACCAATAGATAGCGAATAGAGATCCGACTTGCGCAAAAGCAAGTAAACTAACGTAAATAAAGCTAATCTTTGTCTTAAAAGGTAATGTCATTAGAAAAACTTTCCTTGTCCCCTATATAGAGTAGAGAACTTCTCAGATATTTGCTTTATTTTTTGGTAGTTGGATTGACAACTAAGTTGTGATAATTTAATATCCTTCGCTTAATACATTTTTGTCTGTTTAGTGTAACCGTTTATCACTTGTTGATTGCCTCATCATTTCAATCAGTTACATTAACGCTTGTGAAAAAAATGATTTTTAAGGGGAAAATAAAATGAAAGATTTAACACTAACCGAAGTACAACAAGTATCAGGAGCTGGGCCTCTGATGGAATTAGCAACAACTTTTTCCGGAGCAGCACTTGGTTGCGCGGCAGCTCTAGTCTTATTTCCTGCAGTAACCGTTTCTTGGTTTGGCCTCATCCCTCTCTCTCTCCCACTGGCTGGCGGTATTATTGGTGGTTCTATTGGCAACACGCTATACAATGTTGAGCAAATAGCTGCTCATATGGCTGCAATCTCCCACGCTTCTGTTTAAGGAAATTATCATGAAAGAACTAATACTTAACGATATCGAACATGTTAGCGGCGCAGGTCTTTTTGAATTGGCTAATGTGGGTGCTGGTGCTCTGTGTGGCGCTGCTGCCATGACTCAACTAGGCGCTGTTAATATTGGATTAACAGGACTCGTTGTGACTGCTCCCTATTTAGCACTTGCTGGTGCTGTGCTTGGCGCGACTGTGGGTTATACGATTTCTCATTCTGCGCAGCCAAATTTATATTATTACTAATAACGTCTACGTACCGCGGCTTGTCCGCGGTATCCAGGATGCCGCGAATAAATCGCGGCACGTAGAGTAACCTTACATCTTATAATTCTTCCGCTCTTCCTTCTTCTTCTCAACCACTTCCCTAAATACATATAATTTGCGTTCTTTACCTTTTTCGTCTCGCACCGTTTGTTCAACATATCCATGTGCACGTTCGGTCCCTGATACTTTAAGGCGTGCCCACGCAATTTTTTCTTTTGTTTTATTTGGTTGGGTTATAGTGGATGTACCTAACTTCACCCCATGTTGATTTTTTCCTTTGCCAGCAACCGCATGGACAGGAAAATATTTTGTTTTATGCTCATCCCTTACTAATTTGTAGAAAGGGGTAAATTGCGGATTATCCTCAGGTATTGTTAAAAAGAGAGCATTGTGTGGTAATCTTTCAGAATAAATGGGAACAATTTTTGTAAAGCCTGCTGGTTTTTTAAAGCCGTAGGTTTCTTCAGGAATCTCTTTCGCTGTTGCAGGTGTCCCCATTAATTTGGGTACTGGTGATTTTTCTAAAGATAAAGACTTAAATGTTGCTGCAAGATCATCATCTACCTCTTTTGGTACTGATCGTGGCATTGATAATATATTTCTTAGTTCAGCAATATGTACGCTAAAAGCTTTAGAAAAAACAAATTCTGAATTCAAAAGCATTTGGTTTTCCGATGGCCCAAAAATACTTTTATTTTTGCTTAAGAATTTGGCTAGTAGTGCAAGATTTTCCGGATGAAGTTTTGTCGTATTAATCGTAATCTTTATCTTTTCAAGCTTTTGGTCAATCTCTATCTGACAAAAGGTTTGTAACTGCGTAGTGATGCTTTGCGCTCTTTGTGTAAAATGAGATTGTTTTAAAGCAGTTAACTTTTCTTTAAGCTTAGCTGTTAGAGTCATCGCCTCAAAGCTTTCTTCATGATTAAAAGTAAAAGCTTTATCAAGAAATCGGATAGTATCATCAAGTAACGAAAAGGCTTTGCTTAAACGATTTTTCTCTGCAAAGACATCAGCCAATTGTAATACTAATTGCGGAAGAAGATTATCGTATGTGCTAGATTTCCTAAATAATGAAAGAGCCGTTGCAGCTTGTCGACCGGCTTTATTAGTCCAGCCAAGATCCATATACACTTGCATGCTTGTTGTAAGACATACAGCTTTATCATGAGCAACTGAAGCTTCAAGAGAAGGATTATTAACATCGATTCTTTCAATATACTGCAGGGCTTCAAGCGATAAGGATATCGCAACCTCTTTTTTACCTTGTTGAAGATACCAACGTCCTAACCTTGCGCAGACAATGCCTTGGGCTTCGACAATGGAATTATAAAAGCTAGGATTAGCTGATTTTAAAGCTTCACCATGGTATTTAATGATAGCACGCAATTTTTCATCTAAAATATGTACAAGTTTATCTGCCCCTTGCGGTAGTTGCTGGCGCATTAAAAAGGAAGAGTTGAGACTCAACATAAAAATATTAAATTCTTCTAAACCGAGATCTAGAACATATTTTTTGTTACACATTAAGTGTTTAAATTTATTATTGTGTGATAATTGACTTATTCTTTCGAAGCATTTTAAACTTTGCGTCACTAAATTAAGCAAAAGGGGATCTTCATAGGAAAAAGTGGGTTCTCTTAAAGTTAATTCCATCAGTATAAAATCAATGGATCTATTAAAGTTTTTTAATAGCGATTGTTCTGCTTCAAAGTGATAACCTAATTCTTCAATACCCATCATCTGAATTTCTTCTAGACTTTGCATAATGGATTCTTCATCGACTACAGGCCGTGGATCAAGTGCTTGTTGCGGGGGCACCTTTGTTTTAAGACATTTTTGAATTCTTTTTACATGAGGTAAATGCTGCAATGTGGGATGTTGGCATGCTCTGCTTAATAGTGCATATTCAAATTGCCAATTTGGGTCGCTTATTGCTGCTTCTAATTGTTCAATAGATGTTAAAAGCCGAGTTATAAAGACGCCATCTGCATCTTTTTGCTTACCTAAAACGAGGAAATCTTTTAATTGTGACCGTTTAATATTATATATTTTTAAAAGGTCATCTGGAATATGACTTAACTCTAAACCTGCTCCTGCTGCAAACATTAGGTTTAAGCATTTTAATTTATTTGGGTTTTGGGCAACGTTAACGAGAGAATGTAATAATCGGTTTTGTTGCGCTAAGGTACTAAGGACAGGTGAAGCACCATACTGTAAAAGCAATGATAATATATCAGGGTTAAGAGAAAGACAGGCCATTCCGACAGGCGTTAACCCATTGGCATCAGCACGATTGGGATCTGCAGCATTTTCTAATAAAAATTGAACGAATTCTTTATGTTTACCTTGAACTCCAAGAAATAACGCTGTTGCGCCTTCGCGGCTTTGTATATCAAGCAATGTGGGTGCTTTACTTAATATTATTTTTGCTGCATCTTTAAAACCCACTTTTGCGGCCTCATGTAAGGGCGTAAAGCCATAGGGTAAGGTTCTTTGAAATTGGGTTAATTTTTGTGCAAGTAAGCAGACTGTTTTTTCATGTTCATTTTCGCAGGCATGCGTAAAAAGAGCTTTTCCTTCATAGCAAGCAAAAGGTGCAAATCCTTTTTCATCAATCAGAAATCCCAAGCTTTCTGTCAGACCTTGTTGCGCTGCCAATGCCGCCGCTTTTGCGCATTTAGTCGAAATCTTAATGATTTTGCTTGTGACTTGTGGGTTGCTAGCAAACCAAGCTTTAACGTTCTTTAACGTTCTTTAACGTTATGGCGTCTTTTTTACGTTGTTCCAATATTACAACTAAGCCGTCTAACATATTTTTCAGATTAAATAACTAAATGTCTGAAAATGTTAGCACGAAAACTTACACCTTGAAAGCCATAAAAATGGTAGCTTTCAACGTCAAATAATTTATTTCATATATTTAACTGAATTGCCAAACATTTGTCATGATGTAAACTTCTTTACTCTTGTCATTTAACATAGAAATATGAGGAATATTATGTCTTTAGATCAAGTACTACAGTCTGCACTGAATAGAACCGTTGAAGCAGCTACAGAAAACCCTTATGGCGCTCTTGCCCTTGGCGCAGTCGCTGCAGCTGCAATAGCCGTAACCACTGTATACAGCTGCTGTTTTTCAACAAACTCCCCAAACTCCGCTAAAGATCGCGCTAGAAAGGCCTTCATTGATGGTAATACTTCAAGGTTAGGCGATGAAAATGCTGCTAAAAAAGCTGCCGACAATGCTGCCAAAATTGCTGCTATGTTCAGGAAAAAGAATTAAGCGTATTCCCTAAGCAAAGGACTGCTTTCTTTATTTTTCAGGCTCTATTCTGGTATGCCACCCCGTGTTAATTTTTCAGGATCCAGCAACCGCTTTAATTCATCTTCAGATAATTTGGTCATTTCTTTAGCAACTTCAATAAGAGGACGACGTTCTTTATAGGCTTTTTTAGCAATCATTGCGCCTTGTTCATAACCAATCACCGTATTAAGCGCTGTCACCAAGATAGGATTTTTAGATAATTGCTCTTCAATATGGTCACGATTGACGGTAAATCCGGCAATGGCTTTTTCAGCCAAATCTTTAGAAGCAGTGCTCAATATTTCGATACTTTGTAATAAATTAAAAGCAATGACGGGTAACATGACATTGAGTTGAAAATTACCGGATTGTCCTGCGATAGTAATGGTGGTGTCATTGCCAATCACTTGCGCACAAACCATCCCTACCGCTTCTGGGATAACAGGGTTCACTTTACCTGGCATAATAGAGCTACCTGGTTGTAGTGAGGGCAGGGCAATTTCAGCAAGCCCTGCTAAAGGACCACTGTTCATCCAGCGTAAATCATTTGAGATTTTCATCAAGCTAACAGCAACGGTTTTTAGCTGACCGCTAAGTGATACAGCCGCATCTTGGCTACCCATGCTTGCAAAACGATTTTCACTCACCGTAAATTTGATATTCAGTTTTTGGCCAAGAATCGTTGCTAAGCGTTGACCAAACTCAGGATGTGCATTGATGCCAGTACCCACCGCGGTGCCACCAATGGCAAGTGCTTGAATGGCATGACAAGTTAATTTAATGCATTCAATATTCGCTTTAATTTGCGCAGCCCAACCACCAATTTCTTGTCCCATGGTAATTGGCATGGCATCCATCAAATGGGTGCGCCCCGTTTTGGTAATAGTGTTCAATTCTTTGGCACGGGTTAAGAGTGTTTCATGTAACAATGTTAAAGCAGGGAGCAATTGCGCATAAATGGCGATGCTGGCGCTCACATGGATAGCCGTTGGAATAACATCATTACTACTTTGACTCATATTAACATCATCATTGGGATGAATTTCAATACCCGATTCATTCTTGGCTAACTGTGCAATAACTTCATTGGCATTCATATTTGAGCTAGTGCCAGATCCGGTTTGAAAAATATCAATCGGAAATTCTTTATCATATTGACCTGTGGCAACCGTGTTCGCCGCTTTGATAATCGCTTGCGCTTTATCTGTTTTGAGTAAGCCCAGATCTTGGTTGGCTTGCGCAGCACACGCTTTAATTAAGCCTAGGGCTTGGATCATGCCTCTGGGAAGCGGGATCCCTGAGATCGGAAAATTTTCTATGGCACGTTGGGTTGTCGCGCCATAGAGAGCCTCTTCAGGAACTTGCATTTCACCCATACTATCTTTCACGGTACGAAAAGTTTTTTTACTCATGCTGCACCTGCATGTTTTGTCAATTGTCGCAAGACGTAGTGCAAGATCCCGCCGTTTTGGTAATATTCCAACTCTTTAGGCGTATCGATTCTCACTTTGGCTTTAAACTTCCTTTCACTTCCTTTCTCATCTTTAACAGAAACTTCGATTGTGTCGTTAGCCTTAACATTCTTCAAGGTAAGTGAATAGGATTCTTTTCCTGACAGTTTCAGTGTTTCGGGGGTTTCGCCAGGTAAAAACTCTAAGGGGATAACACCCATGCCAATTAAATTGGAGCGGTGAATACGTTCAAAACTTTCAGCGATAACGGCATTAACACCTAAAAGATTTGTACCCTTGGCGGCCCAATCGCGTGAAGAACCTGAACCATATTCTTTACCGGCAATAATAATAAGAGGTGTTTTTTCTTTTTGATATTTAACAGAGGCATCATAAATTGTCATAATTTCGCCACTTGGTTGAAACGCTGTCCATCCGCCTTCTGTTTCTGGGGCCAGTTGATTGCGTAAACGAATATTGGCAAAAGTTCCTCTGATCATCACTTCATGATTGCCGCGTCTTGAACCATAGGAGTTAAAATCTTTAATCGAAACGCCACATTCTTGAAGATATTTTCCAGCGGGAGAATCTGCTTTAATCGCACCAGCAGGAGAAATGTGATCGGTTGTTACTGAATCGCCTAATTTGGCCAGCACACGCGCATTTTTAATATCCTTAAGTTCAGGAATTTCGTGTGTCATGCCTTCAAAGTAAGGTGGGTTTTTGACATAGGTGGAATCTTTTTCCCAAACATAGAGCTCTGAATCAGGTGCCGGAAGTCCACGCCACTGTTCATCTCCTGTAAAAACGCTTGCATAACGTGAGGAGAACATTTTGGGTTCAATTGCACTGCCCATGACTTTATGAATGGTTTCTTGCGTTGGCCAGAGATCTTTTAAATAAACATCCTTACCCTTTGCGTCTTTACCAAGCGGTTCTTTGTAGAGATCGATATCCATAGTGCCAGCCAAGGCATAGATCACCACTAAAGGGGGAGATGCTAAAAAGGCATGGCGGACTTCAGGATGGATCCGGCCTTCAAAATTGCGGTTTCCAGAGAGAACTGCCGCTACGGCCAGATTGCCTTCTTTGATTTCTTTGCTGACGTGTTCAGGCAAGGGACCTGAATTACCAATACAAGTGGTGCAACCATAACCAACTAAATCAAATCCCAATGCATCCAGATGATCCATCAGATCGGCGCGTTGTAAGTAATCGGTAACCACTTGAGAGCCGGGCGCTAAACTGGTTTTCACCCAAGGTTTTGGCTTCATGCCACGTTCATTTGCCGCTTTTGCAATCAAACCGGCAGCAATCATTACCGCAGGATTGGAAGTGTTAGTACAGCTGGTGATAGCCGCAATTACCACTGATCCATGATGTAATTTGGTATCATCATGTTCAGGTAACACAGCGGGAGCTCTACTTCTTTCAATATGAGCGCCTTCATTAAGGCCTCTTTCCATGGCTCTTTTGGCATCACCATTGCCATTCATTTTATTGCCATTTAAAAGAGCGTCGATCACCGTTTGATAAGCTTGTTTGGCTTCTTTTAAATTGATGCGATCTTGTGGTCTTTTTGGGCCCGCAATACAAGGAACAATATCTGAGAGGCTTAATGTTAACACTTCTGAATAATCAGCACGTCGAGCTTTTGGTAATCTGAACATACCTTGGGCTTGGGTATAAGCTTTTACTAATTCGATTTGATCTTGTTTGCGACCAGATAAAGCTAAATAGTTAAGTGTTTCATCATCAACGGGGAATATGCCACAGGTTGCGCCGTATTCTGGTGACATGTTTCCAATGGTAGCTCTGTCTGCTAAAGATAAAGAGGCAAGACCATCTCCAAAAAATTCTACAAACTTACCAACCACACCTTTTTTACGTAAAATTTCTGTTACGGTGAGAACCAGATCGGTACCGGTTGCGCCTTCTGGCAATTCGCCGGTTAATTCAAAGCCAACCACTTGCGGAATGAGCATGGTAACAGGTTGGCCAAGCATGGCTGCTTCTGCTTCAATACCGCCAACGCCCCAACCTAGTACCCCTAAGCCGTTAATCATGGTGGTATGAGAATCTGTGCCTAGCAGGGTGTCAGGAAAAGCTTGCAGCTTGCCGTTGCGTTTTTCGCCAAAGATAACACGGGCCAAATATTCTAAATTGACTTGGTGAACAATCCCGGTACCAGGTGGCACCACTTTGAAATTTTGAAAGGCTTGCTGACCCCAACGTAAAAAGATGTAGCGTTCTTTATTGCGTTCAATTTCAATGGCGGTATTTTTTTGAAAAGCCGCATGGGTACCATAAAAATCAACCATCACGGAGTGATCGATTACCAGTTCCACCGGTGATAAGGGATTAATTTTAGAAGGTTTACCGCCAAGTTGTTTCATGGCTTCACGCATTGCTGCCAAATCAACAACCGCTGGCACACCAGTGAAATCTTGTAAAATTACACGGCTGGGGGTGAAGGCAATCTCAGTATTAGGTTCGGCTTTTGGATCCCATTGTAATAACGCTTCAATATCTTCACGACGAACGGTGACACCGTCTTCGGTGCGTAATAAATTTTCGAGTAATATTTTTAATGAATAGGGGAGACGTTCGACGTCATATTTGGCCGGTAATTTTTTAAGATTGAAGAATTCATATTGTTGATTATTAACAGTTAATACATCTGCAGTTTTAAAACTGTCTTTCATGCCAGCCTCCCAACATGCTGGGCAATCACCCAGCAAAAAAACATTGTTTTTTAGGTTCTTCCTAGAAGAGTTAGTTTATTCCCTTTTAACGATTAATGCGAACAATGAAAGGGGTCAGGTATACCCTTGACCCAGGTTAGCACTCAAGTCTTTAAATTATTTCTGCCAAAACCTGGGTCAAGGGTATACCTGACCTCTTTCACAGGCTGTATTAAAAATATTTAAGAAATCTAACTTCTTTCCTTGACAGATCTTGGGAGCGGGAGACTACACTTTTTGTAAGGAGGAAATCCAATGGAAGTTACCGAACCTATTAATCACAGATTAATTAATTCCAGGGATTGCTGTTTCAATGTACGAAAAGCAGCAAGAGCCGTTACGCAGTTTTATGACCACTGCCTTGAGCCTGCAGGGATCAGAGCAACGCAATTTACGTTGCTGGTTTCTATGGCATCAGTTGCAGCGCGTACTTTAACTGAAATGGCCAGTACCTTGGTTATGGACAGAACAACCCTGACCCGTAATCTCAAGCCCCTTGAGAAGTTAGGATTCATTGAAACAATTGAGCCCAGAGATAAACGATCAAAGGCTTATGCGTTAACTGAAAAAGGGCGTGAGACCTTACTGAAAGGGATCCCATTGTGGCAGGGGGCGCAAACTAAAATTATTTCAGGATTAGGTCAAGATAAGTACGAGTTGATCTTAAAAGATTTAGACGGACTTACCAAAATCATATCCGAAATGTGATTACTCTGCCCATTTTGACTTTATGGGGCGTTGTCTTCGTCTTCTCGCACCAGTCATGTACTAGGATGTACACTCCTGGATGCGATAAGACTTGACGCCTACCCTAAAATCAAACTGGTTTGAGTAATCGTAGTTTGCGAACGATTCAAGATATTTTCTCATTGTGGCAGGGAGCCAAGCAATGGCAAAGATATGGGAAGAATTCGCTGATTCTGATGAAGATGATCCAAGCAATTGTATCGCCACATCAGCAAAAGATCATGAAGAAGATGAGATCATTGAAGTAGATGAACTCAATGTTGAAAGTGATAGTTTTTTAACCGATCCCTTGGATGATGCACTCAGTGCAAGTGAGGAATGGTTAGAGAAGTGCGAACAAGACGACGCACAACATGAAATGGGTTCTAAAAAATCATTAGATGCAACCCAGCTTTATCTTGGAGAAATTGGATTTTCAAGTTTACTGTGCGCTGAAGAAGAAATATATTATTCAAGGCTTGCACAAAAGGGGTGTGTTGCTTCAAGAAATCGCATGATAGAAAGTAACTTGCGTTTAGTGGTAAAAATTGCACGGCGTTATTTAAATCGTGGCTTACCATTACTTGATTTGATAGAAGAAGGGAACTTAGGGCTAATTCGGGCAGTTGAAAAATTTGACCCTGAAAAAGGATTTCGCTTTTCCACTTATGGCACCTGGTGGATCCGTCAAACGATTGAACGTGCTTTGATGAACCAAACACGCACTATTCGCCTTCCTATTCATGTGGTAAAAGAATTAAACGTTTATCTACGAACCGGTCGTGAACTAACCCAAAAATTAGATCATGAACCAAGACATGATGATATTGCGCATATGGTGCAAAAAGATCCCAATACGATTAAAAAAATAATGGGCTTAAATGAAAAAGTCACTTCCCTTGATTCTCCTTTAGCTAGCGAAACCGAACGCTCATTGGTTGATAATGTTGCCGATGAAACCAATCAAGATCCTTCCTACTTACTTGCGGAAAAAGATTTTTTGCGTGAAGTAGATCATTGGCTTGATCAATTAAATGATAAACAACGTGCGGTGATTTCAAGACGCTTTGGTTTACGCGGTTTTGAACAAGCAACGCTTGAAGATGTGGGCGCTGAAATTGGATTAACGCGTGAAAGAGTGCGTCAGATCCAGGTTGAGGCGTTGACGCATTTGAAAGATGTTCTAAGGAACAGAGGCCTTACAGCGGAAGTGTTTTTTAGCTAATGTCCCTCAAAGGACAACAACACATCCGCACTACTGCCTTGCGTACCAGCAGCGGCTTCAACCATCACATGCTTACCTAGAGAGTAACGCATGCCAAATTGGCTGGCTGAATCTAGAATGCCGACGCTGTAATTGAGATACAGACGATCGGATAACTGTTTTCCTAAAACAAAGACGGTGTCTTCTAAAGGATTATGCGAACCTGGGGTAGGGATAGCGTTTTCTTTTTTAGAAAATCCAATTTGATCTAACTTTAAACGTTCAGCCAGATTAAAATTCACATCTTTTCGTTGGCCACCAACAACATGGGCTAATTGAGATACTGCTTCAAAAAGAATTTCTGCTTGGGCTTCATTCATCTTATTTTGCGGTTTGCCAATGATTAAATAGGAAATCACATCCGCATCAGGCATGCTGGGGTTTGAATAAAATCCAATTTTAGGTGTTTTCAAATTACCGGTAAAAGTTATTCCCGCTAAGATAGTGGGCGTTGAATGAAGACTGGCGAGCGTTGATTGTGGCTGAATTTTTCGTTGAGCTCTAATATCTAAGATCGGATCATAAATAGGGCCACCGGTGAATAATATCTGGCCATAATCTATATCAAAGGTTTTTCCATAAGCCTTATATTTTCCATTTTTAAAAAAGAGTTTTCCTTTAGCATTGGGTGGTTGTCCAGGCTGTTGGCTGATTTGCAACTTCCCATTTACTTTTGTAGATATGCCATGTCCTTTATAAGTAATTTTATCACCAAGGGCCAGTTCAATATTGGTTGCAATGCGACCGGTCATAGCATGTTCAGTGATAGGTTTTAGTTTGGTTATTTTTTTATTGGAAACAATGACCACATCCTCAGAAGGCGTAATCATATCGGGGTTCTTTAAACTTTGTATTTCAGCGACAGGAATAAATATTTTTCCAGCAAGTGAAACTGCACCATCTTTAAGCGTTAATTGCAGATCAGGATTAGCCACAATGTAATATTCCGGTGTATCACTTAATAAGAGTTGTTCGCCTTTGAGTTTAACGACCATCATCGGTGCTGGGCTAAAGAATTTACCTTCACCAGTAATGGTAAATAACCCACTGCCCCAGGTACCAGATCCTTGAATACTCATTCTATTTTCTTTCAAGAAGCTAAATTTGAGATCATTGAGAACTGCTTTTTTGCCTAAGGACGAAGCACGTAATCGTGCATCTTTTAAAACAACATTGCCGGTCCATTGTGGTTGTAAAATTGTACCATTGAGGGCTAAATCAACATCCAACTTCCCACGTAAATTTGATAAAGAGGGGACAAGCGAAGAGAGCGATCTCACATTGCTTATTTGAGTTTGAATAGTCCCTGTTAAAGCGTAGGGTTTTTCTTTTTCAACAGTCGTTTGTAGCTTGATTGGGTAAGTTTCATCAAGTAATAATGAAATGGAGGAATGAACTAATTTTTCATGCCAATCAATTTTCATTTCACCCGTGGTATTGCCAATTTTTTGCCATCTTTTATGTTTAACTTGTAAGGTATTTATTTTGCCTTGCCAGTGATGACTTGAGAATTGACCTAAAATAACCGTTTCAACGGGACTATTATTATACTGTCCCTTTAGACTTACCTTGTGGGTTGCTAATGTCCCTTTAACATCCAGAACCACATTTTCAAGATGATGTTTACCTTGACGCAGCTCTTTTGTTTGCAACGTCATTTGAAGATGATTTTGGGGATCATTTATTTGTCTTGTGGGAAGAAATACACTTCCCTTAGTCGTGACCGCACTTGAATGAAGTTGCACTAAATAGGGATTTTGAGCAAGCCTGAGATCCCAATTGACTTTAATCGCATTCTGTAAATAGGCATCAAAAGTTCCAAAGGCGCCTTGATAGTGAATTTCTTCAATTTTGCTCAATGTGCTTGAAGCCTGTTTTATCTTTAATTCAGTTAATTGATGCTCAATATTGTTCCAATGAATGGTTGCGCCACTAATATGGATATTGTCTATCATCATCGGAATAGGGATGGCTTTGGTGACCTCAAGCTGAACTGTCTCCAAGGTCGGATTATCAATGGGAGCAGAAGCAGGTAGTTTTTCTTTCGTCTGATGCCAAATGATGAGTTGTTTGGCATGAACATATTGTAACGATTTATTCTCTTTAATAAGATCGGTAAGTTGCCAGCCAATAGCTAAATTAGCTGCCTTTACCTTGAGATCCGGGCCTTTAATTTCGACATCGGTAAATTCAAGATGATCCACTAATGTGCCATTTACATTCCCAAAAGTTAATTGATATGGCGTGAATTCACCGACGAGGTGTAGCGCAATTTTGGCGCCTTGTGGAGTCAAAACCAGATATAAACCAAAAACACCGATCGCAAAAGTCACAGTTAGCACAAGTTTCAGCATTTTTCTTAAAACTGATAACGGCTCAAACTGTTGGCTTAAAAATGATGGCATGGCTTCTCTTGCTGGCGATTTTTAAAGGTAAATGATTAACTTAGGCTAAGAGTATTGTACCCTTGTCGCTCTACAGTGTCATTACGATTTGTTGTTTACGCAGGAAATGTAATGTATATGACTAACATATTTTTCTATAATTCGGGTCCAAACGACGCATGAATACGCCAAGAATCTGAAGTCTTGGTTAAGGGTTTAGCCACCGCAAATTTAACCGGCCCTAGTCGAGTCTGCCATTCAACACCCACACCGATACCGATGGCGGTTTCATCAAATAATCGACGATAAGCATTTCCGGCATCGATAAAGGTAAAAACACCAAACGGTTTTTTAATTGTTCGCACGAGTTCAAGGCTTCCCACCGCGAGATACGCACCACCCACGGGTTGGTAATTACCTTCTTTATCAATTTCATTGGGTAAGCTTCGATAGCCATAGCCACGTAGACTTAAGTCACCACCGGCAAAGAAGCGTTGGCTAAGCGGTAATTTTTCAACGTCATCAGGGGCGGTAAACCCAAAATCGCCTCTGACTAAGAGCCGAGTTTTTTCATCAAAAGCATGAACCCATTTTAATTGTAAATAGGTTTGCAAAAAGGAGGTATCACTTATCAAAGCATCAACTGATCCACGCATCGTCATTTCGATGCGTCTACCACTTACATTATCTGCTGGATCGTCATGTTTTTTGATTTGTATAAAAGTAACACTGGGTAAAATTAATTGGGATTGAACAATATCATTAGTGATAAAAGCATTAAAGCGTTCATGGTGATAGTTTAATGATAAAACTCTTTTCCATGTATTAAATTCGCGTTCTTCAAAACCACCTGCTTCATAAATCTGAGAGGGCTTTTCGCTAAATTCATCATCAAAAAATCCCCCTTGAAAGACCAGTTTGTCCGAATAGGGATGCTTACCCGGAATGGTATAATCAACATGGATTTTATCGTAAATTTCAGAAACTTGGGCTTGGGCTGAAAAACGATGTCCCATGGAATTAAGGCGTCTTCTGGTCCAGCCCACTTTGCCTCTGACCCCTGTATCAGTGCCATAGCCAGCGCCTAAGATATATTGATTAGGTTTGGCGTCTTCTAACTCAACCATCACAGGAACCACAGTGCTATTTTCTTCGTTAAGCGCTTTGACATTGGTTGTTGAAAAATAATCGCTTTGGCTCAGTCTACTTTGCAAAATCATAATTTTTTCTGGAGAATAAAGATCGCCAGGTTGAAAAGGCAAATAACGGTTTAGTAATTCAGGAGAAAGCGCTGTTTCCCCAAAAGTGACTTCGCCAAAGGTATGACGCGGTCCCGTGAGCAAAGTCAGATAAATCTGACTTGTTTTAGTTTCAGGATCAATTTCAACCCGATGCTCACTAAAGAGTGCATTTAAATAGCCATTCTGGATAGTTTTGGATAGTAAGGCCTTTTTTCCTTGCTCATAAGTCTCATGAATAAGGATATCCCCAATTTTAAGCGGAAAAAGATTTAGTAGTTTTTGCAACGAAGGATCTCTTTGCCCTTCACCAATCAGATTGAAATGGATTGCGCTGATATGAATAGCAGGACCAAGCTCTATCTTAAAATTGGCTTTTATTGCATTCTTTTGAACATCAATTTGGCTTTGCACTTGCGCTTCATAGTAACCAAAGGGTTGAAGAGCGGTTAATATCTCTTGACGTGAGCGCTCATCGATTTGTTCTGGCCGCGAAGCTTCCTCGTCTGCGCCTTCGTTCAAAAGTGTTAAGTTTGAACGAATATTTTCTTCCATTGCTTTATCAACACCTGTAATCACTACTTGCACAGGTTCATCTTTGGAGGCGCCAAAAGCATTGGGCAGCATCATGGTGCTGATAAGAAGCAATAAGATTTTATTTGGGGTTTTCAAGACTTAACATTCCTGAATCATAATCATAAGCAAAGGTTTCAGCATAACGACCCCAATCAATCATCACTGTTAACACTCTCTCGGCTTCAGTGCTGGTGAGATATTCATTGAGCTCATTTAAAAAGTACTCTTCACTTTCACGATGATTAGTACGGTTATCTAGTGTATCACGAATATGTTTTGCAAGCGGAACGCGATCTAATTGGGTTGCAAAAAGTTTCTTTCGTTCTTGAATGCTGGCATTGGCAAACTTGGTTCCTTCTGGGGTGAGCGTAATATCACCTTTAGAAACGGTTGCAAAATGAACAATTTCAAGGGCTTCGGTGAGCGCAAATAAAGTGTCTGCTTCTAAATGCAAGCTTTCTGACAGTAAGGGTAAGTCGATAGGCCCTGCAATTTCTTCTGCGATAGCTTCAACAAAACCAATGATTTCGGAAACTTCCACATTGGGTAAGCGATAGCCCAATCCCATTTTTTGGAAATCAGTACCTGCATCTTCTAGTCTGACACGTTTTCTTTCACTGGTTGTCATTAAAGTATAAATATCGTCAACCAGTTTACGAAAGTGAGGATCTTCTTCATTGCGTGGCAAAGGTGTTGTAACGGATAATTCAGCACGAATGCGCCCAGGATTACCCGCAAATATAATAATTCTGTCGGCCATTAATGCGGCTTCTTCAATATTATGGGTAACAAATAAAATCCCTTTTGTGCGGGTGCGCTTGGCAAGCCAGAGATCCAGTAAATCGCCTTTTAAACTTTCAGAGGTTAAGACATCTAAGGCGGAAAAAGGTTCATCCATGAGCAGTAACTCAGGATCAACTACCAGCGCTCTTGCAAAACCAACGCGTTGGCGCATACCGCCAGATAATTCTTTAGGATAAGCTGATTCAAACCCATCAAGACCGATGGTATCAATTGCTTTTAAGGCGCGCTTACGTCGTTGTTGTTTTTCAATGCCAAGGGCTTCTAAGCCCAACTCTACATTCTGTAACACCGTTAACCAGGGAAGAAGAGCAAAGTTTTGAAAAACCATGGCTATCCCTTGTACGGGATCGGTTACCGGTTGTCCGCGGTAAATCACTTGACCACTGGTTGGCTTGATGAGCCCTGCAATAATACGCATGATAGTGGATTTACCTGAACCAGACTTGCCAAGCAAAGCCACAATTTCGTTTTCGTACATGGTGAAATTAAGATCTTCAAGAACAACCAGTTCTTGGCCTTCGGAAGAACGAAACGTTTTGCGTAAGTCTTTAACGCTAAAGATGACTTTTTTATCTGTTTCAGTGTTCATGTTGAACCTATGTGGAATCTTTCTTCTGCAAAATCATAAAGTTTTTGCCAAACAAAACGGTTAATAATAACAACATATAAAGTCATAACGGCAATACCTAAAGCAATTCGGGGAAAATCTCCAACGGAGGTGTATTGGGCAATGTAACTTCCTATGCCTACGCTATGTAGCGTTTCATGGCCCCAAGTTACCACTTCCGCAACGATACTGGCGTTCCAACAACCACCCACTGTTGTCATTGCTCCTGTCACATAATAAGGAAAGATGCCAGGTAAAATTAATTTACGCCACCATAACCAGCCTTTGAGGCCATAATTTTGTGCCACCAGATGCAATTCTTGAGGCAAGCTACCGGCCCCTGCAACCACATTAAACAAGATGTACCATTGGGTGCCAAGAATAAGTAAAGGCGCAGTCCAGATATTAATATTGAGATTGTATTTTAGTATCACCATATACAGCACGGGATAGACTAAGTTGGCAGGGAAAGCTGCTAAGATCTGCGCAACCGGCTGAATAAAAGTCGCCACTTTGGGTCGTAATCCAATCCAAACTGCAATCGGGACCCAAAAAATGGAACAAAGCACAATTAGCACGGCAATTTTTAATGCTGTAATGAGGCCATATCCGAAGACTTCGAGGACTTCTGATAAAGTTACTGAAGTATAAATAAAATGAGAAAGTCCGATAATCGATCCAACAATGGCGATAAATAAGGCGCTATTCCAGAAAGTCACTGCAGTCCAAGAGATAGCCTGTCGGACTTTTGGAGAGAGTTTCTGCAGCTTTTGTTGTTTAGGAAAAATAGGCATCGTAATCAAATCACGAATGTTACGTAATAGCTTAATGATATAGTGGATTAACTGTGCACGTTGTAACAGATTCAGAAACCAGGTTTCAGTATAAGATTCTGGATTGGATTCCAGTTTGAATTTTTCTGACCAAGTGATAAGTGGTCTAAATACCAATTGATCGTAAATGATGATAATCACAAACATGGTCATCAGCGCATAACTAATCGCCAGGTAATTTGATTCTAAGGTGGCTTTGTAGATATAGGACCCAATACCCGGCAAGGTAATGTTTTGGTTATTCACAGAGATAGCTTCAGAGGCAACAACAAAAAACCAACCCGCCGACAATGACATCATGGTGTTCCAGATAAGAGGCGGTGTTGCAAAAGGTACTTCCAAACGCCAAAAGCGTTGCCAAGGACTCAAATGTAACATCGCGGCCGCTTCTTGCAGATCTTTGGGAACGGTGCGCAAAGATTGATAAAAGCTCAAGGCCATATTCCAAACTTGCGAGGTGAAGATAGCAAAAATAGCCGCGCATTCAGGGCCTAATTGGCTTCCTGGAAATAAGTAAATAAATGCCAGAATTGTGATGGATAAAAATCCCAGAATGGGAACAGACTGCATAATATCAATAAAAGGCAATATAACCCGCTCGGCGCGTCTGCTTTTAGCGGCGAGGGTCGCAATCGTAAAAGTGAAAAGCAAAGAAAAGAATAAAGCGATTGCCATCCGAATAACAGTTGAGATCGCATATTGGGGCAACATTGCCGGATCTAATGAAATGGGAATACGACTTCCCAATTGATAGGGAACAGTCATTTGCTCGGCGCCCCAGACTAATGCAACGAGCAATCCAAAGAACAAGACAAGAATAATGAGATCCCACTGATTCAGTGGGAGTCCCAATTTGCCTAGTGGCTTTGAATAGAATGACTTGTTAGGCATTTAACTTTTAACGCTGTTGATCTTATTATTAAAAGACATTATATAGGTCTTAACGTAGGGTGGGCAAAGGCAAACAATTGGTTATCAAACTAACAATTTCCTTGGGTTTACCCAACTCCTTGTTTTTTCAATAAACGCCTGAGGGTTTTTATGACCGATCTACAATGGGTAAGCGACATCAGTCAATTAACGATGCCGCCACCAAACTTGATTAAAGAATGGATGACTAAACCGTACATTTTAAGCCAAGCTTTAAAGCGTATCTGCAATACCTTATCGGTAAAGGTCATTGAGCAGTGTTTTGAAAAAGCTTTCATTGATGAATATAAAGTGATTGGGATGCAAAGTGCCGAGGTTCCTTTTGTTCGCCAAGTTTTATTGCAAAATGAAGACAATATTGCGCTGACTTATGGCCGAGTGATTATTCCACCCAAGACCTATGAATTGCATTTTTCTCAATTTGAAAAGTTGGGCACCAATTTGCTTGGTGAAACGCTACTTTATAATAACCCTGACGTTACTCGTGGCTCATTTGAATATGCCTATGTGAAACATTCAGATGTTTTGGCTGCGAAAGTTTTTGCTGATTTAACACCTGAAGATCTGTGGGGAAGGCGATCGGTTTTTTCAATTAAATCATCTCCCATACTGGTGACAGAATTATTTTTACCCACTCTTCCACCGTATTTGCCGTAAAGGAATGTTATGTTTGATTTTCCGTTGGTTGAAGAAATACCATATTCCGATCCCTTAGCGTTATTTGCTGCCCTTCCCAAGCAGGGTGCCATATTTTTGGATAGCGCACGCATCGACAGCCAAGGAAGATATAGTTTTATAGGCGTAGATCCTTTCCAGATGATGACTTGCAAGCAGGGTGTGATAACCCTTGGTGATAAAACATTTGAGGGAGATCCCTTTGAAGTGCTGCAAGCGCAATGGCAACAATATACTCAACCAAGAATAGAGAATTTGCCTCCCTTTCAAGGCGGCGTTGCTGGCATGTTAGGTTATGAATTAGGGGGATATTTAGAAAAAATTCCGCAAAGTCCCATCGATGATTTAGCGCTTCCTGAGTTGATTTTAGGCTTTTATGATGTGGTGATTGCTTGGGATCACGAGCAAAAACGCGCTTGGGTTTTTTCAAGCGGATATCCAGAGCAAGCTTTAAAGCAAAGAACCCAGCGTGCACAACAAAGATTAACATGGGTGTTAGGATTTTTAGCTCAACCACTCAAAACCTTAGCTCCTTTTGCGATAACAGATGAGGCTATCAGTTCCACCTTTAATAAACAAAGCTATGAAGTGGCCGTTGAAAGAGTGATCGAATATATTCGCGCCGGGGATATTTTTGAAGCGAATATCTCGCAACGATTTACGGCTGATAAACCGAGCGTGGAACCTTTTGATATTTATCGCAAGCTGCGCCTGAATAACCCAGCTCCTTTTGCGGCTTTTCTGCAGTATAACGATTGGGTTGTTGCCAGTGCTTCTCCTGAACGATTTTTAAAATTAAGTGGCAAGCAAGTGCAAGCTCGGCCTATCAAAGGAACACGTCCTCGTCATCACGATCCGATGATTGATGAAGCTAATGGTAAAGAGCTTATTGCAAGTGAAAAAGATTGGGCTGAGAATGTGATGATTGTGGATTTAATGCGCAATGATATTTCTAGAGTGTGTTTGCCACACACAATTAAAGTGCCACAATTATGTGGCCTTGAATCCTTTGCAACGGTTCATCATTTAGTGTCTGTGGTCGAAGGACAATTACAAGAGAATAAAACGGCGATTGATTTACTCAAAGCGACATTTCCAGGCGGTTCCATCACCGGCGCACCAAAGATCCGCGCCATGGAAATCATTGCAGAAATTGAACCCACCGTGCGCGGGGCCTATTGCGGCAGCATGGGCTATCTTGGTTTTAATGGCGATATGGATCTCTCCATCACTATTCGAACTTTTGTGATGAACAAAAAAAAGATTACTTTTCAAACGGGTGGGGCGGTAACGGTGGATTCATCCCCTGAAGAAGAATACGAAGAGACTTTGACTAAGGCGCGGGCACTGCGAAGAACCTTGGTTGAATAATTATCTCTTTAAAATCAATACGTTACATGGTTCTTGAAATATCGGACACTTATAGCATGACTATAAGTGTCCGATAAATGGGCTTGATTTAAAATACCGGACACTTATAATGGTGCTATAAGTGTCCGGTATGGAATTAATATGATTATAGGTAGAATTCCTGAAATCCATAGATTAAACAAAGTTTATCAGTCACGCGAAGCTGAATTTGTCGTAATATATGGTAGAAGACGAGTTGGCAAAACATTTTTAATTCGTCAGTTTTTCGAAAAAAAGGACTGTCAATTTTTTAAAGCAACTGGATTACAAAAGGGGGCGCTTAAAAAGCAATTGTTTCATTTTGCTGAAGGTTTATCAGAGACCTTTATGCATGGTATTCAAATTGCTCCCCCCACTTCATGGGAAGAAGCCTTTAGATCATTAACGCAATTTATCCAAAACTCAAATTCAAAAAGTAAAACAGTCATATTCCTTGATGAGCTTCCTTGGATGGCGACAAGACGCTCAGGTTTGATGGAAGCTTTAGACTATTATTGGAATCGTCATTGGTCAGCAAATCCTAATATTATACTCATCGTTTGTGGTTCTAGTGCTTCATGGTTAATCAAAAATATCATTTATAACAAAGGTGGATTACATAATCGCTGTACCTGTGAGATAAAATTGGATGCTTTTAATTTAAAAGAAGCTAACGATTATTTAGCATCTAAGAGTATCAAACTCAATAAAAATCATGTTCTGGAATTATATATGACACTTGGTGGGATCCCGTATTATTTAAAATACATAGAGCCTGGATTATCAGCCCCAGAAAATATACAAAATATCTTCTTTAATAAACAAGCCCCGCTACATGATGAATTTAAAAAGTTGTTCCAGTCACTTTTTAAGGGATCTGAGGCTTACATTGAATTAATTAATCTCATCGCGCAAAAAAAAGAAGGTCAAAGTCGCTCAACACTAGAGACTTGCGCAAAATTATCAGACGGCGGTGGGCGTTTAACAGAACGACTAACACAACTTGTACATACCAATTTTATTCAATCGTTTTTATCCTGGGATAAAGCGCGAGGTGAATATTACAAGGTAATAGATGAATTCTGTTTATTTCATATATATTGGTTAGCAGCCACTAAAATGAAAAAAATCACCCCTCAACATTGGTTAATGCAAATACAAAAACCAAAATATCATGTATGGGCAGGATATGCGTTTGAAGCTATTTGCCATAAACATATAAATCAAATAACCAAAGCTTTAAAAATTAAAACGGCGGAGAGTATTTCAGCATGGCGATTGAATACAAGAAAAGAAGGTGAAGAAGGAGCTCAAATAGACTTATTAATAGATCGCAGTGATGATGCCATTACTTTATGCGAAATCAAGTATACTGAAAAACCTTTTGTAATTGATAAACAGTATGCCGCAGCACTACAAAAAAAGATTGATATCTTTAAAAGGGTGACACAAACAAAAAAGCTTATTTTTTTGGCAATAATTTCAGCAAATGGCATTAAGGAAACACTCTATTCAAAGAAAATGGTTGATGGTGTTGTTACCTTAAATGATTTGTTTGCAGAAGAAGATTAGAATATTTAAGAAAAGAAATAGCTTCATAAACTAATCAACCTATAATTACGTGCCAGGCATGGCAAATTACAATGACAGCCTTTTCTATAAGAACAGTAAAAAATCTATTTTTATCCTCTCTATCAAGCACTATAATATAGTTATCTTTATTTAATAACTTAAATATCAGCCAAATAACTTAATTGGAAAATTGAAATCAGCTATGAGCAAACCACTAGAAATTGGTTGGGAAGAATGGATAGCGCTACCTGAGCTAAAGCTTCCTGCCATTCGTGCCAAAGTCGATACCGGCGCAAAAACGTCTGCTCTACATGCATTTATGGTGGAAAAAATCATTGAGGATGGTGAAACCAAAGTACACTTTGGGATCCATCCCATCCCACAGCGCCCTGATGTGGAAGTTTTTTGTAAAGCACATTTGGTGGATGAGCGCGAAATTATCAGCTCTAATGGTCAATCAGAGCTGCGTTATGTTATTCGCACGCTAGCGCAATTTGGCAAAAAAAAATGGCCAATAGAAATCACTTTAACCGATAGAGAAACCATGGCTTATCGGATGTTAATAGGCCGTTCTGCCATGCAAGGAAAATTGCTGGTTGTTCCTGAAAAATCCTTTATGTTAGGGGGAATGAACACCAGCGCCTATGATCATATTGTACCCAAGCGCCATAAAAAGTCTTTCAAAATATGTATATTAAGTAGTGCTCGTAATAGCTATACAAAAGAAAGGCTGGTATCAGTAGCTGAGAACCGTGGTCATAAAATTGAAGTCGTGAATGCAACCCGTTGTTATGTTGATATCAGCTCCAACAAACCCACCGTTCATTACCAAGGGCATCCTTTACATCGATTCGATACGATTATTCCACGGATTGGACCTTCAGTGACTTTTTATGGGGTAGCTATATTAAGGCAATTTGAATCACTCGGCACCTTTTGCATGAATAGCTCCGCAGCGATTGCGCATTCAAGAGACAGGCTTTATGCCCATCAATTATTGGGTAGAGCAGGCATTGCGATGCCAACCACGGCGTTTGCGCATTATCCTGGCGATACCAAAGATATGATTAAAATTGTGGGTGGTGCACCCCTGGTGATTAAATTGCTAGATGGTCCTCAAGGAAAGGGAGTTGTTCTGGCTGAAACCAATAAAGCAGCAGAAGCGGTTATTCAAGCCTTTAGAGGCTTAAAAGCGAATTTTATCGCTCAAGAGTTTATTAAAGAAAGTGTGAGTAAAGATATTCGTTGTATCGTTTTAGGCAATAAAGTGATTGGGGCTGTTGAAAAAGTTCACCAGCATAAAATGAGCACTCAACCGTTAGTTGAGGGTTCAATTGCCGTTAAAATGACTATTACGGAAAAGAAATTAGCCGTGAAAGCGGCTAGAGTATTAGGATTGAAGCTGGCAGCCGTTAATTTATTAAGAACCAAAGAAGGTCCACGTATCATTGACGTGAATTCATCTCCTGGCCTTAGAATTATCGAATCAGTGACCGGTGATGATTTAGCGACGATGGTTATTGAGTACATTGAAAATCATGCGCGTCCTAGGCTCCCGAAACGCCTCATTGGATTTCAAGTGTAACTCCTTCGTAGGGTGGGCACGCTACGCTTTGCCCACCCTACAGCATAATTGTTTTTTGTCTAAGATAGAGTAGTTGTTATGAGTGAAGTTTATCTCAATCTGTTAAAAGCCTGCAGTACCATCACCTTTTTGTTGCTCATCGATTTTATGACTGAGCTTGTCTTGATCCGAAAAATCAAAGATAAAAAGCAAAGCATTAAATGGCGTGTCTCGGTGCGCTATGTGTTGTTTTTCTGTTTTCTCTTTTTTATGGCTAAAATCTGGGTCGATGGCTTTGGATTTTTATTAACCGTTGTTGGCGTTATCTCTGCGGCTTTTACTATCACTCAAAAAGAATACCTGATGAATCTCATTGGGTGGTTGATTATTATGTGGCGCGATCTCTTTGTGGAAGGAGATTATATTGAGGTTGGCAAATACAGTGGTTATGTCAAAGATATTGGACCACTTTATTTTTCAATTGAAGAAGCCAGTGATTTAATGTGGGGGGATAAAACAGGTAAAGTCATCAAGATCCCCAATAGTTTAATCGCTGCAAATCCGATAGTTAATTTTTCAGCCGAACATATTTATGTGGAAGGTAAAATAGTTTTTACCTTTAGTTTTAAATCCTCACTGGAAGCAATCCATGCAGTGATTTCAAAGCTTGAAGCGCAAATCACAACCACTACGAAACCACAGTTTTTGTTGAGGGTTTTCCAAGAAAAGCCGCTCGGTATTCAATTGACCATTCGCTATGTTTCTCTCAAACATGAACAAAAGTCTATCGAAGACAAGGCTTTTGAGGTGGTCATGGGGGCGGTCAAGGCGAATGAGGATTTGGATATGAGTGTGGCGACATAAGAATTAATTAAGCCTCACCCGGCTCTTTGAGCCACCCTCTCCCAATATTGGGAGAGGGAAAGTGCCACTATTCTTTTATAACATATTGATTTTTATAAATTATTGTCCATTTTGGCGATAAAAGGCCTAAATTAGTTGACAGAAAGTCAGCGGACTAGTAAAATTCCGCCTTAATTCAAATTTAGGTAAAACCGATGAGACATTTAGATATCAATGAAACTCAACAAATTTCTGGTGGATTATTTATGGAAGCCGCCATTGCGACAGCTGTGGTTGGCGGTGCAACGGCTGCATTTGGCTGGAAACCAGTAGCAATGGCTCCTGTTGCAGCATTATTAGCCCTAGGTGCGACTACAGTGACAACAATTTTTTGTATACCCGTTGGAATTGCACGTGGTGAAGGCTTTACCGGTAAAGTAGTTGAAGCCGGTAAATATTGGTCCTTAGGATTTCACGCAGGTTGGGCGTTAGAATCACAAACTTTTGGCTAAAAAATCTCTAATCGTGCAACCCCAAATGGGGGGCACGATTAGGAAATCACAATCAGATTACATATGATGATGGTGCCTAGTTGGCCACATATGGTGTGGTCCATATGGATACATTCGTTTTCCAGAAGGATTAAGCGTTTTGTCATTAGCAATGTTATAAACAACATTCGCAAATCCTTTAGAAATAAACTCTAAAACATTTGGATCGTTATTACTCAAGTTGTCGCACCATCTAAAAGGTGTATCAACACAACCGCCATCTATATTTGGGGGATTAACATTCAAAGGTATTCCTCTTGAAATGTTTCCTTCATAATTGCCAAGATAACCTCCCCATGTATTGACATCCTCTTGCGTTTTACAGCAATTTTGATCTGTGAGCATTCCGCTATTGGGTACGTCGATAAAGGCGAAGTTCTGTGAGTCTGTGCCATCATTACCAAATGGTGCACTTATGGCTACTTTCCCAATCGATGAAAAGTAATTGATGAAATAGTTATTTCCCAACTGTGATGCAGTGAGCACATTGATGGGGCTAGTCGGGAAAAAGCTGGCACTAGCAGAATAGTTAGGATCTGCGAGATTGATATTATAGTTCTGAGTAGCTGTCACATCAGCGTCAAGGTCAAATACAATTTTACTTATATCCGAAGCTGATAATCCACTAACATAGTAAGTTGATCCTAATGCTCCTATTTCTTCACCACCAAACCAGATATAACGTAGTTTGCTTCGGGTTGGGGTATTTCGCATTTTTAAGGCTGTTTCTAAAATGGTGACCGAGCCTGAAGCATTGTCCAACATGCCTTCGCCATAGATGGCATCGAGGTGACCTTCAACCACAGCGATATGGTTTGGATCGCCAAAGCGTGATTCAGCAATTAAGTTATAGTCAGCACGATTGAGATCAACAATGGTTTGTATATTCAAATCAATTTTTGGAGTGCTACTTTGTGCTTGAGTATATAATTCTTGCCCAACAGCAAAGGTAGAATTACATATAACAGGAATTGGTGATACATAGGCATTTCCTGTGTTTTCATCAACTAGAGCACAACCATCTGGTGAGGTTCTTCCTGGATTACCTTCATTGAAAATGATAACGCCGGTTGCGCCAGCTGCTATGGCATTGATAACTTTATTTGCATAGTTACAACCACCACGTTGAATTAAAGCAACGTTACCAGCTGTAAAACCAGAAAAGTCACTCATTGAACATCCGCTGGTAGAACTGGGTGCAGGTGTGGGCGGAATAATAATACCGCCAACAGATTGAACGGGGGCTGAAACGAGATTGCTGCTTCCTGAATAGTTAGGAACACTGTAGTCAGTACCTACCGCAAATGATTGACTTGATGGCGAAACTTCTGAAAAGCTAGGTATGCTAGTAAAGGCAGAGTAAGGAATGGTGTACTGTTGAATCGTGACATTATACCCGGCCTCTTTCATTAATTTTGCAATATAATCAACAGAGGCTTTATAGCCCGGTTCACCGGCATTTCTAGAGGGGTGACCATCAGGGCCTGGATTTGCTTTGGCTAGATTTTCTAAATTGACCATATGTTTCCAGAGATCATCTTTATTAATACATTTAGAGAGTTCTTTAGCGGAATTAAAGCCAAGAAATTCTTTTATATCGCAAGACAAATCTTGAACTATATTATCTGCATAGACAGAACCGATAAAACCAAAAGAAATAAATGTGACTAGGGATAAGAGATGTCTTTTAAATGGATTCTTTGTATTCTTTATATACTGCATGTCACAAGTCCCCCAATTTGGTAAAAGGTGAAACGCAAATGCGCAAATTCACCTACAGCGTTTTTCTATAATTTCATAAAAATAAGGTGTTTACATAGTAGGTCACTTAAAAATAATGGGCTTTTTTTGACCTATCATTAATTAGTCTGCTTCAAGTTGTCGCATTAAAGCACTCGACTATCGGCTTAATAACATTTGACTACTTTATTTGTAGTAGAATCAGCTGTAACTCCGCTAAAATTCCAAAGGATTTCTATGTATAGATTTGATATTAGATATGCAAATTCACAAATGGTTGTGGATTTTTTTTATAAAGAAGAAAAAATTGGTGTAGCCACATTAATGAATGACACTGAAGCTTTACGTTTGATGTGGATTGAAGTCGAAGATGAATACAAAGGGAGAGGTCAGGGAACTGTTTTGATGAACTTCATCACTGATAACCTTCTCAAAGAGAATCAGAATTTTCAAATCAATGTTGTAGATGAAGATGTGCTTCCTTTTTATTTTAACTTTTTTGAAAAAAGGAAAATTGATAAAGAAACGATATTTGATTGGGTGCAAGATGGAGATGTTCATCCTGAAATTCATGTTCCTAAAGGAAGCTTAAACATCAAGAGTTTGAATAAATTACAAAGAAGTCCATAGTAAAATCTTCCCTTGTAGATTGTTGGTCAGCTTAATTCCATATTGCTCATATCGATTCCATTTTACAAATGGTCTAGAATACAAAGAAAGTTTGGTAACCACGGAAGGAGAGAACAATGAATCAAAGAACTTTTCACTTAGCTTTGATGGCTATCTTAGGCCTCTTGGTATGGAGCTCAAGCAGCCATAGCGCACAAGATAACCCAAATCCAGCTCCACAATCACAACCCGATCAAGCGCAGGTGAAATCTTTTGTTGGAACAGCTGTGAATTATATTAAAGCGCATGGAAAAAAAGCGGCTTTTACTGAATTTAATAAACCGAATGGCGCATTTGTGAAAGGGCTTACCTATGTATTTATCGTTGATTACAAAGGGGTCGTACTAGCCGATGGGGGCGATCCTACGATGGTCGGTACCATTAAATATGATGATAAAGATATCAAAGGCAATTATATCATTCGGGATATGCTGGCAAAGGCAAAAAAAGGTGGTGGCTGGGTCAGCTATTATTGGAACGATCCGGTTTCGAAGAAAGTCGGTTGTAAAAGTAGTTATGTAGTTTCCATACAAGATCAGTATGTAGTCAGTTCAGGTTATTATCACGCGCCTGATGCAAAAGGGGATTGTACTGTTTCTGAGTAGTCAACCCAATGGAAGCGGGCTGTCCTACGAAGCCTTTTAGGCGTAGTAGGATATCCTTTAAGACAAAGCTTTTTTAACCTGCGAAGCGATGTATTCCACTTGTTCATCTGATAAGTAGGGATGCATCGGCAAGCTCAGAACTTTATTACAGGCTACCTCTGCAGTTTTGAGTTTTTCACTTGCTCTTGGAAAATGGGAATAAGCGGGTTGCAAATGTAAGGGTTTACGGTAATACACATTAGTGGGTATACCTTTTGCTTGCAAAGCCTGGCTTAGTTCATCTCTTTGCGAAACTTGGCAGCCAATGGTATAGAGTCCATAAGCATGCCCCGTATTCTTTGGGGTTGTCGGAATTTGAACGACATCTTGTAATGCATGATTATAAAATTCGGCTATAGCATTTCGTCTTTTTAATTCTGTGGGGAAAATTTTAAGCTTTTCTAATAAAATGGCTGCTTGAAGTGTATCTAAGCGACTATTTAAACCAACATGAATATAGTCATATCGATAGGCGCCACAACCGTGATGTCTTAACGATCTTAACTGCGCACCGAGTCTTTTATCATTTACAAAGATGGCGCCACCATCACCATAGCAAGCTAATGGCTTGGAAGGGAAAAAACTGGTAGCGGTTGTAGCAGCTAAGGTACCTACTTTTTTATTATTAATAGAGCCGCCAAAACTTTGAGCGGCATCAGCTATAACCCATAATTGATGTTTATCAGCAACTTCTTGAATTGCAGAGTAATCAGCAGGCAAGCCAAATAAATCTACAGCGATAATGCCTTTGGCCGTCAATTTTTTATCAAGAGTTTCTATCGCTTGCTGCAGACTGTTGAGATCGATATTAAATGTATGAGGGCAGACATCAATAAACACTGGTGTTGCTTTTGATTCAGCAACCACTTCTGCTGTTGAGGCAAAAGTGAAAGTTGGAACAAAAACAGCATCGCCGGGTCCGATATTGTGCGTCATTAATAATAATTTTAAGGCATCAGTGCCATTTGCGCAGGTTATAACGTCTTCTGCTTGTGTATAAGCAAGAAGTTGTTTTTCAAGTTCAATTACCTCTGGCCCAATTATGTAGTTTCCATGCTCAAGAACTTTTTCAATTGCTAGTGGAATTTTATTGCCAAGGTGTTTGCGTTGTGAATGTACGTCGATAAACTCTATTTTTCTTATTTTTTCTTTGAGCATGAGAGAATATTAAACCTTAAATAGTATAAGGAAAATGAGAAACCACTAGGGTTGTTTTTCCTAATCACAATCAATACGTTACTAGAGCTTATCATCGAAATGATTACTAAAAAGTCTATCATATGAGCTTTCTGTAATGCTATGATTTCTAAACTTTGATAAGACTCATGGAAGTTAAGATTTTGTTTTTATAGTCAATAACTAGATAATGGTTATTCAAATAACAACAAATTTTAAGTCAGCTTAAACGCAGAGGGAATTGTGGATAGTAGTCGAAAAATCGCCGTCATTGGTTTAGGTTATGTAGGGTTACCGGTTGCGGTTCATTTAGGTAGACATCAACATGTCATCGGTTTTGATATATCAAAAGAACGAATTCAAGAACTAAAGAACGGCAAAGATTATTCTCAAGAAGTATCCTCGCTTGAATTAAGCAAAACAAATATTACATTCACGCATGAGCAAGCTGATCTGAAAGAGGCTGATTTTTATATTATTTCAGTGCCCACTCCAATTGATAATGCCAATAAACCAGATTTAAGACATTTATTAAGTGCTTCTAAAATAGTCGCTGAATGCTTAAAGCAAGGCGATATTGTTGTTTTCGAATCTACAGTTTATCCAGGCGCCACTGAAGAAGATTGTGTTCCTGTATTAGAATCTATTTCAGGTCTTCGTTTTGGTCACGATTTCTCTGTTGGATATTGTCCTGAACGAATAACCCCCGGTGATAAAGAACATACTTTCGAAAAAGTAGTTAAAATTGTTTCGGCTAATGATCAGAAAGCTTTAAATATCATCTATGAGCTTTACAATAAAGTTGTTAAAGCGGGCGTTCATAAAGCTTCTTCAATAAAAGTCGCAGAGGCTGCGAAAGTCATTGAAAATACACAGCGTGATATCAATGTTGCCTTAATGAATGAATTATCAATCATTTTCGACAAATTAGGCATTGATACGAATGAAGTAATTTCGGTTGCAAACACCAAATGGAATTTCCACGCATACAAACCAGGTTTGGTGGGCGGACACTGTATAGGCGTTGATCCCTATTATCTTACTCATAAAGCACAAACAGTTGGCTATCATCCCGAAGTCATTCTCGCAGGAAGAAGAATAAATGATTTCATGGGTAAATATGTAGCAGCACAAACCATCAAGAAATTGCTGAACTCAGGCACATACAGTAAAGATACAACAGTCGCAATTTTAGGTGTCACGTTTAAAGAAGATTGTTCGGATATTCGAAATTCCAAAGTTTTTGACATTATTAAAGAACTTCAAGATTTTGGTGTCAAGGTCAAAGTACACGATCCTATTGCAGATACAAAACAAACCCAAACAGAATACCAAGTTGATTTGCAAAACTTTGTTGATATCAACAATGTTCAGGCTTTAATTATTGCGGTTGGCCATCGTTTTTATAAAGAAATGACCCTCAATGAATTTGCAAGCAAATTAAAACCCAATGGAATCATTATCGATGTCAAAGGCATTATTAATCAAAAGCATGCTAAAGAATTAGGTATTGATATCTGGAGATTATGAGAATAGAAGTCATTTTCTGCATAAGGCTTTAAAATGATCAATAAAACAATGCCAATTCGTGATCGTAAAATTCGTTTTGCTCTTGTAGGATGTGGTCGAATATCAAAAAATCATTTTGAAGCGCTTGAATCGCACGCAAAAGAGGCAGAAATTGTTGGTATATGTGATACCGATACGAAGGCCCTTATCGATGCCGCAGACAAAACTCACGCTAATCCTTACACAAAAATGAGTGATATGCTTGCACAATCCAATGCCGATATCGTGGTTTTGACAACGCCCAGTGGCTATCATTCTCAACAGGCAATTGAAGTTGCTCAAACAGGCCGCCATGTTTTAACAGAAAAGCCCATGGCCACCAATTGGTACGATGGTTTACGAATGGTGAAAGCATGCGATGATGCCAATGTTCGTTTATTTGTCGTAAAACAAAACAGATTTAATCCACCTTTGCAACATCTTAAAAAAGCCATTGAAGAGAATCGTTTTGGTAAGATTTACATGGTGAATATCAATGTTTTTTGGACCCGTCCTCAATCTTACTATGATAGTGCAAAATGGCGAGGAACAAGAGACTTAGACGGTGGCGCTTTTATGAATCAGGCAAGCCACTATATTGATCTCCTTACTTGGCTTATTGGGCCAGTTGAAAGTATTCAGGCCTTCACGGGCACGCTTGCACGTCGAATAGAAGTAGAGGATACCGGCGTAATGAACGTTAAATGGCGTTGTGGCGCTCTTGGCTCTATTAATGTCACCATGTTGACCTATCCTAAAAATTTAGAAGGTAGCATAACAGTTCTAGGAGAACACGGAAGTGTTCGAATTGGTGGCGTGGCCGTCAATGAAATTCAACTTTGGGACTTTGCAACTAAAAAAGAAGAAGATGACACCATTTTGCATACCAATTATACCCCAACGAACGTTTATGGGTTTGGACATAAACGCTATTATGAAAATGTCATCCAAGTATTACGTGGACAAGCTACACCACTAACAGATGGTCGCGAGGGTCTCAAATCACTTGAATTATTATGTGCCGCTTATGAATCTGCAAAAGATGACAGGCGCATTCCTTTACCATTGGAAGTTTAAAATGAGTGTTACTGTTCACCCAACAGCTATCATAGATGAAGGTGCCAAAATTGGCGATGAGAGTCGCATTTGGCATTGGACGCATGTATCCGGCGGTGCTCAAATTGGACTAGGTTGTTCACTTGGCCAAAACGTCTACGTCGGGAATGATGTTATTATTGGCAATAATGTCAAAATACAGAATAATGTCTCAATTTACGATGCTATTCGCTTAGAAGATGATGTTTTTTGTGGGCCGAGCATGGTTTTTACCAATGTTTATAATCCACGATCAGCGATTGTGCGCAAAAGTGAATACCGTCCAACTCTAGTGAAGCGTGGGGCAACTTTGGGAGCAAATTGCACCATTGTGTGTGGCGTTACCATCGGTGAATATTCTTTTATTGGAGCAGGAGCCGTCGTCAATCGCGATGTCAAACCGTTTGAACTCGTACTTGGCGTTCCAGCAAAACATCGCGGTTGGATGTGCAAATGCGGGGTACAATTAAAGGGTAAGGGCTTGGTTCATTGTAAATGCGATGCAGATTATCAGATCAGTGAGCAAAGCTGCAGTCTAAATGCTATTCAAAGTGAAAAACATCACATTTAGAAATCTTAGCTCTCTCTGAAACGCGGTAAAACATAAGCAAAATAGCGTTTCATACCTTTTAGAAGCAGCCCGCATTTTTTTTTAAAGCTATGCCTTGGATCAAATAGGATATTGAAAGTATTCGTTATCGAGAACGCCAATTCAGATAGGAGGATATGATATGCATTAAGTAAACGATATTTCCTCGTTTTATCCTGTATAGATTTTGTAATATCTTCTGCAGAAAGATTAACAGAACATTCAAGCATGTTTCTTTGTGATAAAAGTGAATGTATCTCATTATTTACTAGTTGAGTTAACCTGGAGTGTGCAAAGCGACCACTGGTAATAATATCTTTATATGCAAAATCAACTAATTCTTGCAAAAAATCCAAATCTCTAATTTTACGAACAACATCCTTAAAATTAGAGAAGTCTTTTTCTAAAGCGATATAATGTTTATCCGGTTCGCAGACACCGCTATATTCCCCAGGAAACATAATTAATGCCGAGCGTAATGCAATTGCCTCGAAAAGACGGGGCGAGCAAGCATTATACATTAAATTGCCTTCATAACGTTTTAATATTTGCTCATGAACTTGATCGAAATTAAGATGGGGGGCTTTTCTGAGTGCTTGCTTTACTTCTTTCTCAACATTGCCGTTAAAATCCCATATGCTTGCGCCACTTTCTGTACAAAGAACGGTTTTGGATTGCATGTGCTTTGCAAACCAGTGGGGACCATAAAGACGCTCTTGTTCAATTAAAGAAATATCAACATTCAAAGAATATTGGTGAGCACGCTTCACAACGCCATCTGCAATGATATTTCGCTCTTGGGTCAGTTTTCCTAACCAAAAATCATATACCCGACTGCGATAGAAAATATCTATAGTTCTTTCTCTCATAGGCGGAGAATTGATCATTTCTAAATGATGGGGAGTATATCCTGTTAAAATACTGATTTTTTTTAATTTTCGTAATTCAGGGCAATTGTATGCCAGGTCAAGAAGAGAGGGTTTTACTAAAGTAAATAATAATTGAATGTCTAAATCAATCATTGTCTGCGTTGTAAGATGAACATGTTTGTATTCATCTTGCAAAAATTGGAATTTGAGGCCTTGATAAGCTTTTATTTTTTCATACAATGCATTAGGAACATAATAACGATCATGTGCTCGAATTGAGTAATGAAAACCAATGGCATCGAAGACATTTAAATCAACTTTATGTAATGTTTTGCAGATAAGAGGATTTTCAATAAACCATTTATTTTCTTTAGAATCGGTAATAGCTTGAATATGATCAATGACAGCCGTTGTAATATGACGTTCATTCGCCAACAAAAGTATATTATATTTTCTCATACAAGCTCAGGTACCTCACAGTCAACTGGCATTAAATTTTTTCTTCTATGAGCAGTGAATAGGGCTTCAGCAATAACTGAAGAAGCATTACCATCGCCATATAATGTCGGGTAAGGCTTTTCATCGAGTTTGGTAAGATGTTCAGATACTAAAGAGTTTAATAAAAATGGTTGATTGGGTGAACATAAAACGTTCCAACCAGTTTCAACTAGTTCAACCCATTCCGTTTCATCTCGTAATGTTATACAGGGTACTTTATTAAAATAGCTTTCTTTTTGTACGCCACCTGAATCAGTAATAATCATTTTAGCATGCTCTTCAAGCGCTAGCATGTCAAGATATCCTACAGGTACGATAATATGGATATGATTGTCAAGGTTAGTGTATAAATCATATTCAATCAGTTTTGCTTTTGTTCGAGCGTGCAGTGGCAAAAGGATATGAAAATCTTTAGCTAAATTAATAAGTGCATTAATAATATTGCGTAAGCGTGACTTATCGTCGGTATTTTCTGCTCGATGAATAGTAACTAAGATATAATTTTTTAATGGTAACTGTAGTTTGCTTACTATTGTTTCTCGATTTTGATTATGCTGATTGTAAAATTGAATGGCATCAAACATAACATCACCGCACAGATATAATTTCTCCTTTGGATAACCTTCTTTCACCAATTGCTGCAACCCATTTTGAGTCGGGGGAAATAAAAGAGTGCTTAATTGATCGGTGACAATTCGATTTATTTCTTCAGGCATTTTTCGATTAAAAGAGCGCAAACCAGCTTCTACATGAGCAATGGGAATATGTAATTTTACCGCGGCTAAAGCGCCGGCAAGAGTTGAATTGGTATCTCCATAAACAAGAACCCAATCCGGTTTTTCTATGGTTAAATGATGTTCTATCCCTTCTAACATCATTGCCGTTTGCTTACCATGCATTTGCGAGCCAACATTTAGATTATAGTTTGGCTTAGGTAAGGATAATTCATCGAAAAAAAGACCAGACAAGTTATAGTCATAATGTTGGCCAGTGTGAATAATAACTTCGTGTAAATTGGGAAAAGTAGCGAGTATTCGTGACACTGCAGCCGCTTTAACAAATTGTGGTCTTGCGCCGACGATTGTGCATATTTTCAAAGTAATTTTAGCCTATCTATCAAAATATCATCTATATAAGGGGATTAGGATGATATTGACCATTCTATAAAATTTAAGGGTTAGCTTTGTTGTAAGTTGAATGGTTTCAATATTGGTTATGTATCTAGTTTTTGAACAAGCTATATCTTATAAAGGTCAAATTGTATATAACTATCACTTTCAACACTACTACTTCAATTAAGCAATGACTAAAAAGACCGTTTGTAACATTCTTTTACTATGCAATTTGCCTGAAGTAGGTACTGATGCAAATACCATTTTTGATCATATTTTAGCCTTTACGGAACATTCAAAACATAAAATATGGCTTTATTCGAATGTCGGAAAGCTATCACCAAAATTAGATTTGAATAAATTTGACGTCATTATCTTTCATTATTCTATATGCTTACTAAACAATTATTACGTATCTCAAAAATCTAAAGAATGCCTTAGAGCATTTAACGGATTAAAAATAGCCTTTGTGCAAGATGAGTACCGTGAAATAAACAAAATGAAATTCCAGTTACAAAACTTGAAAATAGATGTTTTGTTTAGTTGCTTTCCAAAAGCTGAGATTGAAAAAATTTACCCTATTCGTGAGCTACCCGCCACGAGTAAATATCAAACACTGACTGGGTATGTTCCGCCAAAATGTCTGAATACTCAATATCAAAAGCCGATGATAGAGAGAAACATCCATGTAGGTTACAGAGCTAGGAAACTACCATTTTGGTATGGTGCATTAGCTTATGAAAAATGGGACATTGTGAATCAATGGAAAAGAAACGTTACCCGTTCAGATATTGCTGTGGATATTTCCTACCATGAGAATGATAGGCTCTACGGCGAGAAATGGTTGCACTTTCTAACTTCATGTAAAACGATGTTGGGTGTTGAATCTGGGGCAAGTGTAATGGACTTTACTGGGGAGCTAGAAAAGGAAGTTACGTTGCATCAGGCGACTCATCCCAATGATTCCTTTTTTGAGGTTCAAGAACGTTACTTGCTAGCGCATGAAGGCCGCTATAAACTTAACCAAATTTCGCCTCGTTGTTTTGAAGCCATCGCTCTTAAGACAGCTCTGGTGCTGTATGAGGGCGAATATTCTGGCATTTTGATCCCGGATAGGCATTACATCGTTTTGAAAAAAGATTTTAGTAATATATCTGAAGTGATAGCTAAAATTACGGATGATGCCTATTTACAAAATATGGCAGACATCGCTTATAAGGAAATTGCTCTAAATCCGGATTTTAGTTATCAAGCTTTTATCAAAGATGTGGATAAGATAATTGATTTAGAATTTGAAAAAAGAAATAAAGCAACTGTTATCGAACCCTATACTCAAGTTGAGTTTCAAAAGGCAATTAAATCAAAAGATATATCGACGCTGCTTAAAAAGCAGTTAATGAAGACTTTTAAACAATTACCCCCTTATTTGCAAGTGACTTTGAGGGTGTGCAGAAGACCAACCGTTTTTGCGAAAATTATAGCGCTTAGGATAAAAGGATCTTTTTCTCGTGTTATTAATTAATCAAAGAGGCACGCCATGTGCAGTATAGCGGGCGCCTTTAATACTAAGCGTTTTTGCATTGCTCATCTTGAAGAGAAACTGAACGTTTTAAATACACTTCAAGCACATCGAGGGCCAGATGATAACGGGATATGGTTGGAGCAAAATCAATATATAGGATTAGCTCATTCTCGTCTGAGTATTATTGATTTATCTCAACACGCTTTTCAGCCGATGCATGCGCCTTCTGGGGAGGTTATTGTCTTCAATGGTGAAATTTATAATTATCTTGAATTAAAAAAAGACTTATCCGAATTTTGGGATTTTAAAACTAAATCAGATACCGAAGTTATATTAGCTGCTTATAAGAAATACGGTAAGAATTGCCTGCAATATTTACAAGGCATGTTTGCCTTTGCGATCTGGGATGGCGAAACTCTTTTTTGCGCCAGGGATAGATTCGGTATCAAGCCCTTTTACTATACCATTCAACAAGATACTTTTATTTTTGCATCAGAAGCAAAAGCTCTCATTCCTTTTTTGTCTGAAATACAAACAAAGAGAAGTGCTTTTGTTGAATATATGACCTTTCAAAATATGACGAGAGAAGAAACCTTATTTGAAGGTATCTTTCAACTTGAACCTGCTAAAGCAATGCAAGTCAGCACGCAGGGGTTCAATAGCTGGCAATATTGGGATGTTAACTACCAGATTAATCACAATCAAGACCCTGAATATTTTTCTGAAAAATTGATGGAATTGTTAGATGAATCCATCTCATTGCATTGCCGTGCAGATGTGAGAATTGGTGCTTATGTTAGCGGAGGAATAGATTCCTCTTTAGTAGGCATATTAGCAACTCAACATTGCAAGAAGAAAGTTCCCTTTTTTCATGGCAGGTTTTTAGAAGGGAAATCCTATGATGAAAGTGAATATGCGAGAAGCGTTGCAGATATCTGCAAAACGAACTTAGATATTAGCAACATCAGTGCTGAACAATTCAAAGATAACATACATAAAATTATTTATCATTTAGATTTCCCCATAGCAGGGCCTGGTGCTTTTCCACAATATATTGTTTCTAAACAAGCCTCTGCATCCGTAAAAGTGATGTTGGGTGGCCAAGGCGGAGACGAAATCTTCGGTGGTTATGCGCGATATCTAATTGGATATTTTGATCAATGTATCAAAGCGGGCATTGATGGCTCTTATTCGCCAGAACATTTCAGTATGCCTGTGGAATCTATAGTAAATAATATGCAGGTGTTGAAAGATTACAAACCTTTAATGCAATCATTTTGGCGGCAAGGGCTTTTTGAACCCTTAGCTAATCGATATTTTTCTTTAGTAAATCGCTTAAATAATCTTGAAAATGAAGTCAGTATCACCAATGAAGAGCGCCATGACATCTTTCAGTATTTTCTTGAACGATTTGATAGTGACAAGTTTAAAAAGCCAGATTCATATATTGACGCCATGATGCATTTTGATTTGAAATGCTTAATGCCTGGTTTGTTGCATGTTGAAGACCGAGTGAGCATGGCGCATGGCATAGAATCAAGAGTCCCTTTATTGCATCATCCACTTATTGAATTTATGGCTCAAGTCCCACCGAAGGTGAAATTTGCGAATGGTCAGTTAAAATATTTATTAAAACATACCTTTAAAAATCTGCTGCCATCAAAGATTATTAATCGAAAAGACAAAATGGGGTTCCCGGTACCCCTTCAGGAATGGGTGAACGGCGCATTAAGAGATTTTATATTTGATAACTTAAATAAAGGTGCTGGGCGAAAGGATAGTTTTATTAATTATAAAAGTGTTATTAAAAACATTGAAGAAAATAAAAAATTCTCGCGCGAGCATTGGGGATTCTTATGTTATGAAATTTGGCAGCAAGTATTTCATGACAAAGCTAAAAATTTTCGAACGTTAATGTCAGATATTGAAAAAGAATCGCAAGCACACAATCAATTTATAATAATTTAAATTAGGAGGTTAGTGAAATGAAAGTATTAATAACAGGTGGTGCGGGGTTTGTAGGCTCACATTTAGCGGATCGTTTATTAGCAAGAGGAGATCAAATACTCGTTATCGATAATTTTGCCACAGGCAGAAGAGATAATTTAAAACCTCATAAAAATTTGCAAATAGTTGAAGAAACTATTGCAAATACAGAAGCTGTGAACACTCTTTTCGCAAGTTTCCAGCCAGATGTAGTTGTTCATGCTGCCGCATCGTATAAAAATCCTGATAATTGGGTTGAAGATTGCAAAACCAATATTCTAGGTACCATTAATGTTATTAATGCTGCTAAAAGCGTGAAATGTAATCGAATGGTCTATTTTCAAACAGCATTATGTTATGGCTTAAATCCGATTGAACAACCCATTTCCTTAGATCATAAAATAGATTCGCGGAATAGTAGCTATGCCATTAGCAAAACGGCAGGTGAACACTACGTGGAACTTTCTGGTTTAAGTTTTGTTTCCTTAAGATTAGCAAATGCTTATGGTCCAAGAAACATCAGCGGCCCACTGCCTACATTTTTTCACAGGCTCGCCCAAAACAAGCCTTGCTTTGTGATGGACACACGTAGAGACTTTATCTATATCGATGATGTTGTTAACTGTGTTGTCAAAGCAGTTGATGGTAAAGGACAAGGCTATTATCACATTTCCACAGGCGCAGACTATTCTATTAAAGAACTGTTTGATGCCACTGTTAGTGCCTTGAATATTACTTTAGACAAAGAAGTAGAAGTTCGCCCTCGAAATCCAGATGATGCATTCACCATTTTATTAGATCCTTTACGCACCCAGAAAGATTTTGATTGGAAGGCCATGACTAATCTGACGCAAGCAGTAAAAACCACTGTTGATTATTATCGTCAATTTGGCATTGAACAGACATTTACGCATCTACGTATGGAAGAAAAAGAGGCGGTATAAAACTATACCTGTGCTATTGGGGAGACTAATACATGCAGTTTTATGGAAAAAAGGTACTGGTTGTCGGTGGCGCAGGTTTTGTGGGAAGCAATTTGGTTAAAAAATTGCTTTCCATGGGACCTCAAAAGATAATTGTTGTCGATAATTTATTGTCATCCGACATCTCACAAGTACCTGTTGATCCTCAGGTTGAGTTTATTGAAGAATCAATTACAAACGATAAAGTGTTGTTTAACTTGCCGGATGATTTGGATTATGTGTTTCATTTATCCACTTATCATGGTAATCAAAGCTCTATTATCGATCCCATTGCCGATCATGAAAATAATACATTAACTTCATTAAAATTATTTGAACGTCTGCACAAAATGAAGCATTTGAAAAAAGTCGTTTATGCCTCTGCTGGTTGTTCATTGGCTAAAAAGACTTTTGATACTGCCAGTGCAACGGTAGAACAAGAAGAAGTTTCTTTGTATCTTGATAGTCCTTACCAGATGTCAAAGATTTTCGGTGAGTTCTATGGTAATTATTATTTCAAGCTTTACGATTTCCCTTTTGTAAAAGCGCGATTTCAGAATGTCTATGGCCCAGGTGAAATATTAGGTGCCGGTCGCTGGAGAGGTAATGAAAATACTATCTGGCGCAATGTGTTACCGACTTTTGTTTTTAAAGCATTACATATGCAAACATTACCGTTGCACAATAATGGCATTGCAACACGTGATTTTATTTATGTAGAAGACACGGTTGATGGGCTTATTGCGTGTGCTTTAAAAGGAGAAGCAGGGGAATCGTATAACATTGCCTCAGGTGTGGAAACTTCGATACATGAACTTGCCACCATGATTAATGAACTTACCAATAATCATGAAGGTGTTGGTGGAATTGAGGCTCGCAAATGGGATCGCTCAGGCAAACGCTTTGGCGACACAAATAAAACAAGCACTCAGTTAGGCTTTAGCACTAAAGTTAATCTATCAGAAGGGTTGTCTAAGACAGTTGATTGGACAAAAGAAAATCTCAATCTGATCAAGCAAGCTATGCATAAGCACGTGCGTTACTTGCCAGAGATCAATCTTTACTTGAAGATAAGCACATGAAGGGCAACGGAAAAAGATGTTTAACATTTTAGTTGTATCTAGGTATAAACAAATATGTTTCTTAACAATATAGTTTTTTTTGTTCGTGACTTAATATAATTATGCAAATAAGATCGGATAGTCAAATGATGTTATTTTTAGGAGAGCCTTTTAAGCTCATTCATACCCATTTTACTTTGCTGCAAGGCACTGTTCGAACTGATGTAACCCAAAAATATGCGGGCTCAATTATTGGATTAGCATGGATTGTTCTTTATCCTGTTATTTTATTTTTTATTTATTCAACCTTGTATCTAGTGATATTCAGGGTAAAACCAAATGATATGACCACAAATATGTACGTGGTTTTCATTATGAGCGGTTTACTTCCATTCTTGGGGTTTTCGGAGGGTCTGAGCACGGGAACAACGTCTTTGTCAAGTAAAAAATCCTTATTACTGAATACGGTATATCCTTCAGAGTTTATTCCGCTACAAGCTGTACTATCAAGTCATGTGACGCTGTTTGTGGGGATATTTTTATTGCTGATTGCCAGTATGATCCTACTTCATTCAATAAATTGGACAGTGATAATCATTCCATATTTAATTTTACTGCAATTAATGTTTACTGCTGGTGTGGTTTGGGTACTTTCAATACTTAACTTGTTAATTAAAGATATCCAACAATCACTTTCATTTATTACAATGCTTTTAATGATTATGAGCCCTATTGCGTATACTCCTTCTATGGTTCCTTCTACTTTAAAATTTCTACTTTATATTAATCCATTTTCATATTACGTTTGGTCTTATCAAGATTTATTCGTAAGAGGAGTGATTTCTCACAATCTTTTGGTTGCAACCGGTATTAGTATTTTGAGTTTTACCCTGGGGTATCATTTTTATAACAAATCGAAAAAGGTGTTCTATGAGTTTGCCTGATGATGCCATCGTTTTCCAAAGTGTATGCAAAACTTATGGCCTACACACCAGTAAATGGGAAATGGTGCGAGAAGCACTAGGGTTTAAGAACAAAATACCACCTCAACAATTTCATGCACTAAAAAATATCAATTTAAATATAAAAAAGGGTGAGAGAATTGGTTTGGTGGGTCGAAATGGAGCGGGAAAATCGACTTTGCTTAAATTAATTACAAGGAATTTCGAACAGACTACTGGTTCAATCGTCGTTAACGGAGTCGTTCAAGCTTTAATGAATACTGGAATTGGGTTTCATCCAGAATTCACAGGTCTAGAGAATATTAAAGCGTCTCTCCTATATAATGGTCTTTCTAAAGCGCAATTTGATGAGGCGGTTGCAGATGTTATTGATTTTGTCGAGCTAGGGGAATTTCTTGATCAACCTCTAAAAGTATATTCATTAGGAATGCAGTCTAGATTATTTTTTGCTGTTGCAACTGCAGTCCAACCTGAAATTTTAATAGTTGATGAAGTCTTGGGAGCGGGCGATGCTTATTTCAGTGCAAAATCCGCGGATCGCATGAAAAAATTAACCAGTTCTGGATGTACCTTGATTCTTGTGTCACATTCAACCCAACAAGTCCTTCAATTTTGTGAATACGCATATTGGTTGGAAAGTGGCGAAATTGTCATGCAGGGTGCGGCAATTGATATTATCAAAGCCTATGAAGCATATACGAAAAAATTAGAAATGGAAGCAATTTCAAAGAGTAGTCTTCAGCCCATTAAAACTCAGTCTGTTATTCAATCTAAATGGCTAAGAGAAAAGTTGCTTCAAGAAATTTTGCAAACACATCAAGCTTCCCCAAAAGATCAAAATACATCTTCCCTTTTTGATTCTACACAAAAAGTGGGAATTTCTCGCTGGCCCTCAATGGAACCGGGGTTAAAAATAAGTGATATACGTGTTCTCACAGACTTTGGTGAAATCATCAACCAAGTGGTTACTAATCAAGCACTAAATATTGAAGTTTCCATACTGGCGGAGGCAGAGGGTAAATACGATGTCTATTATGTAATTGTATTATTTACTGAAGATGGTAGATGGCTAACACGACATGTGAGTCCACTTCAACAACTAGCGTTAAATGAAGGCGAAAGCACTTCTATACAATTGCAATATGAACGAGTGTTACTAGGCAATGGAAAATATATGTTTTCAGCAGCCATCTATAATATTTTAGATCTTAATGATTTATCTACCGCCCGCTATTATGATCTTTTATCAAGAAGCTTTGAATTTAAAGTTGTGAGCGAGTATGGAGATGACGCAAGCTTGTTTCATCATCCAGCGAAATGGGAAAGAATATTAGATAGTTATTCCCGTCCAGTTATAAAAAATCAAGATCATATAATGATTGAGGGGTAACATATGATATGTCCTGATTGTCATAACTCACTTGATGAAATGAATCGATTTTGTCTATCATGCGATTGGAAATGTGAAATACGGGAGGGTATTCCTGTCTATTTATCTTCACATGATAGCAATGATGAAATTTTTCAACGATATTTAATAAATTACGATGAAATAAGTGAAGATGATCTTAAAGAGAGTATTCAAAATATTGAGTATCTCCGAACTCAAAACGAAAAGCTCTTTTCTTATATTCCGCCAGTTAAAGATTTAGCGGTATGTGAAATCGGAATAGGTAAAGGATTGTTATTACAACACCTAAAGAAAGAGAAACCACGTAAGTTAGTAGGAATTGACATTAGTATTCCTTACTTGACGAAAATTAAAGATGCAAATGAATATCTAGAATTGATTATAGCTAATGCAGAAAATATTCCGTATGAGAATGAATTCGATGTCATTATTGCTGCGGATATCATTGAGCATGTCGTTAACGTTGGAGATTTTTTATTTTGTGTTTATCGGGCGCTTAAACCAGGTGGCTGCTTCGTTGTAAAAACACCAAATGATGAGGATATTAACATTTATTCACGTCTAAGAGGCTGTAAATATAATTTCGTACATCTTCGAAATTTTAATAAGAAGACATTAAAGACAGTATTAAATGGAGCTGGATTTGATGTTAAAAAAGTTATATATGACGGATTCTATGCATTTAGAAAACGGTCTTACATCAAAAAGAGGCCATTTTTAAATAAACGCTACGATAATTATTTTTCAAAAAAATATAAAAATGACTATGATGTAAATAAAATAAATAATCGCATTGGACGATTGCTTATGTACCCAATCGAAATAACCATGCTTTCACGTAAACCTATAGTAACATAATAGCTACTTCTATGACTGTTGAAGATGGGATTACGTGAGTAAATTTATCTATTTATCGCACAGAGTGGGCGGGAGTCTGTAATTGAATATATTAAATAGTGTCGATTCAATTGTAATGTTAACGTGGTCTGATTGGTTTAAAGAATTACGCAGCAATCGTTATCACTATGCAACCCGCTTTGCCAAAATTAAACCAGTGATTTTTGTGCAACCGGATTTGGCAGAATCAAAATATATTTTTGAAGAAACTGGTATTGAAAATATTGTTGTATTGCATATTCCTAATACCTATGATGGCATACAACAAAAATTGTTAAATGCTGCATTAGCCGAACACAGTTGCATACGTCCTTTATTTTGGATCTATAATTGTTATTTTCACTCCTTTCTTGCTCAACATTACTCTGTAATAAATATATATCACGGTACTGAGGATTATTTAGCTTCAGAGTCAAGAATTAAATTTCAAGATAAAACATTAATTGATGCATATGTTAAGACACTTTCTAGATGTCAATTAATTATTGCCGTTTCAGAAGGAGTAAAAAAGAGTTTTGAACAAAATGTTGATTTTGAAGGCAAAATTGTAACCGTAAACAATGGATGTGACTATTCTTTTTATTGTCCCGTAAAAAATCATTCTATTGCAAAAAAAATAAATTCCAAAATTGCATTTTACCAAGGTAATATTTTTGACAAACTGGATTATGATTTATTATTGAAAGTAACAAAAATATTGCCTGACTGGACATTTAATTTCTGTGGAAAAGTAATCTTCAATGAAAAAGACTGGCAAGTATTGCTGAAGCGTCCAAATGTTAATTATTTAGGGCTTTTGACTCCTGAAGAAATAAGGTCTCACGCATACCAGGCTACAGTTGGATTAATTCCCTTTGTACAGAGTGAATGGCTTGTTGTTCGAATCATTTCCTCTGAAAACGTTTGAATATTTAGCTTCAGGATTGCCTGTAGTGAGCATTCCAATTGAAAGCATTTTAAATTTTTCTAATGTTATTCAGTTTGCTGAGACGGCTGAGGGATTTGCGAAGGAAATTAATCGCGCGGCTTTGCTTCGTTGGGATTCAGAACATTTAGAAAAAAGACTGAAAGTTGCTTCGCTACAAGATTATGACATTCGATTCCAAGAAGCACTTCAGATTATTGAAAAAGTCAGGTCTTCGCAAACAGATATAGATTCAAAATTATCGATAGGTATTCTTTACGAATCTTGGAGCGTCAAGGTCAGCACTATTGAAGAGCATTTAAAAAGCTTTGCTTTATTTTCAAAACACAGTATTAGTTATATCTCAGCGTGTCAGGGCTCCATTTGCGCGGTAGACCTAAATGTTTTTGATATCCTCGTGATTCACTACTCTGTCCGTGTAAGCGTTCGTAATAGTAATTTTATGTTATCTCCAGAGTATGTTGATGCGGTAAAGAATTTTGGTGGTTTTAAAATTTTGTTTATTCAGGATGAATATGACAGCACAAACATTGCTCACTCTTGGATAGCAGAGTTAGGAATTCATACCGTTTATTCCTGTGTGCCACCACAATACAAAGAAGTAATTTATCCCACGATAAAATTTCCCTTTGTTGACTTTACTTCAACATTAACAGGGTACGTACCTATCGCAAAATCACGCCATAAAAAATATAAGAAGACATCCGACAGACCTATTTTAATTGGATATAGAGGTCGTGTTTTACCTTATTGGTATGGAACTTTAGGTCAGGAAAAATTAGAAATTGGGGTTAAGGTAAAAGAGTATTGCTTGTCGAAAAATTTACCGGTTGACATTGAATGGGAAGAAACAAAACGCATATACGGTCAGGACTGGTATCAATTCTTGATGAACTGTCGTGCGACCCTAGGTACAGAAAGTGGATCAAACGTTTTTGATTTTGATGGAACAATTCGAAACGAGATTGAAAAGAAGCTTGAAAAAAACACGTACTTATCATTTGAAGACATCTATGAGACGCATATCAAGCCACATGAAAAAATACGGATGAATCAAATTTCTCCTAAAATATTTGAAGCGATTCTTTTTAAAACGGCATTAATTTTATTTGAAGGTGAATACTCTGGTGTATTGATTCCTTATATTCATTATTTCCCTCTGAAAAAGGATTTTAGTGATCTGGAGGAAGTAATTGTAAAAATTCAGGATGACAAATTGGTCGATGAAATGACTCAAAGGGCCTATACAGATATAATTCAATCCAAAAAGTATTCATATGAGAAATTCATTGCTGATTTTGATAAAACTCTCAGTTGTTTAATTGGGAGTGGAATTAAAGCGAAAAATGCATTTGGCTTTTCTTATTATCCTGAAAATATAAAAATCAATCATGAACAAATGTCAAGCTTAAAATCAATATATTTTCCGACAAGTTCCCCAATCCCAATGGATGTAATTAATCAGTACATAAATGATTTCAATGAAAGAGAAAAATTGAAAAATCAGAATTTAAATGACTTCATCGAAGAACAGTTAAATAATCTGTACCTAAATGATTTTAAAGAAAGAATAAGATTAATATTTAAGCAAACTTTGGTTAAGTGGTCAGAGATTATCAGGAATACTACGATAGATAATTTTAAAAAGGCAATTCTAGTTGTAATTACATTTAAACCGTTGAAATTAATTATCAGATTTATTCCAATGACCATTAAAAGCAGCGTAAAACAATGGATATTTAAAAGATATTCATAGATCAAAAGAGGAAATTATGTGTGCTATTACGGGTATTTTTTCATTAACCCACACGCCTTTCGAAGGGCTGTTGTCCGCAATGATTCAGACTCTTGCACATCGAGGTCCTGATGCACAGGGAATTTGGATAGGTAAAGGCGTTGGACTTGCTCATGCCCGTTTAAGCATTATTGATTTGGATCCCTCTTCAAATCAGCCCATGCATGATCCTGACTCGGGAAATACTATTATATTTAATGGTGAAATATATAATTACATTGAGTTAAGAGAAGAGTTAATTTCTTTTGGTTATACATTCCGAACAAAGAGTGATACTGAGGTCATATTAAAATCTTATAGTCATTGGGGAGTTAATTGTCTCAATCGATTTAATGGAATGTGGGCGATTGTGATTTTTGATCGCAAACAGAATTCCCTTTTTGCTTCACGGGATCGTGTGGGTGTTAAACCTTTTGTTTACGGCGTTACCACCCACAATGATCTCGTATTTGCTAGCGAAGCAAAAGCGATAGCACAACACTTTCCAGAATTTAATCAAGTAAATCAACAATTTCTCCTAGACTTTATAGAACGTGATTTTTTTGCTTGTTATAAAGAGACGTTTTATAAAAACATGTTTAATTTATTGCCTGGACATTATTTCTTTGTAAAACCGGGTGAGATTCCAAAGCAGATTCGTTATTGGAAATGGACTCCCAAATTAAATACCTTCCCTATGAGTGATGCTGATGTCCAAGATAAATTTAACTATCTTTTAACAGATTCAATTAAACTACGTTTTCGTAGTGATGTACCTGTTGGATCTTGTTTAAGTGGAGGACTGGACAGTGGCACGATTGTAGGAGTAGCTTCTAAGTTATTTGAGAAGCGAATCCATACATTCTCTTGTATCTACCCCAGTCATCCTGCTTTTGATGAATCGCATTATATTAATGCATCTGTACGTGAATTTAATACAATCTCACAGTTTGTTGAACCTAAACATGACGATTTTATTTCTCTAATGAAAGATTCAGTTTATGAACAAGATGGCCCAACAGGTGGGCCATCTATTCTTTCACAGCGAGCAGTGATGGAATTGGCAAGTAAGGATGTAAAAGTCTTGCTAGATGGACAAGGAGCAGACGAACTTTTGGGCGGTTATCATTCTTACTTCCGCTATAGTCTGTTATCACAGGCGCGATCAATTAGAGATAGAAAAAGTGTTATCAGCCTATTCAATTTTTTGTCCAATTCTTCAAAAATTAAAAAGCGCTTTCCCACTAGTGTTCCTAAACTATATCAAGCGATGATCTTAACACGATCTCCTGTCTCATTTTATACACGTAATCGTGAAAACACACAGCTCGGTTTTTTCAAAGAATTTGAAAATGATGACTTAAATACGTTGTTGTTAGAGCATGTGTTTACAAATCTAACTAATTTGCTTCATTATGAAGATCGAAACTCAATGCGTTTTTCAATAGAGTCCAGACTGCCATTCCTTGACTATCGATTGATTGAATTTGCGTTTTCTCTGCCATCCAAATATAAGATTCGTGGTAGTACCACCAAATGGCTGTTACATGGGTTGGCTTCGACCGTGTTACCTAAAGAAGTATTGAATCGCAAAGATAAAATGGGTTTTACAACCCCCGCACATGAATGGTTTCTGCAAAATGAAAATATGGCTTATTTTAAAGACTACTTAAGTGAACAAAATCCTCTTTATCAGGCACTTTCTCCTTGGATGCGTGATTATTTAAATAATTCTTTTAAAATATTGTCTGAGCATAAGTATACCTCACCATCTGGCCCTGGGGACATTAACGCGTTATGGCGTTTTTTCACTGCAAATATGTGGCATGAATCGAGGAGTGCAAAGCCATCCTCTATCAAAGAAGTCAGAAACATAAAAATTAGTATTGCAACGACGTGAATATTGGGAAAGAAAAAATATACTTTCTAAATATACAAATAATATTTAAGTGTTTTTTGTTTTTATACTTATTGGCAAAAAGTACGCCGTCATCAAGCAATAAAATTGGCATTCCGTAATATTTTTAACCCATGAGTTAAAAATACAGCCAATCATAAATGAGAGGAAGAGTGCTTGAGCAAGAATTTGAGTTGTGCCTTTTAATTCTAATGTGAGTTTCCAATGTCTATATAATAACCAACAGAAAGCCATTAAGCCGACAATGCCAAGCTCTGCAGCAACAAATAGGTATTGATTATGTGGATTGTTGGTTAATTTATTTTGCCCAGTATTGTAAAAAGTTTGATAGATCTCTTTAAAGCTACCTGTTCCAAATCCAAAGAATGGTCTTTTGAGAAACATATCGATACTGTTAACAATAAATTGTAAGCGATGACCAACACCCGTATTAGAGTTTCCTTGTAGATATAATTGAATTTCATCATAAAAATTATTAATTCTATATTGAAAAGCATCAGAAAATTGATAGGCAAGTACAAGCAGACTAGATATCACTAATAATGCAATTGTTACCCCTTTAATGCCAAAACGATGGCAAGCATACACTGCAAAACAAACATATAAAAAGATATAGCCTACACGTCCTGTATTTATAAAAATAAGAAAATAAAGCACTAATGAAATAAGTGCTATCAGTAATAATTTATGTTTTTTGTATTCAATTAACCAAATACTTAAAAAGAAAAGTGCCATGGCCATAAAGTAGCTAACAATAATGTGATTTTTAAAAACATCATTCCCGGTTGTACGATGACCGATTGGAACATCTGCATAAACTTTTAAGAAAGCAGCAATGACAGTAAATATGAGCGCCCCTACAAAAGCATACAGAATATATTTTTTATTGGGGTTTTGACGTTCATCCTGTAAGTAATAAGCCAGCATAGGGATGATCCCAAGCCTTAAGACTTCATTGGCATCATGAATGGATGATTTCAAACTTCCAGCAGAATAGGTTATGCCAATAAACGTAACGCCGATATAAGCAAGCAAGGGAAATGTTAAAGGATAGGAAAAGTAAAAGCGTAAACGGGTGGAAAAATTCTTCTCAACTAGCCAAAGAAGCACGATGCCATAAAAAAGATAGATAGTAACGGTTGTGGATAATGGAAGGGAAAAAGCATACAAGACCATCAAATAGCTTACTATTTTAGAAAGACTTGTTTGCTCTGACTGGATAGCAAATGTTGAAATCGTTTTCATTTTTATTCTAAGTTAACACACTATTGAAAGTTATTAATAAAATGATATTTGATTTCATATTATCATTGCTTAAAGGGACATCCAACGTAATGTATAACGGGGCAGCCAACTCAATAAGGTGGGCTGAAATACGTCGCCTTTATTGGCTTTGCTCAAGCTTATCTTTAAAAACGGATAGAGTTTCATTGAAAGCTAAATTTAATTTAGCGTTTTTGTAAAGATCACTTTGTGGTAACAAAAGATTAAAAGTATTGATCTGCTGTATAGAGATTTCAGCATGGTTTAAATCAATGTCTAAAATGTGACCACCTATCTGAACTTTTTCATCCACAAAATGTAAATGTAGCCCCGATGATTTTATAGGGTGCATAAATTCTGGAGCATAGAAGCCCGCTATATTGACATCTCTCTGACCGGAATTGAGCAAGATAGATCCTTCTATCACTTCTGAAATAGCTTTATATGGCTTTTGTTGTTTGGGGACACTACCTAAGGCAATATTTTGTACATTTGCTTTAATGCTAAAGGCAAAAGGATAGCTAGATGAAGGTAAATAATTGATGATAGCTTCTTGTAATTTGGCCAATGATGAAATATGACTTAAAGAAAAAACATCATATTGTTCTAACATGGTAATAGCGGCCCAAGCCAATCGTTCTGAATCTTCTGCTACGCGTGGTTGACCGTTAGAGCAGTGATAAAATGTATTATCAATGACAACTAATTCGCCATTTAACGCATTAAATGTGCCCAATCCTGTATTACCGTATTGCTTTAATTCACCAACTGAAATCTCACCTTCATAGCAACCTTTTGAGACCGCCAGGAAATGTGAAAACTGATAAATTGTGGACACTGGTTACCTTTAACTCGTAGTAAATCAGTGGGTAGTTTAGCAATCTTCTAGGGAAAAACCATAAAAATGCTTATCGGGACATCCAACACGATATATAACTTGGTGAGTAACTAAGTAAAATAGTTTTAAATTGGCTGTCCTTTTGATTGCTTGTTTTGTTTGTTTATTCAGTGATATTGCACCCTTCTATCTATGGTCGAGTACTGTCGACAAATTAGCCTTGAAATTGTCGTTTATAATATACATAATAAGGAATGTATTGTCTTTTGGAGTCGACAAATGCTAGATGGACTGTATGAATTTCATCATGAGTTAATGACGCATATTCCGTTGGGGAATAAGCGTTATTTATATTCTCAATTGAATTGGGACTCACGTGTTATTTGTTTGATAGGTGATAGAGGCGTAGGTAAATCGACGCTGATTTGTCAACGCATGATTGAGCATTATGAAAAAATGTCCCGAGGTCTTTATATTTCGGCTGATAATATTAATGTCTTAGCAAATGGGTTATTGAATATAGCTAAAACCTATTTTGCTCAAGGTGGAGAGGCTCTTTTTATTGATGAAGTTCATAAATACCCGAATTGGGCGCTTGAGATTAAGAATATACTTGATATCTATAAAGATCGTCATATCATTTTTACGAGCAGTTCGAGTGTTGATTTGGTCAAGAGTAAAGCTGATCTATCTCGACGAGTAGTCTATTATCGGCTAAATGGACTTTCATTTCGTGAATATCTTCAATTCGTTTTGGACAAACCACTCTCAGTAATAACCCTTCAAGACATAATAGAGAATCACGTTGATTTGGTCCAAGAAATGAAATTACAATCGGTTTTGAAACATTTTCAGGATTACTTGAGACATGGATTTTATCCTTTTTTTATGGAAGGTGTAGATGATTATCTCGGTAAACTTAACAATATTTTAGAAAAAGTAATTTATGAAGATATTGGGGTTATTTACTCTCTGAAAACAGCAAGTTTAGTCGCACTTAAAAAAATGCTTTGGTTGATTGCAACAGCTGGTTGCTTTATACCCAACATCGATAACATGAGCAAAGATCTTCAACTCTCCAGAGATTTTGTTTACGATGGGTTAGAATATTTGCAAAGAGCGGGCTTAATTAGCAGTATTTATGCAAACGGAAAGGGAATGAAGTTGGTGCGCAAGCCAGGACGTATCTATCTCAATAATAGTAATATGTCATATGCCATTCATGGTGAATTCAAACTTAAAGCAGATATTGGTGCTGTAAGAGAAACATTTTTTGCTAATCAGCTGTCACCACTTCACCAAGTGACTACATCAGATGTGGGTGACTTTCTTATCGATGGGGAGCATATATTCGAAATTGGCGGCACTGGAAAAACGAAAAAACAAATCAAAGATAGCGCTAAAGCGCATCTTGCAATAGATGGGATAGAAATTGGTTCTGGAAATAAAATTCCCCTCTACCTTTTCGGATTTCTATATTGACATCATTCTATCTTAAGACATGTTTTTTTATGACATTGACATAACCAGACAATATTATTAAAGTAGCCAACTTGTATAAGTATTTTCCAAGGGAAAACCCATGTCATTGGCTGACACTCTAAACCCACAATTTACTACCGCACAATTCGATAAAATAATGCAACAGATTCGTATGTGGCAAAGCCTAGATCGCGATAAGATGGATGAAGAGGTTGAATTAAGCATTTTGGATTTATTTCAGTTAAAGCCTTTTGAAGGGGATAACTGGGTTGCAGCAATTAAAGCAAAAATGGATGAATCTGTTGTAAAGGAAAAGAAAAATCCTGAGCAAATTGAATTTTATCCTGAAGCTATCGAAAAATTAAAGCAACATATTGATAGCAAAAATGCGCAAGAAAAAGGTGAATTGATTGCTTCACCATTGCTAGGTCATCGCCCGATTAGTTTAAAAACATTGGTAGGTCTATATACCATTGCACAGCATCTTTCCTTCTATGAAGCAGATAATCAAAGTGAAGAAGAAGAAGGCATTATGTTTAAATTTAATCTTGCTGATAATGCTGATCCAAAAGTTGCACCCCTTAGCAGTATGGGTGGTTATATTGGTCGTTTTCGCCAGTATGCTTACGAGAAAATTATTTCTTTTGAAGATGTTATCAGACAAAAATTATCAAGTTCAGCAACGACAAATTCAGAACAAAAAGATAGCACACCACCAGCGCCACCCACATCGCCAGCACAGAACTCTTCTCCAGCAGAAAAACCGCAACCCGCAATCACTCCTCAACGAGACCTTGATAAACGTAAAACACGTTCAGAGGTTGAGCAAAATCAAGCTGTAAACAATCAAGCGGAAGAAGTCGATCGTTCTAAAATACGAAAGGTCTTACATTAGTTTACGATGGGCGCACAACATTTAATTCTTTAGCGCCCATCCACTTTATCTAAAATCACCTTAGCGAAAAATCCCCATCTAACTCCTCAACATGGCGTTGACAAATAGAATCTCCTGCATTGAAAACGGCACATCCAACGTAAAACTTAGACCTCGGCTCATGTTAATCGCCCATTTTTATGCGGTGATTAAGGACGCTTGCTATATTCAATAATTACTGTAACAATAATCAAATTGATGTTATTTTTTAGTCATTAAATCAAAAGCTTGCATCTGGCATCAGGTCTCATAGACTTGGATGCTTGAAAGATATGCCACCTGGTGGTATATTTAAAGATAAGGAAGTTTATTTTGAGAGTTTTTAAAACAAAATATTTCCACAAATGGGCAAAGAAAGCTTCTTTGTCAGAAGAATCTCTAAGAATAGCCGCTGAAGAATTGGTTGCTGGATTAGTCGAAGCTAATTTGGGTGGAAATTTATATAAAAAACGCGTTCCACTAGTAAATAAAGGAAAAAGAGGAGGTTTTCGAACTTTGCTAGCATATAAAAAAGAAGAGCGTAGTATTTTTTTATATGGATTCGAAAAAAATGAAAAGGATAATATAGATAATACTGAAGAAGAAGCTCTAAAAAAATTGGCTAAGAAATTACTGTTTATGTCGCAAAAAGAAATCGATTTTGCGGTAGATAATGGCGAATTGATTGAGGTTATGTCATGAAAAAAAAGAAGAAATCAATTTTGAACGCTGTCCATGAAACAGCTAAAGGTCTACATGACATTGGCTTATTAGACACTATCACTATGCATGAGTTTGATTCTCTTTGTTTAAAACCCGCGTATGAAATTAGCCCTCAAGGTATCAAGAAAATTCGTTTACGTGAAAAGGTAAGTCAGCCTGTTTTTGCTCTGTATTTAAATGTTAGCCCATCTACCGTAAAAAAGTGGGAAACAGGAGAAAAACATCCCAATGGAGCAGCTTTGAGATTGTTGAATATTATTGAATGTAAAGGCTTAGCAATAATTAATTCAAATTAAAATAGGTTATAATATTGATTAAAAAAGATGATTACTATGGCTAAGAATTAGCGGTACTGGATAAACCTGGTCTCAAAACATTTAATTCTTTTAAGCGTCCATCCACTTTATCTAAAATCACCTTAGCGAAAAATCCCAATGCTTTGGTTCGTAAATGGACAGCATATGCTTCATAACTTGTATGGGTCGTCTTATCAAATTGCAAAGGTGGGTTTAATGGACCAGAAAATTCCGCCCAACCAAAATGTTTCTTGCATTCATTCAAAAAGCGTTGCATAGCAGGCGCTATAGGATCTTGCACTAGTTGAATTTTTGGTCCAGTCAAACCAATTAATGCTAAAGCGTGGTTATCTTCCAAAGTTAAAGGATCATCAGCATCATCCATCGCAAATTTATTGATAGCTTTGCTTAATTGAACTAAATGTTCTTTTTCCAATGCATTGATGAAATCAAATACCCCATCGCCCTCTGTGTTAGATGAAATCACGGATTGCCGGAACATTTCCTTAACAATAGCGATGTCCAATTGTGGTTTTAAGAAGTTTAGGTGGTTTATGAATTTATTTAGTTGCTTGTCCGTTCCTTCTGGGCAATCTGGATAATCTTGTTTGTTGTTATCATGAAAATTGTGATCAAAGTTATGAGCGCGCATGATATTGGCACAGGTAGTGGCAAACTGTATTTTAAGATCGTCACGAGTAGAGCCGTTTGGTATAACAGTATTTTCATCAGTGATAGCAAGCCAAATCATCGCAGTCTTGGCTCTTGTGTCTGAAAAACAATGGATATGAGATGTTCCTCCCCAAGGATTACATTTGTTGAATCCATCAGTTTGGGTGTCTAAGCAACGATAAGCTGTATGGAAGGTATTTTGATAATAGGCTGGTTTATATTGAGGGCTATTTTCATTAAGATTGTTATCAAATTCTAGTGGCAAAGGTACACCATTTAAAGTTGCTGGTGCATTTTTGTATTGGGTTTCCAAATATTTCAAGATATCGTTATAAACATTGTTTAGTCCAATCTCCGATAGTTTCTTGCTATAAAGTGTTTCAAAGGTCCAGCTTGGCAAAGGGAACATAATTGTTTTTATTTGCCGAAAAAGGTTATGCAAACGCAACAAGGTTGGGTTTGGACGAGGTAAAGCTGCTGGAACTAAAACAGGCATATTTGGCGTGGGTTCAAGTATCTTGCCAAGTTTTTTTACTAAATCCGTTTCATTATTTTTTGAACTTTGATTTGGATTTACGACAGGCGGATTAATACTATCTTTTAATAGGGTACTACGTAAAAAGAAATTCACTACAAAATATGTCGATATTGCACAAACAACAATTAAGAAACCGACTCCTGTAACGCCAAGACCTATAGTGGCAATCTCTGGAAAGATTAAATACATACAGAGCGCCGTGATCGCCGAAGAGGCGAATGCTCTGAATAATTTTGATGTCGCCATATCCGCTGGGTTCTCATAGCTTGGTAGGTGGTAAGCTGACTATTATAGGCGGATCCGCAAGCTATTTGAACTGTATTGCTAACTATTTTAAAAATAATGGGACATCCAATGTAATAAATAATTATTACGGAGACTTTCAATGTCATAAAAGGACACCCAACAGAAGGCAGGTTTACAAAACAATACTAATCTTAATAAGAATAAGCTTATTTCATGAAGGGAAACATGATATGAAAAATGGACTACAGGTTTTCAAGAGTGATTCTTTCTTGAAAAAGATTTTAATGATTAGTGTTGTAAGCGGAATGCTTGCCGCCACGTCTGCCTTCGCAGCAGTTGATATTAATTGGACAGGTTTTCATATCGACGCTGGTGTTGGTTTGGGTATGTTAAACCAAGATACTTATGTTACTGAATTTTCAATTCCCATCACCGCAAGAGAAACCTCAGGTGGAAAAGGTGTGTTGGGTCGAGTCGGTGTGGGCTATAATTATGAGTGGTGCCACCGTTTTGTATTAGGCGCCTTGGCTGATTTCGATTTTATGAATGTTTATGGTAAGCATGATTTCCCAGGCGTGGTAGGAACAGAAAAGCAAACCTACTCTTGGTATTTAGGCGCCTTGGCGGGTTATAAGTTCAATCCTTTATCTTTATTTTTTATTGATGCCGGTTATACCAATACACATCTTCGCAAAGTGAATTACCAAATTGCTGTTTCTCAAGGTGGCGACACTGGGTTAACCCTAGCATCTCACAATTACAATGGTGGATTCTTAGGCTTGGGTCTGGAAACATTAGTATCTGCTTTAAAATCCTCTAATTTATTTTTACGTACTGAATATCGTTTTTCATATTATAAGTCTGCAAATATTCCCCTGACGGGCGACGAAGCCGGCATTTTTGTAGAAAATGCTGCAGAACATTCTCGCGTAGCGTCGCAGACGTTTATCACTTCGTTAAGATGGGCGTTTTTATGATAATGGGACTTCCATTTAAACATTAACTTGAATGGCACTGCTCCTCTCTCAATGGGAGAGGGAGCGCCTAGGACGAGTGAGGGTTTTGTTGAAGTTAGACTTCAATACTTTTTATCTCATCGGCTTGTTCAAATAGGTGTTCACATCGCTGATAGATCATCTGTTGGTATCTAATCAAATAAGACCTTTCTTCTTCGGTCGTAACAACGGTATTACTCAGTTCATTAATAGCGCTTTTAAGCTTTACGATCATTGCTTTAAGGCGCCTTACCACAAGCAAACGTGGCAAATCACAGCTATCTGCAAAATCTGCCAATTGATAAGCATTGATAATATTTGCGTCGAATGAATCCCCCATAGCCATTGCCATTACTTGCTCAAAATCTGGATACATTTTGATATTAACTAAATCATAAAATGGCGCAAGGGAAATCCCCTTGGGGCCAACAAAAAAACTAATATTTTTGCCATGCGCATCATAATTAAAAATTAAGGTATTAAATAGTGCCCAATCTAGGATTTGCTGTTTTGTCAGGGCCGGGTCAGCACATTGATTACAAAAATTAAATAACTTTTCGTAGCTTGCTCCTTCTCGGATATGCGCCACATCTCTGCCATTGCCAAAATTTCGCTCATATTTATATTCCGGTGGTAAATTGAGGGCTTGACAGCCGTCAATAATATGTCGTCGTTTGATTTCTGACATTGAAATAAAACGTCAATCAAAACGTTCCACCAATAGTGCAGCATGACTCCCAAAACGCATCAGTTGAACATTGGCTACCGTTAACCCACAAGCTCGAGCTAATTGCATAGTGATATATTCATTCAAGGCGATGTGTGCTAATTTTTGCCTTTCAAACTTAAGAATGTGAGTTGAACAGAGTGCTTCCTCACCAAACCCTAATTCTCCTTTTTCATTCAAAATAACATTTATTTTATCTTGAACGCCAGCAATAGAAAGTCGGGGTTTTCCATCCCAAATGATGAGACTAAAATCTTCTCGATCATTCAAGCGCTGTTCTAATTCTTCTAAAGATATTTTTCTAAACTTCTTCTTTTTGGAGAGCTCTAGGTTTGATGCTAAAAAAATCAATGAACCTGCAACATCTAAGCCTAACGCCTGAATTAAACCAAACGTATTCATTTTACTTAAATGAAAACAAGCAATTAATTCCTCTAATGCTGTTCCTTCTGGCAGCAAATTGCTTAAAAACCGTTGCACATTGAGGGAAGGAATATCTCCTTGCAAGGGTAAATGAGGGGAGACGGGATATCCTGATAACTGCCATTTCTCATTGTAATGCCAGACTAATTTGTCTTCTCTCAATAAGAATTTAGCAATTTTATTCTTACCTAAAATGACATCTAGGCTCCGTTCATTCCCAGTCATCACTCACCTCTTTATCAGAGAACCAGGGCAAAATACGAAGCTGAATACCCAGACTGGAACAGATCTGCAAAACAAGATTTAGTTGAGTTGTTCCTTCACCCCGTTCGACATTCGTTAGTGTTTGTTTCGATACACCACATAAAGCAGCAGCATCTTCTAATCGCAGCTGGCTTTGCGTACGCCTTGCACAAATAGCTTGTCCTAATAACTCAGAGCTTACATTACTGCTGAGATTGGGCGCTGAAAGGATTTTAATGCGTTTAGCCATATAATCCTACTGTAGCAGGTTTAATCGTTAAAAATGCCAAAAATTTAATATAATCCTATTATAGTAGGATTATATTAAAATATCCATTATTTTTAGGTTTAATCCTATTTTAGTAGGATTAATAATATAAAAATCTCCAGTGGCAATGGAGAGTTTATGTTGATCTTTAATAGTGGCACGCTATGAAATGGCACTTTCCCTCTCCCAATATGGGAGAGGAGGGTTTTATTGAAGATGAAAAAAGGGCACTCTAAGTGCCCTTCATTTTAATTGCATAAACAATTAATCTTCCCAGTTCAACGTCCCACCAGTCTGATATTCCGTGACACGAGTTTCAAAGAAGTTCTTTTCTATCTTCAGATCGATCATTTCGCTCATCCATGGGAAAGGATTACTAACCTCAAAAAAGTTTGAACGCTAATAGGGCAAACAACATATCGTTCTTCTAAACCTACCCAAATCTAATTCAGTATTAGATTCCTCCTTCATTTGTATATACCCCTAATCTATTATATTTTTTAGCAATCTGACGATATCCTCTCTTTTTATCAATTAATAACGAACTATTTACAGCTTATCTAACTCTAAATAATCAAAGTGGCTTATCTGCAGGTGATTGGTCAGGAGATTATGATGAAAAACTTTGAAGTACAAATGAAAGAATTACAAGAAGCAAAAGAAAAAGCTGACGCTGAACGTGCAAAATATGAAGTGGAACACCAAAAATATAATGAATTAAAAGCTACCATGGAAAAACAAGCGGAACAATCAAATAGAATGCTTCAAGACTTACAAGATTTCAAGACGTGGCGTGAATTCACCATTGAAATGGCAAATGTATTGAATGGTGTAAAGACTATTAAAGATAAAGAGTTTCAAGAGGCCATTGCAAAGGTGGAAGATGTTCGAAGATATTTTAACAATGATAATGTGATTGAAGGAGGGCTGGATAGCTTTATATCAGCGTTGTCTAAATCCCATTTGTTTAATTATTTCCCAAAACCCACATCAAATGATAAAGGCTATGCCAAATTCTATAACACTGTAAACAACATGCGCAGCAATTCCTTACTGGCACATCGATTTGATTTAGCGGGTAAAGCTAAACAAGATGGTATTGAGTATACTTTACATCTTAACGATCAAAGTGTCATGATCCCAGAAATGACCCGTTCTTTTATAAGGTATGTAAAATCAAATGGGAAAGATGTTGTTTCAGAGCTTATGCAAGATCCAGAATGTCGTGCCTTGGGAGAAGAGGCATTATCAAAAATATTGAAAGATGTCTCTCAAGATGTGAGTGAAGTAATAACTGCAACCAAAGCTGAGCTTATTGAGCCACATTCCCAGAGCGAACAATTATTATTACTAGCCCCTTCACTTAAAGTAAATCCCCAAGAAACGCATGCTATTAGTACTGTATTTTGGAACGATTTATGCTTGATTGGAGACAAGGCGCGGGATAAAAATCAAGGTGTTGAAATTTTTCAATTAAGTGGAGATGCTAAAACTATAGCTCAAGCTAAGCAAAAAGTAGCATCTGAAATTGTTCAAAAGAGGAGTGCTATTAAATTTGATGATCCTGTTACTACGATTGATCAATATACGGCTGAGTTGACAAAAAAACTGAACATGAAAAAAATTGGGCATATTCCCCTTCAAGCGCAGTTTGGTGAAAACTGCACCTGGAGTTCATGTTCTAAGACAGTATTATTAAATGCACTATATTGCAGGATTTATCAGGCTGCATTAAAGGCAAATAAAGATCCCAAACAAGCACAACAATTAGCACAGCGTGCCTCAAAACTGGTGCAAAAAAATTGGGCTAAAGATGATAAATTTGACCAGTTGCAGTCTTATATTGCGCAATATGCCGATCCTGCTAAACAACATCTAGGGCCCGATCCCGTTCTTTTGGCTTATGTAAAACTGAAATATCAACATCGTCAAGGAAGTGATCATATTTTAAAACTAATAGACGGAACAGGTTTGGTTAAAGATGAACATATGGCACAAGCAAAAGAAATGGCGTATAAACGCGCAGAAACTATGTTGCAAGAAGAATATCCATGGATATATAAAATTTTCCCAACAAAAGTAAATGAAATTGCTAGAAGATTTGCCGATCTTTATATGCTCACCAATAAAGCCACGATTGAAAAGGTTTTTAACAGTATTAGCTTCATAAGTATCTCTCCATTTCAAAATGCGATTAGTGCATTAGATGAAGCAATTAAGAAAGCGCAATCAGCAACTCCTTTAGAAAAGCGTCCAAGACCTCTTCTAGCTAAAGCAGGGGATGCTTCAACGGAAAAGGCTGTATCCAGCACTAGCAAAGAAAAAGAAGAAATATCAGGTGGAATGAAATCTAGAAAATGAAAAGTCAAATGATAGCAAAAAAAGGGCACTTAAAGTGCCCTTCCATTCATACATACCCAAAGAGATGATTTCTCGGCAAGGCGCTATAGCGAGAATCCCAAGGAGTATACGCTTTGGTACATGACACGGTCTACGCTAAGAGCTTCGGCGGGCAGGCTGGGGTGAGAAAGCCGCAGGCAACAACGCAGAGAAATCATCTGAGAAGAGTATTAATCTTCCCAGTTCAAAGTCCCACCAGTCTGATATTCCGTTACACGAGTTTCGAAGAGTTTTTTTATTTATAAGATCCTAATCACTAATCGTCCATTTTTGTAAGACCTAGTTTCTCTAGCTTCGCCGGAATCTGCTATAAACGCCGTATACGCTTCCTGATAGGGTACATCAGTGTTACCCGGTATGGTTTCAGGAAAACTATGTAGTTGAAATTTAAATATGCTATCTCTAACTTCTGTAGATGCTTCAGAGTTGATTGACCAAAGTTCTCTTCTATGAGTTCATTCAATAGCCCTAAGAAGGTCGCGCCATCGTCACGCTTTGATGAAGGAGCATCAATGGCCCCCTTAACTTGTAAAGACCTCAATGAACCTTGAAAATATTTTCTCTTAAGTGGGTTTCGAGAAAGTATAAATCCCTTTTTATAAGGAGCTAATAAATCTACTGATTGTGTCAAATCTTCACCAGCTTTTTCAAGATAAGCAAGCGCAAATAAATTCATTGCTATAAGTCTGCAATTCAAAAACTCATTAGGACTGGATCGCAACAGCTTTCAAGCGTTTTAAGTTTTTCACTTATCATTAAAAGTGAATTGGCATTGGGTGCTATCGAGGATTGAATCATTACCATGCCTTTATAAACAGACTTTTTGTGTTGTCATTATAGGCATCTAACTTGTTAATGTATGTGATAAAAATCTATGGGGTGGAGGGGATTTACCTTACGAAATACTAATGAAATACGGCATGTTCCCATCACGGGATGCATCCCAGAAATTATTGGTAAAACGCCATGGTAGTTTAAACGCGCAGGACCACCCCATATCATAATGTCCCCGTGTTCCAATAGTATTCTTTGTTTAGAATCGGAACGCTTACGTCCACCATATTCAAAAACTGCCGGCAATCCTAAAGAAATGGTTACAACAGGTTCATCGTAATTATATTCAACTTTATCACAATGCAAGCCCAATTTTGCGCCAATCTTATATCGATTTAAGTGGCAGGAATTAGGAATAAATGTGGGAAACCCTGCAATTTTTGCAGAAGATATCGCTAATTTTAGAAAAATCTCTGGCATTTTTGGCCAGGGTTCTCTCGTATGAGGGTTAATTTCGGTATAAAAATAGCCTTCTTCAGAAGATAAAGATCCAAATTGTCCACAATTTGAGCCCATCACTGACATGGGATAGCCATTGGGAGCAATTCTTTTTTGGAAAGGTGCTTCTTTTTCAATATTACGCACATGGGCAGATAATTTTTCACTGTATTGACAGGCAAATCCTTTTAAAAACACTGCGCCTTTTCCAGGTGAAATAATGCCCTGCTTTTCAAAAAGATCTAAGCTTAACTGCATTGACTATTGTTCTCATACTTTGATTACCGTACGTTAATTCTATATGAGATGAAATAAAAAGAAAATATTAATTTTGACTTTTTTCAACTTAAAAAACAGGATTGAGTTAACTATAATATAACTTCAGCTAAAGAATCGTTTTTAAGGTTGTTAATTTTAGGGAAAGTGGTTTAAGGGTTCTTAAATGACAACTTCGGTTTTGTTTAATGAAATGTTTTCTTTGATTGCATTAACTTCGTCTTTTGAAAAACCACTTACCGCACAACAAGCTCGATATGGCATTTTTGTTGGAGTAGTTTAATAACCTTATTTCAATTAAAGCCTTTTGAAGGCGAAAAATGGGTTGAAGAAGTTAAAGCCAAAATGGATGAATGGGGGGTGAAAGAAAAGAAAAATGTAGAGCGCGTACCCTATTATACTGAGGCTATAGAAATATTAAAGCGCCGCCATATTGATTATGCAAGTTATGCTGATTTAGCCGATGTTATTAGGCAACATTTTCATAAACCTAAAGAAGAATGAGAGGAATTATATAAAAGATTGATATATAACATTTTAATCGGCAATACGGACGATCATGCCAGAAATCATTCTGCATTTTAGGATGGCAAAAATCTTCTTTTAACTCCCGCTTATGATCTATCTCCTCAACCTAGAGCAGGTCAAGAGGTGGATCAGGCGATGGCCATTGAAGGAAGACAGCGAAATTTATCTACCTTAGTGAATGTGTTAAGTGTTTCTGAAAAATTCCTCATTCCAAAAGAAAAGGCGGTAGAACTTATAGATTTTCAAATCGCGGTGATAAAAGATAATTGGATAAAATTATGTGAAGAAGCTGATTTGCCCATTATTGAACGAAAAAAGCTTTGGGAAAGATCTTTTTTTAACCCTTTCTGCTTTTATGGATGGGAACAAAAGGGCTAAATCGTTAAGCTCTTTATGGCTTTACAGCCTTCAGAGAGGGGGGCTTGCATGAGATGATCGATCAAATCGCTTATTTTATCTGTGGTTCCCCTTTGGGAATCAGGATGGTCTGGAAAGTTATTATCCTGATGATTATAATTTATGTTTTTAGCACGCATAATATTGGCACAGGTAGTGGCAAATTTTATTTGAAGTTCTTCTCGCTTTAAATCATTTATAGCTTTATTTTTATCATTAATAGCAAGCCAAATCATCTCCATTTCAGTCTTTTTACCAAAAATAATCATACGTACTTATTTTTACCTGGTAAACACGCCATAACTACTTGAATTTACTCCGGTTTTTCCCTGGCCACGCCTCTTCAAAAAAATTGTTAGGGCAAAGTTAAAATGTCCGGTATCCGGCAAAGTTAAAGTGTCCGGTTTTGTCATAAAATTAGGGTACCATAAGAATTATTTCCTTTGAGTGCAATAGAGCTTATTAAGCAGTGAGATCCCAATATCTTTCCTCTGTGAATTCATTATCCAGATAATGATCTAAGGTCTTTCTACTCAGAGTAGGCCCAGGCAGTTTACTACTTTTATCAATCATATAATTTATAGGTTTGCCATGGCAGTAAAGACTTGTCCCATATAAACTCTCACAAATTGTTACTTTTTGATTGATATATTGTCTACTTCTATTCTTGGGAGGGATTATTTTAAATAACTGTTTGTTATGCCGAAAAGATAAATCTTTTGATATTTTCTTTTCTGTATGTATTGAAAAAAGATAATTTAAACTTAGCTTTTCTTCGTGAGATAGCTCTCTATGTACATCTTGCTCAACCGCAGGCTTTCTTTCAAACCTCATATTGTAACGTGCTACAAAGCCATCTAAAAACAAATTAGCATTTTCTATGTCATTTATTTTATGAAACCTTAACTCTTTGATTAATCTATCTTGTAACGTCTCATTTGCCCTCTCAACGCGCCCCTTAGCTTGTGGGGAATGTGCATAAATTGGCTTTATTCTTAGCTCTTTTAATACTCGTCCAAATTGTGTAACACCATCTTCAGATTTAGCCATTCTTTGATTTATATGAAACACATTATGTTTGTCAAAGTATACGGCTCGTGGGACGCCATGAGTTAATACATATTCTTTAAATGTAGATAAGTAATCAATGGTGGTTTCAGCTATTGAAAATCTTAGCTTCATGAGCTTACTTGTTGCGTCATCAATAAAGACAAGTAAACAGCACTTTGGCCCTCTTTCCTCAAACCAACGATGATAGGAACCATCTATTTGTATCAACTCACCATAGAACTCTCTTCTTGCACGAAGCGGATGAGCTCGTGGGACCTTTTTAATATGCGCTTGCCATAACTGCGACTCAATCATCCATTGGCGCGCTGTTTCTTTACTTATTTTAATTTGGAAATATTCATTAAGCTTCTCCGCTGCTAAAGTTGGCCCATAATCATAAAAATGCTCTTTGATTAATTCAATGGCCCTAGCTTTAAGCTCATTCTGTATACGATTACTTGGTGGTTTTCCTGCTCTTTGATTCTTTACCCCAATATCACCTAATAACTCCATGCGCCTAATTATGCGCCGTATCTGGCGCACGGATAAGCCTAAAATACGAGATGCCTCTTCTTGGGTTATGTAACCGCACTTATAGCGCTCAATAACCTTTAAACGATCTATGTCCTTTGGGAGCAAAGCTAAAATGTCCGCTGTGTGCATATCCACCTCCTTGAGATACACGTTTATTAACGTATAGCTCTAAGTGCTTAAATTCACAGGACATTTTAGCTTTGCTCAAAACCGGACATAATCCTTTGCCGCTACACCTCTTCAAAAAAATCGAACTAAACCCTTGCAGTAAAGGTCTAATTTTTAAGCATTCTTAGATATTGTTCGGGGCAGTATGTTAAACCTTAAAGGCCTGATGAAAGGTATTTTTGCCAAGGAAAAGAATAAAGATAAAGTTGCCAAGAACAGATCAAAAGGAATCTCCGATCCTGATGATTTTGGTGCGGCTCATATCCCTAGGGTTAATCAGTCTCCTGTTAACAGATTATTTGATCAAACATATAAACAATCTTTCACAGATTTTAATAAAGACTGGCAAAGCTTAATTGATAATGTGCCCATTGTCAGTGAAGATGCATTAATTCAACAATTAAATAGAATTCGAGATAACTACCCCAAAGAGGTATCTGCTCGTCTCTTAAAAGATCTTAATCAACATGCAGCAAGGAATGGAAAGCTTGGTCTAGCCCTTCATTGTCAAGATTGCATTATAAATTCTCCCCATGTGGAGGGTGTGTTTAAACAACGACCAATGACTCATGCTGAATTGGGCACAATTATTACATTTGAAACTAAAAGAGCCAGCCATACCATGGGACTTGATTCCAACATGGGCTTTAAAGATTCTTCATTGGATGAAACCAGGGAAGTTCGCGGTAGAGGAGTGAGTACTGAGCATTCATTAGAATTTTTAAATGAAAAACTTGCTGAGTATAAACCGCCAGAAAATGAAGCTGGCGTATGGACTGCGATTAAAGACACATTTGTACGAGCTGAAAGAGAATTGTCAGTTGAGTTGGATGATAGAGCAGAATTAGATAGACAACGCATATTAGAAAATCCTCCGCAATTAGTGCATTTAGGTCAGTCCTGGTGGACAGGTGCCCACGCACATGCGATAGGTGTGACTTTTTTTGGTGACTATATGATTGTCTGTAACAGAGGTAATGGAGGTCCTCTTAATAATTGTACGCATGTTTACCCATTTGATCGTTCAAAGATAACAGCCGAACAGCTTCAAACTTTACAAAGCATACCTAATAATGATTCTGGGGCTGGGTCGAAGTTGCTATTAAATACCCTTCAAAAAATCGCGGCAACGGGAACAGCTAAAAGGCTACCGGATGGTAAGGTAAAGCCATTAGCTACCTTTCCAAGCACGCCACAAAAATATGGCAACTGTAATTATGCAAATAAAATAGCTTCAATTGAAGCAATGATATGTTTACAGAAATTACATAATCAAGGGAATTTAAATCCTGAATCAATACAAGCCTATTCAGAACGACCGGAAAATAGAAGATCTTACAAAGCCTTTACTAAGGCTAGCAGAGAGTCAGAAGTGAATCGTTTGATTTCTAAAATTGAGCAAGCAAAAGGTAACGATCAATTGTTGGCTGCCTATCTTACAGTGGCCATTGAAACTGTTAAACAGCGCGCTGAGCTCTGGCAAAAAAGACCTAACGCTCAAAAAACAAAAGATGAAAAAGAAAGACTAGCAAGATTAATGGACACAGTGGCAAAATATGCCAGTAAGTGTCCTTCCGGTGCGCTAGCCTAGATCTCGCAAAGTCAATTCATTAAGCTCCTGCCCATCCACTTGGTTGATTATCGAGAGCTAGACATGAATCATGCATTGACCTTAGAAGCTGTTCAAAAAGACTTTCAGCAATGGCGCCTGAGCCGTAAAAAGCGAGCCTCAATCCCAGATGATTTATGGCAAAGAGTATTCTCATTATTAAATCACTATCCCATTAGCAAAATATGTAGCGCACTAAGCCTAAATACTGTCCAGATTCGTTCAAAATTGAAGCCAATTAGCACATTTAAGGATAGCAAATCAAAGGAAACATTTGTTGAGGTATCTCTTAAATCCGCACCCATGAACAACGTTAAGGATGAGATATCAATTAAGTTTTTACGCAAGGATGGCGCATCTTTGTTAATTACCTCATTTCCAGGTCATGCTATCAATTCATTAATCGATCATTTTTTGATGGGCTAACATAATGATACAAATCACTCCTCAACATCGGCTCCTATTAGCTGTTGAACCTATTGATTTTAGAAAAGGTATCGATTCTTTATGTGCTGTCTGTAAGCAAAAATTGATTGAGGATCCTTTTTCTGGTGCAGTATTTGTGTTTGCCAATCGTAGAAAAACTGCTATTAAAATATTGGTTTATGATGGTTCGGGCTTTTGGCTTTGCTTAAAACGGTTTTCCAAAGGGACTTTATCCTTTTGGCCGAAGAAAGATTGCAACATTTACGTTATTAGCGCACCACATTTGCATATACTTTTAGCAGGCGGCAATCCCAATGACACTTATGTTCCTAAAGATTGGCGAAGAGTGACTCAATATACTCATGCAGCTACTTTAACATGAGATTGATAGGTTACTTTGTAATTCCAAGGTAACCATCGATCGGGCTCTTTAAAAATTTGGCTTTTATTTTCCTGCAATGCGGTGAGGTATTCAATCGGATTCTCTCCGGCAACAATGCAGGTTTGGATCAAGGATAAGATCATGCTTCCCACAAAGGCGCCATGCTCTGTGGCAAAGAACATGGCGTTCTTTCTAATTCGGATGGGTATTTTGAGGCCAGCTTCGATGATGTTATTGTCCAGAGGTGCGCCGGGAATTTTAAGGAATTGGGTAAACTTAACCCAATGATTTAAAAAGTATTGGATGGCAGACCCCAATCCACCATTAGGTTCGACCAGATTGTCATTCAATTGTTTTTTCAGCCATTGATTGAGCGCTTCCATGATAGGGCCACTGTGCTCTTGATGAAAAGCTAATCGTTGTTCAGCTGACAATTGCTGTTCCTTGGCCAGGGAGTCATGATGGTAAACTTGGGCTAAAGTGTTGATCACATAGCCACATTCTTCAACGTAAAAGGATTCTATTTCAACAAACTTGCGGCGTGCATGAGCGATGCAATTGATTAATATCGCTTTAAGTGCCTCTGGCATGTTTCTACTAAGAGCATCGCACATATATTGAATCGGTGGTAAATCTTGATTTCGTTTAGCCAAAACATCAATCATGTTCTCACCAGCGTGCTTTCTGCTGCTATAGAACAAATAGATTTTATGTTGAAGGTAATAAGACAAAACGCCCGTTGTGAATGTCCCTTTTCTATCTTTACGATTCTTAAAAGTCTTATTTTCTCTGATTGCAGAAAGAATTCGTACAGTTGTATCATCGACGTGTACTAAATGACCACAAGCAGCCAACTTTTCCAGAATACGAAAGATAGGATAAACACAATCAGCCAGCTGTTCTACAAGTTGCCACTGCGTTGAATCTGGCAAAGGTATCCCAACGGCTCTTTGATATGCTTCAATACGATAAAATGGTAAACCCATATAATATTTGAGCATGCAAAGATGTGCTTTAAAGGCATAGTCGTATTTATCTTCAACTACGCTTGGTGGTAAGGGAGCGGATAATAATTTTCCACATGTTGAGCAGCGTAACTTTTCTTGAACATATTGAATGGCTTTACCAAACCCTTGACCTGTGATTTTAATAATATTCCCAGGAGGGATTGGCCATAATCTGCCACCATCCTTTTCAGGACAAGGTTGTCCTGCCTTAAATTCACTATGAAAAATTGGTACTTTTTCGATATTAGTATAATCGGTATGACCTAGACGACCCTGATGATTGGATTGGGATTTTGATTTTTCGCGTGAGTTCTTTTTGACTACAAGTAGTGTGGTTGCATGAGGATTGTTAACAGGGCTTGAAGCTTTTGATTTTTCAGATTTGTTGAAAAAAGCATGTTGCAAACGTTTTATGTTAATTTTCTTTTCTTGCAAGCTAAATTGCAGCCAATGATTGAAGTCAATCATGCCAAGGAATATTTGTTGATCATTAACACTTAAATTTGATTGCTTGAGTCGTTCTTTCAATTGTTTTTGTTCATCGAGACTAAGCTCGATCCGCTTGGGCGCTGACAAGATAGTTAATTCCAGCTTCTGTGCAAAAGTCGACGGATATTATCACAAAAGAGTGCATAATCAACATTTGTTAAAACAAGAAATATATAGTTAACTTACACTATTATGGGCGGCCGGAACATCACATTCTTTGTTTAATACTCATAAATTTGACTTTATCGCAAAAAAAGTACTGAAAAACATATTCAAATAAAATTTATTTCGCAAAATGCAGTAGTGTTTAGCAGTATGTCACTTTACTTCCATAATTAATTAAGATTAACTGGAGAAAGAGTTAAAAATACTCACACACTATCCGTGCCATCTGCAGATGCTAAATCATGTAAGAGGTGTGACATGCAAAATCATAAAAAACCACAATCAAAAAGTAGTCAAATTTTATTGCAACATGATTGTGTATCACATAAAAAAAAGCTATATATAACTGCACTTGCAACGCTAGTATTTGTATCGTTACACGGTATAGCGCATGCTGGTGGTAATAGTAATCCCCCTCCTTCGAATTGTATTCAGATTAGCTCTGTTCCCTACACAATATCTAAAAGCAATGTCTCTTATTGTTTAGCAAAAAGCATTACCTTCGCAGGAGCATCAGGTGCGCCTGCTATTACCATTGAACCAGGAGTTAAAAATGATTTTATCAATTTTAATGGTAATAGTTTAACGCTGGAAAATAATCAAGAAGTTGGCATTCAGATGCTGGGAACAACTAGCGCTAATGTTTCCAATATTTCCATCCAAAACGGAACAATTCAAGATGGAGCTGCCGGGACAGATTCTAACAACAGCGCAATTAACTTAACAGATCCATCTAACAGTACAAATGCAGCTTTTAATAATATATCCATAAAGAATATGAATTTTATTAACGCTAATTATGGCTTACATGCCTATCATCCCTCAGATAGTGCAATTGGCTTAAATGTAAACAAAAGTCAATTTAATAATTTAACATCAGGAGCTATTACATATAACACCATTCAAAATTTAGCTGTTGTCGATTCATCTTTCTCTTCATTGCCAGGTGGTGAAGTTGCCATTGGAGGAACTTCATCGCAAAATGTGCTTGTTCAAAATTGTACATTTAATGGTATCGATGGTGGGCTTCAGTTATGGAACATCGGGCTACCCACACCATCAAAAAATATAACTATCGCCAATACAACATTTAATGGTGGCACTTTTGCTGATATCAACCTTATTGGTTGGCAAAATGCGAAAATTGTTAATGATACTTTTAATGATACCAACGGTACACTGAGCGCAATTGCGTTTGCATCAGATATTTATGGAGATGTGCAATCATCAGGGTTACTGATTGACAATTGTACCTTTAATGATCCATCTACCATGATTCCTAATTTTGCTCCCTATCAAGCGCAAAGAATAGTGCAAATTGGTTCTGAACTAGGAATATTATTTGGAAGTGGGTTAATTGTAGGCGCCAACGATGTGACTATTACTAATTCGGTATTTAACCAACCTAATGCAAATCAAAGTAACGTCAATCTTGCGATGGATCTGCTTGTATATGGTGTTAACGGAATGGTGGTGAAATATAACAAATTTAGCTCCACTGCCACAGGACGCTTACCAGATTGTTCATTACCGTTACCTTATGGGATATATACACCTGGTCCTGATAATGGCTCTATACCTGATAAAGCAGCGAATATACATTTTGGCTCAGCATGGGGGCAGGTGAATTCTACTAACGTTGTAATTGATAGCAATATAATTGAAGGCCCAGCCCAAATCGGAATTTATTTCCAAACATCTTACTCACCTACACCAAACAGAAATATTATCATATCAAATAATAGTATAACCGCTACTGAACAAGGTATATTATTTGATAATACTGGTTCCTCATTAATAGTGAATAACAAGATTTCTAAAGTTAATGGTTCTGCTTGTTTAGCAAATGGTGCGGGTGTGCAATTTGATGGCCCGCTTGCATATAATGCAACTGCAGCTTCGTCTAATAATCAAGTAGTAGGAAATAGCATCTCTAAAAACAACATTGGGGTTAATATACTCAAAGGTGCCCTTAACAATAAACTGTTAGGAAATTTATTCTATGGAAATAAAACAGATGTTGTTAATGGAAATTAATATAATGTTAAAAACAATGGCGCTTTAGGGCGCCTTTGTTATTGATATGATGAATGATAAATTACATCCTTGATTTTGGCTTTGCCTTTTCCTAGGCAAGAATATGAATAAAAGGATATTGCTTACCACTTGTCTAGGGCAGGCTTTATACCAGCGGCATGAAGCTGTGTTTCAATTTCTTCTAAGACTGGCTTCCAATCTTTATTATTATCAATCACAGCATAAATAGTTACTTGCTTGCCAACTTGGTCTGTTTTATTCATATTAGATCCGGGTTGCGCTAGTTTGAAATCACTGATCTGATGTTTCATTTACACACTACAAACAATATCCATGCCTTTTCGCATATTACTGGGTTCTTCGTTTCTTTTCAAATGAATCATGGAGCAACAATAAATCAGGGCCTTAGTGGGGATCTAGACATGCTCACCGGAAGGTTACGCAAGATTAATGGACACAGTGGCAAAATATGCCAGTAACAACGTTCAAACATTAATTTCTCACGATAATAGAGCTGCTCTTGCTACATTTAAAGATCTCAGTCAACAAATTGCAAAAGAAAAAGCTTCCCTTCCAACAAAGCCCACACCACAGGAAAGCAGTGCATTAGAACGTAATTTGATAAAATGTGAATCAGTAGGGGCTATTATTGACGTGATCGCAGACTTTAAAACCGCAAATTTGATAGGTAAAGATGGCCAATTGCATTCAAAAGAAGGAATACTCTCAAAATTAAAAACCCTCAACGAAACGCAAATATCCTCATTGATGGAAACGTTTGAGAATGACAAAGCTCACCGAACAAATAATCTTGAACGAGCTCTAATAGCTCATGGAATACCAGATGAATTTGGCTTACGTGATCAAGTGATGGCTGCTGTTGCGAATCAAGCAACCATGAAAAGTATGTTAAAAGCGGTTAGCGCCATTACTGGGGTGGGTCTGAGCACCGTCAAAGAAAGAGATAAAGAGCTTAATTTAGAGATGCATTTAAACATCCATCAAGAAAAGAAAAATCCCGCTACCATAGCGAATTACTTAAATTTACAAAAAGCATTACAGAAAATGGGAATTAAAGTTGAGGAAGTCCAAGATAAGTATGAACGTATTCCTCAAATGGTAATACGCTTTGCTAGCAATGCTGGTAAGATGGCCCACCCAAACTTTATAGCTGAATTGAATAAACTTTATCGCATTGAAGCTTTTTCTAGTAGCATTGGGGCCTGCGAATCACCCGAAGAAGTGATTGCAGCACTTCGTGCCTTTCCCGAGGAACATATTCTTGATTCAAGGGGAGCACCCCTAGCAAAAATTGATATAATTGATCAATTAATGTATTTGACTGATAAAGAAAAAAGCAATAGATGGCTCACATCTACTCTTGAAAGAGACTCAGCTTTACATACTATAGACTTAGACGCCTATTTATCTTCTCATTTTGTAACAAATAATTATGGATTACGCGCAAAATTTATCGAAACTGTTGCTAATCAAGCAAAGTTGAATAAATTATATGATGCTGTTGCCCCTTTAATCGGCAATAAGAATATTTCCACTCAAGGGATGAAAATTAACATTGAACAAAACCCAGCGGATAAGCAAGCAATGGAAAATTATAATTGTTTAAAAAATGCATTAAAAGATAATGGCGTTAAATTTGAAGAAGTTGCTACAGGTTCAGGCAAGATGCAAATGGTAATAGAGTTGAAAGCTAATAAGAAGTTATCTGCAGAATTTGCTCGTAATTTAGCCAATTCTTTCGAACAATATGCCCCAAAAAGGTCAACTCCCGTTGCGCCGTTGAATCCGCCACCCTCCGTTAATTTAGAATCGCAAAAACCGCCGCCTGTTAACAATGGCGGCCCACCGCCGCCCCCTTCGAAAGCACCACCACCACCACCACCGCGTTCCTTTAAGGATGCGCCACCTAATGTGGCACCTCCTCCTATTGGCTTCAGTATCGCAAGTCATGAACTTAATTCGCATCACTCAAGCGACCACCAACAACTAAAGGATGAAGTCAAAAAGCCTAACGATTTGGATCGGCGACGAAGAGGGGGACCTTCACATGCGCCGTAGATCAATTGCTAGCCCAAAAAATGTAATTTTTCTCTAAATTTTCTAGTCTTTTCTTCAAAATCGAGTATAAATACACTTACTTGAAGTAGTTTAAAATAAGTGAAGCTAAATTCAGCAACTATCAAACATTCTCAACCATTTCCAAATTGGCTTAATGAGAATGTGGTACTTTTTGCCATCGCTTTCCACAATTTCTCCGCCTTCTTCATTCTCAGTAATAATTAATCCTTCAGATAAAGAAAACTTATCCATTGCCTCGATCAAGCCTGAGACTTCTCTTGCCCTAGTTGATGAATCATGCAATTCAAGACAAACTTGAATAACTTGTTGGGTGCGAGAACCTTCCCGTATTACGAAATCACACTCCTTAGCTCCACTATAGTAAAATACCTCAAGCCCTCTACGTTTTAATTCGACAAAAACAATATTCTCTAATGTACGGCCGCGATCTTCACTTGTCCTAAACCCCAAGATTTTAGCTAAAACATGGTCAATAAAATATATTTTTCTTGGTGCTTGTTGTTGAGCTTTTAGATTATCATCATAACGATTAACAAAAAAACACAAAAAACTATTTTCAATATAACTACAATAATCAGAAATGGTCGTACTACTTTTAATAATTTTACCGTTACTATTTATCATGCCAAGAAGTTTGGATAAACTAACTTCTTTTCCACAATTACTTGCCAAGAAAAAAAGTAATTTTTTTAAAGCTTCTGGGTTGCCAACTTTATATCTAGTTATTATATCTCTATAAAGTATGCTTTCGTATAAAGAATGTAAATATTCTGGATCTTTATTTCTTATATATGCAGGGATCCCACCAAGTTCTAAATATTTAGAATAATACTCTTTTAATTGACCAATATCTTTGGTACTAAAATCAATTTGCTCTAATGAGATGTATTCTTGTGAAAATTCAGCAAAAGAAATCGGATAAATATGCAGTGGTATATATCTGCCAGTTAATCTGGTTCCCAACTCCTCACTAAACAAATTAGCATTTGAACCCGTTATATATATTTTACAACCTTTGTTATACATACGTCGGACAAATAATTCCCACTGCGGTATATTTTGAATTTCATCAAAATAGAAATTATTCTGAACTCCATAAAGAGAAATGAGTGTTTGATGCAAAACCTCAAAGTCTTCGATTGTAAAATTGATTAATCTTTCATCTTCAAAATTAAAATAATAGTCATTGCCACTTTTATGTATTCTTCTAACATGCTCTAGCAATACCGACTTACCACATCGTCTGATCCCCGAAAGAACAATTATTTCTTTATTCTGGCTAAGCCTATCTAAGTTTTTTTGCACAGTTCGTTGTATATACAACTTTGGCCAACGCTGATCTTCACGTTGATCTAAAATGATACGTTTGAGTAAATCAGGTGATATAGGCATTTAACCCTCCATTCATAATGGAAGGTTAGCCCCAAAACCGTCCATTGTCAATGGGGGGTTGGGTGAAACCGCCCGCTATAAATTGATTGGTTTAAGCGCGTGTTACTGAAGTATTACAATTATGATAAAAAAAAGACCAAAAAACGTCGGGAGGACTATCTGGCTAGGGTTAAAAAAGGTGATTACTACAGCTAAACCATTATCTACTTATGAAAGTCTCATGCAAAATGATGAGTTCAAGAAACAGTACCTAAAAGAAATAAAGGGTCAATGACGACATAAGACAGAACAAAAACATATAGAACCGCTCAGTTTATCGCCCATTCTATTCATCTCATCATATTATAAATTTTTACCATACATTTGATAACCTCTATTTTATAGTATTTTGTATGTCAAATGAATTTTTATCATACATTAACTAAAACAATCGATATGCAGAGGTGTCGATGCTAGAGTTTAAAAAGGTTAAAAAAGGGATAAGGAGAGATAAATGTTAAGGCACGTTATTCCACTTATTACCCTAATGGCGGGCATTTTTTTATTAGAGTTTTTTAACGCAGATAAACTAATGAATGCTGTAATAACCTTGCTAATGTTTAATGCTTTTATTACAGTAATATTTCCAGCCAAAAAGACGAAAGTGTTTATAATTGAAGGAAACATCGATGACATTTTTGCTAAAATAAGTGATTATATAAACACTGCAAACGCCAAAATTATCATGTTAGACAAAACTAATTATGTTCTTGAAGTAAAAAAGCCCATGACATGGTCTTCTTTTGGTGAAACCATCAAACTGCAACTATCATCCTTAAAAGAAAATAAAATTAATATGCAGATCACCAGCGAGTCATGCTATGCCATATTTGATGATAATCAAAATGACCTCAATATCAAGGAATTAGAAAATCTCTTGCAAATTGATCCTTGCGTCAACGCCTATATGCGATAACCTTCCACCGATAACCTCAATTCGATAAATCAAGAAAGAGGGCTTTGTTAGAAAATTAGTTATAGTTTAAGATCAACCTTATTATTGATTTGTGCATGTTGTTTAACTTCAGGTTTAGGTGGTTGCAAAGCATCTTTGGTAAACACTAAAAGTTTATCTGGCTGGTTTATACTTGTTGATTCTTCAAATTGTTCAATTCCCTGGTCAAGCAATGATGTTGCCATTTTTCTTAAGAATTTTAGCTGAAAAGGTAACGCACCATTCAAACCAAAATCATTATATAGTCGTGCATGAATTTCCGCGTCAGTGAGCGAAGAAATATCTTTGATTAATGTTATCATTGTTGGGCTAAAAGTAAGCTTTTGTTTTGTGACTTGTCCTTGAGTATCATTATACGCTTCATATAGCTTTAATCGTTTCATATCATATAATTTGAATTCTCTCTCTTCTTCTTGAACATTTGGAAAAGTTAAAAAATCAAGAAGCACTATGACATCTAAGGTTTGACAATCAATCATAAAATTTTTTAAACGATGATCAGGATATTCAAGTTTTAGAATATCCGCGCGATGGATGTTCATTTTTTTGGACGTTAACAATGAAAATTGATAAATGGACGTTAATAGATCGGTTAGTTTAACTTGAGCATAATGAGATAATCTGGGATCAATTCCACCAAATATCATGATTTTAAATTCTTTACTGGCCGCAGAGAAACGACTAAATATTTCTACCCAATCAAACTGTTCTTTCACAGGAATACGAGGACCAATATCACTATGGGCAAGTAATGATTCCCCGAATTCGTTTTGAACAAAAATAACGACGCAGGTTTCAACCCGACCCGTACCAAGATATCTTATTGAAGAATGTTCTCCTTTAACGACATATTCTCGTTGGCGGCAAGTGACTAAGGGTAGCTTATAATTACATTGTTGGTATGTGTTATATTCTGGTGCCGGCAGATCTCGGACAAACTGACACAAATCACCTAATTCAGGACGATATTCTATCCCATTAAGAAAAAGTGGCATGTTTACCTCATTTCTATAGAGCTAAGTCAAAATTCTCACAGTTTATACTTTAATTGATTTCTCAATCAAAATAATCAGACGAACGATAAAAGGACACTCAAGTTTACTATTGAGCATCCAGTGTCTTCTTTAAAGTGCCCTTCAAGGGTATTTATTATTAAACCTTCCGCTACATCAAATCTCAAAAATATTTTTCATTTGTTGAAGATAAAGATCATAATAAAGATTATATGCTTGATGTTCAGGGGGTATTGTTTGTGCTTTTCCAAAACAGCCTGCTCCAACATGTAAATTTCCGGTTTCTGAATCATAGATTATGAAGGGAGGGATCCCACCAGAAACGAATAAGTTTTCTATTGTATTTAATATGCGCATTATATTCTCCTAAAAAAAATTTCTATAATACAGATTCTGCCACATGCATAGTGAGCTCTACAGTGTGCAGGTTCATCACATTATTTTGAGCAGGTGAGCAAACACATTTGCACGTGGATGTCGTTGTCATTGAATTATTGATAATATCATTTGAAATGGCACTTTTATCAATATCAATCACATCAGCAAGATATATCGGGTGTAGATCTTGTTGCAGACCATTATCGTCATATGCCGTTAAAATCTTTTCAATTTCGACAAAATGATGACCATGAGCAACATCAAGCGCGCTCATTTTAGTTGTTTGTTCTTGATAATGAACATCTATCTCAGGATGTGCAATCAATTGCTTTACCGTATTGATATCATTTTTAAAGCATGCTGTTAATAATGGGGTCATTCCAAATTGATCAACCACATTTACATTTGCTTTATTTTCTATCATATAACTAATTAAGTCTGCTTTAGGCGCGTCATCCTTTAAGGTTTCTATCGCTTGGATGAGAATGGAATTACTTTTTAATTCATTATCATCATGCGTTATTTCCATAGGGAAACCGTATTCTAGGAATAGCTTTGCAATGGTTGGTTGCTGGAATTTGATGGCATTTTCTACCGGGGTTAAATTATCTGTATGCCAATTGCCTTGATTTAAATTGAATCCTGCTTTGAGATAGGCTTCAACTTCATCGATATGCCCGAATTCCGTATAGACTTTGACTGGATAGGTCCCCTCCAAACTATCCTTTAAGTTAATATTTTCTGGATCCTCTCCAAAAATGAAATGGTTATCTCTATTATCAAATGAATCATTCTCGTGAAAATGTTGATACTCAACAACAATGTCATTTAGCTTTTTAAGGTATTGATCGTATATGGTTTGAAATTGCAATTCATTAGTAGCATTTTTAAGATCAATATTAAGTTTGTCCATTTGATCAAGGTAAGCATAAATATGCTCACAACCTTTTTCCAAAGCATATTCTTTTGCTGTTCTACCTGAACTATCAACAATCGTACTATCAATACCATGAAATAATAAAGCTCTAATTGCAAATAGATTATCATTCTCAATTGCACAATGTAATAAAGTACCACCTTCATGATAATTTGGGTTATCTATTTTATCATTCAATTGACTGTGCGGAAGTTTAAGTAAGAGTTGGTCAAATATTGATACTTCTTGCCCATTATTTTTATCAAAGCAATAAGAACTAAAACCCAAATTAATGCCTAAACAAAGAAGTTCTATTGGAGAGAGACCCCACCACCCTTTTTGAGTAACATCGACACCACTCTCTACTAATAGGCTAAAACATTCTCTATATGCCGTTTCATTATAATAAGGATAACCAGAACTGGGGATGCTTGCGATATGTAGTAAACCATCATTTACCCAATCTACTTCATGCACGTTCGCACCAGCTTTGATTAAGCTACAAGCATGTTCATATTGCCCTGTTATTATTGCTATTCTTAATGGTGACATTGTATGAGTGGTATCTGTTTTTGCATGACTACCAATCAATAAATTAACCATATCAGGTAAAGCATAAGTGCAATCATTTCGTGGATCTGAAGTTTTGTCCATAATTTGTGGCGCTAGCGCAATCTGCAGTGGTGTGAACCCTTCTTTTACGCCGAAACTTTGCGGATCTTTTGACTGAATATTGATATCAGCGCCATTTTCAACCATCGCTGCAACCAGTTCAACTTGCCCTGAGTATACCGCGTAATGCAATCTAGAAAATCCATTGTCATCACGTTCATTTAAATCAACTTTGTTTTTTAAGCACTGTTGAATATAAGCATCAACACCAATTAATTGCGCTTGCATTAATTCTTGTTTGAAATAGGTGGGCATTTAAAAACTCCGGATTGATCAAAGTATTGAAAATAAGCATTAAATTTGAGGGTTTTAATATTAGCATACTAACTAGTGCAATTAAACTACAGCAATAATTGCAAATATGCTGAATAATACAGGATAAATATAAATTATGCTATCTTCTAACTATTGTCACACTAAAAGATAAAAAGAAGTGATTTAAGAGGCTATACAATATTTTAAATGTCAGGTAATTCCTGACCAACCAGAGAGGGAAGAAGTTCAAAGGATTGGGTATATACTTAGTATGAGAATTAGAGTTCAATTTTCACTATCTCATCCGCTTGAGCTAATAGATGTTCACAGCGGTCGTAGATCATTTTTTGGTATTTAATTAAATAAGACTTTTCTTCTTCTGTTGCAACAACAGTATCATTCAATTTATTAATCGCGTTTTTTAGTTTTAAGATCATTGCTTTAAGGCGGCTTGCCACAAGCAAACGTGGCAAATCACAGCTATCTGCAAAATCTGCCAATTGATAAGCATTGATAATGTTTGCATTGAATGAATCCCCCATAGCCATTGCCATTTCTTGCTCAAAATCTGGATACATTTTGATATTAACTAAATCATAAAATGGCGCAAGGGAAATACCCTTGGCACCAACAAAAAAACTAATATTTTTTCCATGCGCATCATAATTAAAAATTAACGTATTAAATAGTGCCCAATCTAGGACTTGCTGTTTTGTAAGGGCCGGGTCAGCACATTGATTACAAAAATTAAATAACTTTTCGTAGCTTGCACCTTCTCGGATATGCGCCATATCTCTACCACTACCAAAATTTCGCTCATATTTATACTCCGGAGGTAAATTGAGGGCTTGACACCCATCAATAATATGTCGTCGTTTGATTTCCGACATTGAAATAAAACGTCGATCAAAACGTTCCACTAATAATGCAGCATGACTCCCAAAACGCATCAGTTGAACATTGGCTACCTTTAACCCACAAGCTCGAGCTAATTGCATAGTGATATATTCATTCAAGGCTATGTGTGATAATTTTTGTCTTTCAAACTTAAGAATGTGGGTAGAACAGAGTGCTTCCTCACCAAAGCCTAATTCTCCTTTTTCATTTAAAATAACATTTATTTTATCTTGGACTCCAGCAACAGAAAGTCGGGGTTTTCCATCCCAAATGATGAGACTGAAATCTTCTCGATCATCTAAGCGCTGTTCTAATTCATCTATGGATATTTTTCTAAATTTCTTCTTTTTAGGTAGCTCTTGGTTTGATGCTAAAAAAATCAATGAACCTGCAACATCTAAGCCTAACGCCTGAATTAAACCAAACGTATTCATTTTACTTAAATGAAAACAAGTAATTAATTCCTCTAATGCTGTTCCTTCTGGCAGCAAATTGCTTAAAAACCGTTGCACATTGAGGGAAGGAATATCTCCTTGCAAGGATAAATGAGGGGAGACGGGATATCCTGATAACTGCCATTTCTCATTGTAATACCAGACTAATTTGTCTTCTCTCAATAAAAATTTAGCAATTTTATTCTTACCTAAAATGACATCTAGGCTCCGTTCATTGCCAGTCATCACTCACCTCTTTATCAGAGAACCAGGGCAAAATACGAAGCTGAATACCCAGACTGGAACAGATCTGCAAAACAAGATTTAGTTGAGTTGTTCCTTCACCCCGTTCGACATTCGTTAGTGTTTGTTTAGATACTCCACACAAAGCAGCTGCATCTTCTAATCGCAGCTGGCTTTGCGAACGCCTAGCACGAATAGCTTGCCCTAATAACTCAGAGCTTACATTACTGCTGAGATCGGGAGTTGAAAGGATTTTAATGCGTTTAGCCATATAATCCTACTATAGCAGGTTTAATCGTTAAAAATGCCAAAAAATCGATATAATCCTATTATGGTAGGATTATATGAAAATATCCAATTTTTTAACGTTTAATCCTATAGTGTTAGGATTAATAATGTAAACCTTGCAGTTAGTTTTTCATAAGTGAGTGAAGCATATTCATTATATTTCATTTGAAAATATTTTGTGCTATTCTTTCAAATGAATAATGGAGAAATTAAACGTGCGCCCACACTCAAAACATACCACTGATCCTAAAATACGTAGTGAAGTCATTACCAAGGCATTTATTAAAGCTACAGAGTTACTAGACTTAAAAACTACTGAAATCTCCTCCTTAACCGGCATGTCACCTGCTAGTTGGAGTAGAGTTTTAAACCACCAACGAATGGTTGAGGTTGATACTAAAGAAGCAGAACTCGTTATTTTATTTATTCGTATTTACAGAAGTTTAGATCCGCTTTTTGGCGGAAATAATGAAAGAGCTAAAGAATGGTTACGATCTTATAATCATCATTTAGAGGGGATCCCTGTTGAGTTATTACAAAAAGCAGAAGGTCTTGTAAGAGTGACTACCTATTTAGATGCTATGCGTGGAGTTGCATGATTGATATTTGGCATGTCTGCGAGGGACATAATAAAATATCTCGACTCAAATTAGACGCTTGGCGTGTTGTTGAAGATCAAGCAATATCATCAACTAGACCACTCGTTGATTCATTAGAAGAGCATGAAATATTAGAGCAAGAAATTGAATATAGTAAACCGCACGTGAAATTTGATTGTGAAAATTTTGATTATCTACTCTTTTCGCCTTTTCGATACCCACCTTTGAAATATGGATCTCGGTTTGGTAATAGAATTGAACCTTCACTTTGGTATGGTTCTAGCAAATTAACGACCGCATTGTCAGAAAGAGCCTATTATCGTTTTGTTTTTCTACTGGGCTCAGATATGAAAGACTTAACCGATAGAATTTCTAAAACTGCTTTTTCAGTTAACATTGATTCTCCTCACGGAATAGATCTCACTATGGAGCCTTTCTTAGCCTATCGTGAATCTATTTCATCTCCGATGGAATGGAAAATAAGTCAAATTTTAGGGACTAAAATGCGCGAAAATAAAATTCATGCATTCAAGTATTTTTCATCAAGAGATCTGGATGATGCTGCTCAAAATGTGGGTGTTTATTCTTGCCGTGCTTTTGGTATGAGAAAACCAAATTCATACAAACATCTTATCGAATTTAGCAATCGCTCATCTGTGGAATACACTGATAAAGATAGTCGGGTTACCACAGTTTTTAAATTTGAAGAATTTATGATTAATGGTAGTTTCCCGTTCCCACCGCAATAAAAAAAGGGCACTCAAAGTGCCCTTCCTTTCAAATACAAGTAAGATCAATCTTCCCAGTTCAACGTCCCACCAGTCTGATATTCTGTGACACGGGTTTCGAAGAAGTTTTTCTCTTTCTTCAAATCGATCATTTCGCTCATCCAAGGGAAAGGATTAGAAACCCCAGGATATTGCTCAGGTAAGCCAATTTGAGCGCAACGACGGTTAGCCACATATTCCAAATATTCTCAGCAATAAAGGGACATCCAACATAAAACTAAAATTTTCTGTTCAGTATAGTTGATAAATTAACTTTAATAATCAATAAAATCAAACCTCTTGCCATATCCAATAATTATTGTAACAATAATCAATTCTGTAATTTTTCCAATCAAAACCTACGGCATTGCCGTATAAGATGTGCTATGATATTTATTGAAGGTGTAGTATTTTCGAAGTATATACACGAATACATGGATGATACCGACTATTGTGCATTTCAATGGCATTTAGCATTGAATCCAGATGAAGGTGATATTATTCCTCGAAGTGGGGGCCTTCGAAAAATTCGATGGAGCGGAAAAAGCCATGGTAAACGCGGTGGAGTGAGAATAATTTATTATTTTAAAAAAAGTGATAAACAAATTTGGCTCTTAACAATTTATGCCAAAAATGAAATGGACAATATTCCATCAAATATATTAAAGCTCTTAAGACAGGAAATCGAAGAATGAGTGCAAAAAGAGATATAGGTCAAGAAATACTCGATAGCATAAAATCGATCAAACAAGGCAAGGGAAAAAAATTCATTATTGAAGTGCCTGACGATATCGTGGAAATTAGACATAAACTAAAGTTGTCACAATCTGCTTTTTCAGCTTTGTTAGGCGTCAGTGTTAGAACGTTGCAAGATTGGGAGCAAGGAAGACGATTTCCACGCGGCCCAGCGTTGTCTTTGCTACGAATAGCTAAAGAGCACCCAAGTGTATTTATTATTAAACATTAGTTTTACAAATTCCAAACCAAAAAAAAAGGGCACTTAAAGTGCCCTTCCGTTCAAATATAAGTTAGATCAATCTTCCCAGTTCAACGTCCCACCAGTCTGATATTCTGTGACACGGGTTTCGAAGAAGTTTTTCTCTTTCTTCAAATCAATCATTTCGCTCATCCAAGGGAAAGGATTAGAAACCCCAGGATATTGCTCAGGTAAGCCAATTTGAGCGCAACGACGGTTAGCCACATATTCCAAATATTCTCTGAACATTTGTGCATTGAGGCCCAAGATGCCGCGTGGCATCGTATCGACAGCGTATTGATATTCTAAATCAACACCACCGCGAATAATTTCAATCATTTCTCTTTGAAAAGGTGCAGTCCAGAGTTCTGGATTTTCAATTTTGATTTGATTAATCACATCAATACCAAAATTAAGATGCATACTTTCATCACGCAGAATGTATTGGAACTGTTCTGCGGTGCCTACCATTTTATTGCGTCGACCAAGGGAAAGCACTTGGGTGAAACCAACGTAGAAGAAAATGCCTTCAAACACCACATAAAACGCAATCAAGTCTTTCAACAAGCGTTGATTGGACTCAAAGGTGCCAGTGTAGAAATTAGGATCGCCCAAACTTTGTGTGTAAGGGAGTGCCCAAGCGGCTTTCTTCGAAACGCTTGGTACTTCACGATACATATTGAATATACGTGATTCGTCCATGCCTAAGCTTTCAATCACATACTGATATGCATGAGTATGTAAAGCTTCTTCAAATGCTTGGCGCAATAAGTACTGACGGCATTCTGGGTTAGTAATATGGCGATACACGGCTAAGACTAAGTTATTAGCCACAAGCGAATCAGCGGTGGAGAAGAACCCTAAATTACGCTCGATAAGCATTCTTTCATCAGCAGTGAGGCCATCATTACTTTTCCACAAAGCAACGTCTGCCGACATATTGATTTCAGTTGGCATCCAATGGTTTGCGCAAGCGGTTAAGTATTTATCCCATGCCCATTCATATTTAAAAGGCACGAGTTGGTTTAGATCCGCATGACAGTTGATGATTTTTTTATCATCGACTCGGATGCGCGCAGCGCCCAGTTCAACCGCTTCTAAACCGGTTGCACCACCAACGGTTGTTGGTGCTGTATTTGGTTTATTCATTTGCATATCTACTACATGTGTCGCAATCGACATTATTTTCTCTCCTACTGGCATGCTTCGCATGATGGATCATCTATTGGACATACCTGCGCACTTGATGAAGAAACTATGATTTCATCCAGGTTCGCTTTTACTGCATTGAGTGTGCCTCTTGAGACGGTGGATTTTTCAGCATCCGATGCCCCGAGCGTTCTCAGGTAATAAGTCGTTTTTAGACCTCTTAACCATGCTAGTTTATAGACCGCGTCTATCTTTTTACCAGAGGGTTTGTCTATGTAAACGTTGAGAGATTGGCTTTGATCGATCCATTTTTGTCTGCGAGCGCCTGCCTCAATTAACCATTGTGGGTCAATTTCAAACACGGTGGCGTATTTTGCTTTAAGATTATTTGGAATACGATCAATTTGTTGCACACTGCCATTAAAATATTTTAGATCATTAACTAATACTTCATCCCAAATCTTTAGTTTCTTCAGATCTTTTACGAGGTATGGATTCACAACCGTGAACTCACCGGAAAGATTCGATTTAACATAAAGATTTTGGTAAGTCGGTTCAATTGACTGACAGATCCCGCAAATGTTGGAAATGGTTGCCGTCGGAGCAATTGCCATGACGTTGGAATTACGCATTCCCACTTTTTTGACTTGCTCACGTAAGGTTTTCCAATCCAGTGTTTGGCTGCGATCAAGTTCTAAATATTGTTCACCGCGATAATCAGCCAACAAGTTAATGGAATCGATAGGCAATATACCTTTGCTCCACAATGAACCTTCAAATGTAGAATAAGGTCCTTTTTCTTGCGCTAAATCAGAAGAAGCTTTAATGGCATAATAACTAATAGCTTCCATCGTGGTATCTGCAAATTCAACCGCTTTTTGTGAACTGTAAGCGATATCTAATTGATAGAGTGCGTCTTGAAAACCCATTAAACCAAGGCCCACAGGACGATGACGCAAGTTTGAGCGTTTCGCTTGTGGTACTGAGTAGTAATTGATTTCAATCACATTATCCAACATCCGTACCGCGGTTTTGATGGTTTTCTCTAATTTTTTAAGATCTAAGCCTTTCTCAGTCACGTGCTGAGCCAGGTTGATACTCCCTAAGTTACAAACCGCAATTTCATCAACAGAGGTGTTCAGCGTGATCTCAGTGCACAGATTGGAGCTATGAATCACGCCAGCATGTTGTTGTGGTGAACGTAAGTTGCAAGGATCTTTAAAGGTGATCCAAGGATGGCCTGTTTCAAATATCAGACCTAACATTTTACGCCACAAGTTAACTGCAGGAATTTTCTTAAAGTTTCTGATTTGGCCTGCTTCTGCTTTTTTCTCATAGTTGGTATAAGCAGTATCAAAGGCTTTACCAAATAAATCGTGTAAGTCTGGCGCTTCATCAGGAGAGAAGAGCGTCCAGTCTTTATTTTCCATCACACGCTTCATGAACAAATCAGGAACCCAGTTAGCGGTGTTCATATCATGGGTACGACGTCTGTCGTCGCCGGTGTTCTTACGCAGTTCAAGGAATTCTTCAATGTCTAAATGCCAGGTTTCAAGGTAAGCACACATAGCGCCTTTACGTTTACCGCCTTGGTTGACCGCAACAGCAGTGTCATTTGCCACTTTCAAGAAAGGAACCACACCTTGTGATTTACCATTGGTGCCTTTGATATGAGCGCCCATGGCTCTGATATAGGTCCAATCGTTGCCTAAACCACCTGCAAATTTTGAAAGCAGGGCGTTGTCTTTTAAGGCGCTGTAAATGCCATCAAGATCATCTGGAACGGTGGTTAAGAAACAGCTTGAAAGCTGAGGACGCATGGTGCCTGAATTGAACAACGTAGGCGTTGAGCTCATATAATCAAAGGAGGAGAGAAGATTATAAAACTCAATCGCCCGCGCATTCTTGTCATCTTCAGTCGCAGCAAGCCCCATGGCAACACGCATAAAGAAGATCTGAGGTAATTCAAAACGAACGCCATCGTTATGCAAGAAATAGCGATCGTATAGGGTTTGTAGACCCAAATAGGTGAATTGAAGATCGCGCTTTAGTTGCAATGCGCCGCTTAATTTATCCAAATCAAATTCTTTGAGATTAGGGTTTAACAGTTCAAATTCAACCCCTTTGTTAATGAATTTCTTGAAGACTTCTGGGTAAATCTTTGCTTTTTCTTGTTCATTAGCAGGGTTAGCAAAACCTAAGAATTTAAGCCCTTCACTGTGCAAATCGTCCAATAACAGACGAGCTGCCACAAAGGAATAATTGGGTTCTGATTCAATTTTGGTACGAGCGCTCATGATGAGAGCCTTGCGCAAGTCGCTTGCCTTAATACCATCAAATATATTGCGCTTGGTGTCGTTGATAATGGCTTGCGGTTCAACATCTTCCAGTGACTGGCAGGCTGCTTGCACAATGGTGTTGAGGCGTTGTTCATCTAACGGTACTCGTTGACCATTATCTAACGTCACATTCAGGACTTCAGCAGGCTTTTGTGCTTTTTGGCTAGTTTCGCGGGCCTGACGTCTTTCTTCGCGATAGAGGATATAGGTACGCGCTACTTTGTGCAGATCTTCACGCATCAAAGCGAGTTCGACCTGGTCTTGAATTTCTTCCAAGCGAACAATACCGCCTGAATTAAGGTAGCGTGAAACCGCCTTTGTGACCTGGGCAGTAACATTATCAACCACTTCATGCACGCGTCTGGAAGCAGCCGCATTGCCGCCTTCAACCGCTAAATAAGCCTTGGTGATAGCGACATGTATTTTGTCGGCATTAAAGGGAACCAGCGAGCGATTATCGCGCCGCATAACGTAAAGTTGTCCGGGTTTAGGGGCAACGGGAAAAGCAGTAAATCCATCAGTTTGTGTTTGCATATCATTTTTCACTTGGGTAGCGGGGCTTTCTTTGTGCATGTTCTCTCCGAAAGCGGAAGATTAAAAAAGTCAAAAAGATCTCATCGCCAGCTCATAAAAGCGGCTAAGTAAATTAACTTACGTTTGGTGAATCAATTTGGGGGAATACCTTTTGAACCCCAACATATAGAAATAACAAAACATCTACATACAAGATAGTGCGGTTTGATTTTGAATGCAAGTGTAGAACCTGGGGGTAACTTGTGGAAAAGCTGTGATAAAAGGGGGGATAAGTTTTGAAAAAGAGGGGCTTGATTTGGCTTGAGCCCGCGCCGTTTGTGACCTTCCGGCCCCTTAAATTAAATTTAAGGAGCCGGGTGTCTAAAAATTAAATTGCTTCAAGCCATTGGTCTAAATATTGACCTTGTCTTGCAACATATTGTGGGTCTTTGAAAGTCAAAGTAATCAAGCTGATGCCTTGAAGGCTAGCAACTAAATTAAGTGCTAACTTTGATGAATCTTCATCTGACTTTCCCAGAGCTTTAAACTGCTTTTCACACCAATGAATGATTTCATTCATTAATTGTGAAGTTGCTTGGCCAATGGTGCCACCTTGTTTGCCCAATTCTTGGCATAAGCTGCCTAATGAATCGCCGAATTTTGCAGATTCGTCAGCCATTGAGCCAACATATTCCACCAACCCTTTGAGGCGACTTTTGATGTCTGTGCGGTTGCTCCATTCGGAAAACAAGCCAGCCAATTGCTTTTTACGGCGATCAACAACAGCCAAAATAATGGAATCTTTTGATTTGAAATAGTAATACACGTTACCTAAAGGCACATCTGCCAAAGTAGCGATATTAGCTAGAGTTGTGTTGCTGACGCCTTGTTGATGAAACAGGGTATCTGCAGCTTCTACTAATCGTTCACGTTTATCGTTGCGTCTGGCCATGATATGTTTCCTTTGTTGCTTTATATCAGGAAAGTTAATAAATCTTAAAAGCAGCAAGCTAGAACATTAAGTGTCGTTAGTTTGCTAAGTTTCAGGGTCATTATACCGAATATCTTTGCTAGTTCAATAGTTAACTGCATAATATTTACAATTTTTGTCAACTAAAAGAAGATAATTAGCTGAATCGGTCTGATGAGTAGCAGGATTATATAGGCAATTGACTATATATTTGTAGTCATAAATAAAGCCATATTAAATAATATGAGTGTAACTACACATAAAAACCACTCTGTTCAGAACTTAAAATAGGTAAAAAATGTTAGCACCAGATTCACCAGATCCCGTTATCCCACGCAGTATTATCTGGGCTGATCCACAATTATCGATGGTAAAGATTAGCCCTAACGGTAAATCTTTAAGTTACTTAGCGCCTTTTCAGGGAAACCTAAATCTATGGTTAGCGCCTGTTGATGATTGGCAAACGCCTAAGTCAGTTTCTTCAAGCCAACATCCCTTACGAGATTACTGGTGGGCTAAAACAAACGATCACTTATTATATATCCATGATACTTTTGGTGATGAAAATTGGCAGTTACATGCTTTTCAACTCTCCACTGGTAAAACCATGGCGTATACCAAACCTGGCAGCCAAGTCAGAATTTTGCATATGAGTGATAAACATCCAGAAAAAATCTTAATTGGTTTAAATGCAAGAGATCGTCGCTTTCATGATGTTTACCTACTTGATCTATTGTCAGGCTCAACCCAGTGTATTTATGTCAATAATCAATATTGGGATTTTCTCAGCGATAATGATTTCAACTTACAGATTGGGTTAAAAGTAGATGCCAATGGGGGTGAATACATTGATCTATCAGACAAGGATAATCCTCGTTCATTAGTTCGGATCGCGATGCATGATGTGTCAGGATTATATTTCTACCCAAGATTACGATTAAATTTATCCACGGATAAGCAAAAATTCTATTTTGCCCAGAGCATGCAAAGCAACACTTCGACCCTGATGAGCATTAACTTAAAAGATCATCAAACGCAAATCTTGGGAAGAGATAACCAAGCGGATATTTGTGATGTATTGTTAGATCCCAAAACGCAAGCACCACTTGCCTATGCTGCAAATTATGAACGAAAAAGATGGACCTCCCTTAGTCCTAACATTGCACAAGATTTTGAGTATTTACAAACGATTGATGATGGTGATATCGATATCTTGAGTCAAAGTGCGGATAATGATTTATGGGGGGTAAGTTTTGTTCATGATAATGGTCCTGTAACTTATTATCTTTATCAACGCAGCCACAAAAATGCAAAATATTTATTTAACAGTCATGATGCCTTTAAGGACTTTCCTTTTACCAAGATGCACCCACGCGTTATCACTGCAAGAGATGGTTTAAAATGCGTCAGTTATTTATCTTTGCCAAGGCAAAGTGATGCTAATGAGAATGGCATTCCGTCTCAACCCGTTCCTTTGGTTTTAATGGTTCATGGCGGTCCAAACTATCGTGATTTCTGGAATTTTAATCCTACCCATCAGTGGCTAGCCAATCGTGGTTATGCGGTATTAAGCGTAAACTATCGCGCATCAACCGGTTTTGGTAAAGCGCATTGCGAGGCAGGATTTGGTCAGTGGGCAGGAAAGATTCATCAGGATTTACTCGATGCCGTTGCTTGGGCTATTAAAGAAGGGATCACCACCGAAGATAAGGTAGCCATTATGGGGCGCAGTTTTGGTGGCTATTCAACGTTAGTGGGTTTGACCATGACACCAGAAACATTTTGTTGTGGGGTAGATATTGTTGGCCCTGCAAATTTGGAAACGCTGGTCAAACATTTTCCGCCCTATTGGCAAGCGCTCAAAGGGGCAGTACATGAAATGATGGGATGCGATCCCGACACGGTTGAAGGCAAAGCCTATTTAAAAGAACGTTCTCCTTTGTACTATGCAGATCACATTACAAAACCTTTGCTGATAGGGCATGGCGCTAATGATGTACGCGTGATGCAAGAAGAATCCGATCAAATGGTCAGTGCAATGCAAGCCAATAAAATCCCTGTCACCTATGCCATTTTCCCTGATGAGGGCCATCAATTGTTACACCCAGGAAATCGGATGGCCTTTTATGCGTTAGCTGAAAACTTTTTAGCAAAAACATTGAAGGGTAGGGTTGAACGGTATGACACAAGCATACAAACTTCGATGATTGTGAAGGTTGATGATTTTGGATTGCTGGATTGATAGTTGTATAGTAATCTCAAAAAGAAATTTTCCCCTCTCCCCCGTTTAGGATTTGCCGAAGCGGATTGAAGGTAATTTGGGAGAGGGTTAGGGTGAGGGTAATTTTTTCTAGTTTTGAACATCCCTCACCCTAACCCTCTCCCAAACAAGTGCGAATGCTTCGTTAAGATTGTGCCTGGGAGAGGGGAAGGATAGGGTACAAATTGGCTTTATCAGGACATTCTAAACCGAAGCATTTTGCATAATAGATTGAATCAATTGAATTTGCTTATCTTGAATCGTATTTTCGCGATCCAGTCCTTTACCATTGAAGATTTCATATATCGATGCAGTCAATAAGGAGTCTCTTTTCTTTTTATCGGGAAAGTGAACAATGAATTTTCGAAGAGTCTCCCCCTTTTCTAATAGCATGGGGAGTTGTTTTAGAAATTCTCTATCTTTCGTGATTTCAGTAAAAATTTTTGTAATCGCAAAATTGCCAATAAACTCAACCGTTTTACGTGAAATGATTTCTTCAAATTTTTTCACATATTCTGTTTGTTGTTTTATATTTAAATAACGTGATAAAGCTTGAATATCTAACCAGAGATCTTTTTCAAAATCTTGGACAAGCTTGTTGAATATATGTTCATAGTTTTCAAAAGGGGTTAAATGCGCGAAGTGTTGATTAATTTGTTGCAAAAATTCTTGCGCACGGATTTCATCTATTTCATGCGTCGCTAAGCCTTTAGGTTTAAACTCACAATTCAGGATGATTCTTTGACGATAAGCCATCAAAATATCAGTTTTTACCTTTTCTAATGCATCTTGTGTTAAATGCTTGCCTTCATTATTTAAATCAACAATCGCATTATGCCAATAATTATTCCAACGTTTCGCCCGTTGTTGTTCAACTTCATCGCCGGTTTCATTTCCCGTGAGATCTTGATTTAACTGCTCAAATAACGTGTAAATGGATTGTACTTTACGACCTGTGATGGGAGGGGCAAGTTCACCCGATTTATAGCGATCTCTTGCTAGATTAATAAAATCAGTCGCTTGATAGCCCAGCCCGTTTGAGCTGTGCATTTTATGAGCATTGTTATGAACTAATTTAGGTGTGCAAGAGTCGGCTTCTTTGGCTTTGTCACCATTTATGAGGGGATAAATGAATGGCGCCTCACTGGCGTAGTGTTGCAAAAAGGCATCTAATTCTTCTAAAGAAATGATTGGCATGCATGTGTTCTCTTATCTGGATGGGTTAAAATCTTCAAAAAAATTCACTACAACCAACATAGCGTAATTAAATGATATTTCTACATAAAAAGCGTTCAGTTCATGGTTTATGCACAGCGATGTGGAACAGTGTATATAAGCACTAAAAATATAAATTGGAATTGATGTTAGGGCAATTTAGAAATGTCCTAGCCCCCAGCAAGTTAAAAATGTCCGCTGGTTATATTATCATTGACCCTTCTAAGTGGGGCATTGTTCCTAGAGATGGGTTGATTAGTCATTCTTTGGTTTAAAAATTCATGCATTTGTCTTATTCCCATGACCCGCTCTTGGAAATCATATTTTCTGATTGTTTCGTATTCTAAAGTATTATTACCATAGTAAAGTTTGATTTCGCCATTAGATGATTCACTAACAGTGATTGATTTACCGATCATACTACGTGGATGTCGTTGATTCTTAATCATAAATAAAGATTTTTTAAAACTGATGGTGAGTTGCTTTGATATTTTCCTAATCGATTGAATGGTAAATGTTCTATCAAGTGATAGTTTCTCTTTGTCTGTTAGTGGTACATGAGCGTTTCCTTCTAATTTTGGCACTTTACCAAAGCGTTTGTTATGAGCCACAAGATAAGTGCGTAGAAATTCATTTCCTTGTTCCATAGTTGAAATATTATGATATCTGAGGTCTTTAATCAGTCTATCTTGTAAAGTACGATTTGCACGTTCAACACGGCCTTTTGCTTGTGGGCTATTGGCGTTTATTATTGTGATATCTAGACTCTCTAATGCTCGTCCAAATTGCGTAAAACCATCACCTAATTTAGCTTCAGGATGATTTACTTTAAATACATTATGTTTATCAACATAAAAGGCACTAGGTTTTCCATGTTCAACAAGATAATTTTTGACTGTGTCAAAGTAATCAAAAGTGGTTTCTGCTTTAACAAATCGTAATTGAAGAAAACAGCTTGTTGCATCATCAATTAGGACCAACAATGTACATTTAGGTCCACGCCCTTCAAACCAATCATGAACAGAACCATCCATTTGTACCAGCTCGCCCATAGTAGAACGCTTATGTCTAGGTTGATGTAACGTTAACTCTTTAGCAGCTTTTACTTGACGGATGTTTGCTTCATGCATCCATTGCCTAATAGTTTCTTTAGAGATATGAATTTGATAATGCTCAGTAAGCTTTTCAGAGGCTAGTGTTGGGCCATAATCCTCGTAGTGCTCACGAATAAGTGACAACACACGATCTTTAAGTTTGTCGCTATGTCGATGGTTTGATTTACCTCTCTTTTTGGATATTAGTGCGGGCGCACCACCATCCAAATAGGCCTTCTTCAGTCTTCTTAAGTGCCTAGGGGTGAGGTCTAAGTAGCTAGCTCCAAGCGTCAAAGAGAGCCGCTTATCGATGATCTTTTCTAGTATTTTCAACGTGTAAACTTCTTTTTCGCTCATGGTAAATGTCCCCTGCATAGCCCTCTCCTTGGGAAGTTTGCACATACATCAAGTATGGCTGAAGATTTACACAGCGGACATTTCTAAATTGCTCAAAGCGGACATTTGAAAATTGCTCTTACAATAAATTGGAATTGATGAACTAATTCTCATTTCAAACTGTCGCAATTATATATAAAGTCATTGTGTTGGTTTGAGGGGGTTGTTATGGCCGTTCAAAAAGGACCAGAAAAGGTCGAAACAGATATTGTTAAGAAACTTGCGCAAGTCGTAAACCCTGATAAGTCTTTCCATAGCTTTGTTGCTAAGCAGTTTAACACTAAGTTCAATTTGCAACAAAGAATTAAGATAGCCGGAGCTATTTCAGCGGCAAGATTTCATGCTGTTGGCCAAGACCCCAATATGACTATTCGAAATCCCGAGTATTTTGCAAGAGCACCGATGAGATTAATTTTTGATGAAATTGATTTTCCCTTTAATGGCAAGAAAAAAGAGTTTTTTGAAAAATTGAAACCCCTCAGTAAGGTAGTCGATGCCGAGCTGAAGGCAAGAAATGCGAAGCAAACATCACATGCTACTTTAAAAGAAGCTAAAGAAAAAGTAACTGCCTTAGAAAAAGAATTGATAGCAAAACCTTTAGAAAACGAAAGGATCAACGGTGAATTAGAGAAGGCAAGAAAAGCGGTTACTGAAGCCGAAGATGCCGTTGTAAAAGCAGATAAGGATCATGAAGTAAAATTGGCAAAAGTTAATGAAGTTCTAGGACCGGATAAGCAATATTTTAGAGAATTCTTTAATGATTTCCCTAAAGAAAAGATGAAAAATGTTATTCAGACATTGCTTCCGTTCTATCATGAATATATGGTTAAAGTTGAAAATGACTGCAAAGCTAAATCGCTTAGTGTAGAAGAAACAAATAAAAGAATGCTCGAGGCAAAGGAAACCTTTAGAGGACATATTTCATTTCCCTTTGTTGAAACAGAGGCAAGTTATGTGCGAGCCGGAGATGGATTCGATGGAACGGCAACTAAGGAAATGCCATTAGCAGTACGTTTTTTACGTGAACAAGGTTTGATTTTAGAAAGCTTAATCAGTGAGCTTGATGAAGCGAATAAACCCGAAAACTATGTGGCACCAAATGTCGATGATCTGAGGGGGCAAATCGAAGTACTATACAACGAAGGAGAGCAAAATTATGTTACTTATCTTGAACAGGAAAAAAGCAAGATAAAGGAATTAGAAGATAATGTTAACACAATAAAATATGTCATTCTTCAAAAGCTTGCCAAAGGAGATCCTAACGAAAAACCGTTGACTGGATTGCTTAACAAAATTGCTTTTATAACAGATGATGTCAATAAGCTGAAAAGAAAAGGAACACCTATTACCGATAAAGATATTGAAGAGACTTTTAACCATATCGTAGCTGCTATATCAGAGAATCGCGCTTTGATCGATCCTATAAAAATGAATAAATTAATGTTTGAAGCAGCAGCACAAGGAAATGTTAATACATTAAAAGCGCTTATTTCTATTGGAGAAGATATGACGGCCGTTAATGAAAACGGTTTAACTGCTTTAGAAGTTGCTAAAGTTAATATCACTCCTGAAGAAATGGAGGAACTTACTGAACTTGCTTATTCTAAATTAGCGAAACCAATTACAGTACCAAGTTTAGACGATCCAAAGACATATGCAATGTTGAAAGATCACGCTAAGCAGTTTCATTATAGTGAGAACTATCAATACTTTGAGGGAATGTCAGCAGTTGAAAAAAGTTACAATCAATACAAGGAAGATCCTTCAGAAAAAAACAAGCTAGATCTACTGAGCAATATTAACAAATTATATAATGATCTCATTAAACCTGATGATGGTAGAGTTGGCTTTGAACTTGATGCGGTTGTGAAGTTAAATTTGCCTGATTCCATTCTTCCTCAAGGTTTTCACACAAAATTCCCATTAAAAGATGTTGGAGAAATAGATCAGATAATGGGCAATTTAAGAGACATTGATAAATTTTGCAAAAATTATGTGGTTGCATCCAATGCTGGTATTCCAAGTGGAGATAAACCTATATTGGATAGTCCTTTCCCAATACATCAATTAGTGAAAAATAGTAATATAGAATTTAATTCGAGAACCAAAGAGCTTTTAGGTGTTTTAGTTAAACATAAAGATATAAATCAAAAAGATCCTGCAGGACAAACACCATTGCAAATTGCAGCAATGCAGGGAAATTCTTCAGTGATATCGGAGCTCCTGAAAGCAGGCGCAAATCCGAAATTAACAACCACCAATTACAAACGTGGCTTTTTAACAAAGCTTGGTGATGCCGTTGGTTCAATGTTAAAAGGAAAATTTAAAGGAGCTTGGGATGATGCTCCACCTCGTACGGCAGGTCAAATTGCTGACATTTCAGGTAATAAGGAATTAGCTGCAACACTTCTTGCTAAAGAGAGAACGTATGTCGCACCTCCGGAACCTGAAAAACCAAAAGTACCAGAACCTGAAAAAGTACAAGAAGGACCTAAAGTAGAGTTAGGAAAAGCTCCAACTGTGGAACCGACATTAGGCGAACAACTTGGATTTAATATTGGCGATGTTGAAAAAGCAGGTAAAGGTCTTGAGGAATTGTTGGGACCTGTGCCTGAAATCCCCTCTACGACACCCACAACATCGGGTCCAACCTCAATTGTGCCAACAACCTCAGACCCAACGACAACTGTTTCTACAAAAGATCCCCTTTTGGATGAGCCACCCGTATTACGTCTTTCAGAAAGTAAGCCCAGTTTTTTTGTTGAAGAATGTAAAAAGAATGTGAAGGCTCTATTAGATAGTAGAAAAGATAATGAGAATCCTTTTCAGCTGGGCTCTAATGAGATGGCTTTACTTCGAAGGATTATGGAATTACTAAAAGATGACTTTAAAGGGTTAGATCCTGCAAATGCAAAAGAATTAGCTAAATTTGAGAATACGCTAAAAGAACTCCCTATCTATAAAGGCTCAAAAGAATCAATTAAAGGGGTTGTCGACGCAATCAAAGAGGGTAAAGTGCCTGAAGTTAAGATGCCAAAAGTTGGCGTTGATGAATCAACGGATAAAAGAAAATCATTGAAGGGTGGTTTGAAAAACTGAGCTAAGGATTATTAAATGACTACTGGGTTAGATATAATAGATGCTACATCAAGAATTGATACTATTGATGAATGTAAACGTTTTGCTAAAGATGTATCTACTTTAAGTCAGGAAGAAAGGGCTGCGTTTGCAGGAGAATTAGCGAGAAAACGGTATGAGAATGAAAAGAAAATCCCTTTAGTATTTAGAAATGTTAATCATTCACCAAATATATTAATTATGCAGATTTTTAAAGAAAATAATTATCCTGTAAGCAGTGATAAATTAGAAGCATTCTTTAAAAACCCTAACAAAGATGAACTATCAATTGTTCCAGATAACGTTGTAAAAGCTTTAGCTCCATTTTATCATGATTATATGAACGATGTTGAACAAGAAAGTAAGCAGCAGGCAATTGCAAGCATTCTTGGGTTTGGCTCTGATAGACATAAAGAGATCTTAACTAAATTGAAAGTTGACACATCAGGTCTTGAAGCTAATGATGTGAAAGAGGCGCTTGAACGTAAATTAAATGAATTGCCTGAGGATGAAGTTAAAAATATCAGAATGGATGAAGCGAAAGTCTCATTTATTGACCAAGTGGCTTTTGCATTTCTTGATCAAAGAGCGCATGAAATAATAAGAGAAGGTGTTGAACCTGGTGATAATGTTAGAGCAAATGCTAACTTACAAAAAGAGTTTCGATTAATAAGAAAGAATCCTGAACTTCTTAGTGGTCTAGTGAAGAAATTAGATTCAGAAAATCACAATAAGTATAAACCACCTGTAATCGATTCTCAATTGCAAGGAAAAATTCAAGAGATATACGTGAGTGGAAAATATAATGAATTATTTACCAAAAATGCATTTACATACGCTTCTGAAGGCAACTTTAAAAAACTCAAACAATGCATCGTGGCTGGAGCTTCGCTTGACGCAAAAAGTAAAGATGGGAAGAGCTTGTTAAGTATTGTTCAGAAAAAGTTTAGCAAAGAACAGCTTAATGAATTGAAAAAAACGGAAAGTTCAATAAAATCAAGTATATCGATGGATTCATCAAGCAGCTCTCCTCGCCGCCATCAAGAACCAAACAGTCCCCGTGAAACGTCTTCAGAGGGCTCGCCCAAAAGTCCTCGTGGTAATCCCCTTGAACTTGCAAGCGGTTTTGCTAGTAAAGTTTTTAATACGATTCGAGGAAAAAAAGAAGGTTCGGAAAAAAAACAAGAACAACAAAAAGTTCAAGAACCACTAATACAAACACAATCAGAACCTGTATCAGCAGTACAACCAGCGACGACTTTCAAAACTGCAAATGTTCCTACTAGTCCACGACCAACAGGTATTAAAATTGGTGGCACCAGAACGCCTAGTCCATCTTCCCCAGAGTCGCCACCGATATCACCTAGAACTACTGCGCAAACAAATGGTAGGCCACGTGAAAATGAAGAGGATCAGCTGGCTAAACTTTCTCAGATGCAAAAACTTTCAAGTGACTTACAAAGTTCAATGGATGATAATTCAAAAGATAAGGGATATAGAGAACCATTACTGATTGCGAGTCATAGACAAACTTTTGGTGAAAAATGTAAAAACAATTGGTTGCCTGAGATTCTAAAAATACTTCAATCCGGGAAATTAGATGACAAAGATAAACCTTTAGTCACCTGCATTTATAAGGCAATTTTGAAGATGAATACTACCGATGTTTCCGAGAACTTGAATGTTTTGGTCGGCGGTTTTATTAAAAAGTATAATGAGGATAATAAAGACAAAAAAATTGACATAGATGAAGCCAAACTAGGAAAGCCAATTTTAGATGCGATTTTGCATGGAAAGTCGCCATCTGTCATTGTAAAACAAGTAGATACCCCAGATAGTCCACATCAAAAGCATGGATTGCCATAGGGGACTAGAGAGATTAAGTTATAAACTGTCCTAAATAACTTTTCATCATCTCTGCATAACTATTCGATCTAAGCTCATTGCATTAAATTCTTATAACAACTAGTATTTCCAGTCGAAAAGGTGACGCAGATCCTAAATCCCTGTTAAGCTATTTAGGCATTTTACTTGTGTGTATGCCAAGGAGTTCATGATATATGGCGTTAAGAAGTTTCAGAGTGATAGCAAGTTGTCTTTTTGTTTTAAGTTTGTCAACTCAAGCTGCAGAATATCCGCTATTAACACCAACCAATCCCTATGATTGGTCGGAAATTATGGAAGTGCCCGCTCTAACGCATGAAGGTCATCAGATCCTTCATTTCAGCGGTAAAAATAAATCTTACAAGAATGACGTTAAAGCCACAGCAGTGGTGAATGAGTATTTTAAAGATGCCCAAGGTCTTGAGGCCGATGCTGAAGTGCTTCGCTATGCAAGCGATGCGGTCTCCATTACTGGAGGCTACTACATTGAAATGGGTGTTGGCACAGGCCGCTCAGTTAATTTCATTGCTGCCTTAAACCCCACCAAGAAGGTTTATGGTTTTGATTCCTTTGAAGGCCTTCCAACTGACTGGGACAAGGGTGACAAAGTATTTAAGGCAGGCACCTTTGGTTTGAAACATAAAGATGCCAAAATTCCCTTAGTCAAAAATGTTGTTATGTATAAAGGGTTATTTAAAGAAGTTTTACCGAAATTTAAACATCAAGTTTTAAAAGATCATGCCATTGCTTTATTACATATCGATAGCGATACCTATCAATCAGCCAAAGATACCTTGGCTGCGCTGAGTGAGAATATTATGCCGGGCACGGTTATCGTTTTTGATGAATTCTATAACTATCCAAAATTTGAAGAGCATGAGTGGAGAGCTTTTCAAGAATTTGTGAAAGAACGACACTTGAAAGTGCAGTATATTGCTTATAATAAGATGCATGAGCAGGTGGCTGTTAAGATTGTTTAGTGACACGTCTACCGCGCTTTCCAAAGCCTACGTACCGCGGCTTGTCCGCAGTATCCAGTCTTAGATGCCCCGAAAAAGCTGCGGCACGTGGGGAAGAGGATGCCGCGGACAAGCCGCGGCACGTAGAGGATGGTTAATGCTGCGACCTATTCAAAATTCTTCGCTCTGACTGTCCTGTGAGAGCCGCAGGTTGGGTTGAAGCAGGCGCTCTTATTTTGCTAGCTTTAGAGAATCGTAATACCGGCTGCTCTTGTTCAAATTCGAAAGCAGGACTGGATGCGCTTCTTTTGATGGAGCCTAAGTGAGTCTCTTCTTGATCTCTTTCAGATATCGCAAGCCTGCGCAGTTTATTAATATTGGATTTGTGTGCTGCATTTACTTTGACGACTTCTTCCATTTCACTTATCGATCGACGTGCTAAACGGCATAAATGTTCACCAGGCATATCGTCAGGATTAACAAAATGAGGATTAGATAAATAGAGTGGCGTAGCATCAAAATAGGTTAATGTTTGATTATGCTTTAGCTTTTCTAATAAGACTTTAAGTACTTGGGGCTGTGCCTGGTGTCCATTTATTTCAACATGTTCAAGCTTAGCAGTTTTGCTTAATAATTCTGTTACAGCAGCAACTGAATGCTCTCCCATAATATTATGATTTAAACTAAGCGATTTAACCGTGCCAGCGTGTTTTTTGGCAATGTTTGTACATAAACTAGTGATCGCGTCGTCATCTAGCTGATCATTATCTAAGTTAATGTCTTTTAAGGGGGACTCTGTGTGACCAATAGCATTGATTAAGGTTTTTGAGAGAATTGGATTTAATGAAACATGACGCATACTCAATTGGGTGATTTCAGGTAACTGTGTACCGATGTTCATTCCAAGATATTGAGCGAGCGCAAAACGTTGCACTTTAGATGAAACAAGAAACAGACATGACATCTGAATCATTCTTATGCTATCTTCGTCATTAGCAATATCATCAGGATTGAGCACAATTTTACCTTGTGTAATGACCATTTTTAACCAATTTCTAAACCTTTCACTTTGATGACGCCCTAATACTTCTTGCATAGTTAAATGAATATAATGCGCGTCATGAGATCTCGTTGCAGCAAAGACTAGTTGATTATTTCTGCAGACTGAAGGGTTTATGACAGATAATAGTTGCAATAAGCTTTGTTGAATGACGGGATGCAGCTTGGCATGTTGCAATAGTAGATCTGCAATCATTATTTTATCTTTTAACTGTTCGGGGGTGTAAAATAAATGCGTTTTCGCAACGTGAGAAGCAAACAGAGGATGTTGACCAAAGGCAAGTGTTGCATAAAGCAAACTAAATACATCAGGATCTTTTACAAAATTAAGAACAGCTGATACGAGCATGGGTTGTTGAAAAGGCGTTAAACGCTTACGACCTGTCCTTAAAAGAGCTTGCAAACCTTGAGCACTTACCTGTGGATTAAGGTGACAATAGAAAACTTTAAGTGGAGAACTTCCAATGATGCAATCTGCAATGGCACGGAGGCTTGTATCGGTGAGACTAGTTCTTGCCGCACTAAAATGTGTTAATTTATGGCATTTATTTTTAAGGCCAAGCATTAAGGCCATCATGCCTTTTTCGCCAAACCTAAAGCCATCTAATATCAGCATAGAGAAATCTTGAAGTTGATTTACATCGCCACCACATTCTTTCACAATCCGTGCACGCACAGAAGGCCATTTCATCGCCAGTATAAGAATATTTGGAACAGTGCCCATTTCATCAGTAATGTGATCATCTTCTTTAGGAAGTGCTTCAACAAGTTTATATGCATTGACTTCACCGGATGTTAAAGCTTTACTTAACCACTGTTTTGTCGTTTTGGTGACCGAACTCATTAATGTTGGCAATAGTTGTAGGGATGCTTCTTCTGAAAGACTTGTTTGATAACATAACTCGCCAGGAGCAAGTTGATGAACAGCAAAATAGCCAAATTGATCTGCTTCGGGGTGTAATTGAGCACAAGCTGGACATTTCGTTTGTAAATACTCTCTCGCTTCAACAATCAACTCAGGGTTATTCATTAACATGTAAAAGATCTTTGCGACATCCATTTTGGCATCATCAGGTAAGCTCAGGGTTTGTAATGAATCAACCTGAAAAGTATTATGTACGGTTAGTGATCTTAAAGACCAATATAGCCATTTTTTAGCTTCATCACTAATTTTGTTCAACTTGGCTTGCAAGAAATGTAAACTAAATCGTCTTAACATTCGCATGTTATCAACGGGCACTAGTATTTCAATTTCTTTTATAATTTGTTTGGTGATAGTGGGATTAGCGTAGGCAATATCTAATATTTGTTGTGCATGTTGCAAAGTTCTATCATGAGGTTTAATGATAGTAAAATCAGGACTTAAAGGTGTTGGTTGTTGTAAATGCATGTTGGTAATTAAGGCTAAGTATAACCAACATAACGCATTTTTATCGAAAGCCTTGAGATCAGTATTGAAATAATGACTTTGATATAACGGCAACTGTAAGGCATTTTGATCAAAGATCTTATCAGGTTCAGTTTTTGTTAACAGAGCTTTGTTTATTACCTGGCGAACATAATTTGAATAATGCGCTAAGCGATGAAATAAAGGTGTCAAGGGTGTATAAAGCGTTTGATAAATAACAGGTCCCCGATTATTTTCATGAATACTATGTGCTAAAAGGGGAAAAAATTGAGGCTGACTATGTGTGGCTAAAGAAAGAGATAGCCATAATCGCATCTGATCTGGTAATGTATTTGCAGCGTATTGGATATAATCTCTAATAATCTTAAAAAGCTCTTCGTCTTCTTCTGAGCCTAATCTTGAAACTAATCTTTGATGTAATAAACGTGTAATGGTGGGACATTCATAAGCGACGGCTTGTAGTCGCTGGCAAACTTGAAGTTCAACGCCGGTTGGCATGGTTATATTTCTTGGAATGAAGGCGGTATGATCTTCAAGTAGCAAAGTTAAAAACAACCATCGTCTGGCATTAAAAGTAAGCCCGTTTATGATAGCGTCATAATCTTGTTCTACCGAGGCTTTCGCAGCAACGGCTATGGGTTGCGGTGATCGTTCATTGAGTCCAAACAATAGCTTTTCACGCCCAAATCGATTAATGAGACTTCCCATAAAGACTAAGGCTTCACTACTTGGTGCTATAGATTGGAAAGTTTTGGGTTCGAGGGCATAAATATTGACTGTTAACCAACCAATCATTTCAGGTGAGCACTGTGCGATGGCTTGTTGTATTTCTAAACTCTCCCCCGGTCTGATAGGAAAGAAATTTGAAACAAATGGTGCAAAACATTGTTGGACTTCTTCTTGAAGGAGTTGATCTGCTTGCATTTGGTTTTGTTCTAAAAGCCCTTTAAATTGTTCTCTTAATTGTGGCCATTGTTGATACAGCATAACCAAATAAGCACTATGCGGTTGATAAGGATCTCCGATTTGTGGTCCAACAAAAGTTTCATGGTTTAATCTGATATTTTTGATAACTTTTTCTAAGGTTAAAGTAAAAGACAGCCATTTTTTTTGTTCAACGCCAAGGGGTGATAGCAATAATTTAAAAGACATCAGCGCGAGATCTGAATTCACCATGGATAATCTTAAAATAGCATCCTGGTTAAACTGTTCAATTAATTTGCTTGTTCCGCTTTCGGGGTATTTTTTAAATATCTGGAGTACACATTCGGCCATCCTTTTCAAATCAACTGTAGAATCGGTGTTGAGAATAAAATCACCAATTCTGGCTCTTGCTATGAGAATATTTTCTCTGCATTGGGCCGGCGATGTTTCATCCATGCTGGCAAGATGAAGGGTCTCTATATCTAAGGGGGGGTATTCCTTAAAACCAATCATACAACCTCCATTATAGCCAGTGAAAAACATATCTTTGGTCTTTGGTCTAATACTGCTTCGGTACCGGTTAAGTATTTCTTAAGCCTTTATTGTTACGATACATGAGTTTTTACTGTAAATAATTTATGTTCAGGGGAGTTTTATATGAGGTCAGAAAAGCAATTCAAAACAAATTGAAAGACTTAAATAAAAAGGGCGGGGAATTGCTTATATAAGAAATGGGAAAAGGCTGACGTGACGTGGGGTTGATTTCTTGAAGACCCTGACCCTAACCCTCTCCCAAAAGGGAGAGGGGATAAGATGTCGAGGGATTATTCCACCGATTCAAATTCTTCTAAAATCTTCCCGAATTTCTCGCAAATCAAAGCAACTTCTTTTTCATTAATAATCAGCGGCGGCAACATGCGAACGATATTAGGTTGAGGCACATTCACCAGTAAACCGTGTTTGAGTGCTATTTTGGCGATTGCCTTACATGGTTTATTTAACTCAATACCAATCATTAAGCCTTTACCACGTATATTGTTCACTAAAGGATGCATTCCAAACTTTTCAGTTAAAGCGCCTATCAAATCATGGCCTTGCACTGAGGCGTTATTGATTAGGTTTTGGCTATCAATTAATTCAAGCGTTTTTAAGGCCATCGTGCAGGCAAAGGGATTGCCGCCTAAAGTAGATCCATGTTTTTCTGGCGTGAAAAGATTATTCGCATTGCCCCTGGTTAAACAAGCGCCCATCGCAATCCCATTGGCTAGACCTTTAGCCAAAGTAACAATATCGGCTTGGATATTTGCATGTTCTGTACACAAAAATTGGCCAGTGCGTCCAAGGCCTGTTTGAATTTCATCGGTCATCATTAACCATTCGTTTTGGTCGCATAATTTGCGAATTTCTTGCAGGAATGGGATAGAACCTACATGTATTCCGCCTGCTCCTTGGATTGGTTCAACCAGTACAGCAACCACATCATGGCGCGTATTTGCAATATGTTGTAAAGCACTGATATCGCCAAAAGGCGCACGCACAAAACCACTGGCCAAGGGTTCAAAGCCTGCTTGCAGCAACCGATGCCCACTGGCAGTGAGTGTTGCCAGGGTGCGACCATGAAAGGCATTTTCAAAAACAAGAATGGTGGGATGTTCGATTAATCTGCTGTGACCATATAATCGTGCTAGTTTAATCGCAGCTTCGACTGCTTCGGAACCACTATTGGCAAAATAAGCCTTCTCCATGCCGGTTTTCAGACATAATTGTTCGGCCAACATTTCCTTTTCGGGAATGTGATACATATTGGAGACATGGACAAGTTTTGATGATTGTTGTTTAAAACAATCAACCCATTCCGGGTGATTATGTCCCAATAGATTAACGCCAATGCCACTGATGGCATCAAGAAACCGATTGCCGTGTTCATCCCATAGCCATGCGCCATCGCCGCCAGCAAAAGCGAGAGCGAACGGATCATAAGTCCAAAGAAGCTTATTCGTCATTATAAGATCCTGCGAATCTGACGTAGGGTGGGCAAAGCTATTAGCGTGCCCACCAATTGCAAACCAAGATGGTGGGCACGCAAGGCTTTGCCCACCCTACACCTGAAATTATTTTGAGAAGTTGCTAGCAACAAAATCCCAATTCACTAATTCCCAAAAATGCTCAACATATTTAGGACGCGCATTACGATAATCAATGTAATAAGCGTGTTCCCAAACATCGCAGGTAAGCAATGCTTTTTGATTAGAAGTCATAGGTGTTTGTGCATTAGAAGTGCTAACTAGCTCGATGGAGCCATCGGTTTTTTTCACAAGCCAGCCCCAACCTGATCCAAAGGTGGTGATGGCTGTTTTGCTAAATTGTTCTTTAAATTTATCAAATGAACCAAACGCTTTATCGATAGCGGTTGCTAATTCACCTTTAGGAGCACCACCGCCATTTGGGCTTAAGCAGTTCCAGTAGAAAGTGTGGTTCCAGACTTGGGCTGCATTATTAAAAATACCGCCGCTTGAGGTCATAATAATTTGTTCTAAACTTTTGCCGGCAAATTCGGTATTGGGGATTAAATTATTAAGGTTATCAACATAAGCTTTATGGTGTTTGCCGTAATGATATTCTAAGGTTTCACGAGAAATATGGGGGGCTAGTGCGTCCATCTCGTACGGCAAAGGTGGTAACTGGATTGTTGTCATTATGTTGCTCCTAACATTTAAGTAACAAAACTTACTATTTTTGCTGTGTGATCGTGCAAAGTACACAGTTTACATGATTCTTTGGGCAAAATACTCTAGAATAACACCCTGAATCTTTTCTATTAATTAAAGGGTCGACAATGGATACCTTAGAGCGAATTAAGTTACAAATCAGCAACCATGCACTGCTGCTATACATGAAGGGCACACCCCAGTTTCCACAATGTGGCTTCTCAGGCCAAGTGGCGCATATTTTGAAGTTATGCAAAGCCAAATACGCGTATGTGAACATATTAGAAAATCCAGAAATCCGTCAAACCTTGCCAGTTTATGCAAATTGGCCGACTTTCCCCCAATTGTATTTAAAAGGGGAGTTGGTTGGCGGTTGTGATATCGTCACTGAGTTATTTGAGAAAGGAGAGTTGCAAACGCAACTTGATGAGGCGGGCGTTACCGCAACTGAAATGAGTGCGCAAGCCGCCCAAGAGTAGGAGAGATCCGATAGCATTGGTGGCCCCAAATGGGGAACCGTGTTAGCATAGATCTCATAAGTTTTTGATTTACATTGATTTTGACAGGAGATAACCATGAGCGTTTTGGTTGGCCGTAAAGCACCCGATTTTACTTGTGCAGCTGTTTTAGGTAATGGCGACATTACTTCAGCGTTTAAATTATCTGAAGCGATTAAAGGCAAATACGGTCTCGTATTCTTTTATCCTTTAGACTTCACCTTTGTATGCCCTTCTGAATTGATTGCTTTAAACAAACGTATGAAACAATTTAAAGAACGTGGCGTTGAAGTGATTGCGGTTTCTATTGATTCTCAATTTACCCATAATGCATGGCGTAATACAGCCATTAAAGATGGTGGTATTGAAGCTGTGACGTACACCATGGCAGCAGACGTTACCCATCGCATTTGCCAAGCTTATGGCGTTGAACATCCTGAAGCTGGCGTTGCTTTTAGAGCGGCTTTTGTGATTGATAAAAATGGCGTTGTGCGTTCACAATTAGTGAATGATTTGCCTATTGGTCGTAATATCGATGAAATCATTCGCGTTATCGATGCTGTTCAATACAATGAACAACATGGCGAAGTTTGCCCTGCAGGTTGGAATAAAGGCGACACCGCTATGAAAGCAACTGGCGCTGGCGTTGCAAGTTACTTAGCGGCGAATGCTGAACAATTGTAAATAACTAAGACCCTTACGCAGGAGCTCTTTTCTTTCCCCTCTCCCTTTTGGGAGAGGGTTAGGGTGAGGGTCTTAAATTCTGAAGCTTCTCAGAATACGGAATGGATTCCATGTTGAATGATTCAACCTTTCCTCATCTGCTTTCCCCCTTGAATCTCCATTTTACCGAGTTAAAAAACCGTGTTGTCATGGGTTCCATGCATACGGGTTTAGAAGAAACCGAACAGGGTTTTGAAAGAATGGCGGCCTTTTATGCGCGCCGCGCAATTGGTGGGGTTGGTTTAATTGTTACAGGTGGTATCGCGCCAAATCGAGCGGGATGGGTTGCGCCATTTTCTGCACGAATGACTTCGCATAAGCATGCCAAAGAACATCAAATTATTACCACTGCAGTGCATGAGGCCAAAGGCAAAATTCTGATGCAAATTTTGCATTCAGGACGTTATGGTTATCATCCATTGGCAGTTGCACCTTCTCGAATTAAATCTCCCATTAGTCCTTTTGCGCCATGGCGCTTAACCCGTCGTGGGATTGAAAATACCATCGATGATTATGTCAGAGCCGCCACACTTGCGTCAGAGGCAGGTTATGATGGCGTTGAGATTATGGGTTCTGAAGGCTATTTAATTAATGAATTTTTATGCTTACGCACCAATCGTAGGGATGATGATTGGGGCGGAAGCTATGACAATCGTATGCGCTTCCCCGTTGAAATCGTTAAACGCACCCGTGAAGCGCTTGGTAAACACTTTATTATCATTTATCGGTTATCGATGATGGACTTGGTGCCAGATGGCAGTCAATGGCTTGAAGTGGTACGTTTAGCCAAAGCGGTTGAACAAGCAGGAGCAACCATTATCAACACCGGCATTGGTTGGCATGAAGTGCGGATCCCCACCATTGCCACCAAAGTGCCAAGAGCGGCTTTTACTTGGGTGACGCATAAATTAAGGGGAGAAGTGACTATTCCCTTAATGACTAGCAACCGGATTAATAAGCCAGAAGTGGCAGAAAAAGTGATTGCGGATAATCATGCCGATTTGGTTTCCATGGCAAGGCCACTGTTGGCGGATCCTGATTTTGTGAATAAAGCACGAACCGGCGACCAAGATTCCATTAATACCTGCATTGCTTGCAACCAAGCCTGCTTGGATTTTATTTTCCAGAAAAAGAATGCCACTTGTTTAGTGAACCCGCAAGCCTGCAATGAAACAATCTTAAAATTTAAACCGGCGATACTGATTAAGAAAATAGCCGTGATAGGGGCCGGCCCTGCGGGGTTATCTTTTGCAGTTGAGGCGGCAAAGCGCGGTCATCATATTACTTTGTTTGAACAACACAGTGAGATTGGTGGTCAGTTTAATTTTTCGAAAAAAATTCCTGGTAAAGAAGAATTTTATGAAACCTTGCGTTATTTTAATAATCAGTTGCAAGCGCATGGCGTTGAAGTGTTGTTGAACACCAAAGCAACCGTCGAACTATTAAAAGAAAAAGGTTTTGATGAGGTAGTGCTTGCTAGCGGCATTACGCCGCGTGTACCTGAAATAGAGGGTATCAATCACCCAAAGGTTTTATCTTACATTGAAGTGATAACCGGTGAAAAAACGGTTGGCAAAAGTGTAGCCATTATTGGTGCTGGCGGCATTGGGTTTGATGTGGCTGAATTTTTATCGCATCATCCTGATCTTCATCCAAGTCAGAATATTGAAGATTATCTTCATTATTGGGGCATTGATCCTAAAAACGAAGCCAGGGGCGGTGTGCAGGGCATTGTTCCCTTAGAAATCATTTCCCCTCGGCAGATTTTTTTATTGCAACGTAAACAAGAAAAAATGGGCAAGCATTTAGGCAAAACCACGGGCTGGATCCATCGCACCGAATTAAAACGTAAGCAAGTGAAAATGATGGCAGGGGTTAGCTATCAAAAAATTGATGATGCGGGTTTGCATATTCTGAAGGATGGCAAACCGGAACTGTTAGCGGTTGATCATATTGTGATCTGTGCCGGACAACTTCCCTTAAAAGAATTATTGCAACCTTTGATAGATGCAAACATCAAAGTGTCACTGATTGGGGGGGCTGATGTGGCGGTTGAACTGGATGCGACGCGAGCCATAAGGCAGGGAGCCACGCTTGCGGCATCAATGTAAGTTAATCTACCTACTATAAACTTGCACAGTTGTAAAAAATAGCATTTAATTAAGAAAACGCGGGTAAGCGACTAACTATATTTTTATCCAGTATAATACGAAGGGTACAATGATCTCAGCCTAGCCAGGGAAGGACAGGATGAAACAGAAAAAATCATTACTTACGCAAGCCGTGTTGGCTTCGACTCTTTTTTGTCTGTTACCCCCCCTTTCCCACGCCCAGACAGGTATAAGTGGTGACACGACTGCTACAGCAGGTGGCTCCTATATTTTCGGAGCAAATGGCATTACCTTAACCGTACCAGCTTCACCTGTTATCACATTGGGTACCTACAGTTCCAATATATCCATTGATACAGAATTTAATATACTACCTTGTATAGGCAGTTGTACAAATGAAACTGTTCTCTTTCTAGGCAGTGCGACTGTCCCTGGGTCTATAGGTCCCTCTAACCCTGTTAATCTACTCTCGATCCAGGGCGGGGCAGGTACAACGGTTTATCTTGAAAGCGATGTACATTTAGGAAATAGCGGCAACCTTGGTAGTAATTCCGTTGGCGAAATACAGTTTAATACGACTGCTACGCCAACCTCAGTTGTAGAATTTGCGCCTGGGGTTACTGTTCAAGGCTATGTTGATAATACCTTATCTGGTAGTAACGGTGTTCTGCAACTTGATGGTGGCTTTAATATTACAGGCCAAAATGGCAATTCAAACTATACTATTGGTAATACCTTTCCCCTTAGTGCGATTAACCTTATTGGTCCTAACTCTCAAGTATTCTTGTTTACTGGCGGACCATCAAGTAGCATAAATGTTGGATCCATCAATTTTGCTTCTGGCACGCTTTCCAGCAATAGCAGCACTTCTACTGCAAATGATGATACAGAATTATTTTTTAGTCCTGCCGCGACTATAACGGGTAATATCTATAACACCACTGGCAATGCCTATGCTGGTGATGTGTTTTTTAGCACTGGCACCAGTTCTGTTTCAGGATCGGTTGGTAGCCCGACTATGTCGTTGAACGAAATTGCAATGCAGGCTAAGGGAAGCTCAGTCACATTAGGAACAAACAGCAGTAACACTACTGCTGCCTATTTCATTCTTATTGGTGAAGCGGGGTCTAATGGCGTAACGACGACTTTAACGGGTCCTGTTACAGCACAAGAAGTAGATATTACAGGTCCAAGCACTTCTGCAACATTTAATAGTACGCTTTCTACCAATACTCTTAATGTTGGTGATTCTGATGTCGACACGTTAACAGCAAACTTTGATGGTGCGGTTACTGCAACGGGAACTATCACAATTTATGCCGGTGCAACAAATACTTTTAGTAGTAGTGTTGGTGCAAGCACGATTAACCTTTCAGGTAATGGCGTAATCGGAAATTTTGATGGCACCGTCAACGCAACTAATTTCAATTTCCAAGGGGTAGGAGATGTTGCAGAATTTGCCCAATCGGTCACAGGTGCGATTAATTTTACAAATGGCGCAGATGACGCGGGATATGCTAATTTTTTCTCTGGTGCTAATTTAACCGGTAGTATTAATAATACCTCTGGTACGGCTAATATTGGTACAGCCTATTTTGGTGGCGCGAACACAGTGAGTGGAACGGTTGGTGTTACAGGGAAGCCGCTTTTCCAAGTTATTATGCAAGGCGCCAACTCAACTGTCACGTTTCAAAGTGCTGTTGATTCAGATTTAGTTTCCGTTACAGCACCAGGTGGGACGGCAACATTTCAAGGTACGCTCACTACTACAGATTTACTTCTTGAAGCTGCTGGCGCCGCGGCTAATTTTCAAAAAGCTGTTGCTGGTGGAACGCTTTTTTTCAACCCTGGTTCAACAACAACAACATCGATGAATTTTTCTTCTAATGCAACATTGACTGGCAGTATCATTAATGACTCAGGTACCGCTGATATTGGTACAGTCAATTTTGCTGGACCAAGTAGTGTCAGTGGTTCAGTAGGCGTGGGGGATAGTGGTGCAGTCTATGCAGTTAATTTGAACGGCACTGGATTGGTGACGTTTACTGGCGGCGTTGCTGCAGAAGCGATAAATTTGGTAGCCAGCGGCGCAATCGGAACATTTAATAGCACTGTTAATGCTCCCATCAATATTGAGGCATCTGGCGCTACGGTTAATTTAAATACTGGCAGTTCTCTTACGGGTAATATTACTTTCCTTGATACTGCAGACACCACATCTGCAGTCAATGTTGCTGATGGTGTCAATATCACAGGGGCTATTAATAATACAGAAGGTGCCACGCCAGTGGGTGTGGTTAACTTTGCCGGCACATCAACCGTTAGCGCGGCTATTGGTGCTACTCATCCCATATATCAACTTAATTTGAATGGCGGATCCACAAAAACCGTAACGTTTGATAATACCGTTGATGCAGCCAATATTAACATTGCGAGCAATGCGCTATTTGATCTAGCCCTTACTGACACAAGCTCAATTATCACTATTTCAGGCACAGGTGTGACTAGTACTTTTGATGAGGGTGTTTCTGCAGCGAGTATTACCATTTCAGGATCCAACGCAATAGGAAATTTCAATGTTATTGGCGGAACGACAACGGTAGGGAATAATATTACCATTTCAGGTCCCAGTGCGACGGGTACATTTCATGGTGCGACGTCTGCATCTAAGATACTTGTTTCAGGAAGTAGTGCAACAGGTACATTTGACAGCACAACTGCGGTAGACACCATAGATGTTTCAGGCCCTAGCGCTTCTGCCACCTTTGTGGGGGCGGTTTCTGGTGATACGGGTACAACCATTAACATCCTTAATGAAGGCGCAGCGGCAACAGCAGTTTTTGAAAACACCGTAGCAACCGTTAGCAGTTTGGTATTTGACAATAATGCAAATACAGCATCGATGGTGACATTCGATAAGAGCACGACTGTTAACAGTATTGATAGCACCACCAATCCTGATGTCGGTATCGTATTATTTAATGCAGGTGGTACAGTCGGAACGATTGGTACGACTAAACAAGTGTATAAAATTGAATTAGGTGGTGGAACGACGGAGTTCCAGGACAATATCAACGCAGCAACATTATTATTTGTTGGTCCCAGTGCAGCAACGGCAACTATAGACACTGGCGTGAACATTTTAGGTAATGTTGATAGTACGTTAGCAGGTAATAACCTAGGTACTTTAAACTTTAATGGTACCAGTACTGTTGATGGCACTATTGGTGCTACCTACAATCTTGCGGCAGTGAACTTGCAAGCTGGTAGTAATGTCACCTTTGATAGCACTATTGGGATTTTAGCTCAAATTCCAACGAATAATACATCAATCACATTTAATGGGGCTGGTGCTACTGCTACTTTTGCTAATAATGCCAACATTTATGGAAACATTAATTCCACAAGTGGCAATGGCGGTACGCTTAATTTTCAAGGCAATTCTACAGTCGCAGGCACCACGGGAACTGCAGGCTCCGCAAACGCCTTAACATTAATCAATATTAATGGCGGCCCTAGCACGCAAGTCAATTTGAATGGTACGATTAATGCTTTTTCACCGATTGATATCAATAACGGTGGGACAGTCAACATTTCTAAAGGACAAACTGTATTAAGCATTGATAATACAATGAGCCGAGTGGCAGGCACCGTGATTTTTCAAGGTGGCGGTAGCAGTAGTGTTGGCAATATTGGTGGTACTTCGCCTTTGGCGCTGGTTTCTGTGAATCCTAACGGCCAACCCACGACACTTACTTTTACAGGCTCAATGGTGAGTGTTGATAACATTAATGTTGCCGGAGCTGGTGGTACAACTTTAGATTTCAATAATGGGTCGGGAACGACAGCAGAATACAATAACATTACAACTGTTAATAATGGGCTTGATAATATTGTACTAAGTTCAAATGGCTCATCGATCATTGATGGTAATATTGGTACGACAAACAACCCTTTTAATTCTTTAACTATGCCAACAGCTGGTACGACATGGGAAGTGGTTGGTGACATCCATGCCAATAGCATTGTATTCCAGAACACAGGGCAAACCCTTGCAATAGGAGCGGGTTTTTCTGCTTTTGGTCCCATTACAACACTGAATAATAACCAAGGAACAGTACAGTATTTAGGCAGTTCTATTGTTAATTATCCAATAGGAGCGTCTGGAAAGGCTGTAGGCACGGTGAATGTGCATGGCCCCGCTGGCAGTGTGGTAAATTTAAATGCCCCTGTATTTACCAATGCATTTACAGCGGATAATGGGGGAACCTTAGTACCCATGGGTGGAGCCGGGGCGGTTCTTACTAGTACTACCCCAGTTACTTTCACCAATAATAGTGTTTTAGCTGTTCCCAACAAAGCTACCTTTAATATTAATGGTGGTTTGACGTTGAACAATGCCACTTTACAAGTGGATATGGCATATGGCCTTACTGCGGGTGAAACAGTAGCAACCGGTCCTATTCATTTCAATAGTGGTAAAGTCCTTCTTCTGAATGCTGGTTTTGTACCGGGTGAGACCACAACAGTCCCTGTTATGCAAGGTGGTGCGGGCACCAGTTATACACTTAATGCAATTACTTTAGAAACCAGGAATCCACTGCTAACTAAATTTTCTTTAAGCGTGACAGGCGGCGGAGATATTTTAAATGTTGTTACTGAATCTGCTCCCGCAAGCCAATTTGCAACTCAACCTAATACTATGGGGGTGGCGGGTGCACTCGATGCAATTGCTGAAGCTGGCAATGCCATCGGTAGCTTGGCGGAGATCATTCAACAATTAAATACTTTTGAAACAGTAGAGGAGCTTGATTTTGCTTTAGCCACACTTGCTCCGATTGTGGATGGCGGTATTCTCAATGAAAGTTTTATGGCGCAAAGAGAGATATTTGATGCGATTGGTCAGCGCTTTGATCGCCTACATTGGTGGCACAAACATCATGGCAATGGCAATCCGATTGGGTTCTCAAGTGGTGACGGCAATGATGATAAAAGTGCTTGGGTAAAAGTACTGCGCCAACATGCGAATCAGAAAGAGCGTCAAGGTGTTGAAGGTTACCATGAAGATATGTTGGGTCTGGTTGTTGGGGGTGATACCTTTGTTCGTGATGAGCTGATGGTGGGAGCGGCCTTTAGTTGGACCAATTTGGATATACATGATAAGTTGGTTAATCGCTTCAAGACCACCGCGAATAGTTACCAAGCAACCGTGTATGCTAGTTTTGAATGCAACACACCTTGGTTCTATGAAGGATATGCCGCACTTGCTTATAACGATTATATCGCTCATCGCAATATTCTTTTTGGTGATGTTGATTTGTTCCCACGTGGTCAATTCTATGGAATGCAATTCGGTGCCAAAGCAAAAGCAGGATATATCTTTGATTTTGATTCAGTGCATGTTGTTCCTGTTGCCACCTTATTTTATTCCAACTTAAGTTTAGATCCCTACGAAGAGACGGGTGCAGATTCCGCTAATCAAAGAATCCAGGGCAGCACTTTTAATGCTTTATTAGGCGGTGTTGGCGTTCAGTTGGTAGATGATTATGCTTATGACACTCAGAGGTTATTCCAAGCCGAAGTGCATGGGATGGCCTATTACGACTTTATCGGCGATAAAATGGCGCTAACCTCTCAATTTGTTGGGGCAGGACCAAGCTTCATAACCAATGGATTCACGCCGGCTAAAGCAAGTTTTAACATTGGTGGAAACTTCTCCTTATTTAGCACCCATGATTGGATCTATACCGTTAGCTACGACTTTGATGTGAAAGAAGATTACACCGCAAGCGCTGGCTTCTTACGAATTCGGCATGAGTGGTAAGGAATGATTATGAAAAATCATCGAAACGAATTAAAAGTGCAAGGAAAGCAGAAGATGAATCAGAAGAAATCATTTCTTGCTCATGCCGTTTTAGCCTCGACGGTTTTTTGCCTTGCTTTTGCCTCAAGCACTGCTAATGCGGCATTAGCGCCCATAACACCAGCGAATAGTGGCGAAGATAATACTTCGGTTCCTGCTACCAGTGGTTACAACTTTACTACGGATAATCTAGAATTTTTCATTACTGATGGAACAACTGTTGGTAACTCAGGCGGCGTTTCCGTTGATGCTAGCGTTGCAAATACGGATGATGTTTTCTTCTTCGATGCAAGTAGTATTGTCTCAGGTAGTATTGGTACGACGAACCCTATTGCATTTGTTGTCTTAGATTCTTTGCTTTTGCCCTCAAAAACAGTTCAATTCCAAGGTGCGATTGTTAATGCAGGAGCAATAGGTGTTAGTGATGATGGTACAGCTATAGCTGCCAATGGCACAACCTTAACATTAAACAATGCAGCTATGGTCTTAACTGCTCCGATTTATGTACGAACAAACAATGAAGATACCCTTAATATTCTCAATGCGGCGACCTTAAACGGTAATATAGGTGTTACTGCTCCAGGTCCACAGGGAGCTGGATTTTATCTTGTGCAAGTTGGGCAAAATGGACCGACAACCATCAATGGGAATATTTTTGCGACTACTACACAGTTTAATGGAAATAACGTCTTAACCTTAGGAAATGGTTTTACCATAACAGGGAATGTGACTACCACTATTGCAGGCAATGGTATTTTGCAATTTGCAGGTAATGGGGCAGTCACTGGAACCATTGGCACAGGGGCAGCTTTAACTGCAGTCAGAATGATAGGTCCTGGCAGTACAGTCAATGTAAATAGCGTTAATACGATACACGGGTTAAATTTTTATACTGGTGCTAATGCAACTTCAACCTACATTATTAGTAACAATTCTACTATCACCGGACCTATCGATAACACTTCAGGCACTGCAAAAATTGGTACCGTGCAATTTGCAGGGACCGGTACAGTAACAGGTACTGTTGGTGCAACTAATACATTAAATCAAGTTAATCTGACTGGTGCAGGAAATACTGTCACCTTTCAGGGAGGCACTTATAATGTAGGCACGACGAATTTTACAAAGACCACTAGTCCGACATCAGAGCTTTCGTTCAACGCACCAGGCGCACTCAATGTTAACACCAATTTTACTACCGCTACTAATGGTAATGGAATTATTAATTTTGATAATGGTGGCGATACTAATGTTAATGGTAGTGTTGGCAGTGCAAACAATAAAATTGCGCAAGTGATTATGGATTCTACTAATCACCTTTACTTTAATGGGCCTGTTTTTGCCAATAGTGTTTTATTTGATTCGGATGGTTTTATAGGATTCGAGAATATGGCTGTTTTGGGCCCTATTACCACAGCCGCTGGCCCCAATACAGGTTTTGTGCAGTTTATTGGAAGCGGCACCGTTCTCAATGCGCAAATAGGTACTCCAGCATCGCCTCTAAAGGAAGTTGAATTTAGTGCTCCAAATACTACATTGCTTGCCGATACTATTTATTCACAAAGTGTTGGCGTTGATACGAATGCGACTTTGTCGGTCGTAAATACGTCGAATATAACGAGTACGGGTGGTGTTTCAGTAGCTGGTAAATTAAGTTTATCCAATAATCAAAATCTCAATGTTAATGGTCCATTTACATTTCAAGCAGGTTCAACTTATATAACGGATATGGGTGGCAATCTCGTTACCACTGGTTTAATTAATGTGACGGGAATGGCGACTACAACGAGTCCCTATTATTTAACTATTGTTAATCCAGGATTTTCTCCTGGCGTTACCACGGTTATTCCAATTTTGACCGGTACATCAAGCGCATTAACTAATCCATTGATTACGAATCCTCCAAACTTGCTAACCACTTTTGGGACATCCATTACAGGCAATACCCTAAATTTAACAATAACCTCAAAACCAGTAGAAACATTTGCTAACCAAACTAACACCGAAGGTGTCGCCGGCGCCCTCGATGAAATCGCTCTTGGGGCACCCACCACAGATGGCTTGTTGAGTATCTTTGAACAACTATCCTTGTTTAGTAATGCCGCTTCTTTAAATAAGGCATTAGCAACTTTAGCGCCAATTGTGGATGGTGCGATTTTGTATGAAAGCTTTAATACCCAAAACAGAATATTCGGTACTATTGGCGATCGGATGGATCGCATGAATTTCTGGCGCCTGCATTTGCCGAATATGGCTAAAAAGGGTGTGTCCTCAGGTGATGAAACTTATGCTGAAGCGGATGCGGAATTAGGCGCTTGGGCAAAAGTGTTCCTTCAACATGGTAATCAAAAAGAGCGTCAGGGGATTGATGGTTATCAAGATAATACCTGGGGTGTTATCGTTGGTGGCGATACCATGATTACAGAGCAATCCTTAATCGGTGCATCCCTAAGCTGGGCATCCTTAGATGTAAACAATCACGTCTCAGCATCAAAGACGACGGCTAATAGTTATCAAGCCACAATCTATGGCACTTTAGATTTTGATTGTCCATTATTTGCCAATGGTTCTGTAGGTGTTTCTTATAACAATTATGTTGTTGCGCGTAATATAATATTTAATAATATCGATTTGTTCCCAAGAGCGCATTTCCATGGACTCCAAACGGGTGCCAAAGCTGAAATGGGTTATGTTTATACCTTTAAATCACGACCATCGCTCCATGCTATTCCCGTGGTTTCGATGTTCTACTCTGATTTGAATTTGAGAGGATACCAAGAAACCGGTGTGGGCACTGCCAGCCAATTAGTCCAAGGTGCTGATTTTAAAACATTGTTAACGGGTGCTGGCGTTAGATTAGCAGATGACTATGCTTTAACTGATTATATGTTATTGCAAACACAAGTTCGCGCTATGGCATTTTATGATCTCTTCGATGACAACATGCAAACAACTTCGCAATTTGCAGGCGCTGGCCCAAGCTTCTCGACCGTTGGTTTCACGCCAGCTCGTGCTAGCTATAGCTTAGGCGCAAGCGCAATTATCTTTAGCCATTATAACTTCAATGTGTCAGCTGATTATGATTTTAGTGGTAAAGCAGATTATACATCGAACACAGGGTTCTTCCGGATCCGCTATGAATTCGCAAAAGGACATATGTTTTAACTACCGGGACACCCAATTTAGTGCCTGTTAAAGGAGTTATCTCCTTGGCTTCAAAATAAAAGGACACCCAATTTAGCTTCTAATGGGTTGAAGGCCTTTCTTTCCAAAGTGGATGTCCCTTAAAGATGAGTTGACACCTCAAGTTCAAATATTTAAAGTGCCGTTTGATCATTAAAAGATTGACTCACTTTGAATGAAACAGCATTTCATACCATCATTCCCTTTTACATTCCTCGCAAGAAATGCGTCTTCGTTTTTTATTATGCGCTCCAACTTAGAACTTCACCACGCCGTTCAAAAATTCGCTGGCTATAGCTGAGACTTTTCTTAAAAAATTAACCTTAAAAAAGTCATAATTTTTCTAAAGAAAAGGATACCGTTATGCTAGGTGGAAATGTGCCTTCAGTTGCAGACAAAGTTGCCGCTAATAAAAAGAAATTAGAACATATTGTAGTCGAAGTCTTAAATCCAAAATTGAGTGCTGAAGGGATCAAACAAGCGCTAATAGGTATAAAAATAGCCCTACATAACAATTTTGAACTTGGAACAATACTTCAGTTATTCCGTGCTATTCCAACATTTGAGAATCCAGAGCTGGAAAATAGTTATAATAGTGCGTTTTTGCTCGCTGTAGAAAAGGATAAGCCTCAGGTTATAGCGGCCTTTTTGTCACCTGATGCCCCAATATCTCTTAGTAGAGAAATTTTGATTCAAGGCTTAAGTACTGCAGCCTTAAGCAAGAAAAACACAAATGTGGTTTTATTGGGAGAAGCTGTTCAAGCAATTCCCGCCGAACATTTTACAGTTAATGATCACAGCGCTTTATTAGGTTTATCCACTAGTCTTGTTAGAAATGGGCATTTTTTCCCGTTAGGTAGAGACATAGTTGACAAACATATGTCTATTTTTAGACCTAATTTGAAAAGATTGGCAGAAATAGGTGCTGAAAGTGAACATTTAGCGGTGGTGGAATATGTTTTTAAGAAGGACCCCTCTTTTACTGTCGTACGACCAGAAGATTTTCTAAGAGCTATTTTACAAGGACTTAAAACGCCTAATCACAGTGCAGAAGCATTTATATTACTAAAATTTGTCGTGATGAATCGGTGTTCGTCTATACCAGGCCATCTGCTTTTCCATGTACTAACTTCTTTAAGACGGCTTGAAGCTTATGATCTTGTCTTGCTTGTTGTCCAACAACACGTGAATTTAATGGACAATCAGAGGTTAGAGACTCTTTTATACGAATCGTTAATTAAAGGCGAGGTTCCGTTTGCTAAAGGCATGTTACAAATTCTACGTACGCCTTTGAGTGGCCATGAGAAATCTTTTTGGAGTCCTTCCATAGAGATATTGATAGAGGCGATCAGCCAAAGTAATATAGTTCTATTGGAATTGTTACTCGAAAATGAAGAAAATCCGCATTTTATTAGTGCTTTGAATGGTGCTTTAAAGCATGCAGCATCAATAGGAAAAACTAACGCTGTTGGTTTGATATTAACTAAATTAATACAATTTGAAGCCTTAGGAAAAGTTGAAGAGGCAGTGCATGCCGCTGCGCGATGCAGACAGGCCGATGTGGTTGCCTTTTTGTTTGATAATATCCCCGGTTTTACTTTAGACCAGAAAAGAAGAACGATTGCACACGCACCTGAAGATTTTCGACATGTAGTGGAAGCCTTCGTACAAAAGGAGATCGCAAAACTTGAAGGCAAACAGCTGCTAAAGGCAACGATGAAACTTGTGGAAACAGCTGTGAACAATTCACAAACAGTTATCACTCCTGATAATGTTTATTTAACTTTGTATCAATCCATTCAAAGACTTGAAGCAGCCAGAACAAAGGCTGACGAAGGTGTCAGGCCCATGGAAGTTGAAGCCGCAGTCCCAGTTGACATGGAGCCAGCGCAAGCGACTTTGTTAATGCAAGTTGAGAACGCTGCACCAGCTCCAATGGAAACAGTAGAAGCGGTTGCTTTAATGGGAGCTGAAGAAGCCTCATTAGTGCCAGTCGAAACAGGTGACATCGATGTGTTATTAGAACAAGTGCCATCGCCTGCTGCGCAAATGGAGCAACCAGATGTGGCTGAGATATCGCAGGCTCTTTCTGCCGTAGATTTACAAAAAGAATCTTCCCCAAGAGAGTCAACGGAGATAACGACTTTTGCTCAACCAGATCCAACTGAAGCAGTTGAAGTGACCGTATTATTAGAAAATTCACCATTGACAGCTGAGCAAATACAGCAACAGGAGCAAAAACAACAACTAGAGAAACAAGGACAAGCAGAGCAACAAGGACAAGCAGAGCAACTAGGGCAAGCAGAGCAAACTGAAATGACTAAATTATCGCAGGCTCTTTTAAACGTTAATTTGGATAAAGACTCTTCTTCACCAACCATTTTTAACCAAGAGCTGGCAGTTCAACCTGTTAATATGGAAACTGCACAAATGAGTAATTTAATGGAGATTGAGGAAGCTCAGCCGGCTTCTAGAGATACAGTAGGCGAATCGCAAGAGTTTACATTGTTAATAAAAACTCTTTCAGACTTAGAACAGAAAGATGAGATCTCACTAAGCCCTAGAGCCGCATCTCCAATAACACCTGGTTTTGCAGCATTTAGCCAAAGAGAAGGACAAAATGATATCAATATGGGAGCAGATGCACCTGCACCAGCACCTGAAAATGAGGAGGAGCTCATTGCTAAAGGTGCAAGTGTGCAGAAGTTAACGCCTGGATCTTCACCAACTCAACGTCACAATCTTTAAGCGTTAAGAAGGGAGCCTGTGGATCAGATCCATTGGCTCCAACTAATTTATATCATTCAAACCGCTCATCCTGTCCCTTTAAAATAATCTTTTTATCAGTTTTAAATAAAATTTAGGAATTTCCTGACATCTCTCATAAGTCATTTAGATTATTATCCCAGCCTAATCATGACATTAAAATTATGGTAAAGCAGGAACAAAGATGACATCTCTGAATAATCAATTATTTTATGACGCTGAGGAATCAGTCAAAAAAATCATAGCACCTCTGACTAAACTATCAGGTATAACGTTTTTTAGTTATGGTATAAATTATTCAGAAAAGAAGAGTTTATCATTAAGTACACATCCAGCTTATTTAGTGGAAAAGTATAAAGCACAATTTCCTCTATATGGATTTTATTTGCAACCAGGATGGCATCATGGAGATTCCTATATTGTTTCGAAAGAGCAAGAATTATTAAATTTGGCTAATATTGGAACTCACATTAGTTTTATTATTCAACATCAAGATAAATCAGAGATTTTTTCGTTTGGAGCTTCAGCAGATAACGATAGATTCAATGCCTTTTATTTGAACAATCTAAATCTTTTGAAAAAATTTACACAATATTTTCTCAACGAAAGCACCGCTTTGATAAAACAGGCACAACAGCAATTGATTAATGTTCCTGAAAAAATGTTAATGGAATTCCCTATAAGAAATAATAAAGAGTTTTACCAAAGCCCAGATGTTTCTAAATTTATTGACATGCTTCACTATCCGTTCAATATGCTATCCGAAAGAGAATTAGCTTGTTTAAAGTACATTATTGATGGTTATACACATACAGAAATCGGGAAAATTTTTCGTTTGTCCCCAAGAACAATTGATTGTTATATTAATAGAGTCAAAGCAAAATTGAAATGCGAAAATAAAACAGACATCATTAAAATAGCTAAAAAGCATGGTATCGTTGAATTGGATTTTGGGGTTCTTTCCAAAGCGAAAGAAGGTTAGATATTATTAGAATTTGTTGTATATACACATCTAAATATCTGATTAAAGCTGCAGTTCGTCGGCTTTCACTTTTGTTGGTTAGGTAGATATCATATTATTTTGTGAACGATATGTCTTCTCTTTACGGATAGTTGAGAACTGGCTATAGAAGCTTAGTATTAAAGATTTAAACGGGTGTATCGCTGGAAGGTGCTTTTGTTTTACAAAGCAATACTGGCGAGACACGTTAATATTCTCACCATTATTTCCAAAGCAACGCACCCTCTTAATGCGCACTTTTTACAATATGAATAATAAAAAAGTGTTGTCGATTAATTAAAGGGGGAATATATGGTCATTTCAAATAACCATATCACTTATCAAGCATCGAATAGAATTAAAAGTCTATTAAAGCCGCTTACTCAAATTGCTGATATACACTATTTTTGCTATGGGGTGAATTTTCCCGATGGTTCTGGTTTCACACTTTTAACCCATCCTGATTTCTATGATGCATGGTTTGAGAAAGAATTTCCAATGCATGGATTTTATCTTGAGAATGGTTGGCATTCATGGAGAGGAAATCTTCCACAAGAAGAACTCAGCGAAGCTCAAAGATTAAATATTGCACATGGTGTTGGTATTATTAATAAAACCAATGAAAAAACAGAGATTTTTCAATTTGCAACTACGCCTGAAAATGAAAAAATATTTGATTTTTATTTGAACAATAAACATCTTTTGAAAAAGTTTAGTAACTATTTTTTAATAGAAGCAAAAGACCTGACGAAAGTTGCTAATAATCAACGCATTATGCCGCCACCAACAATGAGAGCAAGAGACACATTCAATATTTCCTCGCAAGATAAGAAAAAGGATATTCTCAATGATCTCATTAATTCAATCAATTATCCTCATAATTCACTCTCCGAACGAGAAGAAAAATGCTATCAATTATTGATACAGGGGTATTCTCATACTGAAATTGGTAAAATATTCAATTTATCGTCTAAAACAATAGATGCATATATTAGTAGAATTAAAATAAAATTAAACTGTGAAAACAAAGTAGAACTCATTCAATCTGCAAACAATAGCGGAATGGTTGAATTCTTCTTTAATGATCAAAATGCAAAATAAAGCAATGATTCTTTTTTGTATATTGTCTGATTATTGGTACCAATTATCTTTGATAGGAATTTCCTGACATCGCTTTGCAATGAAAATAAGTAATCTAGCTTAGAGCATTAGTTATTTATTTGAGGTGTAACATGTCAATTCAAGGTAGTTCTTCTTATATAGATTTTGATTTTTCAAGAAAAAGACAGGTATCCGGTTGGCACAATAATTGTAGTCTTAATTGCTTAACCCATTATCTTATTGCACTACTCGAAAATAAAGATTCTTATCAAAAGTTAATCAGCAGCAAAACACTAAATAATTTCCTAAAGGAAATTCAGAAATACTATTCTTTATCTGATACACCATCAATAAAAGATGTTTTGTCAATTATTCAAAAATATCCCGCGCCTACTGATAGAGAAGCTATTTTTGGCCCAGTTTTACGAAAAGCGTTAGAAGAAGTTATCATCAAAAATGCTAAACAATCTTGGGAAACCCTTGGAAGCGCTGCATTTTCTGAATATTTGAACTCATCAACGGTTCAAGATGTTGCTCAACCCATTATTATGTCTAATCAATCATGGATTGATGAATTTAAGAAAAAATATGAAGCGGAAAGTGCATCTATTAAAGCTCAAAAACCAACGCTAGATGAGCAAGAAATAGCCTTAGTTAAAATTTATGAAAAAGCTCCTCAACTTATACCAACCGATCAACAAATTCAAAATGAAGTCAATTTTCAAAGGCAAATAGCTATTGAAGATAAATATTTGGGTATTGCAAGAGCATATTGGATGAATGCTGGGTGCAAAAACTATGCAGCTTTAATGGGCGATCTTAATAAAAATCAGGTAGTATCAATCGATCAGTTTGATTTATTAACAAATGAGTTTGGTATAGGTTTGGAAGTCTACACACCTGATTCGATTAAAGCTGCATCGCTAAATGTAAAAGTGGCAAAAGAAACAAAAGGAATTTTTAGAAAACCTCTGGGTGCTTCCACTTGGATAATGAAGGTTTTTAACGGTGGCAATCATTGGGAACTTCAAGATCCTGACACCAATATTATACGCGCTCAAAAAAATACACTACATCATAATGAATATTATAAAAATAATAAAAACGATATATTTCAGATTTTAGGGCCACTAAAGAATGGTCATATCAAAAACATCCAAGAACAAGTTCATAAGGATTTTCAATTGCTACAAAATCCAAAGGAGAATCATGAAGAAAAGACGATGGCTGAGCTTGTTCAAAACTTAAGCGATTTGCTTGCTAAGGGTCATATTTCTGCCACTGAACAAGAATTTCTTATGAATGAATATATTCAACCAAAACAAAAGCCAAGTTCTCATCAAGCAGCAATATCTTCACCCATGAAGACAACTCGAATTAAACTCTAATTCGTAAAAAAATATAACGTTCCCACTTAACATAAAGTTTAGTGGGGCGCGTTATGGCTTTTTGGCTATTAATTTAAAATGATAAACCCCAGAACAGTTGTTTATTTCATTTTTAGTTTTTTTGTTTGCTTCATAATCAACAAACGCATCTTTATAAGGTCGTTTATTTTCTATTGTTTGCGACGGCAGGAAAGCAGGATTGAGTTGAAGGATACCAGAATCAATTGAAATCATTTTTTTTATAAACTCATCAAGAGGTAGCGACAATATCTGTTTTACCTTATCTTCTTCCTTTGATTGTTGTTGATGTAGTTTTATTGCATCATCAATAGTCAACCGCTTGGCGCGGTCAGATTCGAGTAATCCTTTTAGCAAAGCATTTGATTGAATGATTGCAAAATCACTTTGATTAGGAAACCTATCATAGAGCATTATAAAAATGATGATACCAATCGCCCACATATCATTTGCCATATGAGGTGTTCTGAATGGTACTTTTTTACTGTCATTGTTAGGGGGAAACATTTTAGGATTTGCCAAAAATTGTATATTTCCTAGTGTTGATTGACCAAAATCACTATTATATAAATTGTATAATTTAGTAGAAGGTGCAGCGTGTGGAGTAGGCGCACAGTAGACATAAGATATTTCAGGTGAATTAAATCCAACGGAGGCTAAGGCAAAAGCTTTCAAATCGGTTTGTTTGCGTGTATGTCCATAATCGGTCAATTTTAATCTGTAAGAACTGCCTGTGGTGTAGATGAGCAAATTACTTGGCTTAATATCTTGATGAACATAGCCATTTTCATGAAAGGCTTTAACACCGTTCAGAAGATCTGATATTAAAATATTTCTTTGGATGCTTTCGAGAAAAGGATGCGCTTTTAAAAAGGTTTCTAAATCATTTTGTGCCTTTGGCGAAAATAAGCTTATTTTAATTCTTTTTTCATTTCCTATGAATTGTTGTCCTAACAAATAAGTATTAACTCGTTCAGAATTAATCAGTTTCCCTATGATTGCTTCTTCAATTACGCCATTTAGTTCGATATCATTTGTAATAACATTGATCTGATTAAAAAATTCTTCTTGCTTTCCATCTACTCGCCAAGCCGGTTTGCCATCTTTATAAACGCCGCTTACTTTTGGTAGAATTTGCTTATGAGGTTTTAATTTTGTGTGATCTGCGAGCTTACTTTTCGTATCTACAATGAGAGCAAATTCTCCATCAAGTCCTCGAAGTATATGGAATGTACGAGCAAGTCCGGTTTCCTCTTTGGAAAAACGTTTGGCAAATCCCTTATTTTCGCCGCAAATACTATTGTGAATGAATTCATTTTTTTCGATATATTCAATGATACTATCTAAATCTGATTTTGATATTAATTTTCCCAAATCAGGATGAATGGGCTGGGCTTTTGTTGCCAGTATCCGATTTAGAAACGCTTTATAAGGATGGTTTACAGGTAGCATATCGATTGTATTTGATAAGTAAAAAAGGATGTTTAGCATAAAATCATACCTAATACGCTATTATATCTTCGATAACAGCGTTGAAATAACAAAGACATGAATATAGAGGAATTTAGTTGATAAAGATGTAAGGATTTTCCTATATTTGAATTAAAGGGACACCCAATTTAGGAATTAAAGGGAGGAATTAAAGGGACACCCAATTTAGAATAAAAGATACTTGTTGTTCATATCAAAATTTTTCCAACTAAGTTAAATTCACAACTGAAAATTATGCATTTCTGCATGCGATACTTCTTGTGAATCGCATTACATTTTGTAACAATATTCAAACTGGCTATAAAAAACGCCATAAACCATTTTTTTATAGCAAAAATTATGTTTTTGCATGCTATTGGTGAAGCTATGACTGCAGCACGTTCAACGAAAATAGATCTAAATGCTACACCTTTTTACCATTGTGTATCACGTTGTGTACGTCGTTCCTATTTATATGGCGTTGATGAGAAAACAGGTCAAGATTTCTCTCATCGCAAGGGCTGGATTGTTAATAGAATCAAGCAATTATCAGCAATATTTGCTATTAAAATATGCGCATATGCAGTGATGAGTAATCATTATCATCTTGTTGTATTTATTAATGAAAAGGAAGCAAAGGAGTGGGTTGATGAAGAAGTAGTAAAGCGTTGGGCAGCTCTATTCCCTCGTGATGCGCATAAGTTTGAAAAGTTGGATGAAACCAGCAATAGACTAAAGTTAATAGAATGTCGTAAACATTTGGTAGATATTAGTTGGTTTATGCGTTGTATTAATGAAACTATAGCACGATGGTCTAATCAGGAAGATAATTGCACAGGTCGCTTTTGGGAAGGGCGTTTTAAATCACAAGCTTTGTTAGATGAAGGCGCTGTACTTGCGGCCATGGCTTATGTTGATTTAAATCCTATTCGCGCTAAAGTAGCCTTGACTCCAGAAACATCTGAATTTACCTCAATCTTTGAGAGAATAAGTTTTTTAAAAGCATCAGTTAATCGAAAAAATAAGAAGGTTGAGAATACAAAACAACCTCATAATCTGATGTGGTTTACGAATAGTACTCAGAAGAAGGAGCCGGTGACGCCATCAATTGAATTCAAACTTTCTGATTATTTAGAATTAGTTGACCAAACGGGTCGAATTTTGCGTGAAGACAAAAAGGGGGCAATTCCAGAATCATTATCGCCAATGTTACACCGCCTTAATTTATCCTCTAAAGGATGGATGAATATGGTAAAAAATCTAGAAGGCAATTTTTTTACTGGAATTGGTCATGAATCGATTCTCGCGCAATTCAGATCTCAATATCGCGTACGAGGCCCAAGAGGGATCCGTGCTGCGAAACAATGTTATTTCCAAGCTGCATAATATTATTCTTCAAATTTCTATTCTAAATTTTAATATTTTTTTATTTCTAAAATTGCATTTTTAACCTTGTCTTGGCCTATAAAGCTGCTTTTTAATACTTGAATAAAGCAAAGCATGGCCACCCCTATATTTTTTTATATTTAAAGTGGCTGTCCAATTCTTTAGATTGTTTTCAAATTTAAAGTGGCTGTCCCGTTCATTGCTGTCCAGTTATGCTGTCCAGTTATGCTTTTTGAGCATTTTTTTCATCATCTAATACTAAAGTACGATGCCAAAGCCTCTTTCAAATGAAAGATAATATTAAGTGAGCAATTGTAGTTTTATTGTGTACTTACACAATAGCTGAGGTATTTATGAAAGATATTAACCTGCCACAAGATAATAATAATTTACAATTTGAGCAGTTTGAAAGAGTTGCTTTAAATGAAGTGCTTGCTGCGGTAAATGCTGGCCAAAACCAAGATTTAACGGTCAATTTAAATAATGAAAAGCCATCAAAGCAAGATAATGTTGACCAAGGTGCAAATAGTTCTCCCCAGGAGAATAGCGAAAATGCTAACGGTAATGTTATGCATGAAGATCAACAAGTCAACAATAAGCAAATTATTCAAGATCTACAGGGTCAAGAAGGTCAAGTTTCACCCCCAAATAATTCAGATCAAGGTGAAAATGTAAATCCATTATCAGTAGAAGACCTTGAAAATTTACCAAAAGCCCAGGCAGATCAAGTTCCATTATCTTATTTAATTATCGATGGTCATGATGAAAATTTGTTATATAACCCTTATGGGGATCCCTATATTGTACAATCTGTTCCGCGTGATTTAGGCATTCCCCCCTTTCCACCTGCTGTGGAAAAAGTTTATTTTCCCACAGAGTTACCACAAGAAGTGACTGTCGTTGCCCCAACATCTATTCCTCCGACGGTTCAAACAACGCCTTGCTTTACAAGCAATATTACAATTTTAACCGACAATGGCGGCAGTCCTTCTAATGGTAGTAGCGCTCCTCCAATACAAAGTATATTTCTCGGACTTTTACCGGCTGTGGAAGCATTGCCTACATTCCTCCCCACACTCTATGCAGAATATTTGCAATATCAGAACTATGCTGACCCCTTATATACTGCTTTTGAGAATCTTCTTAATCAAACGTTTAAGTTTACTTATGAATATTTTTGTAGCACAAATACATCAGAGATAGTGTATACGGTAAATCCAACAACGTTACCAACCCTCGAAAATTTTGAATATGAATTTCATGAATTTTTTCAAGCTGGCATATTGCCCCTTCCGCCAGAATATGGTAATGGATTTATTTCTGATGAGGGCGTCATAGAAACTGTTATTGCTGGTCCCGGTATCAATCCCAGTAATCCAATCACAACCGTTTTTCTTCCCTCTGGTATTTATGATACTTTTATTGGTGGAGAAAATGGTATAGGAAATTTATTAGCAAGCGGAAGTTATCTGGCAAATATTAATGATTTTGTTAATGCTGACCCTCTTGGCGCACAATTTTTGACTCAATCACAAACGACTACTTTTTTAAATGGAGAAACAATACCCACATTTTTAGATGTTGGCTACCCAGGCGGCCCAACAACCTATAGTTACTATCAATTGTATCCCAATGGAGGTGGGGGTTATTATCTAGCTAATACTGGCATGGGAACACCGATAGTATTAAATTTAAGCGATCATAGTGGTTTTGAGTTTAGCTCTACGACGCAGTCTAATGTCTATGTTAATATGAATGGCTATTTGGCTGAAATTGGTTGGTTAGAACCTGGTGAAGGATTATTAACTTTTAATTACAGTGGTCATGGTCCTCTTAATGCAAGTAATTTTATGTTAACGCAAGACGTACAAGGCGCAACAAGTGATTTACAAGCGTTGGCTATACTTGCAGGACAAAGTGGTGGCGTGCTAAATGCTTCCAATCCAATATGGAATGAATTAGGAGTATTTATAGATGGGCATAATGGTAATGCTGCATCAGGTAAATATTTTACATTATCTCAGTTAGGCATAGTTTCGATTAATTTAACTGAAACAGCCACCTCTCAGGTGATTAATGGTAATACAATAAACGGATTGTTAAACTTTACGTATGCCAATGGCAAGGTAGGGCAAGCAGCTGATGTGTCACTTACTTATCATGATGTTTTAAATTCTAGTAATAATATTCCTGGCGTCTCCAATAATGTGCCAAGTGTAAATCCTGTATCACATACGACCTCTTCAGATCCAATTGTACCCGTGCATACAGATATAACTGTACAATCGGCAATTGAAGGTATGCATCATCATCATCATGCACACAGCTAAATATGCAACTTAGCTGTTATTACATAAAAGTGGCTGTCCTGCTGGCTTTCTTTGTACATACAAATAAATTTGGGATCTATTTTAGTATTCTGCTCACAATCTAATACTAAAGTACGATGCCAAAGCCTCTTTCAAATGAAAGATAATATTAAGTGAGCAATTGTAGTTTTATTGTGTACTTACACAATAACTGAGGTATTTATGAAAGATATTAACCTGCCACAAGATAATAATAATTTACAATTTGAGCAGTTTGAAAAAGTTGCTTTAAATGAAGTGCTTGCTGCGGTAAATGCTGGCCAAAACCAAGATTTAACGGTCAATTTAAATAATGAAAAGCCATCAAAGCAAGATAATGTTGACCAAGGTGCAAATAGTTCTCCCCAGGAGAATAGCGAAAATGCTAACGGTAATGTTATGCATGAAGATCAACAAGTCAACAATAAGCAAATTATTCAAGATCTACAGGGTCAAGAAGGTCAAGTTTCACCCCCAAATAATTCAGATCAAGGTGAAAATGTAAATCCATTATCAGTAGAAGACCTTGAAAATTTACCAAAAGCCCAGGCAGATCAAGTTCCATTATCTTATTTAATTATCGATGGTCATGATGAAAATTTGTTATATAACCCTTATGGGGATCCCTATATTGTACAATCTGTTCCGCGTGATTTAGGCATTCCCCCCTTTCCACCTGCTGTGGAAAAAGTTTATTTTCCCACAGAGTTACCACAAGAAGTGACTGTCGTTGCCCCAACATCTATTCCTCCGACGGTTCAAACAACGCCTTGCTTTACAAGCAATATTACAATTTTAACCGACAATGGCGGCAGTCCTTCTAATGGTAGTAGCGCTCCTCCAATACAAAGTATATTTCTCGGACTTTTACCGGCTGTGGAAGCATTGCCTACATTCCTCCCCACACTCTATGCAGAATATTTGCAATATCAGAACTATGCTGACCCCTTATATACTGCTTTTGAGAATCTTCTTAATCAAACGTTTAAGTTTACTTATGAATATTTTTGTAGCACAAATACATCAGAGATAGTGTATACGGTAAATCCAACAACGTTACCAACCCTCGAAAATTTTGAATATGAATTTCATGAATTTTTTCAAGCTGGCATATTGCCCCTTCCGCCAGAATATGGTAATGGATTTATTTCTGATGAGGGCGTCATAGAAACTGTTATTGCTGGTCCCGGTATCAATCCCAGTAATCCAATCACAACCGTTTTTCTTCCCTCTGGTATTTATGATACTTTTATTGGTGGAGAAAATGGTATAGGAAATTTATTAGCAAGCGGAAGTTATCTGGCAAATATTAATGATTTTGTTAATGCTGACCCTCTTGGCGCACAATTTTTGACTCAATCACAAACGACTACTTTTTTAAATGGAGAAACAATACCCACATTTTTAGATGTTGGCTACCCAGGCGGCCCAACAACCTATAGTTACTATCAATTGTATCCCAATGGAGGTGGGGGTTATTATCTAGCTAATACTGGCATGGGAACACCGATAGTATTAAATTTAAGCGATCATAGTGGTTTTGAGTTTAGCTCTACGACGCAGTCTAATGTCTATGTTAATATGAATGGCTATTTGGCTGAAATTGGTTGGTTAGAACCTGGTGAAGGATTATTAACTTTTAATTACAGTGGTCATGGTCCTCTTAATGCAAGTAATTTTATGTTAACGCAAGACGTACAAGGCGCAACAAGTGATTTACAAGCGTTGGCTATACTTGCAGGACAAAGTGGTGGCGTGCTAAATGCTTCCAATCCAATATGGAATGAATTAGGAGTATTTATAGATGGGCATAATGGTAATGCTGCATCAGGTAAATATTTTACATTATCTCAGTTAGGCATAGTTTCGATTAATTTAACTGAAACAGCCACCTCTCAGGTGATTAATGGTAATACAATAAACGGATTGTTAAACTTTACGTATGCCAATGGCAAGGTAGGGCAAGCAGCTGATGTGTCACTTACTTATCATGATGTTTTAAATTCTAGTAATAATATTCCTGGCGTCTCCAATACTGTGGCAAGTGTAAATCCTGTATCACATACGACCTCTTCAGATCCTATTGTACCCGTGCATACAGATTTAGCCGTACAGTCGGCAATTGATGGTATGCATCATCATCATCATGCACACGTTTAAAACAGTGACAAGATGATTCCGATTAAATACACACTGAAATCCTACTTATTATAAAGTGGATATTCGCTTAAATTATTACGGCATTTTTTAAAAAATTGACTACATTAAATCTTCACTAGGTTGAACAAAAATCATTGTTGACCAAGTATTAATCGTATGAATTGACTATGCGATTTTCAATTAATTTTCAATAATTTTAAATGTAAGGAGTGATTATGTACACAACAACAATGTTTAATGATGCAGCAAGATTCGCTGGTGTTAATGCAGCTGGATATTACGCAAATGCTGGTTTTATTCCATCAAACTATGCAGGTCAATGTGCGATAAACAGTAATGGACTAAATTACGGTCTTGGAGCACCTACTAATATAGGCAGTGGCCTTGGCGTGGGTGGCATTGCTTATAACCCCCTTTTGAATCAAACTCGTTTAGCTGCAAATCATTTAAGTTGGAATATTCCGCAAACTTTGACACAAGGTCAAACAGTCGTTGCCACTGATAATCTTGGTCAAACCATTGTTGGTCAAGTTGTTATTGATGCATTTGGCGCAAAACTTTTTACAGCTCATGGTGTTTATGCTCTTTCAAATAATCCTAATGCATTACCATTCTCTCATGGTAATGGTTTAACACCTATTGGTTGCGCTGGTACTGTTAATTTAGTTCCTCAAAGTTTTATAGGGGGCTAATATGATTCATCAACAACAGTATCCCCAAGGATATGCAATGCCCACTCGCCATGTTAATCCTGTTGGGCAATTAGGGGAAACAGCAACCACTTATGTGTTCTATTTTGAATTGCCTGGCATAAAAGCCGAAGAAGTTGAGGTGATGATTCAAGGGCAATATCTTTGCATTCGAGGTCAATATACTCCTGCTTATCAAGATAAAGGAGTGACGCTAGTGCAATCTGAACGATTATTTGGACCGTTTGAAAGAACGGTAACCATACCTGCGCCAGTTGATCAAGATAGCGTAAAGGCAAAGTTAGAAGATGGTATTTTAGAAATTGTGTTATCTAAAAAAGAAGATACCAATCCCTCATTTAAGAAGGTTGATGTTAACAAGGGGACAAGTAAAGGAAAACATCATACTTCTAGCTAGATCAAGATAGACGGAGTTAGAAAGAGATAATTGCGACAAGATACCCTTGTCGCAATTTCTTATTATTTCAAAGGCCAACCACCCAATTCTTTCCAACGATTCACAATGGCGCAAAATAAGTCAGCCGTGCTTTGGGCATCATACAATGCGGAATGCGCATCATCGGTGTTAAAAGGAATTTTTGCAGATTCCATGGCTTTGGCAAGCACAGTTTGGCCAAAAGCCAGTGCCCCTAAGGTGGCTGTATCCAAACTGGTAAAACGATGAAATGCATTATGTTTAATTTTAGCGCGCGTCACGGCACTATTTAAAAATTGTTGATCAAACCAAGCATTATGGCCAACTAAAACAGCGCGCGAACATTTCTTATCTTGGCATTCGTTAAAAATAGCTGCAAAAAATTCATTTAGTGCTTGTTCTTCCGTCACTGCAAAGCGAAAAGGGTGACCAGGGTCGATTTTATTAAAAGCTAAAGCATTTGGATCAAGATTGCCGCCATCGAAGGGGATAATATGATAGTGATAGGTTTTATCTGGACTGATGATGCCATTCTCATCCATTTTAAGACTAACCGCAGCCAGTTCTAAGAGTGCATCAACAGCTGGATTAACGCCACCGGTTTCTACATCAACGACTACAGGTAGAAAACCGCGAAAACGTGTGGAGATGCTATGAGTGGTCATGGGTTTTCTTGCTGCCAGTTAAGTGTATTTGAAGCGAAAAAGGGAATAAGAACGTCATTATCATAAGAGAATTGTTCTGGGATCTTCCAAGGTTTTTTAATCAGGGTCATTTTTTCTTTATTATAAGGTAAACCATAGAAATCGGGCCCAAATTTACTGGTAAATCCTTCAAGCTTATCTAAAGCATTTTCTTGATCAAACAATTGGGCATATAATTCAATCGCCGCATGATGACTAAAAATACCAGCACATCCGCAATCGGATTCTTTTTGAGATTTAGCGTGAGGGGCACTATCGGTGCCAATAAAGAATTTTGAGTTACCACTGATTGCTGCTTTGATTAATGCTTGTTGATGCTTCTGACGTTTTAAAATCGGTAAACAGTAATGATGAGGCTTGATGCCCCCCACCAGCAGATCATTTCTATTGAGCAATAAGTGTTGTGGGGTAATGGTTGCTGCAACATTATTTGGCGCTTCAAGGACAAAATTGACTGCGTCTGCAGTTGTAATATGCTCTAAAACAATTTTCAAAGATGGAAAGCGCTTTAAAATGTCAGTTAAGTGGCGATCAATAAAAATGCGTTCTCTGTCAAAAATATCGATGTCTTTGTCATTCACTTCACCATGTATTAAAAGGGGAAGTCCAACTTTAGCCATTTCCTCAAAAACGGGATATAACCCTTCAAGCGATGCCACTCCTGCTTGGGAATTAGTAGTAACACCGGCAGGGTAAAGTTTACAACCAAAAACAAGACCTGAGTCTTTGGCCTGTCTAATTATTTCGGCGGTGGTGCTGTCTTTTAAATAGAGTGTTATTAAAGGAGTAAATTGGGTGTCCTTTTGATTAAATTGGGTGTCCTTTACGTGAGTCATGATGCGTTGATAATAGTCTTGGGCCATCTTGGCATCACTCACTGGCGCTTTTAGATTTGGCATGGCAATGACGCGTTTAAATTGTTTTGCCGCCATCGGAACTGTGGTTAAAAGGGATGTCCCGTCGCGGAGATGACAGTGCCAGTCATCTGGATAAATAATCTCTAGTGTGTGCATGCTATCAAGTTCTTTTCTATTTAGTCGATGAATTTGTCGTGAGTCTTAATAATTCAAGGACAAGGGATCATGTGGCGTCAGACTCGGGGTATTGTAGCGTTTTTCTTTGTTATAAGCCTAGTGCAAATGGCACAGGCTGAAGTATTTAAAGCCCCTATAGATAATTCACAATGGAAAGTTGGCTCTAGTAGGCTGCTGTGCACCTTAACCCACACGATACCCGGGTATGGACACGCTTATTTTAGTCAATCATCGCATGAGCATCAGCACTTTCATTTAGAATCTACCTTAGGGCAACTTAGACCAGGCAAAGCTTTTCTTATGGCCTATCCTCCTACCTGGAAAGCTGATAATCGACCCAGGAAAATTGCCGAACTTAACCTCTTGGAAGGGCGGCACCCCATCAAGATGAGAAGTACACCAGTCTATCAATTATTGGAAACGTTAGAGTTAGGACAATCAGCCGCTTTTACTATGACACATGCGACGGGCTCAAATTCTGAAAGAAAGGAACATAAAAATAAAGTCGTTTTATCTCCGGTTGGCTTTCAAAAGCCCTATAAAGAATATTTAAATTGTGTTTCCCAATTGATCCCAGACACTTTTACCCAACTAAAAGAAACAGTGTTACATTTTGAAAGTGGTAGCGATATCTTAAGTCGTGAAGCAGAAGCGCGTTTAAAGGAAGTAGCCGCTTTCGTCAGAGCGGATGGGAAAATACGTCGAATTGATATTGCCGGCCATTCTGATGGTAAAGGTAATTATCAAGCAAACGCTCTTTTGGCAAATAAAAGAATGTGGTCAGTGAAAGATTTCTTTGTGATGCAAAATGGCATACCAGCAGATATTTTCACGTTAAAAGATTGGGCCGATAAAAAACCAATTGCGCCAAATAAAACAGCGGCGGGTAGGGCGAAGAATAGGCGAGTAGTCATAACGCTTTACAGATAACTAAACCATCGCTTCCAAATACAACGCCCCATTACTTCGAAAGTCACTCGACTGGCATTTTTGTTGCCCGATGAACGGTAAGTTATATAAGAAAATTAACTTGAAGTAAATGTATGACGATTTTATTATACGAAGCTAAATAATTAATCGTTATTGGTAGTAAAGATGAAGTTTGCAAGGCGAGATGTCAGTTTTAATGTTTTGGTTCCAGACAGTGAGCCAATTTGGAAGCTATGCCTTGAAATCGAAAAGCACCCTGACATACCCAATAAAAAGAAATATCTCGCCATTGGCGTGCTTCGTTCTATGTTGTACCTAAAACATAACAAAAACTACATTGGTGAACTTGCCTATTTAGCATCCACTGATCGTACCGCTTTTTTTAAAGAGAGAAATAAAGATCCCTACGCTGATGGCCATGAGATAAGTCAAAAACTCGATCTTGTACGAGCTCAATCTTACTTACCTTTGCAAACTCAGGCAGGTATTATAACTGCAAATCTAGCCTTTCATATCGATGGTTATGCCGGTACAACAAGCATAGAAGAGAGTGTCAAAAAAATTGAAGAGAATGTTCATGAAGTTGAGGCTGTGGCAACAGGGCTATTAGCATTGTCAGAACGTGTTGAACATATCAAAAATTATGCCATGAAAGTGAAAGATTCACCGACTGGCTGCACAGCTGAAAGGCTATCTGAACCACAAGTCTATGGCGCATCAGTGATAACTAATGCAGGGGAAAAACCTGCCATTGCTTTTAGCAAATTAATTTCCGAAGACGATTTCCATAAAAAAATAGCCACAAAGGATAGCAATAAGGCAGATGCTTTTATAGCCTATTTAAAATTGTTTGCCGATAAAGCGGGAGAGAAGCTAAAATTTGCAAATGGCACCGAATTAGTCATTAAACCTGAAAATTATAAAAAGATCATTAAAGAAGCTGCTACTGAATTAGAAGACATTATTTGTGTAGATAGCGCTATCCCAAAAAACTTTGACGATGCCATGTGGAATCAAGTTTTAGAAAAAATGTTTTCACAAGCAAAAGTGACTTATCACAATGATGGCACTGGTATCTATCCTTTACTTTTTGACGGTGTTAATGAAGCACAGGTTTATCTTAATTATTTACATGCCAGTGGTCTTGATGGTTTTAGTGATGTAAAGTTAAAAGGACATGAGAAAAATGGTTGGTTTAACTTAGCAGATGAGCAGCTTTCAATTTTGCAAAGCCTTTTACCTGCCAATTTACACATAGAGGAACCTGTTCCTGTTGTTCAACAACCTGCTCCTGTAGTTCCACCTACTTCTAAGCCCTCTACTGTCCCAACAAATCCACTGCCCCCAGTAAAGAAGAAACATCAGCATGGTCCGTTTGATTTAAATCAATTTGTTCTAGTAATAGCTATGGGTCCTATTATTGGTTTGAGCGTGTTAATTGCAAGTGGTTTTAGTTTTCCCATAGCATTTGGCAGCTTTGTCGTATGCTTATTGGGGCTTTCCATAATGCATCATTATATTGATAAACATGTTTGTAACTTGACGCAAAATATTGCTGGAGAAAAGCAGATCACTGTTGCGTTAGATCAAGAACAAAAAACAGCTTTTATAGCAGGCTTAGATGCAGGAAGTTCTTATCAAGGTGCATTTGTGGCATGGAAAAAGCCACAAACTTATACAAAGTATTTTGAATATGCGGCTGGAAAGCACCTTGCAGCAAATCAGAACCCAGAAATGGTTCAGGAATTAAGGACAAAATTTACGGTGCATTGAGGATGGCGTTCCGTCATTGCGAGGAGTCTGCGAGCTCGCAATGACGGAAGTTCTACACTAGCTTCTTTATGGCTTCCAAATATAATGCTTCATTATTCACGCCATCTTTCTGAAAGCTCTCAACCAACACCCTGGCCAAGCATTCCATCATTTTATGCTCAGCCATAGTGCGATCATGATGCTTTTTCCATATTTTTTGATAAAGTGCTTTAATGCCTTTAGGCCTATCGCTGCTGATTTGCTCGGCAATGGTGACATGCAAAGCTAAATGAAAAAAGGGATTATGATCTAAAGCAAATTTTTCAGCGGAATAGTTATCAAAATTTTCTTGATCAGCAAAGATGGGATGATATTCTGGATGGCGTTTTATAATATCAGCGATAATGGCTTCCATTGCCGACATGGGCTGCTTTTTAATTTCTTTTTGCCAAGCATCAAAATAGACTTTTCGCAGTGCGATAGGATCGTTATCAATCATCTTCTATCCTGTTATTGTTTTATCTTTGTATTCACACAAATCTTGAATAATGCATTCTGGACATTTGGGTTTGCGAGCGGTGCAAGTATAGCGTCCATGCAGGATTAACCAATGATGGGCATCCTTTAGATATTGTTTAGGCACCACTTTCAATAATTGCGTTTCAACAACTAAGGGTGTTTTTCCGTTAGCCAGTCCAATACGGTTGGCTACGCGAAAGATATGGGTGTCCACTGCTATCGTTGGTTCACCAAATGCCGTATTTAATATTACATTAGCTGTTTTTCGTCCAACACCGGGAAGCGCTTCTAATGCTTCCCGTGAAGGAGGTACTTTTGACTGATGTTCTTTCATTAATATTTCACAGGTTTTGAGAATGTTCTTTGCTTTAGTGTGATACAACCCGATAGATTTAATATACGCCTCTAAACCTTCCACACCCAAAGCCAACATTTTTTTTGGGGTGTTTGCTTTTTTAAAAAGACTCACCGTTGCTTTATTGACGCTCACATCAGTCGCTTGAGCTGATAACATCACCGCAATGAGTAACTCAAACTCTGATTTGTAGTGCAATTCAGTGGTAGGAGCAGGATTATTTGCTGCGAAACGTTTAAATATGGTTTCGATTTTTTGCTTATTCATTTTGGCCCCACACAAAAGGTTTGCGCTTTTGCTGGGTTCTTGCCAATACGGCAGCAATCTCGAGTTTAATATTAGTTGCTAATGCTTGGCTATCTGCTTCTTGCTTTTCAACAAGTTCTATATTGAGACGTTTATTTCTCGCTTGAACCCGCGCTTTAGCGACACTTGCACGGTGCTTGGTATCCACAGGTTCTTGCTGGGCGATAATCTGAATACAATTAACGGGGCAAGCCGGCAAGCATAATTCACAACCAATACAGTAATCAGTGAGCACTGAATGCGTTTGTTTATTCGCACCCAAAATAGCATCAACCGGGCAGACGTTGATGCATTTGGTACAGCCTATACAAGATTCTTCATCAATTTTGACTACTTGATAGAGACTATTGGACATTACTTAACTCGCATGCCCTCGGATGCTCCAAGATGGGGTTCTAATATCCAAAGATCTTTGCCGCCAGGACCTGCGGCCAGCACCATGCCTTCTGATAATCCAAAACGCATTTGTCTAGGAGCAAGGTTAGCTACCATGACGGTGTATTTGCCAATTAGACTTTCAGGCGAATAAGCAGATTTGATTCCTGCAAAAACTTGTCGGTTCTCTGTTCCTAGGCTTAAGGTAAGCTTTAATAATTTTTCCGCGCCTTCAACATGTTCTGCATTAAGAATTTTAACAATGCGTAAATCTATTTTGGCAAAATCATCAATAGTAATAAGGGGTGCAATATCTGAAGCTGTTTTAGTCGTCGTCGCAGCAGGCGCTTCAGGTGGTGTTTCACTTGGTGTTTGAGTCATTTGTTCTTTTCCTTTTTCAAGCATAGCTTCAACTTGCTTAGGGTCAATTCTTTGCATTAAGGGTTGGTATACATTTATTTTATGGTTAAGCAGTGGTTTATGAATATCTTGCCATTGCAGTGCAGGGATATTTAAAAAGGCTTCGACTTTCTCAGCAACGGCTGGTAACACTGGCTTAAGATAAATGGTTAACAAGCGAAATAGATTCAAGGCTTGTGTACAAACCAATTGTACTTTCTCATGGTTCTCTGGTTTCTTAATGAGTTCCCAGGGTTTGTTTTCATCAACAAATTGATTAGCTAAATCGGCTAAGCCCATGATGTCGCGAATAGCGCGATGATATTGCCGTGTTTGGAACCCATTTAAAATCTCATCACTTTTTTCAACAAAGCGTTGATAGAGCTCTTCGTTTAATAGTTTATTTGCTAATTGGCCATCAAAATTCTTGGTGATAAAACCTGCGCAACGGCTCGCTATATTCACAAACTTGCCAATCAGATCGGCATTTACTCTTGCAGTAAAGTCGTCTAGGTTTAAATCTAAGTCATCAACGCCATCATTGAGTTTTGCAGCAAAATAATACCGAATATATTCTGGTCCTAAATGATCTAAATAATTTCGGGCAGTTATAAAAGTGCCACGTGATTTCGACATTTTTTGTCCGTTAATGGTCAAAAACCCATGCGCAAAAATAGCTGTTGGTGTGCGAAAATCAGCGCCCTTTAACATGGCTGGCCAAAACAGGGCATGGAAATAGACAATGTCCTTACCGATAAAGTGGTAAAGATCATAGGGGCTATCTTTTTTCCAGAAATCCTCAAAGTTTACTGTTGGATTTTTTTCACACCAGTTTTTAAAACTGGCGATATACCCAATTGGCGCATCCATCCAAACATAAAAATACTTATTGACTGTGTTGGGAATAGCAAATCCAAAATAGGGGCCATCACGGGAAATATCCCATTGTCTTAAGCCTGCTTCGAACCATTCGTTTAATTTGTTAGTCATTTGTTCTTGCAAATGACCTTCGCGCGTCCATTGCTTTAAGAAATCGGCATAATTTTCTAATTTAAAGAAATAATGTTCTGATTCTTTTTCAATGGGCTTTACACCAGAGACAACAGAAATGGGATTTTTTAAATCAACAGGGCTATAGGTTGCACCGCATACTTCACAGCTATCCCCATATTGATCTTTAGCGCCACACTTAGGACATTCACCTTTGACATATCTGTCTGGCAAAAACATATTTTTGACAGGATCATAAGCTTGCTTAATCGTTTTGACAGCAATATCGCCTTTTTGTTGTAAACGAGAATAAACAAGCTCAGTCAACGCTTTATTTTCAGGTGAATGGGTTGTGTGGTAATTATTAAAATCGACAAGAAACGAAGCAAAGTCCGCTTTATGTTCAGCATTGACCGACGTTACCAATTCTTCACTTGAGATCCCTCTTTTTTCTGCTTGAAGCATTATAGGGGTACCGTGAGCATCTGAACCGCTGACATGGATACATTGATGTCCTTGCAGACGTTGTAAACGAACCCAAATATCGCTTTGTATGGATTCGACTATGTGTCCAAGATGCAGTGGCCCATTGGCATAGTAGAGGGCACTCGTCACCAAGATATGGCGCTGTTTGTTATTGCTGGTCATTGGCTTCCCCGAAGTTTTTGGCTAAATAGTATAACTTTTTCTAGGAGTAACATCCATTTTCTACCCTAAATCGTGTTAAAATGTGCACCAATTCACTTTGAGGACCGGACTATGGTAGCGCCTATACCTTCTCAGATCACGACCATACTGGGAACGATTGTTGATCCTTACCTTGGCAAGGATTTAGTTAGCGCTAAAATTATCCATGAAATTGCCATTCATGAAAGTATTATTGAAATTCGGTTACAGTTTCCTTATCCCATTTTGCGCCAAATTTCTCAATTAAAACAACGCATTAGTATCGCAATCCAAACTGATTGGCCAGATTATCAGATTTCGCTGAACATCCATTGGAAAGTGCGTCGTCATATGGTTCAAAAAGGGATCAAGCATAAGTCAGCCATCAAAAATATTATTGCGGTAGCCTCAGGCAAAGGCGGTGTGGGTAAGTCGACGGTTGCGGTGAATCTTGCTTTAGCCTTAAAAGGGCTTGGTGCCAGTGTGGCAATTTTGGATGCCGATATTTACGGACCAAGTCAGCCATTGATGCTAGGACAGCAAGGAACGCACGCCTATACCCATGAGAAGAAATTTCTGCCGGTAGAGAGTTTTGGGATCCAATCTATTTCTATCGGTTACCTTCTGAAAGACGAAAGCCCTATGATATGGCGCGGGCCAATGGTCAGCAGCGCCTTGCAGCAGTTACTCAATGACACGGCTTGGGCAGAGTGTGATTATCTGATTATTGATTTGCCGCCAGGCACCGGTGACATTCAGTTAACGATGGCGCAAAAAATACCTATCAGCGGCGCGGTTGTGGTGACAACCCCGCAAGATATTTCACTTCTTGATGCAAAGAAAGCGGTTAAAATGTTTAACAAAGTCGAAGTGCCCGTATTAGGCATTGTCGAAAATATGTGTTGGCATATATGTACGTCATGTGGCCATCAAGAAGCGATTTTTGGCAATGATGGTGGCGAGAAAATGGCTAATGAATTTCAATTGCCATTGCTCGCGCAGTTACCACTACATGCTAAAGTGCGAGAATATTGTGATGCGGGTAACCCCATTGTGGTTGCCGAACCCGAAAGTGCACTTGCCGAGCCTTATTGGGAAATGGCACAGCGTGTTGCAGGGCAGTTAGCATTACGGGAAGTTGATTATACAGCGGCAATGACGGAAATTGTTATTGCATGATCTACGTAGGGGCAGACCTTGTGTCTGCCCATAAAAAATAAAAAGGAAATAAAAAATGGCGATTAAATCTGATAAATGGATCAAGAAAATGGCAACCGAGGCCGGTTTAATTGAGCCTTTTGTTGCAACCCAGGTGCGTTATGCTAATGGTGAAAAAATTGTTTCTTATGGCACCTCAAGCTATGGCTATGATGTGCGCTGTGCCAATGAGTTTAAAGTGTTTACCAACATTCATTCAAGTGTTGTTGATCCCAAAAACTTTGATGAAAATAGTTTTGTGAATAAGGTGGGAGATGTCTGCATTATACCGCCAAATTCTTTTGTACTGGCCAGAACCGTGGAATATTTTCGGATCCCTCGTAACATCCTAACCATATGCTTAGGAAAGTCCACTTATGCGCGCTGCGGTATTATTGTGAATGTGACACCACTTGAACCTGAGTGGGAAGGTCATGTCACTTTAGAATTTTCTAACACCACACCCTTACCTGCAAAAATTTATGCCAATGAAGGTGTTGCTCAAATGTTATTTTTGCAATCAGATGAAGTTTGCGAAGTATCCTACCGTGATAGAGGTGGAAAATATCAAGGGCAAAAGGGCGTAACATTGCCTATTACCTAGCCTATTGAACTTTCCTTTGCATACCCCACTCAAAGAATTAATCGCCTAAAAAGTTTCTAACTTTTGGGAGTAGTTACACTTAAATAGTGGGGTAATACTATGGCTATTGAAGGTGCGAATGATTGGGATGTAAAACTAAAAGCTGAATTAGATAGTCGAGTGCTTAAGGTTGATCATAGTTTTACTGAAGAACAATTTAAAAGGGAACTAGAACAATTTATAGCGACAGTCTGTAGGTGGGGAGAGAAAAGCCCTGAGAAAGTCATAGAGGCAATTAAACGCTATCTTAGAGAATTCGCAAAAGCGAATTATGCAGGATATGATGAAGATAATGTTGATCCTACACATCCGATTTCAGTCGCCTTTAATGCTTATCAAAATGAAGATAGTTTTATCGAGGCTTGTGCAAATCTTTATTATATAAATGATCCCACCGAATATAGCACCATTGAAAACAGCTTTAAGAAAAACTTAAGCAATTTTTACAATAAGGATTATCTTGAAGCCCTAAAGGTCGGGCAGCAAGATGCGTTACTTTCTGTTGATGCCCTAAAAGCAACTTATGAAAATAGTAAAGATATGAATGCTGTTGTTGAGCATATGGCGCAACGCTATTACGAATTGACAAAAGAGAATCAAGCAAAGTTATTAGCTATTGCGGCTGCATTCTTAGAAGGCATCATAAAAGACTCAAAAGATCTTGATAGTGTGCAAAAGAGTTTGCAACAGTTTGATGTTGTTAAGAAAACTAAAGGATTAGATGCCCCTATGGATGTTGAATTAGCTTTATTTAATAGCAAAATTCAGGGGTTTATTAACGAGCGAAAAAACATTTTAGCCGCAATTCCTGTTAGCACTTCAGATGGAGATGAGCAATCAAGTGTAGGTTACGATGAGTTGGATTCTGGTGATGATGAAGTCGAAGTCTATCTCGATCCTGATTACCCTCGCAGAGCAACGGGTGAATTTAAGGAAGAGGTTCTTAAATATATCAAGTTAGTGGAGACTGGCATAGAAGATAAAGAAGTTGAATATCTTGCGTACAGCATTAAAGAATTAATCAAAGACGCAACGAATAGTCCTGATGCGTATGCTGAATTCCAAAAAGAAGTTGAACCTATTTATATTGCTTTTAAACAGGTTGACGATCAAGTCAAAAGAATGAAAGCCGAAAATGAAAATATTAAAAAAAGAGCAATCCAAAGAGAACTCAAACAAACGCAAAATGCGAATAGAGGTTTTTTTGCTCGGTTTTTAGACAATACCATTTTTAGAGGTCGCGTTGCAGCGGATGCGCTGCGAATGCAAAAAGAAGTTGAGGATGAGAAACAATTAGTAGCAAAGCAAAAAACGGCTCTTGGCGATTTAGTTGAAAGGTTAAGACAAGCAGCCCCATCGCAAGTGACAAATGCTCAAGTGGAAGTCACTACGCCTACCCCAGCTCCTGCTCCTGTGCAAGGTGTGACGCCGCAAGCGACAAAGAAAGTCGGTGCTCAAGATTTATTAGATAAATATAAGAAAGTGGGCGCACAGGATCTATTGGATAAGTATAAAGATGGTATCCCTCCCTCTGTTCCTCCACAAGTTGAGGGAGACGAAGAAGATCCTGAAGTCGTACCGCAACGTTTGCGTGGGAAAGTAAGTTTGCAGCAGCTTGTGGAAGAAAGAAAAACACAATTAGATAAAGAACAAAAAATCGATGAAGATGGGGATGAATTGGATCCAGAAGAGATCGTTATTCCTCTTCGAGGAATTGATCCCGTCACCGCATCAAAAGATGATGACTATGATATCGAAGACGATATTAATGAAGAACAAGAAAGTGAAGAATTAGATCAAAACGAGAGTGAAGAGATGATGGTCGATCTTCAGTCTGTTTTAAATGATTTGGATAGTTATCGAAATAATGAAGAACGCTTTCCGCAACTGATTAAAGAATTATATGATATTTTTAATGAAGGAATTGAAACTCATCATGCGCAATTGGTAGATACTGTTAAATTTTATTTGAGAGATACTAAGAATTCTCAGGTGTTAAGTGCATTTAATAATTACGCTGTTGAACAAGATAGGGCAAAAAGACGCGAACATGAACCCTTTACACCACTACAAAAAAGAGAAGTGGAGAAGCAACAGGAAGCTATCATTGAGCCTAAGAAAAACCTAACAGCAGATCAAACAACAGACTCTGAAGGTGATGATGAAAATATACATGAACATGATCATCCAAAACACTAAGGTGAGTGATTGTCCCACATTGTGGGACAAATAAGACTATTCGTGCACTAAATGATAAAGGTGCACACTACCAACGATAGCACCTGCCACAACAGCCGTTGGAATAGAGCAGGTAGCTAAGAATTTCAGGCCAGTCAGTAAGGACCAAGTTTGATAGGCTTCGATAGTACCAAAAACAATACCAGAAGAAGCACCGGCAATGGTAACAACTTCCCAAGCTTCATAAGACCCACCATTCACTGCATCAATTTCAGTCAGACTAAGAATGCGCATACTACTACTTCCTTATTTTCTTAATTAACTTCTTCCAAGGGATGTGAAAGAGAGGATCTCGCCGCTGGCAACTTGTTTGCCTTTGCGTAATTGGATCATTTTAACAGGTAGATAATCAAACTTTTTAGCAAACCAGGTGGTGGTACGATGTCCTTTACGTGAGATATGCAACACTTTCACCGTATCAAGCGTTCCTAATTTGGTTTGAATTTTTTCATTACCCAAGATGGTAAAGGCATAGTTTTTTAGCTTATCGTCTTCGGCCACCATATAGTTGAGTGCATTGTCACCGCTTAATAATGCTTGGCGTAAACACAGGGTTTGCGTTAGCTTATCTTGAATGCCATAAGGAAGAGCTGTTTCCCAAGGCACAGCGATATGAGGATTGGTGATCTTATTATTTTTCCAATCAAACATAACGTTGCCTTGCTTGTGGCGAGTTCCTTCTTTAATGTTGTAATAATAATTTTGGGGCAAAATTTTACCCGATTGCCAAGTGAAATCACTACTTTCAACATAATGGTAAGGAAGAAAGTGTAAACGAGGCTCAGTCCGGGCTTCAAAATGGTACTGACCATTAATTTGTTTGCGTAGTTTGTGAACCGATTCACCAGCGTAGAGGCCAAGCCAGCTAACGCTATAGTGTGCTTCGTATTCTGTAATAGGGAATCTCTTGGTTGGTTCTTTAATATAGGCATGAACACTTGGACTCATCATCCAAATCAAAATAGCAACCAAGGTGCTAAAAAATAAAAAATTGAGCTGCGATGTTGGGTTTCTCAACTTACAATTCCTTGAACAGTAGGTAAAGATAACTGCAAGCCTTGCGGAAGAAGCCGCTTGCCATCTAATGTAACAACATTTTCTTCAAATTTTAAGCGATTTTGCGCAAACCACTCTACAACCTGGGAATATAACCAATGTTCTGCACTAAGAACACGCTTTGAAAGCACTTCAGCGTTATCCTCAGGCAAAACTGCAACTTTAACTTGTGCAATTATAGGTCCACCATCTAACTCGTGCGTTACAAAATGTACACTTGCACCATGTTCAAGATCTCCAGCTTCTAAGACGCGTTGATGAGTGTGTAATCCTTTGAATTTAGGGAGTAAGGAAGGATGGATGTTTAGCATTTTCCCTTCAAACTGTTCAACAAAATTCGATGAGAGCACACGCATAAAGCCTGCCATCAATATCAAGTTTGGTTGATAGTTACGAAGGGCTTCTATTAAAGCGGCTTCAAAATTGGGTACCGAATCAAATTGCGTATGATCAACAATGGTTGTGGCAATGTTGGCTTGTTCTGCACGTACTAGGCCATACGCGTTCGGCCGGTGACTTATCACGCCGACAATATCGATTGAAGAGGCAAGGGTCTTATTATCAATCAGTGCTTGTAAATTACTACCATTACCGCCAATCAGTACCACAACGCGACATTTATTCATCTTCACTTGTTTCCATCAGAAAATGTCACACCAACATCTGGATCGGTACGTGTTTCTACTTGACCAATAATCCAAGGCGCTTCTCCATTTTCTTTTAAGAGCGCAAATGCAGAATCGACGTCTTTGGCATTCACGCATAAGATCATACCGACACCACAATTAAAGGTGCGTCGACATTCAGCGGTTGTCATTTGTCCTTGCTCTTGTAACCATTTGAAAATAGGAGGTAATTGCCAAGATTGGCAGTCAATATGTGCTGCTAAATTATCAGGGAGTATCCGTGGAATATTATCGGTAAAACCACCACCTGTAATATGGGCTGCACCTTTTAAAAGTTTGGCGCGAGCAAGAGCCAGCAGAGATTTTACATAAATTCTGGTGGGAGTAAGTAGTGTTTCCATTAAAGGCTTACCATTTAACGTTTCTGTTAAAGGTATTTGTTTGGTTTTAAGAATATGACGTATTAGTGAATAGCCATTAGAATGGGGTCCGCTTGAGGCTAAACCAATTAACACATCTTTTTCGGCAATATGACGGCCATCAATGAGTTCTTCTTTTTCGGCGATGCCGACACAAAATCCTGCCAGATCATAATCTTTGGCTGCATACATGCCTGGCATTTCTGCGGTTTCACCGCCTATCAAAGCGGCACCAGCTTCGACACAACCGTTAGCAATGCCTGATATAACTTGCTCAGCGACAGAGACATCTAATTTACCGGTAGCAAAATAATCCAGGAAGAAAAGAGGTTCTGCGCCCATCACAACGAGATCATTAACGCACATTGCAACAAGATCGATACCAATGGTTTGATGGCGCATGCTTTCGATAGCTAAACGTAATTTTGTACCCACACCGTCAGTTGATGAAACTAAGACGGGTTGTTTGTATGAGGAATATTGGGAGATATCAAAGCAACCACCAAAGCCACCTATTCCACCTAAGACGCCTGGGCGATTGGTTATCTTAACGATCTTCTTGATTTTGTCGACTAACGTATTTCCGGCATCGATATCAACACCAGCATCTTTGTAGGTAATCGGTTCAGACATCTTCTTCAACCTCATTGGGTAAAATAGGGGGTGATTCTACCACCTGTCTTCGCTGAGAAGCTACGCCAGGCAAGCCTTTTTACGCCAAGAAGCTGCGCCAGGCGCACCTGCTCTGATATACTCATTCCAATTTAATTAAGGATTAGGGGGAACTCGTGCTAAAACCAAAGAATTGGGGGCTTCTTGCCATCTATTTGTTTTGTTTATTGAGTATGCGGGCCGCTTTAGCGACAGTAGTTCCTAATTTATATGATGTTTCACTGACTAGCCAATCGCAGTCACAAGATGAATGGCAGCGCTTAGTTCAGGAAGGTTTAGCTCAGGTTTTAGAGCGTATCAGCTCAGCTCCCAATCTGACAGCCCATCCGCAAGTAAAACAGGCGATGGAAAATGCCAGCGATTATGTTGAGCAATATACCTATGAAGGCAATATGTTGAATGTGAAATATAGCCAAGATCTGGTCAATCAATTGGTCCAAAAATTAGGCCATAATGTTTGGGGGCAGCGCCGACCTAATGTGGTGTTATGGTTGGCAATCGAAGACAACCATCAACGTCGTCTGGTTGGAGTTGAAACCGATCCGACATTGCAAGCTTATGTCGTTGACGTTGCCAAGAAAAAAGGGATCCCAATGGTTTTGCCATTAATGGATTTGGAAGATATGGCTGCAGTAACGGTGACAGATGTCTGGGGTCAATTTCCAACTGTTTTAGAACAAGCATCAATGCGTTATGGTGCCCAAACCATTTTGTTAGGGCGCGTTATGCATAATGATGTGGGTGGTGCTCCTTGGGTAGGTGATTGGCAATTACTAACAGAAGGGGATGTTCCTTCTTGGAAAGTAGAAGGTAAGACCTTAGAAGAAGTTTTAGCGCAAGGTATTACTGGGGTGACTCAATATTTAAAAAATAATGCTAATGCTAATGGCCCTAAAAAAGTGGGGGCTTCCCGCGGCAAGCCATTTCTTATTGGCGTGGAAGGGATCCAGTCTTCTGCTGATTTTATCAATGTTGAGAACTATTTAAAAAGTTTGAATCCGGTGGCTGATGTTAATATTCATCAATTACTAGGACAAATCGCTATCTTTGAAATTACGCCCGCGGATGAAAATGGTCGTGCGGCATTAGAACAAGCAGTGACCTTAGATCAACAACTTGTGCCGTCTTTCTCTAGTAGTCAGGGCATTGCAGGTGTTGAGTCGACTTATCGATGGATCCCACAAGCGGTATCATCACCTTCCTCTGCTGCTGGTGCGTCTCCCGCTCAAGAGGGTGCAAATTCTTTAGATCCCAATTCTTTGGCTTCCCCTTTATGGAGCGATGGTGACGAGGATTAACACAATGACGCCACTACAACAATCTTTAACCTTTGTTGCTGTGATAATTGGTTTGGCATTGTTGGGCGCTTTTATTTATCAACTAACGCCAGTATTAACGCCCTTTGTGATTGCAGGTGTTATCGCATATTTATCCGATCCCTTAGTAGAGCGTTTAAGTAAGGGTAAGAAGTTAAAAATATCTCGAACTTTGGCAGTCATCGCGGTATTTTTTGTGGTAGTGTTTGTGTTTATTCTGGTGATGTTCTTTCTTATTCCGGCCCTTGGCCACCAATTAAATTCACTTGCCAAAAAGTTACCCCTCCTAGTTGATTGGTTTCAAAAAAGTATCGTGCCACAACTGATAACCTTAGGCGTGATGCCACAAGATCTCGGTTTAGAGTCAATCAAAACCACTATCTCAGAACATATGTCTCAAGCCAGTGAAGTTGCCAAGTGGGTGTGGCGCACGCTTTTTCATTCGAGTTTAGCTTTAATGGAATGGTTGATGAATATATTAATTATTTTTGTTGCCACCTTTTATTTACTGCGTGATTGGAAAAGCATTTTAGCAGCGATTAAATCTTTATTACCCTCAAAATATTCACCAAAAATTATTCAGATAACAAAACAATGTGATGTAGTGTTGTCTACCTTTGTGCGTGGGCAATTATCGGTCATGGTTTCATTAGCCGCTTATTATAGTTTGGGCTTAGCGCTCATTGGGGTTAACTTTTGGTTATTATTAGGCATGGTGGCAGGCTTTTTAAGTATCGTTCCTTATCTTGGAAGCATTGTTGGGTTTGGCGCTGCCTTGGCGGTGGCCTATTTTCAATTTGACACGATGTTACCCATTATTGGCGTGATTGTTTTATTTGGGATTGGTCATGTTTTAGAAGGGATGGTCCTTACGCCTTTATTAATTGGTGACAAGTTAGGGCTTCATCCTGTTGTGGTTATTTTTGCTGTTTTAGCCGGTGGTCATTTGCTAGGCTTTGTTGGCGTGGTATTAGCATTACCTTTGACGGCGATAATGGTGGTTATTATTAGAGAATTATTACATCAGTTTCCATCTGAACCTTTAAAGCCACATCGCAAAGGGAAGACGAGTGGCTAATAGAGATCCTGAACAATTAGCCTTAAGCATTGGCTTAAGAGATGATTGCACACTAGAAACATTTTATCCTGGCGATAATCAACAAGTATTAGATCAGATCGAATTGATATCCAAAGGCGATGGTGAGCAATTTATGTATCTGTGGGGGCGCGATGGTGTAGGGCGAACTCATTTACTGCAAGGCGCTTGCAATGATGCTTCACGCCTAGGTATAGGTGCGGTTTATTTACCCTTATCCAATTTAGCAAAACGCACCCCATCCACATTGGTTGATGGTTTAGAGCGTCTAGGATTAGTTTGTCTTGATGATATCGATGCCATTTGTGGTGAGCCCTTATGGGAAGAAGCTTTATTTTATTTATTCAATCGTTTACGCACTGCAAATCATCGCTTGATAGTGGCTGCGAATTGCCCGCCAACGTCACTGCCGTTAAAGCTTGCCGATCTCCAATCGCGTTTAGCGTGGGGGGTTACTTATCAAATCCAACCACTAGATGATGATCAATTGCTTGCGGCTCTTCAATTGCGAGCTAGGCAACGTGGATTGGAGCTTTCAAATGAAGTGGGGGTCTTCCTTATTCGGCGTGCTTCGCGTGCAATGCCACACTTATATGAACTATTAGAGAAGCTTGATAAGGCTTCTTTAGCGGCGCAGCGTCGTCTTACCATTCCTTTTATTAAATCTGTTTTGGCTATTTAAAACCGTTAGGCTGGTTACTTCTCCCATCCATCATATCTACCCCTGTTTAGGGTTGAATTAAGTCATTCGGCAAAATAAACTCCTCTCACCCCTGGTCAACCAGGCCTGGTTACGTTTGAATTTATTAATTTTTTGAGAGAGGTTTATTATCATGGCTAAGAAAGGTCCCGCACGAAATAAAAAGCGTCGCGTTGAAGCTGTTGCTGCTCCTGTAGTTGCTCAAGTAGAAGCTCCAGTTGTAGTTGCTCAAGTAGAAGCTCCAGTTGTAGTTGCTCAAGTAGAAGCTGCTCCTGTAGTTGCTCAAGTAGAAGCTCCAGTTGTAGTTGCTCAAGTAGAAGCTGCTCCTGTAGTTGCTCAAGTAGAAGCTCCAGTTGTAGTTGCTCAAGTAGAAGCTGCTCCTGTAGTTGCTCAAGTAGAAGCTCCAGTTGTAGTTGCTCAAGTAGAAGCTCCAGTTGTTGCTGCTCAAGTAGAAGCTCCAGTTGTTGTTGCTCAAGTAGAAGCTCCAGTTGTTGCTCAAGTAGAAGCTCCAGTTGTTGCTGCTCAAGTAGAAGCTCCAGTTGTTGCTCAAGTAGAAGCTCCAGTTGTTGTTGCTCAAGTAGAAGCTCCAGTTGTTGTTGCTCAAGTAGAAGCTCCAGTTGTTGTTGCTCAAGTAGAAGCTGCTCCTGCTCCAGTAGCTATGGAAATTGTTCAAGAAGCTCCAGCTGCTGCTGCTCCAGTTGCTCCAGTTGCTCCAGTTGTTGCTCCAGTTGTTCCTGCTGCTGTTGTAGCTGCTGCTGCTGCTCCAGTTGCTGCTCTTGCTCCAGTTGCTCCTGCTCCAGTTGCTGCTCTTGCTCCAGTTGCTCCAGTTGCTCCTGCTCCTGCTGCTGTTGACGCTCCTGTTGCTGCTCCAGTTGTTGCTGCTGCTGTTGACGCTCCAGTTGTTGCTGTTGCTCCTGCTGCTGCTGCTCCATCATTGTTTCGCAGAGCTTCTGATTATGCTGGTCTGAACCCAGTGAAAACCGCTGCTGCTGCAAACTTGCTTGCTACTGGCGCTATCATGGCTGTTGATACCTACAACAATCCTGCAACTCTTGCTACTCGCGCAATTGCTGCTACTGGTGTATTTTTAGGATTTGGCGCTATTGAAGGTTTCACAGTTGGCGCTGCAAAAGCTACTGCTGCTGCTGCTCCAGTCGTTCAAGCTGCTGCTGTTGGTACTTTTAATGCTGCTATACATCCAGTCGCTACTGCTACTGGTGCTTTAAACGCTTTAAGACATCCAATCGCTACCTACCGTCGTTTAAGAGGCCAACAACCAGCACAACCTGCTGCTGTGGCACCTACCCAAGGTGTGAAACGTAATCGTGATGCAACTGATGCTCAAGCAGATGCATTAAAGCCAGAAGGCGCTAGCAAACAATCAAGAAATGACATGTAAGCTTTTTTGGTTTAATTTGCTACGACGTAAAACGGGCCCCTTTGGGCCCGTTTTTTTTGCCTTTAATCTGGATTAGCTCCCAATCCCTTTAATGTTTAGTTAGTATTGTGGATAACAAATATTTCAATACTCACGGGGAAAGTGAAAATGTTAAATTCAGTTGTATCTACACTCAGTAAACTAGCCAGTGTTGCTAATAGCGAAGGCAATAAAGCTGCTGCAGACAAGAAAGACAAAACAAGCCCACAAAAGGCCAAAGCACTTTTTGCTAAACAAGCCCATATTGCTTCTGTTGTCACAGAACTAAACACATTATCAAATGCAATCGCAGCACATCCTGAAATGCAGCCCTTATTTAATGGGGTGCTTGATAAATTAGCTCTTCCTGCAATTAAGCCTTTAGAAAAATTACAACATCCTCATAAAGATTTAACTGCTGCTCTTAATAGCGGAGCTTTTATTTCAAGTCTGAATGTTGTATCGCAAACGATGCAAGGGATTAAAAGAAATATCGAATTAAAAGAAATGGCAAATCAAGAATTTGCAAAGTCTGATCAAGCAAAAGCGAAAAATGATGCCATTAAGCAACAAGAAGCAGAAGATCTGGCGTTCATAAACGTATTGAATACTAACGCTCATCAACTGAAGGCAGCATTAGATGCCTCTAACCGTAAATGGGCAGCGTTATTGAAAAGAGTATTTAATAGTAATGATTTGCCCGAAAACAAACCAGCGCCAGTTGTTGCCAATAACTCTTTTGGCGCTTTTGGTGATTTCATTTCTACTTTCTTTGATGCCGTTACAGGGTTATTCACAGGCATGACCAATGCAAAGGATAATGATTACAAAGCGCCCATGTTAGCCTTTTCAGCCACAATGATTCCTATGGTGCTTAATTTCGTAGGGAGTATTTTTAAACCATTATTAGGTGCTAATGCAGGTGAAAAGATCCAAGGTTTTACAAAAGCTATTTCTGATTTCTTTATGAAGATGTTAAGTGAAGAACGCCCAGAACCAGATGCCCCTCCAGGTGGTGGCGGTTCAGGTGGCGCACCGGCAGCACCGGCTGCTCCAGCTGCAGCGCCAGCGCCAATACGAAGATCGATTTCACAACCTGCGCTTACGCCTGCACGAAATTTAGCGGCTACAAGATCACCTACTTTAGCGCAACAAGTAGCACCCGTTAATCCCGCCCCAACGCAGACACCTTCGATAATGGATTCGGTTGGTGGTGTGTTTGGCACTATAGCAAGAAAAATATTCGGCCAATAAACTGATGACTATCTTCCCCCACTTGCGAGCTACAGAGCTCGCTTTTTTTTGTCTGAAGAAAAAGTTTTACTAAGCTACTATATCTTTGTCGACTAACTTATACCTTTTGCCTCTTAGTGTTTACCTTTTATCGCTTAAATTTGACATAAACATGCCATCTACATAAGCTGAGTGTCTATTCACATTCAAATGGTGTTAAAACACCTTGGAGTTAGTCATGACATTCGACGACGTAGCAAAATTTATTTTTCAGCAATGGCAGCAACCAGAAAAAAAATATGCCATTTTGGCTGCGCTCTTAACGGCAATTGTTGTTCCTTTGGCAACCAGCCTCAGTATTTTAGCCGTAATAGGCGCAATATCTGCCGCCGCAATAGGCACTTACATTACAACCAACATCACTCTTTATGTGGTGAGCTTTTTTCTTAAGCTAAAACAAACACTTGATCATGTTGATGAGACGATCACTAAACTCAATCAGGAGGTAGTGCCTCGCGTTGATAAAGTACTGGATGGTTTACAAAAAACAATTGATAAGGCAGATAAAGCTGTTGGTGATGTCGATATTTTAGTGAAAAGTGTTAATACCACAACCTTGCCAGAAATAGATAAAGCAGTGGCGCAAGTGCAAACGGGAACTATACCAGAAATTAATAAAGCCATAGCACAAGTGCAAACGGGAACAATCCCCGAAATTAATAAAGCCATAGCGCAAGTGCAAACGGGGACCATACCTGAAATTAATAAAGTCATAGCGCAAGTGCAAACGGGAACAATCCCCGAAATTAATAAAGCCATAGCACAAGTGCAAACGGGAACAATCCCCGAAATTAATAAAGCCATAGCGCAAGTGCAAACGGGGACCATACCAGAAATTAATAAAGTAATAGCGCAAGTGCAAACGGGAACAATCCCCGAAATTAATAAAGCCATAGCGCAAGTGCAAACGGGAACAATCCCCGAAATTAATAAAGCCATAGCGCAAGTGCAAACCGGCACGATCCCTGAAATTAATAAAGCGATAGCGCAAGTGCAAACTGGGACCATACCAGAAATTAATAAAGCCATAGCGCAAGTGCAAACCGGTACGATCCCAGAAATTAATAAAGCCATAGCGCAAGTGCAAACCGGGACCATACCAGAAATTAATAAAGCCATAGCGCAAGTGCAAACGGGAACCATACCAGAAATTAATAAAGTCATAGCGAAAGTACAAGCCACCACATTGCCTGAAGTGAATGTAGTCCTCTCGCAAGTTTCGGGAGTTGCGAGTTGGTTACCAGGAGGAGGAAGGCCTAAACCTGCAGCTTCAGCTCCTATTCAGGCTGCTCCAGTTGTGGTTGCTGCGGTTGTGGCTCCAGTTGTTGCTCCAGCTGCTTTAGTAGTTGCTCCGGCAGCTCCGGCTCCAGTTGCAGAAGTTCCTGCTCAAGAAGTTGCGCCAGTTGTTGTTGCGGATGTTTTACCTGTACAACCAGTAGTTGAAGCAGAGGCTCCTGCAAGAAGAAGAGGGGGCAGAAAATCTAAACAAGCAAGTGAAACGCCTGTTGAAGAAGCTGCTGAAGGAACGCCTGAACCGATTACACCGCTGCGAAATACAAGAAGAGGAAGACGGGCAGAAGAAGTTGTTGCCCCACAAGAAGAAGTAATAACAGCTGCACCAGCACCAAAAGCCTCTGGTGGTATGTTTTCAGGGTGGTGGTAAATACTACTTCAATAATTGACTGGCAAGCGTCGCAACGCGCTTGCCCAGCACTTTACATAATGTTTGTTCATGCTCGCTAATCTCTCTATTACTTTTTATTCCCGCAACATGACTTGGGCCATAAGGCGTGCCACCGGTTGTGGTTTCATTCAAAGCTGGTTCACTATAAGGAACGCCAACAATATAAGCGCCGTGGTGCAATAGTGGCAACATCATGCTAAGCAAGGTCGCTTCTTGACCACCATGCAAGGATGAAGTGGAAGTAAAAACGCCGGATGGGATCCCAATTAATTTTCCAGATAACCATAGCGCGAGCGTTGAATCTAAAAAATACTTCAAGGGTGCTGCCATATTTCCAAAACGGGTTGGGCTTCCCAAAATAAGGCCGTTGCAGTTTTCAACATCCTCTAAAGTCACATAAGGAGCGCCACTTTCAGGAACGGGTGGGGCACCAATCTCGGTGACAGGTGACACAGCAGGGACCGTGCGAATCATGGCACTTAACCCATCTACACTTTCTACCCCTCTGGCGACATAATCAGCCATCTGTGCTGTGGCGCCGTGGCGACTATAATAAACGATAAGCACATAGGGGGTCATAATGGTAAAATCCTCAAAAATTCGAATCATAATCCTAAAAGGGTAAAGCATAAAGGAGCTTCAATGAATATCACGAGACTGTGTGTCGTATCAGGCAAAGTGCATGGCGTTTTTTTCCGCCAAAGTACGGTTGACCAAGCAACTAAACTTGGAATAACTGGTTGGGTACGTAACACAGATGAAGGTAATGTTGAATGCCTGATGAGTGGTGAACAGGAAGTGGTTGAAGTTCTTACTCGCTGGTTACATGAAGGGCCGCCTTCGGCTAATGTGTTGAAAGTGGTGAGTAAGGATCTGCCGTTTGAAGAGCATGACACTTTTGTTATTAAAAAATAAACCCCTTACCTTCCTACGTACCGCGCTTCACAATTTCTACGTACCGCGGCTTGTCCGCGGTATCCATGGTTGCCGCGAACAAGTCGCGGCACGTAGGAGGGTGGGTCGCGGCACGTAGGAGGGGTGCTTGCTTTTTCACTGCAATCCAGTTACTTTCTGCGCCCAGCATGCAGTTTTGCTGTTCAACATAATAAGAAGTAACGCCATGAAAAAATCCAACATTTTAAAAGCTCTTGTCATTGCAACTACTTGCCAATTTGGTTTAAGTGCTTGTTGTCATTTGATGCAATCAGATGAACCTGTTAAATATTCTAAACAAAATAAAGAAATGAACGCGATTTATCATTTTGCGTTTGATGATGCGACACTTTCCGATCAAGATAAACCGACATTGGATGAATTTGCAGCGTATTTAGCAGAAAATCCAACCGTTAAAGCACATGTTGATGGTTTTACGGATTATCAAGGTTCTCATGACTACAATTTAGCTTTAGGTTTACGTCGGGCAGAAGCGGTTGCACAATACTTGCAAGAAAAAGGTGTGGATGTTACTAGAATTGACATTCAAAGCTATGGTCCAGATAAAGCCGTTGATGAAAGCAAAACGTTAGTAGCGAATGCAAAGAATCGCCGGGCGGTGATTTATGTAGAAGAAGGGCACGAAATAGCCTAGCATTTTGTAGGGTGGGCAAAGCTTTTAGCGTGCCCACCAAAAAGAAAGGTGGGCACGCTAAAAGCTTTGCCCACCCTACGTTCTTAGAATTTAATTCTTTCCTGGCAAATCTTCACAATCTCAGCAAATGGCAAATGTTCAACCACGCCCGTCTTACGATTTTTATATTCAATGGTGCCAGCGTCTAACCCACGTTCGCCAAGCACTAAACGATGGGGTATGCCAATCAGTTCAGTTTCGGAAAACATAACCCCTGGTCGCTCATCTCTGTCATCTAACAAGACATCAAAGCCAGCATCTTGTAGTTGTTGATAAAGCGTATTGACGGCATCACGAACCCGATGAGATTTATGAAGCGCCATGGGTATTATTACAATCTGGAAGGGAGCCATGACATCTGGCCAAATAATCCCGGCTGCATCGTGATGTTGTTCAATGGCAGCGGCAACGATACGCGTCACGCCAATACCATAGCAGCCCATTTCAAGAACTGTTTGCCGACCTTGTTCATTTAATACGGTGGCTTTCATCGCAGTACTATATTTGGTGCCCAATTGGAAAATATGCCCGACTTCTATACCGCGACAAATTTCTAAGTTTCCTTTGCCATCGGGACTAGGATCGCCTGCATTCACTTTACGAATATCAGCAACGCGGGTTGGCAAAGGTAAATCGCGTTCCCAATTAACGCCAACATAATGCTTATCTTCTTGATTCGCACCACAAGAAAAGTTAGCCATGGTTAACACGTTATGATCGGCAATAATGGGAATAGCTAAATCTTTAGGCCCGACAAATCCTGGACCACATTTGGTTAATGCGCGAAGCGTGGCTTCATCGACTAAGGTCAATGGTGTAGCGACCTCAGGACATTTTTCAGCTTTGACAGGGTTAAGCTCGTCATCGCCTCTTACAAGAAGGGCAACTACGGGTACATCAACACCTTTAACCAATAAAGTTTTAAGAATATCTTTTGTTTGCAAGCCCATAAAGGCCGCTTGTTCAGGAACGCTGCGAATATTTGGCGTTTCTTTGATAGCTAAAGGCTGAACAGCTTGCGCACGTTTTGGTTCTGGAATCAGTGAACTTGCCATTTCCATATTAGCGGCATAATCACTCTGAGGTGAAAAGACTAAAGCATCTTCACCAGAATCGGCTAATACATGAAATTCATGGGATTGACTGCCACCAATAGCACCGGTATCCGCTAATACAACCCGAAAATCTAAGCCTAAGCGTGTAAAAATATTGCTATAGGCTTGATACATGTCGTCATAGGTTTTTTGTAAAGAGGCTTTATCTTGATGAAAAGAATAAGCATCTTTCATAATAAATTCTCTTGCTCTCATCACCCCAAAACGGGGACGGATTTCATCCCGGAATTTGGTTTGAATTTGATATAAGCAAGTGGGAAGTTGTTTATAAGAGCGTAATTCATTACGCACTAAATCGGTAATGACTTCTTCATGGGTTGGCCCTAAACAATAATCTCTGCCATGACGGTCTTTCATGCAGAGTAATTGCGGACCAAATTGTTCCCAGCGGTTTGTTTCTTGCCACAATTCAGCAGGTTGAACGCCAGGCATTAAAATTTCTTGGGCGCCCACTTTATTCATTTCTTGGCGGATGATTTCTGTGACTTTTTGTAATACGCGAAATCCAACTGGTAACCAAGTGTATAGACCTTGGCCCAATTTGCGAATGAGTCCCGCTCTGAGCATCAATTGATGGCTGATAAGTTCAGCGTCGGAAGGCGTTTCTTTGAGTGTGGCTAATAGTAATTGACTTGTACGCATAGTCGTCGCATTCCTTATCCGAGTTCCTTGACGTAAATGGAATCAGGATAATTTAAGGCTAAAACGCGATAGGAATCATTAGCCAATTCATTTAATTCTAGCTTACGATAAGCTTTTACCATAATAGCGAGCGCTTCTGCCATACAGGGAGCACGATCAAAATGCGTAATCACATTGCTTGCACGATTGGCAGCAGCTAAATAAGCACCTTTTCTCAAATAATATTCAGCAGCAACCAACTCATTTTGCGCCAATATATTTCTTAAATAGACCATGCGTAATTTTGCATCATCTGCATAAATGCTGTTAGGAAATCTGGTGATCAACACATGAAAAGCTTGCAGGGCTTTTTTCGCTGGCGTGGTGTCGCGATCAGCGCGATCAATGGGCAAATAATTGGTGAAAAAGCCGCCTGATTCTGAAAAATGGGTTAACCCTTTTATGTAATAGACATAATCGATATTGGGATGTCTTGGGTACATACGCAAATAACGTTCAATGGCTGGAATAGCAGAAGGATAATCTTCATTTTCGTAATAGGAATAGATAGCACCTAATTGTGCTTTATCTGCATATTCACCAAAAGGATAACGTGATTCTAACGCTTCAAAATCTTCGATAGCTTCGTTGAAACGCTTTTTATAAGCATTCTTTGTACCCGAACTATAGATTTCATTTGCGGTCATATTGTTATAACGTTCATCTTTTGAGTTAGAATTACATCCGGATAAAACGAATAACGCGATTAAAAGTAATAAAGCTGGCTTTCTCATAATTGGCTACTATTTTTCTAATTTATAACTGATTGATGGCTTGGGAAATATTTGAACGGAGTCTATCTTACAGGGCACCATGTTGCAATTAAAGAGATTGTGTTAGAGTTATTGCTTTTGATACCCTCGGTTTTTTGAAAGGGCATATAAATTTATATGATTGATTCGCAACAGATTAACCTCAATACGACTATTCCAGAAGACTGCCGTGGTATGAGGTTTGACCAAGCCTTGGCTAAATGCTTTCCAGAACACTCAAGAACGCGGATCACGCAATGGATAAGAAACGGGCATGTCAGTCTAGATGGTCAACTGTTAGAGCCAAAAGTGAAGGTGAATGGGGGTGAAGAAGTTACCATACAAACCACCATTTTGCCCGTTCACGAAGATCCTGCTGAATCCATTCCCTTAAATATCGTTTATGAAGACGATGATATTTTAGTGCTCAATAAACCGGCTGGGTTGGTTGTTCATCCTGGTTCTGGTAATCGTCAAGGCACATTACTCAATGCTTTGCTTTATCATGCTCCCCAATTAGCCAACTTGCCAAGAGCAGGGATAGTGCATCGTCTTGATAAAGATACTACCGGCTTAATGGTTGTTGCTAAGACTTTACATGCTCATACGGCTTTAGTGGCAGCATTGCAGCGTAGAGATATTCAACGTGATTATATTGCTTTAGTCGGCACCGAAGTGATTGCCGGGGCAACAGTAGACGAACCGATTGGTAGGCATCCACATCAACGTACCAAGATGGCTGTGACGCATTCTGGAAAACCTGCGCGTACACACTTTCGCTGTCAAAAGCGTTACCATGGATTTACCTTGCTTGATGTGAAGTTGGAAACGGGGCGTACTCACCAGATCCGTGTACATTTGTCGCATATTGGTCATCCTATAGTGGGCGATTCAACCTATGGTTGGCGTTACCGCATTCCCGCAAAATCCTCCCCCGAATTACAGCAAATGCTGATTGCCTTTAAGCGTCAAGCCTTACACGCAAGAGCATTAAGTTTGAATCATCCAGTGACGGGTGAAGTATTGTCATGGAAGGCACCATTACCCGATGATTATGTTGCCTTATTGAAGTTATTACAACCAAAAGAGGGATATCATAGTGAATGGGATAACACCTAATTGGCCAGCTCCTACTTGGGTGCGTGCTTTTACCACCACACGGAATTTAAATCTTACTCTTGAGCAAGATCGCACAATATTATCTCAAGATTTTAATTTCATGTATGAGCCTATTTGGTTAAATCAAACCCATAGTACAAAGGTTGTTGAGATCAAGCGACCTCAGGATTTAAAAGATGTTAATGCTGATGGTTCATATACCATGCTCACCGGTGTTCCTTGCGCGGTGTTAACTGGGGATTGTTTACCGTTGCTATTGTGTGATTCTAAAGGATCGATTGTTGCAGCAGTGCATTGCGGTTGGCGAGGGATAGCGCAAGGAATTATAGAAAATGCCTTGAAGCAGGTAGGCTTATATGCAGAAGGTGAAATCTTAGCCTGGTTAGGGCCTGCTATTGGACAATCTAAATACGAGGTCGGCGAGGATTTTCGCGAACCGTTTTTAAAACACGATCTCAGAGCTTCTATTGCTTTTAAGAAAACAGACAACCAAGGGAAATGGCTTGCAGATATAAATGAATTAGCGAAACAACGCTTACAAGAAAGTGGTGTTACAGCTATTTATGGGGGCGATCTCTGTACGTACACTGATCCGATGCGTTTTTATTCTTATCGACGTGACAAAGATACAGGTAGAATGGCTACCTTGATTTGGTTAACTCTCCCATAGTCTTCTTATATAACTCTATACTTTAAAAATCACCTTTTGCCCCCATATGATGGTTAGGCAAACAAAGGAAATAATGAATGCGTATTGAAAAATTTACCAGTAAGTTTCAAGAAGCTTTAGCACAAGCACAATCGATGGCTTTAGGTCGTCAAAATGCAGTTATAGAACCCGAACATCTTTTAATGGCAATGCTTGATCAAGAAGGCTCAAGTGTTCGTCCGCTTTTAAAACATGCCGGCGCTAACATACCGCAATTAAGAAGTAATTTAAATGAAGCGATAGAGCAACTGCCACGCTTAGGACGTGCTACAGGTGATATTCGACTTTCAGATAATTTGATCCGTCTTTTAAACTTGACCGATAAATTAGCCCAAGATAGGAAAGATAAGTTTATCCCCAGTGAATTATTTTTATTAGCCTTGTTAGATGATGATGGCAAAGCGGCTAAGGCGTTGAAAAACGCGGATGCTAACAAAAAGAAATTAGAAGAAGCCATTAAACAAATGCGCGGCGGTGAAACGGTTCAGGATGAAAATGCTGAAGATAATCGCCAAGCCTTGGAAAAATATACCATTGATTTGACCGCTAGAGCCGAACAAGGAAAATTAGATCCCGTTATTGGGCGTGATGAAGAAATTCGACGTACGATTCAAGTCTTACAAAGACGTACAAAAAATAATCCTGTACTCATTGGTGAACCTGGCGTAGGTAAGACAGCTATTGTTGAAGGTCTTGCACAGCGCATTGTCAATGATGAAGTGCCTGAGGGCTTAAAAGGTAAACGCGTTTTAGGTTTGGATTTAGGGGCTTTAATCGCAGGCGCAAAATTTCGCGGTGAATTTGAAGAAAGACTCAAAGCCGTCTTAAAAGATTTATCCAAACAAGAAGGCGAAATAATTCTCTTTATTGATGAAATCCATACCATGGTTGGCGCGGGTAAAGCAGAAGGTGCTATGGATGCGGGAAATATGTTAAAGCCAGCGCTTGCACGAGGTGAGTTGCATTGTGTTGGGGCGACGACTCTGGATGAATATCGTCAATATATCGAGAAAGATGCAGCGCTTGAGCGACGGTTTCAAAAAGTATTGGTGAATGAGCCCTCGGTTGAAGACACCATCGCTATATTACGAGGACTCAAAGAACGTTACGAAATCCATCATGGTGTTGAAATAACCGATCCGGCCATTGTCGCTGCAGCCAATTTATCAAATCGTTATATCTCAGACAGAATGTTGCCGGATAAAGCGATTGATCTTATCGATGAGGCAGCCAGCCGTATTAGAATGGCCATTGATTCAAAGCCAGAACCCTTAGATATTCTCGAACGTAAGTTAATACAATATAAGATTGAAAGAGAAGCACTCAAAAAAGAAAAAGATCCTTTGTCAAAACAAAGACTTGAAAAACTTGAGACTGAAATTAATAAGAACGAACGGGAATATGCTGATTTAGAAGAAGTCTGGAAAGCAGAAAAAGCCTCTTTACATGGGGCACAGCATATTAAAGAAGATCTGGAGCGTGCACGCACAGCATTTGAAGCGGCACGGCGAGCTGGCGATTTGACACGTATGTCAGAGCTGCAATATGGCCGTATTCCAGAATTAGAAAAACAACTTGCCAGTGCCTCTGAACTTGAAACAAAACAAATGACGCTTATACGCAACAGAGTCACAGAAGAAGAAATAGCCGAAGTTGTTGCCAAGTGGACAGGGATCCCGGTCAGTAAAATGTTAGAAGGTGAAAAAGAGAAATTACTGTCAATGGAGCAGGTATTATCAAAGCAAGTGGTAGGACAAAAGGAAGCCCTTGAAGTGGTGGCCAATGCTATTCGTCGATCACGTGCTGGACTTGCTGATCCTTCCAAACCTGTAGGAACGTTCTTATTCCTTGGACCAACTGGCGTCGGTAAAACCGCGCTTTGTAAATCATTAGCGGAATTTTTGTTTGATACGCCCGCAGCCATGATTAGAATTGATATGTCAGAATTTATGGAAAAACATTCTGTCTCACGCTTAATTGGCGCGCCGCCTGGGTATGTGGGTTACGAAGAAGGTGGCTATTTGACCGAAGCAGTTCGAAGACGTCCGTATAGTATTGTCTTATTAGATGAAATTGAAAAAGCCCATCATGATGTTTTTAATATTCTTTTACAATTGATGGATGAAGGGCGTTTAACAGACAGCCAAGGGCGAACCGTCGATTTTAGAAATTGCATTATTGTGATGACTTCAAATATTGGGGCACAATTAATTCAAGAAATGACTGGTAAGCCTTATGATGAAATGAAAGATGCCGTGCTTCGAATGTTACCCAATTACTTTAAACCAGAATTTATTAATCGTATTGATGAAGCTGTGGTGTTCCATGCTCTAGATAAAGAAAATATTCGGGCAATTGCTGAAATCCAAATTAAAGAAGTACAAGATAGATTGCATCATCTTAATTTGAATTTAGAGATATCAACTGAAGCGCTAGATAAATTAGCTGAAGTCGGATTTGATCCGGTTTATGGCGCAAGACCTCTTCGAAGAGCGCTACGGCAAGAACTTGAGAATTCACTATCTGAAAGCTTATTGAGAGGTGAATTTGTGCCTGGGGATACCATTAAGGTGGTTGTGAAAGACGGGAAAATTGCGTTCTCGAAGAAATAACCTCCTACTTACCGCGACCTCACTTCCTACTTACCGCGACTTCACCTCCTACTTACCGCGACTTGTTCGCGGTATCCATGGATGCCGGAACAAGTCGCGGCACGTAGGTGAGGGCTATATCGTCAACCCCTCTAAATCATTCAACGCAATCACAAGATGCTCACATTCCTCTTGAAACTCATCAATAATGGGTTTCTCATGATGATAGTGTGTAGCAAATCCATTTAAAACATTTAACGCATCTATCACTTGGATCTTATCGTTAAACGTTTTTTTCATCATTTCAGTGTTTAGATCAAGAGCATGGCTATTCAAAAAGCCTGTTAAAAATTTCAATTGTTCAGGTGTATATTCAGGTGAACTTATCGTAACAAATGCATTGCCAAGCTCATCAATTTCAAGTTGCTGCAGTTCCATGATTATCACCATTTTATTGTTATATATTGATAAGACTCATCTGTTGAAAATAAGTTCATTACCCCTTCATTTTGGCCTTTGTTTAATAAAATCGAACCTTTTCTAACAGCTCATTGTCTCACCATTAAGAATGTTTCGATTTAGGGGTAACTACAACATGCATAATGGGCCTCCAAATTCTCCCCCCGAACTAGCAGACGTACAAGCACTTATTTCACAGATGATGTCATCAATAGGCTCAAGCGAAGTATTGCCACCTAATCCGCCTCTAAAACAATTGGCCATACAAGGCGGTGGTGCTAAAGGAGCAGGTTATCCAGAGGTCGTCGCGGTTTTAGATGAACAAGGTTACTTAGAAGATGTAGATATAGTGGTAGGGGCATCTGCTGGGGCCATTACTGCATTTGGTATAGGTCTTGGTTTTAATGGCGAACAATTTGCGCAAATCTCTGCAAAGATGAATTTTTTGGATTTCACATCGGTGAAAAAAAACGGATGGGCCGCTCATTTTAATGGACACAAAGCCGGCAATGTGATGGATCTTTTACAATATGGCGCAGCTTTTACTGGGGATTCTTTTCATGATTGGGCAACCTTTATGGTTGAGCAGATTTTAGGTGATCCCAATGCAACCTTTGCTGATTTGCATCATGCAAGAATGAAAGATCCGGCTTTAAAAGACATGATATTCAAAGCAACACGTTATAATGCTAAGAAAGGAGAGGTGATAGAACAAACTTTTTCCTACAAAGAAACACCCAATATAAGAATTGCGGATGCCGTTAGAGCTTCCATGGCATTTCCTGGTGCCTTTGCGCCGAAAACAGTGAGATATAAAGACGGAAAAGTATTTGGTGTATTTGCTGACGGCGGTATACTAAATAATTATCCTATCGACGAATTAAATCGACAAGAATATTATGATGCCCAATACCAACCTATAGAAAAAATGGATCATCACGGAAAGCCACATCAAATTAATCCTTGCTCTGTCGGTTTAAGCTTAACACAGAATTTAGACAACCTTGATGAAAATATTACACCATTGACGCCGCGTTTACGTAAGTTAAAGCAAGAAAAAAAGGCAAAAAAAGCTCAACCTCATCCTCCTGAAAAAAATGAAGACAGCGATATATCAGATGTTAGCGGTGAATGGCGCTATAATGATATCTTGAAAGCCATTTTATGGAAAAAAATTGGTGTTCCGATTAGAGAAGAAACTAAGCAAAAACACAAATTATACAGTAGCCAGACAGTTCAAATTTATACTGAAGATGTAAAAACGCTTGAATTTGATGCACCTAAAGCTAAATTAGATAGATTAAGAGCTAGCAACCGCAATGCGATGACATTGTGGTTAGAAAAATTTCGAGATCCAACAGTCCCTTACGCTTATCCTGATAAATTTGATGACAGGTTAACAGCGGCTGAAAAACTATTAAAGAAAAATAACCCGGAGGGCTTTTATCAGCAAAAACTCACCCGATATTATATTGAATTGTTGAATGAGCTGAAAAAAGCTAAACTTCAAGGAAAAGATTCAGAAAAAGACCTCCTAAAAAATGTTAGATGTCGATATCTTAGCGCTAATATTAGTAAAATGCTCAATGATATGAACGATAAGAAATCTTTAGAATCAACGCCCCAAGGAATTGAAAAGAGAGCATTTGCTGATGCCACTAAAAAAATTCAAAATCAAAGTGCCTATATGAAAGCGCAACAGGATATGCGTTGGCATTTAATTCATCATGATAAGCTTATCGAACTCATTTCAGAAAAACTGCTCAAATCACCCAAAGAAGGATTGCGGATCCTGCGTGGTCAATTATCGAATGTAATCCCCTTGATTCGTGAAAAGAAAGGCGGAAATTTACTGAGTATTGCCGTGCAATCAGGAGATCCTAAAGTTGCAGTTGAAGTTTTTAAAATTGTCAATGACGCACTTCAACAATGCTATTACCAAGGTAGAAGCGAAGATATTAAATATTCATTAGTTAAAATGTTAAATGAATTGGCCCATCCACCTTTATTCTCTGTTTTGGCAGGTATGCAAAATCCACAAATGGTTAACGTTGTATTGAATCATGGTGTGGATCCTCTATTTAAGAGCCCGTTGACAGGTCATAATGGTCTTCAAGAAATGATATTAGCAAATGATTTTGTCTCTTTTCGAGCAATTGTGTTGCATTGTTCAGCAAAGGGGATCGATTTAATGAATGTTCGTTTTGGTGATAAAAGCTTAATGCATTATATCTTAAATCATCCAAATCAATCATTTCTTGAAAAATTAAGGAATGACAAAGAAGTTGCTAAACTCATTATGAATTACCATATTAAAGATGGTGCTTATAACGATATCGTTCATGAAGCTGCAAGACGTGCAAAATCAGCTGATGATGAAGTTTGGCGTTTAGTTCAAGCGTTCTCTCCCAGACGTCATTTACAGTTTGATAAGTTAAAAAAGGAAGGAACAGCAAATGTTAATGCTCATAGAGCAAAAATGACCTTAGCGCATGAAGCCTATAATGCTATTATCTCAAGCAGTCTTTCTGAATCAAGAGCGTCTGTTATTGAAGAATTGAATCCACAGGTTTGTTTTAATATTTTACATTCATATGTCAAGGGGAAGGGTGAATTACGTTTATGCCAGTTAGCAAAGGATCCCTCTAAAGCAGATATCTTTATTCAATTATGCGAAAAAGCCTATAGTGATAGAAGAACCTATAAACATCTATTAGAAATATTAAATCAAAAAATTGATGGCAAAACAGCTTTGTATTATGCTGCAGAAGCAGGGAATACACGCGTTGTTGATTACTTGCGAAAATCTAAATTTGATTGCGATATCAACGATGCAGGTCCTGTCGAGGCTCCCTGTGCTTTAATGGCTGCGGCAAGAAATGGACATGGTGACACAGTGAGTGCGTTAATCAAGTCTATACCTTGGGGTCTTCGCTTGGGGTATAATTCTGTTAGCCGCCGCAAGCCGGATTATCACTATAAAAGAACGCCCTTACACTATTTAGCGATGTATGGCACTCCAGAGGCTTTTTGTGACGTCCTCTATGGTGGTGGTATGAGAAGCTCCCCAACTAAAGTTGCATTGATGAAAGATAGTTATGGGAAAACCCCTTTTGAATACCTTGTTGAAAACAATAGAATGGATATTCTAAAAGCGATTCTTGAAAAAGGAAAAGGCAAGTATAGAGGTTATATCTTTAATTCAGATTATCGTTTTGCTAAAATTTTTGGCTGGCATTTTGATAGTAAAGAAGGTTATTCTGAATTGGAATTTGCTAAACGTGTTAATCCTGAAATGTATGACTATATTTGCAAAAACTTGAGTTTTAATAAAGCTAAAACACATCATATTGTAGAAAAAGTTGAACATGATCTAGCTCATAAGGTTGATGCTGAACGTGTCAAAAGCATGTCAACTTCAGAAGAGGCCGCTAACATGGAGCTATCCACTCTAGGGATGGATGCCTATGATGATTGGGTCATGGTTGAAAATGAATCTCATGGAAAGAGAGTGTCAGTGCAGGAAATTTCACAGAAATTTGAAGAGCCTCGAGTGCGCGAACGCAACGTAAAGTTTTCCGTAGAGACTAAAGATATGCCATCGGATACTAAGAATGTGGCTGAGCTGCGGACTGAATATGAGGAAAGAGATAAAGAGAATTTGGGTAAGAACAGAGTATCCAAAAGTAAATAGAGGATCTTTCATGCGCCAAGAGCGCATTATCCCCCTTTGTAAAAGGGGGATCGTCGTCTACGACGACGAGGGGGATTCCATCCAGAAAAAATCCCTCTATCTCACACTCGCTTCGCTTTGTGTGAGATTTCTCCCTTTTACAAAGGGAGAGGAAGAACAAGCTCCCCTCCTAAAATGAGTAAAGTTAGCGTATAATGCCCTCAATTACCTGATTTGGCACAACATCGTGAAGTCAATTCCCTTATTTTCAACTACCCATCAATTATTATTAGAAACTGATCCCAAGCTCAAAACACAAGGGGTAGCGGTTTTATATGACGAATGGTTGTCTAATCAATGTGTTCTAGATAACGACTATCCTGTCAGTGCGGCAATTCTTGGCGGACTTCCAGAAGCTTTACAACTTGTTGATCCGAAATTTTTAAAACGGCGGCGCCTGCATTCGCCCGATGGCAAAGCGGCTTTGGTACATGCCATTGCGCATATAGAGTTTAACGCCATTAATATTGCACTGGATGCAATCTATCGCTTTCGTGATATGCCTTTGACTTATTATGGCGATTGGTTACAGGTTGCGCGTGAAGAAGCCTATCATTTTTGTTTATTGCAGCAGCACATGCAGACATTAGGGCATGATTATGGTGATTTTCCTGCTCATCGAGGACTATGGGAGGTCGTTGAAAAAACAGGACATGATGTACTCGTAAGAATGGCCTTAGTGCCACGTCTGCTTGAAGCGCGAGGGCTGGATGTGACACCAGATATCGCAAGACGTCTTCTAAAAGCAGGTGATACGATTGGTGCTGAAATTTTAAGCATTATATTTTTTGATGAAATAAAACATGTTAGGGTCGGTAATCGTTGGTATTCTCAATTATGCCAAGACCGTGTTTTGGATCCGATAGAGACTTTCATTATGTTGTTAAAAGAATATGCTCCAAACCATTTGAGAGGCCCCCTAGCTATTGAAAACAGAAAAAGAGCGGGATTTGGTGATACCGAGCTCGATATGCTCATAAAAATGATTCAGCCATCTTGAATTTGGTGTAAGCTCTGGGTATTCTGTTTATGTATGGTTAGAGGGATATATCATTTTGAACGCTAAACCTAAAGTTCGCACTGATTACCATGAGTTATTTTCCTCATCTGGAACACCCGATATCGAGGATCGTACGCATCCTTGGTTCAAATTTGCTTTGATATTGAGCATTGGTTTTACAGTAGGTATGTTGTACACCAGAGTCTTTATTACTTCTTCTTGCGAAACACTGGCTTTATCTTCGGTGAGTAAAACGCAAGCTTCAACGCAAGAGAATGTCTCACATCAAAGTGCTAAATCCGCTAAAGTTTGAGTCGCTTTAATCTTAATTCCTTCGTGAGAATTATAAGTAGCGAGTGAGATTTCAGTTGGTGTACTAATAATAAAGCTAGCAACGGTATGCCAATCTCCAAGAACATAGCGTTTAAACGATTTTCCTAAAACGTTAAAAAAGTGAAATTTAGGTCGATGTACATGACCATGAATCATCTGCTGGACCGACAGCTTTTTCATCATCCTTTCAACCGCACATTGCGAGACATCTAAAATCTTTAATGTCTGATGTTTTTGATATTTTTGGCTGTTCTTTCGTAATTTTTGAGCAATATGCGTTCGTATCTTTTTAGGTAACAAAAGAAAAATCAATCGCGTAAAAGGGTGTTGAGCAAAACGACGGTAGCGTTGATAAAGAATATCTTCAGTACATAATTTATCTCCATGGGTTAATACGGTGGGCTTACCATAGAGGTCAATGACTGAAGGATCAGGCAAATTTTGTATGTGTGCTTTTTTCAAAGAACTTTTTTCAAGAAGAAAGTCTCTGTTTCCGGCCATAAAAAATAAAGCGATACCGTTATCTGAGAGCTGCTTTAAGGCTTTGAATACGTTTTCATGAAATTCAACATTTATATCATTACCAACCCAGACATCGAATAAATCGCCCAAGATATAAAGTCGCTCTGCCTTTAAAGCAGGGCCCTGCAAAAAATCTAAAAAAAGTTTTTGCAGAGCATTATTATGTCCACTTAAATGGATATCTGAAATAAAAATTGTCGATTTAGACTTTAGCACATTTGCGTTAGACAAGAACTTCGACCTTTTCAATAATGATATCCTCTTTTGGCACATCATCATGGCCAGCTTTAGATCCTGTTTGGACTTTAGCAATTTTTTTCACAACATCTAAGCCATCAACAACATTACCAAATGCACAATATCCCCAGCCTTGTGGTGTTTCAGATTTATGATCTAAGAAACCGTTATCACTGACATTGATAAAAAACTGTGAACTTGCAGAATGCGGATCATTGGTGCGTGCCATGGCTATGGTGCCAATTTTGTTTTTTAGCCCAATGTTTGCTTCATTACGAATAGGAGCGCGGCCTTCTTTTTTAGACTTCATACCTGGTTCAAAACCACCACCTTGGATCATGAACCCGTCGATTACACGATGAAATATCGTATTTTCAAAAAAGCCTTGATTAACGTACTCTAAAAAGTTTTCAACCGTTTTGGGGGCCGCTTTTTCGTCTAACTCAATGGTGATAGGGCCTTGATTAGTGTGTAGAACAATCTTTTGCATATGAGCCTCACTATAAAACGCGTTATGATTATTAGGACTTCTTTATTTATTGCTGGTCTGAAGTAGGGTGGGCAAAGCTTTTAGCGTGCCCACCATCTCCCTTTGAATCGGTGGGCACGCTAAAAGCTTTGCCCACCCTACGCAGATCCAATATTTTGGTCCTAGTCTCGCAGTAAATAAGGCGCATAGGGTATCATGTAGAGCTGTGAACAGCTAGAAAATATTCTATTTGAATGACTAACATAATAAGAGTTTTGTTATGACGACATCAGTTTCGATTAAATCGCGATTTTGCCCCAGTCCAACAGGATTAATGCATTTAGGTAACTTAAGAACGGGCTTGTTTAATGTGCTATTAGCAAAATCCTTTACAGCTAAACAACAAGCAGCGCTTTTTTTGCTTCGAATCGAAGATACCGATCTTGTTCGATCCGAGCAAGAATTTAGTCATAAACTGATGGAAGATTTAATGTGGTTGGGCTTGGATTGGCAAGAAGGCCCTGAAAGAGGCGGCGATCATGAACCTTATTATCAATCACAACGTTCCAAAATTTATCAACAATACTATCAGCAATTATTACATGATAATCGGGCTTACTGGTGCTTTTGCACGGAGATGGAATTAGCGATTACGCGTAAAACACAATTACAATCTGGCATTCCGCCTCGTTATCCTGGCACTTGCCGCCATTTAACCCAAGAACAAATAGCTCATAAAAGAGCTAAAGGCATTAAGCCAGCTCTGCGGTTTCGGATCCCTGATAATGAAACTATTCAATTTGATGATTTTATTCAAGGACCCAAAATCTTTGCTGCCAATGATATTGGTGATTTTATCATTGAGAAAGCAGATGGTTCTGCTTCCTTTATGTTTTGTAATGCTGTCGATGATGCCTTAATGGGTGTTACACATGTGATGCGTGGTGAAGATCATCTGACTAATACACCAAGGCAGTTATTAGTTTTAAAAGCTCTAGGGTTACGTGAGCCGCTTTATGGACATATGGCACTTATTTTAGGTTTTGATGGTAAGCCTTTGTCAAAACGTAATGGTAGTCAATCGATTGAAGCCTTACGTGAGCAAGGATACTTCCCACAAGCAGTGATCAATTATTTATCCAGACTTGGTCATCACTTTGAAAATGAAACATTGTTAACTCTTGATGAGCTAGGTGCGCATTTTGCGTTGAATCACATTAGCCGATCGCCTGCCCGCTTTGATTTGGCACAATTAAAACACTGGCAAAAAGAAACTGTTTTAACAAAAAATGAAGATGAAATTGGCCTGTGGATTAAACCCTATATAGAGAAAATGATCCCTACAGATAAAGCAACATTATTCACGCAAACGATTAAACAGAATATTGTTTTACCTGAAGATGCTATTGATTGGGCTAGACAGTTTTTATCAGATGAATGCACCTGGGATGATGATGCTATCAGCAATTTGCAAAGCGATGGCGGTAAGATGATTCTTAATAATGTTGAGCAGGCTATTCAAAGCGAAGGTGAGAACTACAACAATGTGGTGAAAAAGCTTAGCGAATTGACATCACTTAAGGGTAAACCTTTATTTTTACCTTTACGCAGTGCCATTACGGGCAGAAGCTATGGCCCGGAATTGGCCAAAATATTTTTGTTAATGGGAAAAAACGCATTACTTGCACGCGTGCAAGCAGCTAAGAATAAGTTGAATCAATAATTATGCTACAAATCTATAACACTTTTACACATCAGAAAGAACCCTTTAAACCCTTAAAAGAGGGTGAAATCTCGTTATATGTTTGTGGTATCACCGTTTATGATTATTGTCATATTGGGCATGCCCGCGTTTTTGTGGCTTTTGATGTCATCGTGCGATTTTTACGTGCCAGTGGATGGAAAGTAAAATATGTACGTAACATTACCGACATTGACGATAAAATTATCAAGCGCAGTCATGAAAATAATGAACCCATGGAGTCGTTAACCGCGCGTTTTATCGAAGCGATGCATCATGATGAAAGAGCGCTGAATGTTTTAAGTCCTGATGAAGAGCCAAGAGCAACTCATTACATTGACGCTATCATCGAGATGGTAAAAAAATTAGAAAAAAATGGCATTGCCTATGTTGTGGAAAATGGCGATGTTTATTTTCAAATCGATAAATATCCAAGTTATGGTCAGCTTGCGCATAAAGATTTAGATCAACTACAAGCTGGAGCAAGAGTTGATGTTGTAGAACAAAAACGTTCTAGCCTCGATTTTGTTCTGTGGAAAAAAGCCAAAAAAGACGAACCACATTGGATGTCTCCTTGGGGAGAAGGGCGACCGGGCTGGCATATTGAATGCTCAGCCATGTCCACAGCCTGCTTAGGTGACACTTTCGACATCCATGGTGGCGGTCCGGATCTGGTGTTTCCTCATCATGAAAATGAGCGCGCGCAATCAGAGTGCGCCACTGGAAAAAAATTCGTTAACACTTGGATGCATATTGGCTTTGTTAACATCGATAAGGAAAAGATGTCTAAGTCTTTGAACAACTTTTTCACCATTCGCGATGTTTTAGCAGAATATGACTCAGAAATTGTGCGTTATTTTTTGATTGCTAGCCATTACCGCAGCCCCGTCAATTATTCTAAAGATTTATTAGAACAAGCAAAAAATGCACTGGAAAGGCTTTATAATGCATTAAGGGGAATTGATTTAAATCAAGCTAAACCTTCAACAAAGGCAGATGGTTACCAAGTGCGCTTTTTTGAGGCAATGAATGATGATTTTAATACGCCGATCGCTATCTCAGTGTTGTTTGATTTAGTCGTCGCCTTAAATACCGCTAAAGAAAAAAATGATCCTGATCAATTTGCAGTATGCGAAGATGCTCAAAAAATTAGCCAGTATTTTAGGGATATTTAGATAGTGACCCGGAGGCCTTCTTACAAGGTAAATCAGAAGATAAAGACCAAATCGATGCCTTAATTGAAGAGCGTGTGCAAGCGCGTGCTGCCAAAAATTTTAAGAGAGCAGATGAAATTAGGCAGCAATTAACGGCGATGGGGATTGAGCTTTCCTGCAACAGGCCTACCAGCACTAGCTAAAGGTCACCATTTGGCGACCCTCGCCTAAACAAAAGTGCTTTGAGATGTCATTATTTTTTATCTTAAGTAATCAACCATCAATTTCGCGGTTTCTAATCCCTGCCAAAATGCTTCTTCAAAAACAGAAATGCCGCTCATATCAGAATGGGCAAAAAACAGCCCATCCTTTTGGCGTTTCATTTGGGTTTGCGAACGTGACCATATTTGATTTGGAGTTGGGCGGATCATCGCGTGCCCTAGAACTCGAACATCAATATTTTGAATATGTTTTTTAATACCTGGCTGAAATTGCTCAAGATCTGCGATGACTTGTTGTTTCCAGTTATCGAGATTTTTATCTAATGCTTGCTGACGTGCTTGTTTGGGTGTGCTCTCATCCAAGGGTAAATAATACGTTAGCACACGAGAAGTTTGTGTTGCATTCAAATTTTGATGATTAGCATCAATATACCCCAAAGAGCGACTATAGTAGGAGACATTATCCCAAGCGAGGCTTGCTCCAGGGGTGTTTGGTAAATTATCCACTGTTAGATTAGCCACTAACCAAGGCGAATACTGATATTTATCGATATCTGTAAAGCAATCTTCAAAATGATGAGCACATAATTTATGGGCGATAAACCGGGGAGCAGCAATCATCACGCATTGAGCTTGAATTGCAAAGGATTGCTGACTTTGCGGATCAAAATATTTTATTAAAAATCCTGTGCTCTGGGGAGATACTTCATAAACAAGTGCGTTTGTTTTGATTTGTGAATTAAAATCCTTAGCTAGCTTTTGCGCTAAAAACCCATTTCCTTGTGGCCACGTGAGCAGTGAATCGCCGCTTGCATTGGCCGCATTTGTACGCCTTGAAGCAAAATAATGAATACCTGCCCAAGCAGAGATTTCAGTTATGCCGGCGCCATAATCATCACGGCTACAATAGTTGAGATACCAAATCAAATAGGGGGAATGAAACCCATTACGTTCCACAAATTGCGCCATTGAGATTTCATCTAATGCTAAAGCGCTAGGATCTCGCGAACTCAAAGCAATAGGAATACAAAACAAAGGTTTTCCATCTTGTCCAATTGCCGATTTATAATGATCCATTAGTGTAAAAAAGCGATCAAACTCTGCTTCATCTGCCTCAGTGATGCCATGAGCGGGTACTAACCCTTCTTGCCAAGTCCCATTAATATAAAGACGTTCTTTTAAATCGTGACACAAATAAAGTTCGTTATAAAAGGGGCGCCCCAAGGCATCAAAGTGAGTAATAATATTTTCTTCAACAAGAAACTCATTTAAAAAGGTACTCTCATTGCTGACAATGGGTAAATAGTGTGCCGCTATCGGGAACGAAGAAACCGAATTGCTGCCCCAAGCGGAATTGCCCCCAAAGCTTGACTCTAGTTCTAACATCGTAAAATCTTTTAACCCACTTCGATATAAATGGCGGGCGCAGGTGAGCCCTGCAATCCCACTGCCAATAATCACTATTTGTTGCTGTGTGCTGTTAGTGGGGTGCGGAAAATGAGGATGGTTAATTTGATGCGCAATCTGAGGAGGTGTGCCTAACATTTTTCCAGAAGGAAGGGCCACATTGAACCAATGTTTGATAAGCGGCCAAGATAAGGCACCTGCTCCCAATAACGCTAATCCTTTTAGCAGTCGCCGTCTATCCTTGGAAAAAGGTTCAGACATATTTTTGCCATTCATCTTCAAAATAGCGCACCAGCGCTTGATTTGTTAAAACGTTGATTTGCGTTTCACGTCTTGCAATGTCTTGAGGAATATTAAATAGTGATGGAATAAGATCAGGTGTTAAATAACGTAAATCACTTGGCAACTCAAAGGTGAGATTATTGAGTTCGTGTTTAGCTGCAAGATGAAATCCCCACAGACCAAATGCAGGAACATAAGTTAAATAAGGTTTAACATAAAAATGACTTTTTTCGAGAGTATTAGCAATACACCAATAGCTCATTGGAGCAACATAAGGTGATGTTGATTGAATAGCCGCCAGACCATTATCTGCAAGCGCTTGATTAAGATATCGATAAAAAGTCTGTGTATAGAGTTTACCAACAGAAAAATTAGAGGGATCTGGGAAATCAACCACAATAAAATCAAATTGTTTTTTATTTTGTTTTAGCCATAAGAAAGCATCTTGATTGATAATATTGACTTTAGGTGAGTGTAATGCATCTTTGTTTAAGGCTCGAAGCATAGGCAAGGTTTTAAAAAGATGCGTCATTTCAGGATCAAGATCAACTAAAGTGATCTGCTCAATGCTGGGATATTTTAAAATCTCTCGCACAGCCAAGCCATCACCACCCCCTAATACCAATACGCGTCCAGGAGTATCTAATTGCGATAATCCAAGGTGAACCAGCGCTTCATGGTAGCGATATTCATCTCTTGAGCTAAATTGCAGGTTAGCATTTAAATATAATCGGAGATCATTCCCATTACGTGTGAGTACAATTCGCTGGTAGGGAGTCGATTTACTTAAAAGAACTTTTCCATCATAAGCATTTCCTTCAGCAAAAGAGCTTAATTGCGTGGAAAAAATAAATCCGAATAATAAAATAGCTATGCAGGTTGACGCTTTAGTGTACCAAAGTTTAGGATGCAAAAGGCTTTGCTTAAAAGTATAAGCCGTTAATAGACCAACGCTAGTGTTGATAATGCCAAATAAAAAAGCAGAACGAACAAGACCTAAATGGGGAACTAAAATAAGCGGGAATAATAATGAAGCTAAAAGTGCCCCAATATAATCAAAGGTAAATACTTTTGACACCAAATCTTTAAAATCGGTTAAATGCGTTTTGAGAATACGCATCATCAGTGGGATTTCAAGACCGACACAACATCCAATCATAAACACTAAAGAATAGAGGATTACTTTAAAGTGTTCGACATATTCAAAACTGGCAAACAGGATGAGCGCTGAAAAACCGCCGATAACTCCTATCAATAGCTCAATATAGATAAAAGTTTCAATCAACTTCTTTTCAAAGTATTTGGAAAAAAATGAACCTACCCCCATTGAAAAGAGATAGACACCTATTACGGTAGAAAACTGTGTGACAGAATCTCCTAGGAGGTAACTGGCTAATGTGCCTGATATGAGCTCATATACCAACCCACAGGTCGATACTATAAATATAGAAAGTAATAGAATCAGTGCCATTAGCCAGTGATCGCTGAGGCAATAATATTTGAAATACCAAGCACCATGGCAGCAACAATTATGGCTAAAGCTACATTGTGCTCATCGATGATTTCTTTCCAAAGTCTCCATGGCGTGAGTTTATCGTAGGCATAAAATCCAACGCCTAGCATTACTAAACCCACAATAGAGTACACAACCGAGTTTATTAAGCTATTGAGATTGATCCAAGTAGTCATTGGCTATTTTCCTTATTTATGATGCATTGATGCGCTTTTAGTTAATGTAGAATAGTTTGATTTGGTATAGGCTAACATATCCCAACCTTGTAAAGTGGCAAAAGAAAACCACGCTAAAATGGCTAATGTGTAACCAATGGCAAATTTTGTCTTTTTTTTAGCTTGCCATTTCATCTACTTTTCTCGTCTCATTTCAATGAATAGAAAATACAACAGAACTAAAGCTCCTGGTGCCCCCAAGAGTAAAAGGCTAAAGATAAAATTGTCAAAAGAGGTGACTCCCTCCACTAATTGAATTTTAACTGGCAACGGTTCAAGGTTATTGGTAGTTGCTTTGAGAATAATATGATATTGACCTTTCTCTGGAGAGGTAAAAGTCATTTCTCCATATCTACTTCCCTCAACCCAATAACCGTCATAATCACTCCCGGAGTAATATTCTAGACCTTTTTGAATATCAATACTTTCACCCGTTTTATCATTAACTAAACTTGCTTCAATTTCCATCCATGATTGATTTACTGGAGCTTGTAATGCCAATTTAACGACGCCATTGTGAGTATCAATGATAAAAGAGGGGCTCACATAGTCTGTGCTAATGTTAATCTGAGGAATGATAAAATCTGCGTCAAGCAATGATTTTGGATGAGAAAAGAAACTCAGAAAGATACTTATAAAAATGAGTGCCACTACGCCTAACCCACTTGTTTTTAGAATAGTCTGGTAGGATTCTTTATCTGGCACAGGCTGATTAAAGGCAACACCGATTTTCATAGGGAGCGGCTTAGTGAGTTGAAAAGCCTTCATGACTTCTTCGCGTTCAATATATTCCGCTAATGACCATATTTGTTCTTTATTCTGCTCTTCCGATGAACGTGAAATTTCAGTGCCACCGATATACAATTGTTCTCTTTCTGGCGGCAACTTAGTACTAAGACGTGATGGTCTAGTGGGTGAACTTTGAGCTTCTTCTAAGCTTAATATTCCTGTTTTACATTTGTAATCTGTAATCTTCGCAACATCGCCGGTTTTTATGCGCCAATAAAATTCGCCCGCCACATATAATACGTTTGCTTCATAGGTTTCGTAATATTTGTAATTAACATCCAAATATTGAAATTGGCCATAACCTTCCTTAGGGATATCATGCAATGTGAAAATATAATTCCAATGGCCATTACGTTCACTGAGCCAACGAAATCCCTTGTAAGGATTAAATAAAAGATATTCCTGCCAAAATAGTGGGGCAGCAGGTGGCGTATAATGATCATTATCGTCCACATCTAGGGCCATACTGAGTAGAGATTTTACATTGACTGAAACGCTGTGTTCTCTATTTATGTAAGCAGGAAAAGTACCCATGCGTTGCATGAAGCCAATCACTTCCCAAGTCGCACCATGCAATTTTCCTCTGGTGCCTAATGGGATAAGCGGTTCAATGTGATCTTTTGATTTTACTGCTCCAGAAATAGTCAATTCTGATTGCGCTACATCCAATATAGTTTGGCAATATTGGCAGACCAAGGTTTGAGTATAGCCCTTAGCGCGCAAGGTAATGGCCCCCCCGCATTTTGGACAAGAGAGTGTCTCTATTTTGGGTGGTGTTGTTTTTTTGTCAGGATGTACATATTTACCAGCCATCGATGACTCGCATGTTTGTTAGATTGAGTTCATCAATATCAACATTTTTTCCTGCATACACACGATATTTATTTTGGTTAATATCAAGGTAGGCGCATGTAGAGTCAGTGCCGCGAAAGTCGATAGAAACACCTTTCAAACCTGGTTGAATTTCAAAGGGTAATTCACCGACGACCCCTTCGACAATATAGGATTTAATATCACTAGCCACATAAGAAATGTTATTGAAAGAAAGCGATTGTCCAATTTGGATATTTTGCAAGAATGTCGTATCAGCAAGTATGATTTCGTGAGTGTAATTAAAAAATCCTAAGGCTTCTGCTATCCATGCTTGAACGCCACTTTCTTCTTGAACATACCATTCATTCCAAAAACCATCTTGCCATTGGACTTTGAGTTGTCCAATTATCTCAAAGTTTTGTTGCAAATAGGTGCCTTTGGTTCCCACTTGCAGTACAGATAAATCTTCTGCAATGACGGCCATTTTCCCTTGCAGATGCAAATTCTCATTTTTTCTCACTAACATGGATTGACAAAAGCTACAGATGGTCATTGTGCTAAAGCGACTCTTAAATTGAATGTGAGCTCCGCAAGCGGGACAAGTATTGAGTTGCATCTTAAAAACTCTTGTCAGGTAGAGAGAGACTTTGTATTTGGAAAGCGGTTAGTTTTAAACCATATTGCTTTTCAAAAACAAATGAAATTTTTTGAGCGATCTGTTGCGTTAGCGCTTCTCTGTCTTTGAGGAGTTGGTTTAGATTTTGCTGATTGTTCATTGCAATAGAAAACTGTTCAAGTATCACAGAGCGCAAAGGATGAATGATATCTTCGGTAGAAAACTGTTTAGTATCGTTAGGGATATGGCGCCACAATTTTTTTGGATTATCTAATTGATATGAAAATGCGCCATGAGCTCGTATGGAGAGTACACCTGATTGCGGATCTTGGATAAGAACAGGCGTTGGAGTTCCCCAGCGTTGATCAGAAAAGGTTTTAGTTGAAAAATAATAAATCGATAAGTTTTCAGGCACTATCAAACTTTCAAATACCCAGTGCCAGGGATAGGACCCTTTTTCGAGGATGGCAACGATTTGTTGATTCATCAGAAAAAGAGCAATTTGACCCTCTTGAACAATGATATTAGTCAAATGACTTATTTTTTTAGCTGCGTAATCTGCCTTCCAACAAATTAATAAGGGATCATCTGTGGTGCTGCTAATCACCTTATTTTTGGAAAAAGGGAGGAGTCGGTTTTGCCTAGTCATTTAGTAGAGTGAAAACATATGCAGATTTATCATTTTCATATAATATTCTAATGGGCTGAAAGTGTCATCCGGTTTGCATTGATTAATTTAAATATTTGTGTAGGGAAATCATATTGTTACTTGAAATTTTATTAACAACGACGGTTTGTGGCTTATTCGGGGGCTCTTATCTTGTATATCATCGTTTGTCTAATAAAAGTGACAGTGATAGCCCTTTGAGTGAAAGTCAGCTTCGATTGATGATGTTACAACCTAAAATAAGCTGGTGTCGTTTTCTTGAAAATGTTGATGACTATGGCAAAAAGGTATCATCACAATATAAAACTATTGCACAGATTCAAGCCACGAGCATGCATATGCTTAAACAAAAATTTAATGTGCAAGAAGTGACTTTTGCCAGATACTACCAAGCAATGGATTCATCCAACCAGATATTAATGGATAATCTGATTAAAATAATTCCCTTATTGGAAACCTTAGATCATCTGGGAGCAAGTGAAAATACAAACCGTCAGGAATTGGTTAACAAAATTCAAGGATTAGTTTCACTCAATGACCAGTTAATTGAGAAATTGAATGAATTGATTATAAATTTATCACAACTGAAAAACCTGCATGGCCCCGATCAGCAAACCACGCAATTTTTATTGGAAAACCTCGATAAGCTGGTTGAGCGGGCTAAACATTATTAGGAAAAATGGTTATGACAAAAGATGAAGACGTTAAATTAGTAGTGGCTCAAGCTGAGGAAATCAAGCAAGAGCTGCTAACACCGGAACCATTGCCAAAATTACAAGAACAAGAATTAACACAACAAGCAACTGATTTAGTTCAATCATTGCTGTCAACTGATTTGACACAAATTCAAAATCAGCAGGCGTCCGTTGGAAAAATTGAAAATCTTGGTGGTGATATTCAGCACCAAGCTTCTAAACAAATGAGTTTATTACAACAGCCGATTGCGACACTTTCAAGACGTGCTGAAGATGGCGGCGAAGTTGCCAATGCTCTAATTGATCTGAAAGTTACTGTGGAATCTTTAGATCCCTCCCAAATAGATTTTGAACCTGGTTGGTTTACACGTTTATTAGGATTAATTCCAGGGGTTGGAACTTCTTTAAAACGCTACGCCACCAAATTTGAGAGTGCTCAAACCGTGATTGCCTCCATTGTGCGTTCACTTGAAATGGGACGCGATCAGTTGTTGCGTGATAATGTCACGTTAAAAGAAGATCAAAAACAATTATGGGAAACAGAAAAGAAGTTAGAACAAACTTTGAAATTTGCTTCAATGGTTGATAATAAACTAGAAGAACAAATTCATCTGCTAAAAAATCAGGATCCTAATAAGGTCAAATTTATTGAAGAGTACATGTTGTTTCCAGTAAGACAAAGAGTGATTGATTTGCAACAACAAGTTGCGGTACATCAACAAACGATGATTGCATCAGAAATCATTATTCGTAACAATAAAGAATTGGTGAGAGGGGTGAGCCGGGCATTAAATGTAACGGTGACTGCTTTGCAAAATGCCACCACCATTGCCATGGCATTAGCGCATCAAGAGAAAGTACTGCAAAAAGTCGATAAAATAAACGAAACAACTTCTAAACTCATAGCTGATACTGCGAAGCGTTTAAAAACCCAAGGGACTGCGATTCATAAAGGAGCAGCTAGCGCTCAAATCGATGTTCAAGCGCTGAAATCAGCCTTAGCGGATATTAAGATTGCGCTGGATGATATTTCTACTTTCAGGCAAAAAGCACTGCCTAATATGGCAAATGTTGTTAAAGAATTAGATCATCTCATCAAGGAAACAGCAGAGCCATTAAGTAAGATAGAACGGTAGCACTTTTTATGAGTTTAGATAAGAAAATTACTGGGGTGGCTAATATTCACTTCGCTGCAAAACATGGTGATCTTGCACGTCTTAGAAAGATATTAAAAAAAAATCCTCATAAAATTGAAACATTTGATAGCGATGGCTGGACGCCTTTATTTTATGCTGCTTGTTCTCAACAAAAAGCAGCTACTCGTTATTTATTAAAGCGTGGCGCAAGGTATGATATAACGGATAATGGTCAATCCAACATTATCGATTATGCTAAGCAAAATGGGAAGCATACTCGGGTTTCTCGATTTCTTAAAAAGCACATTGGGCTTAATCAAACAATTCTTGCTGGATTTGCGACTTCTTTTCGAGGAATTTTAGAAAAAGAGCTATTAATAGCTCGTGAAAATAATAAGAAAATCCTCGTCATGCTAGGTGAGGATCATGGACATTATCAAACTTATCAGCTTGAAAAAGTGATGTTAAAAGTGGCCAACGAATTTGGACTGGGTACATTATTCACAGAATCTCCCACCGCCAATGCAAGCGATTTTCCGATTGACTCTATAGCAAAGCATAAATTGGGTATGACTATAGTAGGTGTTGATAAGTGTTCAAGAAAATATAAGCCTACACTTGAACAAAGAAACAGGATAATGGCCCAAGAAATTAATCGAATCAATAAAGATGGTGTGCTTATCACTGGCTCTAATCATTTATATGGCCTCTTAGAACAGCAAGAAACTAAAATTGATTTGCAAAAATATCATGCTATTCCCATTAATTTATCAAGTGTGGTTGTTATGGGTTACAAAGATGAATCGCCAGAATCACTATTTTCTAATGCTTCGTCTAAAGTAATACAAATCCGTTCTCATCATTTTACAGACGCTAAGCGTGTTAGTGAGAAATGGAACAGTGCTTCACCATCCCCCTCTCTACGTGCCGCGGCTTGTCCGCGGCATCCAGAGGTAGCAATGGATACTGCAGACCCTACTACGCTTAAGAGGCTTCGAAGGGCAGGCAAGCCGCGCTACGTAGGATTTAAGGTTTAGGAGGATTGCAATATTTATCAATGGCCTCATTGGTATTTTTGATATCAGCATCTCGCTCTTCGGGTGTTAAGCGCTGAACTTCTGAATCTCCTGGGTTTAAAATTCTAACTCGTACTTTCGATTCTATATCTTTAAGGTGAGCTTGCGCTCGCTGGCAATTGATAGCACGGGCTTGTTCATCTTGTGCTTCTTGTGCGGCTTTTTGTTTATCTTCTGCGGCTTTTTCATCTGCTTTTTTTAAGTCTGACTCTAACTTCTTGGCATTAGTGATATCTTGAGAAGCAGAACTGGAAGGGGCCGCTCTGGGATTAATTTCGGTTGCAGTAACGCCACTTGGTGGTTCTTGGCCATAATGAGTTTCGCCAGACGCATCTTTCCATTGATAAATGGTTGCATTGGCGTTTGCTATTAAAGTAAAGCAGAAAATGAAAATACCGCTGTTATGTTTCATCATTTTTTACCTTTGTCTTTAGGCTTTTCCGTGAGATCTTCTTCAGAGCAAATTTTTAAATGATTCGATGCCGCAAAATCAAGGATATGTTGATAGAGTTCTGGATTAATGTCTTTTAATGCGGGATCTAATATAACGCAACGATGGCCTCCTTTATAGGAGGGCTTTAATAAAGGGGAGTAATGAATTCGTTGATTTTTAAAGGTGGATAAATTACCACTGACACGCTCAGCCCAATCCGAAGGTCGAAAGGTTTTACCTTCTTCGGTTACCCCCTCAATAACGATTTTTGGCTTTTTATCTTTGGCCATAAATTGGATATCTTCACTAATGAGTGGATCCTTACTGCTCGTTTTCGCGGTATACTGACTTGCGAATCTATATAGAAGTATAAACAGAATTGTGCTGCGCGACGTAAGCAGGTAGTTAACATACTGTAGTTAGTTCCAGCATTTAGCGAGAGTTAAAAAGCCATGAATCCTGAAAATCCACTTGAAACCAAAGAGCATCGCAGTAAAGGGATCTATCTATTACCTAACTTATTTACCACGACCGGTTTGTTTGCAGGCTTTTATGCCATTGTTGCAGCCATGCGTGGTGACTTTGAAAAAGCAGCCATAGCGGTTTTTATTGCCATGATCATGGATGGTATCGATGGTCGGGTGGCACGAATGACGAACACCCAAAGCGCCTTTGGGGCAGAATATGATAGCTTGGCAGATGTGGTTTCATTTGGGATAGCACCTTCATTGGTGGTTTATAGTTGGGGCTTAGTCAGTTTGGGTAAACCTGGCTGGTTAGTTGCTTTTTTCTATGCAGCAGCCACAGCATTGCGTTTAGCTCGTTTTAATTCTCGGATTGGGGTTGAAGATAAACGTTATTTTCAAGGCTTGCCATCACCTGCGGCTGCGGCATTAATAGCGGCAATGGTTTGGGTTGCACATGATTATAGTGTGCCAGGACATCGTCTATGGGTATTAGCTGCGATTGTCACCTTAATCACTGGCACTATGATGGTGAGCAGTTTTCGATATTACAGTTTTAAAGATATTGATCTCAAAGGCCATGTTCCCTTTGTTGCCGTGTTAGCGGTACTTATCGTTTTTGTCGCTGTTTCCATTGATCCGCCTTTAATTTTATTGGTCGCTTTTTCGCTTTATGTTTTATCGGGTCCGGTCTTATCCATTCGCCGCACTTATTTAGCATGGCGAAATAAGTCTCGAGCACGTAAGAAACCGGATGCTTGAAATGAAATCCGGGGAGATGCGTGATTATTGTTTGCAAACCATGGGAATAACCCAATGGCAAGTTCGTGGACCGAAAAGTAACATCATTGAAAAGCCCTACTTGCTATGGATAGATGAGGAGCTTAATCACCAGAAAAATGAATTAATTGGTCGAATGTTGCAGGCTCTTAAATGGCCACAAGCTTTAACTCATATTGAAGTATGCAATAAGCAAACAGATAGAGCATTTTTCTTTGAAAAAGTTAAAACATACCGAGTAAAAAAAGCTTTGATATTTGGCAAATCCTTTTCAACAGAATGCGACTCAACGCAAATTGTCATCGCCATCGTTCCAACTTTAACTGAATTAATGACAAATCCCACATCGAAAAAACAGGCTTGGGCTATTATGCAAACCTTACTTTAAGGAAATTTTAGTTTGGTTTGGGTGTTGTACTTTTTTCTAGCAGAAACTTTTCCCTGACGGTATATCCTTGCCAGAGAGTGGCTTGCAATTCGGCCAGAGGTGTAAAGTATTGCGTAATATGTTTTGCTAATTCTAATGGAATAAGGTTAGCTCCTTTGGAATGATTTAGAACCATGTTCAAGGATACTCCCCAATTAAATACTTTCGTTAAGAGTGCACGCGTTACGCTTTTAAGAACATGAGCGGCAAGATCATTATCACTCAGATAAAGGGAGGTTATGGGACCGTGTTGCAAAGCGCTGATAATACCTGCTGCAATGTGATTGTCTACACCACAATTCGATGCAAAAAGTTTTGTGATTGGCAAATGCTGACTCTCCTTAACAAGATCTAAAATCCCATTGGAGATATCTGGGTTATCGCTTAAAGATAATTCCTCTATAGAAGAAGTGCGCATGTTTTCTATCAGCGCTTTGATAGATTGTGAAGTGGCTCTCACTTTTCTTAGTATAAGGGAAGTCAAATGGCTACTGGAAAGCCTCGCTGTTAGGTTCAATATACCACTATCTTGCAGATCGTTTTCAGCTATATTCAGATGCTTTACCGGAGAAGTTGCTAATCCATGACTAAGAAAGGTGGCCCCAATGCTCGTGATACGATTTTTAGATAAATTTAATTCATCTTTAAAAACACTTAGTGCAGGAACGAGCTGTTGAATATGGTCATCAGTAAGTTCATTGTCAGAAATATTAAATTTGTGAATAGCTTTCTTTTGCAAGGGAGAAATCATGAGCGAAAAATTCGTTGCTAAATGATTATGAGATAAATTCAATGATACCATTTCAGATGGTAAATGTTCTAAAAGTTTAGAGGCGCCTTTGGCTTTTAAATTATTTTTAGCAATACTAAGTTCTTCAATGCCTACTTGAGTGAGAAGTTCTCCAATCTGATCGACGTTTAAATCGGTTATTTTATTTGAATCTAGCATGAGCTTCTTGATTTTCATTTTTAGCTTTACCAGGTTCTGCAAGAAAAGTATTAAGCTGGCATTGTTTAAATTATTATGCGAAAGATCTAAGCTTTCTATTAAAGGACATTGAGATAATACTTTGCCTAGCACAAGTAATGCTTGGTCTGGTAATTCAATGTCAGCACAATCGAGGTGTTTTGTGGTTGGTAAGCTCTTTAATAGCAACTCAACCTTGTTTTGCCTCAAGTAGGCCAATAATAGTGGTTTAGAGAGCATCTTCGTTATCTCATTTAAATTGGTGTACTATTATCTGCTATCTTTCAAAGCTATGAAATATAAGCAAACGAAATTCAGATATATTACCTCATATATAAGATAAATATTATAATTAAGTGTATTGCCACAGGATAGATGGTTTGTATTATCCGATAAGATTAGCAACTTCTTAAGCTGTTGGTGCGGTTTGAATTGTTGATTCTGGTTTCTCTTTGGAGGGTTGAGGGAAGTTGCTCTTAAGAAAGCGTGTTAATTTAACATGAAGATCTTTGTTAGATTTTTCCAAATCAGATAGAAGTTTCAAATCATTTTTTTTATTGTGAGTATGAAATGCAGTAGTTACTCTCGTTCTTGTTGATATTTGAACTTTGCCTTTATAATGCAATATTTCTTCATTTACCTTCTGAAGGTCGGATTGCAACTTTAAAAGATCACTCAAGGAGTGAATGGCGCTATCATAATCTAACGTTTTAAGTGATTTTCCAATCCTTAAGTTGTCACTTTGTGAAAGAAAACCTTTGGTGCTTAACATGTCGTAAGCTTTTTGAAGTTTACTTAAAATTATCGTGAATTCGTCCCTTAATATAGTATTAATATATTCACCTTGACTCACTTCACTAGATATCATTCCTTGTTCTAGCTCTCTTCTGATATTCATTTTCTCATCAAATTCTTTTGTATTAAATGAGCCATCTTCCGCCAAAGCTTGTGCGAAATTTAAACCGCCAGATATTGCATCATTCATGCCATGACTACCAAAAAACCATGGGGTTTGATAACTATCGCCAAGCAGAACAAATGCTCCTTTTTTACCTAGCATAACAGAAGGACGATCTGCGCCAACGTAATCTAAAGGAAAAGCCGTTGTGTTTAATGCTTTTATTTGTCTAACATAATCTTTTTTATCTTCAGTTAGTTCTCCCTTTGCAAGCTTTGGTAATATAATAATATTTTCTGGTTTTATTTGGCGTAATATTTCTTTATCTTCTTCTGAGGTGTTAGAATCTTCCATCATCATATTAATTCGTTTGTCTATAAAAAGCCGAGCCCATTCTAAAAAGTTGGCTTGAAATTGTTCTGGATTAATTTTTGAATCTTTTAATAATTGTTCGGGGATTTCAGTTGCAATACCCAACTTCATTTGCGTTGAATCGCCATAGATGAAGTGTCTGGGAAAATAAGGCTTGTCCCAACCTTGTTTGATCAGAGCCTCGCAATCACTTATCTTCCAAACGACTCCCCTTGTAAATTCGCCAATGAGTTCTTCTAAACGCTTTTGATTTAAAGGGTTTTCAGGAAGATTTATTTTGCATTGTATAACGCCGCAGGGCGGATGCCTGTGTTGTACTTGTTGCAAATCAAACTTAAGATAAGGGGGACTATTCGCCCGTTTGGCAGAATCATTTAACAAATCCGCCATCATATGGCGTGCGCCATCGGCTTCTATAAAATGAGAGAAATTCACTTTAACTTGTTTACCATCTTCTACATAATCCAAAGTTTGGCTAGAGGGGTCGATTTCTTTAATTTTGAATTTTTTTCCATGCTTGATTTCCACGAGTTCAGGATGTTTCTCTTGTTCTTCCTTTAATTTTCTCAATAAAAACTTTTGCACACTTCTGACTCTGACAGAGCCATCATCCACTGAGATTTTACTGTTTTTAAATTTCATATCTAAGGGATTATTGGGATCTATAAGTGAATCGACAAATGTTGCACTATCACCATGCAAAAATATGCGTTGAGGCCTTGTGAAATAGTCTCTATTTTCGAAAATAACGACTTTTTTACCTTCCTGAATTAGTTTTATTGCCGCGGATAGGCCACCGCCGCCCATGCCAACGATTACGACTGGTTCTTGTTCCTTTTCGTGACCCATAACTTTCATTTCATCCCGATTAAATAAGTTTACTTATTAGAAATAATGGGGTTGAAAAAAGTTCAATGTTTTAAACAAATTGGTGATAGGTCATATCACTGGACCCAAAGTTCCTCTTTCTACAAAAGAGAAGAGAGAACACCTTGCATCGATAAGAGAGGAGCAGCAAAAAGGGGAAGGAGCACCCCTTAAAAGAAGTAATATAGATTCTTCGAAAAAGCCAAAGTGAGTTTGTTCAAGATAAAATCCCTCTGACTCGATAAGCTTTGCTTAACGAGTCTTCTCCCTTTTACAAAGGGAGAGAAGGATCATGGATAGAGTTTCAGACAAATCCTGCCGCTAAAAAGAAGGCATGGCAGCTAATGCAGTCACTCGTTATATCAATTTAAGTATTGACTCAAACAATTAGCTTGGTAAAATGACTAACAGTAGTTTTTTTATAAGTTGTTCAACTATGTTATCTGTTTATACAAAAGAAAAGTTAAAAAATTGGGGTTTATTCAGTTTTTTAGTCCTAAGTCCCTTTATAGCGACAGCCGCTCTGGGTTTAAGTAGTGCATATGCTGGCTATCTTGCCGCTCTATTTATAATCGCACCTATATCTTTACTATTTAATCACATTGATCGAAGCAATTTAGATTTATTTGCCAAGTTAAAGGATATTGCTGATCCCGATGTGAAAAATCAAAAACTAGCTGAAGCAGTTAGTGCGAATAAAAAGTTAATACTTGCGGCAGCATTCACAACATTTATAAAGTTTGCTGTGCCCATTGTTGCCTATCTACAAACGGCTAATCTTTTGTATAGTGCATTTTTGTTTTCTTTGCCGATAGTCATTTCTAAATTGGAAAACTTAAACAATAATCTTGGATATCGTATTTTTCTTAATAGATACTCTACACAAAGAAAGTTAAACTTAGAGAATAAAGACGAAGCAGAATTTGATAAAACGCTGAAAGAGTTGTGTCACAAAACGAATAGGGCTGTCCCTACAGTGACTTATCTTGAATTGTTAGATAAGGTTAATGAGGATAATTTGCAGAGCTTTAGAGTTGAAGCTGCGAAATTTTATCCCAAGCATATTCAAAATATTCAATCAAATGCAGAATATCTTGCAAAAATAAAACAAAGAATAATTCCGAATATGGGTGCTACTCGAAGTATATTGGATGGTACACATATAACCGTATGGTCAAGCACATTTAAGCATGACAAAAAACTAACTCCTAAAGAAATTGAAGGTGTTCTTGCCCACGAACTTGGCCACCATGCAGCATATGATTCCTTTAAAGGGCTCTTTAGCAAGGGACTTTATTGGACAACCGTTATTTTAGGACTTTCGAGTTTGCGACTGGCAGGCGTTGCATTAGTAGGGGGAGTTCATATTGTAAGCAATTATTTTGGAAAATCGGTGGAAATTAATGCTGATTTATATTCCGCTGATAAAGTAGGTCCACAAGGAATGATATCCTATTGCAGTAAAATGAAATCAATTAAGGACAACTTTACATTAGAAGAAAAAGCGGAAAAGGAAAATCAAAATGTTTTTATAAAAGCTAAAGGATATTATCAGGAATGGTCTCAAAAACATCCTAAAGCAGATCAAAGGATTGCGATTTTACAGCAACATGCAAATGAACAAGCAGCGCCCGCTGCTCCTGCAATTTCAACACCTGCCTTGACGGTTTAATGTAATCACACCCATTTGTGCCGCGGCTAATCTGCTTATCCGCGGTATCCTCATAAAACGTTTACGTCAACCTAACATCAAGTAATTGAATTCATAGATAAATTTGATAATTTAAGTATTTATAAAATCTTTGAACTAGTAGCTTCCGTACAAGTCTATATATATAGGCATTTAAATTTTGTTTTTTTAAACAAAAAACGGGGTGGGTTATGTCATTAGACGCCATGTCATTAGTAAATCTATCTTTAGATAACCAAGAGATAAGAGCATTTCTTCTTGAGTGTAATAAGAAAAGTGGGCAAGAGTTGAAAGACTACGTCAAAGGCGAATTTGAAAAAAACCAGGGATTAATAGACGCAATTGGAAGAGAGCGTACCCGTCAAAATAGAGCACTCGCTGGTGCAGGAGGATATATTGACGACAGAGCAAAGATAATTAGAGATGCCCTAGGCGTCGTCATTGCGCAACAGGATCAGCTAGCTTTTCTTATGAAAATGGAAAATAAATCAGCAACAGCACAAGGAAAAATTTTTGATGATTTCTTGAAAATAGGATATTCAGTTCCAACAGACATTGGCAATTCTACAGTTCAAAGATTGGTCAATAACTTTATGCTTGCCAAACAATTAGAATCTTTGAAACAAGGCGTCGTTTTAACCCGCAATGAAGATAATGAAGATGGCCATTTAGATCTTCTTTTTAAAAGATGTGTTGATGCCATTAAAGAAAAACCTCATGCAGTCCATACTGACGCCGTTAAGGAAGTGCTTGTTAAAATATATAAGCATGCTAAAAATACAAACAACAAAGACATTAAGGCGAAAGTTGAAGCTTTTGCAGAGAAGATAGGTCTTCCTTCAATGAAAGCAGAAGTTAAAAAAGAAAAACAGCAGCCACCTGATTTACAAGCTCCGATACGAGAGAAGTCAGCCCAGGAAAAAAAGGATCGAGAGGTCGCCAGAGGTGAGGAAATGAAGTCTGACCCTGATCCAGTAGAAGCGGGAGCAGCGCCCCCTAAACCTAAAGTCATAGAATTGACAGCCAATCAAAAAACGATAGAAACAATTAAAGCAAACTTAAATAAAGTTCCTCCAGTTGTTGCGGATAAAGTAATTGACATAACCTCGGCCAAGAATCTATTAAAGGCAATAGAAGATTATCCAAAAACAAAACCATCAGAAGATAGTAAAGTTAAAGAGTTACACAGCTACTATGAACAACGTATTATTGGTGCTGTTGACCTTATGTCCAAGAGAGAGCTTACATCTGCTCAGCAAGCAGGAATTATTAAAACTGTTGCTGATGAAATCAGTAGGCAGTCTGTTAAGGAAGAAACGAAAGTCAAATCTGCAAAGCCAGCGATGCCACTTTCTGAAGACGAAGTCAAAGCCTTAAAGGCCTTTATTGTTTTAGGGAAAGGTTATAGGGCTCCGTTAGATGCTGAGATTGGGCCGGTTGAACGAGCATTAGCATTCATAGATAAATATGAAAAGACGCCAAATGTAAAGGATCGAAGTGAAGATCTTCAAAAAGAGTGGCAAGAGATAAGAGAGGTAATTGAAGCTCAAGTGATTACAGCGTATCGTGATGCAATAATCAAGCAACCAACTGTGGAAAGATATAAAAAACGCTTGCCACAAATTATAGATTTCATTCATCAAATGGATTTTCATGTTGGAAGGTCTTCAGTGGATCCACGTTTAAATCGAGGAGCAGGTTATGCCATCAGACCTGCTGCTTTACCTGAAGAGAAACAACAAGAGAAAGAGGGCGCAACGACAACATCACCAGTCTCAGCGGCACCACCTATCCCTCTCACATCCTATGTGCCCGTTGATATAGGAAAAAGCAAGAAAAGCGAGGAAGAACTAAATGCAGACAATATGGCGAGTAAGTTGGCTGAAGCTAATAAAGAAAATGAAGAGCGGTTGAAGGAAATTCAAGCTGAAAATAAAAAGCAGGCGGACGCTTCTCGTTCAGTGGCACCGCCCTTAACAGTTACTTCAGTAAGAAGAGAACCACCCACAGTCAGTCCGCGCCGACCTCCTCCTTCTACAGTAACGTCTACATCACCATTACCAACACCGGATATTGGTAAAATGGGGCTACCTCCGGCACCACCTCCACCTGATGCGGTAGTATCACCAATACCCGATGCGCGATCAAAAGTTGCTGGGAGTTCTTCTATGCCGGCCCCAATGCAATCATTGCCTGAACCCTCGGAGCCAACGGCTGTTGTTACACATAGTGAAACCTCTTCGGCAATAATGGATGATCAAGGTCATATAACAGTACAGGCTGGGACAATTGAAAGCGCTAGTTCGACTCAACTCGAAGAAGAAGCTGAGGAAGCACCGGATATATCTAAATTTATTGAAGTAAAATATAAAGGTAAAAAAGTTTCGGTTGACGCTTATCTTGAAAAAAAGATGAGTGAATTTAATTTAGATGAAGACAGTAAAGTTACAATGAGGAAAGCATTTAAAGATAAAAGGAGCTTAGAATGTATTCCGCCAAAAGGAACGTGGGATGATGGAAATTACACACCACAGGAAAGAATGGAGTTTGTTCAAAGATATATTAATACAAGTATAATGATTGCGGCTGGAGGTTTTGCAAGAGATAATAATAAGGACTTGGCCTTTAAAGTCATTACGAGTATAGAAAATGAATTCAAAGATACAAAACTATTAGTTTCAAAGAAATTAAGCAAAGAACAAATTGCAGCAGCAGCTGCTGTTGCAGCTGTCATAACGCAAAGCACGGAAGGCACAATTGATGCCACAAAAGGCAAACCATTTCAAGCAATTAGGGATTTTATAAATGAGCATTCACCAAATGCAGGCTTAAGAGCATTTGCATTGCCAATGATCTTAAATACACTTGGTAGAACAATGCAATATGATTTTCCAGAGAAACTTGGCAATATTACAGACGTAAAGGTAGCGATCGGAAAGAAGCAAGCTGTGTTAAATACCTATGAAGAAAAGCCAGCTAGTTTCGCAACGAGGGATCCTAAAGATCAAAAATTTATTATTCACTTTTGCGGTAACAATCAATTTGCTGGGGAAAAAATGATGGGGAGCGAAGAGTATAAAATTGAAGGAGCAAGTAAAAATGTTGAAAGATTTGATTGCGGTGTTATTACCTTTGACTATCCTGGGGTTGGCAAAAGTTCAGATGTTAAAGCGACTAAAACCAAACATCTGGTGAAGGCAGGTATTGCGCAAGTGGAAAGGTTACTTAAACAAGGCGTAAAACCTGAAAATATAGTGCTTGATGGTATCTCGCTTGGTGGAGCAGTTGCAACACTGACTGCAGCGCATTTTCATAATTTAAAACCTCCACAAGGACCAGTAAGAGTGCGTTTAATCAATGAACGATCTTTCGGTAAGTTAAGCTCAGAAGCTGCAGCTATGGCTTCACATGTTTTAACCGGGAAACTGGCAGTGTTAATTCCTTTTGTTAGTCCTTTAATTAAATTAACTGGTATGGAAATGGATGCAGCCAAAGCTTATAAGAGTATTCCTGATGAATTTAAAACGTGCCTTTTTGCTGATAAAGATGAGGTTATACCCTATAAAGTTTCTTTGGCGAAAGCGGTTGGAGTCAAAAAAGTTAATCCGGATAAATGTTTAGAAAATTGTGAACATGGAACTGATTTATCTACAGTTAAAAATAAAAGCGGAGTGTACGGAGATTTGTTAAAGGTACAGCTTCTTGCAAAGGCGTTACAACAAGAACCAAATCTTGAAAAAGCACCAGTGCCATCATCCGTAGCTGCTCCTGCGCCAGTTGAAGATCCTATAGTGAAAGAGAAAGCTGCGCCACTATCAAAAGAACCTGGCGTATTAGATCAAGTAAAAAGAAAAATTGTAAGAAAAATTATAGGAATAAAAGATCCTGATAAACATAAACACCATGAGAAATTAGCGACTGAAAGGGTGGAAAAGAAATTGGAAATACATGAAGATAAAGCAGAAGCTAAGCCAAAATCAAAACGACCTGAAGGTGTAACAAGATTAGATTTATCTAGGATTACAGATGCGCCACCTGCTCCACCCAGTGGAAGAGAAGGTTTACCACCAGCACCACCAAGTGCTCGAGGTGAGCCACCAAAAACTGTTATACCAGAAATAGTTGTTACGCCTCCTACACCACATGATGCAAGGCCAGAGGCTGTCGTACCTGCGGAAAGAACTAAGCTCAGAGGTAAAGAATTTGTAGCATTAAGGGAGAAGCAAGAAGAAGGCGAGGAGGCAAAACTTAAGACTGAAAATGTCCGAAAAGATCATAAAAAGCCATAAAATTATAGATGCCGCGCCTGTCTTGCATCGGTTGTTACAGTAGGCGCAGCATAAAAAAGATTAGTTATTTTTGGAAGGCTCATCTTCTAAAACAAGTGAACCTTCTTCTTCATCTTCTTCATCAAGTTCGTCTTCGCTATCATCATCTTCGTCTTCATCATCTTCTTCGATTAAAGCGATATGGTAGATAACGACATTTTCACCAAATGAAAACGACGCAATGACATCCATTTTTCATCATTTCCAGGAATACATAAAAAAATTAATTGGTGATAGGTCAAATCACAAAAGTTCTTTCATAAATTTGAACTTATATGCGGTATAGCGGTCTTATATATTAGGAGTGAATGTACTCCTTTTTTATAAGATTCACTCTATTATGGAGTTTGTTATGTCAATTGAATCTCCATCGCCAGACGAAAATTTCTCTTTAACATTTGCAATGGAACAAGCAGAAATGTTCAAAGAAAAATATAAAGATGACCAAGCAAAGGATCAAATAGCCGGAGCTCTATTGGGAAGATTAAAAAATCTAAAGAAAGATATTGATAATAGTATGTCTCAGAATTTTAAAAAAGAACTTTCTGAGATATTAGCTGCAATGGAAGATAAACTAAAAAAAGATATCAAAAACCCTGAAAAGAACGCTGAGTTTATAAAGGAATTTGGGGGGTTAATTAATAACATTAGAAAAGAAGCGGGTATTGAACAGCCCGCGGTTCATGCAGATGCTATTGTTGCTAACATATTAACCAAAAGCACGGAAAACACAATCGATGTTGAAAAAGGAAAATCAATCGAAATTATTAGGGATTTTATAAAAAAAGTTTCTCCAAACGCACTTTTGCGAACATTTGCAATGCCGATGGTTTTACGTACTCTTAATACACCTCATATGTCGCCAGATTCTGGCAATGAGGATATCAAAGTAGAGGTAAAGATCGGAAAGAAAGTAGCGGTTTTAAATACCTATGAAAGAAAGCCCGATAGTTTTAAAAAGATGGAACCAAAAGATCAAAAATTTATTATCCACTTTTGTGGTAACAATCAATTTGCTGGGGATAAAATGAGTGGGAAAGATGGCAAAGGGAGTCAGATCTCTGAACCTGCAAGTAAAAATGTTGAAAGATTTGGTTGTGGTGTTATCACCTTTGACTATCCTGGCGTGGGCATAAAGAGTGGTGAAGTTGTTAAAGCGACAAAAACTAAACAACTTGTGAATGCAGGGATAGCTCAAGTTCAAAGGCTGTTAGACCAAAATGTAAAGCCTGAAAATATAGTGTTAGATGGTATTTCTCTTGGTGGTGCAGTTGCAACACTGACCGCTGCACATTTTCATAAAAAGGGTCTAAAAGTACATTTAATAAATGAGCGATCTTTTGGTAAATTAAGCGCAGAAGGTACGGCTATGGCTTCAAAGGAATTCACAGGGATACTTGCGGTGTTAAAACCTTTAGCTCCTTTTATTAGTCCTATCATTAAATTAACTGGTTTGGAAATGGAGCCAGACAAAGCTTATAAGAGTATTGATGATGAGTTTAAAACTTGTCTTTTTGCTGATAAGGATGAAGTTATAGCCTTTGAAGAATCTTTCGCGAAAGCAGTTGGTGATGGAGATGATCCAGATAAATGTTTAGTAGATTGTAAACATGGTACTGATTTATCAAAAGTACAAAATAAAAAAGGAGTTCCTGGAGATTTATTAAAAGTACAGCTTCTTGCAAGAGCGTTAAATCAACAACCAGATCTTGTAAAAGCACCTGTGCCCTCATCACTAGTCGTTTCTGCTCCGACGAAATTGCCAACTAAACTAGCCACTGAAAAAATCAAGGCACAATTAAATAAACAATCTGAATCGCCGCCTCCTCCATCCACAAGAATAGTACCTCCGTCAACCCCAAGAAATTTAGATACTAGTCCACAACCCTCTAGTGATAAACCAAAGGCTACCGCGCCTGTTGTAAAACCAAGGAAAGGTGGTGCATTTGATAACTATAGGAAAGAGGTTTTGAGTGGTATTGCCGAGACTCGAAAAGATAATAAGAAACCAAAATCATCAGTTTGAATTTCTAATATGACTAAGAGGATGTTTAATTAGATGCCACGCCTGTCCTGCATTGCTTACTAGCGATGCAGGAGGCGAAGCGGTATATAGAAATGATTAATTATTTCTAGAAGGCGTGTCTTCTAAAACAAGTGAACCTTCTTCTTCATCTTCTTCATCAAGTTCATCTTCACTATCGTCATCTTCGTCTTCATCATCTTCTTCGATTAAAGCGATATGGTAGATAACAACATTTTCACCTAATTGATAAACGATATCACCAAAGCCAAAACCGGATAACACGACTTGGCTTTCACCGATTTCTTTGATAACGATATCTAAAGTAGCTTCGAGTTCTTCTTCATGAGCTGAGATACGGTTGATAAGGCGTTCAAGAATTTCAATTTGATCTTCTTCGGTTACAGATTCTAATTCATCCATGGCATCAGGATGAAATTTGATTTCGATACCCAATTCTTCTTTGAGTTCAGGAAAATCAACCAGTTCCTGACCATCGTCCATGCGGTTAACGCCTTCAATGGCATTTTCGATAGTATCAGTTTGTAAGAAGTGATGAAGGGCTAATTGTGCGCATTGCTCAGGGCTAATTTTTAGCTGCTCAGCTAGATTTGTAAGTTCTGAATATACATCATCCGCTACTTCTAGAGTTAAATTTGCCATAATGCCTCTTTCTTCCTTACTTCTTATTAAAACACCTAATCGCGCATATTAGATATTCCCAGCAACCTGGTCAACTACTCACCAGAAACCCAGGAATTTCCACCAGAGAACGCCCACAGTGGACCAAATAAGAATATTAATGACGCTGGTTAAAAAGCCGATTTTCCACCAGGTTTTAACATCGACATATCCTACGCCAAACAATAAAGGAGCGGGTGCCAAGCTGTAATGAGTTAACCCACCGAATAAATTGCTGAAAAATATCAGAATAAAAACAGCTAGCATGGGTGGCGTACCAATGGCTAATGACAATCCTAAAAAGGCAGGGTACATGGATGTGACATGCGCGGTTGAGCTGGCAAAGAAATAATGAGAGTAAAAATAAATTAAGGCTAAAACGGGAAACGCAAATTTCCAGTGGAAACTAGAGAAATGGCCTTGTACATTTTGGGTAAACCAATCTAAAACACCATAATCTTTTAAGAAACCAGCCAACATAATGAGCACACAAAACCAAACAAAAGTTTCCCAAGCATCATGTATTCTGACCAAGGATTTCCATTCTAAAACGCCTGTTAATAATAAAATACATAAGCCAATTAATGCGGCTATGACGACTTCAACATCCAGCTGATAGCCAAAAATCTTTTGTTTGCCAAATATCCACAAGGTTAACAATGTCACCACTGTGAATGACATAATCCATTCCCCTTTACTCATGCTGCCAAGGGCTTTGAGCGCGGCTAAGGCTGTTGATTGAGCATTGGGGGTTTCTTTAATTTCCGGCGGATAAATTTTATAAATAAACCAGGGAATAATCGCCAGACTCAGGATCCCAGGCACAATCGCCGCCAGTGCCCAATCACCCCATGACAAGGGGAGTTCAGCATCTTTGGTTAGCTTGGCTAAAATAGGATTGGCAGCCATGGCGGTCATAAACATGGTTGAAGTGATGACCGTCACTTGAAAAGCCGTCACGGTTAAAAAAGCACCAATCTTTCTGGCAGATTCGGAATGCGGAAAACTGTGATATGACTGCGCGATACCTTGTAAGATTGGGTAAACAATACCGGCTGAACGACCGGTTACACTCGGAAGGGCAGGTGCGAGAATCAAATCAGTCACCATTAAACCATAACTTAAACCAAGTGTTTTTTTGCCTAATAATGCTGTAAAGAAATAAGCTATACGTTTATCAAGACCGGTGACATTAAAGCCTTTAGCAATAAATAAAGCAAAAACCACAAGCCAGACGATATCACTGCTAAATCCAGCAAACGCTTGTTTCATCGTGATGGTTTTTGTTAATACAGAAACAGCGACGGCTACCATCGCAACGGCGCCCATAGGAAGGGGCTTGATAATAAGCGCTAATATAGTTGTAACAAAGATAACTAAGACATGCCACCCTTGTGTAGACATCCCTTCAGGTTGAGGGCAAAACCAGCCGATAAGTCCAAGAGCAAAGCAAATCATCAACGGGATGACGTTTAAACTGTGCTGTTCACCGCTTTGGTTAACAGCTGGGCCCTTTGGATCTTTAGCCGGGTTGGTCATGAGTACTCCTGATTATTACCCTGAAATTTGAAGGTGACACTCTACATCAATTTGGCCCAATAAAGTAGTTTGCTAGATACCCTCCTATATGATATATCCTTGCATCTGTCGAAAAGGATATATAACAGTGGGTTTTAGAGCGAGGAAAGATGTCTAGCTTAGTAAACGAGATAGCGAGGCGACGTACCTTTGCTATCATCTCCCACCCTGATGCCGGGAAGACGACCTTAACCGAAAAGTTGCTGCTTTTCGGAGGTGCGATTAAGTTAGCTGGTACTGTCAAAGGCCGCAAAGCGTCTCGTCATGCCACGTCAGATTGGATGGCGCTTGAGCAACAACGGGGTATCTCGGTTACCACTTCCGTGATGCAGTTTCCTTATCGTGATGCCATTATCAATTTATTAGATACGCCTGGCCATGAAGATTTCTCAGAAGATACTTATCGCACCTTAACGGCAGTCGACTCTGCTTTAATGGTGATTGATGCGGTAAAAGGGGTAGAGTCCCGTACCGTCAAACTGATGGAAGTATGCCGATTACGCGATACACCTATTATAACTTTTATTAACAAACTTGATCGAGATAGTCGCGATCCCATCGATTTATTAGATGAAGTAGAAGATATTCTTAAAATCCAATGTGCTCCGATGACTTGGCCTATTGGCATGGGGAAATTATTCAAAGGGGTTTACCATCTTTTACAAGATCGTGTTTATCTTTTTGAACCAGGAAAAGGGGCAGTTGTGCAAACGCCTGTCACCGTCCAAGGGATCAATAACCCGCTGTTAGATGAAAAATGTGGCGATATTATTAAAGAATTTCGTGAACAACTCGATTTAGTGAAAGGGGCAAGCCACCCTTATGATCACAAAGCTTTTCTGGAAGGAAGATTAACGCCGGTTTACTTTGGATCAGCTTTAAATAACTTTGGGGTCAGTGAAATTTTAGATGCTTTGGTCGATTACGCGCCAACACCTCAACCACGAGAAACTGAAAATCGAGAAGTTGTTCCATCAGAAAATAACTTTAGTGGCTTTGTTTTTAAAATACAAGCCAATATGGATCCAGCACATCGGGATCGTATTGCTTTTTTAAGAGTGTGTTCTGGTACGTATCGCAAAGGTATGAAGATGCGGCATGTTCGTTTGGGACGTGATGTTCAGATTTCCAATGCGCTGACCTTTATGGCAGGGGAACGAGATCATGTTGAAGAAGCGTGGCCGGGTGACATTATTGGTTTGCATAATTATGGCACCATTAAGATAGGGGATGCTTTTAGTCAGGGAGAGGATCTTAAATTTTTGGGTGTTCCCAATTTTGCCCCTGAATTATTTAAAGCCGTTCGCCCAAAAGATCCTTTAAAGATGAAAGCATTACAAAAAGGACTCATTCAGCTTTCTGAAGAAGGTGCCACCCAAATTTTTAGACCAATAGACAGCAATTTGATTATTGTGGGCGCCGTTGGGATCCTCCAATTTGATGTCGTGGCATACCGTTTACAATTTGAATACAACGTTGAATGTGTCTATGACGAGATCCGGGTCGTGTGCGCAAGATGGGTTTATAGCAAAGATCAAAAGAAATTATCTGATTTCAAAGCTAAACTGAGTGTTAATTTAGCCTTAGACAGTGCTGAACATCTAGCTTACTTGGCACCAACTAATGTAAATTTAAATATGACCATGGAAAGGTGGCCAGAATTAGAATTTAAGGAAACTAGAGAGCACTAAAGACTGTCTTGAAAGTAGGGTGGGCAAAGCCTTAGCGTGCCCACCGAATCAGATGATGGGCACGCTGCGCTTAGCCCACCCTACGCGAGAAACCAAGGAAGGTAAAAGAATTGTCAGAAGCAGATGAAATCATTCCTAGACGCCTCAAATTTGGGATCACCAAAGATCTACCAAAATATTGGAATGATAACTGCCCAATTAAAACGCACATGTTTAATGCGATAGCGATTCTCACGCCTGCTTTTGAACGTCTTGCCATATCAAGCGTATTACCCTACATCGACCAAGTACAAGATCCTAAGATCCGTGAACAACTTATTGGTTTTATCGGGCAAGAGTCTGCTCATGGCAGTGAGTTTATTCGTTACAACCTGATATTGAAAAGCCAAGGGTATGATACTAAAAGATTAGAAAAAGGGAATTTAAAAAAGTTTAAATGGCTTGCCAAAAGATTTTCCCCGAAAATGCATTTATCGCTCTCTTTGGCCGGCGAACACTTTTTTGCCATTATTTCCAATTTAGTGCTCAAAGATAAACAATGGTTGCAAAATGCACTCCCCATTAGCGCAGCCATTTGGCGTTGGCATGCAATTGAAGAAATTGAACATAAAGCCGTTATTTTTGATTTATATCAATCGATAGGTGGGGGCTATTTTGCTCGAATTTTTGGTATGTGGTTAGTGACAGGTATGCTAGGCGGATTATTAATTCGTAATTTTTTTCATCTTATCATTCGAGATAAATGTCACCTCAAATTAGCATTTTGGGTGAAATGTTTCTCCCTGTGTTGGGGAAAGCCTGGATTTGTACGAAAGTTAATTTTGCCGTATTTGCGATATTATTTACCCTTTTTCCACCCCTGGCATCAAGATAATCATGAGCTGATAACCTCATGGAAACAATTTTTTTACAAGACGCAATCATATGATGATATGGTGCGACACCTTAAGCAAGACGTCATTCTCTAACAAAATAGATAGGATTAAATTATGAGAAAACTATTATTACTTGCTGGCTTATCAATTGTATCGGGAGCGTCATGTGCTGATACCGTGTCGGATATTATGTCTTTGCAATCGAGAATGAAAGAAATAGAAGTTCGTATGAGCTTAATTGAGCGTGATCTCAGTGATCTCAAAGAAAGCAAAATGCCCTCTGTGCCATTAGCACAATCAAATTTACCTTCAAATCAAGTGCTTATTTGGACCATGCAAGGTATTGAACAAATCTATACTTATAATTATAAAAATTTCCCAGATGTGTTAACAGCGATTCGGCATTATTTTACAGCCCAAGGTTATGAATCCTATATGAAAGCCTTGGATGAATCGAAAAATTTAAATACCGTGCAGGACAAAAGACTCACAGTAACCGCCAAAGTATCTGAGAAAGGTAAAATCATAAAAGAAGGTGCTGTTAATGGGATTTATACTTGGGAAGTTCAGGTCCCGATAGATGTCAATTATAAGAGCTCTTCAGAATCTATCGATCAAAAATTGGTTGCCAATGTTGAAGTGGTTCGGGTGCCACTCTCTGATAGCCAAGTGGGCATTGCGATACATAGCATTACGGCAACGATAGCCAGTGCAGAAAAACCAGCGGCAACAACCACGACGACGACGACGACCACAACTACGCCGGATGCAACTAAGAAGTAGGTGCTGATTCTGATGTAGGGTGGGCAAAGCGCTTAGCGTGCCCACCAGTTCAATGAAGATGGTGGGCGGCACGCTAAGCGCTTTGCCCACCCTACGATAATTCAATTATGAGCTAAAGATTCTTTTAAAGATTCACAAGCAAACGCAAGCGCTCCCTGTGTCGCTTGCACCTTAGGATAAAACCGCATAAAACAATGGATCATCCCTTCAAATCTTTTAGCGAAAACTTTGACATTCGCACTTAATAATTTCTGAATATAAGCTTCACCTTCATCGCGCAACGGATCACATTCTGCCGTAATAATGGTAGCTGGTGGTAAATTGTCAAAACGTTTTGAAAGTAGAGGAGAAGCTAGAGGATCTGAACGGTCTTGTTCGGGTTGAAAACCCCTGGCATCTAACCATTGGATAAAGGGCTTATCAAGCATATAGCCGTACTGATATTCATCCTTAGAAGGAAAAGGGGTGACTAAGTCGACCATGGGATAAAACAGGGTTTGATGCTTTAAAAGAGGGAGCTCTTCATCTCTTAAAATATGGGCACAAGTTGCAGCGATGCTACCGCCTGAACTTTCTCCCCAAATACTTAATTTGTCAGGCATGACTTGCAGTTCATTCGAATGTTTGGCGACCCATTTAATACTGTCTAAACAGTCATACAAAAATCTTGGGAATTTATGTTCAGGTGCTAACCTATGGCAAACATTAATGATCTTCATCTGCAAATTGTTAGCAAGCAAACTACAATAATCATTGCTAGTATCGAGCCTATCTACGACAAAAGCAGTGGCTGAAATGTAAATGACCCCAGGCAAGCTTTGAGTTGCTGGAACATTGGCTGGTGTATAACAGCGCAGCTGTACCGCATCATTGGTCTGGAAATCTTGGTAACTAGCTCTTTCAACATTTAACTTTGGTGCTCTTAAGCTAAGTCGCATTTGTTCTGGTGTAAAAAGGTGTAAATCGCCAAAACCATTCAAATAAGCTTTGGCAACCAAACGTTTCAATATGGGATCACTTATCATTTTTTGTCCCTTGGTGAAATTTTTACTATTTGATTCGACATGCTTATTCTAAATGTTATACTTTCTGATATGGTAAAGCGACGCCCGTATTCATTAAGCTACTTTTACGCATGGTTCTTAGTGTTCATCACACCAATCACCGTTCCTCTTGCTATTTGGACATGGTATGAAGGGTGGGTAACTAAGGAAGTGCTAATCTGTACATTAGTCATGTATTGTATCTCAGGGCTAGGGATCACGTTAGGCTATCATCGCTTAGTAACCCATCGTGCTTTTCAAACTACACCATTACTACGTCGTCTATTTATGATTGCTGGCACCTTTGCGATGCAAGGCGGTCCGGCTAGTTGGGCAAGCTTGCATATCCAGCATCACCGATTTTCGGATAAACCAGGCGATCCTCATTCTCCTGAAGTGGGTGGGTTCTGGTTTGCGCATTGCGGTTGGATTTTTCATGAGCACCGTCCTAACTTCCGTCGTTATGGAAAATGGCTACTCAAAGACAAAGCTATCAAGCATATATCAAAGAATTATCTTGGCTACAGCATTTTAGGTTTAATTATCCCCACACTATGGTGTGGTTGGATGGGATTATTATGGGGAGGCTTTTTAAGAGTCTTTCTGTGTATCCACGTGACCTGGTGCGTGAATTCCATTTGTCATTGGTGGGGTACCAGAGATTATCCAACAACCCCCGATACCAGCCGTAACAATGCATTGGTTGCTTTAGTTTCCTTTGGGGAAGGCTGGCACAACAATCATCATCGCTTTATGCAAATGCCCTTTTTTGGCCATAAATGGTATCAAATCGATATGGGCAAATGGCTATTAGTCACATTAAAGCTTTTTGGTTTAGTGTGGGATTTGAAAGTACCTAAGGACTTACGCCCCACACCTCGCCTTCAAGAAGAAGTGTAAGAGATATTTAACACCTTCTTTTCTTTTTCACTCAATTCAGAACGTTCTATTGTGACACCTTCAGTTGCATCTTGGGTATTCTGGAGAGCCGTTCTTAAAGGTGTGTATACTGTGACATGATCTTTGGGAAGAACGAAGACTTTAACACCCATCTCACCATGTTTAGCGATATAACCATCAAGGTTTTCACTTTGAGCCCATATAGATGGTGATCTTTCTTTAATCCATTGCAAAGTAAGAATCGTCAATTTAAATTCTTTAGAAGTAGGAAGTTTACTGTTAAGAATTTTGTATAAAGTTTGCAGTACAGTTAAAGCGTTATCAGGAAAATCAACGACGAGATCGCTAATCAATTTGTGATCAAGACGCATTAAAAAATCAGCGGAGCCTACAATATATTCTCTTAATTTTTTATCCTCTTTCAAATAAGGGAGAAAAGCAGGATAGGAAAGCCATTGGCACCACTGTGCATTTCTTGCGATAGTGTGTCCAATTTCATGGAGTGCAGGAGGGCGGTAAATGGAGCTTTTAATGTAGGTATTCATACCGATTAAAATCTTTTGTAGTTCTATAATAGTAATAAAAGCGCTAAGTGTTGGATTTTCAAGAAATGCTAACCAACATGATGGATCATTAATTGTGTAAGCTAAACCAAAAAGATCTTCGGCTTTGTTTGCATCGGTGCATGTTTGGATGGCCTTTAGAAGATCAAAATCATCTTCTCCATCATGAGTCGATATTTTTAATTCTGCTAATCCTTCAGCTAAATCAGCCAATCCCTTGGTGACTGATACGCCTCTTTTCATATGTCTCCTTGTTCATCATCACTTTTTTTTCTGTAGAGCCTTCATTTTCTCAAGCGTTTCGGTTATTTTAGCAATCGCTTGACTTGCCGTTTCTTTTCTTTGCTTTTCCTTTTCTACAGCATCTGGGCTTGCTTTAGCGACAAAATTTTCATTTGATAATTTCTTTTGCGCAAATTCAAAATCAGATTGATGTTTTTGAATTTCTTTATTAAGCCGTTGAATTTCGCTATCAATATTATCAATCGTTCCTTCAAGCGGAATAAAAAGTTCAAAATCACCAGCAATAATATGAGTAGAAATGGGGGCGGAATCATTGTTGTTTAACTTTGATATCTCGCCTAATTTTGCTAAAGCTTTAAGACTTTGTAAATTGGTTGAAAAAGCTTCATCCACTTTATTTGATGTGGTTTTATAAAAAGCGTTAAGGACTTTGTTCGGACTTAAATTCATTTCACCACGAACAGTTCGCACACCCATAATAAAGGCTTGGATCCATTTGAGTGTCTGCTCTGATTTTTCATCAATCTTTTGAGCATCCACTTCAGGATAGGGCTGAATCATGATGGAGGCTTTATCTTGAGCTTGATAATGATCACCCATGATGTGAATCAACTTTTGCCATACTTCTTCAGTGATAAAAGGCATGATGGGGTGCATCACACGAAGTAGCTCTTCTAAAATGGTCGCCAACATGAAACGCGTACCACAGCGCTGTTTTTCAGTGGAAGCATCGGACGTTAGAATCGGCTTTGCGAGCTCCAGATACCAGTCACAATAGTTATTCCAGGTAAATTCATAGAGTGTGTTAGCAACGATATCAAATCGATAGAGGGCGATATGATCTTCGATAGTTTTTTTGGTTTTTTGCCAAATTGACATCATCCCTAAATCATAAACGCTGAATTCACGGTCTTGAGGTGTTTTACCTAAATCTTTATCTTCAAGATTCATAAACACATAACGTGCCGCGTTCCAAATCTTATTGCAAAAGTTACGATAGCCTTCAACCCGTGACAGATCAAAACGTATAAAACGATTTGTGGTGGCAAAAGCACTTAATGAAAAGCGTAATGCATCAGTACCAAAACTAGGGATACCATCAGGAAATTCTTTACGGGTATTTTGTTCAATTTTCTTGGCCATATTAGGTTGCATGAGGCCAAAAATACGTTTTTGAACGAGCTTCTCTAAATCGATGCCATCTATCAAATCAATAGGATCTAAAATATTTCCTTTCGATTTAGACATTTTTTGCCCATGAGAATCAAGTATGAGACCGGTGACAAAAACTTGCTTGAAAGGAATATCGCCCATAAATTTTAGCCCCATCATGATCATGCGGGCTACCCAGAAAAAGATAATATCAAAGCCAGTGACCAACACATCCGTTGGATAATAATTTTTGAGTTCTTTTGTTTCATGAGGCCAACCGAGCGTTGAAAATGGCCATAAAGCGGATGAGAACCAGGTATCAAGTACATCTCTATCTTGTGTGAGCAGAACATCATCAGTTAATTTATATTTTTTTCGAACTTCTTCTTCAGACCGTGCAACGTAAACCTTATTGTTAATATCATACCACGCAGGAATACGATGTCCCCACCAGATCTGACGACTAATGCACCAATCTTGGATGTTGTTCATCCATTCAAAATAATCGTTAGCCCAATTTTCAGGAACAAATTCAATTTTCCCTGATTTGACGACTTCAATGGCGTCCTTAGCAAGCACTTTTGCATTAACAAACCATTGATCGGTCAGAAAAGGTTCTACAATTTCGCCAGTGCGTTCGCTGCGAGGCACTTTCAAGGTGTAAGGCTCAATTTTTTCAAGAAGATCTTGTTGTTTAAGATCGTTCACAATTTTTTCTCTGGCAACAAAGCGGTCAAGTTCCCGATAAGGAGCTGGTGCATTGCTATTAATGATGGCATCTTCAGTAAAGATGTTCATCATGGGTAAGTGGTGTCTTTTACCGATTTCATAATCATTAAAATCATGGGCGGGGGTTATTTTAACGCAACCCGTTCCAAACTCAGGATCAACATATTCATCTGCAATGATTGGAATAAGACGAGAGCATAAAGGCAGTTGAACGTTTTTTCCTATCAAATGTTGATAACGTTTATCTTCAGGATGCACAGCCACAGCCGCATCGCCTAACATGGTCTCAGGTCGTGTTGTGGCAACGATTAAATGTTCATTGGTCCCTTCAACAGGATAACGCAGATACCATAAGCTGCCACTTTCCTCTGTAGAGTCGACTTCTAAGTCAGAAACGGCTGTTCGCAGTTTAGGATCCCAATTTACGAGGCGTGTCCCACGGTAAATTAAACCTTCATCAAACAGTCGAACAAAAACTTCTTTAACCGCTTCAGAAAGGCCTTCATCCATCGTAAAGCGTTCACGCGTCCAATCAACCGAAGTACCCAATCGTCTCATTTGTCTTGAGATGGTATCTCCAGATTGAGCTTTCCATTCCCACACTTTTTGGGTAAAAGCATCTCTACCAAGATCATGCTTGCACACATCCAGCGCTTGCAATTGTCGTTCAACCACCATTTGAGTCGCAATGCCCGCATGATCGGTGCCACCTTGCCAGAGGGTTTGATAACCTTTCATACGTTTATAACGAATCAGTGTATCCATAATGGTGTCTTGAAAAGCATGCCCCATATGTAATGTACCGGTGACATTAGGAGGAGGAAGCATGATGCAATAACTTTGGCTGCCAGGTTTTGGGCTAAAGTAACCTGCTTTTTCCCACTGCTGATACCATTTTTTTTCTAAATCATGTGGATGATACGTTTTATCTAATGTCATTATGTGCACCGATTAATTAAATACTGCATAAGTAAGGGAACAGGGCGCCCAGTAGCGCCTCTTTTGGGACCTGAAACAGTTGCGGTATTAGCAACATCCAGATGTGCCCAGTTGAATTTTTTGGCAAATTTCGCTAAAAAGCAGCCCGCTACAATGGTACCTGCGCCTATAGGGGCGATGGGAACATTGGAAACATCAGCAAATTCTGATTTAAGCGCATCATGATATTCATCCCACAGTGGTAACTGCCAAACTTTATCAGAACTCATCATTCCGGCATTAAGAAGATCATTTGCTAAGGCTTGATGATTGCTCATTAGGCCACTGGCATAAGGACCAAGCGCTAGCGCACAAGCGCCCGTTAACGTTGCCACATCAATCACAACCTCAGGATGAAAACGCTCACAATAGGTGAGGGCATCTGCGAGAATCAAACGACCTTCGGCATCGGTATTGAGAATTTCAATGGTGAGACCGGACATGCTGGTTACAATATCTTCAGGTCGGGTTGCACTTGGGCCCGGCATATTTTCACAAGAGGGAATCACACCAATAATATTCAATGGCAGTTCAAGTAGGCTTGCTGCTTCTAATACACCAAAAACAGTGGCAGCACCACACATATCATATTTCATGCCGATCATGTTGGGCGGAACTTTAATACTATTGCCGCCAGTGTCGAACGTGATCCCTTTGCCCACGATGACGATCGGTTTAACATCTTTGCGTGCACCACGATATTCCATAGTGATTAATTTGGCAGAAGAGTTGCTTCCTTGAGTGACTGATAAAAGCGATCCCATGCCAAGGGACATCATATCTTTTTCTTCTAAAACAGCCGTGCTCACTTTGGCATGTGCTTTGGCAAATTTTTTCGCTTTATCTGCTAAATAGGAAGGCGTGCAGATATTCGCAGGTACATTCGCCAGGTTCTTAGTTAATTCTATACCGCGTACAATCGCAACGCCTTCGTTAACCGCTTTTTCACCAAGTGTTGCTTCGCGTTTCAAAGGCACGCTAAAGATAACTCTGCGTAATGCGCGTTTAATACTTTCTTTCTTGCTTTTAAAATCATCAAATCGATAATTGACTAAGTGAAAGCATTGAATGATTTGTCGAATTTTCCAACTTAAGTCTTTATCTTTTACCTGAATATCTGTGACACAAAATACGGCTTCGAGTGCGCCTGTGTCGTTTAAAAGAGCGATAGTTTTTAGCATCAGATCGCGAAATTGAAATTCACTTAATGTGCCTTCTTTGCCACAACCCAGCATCAAGACCCTTTCGGCAGGGATCCCGTCGATGTCTTGCAATAAAAGCATTTGGCCAAATTTACCCTCTAAGTCGCCACGGCGCATGAGCTTTTCAAGATATCCCTTGCTAGCTTCACTGAATTTTTCACCTATTGCCGATAGGCGCCGTGATTCATAAATGGGTAGAACAACACAGGCAGTGCGTTGTTTTTCGGGATTACCACTTTTGACACTAAATTCCATATTTTCTCCGCAGAGTATGCTTTCTTACTTATTTGTGGGCATTATATTCAGATTTTACGATATTTTGGTTATTAATGTTCGCCTTTGTTAGGGGCATAATTTATCATTACTGCACATAAAAGCGTAGAGAGAGTCCATGTGTTACTAAGACGTTATCTATTTCGCGAAGTCAGCCATACTTTTTTTGCAGTAATATTAGTTATATTACTTATTGCCATAAGTAACAAATTAGTTAGACTGGTTGCTCAGGCAGCTTCTGGGACTATCCCGCCCAATGTGTTGTTAGAAGTTATTTTATTCCAAATTCCCGATCTGCTGGCCTTTTTGTTACCGGTAGGTTTGTTCTTAGCAATTTTACTTTGTTTTAGTCGATTTTTTGCCGATAACGAAATTCCAGTGATGTTGGCATGTGGTGTTTCATGGCAGCGCTTATTAACCGTTAGTATGAGCCTTGGCTTGATAGTAATGGTGATGGCGGGCGGTCTTACCTGCTATTGGTCACCCATATTTGCGCAATATCGAGAACAGCTACTGCATACTGAAGGGCCGATGTTGTTGGTGCAAACCATAGCGCCTGGTCGCTTTCATGCCTTCAATAAAGATAAGTTAGTTTTTTATGTTTCCGATCTGAGTTCGGATCGTTCAGAGTTAAAACGGGTATTTATCGCTGAACAACCTAAAGGTGACGCTGCAGGAAATGATTGGAGTTTGATCAGTGCAGAAAGTGGTAATGTCACTACCGATCAAAAAACAGGACTAAACTATTTAACGTTGATAAAAGGTCAACGCTTTCACGGCACACCCGGAGAGATGGATTATAGTATTTTAGAATTTCAAGAATATGTGCGGCTACTCGAAGAACCTAAAACACCAGAAGGTTTATATTTTCATCGAACGATGCCAACAAAAATGTTGATAGACAATCCAACATTAAGTAATCTCGCAGAGCTTCAATGGCGGCTTTCTATTCCCTTGTCAGCACCTTTGCTGGCTCTTCTTGCATTACCATTAAGCCGTGTGCCGCCACGATCTGGACGTTTTAGTCGTTTATTTATTGCCGTCGTGGTTTGTATACTTTATTTCAATTTATTGACGGTAAGTAAACGCTGGGTATCAAGCGGTGTTTTAACCCCCTACATTGGTGTATGGTGGGTACATCTATTACTACTGGTTTGTGGTTTATTATTTTTAGCCAAAACCTCAGGTAGAGCGTTTCAAGGTTACCATTGGATAAGACAGCGTTTCCTATAATGAATAAAATAACACTCTACATTTGGAAATCAATATTAGTGTCTATTCTGTTAGTCATGACGCTATTTGTTGGTTTAGAGTTTATTTTTTCTTTAGTGAATGAAATTCGTTATGTGGGCACTGGCGATTATACAACGATGAATGCTATCTCTTTTATTGTTCTTTCAACACCTCAACATATAGCACAACTGTTCCCTATGGCGACATTAGTGGGCACATTACTGGGTTTAGGTTTATTGGCTTCTCGCAGTGAACTGATTGTTATCCGCGCCGCGGGTATGAGCATTGGCGATATTATCACTGCCGTGCTTAAGCTTGCCTTAGTGTTAGCGATCGGTGTCTGGCTGATGGGAGAATGGGTATCCCCCATAGCTGAAAAAATAGCGCATCATCAAAAAGCGTTAAGTTTGAGTGCCGGTCAAGCCTTAAGAACAACCAATGGAACTTGGATGCGGGATGGCAATGACTTTATTCATATTCAAACTATGGTTAATGGCGGACACTTGGAAGGCATAACGCTTTACCAATTTGATAAAGAGATGAAGCTTGAAAAAGCGAGCTTTGCGCGTAATGCCGATTATGTTCGCGATCATTGGGTGTTGCATGATATTCAAGAAACCCACTTTGAAGGACGCTCAACATCTCGAAGTAAAATCGAAGAGCTTGATTGGGTGAGTAGCATCTCTCCACAAGTGTTAAGTTTGGTGGGGGTTAAAGATCTTGATGAACTTTCGTTAGTCGGACTATGGCAAACCATCAAATATCGTCAACAAAACCAATTAGACGCCAAACCTTATAAACTAGCCTTTTGGCAAAAAATTGTTCGCCCCTTGGCTACGTTAGTGATGATGTTTTTAGCCATTCCTTTTGTTTTTGGTCCACTGCGGTCTGCGACAATGGGTCTTCGCATGTTGGTAGGGGTGCTGGTTGGTTTTGTGTTTTACACTTTTAATCAATTATTCGGACCGCTTACCCTGGTTTATCAAATCCCGCCGATTATAGGGGCTTTTTTGCCGACCTTGCTGTTCTTCATTGTTGGATTGTTCTTTTTAAGAAGAACTCATTAAGGCAGCTTTGCAGATAGATACCTAACCTTTAATTAAGGGGATATGCACCACTTGACATTATACCACTTAGTGATATAGTCTAAATTTAAGGGAACTTTTGCAGTGCGAGTTTTTAAGTATAAACGATTTCACCAATGGACTAAATCAGAAAAATTACCTGATATCCTTATAAAGCAAGTTATACAGGAAATGGAAGATGGTTTATATGATGTTAATTTAGGTGGTGGTTTGTATAAAAAACGTATTGCCCGGCCTGGGAAAGGTAAAAGTGGTGGCTACAGAACATTAATTGTATTTAAGAAAAGTGATAGAGCTATTTTTGTTTATGGCTTTTCAAAAAATGAAAAAGATAATATTAGTTCACGAGAAAAAGAAGTATATAAACTTCTCGCTAGGTATTATTTAGATCTTACTGAAGTTCAAATATTAACGCTTATTGAAAATGGTGAATTAATAGAGGTTTAGCGCGATGGCAACAAGAAAGAAAGCAAAAAAAGTGACTATGCTTGATGCTGCAAAAGAAATGGCCCAAGGCCTATATGATGCGGGTATCATGGATGCGACGACGATGCGTGAGTTTGAAGCGTTATGCTTGCAACCCGTAAAAGATCTGAACAGATATGAGATTAAGAAAATTCGCTTACGTGAAAAAGTAAGTCAAGCCGTATTTGCAAAATTTCTGAATACGACAGTTTCAACTGTTAGGCAGTGGGAGCAAGGTGAAAAGCATCCCAGAGGAACATCATTAAAGTTACTGAGTATTGTAGCAAATAAAGGTTTGCATACATTGCTGTAAATTATATTACCAATCCCATTGTTTTTCATGGTGGGATTGTTTTTATAAGAAGGACTCAGAGTTTGATATGATTAATATACGTGCACATGAAATTGAAAAAAGGCTTGAAAAATTTTTTAATTTTTTCCAATACTCTGTCAATCCATTTTCTCGCTTCTCAAATAGTTGTCTAGGAAAGCGAGTGAGATGTCGTCCTCGCAGATTTAATGAGGTACTGTCTTTATTAATTCCTTCTAGAATAATATTGCCATTGAAGTCATCAAGGTTATGGCTTTGTTGCTCCAACCTCTCTAATGGCGTAAGCATGTTTTCATTTAGAATAACAAAGGCATTGGCTGGTAACTGATGATAGCGTCTTAAAAATTGCACTTCATTCAGCTGTGTCGCTGCAACGCTTTGCAATGCCGCATTGTAAGCTTCCAGATAATTATTTTCGGGTAATGCTGGTGCAAGCGTAGGCTCTATTGCTCGTAAACGTTGATATAATTTATTGTATTCCTCATACATGACTTATTCACCTCATAAACAAGTAAGTCATATAATACTGAAATTCATTTAGGATTTCATGTGGTAAAAAGTTATGTAATGTAAAATGACTAATATAACAAATCCTTGTATTTTTTAGGTTTCTGGTCTGACCTATATCCAAATAGTTCATAAAATCTTCTATTCAATTGAACTCTCCCTTTAGAACCCCAGTCTAAATGTCAAATTGGTACGCTATATATAGTGTTCCGTTATCAAATGGGGGAGTTAAACGTATGAGCAATAAAGGCCCAGAAGACAAAGAAAACATCTCTCCAGAAGAGTTGCTAAAAAAATTGCAAGAGCAGACCAAAAAGAGAAAGGAGGAAGAGGCTACCTTCAGAGAGGGCATAGACATATTAGAGGCATCTGAAGAAGAAGAAAAAGCAGCTGCAGCAATTAAACAACAAAAGAAAAGTGAATTAGAAGCGGCTATGGATGCTCAATTAGATGCGGTGTTGGAAGATCCTGAAGTCAAAAAACTTCAAGAACAAAGAGCCAAAGCTAGAGAGGATGAAAAAAGAGCCATAGAAGAAAAACGCGCTAAGCAAAAGAAAGTATTGGAAGAACAAAAACAAAATTTTGTGCCGACAGAAGCGATGGTAGCAGCAACAGCCGCAAAAGCTAAAGCAAAAGAAGAAAGGCTTAAAAGTCTTCAGGCAAAAGTAGAGCAAGCTAAAGTAGAGGATGAAAAGCAAAAAGTTCAACCTCAAACTGCTCAACCAGCTGCTACAACCACACCTTCTACAATAGCACCTTCAACCGTAGCTCAAAAAGATTTACATAACATTGATCCTGGCACAGTTGAATACAATATTGGATTTTTAGGTCTTGAAGGGAAGGGAGCTCGTGTTTACAGAGAATTACTTGAATCGGAAAAGAGTTACTTAAAAGCAATGAATGCTCAAAGTAAACAGGAAATGCAAGCGATGGTAAATATCTATGATACCCTCCCCCCCGATGAATTAGCAGGTTTTACGTCTAAGGAACAGTTGCAAGTTATTTTTGCAAAATTTGTTGAATTAAGAGAAGCACAAGAGGAATTAATGGTTCATTTACAAAATCGCGATCCCATGCAATGGAAAGTGGGATTAGAATCATTAATGCAGCATTACAAGAATTACTTCGAAGCACAGCATGGCATGAATATTCCCCCAAAAATTTACAATTATAAACTCGGGAGTATGCTTATTACGCCAATACAACGCTTTCCAAGATACGGTATGTTGATGGCTGAGCTTAAAAAAGAACTTGAAAAAAGCAAGCCTGGCAGTACGACATTTGATGAGGTAACCGAAGACGTTATCAACTTAACGAAAGCTTTAAATAAAACAATTGGCGAAAAAGATGAAGCAGCCGAAAAAGTAAAAAACGATAAAATGGTTGATGAATTTAACAAGAGTAATGATCCACAAAAACTCATTCCGATTTTTACTGGTGTGGAGAATTCCGTTCTAAAAGCAAATGAATTAATGGTAAGTTTTGATAAAATTGATTTTAAATATGTCACACCCGCTACCGTTAAATTGATTACAGATAGTTTAAAGACACAGAGGGAGAGATGGGCAGTTCCTTCAACGGCAGAACAAGGAGAAGGTGTTAAAGCCGAAAAAGCTGAAAAGTTGCAAAGAATTCAGGAAGTAACAGAATATCTTAGTACTAAGCTCAAAGGTTTAACTGTTTCCAATCAAGAGAATACGCTGGCTCAATATATTGCATCGAGCGATCGCACCCCAGAACAAATTAAGGCTCAAGCAAGAGCAATTAATTATGTGATGACGCCAGAGCAAATTCTAGGTGAAATTGCAAAAAATATGGATCAATATAAAGCTATCAAAGTTGATGAGCTTAAAAAGCAAGCATTAGCGAATATCGTCACTTTTATCACAGAGTTAGTGAAAGCCGATCCTTTCAATCAGCAATATGCTGATCTAAACGCCTATGTGTTAGAAACTGATGAAGCCAAGAAACAGGAATTAGAAAAGAATCCCTTAATTCAGCATTATAATCAAATTATTCAAAAATCGGACAATGTGATTGATTCACAATTTCTAACGCAAGCGCTTTCAGGGGAATTAGAACGCATTGCAAAAAGCACGCTTGACTATGATAAACTTCAAGATAAGGTTGCTCAGATATTAAACGCACCACCAAACACGGGTAAATTTGAATTTGATGTAAATAAAGCTGCTGAAGTAGCGGCTGATTTAAAAAATAAACATCTCTCGATGTTAATTAAGATCAAACCTTCTGAATTGCCAGGTTGTCCTTGGCTAAAAACTGAAACGCAAGACAAATGCCCTAGTATAAAAGCGTTTATTGATGACTATAATAACATTCAATCTACTGTAAGCAACGATATTGTATTAGCACCTTATGAAGCTGAACAAAAAAATAGATTTGCTTTCTATGTTCATTTATTAGATGAGACGATGAAAGCACATGATTACCATAGCGGTTACGCAATCTTAAATGCATTAGATGGAGCGAGTGTAAATAGACTGAAGAATCTTAAAGGTGATCCAGTATTAGATTCTATCTTAGACAAACACAGAAAAACGTTATCATCAGCCAATAATTATAAGGACCTTAAAATTGAAATAAAAGCAAATCTAGGCGAACCACATATTTTGCCTATGAATGTCTTCACAAGAGAGTTATTTGCAATTGAAGATGCAAACCCAGCTGTAACAGAAGATGGTAAGCCTAATATGCTTAGAGTAGAGATGCTTGGACAAAGTAATTTAGCTTTGCAAAATGCTCAAGATAAAGCAAGAATTGTCATTCAAAGAACATCAACGAGTAAACTCAATGCTAAAACAACTTTTGGTACCAGATTCTCTGATTACCATTTAACTGAGCAAGAACAATATGATCGCTCACTAGAAGTTTACCCAAGAGGTGATGATGTTGTTGCTTTTGCAAGCAAAAACATCAGAAGCACAGCAGAAGTTGTCGCGCAATCACGGATTGAAGCGAAAGTTAAAGAATATAAATCAATTGTAGAAAAAGCCACTTTGACATCTGCTGATAAGGTGAGGTTAAATTTATTAAGACGTGAAATTTCTGATATTGAAATTAAATCTCCTCGCATTCAGGTATTCGTCGATAAGGCTCTTCAAGAATTACAAAAATTGCAAACTGTAACACCTGTTGTTGTACCACCTGCTGCTGTAACACCTGCTGCAGTAACACCTGCTGCAGTAATACCTGCTGCAGTAACACCTGCTGTTGAACCTCCTGCTGCTGTACCACCTGCAGCTGTACCACCTGCTGCAGTACCACGTGCTGTTGCACCAGCTGTACCACAACCTCCTGTAACAACAAAACCGCATGCCCCAGCAGCGCCTGAGGATACAAAAGTTGAAGCGCCAAAAGCAGAAGAACAAGTGGGTATTTTCAGACGTATGCTGAATACGTTTGCCAATACTATTAAAGGTGCAGTAAGCAAAAAACCAGAAGCTGCTGTTCAAGCTCCAACTCCTTCTCCTGTAGTAGAAATTCCAGCGGATGTTCGAAAGGCTACTGCGATGGGTTTTCTAAATAGAGTACCTAAAGACGCGCCAAGATATTTAGCAAATCAAGATGTTAAATATATTAATGATTTGCTTAACGGTTTAAAAGCTTATACTAACAATAGCGATCCTGAGATAAAAGCAGAAGCGATTAAAAGATTTAATGAAATCTATCCGCAAGCTAAAGCTAAATTTGGAAATAATTTAAGCGTGGAGCCACTGGTAAAAGAACAACCTGCACCTTTAGCCGCTGAAGCGGCAGCTCCGACGACGACAACTACCCAAACAGTTGCCCCAGCAGTTACCCCACCTGTTACACAAACGACAGCTGTATCAGAAGTAAAAGATGAAGCATTACCCAGTATTGATGAGGTATGGGCTTTAATTCAGGAGCAAGAAGCGGCCGTTGCAGCTAACAATGATAAGGATCAACCTCACTCCGATCTTAATCCATTACATATTGCGCCACCTATTATTTTGCATAATATAACCAAAGCACCAGCACATTCTGCTACAGCAAATCCGCTTTTGGTTACATCCGCAACAGCTAAACCTTCGAATTCTGATCTCAATGTGGCTTATCAAGAATTTAAAAAGGCACTTGAACCATTAAAACAAGAATTAATTAATCAATTCAATAACCAAGTAGATAATAATCTGATGAAAGAAAAGGTAGAAAAAACATTTAAGTATGTTATCGATAATCTTGATCCGAATAAGGGAGAAAATTTAAACTCAGCAACACTTAATCGATTAAAAGGAGAAATAAGTCCTGTTTTAAAAAAACCACCTTTAACTGGAGAAAGTGTTTGGCCTAAAATTGATCAAGAATTTCAAAAATTAGATAAAGTTTTGAATAGTCCAAAAATGGCGGAAGATGAAAAAGCACATGTTCATCCTAAAGCTTAACGGCGAACAACTTTCGTTTTAGCTAGCTTATCATGCAAACTTTGTTTATTTTTATCAAATAAACACCAAATCAAACCAATGGCTCCTAATCCAATGCTGGGAATGGCGAGGGTATATCTTAAAAATGCTGTCGTCCAACTTATGTTTATACCATTATCATCTACTAGCTTAATTTTCCAAGCCAGCATACCCAATGTTTGGCCTCCGCGGGTCCAGAACCAACCTAAAAATAAACCTGTGCTAATAAACAAATAGGTTAAAAATATATATTGGTGAGGAAGGAGGGATTGTCCTTTATTAATGATTAAAGCAATCGTGGTCGCGAGCAGCAAAAAGGAAAAAACAATAAAGAAGTCATAAACCATTGCCGCGAGGCGACGATATAAGGGGGCGGGCAAACCAATTAAGCCAGCTTCTGAACTTTTTCTTTTAAACATCACGCCACTCGACTACCAGGTGAAATCAAACCGGATTCTATCTATATTGGTATACTGTGACAATAAAGGATTGGATTAATTCGCCAGGAGGCAGGTCATGACAACCCATCAACGTAAATTAGCCGTTATTGGCTTAGGCTATGTCGGACTCCCCGTTGCCGTGGCTTTTGGCTTAAAAGGGCATGTCATTGGTTATGATATCAACCCCAAGCGGATTGCTGATCTTAAAAAAGGCCTAGATATCACCCAAGAAGTAACAAGCGAAACCTTGGGTCAAGCTGATATCCTTTTCACTGCCGACAAATCTCAACTCGAGCACGCAGACTTTTTCATAGTAACAGTTCCCACACCTTCGGATGGAGCGCACAAGCCAGATTTAAGTTTCCTCTATAAAGCCTGTGAGATCATCGGACCCTTCTTGAAGAGCAATGATATCGTTGTTTTTGAATCAACGGTCTATCCTGGGGCCACACAAGAAGAATGTATTCCTGTCTTAGAGCGTTTTTCACATTTAAAAGCGGGAGTAGATTTTTCAGTGGGATATTCACCCGAAAGAATTAATCCTGGTGATAAAGTGCATACCATGGCGCAAGTAGTGAAAGTGATATCCGCTTTAGATCCAGAAACACTTGATGTTATTGCTGAAGTTTATAGCACCGTGGTGACGGCTGGCGTTTATCGTGCGCCTAATATTAAAGTCGCTGAAGCTGCAAAAGTGATTGAAAATACACAACGTGATTTGAATATTGCTTTAATGAATGAATTAGCTATTATCTGTGAGCGCATGAACATTGATACCCATGATGTCATTAATGCTGCCAAAACAAAATGGAATTTTTTACCCTTTCAACCCGGATTGGTTGGTGGGCATTGTATTGGGATTGATCCTTATTATCTAACCTATAAAGCGAAACAATTAGGGTATCGTCCCGAAGTAATTCTTGCTGGTAGACGTATTAATGATGGTATGGGTAAATATATTGCCGATCAAACTGTCAAACAAATGATCCATCTAGGAACCCCTGTTAAAGGGTCAAAAGTTGCCATTTTAGGACTGACTTTTAAAGAAAATTGCCGTGATTTGCGCAATTCTAAAGTAATGGATGTCATTAATGAATTAGAATCCTTTGGTATTGAACTTTGTGTTCATGATCCAATAGCCGATAAAGATGAAGCCCTCAAAGAATATGATATCGAACTTGTTGACTGGGATGACATTATCGATGTCGATGCCATTGTGTTATGTGTAGCACATGATCATTATCGTGAAATGTCTGCCGAAGAATTTGCTGAAAAATTTGATGCCAATCGATTAATGATTGATGTGAAAGCGGTGTTAGATAAAGAAGCGTTCTCCAATGTTGATATTAAAGTGTGGAGACTATAAAGAACGTTAACGTCGCGGCACGTAGAGAGCATATCACCGCATTTCCCCAAAAAATCTGACTATACTCCAATTATCCCTATCACCAAAGACATGATAATCATGTCTTTTTCACGGTATATATTTCCACGTTGACATGCAAGTTAATATGCATTGAGGTGTTCCTATGGAAAAATTCCTAGAGTTAGATGATAACGAGAATAATGAAACTAAAGCACGTTTAAATAGTCTTCTTGGGACATTTTTTACTGAACAGGGTGAGCAAAATTATTTTCAAAGTTTCAACCAAGCTGTCAATGCGATTAATCAATTATTAGAACAACCAACCAGTGAAGTGGAAAAGCATCAAAAAGCTTATCAATTGCAAGAAGATTATAATAATGCATTCGAGTTGGCGAAAACACGATTGTCAGCCGAAGGAAAAGAATTTGAATTGGTAAAAAGTGTTGCTAAGGACTTAAGTGCTCGAAAAAAACAATATGAGCAAGGGCTAGAAGATTTACTTGCTTTTGAAAAAAAACAAGCAATGATTGAGAGTTTGTCAACGTATGAAGATCCAAACAGTAGTACTAAAGAAGATTCGCCTTGGACAAAACTACAAAAAATGGCTTGTGATTTAGATAGCAATGAAAGTGAAGCGATAAAATGGACCAAAGACAAAGACAGTTATGAGCCCAATTTACGAGAGAAAAAGCTAAAAGAATGTCGATTAAGTTGGCAATCACAAGGTGTTCTTGCAAAATGTAATATACAAGATCTCAATAAAATAAAAAGCGAATTTGATAATATAGAAGCTTTTTTAGACTATATTGAAAAAGCAGTTCCTCAAAGTTCAGCCAATAAAACAGATAACAGTCTGAGAGTTGCGCTCTCTATTAATAGACGTATTTTGAAGCGATATCGAGAAAAATGTGAATCGGCATATGGTTGGCGATTGCAAGCAGCAACGCTTGCGGGAAATTTACGCTGTGATGATAGTTTATTAGCCCTAACCAAAGTGCTTCAGCAATCTGTATTCAAAGATGTTGATATAAGTGATTTAGAAATCCCTAAAGGTACTATTTCGTTCTCTATGAATTTTGAACAATTTAATGCTCTGTTAAAAATATGCCAGACTTCCAATAACAATGATGCGTTAAAAAAATGGCTAGCGTCAAAATGGGTAACAAATACAGATAATGCAAATTTAATTAAAGTGACTGCTTCAAATGGTTATTTAATTCCATCTGCGCTTGCTTCTTTAGTACCCTCATCACGAGGTTTTACCCCCGGAAGTTGGATCCGATATTGGTTTTTCAGAACTAATGAAAACATCACAGGAATTTGGCGTTGGATAAGAAATAAATTGGTTGGCAACTATCAAGAAACTGCAACTTTAATCAATGAAACCTATCGTCAAGTTAGTAATTTTGAAATCTTGGCTAAGGCTAATCGAAACCTCGGGTATACCTTGAATTTAAATTATATTTCTGAATCCCCAGCCTTTTTAGCAGGCTTGGCGCTGCCAAAACTTCTTGATGAAGAAATGAAGCGAGGTGAAGTACTCAAACCTTCATGGACGATGGGTGTTCTTTTGAAATGGGTGCCTTTTTTTAATAGAGCACGGTCGTACAATTTTTTTTCCTTATGGCGAAATGAATGCACAAAAGCTAAACAGGCCATTCATGATAAATGTCAAACAATTGCAAAATATTTGGTTGATGATTTTGAAACGCTGTTGATGAATAGTATATCTCAAAAGTCATTCCTGTTTCCTCAAGGTTTACTATCTGATTTGGAAACCTTTATCAAAACTTATGGAGCAAATGAAGATTTAATAAGATTTAAAGAAATATCTGATCCCATCTCCATATTACAGAAATTTGATTTTCTTAATCCTCAAGATGAGAATGATAGTCATCGTACACTTAACACCGATGCCATCTTTTCATTTTTACGATTTGGGGAAAAATATTGGACACAGGAACAAGTGAGCGCAGTAAAAGCGATTGTTGATATAATACTACGTGACAAAATTCCAAAAAATGCATCTGAAGATGAGCAACTAATGAAAACCATTGCTTGTTTATTAAAAGATAGCGACAAAATGAGTGTATTCAAAAAATTAATGGATTTAATTGCTATTAAATATATTTTCTCAATAGGGGACGATTATAATGATGATGCATATCATTTTTTGGAAAGATTTTCTCCAAAAGCTTTTGAAACGTGGAAAGCAAAAAGGATTGAGGATATTGAAGATAAGTTTATTTTATTAAATAATATTCTCAACTCTCGCCAAAGAAAAGAAATGGATTTATTAGGAGAAGATGTCTATGATGCAAGTAGTACTCAGTTAAAATATAAAAATTTCGCCCTTTATCTTAATGATGTGATTAATGCAGATAAGATGAATGGAACGCATTATAAAAAGTTATTGATTCGGCAAGCAGGAAAATATGTTAGTGGCTATAAAGGTGAAAATGCTCGATATGCTGATTTCCTCTTAAAATTATGCTCTGATGAGAATGTTGATATCCTCGCTGAGTATGTTAAAAAACGTTTTGTCACTCTTTTTGAAATGAGTCAATCAAAAGATGGCATCACTACCTCACCAGAGGAATATCAATTTTTTGCACAGATAGCGAAAAATCCTCAGTTGATTCAAATTGTCTTAAGTACTATTAATGAAAAATATAAAGGCAAAGAGTCAGAGCTTGCAGAGGAAATGCTAGCATTTAATCATCCAGAAATAACCGCTTTATATTTTGGCAAACACGTTGAATATTTAATTGTTAATAATCAGTGTCAAAAGCTTCTGAAAGATAAAGCCTTATATCATGATTTTTTTAGTAACGCTGCCTTTGTTAAATATCTCGATAACGTGTTTACGCATTATTTTGAACATCTAACAAAAAATGAAGAAGGTGACAAAATTGAATCCTCAGATTTATCACAAGTGGTAGAACATTTTGGCACTTTGCAGAACAAAGAAACTTATCGATTATTAAGAATTAAAAGACTTTTGAAAAAAAATGATACCGATTCAACTAAAGCTTATTTAAGTGAAGTAAAACCTCTTTTAAGTGGCACATTAGAAGCTTCTTTAATTACCTTACCAAAGGCTAAAGCCCTTCTTTTAGAAACCTACGATGAGCATGTGAAGGAATGTCAAAAACAAAAAAAATGGGAAGGACATTTGCAATATTTTCTTGAATTTTTTCTCCCCACGGAAAATAAACAATTACTATATGACTTAAGATTATTATGGCTTGAAAGTTACTTATGTCATCCTGAAAAGTATGCAGATTCTACAGCCCTTGAAAGGTCATTCCTTGAAGCAAAAGTGCATTCTGAAAATAAAGAATTTCCAAATGATGAGTCAAATCTTTCCTCATTTTACGGCAATGATAATTTACCTTTTGTAAGATCTTTATTAATGACAATGCTTGATACAATAAATGATCAATTAGACGATGATCATATCAGGTTAATCAAATCTTATTTACGTGATAATGCCTTTAATTTAGAAAAGTCATGGCCGTTATTTAATAAAAAATTTGAGCTGTATCAAAAGGGAATGAAAATTGCTTATTGTTTAAAGTTCGGATCATTTTTCGATGCGGTAAAACTGCTAGAAGATTTTGAATTTCAAGTTTCGGGGCTGCAAATATTGAACCAAGACGTACCAGATTCTAATCGAGAACAAATCATTGCTTATAATAAAAATATTTTATCAAAATTGATGATTAATGCCTATGATTGCTTGAAAGGATCGATAGTAAACGCAGAGTTGATAGAAAAAGTTGACACGCCCGATTATAATCAATATGTATACGAATTGACTAAAAAAAGAAACTCAATGGTTGAAGTTGTCAATCAAAGCAATTTGTCATCTGATTTTAAAGAGTCTGTGAATTTTCTTGCAAAAACATCACTTGACTGCTCAACAAAGTTGTGTAACTTTATTTCTAATTTAAATTTTGGCAAGCTTCATTTGATTGATTTCAATGAAAAAGATATTGATCAATATAAATTAATTTTAACAAAGACATCTAAAGAGAGTGTTATTCATCGTATTAATATGATTAAAGTTTATTTATCTTATGATGATCCATTAGCATCTGCTTTGAAAGCGTTTTCGGATTTGCTGGTCGATAACTATGAGAATCAAAGTCAAAAGAGCAAAGATCTGGAAACACTCCGTTGCTTTAGCGCGATTCAAAGAAATTACCCAAAAATGGCAAATCAAATGGCAGATAGACTTATTGCTTCATTAGAGTCTTTTGAAGAACTCAAATCATATGGCATTTTTAAAGATCCAAAGGGATCGAGTCAAAATGCCTTTATAAACCATCTATCTACTGTAAGAAGACATAGACTGATTACCAGCCTTAAAGCTAAAATTGAATGGATGATGTCAACAGAAAATAAAACTGCATTAACTCAACAACCAGAGGAATGGCAGTGTCACGGTAAATTATTTGAATGGTTAATAGTAGATTGGTCTAGTCAAAGCACGACATTGAGAGTTACCGTTAATCAATGGGCAAAAGAATGTTTGAGCGAGGCAACAAGTGCTATCCAAACGTTGCTTGACAAATTTGATAATGTTATTTTAAAAAAGAATAGCTTAACTATTAAACAAGGAGCAGACGATTATCATCCTGATCCACAAGCTGTGGCATTAGAACAACATTTAATTCAAATGGCATTATTTGTCAGATCATTTGGCGACGATCAACAAAAGAAAGATCTTGATAAAATGTTAGCAGAAATTGCAAGACGTCAGAGACGATCCATGATGAGCGGATTGAATGGACCTTTTGCCGAACACTGTCTTGACTATTCAGAAAAACTGCTGAATTTGGCAGGTTCTGATCAGCAAAGAAAAGAATGTATTCGTTTAATGAAAACATGGAATCGTTATCATTCTGGAAGCTTGAAAGAAGTGCGTAGTCTTGCCATAGAAGAATCCATTCCAAAATACATAGCAGATGTTGATAACTCCATCTATAAATATTTTATTAAAAAACATAATTTAACAGAAAGCTTCACACAATTGATGCGTACTAAGCTTGAAGGTTTAAACTTAATGGATGAGTTTATTGAACCAAGTCAGCTATTAAAAGCACATCCCATTTCAGAGTTTTATAGCTTGTTAACAGAACAGGCAAAAACAAGAACTCATGGTTTTTTTTATTCTAAACCATCAGAAAATGATGCTCAAAAGTTATTTGTTGCTTTTGCCATTGCAGTTCAATCACGTCAGTTGGCCACTATATGGCAGAAAGCGAAGAATAACCCCCAACACGGACTATCCATTTTTAAACCAGAGGATATCAGTCGACCTTTAAGTTTATTAGTCAATAATTTGAGTAAAAAATTTGATATTGGAAGAGGGGACTTTAATCGCAGTATTACACAAGTCATTTTAAAGGATTCCGATTATTTTGCTTCTTGGTCGGCATCGGTGCCAAAACAAGAAATAGCTAAGGCATTTGAAGTTGCTAAGAAAGAAAAAATAGCTGTGCTTAAATAATAAGTTTTTTTATCAATCAAAAGCAAGCGTTAGTTTGCGCTTAACATTTCCACGAGAAATGATTGGTGTTTTATGAGTATAGTTTTTACTCGTTGTGGTTTTTTCTTTGGCAACAATTGCGCAAGGTAATAAAGTTTCTCTGCCAACCTTTTTCGCAAAAAGAGGAGTTACCATCTTCTCCTGATTGAAAAATCCCTGACAAGCGGAATAGCCGCCATCCAGGTTTAAAGCGACTTTAGAACCTAATAATTTCATTAAGAGCGCTAATTGATCCAAACTCATGCCATCTCTTTTGCTGGGATTCTCTTCACCTTTAACCGTCACCATTAACAATTCACCTTTGGCATTTATGCCAATCGCTGAGCGGGGGTTTAATTGATCGGCATGATAAAAGGTGCCAGGTGGCACAGAACCTGGGTGTGAACCAAAGTGCTTATAAACCTGTTTAAACTGATATCTTTTATCTTTTAAATCCCGCTTGCTAAAACAGATTTGATCGTCCCAAACAAGGATTGGACCAGAACTGAGAAGATAGCGGGCATCTTTAAGATAGGCTTTAAAAGCTTTAGCACTAAAAGAAGTCATTTTTTGAATATCTGCAGAACCATCCAGCTTGATCCGAAACAAACCGTATTGATCTTTCACTGAATGAGGAGTTTGTGTTTTCAAATGTAATTGTGAATCAATATCTTTTTTAGATTTATACTCTTCAAAAGGCTTACTTGTCGCTTTCTTATTATGCTTAAAAAATTCCCTTGTATTATCGAAATCTTTGCGAATCACATCTTTGTTTTGGCTGATTGAGGCATTATATTCAAATCGATGTAAGCCAATGGGTTGGTTATGTTTTAACTCATAAAAACCATTAATGGCATAAAAGCCCCCATTAATGATGGCACCATAACCTGCAGAACAGTCCTTAAGATGTTTCACAAATGCCTCGGGTGTGCCTTGATTTGTTGTTAACACAAGGCTGACTTCAGCTGGAGTGACACGCGTGATCATGACCTCATGCACCTTACCTGTATCCAATGGTAAAGCTTCTTTACCAAACAACTTACTTGGTTTCGTCATGGAAAGTCTAATATTAACAATGCCTTTGCCAACGGTAGTCACTTTTATTGGACGATTTTTAAAAGCGAGATAACGCCGAAAAGCTCTTTGGATAATACGTGCGGCTTCACTTTTTTGCATGATTAAACGATACTCTGAGATTTAAAGAAAGCATAGTAACAAACTATCCTTTAGGATCCAAAAAATTTGTTAGAAAAGATAACTTAAGTCTGGTAACATACCCCGCCATGAGTTGGCACCTTAATCTTCGACATCACTATAAAATTTGGTTTAGCAAAAATCCCACTGAATTTTTGAGTTTTCTAAATCAATTGCGTTTCATCCGCGACAGCGTTAAAAATAAAGACGCTTCATTTACTTTTGTCTATAGTTCTAAATGTTTGACTGCACAAGCACGGAATGACTTATTGGCATTCTGTCAGAAGATCAATATTATCCCATTTGATTTTGATACTGAGATTCCTAAATTATTAGAAGATAATCTTGATAAGCAATTATTCGAACGTGCGCAGCAAGAACTTATGCATGCACGCAACTATGCTGGTGGAAATATGGCTGCAGCATCTGATTGTGCTCGAGTGATCTCATCAGTGATAGAAAAATGTGGAATATATTCCGATTTTGATGTTGAGTTCGATTTTTCATCGCTTCCTGATGTTATCCCTATAAAAGCGCCAGTGATGTTACCGGTGCATATAACGCAAGGGACGCAAGTTCCCATGCCTTCAGTAAATAGTGAATTTTTAGGATTTGCTTTTGATCCCGACAATGTAAACAAAATGCATAAGGATGCGCGCAGTGCATTAAGGAAAGTACAAAATTCAATTCTTAAGCGTTACAACAATCTGGCTTTGGCAATGGTTGAATCGCCGATAGAAGGCTTGGGAACAGATTTGCTGCAATTGTCTGATGCCACTGTATTTATTCAACGGCATTTTGAACAATACGAAAATGCCACTTTATTTTCACTAAGAAAATCGATATCTGAGATGACGATATCGGATATTATTCTTTGTCAAACCCCAGAAGATCAGCAGGAAATTCTGGGCTTAAATAGAATAGACGATTTAAGTGAAGCTGCATTAAAAAGTAGATTTGCTCGATATTATCAAAATGAAGAAGATATAAATAAAATAATGACAGATAAGGAACTAGCCAAGATAGCTGATGGAATGCTAGAAAATTTTAAACACTCTCTTTATGTTTTCTCTGTGACTTTGATATCAGGCCCCTGCAATTTTCTCAAATTATATCAAGCGGATCATCCGGAGTTTCCTCTTATTGATGGTGATGAAATAGATGAGAAGGAATGGAAAAAATTCGTTAAAAATTTAAAGAATAGTCATATTGATGCAAAGATTGAAGAGTTTTTCAAAACGAAAAATTCAATCGCTGAATTGCAAAATCAGCTTAATCAAAACGGTCAATCTGAACAAAAAGACTTGCCAGAGACGGGCGGTGATCAATCTTGGTCATTGCAAGGTGCTTTTAAAAATCAACTCTATACTCTGAAGCTTAAACAAGCAGCAAGACTATGTCAAAAGGTTTGGCGTGAGAAACAATCTAAAAAGACTGATGAAAAGCAACCAGCATATGGTTCTTTTTATGATGTTAATGGATGGCGCAGAAGCAAACGTTTCTTTGTAAAAAGATAATCTTTGCATCAGCAGTAGATATTTAATCTCCAACCTGTTGGAGTGAATCAGTCAAAAACTTATAAAGGAAAGTGAAGGATAAGGTTGATGCATTAGGGAGAAAAGAATGTCATTAAATTCTATACTTGAAATCAATGTTATCAATTACATTGATAATTACAGCATATATTGTAAAATTACTTGGCCTAAGCAATGTTATCCTTTTAACTTCTCAATAAGATGATGGTGCCTTGTAATGTTTACCAATAAATTTTTTAATCAATTAACCTATTTTGTAATAGCTTTATTGCCTGTTGTTGGCTTTGCCAATGTTAAAGAAAATTATTCTGCAACAGAGTATCTCATTAAGGAACTTAATTTAAATCAATTATATTCTAAAACTATATGGCAATATAAATGCGTACAAAGAGCATCAATCATCTATATAGACGATAAGGTTGAACCTGAATGCATGAAGAAAATGAATGAAATCTATCAAGTTTATGAAGAAGAGCTTCATAAAGAAACTAAAAATAACTTAGAAAGGAATTTTACAAAGGATGAATTAAATGAATTAGTGGCTTTGTTTAAAGATCCTAAAATAAAAGAATTTTATCTTTTATATCATGATGTTTTATTAAAAAAGTTGAAAAATGATCTCAAAGACAATGTACTAGCGTCTAAAAACAGGGAAAAATTGATCGAAGCAATCGAAATGAATAAAACAAATATAATTGATTACGTCAAGCATGATCATTATGGTATGGAACCTCATCATGATACTTTAAATGCCATTTTAAATAAATTAGATGATACCTGCTGTATTGATAGTGAAAAATATAACAAAGAGTTTGAATTAGCCAACAAAAAAGAAATTCATGAATTCGCTATGCTTATAGCGAAAGATTTTCCAGATTTCAAGAATTTTGAATCAGAAGCACAAAAGATACAAAGCATTTCGAAAGATACTCATTTTATGTATTGGGAAATGTTAAAAAATAAATCACTTACCGAAAATGACTATAAAAAAGTATTAAAGCTTTTGGGAGAAAATAGCGCTTTCAATCGCTTTACTAATTTGGTAGATAAAACAGTGTATGAGCTAAATAAGCTTGATTACAAACAAATGCAGTTAAAAGAAATATTACGAGATAAAAAGAAAGGTACTGACTCAACAGGTTCTTAAACAGATGGTTTCTATTGAATGAGATAAGGGAGTTGGTGCCGGAGGAGAGAATCGAACTCACACGATGTTACCATCACCAGATTTTGAGTCTGGCGCGTCTGCCAGTTCCGCCACTCCGGCGTAGACGGGGCAATTTACACAAATTCAATATTGGCGTCAATGGGGCCCTTTGATTCCAAAGGGGGGAGAGATATGGTAGATTGCAAAACTAAATGCGTATTCTATTTATATAGATAAGTTATTCAACTTTGTTAATATCATGGGTGTTTCAATGAAAAAGTTATCTTATGCAATTCTCTTACTAGCCATCTCAAGTCCAGCCTTTGCAGACGCTGCAGCTGCCGCAGGCCCAGGGATGATCCAGAACATCGTGATGGTCGGCGGTTTCCTCTTAATTTTTTATTTTATGCTTATCAGACCACAATCCAAGCGTGCCAAAGAACACCAACAATTAATAACCAGCATTGCAAAAGATGATGAAATTGTCACAACCGGTGGTTTATTGGGCAGAGTGCTCAGAGTGGCTGATCAATTTATTGTTATCGCGATTGCTGATGGCATTGAAGTGAAAGTGCAGAAACAAGCAATAGCCTCCACCCTACCTAAAGGCACAATGAAAACCATCTAAATGCTCTTCATAATTTACTTCTATGCGTTGTTGTCATCGCCTGTTCGAAACAGTCATGGACTAAGATGTCCACTCCTATTTCGAACAGACTCGACGCCTAGCCTAGAAGCAAATTATTTTGAGCATTATTATTTGCGAAAAAGGAAGTTAGGTTAAGATGCTTAATACATATCCTAAATGGAAATATTTTTTACTGCTCGGTATTTTATTGATTGGTATTATTTACTCGGCACCAAATTTGTATGGTGAAGATCCTGCCATTCAAGTGCTACCGATGACCGGTCATGCCTTTGTTGCTGATACCAGCGATCAAATTAAACAAGCTTTAGATGCAGCAAATATTAAGTATAAAAATATTACCCCTGAAACCCATGCCATGTTGATCCGCTTTAGTGATACCGCATCACAGATTAAAGCAAAAGAAGTGATCAGTGAAAAATTAGGTGACGGCTATATTGTTGCCTTAAATTTAGCACCCAGAACACCCGCTTGGTTAGCAGCCCTTGGCGCCAAACCAATGAAGTTAGGTTTGGATTTAAGAGGTGGTGTTCACTTTTTGATGGAAGTTGATGTTGAATCTGGTGTTGAACGACGTGTTGAGGGGGCAGTGAGCGATATTCGTAATGCCCTACGAGATGAAAAAGTTCGTTATCGACAAATCGCTAAGTTGGGTGATACCGGTGTTGTCATTACCTTTGATGATAATGCCACTTTAGAAAAAGCACAGCCTGAGTTACAAAAATGGACAAGAGATTTTGATATAACGAAAAGAGATCAAGATGATAAGCCTCAACTAATCCTGCAAATGAGACAAAGTGTGATCCATGAATCACAAAACTACACCATTGAACAAACCATGAGTACTTTGCGAAATCGTGTTAACGAACTAGGTGTTGCTGAAGCCGTTGTTCAACGACAAGGTGTTAATCACATTGTGGTCGAGTTGCCTGGTATTCAAGATACAGCGCGAGCAAAAGATATTTTAGGCAAAACCGCAACCTTAGAATTTCATTTACATGCTAAAGAAGAAAGTGCCACCGCTAAACCTGGTCAGACTGCACCTCCTGGCACTAAATGGTATATAGACAGAGACAATGGTAGGCCTTATCTGCTTAAAAAGCGCGTTATCTTAACGGGAGAATCCATCACTGGGGCAAGTGTTGGTGCTGATGATCGCACAGGTAGACCTGCTGTTTTGGTACGAGTGGGTGGAACTGGTTTAGCTTTATTTAAAAAAACCACATTAGAGAATATTGGCAGTTTATTAGGCGTGGTTTACTTAGAGACCAAAGTTGATCAAGAAATGGTGAATGGTCAACTCGTTAAGAAAAATCATACCTCAGAGTCTTTAATTAGCATTGCAACCATACAAAGTGCACTAGGTAGTCAGTTCCAAATAACGGGCCTGTCAGTTGCCGAAGCTCAAGATTTATCTTTATTGCTTCGTGCGGGTGCCTTACCTGCTGCTATTACCATTGTTGAAGAGCGCACCGTTGGCCCAAGCTTAGGTCAAGAGAATATTCGATTAGGTATCATCTCGATTGAAGTAGGGTTAGGGCTGGTTGTTTTTGCCATGCTTATTTATTACAGCGTGTTTGGGATTATTGCTAATTTAGCGTTGCTCATTAACGTTGTGCTGTTAATCGCTATTCTTTCGCTCGTTGGCGCAACGCTGACCTTACCGGGTATGGCGGGAATAGTTCTAACGGTTGGTATGGCGGTCGATGCTAACGTATTAATCTTTGAGCGAATACGTGAGGAGCTTAGAAATGGTATGTCTCCTCAAGCGGCGATTAATGGTGGATTTCACCATGCATTAGCCACCATTATCGATGCTAACCTCACTACATTAATTGTAGGGATTATTTTGTTTAGTATCGGTACCGGTCCCGTTAAAGGATTTGCCATCACCTTATGCTTAGGTATTTTAACTTCTATGTTAACAGCAACCACAGGTACGCGTGCCATCGTGAATTTGATTTATGGCGGACGTTCAGTTAAACACTTACGAGTAGGTATATAAAACATGGAACTATTTCATAAAATACCACACATTGATTTCATGGGAATACGTCGCTATACGGCTACTTTCTCCATTGTTATTTCGGCGTTAGCGCTTTTTTGTTTGTTTAGTAAAGGCCTTAATTTTGGTCTTGATTTTACAGGCGGTACGCAGCTAGAACTTCGTTATAGCGTTCCAATTAGTTTTGAAGATGTTCGACATCAGTTAGAACATGCAGGCTACACTGGCGTGAAAGTCGCTCAGTATGGTTCAACGCGTGACGTGCTAGTGAAGCTTGCCAATAAAGAAGGCGTGACCGAGCAACAATTAGGGCATGAAGTTGTTGAAACTTTAAAGCAACATGATCCTAATCTAGAACTAAGACGAGTCGAATTTGTTGGTTCAGAAGTCGGGGACAAGCTGGCTGAGCAAGGTGGCATAGCCGTTTTGGTCGCGCTTTTAGCAATCATGTTATACATAGCAATGCGCTTTGAATATCGTTTTGGCGTCAGCGCAGCCGTTGCATTGCTTCATGATCCTATCATTATTTTAGGGATCTTCTCCTACTTTCAAATCGAATTTGATTTAGCATCACTGGCCGGCGTTCTCGCCGTGATCGGTTATTCCCTCAATGACACCATCGTTGTATACGACAGAGTTCGTGAAAACTTTCGCAAAGTACGTAAAGGCGATACTGAAGAAATCATGAACCTATCGATTAATCAAACCTTGTCACGAACAATCATGACATCTTGTTTGACCTTAATGGTGGTAGTTGCCCTTTATTTCTTTGGTGGCGAATCCTTAAATGGTTTCTCACTTGCGTTGATTATCGGTATTGTTATTGGTACGTATTCTTCTATTTTCGTGGCAGGTGCGCTTGCATTGGTGATGGGCTTAAGCCGTCAGGATCTGATGCCGTCGGCCAAAAAAGTAGTCGACGACCTTCCGTAGTTATTTTTAAGGCTAGGTGTTATGGCAAAGTTAAATTCTCAATCATGGTTAGCTAAAGGGTTAATTATTGTTCTATTTTTAGGAATGGTTTCTTGTTCACAAAATAAACCAGTTGCTAAAAAACCTTTGATTGGGATTTTAATGAACGATGGTGGCAAGGGTGGCTATTCGGAATATCCTTGGTATGCCATGCGCCAAAATTATAGCCAAGTGATTGCAGAGAATGGTGGGATCCCCGTTTTCATCGGCCATGATGTTGAACCTATTGAAGACTATTTAAAAATTCTCGATGGCGTTGTTTTAACTGGCGGCGATTTCAGTTCATCCGATGAAGCGTACACCACTGGGATAAGTGGGACATTTAATCCTAAACACCATCCTCGGGAATTCATTGAATTTGCTTTAGTGCGCAAAGGATATGAAAAAGATCTTCCTGTCATTGGGATTTGTGCTGGCATGCAGGAAATGAATTTAGCTTTAGGTGGCACCTTGTATGAAAATCTTAAAAAATCTTTAGGCACCCCTATTCAGCATCGAAATGAAACTCGTCACGTCGTACAACACAATATTGAAATTAAACCAGATACTAAAATCCATCAGATTCTTGAAACAGAGAAATTAACCGTTAACAGTAATCATAATGCGGGTATTAATAAAGTTTCACCTAAATTGACAGTGTCTGCTTTGGCGCCAGATGGCGTGATTGAAGCCTTTGAAGCAAAAGACAAAAGATTTTTTATTGGTGTTATGTGGCACCCAGAATTTGTATTATCTGAGCAAGAAAAACAGCTTTGGAAAGCATTTATCCAAGCCTCAAAAGAATATAGTGCTAATAAAGGCTAGACTAGAAAATGGTTTTACAAAGATCAGTCAACTCTTGAAAGATTTTAGGTGGTGCTGCCAAAATGCTTTTTCCATGAAGAATATCTGGGCTGCCATCTATTGTAGTAATAAAACCGCCAGCTTCTTGAATGAAAAGAGCACCTGCTGCGATATCCCAGGGCTTTAAACCAAATTCCCAGAACCCATCAAGCCGTCCTGCTGCAACATAGGCTAAATCAAGTGCTGCTGCGCCTGCTCTGCGGATCCCCGCGCAATGCGGAATAACCGCTTTGAGAAAGGTGAGATAATCATCAAGATGAGAAAAATCTCTAAAAGGGAATCCTGTACCCAGTAAGGATTTCTGAAGCTTTTCAGCATTACTGACGCGAAGACGTTTACCATTCATTCTGACGCCTTCACCACGACTTGAGGTAAAGAGCTCGTCACGAATAGGATCATAAACGACGCCATGGAGAATTTTATCTTGTTGAACGACCCCAATAGATATACAAAAATGGGGAAATCCATGAAGAAAATTGGTTGTGCCATCTAAAGGATCGATAATCCAGGTAATATCTGATCCTTTGCCTGGTATAAGACCCGATTCTTCACCCAAAATAGCATGCTGGGGATAGGCCTTTTTAATGGTATCGATAATAATTTCTTCTGCTGCATGATCAACTTGGCTAGCAAAATCGTTGCGACCCTTCTCAATGATCTGAATATTTTCCATTTGGTCTTGGGCGCGAAGAATGATTTTGCCTGCTTGGCGTGCCGCGTTGACGGCGATATTTACTATCGGATGCATATTGTTAGCCGATTAACTCTTTTTGGTGAAATTGCGCTCATTATATCAGTAATGAAGACTTTTTTCTCATGGGCTTTGAAAAGGGGTCAAGTATACCCTTGACCCAGGTTTGTTTATGGTTGAGCAATTTGATGGAAGATATAGTGATGAACCTGGGTCAAGGGTATACTTGACCCCTTTACCTAGGTTTACTCAATGCTCAATCGAATTCGTGTCATCCTTTGCAACACAACGCATCCTGGCAATATTGGTGCTACAGCCCGGGCCATGAAAAATATGGGATTAACCAGGTTAACGCTGATTAATCCTGAAAACTATCCTCATTCAGATGCGACCAGCCGTGCCTCCGGCGCTGATGATATTTTAGAAAAGGCGGTGGTAGTGAACACCTTTGAAGAGGCCATTCGTGACTGTCAGTGGTTATTTGGCACCAGCGCTAGAAACAGAGAATTTCCTTGGCCGCAATTAACGCCCGCCATGGCAGCTTCGAAGGTCATGACCCTTGCCGGAAAAGGCGCTGAGATTGCCATTGTTTTTGGCACAGAGAGTTCTGGGTTGACCAACGAACAACTTCAGCGTTGTGACTTTCACATTAGTATCCCAACTGATCAAGAATATGCTTCATTGAATCTGGCTGCAGCCGTTCAGGTGATTAGTTACGAAATTTATCAAAGCTATCTTGCAACCATTGAAAGGCCAATAGAAACAAAACCTCTCCAATTTGAAAAAGCGACAATGGAAGAGGTGACTGGTTTGTTAGAGCATTTTGAGCAAACAGCAATTCAAATTGGCTTTTTAGATCCCAAAAATCCAAAAAAATTAATGCCTCGGGTAAAACGACTATTTTCTAAAGCTCAATTAGAGAAAGAAGAAGTGAATATTTTGCGCGGATTTTTAAAAATGGTGAAACAATAGACACGTTTTGCCATAAATAATCTATGACCGATAAATGGAATTTCTCGAGTGATGAAGTGAATTGTGAATATTAGATTAGCTTGATATCGTAATTGTGTTTTTAAACACTATTATTAATTATCAAGAGAAGAGGCAATTTATGCTATCATTTACATCGAACCCATATCAAACTGAAAGCGCAGCTATGTATTATTATGCAGCACAAGGAAATTTTGATAACGTTTGTCTTTTACTATCAACTGATCCAATGTTGGCTTATAGCTTTAATCCCTTCAATAAAGAATTTTCGATATTAGATTATGCTGTAATGCATGCAGGAAATTTAGATAAGGTAACTCAAATTTCACCCTATTTAAAAGAAAAATGTTCTATCAATGAAAGTTCATTGGTTTATTTAGCTAAAAACAATAATTTCAAAGTTTTGAAATTTCTTTTGCAGCAACAGATTATTGATCCTAACTATGTATATCCGTCTTCAAAAACTCTTTTAGATATATTAGATCATGCAATTGCTACCACATTAAATATGTATCAAAAATCACAAATTATAAAAACAAAAAAGAGTTTAATTCATCAATATGGATTATTGACATCAACTGAGCTGATGACTCGCGATTTACAAACGCGCTTAGGGGTTCATCTTGAGTTTGTAGATCCTAAAGAGATCCCATTGCCAACAAACCCGCAACCAAGTAAAGCTGAGCTACGGCTCTTTGCACCAATAACTGCTGTACGATCAATCTATGAACCATCCGTCTTTGCGCCAACTGTTTTTAAACCATTTGGCGCTGAATCTATAGAAACGACTTCTGACTCACCAAGCACAAGTAAAAAGCTAACAACTTCCACCGACAAATTAAGAGATTCAGGTCGTAAGAGTTTGATTCAATCGCATTAATTGTATGCGTCTGGGGTCACGACGCCTGACCCCAGACACAACGCTTGGACTAGGTTAGGACTAAGGTTGACCAAGCGAAGGTACTCTAAGTAATGGCGTATCTTCCCCAGGGAAATCTTGACTTAAACAATGAATTCCGACTTCTTCACTAATACATTTTTTTGGATGCCCTGGCGTGAATTTAAACAATAACTTGGGGGCTTGATTTTCCTTTTGACTAAGAAATTCTGTATGAGCTTGAAAACGTTTATTTTCATTTATTATTTCTAGAGCAGTTTTAGCGCCATACGACAGTCGTAACACACTCGTGATGCGAGATCGAACTGTTATAGCCATATCTAATAATGTTGAAAAATTTCCCTCAGAAAGGGTGTAAATGGTGTTAACAGCTATTAATTGATGCTGTAATGATTGCAATATAATATCCCATTTTCCGCGTTGAACATGAGATAAAATCTCTGTCATTACAGTTTGATCACCTTCCATCTTCTTAAAATCTATCATAATCTTTTTGCTCTGGCCTGCTTTAAACTGTCGATTATATGTGATTAAATAACTTAGTCAAGAAAAAGTATGCAAACTAACTCTTCAGGGGCAGGCCTGAACCCAGGCATTATTGAACTTCTACAACAATTGTTAGAGGTAACTTATGCTTAGAGCATCTAAAGCTCTTGATAAGAAAACAAATGAAAAAGGTTTTGAGCTTGCTAAAAAAGTTGTGATAAGTAGATTGAAATGGTTTGCTAGCATTGGTTTGATATCATTTCTTATCCAAAGATGGCTTCCTATTTTAACCCTTCCAGCTACTCTCTTTGTGTGGACTTTCCGTGATCAGAAAATCAATAAACATTATTTAGATTTTAAATCAGGCGAAATGAGAAACTATGAAAAATGCAGTAATACAGAATTAACTGCTTTCCTTGAAGGTGTTGAGGCGTCACAATCTTATTTTAATCAGTTTAAGGCTAATATCCCAGGTTCCAATGCCTGGAAAAATTCAAAAAGCTACTATGCAGGTTTGGGAGCAGGTGTTGAAGGTGATGAAGAGCTAATTGAGATGGTTAAACACAATAAGGGTCTTAAGCAATAATGCTTCTAGGGTTTATAACTGGGGTCAAGGTGCCAGGCTTGATATTGTGCATTTGTGTGAAACTCACAAACTCATGCCTGGCACTGCGTTAGAACAGAGGAGCCTCAGTATGAACTACCACCAGAGGATCATGATGGATCAACACTGCCTGATTGCTTTCAGATTGGGTTGGAGCAGTATTTTGATTGAGTGGTACATTCTTAACAGGCGTATCTAAATGAGCAGACAAGTCTGAACTTTGAACATCAATCACATCATTTAATTTCAATACAGTATCGTGAGCTTTCTCTTTTAATCCCCATATCCAGTCAAAAAAACCGGGTTGGGATTTTATATCACTTGGTGCAGGCTGTTCTTGGGGAAACTGATCAAAAGTATTTTGCACCAATGTCATGATCTCTTCATTTCCATAGGCTTTAGCATAATCAAGACTGTTTTTACCCTCTTTATTGTTAAGGGTAGGATTTGCGCCCATCTCGATCAGAAATTTTATCCCTTCGATGGGATAATGATTGAGAATAGCGTTATGCAGAGGTGTATCTCCTGATTTAATACTATACCCGCCATGGGAGCAACAGGAGTGAATATTAATGTCAAAAGGACTATTGACGTCAATTGGCTGCTCACTGTGTGAGTTTATAACTTCAAATGCTCCTTTAAGATACTCGCCAGGAGTTATAGCGTTAAATAATATAAACGTGTTTATATAGTTTCGTATTGGTGAATCATCCGCGCCGTGTTCAAGTAATAATTTAGCCATTTCTAAATTGGGCATCTCGGTCTGTTTAAACAAGGCATCCTTTAAAGGACACTGAAAGAAACCGGTGAGTTCGCCAGAGCCATTTGGATTGGCTCCCTTTTCTAACAGCAATTTGGCACAATCTACATCATCATTAAACTTAGAAGCAAGACTCAAAGCTTCGGTCAATATATGAGTATCGGGTGGGAAGGAATTTTCAAATAGAAGGTTCAATATATCCACATTACCGTTACTAGCTGCAACGAGAATGGGATGACCAAGTTGACTCGTTTTATCACCTTCACAGGAAAGACTAAAATAAACCTCATATTTATCTTGATAGTTCCAAACATAAGGTGAGAGCAGAGATTGTACGCTTATCACATCATTATTTTCTATTGCTGTCACCATAATAGGTGTCAAGTTTTTGTCCACAACATCAAACAGTGATGCCCCGGATTTGTAAAGATCATAAGCAATATCACTATATTCTTTATTCAATATCGAGACTTTGAAATAATGATCCACTCCATGATCATTCCCGAAGCCAACTGCTGGTGGTAAATCACTCATATTCGATAGCGCAAAATAAATTGGACTGTGAAATTGATTTTGGTCATCAAAGCCACCAAGATTAATATCCGCACCTAATGAAATAAGGGTTTTTACTGCTTCTACTTGATGCGCTTCAATGGCATAAATTAACGGCGTTTTTTGTTTTCCCCAAGGGTCCCATGCATTGATATCTGCACCACTTGTAACAAAAGCTTTAATAGCATTGATATCACCAGCTGCGGCGGCCTGATGTAATGAAGAAAATGAAAGACTTGCCATAGGGGACTCCAAACTTATTCAATAAGATGTGTTTTTAAAAAAATGCGCTATTTAAAATCGTCAGCGCTTATAGTTAGAAAGTAAGCTATTATAAGGTTTTTATATGGCATAAACAATCTTATACGATACCCCATCTGTCTTTTGATTTGCTTAAGTAGCTTCCAAATAAAAAAGGGGTCAAGTATACCCTTGACCCAGGTTTTCTTTAATATCCTAAACCTGGGTCAAGGGTATACTTGACCCCTTTCACTCATACTTGACTAATTTGGTAGGGTATGACAATCTTCGGGCGATTCACGAAGGAATAATGTGTTATGAAACTGACAACTAGAGGCCGATACGCTGTCACAGCCTTGCTTGATCTGGCTATTCACCAGCAGGAAGGTCCAATCACTGTTTCAGTGCTCGCCACGCGCCATGGTATCTCACAGGCTTATTTAGAAAGACTGACTGGTATTATGCGAGCCAAAGGGTTGCTCAAAAGTGTTCGCGGCTCAAGAGGAGGCTATATATTAGCCCGTCCGCCAGAATCCATTACTCTTGCGGATATTATTCAAGCCGTTGATGAAGGGATTGATACCACGCGCTGTGCTGGTAAAGCCAATTGTCATGAAGGAGCTGTGTGTCTAACCCATCATCTTTGGGATGAACTGAATCATAAAATTTCCCATTTTTTTCAAGGTATCACTTTACGTTCATTAGCGGATAAACCCCAAGTTGTCGCTATCGCTAAAAGTAAACGCGTACCCTTGCAATTTATTAGGTTTGAACATGCATAACATTATATTGCTCTCAGACGATGCGAAATATCAAAAACAATGCACGCAAGCGATGGCGCAACAATTGTTGCATCATGGTTTAGCACGCATCACTAAATTTTATCCTTATACTTTGCAATTAAAACAAAAACCCCAAGATCCTAAAGAGCCTTTTGGTGAAGCTGTGTTGCCACGTTCACCCCTTGGCAATCCGCCAATGAATGCCAAGCGCATTAAATTATGTTTGGAAGAAGTAGTATGAGACCCGAGCAATTGTATTTTGATTATGCCGCCACAACCCCGATCGATCCGCGGGTGATTGAAAAAATGGTGATCTGTATGAAAGAGGATTTTGGCAATCCTGCTTCGCGTTCACATAGTTTTGGCTGGCAAGCTGAAGAAATGGTAGAGACAGCGCGCGCGCAAGTGGCTTCTTTAATTAATGCTGATCCCAGAGAAATTATCTGGACCAGTGGCGCAACAGAATCTGACAATTTGGCCATCAAAGGGGCAGCGCAATTTTACCAACGCAAAGGTAAACATATTATTACCAGTAAAATCGAACATAAAGCGGTTTTAGATACCTGTCGGCAATTAGAACGAGAAGGTTTTGAAGTCACTTATCTTGAGCCAGATAACTATGGTTTTATTAGCGTTGAAAAAGTGGAAGCGGCGATTCGTGAAGATACTTGCGTGGTTTCTATTATGCATGCCAATAATGAAATTGGAACTATTCAAGATATTGAAGCGATTGGAAAATTAACTCGCCAAAAAGGGATCATTTTTCATGTCGATGCGGCACAAACGGTAGGTAAAATCCCAATTGATATGCAAGCCAATGAAATTGATTTATTGTCAATTTCTGGCCATAAATTGTATGGACCAAAAGGCATCGGTGCCTTATATGTTCGCCGCAAGCCAAGAGTGCGCATAACACCACAAATGCATGGTGGTGGCCATGAGCGTGGTATGCGTTCAGGTACTTTGCCCACCCATCAAATTATTGGTTTTGGTGAAGCTTGTCGTCTTGCGCAAGAAAATTTAGCCGAAGAAGCAAAGCGGATCCGCGCTTTACGAGATAAGCTATGGCAAGGATTGAATGATATTGAAGAAATTTATCACAATGGTCATCCAGAAAAATGTTTGCCAGGCATTTTAAATCTCAGCATTAATTTTATTGAAGGTGAATCTCTTTTAATGGGATTAAAAAATTTAGCGCTTTCTTCAGGTTCAGCGTGCACATCCGCTAGCCTTGAACCTTCTTATGTATTGCGATCACTTGGTTTGAACGATGAGCTTGCTCATAGTAGTTTGCGTTTTTCCATTGGGCGGTTTACAACCGAAGATGAAATAAATCAGGCTATTCAATCGGTACGTAAAATTATATCGAAACTGCGTGATATGTCTCCTTTATGGGAAATGTATCAAGAAGGTATCGATCTGAACACAATTGAATGGGCAGCACATTAACCGAATAGGGTATATTCACAATGGCTTATAATGAAAAAGTAATAGATCACTATGAAAATCCCCGCAATGTGGGCAATTTAGATAAAACCAGCCCCAATGTTGGCACCGGCATGGTGGGTGCACCTGCTTGTGGTGATGTGATGAAATTGCAGATCGAAGTTGATGAAAAGACAGGCATTATTCAAAAAGCCGTGTTCAAAACATTTGGCTGTGGATCAGCGATTGCCTCAAGTTCGCTGGCAACTGAATGGCTAAAGGGGCGAACCTTAGAAGAAGCTGATAAAATAAAGAATACGGAGATTGCTGAAGAATTAAAGCTACCTCCAGTGAAAATACACTGTTCTTTATTGGCAGAAGATGCGATTAAAGCAGCGGTGAGTGATTATCGAGCGAAAAATGAACGAGCTAAAGATGCAGCTACCAACTGATTTACCGGCGTCTGATCCGGGTTTGAAAGTGACTCAAAATGCGCTGTCACATATTCGGCGTTCTGTTGAAAAAGCCCAATCTCCAAAACCTATTGGAGTGAGAGTGGGAGTTAAAAAAGCGGGATGTTCGGGTTATGAATATGTTTTGGAATATGCTTATCCACAAAGCCAAAAAGATCTCGATTATGCATTTAAAATTGAAGATGTTACTGTGCTAGTTGATAAGGAAATTTATTTAAAATTTCTAAAAGGTGGCACTGTTATGGATTTTCGCAAAGAGGGCATTAACGAAGGATTACAATTTGATAATCCAAATGTTGGCCACCAGTGCGGTTGTGGTGAAAGTTTTACATTAACTGATGAGCCATAGGCAGTAGTTCACGCATGTCTTACCTTGCTAATACCGATTATTTTACCTTATTTGGGTTGCCTCGTGTTTTTTCACAAGATAAGACAAATATTAAATTGCGTTATCATCAGCTACAACAAAAAGCACACCCCGATAATTTCGTCAGTGCCACGCCTTCAGAAAAACGGGTTGCTGTTGAATATGCCGCCACTATCAATGAAGCATATCGTACTTTAAGTTCACCCTTAAAAAGAGCTATTTATCTTCTGAAATTGCATGGGGTAGACGTTCAATCTGAAACCGATACCAGCATGCCAATGGATTTTTTAATGGAACAGATGGAGTTACGTGAACGCTTAGCGATGGGCGAAACTATTCAAGTTAAAAAAGAAGTAGATTTAGCATTAAATGCTTGCGAAAGACAAATGAGCGAATGGCTTGATAGTGAAAAGCCAGATTTAAGCACTGCCCGTGAAGGGGTGCGCAAAATGCAATTTTATGTGCGATTATCTGAAGAAATAGTTGAACGGAAATAGAGTTAATGCCATTTTTACAAATTCAACAACCCCAACAATCCATGCCAAAGAAAAGTATTGCCGTTGGTATCGACTTGGGAACAACCCATTCGTTAGTTGCCCTTGAGATTGAGGGCAAAATAAAAGTATTACCAGACCACAGTGGAGATGTTTTGCTACCTTCGGTGGTACGCTATCTCGCTAATGGGGAAAAAGTGGTTGGCTGTGATGCCAAAGCTTGTTTTGCACAAGATCCTCAAAACACGATTACTTCTGTAAAACGTCTTATGGGAAGATGCCCCAAAGATATTCTCGGGCTTGCCAATAAATTACCGTATTGTTTTGTGAATGAGAATGCATCCCATTGTGAGCTCAAAACCATTGCTGGTAATGTTGATCCTATCCAAGTGAGTGCACAAATTTTAAAAACGCTTTTAAAGAGAGCGCATGATTATGATGACGGTATTACCGAAGCGGTGATTACCGTTCCAGCTTATTTTGATGATGCTCAGCGCCAAGCAACTAAAGACGCTGCAACCTTAGCGGGGATAAAGGTGTTAAGGCTACTCAATGAACCAACAGCAGCAGCGATTGCCTATGGTTTAGATAGGGGTGCTAAAGGACATTGTTTAGTGTTTGATTTAGGCGGTGGTACTTTTGATGTTTCGCTGTTGCAGTTAAGTAATGGTGTTTTTGAAGTTTTAGCAACCGGTGGGGATACTGCTCTTGGTGGTGATGATATTGATCATCTCGTAGCCAAATGGATAGCGGAGCAACAAGACAATAAACAGGCTCTCAATTTTGCTGAAGTGATTATCAAAGCAAGGCAAGCAAAAGAGCAATTAAGTGAAAAAGAATCTGCTGAGATTGTATTAGAAAATGGTTGGCATGGTGAATTAACCTTATTAACATTCAACCAGTTAATAGAACCTTTAGTGGCGCGTACTTTATCCATTTGTGAACGCGTATTACGTGATGCCAACATTGCAAAAGAAACCATCGATAATGTCGTTTTGGTTGGCGGCATGACCAGAGCTATTGCTATCAGGGAAAAAGTAGCTAACTATTTTGGACAAACGCCTTTAACGGATATTTGTCCTGATCAAGTGGTGGCGGTTGGCGCAGCTATTCAAGCCAGCATTTTATCTGGCAATAAAACCTATCATGATATGTTATTGCTAGATGTTATACCGTTATCTTTAGGAGTTGAGATGATGGGTGGCGTCGTTGAAAAAATATTAATGCGTAATACGCCCATACCAGCACAGGCCACAGAAACCTTTACCACCTATCAAGATGGTCAAAATGGTCTTTCCTTGCACATTGTGCAAGGGGAACGTGAGATGGCTAAAGATTGTCGATCGTTGGCACAATTAGATCTCACGGGTTTTCCTTCAATGCCAGCAGGTAAAGCACGCATTGAAGTCTCTTTTCGTATTGATTGCGATGGTTTGCTGAGTGTTCAAGCAATAGAATCCTCTGGCGTTAAGAGTGAAATCGTTGTGAAACCAACCTATGGCTTAAGTGAAGAAGCCGTCACTTCTTTAATTGAAGATTCGATTGTGAATGCCGATGAAGATGTTATGCAACGTAAGATCCATGAAAAAATAACACAGGCTAATCAATTATTAATCAGTTTAGATAAAGCACTGCTGACGGATAGTCATTTATTATCCACTGAAAAACATCAAGCGCTTAAAACTTCTCAAAAAGCGTTAACTTTAGCTATTAAAAGTGCGCAATTAAGTAATATCAATCAGAGCCTTGAAAGGCTTGAAATCTTAGCGCAAGATTTTGCAGAGCTCAGATTAAATGCCACCTTAGAACAGGTATTTGCGGGCAAAACGATGGATGATCTTGAGAAGTGCTTGCCATGACCAAAGTGACCATATTACCGCATCCTGAGATTTGTCCAGAGGGGATCACCATCGAGGCCGAACCTGGGCAAACAATATTAGATGTGGCGCTCAAAAATAATGTTGAGATTGAGCATGCCTGTGAAAAATCCTGTGCTTGTACCACTTGTCATGTCATTGTTCGTCGTGGCTATGATTCGTTAGAGCCTCCGATTGAACGTGAAGAAGATTTGCTCGATAGAGCCTGGGGTCTTGAGCCACAATCTCGATTAAGCTGCCAAGCCATTGTGGCGGATGAAGATTTAACGATTGAAATCCCAAAATACTCGATTAACCAAGTTTCGGAGAAGCGTTAATGACTTACCGTTGGACTGATGTGCAAGAAATAGCGCAAGATTTATTTGAAAAGCACGGCGACGTTGATCCTCAATATGTTCGTTTTACGGATCTGCATCGTTGGGTATGTGAGTTAGAGCAATTTAGCGACGATCCTAAAAAGAGTAATGAAAAGATTTTAGAGGCCATACAGATGGCTTGGATGACTGAAGCAGCAGAATAATAAGCTTTGGAGAGGCTGCCTAGTTACGAACGCAGCTGCAGGGGTCCCACGGGGGGATGGGTGCAGCGGAGATCGTAACTAGGCAGCCTCTCCTAAAGCGCTTGCTCTTCTTAATAGAAACCTACTCAGGTATAATAATCACGTTAATTTGTCTTAGTTGGAATAATAACCCCGGAGTTAATCGAATGGCCGTTGAACGTACACTATCTATCGTCAAACCAGATGCAGTTGCTAAAAATGTGATTGGCGAAATTTTGGCTCGCTTTGAAAAAGCAGGTCTTAAAATTGTTGCTGCAAGAATGATGCAATTATCTAAAGAACAAGCAGAAGGTTTTTATGAAGTTCATAAAGAACGTCCTTTCTTTAAGGATTTAGTTTCTTTTATGATTTCAGGACCCGTTTTGGTGCAAGTATTAGAAGGCGAGAATGCGATTGCAAAGAATCGTGAAGTAATGGGTGCTACCGATCCTAAGAAAGCGGACAAAGGTACCATTCGTGCTGATTTTGCAGCAAGCATTGATGAAAATGCGGTTCATGGTTCAGATGCCCCAGAAACAGCGGCTAATGAAATCAAATTTTTCTTTAAAGATAATGAAGTATGCAAACGGACCAGATAGACAATCCTAAAATTAACCTTTTAGGTTTAGATATGAAAGCACTCACCCAAACCATGATTAATTTGGGTGAGAAGCCTTTTCGTGCGCAACAGATCATGAAATGGATCCATGCTGAATCCTCAGATGATTTTTCTCAAATGACAAATTTGAGCAAAGATTTAAGACAAAAGCTGCTTGAGCGTTGTGTGATTAAAGCACCAGAAGTGCTAAGTGAACATGTTGCCAAAGATGGTACCCGAAAATGGCTCTTCAATATTGAAGGCGGTGGTGCCATTGAAACGGTTTATATTCCTGAACCTGCTCGGGCAACTTTGTGTATCTCTTCCCAAGTAGGTTGTGCCTTAAATTGTAGTTTTTGTCATACCGCGCAGCAGGGTTTTCAACGTAATTTGACATCCGCTGAAGTGATTGGTCAGCTTTGGTACGTTGTTAAAAAACTCAAAGCCGAAGGTTTATTTAAAGCCATTGATAGACCCGTCACCAATGTGGTTATGATGGGAATGGGTGAGCCTTTACTGAATTTTGATAACGTTGTCATGGCGATGAGCATCATGTTGGATGATTTAGCCTATGGCTTATCTAAACGTAGAGTAACCTTAAGCACATCCGGTGTTGTTCCTGCCATTGATGAATTAAGAAATGCTTGTGATGTGGCCCTCGCCGTTTCTTTACATGCGCCAAATGATGCCTTGCGTACCGAATTAGTTCCTATTAATAAAAAATACCCGATTGCAGTGCTGCTGGCGGCTTGTAAACGCTATTTGGGTGATGATAAACGTCGCCGTATCACTATGGAATATGTGATGTTAAAAGGGATTAACGATCAACCTGAACATGCTTATGAATTGATTAAAGTGTTAAAAGATGTGCCCTCGAAAGTGAATTTAATTCCTTTTAATCCTTTCTTTGGAACAAAATATGAACGGTCGGATGAAAAAACCATTTCGCGCTTTCAGGATATTCTAATGGAAGCAGGACTTGTCACCATGAAGCGTAAAACGCGCGGTGATGATATAGATGCGGCTTGTGGTCAATTGGCCGGACAAGTCAAAGACAGGACGCAACGTAGTTTAAAATTTAAGCAGAGTTTAGAAAATAAAGAACTCTCAGTGATGGATCAAGTAGCAGTTTAGAAAAAATAAGGTTGTCATATGAAAAAAGGGAAATTTTTCATTGTAGGTTTAATCGCGTGCTCATTGATAGCTTGTTCGCAAAATGCTAAAAAGCAAAAAAACGCTCAAAATAACGGATCGCTCAATAGCTTATATGCACTTCCCAGTGCCGATAAAGAAAAAGCAGCCAAAATTAATCTTGAGCTGGGTGTCGGCTATCTCAAGCAAGATCAGATGGCTCGTGCAAAATCTAAATTTAACCGCGCAAAAGAACTCGCTCCCAATTTGCCTGAAGTGCATTACACGTATGGGTATTTTCTAGAGCGGGTGGGTGAAAATGATGATGCTGAAAAAGCGTATCAAAAAGCCATTGCTTTAAATACCAAAAACGGCAATGCCCATAATATGTATGGTGCATTTTTATGTCGTCGTCATAAGTATAAAGAAGCTGAAAAAGAATTCTTGCGTGCGGTAGATGATCCAAGCTTTAACCAAACTGCAGAAACCTATGAAAATGCTGGTCTTTGTGTGCTCCAGATCCCTGAAGTGGCCAAAGCTACAGACTATTTTGAAAAAGCCTTACGTTATGATGCGAATCGTTCAGATTCTATGCTTGAATTGGCTATCATTAAATTACAAATGAACAAGCATAGCGAATCCAAAGAATATTATTCAAGATATAATAGATTAGCTAAGCCTAATGCACGTTCATTATTGTTAGGATTAGAATTAGCGAAACATTTTGGTGATAAGAATTTAGAACAGAGTAATAAGATTCTGTTAAATGCACAATATCCTAATGCGAAGTTAGCGGATCTCTATACGCGTAAAAGTTGATTTTGACTTCTTTTTTGATGTAGGGTGGGCACGCTAAAAGCTTTGCCCACCCTACGAAGATCTATTTCGTTTCCATCCTTATCTGTTTTTTGCTCTCTTTGAAACATCCTGTTCATAAGCTTCAACTGCTCGTTTAGAGTTCTTTTCTTCAATTAGTTCTTTTCGTAGTTGTGCATTCTCTTTCTCTTTGATTGCAATTTGTCTATTTTTTAAATTGAGTTCTTCTCTCAGTAAAGCGAGTTCTTCCTCTTTCAATTTATAATCAGCTTCTGAAACAGCAGGCGCTGGACTCACTGGCATTTTTGAAACAGCATGGATTGGTGCAGTTGCGGATGGTTTAACAAACAACAAAGGAGTATTATTCGTTAAAGGTGAAGACGCATTTTTTATATTAATTTCATTAATTTTTTTTGCACACTCAAGCGCTTTTTCAAGATTACGATCTGTTCCTAAACCATTTTCATAGCAATCCTTAAGAGCATTCCAAGCATCGGTATAATTTGGATCAAGTTCGGTCGCTTTTAGAACGCATGCAAAGGCTTTTTCTGCTACAGAATTTGATCGATAGCATACCCCAAGATTATACCAGGCCTTAGCTTTTTTTAAATTATCAACAAACGCCAATTTCGTCGCTTTTTGAAAGCATATTAATGCTTCCTGGATGTTGACAGAAGTGACATTCTGTTGCCCAAGGGTATACCAATCTTCAAAAAATTTCGGGTCAAGTTCTATGGCCTTTTTATAACATGCAAAAAACCAAGCCTTGGCAGAGTTTGGAGTAATTTCACAGACTTTTTTAAAGCACTTAAAGGCTTCATTTGGGTTTCTATTTGTTCCGATACCATTTTCATACTTATACCCAAGGTCCCAAAGTTCGTCTGTAGTGAGAGTCTCCCTTTTGCTTTTTGCTATTAATTGGTTAAATTTTTCTCGATCAATCTCAGCTTGAGCATCTTTATTTTTAGCTTCTGGATTAGGAATATTTGGGTTTAACATATCAACATCTTCTATTTCATTTTTAACAGTTGGGGGGCTTTCCTTTTTTATGCTGGGCTTTAATCCTTCAGGTGGCATCGAGAGAATATAAAAAATTTCAGGTCGATAGCCTTTCATATCGAGTTGCTGTGTAATTTGATGATTAAAGATGCTTCGTTGTGCATCAATAAAATACACCTGATCTTTATTGTCAACAAAGAAGTTAATAACATGGCCTTTATTGGCATCGTTGGCATGTGTTAAGAAAATGAAACCATAAGTGGATCCATCTTTTTTGCGCCGTGGTAATAATTGAAGGTACTCTACGATATTATCTTTATCGGCGCGCAAGAACCGCACTTCTTCTGGCGCATTTGTTGTTACCGTAAAATCAATTTCAAATTCTGGTTTTTCGTTGGGATTATCAAGAGAGCATATTTCAAGATAATCAGGAGTTGAGCTGACTCTTGCCACCAATCGTTTATCTTTGGTGCTAGAGCGCCTTATTTTTCCTGATTTAAACAATGGGTGAGAATAAAGGAGAGCACTTTCTCGAGGAACAGGACCTAATCCTAAATTTTCGCCTTTTTCAAGATGTTCATCAAAGCGCAGAGCACAATGGGCGCAATTAACCGTGCCTCTGTTAGAGTTGATACCTGCGGCAAGTTTTTCAAGATATTGAAGCGTTGTTAGCATAAAAATATTCGACCCAATAACGAATAGAAGGTCAATTATAGTTATTTGGTCGAATAATGTATGTGGTTTTTATTACCACATTATGACAATTCATTCATCCCCGTCAGCATTTGGTCCTTTTTTACCACGCTCACTTTTGCTTTTTTGAGGAGGCTCTTGCAGATCTTTCTTAGGTTTTTTAGGTTGACGTACTGGCGCAGGCGCTGACTCTTCTTCATCTTCATGTGGATAAAACATACTCATTGCATATACATCCGCTAAAGCGTGCGTCGCTTCAACGCTCACTTCAAAGATGTATTTTCCACCGCCTTTTTTACTGGCGTAGAGTTCACCTATTTCATTATCCCTTAAATCAACTTGTCCTTTTATAAATTGCAGCAGTTCTACACACTTCGCACGCGAGATGCCTGTCGTCTCTTCAAGTTGGATGGGGAATTTAGGGTTATCTGGATGATATTTCAGGTGAATACCAAGTTGTTCATCGACTTCCTCAAAAAACGCATTAAGAGGAGCCGGATCGAAACTTTGTGCCATTGCAGTATCAAACTCCGAAGGTCTATATCTTGTTTATCGAGACCAAAGCTAAAAATCTTAAGGTCTTATTAAAGATTTTAGCTTGTATGCCGAAAAACAGTACAAGGAACGCATGTTAACGCATACAGGAGGCGGTGCAGAGCACTCTAGCACTGGATAAAAGTAATGAAAATCAAACTACAATTACCCATTGTTCTACTTATTTCAAGCGGTTTATTGGTCGGCTGTCAATCAACAGAACCGGGCCAAAAAGAAACAGCTGCTACCGTTATTGGCGCTGTTGCTGGTGGTGTTATTGGTGCTCAATTTGGTCATGGCGCAGGTCATGTGGCTGGTGCTGCAGTTGGTGCAGTTATTGGTGGTCTTTTTGGTAATGCCGTGGGCAAATCCATGGAAGAAGAGGACATGAAAGAAGCCAATCGTGCATTCGTTACCGCAACCAGAGCTCCTGTTGGACAAACCATTTATTGGAACAATTCCCGAACCGGCAACTGGGGCTACTACCGACCTATTCGTGATGGTCATCAACGTTTTGATGGTTATTATTGCCGTGAATTCGTAACCACAGCTACCATCAACGGCAGAACAGAAAGAGTGTATGGCACGGCTTGTCGTAATCCAAACGGTACCTGGGAAGCTATGTAACAAGCTAATAATATTGTTAAATTTTGTAAGGCAGACCTTGAGTCTGCCTTTTTTTTACTGCACTTGCCCCTGGAAATTGGTAAAGTAGTGCCCTAGCCAATTTTACCAATTCATTGCCGATAGGGGCCTCTTCAAAATGTCGTTAGGGATCAAAGTTGTCAAAGGGATGAAAGATACCCTGCCAGAGGAAATTCCCGCCTGGTACTTTGTGGAAGGACAACTCAAATCAATGGCTTTAGGATATGGCTACCAAGAAATTCGGATGCCCATTCTTGAACAAACCGATCTCTTTAAGCGAGCCATTGGCGAAGTCACCGATATTGTTGAAAAAGAAATGTACACTTTTGAGGATAAAGGCGGAGATTGGCTCACTTTACGTCCTGAAAGTACCGCTCAATGTGTGCGCTCGGTATTAGAAAATAGCTTAATTCGTAATCAATCTCAGCGCTTATGGTATCTTGGCCCCATGTATCGGCGAGAAAGACCTCAAAAAGGGCGTTATCGCCAATTTTATCAATTTGGGGTTGAAGCCTTTGGTTTAGCTGGTCCTGATATTGATGTTGAACAAATGGCAATGATTTCCAGTTTATGGAAAAGGTTGGGCTTAAGTGATAAGATAGTTCTCAAGCTTAATTCTCTAGGTACAAACGATGAACGTTTGAAATATCGCGAAGCCTTGATTGCCTTTTATGAGGGTTGTAAGGGCTTAGATCCAGAAAGTATGCATCGTTTGCATACCAACCCGATGCGGATTCTGGATAGTAAAAACCCGGATATGATCGAAATTAATAAAGAAGCCCCCATATTGTTAAATTATTTGGGTGAGGATTCTTTAAAGCATTTTGATGAAATACAATCCATTTTGAAATCACTCGAAATTGATTTCCAAGTTGATCCGCGGATTGTGCGTGGTTTGGATTATTATACGCACGTTGTTTATGAATGGGTGACAACGCACTTAGGATCACAAGGCGCGGTTTGTGCCGGTGGTCGTTACAATGATTTGGTGAGTTTGATGGGTGGACCACAAACACCCGCAGTGGGATATGCCCTTGGGATTGAAAGATTGTTGATGCTGTTACAGGACAATCAGTTAATTCCAGAACAGAAAATGCTGGATGTCTATGTTATCGCAGAAAGTGAACAGGCCCAGAAAAAAGCTTTATTGTTATCTGAAATTATGCGGGCCAGTGTGCCGAATTTGAAAGTGTTAATGAATTGTGGCGGTGGTAGTTTTAAAAGCCAATTTAAACGAGCCGATAAAAGTGGTGCCAACTTTGCTCTTGTATTGGGTGACAATGAACTCCAAACCAATACAGTGACCATTAAGTATTTACGAAGCGATGAGCCACAACAAACGAAACCAATCGATGAAATTATTCAATTTTTAAAAGGTCATAAGTGAGATTTTAAATCATGGATGTATACGCTACAGAAGAACAACAAGTTGAAGCGATTAAAAAATGGTTTAACCAATATGGTGGCATGATCTCCTGGGCCATTATAATCGTCACCTTTGTTATATCGGGTTTTTACTATTGGAAGCACCATCAAGAAGTGGTGCGTGAGCAAGCTTCAGAAAATTATATGTCGTTACTTGAAGGACTTGAGAAGAAAGACAAAGAAACCATTAAAAGCAGGGCAGAAGTATTGATCAATCAATACGCAAATTCTCCTTATGCATCCTTGGCCGGTTTTGTTCTTGCTCAAGAAGCGGTACAAGAAAAGGAATTAAATAATGCCGAGCAGCATTTGCAATGGATCATCAAAAACAGCAAACAAGAGAATTTTCAAGCGATTGCGAAAATTCGTTTAATGCGATTATTAATTGCGGAAAATAAATTGGATGAAGCCTTGAAGCAGTATGACGAAAAAATAGCCAATGGTTATTTAACGCTTATGGCGGAATTGAAAGGCGATATTCTGCTAAAACAAAAAGACATTGAAGCAGCAAAAGCTGCCTATCAATTGGCCTATACATCAGCACCTGAAGAAGGGATGCATGGACCTTTGCTCAAGATGAAAATGCAAGAACTTGGGATAGAACCCGCAGCATCAGAAAAAGAGGCAGTGAAGTCATGATTAAGCAGTTAGTAAATAATGGCATAAGAATTTTGGCACTTGGTGTGATATTAGTAAACTTAACAGGGTGTGGTCAAAGTCCTGTTCGTAATCCTTTTGCTGGACGACAAGAACCTAAATTGGGTGAATTGCCACCGCTTGCTGCAGAAAAGCCCTCTAAAATTGCCAAAGTGGCTTGGTCCAATGGAACACTTTCAAAACAAGAGCGCTTTACAAAATTGATTCCTTACGTGAGTCAAGGCACCCTATATGCCGCCGATCACACTGGAAAAGTGATTGCGCTTAATAGTAAAAGCGGTAAGAAAATCTGGTCAAGTAATACAGGCAAAAAATTTACCTCAGGGCCTACCCTGGTAGATAAAACCTTACTGCTTACGACAGCAGATGCTAAAGTGGTTGCGCTTGATGCTGCATCAGGACATCAAATTTGGGAATCAAAGGTAACCAGTGAAGTGCTGGCTTCCCCCTCTGGTAAAGATGGGATTGTTTTGGTTCATGCAATTGATGGCTCAGTTACTGCGTTAAATGGGAGTAATGGAGAAAAATTGTGGTATGTCGATCAATCCACACCCTCATTAACACTTCGCTTCAGTAGCGCTCCAGCTATTGTAGGTGAAAAGGCTTTAGTTGGATTTTCAAGTGGTAAATTGTTAGCCATTAATTTACATACAGGTTTAATTGAATGGGATAGAACGATAGCGCTTGCACATGGTCGTTCTGAATTACAACGTATGGTCGATATTAGTGCTGATCCTATCGTTGTCGATGATAATGTCTATGTGATTACCTACCAAGGAAAACTAGCGGCGGTAAATATCTCTTCTGGAAATTTACTCTGGGAACGTGAAATCTCGTCTTATCAAAATATGGCAGTTGCTGGGGATCTTCTTTTTGTGACTGATAATGAGCATGCATTATGGGCCATTGATAGACAAACAGGAGCAACCCACTGGAAGCAAACTTCCCTGGCGGAACGTTATATCACAGGTCCAACGGTAGTGTCAGGTCTGGTTGCGGTGGCAGATAGAGGTGGTTATGTCCATTTCCTTTCCACCCAAAAAGGTCATATCGTTAATCGCGTACACTTAGCGGGTAAAATTTATCAAGGACCTATTACATTAGGTAATGAATTAATTGTTCACTCTCACAGTGGTAAAGTTGCCGACGTCAAAGTATTACCCAGCGGGAGCGCTTAATTAATGATTCCTGTTATTGCTATTGTTGGTAGACCAAACGTTGGTAAATCCACTTTGTTTAATCGCTTAACACATTCTCAGAATGCGTTAGTGGTCGATCAACCTGGCGTAACACGCGATCGTCAGTTCGGACAAGGCTATTTAGACGATAACGATTATATCGTTATTGATACCGGCGGTATTGGTGAAGGCGAAGATTCACTGATTGATACTTCCATTATCAAGCAATCTCGTCAGGCTATGCTTGAAGCGGATATCATTTACTTTGTCGTGGATGGTCGAGAAGGATTAACCTTCACCGATAAAGCCATTGCCAAGGAATTGCGAAAACAATCCAAACCGGTATGTTTGGTCATCAATAAAACAGATGGTTTAGATAGCCAGGTGGCCCGAGGAGATTTCTATCAACTTGGTTTTGAGCACATCTGTTCTGTGGCTGCAAGTCATAACCGAGGTATTGTCGATTTACTCATTCAAACATTCCAAATTTTACCTAAACAAGAAATAATCGAAGAAACTGTTGAAGAACAACAAGAACAATCTTCGCAAATTCCTAAAGTCGCTATTATTGGTCGACCCAATGTAGGCAAATCGACGCTGGTTAACAGGATGTTGGGCGAAGAAAGAGTGATTGTTTGTGATATGCCAGGAACGACTAGAGATTGCATTCATATCAATATGGAACGACTGGGGAAATCCTATACCTTAATTGATACCGCGGGAGTGCGAAAAAAGAAAAATGTGGTTGAATTGGTTGAAAAATTTTCTGCTATTAAGACCTTACAAGCCATTAAAGAAGCCAATGTGGTTTTATTGGTATTTGACGCAAGGCTAGGATTAACCGATCAAGATCTCTCGCTTATTAGTTTTACTGTTGAAGCAGGAAAATGCCTCATTATTTGTGCAAACAAATGGGATGGTATGGAGGCAGATGATAGAGAAAAGGTGAAAGAACAACTGACTTATCGTTTAAAGTTTGCTGATTTTGCACCGATCTATTATATCTCAGCTTTGCATGGTACTGGCGTGGGTGATTTATTTAAAGCTATTGATAATGTTTATCGTAGCGCGATGGTTTTTATGGCTACAACGGATATAACGGCATTACTGGAAAGCGCTATTGAAGCGCATCAGCCACCATTGGTAAAAGGTAAACGTATTAAATTACGTTATGCGCATTGTGGGGGGCATAACCCACCAACGATTGTTATTCATGGCAATCAAACCCATGAAGTACCTGTATCCTATCAAAAATACATATCTAACTATTTTATTAAAGCATTAAAATTGGTTGGAACGCCTGTTAAGGTTATTTTCAAGTCCGGTGAAAATCCCTATGCCGGTAGAAGAAACACCCTTACCCCTCGACAATTATATAAACGTAAAAGATTAATGAAACACGTTAAAAAGAATAATAAATAGTTCCCCTACTGTGTTGTAGAAAAAGATGGTTTAGGAGGAGGTGCCCTATCATCTTCTAGCGATAATTTTGAAAATGCTTCATTTAGCGGTGTTGAACGTAAACCACCTGAAGGTAAATAGGGTGTAGATTGTCGCCGAAATGACTCAAATGCGGCAGCACTGGATAATATTTTTTCTCTAGGTGAAACAACACCAGCTGAAGCGGCACTAGGTGAAGATAATTTTCTTGGTAGCGAAGGCGATGAATTTCGTCTCATCTCTTTGTAACGTGCTATCTTATCTTTAGCATATTGGCTAGCGTCTTCTAAGGTGGATTTTGATTTAAGTGTTATTCCTTTCTCAATTTCTGATTTTGTTCTTTCTACATAAATTTTGCGAACCAATTTTAACGCTCTTGATACTGAAAGACGAAAATCCCTATCTTCAATATCTTTTGTCATTTCTGAAATAATTTTCGATATGATTTTCCAACTTTTTTCATCTTCTGGCTCGTCAAACTTTTGACTTGCATCAAAAATATCTGACATGTACTTTTTAAAATCTGCAAATGAAACTTGTTCATCTGGATGATCTAATAAAAGTGTTTGGTAGGGATTTTTGGTCCAGATTTCACCCAATACAACACCTAATGCCCAGATTTCGCATAGAACATCATAGGGGGGACGACTCTTAGCAGGCAATAAAAACTCGGGGGGAATATACCCTAGTGAACCTGCTATTTCTTTTTTCTTTTCACCTTCTTTCAACGCCGAACCTAAGTCAACAAGCGTTGTCACTTTGCGTTTTCCAATGTTATATGTTTGAAAATTAGCTGTCTTGATATCTCTATGTAATAATCCCATTTTTTTATGTAAACGTTTTGATACGGAGAGTGCATCAAGTGATAACTCTAATTTAGTTTGGAAGGAAAGATCTTTTTTAGTCCCATCTGTTCCATAAAGTTCATCGATTAAACTAACGCCAGGATGCAACTTCATTATGGTGTAATAAGTGACGTTTTTATCGTCTTTCTCCTGTGCTTCCCCAATAAATTCCCCAGTTATTTTTAAATTTTCGCGTTCTCGATGTATGTCTTCTTGAATTGCTGGATTAATTGCTCTTAATTTTTTAGTCGCAACCTTTTCACCGGTTTTTAAATTGATACCCAGATAAACAGTTGATTGACCTTCTCCAAGTATGGTTGTTTCATTGCCTGGTTCTATTGCATAGAACTGAGGTTTATCATCTGCATTCTTAAAAACGATAATTTTAAATTGTGGTTTTTCACGCGGGAAATCATATACTTTGCTTTTTTTATACAGTTTTACAGCATCGTCTGCAAATAATGCATAGTCATTTAAGGATAGGGATACACCTGATTTCATAAGATGCCTGCTAAAGAAAACAATAATGCAATAAATTTAAATTAACTAACAAATAGCGTCAAGCAATTTCAGATAGAAAGCTTGATAATGCCTTAGTTATTAAATTTAGAGAAAATTTATGGCATAAAACAGTCAGCGAGTTTTAGTTTCTTAGGCGTAATCCGGTACCAGGATTGGGATCGGTGATGTTATTATTGGCTGAAGGTTGCGCATCTTTGACTTGCTGTTTATGCAAATCAAACAGTGGTGTTTGACTTGGGTTATTGGCAACAGGAACGGCAGGACCTGAAGGGACATTTACAGCGGGAAGACCTTGCTGTAGGTGAGCTGCTGCTATTGTTGTTGCAAGAAACGCAAAAGAAGCACTGCTTATTAAAGTGAGTGTGAGACTAAATCCAATGGCAAAATGACCAATGGTTGCGCAAAGAGCAAAGGTAACTAGACCTAAAAGAAGTTTGTGAGCTAATGGTAAAGTTTTGTTAACAACAGGTTGTTGTACTGGTTGTGGCTCTATAATGGTTTCTTGTGGTTTTACTAATGGTGGCACAGGAGCAGGTATAACAGGCACAACTGGTATAACAACTGGCGCAGGTGCAGGAATCAAAGGTTCCGCTTCAAGCTTGTTATATTCTTTATCGTTCATCAAGCTCATTATATTAAATGTTTTATCAGTGGCAAGTTTGTAGATAAGAACTTGCTCAGGACAGTTCATGCAATTTTCATCAAAGAATTCATTCATCTGCTTTTCAGTTGGAAAAGCACTGCATGCTTGTTGAAGATTTTGTAAATGCTGGGCACGAATGTTTATCAAATGATGAACATACTCATTATAAACATGCTCACTATATTCTTCAAAGACTAATTTCTTCAATTGCGGGGGTAGAAAATCTTTAATATAAACGTCATTATAGCCAGCATCATCTTTTGTCGGTTTCAAACTTTTAAATAGGTCTGAAATATTTACCTGCGTAAAATGATGAAGTAACTCTACACAAATAGGTCCGCAAGAAACGATACCATCACGATCAAGTTGGATGATGGTGTTTGATTGAATAACTTCTAGCCCCGTTTTAGAAAATGCGCTAAGGATCTCTTTATGCTGCGTTTTACCTAAAGGATTAATAATTAATAACTTGCCTTGGTAGACTATACCAAAAATAAAATGCTGACCTGCTTCAGGCTCTTGAAAAACAAAAAGACCTGGTCTATTTAAGCTATTACTTAACATTAGAAAATTGTTAATTTCTTGTGTTAAAGCAGCATTAGTTTGTGAAATGAAATAGGCTCGTAATACTTTGCCCATTTTGGGTTGGCAATGGATCAGATGGGTTACGGTTTTAGGTGAATACCAATTTTTAAATTCTCTTAAATCAAGCTTTTCTTTGTCTTGACCAATAAAATGAGCGATAGCTTTTACGTTTGCAAAAGCGACTGAATTGTCTTTACTTGGACTTTGTAACATAACCGCACCTATTTATTCTCAATGATTTTATCAATTGTACTGATAAAAGAGCCTTTACCTAATTGCGTGGTAACACACTGATTAATTTGCAATTCTAACACATTTTGAACAACATTTCCCTCATCTGTTGTGACAATGGCATAACCTCTGCTCAAAGTGGCTAATGGGCTAATAGAGTTTAATCTTGCACTAAACAGCGCTAATTTACTTTTGGCTTTTTCTAAATACATTGCCACTATCAGAGCTAATTGTTTTTGTAACTGCTCGCAATGCGCAAATGCTTGTTTCAGATATTGTCCGGGATGGATTAATTGCTTTTCAAGGCTATCTACATTTTGAGCATAATGTTGCAGTGTGCGCTTCATGGCTTGAACAAGACGAAGCTTTTTTTGTTCAAAAAGTTGAATAACTTCATTAGTATCTGGCGTAATGGTTTCCGCAGCCGCTGAGGGAGTAGGTGCACGCAAATCGGCTACAAAGTCTGCAATGGTAAAATCAACTTCATGGCCAATCCCCGTTATAATGGGTAGCTGGCTCGCAACGATGGCTCTTGCAACAATTTCTTCATTAAAACACCACAGATCTTCTAGGCTACCGCCTCCCCGGGCAACGATTAACACATCTGCTTGTTTATGACGATTGGCTGTCATAATGGCTTTGACGATATCCTTGGCAGCGGTTTTACCTTGTACTTGCGTATGATAAATCGTGACCGGTGCAATGGGGTAGCGTCGTTTAAGAACGCTAAGAATATCTTGGATAGCAGCTCCAGTATGGGATGTAACAACGCCTATGTGTTTTGGGAATAAGGGAAAGGGCTTTTTGTTGAGAGTCTCAAATAAACCTTCGGCTTGTAATTTCGCTTTTAAGGCCTCAAACGCTTTTTGTAATTGGCCAATCCCAGCTTCTTCCATGTGGGTGATGATAAGTTGATAATCGCCACGTTCTTCGTAAATGCTCACAGAGGCGCGTACTAAAACGGCCATCCCTTCTGCTGGCGTAAAGTTTAAACGTCGATTGCTACCCTTAAACATGGCACAACGAACCTGCGCTTTATCATCTTTTAGGGTGAAATAAATGTGTCCTGAGCGGGGTAAAGCTACATTGGAAAGCTCACCCATAACCCAGACCAGATGGAAGACTTCTTCTAATTTGGTGCGAGCGGCTTGGTTTAGCTGCTGAACTGTAAATATCTGTTTTTCTTCGCTGTTATCCATCTGAGTGAACATACACAGGCCTTTCTTTTTATAGTCAAAATCAGTTAAAATATGCGACTTATTTTATATTTTGGGGAAGGCTATGCGGATAATTGAAGATGCTCTCACTTTTGATGATGTCCTGCTTGTGCCTGCCCATTCAGCTATTTTACCAAAAGATGCCGATCTTAAGACACGTTTGACACGAACAATACAGCTTAACATTCCTATCGTGTCGGCTGCAATGGATACCGTTACCGAAGCAAAACTTGCCATTGCCTTAGCGCAAGAAGGTGGCATTGGTATTATTCACAAAAACATGTCCATTGAACAGCAAGCTGAAGAAATCCGCAAAGTAAAAAAATATGAAAGTGGTGTGGTGAAAAATCCCATCACTGTCAAACCAACCACCCGTATTGGCGAACTTCTGCGTTTAGCACAAGCGCATGGTATTTCTGGCGTTCCTGTGGTTAGTGATCAGGACGAGTTGGTGGGTATTGTGACTCATCGTGATTGGCGTTTTGAAAATGATTTAAATTTACCCGTTGCCCGTATTATGACCCCCAAAGAAAGATTAGTGACTGTTGTTGAAGGCACAGGCATGGAAGAGGTTGTTGGGTTATTTCGTGAACATCGTTTAGAAAAAATACTTATTGTTAACAATGCCTTTCAATTGAAAGGCTTAATCACCGTTAAAGATTTACAAAAAGCCAAAGATAAACCTCTTTCCTGTAAAGATGAATCTGGCCGCTTATGTGTTGGCGCTGCTGTTGGTACAGGTAAAGAAACTGAAGACAGGGTTTCTGCCTTAGTGGAAGCAGGAATTGATGTGATTATTGTTGATACCGCACATGGTCACTCCCAAGGGGTGATTGATAGGGTGCGTTGGTTAAAACAACATTACCCCCAAGTACAAGTGATTGCTGGCAATATCGCAACGGCCGATGGTGCCTTAGCATTAGTAAAAGCAGGTGCTGATGCCGTGAAAGTGGGCATTGGGCCAGGGTCCATTTGCACAACCCGTATTGTTGCTGGTGTCGGTGTGCCTCAAGTAACCGCCATTTATAACGTTGCCAAAGCCTTAGAAAAACAGCATGTGCCTGTGATTGCCGATGGTGGTGTGCGTTATTCAGGGGATATTGCCAAAGCATTAGCAGCTGGCGCTTCCTCTGTGATGATTGGTGGTTTATTAGCAGGAACCGATGAAGCACCTGGCGAAACTATTCTTTATCAAGGCCGTTCTTATAAATCCTATCGCGGTATGGGATCTCTTGGCGCCATGGCACAACGTCAAGGTTCAAGTGATCGCTATTTCCAATCAATGGAACAAGGCGAAGAAAAATTAGTGCCAGAAGGCATAGAAGGGCGCGTGCCATATAAAGGCAGCATGCTCAATGTTATTCATCAATTAATGGGCGGTTTACGTTCAAGTATGGGCTATACCGGCGTTTCCAATATCGAAGCATTACGTACAGAGACTCAATTTGTACGTATCACCAATGCGGGGATCCGCGAAAGCCACGTGCATGATGTCACTATCACAAAAGAACCACCAAATTATCGTGCAGACTAAGAAGTAAATGAAAATGTTGAATGAGCAAGATAAAATCCTGATCCTTGATTTTGGATCACAATATACCCAATTAATTGCACGACGGGTTAGAGAAGCGGGAGTTTATTGTGAGTTGCACGCTTATGATTGGTCTGAAGAAGAAATAAAAGCCTTTGCGCCAAGTGGCATCATTCTTTCTGGCGGTCCTGAATCGGTTCACCTTGAAAACACACCGCGCATTGCTCAAATTGTATTTGATTTAAAATGCCCCATATTAGGCATTTGTTATGGTATGCAAGCACTTGCCCATCAGTTAGGCGGAAAAGTTGCCCCCTCTGGCAAAAGAGAATTTGGTCATGCGCCAGTCACGGTTACTCATCCTAATGCGCTTTTTGATGGGATGAAAACCTTGGATGTGTGGATGAGCCATGGTGACAAAGTGGTTTTATTGCCTACTGGCTTTAAAGTGATTGCAGCAAGCGACAATGCCCCTATTGCAGCGATGGCTGATGAACAACGCCAATATTATGGTTTGCAATTTCATCCAGAAGTGACTCATACCTTGCATGGGCAAACCCTTATTGAACGCTTTTTATTTGATATTTGCAAAGTGACAGCCAATTGGACACCGATCAATATCATTGAGCATGCGGTTAACGAAATTAAAGAACAAGTCGGTGACGATCAAGTTTTATTAGGCCTTTCAGGTGGCGTTGATTCAGCTGTTGCAGCAGCGTTAATTCACCGCGCCATTGGGGATCAATTAACCTGTGTTTTTGTTGATAATGGCTTGTTACGTTTAAATGAAGCCACCCAAGTGATGTCCACCTTTGCTGAACATATTGGGATGAAAGTTGTCCATGTTGATGCGGCAAATGTTTTCTATGAAGCCTTGAAAGGGGTAACTTGCCCTGAAGATAAACGCAAAGCGATAGGTAAAACCTTTATTGATATTTTTGAGAAAGAGGCTGCCAAGCTGACACAAGTGAAATGGTTAGCCCAAGGCACTATTTATCCTGATGTGATTGAATCAGCGGGTGCACAAACCGGCAAAGCGCATGTGATTAAGTCGCATCATAATGTGGGTGGATTGCCTGCCCATATGCGCCTAAAACTTTGCGAACCATTACGACTCTTATTCAAAGATGAAGTGCGTAAAATTGGTTTAGCCCTGGGGTTAGCTGAAAAGATTGTGATGCGTCATCCTTTTCCTGGTCCTGGACTTGGGGTGCGTATCTTAGGCGAAGTGAAACCAGAATATGCCGATATTTTGCGTCAAGCCGATGCTATTTTTATCGATACTTTACATCAATTTAATTATTACCAGAAAGTAAGCCAAGCTTTTGTCGTATTTTTACCTGTTAAAGCCGTTGGCGTGAAGGGTGATGCCAGGAGTTATGAATATGTGGTGTCACTGCGTGCGGTTGAAACTACCGATTTTATGACAGCAACTTGGGCACAATTACCTTATGACTTACTTGCCCATGTTTCAAATCGCATTATCAATGAAATTCCGGGTATTGCGCGCGTGACTTATGATATTTCGAGTAAGCCGCCTGCAACGATAGAATGGGAATAGATTCGGATACTGTTTGGATGCAACATGCACTTGCGCTTGCCCATAAAGCTAAAGCGCAAGCTGAAGTCCCTGTCGGTGCTGTTATTGTTCGAGATAATCAGATCATTGGGGAAGGACATAACCGCCCGATTGCAAGCCACGATCCCACAGCGCACGCTGAAATTCAAGCCATTCGCATGGCAACGCAGAATGATAAAAACTATCGCTTAACCAATGCCACTTTGTATGTAACATTAGAACCCTGTGCGATGTGTGCTGGTGCAATTATTCAAGCACGCGTCTCACGCGTGGTCTTTGGTGCCCGCGATCCCAAATCTGGCGCCGCAGTGAGCGTGTTTAATATTTTACAAAATAATGCCTTGAATCATCGCGTAGACCTCACCGAAGGTATTCTGGCCAGCGAATGTGGCCAGATTTTGTCATCGTTTTTTCAAGAAAAACGCAAAGCACATTCTTAATTATTTTGGCGAAATTTTAATTGTAGGTGTTTTACTGGTGGCCGGATGGGTCACCGTTGGTGTTTTGGCTTCTTCTATGATTGAAGTAGAAGTGGTGCGAAAGGGGCTGTTGATAAATCTTGCAAAAATATCATCTTCTTTTGCTTCTGGTTTTTCCATTCTTTCTATCAAATTATCCAGTTTTTGACCAAGTGACATTGAATACGCTCCGTGTATTGTTCTGTTGATTTTTAGTATAGGTAATAGGTCAAGATATGCAAACTGGAGATTTTTAATCTCCTACGTGCCGTGGACAAGCCACGGCACGTAGAGGTTGGGGTCTAGATTAAAGCGACAGGTTCATGATGTTCCACTTGATGGGCCATCATCATTGGCGGATTCAAACATTGCAATTGATTCATGGCTTGTTTGTGCTGCAGAACGTCTTGTGTTGATAAAACGTTGATATCAGCGAAGGTTTGATTAACCGCAGGGCTTACATCAATCACATCTTCAATATAAATAACATGTTTACTATCAAACAGATTAACATGTAGTTCATTTTCTAAAGTTGCTGTGAATTTAACAAAAGGCTTTAAGATATTTTCTTCAAAGACTTGAAGAGAATCTTTGGCTTTCATATATTCTTGGGTTAACCATGAAATTGGTTGTTCATGTTGAGCAACAACCAGGGAAATGGTTTTTTCCAGTTTTCCTTTGTGATCAACGAGTGCATCATGATCTACTTGGTATTGAGCATTATCAAGATTAATTTTTGGGATCATATTTTTGATGGCTTTATAGTCGATTAAGCCTTGATCAAGCATTTTGTCCAATACTACCTGTGCTTTGCTATAAGAGGAGTTCTCAACACATTTTGTGAGTAAACCTGGCTCATAGAGATAACCGCCTTTTTCAATCAGCAATTTGACGATAGCGGGGGAGGTTTCTTGATTATTACAAGCATTGGTTAATAAACTTTCAAGGTTAATATTATATTTGCCAAGCCCAGTGCTGGGATCAATTGTATTAAGATCCAATACTTTTTGCATAGTATCTGTATCATTAAAACCTTCGGCAACGGTTAAAAGAGTAGTTAAATTCTTGCCACGACCGCTGGATGGGAAACTTTCAGGAATGCTATCAACTTTTGCACCATTATCTAACAATAGCTGGAGAATAGCATATTCATTTTCGATGATTTCTGAGAAATGATGTTTTTCTTCGACCTGTGTTGCATTAGATGCTTCCGCTATTTTCAGACTTGCGTTCATTTTATCAACAATAATATTAACGACTTTACTAATGGGGGTAGTCCAACCGCCAAATAAACTTCCTGTCCTCATGTTCACGCCAGCGCCTAAGCTAATCAATGTGCTAACAGCTTCAGTATGACCGTGAGTGGCTGCAACGTTAAGCGGGGTATCAGCCCAAAAGTAGCTCCAGATCCATGATTGATATTCATTAACATCTTGACCTGATTTTGCGAGTTTAATAATGGATTCGACGTCATTTTCTTTAGCTGCTTGATATAATAATTCTGACATAATTGAGTTCCCAATAGATTGAAAGCCTATGATGGGTGTAAACTAACAAAGGTTTGTTATAAAGTAAACTATCGGACAATATAAAAGGTATATGACTAACATTGCGCCCCTTTGCTCTAACCACCAAAATCCAGTAGGATCCTTGGCTTCAACCCTCCATTTGATGTGCCCAAAATGCTAAGATTAGTTGGTGAAATAGCTCATTCTGAATTTAGACTATCACAAATATTTGCGCGATTAACTCAACAATTACCCTCACTTACACGTGTTTACGCTCACTACGAATATTTTATCGATTTAGCGGATGATTTAACGCCCAACGAACAAGCACTAATTTGTGATGTTCTCAATGCAACTTTACCCAAAGATAATAATGCCAATACGCTTTGGGTGTTGCCACGATTTGGTACCCAATCAGCTTGGGGTTCAAAAGCCGCAGATATTTTGCATCATGTTGGATTAGCAAAGGTGAAGCGACTTGAGCGTGCTATCGTTTATTATTTTGAAGCAGCAAAAGACATTTCACCTGAACAATGGGTTGTCATAGCACCACAATTATATGACCGAATGACAGAAACAGTGATAACGAACTCCCAACAAGCACAAAAATGTTTTGAAACCCATTCACCCCTTCCTATGCAAATGATTAATCTGTTGGGGGAAGGAAAAAAAGCGTTAGAAAAAGCAAATACTGAACTTGGATTAGCACTTTCAACGGATGAAATGGATTATCTTTATACTGAATATTTAAAGATAGAACGCAATCCAACCGATGTTGAATTGATGATGTTTGCGCAAGCCAATTCTGAACATTGCCGTCATAAGATTTTTAAAGCCACTTGGGAAATTGATGGTAACCCCAAAACAGACTCTTTATTTGGTATGATAAAAAATACCTATCAGCATAATTCAAAGGGGATATTATCAGCCTATCATGATAATGCGGCTGTGATGGAAGGCTTTGGTCAACAACGTTTTTATTCATCCACGCAAGATAATGCCTATGGTTTTTCAAGTGAGCCTACTCATATCTTAATGAAAGTAGAAACCCATAATCATCCAACAGCAATTGAGCCTTTTGCAGGCGCTGGGACGGGGCAGGGTGGTGAGATCCGTGATGAGGGGGCAACTGGTCGTGGGGCAAAACCAAAAGCTGGATTAACTGGTTTTACGGTTTCAAATTTACATATCCCAGGATGTGTCCAAGCCTGGGAAAATGATCCTTATTATCCTAAACGAATTTCTACAGCTTTAGAAATTATGCTTAAGGGCCCTATTGGAGGAGCTGCCTTTAATAATGAATTTGGTCGTCCCAATTTATGTGGTTATTTTCGAACCTTTGAGCAGGGGGGGTATGGTTATCACAAACCGGTGATGATTGCCGGGGGTATGGGTAACATTTCAGCAGGTCATGTACAAAAGCAGCCAATTTCAGAAGGCGATTTATTAATCGTACTAGGCGGTCCTGCTATGAAAATTGGGTTAGGAGGGGGCGCCGCTTCCTCTGTGGCTGCAGGGACAAGTAAAGAAGATCTCGATTTTGCTTCTGTGCAAAGACAAAATCCTGAGATGCAACGTCGCTGTCAAGAAGTGATCGACAGATGCTGGGCCCTTGGTGATCACAACCCCATTATTTCTATTCATGATGTGGGAGCGGGTGGTCTTGCGAATGCAATGCCTGAAATTGTCCATGATAGCCATAAAGGCGCAGACCTTGCATTAAGAAAAATTCCGAATGCAGAAGTTGGTATGTCACCATTAGAAATCTGGTGTAATGAATCTCAAGAGCGTTATGTTTTGGCTATTGCACCTTCATCACTTGAACAATTTACTGCTATTGCCGATAGGGAACGCTGTCCTTTTGCTGTGCTTGGACAAGCAACAGATGAACCACATCTTAAAGTGCATGATGATGTCTTTTCCAATAATCCAATTGATTTGCCGCAAGCAGTTCTTTTTGGCAATCCCCCTAAAACTTTCAAAAAAGTGAATTCGGCGGATCGTACGGTCACTCCTATAAAGACGGATACCTATTCTTTGGAAGATATTGTGTCTCGTGTATTACAAGCTCCCACCGTTGCGGATAAAACATTTCTGATTACCATTGGTGATAGAACAGTGGGTGGTTTAACAGCGCGCGATCAAATGGTTGGACCTTGGCAAGTGCCTGTTGCTGATTGTGCTGTGACAGCAACGAATTACATTGAGCTCACTGGTGAAGCCATGAGTATGGGCGAGCGATCACCCATTGCTGTGACAAATTCACCTGCTGCGGCAAGAATGAGTGTGGCTGAGGCCGTGTTAAATATTCTGGCTGCAGATGTCGCGTCATTGTCAGATATTCGCTTATCTTGCAATTGGATGGCGGCAGCCAATACACCAGGCAATGATGCTGATTTATTTGCAGCGGTTGAAGCGGTTGGTAAACAACTGTGTCCAGACTGGGATATCACAGTGCCTGTTGGCAAAGATTCACTTTCTATGCGAACCTGTTGGAAGGAAAATGAAACAAATTATGAAGTGATTTCACCTGTTACCTTAGTGGTTTCTGCCTTTGCCCCTATTAAAAATATTCGCAATACCTTAACGCCCTTATTGGACACAAAGGCCAAAACAACTTTATTGTTGATTGATCTGGCTCAAGGCAAAAAACGGCTTGGCGGCAGTATTTTTGCTCAAGTAACAAAGCAAAAGGGGGGTGAGACTCCTGATGTCGATAATCCAGAAATTATGAAACAATTTGTGGTTGCATTAAACCAATTAAAACAGAAAAAGCTTGTTTTAGCTTATCATGATCGCAGTGATGGTGGACTTTTTGTAACGCTTTGTGAAATGGCGTTTGCAAGTCATTGTGGATTAGATATTTACTGCGATGAGATGGCTGCATTGTTTAATGAAGAGTGTGGGGTAGTGATCCAGATATTGGAAAGTGAAATAGATAATGTCAAAGCCATTTTTGCCGATGTTGGTTTAGGCGGGATTGTACATGAGATTGCTAAAGTAAAAGAACAACAAGACATCACCATTTCTGCTAAAGGAAAAATACTATTTTCTAAAAAGCGCGCTGAACTGCAAGCACTATGGTCTAAGACCAGTTATATGATGCAGCGTTTAAGAGATAATCCTGAGTGTGCAGATAAAGCTTATAGTCATATTGTAGAAGATAGTAATAAGGGATTGTTTGTTAATGAAAACTCGGGAACCCGTCTTCGCCAAGGCGGCTTCGCCGGGCAAGCAAAGCCGCGTGTGGCGATTTTACGGGAACAAGGTGTTAACGGTCATTTTGAAATGGCAGCAGCTTTCACTTTGGCGGGATTTGAAGCCATTGATGTCACCATGAGCGATTTGATTGCGGGCAAAGATCTTAAAGACTTTCAAGGATTGGCAGCTTGTGGTGGCTTTTCTTATGGGGATGTTTTAGGCGCGGGTAAAGGTTGGGCTAAAACCATTCTTTATCAACCTCGTTTACGGGATTTGTTTAGTGCCTTCTTTGAACGAGAAGATACCTTTACGCTAGGTGTTTGCAATGGTTGCCAAATGTTATCGTCTTTAAAGGAACTTATTCCCGGAGCGAAAAGTTGGCCGACCTTTGTCCGCAATACCTCAGAGCAGTTTGAAGCTCGACTTTCACTGGTTGAAGTATGTGAATCAAACTCGATCTTTTTGCAAAACATGCAAGGGATGATTTTACCGATTGTGGTTTCTCATGGAGAGGGTAGAACTGAGTTTGGTAACAACACTACAGTTGACAATAAACTCCTGGCGTTGCGTTATGTTGATTCTCATGGTAAACCAACACAAGACTATCCTTATAATCCAAATGGATCGGCATTAGGGATGACAGGTTTCACCACAACAGATGGCCGTGCCACCATTATGATGCCGCATCCGGAGCGGGTATTTAAAGCTTGGCAGCTCTCATGGAGCCCTGAGCATTGGGTAGAGGACAGTCCATGGATGACACTGTTTACAAACGCTAGGAATTGGCTCAAATAGCAGGAATTGCTGATGCTAAGATATATTACGCGCACCGATCCGAATACCAAACAAGAATGGATAGAAACCCCTCTTACTGGTAAATCTTTGATGGCAATGCCTCTTTTAAATAAAGGGACTGCTTTTTCAATAGAAGAGCGCCATGAACTTAAATTGCTTGGAAAATTACCGTTTCGTGTTGAAACCTTAGATGAACAAGTTAAACGCGCTAAAAATCAATATTCACGCTATACCAGTAATCTTCAGAAATATATATATTTAAATAATCTCCATGACAAAAATGAAGTCTTGTTTTATAAATTGCTTTATGAAGATTTGGCAGAAACTTTGCCATTGATTTATACCCCAGGTGTCAGTGCCGCTGTAAAAGAATTTAGTCATGAATTTCGTCAACCACGTGGTCTCTATATTGCCTATCCTGATAAAGATAAACTAAGTGAGATTCTGGATAACCGTACCCATGCCGATATCAATGTTATTGTCGTGACCGATGGCGAGAGAATTCTCGGCATTGGTGATCAAGGGATCGGGGGCATGGATATCCCTATTGCTAAATTAGTTGTATATAGTTTGTGTGGTATCAATCCTTATAATGCTCTTCCCATTATGTTGGATGTTGGCACAGATAATCAGGAATTACTCAATAATCCTCTTTATTTAGGATGGCGCCAACCACGCTTAAGAGGGAAAGAATATGATGACTTTATTCATCAATTTGTTGAACTTGTCCACCAAAAATTCCCTACTTGTTTATTACACTGGGAAGATTTTGGTATACAAAATGCAAGACGTATATTAGAAAAATATCGTAACTATCACTGCTCGTTTAATGATGATATGCAAGGAACCGGCGTTGTTACTCTCGCAGCCTTATTAGCGGCTATTCATGCAACCAAACATCCACTTGCTAAACAGCGAATAGTTGTTTTTGGAGCAGGAACGGCTGGTGTTGGTATCGCTGATCAACTCTATAATGCCATGCTACGCAATGGGATCTCACCAGAAGATGCTCGCCGTCAATTTTGGTTAATTGATCGTAACGGGTTGTTGCAAGAAGCGATGCCTTTGGCTGAATTCCAAGTCCCTTATGCAAGACCGGCATCAGAGCAAACATTTTGGCAAGATAAATCAGATTTACACGCGGTGGTGAATGCGATTAAACCGACAATTTTGCTTGGTTGCTCAACCGTTAGAAATGCCTTTACCGAAGAAGTCGTGCGAGCGATGTGCGAACATGTTGCTCAACCTATTATTTTTCCTTTATCTAACCCCAATGAAAATTGTGAAGCAGACGCACAAGATTTAATAAAATGGTCAAAAGGCAAAGCATTGATTGCCACAGGCAGTCCTTTTGCTCCCGTTGAATATGAAGGAATATCCTATCAAGTTACCCAATGTAATAATGCACTTTCGTTTCCTGGCATAGGCATTGGCGCAACAATCACAAAAGCGACACAGGTAACAGACAACATGCTTTGGGCTGCAGCAGCTGCGATTAGTGAAAGATCTCCGGCCAGAACAGATCCCACCTTGCCATTGCTTCCTGCCATTACTGAAATCACCGATTTGGCTTGTCATGTTGCCTATGCTGTTGCCAAACAAGCGATTGCTGATGGGGTTGCCACCGTGACACCTAATTTAGATTTTGAAGAATTTAAAAGAGAGCATTTTTGGCGGCCTTATTATCGGCCTATTAAATTGATGAAGAAAGAATAAACAGGTGCGAACTCTTAATCTTTCTCTCCCTTTGTAAAAGGGAGAAATCTCATCGCTAAGATGCGATGAGATAGAGGGATTTATTCAAGATAAAATCCCTCTGCGCTTTGCGCCTCTCCCCTTTACAAGGGGAGATTATGGTTGCTTCGCGACCTTCAGACTATTAACTCACCCAGCGGGTAGCATTCTTTTGAGTATATTATCTCTCATCACAAATTGATGATAAAGCGCCGCAATAATATGTCCACTCACCAAGGCAATGATCAAATAAGAATCCCAGACATGTGCCGTAAACACAATATGTCCTATAGCTTCATTTTTTGCCAATAACGTCGGAATTTCAAACATGCCAAAAACACCTACGTGGTATCCGGCAAGTTGTGACATTGCCACACCTGAAATCGGCTGAAACAGCATAGTGAAGTAGAGAAAGAAATGACCAACTCTTGCTGCTTTTGCATGGGCCGCTGGCATAGAAGACATAGAAGGACGAGTTCCTACATAATGCCAAGTAATCATAAATAATGCTAAAACAAGCAAAAAAGCCCCAATAGATTCATGCAATAATAAATATTGTAATTTTTCGGGAGAATCTTTTGGGAAATACTCACGTCTATAGACAAGAAAGTATTGCACAACAAATAAAACAAAAATGGTCCAGTGTAATAGTTTTGTCAGGCTTCCGAATCTCTCGGAAGTATTTTTAATTCCCATACCTTTTCCTTGTTAAAACAGCAAGTAGTGGTGAATTATGGTGAGGTTAGTCTTTATCGTCAACTGCCTACGTGCTGCGACTTGTTCGCGGCATCCATAATTCAATGGATACCGCGGACAAGCCGCGGTACGTAGAGGTAGATACCGCGGACAAGCCGCGGTACGTATGAGGTAATTTAATGTTCAGACTTAGTTTCAGAAGAAGAGCCGAGTTCGTTACTGGCAGCTTGCGGTTTATTCATCGTATGCCCAGCTATGCGGAGAAAATCATATTTAGTTTTTTCACTCACCTTTTCCATGATAGGTGAATAAGGATTAATAGGGCTTAAAATCGATTTTTGATAAGGGATCCCAAGTAGCTTATGTGCTAAATATTCGTTGAGATGACAAAAGTCATTCATATTTAAATTATTTTGGACTGGGTAGGGAGGTGTTGTTTGCGAAAGCATATCTACGAGATCTTGATTTAGAATAACCAGCTTATAGGTCATGTGATCTATTTTAGTAGTGATGACTTCATGATCAAGTATCGTGGATGATAAAAGATTAGCAACATCTTGTAAAGAATCTGAGATACTTTTAATTTTATTAAAATTTTGAATAGATAATTCGCCATTGTATCCTGAAATTTTCCCTAAACAATCAAGTGATAGTAAAACATAATTCATCACCGCAATTTGATGTTGTGGACTAAAGAGTGATTCAGTAGCAAGTAAATTTTGCGTTTGGTTTAACTTTGTATTTTCTAATTTTTGAATGGTATTAATATCAATGCTCCATGGAAAAGCTTCAAAGAAATCTTTCTTTAATTCAATAGTAGAGAAGATATCAAGCACTGAGCGATATTTAGAATCCGGATTAAAATTCATTGTACGGTTAATACCGATATAGTCAGGATGCTCAGGTTCGGCTTGAGGTACTGGAAATTCTGTGTCAGGTAGCAATGAGGTACTCGTGTCGACTTCACTTTGCACAGATGTTCCAAAGTGCAGTATGGGTTCTTGAGAGCCGCCTTCCAAGACTTTTATTAATAATTCTGAATAAGACATTTGACCTCGTGATTCATTCAACATTTCAATTGATTTAGTATATTTAATTTTTAATTTATCAATTTTTTTGATAATTTCAATTAAATTATGATGAGCGGAAAATGGATTTAAAGAAGTTACGTCTTCTTCATGCGCCATTTTCACTTTTGGGTGATTATTAAATATAGCAAAAAAGACATCCAGGACTTCTGAAGCCTCATTCATCTCATTTTTTAGTATTGCCAATGCTTTATTATAATAGAGCGAGAAAATTCTATATAGGTCACTTTCACTACTTTTATAAGATCTTTGTTTGGATGCGTTGATAAGGTCAATTAAGTTTAGTATTGCCAATGAACTTTCAAAATAGTGAAAATCCTCATCATTTGCAATCTGTTCTTCTATAAATTCCATTATTTTCTTTTCTGGGTTTTTTGTAATGAAATGATAGTCTTCCATTCGATTATACCAAAAGGTGAGAATATCTTTTAATTCACTTATAGAATGAAAATCAGATAGTTGATAACTTTTAAATTCATTTGGTTTAAGTTCATAAGAAGCGCTTGAAGCCAATTCCTGAATTCCAACCTGATCGACAAGAATGTCATCCATAACAACAACAGACAATAAAAGTTCATGTTGTGTCATAAAGTTAACAATTTGAAAAGCAAGTTCAGTATTTGTGCTCTGATTAATGTTTTGCTTTAGCTCTTCCAGGAATTGGAGTTTCTGACCAATATATACTCTCCTTTCAAATTCACTCCCGAATTTGAGCTCATATTCTTTTGTTATTTGACTTTGAACTAAGCCAAGAAATGGTAGTGCATTTTTTTCAAGAATATTGATATCCAATGGTTTATTGTCATTCACCATTTTTTTAAACTGTTCATTACGTACTGTTTCAAATTCTCTGTTTTTTGGTAATAAGCGCGATATTTCAGGCTGTTTAAGAACTGAATCAAGAACAATCGCAGTGGCATTAGCTCCATTATCTAATGCTCTACAAATAGCTTTTTCCATAAATTTTTTAAGATGACTTATTTTATATAGGCTATCTCTGGGTATTAATTTATTTTCACCTTTTTCAACATCATATAATAAAGCGAGTGTGAAATACTTTTGAATGAGACTAAAATATTGGTAGTACTTACGTACATTAGGTGCAAATGGTGTTAACCCTTCATGAATTCTTTTTTCATCATGCCGCCACGATTGTTCTCTGAGTTCGCTGATATCAATAGCTGCAAATCTAGTTGAAAAACCTCGTTCAATGGCATCGATCGTCGAGAGTAATGACTTTTCACTCTCAGCCATCATGATATCGCCTTGTAAAACATCAAATAGTAATGAATTAATATTAAAATGAATTGATTCAGGGATCTCCAAAATCGGTGATTGTGGTAAGTCTTGTAATACAGGAACGTTGAAACGTTCAATTAATTTATTTTTTAATTCGGTCGCTGAGTTTGCAAAAGCTGGTATATCGCCAAGTTGATTACAAAAATATTCAATGGTAGAGTTGATTTTATCATTGTGTTCAATGTCATCTCTATCTAAAAGATTGGGTGAATCAAGAATGAAATTGATTTCAAGAAAGTATTCCTCAATTTGAGCTGTATCATTCACATGATTTTGAAAATCATGTTTAATAGTATTCAATCTTCGTAGAAGGTGCTGATGTGGTATTTTTCCTTTTGAGATGTTACTCAAATATTCAGAAAAGGTTTTCCCTTTCGCAATAATCTTATTGATTAGGATATTTGATATTTCATTGGAAAGCTCTTCAATCGTTGTATTTTCTGGAGTGACACTAATAACATATTGACAGAACATATCAATCCGATCAATTATTTCGCTTTTCTCATATTTAACAGATATTAAATTATTTTTAGTATCTAACAAGAGATAATTTTTAACAAACAATAGGCACTCAGTTTGCTGTTCAGGAGTATATTGTTTGAAGTTTTTAATGAAAATATTGAATAATTTAATTGGGTTAATAATAGAATGTAATGCATAAGTTGCAGATCGTAAATGTTCTCTATCTTCCTCTTTAAAAAAATCTCCTCTACCAATACGATAATGTATGATGGTTTGTGAACTATATCTATCAACGCCTAATGCTGAAAGATCTTTTTCAATTTTATGCAATGCTTTAATAAGCATATCAATATTTTCTTTAATTTTTTCCAGTTCGGGTTCAGTGAAATTGGATAATGTTTTCTTTAAATGGCGTACCATGCCAAAAGATTTAGCGCGTTGTTCAATGTTTTGGTGTAAAGTTTGTAACTCCTTCAAATAGCTGAGTTCGTCTATTTTGATAGACGCAAGTATTCGAGCTTTGCCGTATTCATTTAACAATTCTTGATAGGAAGTTAACTCTTGAGTTAAATTTACTAACAAATCGTGTGTAATCGGAGCGTTTACATCTTCTTTTGTTTGCAAAGTCGTTAATAGTGCCGCGTCTTCAATAAATGGTTCGATGCTGCTTTTAATCATTTTTGAAAAGTTAATTTTAGTTAAAAACATATTCATTTTGCCAATATTCATCAGCGCCATATTAAATTCTAATGAGTGATGAATAAATCTTGCAATTTTTTCCAATCCAGGTGTTGGGCAGTTGATGATGAACTCTTCAATATAAGTATTTAAAACTTTAATTTCTTTAGATTCATAAGGATTATGGAGCGTTGGATTTTGCAACATGATATAAATGAGCATCCCGTATTCGTAAGGTGTTAATAATACAAGATCTTTTGCATATTGAATTAATTGGGTAATAAAGTCATCATCATCGACATAAATTTCTTTTGTGATGACATCTTCAAAGACAACTTTAATTTTTTGAAAACTTGTTACATTTTCTCTTTCTTTGAAAAAAGCAATTAGTTTATCCTTTTCTGATGAGTCAGGAATAAGTTGGAGTGCTTCTAGGAAATCTGCAAACAGTTTGAGTTGTTTGTCAATGCTGGTGCAAATGTGTAGTGTTTTAAGAAATTTGGTTCTAGTGTTTTCACAAACCTGAGTGATATTGTTTGTTAGACTGCCATCGGGGTCGTTGTTTGCATAATCATTTAATAATGTTTGAATAGCTTGTTGGTGTGCTAATAATGGGTCACCTTCATTTTGAGCTATCCTACCGTTATAAAGATCTTTATATTTACTTGAAATTTCATCTGATGAAATAGTAATAGGTATGGCGTCAGGAAGAGGAGGCGTTTCTAATTCATTTTGTTCTTGTTCAGACTCTTGCTCTTTTGAAATTATTTGGTCAAGCTTTTTTTCTAATACTGCATCATTGTTTTGGGTCTCAGATAATGTGCTTGGATCTGATACGTCAGGAAGGCTGACTTTTTCTTCATGCTTTTGCTTTCTTTTATGCAAAGCATTAGAAATATGAGTAGATATTTTATTTGCCATAGATAATATATCCAATTCCTTTCATTAAAGTGTGTGCATACACTTATTATAATATTTATTATTATTCTTCTAACATATACGTTAGTCCCTCAAATGAGGAAAAAAGTTCGACCTATCTAACTATCCAGGGGTTGGTTGAATTGGAGGGAGTAGTTACGTTATATGTCAGTAAAAATCAATAGCTTACTACTTGTCTTTAATGGTAATAGGACAAACACGATGCATTTCGGCAACAAGATTTTTCATCGATTCGCCGTCTTTTTGAATAACCGCCGCAACGGAAGCCTTTATTCGAGATCTGTCTATTTCGCTGAGATCTTGAGATGTACATATAATTACGGGTATTTGAACACCAAATTGGTTCTTCCGTAAAAGTCTCAAAAACTCTAAACCATCCATACTTGGCATCAGCAGATCTAATACAACAACATCAGGTCGATTATTTTTAGCAAGCTCAAGCGCTTTTTCGGGGATCGTTTCACAATGGATAGTCGCGCCAAAATCCTTCATGTAGTGCTTACAGATCATGAGCATGTGGGGATCATCATCGACAAACAAAATAGTTTTATTTTCATTTGGGTTAACACTAGATTGTTGAAGAGCAGCTATCAATTCAACATATTTTATGGGTTTTATGAGGAAGTTTTGGATTTTAAAACCAAAGCTTGCAGCTTCACTGCCAACAATGGTTACCACGATAGTAGTGGTATCGATATTAGGACCTTTTGAACGATAGCTACTTAGTACATCCCAACCTGTGGTGTCGGGCAATAATAAGTCAAGCAATATAACATCATATTTTTTTTCCTGACAAAGACGCATGGCTACCGTTCCATTAAAAGCCACTTCAACTGAATAACCCACATCACTTAATGTTTTTGAAATCAATGCATTTTCAGTAGGATCATCTTCAATGACTAAAATAGTAGGAGAAGTATTCTGTAACTTTAAATGATCTCTAGGAATATCGGTAACAGTAGGAATGTTCTCAGTTGGCGATTCATCTTTAGTTTGCTTAAGAAGGTCATTAATTATTTGTAGAAGATGCTGTGAACTCGTTAGGATATCACCTAAGTATTCCTTTTGCTCAGGCGTGACTGGTCCAATTTTTTCCAAATGCAATAATTCAGTAAAACCAATAATCGCATTTAATGGGCTTCTCAGTTCATGGGAGAGATGAGCAAAGCGATATGCTTCTCGCTTCATACGTTTTTGCTCAATTGATTCCTCATCTTTTGAGGCTGGTGTATTTGGATTGTGAGTAGCCATATATGCTTACCTTTTATAAATATTACGCAACAAAGCTAGATTTATCAAAGAAAGTATCTAACCTAGCACTTTTTAAGAAATGGGTAGCTTCAGATAATGGCAATGGACGGCTAAAGTAAAATCCTTGAATTTCATCACAACCGTGGTCACATAAAAACTTTAATTGAGCCAAAGTTTCTACGCCTTCAGCAATAACCTTAAAATTCAAACTATGAGACATGGTGATAATCGCTTTAACAATGGCAGCATCATCAGGATCGGTTGCAATATCACGAACAAATGATTTATCAATTTTAATAACATCAATGGGGAATCGCTTTAAATAACTTAAAGACGAATAGCCGGTGCCAAAGTCATCAATGGAAATTTTAAGCCCCATGTCTTTGAGGCTTCGCAAAACTTGAATATTATTATCTACATTTTCCATTAAAGCACTCTCGGTTAATTCAACTTCCATAGAGCTTGGAATCACTTTTGTTTCAGTAAATGTGTTTTCTACTACTTGCAATAACTGCTTGTTTAAATTTTTAACAGATAGATTAACCGATACAGTAACAGGAGGTAGCTTGGCATCCTGCCAAACTTTATTTTGCATGCATGATGTTTTGAATACCCATTCACCAAGCGGTATAATAAAATCACTGCTTTCAGCAGCCGAAATAAAACTTCCAGGTAAAAGAAGGGTATTTGGTCTTTTCCAGCGAATTAAAGCCTCCATTCCATTCACACTTTGTGTTTTAATATCTATTTTGGGTTGATAAAATAAAATAAATTCATTGTTTTCTAATGCGCTACGTAAGTCATTTTGTAATATAATACGATTTTCAGCTTTAGTAGTCATTTCGGAGTTACAAAATTGATAATTGTTTCTTCCTTTTTCTTTTGCTGCATACATCGCAATATCGGCACCTTTCATTAAAGCTGGAACAGTGGTTCCATCTTTGGGATAAAAACTAACGCCAATGCTGGCTTTTATGGTAAATTCTTTTTCATTTAGAATAATTTCCTTAGAAAGCTCATTTTGTAATCTATCAATAATGACGACGATCTCACCATCATGCTGTATATTAGGGATCACAATGACAAATTCATCTCCTCCTAATCTACTAATGGTATCTTGTGGTCTAAGACATTGGCTAAATCGGTGGGATACTTCTTTTAAAAGATGATCACCTGCTTGATGTCCCATGGAATCATTAATATATTTGAAATGATCGAGATCTAAGAATAATATTGCTAATTTCTGTTGATTTTCTTTTGCATTATCAAGCGCAGTATTTAAATATTGTTCAAGCAAGTTTCTGTTAGAAAGTCCTGTTAAGGCATCATGCTCTGCAAGGTGTAACATTTGCTTTTCCATATGCTTTCTGACAAGAAACATACCAAATTGATTGCCGATAGATTCAAACCATAGCAATAAATCATAATTTGGTTGCAGTGTCTTTGTACTATAAAATTCGATTACTCCTAAAACTTCGCCTTCGTAGATAATTGGAAAGCCTACTGCGGTATTCAAACCTATTTGAGCCACTGAGGTAATTCTCAAAAAGCTGTCTTCTTCAAGTACATCTGATTTCCATATAACGTTACGGTTTTTCCAAACTTGCCCTGGCAGTCCTTCACCTGACGCGAAACTCAAATTTTGACTTTCCTGATGAAAGGATGCATTTTTTAAATCAGGGATTTGCCAGTCTCTGGTGCATCGTAATACATTGGCTTCCTTGTCAACCGCCCAGATAGCGCCACAGTCCCATTTTAAGCGTTCACAAATGATTTTTAGTATTTTAATGGTCGCTACATAGAGAGTGGGAGATTCTGCCAGTATCCAAGCAATTTCATATTGGATCTCTAAATGCAACGCTGATCGTTTACGATCGGTGATATCACGCATGATCATATAGATAGCTGGGTTATCATGGAATGTTATTGGGCTGACGACAATTTCCACATCAAGAATATCTCCTTTTAAATTGATCACTTTAATATCAACCAAGGTTTTACTTTCTTGAGTTTTTTGTTCCTGAATGTAGTTTTTGATAATATGACGATAATCTAAATGTATATATTCATAAATGGAATGAGTTAATAACTCCTCTTGACTCTTGGTGTCTAGTAAAGTCAGAGCAGCTTTATTGGCGTAGACGAATACGCCATCTTGTTGAATAAGGATTGCATCGGGAGAAATTTCAACTAATTGACGATATCTTTTTTCAGAGCTACTCACATTTTCAAACGCTGAAGCTAAAGCAATCGATTGCCCAAATTGCATGCCTAAAGTTCGTGCAAATTCTTTGTTATCTGTATTTAACAAATTATTCATATCTGAACCTAAAAATAATATTCCCATACACTTTGTGCCTGAAAATAACGGGACAAATATAGCCGATTTCACATTGGCATTAAATAAAAAATCAAATGCCTTTTGGCTAGATATGTTTTCACGTAAAACAAAGATCTTATTTTCTTTAATGATTTCTGGTATTAACGTGGATATGCCAAATAATGATTTAACTTGTCCTATTTGATCTTCATGGTATCCAACTTGTTGGCTTAGAGCCATGATACCATTTGGTTTTTTTAAATATAATGCGCCTTTGGATATTCCGGTTGCATCTAAACAGTAATAGAGCACTTCCTTGAGAGATTGTTCTATATCTTTAGTGGATGAGGTTAAAGCATTGGCTATGCCATCGATTAAGGCTAACTGAGACATTAGCATTGAACAGCGTAGGGCAAGTTGTGAGTTGTCTAATACTTGCTGTTCCAACTGACGAATTGAACGCATCATATGCATTTCTTTGATATCTTTAGTAACTTCGATGGGTATAACAGGTATATCGGAGGATGTTAGGTTAAGCATATTCAGCACTTCGTTAATTAATTTTTCTTCGTCAGGTACTCGTGTTAAATATCGACTGGCACCTACTGAATCAGCTAAGACTAGATCCTCATTTTCAAGGTAATGGGAGGTTAGCAAAATAACGGGTATAGTACATAGTTTTGGATCACGCTTTATTTCCAAACATAAACTAAAACCATCTAAGTTAGGCATCAAAACATCACTAATAATAATATCTGGTTTTTGGTTTATAGCTTCTTTTAATGCAATAACCCCATCCAGTGCTGTGGTGACCTCAAAACCAACGTTTCTTAATTGCATTGCAAATAATTTTAGCTGTATAGGGTTATCATCAGCAATCAAGATTTTTTTACCTTTTCCAACAGTGTGTACGGACGGTTTTGTAGCGTGGAGATGGGCTTTGACAACACTTATTAAATGTAAAGGCGCAACGGGTTTCAATAAAAATGTGGTAAAGCCGGACTTATCTGATTCACCTAAAAGGCTTAAAAATCCAGAAAGGGCAAAAATCGGAATATCTTTAACCGTAGGTAAACCTCTTAATTTTTTATTTAAAGCAAAGCCATCCATATCAGGTAAAAACAGATCCTGAATGATTAAATCAAAACTTTGATTAGCAGCCAGATCTAATCCTGATGCGCCATCTATCGCTTCTGCAACGGTATAGTGCTCAACTTCTAATGCGACTTTCACAACTTTACGTGAGATAGGATTGTCTTCAATAATTAAAATATTTGTTGCACTCATGATTTCACCTTTCCAATGCCGGTAAAGCTGCTTGCTTTACGAGAAAACGAGCTATTTCAACAGGAAAATTGGCAGCTGAAATGGGCTTGGTCATATAACCATCACAACCTGCTGCTATTGCTTTTTCTTCATCTCCTTTCATGGCATAGGCTGTGAGCGCTACAATGAAGATACTTTTATGCCTAGGATCGGCTTTGAGTTCACGAGTGAGATCCAGGCCATTTTTTCCTGGTAATTGAATATCCATCAGAATGAGCTTAGGTTGAAAGGTGGTGAGTATACTTAAGGCTTGCTTAGCATCCATCGCCGTTTTGACGTTATAACCTTCCACAATTAATAGTAGCTTCGCTAATTTCAGATTAGTTGGATTGTCTTCGACAATTAAAATAGCTTCGCCGCTCATCGTGTGTTGCCTTTTAGTTTTTTGGTTGAGAGTCCTCATTTAAAATCGGACTGATACGTTGTATTTCTGCAACAAGGTTGCTCATTGACCCACCGCCCTTTTGGACAACAGCAGCAACAGAGGCTTTGATACGACTTCTGTCAACATCGCTGATATCCTGGGACGTGCAGATAATAACAGGGGTTTTAACGCCATATTCAGACATGCGCAAAAGCCGCAAAAATTCTAGACCATCCATTCCGGGCATGAGTAAATCTAAGACAATAACATCAGGGTTTTTGATTTCTGCTGTTTCTAACCCCTTTTCTGGTATGCTTTCGCATAAAATAGTTGAGCCATAGTCTTTCATGTATTGTTTGCATAGCATCAGCATATGCGGGTCATCATCGACAAACAATATGGTTTTGTTTTCATCGGGAAAGATACCTGATTGCTGTAGCGATGTTATTAAATCTTCTGATTTTATTGGTTTGATAAGGAAATTTTGGATCATAAATCCAAAGCTTGCTGCTTTACTGCCAACAACGGTGACCACCACTGTTGGGGTTTCTAAATTGGGTCCTTTGGAACGAAAAGCACGTAATACATCCCAACCATTCATATCGGGCAATAGTAAATCAAGAGTTATGGCATCAAACTTTCTTTCTTGGCATTTTTTAATTGCATCTGCCCCTGTTAATGCTACTTCAACTTTATAGCCTGTATTGGTTAATGTTCTAGCAATCAGCGCGTTATCATTAGGATCATCTTCAATGATTAAAACATAGGGAGATGCTTTTTGAAGTGATACAGGTAAGGTTGTGGCACCATTAGTTTTTAAAGGTGTCACATTGGGCTTAGTTACTGCTGATTTAGGCTCTGGTAATGGTTCATTTTTAACGACTACAGAAGCAACCTCTTGGTTCACTTGATGTGGGACTCTGGGTAAGATGATATAAAAGGTACTTCCTTGATCGATGACACTATCAACACCAACTTGTCCCCCTTGGGCTTCTGCTATTCTCTTGGTTAAAGCAAGACCCAAGCCAGTGCCTTGATATTTTTTATCAAGACTGGCGTCAAGTTGTTGAAATTCAGTGAAGAGTTTATGGATATCTTGCTCACGAATCCCAATCCCGGTATCTACAACGGATAGTCTAAAATTCTCAGCGCCTTCGGGCACTACGTTGATACTGACGGATCCACCTTCATTGCTAAATTTTAAGGCATTTGATATATAGTTATAAAGGATTTGCTTCAACTTGGCAGGATCAATGACGATCTCGGTGACACTAGGATCTATAGATATGGTAAGTTGAATTTTTCTCTTTGATATTAAAGTGCGCAGAATATCACATACTTCACTAATCACCGTTTCGAGATTTATCTTAACTGGGTGAAATTCCATTTTACCTGATTCGACTTTCGCGAGATCGAGAACGTCATTAATCAACTGCAACAGATGACGCGAGCTCGTTAAAATATCACCTAAATATTCTTTATGATCAGCGGAGACAGGGCCCACTTTGCCTAAATGCATTAATTCTGCAAAACCAATGATACCATTTAAGGGGCTGCGAAGTTCATGTGACATATTGGCTAAAAATTCGCTTTTTAAGCGATTGGCTTCTTGGGTTAATCGATTTTGCTCGACTAATTCAACATTTTTGGAAATCAGCACTTCTTCACGTTTTTGATCGGTAATGTCTTTTGAAATTAACAGATAACCAACAGGTTTGCCATTCGAATCTTTGCGTAAAGTAAGTGCAAGAGAGGCAGTAAATCTCTCACCGTTTTTGCGAACACTTTCTAAAACACCTTCTTCCTTACCTGTTTGTAAAGCTGAATCAAGCACCGCTTGTAAGCGACCTGAAGTAATATCCTCAGGAGCGTGCAAGATGCGTGTGTTTTGTTTGCCAACCATTTCTTCTGCTGTATAACCATAATTCAATCTTGCGCCTTCATTCCAGGCAAGAATATTACCTTGTAAGTCTTCTGCAATAATAGAATAGGCAGTAGAACTTTCTAATACATTATTTAAAAAGCCTGTGGCTTCTTTTAATTTGCTATTTTGTTCTAAGCTTTCTACTTCAAGACGCTTTTGTTCGGTAATATCTCTTGCCATCGCAAAGACGCCTCTTAATTTCTGATCGGTTCCCTTAAAGGTTGTTGCATTACAAGAAATAACGGTTTCCATACCATCTTTGGCTTTAATAGTCAGTTCATAATTTTTAACTCTTTCCTCGGTTAGCACATTACGTATACAATCTTCTGCTCGTTTTGGATCAGTGAAGTAATTTTTAAATTCGGTATCAATCAATTCCTCTGTCTCAAAACCTGTTACAGTGCACATTTGTTTATTGACGTCGGTGATGATGCCAAGGGTATCTGTAGCCATTAATACATCTAAGCTTGATTCAAAAAGGCTGCGGTTATAACTAAGTTGTTCTCTAAGCACTTGTTCCTGTTGCTTTTGAACAGTAATATCTTTTGAAATTAGTACAAAGCCGACAGGCTTACCTTCAGCGTCTTTACGAATAGTAACAGAAAGCATGGCTGGGAACTTATCCCCGTTTTTACGCACGCAATCAAATACCCCATCAAATGTTCCCGTTTTAAGCGCTTCATCAAGCATCCCTTTGGCACGATTTGAACTGATATCCTCTGGTGTATGTAAGAATCCAAATGGAATTTTTTCCTACCATTTCTTCTGCGGTATAACCATAATTTCGTTTTGCGCCTTCATTCCAAATAAGAATGCTGCCATGTAAATCTAAGGCAATAATGGAATAAGAAATAGAGCTTTTTAATACGTCATTAAGGAGATTGGTGGCTTCTAAAAGGGCAGCACTTTGGGTTTGACTTTGGGTTTCTAAACGTTTTTGTTCTGTAATATTTCGGGCGGTAGCAAATATTCCTTTTAATCGCCCATCAGCTGCACGGAAAGTGGTTGCATTAAAAGACACGGGTGTTTGTTTTGCGTCCTTTGATTGAATAATGAGCTCATAATTGGTAATACGGTTATCAGAGAGCACTTTGCGAATTAAGTCTTCCGCACGTTTAGTATCTGTAAAATGTTTTTTGAAAGGGGATCCAATAAGTTCTTCTCTTGAACAGCCGGTTAATTCACAGATTTGATAGTTTACATCGTTAACAAAGCCTAAAGAATCTGTAGTGACCAATACATCCATATTCGATTCAATTAAGCTACGTGTATACTCTTTTGATTCCGCTAAAGCTTGCAGTTTTTTCGTTAACTCACTTTGGTCATTTGCTATAATAGTATAACCAACAACTTTTCCCAGAGTAGTCATTCGGGGTGTTATGGTATATAAGACATTTACCAGCTCACCATCTTTACGTATACATTTAACTTCACCTGACCATATACCGGTTTGTTTGACAGTATCTATTATCTTTTCTAATTTATCTGTTTTTGTCTCTTCAGGATCATGAAGTGTTGCCAGTTCGACTTTATTAACTACATCGTTTGAATCATACCGTAATAATCGACGGGCTCCTTCATTCCAAGAAATAATGTTTAAATTCATATCAACAGCAAAGATGGCATATTCAGTACAGCTTTCTAGTGTTGATGTGGATAGCGTCACTTCTTCTTTTACCGTTAAAGGTTGTACGGGCGTTTTTGGGCTTTCTGGTAGCTTAGATGAATGCATAACCATAAATATCTGCCTTTTATTAATTCAAAGAATTAAAGAAGATATCTTTTGTTATTATTTTATCCGTGTGGGAGTTAGAGACTATATGCACTAAAATGGAATGGATCTTTCAGACTGCATAATTATTTAGACCCATTCCTCTTATTAAAAGTTCACTCTACTTTTTTTAATCTCTTTTTAGCCAGTATTTGCCTTCTTATTTTGTATTAAGAAATATTGTCTTAAACGACAGAAGGTAAGTGAGCTATCAGTGATTGAGGAGGTAATAAGCGCTTTACGTAATATTTGTTCAGTAGATTAGGAGGTTTTGGGTTAAACGGTAGGGTAAAGATAGGTGATATGTCAACTAAATAGCTTGTTTTTTGTGGTCGTTTTATGTTCAAATTAAATGAAAGAAGCTCCACAAAGAGAGAAGTGAAGTCATGATAGAAAACCCACATCCCTTCTTGCGAAGACCAAATGAAAAAGCACAAAAACATTGGTGGCATAAAATCAAAGCAATACTTTTTGGCCAATGGTTAATTGCCAGAGAAAATAGCCATAAGTTAGATGATGATTCCTATCCTTTTACCTTAAAAGTAAATCAAGTTCCGGTGAGTTCTTCTTTAAAAGAATGGTTTGAAGCAATTGATGTGCTACAACCTTTAGTACAATCAGTTCGAAGTTCTATTGAACCTCAAACTATGAATGATTTTAATATTGAAATACTGGGCGTAAATACCTATCTTTTTCATCTAGATAGAATTTTAGTCAAAATTCGAGAGCATTTATTAAATTTTCGTTTCCGTCAGGAACAAAACAGTGAAGAGCTTCACAGTAAAGATAAACTGGACTTAAGACAAGCGAGCGAAGCTGCTGAGCATTGTTTTCATACCATTCTCCATTTGACGGCACTCATACAACGTCTTCCTCTAAAAAAATTGTATTCCGAGGAATTTATTAGTCAAATTCATGCTTTAGAGCTAGATGCTACAAGCCTAGCTAGTTCAATGCGTTCATTAAATCAAACGGCTTATAAAGCACAAGCAATGGTTGAATTGGCTGCTCTTGAACAGGATCTATTACATACTTTAGCGCAATCACGTTCGCCAATGGGAGGAGGAGCTTCTTTTGCTGATATGGGATTAAATCAAGGAATGATGTATACAGCAGGTGAATACTTGCGTTCTAAAGTACATAATGTAACTTCGCCTGAATTTAATCATTTTATTACAGGTATGATTGATATTCATGAGATGCTTAAAAAATGCTATGTGGTTGCCAGAAAAGCAGTAGTGAAAGAGTCGCTGGATGTGATGGGGGATAATATTGAAGGATTAATCGTCATTGTCTCTCAAACAGAAATAGATAGAAATCGTGCTTTTTACCATTTAGATCAACTTTTTCATTGTATAGAATCTCTACGCTTTAATACAAACCGTGAAAGTCGTTGTTCGAAAAATCTATTTGAAAAATCAAAATGTGCGCGTCATCAGCTGAGAAAAATTTGTCAAAAGAACGAGTTAGGTATTGAATATTTAAAAAAATATTCTATTAAAAGAGTCACCATACTTAAGCCACCTAAGTAACGATAATACAGGCGGCGACATTCCTCAATTCAGCGGCGAGCACAGTAAAAGTATGACACGCAGCTCGTGAGTCCATAAATTCAACCCCAATTCCCTTCTCATATAATGGTCTTAATAAAGCTTGTGGTGGCACAATTAATTTACTCCCTGTGCCAATGATGACAATTTCTGCCTTAGGATCAAAAAGAGAATTGAAATGCTCAACCGTGATCTCACTCAGTTGATTAGGCTCCCAAGGTGCAATTAACTGGTGAGGTCGAACGATAACGCTACAGTGGTAACATTGCTGATTGATCCAAATGCTGCCGGGTTCGTACCTATTGATCACGTAAGTAGCGTCTGAATCGTCTTGCTGAATGAACATGGTTTTTCTTGCACTTAATATATTAGATAGTAGGGTGGGCAAAGCGAAGCGTGCCCACCGAATTGAATTAGGATGGTGGGCACGCTTCGCTTTGCCCACCCTACATTTGTGTATATTATACCAAACTTCTGCCAGTAAGTGACTATTGAATGTAATTGGACTACCTAACAAATAATGAAAACCATTGTAACGCTCTTTTTGCCAGGTCTGTTTAGCCCTTATTTAAAGGAAGCTGGGTCCACGCAGTCATTAGCTAAGTTAGTATCTCGTGCAACGCCTAATCAAGCGCCTAAAACAGTTGAACACACACTTAAAACCTATTTTCACGGACTTGAGGGTAATGAACTACCATCAGGAGCATTGGGTGCATTAGCGCATGGTTATACTCAAGTAGGAGCCGAGGATTTTTGGTGTGTGGCTTCTCCAGTAGAATGCTTGGTTGATCAAAAAACAGCCTATGTGCTTGGAAATGCACATCTAGAATTAACGCAAGCGGAAATATCAGAACTCAACAGTCAACTTAATACATTTCTAGAGCAAGATAGCATTTCATTAAAAACCGCTGATCCCAAACAATGGTATTGTCAATTAACAAAACAATTTGACATCGCTTCGAATGACTTTTTTGAGGTTATTCGAAAAAATTTGGCGCCACTATTACCCTCGGGCCCTGATAAAGACTATTGGCATCGTTTAATCACTGAATGCCAAATGTTATTACAAACAAGTAAAGTCAACCAAGTGCGTGCATCACAGAATAAACCTCTCGTTTCCAGTTTATGGTTTTGGGGCTTTGGTCAATTACCGCAAAAGTTAACGTCGAACTTTGATAACGTTTATTCACAGATGAGTGATATCAGAGGATTGGGTCTTTGTGCGAATAAAACCCTTTATGATTTGCCGCAAGGATGGACAAGTACTTTAGTAAATGAACTTCAACATAAGAAGACCCTGATTGCAGATAATCGATTTTACGAATTTGAAAAGCATCAATTCTTTGAACAATGGGAAAAAATGTTTGTTGATTTTGAGGAAAATTGGTTTAAACCCTTATTAAGCGCCTTAAGTCAGGGGGCAATAGATGAGCTGCATTTAAATGGTGCTAATGGTAAAGACTATGAATTAACGAAAAGAAATATAAAATATTTTTGGCGAAGAGCGCGCCCCATTTCAGAATTTATTTGAGAAAATAATGATAACACAATGTCCCCCCCCTAAAATCAAACGACGTAATATAGATCAAAAGCGCGAGGCTGACTCGATCATCAGTGGATTAGATCCGGTATTGGCTCGCATTATAGCAGCCAGGCCCTATTTAGAAGAGATAGATCCAAAAGAATTACTAGCACCTAAACTAAAATCTTTGGATGCTCCTAGCAGTCTTGTTGATATTAATAAAGCCGTTTTAAGGATAGTTCGTGCATTAGAGAATCAAGAAATCATTGGCATTGAAACCGATCATGATTGCGATGGCCAAACTAGCCACGCCGTGATTCATACGGCATTAACAGATTATTTTGGACACCCAAAACACTTAGTAAAATCCTATATTGGTCACCGTCTAAAAGAAGGCTATGGTTTATCAGAAGCCGTTGCGCACAGAATATTGGCAGATACACCTGCGCCTAGTTTAGTGATTACTGCCGATAATGGTTCAAGTGATGAACCAAGAATAGCTTTGCTTAAAAGTGCGGGCATTGATGTTATCGTGACAGATCACCATGAAATTCCGGTGGAGGGGATCCCCCAAAGTGCCTTTGCTGTTATCAATCCTACACGTATAGATTGTCAATACCCAGACCGGTATATTGCAGGTTGCATGGTCGCTTGGTTATTGATGGCCGCGACACGTTCGCAGTTAATAGCCGACAAAGGCGTTGCAATACCCACATTGGCTGATTGTTTAGATTTTGTTGCCGTTGGCACAATTGCAGATTGCGTCAGCATTGCCAGAAGTCGTAATAATCGAGCGGTCGTATCCTATGGCATGAAATTGATTCAAAACAGTACACGGCCATGTTGGCGAGCTATTCTCCCTTTAGTGTCTTATCCACTGTCTTCAGAAGATTTAGGTTTTAAAATTGGTCCCTTATTAAACAGTGATGGCAGATTAGCTTGTGCTTTTGGTTCTGTCAGCTTTTTGTTGGCACAGGATGATGAAGAGGCAAAGCATTGGATTGAACATTTGCAGTCTCAGAATGTTGAAAGAAAAAGTATTCAAGAAAATGTAACCCATCTTGCGAAGCTACAAGCCATTTCGCAATATAAAGCGGGTAATATTGGTTTATGTTTATTTTTAGAAGAAGGCCACGCCGGTGTGCATGGCATTTCTGCTAGCCGCATTAAAGATATGTTTGGTCGTCCGGTTATTATTTTTTGCCCTAAATCTGAAGACAACGATATGCTAACGGGATCGGCCCGTTCAATTGAGGGTGTGCATTTACGAGATGTCTTGCAAGCAATAAGCAACCTGGAACCAGATTTGATCGAAAAGTTTGGTGGGCACCAGGGTGCAGCCGGACTAACACTAAAACGACAAAATTTACCTCGCTTTAAAGAAATGTTTGAACAAGTTCTTCAAGAAAGTGTCAATCCTGAGATAATTGGCCCGGTCATATGGACTGACGGTGAGTTATCGATTTCGGATCTCAATTTAGACTTCATAGAAAAGTTGGTTGGTCAACTTGAGCCGTTCGGCCGTGAATTCGAATTTCCCACTTTTGAAGCCACTGGCACAATCCTTTCTCTTAATCTCATGGGACAAACAAAAGTACATGCCCGGGTTGGGTTGGCAGTTGAAGATCTCTGGTTTGAGGCGGTTTGGTTTAATTGCTGTGAGAAGGATGGCCCTATGCCGGTGGCAGTTGGGGAGAGTGTAAGGGTGGTATTTGCTCCCAAATTGCAAACCTTTAGGGGACAAAGGAAGTTAAATTGCCAGATCGTGCATCTTGAGGCAATTTAAGGTTACAATCCTTCTTCGCCTAATGGCTTCGCCGGACAAGTCCGCGTAGTAAAAGGTGTGTGGCTTACTGTTAAGTTTAGGGTTAAGAAAAAGTGGAAATTGCACTATTACATAACAAACTAAAAGATCTGGGGAACCGCCTACGAGAGCTTCGGGGGTATCTTTGACCTGGATGCCAAACAGGAGCGTTTAGAAGAAGTGCGGTTGATGTTGGAATCAGCCACCATATGGTCAGATCCAGAACAAGCACAAACCTTAGGTAAAGAGCGCGTACAGTTAGAGAAAGTAGTCTCTTCAGTTAACCAATCCCAACGTGATATTGAAGAAGCCATTGAATTATTGTTGCTTGCCAAAGAAGAAGACGATACTCAAGCATTCACTGAATTAGAAGAAGAAGGAATGCGGCTTGAGAAAATTGTTGAAGATCTGGAATTTCGTCGTATGTTTTCTGGTGAGTTAGATATAAACGATGCTTATCTTGATATCCAATCTGGCTCAGGCGGCACTGAAGCCCAAGATTGGGCAGAAATGTTATTGCGCATGTTTTTACGTTGGGGGGAGCGCAAAGGTTTCAAAATGACCTTACAAGAAGCCTCCAGTGGCGAAGTCGCTGGCATTAAAAGCGCAACGATTAAAGTTGAAGGTGAATATGCTTATGGTTGGTTGCGTACCGAAACAGGCGTGCATCGATTAGTTCGCAAATCTCCGTTCGATTCAGGTAACCGGCGACATACATCATTTGCTGCTGTGTTTGTCTCCCCCGTCGTTGATGATAGCATTGATATTGTTATCAATCCTGCAGATCTGAGAGTCGATACTTATCGTGCCAGTGGCGCAGGTGGTCAGCACGTTAACAGAACTGATTCTGCCATCAGAATTACGCATATTCCCTCAGGTATCGTCGTGCAGTGTCAAAGCGATCGCTCTCAGCATAAAAATCGCTCAGAGGCGATGAGTCAATTAAAAGCCAAATTATATGAAATGGAAATTCGAAAGCGTCAAGCAGAACAATTAATTAAGGAACAGAGCAAGTCTGATATTGGTTGGGGAAGCCAAATTCGCTCTTATGTTTTAGATGACTCCCGAGTGAAAGATTTAAGAACCGGAGTTGAAACATCGAATACTCAAGGGGTATTAGATGGCAATTTACTAGAAATGTTTATGACAGCCAGTTTAAAAAGTGGGTTATAGCTATGTCTGAAGAATTAAATGTTATTGAAGATGTGAATGAACAAATACGTCAACGTCGCGAAAAATTAAATGCGATGCGAAAAACGGGGAACGCCTATCCTAATGATTTCAGACGAGATCATTTAGCAGCTTGTGTGCATGGTGAATATGAAAAGTTGGATAATGAGCAGCTAGAAGCAAAATCTATTCATGTTAAAATGGCCGGGAGAATCATGACCCGCCGTCAAATGGGAAAGGCGAGTTTTATTCATATTCAAGATATGTCTGGCCAAATGCAAGTGTATCTGAAACAAGATGATTTGCCTGAAGGCGTTTATGAAAGTTTTAAACACTGGGATCTGGGAGATATTGTTGGTTTAGAAGGCACTTTATTTAAAACCAAAACAAACGAATTATCCGTTCGCGCTAAAACACTAGTATTGTTAACAAAAGCATTACGCCCGTTACCTGAAAAATTTCATGGTTTAGCCGATCAAGAAACACGCTATCGGCAACGTTACTTAGATATCGTGAGTAATGAAAAATCGCGTAAAACTTTTAAAATGCGGGCGAAACTGATTCAATCGATGCGTGAATTCTTTACTCAGCATCAGTTTATGGAAGTCGAAACACCTATGATGCAACCCATCCCGGGGGGAGCAACAGCCAGACCTTTTATTACACATCATAATGCACTTGATATGACACTGTATTTGCGCATTGCCCCAGAATTATATCTCAAGCGATTGGTTGTGGGTGGTTTTGAACGTGTTTATGAAATCAATCGTAATTTTAGAAACGAAGGATTATCAACTCGCCATAACCCTGAATTTACAATGATAGAATTTTACCAGGCTTATGCTGATTATCATGATTTGATGGATTTCACCGAGGAATTGATGCGTTATTTGGCGCAAAAAGTATTAGGGACGCAAGTCATTCACTATCAAGGAGACGACTTTGATTTGTCTAAACCTTTCAATAGAATGACCGTGCGAGAAGCCATCTTACATTTTAACCCGAAATTAAATACCGCCATGGTTGAAGATGTCTCAAAGCTAACCGAGTATGCAACAAGCATAGGAATACATATTGATCCCTCTTATCCTTTAGGTAAAATTCAAATTGAAATTTTTGAGAAAACAGTTGAGGCTCAGTTAAAAGAGCCAACGTTCATAACGGAATATCCTTTGGAAGTGTCACCACTTGCACGATGTCAGGATAAGAATCCTATGCTCACCGATCGTTTTGAGTTTTTTGTGGGAGGGAGAGAGATTGCTAATGGGTTTTCAGAGCTCAACGATCCAGAAGATCAAGCAAACAGATTTAAAAACCAAGCAGCTCAGCTTGCATTGGGCGATAATGAAGCTATGCATTATGACGCCGATTATATTGTGGCGCTTGAACATGGATTGCCACCAACTGCGGGTGAAGGGATTGGTATCGATCGCTTAGTGATGCTCTATACGGATTCACCTTCGATTCGTGATGTGATTTTATTTCCGCAGATGAGAACAGTGGTTGGGGATTAAATAATGGATTATTGCACGCAAAGTGCACGGAATGAATGCATTGATTTAATGTAGAATTATTATCATAAATTAACATGCACAATTAATGCACGCATTTATTTTACAATAAATGCGCGCATATTGAACCTTTTGCTTGATTTAGTACTCTTATATAGTATAAGAGGCAATATAAATTCAAAAAGTGCGTAGAGCACTCCATTCAATATAATAATAAAAAAAATTCATTAAACTTTTTGGAAATATTTATTTGCCATTTGATAGCGCTTACATAAATAATGGTAGGTAAATATGAATTCAATTTCGGCAGATAAAACGTCAAAACTAGATACTTATGATACATATATTATATCAGAGCCATTAATTTCTGTTGACATTTATACCGAAGAAAAAGTTAGTAGTGATATTAATAAACCCCAATTTAGTTGGGAGACCTTTGAAGATTATGAGCAACAATCTATAAATGAGCCTTCAAATTTAAAATCTAATATTAATGCAGGTGATAGTAGACTGGAGAAATTATCTGATATATTTCCTGCTTCTGCATTAGACCAAGCCTATGTCATTTCCCAAGAAAGCAATCATAATACCTTTGTACAATCTGTATCTGAAACATTAACTTTCGTAACGAATTCTATTGTAATACCGCCGGTATTTATGTCAATCCATCCTCTCCTTGAGGTCAGTTCTTCTTTACCACCTATTCCCAGCACAATACATATAGTTAATATAAATGAAGCACCCATTGGTACGAGTGGTACAGTGACCACGCTTGAAGATCATGCTTATACTTTTGCAGCTTCCAACTTTGGTTTTACCGATCCCAATGATAACCCCGCTAATAATTTAGCTGCTGTCGAAATAACGACCTTGCCGCTTGCGGGATCTTTAACTGATCATGGTGTTGCCGTGACAGCCGGTCAATTTATCTCGGTTGCGGATATCAGTGCTGGCAATCTCATTTTCACGCCAGCCGCTAATGCTAATGGCGCTGGATATGCCAATTTTACTTTTCAAGTGCAAGATGATGGTGGCACAGCAAACGGTGGCGTGAATACCGATCCAACGCCTAAGACCTTAACGGTCGATGTGACGTCAGTGAATGATGCTCCCGTTGGCACGAGTGGTACAGTCACCACGCTTGAAGATCATGCTTATACTTTTGCAGCTTCCAACTTTGGTTTTACCGATCCCAATGATAACCCCGCTAATAATTTAGCGGCAGTGGAAATAACCACTTTGCCGATTGCAGGATCATTAACTGATCATGGTGTTGCCGTGACAGCCGGTCAATTTATATCTGTTGCGGATATCAGTGCTGGCAATCTGGTGTTCACGCCAGCCGCTAATGCTAATGGCGCTGGATATGCCAGTTTTACTTTTCAAGTACAAGATGATGGAGGCACTGCCAATGGCGGTGTGAATACCGATCCAACGCCTAAGACCTTAACGGTCGATGTGACGTCAGTAAATGATGCACCCGTTGGTACTGACAATACAATAACAACTGATACCAATTACGTTTTTGCAAAAGCTGACTTTGGCTTTACTGATCCAAATGATGCTCCACCCAATAATTTAGCGGCAGTCGAAATTACCACCTTACCGGGGTCTGGGACTTTAACAGATAATGGTGTAGCCGTAACAGCTGGTCAATTTATCTCTGTCACCGATATTAATGCAGGTAATTTAGTGTACGCGCCAGTGAATGGTGGCAGCTCTACTAGTTTTACATTTCAAGTACAAGATGATGGTGGCACAGCAAACGGTGGTGTGAATACCGATCCAACGCCTAAGACGTTAACGATTAATATCCCATCGGAAACCTTATCAGTGGCTAATTTCGCTGAACTGAGTGCCGCTGTAACGACTGCCGATGGTTTTATTGGACAAACAACAATTAATGTTACAGGAGCTGCAGCATTCAATTTTACCAATGATCTCAATGTTACTTCCAATATTACTATTAATATGAATGATGATATCTTTAATGGTCAAAGCTTATCGCAACTTTTTTCTGTTATTACAGGAGCAAGTTTGACAATAAACGGACAAGGTTTGGCAGCTGCTTTAGAAAATGGTGTTTCCACTCAAGGAGGCGCTATTGATTCTGCTGGTAATCTTAATATTAATGAAGTCATTATCAGAGGCAATTCGGTCACTACGACAAACACAGGAATTGGAGCATCTTCAATATCGCAAGGCGGTGCGATCTATAATGATCATGGTAATGTGATTATTACTGATAGTACCTTAAGTGGTAATACTGTAACGTCAACGGCAACTGGTCTTAATGCGATATCATCAGCACAAGGCGGCGCAATTTACAATAATGATGGTAGTGTTACTATCTTAAATACCACAGTAAGTGGAAATACGGCGACTTCAACGGCAACTGGGACAGGCGCACAATCAGATGCTGAAGGTGGCGCTATTTATACTCTCAATGGCACCGTCTCGATTTCAGATAGTTCTTTAAGCGGTAATACAGTGACCTCAACAGGGACTGGGGTGGGATCAACATCGGTTGCAGAAGGTGGGGGTGTTTACCTAAATACCTCTACACTAACGAATACTAATGTAAACTATTCTGGTAATACGCCTGATGATGTCTTTAGTTCTACCACGGGATCTCACAACTATACTCTTCCTGCAACGGGAACAGTCACACCTGTTATTTTAGATTTAATAGGAAATGGCATTCATTTAACTTCTTCTTCACAATCAAATGAAACTTTGGGAGAAATTTCTGGTACTAATAGTACTTTGCCAGTAGGTTGGATCACCCCGGGAGAAGGAGTATTAATGCTTAATTCAAATGGTAATGGAACTCTTACGAATATTAATCAAATATCCTTTGCCTCTTATTTACCGGGTGCACAAACCGACTTGCAAGGTTTGGCAGCGTTTGATACCAACCATGATGGAATATTAAGTTCGGCGGATGCAAATTTTGCTTTGTTCGGTGTATTGTTAGCCAATGGAGATTTTGAAACACTGACCCAATTAGGTATTACTTCAATTTCCTTAACTTCGAATCATCAATCCCAAACATTGAATGGCAATACTATTTTTGGTTTAACAACCTATCAAACTGTTAATGGCCAAACACACCTAGCAGCTGATGCAGCTTTAAGTATTGGCACTGCTTCTACTGCATCACTTATACATTCCCATGATGTTATTTCATCTCAATATATTTCACCAGCAATTCCAAGTGCTGCCCCACATTCTTGGAGTCCATCACAGAACGCTGGTGTGGCCTATAGCCATCAACAGAGTATTGCTGATCATCTTCAGGTTCATCATATTGTACATGAACATGGTTAACTCTTCCCACTTAGTGGGAAGAGTTTTAAACCATTATGCGAAGAGATGCGCCAATTCATCCAACTGTTTTTGTAACACAGGATTATCAGACAAGTCTTGTTTAGGATCTAAACCAAGACGAGCAAACGCGGGAACATTTTCTTTATTGATACGAGAAAGTAAGCTAGGTGTATCTTTAAGGGCATGAAACTTTGCAACCAGCACGATATCAGCTAAATCGACTTCAGTTGTTTTGCGATAGAAATCAGCAAGATTCTTAGGAACTTCTGCGATATAACGTGGAAATTGCCAAGAGGTTAAAATAGCTTCCCCTAGATTGAAACTGAATTTATGAATGAGCATATCTAGCATCTCAGGGTTTTGAAGGAGTTCTTTATTTTTTTCAGCAAACGTTAGAATCGGCAGCATGCCAATCTCATGTAAAAGGCCCGCTAACATGGCTTCTTCTGGTGGAAAGGCTTTGCAATAATTGGCAATAACATAAGATGCGGCTGCCACATCGCCACTGTGTTGCCATGCTTGTCTCATTTTTTCTTCAATGACTTTATTTTTTGCACAAAACAATTGTTCCATGGCAAGACCGATAGCCATATTGGCAACAAAGCTAGTACCTAAACGGCTGATCGCTGTTTTTAAAGTATTAATAGAGACTCGACCACGAACGAGAGGGCTATTGGCTATTCTAATTATCCTCGCGGTGAGTCCTGGATCTCTACCAATGACTTCATTGAGTTCTTCAATAGTCACATTAGGATTTTCGCTCAACTCTTGAATAGCGATGGCTATTTTTGGTTGAGTCGGTAGAGGGAGCCTATTTTTTTCAATATTTTCTAAAATATCGTTAAAAATTGAATTAGTAGATTCGGGGGATGATTTCATTTAACTTCCTTACTATAAACAGCTTAATTAACAGCAGGCATTCCATGCCTTATCAAACATCTCAAAAACTATAAGGTAAGTCTAGGCGATGAACCTTTGGTCCATCAGCTGAATATAACCTTACATTTTCAAAATTTTGATATTGCTCATCCAGTATCACTAATAACTCATAGCTAGATGTCCCGGTTTCACTTGCACGGACGACAATCCCTGGCGCTTCATTGGCTGAAAAAGGTTCCGAAAATATTTCTGCACCGGGCTCTGGGGTCTTTTCGCCCCCCTGAACAAATGCACGGTATAAATGCTTTTTAATCTTCCCGCGGTATTGCATGCGTGCAATAACCTCTTGCCCTAGATAACAGCCTTTATCAAAGCTTATGCCATTGAGCATAGACAGATTTGCATGATGAGGAAGTATGAGATCGACGGTTGAAGGGTAAATTGTGGGGATCCCTGATTGAATATCTAGCAATTCCCAAGCGCTTGGCAATAAAGGCTTACAGTTTGAAATAAAGTTTAACCACAAATGTTTAATAACATCGCTATTTCCCCAGATTTCATAGCGGGGGTAAGTTCCTGGTAAACGTGTAATATGGTATGACCCAAAATTTGTTTCTTTACTAACACAGTCATAGTTTTGGGCTAAATTGAATTCATTACCTACATCAGGTCCATAAAGACCTATGCCACTAAATTCTGATGAAATATCTATCTCTATTTTTGAGAACATGGCAAATTTTTTGAAATTTTGTTGGGCTATCGTTAGCATACTTGCCGGCATGGCTAAATAATAATGCATGCTGGTTTTATCATGAGGATCGTTGAATATTCTAAATAAACTTTGCATTCGTCCTTTTAGATTGCAGTGTGCTCCCAATAAGCTCTTGTGAGGCGAGAGATCATTGAGATTGCAAGTGATTTGACCTTGTAAAAAAGATTTTGCATCAGATCCTTTAATACTTAAAAGGCCAATAGTTGATAATTCGGTAATAATATTTTGCTGTTCATGTGCCATCATATAGGCGATATTCTCTTCTCTGGTCAAACCGATAAGGTGATGATATGTTAGTGGCCGATTATCGCTCTTCGCAAGTACTATTTATTAAATCACCCACTAAATTTGGTTAAATGGCTGACAATCGATGTTTGAAAAAGTGAATGAGATTTTACATTTTTGGTTCGGCAACGATAAGTTGAATCCTTTAAGCAATGCTTCTATATGGTGGAACGCTTCCCCTGATATTGATAATGACATCCGAAACCGTTTTGAATCAGTATTGCATACTGCAACCAAAGGTGAATTAAATACTTGGCTACATCAACCGCAAAGTTGTTTAGCCTTTATCATTTTGCTTGATCAATTTTCAAGACATATATACCGCGATACCCCATTGGCGTTTACACAAGATAGATTAGCGCTTAAAGCAACCCAACGTGGTAGAGAACATAAATTAGATAAAGAACTCAATCTGGTTCAGCGATTATTTTTTTATATGCCATTATCGCATTCCGAAGATCTCAACGATCAAAAACTATGTTTAGCCTTGATCAAACAACTGATCCAAGAGGCACAAGAAGAGCATCCCGAATTTTTGCAAGCCATGGAACAAGCTTTTGAATATGCCAAGCGCCATTATGACATTATTGCCAATTTTGGTCGCTTTCCGCATCGTAACGATATTTTAGAGCGTGAAAGCACCCAAGAAGAGATTCTCTTCCTAAGCCTACCCAAAAGTAAATTTTAAGACCCTAACAGCAAACTGGGTCGAGTTTTGAGGAGTGGTATGTGAAGATCATAGAAGATAAGATAAAAGATGAACGTATCCGCTGGGCTTGTCGACGGGGTATGTTAGAATTAGATTTATTTTTAGTGCCTTTCTATGAGCACTGTTATCAAGAGCTCAGCGAAAAAGAAAAAGAAACCTTTGCTGAATTGTTAACAGCCATTGATCCGGAGTTGTTGGAATGGTTGATGGCGCATCAAACGCCCCAAAACAAGGAAGTTGCTTGTCTTGTCGAAAAAATACGGGCTTTTAGATTGCATCAGCGCCGAGATCCAATCTTCTAAATTATTAACGGCTATTGCTTTAATAACCTACCTCATTTGTTGTGGCAGCATTTTTCTTATCATTCAATATCAGCCATTAGCATTATGCTTAATACCTTTCCTGTTCATTCATGGTTTCAATACAGTTAGAACTAGCTGTTTGCGAACCTCAAAAACGGCCATTGTGCACTGTCAGCACCTTTGGGGAGATAGTTGGCGGCTACGGAATCGTGCAGGTAAAAGCTTTTTAGTGAAACAGGCAGCCCAGGCTTATCGTTCGCCATGGCTAATTATAATGACCTTTCAAACAATGCCCTCACAACGACCATTGAATGTGGTTATTGCTTATGATGCGCTTGCCTCTAAAATGTACACTCAACTTTTAGCCAGGCTTTGGCATCAATAATTATACTCAGCTCTAGTGGTGCAAGGGTTGGGCCGATGAATTATTTTGAAGTACGGAACTTTTTTAAAAACCCCAAGAGGCACCATGCGGCAACGTTTGAGACCCCCACCACGTTCGAATATTGATAACGAACTTGTACAACAAGTTCGAGCCGGGGATAAAGGTGCCTTTGATGTACTGGTGCAAAAATATCAGTTCAAAATTTTGAAATTAGTTAATCGTTATGTGAATGACCCTTCAGAAGCCATGGATGTGGCACAGGAATCTTTTATTAAAGCCTACCGAGCCCTGGATAAATTTCGGGGAGATAGTGCTTTTTATACATGGCTATATCGCATTGCTATTAATACTGCTAAAAACCACATTGTTTCTCAAAGTCGTCGTATCATTGAAGCCGATGTAGAATTAGTTGATATGGAGAACACCTTAACCAAGGGTAACTTAAAAGAATATTCAGCACCTGAAAAAATATTACTGGATGTAGAAATTGAGAATGCAGTAAATGAAGTGATAAAGCACCTCCCCAAAGAATTGCGTACCGCAATCACCTTAAGGGAATTAGAAGGTTTAAGTTATGAAGAAATAGCAGGTATTATGGCTTGCCCTGTTGGAACGGTTCGTTCTAGAATATTTCGAGCACGAGAAGCCATTGAGCGTAGGATAAAACCTCTGTTAAATGAAGGATAAATGGAAAAAGGGTAGGATGGTATGAAAAGAAATGGAAAAAACACGATCAATTCTCAAGATCTTAAAGCACAAATGTCAGCACTAGTGGACGATGAGTTGCCAGAGGCAGAGAAATCAGAACTTGTAAAACAGTTAAAAACAGATCCTGATTTGCAAAAAACCTGGGGCTGTTATCATTTAATCCGACAAGTCATGCAACGAAAAAGTGATAAATTACTTTTAGGTTATGGTGCCATGCTGTTTGCAAAAGTCCATGCGCAAATTGAAAAAGAACCCACTGCAGTTTGGGGCGCTGAGTTTGATAAACCCATTGTGATGAATACATCACATACCAATCCAAAGCATACACAGAAAGGTTAAATCTAAGAATGAAGGGCGGACATAAAATCCGCCCCTACTATCTGGTATTTAAGCTGCTTTGTCAGACAATACTATATATATACTATCCCGACTGGTATATTTTTTGAAAATGATATATCACGGGAAAATACTACATGTTAGCAGCGCCAAGTAAACCTATTTTTGATTTTACTAAGCTAAAAAGAACCACAGGTTGGCATAACAATTGTGGCTTTAACTGCTTTGCGCACTTTCTGGCGTCAAAATTGGAGAATGGTGAATTACAAGCTCGTTTTTCTCATGATCCAAGCTATACCATGTTGCTACAAACCTTTCAAGAATACTATGGGCTTTCAAAGCTTCCTACTTGGGAGCAAATTAATTTATTACGTCAGAAATTTCCTGTTCCAACCGATTGGGAAGCGATTTTCGCCCCCGTGTTTAGAAAACATCTTGAAAAGTTAATGATAAATGATGCGCAATACTTATGGGACAAGCAGGCGCCTGCTGCGCTGTCTGCCTATCTTGTCTCAGGCACTGTAGAGGATGTTGCGATACCTATTTTTAATGCCATGATTGAAATCATGGGTGAATTGAAAGCCTTTTATGATCAAGAGTTAGAACGCCTTGATAAGCTTCCACTGACTGAAGAAGAATTAACTTTCGCTCAAGACAGACTTATTTATGGGAAAAAATATAATCCTTCTGATGAGCAGATCGTTGAACAAGTTAAATTTAAACGAAAAAATGATCTTCAGGATAGTTTGCAAGCTCAAGCTAAACACTATTGGATGGAAAAAGGATGCCGATATTATGCCCAAGCAATGGGTGATTTACAGGGTAATGTGATGGCCTCTGTTGATCAACTAGACTTGCTGGCGCAAACTCTTCATATTGGTTTAGAAGTGCATACACCTGCAGGTGCTCAAAATTTGCCAGAACCTGGGTTCGTTTGGTTATTAAAAACCTTTAATTCAGGAGCACATTGGACTTTAGAAGCGGACAATGTAGAACAAGCACAAGATCATAATAAATATTATGATACGCTTTCCGGTGTGTTTAAAACTTATGATCATGCTGCAAAAACAGTTGAGACGGACATTATTAACGCTGTTAGGGCAAGCATGGAGAAAATGATCGCTTTGAATCCTACGTCTGTAGCCAAACCAGCCATTGTACCTGCTTTTAAGGCAGCTGTTGCGCCTATTACTGTGTCTGCTCCTACACCTCCTGTAGCGGTAGTTAAACAAGTTACCCCAGTTGTAGCACCACAATCTACTGTGGCAACGCCCAAGACAGTTCATGATTGGCTTGCTTTACCAGAAGATAAAATTCGTGAGTTATATAATACGGCACCCGATTATTCAAAAATGGTCGTAAATTTCTTTGAAGCATTTGAGCTGGGTACCACTAATTTTGATGGCTTTTTAGCATTGATGAAAATGTTAAGCCACCCAGTCGATAGAGAAATATTGTTTGGGCAACGAGTTAGATACTTCTAAAAGCGATCCTAAGACATCCCTTATCAATAAAGGTCTAAGTGCTATTGTTCAAGCACAAACGAAAGCAGGAATAGACTTTAAAATAACGGATGAAAACAAACCAGCCCTTGTTAAGCAGCTGATTCAAACGATTTATAAAAGAAAAATAGAGCCTGATTTGGTTAAAAGCCTTGTTTCGGCTTTAGCAAAAGCTAAATTTTAATACTGTCTGTATGCCGCGATTTTTTTGCGGCATCCTGTGCATTTACACCTCCAAAATCTGGCTAAATTCCCTTATTTGGTACTAGTACCCTGAACAAAAGTAGTCTTTTGTAAGTTGTCAAACCAATGTTATAATGGGTCATTCATTCAGATTTGTAGGGTGGAAATGACCATGAAAAGTATCACTTCAATTAAAATTATAAAAATACTGATGGCCCTTTTCACACTAACCTATTTTATAACAACTTATGCTCTTGCCCCACAAACGCCAGATTTTTCAGCTATCGTTGATAAATCAGGTAAAGCGGTTGTGAATATTATTACAACCAATAAAGATACCAAAAAATTAGTACCGGATGATATTAGAGACGATTTAGAAGGCACGCCTTTAATGGATGTGTTAAAGCAAATGTTTGGCGATAAATTGGATGAAAATTTATCAGGTAAAGGCCCCGGTTTAGGTTCTGGTACGATTATTTCAGCCGATGGCTATATTGTCACCAACGCTCATGTTGTGGAGGGCGCTGATGAGATCTTTGTTCGATTACAAGACAGAAGAGAATTTTTGGCCAAGGTGATAGGCAAAGATGCTGGAACTGATATCGCTCTTATTAAAATTGAGGCAGATAATCTTCCCTTTATCAATTATGCCGACAGTAATTTAATCAAAGTCGGGCAATGGGTATTAGCGATTGGCTCACCTTATGGTTTTGAAAATACGCTTACTGTAGGGGTGGTTAGTGCTACTGGTAGAAGCTTAGGTTCTGAAAGATATGTCCCTTTTATTCAAACAGATGCTGCAATTAACCCGGGAAATAGTGGTGGACCGCTCTTAAACCTTGATGGAGAGATGATAGGTGTAAATTCTCAAATTATCACCGAATCAGGTAGTTTTGCAGGTCTTTCATTTGCAGTACCTTCTAATGTTATTAAAAGTGTTGTTGCACAGCTTCAAAAAAATGGTAGCGTCGCAAGAGGATGGCTAGGCCTAGCATTTCAAGATCTCAATAAAGACTTGGCTGATTCTTTTGGGTTAAATAGTGCCAAAGGCGCATTGATTTCAAAAGTGATCCCCAATAGTCCTGCCGCTAAAGCTGGCATGAAAGAGGGTGATATCATTACCCAATTTAATGGCCAAGAAATCATTAAAGCTACTGATTTGCCTCCTATTGTAGGTATGTTAGCGGTAAATACGAAAGTACCCATGAAAGTTATCAGAGAACATAAAATGCTTGATGTTTCTATTGTATTGAGTAAATACAATGAACAAGATTCAATGTTGATTTCAAAAAGTGAAATAATGAGTCCACGATTAGATAAGCTACATCAAGATATTAGCGTTAGAAACTTAGAAGACTTTGAACTTGCTGATTCCAATAATTCAAAGGAAGGTGTAAAAGTTGTGGATGTCCGAGGTAAGACCTGGACTAGTGCTGGGGTTAGACGAGGCGATCTCATCACTTCAATAAATGGGAAACATATTGGGGATGTTAAAGACTTCTATTCAGTGGTCCATGATGCTGACAATCACAAAGCCATGTTGGTTTTAGTATCCAGACCCGGGGATGTGCAACGATTCCTCGCGGTGAAGTTCGATAAGTAAGCTAATTATTTCTTCTTCGTAGGGTGGGCAAAGTGAAACGTGCCCACCATCTTAATTTGAATTGGTGGGCACGCTACGCTTTGCCCACCCTACACCAGACTCGCAGAATCTTTAGCTAGCTCATTAAGGTCACCTCGCGTAAAATACGGTACCGAAGCTCTCTTTAAATAAGGTTAGTTTACTACCGTATATGGATCACATACGCAATTTCTCAATAATAGCCCACATTGATCATGGAAAATCGACCCTTTCAGATCGCTTAATTCATTTCTGTGGAGGACTCACCGATCGCGAAATGTCCGAGCAAGTGCTTGATTCAATGGACATTGAACGGGAACGTGGGATCACCATTAAAGCGCAAAGTGTTACTTTGAAATATACGGCAAAGGATAATCAAGTATACCAACTTAATTTTATTGATACACCCGGCCACGTGGACTTTTCCTATGAAGTGTCGCGATCACTGGCAGCCTGTGAAGGGGCTTTACTGGTTGTTGATGCGGCACAGGGCGTAGAAGCGCAAACCGTTGCCAATTGTTATACCGCAATCGAGCAAGGGGTAGAGGTTATCCCTGTATTGAACAAAATCGATTTACCTCAGGCCGAACCGGCACGAATAATACATGAGATTGAAGAAATCATCGGTATTGACGCTCACGATGCACTGAATGTGAGCGCAAAAGCGGGAATTGGTATTCATGAATTGTTAGAACAAATTGTTGCAAAAGTACCCCCGCCTAAAGGGGATCCCAATGGAGCCTTACAAGCGCTCATTATTGATTCTTGGTTTGATAGTTATTTAGGCGTTGTTTCTTTAGTGCGGATAAAAACCGGCGAACTGAAGAAAGGCGATAAAATTCGCATGATGTCCAGTAGTCGTGAATTTAATGTCGATCAACTTGGTATCTTTACCCCTAAAAAGTTTTATAAAGATATATTAAAAACGGGTGAAGTTGGCTTTATGATAGCGGGCATTAAGGCTATCGATGGTGCCCCAGTGGGAGACACCATAACTACTGTTAAAAATCCAGCCGAACATGCATTGCCTGGTTTTACCAAAGTTCAACCTAAAGTGTTTGCAGGATTATTTCCTGTCAATTCTGAAGATTTTGAAGATTTCCGAGACGCGCTGGCAAAGTTAAATCTCAATGATGCGTCATTGTTTTATGAACCAGAAAGCTCAACTGCTTTAGGATTTGGTTTTCGCTGTGGGTTTTTAGGCATGCTGCATATGGAAATTGTGCAAGAACGCCTTGAGAGAGAATATAACCTGGATCTCATCACGACTGCACCGACGGTTGTCTATGAAATCGTGACGAAGACAGGCGAAGTTCTCTTCATCGATAATCCGGCAAAACTTCCCGATCCCAGCGCCATGATGGAAATGCGCGAACCCATCGTGGAAGCGAATATTTTGGTACCCCAAGAATATCTGGGTAATGTTATTACGCTTTGCATTGAAAAAAGAGGTGTTCAGACTAAATTGCAATACTTGGGCTCTCAAGTATCAGTTGCCTATGAGCTGCCCATGAATGAAGTCGTGTTAGATTTTTTTGATAAATTAAAATCTGTGAGTCGTGGCTATGCTTCGCTTGATTACCATTTGAAGCGTTTTCAGACTGCTGATTTAGTCAAGATGGACATTCTCATTAACGCCGATGCGGTCGATGCACTTGCTTTGATTGTTCATCGCGATAAGTCTTATCAACGCGGCAGAGATATTACTAACAAGATGAAAGAGCTGATCCCACGGCAGATGTTTGATGTCGCAATTCAAGCTGCCATTGGTGGACAAATCATTGCCAGAACAACAGTGAAAGCATTACGCAAGAATGTGACCGCAAAATGTTATGGGGGTGACGTCTCACGTAAACGCAAGCTTTTAGAAAAGCAAAAACGTGGTAAAAAGAGAATGAAGCAAGTGGGATCAGTTGAAATCCCTCAAGAAGCTTTTTTGGCTATTTTACAAGTAGATAAGGACAAGTAATGCCAGTATATACGGATTTTTCATCGCTACTTGCTGCGGCAACTCTTGTGAGTGGTCTTATTTGGGGCGTGGATGCTTGGTTCTTTAATCCCAAAAGATTAAGAGAGGCAAAACCCAACGAAATTGTGAATGAACCAAAACTGGTAGAATATGCCAGATCATTCTTTCCCATTTTACTGATAGTTTGCGTGTTGCGCTCATTCATTGCAGAGCCATTTCGTATTCCTTCTGGCTCCATGAAACCCACCCTCTTGGAAGGTGATTTTATCCTGGTAAACAAATTTATTTATGGCATTCGTTTACCTGTTTTTGGAACGAAAATTATTAAGATCCATGAACCTCAACGAGGTGATATTTTAGTGTTTCGTTTTCCAGAAGATACTTCTGTTGACTATATTAAGCGTGTTGTTGGTGTTCCAGGCGATAAAATAAGTTACAGAGACAAAGTTGTTTATTTAAATGGTAAACCGGTTGCTCAGGATCCGCTTGGATCTGTCTATGATACTGATACCTACGGCCAAACTTATCAAGTCAAACACTTCAAAGAAAATCTAGAAAAAAGACCTCATTCCATTTTTATACATCCAGGGGAAGGGGTGACGATGGAAGAAATTACGGTGCCCCAAGGCAAGTATTTTGTCATGGGTGACAATCGAGATAATAGCCTAGACAGTCGGCGTTGGGGATTCGTGCCTGAAGATCTTATACTAGGTAAGGCATTTTTTATCTGGATGAGCTGGGATGGCGTCTCTAAAGACATTCGTTGGCAGCGTATAGGTCATGTCATCAATGATTAAAGGAATACATATGAAAAAAGCATCAAAGAAATCAATGAGAGGATTCTCTGTCCTTGGTTTGCTTAGCATAGCAATTATTGTTGTTTTTGTTGTTGTTATCAGCATGCATCTGATCCCTCCTTATCTGCATAATTTTGCGATTAAAGATGCTTTAGAAGATTTGGCAAAAAATCCTGATATTTCTACTTTTTCTAAAGCTAAGATAAAAGATTTGTTATCAAGAAAGATGCAAGTGAATTATGTCAGTGAAATTTCCCCAGATGCTTTGGTGATTGACAAAAAAGATGGAAAGGTAACCTCTTTAGGGCTCAAATATGAGTCTCGAGTGCGTTTAATAGGCAATATTGATGCCGTTGTTATGTTTGATGAACAGGTGAAGGTTGAGTGAGAACGGTTAGTCTTGATGTTTTGCAGCGTCGTTTGAAATATGACTTTAAAGATAAGATTCTGCTGCAACAGGCGCTTACGCACAAAAGTGCCCATCATAAAAACAATGAGAGATTAGAGTTTCTGGGCGATGCCATATTAAATTTTGTCATAGCGGACTTGCTCTACAAACAATTTGATAAAGCAACTGAAGGTGAATTGACTAGAGCCAGAGCAAGTTTGGTTAATAAAACTTGCTTGTCTGAAATTGCTGGTGAATTAGTCTTAGGCGATTTTTTGACTTTAGGCATTGGTGAGCAGCGCAGTGGCGGCTTTAGAAGAGAATCTATTTTAGCCGATACGCTTGAAGCGCTACTTGGTGCGATTTATTTAGATAGCGATTTTATTTTAGCACGAGCTTGTATTGAAAATTTATATAAGCAAAGACTGCAATTGCTAAAGCCTGAATCTCAGGTGAAAGATCCTAAAACAAGATTACAAGAGTGGTTACAATCTAATCAAAAGCCGTTGCCTGTTTATCAGATTGTTGCCATGGTGGGTGAGCCGCATGCTCAAACGTTTACTGTTAGTTGTGAAATTGAAGGATGTTCGCAAATCGTACAAGGGACTGGTTCAAGTCGTCGTTTTGCCGAACAAGAAGCGGCACGTAAAATGCTGGAGATAATTATTCATGAATCCGATTGATATTGAGAGTTTTAATGTAGCTGCCACTGAACGTATTGGGCCTACTTATTGTGGATTCATTGCTATTGTCGGTCGTCCGAATGTTGGGAAATCCTCATTGCTTAATTCAATCTTGGGTAAAAAGGTGAGCATCACTTCTTTTAGGCCACAAACTACGCGTTATCAAGTGCTTGGCATTAAAACGCAAGAAAATCGGCAAACAGTTTATGTGGATACCCCCGGAATTCATTTGGGAGCCAAAAAAGCGCTCAATCGCCAGATGAATAAAATTGCGCATCAATCATTAACCGATGTGAACGCGATTGTTTTTATGATTGAAGCCTTAAAATGGACGGATGAAGATAGTTTTATTTGCAAAACCATTCAAGATGCAACTTGCCCCATTATCATTGCTTTAAACAAAATTGATTTGGTGAGAGAAAAAGATAAGTTATTAGCCTTCATGCAGCACGTGGCCCAGGAATTACCGCAAGCGCAAATTGTGCCGATGTCTGTGAGAAAACGTCTGCAAGTAGATGAAATAGAAAAATGTTGTAACAGTTATTTACCGGAAAGTCCTTTTTATTTTCCTGAAGATCAAAGTATCAATCACAGTGAGCAATTTCATATTTCTGAAATCGTTCGTGAAAAATTAATGCGTCTTTTAGAAAAAGAAATTCCGTATGCCACGTCAGTACAAATTGAAACCCTCGAACATAAAGGCCACATTATTCATGTGAATGCCTTGATTTGGGTGGAACGCGAAGGGCAAAAGCGGGTGGTGATTGGTGAAAATGGTTCTAAATTAAAAGAAATTGGCACCCAGGCACGCGAAGATCTTGAAAAATATTATGGCAAAAAAGTCTGTTTGAAATTGTGGGTGAAAGTGAACGAGAGCTGGTCGGATAATATGCATGCTCTCCATAGCTTGGGATTCGTCGGAACATAATGGGAAAGTTAAGATGGTGGACACGCTTCGCTTTGTCCACCCTACAGCAGATCGAGCATTGAGTGAAAATTGATCTTACACCAGGCTATATTATTCACATCCGCCCGTTTAAAGATTCCAGTTCATTATTGGAATGTTTGAGTGAAATGCATGGTTTGGTAACTTTAATCGCCAAAGGCGCTAAAAGACCGCGCTCACGCATGCAAGGATTGGCACAACCTTTTATTCCCTTGCAGTTAGGTTGGGTAGGGAAGGGTGAGCTTAAAACCTTAACTCAGATAGAAGCCCAAGTGCTTTATCCTAAATTGGTTGGCCATAATATCTTATTAGGGCTGTATTTGAATGAATTATTAATTAGATTACTGCAACGTCATGATCCGCATCCGCAATTATTTCAGGATTATGATAATGCTATTAGTACATTGGCAGCATCGACAAGCGATTTAGAACGACAATTTATATTGCGCCAATTTGAGTTAAAGCTGTTAGCAGAATTAGGTTATGGTTTAGATTTAACCTGCGATGTAAAGACCGGCGAAGAAATATCGCCTGATCTGCTATATAGTTATGATCCCACAGTGGGGATTTTTGAAACATCCAGCTTTATATCAAGTCAGCAACAGATGGTTGTGTCAGGCGCGAGTATCATCGCTTTACACAAGGGTGTTTGTGAAAACGAAACTGAATTAAAAGAAATTAAAAAATTAATGCGTTTTGTATTAGCCCATTATTTGGGCAATAAACCTATACAAAGTCGAAAGTTATTTCAGCATACTGTTAAAGTAGTAGAGGGCGATACTCATGAATAATAAAGAGATATATCTTGGTGTGAATGTTGATCATGTGGCTACGGTGCGTCAAGCGCGAGGAACAATCTATCCTGATCCTGTCCATGCCGCTATATTAGCAGAACTGCATGGTGCAGATGGCATAACCGTTCATTTGCGTGAAGATAAACGTCACATTCAACCGCGTGATGTGCGTTTAATCAAAGACACCTGCCAAACACGCTTGAATTTTGAAATGGCAGCAACCGCGGCGATGGTTAAATTCGCCATAGAAATACAACCCAAATATTGTTGCTTGGTACCAGAAAAAAGAGAAGAACTCACCACCGAAGGTGGGTTAGATGTGGTTTCTCAATTTGAGCATATTAAAAGCACAACCCATCAATTAATGGATAAAGGCATTGAAGTGTCCTTATTTATTGATAGTGATGAAAAACAAATTATTGCTGCCAAAGAAAGTGGTGCCACCCTGATTGAAATTCATACTGGCGCTTATGCTGATGCTAAAGATGATAAAGAAAGATTACATATTCTAAAGCAGATCCAAAAAGGCGCAACGTTTGCGCATAGTTTAGGCTTACAAGTCAACGGTGGCCATGGTTTACATTATCAAAATGTACAAGCGATTGCGGCCATTCCTGAAATGGTAGAGCTTAATATTGGCCATGCCATCATTGCACAAGCGATTATGGTTGGTTTTCCGGAAGCCATTAGACAAATGAAAACATTAATGATACAAGCACGCCAATGAGTATTATAGGTATTGGCACAGACATTGTTGAACAGATGAGAATCAGTGCTCTCTTAGAACGGTTTGGACAAAAATTTGTTGATCGCATTTTATCAATCGAGGAACAAAAGAGTTTTGAACGTTCAAGCAATCCTGTGTCATACCTGGCTAAACGTTTTGCAGCCAAAGAAGCGGTTGCTAAAGCATTTGGTACTGGCATTGGGCAAGCATTTGCTTTTAACGAAATCAGTGTGACCAATTTACCAAGCGGTCAGCCTACAGTATCTTTTATTGGTCGCTCTAAAGAATTTGTGGATAATAGAAATGTTAAAGAAGTGATGATAAGCCTCTCAGATGAAAAGGCCTTTGCGCTGGCTTTTGTGGTTATAACAAAAAACTAAGTTAACTAACCAATCTTTTCCAAAGTATTTACTCTGCCTTGGGAACTCAATAGAATGTGTTACTCCAATAGCTAACACAGAGTTTCCACAATGCCAGATGAGATTCAGCAACAATTAATTAATACGCTACTTGATGCTAAAAAACCAAATAGAGTAAAAGAAACCGAGTGTTTAGAACTGATCCAGCAATGTGATGTTAATTTTCGTGCTGTTGCGTTAGAACCAGATTCCGTACGTATTGTCACCCCTTTACATCTTGCCGCTGAAATTCCAGACTTATTCAATGTCGTTCATGCGCTATTGAATCGTGGGGCACTCGTTGATGCACTCGATGATGACAGAAGAACTGCGCTACATATTACGGCTATAAAAGGTAATAGATTTGCTGCAGAATTGTTGGTTGCAGAAGGGGCTAATGTTAATGCCAGAGATAAAGCGGGTTATTTACCCCAGGATTATGCAAATCCACTTCATCCCGAACTGGCAATGATGCTTCAAGGAAAATCCTTTCCTACGCTGTTTTCAATAGCAGCAAAGGCGGCTGCTTCAAGTTCTTTCAAGCTCGCTCCTCTGACAGGTGTTGTGAAAGAACAAGCCGAGAAAGACCTTGTTAAACAAGCTGAGGATGGGCAAATGAAGGCTGATAGCAATTGTCGATCTTCTTGGATAGTTGAGGCAGCACGCTCCTACTTTTCAAAGCTGTCACTTTAAGATTACATACACGCTATTTTCGCTTAATGAACTTTATCTAAAAGGATGTGGTCATACCCAGTAGTTATAGCAATTAGGATTACAGGGGTGTGGCTTATGATGTTGGGTGCAGTTCAAGCTCAATCAAGAATCAATCAAGCGTTTAAAGACTTTTATTCGCAGATAAACAGCCCAAAAACTACAGCATCGATTCTAGAACTAGAAACTCAATTAAAGCAACAGATTGTAAGCCTCGTTAAAGCCACGAGCGATCCTCAAAATCTATCCTTCGATACCCCCATTGATATGGATGACAAAACGTCTATCACTCCTTTAGGTTTGCTCAGTCGACTACAATTGCTCTCCACAATTGAAACATTAAAAGAATTGCAAATAAGTCATCGCTTTGCTTTTACCATTCTTCCAAGTGATAAACCTTCTCAATTTATACGGGTTGATCCCAAAGATGATAAGCTTCTAAAAGATAAATCAGGTATGGCTTATGTTAGCACAAGACCCTTGAAAGGAAGAGGGCAACCTGGCATAGCCGGTTTTTATAAAGATATAAACAATAAAGAGGTTTTAATTAAACAAGATGATGTTGGCACCTGTTTGTTAGAAGGTACAGCTTATTTTGCAAAATCTGCACAACTTTTACCTCTTCATCTTGAAGATGCTGTCAATTATGCAACCGTGGCCAGCATCTCTGACGAGAAGTCATCAAAAGCAGCCTCCTTACAAGACGGTGTACAAGCTCAAGAACCCGAAGGTAAGGTAAGATCCTGGGATGAACTGGTTTATGGCGTTAAACGTGATCCAGGTTCATGGGTAAGTTATGAAGCAATGTATTCCTCTTACGTAAAACGTGGTATTGCTGAACTCAATGCACAAGCGCAATGGCAGCTTGCAGCCGCTGTTTTTTCAAGTACCGTGGTAGGTGATGAAAGTTTACACGTTGGTCAATTTATGGCTATTCTTGATAAAGATAATATCATAACGAGTGTCAAGCGCATTGATCTTGGTGCCAGAGAGCGGGCAGCAGTAGCAAGAGATGAAAAAAAGGAAACTGATAGTAATCCCTATCATGCTTCATCATTTTATCAATCAAACATTTGGAAGTTAAAATTTGGTCAAGCAGGAAAGGATTATATTGATTACATTTTAAGAGAACCTGCTATCAATAGAAAATTCACGATGTTGTGGGTTAATTTGGCAGCGAGATATCCTGATGAAAAATTAAAAACACTGATTCAGACGCATAGTCGACAAGTTTTTTTGAAACAGTTCGATAACATTCCGCCAGATTTAAAAGAGCAAGCATTGGAAAAGGTATTGGCGACCATAAATAAAGAAGCACGGACGCCATTTACATTACCCAAAGGGACCACAAACGAAAGAGCCGTCGTTTTAGCTAACAAGATGGCTGAACTTGATAGTAATCGAGTCATAACCATGAAAAATAAGGCGGTGCAAACCTTCCAAGAAAATAATAGTGCATTTGATAGAGAATTTAAAAAATATATTGAGCCAAAATATCATTCAGTTCTTGATGATGCCAATAAACTTAGAAAAGATTTATTAGAAGGAAAGGATGAGAAGTTAACAGATGAGAATCTACTAAAAACATTAAGGATTATTGATGCCAATGTATTAGAATTAATTAACAAATTAAAGGATAATCCAAAAAATAAAAATGATTATCAACAACTAAAAATATTTAGTCAAGTTGCTATCGATTTGCTTGAAACCAAACAATTGGCATTAATGCATGATAAGACAAAAAGTGAAGCCATTAAAGAAATTGATTTGCAAATCAGGAAATATCAAACGATTTGTGATTTTTCGTCTTATGGTTATACAACCGATTCCACAAATAAATTTCCCTATATCGCTTCTATATTATCTCATGCCATGAGTGATACTAATGAAGCACTTGTGAATTATCTAAAAAAAGATAGAACATTGATAACGACGCTTGCTGAACACACTAAAACATTATCATATTCTACAAGCGGATTGACATCTTGGCAATCGGCAGGTTACCAGTTAATGAGAAATACACTGAGAAGATATGGGATTAGTGAAACTTTAATGAATCAAACGCCTTCGCAAAAATCTCTTTTAGATGAAGTCAAAGCCAAAAATTTCACCAATGTGAAAAACATGATTGCTCACTCTGCTTTTAATTTTGTTGATGCTTTAGCGCAAGATGAAAATGGTGCAACAACATTACATTATTTACTGAGAGATGCTAATAATGATGATGCAATGGAAGCAATTACGCTCATATTGCAAAAGAGTATCGGCGTGAAAAGTAATTCAAACTTAGATGTTCAAGACGCTTGGGGCAAAACACCGCTTGATAGGCTTTTAGAAAATAAAAATGCGCCTCACATTATAGCGGCGATTAATGAGAAACAGATTAAAGGATATGGTGGTTATTTGAGTGGCAGTTATCAATTTGAACATTTCTTTAAAATAAGTACATATAATCCTGTTGTTCAGGATAAAGTTAAAGAATTAACGCCCCAAGCAAAGGCAAGTGCATTGAAGTGGGCTTAGTTTATTTAAATCTTGTTTTTCTCCCTGGCAAATCAGAATAAACCCCCAATGCTCTGGCGATATGTGGCGCTAGAGTAGGTACTTTATCTGGGGCATGATCTTCTCTAATGATGAACGTAAATTGCTTTAAGGCTTTTATTTTCTTAAACCAGGTTTCAGTTTTTGAAATAGTTATTAAGAGTTCATTGTTATTAAGACCACATATTCGTTTAGATATAGCTTCAAATTCGGAATCATTCATCGCGCTCCAACTTAAATCAATTTGTTTGATGCCTTTTAATTCATCATCAGAAAATAAATTGACATCTCTGACGGGATCTGCGCTCATAGAGAGATCTAAGCAATGAAATACATTAGCTTTCGTTCTCTTGGTTCCTCTTTTGATGAGATATTTTTTTCTGTCAACATCGTTCATTGCGCGCAAAGTATACATATTAAAAGTGATTTTGTCATTCGTAGTTTTGGCAGGACTTTCATCCATATCCATATCTGTGGTGTATCCGGAAAAATGCCAACCCATTCCTTTGGCAATCCATTTTACTACCAAGGGTTTTGTAACGCCGCTTATGAATATCATATCCATTGATTTTGCTTGCTGTAGAATGTCAATCGCCTCTACCATGCCATTAGGCAAACATTGATTTGCTAATGAGCCTATGAATAATCCAATCTTTAAATCATTCTTTTGGTTGTAAGGTGAAATGATCGAGCGTAAATTTTGCATATTACCTTGAATCAACGTGATGTCTTTTTTAGTCTCTTTAGGGAAATTATCTGGATTAACATCAATACCGATAGCATTGTTACATTTGAAATCATGCTCTTTAAATAGCCGTCGAACACCCATCAAATCCTGTGCATTCCCGCAACCAAATGAGAAAAGGGATAGGCCATGCTGTTTTACTTTTCCGAGTAAATCTTCTTGAGCTGTAATGAGATTCATTATTTTTGTGGGTAGGTAGCTATGATGATTTCTATAATATTTAGCAACGAGTGGACTAGAATTGTAAACTGCTTTTGTAGTCTGTTTTTCCCACGATATCTCTGAAGTGCTTTGTGCCATTAAAGTACTTTCTGAATAACCATAGGATAATGCTGTTCTTTCTAATAATTTGTGTTGTTCATCCGTTTTGAAGCGAAATAGTTTTCTTTCACCATTATGCGTTTTGACAAGAAGGCGGGTTTTAGTGAGGTCATAAGACCATAAACGCACATCGTCTACAAAAGGAACTAAAGGTTTTAACGGGCTAGTAACAGAAAAAATGGTTGCTTTTTTGACAGACGTTCCTGAAAGTTTTAACGTAGTCATTACTAGTTGTTGTGAGACGCCAAAGGGTGGATAACTTTCTTCCTTTACCTCATCTAGTTGCTTGATAACACCTTCAAGCAATTGGCAAACAGTATCTTGTTCAGTTTCTTTTCTTGGGCGGGGATTGAAGCGTTCTGAATTTCTATAAGGTGGTTCTTTATATAGACGAAGCAACCTAGCCTCAGCTTGGGTAAAGAGGTTGACATGATTAGGCTGATAATCAGTTCGCTCAAGGAAAACATATTTTCCTTTTAAAGAAGATGGCACTAAATAGTTAAGCCAAGGTTCGCTCCCTGAAAATATAATTTTAAGATTTTGTCTATTTAATGAATCGATGCGGCTAAAAAGCTGATTGAACTCGTCTTGTGTTAGTGCACACCAGCTAAGATCAATGAGCTTTAATTGTGCTAATTCGCCTTTCTCAAATAAATTGATATCTCTTAAGGGATTATCACTTAACGATAAATCAAGGCAATCAAATAGGGCTTTACTTGAACGTTGTATGCCTCTTTTCATTAAATAATGTTTACGGTCAGCCTCATTCATTCTTGTTAGTGAATAAAATCCGACAACGCAAGGCAAACTAGCTTCCTTCAACGCCAAAGGGGTTTCATGCATATCGTGATTTAGGTTAGTGGCTTTAACATGCCAGCCAATAGCTTTAGCGATGGGTTTGGTAATAAAGGGGGTTGTGTAGCCAGTAATAACAATCATATCGAGGTCGCGTGCTTGCTGCAGTACTTTTGCAGCTTCCTGTGTTCCTTGTAAGCATTGTTGAACCAATGAACCGATAAAAAGCCCCACTTTTAACTTGTTATTATGAAGATGAGGTATGATTAAACGACCTGTTTGCAACATATCCCCTTCAAGCAACGCGATTCCCTCCGATCTTTTTTCAAAATTTTGTGGATTAAGGTCAAACCCTATACATTGTGCATCAATTTGTTCTTGCGCCAAGGTCTGTTTAACCGCTGTAAGCTCTGATCCTTCTCCACAGCCAAAAGAAAATACCAACACGCCTTGCGTGTGGGCTATATGGTGAAACTTTTTGGATTGATTTATATTAGCTTGTAATGTTCTAGCCACTTTTTGATGAACTAAGGTATAGAATTGACGTTTACTATCATTATAAACTAATCTAGTTGGCGTATTTTTCCAATCAGGATTGTCCACTAAATGATAAAATTTATGAAAAGCCTTTTCAAAAAAAGCACCTGCCTGCAAAAACATTTCATCAAAATGATATGAATCGCTGGCGTAATATACAATATGAGTGCCATCACTGCTTTGTGCAATAACATAGGCGGATTTGAATTTCGTTAGGTTGAGTGAGGCGAAGAGTTTCAGTTTTACAATTTTCTGTCCTTTTAATGAAATTTCAGAGCCAACTGGAAGTACAAAAGTGGCAATGCTGATTGAATCATTAAAATCAAGTTCGGCTGCTTTTGCTTTAGGTAAAACGTCTAAAGGTTCCAAGAAAGAAGTGAGTTTAGCTAGTGCATCTGCCTCATTGGTGGTGGTTGGGCCAACGTGTGCTTCTTGGATTTTTCTTTGGGTTTCAAAATCAGTAACATGAGGGATGACTAATAGAGGGCTGTTTCCACTCATGACAAGGCGACAGTTAACCTTTAATTTTCGTTTAACTCTGATTGCTCGCTGTTCAAAATCGAGAATATCTTTTACACAGACCACGGCATCTGGTTGCCTTGTGTCCATGTTGTGTCGTACGACAAATTGAGGGGCAACCCGTTGAAGCTTTTGTAAAACAAATGGGGTAAACGTTTCGCCATAGGAAACCGTTGGCGCATGGGTTTGTAGAAAGCTTCGGATGAGTGTTTTAAAATCCCCAGCTAATGATAATGATATATCTTGGAATTCATTTTCGGAAACACTTAATTTATTTAATTGTGCTGCTAGCTGTTCAATAGTATTACTGTGTTTTTTTTTGCTTAATACTGCTATCACCCCACCTTGATATAAAGTCGCATATTTTTCCATTTGTTGACAATAATGGGCTTCTTTGAAGCTTTCAATTTGAGCAAGTACATCTTCATTCTTTGTCAATGGTGCGTTTAATAAAACAGAAGTGGGCTCTATGTCATGGAATAGAAAATCTTCTTGGAATAAAGCTGCTTTTTCTTTTGATTCCTCAATATGGGCATAACAAATGGCCTGATAGCCCATTGCCTTAAGATAGGGCAGTTGTAGACGTAATTGCGTTAATCTCGAGGGCGAATCTTCTACATAGAGAAGAAGGGGGGGGCAGCTCAGCATTTTAAATATCCGTTAGAATCAAAGAAGTGAAGATTTTGTTTTAAAGTGGCAGTATGTAGCTAACCAACTGTTTGGGTGTTAATTTAATGCACTGTAGCAAATTACACCTATTTGTTGCAAGTTGAATAACATTTTAATTTTCAAAACATTCATGACTATCAGGAATTTCCTGTCACATTTGGTTCCTGATAGGTGTTCAGCTGTTTGTATCCACTCATCCGGATCATCAGAAAGCGGATTAAACTCAGGTTCATCAAGAAGTGTTATGCTAAATTTTTTTGCGAGGTGGAAGTACTTCAGTGTCTTGTTTCAAACTACGAGGGCTACTCAAGTTTTTAAAAAAACCACCTTTATTTTCTTTGTTGGAGGAGCTTATAACAGCGGGTGATCCTTTAGGTGGTATCTGGTATGATTTGGCCTCATTACCTAGAGGCTTAGAACCCAGAACAGTATTGAGTTGATTTACAAGGCGGCTTCCTATATTCGCTAATTGATTATTCATACTGGCTTTTGCGTCATCACCCACACGTTTGTGACCATTTTTATTAATAACATTAATAGCTGATTTTCCATTGGTTGGATATAATCCATCAGGTGTTCCGTTGCCGACACGTTCTGCTAATTTAAAATAGGCTTCGATTTCTCCTTTACTAGCACTTCTCATATCGATACCCTTTTGTAATTTAATGTAATCATGCATTCTTCCCAACACAGGTTCCATTTGCCCAGCGGAAGGTCTTGCATTAGGATTAATATTTCGTAAATTTGTCAGCATTAAAAGCGAATGATTCAGTTCTGGCAGTGGAATATTAAGATATTGCCCATATTTTGCTAATAATTGGCCGGTTTGATATTTATCGACGCAGTTTCCAATAGCATACATATCACACTTGGGGGTATACTGAATCAATTGTCCTGATTGAGCTGCCCAGTGTTCTTCTGGGCTGTTCGTGTCACTTCTTCCTGCAACACGACTAGGTCCCTCATTGGTTCGCTGACCACAACCAAAGTCTATAATAGTGGCATTTCCTTTAGGATCAACGAGAATATTACCCGTATGTAAATCTCGGTGGATAATACCCTTATTATGAAGAGTATGTAATTGTTGAAGAGTCGTTTTCGCAGCATTAGTTGAAAACAGCATGGTATCCAATGCTTCTTGACGATGGATTTCTGGATTTCTGTTTGCATCAATATTATTAATTCTTTGGTTGAAATTTGATTCTTGCTTGGCAAATTCAGCGGCTGAAAATAATGGCATGATGGTCATGGATTTTTCTTGGAATGGATTTTTGGTGCTAAGGGATTGTCTTCCTATGATCTGCTGCATATCCTGTTGCATGTCTTGTTCTTTTCTGATTTCTGCTTTTTTGAAAGCTGTCATGTTAGTATTGATATCGATTTTTTGGGTTTTAAGCGCTGCCCAATCACCAGTTACTAAATTTTGCGTTAACTTTACCGAACCAAAAGCGCCTTTGCCTAATTCACTGCCGTGTTTGCGCCCTCTGTATAATCCATATAATTGTCCTTCTTGTGACAGCATTACAGAAAATGGCATAACAAATTTTCTGCCATGATCATCAACATAAGTGCCTTTCTTCATTTTTTTTTGATTATTTTTTGCTAGCCAATCAGTAGCTTGTTTGATTTGTTTGGGATTGAGTAACATGCCATTTTGTAGATCAGACTTTGCAACTTTTTTAGTCACGATGGGAGGGGGAGCATCTTTACTTGATTTATTGATAGGCATTACGTCACCCTAAACGACGGGTATAATGACTATTCTATCAAACTAGCTTGATATGATAAAGAGTGTTTAGTGGTAGTCCATAGCGAATAAGACTAAAACGGCACCTTATGTGCTCATTTGTCTTTTAGAATGAAATGAGAAAGGTTAGCTCATTTTCCTTTTTTGGCTTTGGATTTGATTGATTGTTGTTCCAAAGTCAAATTGTCAAGCTGTTCAACGAGTGCTTGTACGTCGGGTTTATTATTTCTTCGTTTCCATCTTTTAAATAAGTATTGGAAAGTGACGGCAGCTTTTGTAATTTGATGAGATCGATCTTTCTGATTTTTCGCACCAATAGCTGTCCATGACATATCACCGAATTTCCCAATATCATCTTCTAACGAATTGTTTTCTTTCAGCATTGCCTCATATTTATCGTTATCTGAAAGTTTACTTTTCACGTAATGATACAAATTATTACATTTTGCGCCATATCTTTGACTCTTTTCACTGTAAGCTTGCCATCGACCTTCTGGTTCAACGATGGTCTCCTGACTTATATATCCAAAATAGCTTTGTGTTTGCACCTCAACTACTTCAAATTCTATATCTAAACTATCTAAAAATAAAACCCTATAGGCAGCTGGGCCAGATGTATTAATGACCGTGGCACTTATCATTTCCCACTTGAGAAACTTTAATATTGCTTCATTAAAATCAGGAGGTAATAATTCCCATTGTGATTTCACAAACTCAACTGTCATAGATTGAATAAACATTCGAATGTCAAATAGAGTGATGTTTGGTTTGCTGCCAAGGTAGTTTCTTAAAATATATTTCATCATGGCATTTGGATCATGATTGTTTTTAAAACGTGGCGGTATGTCAAATATTGATTCAGGCGTAATATTGTTATAATTTTTTAGAATTTGAGATTGAACCTTTCTCAACTCACGAATGGCAAGTGGATGTAATTCTGTTAAGTCTTCTGAAGTATAAGTAAATCCCAGAAAATCAGTGTTCATGCTGGGATATCCAGCACTACCCATCCAGCGATGTCTATAAGTTGAAATTAACACCAATGGTGACCAAATTTTAATGGCAGGAGGTGCTTTAGAAAAATCAATTAATTCCAAATCAAATTCTGCATAATTTCCGCACCTCTGGATGATAGGTAGCAATGTTCTTGCACAATCTGATGCAGAGCCTAAGTTGCCGCCTGTTTTATTGAGAGTGTGTTCAATCTCAAGTCTTGCTAGTTCATAAATTTGTCTATCATGTTCATCCGTTAATAGCTCATCAAGGTCATTGTCAAAATCCAAGGGTGTAATCTTTAAATTGTTACAAAAAGCGTTTAATTCTGCTTTGGCGTCAGTAGATAAACATTTTGAGCTATATACCAGTGATAATTTTGCTTGTGGATTTTGAAGACGCATTTGAATAAAACGAAGTTTATTCTCATCGTTCATAAAAACATCGGGATTATCACTAAACCAAATTCTGTATAGTCTAGAAGTGTCTAAAAAATAAGGCATTTTTGTATAACAGGTCTGTTCGATTGTATTGATTTAAATAGGGGCTGCCATTGTATCATGGATTTTTGTTAAGTATCCATTTCAACTCATCATTGCCAGGAATTTCCCGGCACAGCTGAAGTTGAAATTACCGCTGGTATAAACATCTGCCTTTGGTACCTTTTCATCACTGAATACATAAATTAATCCACTATTTCCTCTTGTCGAGTTTCCATGGCAGCTAGTCGTATTTTGGTCGTATTCAGGAATTTCCTGGCATATTTCCAAACTACAATTAAATAAACTCTTTCGATTGATTGGTATTATTACCATTTTTATTGAGAGGGCAATTATAATGGCAAAGCGTGGTCCATTAAGTGAAGTTAAAGATTTACCGGAGCAAAGTAGTCCTAAAAGAATATCACCTCCGACTTATGACGAATTTCTTCAATCTTGCGAAAATGGGAATATAGAAGAAGTTGGGTATGCCATCGAATACCTTACCCCAGAAGTTATTGTATCAAACGAAAATAGAGCATTTCGCTGGGCGGTGAGAAATGGTCATCTTGCAGTAGTAAATCGTTTGCTTGAGATTAATGCAGTTAAAGAAGATGCCGCAGCAAAGGAAAATGATGCGCTAAGCTGGGCGATCGGAAATAACCATCTCTATTTGGTGATTCGTTTACTTGAGGTCGAGACGGTTAGAAATTCTGCAGCAGCATGTAAAAACTATTTTCTACGCGATGCGGCCTCACATGGTTATCTTGCTATTTTGAATCGTTTGCTTGAAATTGATACTGTTAGAGATAATGCAAGTATAAATAATAATGCTCCTCTATGTTGGGCGGCCTACCATGGTCATCTTGCTGTAGTTAATCGTTTACTTGAAATTGATGTGGTTAGAAATAATGCAGTAGCAAGTAATAACGCTGCGCTAAGATGGGCCATTCAAAATGGCCATCTTGCTGTGGTGAAGTGTTTACTCAAAGTAGAAGTCGTAAGAATAGAAGCAATCAGGTATTTGAAGCTAAATTTTGGTGCTGACGAAAATGTAGACCAACAAATTAATATCTTGATTAATCGTTTTGCAGAGCAAAATCCAAAGCTGATGAAAAGCATTCGAAATGAAGACATGGACAACCAAATGCGCTATTGCGAAAACCTCCAATAGATATCGTAAGATTGATTGCAAAGATGGTTCAGGCTAGTCCACCGCCTCTCGTTATTCAATCTGATGATTTGTTAACGAAGAGGCAGAAATTGCAATAGGTTAGGTAAGTTCGAGCTTTCTACTTAAACTTCTTTCCAGAAGTATTCAGATAACCCATTGGTGCCGCTTCACGCAATGCTGCGTTATTATCGAAACTATCCAATTTAAGGAAATGACCTTCTGTCGGAATGTTTAAATGACTTGGTCTGGCCGCTTCACGCAATGCTGCATTATTATTATCAAGGAAAGGTCCATTCATAATACTTAAATGACCTGGTCTGGCCGCTTCACGGCATGCATCATGTAAAGAATTAGTAGCTTGAGTTGTATGATTATATAAAGGGGTCAATTGATTGTTATTGGGGCCGTTACCAGACATTGTTGAGTCCTCATTTAAGCTTCAAATGATATATGTACATATTAAACATGCTAACTTTGCAAAGCAACGTAAGAACGATATATGGCAGGAATTTTGGTATAGAACGTAGGCATCATAAAAACTCCTCCTTGCCATGAATTTCCTGGCATTTTTTCTTGTTTTAATTTGGTAAACTTCCCTAAGTTATAAATACTTTATATCTCTTAATATACACACATTTTGGAAGTACATACGATGCTAGATCAATTTAAAAATGCTAGAAGAAGTAATGAATTATCAGAAAGGGCGGTGGAGACTGTTGAAAATTTGGCACAGGAAGCGCTTCTACAAGAGGCCATAGGAAAAGTCAAAGCGTTATTTATGGACTCCTTCACTAAAAATGTTAACGCTCTCGCTGAGCAAAAAGTGCTAAATTTACTTTTTTCAAATATGTTCCAAATTGATTTTGTTTGGACTAAATATCACTTTGTAGATGTAGAATATGATGCAGAAAAAAAACATTATAAAGTTTGGATAAACTTTAGTAAGGTGTTTCTTGATAATGCTCCTCATTTTCAACAAAAAATCATGACAGAAAAACAATTATTCTCCTTAGCAAAGGCTTATGATCTGGGTCTGCATTTAGGCGCTCGTATTAGCTTTGCAGGACCAGAAAGAGCTGAAAAAAAATATTTAATATTTAATTCACCAGAGGATTTAGCAAAAGCCATGCATGCGCTTGATTCTTGGACTGAATTAAAATGTTATAGAAAGTCAAATTATCCGAATTGTATGGAAATACATTCAGAGGTCCAAAAATTACTTGAAGAATGTGACGGTCAAATTCAAAAAGAAGAGAAACTCAGTCCAAGGAAATAATTTAATTTCTTGGCGTGTGATTCGTTAATTTGTCACCGCCAACAACTCTTTGGTCACATATCGCTGCAGCCGAATTAATCTCTTTATTCAATTATGCATAACTTTTAAATTTCAGTTAAGTTTATGTCTTTGATATATGTTTAATTTTTTTTTGCTATTTTTCCACTTAAAATTTTGTATAATTTCTTAAAAAAAATTCTTGCGTTCAATTTTATATTTTGTAACAATATTCAAAGGAGCTTAAAAAACGTTTTCGCATGCTTCGTGTGAAATAACAAATTAGTTATTGTTTAGCAGTATAAGAACTAAATCATGATGAGATCGAAATTTGATACGCCATGGAAACTGGTGTTAGAGCGTTTTTTTAAAGATCTAATGGCTTTTTTGTTGCCTCATATCTCAACAGAAATAGATTGGACAAAACACCATGAATTTTTAGATAAAGAATTATTAGCTATTCAGAAAAATACAAAAGTAGGGAATAAACTTGCCGATAAATTAATTAAGGTTTTTACCAAAAACGGTGAAGAAGCCTGGGTAATTGTGCATGTTGAAGTGCAGGGTTCTCGAGAATCCGATTTTGCTGAAAGAATGTGGCAATACTATTATCGCATATATGATAAGTACCGAATGCCGTTGATGAGCGTCGCAATATTAACCGATAAAAGCCAGCATTGGCGACCAAATAGTTATCATAGAAAATTGTGGGGCTGTCAGTTGGTATTGGAATTTCCAATAGTAAAATTGATTGACTTTAGGGCTAAAGTGGATAAATTGGAGTATAACAATAATCCAATTGCCATAGTCATTGAGGCACACTTAGTAGCTCTAAAAACATGTGGCAATGCAAATCTTAGGTTGGACAACAAGCTTAATCTTGTTAAGAAGTTGTATCCCTTAGGGTATACTAAGGATGATATAAGAACATTATATGCATTCATCGATTATGCACTTAATTTGCCAATAGAATTAGAGGGAAAATTTATGGAAAATATGATCCAACATGAAGAAGAGATTAGTATGCCATATATCACCAGCGCTGAACGATTAGGAAGAGAAGCCGGTATCAAGCTAGGAAAACAAGATGGCGGTCGTCAAATTCTACATCTGCTCCTTGAAAAAAAATTTGGCACACTTAGCGTCGAAGTAATTGAATATCTCGATAAAGCCAATTTAGAACAACTTGAACAAATGACAAGTGCTTTTTTAGAAGCTAAGAACATTGAAGATATGATTCATCAATTGAAATGCATTTCTTCAAGCCTATAGGTTAGGGAGAGCTTAAATTAATTCGTCACCGCCAACAACTCTTTATTACTACTCACATACCGTTGCAAACGATTGATCTCTTTATTCAACTCAACCATTAAAAAGTCGATATTCTCTAATTCTTTTTTGGCTAAGGCTGTTTCCACACTGGCAACAGCCGCTTTTAAAGCCGGTACGCCACAATAACAACAAGCGCCATGTAAACGGTGAACATGTTCGCGCATATTTTTATAGTCTTTTTTGGTGAAAGATTGATTAATCTGCGTTTGCGCTGATTTTAAACTATCAACCAAACCCATAAGCATATCTTTGGCTAAAGAACTTTTATTAGCTGCTAATCGAAGAGTTTGTTGCCAATCGACGGGGATTTTAGGTTTCTTTTCGTTATTTGCATTTTTATTTAATTGCGAATCCGCATTGTTATAGAGAATTTTTTTAGTCCATTGCGCAATAATACGTTGCAGATCTTTTTCATCAATGGGTTTTGTTAAATAGTCGTCCATGCCAGCACGCAGGACGGCTTCTTTTTCTGTTGTTAAGGCATGAGCGGTGAGCGCGATAATGGGAATATGGGTTCCTGGGCTCTCTTCGCTACGGATCCGGTTGGTTACTTCAATACCATCCATGCCTGGCATTTGAATATCCATGAATATGAGATCATAATTTTTATTTTTGATAAACTTTAAGGCTTCAAAACCATTATTGGCACAATCGGCTTTCACGCCAAGATTATCAAGAAGCGCTGCTACTAATTTTAGATTTGAAGGATAATCATCAACCGCTAAAACAGAAATGGAGGAGGGGGTAATGACTTCAAACTCTTCAGGAATATCTGTTAATTTAATCGCATCATCATCTACTCTTTCAGTATGAGTACCCGTTATTAGTACTTCAACGATGGAATCATGCAGCTTCTTTCTGCGAACTGGTTTGGCTAAACAAACAGCAGCGCCTGAGCTTTGCAGTTCTTCGTAGATTGTTTGATCGGTTGTATTGACGAGAACGCCGACTCTGCAATTAAATTTAACCGTAGCAAGCTGTGTTAAATCAGCAATAAAGGTGCTTTGTGGATCTAATTGATTAACACCGATGATAATCATGTGGAATGGTTGTTCACTCTTTTGAGCATTTTCAAGCGTGTCATGAATTTTGGTTGGATCGTCAATTTCAGTAACCGCAGTTCCCCATGAGGAGATCAGATGATTTAAGCTTAATCTTGTCGTTGGGTGTGTTTCATAGATCAAAATTCTATAATCTTTAAGGCTGTCGTGGTGCTTAATACGAGATTGTTCATAAACTTTGTTTGCTACAAAGGTAAACCAGAATGTTGACCCTTTTCCTGCCTCAGATTCAACACCAATTTCTCCACCCATTTGTTGCACCAGACGTTTGGATATCACCAGGCCAAGACCCGTGCCACCAAAACGTCTGGTGGTCGTTGAATCGGCTTGGGTAAAGGCTTGAAACAAGGATTTTTGCTCATCAATGGATAGGCCTATACCTGAATCAGTAATGCTCACGCAAACGATCACTTGATCGGCCATTTCTTTTTCAAGCATGATGCGAACAACAACATTACCCTGTTCCGTAAATTTGATGGCATTGTTAACAAGGTTAGTAATAATTTGTTTTAAGCGTAAATGATCGCCAACGATTCTTTCAGGCACGTCAGAATAGATCATTGGCACAAGCTCAAGACCTTTTTCATGCGCGTTTGGTGCCATGAGCATGAGTGCATCTTCAACACATTCTCTGAGATCCATCGGTTCTTGATCCAGAGATAATTTTCCAGCTTCAATTTTAGAAAAGTCTAAAATATCGTTGATAATGGAAAGTAAACTAAAAGCGGATTTATGAATGGTTAATAAATAGTCACTTTGTCTTGAGTCTAGTTTTGTTTTCATGAGCAAATTGATGAAACCAATAACCCCATTTAAGGGGGTGCGAATTTCATGGCTCATGTTGGCAAGGAATTCAGATTTAACTCGGCTGGCGGTTTCGGCTTCTTTTCTTGCCATTTCTAGTTCGATGTTTTGGATCTCAATGGTTTCAAGCGTTTGTCTTAAATCAGCTGTTGCTTGTTCTACGCTTTGTTGCATTTCTTCATGCGCTGCTTTGAGTGAAGCGGCCATGGTGTTGATGCCAGCCTCTAAGTGTCTGAGCTCACTTCTGGCATTGGTATAAACACGAGTATCGAAATTTCCATTTTTAATTTTTTCAACAGCTGCGGCCATTTGTAAAATGGGCCTTGTCACATCTCGCCCCATTCTAAAAGCAAAGATACCACTTATCCCAAGTCCAATTAGCACAATAATGCTGCAAGCAAAGAGAACTTGATATTGGCGAATGGTTGTGGTCATTCTGCCTAATTCAATACTGATCCAGCCTAAGACATTGTCATGATTTTCGGCTTGATCAAAAGGGGAATCGACATAAGCATAATCTTCAATAATCACATCACGAATGGTAACCGGCACAGTAAAGAGCAGTGAATTACCCGTATCTGCCATTGTGATACCATGAGATTGGTCACTGACAGATAAAATGTTAGTTGGCGTTTGGTGTTCATGGCCAGCGTGAGCCAAAAGACGACCATCTTTATTAAAAATTGAAACAGATCTAACTTCGGGTTCCGATAGAGCATCATTGGCCAAGCGCTGCAAGGTATGTGCATTCCCTGAAAATACCCCATACTCACTTGCTGGCGCGAGTTGCAAGGCAATGGCATAGCCACGATCGCGAAGTGCTTTTTCTAAATCTTGAATACGAGTGCTTGTAAAATAAGCACTGAGTAACAATGAAATTGTAATGGTAGGTACCAAGGTTAGAAACAGTACTCTACTTTTAATGCCCCATTCGTTAACCATCGTTTTTTTCCATATTTTCGATAGCGTTTTTTAATGCCGTTTCACTTTCAACTGCTAGCCCTAAAGAACGTGCAACTTGGTAATTGACAGCAATTGCAAAGTCTTTTGGGTACTGTGGCGTTTTGAGTTTTTTATCTTTGGTTGCCAGTATTTGTAAAATTTGAGCCGCTGTTTGATCAGCTAATTGTTTTGTTGTGGAGTAAACGGCAGCAAGTGCACCATTATTGACGTAGGTTCTAGAGTAACCAATTAAGGGAACACGCTTATGAAACGCGGTAAGCAACATACCACGGGTAGTTTTCGTATTGTAGATTCGGTTATCAGGTATAGCTAAGACAATTTTAGCTTCATCAAGTAAAGCGTCTAATACAGCAACAGGATTTTCAAATTTATTGACATAAACAGTGATCAGCTCAAGTTTCTTTTTTTGTGAAAGCGCTTGCAAGGAATCCTGTTCAACATGAGAATTTGGTCCTAAGAGGATCCCTATGGCATTGAGTTCCTGCGTTGGCATGAGACATTGTAATAAATGTAATTGTCGTTCCAGAGGTTGATCTAAATAAATGGCTGATATGGGATGCTCTGGATCATTTATGTGCTTGCCACTGGTTTTTAATAATGTTTGAAAGGTCGTTTTGCGTATCAAAACGCTTAATATAGGTGTCTTGGTATTTTTTTTAAGCGCCATTGCCAAGGCTTCTGAGCCAATTGTCACAATAAGGCAGCTTTCTTTAAATTGTTCACTAATATTAGTGCCCTGCACATTATCGGCTATGACATGAATTAACTTAGGTTGTGGCCGTGGTTGAGCGTATAGGGCAGCTTCTATTCGATGAACCATGCCAAAGTGGCTATTGCTCGAAACGAGCATAATGGTTGAGCAGGCGCAGACGCACGAATGCCATAGCTGCAGTGCAGCGAAAAGAGTAAGATATAACAATCGTGAGCTGATGCTTGGCATTCTGGTCTTATACCGCTGACAGACAATATTCGCAAGAACTCATGGTAAATAAATTGTTGGATGCTAAACTAATGATGTTTAGTCGCTAAATTTTTGAATTTTTAGAAGGAGTCTGAGGTGGGAAAAGAAAATATAATTATGTTAGCTGCCTTAGCAATGATTGGGATGATAGGGATCCAAGGTTGCAAATGGAACGATGATTTTAGATCACGCGAACAGCCATCCTATCTACAGCAACCACAATATTTAGTTCCGCCCCCTAGTCCGACATTGAATGTCGAATCAGAAGATTATCAAGGTGATGATACGAACGAAACGGCTGAGATAGAGAACGCGCCGATGCCAGCAATAGATGCCTTGTCGCCAATTCCTGAGATAAGAGAATATCCGCCTGGGTTATAACCCCCACCCATCCAACTTACCGCGGCTCTAAACTTCTACTTACCGCGGCTTGTCCGCGGTATCCATGGATGCCGCGAACAAGTCGCGGCACGTAGGAAGTAGGGGGTCGCGGCACGTAGGAAGTAGGGGCTCCGGCACGTAGCATGAATTATTTCTGAACAGTCCCACCTTTCACTTTACCTTCGATGGTAGAGGTTGCATCTTGTTCAACAACGCCTTTACCGGATTCAAAAGTAATGTTTCCGGAGACTTTGGTGCCCTTTAGCTTAATGGTCTGAACGGGATCGGTACTGCTTTTTTGAACGGTGATATCTTGGAGATTGCAGTTTTCAAATTCTGCATCAGTACTTTTCATGGTGACCATTTTAGCAAAATTGGAATCTTTCGCGCTGAGGTGTCCATTAACATTTAAGGTGTTATCGAATTTAGAATGATCTAATTCAACTTTGCCATTGATAACTGCTTTGCCTGCTGTAGAAACATCTTTAAATTTAACGCCGCCATTGATGGTGAGGTCGTTAAAAGAGCTACTTTTTGCATCAATATTGCCGTTCACAATGGTGTCTTTATTGAAGTTTGAATCAACCGCTTCTAAGAAACCATTAACAAGTGTGGAATCAGTGACTTTGATTTTCTTAACAAGTAATTTACCTGAGTGATGTAGATTCTTAACTTCTACAGCTGTCATGCCAGTATTGCCAAATTGCATATTGGTCGATGCTGCAGGAGTGGTGGAGGCTTCTTTATTAGCAGAAGCGAGTAGTGCAGGTGACCAAGCTGTCATTGTAACTAACAAACTTAATGTCACTGGTAATACTTTTTTTAACATAATGATCCCTTATGTTGTTAAAAGAAGTGAGAAAACATTACTTTCAACATAATGATTCTTGTTGCCAATGTCAAAAGAAATTGGCAATAAAGACAATGAGGATCCCCGTAGGCGCGATATAGCGAATGGCAAATCGCCACGCAAGATAGATAAAACGAGAGGTCCCATCGAATTCTTCTATCACATCAGATTCTTTCATTATCCAACCTGCAAAAATACAATAAAGAAAAGCACCAATAGGTAATAAAATATTAATTGGAATATCGGTTAATGCCTGAAAAATACCCCAACGACCAAAGAGCTTTATCTCTTGCCAAATATTAAACGAGAAAACAGAAGCTAAGCCTAGTAACCAGGCAGCCACACCAATATAGAAAGCACCTTTAGCGCGCGATATTTTCCAGCGCTCGTTTAAGAGAGCGACCATAGGTTCACCCATCGATATGGAGGATGTCCAAGCGGCAAATAACAGTAAAATAAAAAAGAGAGCCCCAACAAGTTGTGAACCTGGCATATGACTAATCGCAATCGGTAAAACATGGAACATTAAACCGGGCCCACTTTCAGGCGTCAGCCCATGTGAGAATACAATCGGAAAAATAGCCAGACCTGAAAGAATGGCGACTAGAACGTCAAGTATTGAGATTATCATGACCGTTTTGACAAGGTTGGTTTCTTTTGAAAGATACGATCCATAAATCAATATGCAGCCAGCGCCTGTGGCTAAGGAGAAGAAAGCTTGCCCAAGTGCATCAATCACAGCACGCGAAGTGAGATCTTCTGGTCTAAAGAAAAATAAAAATTGGAATCCCTCTACAAAATTACCTTCAACTGCCGCATAGATGACAAGAATAATCAAAATTAAAAACAAGCCAGGCATCATCCACCTTGAAGCTCTTTCAATGCCTGCGTTCACGCCAAGGGCAACAACAAGCATTGTTAAAAACATGAAAATAGAATGCCAAAGTGTTAACTGCAAAGGTGAGGCTAATAAGTTTTGCCAAATGTTCACAACATCTGTGGGGGACGCCGTAACAAATAAGCCTTTAAGTGCATAAAAGAGATAGGCAATAGACCAACCCGCGACTACGCTATAAAAGCTAAGAACCAATAAAAGGGTAACAGCGCCTAGCCATCCTGTTATTTGCCAAGAGGTGCTTGATTTTGCTTGCTGAGCCAGCGTTGCCATCGTATTAACCGGATTTTGTCGACCTTTGCGTCCGATGAGGAGTTCAGCAATCATCGCCGGAATGCCAATTAATAAAATAAAGAATAAATAGGCAAGAACAAAAACGCCGCCGCCATTGTTGCCAGCCATGTAGGGAAATTTCCAGATATTGCCAAGGCCAACCGCAGCACCTGCTGTGACCATAATAAAAGCAAATCGTGAACTCCATAAACTACGCGCTGGTTTGTTTTGTTCTTGCATGCAGCCATTCCCGAATGAGACTTAAAAAGGAAGGCGTAGGTTATAGCATTGTCACTAACCTTCACAAGAGATCTTAAAAAGTGAGGCGGCTGGATTAATTTCTTTGTGTTAAAATGCCCCCTTTTTTTATAAGTAGTAGAGCTATTATGTCCCGTCGAAGAAAGGTTATCCCTCAAGAAATTGTTGAAGTTGAAATAAACGCGCTATCACATGATGGTAGGGGTATTGCACGGCTTGATAATAAAATTATGTTTGTATTTGGGGCGCTACCTGGAGAGACGGTACGAGCGAAATATACGGGTAGCTATTCGCGTTATAGCGAAGCAACGGCTATTGAAATATTGGTTAAGTCCGAAGAACGGGTAAAACCACCTTGTGAGCATTTTGGCGTTTGTGGTGGCTGTCAGATGCAACATTTACAAACAAATAAACAAATTCAACACAAACAAAAATTTCTCGAAGATTTGCTCACCAATCAAAGTAAAGTCATACCGGGTGAATGGCTTGCACCTTTAGAAGGCACAGTGAATGGATATCGACAAAAAGCCCGATTAGGTGTGCGTTATGTTGATAAAAAAGAGACGCTATTAGTTGGCTTCAGAGAGCAAGGCAACAATAAAATTGCCATCATAGAAAGTTGTTCAGTGCTTGATCCGCGTGTTGGCAAACACATACAAGCTTTGCGCGATGTTATCTCAGCATTGGAAGGGCGAGCGGCTATCCCTCAGATTGAAGTTGCCATAGGCGGGGAAGAGGTTGCACTTATATTTCGTCACTTGGAACCTTTATCTGAAAGTGACATCCATTCTTTAAAGTCATTTTGCCAGCGGTTTCAGTTCTCACTGTATTTTCAACCTGCGGGTGTTGAATCGGTTCATAAAGTCTTTCCGCCAAATACTGATTTAAATCTCAAGTATCAACTGATTGATCAGCAGTTAACGTATCAGTTTCATCCCTTAGATTTTACGCAAGTGAATCATGACATCAATCAAAAAATGGTGAATCAGGCTTTAGCACTTCTCAATCCACAGCCCACAGATACAATACTGGATTTATTTTGTGGCCTTGGAAATTTTAGCTTACCCTTTGCGCAACGTTCATCGCTCGTTGTAGGAGTAGAAGGAGCACCACAAATGGTTGAACGCGCTAAAGCAAATGCTGAGTTTAATCGACTCACTAATGTTGAGTTTCATGCCTTTGATTTGAGTAAGGATTTCTCCAGCCAAGGTTGGGCTAAACGAAAATACAATAAGATCATAATGGATCCGCCACGTTGCGGAGCACAAGAGATAGTTAATCAGATATCTATACTCAAACCTAAAGAGATCTTATATATTTCATGTAATCCAGCAACCTTTGCGAGGGATGCAGCTATACTTGTTCAGCAATATGGGTATCATTTAGCAAAAGTTGGGGTCATGGATATGTTTCCACATACCGCCCACGTCGAAACAATAGGATTGTTTCATTTATAAGGTCAGGATGGAATGGTAAAGATTAGAGACGATCTTCCTAAAGCGACTGATGGTAGTATTGACATCCAGAAATGGGTAGAGCGCATTGGCGCAAATCGCCCAGAAAAAGAAAAAGCTTTGCTCACCCAAGCAGCGATGTTAAGTCTTGAGCATGGTGGACACCATTTAACCTGTGTCAATGAATCGGGTTTACGTCAGGGACTCATTACCGCAGAGACCTTAGCTACCCTTGAACCAGATATTTCAACCCTTTTAGCCGCAATTGTTTATTTTCCAGCGCATTATGGCGAATTATCTTCGGATTTGATTAAAACCACTTTAGGAACTGAAGTCGCAACTTTAGTTTCTGGTGTTGTCCAAATCACCACCCGCACTTCCCAAGCAAAAGAGCAAACATCCGCACTTGCGCATGACAACTTGCGAAAAATGCTGCTTGCTGTGGTTGAAGATGTGAGAGTTGTTTTAATAAAACTTGCCGAAAGAATCACTTCATTAAGAGCCGCTGCAGTTTTAGACAAAGAAATTCGACATCAATTTGCTCTTGAAACTAGAGATATATATGCGCCTCTTGCCAATCGCTTAGGTATTGGTCAAATCAAATGGGAATTAGAAGATTTTGCTTTTCGTTATCTTGAGCCTGATGCTTATAAACATATTGCAAAATTATTGGATGAAAAACGACTTGATCGGGAAATCTATGTCAAAAATGTTATCGAGCAGATAAAACAATCCTTAACCAGTGAGAATATTGAATCTGAAGTAACAGGGCGAGTCAAACATATATATAGTATCTGGCGAAAAATGATCAGAAAAAATCTTGATTTTCAAGATATATATGATGTTCGTGCCGTTCGTATATTGGTGCCTGAAGTCAGAGATTGCTATGGTGCTTTAGGCGTGGTGCATTCACTTTGGCAGCATATTCCTAAAGAATTTGATGATTATATTGCAACTCCAAAAGAAAATGGTTATCGCTCTTTGCACACTGCCGTTATAGGTCCTGAAGGACGCACACTTGAAATTCAGATCCGTACTTTCAATATGCACCAAGAAGCAGAGCTAGGTGTAGCCGCTCATTGGTTATATAAAGAAGGTGGTAAACTTGATCCTGGTTATCAGAAGAAGTTGAACACTTTACGACAGATTTTAGATTGGAGTGAGCAAGCCAATGATGGCGACGTCAATGAGGTATTATTACAAGAGTTATTAGAAGATAGAGTTTATATTTTTACCCCACAAGGCGATGTCATCGATTTACCTTTAACGTCCACACCATTAGATTTTGCTTATCATATTCATACAGATCTTGGTCATCGTTGCCGGGGTGCTAAAGTTAACGGTTCTATTGTGCCGCTTAACTATCAATTATCTTCAGGCGAACAAGTAGAAATACTGTCGGTGAAGGAAGGTTCTCCCAGTCGAGACTGGCTCAACCCCAATTTGGGGTATATCAATAGCGTTCGAGCGCGCGCCAAAGTGCATACTTGGTTTAAGCGCCAAGCAAGAGATCAAAATATTTCTCAAGGCAGAGAAATGTTAGAAAAGGAATTCAAACGACTTGGTCTTGAAGTCGCAGGTCTTGGAAAAAGCTTAACAAAACTCGGTTTAAAGTCACTTGATGATCTTTATGCTTCTATTGGGGGCGGTGATTTACGAATCATTCAAGTCATTAATGCCCTACAAAAAACTGAGCCGTTAAACGAAGATATTACAACGCATTTATCAAAGCCTTCAATCCAGCAATCCGATATTACTATCCAAGGGGTTGGTAATTTATTATGCCATTTCGGTCGTTGCTGTAAGCCATTGCCAGGGGATCGAATTGTTGGGTATATTACCTTAGGACGTGGCGTTACTATACATCGCCAAGATTGCATCAATATTTTGAATAAGCCCGAAGAAGAACAAAGATTAATCCAAGTGGATTGGGGCGAAACCAGACGTAACTTTTATCCTGTTGATATCAGTATTCGTGCCTATGATAGGCAAGGCTTGCTACGGGATATTACCTCGATTTTGAGTAATGAAAAATTAAACGTGCTAGCCGTGAATACCCTTACTAATAAAGACGATAATATTGCCAATTTGGTGCTTACCTTGGAAATATCAGACTTAAGTGCCTTAATGAATATTCTCAATAAGATTACTCAACTGCCCAATGTGTTAGAAGCACATCGCTTACATTCTGAAGGTCATAAATAAGACATGTCACATCAAATTAAACTCGATGAGTTGCTGGCCATCATGGCTAAATTACGCGATCCGGAAAAAGGTTGTCCCTGGGATAAAGCGCAAACACTTGAATCCATAGTGCCCCATACCATTGAAGAAGCCTATGAAGTCAGTGATGCCATTGAAAGTGGAAAACCAGAAGATATCAAATCAGAACTGGCAGATTTACTGCTGCAAATTGTTTTTTATTGTCAAATTGGCAAAGAAAAGGGGATGTTTGATTTTGCCAGTGTGGTAGCAGAACTCAAAGAAAAATTAATCAGAAGACATCCTCATATTTTCAGTGATACCGTCGTTGAAGGAAGTGAACACCACAATCTATGGGAATCTTTAAAAGAAAAAGAACGCCAAGAAAAACTGCAATCAGGTAACACAGTCTTGGCGGATGTTGCTAAACATCTGCCTGCGCTCTCCCGTGCTCAAAAACTACAAGCTCGTGCGGCCAGAGTCGGATTTGACTGGCCCCATATTCAGTTTGTGCTCGATAAAATTCAAGAAGAAGTCAAAGAATTTGAAGAAGCTTATGCTTCAAATAATATTGAAGCGGCCAAAGAAGAATTAGGCGATATCTTGTTTGTTTGCGCCAATTTAGCACGGCACATCAAATCCGATGCAGAAACGATTTTACGCACCGCTAATAAGAAGTTTGAACGTCGGTTTAATGGCGTAGAAGAACGCGTCATTGCCTCAGGAAGAGCCTGGGATAGTTATTCCTTAGATGAATTAGACCACTATTGGAATCAAGTCAAAGAACACGAAAAAGCGATTTAATTCAGCAAAGTCATCAGTTGGCTTCTTATTTCTTTTTACTTAACTTATGCCAGCTTGAGGTAATAGTGAGTTCCTCTAATTCTTCTATACATTCTAAGGAGTCAGCTTCTTCTGCCTCTTCTGAACTGTTGTCAGGGAATCTATAGTTATTTTTATAAGATTCATCCAACATACTTTGATAAAACGCCTTTGGTATATTCTTTATGTAATCTTTAAACATATGTTCCATGTAAGCTAAATATATCGTTTTCCTTTGCGAAAGTGCGTCATCCACATCATGAGTATCTGTCATTTGAGTACAAACTTTAATGATTTCGTCATGAATGTCCTGGATCTCATAAATAAAATCTGCAGTTTTCTCGTTAACACTATATGAAGAAATCTCTGGGCGCAGGATTAGAATTAATGCCAAAACCCCTGGATTTAAAACAAATAAGCGATCTAGGAGTGACGTTCCATTCACCTTTATATTAAAATTCAATCCTCTACACTTTGTTCTGGCTATTAATCTGCAAAAACAATTTGATTCTTCTGGCATAGTTACTGTTTTTACAACACTCCACAAAGGTGTTTTTCCCTTACTACGCCCGTTCATTGCCGGTTCATTCCAAGCTTCTGTTGGCACATTATCTATCACGGTATTTAATATAGGGATTAAACTCTGATTCGAAGTTACGGAAGCACACAACAGCCAAAGAGGAGAACGGTTTAAAAAATACGCGGTTTTTTGTCTGCTTATCCAACCAGTTGATAAGTTAGCATGTTCAATCGCAGATAAAATAGACTGCGCGTATTTATTTTTCCTGCACGCTGATAAAGTGACATTCCAAAGGGGGGTAGAACCTTCATTTTTGAATCCAGTAATCACGGAGATAGTCCAAAGATGAGGTTGAATGTGTTCCAGGGCAGCATATAAAAATTCTAAAATAGGTTCATGTATGATAGCCATTTCCGTGAGTAGTCCTAAGATGGACTGACCTTGAATGATTTTCTCTAGGTTAATATAACGCAGCACATTGGCGTTCAGTAAAGCATAAAATTCAAAAATTTTAGTATCATCAAAACTAGCTGGGTTTTCATGAAAGAGCAGCAACAAATCTTCTAATGTTTTTTGTTTTTCTAATGCGAATTGTTGAGAGGCTTTGCTTTGATTAAATAAAGTTAACAACATGATGCTCTTGAACCTTTGTTTATAGATTGCTGATCATCAAGGCGCTATTACATCTGAGTCAATATTATTTTGTACTCAACAGATACATAGTTAACAAACTTAGTTTCGCTCTGGGAGTTGGCAGGGGTCCAATGTATGCGAGCATTCACACATATTTAACATTCACCCCACCCTTCTTAGCTGCGGTTAGCAGCGAAACATTATTCCTTTATTTCTAGCTTATATCTAAGCAAATAATCATTTAGCTATTTTTACCACAGTAATAAACAAAGTCTTCATTTAGATTAACCTCATTCATTTTACTTGGAGATTTTATGTTACAGGGTATAGGAAATTCATATAAAGCGTTTATATTAGCAGTAGAAAGTCGTGATCTTGAGCAGGTTAATCGATGGTTAGAAAATCCGGATGTTGTTGCAGAAATTGATAATGATGGGAATGAAGCACTTAGAATTGCGGCAAGACATGGTAGCGATGATATTGTTAATCGATTATTAGAATATCCTGCTGTTGTTGCTAAAGTAGCAGATTATGAAAATCGAGCGCTTGCTTGGGCCGTTGGGGCATCGGGTGGAAATGGTAACATCAAGATTGTGAATCGTTTGTTAGAATTTCCCGCAGTCGTTAACGATATTGATATTGATTTTAATGGCGCATTAAGAGAAGCAGCAGCCAGCGGTAACCTTGAAATCGTTAATCGATTGATTTAAAGAAAAATCCAATAACCTGATGTTCAGAATGAGTATCGGTTTACATTTTTTGAGAAAAAAGAGTTTACCCAAAGAACTAGAGCCCTTCATCTTTACCGATATGGCTCGTGAATTATATGGATCAAAAACGGAAAAGTTTTTATTAAAAGCGAAAGAAACGGCGGTTAGGTATAGTGAAACATCCATCAAAGAACCGAATTGTAAAAAGGTTAAATGTCCTCGTTAATGCAAAAGCGTGCATAATCAACATTTTGCCATAGCAAAATAAGTGTCAGGGCAAAGTTATGGGGTGTTAGGGCAATTTAGAAATGTCCTAGCCCCCAGCAAGTTAAAAATGTCCGCTGGTTATATTATCATTGACCCTTCTAAGTGGGGCATTGTTCCTAGAGATGGGTTGATTAGTCATTCTTTGGTTTAAAAATTCATGCATTTGTCTTATTCCCATGACCCGCTCTTGGAAATCATATTTTCTGATTGTTTCGTATTCTAAAGTATTATTACCATAGTAAAGTTTGATTTCGCCATTAGATGATTCACTAACAGTGATTGATTTACCGATCATACTACGTGGATGTCGTTGATTCTTAATCATAAATAAAGATTTTTTAAAACTGATGGTGAGTTGCTTTGATATTTTCCTAATCGATTGAATGGTAAATGTTCTATCAAGTGATAGTTTCTCTTTGTCTGTTAGTGGTACATGAGCGTTTCCTTCTAATTTTGGCACTTTACCAAAGCGTTTGTTATGAGCCACAAGATAAGTGCGTAGAAATTCATTTCCTTGTTCCATAGTTGAAATATTATGATATCTGAGGTCTTTAATCAGTCTATCTTGTAAAGTACGATTTGCACGTTCAACACGGCCTTTTGCTTGTGGGCTATTGGCGTTTATTATTGTGATATCTAGACTCTCTAATGCTCGTCCAAATTGCGTAAAACCATCACCTAATTTAGCTTCAGGATGATTTACTTTAAATACATTATGTTTATCAACATAAAAGGCACTAGGTTTTCCATGTTCAACAAGATAATTTTTGACTGTGTCAAAGTAATCAAAAGTGGTTTCTGCTTTAACAAATCGTAATTGAAGAAAACAGCTTGTTGCATCATCAATTAGGACCAACAATGTACATTTAGGTCCACGCCCTTCAAACCAATCATGAACAGAACCATCCATTTGTACCAGCTCGCCCATAGTAGAACGCTTATGTCTAGGTTGATGTAACGTTAACTCTTTAGCAGCTTTTACTTGACGGATGTTTGCTTCATGCATCCATTGCCTAATAGTTTCTTTAGAGATATGAATTTGATAATGCTCAGTAAGCTTTTCAGAGGCTAGTGTTGGGCCATAATCCTCGTAGTGCTCACGAATAAGTGACAACACACGATCTTTAAGTTTGTCGCTATGTCGATGGTTTGATTTACCTCTCTTTTTGGATATTAGTGCGGGCGCACCACCATCCAAATAGGCCTTCTTCAGTCTTCTTAAGTGCCTAGGGGTGAGGTCTAAGTAGCTAGCTCCAAGCGTCAAAGAGAGCCGCTTATCGATGATCTTTTCTAGTATTTTCAACGTGTAAACTTCTTTTTCGCTCATGGTAAATGTCCCCTGCATAGCCCTCTCCTTGGGAAGTTTGCACATACATCAAGTATGGCTGAAGATTTACACAGCGGACATTTCTAAATTGCTCAAAGCGGACATTTGAAAATTGCTCTTACACAGGGCAAAGTTATGGTGTTAGGGCAATTTAGAAATGTCCTAGCCCCCAGCAAGTTAAAAATGTCCGCTGGTTATATTATCATTGACCCTTCTAAGTGGGGCATTGTTCCTAGAGATGGGTTGATTAGTCATTCTTTGGTTTAAAAATTCATGCATTTGTCTTATTCCCATGACCCGCTCTTGGAAATCATATTTTCTGATTGTTTCGTATTCTAAAGTATTATTACCATAGTAAAGTTTGATTTCGCCATTAGATGATTCACTAACAGTGATTGATTTACCGATCATACTACGTGGATGTCGTTGATTCTTAATCATAAATAAAGATTTTTTAAAACTGATGGTGAGTTGCTTTGATATTTTCCTAATCGATTGAATGGTAAATGTTCTATCAAGTGATAGTTTCTCTTTGTCTGTTAGTGGTACATGAGCGTTTCCTTCTAATTTTGGCACTTTACCAAAGCGTTTGTTATGAGCCACAAGATAAGTGCGTAGAAATTCATTTCCTTGTTCCATAGTTGAAATATTATGATATCTGAGGTCTTTAATCAGTCTATCTTGTAAAGTACGATTTGCACGTTCAACACGGCCTTTTGCTTGTGGGCTATTGGCGTTTATTATTGTGATATCTAGACTCTCTAATGCTCGTCCAAATTGCGTAAAACCATCACCTAATTTAGCTTCAGGATGATTTACTTTAAATACATTATGTTTATCAACATAAAAGGCACTAGGTTTTCCATGTTCAACAAGATAATTTTTGACTGTGTCAAAGTAATCAAAAGTGGTTTCTGCTTTAACAAATCGTAATTGAAGAAAACAGCTTGTTGCATCATCAATTAGGACCAACAATGTACATTTAGGTCCACGCCCTTCAAACCAATCATGAACAGAACCATCCATTTGTACCAGCTCGCCCATAGTAGAACGCTTATGTCTAGGTTGATGTAACGTTAACTCTTTAGCAGCTTTTACTTGACGGATGTTTGCTTCATGCATCCATTGCCTAATAGTTTCTTTAGAGATATGAATTTGATAATGCTCAGTAAGCTTTTCAGAGGCTAGTGTTGGGCCATAATCCTCGTAGTGCTCACGAATAAGTGACAACACACGATCTTTAAGTTTGTCGCTATGTCGATGGTTTGATTTACCTCTCTTTTTGGATATTAGTGCGGGCGCACCACCATCCAAATAGGCCTTCTTCAGTCTTCTTAAGTGCCTAGGGGTGAGGTCTAAGTAGCTAGCTCCAAGCGTCAAAGAGAGCCGCTTATCGATGATCTTTTCTAGTATTTTCAACGTGTAAACTTCTTTTTCGCTCATGGTAAATGTCCCCTGCATAGCCCTCTCCTTGGGAAGTTTGCACATACATCAAGTATGGCTGAAGATTTACACAGCGGACATTTCTAAATTGCTCAAAGCGGACATTTGAAAATTGCTCTTACACAGGGCAAAGTTATGGGGAACTTTTAAACCAAATGACCCCTCTAATTATTGTATATATGCAAATTTTTAGAGGTGTGTTATGCCTTTTACTGAGTCACTTGAAAGCTTAGAAAGAAGGGCTCAAACAGAACTATTAGCCGCAAGAAGAGCCTTTCGTCAAGCACAAGCACCCTTAGGATCTCACATGGGGGCCCCAGAAGTAGCAGATAGTGAATCTTCCATGCTAAAAGGCGAGGAATTGCAAAGATCTGCTGAGATATATGCAAAAGTTGAAGCTAAATATAGAAAACAACTTAAAGAGCAGGGAGTTGATAAAGTTCTTGAGGATTTTGCGACTTTTATTGCACGTAAGTTAGGGGATGATCGTTTTCTCACAGACAAAGAGATGCGAAAGTGCACACCTGATGATTTTGTAAAAGATAGCGCTGGGAATCTTTTAGAGCAAAATGATAATTTAACGCAAAGAGGAAAATATAAAGCTGCTTTAAGAGCTTTATTTGATAGCGCCCCTTCAGGTTCATATCACAATGTATTTGAACGAGGAGCTAGTCGTGAATTTGGCCCTGGAAAGGATGGTCGAACCGCATTAGCTTATATGTACCTAGCGGCAACCGATCCCAATATGCAATTAGCTGCGGGTACAAAAATGGATACAAAAGAAGCAGCCGTAGAAGCAGAACAAGAAAACCTAGTGACTGTCCTTTCAGATATTTTAAGAGCGCATAATGATAATGAATCCAATTTTACAAGTGTAAGAGATTACCCATCATGTCAACCAGGTTCCTGGGGACGTTTAATGAAATTAGGTGGGTTAAATAATCAATTAACCAAATTTGCTAGAGAGCAAACGGCACAAGAAAAGAAAAATGAAGCTAATCCAGAACATCTTGAAATATTACCTTCGCCTGGAAATGATCTTAAAAGCTTTATTCATGCAAAAATGATTGAATCCTTTAAAGCGCTACCCATGCAAAAGCAAATGGAGCTAGTAAATAACTACAAAGGCACGAGTGAGGGAGAAGATCCTAACGCTGTTAAAGGTTTTACTGTCACTGATTTTGCAGAAGAATTGCAACAACAATTACTCGGAGATAGATCCTTTTCTCCAATTGATGAGCAGCATTGGAGAAGCGTTGTCGAAAATAATGAAGCGCTCCGTCTAATGGATCAAATTCCTAAAATGTCCTATTCAGAAGTGCTGAGATTGAACAGTGATCCACAAGCTTATGCTAATCTTGATCCTAGGGTAAAGTTTCTTTTTCAAATCCCTGTTAATCAAGCTGAGGAGATGAAAAGGCAATATAAAGTTGCTCTTGATGCGCATAAAAAGCATTATTATGCCTTGTGGAAAATTGAATTAACCAAGATGGCCCAAGGCGCTTTAGATCCTGTATATCTTTATGCACCATTTGAAAATCATGTCATGCAAACTTACGCTAAAGGTCCATCTGAAACTGCAGAAATTGAAATAACACTTCAAACGACTCATGAAAAAGCAGAATTGGAAAACATTTTGAATGCCTTAAGAGAGATGAGGGAGCAAATAAATAAGATTAATGCTAACTTAAAAGGTCATCCAGAACAAAGGCAACAATGTGAACAGGTATTGAAGGTCTTAGCGCGCGAATACGAAGAGTTACTTTCTAAAAAAATTAAACAGATTGCAATAATTGAAAATAAGGCAAAAAGAATTGTCGCCAAAGGTATGATAGCGCAAATGGATCTACTTAAGAAGGAGCAACCTGATTCAGTTGATCGTTATGTTGATGAAATATTCCCAGATCTTACTAAACCTAAACAAGAAGTAGAAGATAGTGAAGATGCAACGCTAAAACAAGCAGAATCTGTACAACCCATGGTTGCTACTTCTGAACCCATAAAACCAAATAAAATTCAACTGCAGCTATTTCAAGCAAGATTTAATGCTTATAAGCTTATCGATGAAAATAAAGACAAATCCGAAGAGTCTTTATTTGCAGAAAATATTGAGAGAATTGAATCAAGTTTTGCTGCAAAAAGACTTCCTCCGGGATGGACCGAAGGTCATATTGCATGGCTTAAACAAAATAAGGATGAAGCATTAGGGAGAACGCCAGTACAGTATGAAATTAAGGCTGTTTCAACCGTTGAGGAGTTAGAAATTCAGGAAAAAGCCCTGATGGACCCCATTGCCATCGAGGAGGGAACGAAAGCATTATCAGCAAAGTGTGCATTGTTAAGATCTGAAGATCCTGAGCAAGCTAATGTGAATGCCAAAGAATACGCTAAACAATTATCTGAAGCTGCAAAAAAAGTTTCAGAAGAAGCACAATTAACCATTCTTAGATATGCATTTGGAGATAAGAAAATTCCAGGCATGGAATTAATGAATGACAGTAAATATAAATTGATTCAAGAAGCGGCTAGAGATGTAATTGATCCGCAAAGACATGCTCACTTTTACACTATTGATGACTATGAGAAAAAGGGAGTACAACAATTAATTGAATTAAGTATAAATGGAAAAAATACGCTTGTAAAAAAACAGGCAGTAGCGTTGAGCGCAAAACTAGCTAATGAATGCTTTGGAAAATATGAAACGGAAAGAGAAAAGTACGATAAGGAGAAAAACTTAAGGTATGCAGCAATGTTTGGTCATCCCTTAGCACGAATTGAGATCATTGCTAATGTGTTAGAAAATCGAACGATTTTGAATAGTCCTATTTACCTGTATAGAGAAATTTTCAAGAAAGACCAAGTCGAAACGCAAGTTCTGCAATATATTGATCTTCTTAAAGAAATGAAAGAACTCGCTGAGAAGACAACTGATCCAGAATTAAAGAAATCAGCTAGAAAAAAAGCAGAAAAAGCGATAAATACCTATATGAGTATTCTACGACCAAAAGCTTATATGTTGGAAGAATCAATGAAAACGGGTGGCAACAAAAAAGAGGAATTAGCAAGAATTTATTTTGAAATGAAAGAATTAGGTTTTAATCCAACTTATGAACTTCATCTGCAAAGAACTATAAAAAACTATGTTGATAGCAAATTCAAAGTAAATCCTGAGTGGTTAGCAAAAATTAAATTTGATGCTGAAGATCACGAAGAAGCCATAAGGTTTGGCGCGGGTCACATTCAACATGGTCTCCAAGAAATGCGAAACCCTGAAATTGATAGAAAGTGGTGTGCTTATCTACAAATGCCAAACATACTGACAACCTTAAATATAGCTATGGAACAGTTAGAAACGGCAGAAAAAGCATACTTTACGTATTTAGAATCACCGGCTCTTAATAAGGAAACTATGAATGCTCTCGTGGAAGCTATTAAAGAGGCCAAGGTAAAGGTACAGTTTGAACAAGGAAAGTTGAAAGAAAACTTTCAAGGGCAAATGGGATCTGAATTAAGTCCTTTTGATATCGCACATATCAATGAATTAACCTCAGATGGTGATATAATAGCAAGTCTAAAAGATCAACTGGGGGAAAAGGATACCAAGAGACTGTCTGAAGTAAATTCTGCTATAAAACGTGCTGAGTATATTCAACAATGTCATGAAAATGAGACTAATGTTGTGGATAAAACGCATGAAGATCTAGATAAAGCGCTGCAAAAGTATAAAATCGATATTACCAAAGCGATAGCCCAAGTCAAAGAATCAGCAGATGAAAATAAACCTTCCTCAAAAGCTAATAAGCAATTAGCAGCACTTAAGAAAGCGGAGAGAGAAATAGAGACAACCCAGCAACAGTTAAAAGAGGCTAAACAAGAATGTAAAGGAATTCTATCTTATAGAGAGCTGGCTACGCAGGCTGTGAGTACATGTACTACCTTAGACAATGAATTACAAAAAGCAGGCAAATTATCAAGAATATCTAAAGCAAGTAATTTTTTTAAAGCAGCAATAAATAAAGTATTCGGAGTTGTAGGCATTGAAAGTAAATTGAAACGTGATTCTACATTGACTGGTACCAAAATCAGAGAAATTGCTGATTCTGGATTACAACCAAAAGCTGTGCATGCTGAAGCGGCTCAAGATCCACATCATCGTGTAGGGATCCTATATATGAAAAAAATGGAAGAACACCAGGTAAATTATAAGCCAGAAGATTTAGAATTAGCACACATCTATATTAATAAACATTTAAATATTAAAGATCTTAACATCGTCACTGAAGGTTTGGATCAATTTTTGAAATCTGGTGTCACAGCTAAAATAAAAAATGCATCAATGGATCCTATTACCATCGAATTCAAAAGCTTAGATGGAAAAAATGTAAGAGCAGAGAATGTGCCTAAACATATTTTTGATGATTACATTAAAAAGCAACGAGAACAGGAACAAGATAAACTTCACCATAATCCTAAGTCTGTATAAATACGATCATTTATATTTAGTTATAAAACATAAGATGCTATTTGCCCGCTCATTGTATGGAGTGAAATATTGCGCAATACTCTGAGTATTGAATTGATTATGCAGCTCTTTAAATGGATTCACCTTGTTTGCAATTAAACTAACATCCTATTGGTTTTGGATTTGATATTCTATATTCTAGGCAAAGGACATCTTATGTTAGAAATAAAAGAACAATTAGCCAGTTCCTTTCGCGATCCGGCCGGTTTTTTATTTCGCTATCAGGGCTTTTTACTTAGACAAATTAATCCACGTTATTTCTCGGATTATGATCATCTCATGCAAAGTGGGCTTTATTCAGCGTTACGCCAATCCAAGCGTTTAATTTCTCATGAAGAAGTGTCTTCGGAATTAGCATTGAATGAAAATGCACGCGTGATTAAACCGGAAGTTATTCCTTTTATTTCCTATCCCTATGAGTGGTGTTTTTCACAATTGAAAGATGCTGCCCTTCTCACCTTGGAAATTCAAAAAAAGGCGCTTGAACATGGGATGACCTTAAAGGATGCTTCAAGTTACAATATCCAGTTTCTTCAAGGTCAAGCTATTTTTATTGATACCTTGTCTTTCACAAAGTATAAAGAAGGGGAACCTTGGCAGCCGTATCTTCAATTTTGCCAGCATTTCTTGGCGCCTTTGATGCTAATGAGTTATAAGGACATTCGGCTTAATCAATTACTTAAAGTCTATATAGATGGGATCCCGTTAGATTTAGCTAGTAGTTTATTACCCACTTTAACAAAGTTTATTTTGTCACCCGCTTTGCATATCCATGTGCATGCTAAGCTTCAAAAAAAATATCAAAACACGAAGGATATTTCACGTAAAAGCCGTCAGTTTAATTTAAAAACATTGAGCCGCTTTATTGATAGCTTGATACAGTGCGTTAATAAATTAACCTGGGAAGTGCAGCGCGATTCACAATGGTATAGTTACTACGTTGATAATCATAATTACGCGCCAACTACTTTCACTGAAAAAGAAAAAATCATTGATGAATGGGTAAGATCAATCAGTCCTCCCTCCTTATGGGATCTAGGCGCTAATAGGGGACGCTTTAGTTCAATTGCTTCAAAATATTGTAAGCAAGTTATTGCGTGGGACATTGATCCTAGTTGCGTAGAAAGCCTATACTTAAACTCGCGCAAGCAGTCTTCGCCATTGCTATCTTTAACTATCGATTTAACCAATCCAAGCCCATCGCTTGGATTTGATAATCAAGAACGACTTTCCTTTAAAGAAAGAGGCCCCGTTGATGCTATTTTAGCATTAGGCTTAATTCATCATTTAGCTTTAGTAAATAATGTTCCTTTAGCCAAACTTGCTTTATTTTTTAGCGAATTAACTAAATATCTCATCATTGAGTTTGTTCCCAAAGAAGATTCTCAAGTACAAAAACTACTTGCAACCAGAGAAGATATTTTTAATATGTATAGCTTGGCAGAGTTTAAAAGAGAATTTGGCCATTATTTTAACATCATAAATGAACATTCACTGCAATTAAGTGAAAGAACATTATTTCTAATGCAAATAAAAAGGTGACTTGTGAAAGTAATCTTCTTCATTCTATTCAGTTTTTGCTTTATAAGCCCAGCTTATGCCTATATCGATCTCAGTGCAGGCAGTTTTATTCTTCAGATGCTAGTAGCCTCCTTAATGGGCGCCACTATCATGTTAAAGCTCTATTTTAAAAAAATCAAAGAGAAAGTTAAATCTGAAGTAAGTAAAGCAAAACGTTTTCAATTTAGTCTTCTACATCCTTTTCTCGTCGCTTTGATTCCCATGTTGTATATTGTGGCTCACAATTTAACAAATGCTCCAACGATTGAGATTTTGCTCGCCTGTTTTATCAGTGTTATGTTGAGTGGTCTACTGTATTTGTTGTTTAGTAAAATCCTTAAAAGCGTTGAAAAAGCAGCCCTTTTGACATCTTTGACTTGTGTTTTCTTTTTTACATTTGGCCCCGCTTTTGAAATTACGTATATTACCGCAATTAATCAAAAGCTATTTTATGGTTTGCTGTTAGTCTTTATGATTGCTTGTGTGATGGGTTTATACCGTTTTTGTAGCAAAACATCTACAATGATTGAGGCGAGCAATGCTTCTTTATCTGTATTTTCCATCGCTATGCTTTTAATGATTGGCTTTTCACTGACGCAACAAAGTGCTTTTGTTTCAACCATCGATGACGCGCCAAGTATTCTCTCTGGCCTTTTTCAAGCTAAAACGCCTACCGATTCAACATCCTTATTTGGAGCGCCCTTAACTGAAAACGTGGCTAAGTTAAAAAATACACCCGATATCTACTATATTATCTTGGATGCTTATCCAAGAAGTGATGTGCTACAAAAGCTATTCAATCATGATAACACTTATTTTTTGGATGCTTTGAAGGCTAAAGGGTTTTATGTCCCTCCAAAAACCACCACTAATTATCCGATGACACATCTTTCGCTAGCGTCATCTTTAAGTATGGAGCAGATTAATAAAATCGCAGCAATTGACGGCGTTAGAATTACGGAACCTTATTATGAACGTATTCGTAGACCCAAAGTGGTAAAACTATTGAAAGACAGGGGCTATGTTTATTACACCTTCTCTAGTGATTGGGGGCCAACTCGTACTGCATCCATTTATTCAGATAAACATTTTGAGACATTTATATGTACTATTTCTAAATATCATACAAAATTGTTATCAATGACACCTTTAAGTATGTGGGTGGGTTATGAAGAAGCCAAATTACGTCTTTATACCCTTGAGAAAATAAAAGAGGTTCCTGATATAAAAGAGGCTCGTCCAAAATTCGTTTTTGTTCATTTGGTGATGCCACATTTACCAGCCTACTTTGATAGTCAAGGTAATATAGTGAACACGATGCAACCTGATAATGATAAACCTGAATATATTGAGCAATTAAAATTTCTGAATAAGAAAGTTATTGAGGTGATGAATGCACTCTTGGAAAAATCCGCAAAGCCGCCCATTATCATTTTCCAAGGTGATCATGGCTCTGAAACCACTTTTAAAGGTTTTGAACATGGGGTACCTAGTTTAGCGCAAATTGAAGAACGATTTTCAATATTAAATGCCTATTATGGGCCGCCTGAATTGTTAAATTCACTTTATGAAACAATAACGCCGGTAAATTCCTTTCGCAAAGTTTTGAACTATTTGGAAGTGGGGCAATGGGAACCCGTGCCCGACAACAACTATTTTCAGTGGATCCATGATGAATCTGGCATTCTGGATGTTACCAAGCAAGTCCAAGAATTAAATTCATAAGGTGTATTTGCACCTAAATTATTATCTTTTACGGCAACATTTCCTATTGTATTCGTCCGATTAACGGTGTAAATTGACTGACTTGTAGTTAGTTACCTATTTACCTATCGGAGTCAAAATGAGAAATTTAACAATCAATGAAATGAATGCTATCAGTGGTGCAGGTTATGCTGAAGATATCGTGGCAACAGCAGCTACGCTTTATGTAGGTAGTTTTGTTGGATTATTTGCGAAGGGTTTCACAACTGGTGCTTTGAAAGTCGTTGCTGGAGCAGGCGCCGCATCGATAGCGGGAACTGCTGCGTTTTATGCAGTGCCATTGACTGTTGGTGCGCTGGTTTTACACGCAAATCCAGGTTTGCAAGATGCATTGAGCAGTAAGTTTCATTCGTATTTTAGCTAAGATTTAAAGACCCTCATCCTAACCTTCTCCCACAAGGGGAGAAGGGACAGGATAAAAGGGGATCCCTATAAACCTGACATAATCTCACGTTCTTTAGGTGAGGGTTTGGGACTGTGATCGCGATAGAAATCATGTAAAGCCTGAACAACTTCTTCTGGCGTATCCACGACTTTATATAAATTTAAATCATCAGCATGGATGGTGTCAGATGCTACCAATTGTGATTTAAACCATGACAACAAATCTCTCCAGAAGGGTTCGCCGACAAGAATAATCGGGATTTTACGCGTTTTTCCGGTTTGCACTAATGCCAGAATTTCAGCAAGTTCATCTAATGTGCCAAATCCACCTGGCATCACTACATAAGCCGAAGCATATTTAACGAACATGACTTTACGAGTAAAAAAGTGGCGAAAACGTAAAGAAATGTCTTGAAAATCATTCATGCATTCTTCATGCGGCAACACAATATTTAAGCCAACGCTTAAAGAAGGACCTTCTTTAGCGCCTTTATTAGCAGCTTCCATTAATCCAGGGCCACCACCTGTTACCACGGTATAACCAGATTCTGAGATTGCTTTTGCAATATCAAAAGTGAGTTTGTACCAAGGGGAACTTGGTTTTAACCGTGCCGAGCCAAAAATACTGACAGAAGGGGATATATGAACAAGACGCTCATAGCCTTCAACAAATTCTGCCATGACCTGGAAAACTTTCCATGATTCATGTGCCATTTCGGAATCAGTGATATTGAGGGAGCGAGAATCCTTCCTCATAAATTAATCCTTACCTGTTAATTTTTATTAAGGTTACGTTTTTACTATAACATCCAACCGCAATAGTTTCCAGTTAAGGTGGCTTTCAAACTCAAGAAAGCCTATATTTATATAATGAATCAATCCAATCCTGATGCTCCCTTGAGGGCTAATGTTCGATTGCTCGGTGATACGCTGGGTAAAACACTTAAAGCGCAAGTGGGTGAAGATCTTTATCTGAAAATTGAAACTATTCGACAATTATCCAAGGAAGTTTGCAATGGCGATGTCAATAGTGAAAAGATCCTAAATGATATTTTGAAAAGTTTGACTGCAAAAGAGATGTTGGGTGTTGCTAGAGCTTTTGGTCATTTTCTCAATTTAGCCAATATTGCCGAAAATGTGCATCGGATAAGACGTACCCGATGGCATCTCTTAAATGTGCAATCAACTGCTCAACCAGGTTCGATTGAGGCCTCTTTTAGAGCTTTTAAAGATAAGAATATTGATAGTAAGTCTCTATCACTTGCCGTGCATAAGTTAAAAATTGATTTAGTGTTGACAGCCCATCCTACAGAAGTGTTGAGGCGGACATTAATGCAAAAGTTTGATCGCATTGCAAAGCTGCTTAGTCATCTTGATGAAAAACAGTTAACAAAACAAGAAGTCCGTGATAGTGAAACTGAAATATATGCTGAAGTGACTTCTATTTGGCAAACAGATGAAATTCGTCGTCGTCGTCCCACACCAATTGATGAGGCTAAGTGGGGATTTGCAGTTATTGAAGGTAGTCTTTGGCCCATTTTGCCTAAATTTCTTCGAGATCTTGATCGGCAGCTTAAGGATATAACAGGAACATCACTAGAGCTGAGTGCTTGCCCGATTCGATTTAGTTCCTGGATGGGGGGAGATAGAGATGGTAATCCTAATGTCACCGCCAAGATTACGGAAAAGGTATGTTTATTGTCTAGATGGATGGCGGCAGATCTTTACAGCAAAGAAGTGAATAAACTAAGTGCTGCCTTATCAATGCATGATTGTAGTGATGAAATGCGTAAAAGTGTGGGGAATTCAAATGAACCCTATCGCGCAGAATTACGGTTGTTAAAAAATAAATTGATGGCAACCAGTCAATGGATTGAAGATAAATTAAAAGGGCGCGTTTCCATCACCAAGCCAATAGAGACACCAAATGAAATACTTCAACATTTATTATTATGCTATCGTTCATTACAAGAGTGTAATGCCAGTTGCATTGCAGAAGGGGATTTAACGGATCTTATTCGTCGAGTTGCCTGTTTTGGAGTGACCTTAACGCGTTTAGATATACGACAAGAATCTCATCAACATGCACAATTAATAGATGAAGTGACACTTTGGCTTGGATTAGGATCATATTTATCTTGGTCTGAAGAGGAAAAATTTGCATTCATCGAATTGCAATTACAAAATAAAAGACCATTAATTCCTAATGATATTGTTTTGACCGAGCAATCTGCGCAAGTATGGGAAACTTTTCAAATGATTGCCAGACAATTGCCTGCCTCGATGGGGGCTTATGTCATCTCTATGGCAGGTGTGCCCAGTGATGTATTAGCAGTTTGTTTGCTGCAACGAGAAGCAGGTATTAAGCATCCATTACGGGTAGTGCCATTATTTGAAAGATTGCATGATTTAGAAAATGCGCCAGATTGCATAAAGTCTCTTTTTGGTTGTGAATGGTACAAGAATCACATTCATAATGAACAAGAGATCATGATTGGGTATTCAGATTCTGGTAAAGATGCAGGTATTTTAGCAGCAGGCTGGGCTCAATATTGTGCACAGGAAAAATTAGTTACAATTGCTAAAAATCATCATGTTCATTTAACGCTATTTCACGGTAGAGGAGGCTCGGTTGGACGTGGCGGGGCCCCTGCACATATGGCCATTTTATCTCAACCGCCTGGATCAGTTGATTGCCGTTTGCGCGTCACTGAACAAGGAGAAGTGATTAGGAATAAATATGGTTTACCAGAGCGTGCCTATCGGACTTTAGAGCTTTACACCACTGCTACTTTAGAAGCTTCACTTATACCCCCTCCTGAACCTAAAGCACATTGGCGACAGATGATGAAGTCATTGGGAAAAACATCGTTTGCCGCTTACTCTAGCATGGTGAAAACGAATAAAGACTTTGTAGAATATTTTCGCTATGTAACCCCTCAAAATGAAATTGGATCTTTAGCAATTGGTTCCAGACCTGCACGCAGAAATGATCTCAAAGGCATAGAAGGTTTAAGAGCCATTCCTTGGGTGTTTGCTTGGACACAAAATCGATTATTGTTACCAGCATGGCTCGGTGTTGGAGAAGCGTTAGAGGCAGTAATCGCTAATAACGAAAAAGATATTATTCATGAAATGGTTAATGGCTGGCCCTTTTTTCGTTCTTTATTGAGCATGATTGAGATGGTATTAAGCAAAGCCGATCTTGCCATTTTCTCTTATTATGAGGCACGACTTGTGCCTCAAGCGTTACATCCGTTAGGAAAAGAGTTGAAAGAAAAATTTGATTCTACAGTCATTGCTATCAAAGTGGCTTTAGTCATTCAGAACTTATTAGAATCCAATCCGACCTTACTGCGTACCATCTTGTTACGTGGACCTTATCTGTATCCACTGCACGTTTTGCAAGCTGAGCTCTTGTGCCGGGTGCGAAATAGTGAAAATCCTTCAGAGGATGACAAGGACGCGTTAAAGGTGACAATATCCGGCATTGCCGCAGGAATGCAAAACACCGGCTAGTTCTTCCCAGTTTTATTTTATACTGTGTTGGCTTCGTTCCTCGCAGCAGTCATGTACTAGGATGTACACTCCTTTGCTCGAAACTTGCCGCCTTGTCTAAAATAAAACTGGTTTGAACTAGTAGTAGGGTGGGCAAAGCTTTTAGCGTGCCCACCATCTTGAATTGGTGGGCACGCTAAAAGCTTTGCCCACCCTACGTTGTGAGTCTGGAAGCTAAATAGAGCAATTAACCATTGGCCTGTCTTCCATCTGTGGTTATACTTTGCAGGTGTTGTGCTCAATGTAAGGATTAAATAAAAATGCGGGTAATACTATTAGGAGCTCCGGGCTCGGGTAAAGGAACGCAGGCTCAATTTATTATGGAGCGATTTGGCATTCCTCAAATCTCAACGGGTGATATGCTTCGAAAAAGTGTTGCTGACAATACAACGTTAGGGATCCAAATCAAATCGATTATGGATAGTGGCAGTTTAGTCCCCGATGATGTGATGATTAAATTAGTGCAAGAGCGCATTAAACAGCCTGATTGTGAAAAAGGTTTTCTGCTTGATGGTTTTCCTCGAACTGTTAAACAAGCCGATGCTTTAACCCAAGTCGGTGTTAAAATTGATAAGGTGATAGAAATTGATGTTCCTGACGATGTGATCGTTAAACGTTTAAGTGGTCGGCGTATTCATCCTGGTTCTGGCAGAGTTTATCATGACACTTTTCAGCCTCCCAGTAGGCCAAATCATGATGATGTGACCGGCGAACCTTTAATTCAACGAGATGATGATAAAGAAGATACAGTTCGACGCAGATTAGCGGTTTATCATACACAAACTCAACCCATTGCTACTTATTATATGAGCGTTGCGATGCGCGATTCTGATGGGCTTCCGCAAGTGGTAAAAATTAATGGTGATGATTCACCATTAGTGATTTGTGAGCAAATTTTTAATATTTTGTCGTGAAAAGATAATAATGGTGGGCACGCTCAATGCTTTGCCCACCCTACAAAGATCATCCTGATCACCAAAAAATCATTCGATTTTCCCCACTTTTTCTTACTATTATTGTTCATACATTCAGTAAAATTCATCATTTTTTAATCAAGATAAAACGAATAAAGTCAATGACTTATAAGGATATCTGCGGGATTTTTCACTTTTTTAAACGCTATACATCAAATAGTTGTGGATCTTGATTTCTCCTGTGCTATGTTTTTTATACGCACCTGTTGGTGAGATATTGGAGAATGTATTATGAAGCGTCGAGTAAAAGCGAGAAAAACAGTTACTTCTAAAAAGAGAACAGTAAAAACAGGGACACACGGCAAATTAACAAAAATGCTGAATCAAGCTAAACGTGCTGAAAAATTAGCGCTAAAGCAACTAGGGATAGTGACTCGTAAAAATAAAGCAATGATTGCAAAAATGCGTAGAACAATCAAAGCAAAACTTGCTGCCAAAGCAAGAACAGCTGCGAGAATTCGTACACAATTGGTTAAAAAGCATGCTACATACGTTAGAAAATTGCGTAAAGAACATGCAACCGCCATCAAGAAATTACACAAAATGGTTAAAGGGACTACAACTGGTCGCAAAACAAAAAGCAAGCGTACCAAGTCAAGAACCAAAGGGAAAACAATGTTTGCTAAACACACAGGATTTGTGTCCAGCAGACCAAAACGTAGAAAATCAAGAGCTAAATCTTTCTCATATCGTAGACGTTCCGCACGTCGTGGAATGCGAAAAGCGGCTTAGGGAATTGAGCAATAAACCGTTGGCTTGATTATAATTAAATTCGAGTGAGCCAACGGTTTTTTTTATTCGGAATATAATGAATACAATAGCAGTAGATACTCTGATGGTACAGACACGTCGATTAGCGGCTCTATATCGTCAAACCACCGGTCAAACCCTTCCTATTAGCGCAGAGCTTGGTCGTTATGATGCTGCTTTGCTGCTTCATCTGAAACCTTTAGCCGCTCCCTGCAAGGGAATCGATTTTATGGGAACAAGAGGTCCCTATAAAGATAAAACGATACAAGTCAAAACGCGTGTCATTTTTGATGAACAAAACAAGGGTGCACGTGTAGGTCAGCTAAATGTGGATATGTTTTGGGATTTCGTCGTTCTGGTACTTTATACAGCCGATTATGAACCCTTTGCCATTTATGGTGCGTCAAATGAAGACATTGTTGCTGCCATTAATGGGCAGTCCTCTCGTCGCGGCAGAGGGGCTATGTCGTTGGCCAAATTCAAAGCCATCAGCCAGTTAGTATGGAGCCTTGAATGTGGTCTGGATTGGGATGAGCTCTGGACTAATCGCGCGATTTACTGATGTAACACAACGAATACACTCTTCTCGCATGGCTTTATTTATTTCTGCTTGTTTTGCAAATACGGGCAACATTTGGCGAGCTGTTTCACCAATATCACTTTGAGCCGTACTTGGAGAAGATGTGGGGATGTCTTCTGACGGATTGACTTGCGTTAAAACACCATTTTCAGAGCTTAAGGCAAACTGCGGTGCACGTGAGCCAATAGAGCCAAACCAGCCAATCAATTTTTGATAGAAATTATGCGCAAGCGATTGCACAAAAAAATCTTTTATTGAGCGCGTAGGAGAAAATTTATAATATTCTTCATTATGTTCAATAAATTGATAGAGTCGAAGTTTGAGCAAATACAATATATAATCGTTTTGAGTGTTAAGCGCTTTATTTAAAAGTTCATAACGCAGCGTTTTAAGATCTTTAGGATTTTTATTGGTAAAATATTCATAGTCAGAGTTTACCGTTATTTTACCAGTATCATCTGTTGGTGCATAGAAATTAATATTAGAATGCGCACCCAATATAGCAGCGACTAACTTTTTAGATGCCTCAATAAAATCGGTTGGGCTTATACCATCGGGTAAATAAAAACCTTTTATCCATGCGCCTTCTAATCCTTTGTCAACCTTTAATAAGTTCACCTCAGCAATATGTGGGTCAAGCATAGCAAAAATAGTATCATGGCCAGTGACTTGTACTGCATCGCCACCAACCATGCCAAAGTTGGCAACAATGTTAATGCGTTTACGAAGGCAGCGATTATAAAGAGCACTTTCATTTGCAGATTTGGCTATGGCATGTGGCACACCAGGTGAATTGAGGATGGTCATATTCAGTGCGCTAATCGCTTCATAGTCATCATCTCTTTCACGTCGATTAAGAAATTCAGCGACAAATAATTGACTAAGAGCGGCGCCTTGACTATGACCACTGACGTCAAGTGATATCCCATTGGCGGCTTTACCATAGTGTGTTTGAATAGCGCTTTTCAATTGAGTAAATATTTTATCTTTCTCAAGTGCAAAACTAGCCGTTCCAGGACCATCTGGTTCCAAATTAATCGCAACACTTTTATGATCATTAAAATCGGTCCCTCTAAAAATAACCTTTACATCTTTAGAAGTCTTATCTTCAGGTAGTAACAAATAAGCATACATTCCCTTTTTCAAGGGAAAGGCTTGAACGTGGTATTTTTTGAAATAACCATCGACTTCCAAGATGTTGATGCTTGGTGGCATGGATGGCAAAGTGGCTAAATAATAAGCAAGACTTGATAAATACTGACCACTAGCAAACCGACGTATATGCAATGGATAACGCGCATTAATTTCTTCTGAGGTGGCGCCGCTTTTCATTCAGTTACCAAAAGTTAAATGGATGACATAATAAGAGGTGTACCTTAATCTATTTCGTTTAAAAACAATATATTAAGGTGACAAGAAGAGGAATTTGGCAGATGACCAGTCCGGTCCCCTCTACCGCTTTGCGGGAGAGGGCTAGGGTGAGGGGTTAAAATCTTCAGAGCTAGACACAATGGTTAAGTTACCTTAATATCCTTTTCCTATGAAACAAATCATCCTTGCACTTGAAACCGCCACCAATGCCTGCTCAGCAGCGCTCATTACACCTGATAATCACTTTGGGCGCTTTGAAATCACCCAAAATAAACATACGCAATTACTACTGCCAATGGTGGAGTCTTTATTGCTTGAAGCAAAGATCTCACTCCAAGATATTCAAGCAATTGCAGTTGGACGAGGACCTGGTAGCTTTACCGGCGTACGGATCGCAGTTAGTGCCGCACAAGGCCTTGGATTTGGATTGGATATTCCGGTTTATCCTGTCTCAACCTTAGAAGCGTTAAGTAGAGAAATTGTTGAAAATGCCATCATTCTCCCCTCTATTGATGCCAGAATGAACGAAGTCTATGCCGCTGCTTTTAGCTTAAATAACGATGATTTAACTTGTTTACATGAAGAGCGTCTTTGTTCGCCACAAGCGATGTTAGATTTATTTGAAAAAGGCGATAAAGTGATTGCGCTTGGTTCTGGTTGGGATGCTTATTTTGCAGAAATTAGCAGATCACATTCAACAAATAATATTCATTTTGTGCCAGAAAAATATCCTGATGCTAAGCATATTGGATTGATTGCTTTAGCGCAAATAAAGCAGGGTACACCAGGCGTATTAGCGCAGAATGTATTACCCGTTTATTTGCGCGATAATGTCGCTTTAAAACAAACACCTAAAATAAATTCTGAATGAGTAGGGTGGGCAAAGCTTTTAGCGTGCCCACCGGTTCAATAATGGTGGGCACGCTAAAAGCTTTGCCCACCCTACACCAACATGCCTACTAAGATTTCTTCATATAAAGTCGACAATTGATCCAACTCTTTAACATCAATACATTCATTGACTTGATGAATGGTTGCGTTATTAGGGCCAACTTCAACCACTTCTGTGCCATATTCGGCAAAAAAACGGCCATCGGATGTGCCGCCAGTCGTTGAGTGATTAGGGTTATGTCCCATGACTTTTTCAATGGTCTGAGTGACTGTTTGAATTAATTTGCTGCTAACTGGGGTATAAAAGGGTTTACCTGACAAAACCCAATTTATTTCAAAACGAAGTTCATGCTTTCGTAAAATATCTTCGACTTTTTGTTGGATCATATCTGGGGTTGAACTGGGCGAAAAGCGTAAATTAAAGTTACCCTCTAAGATCCCTGGAATCACATTGTTCGTCCCCGTTCCTGAGTGAATATTTGCGAACTGTAGGGTCGTTGGTGGAAAAGGATAAGAACCTAAATCCCAAGTCGTATTGGCTATTTCTGCTAAAGGGGCAAATGCCAAATGAATAGGATTTTTTGCTAAATCAGGATAGGCCACATGTCCTTGTTTGCCAAAGATTTTAAAATAGCCGGTTAGAGATCCTCTACGTCCTACTTTAATGGTATCGCCTAGTTTTTCGACGCTAGAAGCCTCTCCTACCAAACACCATTGTGGAATTTCTTTACGCTTAGAAAGTTGTTTTAGCACTGCTTGAGTGCCATCAAGTGCTTTGCCTTCTTCATCACTTGTAATCAAAAATGCGATACTTCCATTAAGGTCAGGGTAGCGTGCAATGAACCGCTCACAAGCTGTAATCATCGCTGCGATGCTACTTTTCATATCAGCAGCCCCGCGTGCATACAATTTGCCATCCCGTATGGTGGGAGTGAAAGCAGGGGAATGCCAATCTTTTTCATTACCGATAGGCACGACATCAGTGTGCCCTGCAAAACAAAGCATTGGGTTAGCTTTACCCCGGGTGGCCCAGAGATTTTTAACATCATTTACGGGGAAATGCGCGATCTCAAATCCTATGGCTTTTAAACGCTTAGCTATGATTTCCTGACATCCTTCGTCGTTTGGTGTGATGGAAGGACGAGCAAGGAGTTCTTGAGCCAAATCTAAGGTGTTAGACATGAGATAACAAGTCCTGTTCTATTTCTCTCAATAAATGATTAATTCCCACTTTTGCACGGGTTTTTTCATCAACCCGCTTTACTATAACCGCGCAATACAAACTGTATTTGCCATCTTTTGAAGGAAGATTACCCGGTACCACAACTGCATTCGCGGGAACTCTGCCATAGAGAATAGTGTCATTTTCGCGATCATAAATGCGAGTGCTTTGGCCTATGTATACACCCATAGAGACCACAGCGCCTTGCTCAACTATCACGCCCTCAACGATTTCTGATCGGGCGCCGATAAAACAATTATCTTCAATAATGGTTGGGTTTGCTTGTAAAGGCTCTAAAACACCACCAATCCCAACGCCACCTGAGAGATGGACATTTTTACCAATTTGAGCGCATGAGCCAACCGTTGCCCAGGTATCAACTAAAGTACCCTCACCAACATAGGCTCCAATATTGACATAGGAGGGCATTAAAACGGTATTAGGTCCAATATAGGCGCCAGCTCTGACACAGGCAGGGGGGACAATTCTGGTTTTCTTTTTACTGAAATCAGTTGCGGTATGATGATTAAATTGTAGCGGGACTTTATCAAAAAATTGCGTGAAGCCACCCTCAATTAGCCTATTATCGTACAAGCGGAAATAGAGTAAGATCGCTTGTTTAACGAGGTGATTAACTTCCCATTTACCTGTCGAAAGGGGGCTTGCTGCTCGAAGTTCGCCGGTTTCGCATTTTTCAATGACTGTACTCACAGCATATTTGAGATCATCACTTGCATTTGCTGGTGAGAGAGTACTGCGAAGTTCAAAGGCAGTTGCAATAGTACGTTCGATATCACTTTGTTGCATAAATTCTCTTAAAATGAAGCGTAAATAGTCACAGAATACGGTTTTTTAAGTATTCTTGCTAGTGATTGAATTGACGATTATTGAAACTATTACAAGCATGAGTTGTTCAGCTTATTCTTCATACATTTTTCGGTTAGAGCACTTTCTATTTTATTTAACTAAGGTATAATGCTTAACATTATCAGATTGGAGTGTTCGGAATGGCTCGCACAAAAGAAACTTTAAAAGAAGCCTCACCTATTCAAGCAATTGAAGAAAAAGCAGCACCAGTTGCATCACCTGTTGCGGCACCCGTTGCGGCACCTGTTGCGGCACCTGTTGCGGCACCAGTTGCGGCACCAGTTGCGACATTAGCTCAGCTATTCAACAGTATGTCTATCTCTCCAAAAGACATCAAAAAGGCTTTTCAAGATTCTATCCAAAGGCAACGTTTAAGCTATCAAATACAATCTGATGTGGTTACCCCTGATAATTGGTTAAGTTCACAGCACGTTGATGGCACTATTCAAAGTTTACTTGGTGAACGTGCACATTTAAGAAATAATGTCGGTGTTTTTCCTGCATTTAATTTAGAGAGATATACTGAATTTGCGGAGAATGCCATTGAAGTTAATATTATTAATGCCTTGGGTTTGCCGACCAGACTAACCCCAGAAGGTGATGTTACAATCAAAGAGCCCGTTTTCCCAGATAATAAAGATTGCACTCCAGAACAACTAAAAGAAAAAGAAAAAGAATTAACCAGGCTTAATAAAGAAGCAAGAGAAAGAAGACAACAAGCAAAAGCGCTATTAGCAAAACATAAAATAACTTCAGATGTCATGTTTCAATATTATTTGGAAGCAATGGCAGAAAGTGAGCATCATTTTTTAAGCAATAGTCGAAATAAAGAATTGGCACTGAAAGATTGTAAACAATTAATTATTCCTTTTAATCACAGCGCCACCCATTGGACTGTCGCTGTTGTGCATTGTTTTGAACAAAGTGAGCGAAAAATAGTTGCTAATATTAAATATTATGATTCTATCGGAAGTGATCTCAATTCTTCTTTAAAAGCGCAGCTCATCGCCTACTTTACGAATCTCGGCTTTATAGTAAACTATGAAAGCGTCTCAAAACATGATCAAACCGAAGGGGTGAATTGTGCTGTTTTTGCTAGCTTAAAAGCGATAGATATTGCCAATGAAAATGTTAAGAACGAAGAACGTTTGTTGTCAGGATTAAATCCTAATAACTATTTTCAACGAATGAACTATTATCGTTATATCATTTCGTTGAAATTAAAAGAGTTGGGACAAAATAGTTGTCCAAGTGAAGAGCTTGCGAAAGATGTTAGCAAGCAGCAAGAGCAATTTATTCAATTAAGCGAGCAATCCCAACGAGTCAGTGTATTAAATAGTGTGTTGAAAGACCTTGCTAAGAATCTTGAAGATGCTTTGAATAATGTTCGAGGGAAGAAAATCTTAAATCCTCTAAGTATTATTCAAAAGCCATTACCCGACCTAGATCCAATGGCTTTACTGAATCATTGCAAAGCCTTACACAAGGAATGCGATACAGTTTTAATGGAAAAAATAAAAAACGAAAAGCAATTGGATAAAGATAAATCTGATATCAAAATGTTGCAAGGAGCAATTAATGCCTTTAATGCAGTTAAAATCGATATGCAGCGAGAGGTTGAGAAGATAGTTGCTGATGTTGCTGCAGTACATAATGAACAAAATAATGGCATTCTGAATTGGATAGCAAACCTGAATTGGATGAAGACGATTCTTTTTACTGCCTTAGGGGCTGCGGCAATATTTCTTGGATTTCCTATCGGCGTAGCACTTTTTCTAAAAGCAAGCGCGCTATTAAGCCCAACCCCTGTGATTCTAATTTTATCAGGCAGTGCAATATTTTGGGCTGGAATGCAAGTTTCCAGTTTCAATTTCTTCGGTAATGAGGCACCGGCACCTATAGCCCCACCTGCACAACCCATACCGCAATTATTTCCTGTTAATAATCCTATCGTTGCTCCTATTTTGACGAACTTTGATAAGCAGCGTGAACTAGCACAAGCACCTGTGCAAGCGGTCCAGACACCGGCAGCCGTTGCTCCAGCTCCAAAAAATGTTGCACGAAAATTAGACTTTGGTTAGATTTTAAAGCGAAAAAAAGCGGCCTAGGGCCGCTTTTTTGTTTGAGAACAATAGGAGATGACTATTGATTCACTCAATCGTTCCTACCGAGTATTGAAGGCCTTAATCAAGACCTGTCACACCAGTACCTTTAGCGGTCGCATTTTGCTTACCGCTACCAAATACAGTAGAACCTGTTGTGGTGATAAGACTTGGTAAGAACACTAATCCAGCTGCAATTGCCAAAAGCACAATTGGTTGGCTTAATGGGACTTGAGCGGGTTGGTCCTTGTGGGCTTTAAATTTCAACATGCCCATTAATGCAAAACCCACACCTGCCACATAGCTTCCTGCTGTTATCAATTTACCAACACTGTTCATTGTGTTCGTGACGTTACTTGCTACTGCGCCAAGATCTTGTCCACCACTTGAAGCCAGGACAAAGTCTGAAACACAATACAAAGCCAATAATAAACCAAAATACCCACACAGACTCAATATTTGCTTCTGCGTTTTAGTATCGATGGTCTTCGTTTTACTATTCATAGCTATCTCCTTTCTAAACATAATGTAACATAATAACTTTATAATGGAACTTTTGCGAATACCGTTTTTTTCCAATAATCAATTTGCACAGTGAAAGCCTTTTTTGAGGGTAATAATCTTAAATGCCGTAATACTTCATGTTGCAATTGATCTTTTGTGAGACTCGCATCCAGTAAACCTTGCCCAAATACTCTTGGATCGCTTGAATCTGGGCCGAAACAATTAATAACTTCCTTGGTTCTATCTTTAAAGCTCATATAAACTGCTTGCAGTTTGCCTTTATAAGCAGATTCTTTATCTAAAGAGCAATAAAGCACCCTACAAAAATTATTCAGATCCGATTGACTTATTTCAGGAAGATGAATAATAGATCCTCCCGTATTTGGATCCAGGCCCACGGCATCCAGAAAAAAACATTGTGCACAAAAGCAACAAGCTGTTGCAAGATTGTTTATATCATTATTGCGATAATTCCGATCAATATTGACAACTTCCTGAAATTCTTTGGCAAAAAAACCACAATAGCGGCAGGTATAATTATCTCTTTCCAAAATACGTTTTTTTAAAGCCAAGAACTTATTATTACGTTTACGTGCATTATAAACGCGCCACACACCCCTTTGTGCTGTTATTGTGATTGGTAATAGATCCACTTCTGTTACCTCTTTTGAGATCTTAATTTAAAACACTTGGGCAGCCGATTGTTCAGCATCCGCCCCCTGCATAGCCAAAAGTACAAGATAATATGTTTACTGTATCGACAATATTCACAAGTAAGATCCCACCAATAACGTGGATTAATCCTTTGCCCATGCTTCCAGGCTGAGCTCCTGAATGCCCCATTTTAGATAAAATAACCCAACCCCGTACGAAGGCGATAAGTCCAATCAATATCATATATTCAACTATGACTTGAGTCAGGGCTTGCCATTTTTCAGATCCTGATAATGATTGATATGCAATTAAATCGCCAACCTGACCAATATCGGAATTTCCAAATACAGTGGTTAATGAAGTCGTTAAAGTACTAGGTATATATAATAAGAGGGCACCTATAATAATGTGCACCATTGGTCCTGCTATCTCACCTTTTTGTGCTGAGCTCATTGTTTGGGTGGCAAACACCCGATACATCATAACGCCCCTAACTATCAGTGATAATCCAATAATGTATGTAATAGCAACAATTAAATGCTCAATACTATTAAAAGCATTCATTAAATTAGTTAATGCAGTATCTAAATTAAACGACGCCGGACTAATACTACTAGACATTTGATCACCTTTGTTTAATATGACCTCTAGGTTTCAGTAGCCTTTAAATAAGTCTACCATCAAACTTTGTTATATTTCAGCCATCTAGCTAAAAATATTTACTTATTCCTTATTTTTAACTGATGAATGTACCAGAAATTATGATTATTTATTTTTTAGACCTTTCATTTCTAGGAGAAGTTCCCTTGCTACATCAATAGGTTAGATTTATTTAAAGATAAAATACTGAAAAAAGCATCAAATTTTCACTGTTTGGTAGTAGGTAAAAAAAGTGTGGTAAAGTTTTAATGAAAAGGTCTAAAACGTGAATATACCCATAAGCATATTCTAAATTGTTGACTCAACATTTCAACCCTTCTGCGCTCAGAAGATGGGTCAAAGGGCATGCGATGAGGCCCCACATGAGTTGACAATCTACATTTAAAGAAATATGGTAGTTTTCTTGCACACTATAAGTAGTAAATAAAACGTTGTGTCATTAGCTGCAGTTTTTAATCTTTACAGTCCCTTTTTAAAACCAAAAAAAAATAATCTTTGGCAGAGTTTATTAATAGCCCTACTTATATTAGGTAATATCACCCAAGCTATTTTGATTGTTGTGATGAATACCTTATTTACTCACCTTTTTGGAATATTATTTGCCCCACAATTTACCTTTGTCGCTCTTGCCTGGGCAGCTTCCTATTATCTATTGGCGGTTGGCATTTATTTTTTAAATGCGGGATTAAATTCCTATTTAGGGGATAAATTAATTCATTATTTAAATATGGTTGTAACCAGTACACTTCTTGAAAGATGGATAAGTTCAAAAGCCTATTTTGGGTCCAACTTTTTAGCTAAAAGAAAAGTAATTAATCCTGCTGGTACGTTAAGTAATGACATACAAGAAGCCAACCGTTTAACGGTTAAATTAGGCGATAATTTAATTAATACTTTTTTTGCCTTTTTGGCAGGTATGTATGGATTATGGACTTTATCTTTTCCATTAACATTTCAAATTTCCACCTTCGTTTTTGTGATTCCGGGTTACATGGCAATTGGTGCGCTTTTATATGCCATTGTTAATAACTATATTGTCAATAAAATTGGTTTTCGCTTAAAAAAGGTCACAGAAAAGCAGCATAGTATAGTCAATAAATTAGAAGCTAACATTCACCATGTAGAAAAGCATGCAAAAGGAATTGAATTACTTCGTGCCACTGCCAAAGAAATGGCAAATTTCACTAAAATTCTACACAAAAGTGGAATATATAATGCCTCGTTGGCCATCCTGCAAGCAGGGCTTGCAGCCTTTACCGCATTGAATGATTATTTACGCTCTTTTGTAGCCATCATGTTGAGCGTTCCCCAAATTCTAGCTAAGCAAATGACGGCTGATGCTTTACCAACAGTTTGGGATTATTTTACAAAAGTCACAAGTCAATTCACTTGGCCATATGATAATTATGAAGATGTAACAAGTTTAGATGTATTGATTGGAAAAATCTTTGCACTAAAAGCAGAAATTGCTGAATGGGAACAAATTAAAGGAAAAAATAAACTAACGTTTTCTCAAGGCTTTGATGTTGCAATCGATAAACTAATTATCACTAAACCAGATCAAAGCGTTATCTTAAATACGGAACATTTTACCTTCAAAGATGCTGTGGTGTCGTTGATTCAAGGTCCTTCAGGGGCTGGTAAATCGACGCTTATAGACGCTATGACAGGACTTTGGCCATACGTCACGGGGATAATCACATTACCATGCCCAGACGAGCAGATCCATGTGATCCCTCAAAAATCCGTCTTTCCAATGCGAAGCACTTTATATGAAGCTGTGTTGTACACCTATGCAGATGAGAAGACAGTCATATCCAAGGCGCAAAAAGATGTGATCACTGCATTGTTAGTAGAGTTTAAATTAGATAACAGCATATTACTAAATAGTGAAGACAAAAGAGATTGGTCAAAAACCCTTAGTGGGGGAGAGCAACAACGTATTGCTTTAATACGAGCTATATTACATCCGAATCTAAAGTTGCTATTAATGGATGAGCCTTTCTCGGCACTTGATCATCATTTGCGACTTCATTGCGAACAAGTGTTGAAAAAGCACTTGGCGAAAAATAAAGTGACCATTATTTTTATTGATCATCGGACAAGCGATGATGAAAATAAAGTAGAAATTTCACAACCTTCACCGGTTTTTTTTGATGAAAGAGTGGTTTTTAAGAATAGAGCGCTTTGTAGGTCATAAGAGAAGGGCGGACACGGGGTCCGCCCCTACATCAGATAATTTGAAAAAGTCTCACCCTTGAAGAGGCATTGCAGTGGTAGGCAATGTTCCCTCATACACGTGCATGATTTCTTCAATGATCTCATCAATAACGCTGGTTGAGGCCATATCATCAACACGTTGCCCCGTTTCTTTACGCTTGGCAAGTCGTTGTTCTACCACTTTGGCGGCACTACCACCTGGATAAAGCATAGCGAGTAATTTACGGGTTTCTGATGAACCAATTCGTTTATAGAGTGCATTTCTAATACGAGCATCTTCTGCTGTGGTATTAAATGCCCATAATTCAATTGGTCCAAGCGTACTTGTACATAATTGCGTATTCATCCCAAGCTTTGTAGCAAATTGCGCTAAAAAGGTCGCGCCTTCAGGGCGTGGGCCATGTACTCTGGTTGAAAGAGCGATCCGTGCCGTTTCAGATAAACCAAATGTCGCCACAGATTTATCAACTGCCGTTTGCGGACCTGCATCCATAATGAAGATTGAAGTTGCAAATTCAACCATCACATTATCGAAATCTTCCAGAGATTGAGATAATAATGCAACTTGTACTTTCCATTTTCGACCCTCTCGCATATCGACGATCACTTGATCTCGGACAGATTGTGCTTTAGATGTACGATGGAACTCATCTAATACAATACGCTTAGGATCTTCGCGAATCTGAATGATACGTTGGCGATGATAATCTTTATAAATATCTGGGAAATCTTCCACGTTTTCTTCGGTTAAGTAGTAGGTTTTAGCTAATACATATCGTGCCAACATATACATTACTGCTGTTTGTCTATCAGCGGCATCACCACCGGTTTTTGCAACTTCATCTAAGTCAAGAGAAACAACCCTGGCTTCACCTAAATCAAATTGGGTAATGCGTGACAAAATGGGATATTCACGAACAGCAGCAGATAACATACGTCCAAAGGCTACAATTAATGGTTCACCGGTTGGGACAACAATTTTGCCATAAAGATCTTCAACGGCTTTTGTTCGGCATATCGAGACAGCATCAGAAATCAAAGGAGAGCAATAACGTTGCGCTAACTGCGCTTCATGTATTTTGCCTGCCTGAAACAGAGCATCCACGACTTCCCACCACGAGGTATGCTGGTCGGTACTAAAACTAATTTCATCTAATGCTTTATCAGCACTTGGCTCAAGTTCGCGCGTATATTTGTTCGCATTTTGATTGTCTGATAAATTTTTATACAATTCGTCAACAACCATCCCTGCCATATCAGATATACCATCATAGGATTTGGATTCACCTATAGGGGTTGCTAAAAGTGAGATGAAATTTACTAAAAAGCTACGCTCTTGTGGAGTAGGGCGTCGACATCCCAATTGCGTATCAAATGGATTAATAGAATAATCAGGCGTCATTCTTAAGCGATGATAAGCCGCTAGATGACGTTGTTCTTTAGGTAATGATTCTTTGATAAGAGAAATTAACCCTGAGCTTGACGGACCAATATCAATAACAGCTATTCGAGGTAATCGTGAAATACCCGCTTGTAAGCATAATGCTAAGTTGATTGAATTCGATAACACTGATTTACCCGAACCAGGACGTGCGTAGACTAAGTCAATCCAGGTGGTCTGCTGTGTTGATCCAGGTTGATATGGCCACGGTTTTCCATCAGGTGAACGAAATAGAGTTGCCCCTGTTATCCAAGGTGAAGCAGGGCGTGTAAAGGGCAGCATATAGCAAACATCATTTAACGGCGCTACAGAAGGTGTTGCAATATTATCCAGACCCAAGCCAACGCATGTTGTTAATGCTGCTTCATAAGCATCACCAGAGAATTCGCCAATTTCACAATGCCCCCAACTTTGAACCGCTTTGGCGAGTTCTGCTGCTCGTGTTCTAAGTAGGCGTTCCTCACCTACGTTTGCCCAAGTTGTGACAGTCACGCGGAATTTAACAATCGCATAGTCAGTACTGGTGTTGTAGTAATTTAACAATTCTGCTGCATCAGTGATAAGCGGATTTTGTGAGGATGCAAAGCTTAAAATTGAGGCAAGTAAAGGCTTAATACCTAATGTTTTAATGCCATCACTTTCCATTAAATAAGATATTCTCCACGGAAAGCGAGAATGTAATGCTTTTTTAAATAGCTCAAAAAAGGGCTTTATTTCTTGTGGGAATAAATCAATATAATGCGTTGAGTAAATTTTATCCCCTATACGACAGGTTCTGAGATTGATGTTTTCACCATCTCGTGGAATTATCTGAGGGTATAGAGGCGGCCAAACAATTTCTGATACATCTTTTAATTTGGAATCTTTAAAATTGCGAATAGGAATTTTGTCCCCAGGCAGGACGGGCCGCCAGTCGCGATCTGTATAATCAGGATCAACACTTCTACGCATTTCATAAACAGCTTGATGAACATCAAGCATTACAGCATAAAGGTTTACGTCACGCATATCGTTGACAACACTGCGTACAAATGAATCGTGTGTTTCACGTAATTCAGGAACTGCCGCCAAGACATTTTGCGCATATTTCATTGCGGGGAATTTTACTTCTCTGGAATGCTCTAACTTATTCTTTTTAGATTGTTCTAATTGTGACTTTGTTAATGAATTTGGCCTGGTCCAAAGTACAAAAAAACAATCTTCGCTTGCACAAAATTTTGAGAGATGGTTTATTCTTTCTTCAAACAAATCGCGCAGATCCATTTTAAGACGTTCACAAGTAGCCATAGCTGGCTTAAAAATGTCTCTAATTTCTTCTTTGACTAAGTCTTTGTCAAAATGAAAATAAACTTGAACGGCATGACCTGAGCGAGAAAGGGCAGGCGATAATGTATTGATCAATCCGTTATGAATTCTATCGAATTCTTCTGGGCCGACTAATTCAGTTGCTCCATGTAAGCGAACAATGGATAACAACGATCCATCTTTTGAGACAAGTGTATGACGGCTATCAGCTGTCTCAATAGAACAATAATAGTCTGATGTTTGACCAAGAGAAGAACCTATCCAACCCATAAGAGCATCGATGCTATCTAAGACTGGATCGATAATTGACATATTTTCTCTCTCTTTTTTGTATTCAAATACAATTATTGCCTATCAAAAATTACCTTAATGTTACCCCGGACGTTGTTACCACTTGTCCATTTGCGGCATCGATTTTCAATACTTTGCCATATTCACCAACCGTATCACCTTCGGTCACGGTGATAGTTTTACCATCTGGTGTTCTAATCCATGCACGCCCAGGAATGATGGCATGAACTGATAGATTAGGACTGGTAAAACTCTCTGATTTCGACGTTATTTTTGGCTTTTTAGGTTTAGCACGTTCTTTCTCTCTGGCTTCACGTTCTTGTTCTTTTGCAAGAGCAGCAGCCTCATTTGCGTTGATGGCTTTAATTTGATTAACAAGATCTTGCACCGTCGTTTGAAGCATTGCGAGATCATGTTGGACAGCCGCTGTGGTTTTATTCGCATTTGCAGAATTTTGAGTGGCGCTTGCTACTTCTTTTTGTATCGCTTCAATTTGTTGTTTTTGAGCGTTAAATTGATCGTCAATTTTCTTTTGCAAAATAGCAGTAATTTTTTCATCTGATACAGCCTGCTTAGCTTGCTGTTCAGCTTCATACAAATTAGGAATAGCCCCCTTTGGCTGTGTGATATCAGCAGCAACAGTAGGGGCTGTAGGTGCAGCTTTTGGTTCAAGTTTAGTGACTTCAAGTTGAGTTGCTTTAGGAGCCCCTTTGGTCTGTGTGGTTTTAGGAGCACTTAAATAACCATACACCTTCCATCCGATAAAGCCGATGACAGCTACTCCGATGATGAGGGGTAACATAACGCTGCGACGTTTGGCAGGTTCTACAACTTCTTGAACCTCTTCGCTGCCCTCTAATTCCTCAGGAGCAAGTACATCAGAATGCGGATCTGATTCAAAATCAAATTCTTCACCAAATTCTTCTTCATTCTCTTTGGGCTCATTATTATCGTCTTTTGTATTATCGGCCATTCCTCAACCCTCATTCATCATCGCTGACATCTATGTCACTTAAGAATAACAGTCCAACACTGGTTCCTTGATCCACAGTTACCGTGTAAGGAGTATTAAAATATGGTTTTATTGCTTGGCTCCACTGTTTACCAAGTTCACCTAATGCTGCATAAAATATTTGCTTATTATCTAAAGGTGGCGTGGTTGTTGTAGTCGTACCTGTTAATGGTGACGTTGTTGTTGTGCCTTGTTGGGTTATTGCTTGGCCATAACCTTGAATGAATGATGAGGCAAATAAAGTACCATAACGCTGTAGCAGATGCCGATCAAAATCTGTCGCCAACGCGGTTCGAGCGGTATCGGGATCTATCGCAACGACTGAGACACCAAATGATTTCGCGCGTTTAGGAACGGTCATTTGATTAAAGCTCATCGTTACAGTTGTTTGCTGAGCTTGATGGGTGAAAGTCCCAATCAATTTACCACCGTTATATTTACCACTAACGATAGTCGCTAAAATAGGACCAGGCTCATCAGTATTAACGGCGGTGTCTAATACACCAAAAAGAATGGTGCCTGCTTTAATAATGACTTTTCTTGGGCTTGGTCTGACATTACCAAGACGAGTTGCTTGAGGACTTGCACTACTTGAATTTCGAGTTGTGGAAGTACCTGAATCAGTGGACTGAGGTGTAAAAGTTTTTCCTGCAAGTTGCCCTTGAACATAAGCTTGGTTTGGAAATTTGCTCCAATCTTGATATGCAGTTCCCGCATACGTCTTCATTTGATTAGCAATTTTAGTAACGGACGCTTCATACTCTCTTTGCTGTTGCTCAGCCAGGCGTCTTTGGCGCTCAAGTTCTTTTAGTCTTTCTTGCTCAGCACGTTGCTTTTCAAGAAGTTCTCTTTGTTCACGTAGTCTTTGTTCTTGGAGTTCTCTTGCTCTATCAGCAGCTGATTTGCCAAAACCGCCTTCACCATTTGCCCCAAATGCACCGCCAGCACCGCCGGCTCCACCGGCTCCGAAGGCGCCACCAGCACCACCTGCTCCAAAAGCACCACCGGCGCCTGCGCCACCTGCGCCACCAACGCCACCAGCACCAGCGCCACCAGCACCATTTAGGCCATTAGCACCAAAAGCACCACCGCCAGCAAAACCACTGCCACCAGCGTCGCCTAAGCCTAATCTTCCGAGTTTATCTCGTTCTTGATTTTTTGTCGCTGCATCGATAGCTGCTGCATCGACGCTATTTTTATCATTTGGATTAGTGATAGCCCCGATAATAGTAGGAATGGCGCTTGATTTTGTTTTCAACGCTTCTTGCGCTCGTTTTTCATTTTCTTGCATGATAAGTTCACGCTGCTTTTCAGGTGCCACACTACCAGGAGTGGCTCTGATATCAGCAGGAACAGCAAGTGCTTGTGAACTTTGCTTTGCTAAAACATCTTCAGGGCCTTTATCACGTCGTAAATAGGCAATGAGTATGCCAATAAAAATAATAACACCGAACAAGATAACAAAGGTTCGTGTTTTCGAGCTTGATAATCCTGAAAGCAAATTCGCCGGTTTTTTGGCCATAACTATAACCCTGATAGTTTAATATCGATGGTTTTGCCATTTTCTGATGCTAAAATAAAAGGTGTTAGCATCATTTCGTAAACATGTGTTCCATCAGCACTGGCAACTGTTGCTGTCCAAGCGGGTGAAAGCACTGTTAATTTAGTTCTAAAATATATCCTTCCATCAGCTAACCAAGCTTCACCGTGTCCGCCAGTGACGCCTAATTTAATACTGTTTCTAGGAGGGATACCATCTAAAATATTAATAAGTAGTGGGTTTACTTTGGCATTATAAGTTGTATCAACAACGGGTGGTTTGGCATCTGGGCCGCGACCGCCAACTTGGAGATCAACTCTAAAATCTACATTTCTTTGACCAGAAACAAGGGTTATCATCACTGGTGTATCAAGCCCCCATAAACGAACTGCAAGATTACCGTGAGAATATTGCTTCATGCTCTGAACGAATAGCGCATTACTTTTTTGATCCCATTGAATGTTAAAGCTTTGGGGATCGCCGATACTATAAGCAGTAATTGGCCAAGCAGCGCCAGTTGAATCTACTAAGAGTATTGATGTCACAAATCCAGCAGCAAGACGGACGACAGGTGGCTGGCTGCCAGGTTCTAAGTTAACGACAATAGACGTGAAATTAGGTGTTGGCGGAGGAGCTGGTGTAGACGCTTTTGCTTGTAGTGTCATATCATAAAATTTATGAAGATCTTTGATTTGATCTGGGCTAAGAGGTAACACTTCTTGCATTAATGTATTAAAGGCCGCTTCACGTTTCATTTCTTCTATAGATTGTGGTCGTTCAACTTTGGTTGCGGGCGTGACTTCTTCAATCAGGCCGGCATTGGGATCTAAAGCTTTGGTTTGAGTGATTGTTTGAGCATGTGCTTGCATTTGAGCAGTATGGCTTGGTTGAGTAATTATTTGTGTTTGCGTTAGTGTCTGCTGGCCTTGCGTCTGTGGCTGCATTTGAGTTTGAGTAGATAATGATTTTGCTATGGCTTGCAGTTGCTCAGGTTTCAAATCTTTTGCTTGATTCATCAATTGTTGTGACTGTTCAGGTGTCATTTTGGATAAATCTTGTGGCAAATGCATTTGCTGGGCTTGCGCTTGCGCTGCTTGAACTTGTGCAGTTTGCGCTTGGCCGGCTGCGGGTTGAGTTGTTACAGCTGCATTAGCCCCAGAGCTGGGGTTATTTCCAGTATTTTTATTCGATGAATTAGGTAGAGGAATAGCACCACTTGAGGATCCACCTATAACGTCTGCCAGCAATGGTTGCGTTGCCATCATTTGCAGCAAGAACAAAAGTGTCAGTTTTTGTTTCATTGTCTAACCATCCGCTATTCCCTCAACGAACCTAGGCACTCCTAGGAGTATATACATGAGCTTCTCATATTATATGTCTAAGCACAAAGTTTACTGTACTTGTCTTACCACAAATGAATCAATGCCAATACTTGTTGGAGATTCTAATGGTGACATGCGAGTAACTAACATCGTTAAAATATTATTTTGAATAATTTTGTCATCAGGAACACTATTCTCATAGGTAAGTATCACAGGAATTTGAACTTGCCAAGTGAATTTGCCATCAATTCGCATATTAGGATCAGTATTACTATCACTTAAAATTTCAGGTGCTCCATTTATTCGGGCATAAACGATCATCTTTCTCTTTTGTACAGCTTCTAAATTACGAGATTCTTTAATTGCTTTTAAATATTGTTCATATCCAGTTGGTGTGAAATAGGCTCGCGCCTTTTGAATATTCCGACGATAATTTACAAAGTTAACATTGTAGGCCTCTATTGATGCTTCCATAGCCCAAGTCTTAAGTGCATTATCTTGTAAGTTAGGTAGTTCTAAAGGAATTAGGGGTAATGGAACCGCATCATTGGTAGTGGCAAAATAGCGTGGCTTAGGAATATTTTTTATTTCATAGCGTAAAAAGAAAGAGAGGATAGTAATGATCAGCAATAGCCCAAGGCAAACTGTCATCAATTTACGATAAGAATCCCGGTAAAAATGATTACGTAAAATAATCATTTCCATCGTACCAATGTACTTCAAATCGTTTAAAGAGGGTTTTACCTTTTTTACCTTTTCATTCATGTCTTTATCCAACTGGATTCATACCCTACCCAGATGACATCTGCTTTGGGTATATATACTAATTATTTAATTTGCCTTCTCTTACAATCATTGCCGCGATGGCTAATCCATCTGGTGCCTCAGTAGTAGGAACCCGTATTATTGAAAGGGTAACTATCCAATCCGATCTTTGTACTTCTCTCACATTTTGGTAAACCATTTGAATAGGGAATTGAAGTTGCCAATTATAGATCCCATCTGGTGTAGGTTTTTCTTTGGTGATAACAGGTGCACTTGTAGGTACAGCAGATAATATGTATTTTTTTCTATCAACAGAGTTAGCAATATTATTTTCAATTAATGATCGACGATAATTCTGATATCCAGCTTTTGTATAATATATCGCTGAATTACTAATAATTTGCTCATAGTTTATAAAATTAAAAGAATATGAACTAGCAACAGCTTCAACAGCCCATTCAAGTAAAGCAGGAGTAGAGAAGCCTGGTTCAGACAAGGGCATTGGAAAGACAAGTTTGCCATCAACAGTGGTTGGAAACTTTAATACTGAATCTCCTACAGCTACCACTGTATTACCGTTAGAATTTTTGAGGGCTTGCGTTGCGATAATTCCTTGGTTTGGAATATCTTGCAGTGTTTTTTCAAATATGCCCCATAGAACAACACCGCCAGCTATCATGATTAAACATAAAGTCATAAAGGCGATGAAGTAGTATTGGTCGTAATAGAATTCTGTGCGCAGAGTACCAATGGTATATTGTTGTGCAGGTTGCGGGGAGACGGTTGGTGCTTTACCTGCTTTAGGTGGTATTTTTTTAGCACTTGGCGTCGCCGCTTTGTCAGGTGACATTACTTAAAATTCCTTTATAACTAATTCTTAGAATCCAACATCCTGTCGAAAACGTTTCTTATAACTCCCTGACCGATAGAGCGGCAATGCCGACCCCTTTTGGTGATTCTAAAGTTGAACGTCGGGCAATGAGCAGAGTCAAAATAATATTCTGCTTCCTAGTATCAGATGAACTTTGGTAGGTTATTAACATGGGTAATTGAACTTTCCAAGCATAGGTGCCATCTGGGGTTGGCCCTTCTTGTAGAATAACGGGGGAATTCGTGGCAATGGCCGTAACCATTAATTGTTTTGCACGAACAGTATCAATAGTTTTAGCTGCCGCAAGGGCGGTTAGGAAATGTTCATAACCTGCATCGGTAAAATAAATTTTAATATCTTTTAAAGCTCTATCGTAGTTACCAAAGTTAAAGTTGTAGGCTGTCGTGCCTGCCTCAACAACCCAATCTAGTAAAGCGCCAGTTGTTAAGTTAGGTTGATTTAATGGAGTAAGGATGGAAAGCTTGCCGTTATTAGAAGTCGTAAAGTAATGTACGGCAGGTTTATTTAACCTTTCGTAGATAACCCAACCGATCAATCCTGCAATGACAATAACTAATAATATGCAAAACGCCATTAATCGTCGCACATTATCTCGATAGAAATTTTGGCGAAGCATAATCGGTTGATGAAATAAGGTGGTATATTCAATTGGTTGTTCAGAAGGGCTAGATGAATCGCCTTGCGTTGATGGTCCCCTGGGAGCAGTTTGCTTTGGTTGTGAATCTTTTGTACCACTTGCCATTGCAGATCAATCCTTGTTTAACGCTTCCAATTAGTATACATCTCTCTAGGATAAGAAGCTAACCTCTTTTGCGACTTAACCAAGAGCGTGCCATCCGATCTCTACCTGCGATATATCCTCTTAACCAACGCAAAAACACGGGAACAGTAAATCCAAATCGGTTAAGTAACACAAAAAAAGCGGTAACGGCGCAAGCCAAACCAAATGTCCATAAACGAATATGAAGTAAGAACAGTAATAAAGGTATAGCGGAATATGCATCCATAAAAAAGAATTTTGGTGTTCGCGCAGAATCTCGCCAATGTGCTGTTTCTGGATTTCTCATGTGGGTTCAATTCCTGCATCTCTATCAGCGCTTTTTGCGCTCGCTGCCATTAGATTAAAAGTTCGCTCAGAGATCAAACCTGCATCAAATTTTCTTTTTGCATCGAAAATCATAGGTTGACCACGTTCCTTTAATAAGAGCCGAGTTCTTGCCGCTAACATCTCAACTTCAGTATTAACAAGTATATCGCGTACTTCTTCATCAAAAATCAAAAATTCTCTTAAAGCGACTCGTTTATTATCTACAGTGGGTACTAATTTTTGCCAAATTACCATGCGTAATGTTTCTAAGATATCAAGTGCACGCCCATGACGTTCATCCGCCGGAAAGGTTGAAATCATACGGCGAACACAGTCAGCAACCCCATTACTATGTAATGTTGTATAGACTGGGTGACCTGTTAGCGCGGCATCGATTACCGCTGCAATTGTTTCAGCGTCGCGTGCTTCACCGACAAGAATGAGCGTAGGTTTACGTCGAAGCGCGTTTCTCACGCCATCAGCAAAGGAAGGCAAGTGCTTTGGTATTTCTGATTGCGAAATGATAGAAGAGGGTTTATCTACGGCGTCATAGACAAATTCAATTGGTGCTTCATAAGTGAGTACTTTTCGATTCGCATCCTCAACCATGACAATTTCACGAATAATAGCTGCTAACAAAGTACTTTTACCGGAACCGGTTGAGCCGGTTACAACGATAGTGCCTTGCATAGGAGCCATATTATCAAGAATGGGTTGATCAACGCCCATCGTATTCAATGCAGGTGGTTCTGCTGGAATGGTTCGTGCTGTAATTTGAATACCATCGTGTCCTTCAACTTGACAAGCCGTACCATTGATACGAAAACGAAATCTTGATGTGCGATCGGGTCTAATTTCATAGTGAGTATCAACATCATGCCCCGAAGAAAGATGGGTTGTACCATTTGGACCATAAATTGAATTAAGCATTTCGCCGACTTCTGTTTGTGACATTTTACGTGTCGTTACAGGATATAAGCGGCCATGTATTTCAGTCAGGATTTGTGAGTCGGTTTGTATCGTGATATCAGATGCACCTTTTGCGGTGCAATGCAACATCATCCGATCCATGTCACGCGCGGTAAAACGAGCTGGTTCATCCGGTAATATAAATTCTTTATTTATTGCCATAGATTCAACACGCTCCGATTAGTTATCATCAGGTGCAAGTTGTCTCTCATCCTCTGTGACAAGGGCAGTCCATTCATTACTTGCTGAGTTAAATTGCGGTAAAGTTGTAATTCGTAGTATGCGATCGTTGATTGCCATTTGTGAGTCGCCGCCAGTAACACCCAAATTGACTTGAGCCACAAAGGGTAAACTCACCATATTTTGAGCAAGCAACGTACGATAGCGAATCATGCCTTCATAATCTCGTTTTAAACGACCTAAATTTTCAGCAAAAATAATATCCGCTTGCGTGATACCGGCTTGCCAACCTTCATCTAAATATTTATCCCATACGTTTTTTTCCACTTCATTACGAGGCAGCAAAGAAGAATCTGGTACGTCGGGATCTTTGTAGTGCATCTTTAAATAGTCTCTCCAGGTTGGCGCCAAGGTTACAAAGCGAGCCTGTGATTGAATAGTATATGCCCGATCAGCGACCCGTATCACATCATCTGATGCCTGATCTAATGTTTGCCGACCTTCAATCAAAACAGGAGGTAGAACGTTATTATCCAACAATAGACTATTAAAATTATAAATTAGATCTAAATTTCGTTCGTTTCTTGAAACAAGAACATTAATTTCACTGGCTCGCCATGCCAATCCAGCACGAGCACCCAAACTGAGGGCTGTATCTCGCAGCCCAATATTTCGTATACCGCTGAGCGTACCGCCCTTTGGATTAAATTTCACATCATGATACCGACCGAGAGTGGATCGATATGCCGGTGGAGTAGAGCAACTTACAGTAATAGCAATTGTGCCAACTAATAACATACTGCCAATATACTGTTTCATAGTATTCCAAATCCCTTACACGTTGGCCGTATAACGCAACTCAATTATACGACTGGTTGGATATACAACCAAGTTAGCACGTCTACCTGCTTGTAAACCAGCATCTTTTAAAATATCTGCAACGACACGTTCGCGAGAAGAGATAGTGACAATCAATGGAATGGGAGGAATAGGACCAAGAACTTTCACTCGGTAACGAGTCAACTCTCCAATTTTTTCTAATAAAGGCTCAATAGGGCCAGACCAATCAAGGCTTGCAAGGCCACCCATGCCACCTTGCGGCGTTACGAGTATATCTGTATTAATGGCGTTTTTTGCGTAAATATCTTGGGTTGCTGCAAGTGTTTTTAGAGAGTTTTCAACCGACATTGCCGAGCGCATAAGTTGATACTCAACATCACTCATTTCATAGGTTGGCTTTGGGGTGCACCCTACCATGATGATGGTAGCAATTGAGATTAGAAATAGTTGCTTATCCATAGCGCCTCTTTTGTAAGCTCAAACTCTTACCATTTTACTGGTTGAGTATGCAAACAGTAAAAACTTCTTTTGATTATATCTGTTATCTGGAGGATATACAGCCTTTGTTTTGAGAATAAATATTAACAATCAAATAGAACTCCAGCATAGCAACTTTAGTCTAAACGAATAATGGCTAATGTATGACAATGCTGTAAGGAAAAAAAACCAGGATAAAGTTTTTGTCGAATTTAAGTTAACTAAACAGTAAAATAGAATGAACGATATATATATAGAAGTGAATATACCCTGCCCGGCTCCTCTGGCAAGCGAGAGCAGCCGGATGACCAATCACCAAACTCGGTCAAAGGTATGATTGTATATTCATCGAGTAGGTTATATTATTACGACGACTAGCTAGGATGGGCTTTATTATAAGGTGGCTCATAATGTCAGAGCATCAGATAGTGCAACAAATTTCAGCGATAGCAAAAACATTAAGATGTAACTTTACATTGAGAGAACAACCTATATCAGTGGAACAGGTTTTTGCTGAAACAGGATTATTGCCTGCCATTATAAGGCGAGCCGATCAATTATGTTCATTTTGTTTAGGTTACGGTTTAGGAGTAAGTTTTGAAGAAGCACAAGGCGGCATGTTAGGGGTTCGAGTTAAGTTTGATGAGGCAACCCCAAATTCTTTGCGCTTATTGTGTGCTGCTGACGTCATTATTGAGCTCATGCAGCATGCTCCTTCAAGAGATGTTACGCCATTAGATGATTTAATGTACGACTAAATCTGGAGAATAAAATATGGCTGGACAAGGCGGCGGCGGCGGCGGCGGACAAGGTGAAGATAAAGATTCCTACGCACTGCTATGGATTTTTGCGATTATCTGCATAATTGGTGGCCTGGTATGGCATTTTTATAGCGACCAGATAAAAATCGGATTTATTCTGCTCAAAAAATATGAAACGATGGCAATTTTATTTTTTATCGATAATGAAAACCTGCAGACCGTGATGAAAGGTCTTGGAATGGCCAAAGATGATCCCAGTTCATTTACATTAGATATAGCTGGAAAATATAGTGATTTTATTGGTCATTACCTACAATATCCTATTTGTTTCTTTTTACTGGTGATGGCAATTGTGATGTTCAAAGGGCACGCTACCATGCGTTTTACTAAAGCTTATAATATGGATACTTTAGCGCAACAAGAAAAAAACAATTACCCTCAAATTGCACCGGTAGCTGATCTTGATTTAATTGCAGAAGATATTATGAAAGGACCCTGGTCCATGTCGCAAAATCCAATGCAATTTGCAAGACATGAAAAATTGCTCAAAGTGGAACAAGCGCAAAACGTAAAACAAGCCTGGAAATCTGAAGGGTTAGCCAAAGCAACCCTCATTAGAGAGCAAGCAATACAAGTTTTTTCAAATCAATTAGGGCCTTTATGGACGGGTGTTAATGGTTTGCCACCACACACCAAAGCACTCTATGCGGCTTTTTTAGCGCGTACTGAGCATGACACGGATGCTTGTCGGGCGTATTTAGGAAAATTAGCGAGAACGGCTGCAAAAGGGCAAGTTGATTATTCGGATACGGATGAACTCTTGAAAAAATATGAAAAATCAAAAGCAGCGGCAAGAGCGGGACAAAAACACGCCTATACACTGACGGTGATGGCTTCGATGATGGTGCTAGCACGTGTCGATGGCGTATTAGCATCGGCAGATTTTCTATGGGTAAAGCCCCTTGATAGACGCTTATGGTATGTATTGAATTGCGTCGGGCGCCAAGTATGTGTGCCTGAAGTATCCGGTGTTTTTGCGCATTGGTTTGCGGAGAAAGAAATGGGTAGGGCTTTGACGGTACCGATGGTCGAAGAAGCGGTAAATGCCTTAGAAAAAGCATTAGATATGATGGTTTATACATTGGAAGAGGACGAGCAGATCCCGACACAAACTGCTCCAGAGAATTAGTAATATTCTCAACGCTAAAGAGCGAAGAGAAAGGGGGTTAGTGAGATGACGTTACGCGGTTTGGAAGAGAAACATGAGCACGGCGCCAGCGAGATGGCGCGGGACACGCGACCCTTAGGGGAGCGTGTAGCGGAATTTTTTGCAAATCCATTATATGTCGCTTGTATGCTAGGCATGTTTGTTGGTATTAGCATTATTGTGCCATCCATTGCAGATTTATCTGGTTTATTAGGTTTTTGTACATTTTTATATGCCTACACACGCAAAGTTACGTTGCCTTGTAAAATGCCGCTTATTTCGAAATTGCCCGACTATAACGATACTATTCCAGGTACGTCTAAACCAAAATCTGCTGCGGGCATAGCCTTTTTTGGCAATGAAAAAAATACCCAGAAAGAGCTTTGGTTTTCTAACGATGATATGCGTACCCATATTTTAATCTTTGGATCAACCGGTAGTGGTAAAACAGAAGCCCTGGTCTCGATTGCCTTTAATTCCTTGGCTCAAGGAAGTGGATTTATCTACATTGACGGTAAAGGTGATAACTCACTCTATGCCAAAGTATTTGGTATGGTGCGTCGAATGGGGCGGGATGATGACATGCTACTCATCAACTTTATGACCGGCGCAAGGGACGTCATCGGCGCACAAAAATCGCGCCTTTCTAATACCATGAATCCTTTTGCTAATGGCTCATCAAGTATGTTAACCCAGCTGGTTGTGAGTTTAATGGACTCAGGCGGCGGCGGCGGTGACGGTGATATGTGGAAAGGCCGTGCAATATCATTCGTTGAAGCCTTAATGAAAATCTTAGTGGGTATGCGGGATGAAGGCCATATCCTTTTAGATGCCAATTTAATTCGTAGTTATTTCATGCTAGAAAAATTGGAACAGATAGTTGTTGATAGACGATTTCCTCTCAATGAGCGCGAATCAGTTCCCTTAGATTCCCTTAACGCGGCGTATTTAGATCCAATTGATAACTATATTTACAACTTACCGGGTTATAACAAAGCTAAAAAAGGAAACCAGGCAGGAGAAGTACGTGAACAACATGGGTTTATTACCATGCAGCTAGGCCGAACTTTTAGCTCATTAGCGGACACCTATGCCCATATAGTGCGAACCAATTTAGCGGAAGTGGATCTCAAAGACGTTGTGTTAAATCGTCGGATCTTGGTCGTGTTACTACCCGCATTAGAAAAATCACCTGAAGAATTAGCAAACTTAGGTAAAATTATTATTGCTTCATTGAAAGCGATGATGGCAGCAGGTTTAGGTGATGAGGTAGAAGGTGATTATCGCGATGTCATTTTACGTAAACCTACCAATTCGCCAACGCCTTATGTTTGTATCATGGACGAATATGGTTACTATGCTGTTCCAGGGTTTGCCGTTGTACCAGCTCAAGCACGTTCACTTGGTTTCTCGGCTATCTTTGCAGGTCAAGATTTACCTGCATTCCAAAAAGCTTCAAAAGAAGAAGCCGCATCCATTGGTGCAAATACTAACATTAAAATATGTATGAAAATGGAAGATCCAACTGACACTTGGGAATTTTTTAACAAAGTTGCTGGTGAAACATATGCAACCTCAGTCAGTGGTTTCCAAGTAAATGCCGGTAGTATGACCAACAACTATACCGATACACGTAATGCTTCCGTAGAAAAACGTTCACGGATCGACTTATTAGATTTAAGAGACCAACGTGAAGGTGACGCTCATATCTTTTGGCGCTCTAAAATTATCCGTGCTCGGATGTTTTATGCTAATCCAAAACCAGCTAAAAGAATGCAGGTAAATCAATATCTGTGTGTTGAAAAGCCAGCAGAAAGTACGCTGGCGAATTTAGATAAACGCATTAAACGATTTGTACAGGTATTTAGCGCTCCGCAATTTGTGATGGAACCACCGGCTCCGAATGAAGATATTAACACCGTAGCACAAGCGGCAATGACTTATAGCACCTTAAAGCCTTTTGAACGTTCCATTGCAGCAGTCATTGCCATCTTAGAAAAAGAAGTGGATAAACAACGTAAAATTCGCGAAGAAATTGAAGCAGAACAATCTCAAGAATTTGCCAATGAAGTGCATGCGTTTACACCCGTGCATGTTCCAGATTTTGCTGTTGAAATTATTGGTGAAGAAGATCTTAAACGATTCTCCAATCCTTTATTATTGCGTGGACGTACGCGAGAAGCCTTGATGCACATTGAAAGATTAAGTGGTCAAGCAGAAGCCGATGCCACCAAAATTGCTGATAACATCATTAACGATATCATCAAAGCTACCTATTACCCACCAAAAGATGTGCTGCATAAAGATATCGAAGGCGTTCATGATGCCATGGAGCAGCTCTATGATATGTTTAGCAAGTTCTTATCAAGTGGGAGTGCTTTAGCCAAATCGGATTAATTTTCACATGGTGGGCACGCAAGCTTTGCCCACCCTACTTAAGAGTCTTTTTCATCGTAGGGTGGGCAAAGCTTTTAGCGTGCCCACCACTTAATAAATTTTTAATCCATGAAACTTCTTCCCTACCCCACAGTCTAACTTTATAAGAATAGTTATCCAGGTTGCATTTTACGTGTTGATTCACGCAAAAAAGTGACCTAGCAGCAATCATCATAATAAAAGTACAGGGGTGATAGATGGCAAATTTGGGGGCGTTTGAATTCGGAAAATCGTACAAACAAATGATGCAAGATTTTCATGAAATGAGAATACAAGCCTTTGTTAAAAATAATAAGTCAGATGAAATAGTCGCCTCCCTCGAAAAAATAAAAAAACTTTTATTAGATAAGCTTGAAGATCAAAAAAAGCAATCTCAAATTGAGATCGAAAAAGCAGAAATCAAAAAACGAAATTTAATTAGTCGATTGGTTATTTTAGAAAAGATCCATGATGATGCAGCTCAAGACGACATTATAAAAGAACTAGAAGAATATAGTCGGATCAGACGTTATCGTGATGCGCAATTAGCCAGAATAAATAAAGAAATACAAGATATTAATTTAACAGAAAATCAATTTCAGGAAAAGACAAAGCAGTAGGAAAAGTATAGAGAAATAGTTAGCGCCGATTTGATCGAGGAGATCATATGACGACAGAAGGTGGCGGCAAAGGTTCAGGTACAACAGGCACTGGTTCTGGGGAAGGTCCTGAACAACCTAAAAAATCTGGTGTTCTCGGTAAAGTTACTGGAGCATTGAAAAAAGGTGCTGGTATTGTTATAGACGGAGGCAAAGCACTGGCAGAAAAGAGAGGTGAAACGGAGTTTGCCCCAGAAGGAACACCTGAAAGCAAAGAAAAGAAAAAGAAGGTGGTACGTATTAACTCACCTATTGTACAAGTCATGTCTCCTGAACAGCAGGCGGAACTGAAGAAAAAATCACAATCCTCTTTTAAGCCAGAAGTAGCACTTCAAAGAGCAAATGATTTATTGGAAGTCTCAGTAAGAGAGTGGGATTCAAGTAAATATAAAATTGGCGATGCTATTGACGAACGTAGAAAAGCATTGCAGATACAGCAAAGTGATTTAGTGAAAAAAATTGCGGAGATTAAAGATTTAACAGCTGAATATAACAAGGAAAAATCGCCTGAAAAGAAAGAAGGCATATTAAAGCAAATCGAAACAATTGATACTGACTTAACGGCCAAAGCAAAAAAACTTGATAAGGAAAAGGAAAAATCAAATAAAGAAGCAGAACAAAGAGAAAAGCAAAATCAAGAGAGAGCCAAAGCGGAAGCCAAAGAGCAAGAAAGACAAGCCAAATATCAACAATCACTTAGATTACAACAAGAGAGAACTCAAGAACTTAGAATATCTAAGGCACAGCAAGAGATGCCCAAAGATCCAGATGGGATCCTCGAAGGTGCGGAAGCACGACTTAATGTAGTGAATAGTCAGCTGCTTAACCGTTTTAAGGGCTCGGGCGCTATTGGTAAAGAACAAGGGAGACTAATATCAGAACAAATGGCTTTGGTAGAAGGAATTAAAAAAATCAATGAAAAGAGGAGGGAGTCAGGATCAGAACAGAAAGAAAAAGAAAAGGAGATTTTGGCTATTGGTTTAAAATTGAAAGAGATGGAAGTAAAGAATACGCCTGCTCCAGAAGTTAAGGCACCACAGACACCACCACCCAAAGTTGAAGCAACAAAAGCTCAGACAACAAAACCTACCATCCCATATATAAGAACCGGAAACACAGCTAAGGGTGAGGTTGATGCCTGGGCAAAGAAGGTGGAAGAAAAAGTCAAGGGCAAGTCCTCAAGTTCAGAAACACAAAAACTTCTGACCGAAGCAAGAGCTATTCAACAGCAATTTGCAAGCCAGATGAAAGAGTTTGCAGATAAGTCAAAAGCACTTGAGGCAGAAAAAGCAAATCCAGGTCCAGATTTTGCACAAAGAGTTGATGCACATAATAAAGCCACAGACTTGGCTATTCAAAAAAATAGGGAGATAAGGGATAAGTTTGATGTCCGTGTTTCTGCAAACGTGCAAGCAGATCAACATCTTGAAACTTTTAAAAGCTTAGAATCAAAAGAGCTTGAATTACAGAAAAAAGCTAAAGACAGTGGAGCGCCCCCTGAATTAAGCACTCCGCAAAAGGAATCGGAAGTTTTAAATAGAGAGTTTTTAGCGCAAGTCGAAAGAATGCGAGGAATCGACCCTGTCAAACGAACGGACCATCAAAAAGCACTTGATGAAATCAACGCACCTATAAAGAAGCAAATTGAAGATAAAAGAGCACAATTAAAGCAACTTGAAGAAGCCATTATCAAGCATGTCCAACTCAAAGAGCAAGAACAAAAAGTCCTTGAGTCAAAAGGAAAGGACGCAGATAAAACAAAAGAAGAACAAGGAAAATTAGCAACGGCAATTAGTCAACAAGAAGCTCAAATTAAAGAACGCCAATTACAGTATAATGCGCAAGCGATATCTAAAGGTATAGACACATCAATGACTCTTTTGCAAGAAGCTAAAGAATCTATTGATAAGCAATTAGCGCATGCTGATGAGAAATTGGGGGAAATTGATAAAGAAATTAAAACTCTTGAAACTGAACATAAAACATTGACCGAACAAATCTCTGCTGATAAGGATGCTCAAGTTAAGGTTAAAAAAGATTTGGATGAGGTTAATCAAGGAATTGTCAGAGTTACTGGTGAAAAAGATGCCGAACAAACAAAAGCAAATCAATTTGTCCAACAATCCAAGGAACTTAATGCTCAGCAGAAAGCCGAAATAACAGCAAAAGGTGAATTGCAAAGAAAAATAGGGGCAAAACAGGGTGAGATTAATACTTTTGAAAGTCAAATTCGAACCCAAAATTCTCAAATAGACAAATTAAAAAAAGAAAAGCCTCCTGCGAGTGCATCACCCGATCAAATAACAGCGTTTGAAAAAGCACAACAAGAAAAAATTGCTCCATTGCAAGATAAGTTAAAACAAGATAATGATAAATTAGCAGGATTAACGACGGAATTAGAAAATGACAAAAAGACATTGGAAAAACATGATAATAAGATCATAGAGCTTGATGCAAAAATACAAAAGGTCAATGCGAATGCCAAAACAGCAAAAGATAGTGTTTTAAAACATGAGGATACATTGAAGTCTCTTGGTATTCAAAGAGACAACTTAATGAGAAGAGATGACGAGTTAGGTAAAGAAATATCAAAGAATGAAGCTAAATTGGTTGAGAATAATGCAAGGCATAAGAAGTTAGACGAAGATAAAAAGCCATATGAAGATCTTAAAAAGTTACTCGATCAGGAAAAACAACTCTTAGTAGAAAAAGGGAAATTGTTACCTGATATTGAGCAGCGGCAACAAGTGATTAGAAAGAATATAGAATCTGCGCAGCAACTAAATAATGAGAATATAACATTAGATAAAGAAATTGGAACGCTTAAGCAAGCAAATGAGGGTTTGACTTCGCAGAATAGTCAAGATCAAGTTAAAATTCAGCAGGTGGAGCAGGAACTGATTAATCTTGATAAAAAGAATAGTAAATCAGCATTTAAAAACCCCCACACGGATGAAACGACAAAAGAGTATCAAGACTTTGAAAAAGAAAGACAAAGATTGATCGACTTGAAGACTAAAGAAAAGGCCACTCTTTCTATGAATATTGATATTCGCAAAGGTGAGATTGACAAAAATAATAAGGAGATCGATACGAAGACAAGTCAATTTAATACTAATGCGGACAAATTTCAAGTACTTGATGCAAAAATAAAATCTGATCAAGGAGAGCTTGGGGTTAAGCAAAAAGAATTGAAAGATGTTGAAGGTAAACTAGATGGTGTTAAAAAAGAATCTACTGAATTAAAAGAAAAGCTTGGTGCAACTGATCCTGAACTTAAAGAACAAGCTAAAAAAGATAAAGAAGTCAAAGCGCAAACCGATGGCGGACCAAAACCTGAAGGCTCTACATCTGATGCTCCTAAAACAGAGAAATCGCAAGAGCAAAAAGATGCAGATGCAGCGTCTCTTAAAGCAAAAGAAGAAGCCAAATTAGCAGGAGAGGAAGAGTATGGTCCTGATAAAGCAGGTCGCATACCAGAGGCTGGTGAAATAGCCAAAGATACAGTTGATCAAATACCACAAATGGGAAATAAAGACGGCCCAGAACTTCTTGGTGAAATGATTGCTTGGTTATTATTAATGCTTGCTAGCCTTTTTGCAGAAGGCGTTAACGCTGCACGAAGAAAAGTTGCTTTAAATGATTTTGAAAATATGGCTCCACAATTAAAGGATATGGGTAATCTTGTTGAGGATAAGAAAAAAGTAGATAAAGAGATTAGCGATTTAGAAGGCAAGAAATTGCGAACACCCGGTGACGATGAAAAACTTGGTGAATTAAAAGAAAAATCACAGGGTATGCAGTATGGATTGGATGCTTATGAAAGACATCTTCAAAATGTGGCTAATGCTAAATTTGCCAGAGGCGACAAGAGACTAGAACAGGCGAATAAGACGTTAGCTGAATCAAGGCCTATTAAAGAGCAAGCGGAAAAGAATCTTGAACTTGCAACTAAAGCAAAAGAAGCGGCAGAGAAAAAGCTTAAGGATGATCCAAAAAATACAGCTGCTCAGACTGACTTGAAAGGGGCGAATAATCAAATTGAATATGCTCAGAAAATTATTAAAGAAGAAACAGCAAAAATTGATCAAGCAAATGATGATATTAAAAAGGTAGAAGCAAGCAAGGCAAAACTTAAGAAACAACTAGATGAGCTTTCAACTAAGCAGCTGGGTAAAAATCCACAGGGCAGTCTTGGCCTGGACGGCGATAATCCGCCTTCTGGTACACCTGGTGATACTCCCCCCAAATCGGATGTTCAAAAAGAACAAGAATCAGAACTCTTTAAAGCCGAAACTAAACCTATTGTTGATGAAATACTAAAAGTAACGCCGCCAGAGATGAAGGATGCAAAGGATGTTGCTGATGAAGTAGCGCTTTCTAATAAAGAATCCTTTAATTTAGAAAAAGAAGTTGACGCTATTCAAAAGCAAATTGACGCTGAAGAAGTTGAGCTTGCAAACCATGAACAAGCGCTTCCACAAATGCAACAAGGGTTTGATGCTGCCAAGAAAGACCATGATGAATTTAAAGTTAAAGTTTTAGCAACCACTGATAAAGATCAAAAAAAGGATATGGAGTCTCAATTAAAGGGTATGGAAAAATCCCTTGGAGAAAAGCAAGAGGCTTTACAGAAGATCAAAAAACGGATTGAAGATATTAAAACAAATAAACCGCAATTAGAACAGCTTAAGGTAATGAAGAAAGATGAGAAAGCCTTAGTCGATGAAGTTAGAGCGTTAAAACAAGACGTTCGCGATCAAAAAGGTGTTGTCGATGATTTAAAGAAAAATCCAACAGATGAAAATAAAGCTAAATTAAAAGATGCCGAAGATCTCCTTGGTAAAAAAGAAGCTGATTTAAAAGCAAAAGAAGACGCTCTAAAATCTAAAAAAGATGACTCTGCGGATGCCAAAGTTAAGCTAGGTAAGACAGATCCAGGAATGCAAAAACAAGTTGATGACCAAAAGCTTGTTGGAAAAGAACCTGCTATGCGAGAAAAGGACAAACCTACCGGAAAATTAAATGCAATTCCTGAACCAGGTTCTGCTTCTAAATCAATGCTTGATGATATGCCTAGCGTGAGTGATTCAAAAGATGGCGCAGAACTCCTTGGTCAAATGATTGCATGGTTATTGTTAATGTTAGCTTCTCTATTTGCAGATGGGGTTAATAAGATTCGCACCAATCGTGCTGAAAACGATTTAACAAATATGGAACCGATGTTAAAGGATATGGCACATCTTAAAGATAAAGAACAGGCTTTGATAAAAGATATTGATGAATTTAAAGCTAAAAATGCTGACAAGATTGGCATTAAAGACTCAAAAGAACAAAAAGAATTAGCCGGAATGGAAGAAAAACTCAAAGGTTATCAAGAAGGCCTCAAGGAATATGATGAACATATTAAAAATATCGCCGGTGTTAAAGGTGAACGAAATCAAAATAATATCAAAGAAGCAGACATTAAGATCGAAGGCGCCACCTTAAAACAAACGAACGCTCAAAGACAATTAGACGAAGCCAAAGCAAGGCAGGCAGAAATTAGTGGAAAGTTAGGAAAACCTGAGTTTAAAGATCAACAAGCGGGACTACAAAAAGAATTAGCCCAAGCTAAGACTGCAGAGACTGCTGCTCAAAAAAATCTTGATGAAGCAAAAAAAGAGTTAAATTCTGCGACAAAAGAAAGAGACTTAGCAGTAGCTAAATCGACAAAACTTGAAGGACAAGAAGCTAGGATTGGTTTAGGTACGCAAGACCAGAAACAGATGAAGGGATCAGTGGGCTTAGGTGACAATACCTCAGCAGGCACTACGCAACCTGGTGGCCAACAACCTCTCTCAGAACATCAACAAAAGATGGCAAAGATAAGTGATGAGGATTTAAAGAAAGAAATTGGCGATCTGAAGAATAAAGGTGTAAGTGACCAAGTTGGTACTAAAACCCCCTCTCCTGATGAAGGAAGGTTGAGAGATTTAACTCTTGAACAAGGCAGGAGAGAGGAAGCACGAAAAACCCCAGAAACACCTAAACCAGGCTCTCAGGAAGGACCTAAGCCAGAGGGGCCTGGAGCATCAGGATCTAACCCTGCTTTGCAAGGAATGATGGGACAACTCCCGCAACCGGTGCAGGATGTTATTAATAAGTTATCACAGGATGTGCAGAAACAAATCAATGATAAATTGGATCAGGTACAGAAATCTCAACTTGGAGGACCGCAGCCTGATAAGCCTGGTGCGCAACCTGGTTCACCGCAACCGACTCAATCTGGATTACCGCAGCAATTCCAGGATGTCTTAAAGCAATTGCCGCCTGAAGTTCAGCAGTTGATTAACAATGCAATGAATCCGCCAAAATCTGAATTAAAGGGTCCAAAACCTGAACTCAATCCTGAACAACAAGCTCAGCAAAAGCAGCTAGAACAGAAGCAAGCTGAAGAGAAAGAGAAGTTAGCACAGGATCAGGCTAAAGAAAGACAGCAAAATGATGCTAAGCCACAACCAGAAAATAAAGCTCACTTAGAACAGAAACAGGCTCTAGAGAAAGAACAACTGCAGCAGAAACAGGCTCTAGAGAAACAACAACTGGAAGAGAAACAAATTCTAGAGCAAAAGCAAATTGAAGAGAAAAAGCAAATTGAAGAGAAGCAGCCTCAAGAGAAAAAAGCAATTGAAGACAAACAAATTCAAGAGAAGCAAGCTCAAGAGAAACAACAAATTGAAGCTAAGCAGGCTCAAGAAAAAACTCACGTTGATGAGAAACAAGCCCAAGAGAAAAAGCAACTTGAAGAGAAACAAGTCCAAGAGAAAAAGCAAGTTGAGGATAAGCAACCTCAAGAGAAAAAAGCACTTGAAGATAAACAACTTCAAGATAAAAAAGCACTTGAAGATAAACAACTTCAAGAGAAACAAGCTCTAGAGCAAAAACAAATTCAAGAAAAGCAACCTCAAGAGCAAAAACAGCTTCAAGAAAAGCAGGCTCTAGAGAAAAAACAACTTGAAGAAAAGCAGGCACAAGAGCAAAAACAAAATCAAGATAAGCCGCTACAAGAGAAACAGCAGGTTGAAGCTAAGCAGAACCTTGAGAAACAGCAGCAGCAACAGAAGCAACAACAACAAGTTCAACAGCAGCAGCTGCAGCAGGAACAACAGCGGGCGCAACAGCAGCAACAGCAGCAGCAACAAAAGGTGCAGACTGAAGCGCGTCAAAAATTAGAAGTGCAGCAGAAAAATGATATGCAAAGATTGAAGGAAGTTCAGGAGAAGCAAAAGAATGAGTTAGATAAAAAACTAAAAGATGGTCCTGAAAAACAGAAAAAAATGCAAGAGATGCAGAAGAAGCATGAAGAGCAAATAAAGAAAAAACAAGAGCATCATAAGAAGGAATTGGAAGGACAAAAGAAAAAACATGATATGAAAAATAAGGATATGAATAAAACGCATAAAAAAGACAATAAAAAAATGGATAAACAACATAAGAAAGACAACAAGAAAATGGATAAGCAACATAAGAAGGAATCAAAGCCCAAGGCAAAAGCCGGAGACAAAGCCAAAGCCGCTAATAAAAGTGGGAAAAAGGCTGCTTCGGCTAAAGACAATATGATGAAGAAATTAGGAAAAGCCGGAAAGAAGTGTGGCAAAGAAACGAAAAAAACGGAAAAAGCTGGCAGCAAAAATGGCGAAATGAAGAAAGGCGGTGGCAAAGGGAAAGGCATGACTCCTGGTAAAGATAAAGCCGCTGGTGCTGGTGATAAACTTAAGGCTCTTGCTAAAAAAGTTAAATCAGGTATTAGTAAAATGGCTAAAGGAGTTGGCGAGATTGGCTCGATGGCTGCAGATATGGGGAAAAAAATGGGAGATGATGCAAAAGAACATGCTCAGGTAGGTAAGGAGGCTAAGGCTAAACAAGGGCCTAAACCTAAAAGGGGTAAATGAGGGCGGACATCCTTCTACGCTCAGAAGCTTCGTAGGACACGCAGGGTGTGCCCCTACATACAACATACAATAGAAAAGATCCGATTTATCATCATTTACATGCATTTCATCGCTTTCCCCGCCACTTTCCCTTTAACCTACTGTAAAATAAACAATTAGCCCCCATATTCTCTACATGTACATGCACATTAAGATAAATAGCTAACTTGACTTTTTAACAGTGATATGGTTAAATGTGCGTAACAAAAAAATTATTATTAGTAGTCGTTCCCAGGAGGAAGCATGGCAGTTGATGGTCCAGTACGAGCACCCGAATTAAGTGCATATAACAATTTTGCGCAACAGCGTAAAGAAGAAGAAGAAAAAGCTAAAAAAGATGCATGGAAGAAAGAACTTAAACGTCGCAGAAAAGTCACCGAAGATCGAATGGATCAACGTCGAGCTGTTTTTGGCTATAGCGGCAATCCCGGTATGGCTCAAGATAATGACCCCAGTATTGCCAGCAAAATGAGACATATGGGTTCGATGGATCCAAACGTATTAGCTGGTGAAATTATTGCGCTTTTCATTATTCAATTTTTCCAATCGATTTTTCAAACGCAATACTTGATCCAAAAACGTGAATACAACGATGCTTTGGCATTAGATGAAGAAAAAGAATTTCGTATTGCGAGTGGTTTAGCAAAAGATGATGATATTCGAGTTGCTTATCAACCTTTACGTAAAGTAGAAAGAGGAACCCCTATTTTTAAAGCAGATGGAACCCAAGAAGTATTTAATGGCAAACCATTATTTAATGCAAAAACTACCGTAAAGACGAATCCTGATGGTACGTTTGAATATCCAGCTATCTATCCAGTGGATGGTGCTGGTAATGTTGACTACAACCAAGAGCCTAATACCGATGGGACAGCTGATAGACACTCCATTCGCGCCAACGGTTATGTGCCGATTGAAGATTGGCAAGAATCACATGAGATCCAATGGTTGTGGTTCCAGAAAGAAATGTCTGGTTCAGGTGGTTTCAATGCAGAACAAAGAAGCAAGCTTGGAATCTCTATTGAACAAGGAAAAAATAAGGCCAAGAATGAAGGACCGGATTCTGCTCAACAGTTCGCGGTACGTCCTGGACAGGGACCAGCGCCAACACCAACACCAAAACATAAATAATAAAAAAGCTCTAAAAAAGCCGCGTAACAGCGGCTTTTTTTTGCCTATTGCCTACGTGCCTCGACTTGTTCGCGGCATCCAGCTTTAAGAAGGGATACCGCGGACAAGCCGCGGTACGTAGGCGCAGGAGTTATTCGGGTGTACTTGCAAAATAATTGGTCATATCTTTAAGCAAATCGTGCATCAAATCTTGATTAAACCCCTGGCGGATAATGATTCTAGAGGCTAATTCATCCGAGCAAGGATGGGGCAATCTAAAGGTGGGCAGATGCCAGCCATTGGCTTCTAAATAGGAAGCAAGGGCTGCTAAATTGTGTTCAGGACTGGATTTGTTCAATGTGAAGATAATACCGGGTAGGGAAGGGATCTTGTTTGGTGTAATTACTTTTATTTGTTCAAACTTTTTAAATTCGACGACTAATTGCGCTGCCATTTCAAATAATTGTTTCACAATGCTTTCATAGCCCTCTTTTTTAAGAGCTTTAATATAATAGGATTGCGTGAAAAGATGGGATGCAGAATGGGAAAATTGAATGGGATATCTTTTAATGGATTTTCCTAAATAATGACTTTCATGCGCCAAATCTTCAGAGGATATTTCATTTTTAACGCATAACCACCCCAAACTGGGGTAGACCATGCCAAACTTATGACTTGATACATTAATGCTCATCACATGCTCTAAGCGAAAATCCCAAATCAATTCAGGATGAGAAAAGGGAGCAATAAAGCCGCCACTTGCCGCATCCACATGAATGGGTATAAAAATATTATTTTCAAGCCGAAATTGTTGCAGCAGTGTATTGAGTTTTTCAATATCATCAAATAAAAGCGTTGTGGTTGCGCCTAGCGTGCAAGCAATTCCTATGGTATTGGCATCGATTTGGCTAATAATTTGATTAACATCGAGGTTAAGGTTTTGTTTGTGAACAGGAATAAGGCGTAATTCCACATCTAAATAGGCAGCTGCTTTGTGTAAAGCAGTATGACCGTTGGTGCCAATAATAAAGTTAGGTTTAGTCGTTGTTGCGGGATTTTTTGAACGCCAATAATTTTTCATAAACAACAAAGACATAAAAAGCGCCTCAGAGGAACCCGAGGTGGTGAAATAACGGTAATCATTGTGATTATTGCCATGATATAAATCAAGGAAAAACCTTCCACATTCTTGTTCAATGGAGATAAATTCAGGATAAGCGCAACTATCCACGGCATTTAAGCTGGCATAATAATTAAAAACCTTTACGGCCTCTTCAATCATGTGGGTAGTGGAAAAGGTACCTAGATTTTTCTTAGAGCGCATTGCTACATTGATATGCTTGATAAGATCATCGCTTGCCGTCATTTTGAGTTGATCCTAGGTAAATATGAAGAGTTGATAACAAACAAAAAGAATAATAAGGATAAACAAGAATCGCAAAACGATCGTTATATATTTATTACTTAAGCGTTGATAAAGATAAGAAAAGAAATTTTTCTGTATTATTTTTTTAATGACAATTAAGCTGACTCTCGTTGGGATGCCATTGACGGTATTTTCATGGATTGAAATATCAGGACTTGCATTTGCTTCAATAATAAAACCTTTTGTTTGATTATAAGGGATACTAATATCGGTGCAGATAAAATCTAATCCAACAATATTTAAGTTAAGCTCTTTAGCCGCACGACTTGCTAAATCGGCATTTTCTTTGCAAATTTTCTTAACATCTAGTCCTATAAAAGTTCCACCCCAAGTTGAATTACAGATATATCGAATAGGAATTCTTTCCTGGGGTTTTGGAACATAATCAGCATTGATGCCAAGTTCATCAAATATAATCTCAGTTTCAGTCATAATCTTAATCTTACCAAGTGGTAAGATCTTGTTATGTTTTTCACGATTATTGTTTTCTATATCAATCAGCTGTGTGATTGAATGTTGACCATCGCCAATCACATGAGCCGGGATTCGCTCGACAAGACCAATAACTTTACCATACAAGACTAAGATACGATAAGATCGTAGTCCTGGTTGATATTCCTCTATGCTTAAGCAGTCATACCGTTGTAAGGCATCTTTAATGACTTTGTGTAACATTTCAGTGTTTTTAATATTGCATGTTACATCCCATCCACAAGCCGAGTCCCATGTGGGTTTAACGACCAGTGGAAAGCTCATTTTACTTAAATCAAGTTGATTATTATCATAGTCACTTTTAGTAAAGCCTGTCGCATTAGGAACAGGGATCCCTGCCTTATTAAGAAGTCGGTTTGTGCAATATTTATTGCTTGCGATGCTAAAACTGGCAATATCATTTATGGGTGTATGAGATCCTCTGAAATTGAAAACTTTGTTTCTCATTTTGAAATAAAAACCATAGAATTCCTCAACTTCAACAGCCTCTAAATGACATTCTAAGGCTGCTTTAAAGTAGAGGTCACAACTTTTTGCCATAATAATAATCCCTTAAGATTAACCTTCCTCTTCGCCGGCCTCGTCCTTATATTGTTCGGCTTGTTCTTGCATGACACCAGCTGCACCTTTCATGATACCTGCGCCAATTTCTGCACCTTTTTCAGCGCCTTTCTTGGCCTCAGCCATTAATGCTTTAGCATTGGATTGGTCAGCTTGGCCACCAATCCAACGAACTATTTTATCTGGCAGTACATGGATTAGGGAGAAGCACTCATGAATAACAGCCAAAGCAGTACCGCCATATAAGCCAAGTGTGGCGATGGCACCGAATAAACCCGTCCCATGGGTGTTGGTACTTAATGTGGCAAAGTATCCATAGTTAAGCATTTGTATCATGACGTCGGCCAGTTTTGATGCAATGGCAAAACCAATGACCATTAAGCTGGGTCTTAAGAAGACATTGACAACTAACATGACTGCAGGGGCTGCTTTTCCTAAATGATCACCTGCTGGACTCACTAAGCCAAGTGCAACAATAGGCGCAGCAACAATGGTTTCTATCACCAATAACATCCAGCCAAGCGCGGTGAAGGTAAAGACAAGATAAGGTACCATCGGTAAATAGATCCCTATCATGGCTCCGATTCCCCAGAACAACATGATAATAGCAGTGAGAATTGGCATTAACACAGTGATTCCGGCGCTAACGGCCCAACAAGCTGGTTGCATGCCAGAAAGGATACAAGCAAGGAGTAAAGCAATGAGTGATGCTATCATCACAGCAAACCAGACTATTTGAGCAATATTCAAAATCAAAGAACCAATATCTGCAAGTGAGGCAATGGGTCCTCTTGGATCATGCGTTGTTAACTTTGCCATAAAGGTATTCATACCACTGGTGAGTGGTCCATTGATGGCATCCATGACACCCGTAAATGAATCAGGTGCTGGAACCGAAGGCATAATCATCGTTGTACTTGACCCTGTCCCTTGACCTGCTTGGTCGGAATAACTTAAATAGGTGGTTAATTTTGCGCCAACAGCAGAATTAACTACTGCAGCGCAGGCCCCACTAAGATTGGAAACCTGATCTGTGGCTGGTACGCCTGTATAAACCGTAGGGACGCCTATGACGGGAGAGCTGCCTGTCCATGATAAGTTATTATTACCGTTAGAAATCATCACAAAATAATAGCTACCAGCAAATAACCAACCATTATCTATGGCTTGTTGATTCGCAGCATCGAGATTGTTATTTTGAATTTGAGGAGTAGAAGTCATATTACCTTGTAATACGTTCATACCGCCAAAAATAATATTGGAGGTTGATGGTAAATTATTGGATGCAATTTCTGATGCTGCTTGTCCGTAGTAGGAATAGGCTAATCCAAAAGCCATTTGGTTAGAAGCCTGCCAACTTGACGCATCGAGTGCTTGTGCTGGTGTGGTTCCAGCGGTGACAGAACCGCAAATATGACTATAGCTATTGTTGCCACTCACACCAAAAATAAGCGTGGCGCCCGTTGAATCTGGGTAAGCCGTTACAGTATTGTTGCCGCCTAATCCTTTGCAGGCTGGATCATTATTGATGACATTAGTGCATACGGCACTTTGTAGTATGGAACGAGCGGTGGCTTGTAGAGCTGCATTATCCATTGAGATGGTGCCGGTAAGGCCTGTACCTGAGCTAGAAAATGCATAAACAACTTGTGCCCATATTTGATTGGCTGCCGCGCAACCATAGACCACAATTTCCATCATCATCATTTGTAATAAGGAATAACCGCTGGCGGTTGGAATAAGAAAAGCCATACCAACAGCTGACCGTAATGGGATCCAAAGAGATGAAAATTTCTTTCCCATTACTTCACCTTCTTGCGCGGTGTTAATGGTAGAAAGAATAATGGTATAGCTAACGACGATACTACCAAGTGTTAAAACAGCAATATTGAAAATAGAGAATAATTGACTGATGAGTGCATTTCCTGTTCCATTGGGCAATGCGGTACCCACAGGCCCGAAAATCTGACCAAGATAAAATAAGGATTTATCGTTAGTAGGATTTTGCCAAGAAAAATCAAATGCGAAGACAACACTTGGCAATAAGCTAAGGGCTAGTCCTAACAATGAAAATATCAATAAATTACGTTTCATATATCCTACTTTAGCCTTCTGAGCTCTTACTTGAAGCTGCTTTACCGCCTTTATCTGCGACTCCTTTCATTATTCCTTTACCAACGCCAGCACCTTTTTCATGCGCAGCATCCAATTCTTTAGTAATTTGTCCCGCTTCACTTCCTTCACCAGCTACGCCCATCCAACGTAACACTTTATCAGGCAATACAAAGATTAAACTAAATGCTTCGTGTACTAAACTGACTGCAATGCCAGAATACATCACTAATATTGAAATAAATCCAAAAGGACCCACGCCACCGACAATGCTCATTTTCATGGTTCCTGCAAAGCCAAAATTTAACATGCCAATAGCGACCATTAATAATTTTTGAGCAAAAATAAAACCAAGTATCATCAAGGCGGGTCGTAAGAATAGACCAAGTAAAATTACAATTGCATGGCCAGCTTTGCCAATTTCATCTTCTGAAGGAATAATTAAAGTTAAAGCGATTAAGGGCGCTCCCAACATTGCTTCTATCACAAGAAGTACCCAGGTAATTGAAGCAAATGTAAACACAAGTAAAGGTATCATTGGAACATATAATGCCAATGAGATTCCCGCAGCCCAAACTAACAATAACATGATGGCAGCAATAGGGATGACAATCGCTAACAGTTTATTCATCGTATGTGCCGCGGGTTGTAAGCAAGATACAAATGATGTAGCAATCCAGATCCCTATTACGACCACAATGGCAATCCAAAAAGTCATTTCAGAGGCAGAGGCTAATTTTGCACCAAAAGTTGACATACAGGTGATAGGATCGCCTAGTTGAGAATTAGGATCACTTGAGTTGCTTAAGCAGCCGGTTGTAATTTGCGCACCAAAATTAGCCGCAGCATCTGAGAAAAAGCTTCCGCCAAAAATGGCATTCATAATAACAGCGGCTTGTGCACCGGGGCTTGTATTTTGTAAAGCAATCGCTTGTAAGGATCCGCCTTGACTTTGAGAAGGTGAGAAAGGAGCCAAATCAGGATCGTTATTGACATATTGTCGATAAGTACCCCCGGCTGTGCCGATATTATTAATTTTGTAACCTATTGCATTTGCAGGGCTTCCCAATATATTTGAAAGCTCTGTTGCACTATATCCTGTATAGCCAAGAGTGATGCTGACAGGACTATAAGTACCAGAAGCGACTAACTGAGCGTAATAGTTGCCGGCATGGATCCAGCCATCAAGCTTTGCTTGGGCGTAGGGATCAGTGGTGGTACCAGGTGTAGCCAGATCGTTGGCAAGTGTTTGAGCTGCTCCTCCTAATGCACGTGCGGCAGCGACCCATGCATCAGCAAACTGCCACGTTGATGCACTACCCCCGGCAAGTGCCTCAGCAGCTGAAGGTTCAAGGGCTTGTTCAGCTAATAGCACGGCATCTACAATAGTTTGTCGGCGTTGTTGTATAACCGGATCATTAGGATCTGAACTATTCGTCATGGGATTAGAACCAACATCGGGGATGGTTATCGTTCCGCAAAGTGGTGTTTCACCTGCAGGTGGATTAGAGCGTGCAAACTGAACCCCGGAGTTATCTGGCGTGGCGGTTGGCGTAACAAAATCACTACCCATCAGCTTATTGACGTTAGGATCTGAAATCATATTATTATTAATTGCTTGCATGCAGACAACACTTGTAAAAATATTAGTGACGTTAGTTAACATGTTAGTGAGATCTGCTTGACGTGTATCGGAAACCTGGCTTCCGCCGGTTTCATTAGATTCAAGAGCCTGCGTCCATAAGGCATTTGCTGCGCCTACGCCTTGTATAATGAGCCACATAACTGTGACTTGGATCCAGTTATAGCCACCGCTAACAGCAGGAAGCAATAAGTACATTCCAATGCCAGCTCGAGCAGGGATCCAAACGGAAGACATTTTTTTACCTAAGGCTTCGCCTTCTTGAGCGGTATTGATGGTGCCAATAATGGTTGTGATAATGATGATGACGATGGCAAGAGCAAAGACAATTTCGTTGAAGGTATAGATTAATGTACTAACTAAAGGATTACCGTTTGCTTGAATGGGTAAAGTCCCAATGCTGCCAAAAATTTCCCCAAGGTATTGCATCGATTTATCATTTGCAGGCACATCAAATACACTTGCGATAGCAAGAGACGGGATCCATAAAACAAAGAGTAATAATACTCTATGTAGGAAAGCTCTCATCATTTTGCCTTATTATCTTTTGCATCCTGCGGTATATTAACTTGGCTGGTGCTGCCAGGGACTATTTCTTTACTTGATTGGTGATGAATCTCTGAATTCATCCATTCCTTAATCGTGCAACCTAGTTTTCGGTTTCGTAGTTGAAACAACCAAAAGTGAAAACGAAATGCTTGTGTTAATGCATATAAAGCTAAACAAAAAGAAATAAGTGACGTTGTCATACTGCCATGAAAAGCCATGTAAAGTGCATAGACAATGATAGTCATTGCTATAAAAATAAAGAAATAACATAAACGCGTAAATTCTTTTTGTCGTTCGATAAGGTCATTTTCTGTCAGATCTAAGCGTTGCATTGCTTCTTCAAATGTTTCAACGGTATTCGCTTTTTTAGGGATAACAATATCTAAAAACAGAATTTTAAAACGTTCAGCTGTTTCACCCAAATAATCCCAGCTCATCCACCTGTCGACTCGCACATCCACTAAGCGGCTAGATACCTTTTTAAAAATGCCCATGCTCTACCTCATTATCCGTGCCACAATTTGTTTGTATCCACACTTAATTAATTCCTAAAACGATTCATACCTTAATTATACTTATCGAATGTCTATAGATTACATTTAATATTAACATCAGTTTACCATGTAACATAAATTCACTAAAATTATCCCTGGCCGTTTTGACAGATTGGGGTAAAAAAATTCGAACTGTTTGCTGATAGGTCAAAAAATTTCTTCAAAAAGGTGGAACTTTTTAAAAGCCCTATCCGACTTAATAGAGAAGAGGTAATAATTTATTTCAGGTGCTAGTTTTGAATTTTAGGAAGGGGTAATATGTTAGTAATACCCCTTAATATGAAAAGTCTATGCTTGCTGACCTATTTAAATTTACAGTTTGCATATAGGTCAAGCTAATAAAATCGACAAAGGAGATAGAGATGCCTGATATGTCACTTGAAGCAGTTCATGCATTTTGGCATGACTACGATAAGCGTACGCTTTATCGTATTGTGACATCTATGGAAGGAATAGAAAATTGGGCAGCCGATACGGATCCACAAGTAGAAGAAACTTTATTGCGACTAGGTGCTTGTTTAGATGAAATTACGGACTTTGAAATTACTGATGAAGCAGTGTTAATTAAGGTATTAGCAAATACGCATTCGGGAAGAGCATTACGCCTGATGCAATTTCTTGATGTATTGAAACCGGGAACGGCATCGAAATTATTGATTTATGCTGAAGAGCAAACCAAAGATGCCGCAAATAAAAACAAATATGCTGATTTGTTTTTAAAACGTAATTTAGCTTTTGAACGGTTACAATTGTTAGGTCGCGTTTTTGCACCAGAAAGAATTAATTTAATCTTAAAGGCATTGGAGTCGAATCATGAGTAATTTATCCAAAGCAACCTTTTTGCTTACGTTTTCATTGTTAAGCGCGAATGTGATGGCTGATTGGAGATCCGATGCGGCCTCTTTTGATAGCGCAACGCAAGCAGTAGTGAGTGGCACTGGCTCAACAGTTAGTACTTCAACGGCGATACCCAAAGTCATAGCAGAACTTATACTATATCAAGCACCGACACCGTGTATTCAAAAAAACCAAGGAACATTTACCGTTACAACCGGTACGCCCGCAGCATTATCTTGTGGATCTTCAAGTTCTCCTCCTCCTGCATCAAGTAACTATCAGGAACCGCTTAATCAAACACAAGATCAAAGTGGTGGCACTTTTCGTTAATTTGAATAACTCTAAATATATGAAAAAAGTGAGTGTGTTATGAAAAGGTTGAACATAAGAAAGATGATGAGTGTGATGCTTTTAGCTACCTCATCATTTGCATCACTGTGTTATGCCGATGATGCAGATGTGGCTGCTATCCAAGCATTACAAGCTACCAATACGGGCGGTCTTCAAGCGGTTTCTGGTGCTGTTGCCGGTACACAAGCTGATCTGGATCAAATAAAAGCAAATACTGCTCCTATATTACTTAATATGGATATGAAGAACTCTGAGATGGTGCAAGCCATTCTCAATTATCTGGCGGCGGCAAGTGTAAATCAAACACTTTATGATCAAGAACTTTTATTTATGGCAGCCCCTGGTAGCGTCTGGGCTGTAACGGCAGGTGCCACTGTTGGTAAAACCAAAGTGGGTACAGCTGCGCTTGCACTTTCTAATCAAAACTTTTTAGCGGCTATCTCGCCTTATACTGCTTCAACGAGCCTTACGGGACCACTTGCTCCGCCAACAACAACACCCATAGGGGGGTCGTCGTCAACTTCATCAACGGCGCCTTTATTAACAAAATCCGCAGTCTACAATACTTACTTCGCACCCTATGTGGTAGGTGGTGATACCTCGGGATTGATGGTGGTAAATTTAGCTCAATTTATGCAATCAAACAATCTTAACACGATGAATATTACACCAACCCAAGCTCAACAAATGATCAATTTGGTGCTGACACCGTTTCCAACTATCGATCCTGGCTTGGCAACAAAAATTGCTGGTGGTCCGACTCAAATCGATGGGGGAGCACAAGATGCTATTGTTAATGGCATCGTTGAAAATGCTATTGTTTCAGTGAGTATGAGTGCATTAAGTGATATTGTCGCTAGACGCACACCTGGCGCTGGCGCTGATCCCTCCTCCTCAGGGCAAGCCACGATGAGTGTGATGGAGTCTATGGATCAATATAGCGCTCAACGTTTTACAAATCCTGGTTGGTATACACAAATCAGTACCGCTTCCGATACAGCCTTATTACGTGAATTGGCTCATATGCAAGCCTATAGTGCATGGATGCAATTTCAACAGTTTCGTGTTCAAGAACAACAAATGGCGTTGCTGGCAACCATGAATGCGGTTATGGCAAAAATGAATGTAGGTTTGGATCAATTGAACGTCCAAATGCAGCAAGCTGCTAGCCAGGCTCAACAAGCTCAAGCACAATACAATGCTCAATCATCAGTTACTTGTCCTAGTGGTCAGATGAACAATGGTACCGGAACCTGTGTTTGTGCCAATAGTGGTAGTGCGCCTGATTCCAGTGGTAATTGCCCAGCACCATCCACTCCTGGATCTTAAGAAAGAGGTGACTTAAAGAACAATCCATTGTATAAGTGGATAAATAAACCTCAAGGGGGGCAATGATTGCCCCTTTTTTTTGCAATGAAGCATAAACGTTATATAACCGCTTTTTTCACCGCCATAGGATTTACCCTTATTGGGTGGTTTTCTTTTATGCGTCCAGATTGGCTTTTGCTGGATGGCATCTTTATTTTTGCATTCCCTGTCGTACTGATAGTCATGTGCTTTACGCCGGCAGGTAGTCTTATGCTGGGTTTGGCAAATGAGAAGCTATCTTTATGGCATTGGTTCAGAAAACTATTTTTAGGGCAACTTGCCTTCATTATTTTTACGTTAGCCGCTTATGTTGCTTATTTTGATGGCGGACCTAGTTTTGCCTCAGGTGAAATATCGCTTAAATTTGCGACTAGTGCAATTCATGAATTCAGTCCTTGGTTAAGTGGCATCTTACCTATAGGAGTTTATGGCGGGTGGGCTCTTATCATTGCCTATGTTACCTATGTTAAAAAAGGGGAGCCGTACTTATATCAAATAGCGCGGGAATATAGCCCTAAATGGGGTGAACCCATGATTAAAACATTCATAGAAGGGACCAATAATGGCGCAACCATGATGGTTTTTTCATTGGTTGCATGCTCTATCATCTTATTATTAAGCTATTGTGTTGAAGTTCTGCTTGGCATACATCACTTTGCAGTTCCGTTTGTGACTTTTACCGTATTGTCTTTTTTTACGCCAGTCGTATCCTTTAAATTAGGCCGCAAGATTTTTAATTTCATGACGGTGAAAAGCAAAAGTTATATCTGGTTCTATTTGTTTATGATAGTGCTGATGGTGCTCTTCCTTATATTAAGTAGTATTGCCACTATTTGGTTCATCAAAAAGTATCCGCAGATTTATCAATTACAATGTCAACATTGTGGCAATTATTTTGCCAATATACCCCTTGAAGCGCGATTTGCTGCCTTATATTGGGGATGGTGGATGATTTGGATGCCATTGGCTGGATCTTATTTGGCTAAAATTTCTGAAGGTCGTTCGCTTCGTGAATTTGTGATAGGCCTTTTTATTTTCCCCTTTGCATTATGGTTAGCTTGGGTTTATTGGGGAGGGGCTACCTTTATACATTTAAAAACAGTTTTTCAGGAAGGTATTTTATATACCCTTATCGGAACCCATTTAGTACCAATTGCCTATTATGCTTCGGGGGTAAAATCGATACAGTATATTACTCTTGGGCTTGCAACTTTGTTTGTTTTCTTTAAGATGATTGCCAAGTTCCACACTTCAGCTGTTTTTCATTCTGGTTTTATGGTGGTATCTGATACCACCAAAGAAGATAGATTATGGATATCTACTGGGAGCAAGATCCAGGGGGTTGGTAAAATAGCCCAAAAACTGTCTTTGGCGATGATAGCAACGATTTTTGTCCATACCCTTTCTGGTTGGTATGGCATCCAAATAGAATTAACTGCCATGGGACTTGTTGTGATTAATGCCCTCTATGTTGGTTTTGACTTGTTATTAATCCGATTTTTTAAAGAGAAAATATGGTTAGGTAATCGTAATATCCCTCCTTATTAAAGTATATACACCCTTCATCAAATTTATCGAACCTCTTGGTTATTTAAATTGTCATACCTATAAATCATTGCAATATGAGCAAAACGAAAGTGTTTTACACATAACGACATTAAGTAATAGGGTATAAATATGCCAATGAATCCTCCAAAAGGAAAAGAAGTGCATCCTAAAAGCATGCATCAAGTCAAAAAAAAAGATGGAGTTGAACAAGCGAACACGGCGAGTTTAAGCTCTTATTTAAAAGCACCCACCATACCTCCAGAAGTAGAAAGACTAGCCAATCTTGGTCAAGAAGGATATAAATCCAAAAAAATAGTTGCTCAGGATGAGGCTAAAAAAGGTGGTAGAGAGCCAGGCTGGTTAAAAAAAACATTTGGTAAAAAAGAAGATGACATATTAAAGGAACTCAAAAAAGTCGACCCACCAAAAACGTATACTGCTGGTGAAGTTAACGCAGAATTAGCTAGAAGTAAGAAGCCTGAAGCCACTGAAAAAGTTCCTGATTTTACTATCGTTGAGGGTGTTAGTGTAAATGATTTACATAGAAGACCGCTTGGTGATAACTGTGTATTACAAGTTGCCAGTCAATTTGATTTTCAGGAATCAAAGACTAAAGATGATACCTCAGTTGAGGATTATATTGGTGATCCAACGCAAGGTCCGCAAGCGTCTATAGAAGCTGCTGCGGGCGCTTTACATAGAAAAGCAGCTAAAAGTAAGGGAGCTTTACCTCATGCACTTTCTGATATGTTGGTACTTGAAATAGGGCCCCCTCCTCCCACATCATTAATGGGCAAATACCCCGATTTATATAAGAATGGTTATCTTGAGTTATGGCGTATAACCGATCCAGTACATGAGAAGGCGTTATTAACTCATATCGAGAGTAATATAGATAAGCTTCGTGTTTTGCCGCAATGGGTAACTTGTGAACCTACGGGATCCAAACAATTACAAGTCTTCACGGCAGCGCCTTCTTATCAAAATAATAATCCTCCTCCCCTTACTCATAAACCAACTCAGGCAGGAACAGAAATTTGTAAAAAATTAGTTGTAGCTCAATATGTTGCAACTGCTCAATTAGCTGTCATTCGCAGTCGGGAAACAGGCCAACCAGTGCCATTGCATTTAACCATGGTAGGACAGGGCGCATTTGGTAATGATCCTTCGGTAATGAAAGAAGCCATGGAAGCGGTTGCTAAAGTTGTTAAAGGAGAAAATGTTCAGGTATATGTACATGCATTTTCTCCAAAAGACGTTATAAATCTTAAATCACAGATTAGTACTGGACCTACAGCACCATTTAATACCAATACAGTTACTAAAGAGCAATTTAAAAAAATTGAACATCCTTCAAAAGCCAAAGAGGAATCGAAAGAGAAGAAGGAAGTGAAGGAAGAGAAGGAAGACAAGAAAGAGAAGAAAGACAAGGAAGAGAAAAAGCAAGATGTTGGTACTCCTAAGCGCGTAAGACCTAAGGCAATAACACTCAAAGTGCCTCCTCTCCCTCTTGATGGGATTAAAAGTTCATCATTTAAGGCATATACCGGACCGCAGCAAACAAGAACACCAGAAACACCCAAAACACCACCTGAGGGAAGAAGTTTCACAACTGATGATATTGCTCGTAGAAGTAAAGAACTTGATGAACAGAAAAATCCTCAACCAAGAGCCAAACTAACAAGATCTTTATCAATGTCTGATTTACATTCGGGAAGGGAAAGTGGCTTACCTTTGTTTGCTAAAAAGATGGGAAAAAAGACTGAAGATGTGGAGGAATTGCTTACAGCGGAAGAAATGAAACTTTTCTCTGGAGAGCCAGGACCTCTTTCAAGTCCTGGACCAGAGGGAGCTACTCCTCCAAATACGGAAGATAGATCTGTATTATTTGAGACGGATTCTTCACCAGATCCCGAAGAAAAAGAAGAGGTAATACCCCAAGATGTAGGTAGTGCAGCCTTAGAATCAGCTAACAGAGGTTTATTAAATGCGTTGGGGAGAGATATAACGCCGGAGCGCTTAAATAAGGTAAAAGATGAAGTTGCAAAAGAATTGAATGAAGGTATGGATAGAAGGATTAAAGCTCTTAGAGATTCTAAAGTTACATTTCTTGGAACAGAAAATATGGGAGTATATAAGGAAAATTTCCAAAGTAAACCTTTTCAATCACTTGCCGAGATCATGGCTGAGAAAAAGAATTTAGGGGCAGTGTTAAAACAAGTTAATTTTATGATTAATGGAGCACGTCAAGAGTGTAGAGAAGCATCAACGATAACGCCTGAGTTAAAAGCAAAATTAATGGGATTAGAAGAAATCGGAAAGATGCTTAGAAGTATGAAAACGCTTGAAGCAAATAACAGTAAATACTCAAGGGAACAATCTGTGTTGCATCGGATTAAAATTGAAGCCATACTTGATAAGCAAGTTCCACCCCTTAGCCATAGTGAAAGAACTGCTTTTAGACAAGGTTTAGATGCAGTTGTTAACCCTCATCTATACACTAAGCGCAGTGTTACTGATATGAGAGGCACAGGGAAGTCAAAACATTTCGCTATGACAGGTCATGCTAAATTTGATACAGAGGTTGGCGATCCTAAACTATCCAAATATAAAATGCCTATTAAAGTTGAAAGTACCACTGGTGGTGGCGTAAATATCACTATCAGCGTTGATCATAGAAAATTATATGAAGGCAAAAAATCTTTTGGTGATCTGAGTAAAGACGATGTCAAAATTGAAGAAAAAGGAAAACTAAGACGGCAAATGGAAGCGGCACTCACTATTGCCATTGCTGAACATAATAAAGGATCTTTTGATAATCCAATCCATATTACTTATCGACCAGAAAAATTGAGACAGCCTGTAGAAGCCCTTGCCTTATTAATTGATCTAAAAAAGCGAGCTGCTTTAGAGGGAAAAGAGTTTTTTGTGATCCATCCTGAAACTAAACAAAAAATTACAATCACATCGGATCCTTCTGATTATGGTCATGGTCAAGATTCCCTTTTTGATCATTATGAGAAGCAAACACCTCCTGGTGTTGCAAAGAATGCATCCTCAATATTGTTTAAAGGCGATAAACTACTCAAAGATAATGAATTAGATAAAAAATTGGAAACGCCTGAGGAAAGAAGGCAAATACGAGAAGCCTATGTATCAAGAGCCGTTGACGCTGGACAAAAATTTAGAATTAATCAAATGGATAAAGTTGCAAAGGAACTTCCAAAGCCAGAACCAGGCATTTCTTTGGGTAGTAGATAACCTATTTCTTTGATTTATAACCCGGCTTTAAAGGCGAAAGACTGGCACTTCGGGTCTTTTCTTCTTGTTCATCCACCCTAGCGCGATTATTGCGGTTTTCTTTTGTTTTCTTATCTTTGAGTTCTACTCTGGCCTGTAATTCTGCTTCATTGTCAGGGAGTTGCGTTAATTCATTACCAAGGGTTGCAATTTGCATGACTTCTTGAATACTGATCCCTAACACTTTTGCTATTTGAGCAACAGAACAAAAGCCTATCAAATACCAGCATAAAATCCATTGTCTTAAAGCGCGGATTTCACCAATGGGTAGACCTGTGAAATCATCAAAATCACTGGGGCTACCATCACCTTTACAATTTAAACAGACATAATAGTGACGTTGATCTGCCGCATCAGGAGGAGGATCTCTGCGCACGATATTTGATGAGTGACAACGTGGACATATAACACCTTGTGGCCAACGCAGCATTTTCAAGGTTTTGAAAATTTCACCTTCACCAAGGAGGCTATGAATTGCTGCAATTCGTGAATCAACCTGAGTGCCACGTGGTAATTCTCTTAAACGCTTTAAAGCTTTGATATTATCGTCATCATGGGTGGTATCAGTGCTCATGATTTTTTCCTCTGGAGAAGCTTCTTTTTGCACTTGAGGAGAGGGTGCGCTCGCAACAGGTTTACGATCATGCTTCGAATAGGAAAGATCACGTCGAGGTTGATGAGTTGACTCAAATAAGGCATCTGGCAAGCCCTCAAGTTTCGTAAGAATGGTTTTGTTAATTTCTTTGCTTTCATAGGGTGTAGCTACTCTATTTTCAGGCTCAGAAATCAAATCAGTAATCTTCTTAAACCAGTCTGACATAATAAGTCACAAACTCCATCAAAAACTCGTAAGATCCTTGTGACGCTTAAGTAAAATGTCAAATAACCTATCTACGCTAAGATGCTTCGGCCGACAGGTAGATAGGAAGGCCACCGCGAGTCATTAAACCTTATTCCCTGGTTTTGGTCAACTGATTGAAATGTCTTGCTTAATCCAATTTTCGTTTCGATTTTTGGGATTCATTAAGAGTAGGTTCACTTAGAGGCCCTACTTGATTTGAAATAGTAAATACTTGACCTGCAATGGTATCAAAGGTTTTTTGTCCTCTTTTACGTGCAGCTTCTAGTAAGGGGACATAAGTTTGCTTATCTAGAAATGTTTCTTGAATATTTCCCATGCTAGAGAGAGTGCTTCGCACACGAATTGACAGTAAATCATCAGAATGAACATCTTTTAGATACTCTTGGAGTTTTTCTATATTGGGAGTCTTCGACATTTCTCTCTCCTCTTGTTTGCGTGCGATTACGGCGCTGCCTGTACTGGAATACTTAAACCGATCATCTTTAATTCTTGTGAAAATACATCTTGTGTTAATTCATCAACATGGTATTTTTTAATAATCGGCATTAGTTCAATAACAAACTCATTGAAGCGGATTATATCATGAAGTTGCTTAATCCGCTCACTCACTTTTTCAACTGCCTCTTCATTCCAATGCCTACCTTGAGGCGCAGGGACTCCGAGCTTATTGAGTAGCTCTGCGATAGCCGCATCACTCATTTTGCGGCCATGATATTCAATAAATTGTTTTTCCAAATTGAGTGCAGATTCATTGGTTTTAATACGATCAAGAACTTTCTGTAATTGGCTTAATACCCATTGACCACCTTCAGGGGCGGTATAACCATCATCGTTTAACGCTTGGACCATTTTGCGCTGTGAATATCCCTTTAAACGGTAATCGTTGATAACGGGTTGCAACATTAAGGCAAAAACGATGGCATTATCAATTTTGGGCTTATTTACTTTTGTGATGACATCTGATGCATGGGGATTACCTGATTTAGCTGAAGTGCGACTTAATCCCTGTTTAATTAATTGACCATGTAATTCTCTTTGTTTTTTGGCGTGTTCTATCAGTGCGATAAAATTATCAGAAGTAATAAAAGGCTGATCGCAACAGTAAAATTGTCCATTTTTTTCTATTAAACGCATAATATGTTTTGAGAATGCTTCATTATTGGTAAGATTTCTCATTTCACCAATCACTAGAACAGCTTTATTTTCTAAGCAATAATCGATTGCAGCTTCTAATTCTGGCCAACGATGTCGATGGCGCTGATCATCACCAGATTCGATAAACGATTTTAAAAGGGAGCACTCTACCAAACTTTCAACATAAGATTGAATGCGCTTTTCTTGCGTATTCATAGCTTGGTTGGAGAAAAAAACTTGGGGGCCAGCCCGACGTGCGGGATTAATGATATAGCCTACATATAAATTTGCACTCGCCACATTAACCTCACAAATTTATAGAAATGAAAAAATTTCCTAAAATAAGCGTGTATAAACACATCTTAGGAAAATAACTTACCCATAAGACCTAGTATAGGCACATATTTGCTCCATATCCACCTCTACCCGTCGCATTTTGGCTTTAGGCGTTTCCGCCGTCGCTAAAGCTATGGCGGACATGGTTGGCTTAATACACTCCTACTTGCCTGGCGAAGCTCTTAGCGTAGACAGGTTTGTGGTCGGTGGTCTTCAGCAGCGTAGCTGCGTAGGATATTAGCCCCATGTGGAGGCGCATCTTAGCGCCGGAACATGGGGATCGCGATAATACCACCCCCCCATCTCCAAGCTGCGGGCCTGTCGACCGAAGCTTCTTAGCGTAGGTGGAAGCAGCGCAGGAAATCCTACTAATATTGGAGGTCTTTATTTGATGGGGTTTGAAATAGACTGTTCAATTAAACTTTTTAATTGCTCTATTCGGGTAGGATCTGTTAACGGTGATAGGTTTGCTCTATTGGTAATATAAAACAAATCTTCTACCTTATTGCCTAAGGTATTAATTTTGGCGCTATGTAAGATAACATCAGCCTTTACAAAAGCTTCACCGATTCTGGCCAATAATCCTGGAAAGTCGGGAGCATGTACTTCAACCAGAGTTTTTGTGCTGTTCTGGGGCGTCGTTACTGTTACATTGGCCGTCGCACTAAAATATTTCAAAGTACGCTTAATGTGCCGAGAAACAATGGGAACTTTTAATTCACCACCAAGCATTAAAGGCGTTAATAGCATGTTCAAACTATGATGGATCTCATTCATTCGTTGTGAGTCAGAAACTGGCAGTCCTGATATGTCTAAGACTACAAAACTTTGCAACGAATAGTTATTTTCTGTGGTACTAATTCTGGCCTCAACCACGTTGAGAAATATTTTTTCTAACGTCGCGCAGATACAAGCAAATAAATTGACTGAATAGGGTGCATAAATAAAGATATCTGTTCCAACATGATTGACATGCTCCTTGATGGCGATGGTAAACAATTTATTTTTAGCTTTATCCTCCAAAATCATCTGAGTTTGCCATTTTTCTTGCTCAATGCTTAAAAAAGAAGGAGATAAGTTCTTATCATTTTCTAAATAAAAAGCGCACGCTTTAAACAAATCTTGAAGTAAAATGGCGCGCCAATTATTCCAAAGAGAGGGGTTGGTTGCAACAATATCGGCAACCGTTAATAGATATAAATAGCATAGTTTCGAAAGCGAATTCACTTTAGTAGCAAAATCTTTAATGACCTGTTCATCAGAGATATCTTTTCGTTGAGAAGTCAGGGACATCAGTAGATGGTTTTCTACAAGCCAAGCAACAAGCTCTGTTGAGCTTTCAGAAAATTGATGGCTTTGACAAAATGCTAAAGCGATATCGCCACCCAGTTGACTATGATCTCCCCCTTTTCCTTTAGCAATATCATGAAAGAGAGCTCCTAAATATAAAATTTCAATATCGCTTGCATGCTCTTTACATTGTTTTAAAAGTTCAAATTTATCAAAAGTCTCATTTTTAAAAAAGTGCTCTATATTAGCAAGTACCAACAGGGTATGCGCATCCACCGTGTAAATATGAAATAAATCAAATTGCATTTGTCCTGTAATATCGCCAAAAGCGGGAATGTATCTTGCAAGAACATTTAAGCGATGCATTAAAGCAAGCGTTGTTGCGCCATTTGGATTACGCAAAATATCAAGAAATAATGCTTTTGTTCTGGGATTATTAAAATATTCTGTCGGTGCCAGGGTTAAACATTTTACTATATACCGATGGGCTCTGGCAGAAAACCCCTTTAGATTTTGTGTGGCGACAAGCTTGAAAAGTTGCATCAAATTGGCGGAATCTTGCAGCGCGTTTTGATCTGTTATATCAAGATAATCGTCGATAATTTGACAAAATGGGGTGACCGTTTCAATCGGGTTATGCCTAAGAGGATGGAGTTGTTCTTTGAAATGTTGGCATAATACATCCGTTATTTCGCGGATTTGTGTCACTGTTTGGAAATATTCTTGCATCATCTTTGAAACTGCTTTATTCAGATGTTTGATATCAAAATGAAACTTCTTTGCTAGGATTTCTTGATATTCAAAATACAATCTTTCATTCGCTTTAGGGGCTAAGATGTGAAGGCCATAACGCATTCGCCACAAAAAGTTACGACCTTTTAGTAGAGCCTGTAACTCCTCTTGAAAAATATCATGATGTGAAATTAGAGCACTTAAATCAGCTTGTTGGTATTTTTTAAGGGTTAACCAAGAGATAAGATCAATATCACGAAGGCCGCCGGGTGAATCCTTGATGCTGGGTTCTAAGTTATATTCGGTATTTTGATAGTGTTGAAGACGATTTTCTCGTTCAATGCATTTTTGGGCAAAAAAAGTTTCAAATGGCCAAAGATCGTTTTGTTTGACCATTTGATTGAGTTCATCAAATAGCCCTTTTGAGCCGCAAATGAGTCTGGCATTGAGTAAATTGGTATAAATGGAGAGATCTTCTGTGCAAAGGGCCAAACATTCCGCTACCGTGCGGACACTTGCGCCTAAGGTTAATTGGCAGTCCCAGCAAAATGAGATAAATTTTTCAAGAGATGGATTATCGCTTTTGTCCCAAGTGTTCGATGTTAATAGTAAAATGTCGACATCTGAATGAGGATGAAGTCGTTCACACCCATAACCCCCAACAGCGATTAAGGCAATATTGGGATTATTCTCTAATCCGACGTGTTTCCAAGCACAAAGAAGAATTTCATCTAATAAAATTGATTGAGCCTTGAGCAAAGTTTGAATATCATCGCCTTGCCAAAAGCGCTTATCGAGTTCGCTTTTGGCAGTTAGCCATCTTTGATTGATCTGTTTAGGGTAAATCAGTTTCTTCTTCTCGTTTGGTAAGCACTTCAAAGCCATTATCAGTAACAAGAATAGTATGTTCCCATTGTGCAGAAAGACTGTGATCTTTGGTAACGACAGTCCAATCGTCGGGTAAAAGTCGCGTAAATCGTTTACCGGCGTTTATCATTGGTTCTATGGTAAAAATCATACCGGGGACGATTTCCATCCCTGTTTTGGCTTTCCCATAGTGCAAAATTTGAGGATCTTCATGGAATATCTTGCCAATACCATGACCGCAATATTCTCTGACAACGGAAAAGCGATGTGCATGTGCATGCTTTTCGATAGCTTCCCCTATATCGCCTAGATGCTTACCGGGTTTCACTTCATTAATTCCAAGCATCATACATTCTCTGGTGACTTTGATAAGTCGTGCTGCTTGAACAGAAGGCTCACCAACCGTAAACATTTTACTGGTATCTCCGTGATAACCATCTTTAATCACAGTGATATCGATATTAATAATATCACCATTTTTCAGTTTCTTTTCGTTAGGGATCCCATGACAAATGACGTGGTTAACAGAAGTACAGATAGATTTAGGGAACCCTTTATAGTTCAAAGGAGCGGGGATTGCGTCTTGGACATCGACGATATACTTGTGGCAAATATCATTCAGTTCAAGTGTTGAAACACCTGCTTTGACGTAAGGTCCGATCATGTCTAAAACTTGCCCAGCTAAGCGACCAGCAATGCGCATTTTTTTGATATCTTCGGTCGTATTGATGGTGACTTTTGGTTTGGCTGTCATCTGTTTGTCCGTCATTTTTATAACCATTCTCTCTTTAGAGTATATTACCTTTGTTCCTTTATTTATAGCGGGCGATATGGTATAAAACCGCGCGAAGGTGTGTAATTTCGCACATCTTAGTTATTTATATAGATCACACATGTGTCGTCACGTTATCCAGGGTGCCACCCTTTTTTTGAATGCGAAGAGTGGTTGGGTAATGGGACACATGGAGGCCTAACCCTAACCTTTTGGAGTATTTATCTTGAGTAACAACGTTACAATGCGTCAAATGCTGGAAGCCGGCGTCCATTTTGGTCACCAAACCCGTTTTTGGGATCCCAAAATGAAGCCTTACATCTTCACTATCAAAAATAAAATTCATATTATCAATCTCGACAAAACATACCCTCTTTTTCATGAATCGCTCAGCTTTATCAAGCGCGTAGCGGCTAGAAATGGGAAGGTCTTGTTTGTTGGAACAAAACAAAGCGCAAGCAACATCATCAAAGAACAAGCTGAGCGTTGTGGTATGCCTTATGTTAATTATCGCTGGCTTGGTGGCATGTTAACTAACTTTAAAACGGTGAAGCAGTCAATTAAACGCCTTCATGAACTTGAAGCAATGCGTGATGACGGTACCTTCGACAAGTTGGTGAAAAAAGAAGCATTGATGCGTAACCGAGAATTGCAAAAACTTGATCGCAGTTTGGGCGGTATCAAGAATATGGGCAGTTTGCCAGACGTTATCTTTATTGTTGACGTTGGCCATGAAAAAATTGCTGTTTGTGAAGCCAATAATTTGCGGATCCCTGTCGTAGGTGTTGTCGATACCAACAACAATCCTCACGGAATCGATTACATTATTCCAGGCAATGATGATGCCATTAGAGCAATTGAACTGTATGTTTCTAGCGTGGCTGATGTCATCTTAGATACCAAAAGCAACATGCAACCTATGCAAGATGAAGCAGGTGAGTTTGTTGAGCTAGAAGGTGAAGAGGGTTAATTTTTTCTTAGTTTTTATATGGGGGGCTCGGCCCCCTTTATTTTACTTCAGAGGTAATCATGGCAGACATTACAGCAGCAATGGTAAAAGAACTTCGTGAGCGCACAGGCGCAGGCATGATGGATTGCAAAAAGGCACTCGTAGAGGCCAACGGCGATATGGCGGCAGCCGAAGAAATTATTGCCAAATCAGGGCATAAAAAGGCTGCAAAATCAGCCTCAAGAACGGCAGCAGAAGGGCGTATCATTATTGCAACAGCACCATCAGTTGCTGCAGTAGTTGAAATCAACTGCGAAACAGATTTTGTTGCAAGAGATGAAAGTTTCGTTCAATTTTGTCAACAAGTGGCAGAAAAAGCGCTTTCTTCAGGCATCACTGATGTTGAGAAATTAAATGAGCAAACGCTTGATGGTAAATTAACCGTTGAAGACACTCGTAAAAATTTAATCACACGTCTTGGCGAAAATATACAAGTAAGACGTATTTCACTCATGAAAGCGGCCGCACAACAACGTATTGGTTCCTATGTGCATAATGCACGCATTGGAACTTTAGTGTTAGTTGAAGGTGGGGATGATGCGTTGGCAAAAGATTTAGCCATGCACGTTGCCGCAATGAAACCGCAATATGTTACTTTTGAAGATATCCCCGAAAACGTTGTTGCAAAAGAAAAAGAAATATTAACGGAAGTTGCGAAGAAAAGTGGCAAGCCAGACAATATTTTAGAAAAAATTGTGGCAGGTCAACTGCACAAGCATTTGGGAGAACTATGCTTGACGGGGCAGCCCTTCTTTAAAGATCCCGATCAAACAATTGGTGCTTTATTAAAATCAAAAAATGCAAAAGCATTGAATATGATTCGCGTTGTTGTTGGTGAAGGTATTGAAGTACATAAGAAAAGTTTTGAAGAAGAGGTCATGGCACAAGCACGTGGGAGCAACACATGACAGGAGCGCCTGTTTATAAAAGGATTTTACTTAAACTAAGCGGCGAAGCGCTGATGGGTGAAGAGCACTTTGGGATTGATCCTAAAGTGCTAGATCGTATTGCCAAAGAAGTCGGAGAATTAATAACTCTGGGGGTTGAAGTAGGCATGGTGATAGGCGGCGGAAATTTATTTCGCGGTAAATCACTGTCCAAAGCCGGGTTAGGAAGAATATCTGGAGACCAAATGGGTATGCTTGCAACCGTGATGAATGCGATTGCCATGCGAGATGCCTTAGAAAGAGCAGGATTTTCGACCAGAATTATGTCCGCTGTACCCATGAGTGGTTTTGTTGATCATTACGATAGACGAAAGGCTATCCACCATTTAGTGCGAAAAAGAGTCGTCATTTTCGCAGCTGGAACGGGTAATCCTTTGGTGACAACCGATTCAGCGGCAAGTCTTCGTGCAATTGAAATAGAAGCGAATATCTTGTTAAAAGCTACTAATGTTGATGGGGTCTATTCTGCTGATCCCGCTTTAAATCCAATGGCCATGCTCTATGAACGAATAACGTTTGCTAACGCATTGGAAAAAGAATTAGGGGTTATGGATTTAACCGCTTTTTGTCAATGTCGCGATCATAACATGCCAATTCGAGTGTTTAATATAAACAACTCAAATGCTTTATTACGCATTGTTAAAGGTGAGAATGAGGGCACCTTAGTTGAAAAGGGGGGAGAATGATTAACGATATACAAAAAGATGCAAAAGCCAGAATGACAAAAAGTATTCGTTCTTTTGAAGACGAATTATCAAAATTACGAGCAGGTCGTGCACATCCTAGTTTATTGGATGGCGTAACCATTATGTATTACGGTACACCCACACCTTTAACGCAAGTCGCGAGTGTTGGTGTTGAGAGCGCTTTAATGCTCACTGTTAAGCCATATGAGAAAAAAATTGTACCTGATATCGAGAAAGCCATACGAGCTGCTGATTTAGGTTTAAATCCTGCCACTTCGGGTGATGTCATTCGTGTTCCTTTACCTCCATTGAGTGAAGAACGAAGAAAAGAGTTAATCAAGAAGGTAAGGGTTGAAGGCGAAAATGCAAAAGTTGCTATTCGCAACATTCGCAGAGATTCAAATCAGCACATTAAAGATAAACTAAAAGATAAATCGATTAGTGAAGATGAGCAACGCAAAGGTGAGGATGCAATGCAAAAGCTGACTGACGATTTTATCCGTCAAGTCGATGAAATGCTCGCCAAGCGCGAGAAAGATTTAATGGAGATTTAGATTTTTTGGTTAAGTATGCAAGTCATCCTGGGATTAAAGCTAGCCCAAATAATACCCCAAAGCATGTTGCCATCATCATGGATGGCAATGGACGTTGGGCGAAAGCCAGGGGATATAGTCGAACCAAAGGGCATCGTCAGGGTGTTGATGTCGTACGTGAAGTCATTTCAAGCTGCCAAGAAAATGAGGTGAGTGTTCTCACTTTATTTGCTTTTGGTGTTGAAAATTGGAAACGTCCACCTAAAGAAGTACGCAATTTATTTAGACTCTTTTTTTTAGTGTTACGTAAAGATATTTCAAGACTTAACGAAAACAACATTAAACTTAGAGTGATTGGAGATAGAAGCGTTTTTCATCAATCTCTTGTGGCGGCGATTCGGGACGCTGAAAGTATCACACAACATAATACCGGTTTAGTTTTAAATATTGCCGTTAATTATAGTGGTCGCTGGGATCTTATCAATGCAATTCAAAAAATGCTCAATCAAGATCATCAGAACAAAATTGACATTACTGAAGAAAATTTAAGCCGTGGGTTATCTTTGTATGGCTTACCAGAACCTGATTTATTTATCCGAACAGGCGGTGTGCAAAGAATCAGTAATTTTATGTTATGGGATCTTGCTTATACAGAACTGTATTTTTCAGACATTCTTTGGCCAGATTTTAATAAAATTGAGTTTGGGCGCGCCTTAAGGGACTATGCTTTAAGAGAGAGGCGTTTTGGCTTAACGGGTGAACAATTAGGATAGAATATGCTTGTGCCACGAATTATTACTGCACTTTGTCTTATTCCGTTGGTTTTGTGGGCCGTTATTGGCTTAGATTCATTTTATTTTGCGCTGCTTAGTGCAGTCATCTTTGCCCTTGGCGCATTAGAATGGGCTGGGCTTTGTGAATTTCATTCAAAGCGTGACAAGATTTTATATATCTTATGTTTTTTCATCTGCATTGGATTGATGTACTGGATTGATAATAGTTTAATTATATTGTTAATCGGTTCCTTATTATGGTGCGCTCCCGTGCTTTGGATCTTCACTTATAAAGGTTTTCCGCCATCACTAAAGGGTTTTCCACCGTCACTATTAGAATCTAAATTCCCTAAAGCTATCATTGGTATTCTGGCGCTCTCCTTTGCATGGTATGGCTTAGTTGTTATTCAACGCCTACCAACGGGTTCTTTTTGGGTGATATTGTTATTTATTTTGGTATGGTCTGCTGATACCTTTGCTTTTTTTGTTGGTCGAAAATGGGGTAGCGAACCTTTATCACCAGCGATTAGCCCGAAGAAAACCATTGCAGGTTTTTGGGGTGGCATCATTGGAACGATGCTGCTTGCATTTGGATTGACCTATCTTCATTACGTTAAACCCTTTGCGCATATAATGGTTATGCCACATTCTGCTTGGCTAAGCATTGCGTATCTTATTTTTCTATTAGCGGTACTTGGCGATCTTTTTGAAAGCTTAATAAAAAGATTGGCTGGCGTAAAAGATAGTGGACAATTGCTTCCCGGACATGGCGGGATCTTAGATCGAATTGATAGTTTAATAGCGGCGCTGCCATTGTATGCACTAAGCTTAGTGTGGGTAACAACATAATGAGTGAAAAAGCTGGCATTTGTATTCTTGGTTCTACCGGCTCAATCGGCCAAAGTACGTTGAACGTTATTAGTCAGCATCCTGATATTTTCAAAGTGATAGCATTAAGTGCGAATACGGATGTTAATAAACTTTTTGAACAATGTTGTCTTTTTAAGCCGGCGTTTGCGGTCATGGCAGATCATCAATCTGGTGCATTATTAACCTCTTTAATCAAACAACAAGGCTTAGCAACCACTGTTCTAACAGGTGAAGAAGGTTTATCTTTTATTGCACAACTTGAGCAAGTGACGAAAGTTGTTTGCGCAATAGTAGGCGCTGCGGGTCTATTATCTTTGATGAGTGCGGTAGAAGCTGGAAAGCAGGTTTTAATAGCCAATAAAGAAGCGCTTGTGATGGCCGGTGATATATTAATTGCTAAAGCAAAACTTTCCGGCGCAATCATCTTGCCTGTGGACAGTGAACATAATGCCTTATTTCAATGTATGCCTGATAATTATCGCGCTTTTTCGCGACCAGAAGGAGTATATCGATTAATTTTAACAGCCTCTGGTGGACCTTTTTTGCATAGTTCAAAAGATGATTTATCAAAAGTAACACCTGAAATGGCATGTGCTCATCCTAACTGGAAGATGGGCAAGAAAGTGACAGTGGATTGTTCTACTCTAATGAATAAAGGGTTAGAAGTCATTGAGGCGAGTAAGCTCTTTCAATTTCAAGCATCTGAAATAGAAGTTGTTATTCATCCGCAAAGTATTATTCATTCATTTGTTGAATACGTAGATGGTTCATTATTGGCTCAATTAGGGACGCCGGATATGCGGATCCCGATTGGTTACTGTCTGTCTTGGCCAAATCGTAAGGCCACAGGTGCAAAAAGACTTTCCTTAACTGACATTGGGCAATTAACCTTTTTAGAGCCTGATAGTGATAAGTTTTCTTGTTTGCGATTGGCCTATTCTGCACTTAAGTTAGGAAAAGCGGCTCCTTGTGTACTCAATGCGAGCAATGAAGTGGCTGTTGAGGCCTTTTTAAACAACGAACTGAATTTTTGTGAAATACCCTCACTTATCGAAACAGTACTTCAACAGTTTTATGATTTATCGGCGGCAACACTTCCAGAAATTCTTGAAGCAGATAAATTAGCAAGAGCGCATACCTTAAAATTAATTCAATCGACTAAACAATATGCTTAATATGGGGATGTCGCCAACATGAGTGGTTTTTTAATCTCCGTTTTTGCCTTTCTCGTTGCCATTGGTATTTTGGTGACGTTTCATGAATTTGGTCATTTTTGGGTAGCCCGTCGTCTTGGGGTCAAGGTACTTCGATTTTCGGTGGGATTTGGTAAGCCACTGTGGAAATGGAAAGATAAACATCATACTGAGTATGTCATTGCTGCTATACCACTGGGTGGCTATGTCAAAATGGTAGATGAACGCGAAGGGCCCGTGACGACGGAGCATTTACCGTATGCTTTTAATCGTAAATCTGTTTGGGCACGAATAGCCATTGTTTTAGCTGGACCCTTATTCAACTTTATCTTTGCAGTTTTAGCTTATTGGCTAATGTTTATGATAGGGATTTCTGGATCTATTCCTCAAATTGGTGAAATCAAACACAACTCTATTGCCTCACATGCTGGTTTAGTTGCAGGAGTTGAGATTATCAGTGTTGATCATCAAACAACGCCAACTTGGCAGCAAGTGATGAAGCAGTTGATGAGTAGAATTGGTGATAAAGATGAGCTCCAGATTGAAGTAAAAGAACCCAGTGGCGTTGTTAAGTCCTATTTACTCAATTTAACCGGTTGGGAACTAAAAGGAGATAGGCCAGATTTACTCCATGGTTTAGGAATAATTCCGTATGAGCCTCCAATAACACCTATTATCTCAGAGGTGATGGAAGATGAGCCTGCTATGAAGGCGGGTATGCAAGCAGGCGATACCATTACTGCGGTCAATGAAAAACCGGTTACGCAATGGAAAGATTTTTCTGATGTATCGGTCAGTAGCATAGGACAACCCATCAAAGTCACTGTTGATAGAAAAGGGCAAAAGATAGATTTCACACTAGTTCCAAGAGCGAAAGAAATCACTAATGGCGAAGTTTTAGGTTTTGTTGGCTTAGTTGTTAAAACACCAAAATTCCCAGAATCGATGTTGCGTAAAGAACGTTTGGGTCCGATTAATGCTTTTTTTGCAGCTTGTGAAAAAACAAGTGAGTACATTGCCATTAGTTTTAAAATTATTGGCAAAATGCTGATTGGCGACATTGGATTGCACACTTTGAGTGGTCCAATCACCATTGCTCAAGGAGCTGGTGCGACAATGGTGGGAGGCTTGCAGTATTACTTGAGCTTTTTAGCCTTAATCAGTATCAGCCTAGGGGTTCTAAATTTGCTACCTATCCCAATTTTAGACGGTGGGCATCTTCTTTTCTATGCCATCGAAATTGTTATACGCAAGCCGGTTCCTGAGCGAGTCCAGATGATTGGCTTTAAAATTGGCATGGTATTACTCCTATTTCTCATGACAATCGCCTTTTATAACGATTTGCTTCGCCTTTTGTAGGTTAATTACACCATTTGGTCGTTATTTTTGCCATATAAGCCATTTGTCGGGTGTAATTGTTATCAATCTTTGATTGTCTGCGTTATAATAGATCTGCTAAGTGACGTTAATTCCTACAAGTCAGTAACAGATTATAGGTACAATCGTCTTATAGCATTGTGTTAACTTTTTGTATCTTTTGGAAATTTTTATGCAAAACAAAATTTATGTTGGCAATCTAAGCTACTCTCTAGATGAAGCTGCTTTACGTCAGTCTTTCGCAGAATTTGGTGAAATCACAGATATCGCTTTCCCCAAAGACCGTGTAACTGGTCGTCCTCGTGGCTTCGCTTTCATTACTTTTGCCGATGCTAAGAGCGCTGAAGGCGCTTTGAAGCTTGATGGGCAAGAGATTGGAGGCCGTAAGGTAGTTGTTAAGTTTGCGCTAGAGCGCAAAGCTACTGGAGGTAGTGGTGGTGCAGGCGGTGGCCGTAGAGGTGAATCACGCTGGTAGTCACTTAGCAGCGTAATTTCTCTATATCGTCTCTGAAAAAGGGCGCTGGTAACAGCGCCCTTTTTTTATGTGGGATTTAAATAACTCAGCTAGAAGTAGGGTGGGCAAAGCGTAGCGTGCCCACCAATTCCGAATTTAAAATGGTGGGCACGCTACGCTTTGCCCACCCTACAATATCCGAACTCCAACCTCGCCATAAGAATTAATTTTGGCTTCAAAGCTTGCGAAGACTTCAATTTATTTTGTGCTGTGTTAGTATGGCGGCTGCGCCGTTTTGTATCAGCAAAACGCGCGTGCACGAATATAAGTACTATAAATAAGTAAAAATAGTAAAATGAAGAATCGTTGGTTGATTGGTATAGCTGGTTTACTCTCACAGTGTGCAATTACTGCTCATGCGCTCGAATCTTTTGTTGTAAAAGATGTTCGAATTGAAGGGCTGCAAAGAATTACTGAAGGAACGGTACTTAATTATTTACCAGTTCGTGTCGGTGAAGAATTGCCCGAATCAAGAACCGCAGATGTTTTAAAAGCCTTGTTTGAAACAGGATTCTTTCAAGATATTCAGTTAGAACGAGATGGAAATGTATTGGTAATTAAAGTAACTGAAAGGCCAACCATAGGTAAAATTGAAGTTTCAGGAAATAAAGATATCCCCAAAGATAGCTTACTTTCTACTTTAAAAACGGCTGGTTTAACTGAAGGTTATGTTTTTGATCGTTCCACATTAGAACAAGTTCGTAATGAATTAGAACGGTTGTACTTTAGCCATGGTAAATATGGCGTTAAAGTTGAAACCATTATTGAGCCGCAAAAGCACAATCGCGTCAATGTCAGCATTGAGATTGATGAAGGTCAAGCGGCCCGCATTAAAGCTATCAATATTGTTGGGTGTAAGAAATTTACTGATGTTGAGCTGCGTAAATTATTTACCCTCGCGCCCTCCGGCCCTATGAGCTGGGTGACAAGATCAGATCAATACGATAAACAAAAATTAAGTGCTGATTTAGAATCGGTGCGAACATTCTATCTTGATCGTGGTTATTTAAATTTTCGTATACTTTCTACTCAAGTCTCTATCACACCAGATAAACAAGACATCTTCATCAATATCAACATGGAAGAAGGGGAACAATTCACCCTGGGTGGATTCCATTTGGCTGGCGATACGATATTAGGCGAAGCTGAATTGATGCCGATGATTGATTTGAAGGTTGGCGAAGTATTTTCGCGTGCAAAAGTCGCTGCGATCGTAAAGGCATTAACGGATCGTTTAGGAAGGGAAGGTTATGCTTTTGCGAAAGTGAACCCTGTACCTGAGATCCAAGAAGATACTCTTAAAGTTAAGCTGACCTTTTATGTTGAGCCAGGAAATAAAATTTATGTACGCCGCGTCAGCTTTGAAGGTAACACTAAAACAAAAGATGAAGTGATCCGTCGTGAAATCATTCAAATGGAAAGTGCGCCGGTCAATACAAAAAATATTGAAGATTCAAAGTTACGTTTGAATCGAACCGGCTATTTTACTGAGGTTAAAGTTGACTTACGCCAGGTGGCGGGCACTACTGATGAAGTAGATGTGATCTATACCGTTGAAGAAGCCTCTGCTGGACAATTAGGTGGTGGTGTTGGTTATTCTGACGTTGATGGACTGTTATTTAACGCCAACATCAGTAATCGAAACTTCCTGGGTACCGGTAAAAGCATAGATTTTAACTTCAATCAAAGTAAAGCCTATACAACTTATAGTATGGCTTATAACAATCCGTACTATACAGTAGATGGCATCAGTCGTGGCTTTAACATTTTCTATAGTGAAACAGATTTAGGTAAAGCGACTAGTGTCTCAAGTTATACAACAGATGCTTTTGGCGGTAGCGTTAGCTATGGCATGCCAATGTCGCCTGTGGATAGATTGACTTTTGGCTATGGATTTCAATCAACTGAATTGAAAGTGGGTAGTATGATTCCCATTGAAATTCAAGATTTCATAGCTGTTAATGGACCAAACAGTGATGAAGTGACTGTTGCGGTTGGCTGGATTCATAACACTTTCGATAGATATGTATTTCCTGAAAACGGCTTGCAGCAATCAGCGGGAGTGACACTCTCTGTACCTGGTTCTCATTTGGAATATTTACGTTTAACTTACAATGTCCAATGGTATCGTACTTTAGGCTGGGGCTTTATATATACCGCTGGTGGAACGGTTGGGTATGGTTGTGGTTATGCTAAAACAGAACAATTGCCATTTTATAAAAACTTTTTTGCCGGTGGATCACGCACAGTTAGAGGCTATGAAGAAAGTAGCTTAGGACCAAGAGATTCATTTAATAACCCGTTTGGTGGTAACTTCTTAGTAACGGGCACAACGGGTTTGGTATTACCTAACTTTATCAGCCCAGATACAAGATCAATACGATTGTCGTGGTTTGTTGATGGGGGGCAGGTCTATAATTTGCAAAGCATGCCGCCAAATCCAAATAATGTTTTTATTGGTAGTAACCCAACAGGGTTGCGTTACTCAACAGGTTTATCGTTAACTTGGATGTCACCGATAGCACCACTTGTCTTTAGCTTGGCAACTCCATTAAATGAACATGATGGAGATAAAATACAGAAATTTTCATTTACTTTTGGTACCGTTTTTTAGTATTTAGGATTAGGAGAATGATTGTGAAAGCATTTAAACACGCATTAGTCGCTTTGAGTTTAGTAGGAATGTCAGCATTACCAGTACAATCTTTTGCTGATGGTTTGAAAATTGGTGTTATAGATATGAGAGTTATTATTAACACCTCTCCTCAAGCAAAAGAAGCTATGGAAAAGTTGAAGAAAGAATTTAAAGCACGCGAAGAAAAAATAGTATCTGCTGAAAAAACCCTTAAAGAAAAAGCAGATAAATTACAAAGAAACGCTGCTGTTATGAGTGAAGCTGATAAAAGCAAGTTAGAAAAAGAAGTCGTATCCGGTCAGCGTGAATTACAACATTTACAAGCTGAATTCCGTGAAGATGCTGCTATTCGTCAACAAGAAGAAATGAAAAAGTTAATGGATAAAGTTAACATTGTTGTTGAAGATGTCGCTAAAAAAGAAAAATACGATATGATTATTCATAAAGATGTTGTTCCTTTTGCGACCAAAACAGTTGATGTAACAGATAAAGTCGTTAAAGCGATTTCACCTGCAGCGTAATATGGAAATTTTAACCAGAACAAATGCACACACCCCAAAGGTTATTACCTTAGGGGTGCTTGCAGAGAAAACACTTTCAACACTACACGGTGATCCTCAAATCAAGATCAGCGGTGTTGGAACTATATCTCATGCAAAGCAAGGTGATATCGCATTTGTTGCTGAAACAAAATATCGACGTTTTATACCTACAACGAAAGCTTCAGCGGTTATTTTAACGGCGAATGAAGTGAACGCCTTTCATGTAAATGCAGCACTTATAACAAGCGATCCTAAATTGGTTTTCGCTAAAGTGATTGAATTATTGTATCCCTATGAATCAATTGAACCAGAACATCACGACACCTGCATTATCGCTAAAAGCAGCGAAATTCACCCTAACACTTATATTGGGCCACATTGCGTTATAGGCGAGAGAGTTAAAATTGGTGCGAATGTCGTTTTAAAATCGGGTTGTGTGATAGAGGATGATTGTGAAATAGGTGAGGGCACGATATTAAACCCAAATGTGACTGTTTATCACCATTGTAAAATTGGTAAGAACTGCACAATTCACTCAGGTGTTGTTATTGGCAGTGATGGATTTGGTTTTTCAAAGAATAAAGATAAATGGTTTAAAGTTGGTCAGATTGGCGGTGTCAATATTGGTGATAGAGTTGAAATTGGATCTAACACCACCATTGATAGAGGCGCTATAGAAGATACTGACATCGGAAATGATGTGATTTTGGATAACCTGATCCAAATTGGCCACAATGTGAAAATTGGAGAAGGAACGGCAATTGCTGCATGTTGCGGTATTGCAGGCAGTGCAGTCATCGGCAAACATTGTTTAATTGGTGGTGGCAGCGGTATCGTAGGTCATATTCAAATTGCTGATTTTGTTAATATTGTAGGTAGTTCTAATGTGGGTCAGTCGATAACCGAACCTGGCGCATATGCATCAGGTTTGACAACAATAGACATGAAAACATGGAAAAGAAACCTGGTGCGTTTTCACCAGCTTGATGAATTAGCAACACGTTTATTTGAACTAGAAAGAAAGCTAAAGGAGGCTTAGGAGTGTCGGAAGGTAACAAGATATTAACTATCCATGAAGTAATAAAGTTACTGCCGCATCGATATCCTTTTTTAATGATCGATAAAGTATTGGATTATGAAGAAAATGCCTTACGTGGTGTTAAAAATGTAACTGTTAATGAACCCTGTTTTATGGGACATTTTCCAGAAAATGCCGTTATGCCAGGAGTATTAATAATAGAAGCCCTAGCACAAGCTGGCGCAATTATGGCTTATCTTAAAACGAAAAGCAGCCCAAGAGACAATATATTTTTCCTAGCGGGTATTGATAATGCCAAATTTAAGCAAATGGTTCTTCCTGGTGATCAATTACACTTAAGTGTTGTCATTACAGGACATAAAGCAAACTTTTGGAAGATTCATGGTGAAGCAACAGTCGAAGGAAAGATTGCTTGCTCTGTTGATATATTAAGTGCAATGAGGAAATTGAGTCAGTGATTTCAGATAAAGCTATTATTGATAAAAGCGCTAAAATTGCTGCCAATGTAGAAATATCGCCATTTGCTTTCATTGGCAAAGATGTTGAAATTGGTGAAGGATCTTGGATAGGTCCACATGCTGTCGTTAATGGCCCAACAAAAATTGGTCGTAACAATAAAATTTTTCAGTTTTCATCAATTGGTGAAGCTCCGCAAGACAAAAAATATGCTGGTGAGCCCACCCGTCTTGAGATTGGAGACAATAATACATTTAGAGAATGTACGACGGTTTCAAGAGGAACTAAACCAGGTGGTGGTTTAACGAAGATCGGTAATGATAATTTGTTTATGGCCTATGTGCATATCGCACATGACTGTATTGTTGGCAATAACACAACCTTTTCAAATAATGCATCATTAGCCGGACATGTGACGGTGGATGACTATGCTAATTTGGGTGGTTTTGTCGGCGTCCATCAGTTTACCAACATTGGGAGTTATTGTTTTTGTGCCGGCGGCAGTATGATAGTGAAAGATGTAATACCATTCATCACTGTGTCAGGTAATCTCGCTCAAGCTTATGGTTTGAACGTGGAAGGTTTAAAACGAAGACAATTTACAGCTGATGAAATTACCATCTTAAAGCGAGCTTATAAAACTTTATACCGTCAAGGGTTAACACTTGAGGACGCTGTTCATAAACTTGAAGCCATGATCCCTGAGTGTCGTCATATTCAAGTGGTGATCGATTTTATTAAAAAATCGACACGCGGCATTATTCGATAAAAAAATGGTGAAATTGGTAGGATTAGTCGCTGGAGAAGAATCTGGCGATATTCTAGGTGCTAATCTCATCAAAGCGCTACAAAAACGTTTCCCAGATGCCATTTTTGAAGGAGTGGGGGGAAGCCGTATGCAAAGTCTTGGCTTTAAAAGCTTATATCCTCAAGAAAGATTAGCTGTCATGGGGTTTATTGAACCCCTAAAGCGTCTACCTGAAATACTATCCATTCGGCGCGGATTAAAAAATCATTTCTTAAAATCCAAACCTGATATTTTTATTGGAATAGATTCTCCTGACTTTAATATATCGTTAGAACACGCTTTAAAAATAAAAGGGATCAAAACAGTTCATTATGTAGGACCTACCGTTTGGGCGTGGCGGCCAGGACGAATAAAAACCATTAAAAAGGCAGTTGATTTAGTATTAGCGCTTTTCCCCTTTGAAATCAAAATATACAACGAAAATGCAATTCCAGTCGCGTGTGTTGGTCATACGTTGGCTGATACTATTCCTATGCATAGTGAAAAAGGATTAGCCAGAACGCAATTACAATTACCTACCGAAGGGAAAGTAGTGGCATTACTTGCTGGAAGTCGGGAACAAGAACTGAAATATTTGGCAAAAGATTTTATTCAAACAGCTTCATGGTTGATAAAACAAGATCCTACCATTACCTTTATTACCGCTTGTTCTAACGATGCCCGTGAAAAACAATTTCGCGCCATTTTAAAAGAAGTGGGAGGACCTGAAATTCATTTTTATCAAGGTCAAGCTACAACCGTGATGGCTGCATCCGATGCTATTTTGTTAGCTTCCGGCACAGCTTCTTTACAAGCTATGTTAGTAAAAAGACCCACAGTCATTGCATATAAAATGTCGCCACTGACTTTTGCTATTGCTAAACGTCTAGTCAAAGTGCCGTATATTGGTTTACCTAACTTGTTGGCAAATGAGTGTATCATGCCGGAGTTTATTCAATCGCAAGTGTGCCCTGTTGCAATGGGGCAAAAACTTTTGCAGTATTTAAACGACCCGGGTTTGAATCAAAAATTGACAGCTATTTATGAAAAAATTCATCATGATTTAAAGAGAGATGCAGGGGAGACAGCAGCTGCTGCTCTACTTCAGTTAATTAAGGACAATTAATGACACCCGTAAAAAAATGGATTGCCGGCGTTGATGAGGTTGGACGTGGACCATTAGCTGGACCTGTACTGGCAGTTGCAGTGATTCTTAATGGCAAAAGAATTACTGGATTAAGAGATTCAAAAAAAATTAATGAAATGAAAAGACAAGAATTAAGCGCCATTATCAGAGAAAAAGCGCTTGCTTGGGCCTATGGATTCGCTTCCGTCAAAGAAATAGATACTATCAATATTTTGAATGCTTCTCTTTTAGCCATGAAAAGAGCGGTGCAGAATCTTAATATTATTCCTGAAGAAGTATTGGTTGATGGCAATAAATGTCCGCAATTAGATATACCAGTACGAGCAATAGTTGGTGGAGATGATCTCATCAAAGAAATTAGCGCAGCATCCATTGTTGCTAAGGTTATACGAGATTATTTAATGACAGTGTTTGATAAACGCTATCCGCAGTATGGATTTGCTAATCATAAAGGGTATGGCACCAAAGAGCATATGCAGGCGATTGAAAAATATGGGGTAAGCCCTATCCATAGACGTAGTTTTGCGCCGGTGAGAGAAAGAATTTTATTGGAGGAGCTTTCATGATCTCCACCTCCTCCGTACCGCCTCCAAAACGCTACCTACCGCGGCTTGTCCGCGGTATCTATTGTATGGATGCCGCGAACAAGTCGCGGCACGTAGGTGTTGTTAATCATGTCTAAACAATTTGTACATTTACATCTCCATTCGGAATATTCCATTCTGGATAGTATTGTGCAAATTAAATCTTTATGTGCCCAGGTGAAAGAGCAAGCCATGCCAGCTGTAGCTGTCACCGATATCTGCAATTTATTTGGTATGGTTAAATTTTATAAAGCAGCAATCCAAAATGGCATAAAACCTATTATAGGAAGTGAATTGTGGGTTGAAAGTGATGATGACAGTCACCCCTATTATAAAATTGTTTTATTGTGTCAAAATAAACAAGGTTACCAAAATCTGACTGCTTTGATTAGCCAAGCTTATCAATGTGGTGAGCATTTGAGTGTGCCGCTGGTTAAGAAATCATGGATATTTGACCGCTCACAAGGCTTAATTGCATTAAGTGGAGCTCAAAATGGTGATATAGGCCAAGCGCTGCTTCAAGAAGCCTACCCCAAAGCGGAGAGTCTTTTAAAAGAATGGATGTCTTTTTTTCCAAATCGATACTATCTTGAAATCCAACGTAATAATCGGGCTGGCGAAAAGCCCTATGAGAAAAATTGTATTGCTTTAGCCAATCAATTGAATTGCCCTTTGGTTGCAACCAATGAAGTTGTTTTTTTAAAGAAAACGGATTTTGATGCGCATAAAGCCAGAGTGTGTATTCAAGAGGGAACAACTTTAGAAGCATACGGTAAAGGTCAATACAGCGAAGAGCAATATTTTCGCACTGCAGATGAAATGTGGGATTTGTTTAGTGATATTCCTTGTGCATTAGAAAACACAGTTGAAATAGCGAAAAGATGTTCATTAAGTTTAACTTTAGATATATCTGTTTTACCTTCTTTTCCAGTGCCACAAGGAATGACAGAAGAAACCTATCTTGAAAAGGCCTCTCTTGATGGTCTAGAAAAAAGATTAGCGTTTAAATTAAATAAAACCTTCCATGATGCAGCTTCCGCAGAAAAGTTGAGAGAGATTTATACTGCCAGGTTGATGTTGGAATTATCTGTTATTAATAAAATGGGATTTCCTGGATACTTTTTAATTGTTGCTGACTTTATACAATGGGCAAAATCAAATCAGATCCCTGTCGGTCCTGGTCGGGGATCCGGTGCTGGCTCTTTGGCTGCTTATGCATTGGAAATCACCGATCTAGATCCAATGGATTATGAACTCTTATTTGAGCGATTTCTAAACCCAGAACGGGTTTCTATGCCTGACTTTGATATCGATTTTTGTATGGATAACCGCGATAGGGTAATTGAATATGTGTCAGATCGCTATGGTCGCAGCAATGTATCCCAAATAGCAACATTTGGCACGATGGCTGCAAAAGCAGTGATAAGAGATGTTGGCCGTGTACTTGGACACCCTTATGGATTTGTCGATAAAATTGCTAAATTAATTCCTTTTGAAATAGGAATAACCTTAGAAAAAGCCCTTGAACAAGAACAAACACTCTTAAAACGATATCAAGAAGAAGAAGAAGTTCGCAATTTAATCGATCTTGCTAAAAAGCTAGAAGGTATCACCCGTAATGTGGGTAAACATGCAGGGGGCGTTGTTATAGCACCTTCTGCCTTAACCGATTTCGCACCCCTTTATTGTGAAAAAGATAGTACCAATGTTGTTATTCAGTTTGATAAAGACGATGTTGAAGCAATCGGATTAACGAAATTCGACTTTCTAGGTCTTAGAACTTTAACGATTATCGATTGGGCTGTTCAAAATGCTAACAGACTGCTAAAAGCTAAGGGTGAATCTTGTATTGATATTGCGCATATACCGCTTGATGATCCACTGACCTTTGAATTGTTGAAAAAGTGTTTAACAACGGCAGTATTTCAGCTTGAATCCCGAGGCATGAAAGATCTGATAAAACGACTACAACCAGATGAATTTGAGGAAATTATTGCACTTGTAGCGTTGTTTCGTCCAGGTCCTTTACAATCGGGGATGGTGGATGACTTTATCAATCGTAAGCATGGTCGAGCCAGGGTTGAATATTCTCATCCTGCCATTGAACCTATCTTAAAGCCTACTTATGGTGTGATCTTGTATCAAGAGCAGGTAATGCAGATTGCGCAAACGCTTGCAGGATACACACTCGGTGGTGCAGATTTACTTCGTCGTGCTATGGGTAAAAAGAAACCTGAAGAAATGGCAAAGCAACGTACTATTTTCATAGAAGGTGCCGTTGCTCGAGAAGTTGAAGAAAAAACCGCAAGTCATATTTTTGATTTAATGGAAAAATTTGCAGGGTATGGATTTAATAAATCACATTCGGCCGCTTATGCCTTGGTATCTTACCAAACAGCATGGTTAAAAGCGCATTATCCTAGCCCCTTTATGGCAGCCGTTTTATCAGCTGATATGAATAATACAGATAAAATTGTGACATTGTGTGAAGAATGTAGGCAATGCCAAATTAATGTTATTTCACCAAACATTCAGCAAAGTGTCTATGCTTTTACGGTGAATGAACAACACGAGATTATCTATGGATTAGGCGCGATTAAAGGCGTTGGCGAAGCGGCAATTGAACATATTATTGAAAAGCGCAATGAGAGACCTTTCTCAGATTTTTTTGATTTTTGTGAACGCATCGATGGGCGTAAAGTCAACCGCAGAGTGTTGGAGTCATTAATAAAATCAGGCGCATTAGACTGCTTTGGCCAAGAGCGTTCGCTTTTAATGGCAATGCTAGGAGATGCTCTACAACGTGCTGAACAACTAACGAAAAATTTATCTTTAGGGCAAAGCGATCTTTTTCAAAGCGAAAGTCGCACCGATGAACGAAAAAGTTATCAGCATATCAAGCCTTGGACTGCTGAGGAACGCTTACTTGGTGAAAAAGAATCATTAGGCATGTATTTGTCTGGACATCCTTTGCAAAGTGTTGATAAAGAATTAAAAAGACTGGGCGTCAAAAAATTCCGTGAAATAGTAGGTTCTGGTAAAGATCAAAAAGTATTTGTTGCCGGACTTGTGATTTCAATTCGAACTATTTTGACTAAAAATGGCGATCGCATGGCTATCGTGATGCTAGATGATCGATTTGATAGATTTGAAGTGACTGTTTTTCCAGATGGCTATCAAAAATTTAGAGATCTCATTTTAAAAGATTCGCTGATTATTGTTGAAGGATTAGCAGGCAATGATAATTTCTCTGGTGGCATAAAAGTTAAAACACAAAATATCTATAGCCTGCCGATGGCGCGAGAAACCTTTGCTAAAAAAATAAAAATTTGCATGCCCAATACTGAATTAACACAAGATCAGCTGAAATCTTTAAAAGAGGTCTTAAGTCTGCAAGAACGGGGGAATTGCCCAATCTATATTGATTATCAAAATCAATTTGCCAATGCTCAGATTAAATTAGATCAAAAATGGAATACTCAACCTTCTGATAATGCGCTTCGTCAAATCATTCAAGCTCTACCTTGTAGTGTAGAGCTTGAATACAATTAAAACTTCGTTCCTAAGACTTTAAGTTTTGCTCGGTGGTTTACCCTTTACAACTTTTGCAGCTTCTTGTGCTAATTGTCGTTGCGCTTCTTTTTGCTCTATCCTTGCTTTTTGATCTCTTACAAAGTTCTGTTTTTCAGCAGTCACTATTGGAGGATTACTTGGCGAAGCACTCGGAGGAGGTGGAGGAAGACCCATTCCTGTAGGAGATTTTTCGGGCATCGGTTTCTTCCCCATCATCGCTGTCCCTTTTGGTTGCTTAGGTTTTGCGGCCTCCCACTTTTTGGCAGGTGGCACTGTTGCTTTTGCTTTCGGTAGTGGTGGTAGCGGTCCTAATGCTTCGACAGGTATTAGAGGTGGTTGTCCTTCTGGTTTGGGAGGTACTTGTCTGCCTTTCACTTGTTGTTTTGCTTTTTTATCCTCAATTTCTTTAGCCACTCTCACCATTTCTTCATGATTAACGGGACCTTTTGCTTTAAGTTGATCTTGAGCTTTAACTTTTGCCGCAATTTCAGCTTCAACTTCTTTGAGAGTTTCTAGAAACTTTTTGGGATCAAATTTCTTTGGTGGTGCTTTTTGAAAACCAAGCGCTATTGAGAGAGTGTTCAAAGCGGAGGTTATTAGTCGAATTCCTTTTCTTAATTGTTTTAATGCACCGTAAATATTGTGCGATTTATTCTCCTCAACGCGTTTTGGTTGAACTGCTTCTTTCGACGCTTGAGGTTTTACAGTATCAGGTTGTTTTTTAGCAACGTTTACCGTCTCTGGTGCTTTTGCTTTCGCAGATTCTGGCGTAGAAACCGTTGCAGCTTTTTGTCTTTTTTGTGCCCATTTTTGCGTCTCACTCCTAAGGGCGGCTTGAAATTCTTCATTATAGATATTCGGACGTTCAATATTTTCATGAGATGCGTACATAGCATCAGCAACTTCTGTTGCTGCTGCTCGAATTTTATCTTGTCCATATCCTTCATAGGTCATATATCGAGCAAGTACTTCCATCCCAATTTGTAATCTTCTTTGTTTTTGTTCATTGGCATCTAGATCTTTTCTAATATTACTTGAGAATGGTTTTATTCCTTCCATTTGTTTATAAGTAGCTTTATGACCTTTCAAATAATCTAATATTTTCTTTACTTCTGCTTCTTGTTCTTTGGTTGGTCCTGGATTGTTCATGATGAATTCCCCTATTTGCTTAATAAATTGCCTTTTTTTATTATATGCCAGACGACTATCCAAATATAGTTGTATATATTATCAGCGAATGAAACTTCTTGAATCAACTTATGTCTAACTTAATAAGAAATAGCACTGTTTTACGTGTTGGTTCACGTAAAAAATGACCTATTAGCAATGTCTTTTGGGGATAATGTATGACCACAGGCGACCTAACAGCAAAGCAGAAAGAAGAAAAGGCAGCACCAAAACAAGAGGAAGAAGCTGCTGCTGCATTAAGGAAAGCTGGCGAAGCTGAATACGGCCCTCAAGCTCCTGTGGAAGCAATTCCTGAAGCGGGGGACATAGCGAAGTCGACCGTAGTTGACATGCCTGAAATAGGTAACAAATCTGGAGAAGAGCTATTAGGAGCCATGATCGCATGGCTTATGCAGATGTTATTAGCCCTTTTTGCAGAAGGGGCTAATAAAGCAAGAAGAGAACTCGCCATTAGAGATTTTAAAAATATGGCTCCGCAATTAAAGGCTATGTCAACACTACAAAATGATCGTAATGCGCTTATCAAAGAACTTGGGGATTATAAAGCCAAGAATCCAAACCCAACAACAACCCAACAAGCTGAAATAGAAAAAAAACAAGCTAAAATTGATGGCATGAAGTATGGGCTTGATGCTTATCAAAAACATCTTCAAAACGTATCCATCGCTAAGTTTGCAAATCATAAAAAGATAGAAGACAAGGCAACAGAAATTATAACCAATGCACAGAAGCTTATCTCACAGGCCCAAACACAGCTAACAGCTGCGGGAACAGATAAAAAAGCAGCAGAAGAGGCGAGTAAGATAATTCAACAACAACAAGCTATTATTGAAAAGGCACAAACTGAGCTCATAAAAGTTAGAGAGAGTAAAGCTAAGCTTGAGGGGCAAACTGCGCAAATTGATGGTAAAGCACAAGGCATTTCGCTTGGTGATGTAGAAAAAGATAAAACAGAGATTAAGAAAGTTGCGAAAGACACAGAAAAAGAATTTAAAATAATTGCCAACCCTATAGATTCTATTAAAGAAGCAATTGAAGCACAGGCAAAAAAAAGGACGCATGGAAAAGTAACCCCAGAACAAATGTCAGCTTCAGATAAAGAACGCAAGAGTATATTAGCGGGACTTGAAAAATTTAAAGACCTTCAACCTAAAGAGCAGGAGAAAAAAGCAATTAAATATTTAGATAATCTAGTCGTTTTTTTAGCAGGTAAAGATACATTTGTTAATCGTGATGTATCTTCAATGATTGTGAAAGGTCTTGCACAATATAATGCAGATAAAAATTTAGCACTAAGCACGCCACAGGTAACACCACCTCCAAAGAGGGTTGAACCACCACCATCGACGCCACCTCCGCAAACAAGCGTCCCCGGAATGGATACATTATTCGTTACTACACCGCCGCCGACTTTCACTCCAGGGCTGGGTCGTAGTACCGATCGACCATCATCTGTCATAAATACCTCACAAATGACTATTAAAGATCTCAAAACCGAATTAGATGATATGAAGCAAAAAGGCAGACTAAAGGATTATGGGATACATAGTTTTGAAGAAGTACCACAAGCGGGTTTGCCTTCTTTAAAAATAAATATGTTTTGCACGCCCGATCAAAAGAAAACAACTGAAGTAAAAGCAGAACAAAAATTAGGAACGCCGGGTGTTACCTACAGTATGCAAAATAACCTTACACTTGAAGAAAGGAAGCAAACGATAGATCAGATTGTTAAATTCGTGGTTGAAACAGCAAAACCTGGAACCACCTTTCAGATCCCAGATAATGCCAATAAGGAAATTGTTCAGGCAGCACTTGATAAGTATTTGAAAGTTAAACTTGGGGACTACTATGTTAACGGTCAAAATAAAGTACCTGACGCTCCAAAACCCCATCAAATATTAAGCCATGGTGGTTAAATCTAGATAGCAAGGTGGCAAACAAAGTTTTAGTGAATTTGTCATTGTTCCCATACTTCATTCATCTTAAAATGTGTCATACATCCTAATAGGCGCCTTAAAAATGAAATTGCCCTCTATAGCCATCGCTTGGTCTACAGGTATAGCCATATTTTCCATGTTCTTTGGTTCAGGCAATGTGGTATTTCCTCTTTTGTTAGGACAAATGACCGGAGAACAGATCCCCTGGGCATTAATAGGGTTAACCATAACCGCGGTTGGCGCACCTTTATTGGGCTTGTTAGGGAGTGTTTTGTTCGAAGGGGATTGTAAACAATTTTTTTATCGTATTGGTGCCATTCCTGGTTACATCGCGGTTATTTTAATTTTGGCGCTGCTTGGACCCATCGGTGTGATGCCACGTTGTTTTATTGTTTCCTTTGGCGCAGTGCAGCCCTATTTTCCAAGTTTAAGTTTAACCGTATTTAGCATCATCGCTGGGTTTATCACATTAATTCTTATCGCTAAGCGTGAATTCATTATTCCCATATTAGGTTATGTATTAAGCCCCATGCTGATATTAACTTTGATTATCATCATTGTGGTCAGTATTTTTACACCAGGTGAATTACCGAACAGTCACCATACGCCATTATTGGCGATCAAAGAAGGATTAGCGGTAGGGTATGACACCATGGATCTGCTGGCATCGATTTTCTTCTCAGTGAGTGTTTGGATGTTACTAAAAGAAAAGCTCAATATAACTAAAGAGAGTGAAGTCAAAGAGAAAGTTGTTCCTACCTATATTTTTGCTAGTTTAATTGGCGGGGGCTTATTAGGGCTTATTTATGTTGGATTATGTTTTAGTGCAGCCATGCATCATCAAGCAATCAGTGGCGCTATTCCTGAGCAAGTATTAGCAGTGTTAGCACTTCATTTATTAGGGCCAAAATTAGCACTTATCGCCAATATTGCTATAGCGTTGGCATGTATTACCACAGTGATGAGTTTAGCGGTGGCTGTGGTCGATGTTATTCATGTTGAGATTATGAATACAGAAATTGGTGCAAAAATACCTTTTAGTTATCACTGGATGATGTTCATTACGATGGTGATTACGGTTGTCTTTTCAACCATTGGTTTTACATCGATTATGGCGTTTTTACATCCGATTATGGAGATCATCTATCCTGCCATTATTATGCTGACAATCTGTAATATTCTTTATAAATTATATGGATTTCCCTATGTTAAATTGCCAGTCTATGGGACTATGGTCGCGATGATTGGCTGGAAAATCATTACAATGTAAATACACGATATCCATAATTATGACCTTGACCTCATTTAGTTAGTTCGTTACAATCTAGCAAGATTTTAATTAGTGAGATGTACTTTATGACAACAAGTGGCGCCCCAATCCTTAATGAAGAAGCTAAAAAAGCAGCTGAAGTACAAGTTCCTAAAGCAGCTGAAGTACAAGCTCCTAAAGTAGTTGAAGAGCAAGCTAAAAAAACAGCTCAGGATGCAGAAATTGCAGCAGCTGATGCTCTCATTGCTAAAGCACAAGCCGAGGTCGAAATTGAGCAAAAAATATACAATTCTATACCTAATGATAAATGGGTTTCATTAGGTATAGTGGAACAAGCAGCGCTTCAAAAACCACTAGAAGAAGCCCGAAAAAGAGCAAAATTAGCCGTAGAGGCTAAAGCCGCAGCAGTAAAAGCCGCCGCGGATGCTAAAATAGTAGAAGAAGCTAAAGCTGCAGCGGCTGCAGCACATGCTAAAAAAGCACCAACCTTCGAAGCCAAAAAAGCCGTCGTAACAGAGAAGAAAAAACAGGAATTTTTATTTACACTCAGAGTAAAATTGTCCGAGGGTTTAAAAGAAAGATTTAATGATAAAGATTGGACGCGTCCTTCTGATGCCGAAATACAAGATACCAAGAAGAATATTATAAACATTGTAAATAAAAAGGGTGATGCTGGTTGTCAAATGACAATGGATCAAGAAGTCGCTAAATTTCAACTAACTTCAGCAAGTGATGCATCATATGAAGCAGCAAAAAACTGTCTCGATTCCTATCTTGACTCTTATAAAGCATGGCGAAAGCTTCATAAGGATCACAGAAAACCGGATAGAGATCTTATTTATGATTTGACTGTTTATGATGAGTCTCACATTAAACCTTTTTTGGCGAAATTAGGTGACCTTAATATTACTAAAATAACGATTATCGATGTAACAGGTAATAAAAAAGAAATTACTGAAGCTAAAGACATTGACGCCTATAAGAATAAACCAGTTGCAGCTCCCGAAGCAGCTCCCACAGCTCCCCCTCCACCGAAACCAGGCCAATAAGAGATTGTAATGAGAAAAGGGATTTTCAGAGCCACATTGTATGGTGTGGCATTACTTGCAACTCATTGTTTCGCGCATGAGCCATTATTAATCGATGTCAAAGTGACAGGGGGAGTACAGTCCCCCTTATTTGAACCCCAAAATTTCCAGCTCGATGTTGGCCAAGATTATCTGTTGGTTATCACCAATACCAGTTCAGATAGTATTGCCTTTCAATATGACACCTTTGGCCAGAAAGTCTTCACCCGCTCGATTTATGGCACATCCAGCATGACTCAAGATAGCATTGTGATTAGTGGCAATTCCAAAGTGCAATGGCATTTTAGTCCGCAAGTTCCTGGGGAATACACCTATTACGCCGTGAATGCAGGCCTGAATATGCGTGGCACACCTGGAAAAATAATGGTCAAGAAAGCACCCGATGGACCACCAATCAATGTTTCTCGAAATGATGCCCAGAAGATTGAGGAAGCCCAACAAGCTGATATGGATAAAAAAGAAAAGCCTAAGGAAGAGAAAAAGAATCCTAGATTAATTAAATTCTAGTTTTCTAGTACCGCGACCAATCAAAACATTCTACGTACCGCGGCTTAATGATGATTTAAAACAGAAGCAGGTGGTTGTCTGAGTTCTTTAATAATTCTCAATTTCTCTAACCCAAGCAATAAATAGTAGGTGATATCAATCTGCCACCATTTAAATCCTTGTCTTGCGCTTGCTGGGTAGAAATGGTGATTGTTATGCCAACCTTCACCAAAGCTGAGTAAGGCGAGAAAAATATTGTTTCTGCTATTGTCTGATGTTTCGTGTGGTTTAGCGCCAAAACAATGCGACAACGAATTGATTGTAAAGGTTGCATGAAAGACACATACGGTGGAAATACAAAAGCCCCATACAAAGAGTTGTAATCCATTAGTGCCTAAGCTTGGATGAGCAACACTTAAGTATTGACCTAAGGTGTATAGTGTCACGCCAAACAAAATGGGAACAATCACATCATATCTATCTAAAAAACGTAGTTCTGGGAATCGATTGAAATCCTGAATCCTTTTGGGATCGTGATGAAAATATTTTTTGGATAAGAACCAACCAAAATGACTCCACCAAAAACCATGTTGAACTGGTGAATGGGGATCAGCTTCTTCATCAGAAACTAAATGATGATCTCGATGATGAGCTGCCCACCAAAGAGGTCCTCTTTGAATAGCAGTTAATCCAATAATGGCAAAAATAAATTGCCAAAAACGATTGGTTTTGAATGTTTTATGAGAGAAAAAGCGATGATAAAAGCCAGTTATTGCGAAAACTCTTAATCCATATAGAAATAAAGCGGTTCCTAAAGCAAAAGCACTATAGCCAACAAAAAACGCCCCGAGGCAAGCTAAATGAATGATAATGAACGGAATAATACGCGCCCAGTCAATTTCGTTCGGACCGGTATGAACGGGGGTTGCATTGTTATCTATCCATCGCAATGGTAATTGCGATATTTGATATAGTATGGATGAGAACTTATTTGTTAAATTCATTTACACTTCAGGGAATTAGTTAAATTTCAAGTAGGTGCATTATAAGGGAAAGCACAGCATTTGACACACTTTTTATGCACGGTGGAAGTTAATTGACTTGCGAAATCATTTCTTCATGTACCCATTTATAGAGCGTTTGAGCTGCGAACATGGGGATTTCTTCTTCTGGAAGAATGTCCATCAGACACTCACAGATCTCTCCAAATGGTTTACCGTCTAAGACAGCTAACACCATTTTGTCTTCAGCTGGCGAACATGATTGAAAAAGGCTTTTTAGACCTTTGCGCCAAAACAACCAACGAATGGGAACAGGTTGAGCGATAGGCTGACGAGGAGGTTTTTCATTTTCAATATCTTGCCATAACTGCGGTGTATCCCAATGAAAAGCATGATTGATAACTGAAGGGTGAAATTGAAATTGTAGATCTGGCCAATTTTCCAAAGGAATGGCTGATAAAGAAGCCGGCGTCACAATCATGCAATCTTTGGCATCAGTGGTATAGCTTACAGCCCATTCAAAATGAGCCATTTCAGAAAAAACAAGTGATTCACTAAAGGGCTTTGTTTGTGCCAGAAAACGACTAAAATGTTGACCAAAATATCTAACTGAGAAATGCTCTGATGGGTATTGGCTTAAATATTGGTGAAACGCTTCTTCAAAGCCATCATCTCCAAGTAAGGTGTGCGTCTTAGGATAATCAAGCTTTAATATTTCCATTAATCTAATTCGATAGGCATCAAAATAGACTTTTAATCTTTTTTCCGCGCTTAATTTTTTATCATTAACAATTTCAGGCAGAACAAGAGTACTGCCATTCATTAAATAGTTTTGAAATTGAGATTGTAGTTCTTTAAGCGCTTGCATAATCCACCTGGAAAACTTCTTTAGCAATATTTTTTGCGTGCTCAAGTTCATTCAATAATACAGGTAGAGCAGGGATGTGATCGTCACGCTCTATCATCGTAGAGACTTTGCCAAAGATTTCTAAAGCCTTAGCATAAAGATCCCACACTGGAGAAATGACTGGATGATCATGGGTATCAATAATGTGATCACCGTTATTGGTATGACCTGCTAAATGGAACTGTTGAACGCGATTTTTAGGGATACCAGCAAGGTAATCTTCTGGATTAAATCCATGATTAAAAGCACTTACATATATATTATTAATATCTAGAAGGAGCAAACAATCAGCCTGATGAGTCATTTCTCTAATAAAGTCCCACTCAGTCATTTGCGAGCTTGTAAAGGTAATATAAGTTGATGCGTTTTCAATTAAAATTTGTCTACCAAGAAAATCTTGCGCTTGCTTAATTTTGGAGACGACATGTTTAAGTGCTTCTTCCGTACAGGGTAATGGAAGTAAATCATGCATATTTTTTTGTGAAACGCCGGTCCAACATAAATGGTCGGAAATCCAATGTGCGTTCACTCTATTGGCTAATTCTTTTACTTGCTGAAGATAATTTTTGTCCAAGGGATCGGTGCTACCCAGGGACATGGAAACACCATGCATAACAATAGGGTAGTTTTCTTTTATTTGGTCGAGGTAATAAAGCGGTTTACCGCCAGGAACAAGATAATTTTCAGTTATAATTTCAAACCAATCGATGGCTGGTTTTTGATCAATGATGTCTTGATAATGATCAGTTCGAAGCCCTAAACCAAAACCAAGATAAGATAAATCGTTAGATTCTGTTTTACTGCGCATGGGGATCACTTGAAGTTGAAATGAAAAAGCCTAAGGCAATAAACAGAGTTTATTGCCTTAGTCGGTAAAGCGAGGTTTAGTCAACGACTGAACCACCTGTACCTGTGCATTCACTTCTGGTCATATATGACCAACCATTGCCTTTGCAACCATTGCGACCTTTGCAAGAATTGTCTGGTGTAGCACATTCGCTTGAGCCTTTGCACGCATTTGAACCTGCGCACTTAACTAAAGCTTCATGAGATTCACCACACATTGTGGAACAACCTGTTGCAAAGAGTGCAGCTGCAGCAGCAGCGAGAGCTAGAGCTGTTTTGGACGTCCGTTTCATCTAGAAACACTCCTGAATGGTGTAATAGTTAGTACTAAGTCTGAATACTAAGTATAAATAAGCTTCTCATTTACACAAGTCACTTATTTGAACACTTCTGTATTCATTTAAAGAATATGACAATATAATCGCGTAATTACAAGGGATTAATAAAAATTTTTCACAGAATGATAATAAATTTGTAATCTATTGGTTGGATTGCTGCCAGAATGCTATAATTAATGTCTTTACTATTAAAGAATCATAAGCTTAAGCAGTCATAACCCGCCAATCAGAACCCTAAAGTAATTAATCTATCATATTCGGGATAAAATTCATGAATCCTAATTATCTTGATTTTGAACAACCCATTGCTGAGCTGGATGCCAAAATTGAAGCGCTCAGGTTAGTTGGCTCAGACAGTGAGATTAACATTGGTGAAGAAATCACACGTTTACAGGCCAAGAGCCGCGAACTAACAGCCAGTGTTTTTAAGAATTTAACTGCATGGCAAATAACGCAGCTTGCTCGTCACCCATTACGACCCTATTCACTTGATTATATATCCAGAATCTTTACTGATTTTGATGAGTTACATGGTGATCGAACATTTGCTGATGATCATGCTCTGGTTGGAGGCATAGCGCGACTTGACGATACACCCGTCATGATTATTGCACAGCAAAAAGGTCGAGATACTAAAGAAAAGATCTATCGAAATTTTGGCATGTTACATCCAGAAGGCTACCGACGTGCAAAACGTTTAATGGAAACGGCGGAGAAGTTTTCATTACCTGTTATCACCTTAATTGACACACCGGGTGCTTATCCAGGTATCGATGCAGAAGCGCGAGGTCAAAGTGAAGCTATCGCACGTAATCTATTTGATATGGCTAAGCTAAACACACCTATTATTGCTGTGGTCATTGGTGAGGGATGCTCAGGAGGCGCATTAGGCATTGGTGTAGGGGATAGAGTACTAATGTTGCAGTACAGCTATTACGCCACCATTTCACCGGAAGGTTGTGCCACCATTTTGTTTAAAAGCGCTGAGAAAGCCTCAGAAGCTGCTGAGATTATGGGTATCACTGCTGATCGCTTGCTTGCTCAGGGCTTAATTGACGGTATTATTCCAGAGCCTTTAGGTGGTGCGCATCGTGATATCGAGAAAATGGCTGCGACACTAAAAACACATCTTCTTAATAATTTGAAGCTGGTTAATTCTCTTCCTAAAGATAGATTGGTGGATTTGCGCTATAAGCGGTGGATGGCCCTAGGAGAGGATTGATTAAAACGCTTCTACCGTGGCTCCAAACCCACACCATCCCTCAACAATCCCTCATTGTTGCCTACAGTGGGGGACGCGATTCTCATGTTTTGCTGCATGCCCTGTGGCAATTACAATCGACCCAGCATTTCAAGCTTGGCGCCGTTCATGTTAATCACAACTTGCAACCTGATGCGCTGAAATGGGAAACCCATTGTAAGAACATCTGTGAGAGTTATGGCATTCCCTTTCGCGCGTTATCTTTGCAATTATCTATTAAGTCAGGTCAAAGTCTGGAAGAAGTTGCACGTCTGGCACGGTATGATGCTATCGCCGAAATTATGACAGAGAATGATCTCTTATTAACGGCGCATAGCCAAGACGATCAAGCTGAGACTTTTATGTTGCAGTTGATCCGCGGAGCTGGCTTAAAAGGATTGGCGGGTATTTCCAAAATAAAGACTTTAGGTAAAGGCGCTTTGGCTAGACCATTACTGGAAGTGAGCCGCGCTTGCATTACGGAATACGCAAAAAAACATCAGTTAGCATTTGTTGAAGATACCTCAAATAGTAATCTGCGATTTCGACGTAATTTTTTGCGATCAAAAGTTTTTCCTGAACTAGAAAAAGTTAATCCCAGTGTGGCAGATTGTATTGCCCGCAGTGCTAAACATTGTCAGCAAGCAAATGCGCTTTTAACGGAATATATCAAAGAAGAGGTTGCTCATTGTATTGGAGATAACAAGGCTACTTTAAAAGTCGATGCGCTGTTAATGCTTGGGCCCTTGAAACAAGAATATGTGTTGCGACATTGGTTATCTTCGCAACAAGTACGATTACCTTCAACGCGCAAATTTCAAGAGTTACTTCAACAAATGCTCTATGCCAAAGAAGATGCTGTTCCTTGCATTAGTTGGGGGTTATGGCAAGTAAGACGCCATCAAAATTGTTTATATCTGTGTGAAAATAAGACACTCCCCATTCTTGAACCGGTCACTTGGCATTTACATGAGAAAATGGTTTTGAACGATGGTTCATCGTGGCAAGCAACCCTGACTTTTGGTAAAGGGATCAAAAAGTCTAAATTGGAAGCGAAGCAACTTAATATTGCCCCCCGTAAGGGAGGGGAGAGATGTCGGCTCCAGGGGCATAAAAATTCAAGGCCCCTTAAAAAAATATTACAAGAAAGGGGGCTCCCCGTTTGGCTTCGGAATAACATACCTCTTTTCTATGCTGATCAAGAACTGGTCGGAGTGGGCTCTCTCTTTATTTGTGAGGGCTGGCAGGTAGAGCACCCAGAAGAAGAGGGATGGTTGATTGAGAACACTTAAAAAGTAAGATAACTTAGTCAGAGCCTTGGTGTGCATGTTAATCTATGGTATTATGTCTTCCCGTCCATATCGATCATTTCAACGTTAAATATTAAGGTTATTCATGACGCGCTTTATATTTGTGACGGGTGGCGTAGTCTCCTCCCTTGGTAAAGGCATAGCTGCCGCTTCTCTTGCTTCCATATTGGAATCACGTGGATTCACTGTGACACTTCTTAAACTTGATCCCTACATTAATGTTGATCCAGGTACCATGAGTCCCTTTCAACATGGTGAAGTATTTGTCACTCAAGATGGCGCTGAGACCGATTTAGATTTAGGCCACTATGAACGCTTTGTTCGCACCACGATGTCGCGTAAAAGCAATGTCACGACAGGTAGTATTTATGCTGAAGTGATTCAAAAAGAACGCCGCGGTGATTACTTAGGGGCAACAGTGCAGGTTATTCCCCATATTACTGATGAAATAAAATCACGCATTTTAAAAGCAGCCAATGGGGCTGATATTGCGATGGTTGAAATTGGTGGAACCGTTGGCGATATTGAATCATTACCCTTTTTAGAAGCTATTCGTCAGTTACGATCTGAGTTAGGCGTGCTTCGTTCACTCTTTATACATTTAACTTTAGTACCTTATTTACCTACAGCTGGCGAAATAAAAACCAAACCGACACAACATTCGGTCAAAGAATTACGTTCTATCGGTATTCAACCTGATATTTTAATTTGTCGTAGTGAATGTGACTTACCAGCAAGTGAACGCAGTAAGATTGCCTTATTTACTAACGTAGAAGAAAGGGCGGTTATCACTTCTGTTGATTTACCAACCATTTACCAAATTCCTCAAGAATTACATCGTCAACACCTAGATCAAATCGTTATCGAGAAATTTGGATTACAAGCAAAAGAAGCAGATTTATCAGATTGGGCTGAAGTGGTAAGAAAACTAAATCATCCTGAAACAGCAGTGAAGGTTGGTCTCATTGGTAAATACGTAAATTTAGTGGATGCCTATAAATCCTTAAATGAAGCACTCATTCATGCTGGGATCCATACCCTGACAAAAGTTGAAATCAAATATATAGAATCTGAAGAAATTGAGCGCAAAGGCATTGAACTTTTAGAAGGTTTGGATGCCATTTTAATTCCTGGTGGTTTTGGTAACAGAGGTGTGGAAGGAAAAATCCTGGCTGCACAATATGCGCGTGAAAAGCGTATCCCTTTCTTAGGCATTTGCCTTGGTATGCAAACAGCCATGATTGAATTTGCTCGAAATAAAGCGAATATGCCAAATGCCAATAGTACAGAATTTGATAAAGACACACCTTTTCCTGTGGTGGCTTTGATTACCGAATGGATAAACACCCAAGGTAATAAAGAAATTCGTGATGAAAACTCAGATTTAGGCGGCACGATGCGACTTGGTGCTCAAGTTTGCAAACTTGCCCCAGATACCAAAGCAAGAATAAGCTATGGAACAGATGTCATTATCGAAAGACATCGTCATCGTTATGAAGTAAACAATCGTTTATTAGATAAACTGGTCAAGGCAGGTTTAGTGGTGTCTGGGCGTTCATCCGATGATAGTTTAGTTGAAATGATTGAAATTGCTGATCACCCCTGGTTTGTCGGTTGTCAATTTCACCCTGAATTTACTTCAGCGCCAAGAACAGGTCATCCGCTGTTTATATCCTTTATTCAAGCAGCAAATGAGTATCACCTGGCAAAAAAAAAAGCAGTAAGGAGAGTGGGAAATGAAACTATGTCACTTCAATGTTGATTTAACGAGTCCTTTATTCCTTATCGCAGGTCCTTGTGTTATTGAGAGCGAAAGCCTTGTTCTTGAAACGGCTGGCATGCTAAAGGAAATAACACAAAAACTTCAGATCCCTTTTATTTTCAAATCCTCATTTGATAAAGCCAATCGTTCTTCTATCAATAGTTTTCGAGGGCTTGGGATAGAGGAAGGATTGAGAATTTTAGAGCGTGTCAAAAAAGATGTTCAAGTGCCGGTTTTAACCGATGTGCATGAAGATACACCACTTGATGAAGTGGCATCCGTAGTAGATGTTTTGCAGACACCGGCTTTTTTGTGTAGACAAACTAATTTTATTCAAAATGTCGCCAAAACGGGATTGCCAGTTAATATCAAGAAAGGGCAATTTCTTGCTCCTTGGGATATGCAACATGTTGTCGCCAAAGCAAAGGCGACGGGCAATGAGAACATCATGGTATGCGAACGTGGTGCCAGTTTCGGTTACAATAACTTAGTATCTGATATGCGATCATTGGCGATTATGCGAGAGACAGGATGCCCAGTTGTTTATGATGCAACCCATTCTGTGCAATTACCTGGCGGCCAAGGTGCCTCATCAGGCGGCCAACGGGAATTTATTCCGGTGTTGGCAAGAGCAGCTGTGGCTTGCGGCATTTCCGGTTTATTTATGGAAACCCATCCTAATCCCGACAAAGCCTTAAGCGATGGTCCTAATGCGATGCCATTGCATCATATGCAGGAACTATTAACCATTTTAAAAGAAATTGATTTAGCGGTAAAAAAACAACCATTATTAGAAAACTTTTTGCAAAAATAAAAATAATTAAAGGATATATTATGTCCATCATTAAAAAAATACATGCCAGAGAAATTTTAGATTCAAGAGGGTTCCCAACTGTTGAATGCGAAGTCACCTTAGAAACAGGTATCACAGCTAGAGCCTGCGTCCCATCAGGTGCCTCAACCGGTTCACGTGAAGCACTAGAATTACGCGATAAAGATGAGAAAAGGTTTAATGGTAAAGGTGTTCTTAAAGCTGTTGAAAATGTGAATCAAAAAATAGCGTCAGCTTTGGAAGGCAAAAATTGCTTAAAACAAGCAGAAATTGATAGTGCTTTAATTAAATTAGATGGAACACCTAATAAAGAAAATTTGGGTGCTAATGCGACATTAGCAGTGTCTATGGCCTGTGCTAATGCGGCTGCTTTGTATTCTAAACAACCGTTATATCAATATTTAAACACATTGGTTGGGGGCGAGTTATCTATCCCAGTGCCGATGTTAAATATTCTTAATGGGGGCGCACATGCGGATAATAGCGTTGATGTTCAAGAGTTTATGGTGATCCCAGCAGGAGCATCAGATTTTCCAACAGCGCTTCGCTATGGCGCTGAAATCTATCACAGTTTAAAAGCGGTTTTGAAGAAAAAAGGCCTTAATACCAATGTAGGCGATGAGGGTGGGTTTGCACCTGATTTACCTTCTAATGAAGCGGCTCTTGAAATGATTATGCTTGCCATTGAAAAAGTGGGACTTACCTGCGGTAAAGAGGTTTATTTAGGTCTTGATGTCGCGGCGAGTGAATTATATAAAGAGGGTAAATATCATTTATCATCTGAAAACAAACATTTAAGCTCTGAGCAATTTGTTGACGAATTGGCTAGTTGGGCTAAAAATTATCCTATTATCTCAATTGAAGATGGTTTAGATGAAAGTGATTGGGAAGGATGGGCTTATTTAACACAAACACTTGGCAAAAAAATCCAAATAGTTGGCGATGATATTTTTGTTACTAATCCAAAAATATTTAAAGAAGCCATTGCAGGTGATATAGCAAATGCTATTTTGATTAAATTGAATCAGATTGGCACCCTAACAGAAACCATTGAAGCCATTAATTTAGCTAAAAAATCTCATTATAATGCCATTGTTTCTCATCGTTCAGGCGAGACTGAAGATACTTTTATCGCAGATTTGGCTGTAGGGTTAAATGTTGGTCAAATTAAAACGGGGGCACCTGCGCGATCTGATAGAACGGCTAAATATAATCAATTGTTAAGAATTGCAGAAAGTTCAAACGCGAAATACGCTGGAATGGATGTATTTCGCCGTTGGGTTGTAAAATGAAGTTTGTCACCATTTCATTAGTAATTATGCTTGTCTTATTACAAATTAAGCTCTTTACAGGTAATGGTTCGATAATTCAAGTTCATGGATTACAAAAAGAAGTGGCGCTGCAGCAAGACAATGTTGAAAAATTAAAAGAACGTAATCAGACTCTTGAAGCTGAAGTTCAAGATTTAAAGCATCGCCTAGGTGCCTTAGAAGAACGTGCTCGTACAGATTTAGGTATGATACGTGGCAAAGAATCGTTCTATCAATATTCAGCTGAAGGTGAATAATGCAGCGCGAAGATTGCCGAATTTGGGTTATTATACCTGCAGCAGGAAGTGGCCAGCGCTTTGGAGAGTCTTTAGCTAAACAATATCTTTATTTTCACAATAAAACCATGATTGAACATAGCATATCTCCTTTTTTACGCAACAATGCGGTATCCCATATTGTGGTAGCGTTGTCTGAAAATGATAGCACATTTAAGAGTTTAGCCCTTGCTAAGCACAAAAAAGTTCAGACTGTTATTGGTGGAGCAACCCGAGCTGAAACGGTATTGAATGCCTTAACTGCTTTAAAACACAAAGCAAACATACAAGATTGGATCCTGGTTCATGATGCTGCAAGACCTTGTTTGCATGACGACGATCTTAATGCACTCATCAATAATTTGTTCAATGAGGAAATAGGCGGCATTTTGGCTTCTCCTGTTTCAGATACCATTAAGTTTGTTCAGCACGATGTCATTGCGCATACTGTTTCTAGAGTGAATTTATGGCAGGCTCTGACTCCTCAAATGTTTCGATATCAGGTATTATTGGATGCATTGCATATTTGTCTTCATAACAAAATTGAAATAACCGATGAAGCTTCAGCGATTGAACATGCGGGTTTCTATCCTAAAATGATAAAAGCACAGCATCCCAATCCTAAACTGACTTATCCCAGCGATATCAAACTGATTGCTTTGCTCCTTCAACAAAACCAGCCTGAGGAAGTCGTTTTATGAGGATTGGTCATGGCTATGATATTCATCGCTTTGAAGAGACGCCTACTAAAAAATCTATTATATTAGGTGGGGTGTCCATTCCTTATGAAAAGGGATTAGTTGCCCATTCAGATGGTGATGTGGTTTTACATGCTATTTGTGATGCATTATTGGGTGCTTGTGCACTGGGCGATATTGGTAAACATTTTCCAGACACTTCCTCTGAATTTAAAAATTGTAATAGCCGTGATTTGTTAAAAGAAGTGTTTTTAAAAATTCAATCATGTGGATATAAGATTGGTAATGTGGATGTCTCCATTATAGCCCAAGCACCTAAAATGGCTCCTCATATATCACAGATGCAAGAGAATATTGCCGTGGATCTACAAACGTCAATCAATCAAATTAATGTAAAAGCCACAACAAATGAAGGACTGGATGCGTTGGGTAATAAGTTAGGCATTGCGGTTCATGCCGTCGCATTGTTAGTGAGTAAAGAATGAAAATTTTGCTGAGTAATGATGATGGTGTGAATGCGCCGGGTTTGGCGGAGTTGGCAAAAGCTTTATCAACACTTGCGCATATAACGGTTGTGGCGCCAGAGAGAGATAGAAGTGCTGCGAGCAATTCTCTCACATTGGATATGCCATTAAGAATTAAAAAACAAGCAAATGGTTTTTATGCTGTTGATGGTACACCAACCGATTGTGTTCATTTAGCGATTACAGGTTGGTTAGATGAACATCCTGATATGGTAATAGCAGGAATCAATGGCGGTGCTAACTTGGGCGATGATATTCTTTATTCAGGTACAGTGGCTGCCGCAATGGAAGGGAGATTTATGGGATATCCGGCTATGGCTGTTTCCTTAGTCAATCATCCAAACCATGTGCCATCTGATGATTTTAAACATTTTTCAACAGCAGGTTACATTGCTAAAATATTGCTTGAAACCATGTTACGCTCGCCTTTACCAAAAGACACCATTCTCAATGTCAATGTGCCAGATAAGCCATTAACAGAGATTAAAGGGATCCAGGTCACCCGCTTAGGCCACCGTCACCTAGCTGAAAAGATTATTGCAAGCAAGGATGCACGAAATAGACCGATATACTGGATTGGTCCTGCCGGAAGTGAACAAGATGCAGGTCCTGGTACAGATTTTTACGCTGTCAATCAAGGTTATGTTTCACTAACGCCAATCAAAATCGATCTCACTGATTATAATGCCATGGATAATATTTCCCTTTGGGCTAAAAATATTGAGTTAATTCCTTTATAATCATTTTTTATAATAGATTAATATACACAAGCAGATGACTAAATTGGCTTTATTTCGTCGTCTATATGACAAAGTTCTTAATTGGTCGAAACATCGCCATGCACCGTACTATTTAGCGGGTGTCAGCTTTGTTGAATCTTCGGTTTTTCCTATCCCGCCTGATGTAATGTTAATTCCTATGGTATTAAGCAAACCCCTAAAAGCATGGGAGTTTGCTGCTATCACGACCTTCTTCTCTATTTTAGGGGGGGTATTAGGTTATTTATTGGGGATGTTTGCCTTTGAGTTAATAGGCGAGCCCATGATTCAAGCTTTTGGGTATCAAGAAATTTACGCTAAAGTAGTGAAATGGTTCGACAATTACGGATTTCTTGCTGTTTTTGTTGCTGGGTTCACGCCAATTCCCTATAAGTTATTTACCATTGGGGCTGGGGCATCTCAAATGCCATTATTACCCTTTGTTATTGCCTCCATTTTTGGTAGAACGATACGATTTTTTGTTGTTGTATGGATCATTAAAGGTTTAGGAAAAAAATTAGAGCCAATATTGATAGAATACATCGATATATTGGCATGGTTACTGATTGGTTTGATTGGAATAAGTACAGTAATCTATTTTGTTTTTTTTAGATAATTTGCAGTTGTTATTAAGGGGCCCCCTTTAAAATGTGGCAAAGAATTTTAGGTTATATATTGGTGTCCACTCTTGCTGGGTGTGCGCAGTTTAATGATAAGTTTTTAAATCAAGATGAAGCAGCGCCTGTGGTTGAAATTGGGAATTCCAAACCCATCATGCATGGAACGCATGTTGTTAAACCTGGCGAGAGTCTTTATGAAATTGCTTGGCAATATGGTCGGGATTATCGTGACATTGCTTTGGCTAATCGACTCTCTCCTCCCTATACAATTTATCCTGGACAAAAGATATCTTTAAGCGAACAAAGAAGAGGGACTTTGCCCTCTTTAGCCAGAGGATCTTATTCTCAAAGAAAGCCTTCATTGCAAATTGAATATCCAAATGCAAAGACCAACACAAGTCCCAAAGCAACTTTAAAAGCACAGAATCAGATAAAACCGACTGAAGCGGATAAGCCTCACAACATGATAGCCGAATCAAATGGAGAATGGATTTGGCCTGTACAAGGTAAAATAATTAAACCTTATACAGCGCAAGGGGTTGGTTTGAAGGGGATTGATATAGCCGGAAATTTAGGTACACAAGTGAAGTCAGCAGCTAATGGAAAAGTAGTTTATAGCGGAACAGGCTTGCGAGGGTATGGACAGCTCGTGATTATAAAACATAACGATACCTATTTATCAGCTTATGGACATAATAGCAGGTTGTTGGTTAAAGAAGGACAACAGGTAACAAAAGGCCAAGTTATCGCCGAAATGGGCAATACAGATACCTCACAAGTGAAATTACATTTTGAAATCAGGAAAAATGGACAGCCCATTAACCCCCTGACTTTGCTTCCAGCAAAGGCTGCATAAACAGCAAATAATTAATGGAACTAAAAATCAACTACAGCGTTCAAAGTATATAGAAACTGAGAATATGTAGTTGAGGAGTTGCCACAATGTTATCTTTTGCCAAAGGTGTATCGAAGAAATTTGACTCTATTTACCAATATCTTGTTGAAATTGGTCAAATAAAACTACTGACGGCAGAGCAAGAAAAGTCTCTTGCAAGGCAAATGCTAGAAGGTGATAAAAACGCCAAAAATCATCTTATTGAAGCTAATCTGAGATTAGTGGTATGCATAGCTAGACGTTATATCAACCGTGGATTACCATTACCTGATTTAATTGAGGAAGGTAATCTGGGTTTAATTCATGCTGTGGAAAAATTTGATCCTGAAAATGGCGCAAGATTTTCTACCTATGCGACTTGGTGGATCCGTCAATCGATAGAAAGAGCGATTATGAACCAATCGCGTATGATCCGAGTCCCTGTACATTTAGCAAAAAAGCATAGGCAATTTCTTCGCGCCAAACAAAAATTAATGCAAGGCAGCGATGTTGAACCAACCATGCATCAAATTGCCAATGAAATGGGGATAACTGTTCAAGCACTACAAGAACTTGTTGCTCTGGATAGACAAGAAGTATCCATTGATGCGCCCATCAATGAAGAACAAGATATGTTCTTTGTCGAAACCTTAGCAGATAATAGCCATAAAGATCCTGTTGATGCGATTCAAGAGCAAGATCTTCACCATATGTTAGAATATTGGCTTTCAACTTTAAATGAAAGAGAGCTCGAGATAATTGAGAAAAGATTTGGCATACATGGTTCAGATATCATGACTTTAGAAAGCATTGGTGAAGCAACTGAGCTGACACGTGAACGTGTCCGGCAAATTCAACTACAAATACTAAAACATATTCGTCGTCAGTATCATTCAGTAGGGATCCATAAGGATATGTTAACAGATCAGTAAGGATGGTTTTGAATCATGGAACTTAGCTTACAGGATAAGTATGCCTCCCATAATCAATGCTTTGGTTGTGGGCCGGCGAATCAAAAAGGCTTACGAATTAAAAGTATTGTGAAAGATAATGAAGTCATTGCCGACTGGCTGCCAGAATCCTTTCATGAAGCTTTCCCCGGTATTTTAAACGGCGGAATAATAGGAACCTTGTTAGATTGCCATTCAAACTGGTCAGCAGCCTATTTTCTCATGCAGCAAAGCAAAGCTTCAACGCCACCTTGCACCGTTACCGCTTATTTCAATGTCACTTTAAAAAGACCAACCCCAAGTAAAAAGCCTGTGCATTTGGTCGCAAAAGTAAAAGAGTTAAAAGAAGACAGGGCGCTTATACAGGCTAGCTTATATTCAGAGGATAAATTGTGTGCGACTTGTGAAGGACTATTCGTAGCAGTAAAGGAAGGACATCCGGCTTATCATAGGTGGTAATTTTGCGATAAAGCCCAATTTTTATGTACTGTCAGAAAAGCTATATTTTTAGTGCTTCAGGATTGCTTTGTCGAAGCTTATGCAACTTAAAATAGATGAATAATGCCAAAATGACAACGAACCCATTTACTAAAGCAACGGGTCGCATGGAGCCATCAAAGAATAGTCCTGTTAGCGCGATGGCTCCCGAAGAAATAAACAAACGTGACGACATAATAAATGATGAACAAACACCTTTTAGCGTTGGAACAACCTCCATGGATTGTGCAAAAGTCACGCTCATTGGAAATACGCAGCCTATAGCAAATAAGCACATGGAAAATGTGATTAATATGGGGTTGGAGGGAAATGTAAAGGCGAAGAGCGTCATGAACGTCATCGAAAGACCACAACAAGCCATTCCAAATTTGACAGCCTTTGTACCACCCATTTTTTCCACAATTTTGTGTGCATAAAAACTCATGGCTGAGAAGCAAGATACAACAAGACCTTGATGAGCGGCATATTCAAAATAGGATAAATCACAAGTATTAATATAATAAAATGCAGCACTGCCAACAAAGGTTAAATACGCTGTAACCAACATATTCGGCATGCTGGCATACAATAAAAATTCTTGATGAGTCAATAAAGACCAATAATCCTTAAGTACACTTTTTAATTTAAGGGGTTTTTTCTCAAGTTTTGTTTCAGGCAATTGCATTATTAGTAGCGCCCATGCCACTAATGCTATTAATGCGACAGCAGTGAAATTTGCTCGCCAACTGAAATAATTAATAATTACACTACCCAATATAGGCGCACTTGCCATAAAAATAGTAATATAAGCATTCACTTTGCCGATATAATTTGCAGCTGATTCGCCGCTATATCTATCAGAAATCATGGTAAAGCCCAACACCACTGTGCTGCTTGCCCCAAGACCCTGAACAAAACGCCAAAACATTAATTGATATATTGAGAATGAAAAAACGCAGCCTAATGCCCCAACGAGAAAACAAGTGGCGCCAAATAGCATTAATCCACGTCTACCCCATGCTTCAGACAAAGGACCATAGAATAATCCAGATAGACAAAATGCAAGAAAATTAATGCTCAAGGTACTTTGCACCTGCGCTTCAGTGGCGTCAAAAAAAGCCATAATACTTGGAAAACTTGGGATGGATATATCAATTTCCATGCAACATCCCACTAATGAGATAACAATTAATGGAACCAAGTGAAGTTTTTGAGATATTTTGAACATTTTATTCACTACTTTACAAAATGAACTGTTTTTGATGTACTGCCACCAAGGAAGTCATTTAACAGAATATTATAGCTATTACTAATCTAAAGAGTAGATATTTGCGATAAAGGGTACTTTTTAACCAAATGAAGCTGTGCTTTTTGAGAAGAATTTATATTTGACTATCAATTGATAGCATACGTATTTGATCAAGTCAATAAAAATATTATTTTTTTATTGAATATCCAAAAATCCTTATGTAATCTGCTGTTTTTACACTGATTTCATGGAGCTCATATGGGTCACATCACACTTTATACACATTCGTTATCAGCCAATGGACGTAAAATATTGACACTTTCTGAGTTACTAAATCTTAAGATCGAAATAAAATGGATAAATGTATACCATGGCGAAGGGCAAACAGAGGATTTTTTTAACATAAGCCCGCTTGGTCAAATACCAGCATTAAAAAATAATTCCGATGGACACATTGTTTTAGAATCTAATGCCATCATGATATATCTGTGTGAAATGTTTGGTGATTGCTTATATTATCCCAAAGAAAGTAAGCAGAGATCTGCTATTCATCAATGGTTATTTTGGGAATCGTCACAATGGCAACCGGCTATTTCTGTTGTCCTTCGTGAAATTGTTGGTCATCGCTTGTTGCCCAATATAGTTCCCGCACCCATGAGTACCCCCAATTGGAATGAGCCCCTATTTATTAGACAATTAAAATATCTTGAATCTCATTTAATGAAACATGAATTTCTTGCAGGTGAGAGTCTGACAATTGCTGACTTATCAGTGACTGGCATGATGATGTATTTTCGATTTGCCGCATTTGAATTTGATTTTTACCCAGCCATTAAAAATTGGTATGATTATATTGAGGCACTGCCTTCCTGGAAAAAAACAGAAAACACGCTATGGGCAGTGTAAGTGCAAAATTTACATGGGGATGCTTTGTGACTAAACCGCAGCCATGTGCTTTGGACCAGGGAGCGCCATTGGATAAAGTACGCTAAAAGCTTTGCCCACCCCACATTTGATCAATTAATGTGGTGTTTCACCAGAAGATTCTGGATGTTGTGATTTAGCTGCAGCATCTTTAGCTGCTTTTTCGGCTTCTAGTTGTGCTTTATGTGCTTCTTCTTGTTCGGCTTTATGAGCAGCTTCTTGTTGTGCTTTAAGCTCTGCTTCATGTTGAGCACGTTCTTGTGCTTTTGCTTCTTGGGCAGCTCGTTGTTGCTCTTCTCGTGCGGCACGTTGCTCGGCTTCATGTTGAGCACGTTCTTGTGCTTTTGCTTCTTGGGCAGCTCGTTGTTGTTCTTCTCGTGCGGCACGTTGCTCAGCTTCATGTTGAGCACGCTCTTGCGCTTTAGCTTCTTGCGCAGCTCTTTGTTGCTCTTCTTGCTCGGCTTTTTGCTGAGCTTGTTCTTGAGCAGCTTTATGTTGTTCTTCTTGTGCAGCCTTTTGCTGAGCTTGTTCTTGAGCGGCTTTATGTTGTTCTTCTTGTGCAGCTTTTTGCTGAGCCTTTTCTTGATCTGCTTTATGTTGTTCTTCTTGTGCAGCCTTTTGCTGAGCTTGTTCTTGAGCGGCTTTATGTTGTTCTTGTTCAGCAGCTTTTTGCTGAGCTTGTTCTTGAGCGGCTTTATGTTGTTCTTGTTCAGCAGCTTTTTGCTGAGCTTGTTCTTGAGCGGCTTTATGCTGTTCTTGTTCAGCAGCTTTTTGTTGCTGTTCTTCAGCAGCTTTGTGTTTAGCCTCTTGCTCTGCTTTATGTTGATCTTCAGCTTCTAAAGCTTTTTCTGGTTTAGGTTGCTCTTTCAACGTTTCTGGTTTTTCTTTAACTTGTTGCTGTTCAGCTTGATTGTTTACTTTTGAGAGTTCCTCTTCGCTTTGCTTAGCTGCATTGACGTTTTCAGTGCTTTGTTTTTGTTCTTCTGAAGCTTCTCTGGCTTTGAGTTGTTCGTCAATGTTTTGCAGTGACTTTTGATCCGCTTCTTGCGTGGTTTTATCTTGGGCCGCTGCTTTGGGTATTTCTTGTGGTGGCAGAGGTTTTACAACTTGAATTTGAGAAGTTTCAGCTGTTTTAGTGGCAGATTCTTGCTTTTTTTGGATGGAGGATAGTGCTTTTTCATCTAGCGGTTTCCCCTCATTTTGTTTTAGCAGCGCTTCTTTGGCTTTAAATGAAACTGGCGGCGGCGGAGCCTGCGTGACAGCTACCGTGCGTCGTTGAACGACGACAGTATTGGGCTGTGCAGTTGCGCGGCGTGCTGAACCTAACACACTGATTTCTGATGGGGTGACGGTTGCTGTATTTGATATAGACGATCTATTCCATTTATCTCTTGGTATTCTGATGGTTGTTTTGTTCACTTGTTGTGATTGAACAAAAGCTGCGGCTGTCATAGCGACAATATCGGTTAACATTGCTTGGTTGCGATATCTTTCGCTCATCCGTCGATCTCTTTGACGATAAGCTTGTTCCACATAAGCTTGATTGACAGCCATATTATGACGATTTACACGGTAAAAATAATCAGGGCTTGATTGATAGGCGGGCCAATATACTTCACCGGGTGCAAGCGGAAACCAACCAATGTCTTGGCCTTGATTAGCATTCACAAAAACAACCAGGGCAGGGGCATAAACGGCTTCTTCCGATCTTGGCCCTGGGACCCAGTACCAACGACGATTTAGATTAACCCAGCGCCCATAGTGGTAGGGAGCAAAGCCCCAAGGCTCATCGCCAACCCAGGTCCATCCCCAGGGATCAATCCATACCCAGCGGCCATCACGGTAGGGCGACCAGTTTCTATCGACTTTAGAAGGAAGCCAGACTGCACCATAACCATTAATATTTTGCCAGGTGCCATAGTGATCCAGATCATCGTAGCCAATCACATCCACAGCGACATAGCGTGAAATTTGCTTAACCTTTGGTAATTGGCTGAGACACCACTCATTGAGTTTGTCCATTGGAGCTGGTTTGTAAGCTTTATAACGACTGAGATCAGAACCAAAGAACTGCAACGATTGATTATCACTCATTGAATAAGAATGATTTTCGCCATATAAGTCTGCTAATCCTCTGCGAATGCTGACAGCAGTTGCATTGCCTTGCGGATCAACAGTAACTCGATAATACCCAGGTTTGCGGACCACAAAGGCCAGATTTGGGGTGTCTATTTCGTATTGTTGATTTTTTTTGATATAGCTTACAAAGAAGATGACCGAACCCTCGTTCAATTGAAATTGAGCGATACGATCGTTCAGATTTATCACGGTTACTAAACTATTTTCACCAAGGCAAAGTGTGGCATCCCCTAACTGTAGGGTTGATAGTGATTTTGTGTCATTCCAGAGCATATCGCCTGTAATAAGAGGGCGATTACGCAAAGCTTGAACCCAGGTACTTTCTCCAGCCGCTAAAAAGCTCACTTGGCCCTTAACAGCACTTAATCTGGCAACCCTCATGGGAGGGTCGGCAAAAAGGCTAAAGCTGAGGAGGAAAATGACAATTCCTACGAATACTTTGAGGGGATGAAAGTAACTGCACCCTTTAGCCATGATAGTTCCTTGAATTAAATTTTGCTATTAGCTTACTTTAGAATTTGACTAAATCATAGCAGGTATTAGATAAAAGAGAGATATTAAGCAAAATAGGGCATATGCAGATATTGAATTATTACAGTCCATTTCTCATTTTGCGGTGCTCTTCAGTGCTAGTTGATAATGTTGGATTCTTCGCAATAGCCAAATTAATATCTGATTTTCTAAGAGAAAGCTTTACATCACCATTAGACATGGTTTCTTGCTTAATGCTTAACCCCAATTTTTCTAGAGATGCGATGTTAGGCTCAAGTTTATGTATATTTGAATCATTTGGCGTTATTGTTATAACGACATCAGAGGCTTTATATTCAATATTTCCCTTCATGCCAAACATTGAGTCAAAAGCAGTTTTAAATATTGCTCTGTTAAGTAGATCTTTTTTAACTTTTTCTGGTGAAGGTGTTTTGGAATCTCCTAAGACCTGGATTTCTTTGAACATAGCATGCGCTTTTTGTGCTTGATCTTTGGTATCAGGATGAATTGAATCATTATTTATTATATTTTCTAATTTAATAATATTATCTTGTAAGAGTTTATCTAATTTCTCCTCTCTCTCGGTTTGATTATCCCCAGTTATTTCGCCTATTTCTTTTGAAATACGTTGCAAAAATGGCGTTTGACTATCTCTATGTGCTGCGATCATATCAATAGCTATTTTTGTTAAATCATATGCATCGTTGAAACCTTTCAGTAAGTCTTTTTTGAAAAATTCTAGATTGCTATCAAGTCCTAGTGGCATTAGTATACCATTCTCAATACGGCTGACCGTTGTGCGGAAAAGACTGTTAATTTCTGATAGTTTAAGAATTAGGACGCCTGGTTTATCATCCGTTGAGCTTTGTTTAACAGTCATTCTCTTATCACTCAAGGCTTTCACCATTGCCTCAATTGCCCATTTATTTGAGTTTTGAAGTTCAATCATTACTTCTTGATTTTGTTTGTGAATATCCTCTGAACTATTAACTTTTACACCAGGCATTATTTCTGCAAGCCTTTGTCTAAATAGCCGAACATGAGTAATATCTTTTATATTTTCTTGTGGTGATTTTTCTGGTGGCGCAGGTGGTTTAACAATTGACGGTTGTAAGGGATTTGCTTTCTCGATTTTAGATAATTGAACTTTAAATTGACTTTCAAATTTATTTTTAAATTCAGCATTAGACATGAGCGTTGTTAACTCTGATTTTTCAATGGTCATCACAATGAGTCCATCCTTAACTTGAAGATCACTTGGATTTGCTAATGATTTTAGCGCTTCCATCATCGCTTTCATTTGCGTTTCATTTTTAATCTCGATTTGCAACGATACATTAGTTGAAACTGCTTGGAAACCTGGGGGAGCAATAATGCACTTGGTAGTTTGAGGAACTTTTAAAATGATATCTATAAATGAAGAAACATTTTTCTTATCTACGGTGACTTTAGCTGCTTCAGCTTCTGCTTCTAATTTTTTTTGTATACTTTGTGTATCAACTTTTGGAATTTTCGATAAATCATCAACTACTTTTGAGTCTCGTCCAGGTGCAGGTCCAGGAAGCTCTGGCCAATCAGCGGGACGTACCCACTTAGGCGGTGGTTGTCTTGGTTTGTCAACTTCGGCTATTGCTTGTGCCAGTGAAGCATCCCTTCGGGCATCTCTAGCTGCTTCATCCGCTTTCCTTTGAACTTCTACTTTTCTTGCTTCTTCGGCTCTTCTTGCTGCTTCTTCTTTTGCGGCTGCTTCTCTTGCAGCCTGCTCTGCTGCTGCCCTAGCTGCTGCTTCTTTTGCTGCAGCTTCTCTTGCCGCGGCTTCTCTTGCCTTTTGAGGCGCATTTAGAGCTTCCATAAATTGCTCATGTTTAATTCGCTTAGCTTCATTTTCTATTTCTATTTGACTTTTGCCAGGTGGTGTTGGAGGTGGCGTTTTATCAACATGTTTAGGAGGTTGCAAAGCCTTTAGCTCATCTGTTGTTTGAGGTGTTATGCCGTCTATGGCGCGTCTGGCCGACAATGCACTATTATGTGAACTAAAATTGGTATTAGTACTGCTTGTCCATATATGATGAATGCCATCTAATCGCGCTCTTAATCTTGTTATCACGTCTGTTAAACCTTTGCCATTTTCAAGAGCCGTTATTGCTTCAAGTCGATAGCCATCAATGACATGTTGTACTGCTTTTTCTTCAGGAGATCCTACAGTCAGAGGTATATGGCGTTTTCTTTCAGAATTTCCACCGGTATTAATATCCAGATGTAACCTTAAGTCTGCCATAATCGCCAAGACTTCTTTAAAGTCATTAAAATCTTTTTGTTTTAATGACACTCTTTCAGTAAGCCTGATTTCTACCGCTTTACCAGCTTTTGTAACGTTTTGTCTTGCTTCTTCAAATGCTTCTAACTTTTGAGCATCGGATAGTAATTGTATTCCTTGTTCTTGAGCCATTTTTTCACGTTCGGTAAGAAGTTTTCCTGGTTTTTGAGGAGGTGAGCTACTTACAGGTTTTGGAGGAGTTTGAACAACTGGCACAGGATCTTGTAAGCCCGCCGCATCAAGATTTTTAAGTATAGATTTGGTTTTATTGCCAGCAAATAAAGCACCAAAAGCTTTTCCGACATTTTTAAGTCGATCGCCTACAAAAACAGCTTTTTGGATATGATGTCCAAATTTTCTAAATCTATCGCCAAGGCTTGGACTGCTAAATTTATGAAAATAGGTAATTCTTTCTTCTATAGCTTGAGGCGTCATATTAAATTTAGTCTTTAAAGTATTTAATATATGAGCTGTAACTTCAGCTGCTTTAGGATGATCTATTTTTGGCTCTAAAGCTCTTAATAGTTGTTCTTGAGCATCAGGAGTTCCCTTTTTGACAAATTCATCAACATCTTTTATACGATAAAAGCCAAAGTCACCGCTTGCTTGTTGCAAAATAGGTAAAATATTATCGTCTTCTTTATAAGCTACTTCATCTCTAGCCATTTTATAGAGAAAAGCTTCAAGTGCGGTCATACCATTATATGTTGTGTTAAAGGCAGTATGATCAGCTGATTGCATTTCTCCCACACTGATTAAGCCTGTTTGTCGTAGAGGGTTTTGAATATTTGATTTATCATCACCTGGGTATAAGGCGTTGAACACATTATATCGAGAAAAGTTTTGATCTATTCGTTTTGCACTCAACAGCGCTTTAGCAAGATTACGACCTACAGCAGAAGGATTAGGCATAACAACACTCCCATCTCGTGAGTTATCTTTATTACTTTACCCTTAAATCAAAGGCCAATCAATGTCGTTGATATGCACTAGGGGAAGGTACACAATAAAATAGTATTGAAAATTAAAAATATTTTGTTTTTCTAAGATAAAAAAAGAATAATAGTGGAATGCTACGCTGACTAATTTAACAGTATTTTCTTGGGGAGTTTAGATGATGGAAGACATGCAATGGTTTAAATGGGCTTCTGAAATCCAATCCATTGGTCAAAATGGTTTAACTTTTACCGAATCTGGCTATGACAAAGAGCGTTACCAGCAGTTATTGCAGATCTCTTCAGACATGATGGCGTCCCAATCAACTGTACCGTCAGAGAAGATTCTCGAGTTATTTGTAAGCCAAGCAGGTTATGCCACCCCTAAGGTGGATGTTCGCGGTGCTATCTTTAAAGATAAAAAAGTATTGCTGGTCAAAGAAACGGCTGACAAACTTTGGACATTGCCTGGTGGTTGGGCAGATAGAGATTATTCTCCGGCTTATTGTATGCGTAAAGAGATTTTAGAAGAATCAGGTTATGAAGCAGAAATTATTAAATTAGTGGCTTTATATGATAAATGGAAGCACGATCATCCACGCCAATGGCCACATACTTATAAATGTTTTTTCTTATGTAAGATAGTCGGCGGAGCCCCCACAACCAGTTTAGAAACCGAAGGGGTCGAATTTTTCCCCATTAATGATTTACCACCGTTGTCACTGCCAAGGGTAACCGCGAAGCAGATTGAGCGGTGTTATGAGCATTATCTCAACCCCGACTTACCAACCGACTTTGACTAATACTCTTTGCAGTTTGTTAACGACCAGGTTTGGGAACAAACAATCCTTTTGGCATTTCAATTGATTTAGGATGGGGTAAACCATATCGAGTGGCTACATAACTAGCGATGGCTCTTAATTTGCAGTTCCTAATCTGTCGTGAAAATACGAGGGCTTCAGCAACATAAGCTCTAAATTCTTCATCAAATTGCTGTTGCTTAGTTTCATAGTGTTCATTAGAGTCATTTAAAAAATGATTTACTTCATGCACAAGAATTTCTGCAAGTTTTCTTGGATCAGAGATATCGTGATTAATAGAAATTCTATTGTAATTGATTTTGGCATTCCATGCCTTACTAAACTTTCCCACTACCTCTTTGGTTGGGGGGTAACTACTAGGTAAGCGTTCTTTGTTTTCATCATGGTAATCACTTAAGTAATCATTTAAATCCTCTGCAACCATTTTATTGAAAGGGATAATTTTAACTTTCTTTTTTTCAATTATCTTAAGCGTATAAACCGCGATAGGGTGCTTATTTTTTCTTAAAATTTCTAAAGCCTGATGATAGACTCTTTCCCAAGTTTTTCTCAGTTTGGCCATGACAACAAAAATACCTTCTTAACCTATTAAATCAGGCGAACTACTATAATATATTGCAAGTAAGTTTACAAGCTTGGAGCTAATAAATGATTGGACGCTCGTTTCGAGGAAGAATATTGATGAGAACTCGCGTAAGAGAAAAGGAGAATAGAGAGAAAATAGAAGCACCCGATCTTGTTGAGCGTTTTCAAAAATTATCCTTTGAAGCGCCTCATACTATACCTGTTCAAGACGTCGGTAAGGGTATTTTTTTTCTTCAAAAAAGGGAATATTGGAAAAGGGCTACCTACCCTAAAAAACAGCAAAGAGATTATCTACATCTCAATGAGCAAGGTGTTATCAAAAAGGAAATATTAGCCATTAGACAAGATTTTCTAAAGCAACACGGGCTATTGCAAGATAAGTTTAAATATGAAGGTCGACTTGTTTATGGCAATTTCCATCTATATGACACCGAACAAAAAGATATCTATGGCCTAACAAATCTGCAACGCATGAGTAAAGGATTATGTCCAATTAATAAAGTAGGGAAGAGCTTAATTATTATTCATCACTTTGATCAAACGATGGATGGACCTTGGATTATATTGTCTGACGAATTTCATTGTAAGTTTTCAAAAGATCTTCACAGTGAAGTACGGGTAAGTGGGGCTGTCAATCAACAATTTGAGGAGCAGCGTAGGGCTTATTGGAAATATGAGGCGCACAAAAGACAAATACATACTGTTAGACCAAAAAAGTAAGCAAATAAACTTACGCGTCTATATAATATCGCATGATTTTGCGTGTTACCTTATAATTAAAACATTGCATTAAGGTACCACCTAGATTCGGCTTTGCTTTCAGGGAGGAATACTGTGAAAAAGTTTTTAAAAGGTTTCTTATATTTTGTGATTGTTGCTGCCATGATAGGGGTTGCTATAGGGGTATTTGTTGGATCTTTCCCCGTTTTTTCAACAGCGACAAGAGGGTTTCTGATTACATTGAAGCAACATCAGTATGAAAAAGCTTATGCCATGCTTTCTCCTGATTTCCAACAAAGAAATGATCTTCCAACATTTATCGCGAATGTTAAAGCTACCGAATTAGATCAATTTGAAAGCGGTGATTTTGAGAAAGAGGTTGTCGCTCCAGATAAAAGAACTGGAACAGTCGCTGTAAATATGAAGACTAAAGCGAATAAAGTTATCAGGGTAGTATTCTATTTTGCAATGCTGCCAGGAAAAGATATCCATAATAAAGAATGGCGAATCGATAACATTAAATTTCCAGATCAAAAAGGAGCTCAAGGAGCTCAGTGAGCCGACTATTACTAGGTGACAGCAACACGTTTTTTCTTGGCAGCTTTCTTTGATTCTTTGGGGGCTGCCGGAAAATCAAATTCATAATCTGCATTAAAACTCATCGATTCATCATTATCATGGCCAGCAGGCACGGTTTCAGTGGTGCTAGGCGTTGGCACATATTGTGAAAAGGCTTTGTGCATCCAGCTAAAGTATTTCGCAGGCGTATCTCTAAGCTTTGTTAAAAACTGTAAAAAGGCTTTAAGTCTGTTTAAAAAGGATAGAACTTGTGTAAGCTCAGCAACTAATTTGTCATAGTTTGTCATTGGCCCAGTCAGGTTCAACAAATACTGCCGAATTTCTTCAGCTCGAATTTGCTTTTCTTGTGGTGAGATTGGATTAGCCAAACGACAACTCCAGTACAAAGATATTTAGGTTGATTGATGAGGTTAGAATATTATCCTATTTTCTTGAGGATATCTTCCCATTTCCCGATGAAAATGCAGTAAAATAGGGTTCAGTGGTAACCAATAAGTAGATGCCTAACAAAATGAGTAAATATAACCTTCCTGAGGGCTTTGTTGTATTAGCGCATAAAGTCCCCGATCTCATCTTTGACATGAAATATTGTGGTTCAGATAATTTCATAGGAAGGCCCGTAGCAGGATATGCTCCTGATGGGGTTGCGGTGATAACCGAAGTAGCTGCACTGTCTTTAGGCAAAATCTTTCAGTATTTACAAACGCCAAGCGTAAAGTCACGTTTAGGTTTTACCCAACCTACTTTACTGATCTGGGATACTTATCGACCTACACAAGGGTGTGATGACTTCTGGGAATGGAGTCAATCTGATTGTCAAAAAACCAAAAAAGATTATTATCCTAATATCGATAAACGAAAATTTTTTGAGCTCGGGTATGTTGCTAAAAGATCGAGTCACTGCCGAGGTAGTAGCGTTGATCTGAATATTATGGATGCAGCCACTGGTAAACACCTTGATATGGGAACGCAGTTGGATTTTATGGATCCCTTATCTCATCCTGATAATCGGGATGTCTCCGATGAAGTTTATGAAAATCGTCAGTTTTTAAAGAAATTGATGGAAGACTTTGGCTGGAAGGGCATCGATCAAGAGTGGTGGCATTTTACTTACCAGGATGAACCATTCCCAGACACTTACTTTAATTTTCCCGTAGTAAACTATAAAGAATAAAAATATGCTGATAACGCTGATTGAAGAAAAATTTAAAACGGCTTTTAAATTGGCTTTTCCTGAAATGGATCTGCAAGCGGTGTCCGTAGAGATTACACGCAGTACCCATGCCCGTTTTGGTCATTATCAATGCAATAGTGCAATGAAGCTCACCAAGACGCTCAAAATGCCGCCACGTGATATTGCAACTAAAATTGTCGCTGCACTAGAAACAGATCCTAAAAAGAGCGACATTGAAAAATTGGAGATAGCGGGCCCGGGTTTTATTAATCTTACCTTATCTAAAGAGTTTATTACGCACATTGCACAAGAAATGTCTGCAAAACCCAATTGCGGCGTTAAAGCTGAAAATAAACAGAAAATCACTATCGATTTTTCCTCACCTAATACGGCTAAAGAAATGCATGTGGGACACCTGCGTTCAACGATTATTGGCGAAAGTTTAGCGCGTTTATTTGAGTTTCAAGGTCATGATGTGCTCAGATTAAACCATATTGGTGATTGGGGTACTGCTTTTGGCATGTTGATAGCCTATATTAAAGCGAATGAGCCTAAAATCCTAACGGGTGAGAAGCCTGCTGATTTGCAGATCTTGGTTGGTTTATATAAAGCATCCAAAAAATTGTTTGATGAAGATGAGCCATTTAAAAAAGAATCACAATTGGAAGTGGTTGCGCTTCAAGGTGGAGATAAACAAGCCTTAAAAGCCTGGGAACTGATTTGTGATATCTCCCGAAAAGCCTATCAAGAAATTTATGATTTATTAGATGTTCACTTAGTTGAACGCGGGGAATCGTTTTATAACCCTTATCTTGCTGACACGGTCAAAGATCTTGAAAATAAACATTTAATTACCATTTCTGATGGCGCAAAATGTTTATTTATAGAGGGGTTTACCAACAGGGAAGGGGAACCTTTACCTTTTATGCTGCAAAAATCAGATGGTGGCTTTAATTATTCAACCACCGACCTGGCTTCTATTCGTCATCGTATTGAAGACGAAAAATCCGATAGATTGATTTATGTGACAGATGCAGGACAAGCGACTCATTTTGCGATGTTATTTAAAGCAGCCGAAATGGCCGGTTATTTAGATCCCAAAAAAGTGAGGGCCGATCATGTGCCTTTTGGCGTTATTCTAGGTCCTGATGGCAAAAAATTCAAAACCCGCTCTGGCGAAACGGTGAGACTAATCGATCTCTTAACTTCATCGATTAGTAAAGCCGAAGAAATTCTATTAGAAAGAGCTAAAGAGAAAGAAGACAGCGCATTGGAAACCGATGAAATCAAACAGATTGCAAAAGTCCTTGGTATTAATGCGGTAAAATATTCTGATCTCGTTTGTAATCGCAACCATGATTATGTGTTTAGTTATGAAAGAATGTTACGTTTTGAAGGCAACACGGCTGCCTTTTTAATGTATTCTTATGTTCGGATCCAAGGTATTAAACGTAAGATAACGCAGAAAGTTGAAATTGTACCGATTGATTTACAGCATCCCAGCGAAATCGATTTAGGCTTACATTTAGCGCAATTTGCCGAAATCTTAGCTTCCATTAGCGATGATTTAATGCCAAACCGGTTATGCGAATATTTGTTTGAACTGGCTGAGAAATTTAATGCCTTTTTTAGAGATTGTAGAGTTGAAGGTGTGCCAGAACAAAATCAACGATTGGCGTTGTGTGAGTTGACGTCCACGGTGTTAAAGGAAGGATTAACAATATTAGGCTTGCAGACCGTCACAAGAATGTAAACTTTTCGTAGGGGCGCATCTTGTATGCGCCCATCAAGCAGATGACGTGTTTAGTATTTAAACCACGTAATAATTATATTCATCATAGAAATATATTTCATCATACATTTCATCATAGAATATAACGAATGCATATTCTTCTACGTAGTAATTTTGACCGCCAGAGACTTCTTGTGTTTGTGATAAAGTTAATGTTTTCATAGTAACGCTCTTTATTGTATTAAGCACCATAATGGTGCAAAGCCGCATTTTATCATTTTATCTGATATTATCAATACATTTTACATTATCCATTAGCAATGAGATTCTCAACTAACTAAAGTGAAGGCGATATGTCAAAAAAATTCTTTATTCTATTGATAGGGCTTTTTTCAACCTTCATAGCAATAAGTGCTCAAAAAGAGGTTGAAGATAAAAATATTCAGCATATTCTCAATTATTGGTTTGATTATGCTAATCAACCCGCCACTTTATTTAATCGAGCTATGTGGTGGAAAATAAATCCTGAAATTGATAACCAAATCAAAGCCCAATTTGAAAATTTAAGAAACAAAGCAGTTAAAGGTGAACTTAATGCTTGGTTAAAGTCCCCTAAAGGAACATTAGCGTATGTTATTTTGATTGATCAATTTTCAAGAAATCTCTATAGAAATTCTCCAAAGATGTATGAAGACGATATCCTTGCGATAAATGCATCAAAAGATGCCATTGAAAAAGGATTTGATCAAAAGCTCACTCTCACAGAACGCGTGTTTCTGTATTTGCCTTTGGAGCATTCTGAAAATCTCGACGATCAAAATAGAAATGTTATTTTATTTGAAAAACTGGTTGAAGACTCGCCTAATGAGACAAAAGAAATAGCTCAAAACTATTTAAAATATGCAAAAGAACATCAATCGATTATTAAACAATTTAATCGTTTTCCTCATCGAAATAAAATTTTAGGACGAGACTCAACACCGGCTGAAATTGAATTTCTGAGAACCCATTCAGGCTATTAAGGATGGGTTGTTTACCATTCAACTTTAGGTTTATAGTGAAATCAACTTCAGTTAAGTATTAATTAGTTAAGCAACTATACTAGTGATTAACTTGGATAAGGAAATCCCCGTTATGATGAATTCACCTCCAGCCAGCGATGCCTCTGCTTCACAAGAGGGGGTATTTGATTCACATCTTAAAAAGATAACCGCGCAAATTGGCGTAATGCTCAATAAGTTACAAGATCCAAAGCCGGGAGAAACAAACCCTAACTTTGCCGTTCTTGAAAGTTTTAGCCAAATATTAAAAGCACCTGACCTGCCAAGAGATCTCTTTGCATTAAAAGCACAAGCCAAAAGCTTACTCGAAAAATTTAAAACTGATAATAAATCAGTAGATTCTATATTAACCTTTGCTGATTATCTTGATCATGAATTAACCTTGCTAGAATGTTTTGTATCAAAAGCTGAAGAAGTAACACAAAATTATCTTAAAGAAAAAAGAGGGTGGTATGAGGCCGCTATTAAATTAGGACCGTTATTAACAGATTGTCGTTCAAAAAATGATTTAACTCAACTAAAGACTACACTGCTAGATTTTTGTAAAAATCAACTAGTTTATATGGGCAGACACAGTAAAACCTTTAAACCAAAATTAGAAGCAATTGCCAATGCCATTCCCTCAAATGAATGTTTATTAGCGGCAAGCGCTGCATTGTCCTCACAGTCAGTTCAATCTTTACGTCAACAATGGCAAAAATCAGAAGCTGCTAATGCATCATTATCTTTAGAATTAACAATTGTTGTTGATCAGTTATCGACACTCAAGATAGAAAAAGAAGAAAGAGTTGCAGCTCAAAGAGAAGCTGCGGCTAAAAGAGAAGCTGAGTCCAAAAAAGGACTTTTTGATGGCTTATTTAATTTTGGCGATGATGATAAACCACCTGCTCCACCAATTGTTTATGCTCAAAAAGCTGCGGCTAAAGCCTCTGCGCCCCCCAAACCACAAGCTAAACTGCCTGTAGCGGCTGCCCCTATGGCACCACCAACTGCACTTAGGATGGAATATGATAAAGGAAAAGTAGCTAATACACCTAATAGTAAATAAATCCGTTGATCCGCGGATATTCAGTATTCGCGGCATCCAGCCTGATCACTTTGTTGTCTTAATATGTACTATGTTTTGTTTTCTCTTGAAGTATTTTGCTCTGAAAGAATACACACTAGGAAATGAAACATGCTAAATAAATATATGGCACAAATTTTAGCAATTGCAGCAAGTATTAGCCAAACATAAGTTTCTGGCGCTTCAACCACACCAAATTTATTGCAAAATGGTGATGCTGAACTCCATCGATGCACAGATGATTGGAACGATAAGAAAGGTAATCCAAAGCCAGTGGGGAGCACAACCAGCATAAATATAATACCTGCTTTGCCTCCATCTTAGCCCTTTCTTCACATTGAAGGTGGATCTTTCCAGAAGTCTGATTCAATCTCGTAGTTATGGATTTTTCGTTTAAGTTTACTCCATTGCTGATTATGATAATCATCAATTTTGCCATTGATTTTTGTGATAAGAGGCTCTTTTTGTTCCGCTGTGGCATTCATTAATTGTTTGGTTTTCTTCAAAACCCATTTCAATGTCAAATGAATGTCAGCAGTTTGTAGAAAATAAGAATTTACTTTGGTTTCTGATTGCTCGAGGCGATACCCTGGATCAGAATAAGCATGACTTATTAACGAATCAAATCTTTGTAAAATTTCTTGTGATTTTTGATCATTTACGTTTTTCTTCAGTGCATCATACGCCGTTTTTTTATCATTGATGCTTTTATTATAGGTTTTAATATCATCCATGATAGCTAAGCTACCAGTGATGATAATAGAGGCACATGTGGAAAATACTAAATAAGGTACAAGTATGGGCAAAGAGTTTGCGATAATGAGAGTTATCCCAAATAAAAGAAATGACAGACCTAAAAAGCCTAAAATAAGTTTTTGCATCACCGTACTCTCCAAAAAAGAAGCCAATGTTAGCTTACTTAGATTGCAGTGTCTGTGGTAAAAAACTATTAATTATCAAATCACATAATGGTTAATGGAAAATCCATTCCCCATAAGGTGTTTCTTTTACGCCTTGGTGCCACAGGTTCTGGGATTTCCTGAACAGCTGGCACTGGGGTTTCTAATTCCTTATCAGTCGCTTTAGGCTGTTCTGTATGAGCTGCTCGTGATTTCTTTTTAGCTCTTGATGAAAATCGGACAACAGGTTTAGGGGCAAGCGCGTGTTCTCGGATTTCTTCGGCTGCTTGAATTTTTTCAGCATTTTTAGGTGGCGCTGGTGGAACCAAAACTGGCGCTGGCGCTGGAGTCTCAGGAAAATCAGTATGCCTATCCAATTCTTCTTCAAGCACTTCCTGGACATGATTGTAAAAATCTACGATGCCACTCCCGGTGGCTTGCAAGCCCTTTTTTAAACTGGACAACATTGAACTAGGGGGGGTATTAACGGCAGGAATGACTTGCTCAGCATTTTGTTGAAGCGCAGATTGAGGTGGCACTGTTGCAGGTGCTGGCACTGGCACTGGCACTGGCACTGCAACTGCAGATGGCAAAGAAGCAGGAGATACAGGTACAGGGGCCACAGGTAAATCAGCTTGTTTATCTAATTCTTCTTCAAGCACTTCATGTACGTGATTATAAAAACTAGCAACGCCACTTTTAGTTGCTTGCCAAGTGCTTTTTAAACCAGACACGATTGAACTAGGCGCGTTACCAATGGCTTTAATAGGCGCGGTCACCATGCCAACAGCTGTAACGACTTGATCAGCTTTCTGTGAAAGTTGATCGTATCTTTTTCCAAGATAATGTCCTAAAGCCGCTCCACCAATCAAACCCAAAGGCCCAAATGTAGGGCCAACCATCAGTAAACCAGCAACGGAACCATATATGATCCGCTCAGGATTCATGTTCGGATAAAGCGCAAAGGCAGCTACTCCGCCTAATCCTAATAATAGATATAATACTTGAGGACCAAAAGTAGCGGTAATAACCACACTGGCTATCGCGATTGTTAGCAATCCATATTTTTTAATTTCATCATCAAATTTTAACCATCCTGCATGGACAGGATCAGCTTGTGGACCTTGGTTCATGATTCACTCTTTACAAGTCATTCGACTTCTTCATTTATTATGTGAAGCAGTTGATATCATGAACAAAATCAAGTTGATACGACTGTCAGATTGGCGTATTAATATTTCCGATAAAAGGTATAACTTAACTGACTGACATATAATTTATATTGCTTTATTTAATATCCTTACTTTAATGGTATGTGCAATGGCTTGTAACTTTTCCAAAATATGATCTTCAATTTCTTGGTTGATATCTGTAATCACATAACCAATGTCATCATTTGTTTTTAAGAATTGTCCTTCAATGTTTGTTTGGTATTGTGCAAATAAACTATTAATGTTGGCGAGGATCCCAGGTACGTTTTTATGGATATGAATTATTCTTTGTGGATAATTCATTGTGGGTAAATAAAGTTGTGGGAAGTTAACACTGCCAATGGAGGTGCCATCACTGGCATAGGCGTGTAAGTTTCTGGAAACGTATTCACCGATATTTTGCTGAGCTTCTTCGGTTGAACCACCAATATGCGGGGTGAGAAAGGCGTTTTCAAAGGCCTGCAAAGGCGTTTTAAATTCCGCTTTAGATCCATGAGGTTCAACAGGGTATACATCCACGCCAATCCCAGATATTTTGCCAGATTTTAACGCACTAACCAGCGCATCAAAATCTACTACAAAGCCACGACTTAAGTTTAAGAAAATAACGCCATCTTTCATCATGGCAAATTCTTTTGCGGTAATGAAATTTTCATTCTCTTTTCGACCATCGACGTGGATGCTGACAACATCGGAGGCATTTAGCAGATCTTCTAAAGAATGGCAGGCTTTAGCATTGCCCAATGGTAATTTATCGTCGATATCATAAAATAAAACCCGCATCCCCAAGCTTTCAGCAAGGATAGACAATTGCGAACCAATATTACCATAACCAACGATACCCAATGTTTTACCGCGAACTTCATGGGCGCCAGTGCTTGATTTATCCCATTGGTTTAGACGCAGTTTATTGTTCATCCCAACAGCACGACGAACTAACAGAATGATTTCACCTATCGCCAGTTCAACAACACTACGCGTATTGCTATAAGGGGCATTAAAGGCGGCTATCCCAAGTTGTGAGCATTTTTTGAGATCAATTTGATTGGTGCCAATGCAAAAAGCCCCAATAGCCTCAAGAGAAGGGCAGTTTGCAATGACTTCGGCGGTGACTTCTGTTTTAGAGCGGATTCCTAAAACACTAACATCTTTTAATTTTTTGTGAAGTTCTTGTCCCTCGAGTGAGTTAGGGAGACTTTCAACTTCATAACCTGCATTTTTGAAAAAATGGACTACATAAGGGTGAATGTTTTCAAGTAACAGGACTTTTTTATGCGTGTTTTTGTTGATAAAAGGGATCTGACAGGCAAGAAACAGGCCTTCTAATTCACTAATAACGATATCAGCTTGTTTTATAACGGGTTCTCTGGTCACATTTTCTGTAAAAGCCACAAAAGTGTCAGCAAGACCTGCCGCTTTCACTTCATAATCGGTGTAGCCGTCACCGATCATGATAATATCACCTTTTAATTTTAAGAGTTGGGTCTGTTTTACTTTCCCTTGATCTTGAGCAAGAGGATTCTCTCTATCATAATCAATAATATTGCCTTCAAAATCATAGAGTAAACGGTTAGCAAAAATATGGTGGCGTTTTATGCCAAAAGGTTGGACAACGGGCCACACGATTTCGATAAAAGTACCTGACAAAATATAAATTGAATCAGCATTTTTCTTGAAAAAATCGATATTTCGCTCAATGGAAAGGGATATTTTTTGTTTGATTACTTCAATGGCTTGGCTTAAATGGGCTGGGGTTAGATTTACCAAAGGAAAGCGTTCTTGTAAGCTTTCTTGAAATGAATAGTGTCCTTCCATAGCAAGCTTTGTGATATTGGCTATCATTTCAAGGCGTTCTTTCTTCTGCGGATGGTTAGCTAAACCAATGTCAGCCAGAATATCCATTGCTTCCACTTGAATAAAGGTGCTATCAAAATCAAAAATATAAATTCTATTTTGTGTATTCACGTGAGTCCCCTACCATTCTTTGTTTGGATTAAGTGGCTTTCCACCCACATAAAACCATTTGTTATCAATTTTATGAAATTCGCTTTTTTCACAAATGGCTTGAGGCTCTCCTTGCTGGAGATAGCGTGCCTCAAAGCTTACAAATCCCAATTTGTCCGATTTTATTCGTGTTTGAATGACCTTTAACCCAGTCCAATTGACGTCTTTAAGCCATAGTGCTGTATCGTCTTCATTAAAATCGCTTAAAGGAGCACCTTTCATGGTTTGCTTGATATAAGCAATATTTCCCTTAGTATATGCGCTATAACGAGATCGCATTAACGCTTCGGGTGTAGGGGCTGCTTCAAGATTTTCAATATATTTAGCGCAACAGGCTTCATAAGATTGTGTTGATCCGCAGGGACAGAGGGTATTCATGTCGTTTTCTCATGGTCATTTGATAAATGGTGCGTAAAATTCTCAAGTGCTTGCCAATATTTTTCTTTTGCAACATCCAGAATATTATTATGATCTGCGCCGCTCACCCAAAAAGCCTGTTTAAATCCCTTTGCTTTGGCATATATTTTTTTACCATGCCATGGCGGAATCACGCTATCACGACTTCCTTGGATCACGAGTAGAGGAATTTTAAGTATCGATATATTTGAAAGGTTAGGATATTTATCAAACGGAAATAGGGGCACTCTGGTTTGTACTCTAAAGGCACTGATAAAGGGGCTTTCTAAAATTAAAGCTTTCACTGGTACTTGCGTTGCAAGATAAGTGCTTGGACCTGTGCCAAGGGAACGTCCATAAAGAATAATATGTTCTGGTGCAATCTTGAGCGTTTTGGTTAAATAATTATAAGCGGCAGTGATATCTTGATAAGTATTTTTTTCAGATGGCATCCCCGTGCTAGTACCATAACCTTCATAATCATAAGCGAAAATGGCATAGCCGTGTTGTTGGAAGAGTGTTAATAAGGGTAATAAAGTTCCTACATCTTCGGCATTACCATGGCTAAAAAGAATGGTAAAAGAGGCAGCCGGATTTGGCAAATACACACCTGAAATCTTCTTTCCATTGGGTAAAGTTAATTTAATAATGTTAGGCCCATCTTGATAGGATGCGGCATGAGGTTGAAAAATAATGCTGTCAGACAGAAAATAAAAGCCTGCTGCCAAGAGTAAATAGGCCACGACTGCATATTGCAGTATCGATAGGAGTGTGGCTTGCATCGGAAGAGCCAAAGGAAATGCCTCTATTGTGACTTTAATAGATTATTATACAGAATTTTTTGAAAGTAGGGTGGGCAAAACGACCTGTCGTCCGAAGCTTCTTAGCGTAGGAGGAAGTGTGCCCACCATTATGGCGGTTATCTTTCTAACATGTTATCCGTTTTCTTGCGAAAAATTTGTGTAAAACGACCCGATAGCATGGTATATAAATTCTCTGCAGGGGTATATTGCGTTAATAGCTTGAGATCAGGCTCACTGTCTTCCGGTTTTTTATCATCGTCACCGGATTTTTCAGAAGAGGTAAGATCTTTAGATTTTTTTGTTTTGTCTTTAATGATGCTGTCTTTTAGTTTCATGCTAAAACTCTTCTTTTCCTTAGTTTTTGATTTAGGTTCAATTTTACTGGGATCAATAATGCTTTCACCATCATGACTTACCAATCCTTGTCTATTCCAAGGTAATTTTCGGTAAGGGCCTTCTGCAAAAGCGATAAAAGGATATTTGATAATTTCAAAATACGGTGAATAATCAAAATCGCTTGGCGTAAATAAGCGAGGATTGCGAGCAAAAAGCTCTATTCCTGATTCTTCATGTTGTTTCACAACGGGAAGAATAGGAAAATCAATGGATGCAAATGCTTGGGCAATCATCGTTGAGCAAACGGTTTTGGTTGGCTCGCCTACATGATGTTCAAATAAACTTGAACGCCACCGTCTTGGTAAAATAGACCAGGGCACCATGAAGCGGGCAAGATCAAACAATTGCCGTACATCATAGCCGGTTCCTAATTGATTGATGGCAAATGCAGATACTTGTTGTGCATCTTGTCGCGACAAGCCACGGGGGCGACAAATCCGAATATGATCGGTTCTATAATTCTCCAAAGGGCTGACAATGGTTCCTTTACCTAAATAGCCTTCTATAACTAATTGGACATCCGGATCGGCTTTAAAGTGTTCGGTTAATTTTACTCTCAGTGCTAAATCATCAATGTCATGAAGTCTGCCAATGTAAAGGCAAGAATGGGACCACGAACTTTGGGTGATCTGTTTGATAACTTCACTGACCCGGCTTCGGCCTTCAATGAGAAGGACATCACAAGGGCGTAGTTCGTAGCGGATCCGTTCGAAGTCACATAACGGAAAGTCAGTATTGGGTCGCTCTTCCGTGATCCAGTCGGTGATACTTTTTGCAATTTTTTGGTACATAGTGGCCATAAACATCCCTGAAACCTGAGTCCATTTTAAGTGTAGATGATAAGGATGTTGTCTGCCTTACCTGGTTAAATTTCACCCTCTACGTGCCGCGACTTGTTCGCGACATCCATGGATACCGCGGACGAGCCGCGGTACGTAGGCGTAGGTGTTGGTTACCATGGTACGTAGGGTGGTAGAAATGTGTTGGAAGCTTGGTTAAATCTTCGTATAATTAGGGCATGCAACAAAACTTAGATAAACCCTGGTTAGGCGCCTCCTGGAAAATCGCAGGCTTTGCCTGCTATGCAGGCCTTAATGCCATTGCCAAATATCTTTCAGGCGCAAGCGAACACCCTTTATCGGTTTACCAAGTTGTTTTCTTCCAAGACATGTTTGCTTTATTAATATTGTTGCCCTGGATGTTTAAGCAAAAGACCTTAACGCTGGTTCCGAATCATTTTCCATTGCATCTTTTTCGTGTCATCACCTCAGCAGTAGCAATCATCTCTTGGTATTTTGCCTTGATTTATATCCCTTTAGCGCAAGCGGTGGCACTAAGCATAGTGGGCCCCATGATTGGCGTTATCGGTGCGAAATTACTGTTAAAAGAGAAATTTGGTTGGATAAGAACCCTCATCATTGTGGTCAGCCTTATTGGTGCCTGCTTTTTAGTGCATCCAGAATCTGCTTTGATGGCAAATACCTCTAATGTGAAAGGGCTTTTATACATTGGCATGGCTGCCTTTTTCTTTGCCATGGCAAAGATTGCGACCCGTAAACTGGCACAGCTTGGGGAAACTGCTCAAAGTTTAACGTCTTATCTGTTTTTATTTATTGTCCCGGTCTCATTGATCCCCGCTTTATTTAACTGGGTTCCTGTTGAATGGGCTCAGTTACCTTGGCTGATGTTAGCTGGGGCCTTCACAGCACTGGCGATTTATTGCGTCAGCTCAGCGCTGGTGTATGCGCAGGTGAGCTTTTTAGCGCCATTTGATATTTGTCAATTTATCTTGAATGCCATTGTGGGTTATGTGGTCTTTATGGAATTGCCAGCACCTTGGGCAATTTGGGTGGTGCTGGCTTTTATTGGCTTTACTTGGAATGCAAAGAGAAAAACGCTTTGAATTAATAACCAACTAAGCGTGTTGGAAGCACTAATGGGGTCAAGGGCTGTGCAGGTTGTCGTGGATCAACCGTATCAAGTGCGCATGATCGACCAAGTGCGGCTGTGTCTGAACGGCTACGAAATAGGATTGGTTTAGGCTGTTTGGCAAGAACCTGATTAATCGTTTTTTCTTGGGTCAACCCACCTTTACTTTTAAACAATTCAATAAGCTCTTTTGCTATCTCCATTAATTTTGCTTTATTCGTAAAAAGGGGGCGAGCAGCAAGAGAGTTCATTGTATCGGTTGCAAACCCAATGGAGGTTTCCAGGGCAAGCCTGGCAGCTTCACGGAACACAACTTGATAAAGTTCGCCTCCTTTATTTTCTGCATCACTAAAGCTTGAATGATACTCTTTAATAGATTTTAACCAAAAGTAAATCTGATTTTGATTACACCGCTTATTATTAAGCAAATCAAGATATCTCAGTAGATGATCATTGACACTCAAGGGTATCAATTCAAGTAAGAGCTTTTTAATATCCTCGGGAATCTTCGCATCGTATTCCCCTTGTGATTCGGTAGGTTGCCAAGTAGTCATCTCAGGCCTGACTGAACGCACAAAAGTATCAATTTTTGCTTTTTCTTCTTTAGAAAGTTTGCGGGGTATAGAGAGCGTCATAAGGTATCCTCCAATAGATCGGGAATAGCAGCCACAGGGGTGTGGTTATCAGGTAAATCAGGCAATTCAACTTTTTCTATTTGACTAAAACGTTTCGTAATTTTTTGGGCCGAAGTATGAACTTGCTCCACATCATCATGCGCTTGTTGAATATGGCGTGATAAATTATCCATCCTCTTTTCAAAACGGGAAAAATCAGTCGCTAATAATCTTAAATGCTCTTGGATCACATGAACTTGCTGACGGGTGGCTGAATCTTTTAGAACCGCACATGCCGTGGTCAAGATAGCCATCATCGTAGAAGGGGAGGCCATCCAAACGCGTTGTTGCATGGCATACTCCACTAAATCCGGATGCGCACTGTGAATGTCTGCAAAAATGGCTTCGGCTGGAATAAACATTAAAGCGCCATCGCTGGTTTCCCCAGGAAGAATGTATTTTTGACTAATATCCTGGATATGTTTTTTAATATCGATTTTAAATTGTTGTTTAGCAGTAGCGCGTGAATTTTCAGATTTTTCATTATCTGCATATTTTTTGTAATTTTCTAAAGGAAATTTAGCATCAATAGCAATTTTACCTGTTGGTTCGGGCAGCAGAAGTAAACAATCAACTCGAGCGCCATTGGATAAGGTATGTTGCAAGTGATAGCTATTTGGGGGTAAGCAATTTTGAATTAACGTGTTTAGTTGCACTTCACCAAAAGCCCCCCGAGATCGTTTATCGGATAAAATTTCCTGTAAGCTGACCACATTTTGCGAGAGATCGGTAATTTTCTTTTGCGCATCATCGATCATGGCAAGGCGAGCGATAATGTTGGTAAAGGTTTCATTGGTTTTTTCAAAACCTTTCGCTAGGCGGATTTCAACGGATTCACTGATTTTGATCAAATGGTTTTGTGTGGATTGATTTAATTTATCAAATTGTTGCGATAAGTCAGCGGTGGTGCGCACTAAAACATTATGGATTTGTTTATCAAGGGCGGCAAAATTTTCCCGCAAAGCGCTTTGCATGCCGAGCATATGTTGTTGTGAAAAATCTCTTAAGGCATCATTGGCTAGTTGTTGATTCTTTAACAATGTTTCATACAGTTTTTCTTTGTTTTCTTCTTGTTCTTTACGAATGAGTACTAAATTACTTTTGACTAATTTATAAGTAAGTGTAGATATCGCCAATAAAAGAATAAAAAAGACGGTGCCAGTGATTACAGAAATTGAAAAAATATCCATATAAACAGCTTAATTGATGAGAAACATTAAAAATAATGTTAACAAGGATGTCCTTTAAAAGCGATTTTTAAACAAAATTAAGTTAATCTTCTTTCTAGGTTCTAATTCAGCAGGGTCTGTCCGTTTTCACCATCTTTTTCAATAAGCTTCTTCAGCTGCTTTAAAGCTTCTGATTGTAGTTGGCGGACTCTTTCGCGGGTAAGGCCAATTTCTGACCCGGTTTGATCGAGGGTTGCAACATCATGTCCTTGGAGTCCATAGCGACGAACAACCACTTCACGATGTTTAGGCGATAAGCGCTGCAACCAGCGTTCAATATTTTCTTTCAAATCCATACAGGCAAATCGATGTAACGGATCAAAATCCTGACTATCATGCAGGGTATCTATTAATGGCTTATCGATAAGTTCAGAGATAGGGGAATCCATCGAAATGGTTTTTTCATTGAAAGTGAGCATTTGTTCAATTTCTTCAGGGCAACGCTGCATGGCTGCAGCAATATCAGCTGCTCTTGGTTCATGATCTAATTGTTTGGTTAATTCTCTACCTTTGCGTAAACAGGCATTAACTTGTTTTACCACATGCACCGGTACACGCACAGTACGAGATTGGTTCATGATGGCGCGCTCAATCGTTTGTTGGATCCACCAAGCGCCATAAGTTGAAAACCGAAATCCCTTTTCAGGATCGAATTTTTCAACTGCTCGCATGAGACCGATATTTCCTTCTTCTATCAGATCAAGAATAGGGATCCCACTTTTGATATATCTTTTTGCAATCTTGACCACCAGTCTTAAATTGCATTTGATCATTTTGTGCTTGGCTTCAATATCGCCTTTTTGAATTTTCCTGGCATAAAAAATCTCTTCTTCTTTGGTTAACAAAGGCGAGGTTCGAATTTCTTTATAGTATTGTTCTATTAGGTCAAAAGGTTCGCTATGACTAAAATCATATTCTTGGGTTTCAGCGACTGTTGGATGAGCGGCAGTTGCAAAAGGATTTGCTGGAGATTCATCACTGTCTTGAGCATCAATTGCCTGTGAATAGGCATTGATATTCTTTTTAACTCCGTAATTCCACTTGTCATACATAAGTGATGACCTCTATGAAGAACAATTAGTGTTTTCAGGAGTTCCATTCCAATACTTAATTCCTTTTAGTTTCGTGTTACAAAAATTTATCGACCAATCATTGCATTGTCTTTAATTTTCGCCTATGGAACTTTGGGGCTGTTCAGATGTTTGGCGAATAATCTCTTTATACATAATGGGGTGTCCGGGGTTTAACTCCCAAATTCCTAATAGTTTGTGCGTAAAATCGGTAATATAGATTTGCTCATTTATTCTATGAAAAAAAAGTCCGCCTTGTGCTTTTGTTTCAAGGGTTTGAACATATTTATTATACTCTGTTAAATTTTTCATCTGTGCGAAACACCTGCAAAGCACAAAAAGCCCCGACATGTATTCTTATCGTCAAATAAAAAAAGAATTTCACTATAAGTATTTTCAGTTAGGTGAATGTAGATTAGACTTAGCGGCTTCTGATGTGATTGTACATCATTGCATTGTAAGTCGACTAGATGGAGTAAAGTTATGGCTATAAACGGACCTGTACCAAATCAAAATACATTTCCATGGTGGTATACATGGTTAAAATGGATGTTACCCATTACACTAGCCATCGCTGCTAGTGCATGGTTAGGACTCACATTGACTGCAGCTATTCCCGCTTATGGCATGCTGAAATGGGCACCTGTTTTCTTTTCTTCCTTAGAAGGTTTTTCTTCATTTGCCGTTTTAACATTGGCAATGGGGGCGATTGCTTCAATGACAGGATTAGCTTCTTCAGTTTTAGTCAGAGCTGCACTTTTTAATGTGACTGAAAATATGGCAGCGCATAATCTTCAAAATTTGCAACATTTGCAAACTCAATATACTGAGCTGAAAAAAGAGACCGATGAAAAATTGAAAAAAGCGCGCGAAGATGCTGATAAAGAATTAAAAGCGCTTGGTGATGATAGAGATAAAATTCGCTACGAATACAATCAGTATTTAATTACCAGCAAAATTCCAGGTAATGTAACGACACCCGCGCCAACGCCAGTTGCGCCAGCACCAGTTGAACAAGCGCCAGTTGCTCCAGCTCCTGTTGCAGGAGTGCCAGCACCAACTGTTGCTGTGCCAGTACCAACAGTTGCAGTGCCTGCTGCGCCAGTTGCTGCGAATGAAGAACCTGCGCCTGCTGCTGCAAGATTAAAAGCGTAGTTGTTTGCTGTAGGGTGGGCAAAGCTCTTAGCGTGCCCACCATATTGAAAGAGAGATTGCTTCTATCTCTAGTCTTCTTCTTTAAAAGTCCAACACGTAATCTTCGGTTTAAAGCCTTCTTCACTCATTTCTTCTGGAATAGGCATTTGCTTGTTATTGATATTCAGCATTTTTCGCATTTGTTTATTTTCTTTTTTTAAGAGCTCAATCACTTTCAGTAGTCTATCGACCTGTTCAAGATGGTGTAAATAAAAGTTCAGTGTTTCACGTGGCCCTTCTTTTTTTGGCTCATCATCTTTGGGGGCAACATTAGAGCGATTTTTTTGAAGAGGTGACATATCCGTTCCTTAATTTCTCTCTGGCTGTTATTTAAAGGTAATGATGATTTCGGTATTTAGTCTAGTAACTTTGTAATATTTTAAAAGAATTATAGACTGTTCATTTTCATGCTAGAATTTTGAACAAGAAATTTTAGTTGATTAACATATATTATTGGTTTTGAAGGTGGATTGATTATGGTTACAGATATGCGTTTTGCCGGTGCGTTGTTACAAGCGCGTCATATGACGATACCCGTCAAAATTGGTAAGGTAACCATCGGCGGTGGTGCACCCATCGTTGTACAATCTATGACAAACACCGACACAGCGGATGTGGAAGCCACAGCATTACAAACCTATCAATTATATAAAGCAGGTTCTGAATTAGTCAGAATAACTGTCAATAATAAACAAGCAGCAAAAGCAGTCCCTTTTATTTATGACAGGCTCGTGAAAATGGGCTGGGATGAACCTTTATTAATTGGTGATTTTCATTATATTGGCCATCAATTATTAACAGAGTTTCCAGATTGCGCACAAATGCTAGCAAAGTATCGTATTAACCCTGGCAATGTTGGCTTTGGTGATAAGCATGATGCGAATTTTAGCACCATGATTGAAGTGGCTTTAAAGCATAATAAGCCCGTTCGAATTGGCGTGAATTGGGGCAGCTTAGATCAAGATCTTGTTGTTCGCTTGATGGATGAAAATGCGAAGCTAGCCAATCCTAAAGACGTGGGTGAAGTAACAAGAGAAGCTTTAGTCATTTCTGCTTTAGCCAGCGCAAAACAAGCAGAAGAGCTTGGTATGGGGCGTGATAAAATTATCCTCGCTTGCAAGGTAAGCAAAGTTCAAGAATTAGTGCCACTTTATATTGAATTGGCGCGCCGTAGTAATTACGCGCTCCATTTAGGTCTCACTGAAGCAGGCATGGATAGCAAAGGCATTATTTCAACCGCAGCTTCCTTTGCTATTTTGTTACAGCAAGGTATAGGCGACACAATTCGCGCTTCTTTAACCCCTGAGCCAGGTGGCGATAGAACCAAAGAAGTGGTGGTGTGCCAAGAAATTTTGCAATCACTGGAATTACGCGCTTTTACACCCATGGTAACAGCTTGCCCAGGCTGTGGTCGCACTACCAGCACCGTTTTCCAGGAATTAGCGCAAAGAATCCAACACCATGTCCGAGACAATATGCCGATTTGGCGTGAAAAGTATAAAGGCGTCGAAAACTTAAAATTGGCAGTGATGGGCTGCGTCGTTAATGGCCCTGGTGAAAGCAAACATGCCGATATTGGGATAAGCCTCCCAGGAACCGGTGAAACCCCCGCAGCGCCTGTTTTCATGGACGGAAAGAAATATAAAATCCTGCGCGGCGATAACATAGCTGGGGAATTTATCGAGATAATTCAACAATATATCGAAAATAAGTACTCAGCTACTACAGCGTAAGGACAATCCTGTGTAGGGGCGGATCCTGTATGCGCCCCTACTTGACCCTCTCCTCATCAAGGTGTTAGTATGCCAAGTCACTAACAACCTATTATGACGAGTAAACCATGTTAAATGCACTTTTTGGCAATCAAGATGATGCCGATGAACAATTATTACAAGCCGCCATTCGGGCTTCACGTCAAGAATCTCAAGCAGGACAAGTACAATTCTCTTCAGATAGTGAGGAAGAGCTTAATCAAGAAGAGCAAGAACTACAGTTAGCGCAACAAGTCTCTAGATTAGAGCACCAAAAAGGCGAACAAGAGCGCGTTTTGAATAGTCTATTGAATTTGTGCGATTTGCTCGATCTTGAGCCTGTGCATCAAGTATCTATTAGTGAGAAATTCGCTGAATTTTTTGAAGATTGTCCAAATGGCGCACGAACCTTAACAAATATGGATTTTGAACAATTGAAAAAGGCTTTCATTTCTTTGGATGGTCCAACGCAATTGATTGTAAAAAACTATATGAATCATTTGCTCACCGAGGAAGCTTCTTCGACGGCTAATACCTTTAATACTTTTATTAATCTTTCGATGTCGTCTGAAGATTCATTTAAAAGTTTTGTTATGCAAGCACAACAAGCAAAAAAAGAAGAAGAGAAAAAAGAAGTTAAAGAGCCTGCAAAACCCGAGATTCCTGTCGCTGTGGTAAAACCAGCCGCAAAAAAAATAGAGATTATCGATCTGACAAAAGATGATGAAACGCCTGCACCTGTGGTCGTAAATCCTGAGGAAAGAAAAAGAGCTTTTTTGGTGGCCTTTGAAAAACGTCAACAAGAACTTCAAGCGCAACAGCAACAGCCTAAAAAAGAAGAAGTCGTTAAGACGGAGCCTGATGCTAAGCGAAGCAAGCCAGACTCTAAGAAAGTTTAAGCATTTTTCTCATAGGCTATTCTTAAGCCTTGCAGCACGAGATCAGGGAAGATCTCACTAAACAAATTATCCTCTTCAAAAATATGCGCAAATCCCCCAGTCCCAATGACAACAGGTGGGGAGCCTGCAAACATTTCTGCGCTGATAGTGGAAATTAACTCGCGAATAGCGCCGCGTTGCCCGTAATAAAGACCAGACTGAATATTAGCAGCGGTGGATTGGCCAAGGGCTTGGCCAGGTCTTAAAATCCTCACCGGGGGAAGATTCGCAGTCTTCTCATTAAGTGCGCGCATCTGCATTTGTAACCCCGGAATAATGGCTCCGCCTAGAAAAGAACCATTCGCCGCAATAACCTCAAAAGAAGTAGCAGTCCCTAAGTCGACAATAATAATATTTTTTTGTGGAAACAGATGAAAGGCTGCAATCGCATTCGCGATTCTATCTGCACCAACTTCAGTGGGATTTTTATATTTGATTTGCAAACCAGTCTTAACGCCAGCTTGTAACACAAAGGGATCAATCCCAAAGTATTTCACAAAGGCTGAACGTATAGAATAATCCAGTGAAGGTACAACAGAACAATATGACACTTTCGTTATTTTATCTGGCCCTACACCAATTTCTCTTAAATAATTTTTAAGAAAAATGCCGAGTTCATCGGAAGTGCAACAACTTTTACTTGGATAGCGAAACTGATGAGAGAGCTGTTCACCTTGGAACAGACCACCATAGATATGCGTATTTCCAACGTCAAGGCAAAGTAACATAATATTTTTCCTAGTGTCTTGTCCGGCGACCTGTCCGCCGACCTGTCCACCGAAGCTTCTGAGCGTAGGCGGAAGCTTCTTAGCGTAGGAGGATGAGCGTAGGCGGATGTTACACGCGATTTATCGATCAAAAGATTATAGAATACCCCCCAGATAGAAAGCAATATAGGCTAGTCTTCTAAATGGAGAGAAGGTATGGATCTTAGTACTACCGAAGAAATTAAGTTACCTCAACAAGATGAAGATTCAACTGACGATGTGGTAAGTCTTTGTGCGCATTGTCAGCAACCTTATTTGGTTAAGTACTGGGATAAAGAATTAGATTGGTACATAGAACTCAACCTAACGCCATTGTGTCGTGAGTGCTTAAATCAAGAGCCTCAATGAGGATGTTGTCTATTAGTCTTACATCACCAATTTTAACAGCGCCATAAAGTCTGTTATGCCATTTTTCAATATATTCAACTTTAAAGCCGGCTCTTTCTAAATGTGATTTAATGGTGGCTTCGCTTTCTCCCGATTTTAAATAATATGAGAATAGTTCGCTTTGTTTTAATTGCGCGGCATTTAAGAGATTATTTCTAGAACTCATAGCAAGTCCACTTGGAAGACGCACAGTTGGACAAGGAATGATATCGATATCCATAAAAAAAGACGCACACATATCTTTGATTAGTTGGAATTGTTGATAATCCTTTTCACCAAAATAGGCGCGATGTGGTTTAACCAGTGATAACAATTTCATCACAACGGTTAAGACCCCATCAAAATGACCTGGTCGATGTTTGCCTTCTAAGATTTGACTAATTTGATTTTCGCTAATTTTAAATCGATAACCTTCGGGGTAAATGTCCTTTTCTTGGGGTAGCAACACATAATCAACCCCAGCCTCTTTGGCAAGGCGAAGATCATCTTCTATAGTTTTAGGGTATTTTTCAAAATCATTTTTGTCATTAAATTGAGTGGGGTTAATAAATATACTTAACACACTAATCATATTTTCGGCACGCGATTTTTTTAATAAGCTAAAATGTCCAGGATGTAGATTTCCCATCGTAGGCACAAAACCAATGGATTGCTCATGAGGGAACGTTTTTCTCAATTGCCGCCATTCATTTATTGAAGTAAGGATTTTAGTCATAGCATTTGCTCTTAATAACAATGTTCTTGTCTATTGGGAAACACAGTGCTTTTCACTTCTGAATCAAATTGATTCAAAGAGTCTTTTATCAACTCAAAGCCTTCCAAATAGGTTTTAAGAAACTTAGGTTTGATATCTTTTTGAAGACCCAGTAAATCTTGAAAGACAAGCACTTGTCCGGATGTGTAGGGGCCTGCTCCAATGCCAATGGTGGGGATCACAAGAGACTCTGTAATCAATTGCGCTAAAGGAGCTGGAATGCATTCTAAAACTACTGCAAAACAGCCAGCATCTTGTAATGATTGAGCTTGAGCCACAATTTTTTGCGCAGCTACATCATCTTTGCCTTGAACTTTGAAACCACCCAGAGCATGTATTGATTGTGGGGTTAATCCTAGGTGGCCCATGACCGGGATCCCAGATTTGACGATATGTTCAATTACCACAGTATTATCATCAGCACCTTCTAGTTTGATAGCATGACTTCCTGCTTTCATAAAATTATCAACAGTGCGTATCGTTTGAGCGATCCCTTTTCGATAGGAACAAAAGGGCATATCACCAATAATAAATTTATTGGGGGCGCCACGACTGACTGCCTCAATGTGATGGATCATCATGTCAACAGTGGCTGGGACGGTTGTTTTAAAGCCATGCATGACCATTGCGGCACTATCCCCAACGAGTAGACAATCTATGTTACTTTTATCAAGAATTTGTGCAGACCAATAGTCATAACATGTCACCATGCTAATTTTTTGCTGTTGATTTTTCATTTTTTGAAAATCTAATATATTCATGTTGTACTCACTTGTTTAAACAAATCGACAAAAGATTGATAGATAGGTAAAAATTTATCTTCTTTTAAAGCGGCCAGGTTTGCTTTAATGGTTTCTTGATCGCCGCGAACAAGCGGTCCTGTTAAAGCGCCACTGGGATTTTGAGATATATTGAGAAAAGTTTGATTTAAGAATGATAATCCCACGGTGGGTGAAAGATTGAGTGATTGTTGTAATTCATGAAAAAATTTCTGCCATAAAATACAACTAAAGTTAGCACTTAAAACGCATAATGCATGATAGTAAGCTTTTAAATCTTTGGGAATGGGATAGGATTGATTGGGCACAAGAGGGAGTAATGTTGTAATAGGGAGACTATTTTCTTCTACAATAAACGGAATAGATAAATAAAGATCTTTTTCATATAACTGTGCAGAAAAAGTTCCCAAAGGATGGATCCCCGCCACATTTTCTAAAGATAATTGCCCTGAAAAATGAACAAGAATTTGATTTTCTTTGAGTTTTAAACTGTTGGCAAAGGAGGCTATTTGCGAATCGCTAATTAACAAAATAATATGGCTGGCGCTTTGTAAAAAGGCATCTAATTGGTTTTGTGAATGTGATTTTCTTGACCATTGCTGGTAGGGGATATTCAAGAGAGTGAGATAATGGCAAAAATGGGTTGCCATACGGCCAGAGCCGATTATCAAATATGCAGGTACCTGTCTCATGATCAAGTCCTAATAAAAAATATAATGTAAGTTCACTGTCATTGCTTTACAGTCAATGCAGCTCAATCATATGACGATAATAATATATAATCAATAGCGCTATGGGATGATAGGAGAGCAGTAGATACTATGAGATGCATCGGGAAGGCTCTTATCGACTAAAGAGGCCGCTAGTTTTTGGGCGCGCTTGAATTCATTTTCGGTTAACCAATTTCCAATCAGCATTCTTGCCTGCGTAGCGGATTCTAAGCCAGTGTCTGCAGCCAAATCTGCCCAGGCATAAGCTTTGACATCATTTTGTTCAACGCCTCTGCCCTGAGAATAAAGGGTTGATAAATTAAATTGCGCACTGGCGCTGCCATGGTGACCCGCTTTTTTATACCATTTTGCTGCAAGGACATAATTTTTAGGCACGCCTAAGCCTTGATGATAAAACATCCCTAACATAGCCTGAGCTTGAACATTGCCACCATTGGCAGCCTGTTGAAAATATAATGCTGCTTGCCGAAAATTTTGTGGGACGCCATCTCCCAGACGATACATTTTACCCAAAGTAAAACTCGCTTCTGGATCGCCTTTATGTGCCGCACGTTGCAACCACATGCGTGCTTTTCCTAAATTGTTTTTATTATTTGTGGTATACAATAATCTGCCATATAGCGATTGTGCCGGGGTGAAATCTTGAAGGGCTGATTGTTCTAACCAATAAAATCCCTGCTTACTATTGTGTTTCAAACCGGTGGCGGAAGTGAACATGGCGCCAATTTGAAATTCAGCACACGGATCGCCAAGGAGAGCCGCTTTTTTATACCACATCGCAGCTTGTTCATAATCTTGTCTGCCAAATTCAGTATAATAAAAAATGTCGCCCAGTTTATCAAAGGCCAAGAAATAACCATTGCTCGCCGCTCTCATATACCATTCAAATGCTAATGGGTAATTTTGAGCAACGCCTTCACCTCTTTCATAGCATCTGCCAACAGCAAATTGGCTTTCAGGAACCCCTTGATTACCCGCACACTCATACCAATAGAAGGCTTTTTTGAGATTGCGTGGGGTATATTCACCGTAGAAATAGATATCTCCTAAGCGAGCTTGCGCTAAAGCATGATTCGCTTTTGCGGCTCTTTCGTACCATTGTAAAATCATGACAGTATCAGGTTTTCCCTGCGAATAAACTTCATAGCTTTGAGCGAGGGCATACATGGCTTCACGATTTCCCTGCATGGCGGCTTGGGTTAAAAATTCTCTTCCCGCCTGTAATTCAATGGGTAGCAATAAAGTGCCTAATTGTAACAGTCTTTCTGTGCCAAGTTGATTTTCAGCAATAATACAGGCTTCAAACCGTTTGTCTTTTTGATCCGGTAAAAAATAACGTGTGCACAAAACAGATTCAGTGATTGGTAAGGGAGGAGGTTTGGGACTTGCAAATAGGGAAGGACAATAATAAATACTTAATATTGTAGTTAAAACCAGTGTGTTTTTCTTTATCTTCCCTGAAATCATTCACTTTTCCAGATTTCTTTAGATTACATTTAATAAATAGTCTGATATGCCGATCTTTGCTAAGTGAGGATATAAAAAAATCTTTATACCATTATCAACTGGGCTATTAAACGGTGTTAAAATGAACAAGTACAAGCGTAATCTAAGAACATCAATCAGTTTTGGAGCAACCGCTCTGATAAGCGCTGCAGCGCTTATATTTGGGAGTGAACTCTATGCCCAAGGCCAAGTAGCACCAAGTGCAAATAACAATCAAGGAGCGGCCACAGCACAGCCAGCTCAAGGAGCTGCGCAAGCCAAAACGCAAAGCGCTGCTCAACCAGCACAAACTCAAAGTAATGTTCAACCATCTCAAGGGCAGGGAAATGCTCAAGCTCCAGTGCAAGGAAATTCGCAGCCAGCCCAAGTGCAAGGTGGTAACCAACAACAAGGACAAGGCTCAATCAATCCGGCAGGACAAGGTTCTGTACCAGCTGAACCACAACTATCTCAAGAAGAAATGGATGCCAGGACATTTGAGAGCACTCTTTCAGCAGCTAATGAAGGTAATCCAAACGCGCAATTAGCCGTGGCTATTATGTACATGAATGGTAAAGGGACAAAAAAGAGCGAAGCAAAAGCGTTTGACATGTTTAAGAAAGCAGCTGATAAAGGAAATGTAGAAGCAGAGTATAATTTGGGTCTGTGTTTATTGAAAGGTATAGGAACGTCCACTAATGTGGGGCAAGCATTAGAATGGTTTCAAAAAGCTGCAGATGCCGGCAATGTTCCTTCACAATATAATTTAGGGCTTATTTACAATGAAGGCTTAGGGGGTGATAAGAACTTTAAGTTGGCAAATAAGTGGTTTTTAAAAGCAATCGAAAAAAATTATGCACCTGCAAAATACGCCTTAGGTTTAAATTATAGTAAAGGACAAGGTGTGACACAAGACGACGATAAGGCCTTAGATTTATTTGTAGCGGCGGCAAATGACAAATACGATCCAGCCTATTATGTATTAGGTGTCATTTATCAAAATGGTTTAGGTGTTCCAAAAAACCAAGAAAAAGCGATGGATTATTATTCTAAAGCAGCACTGATTGGTAACGTGGAAGCTGCATTAGTTGTTGCCAATGCCTATCTTAAAGGTGAAGGCGTTCCTATGGATAAAGCCCAAGGGGTAAAGTGGACCATTACAGCTGCGAATTCGGGTAAAGAAGATGGTTTGATTGCTTTAGCAAAGTTATACCAAGAAGGTGATGGTGTTTCGGTAGATTTTGCTAAAGCCAATGATATCTTAAAAAAAGCGGCAGATGCTGGTTCATTAAAAGCAATGTTTCAATTAGGAATTGCAGCTGAAAAAGGATATGGTCAACCTGTAGATAGATTAAAAGCGCTAGAATGGTTTGAAAAAGCCGCTAAAAAAGAGGATCCTGACGCCGAATTCAAATTATTTAGTTATTACAGTGAAGGCTATGGCTCAACTAGACAGCAAGAAAGTGCGAAAGATTTTTTAAAGAAAGCATTAGACAAAAATAGCCCTCAAGCCATGCTTTATGTTGGACGAGCGCATTTAAAAGGTGATAAAGAGTATCCTGTTGACTTGAAAAAAGCCTGCGAATATTTCAAAAAAGCGGCTGATATGAAATATGTAGATGCTTATTATGATTACGGAACCTGTTTTCGCGATGGTGTGTTAGGTGATCAAAACTATAATACGGCGCGTGATTGGTTTATCAAAGCGGCTGATAATGGCGATGGTCCTGCTCAAAATGAATTAGGCAGAATGTATAATGAAGGATTGGGCGTTGATGCCAATGAAAAAGAAGCCTTGAAATGGTTTACTTTAGCTGCCAAACAAGGTTTTAAAGATGCTCAATATAATCTTGGACTTAAATATTTAAAAGGGACTTCTTTACCTAAGGACGAAGCCGAAGCAACAAGATTATTTCAATTAGCGGCGGCGCAAAATCATCCTGGGGCCGAATATGAATTAGGGATGATCTATCAAAAAGGACGACAGGATACTACCCCTCCTACGCCCCCTGATCTCAATCGTGCAGCAGAGTTATTTGAAAAATCAGCAGAGCAAGGTGATAGAAACGCCCAATTTGAGTTGGCTATGTGCTACCGTGATGCAAAGGGCGTTTTAAAAGACAACGCTAAAGCTTATGCTTGGTTAAAAATTGCTTCAGCAGGGGGGAATGCTGAAATCATCAAAGCCAGAGATACAATGTTGAATTCTTTAACCCCAAAAGAATTGGAGCAATCTCAGAAGTTGATTGACGAGCTTACTAAAAGTCAACAAATGAAGTAAAAAATTTTTGATATCATTTAAAAGTAATATACTCTCTTGGAATTGCTTAGTTTGAGTTTTAAGGAATTGAGTCATGGCATCGAAGGTTGAAGACATTACCATAGAATATGTGGACGAAGGGGTTACTACAGTTAAAGAACTGGATAAAGTGATTTTGACCAAAGGGGCATGGGCAACCATTATTTTTAAATACCAAGATTGGGATAAAAGAAAAGAAGCTTATGGTCCTGAGAAATATAGTATCCGGCGCTATCAAAAGAAAAATAATGAATATAGACCTAAATCTAAATTCAATATATCAAGCAAAGACCAAGCGCAGAAGATTATTGATTCATTGACCCATTGGGTGAATTTGGTCGAGTGATCAAAGGAGACCGCCTAGTCTGCTTAAGCAGACTAGGCAGAGGATTTTACTTACCCAAAGTCATTTTGCCCAATCCTGCAACAAGCTCAGTCATTGAATCACTTGGCAAAGGCTCTTGAGGTTTAGCTTCCCAATATTTATCATCTGGCTTTTCCTTTTTACCAACCAGCAAACCATTATTGGCACCCAGTTGTAAATGGCGCTGTAATGCAGGTGTAAGCGCAGTTGCTTGTTGTTTTTTTCTATCTGGAAATGGAGCGTACCTTGTCTCCGGCAACTTCTCGCGATCTTCTGGCTTTCTTTCAGGTAAACCATCCAAAGTGACAGGATCTAAAGAATTTCTGGCGACCCGTTTATAATCCGGATCGGTCGGATCTTGTACTTCAAAACTTGTTCTATAGGAATCGGCGCCGAGGAGACCATAAAAGGATCGTTTACCTTTGGGAATGAGTTTCATCCCTAAGTCTTCAAATTCTGCTCTTCCATCGGCTTCATGGAGATCCTTTTCTGTTTTCATTCTGTCAGCCTTTCTAGTAGCCAGTTTGACTGCTACGGCTTTTTCTCTAATTTGTTGCGTTCTAGGTTCATAACCAGAAACATAGCGTTCTCGTTCTTGCCTTGTCTCTTTTGTTTCACCCTCTTTATATGGCGTCATCGCATCCCTAACAGCCATTTCTTCAGTTCTTAATGCCTTTGGCATGCTCTGATTCCAATCAGCTACGCGCGCTTGGATCCCTGCAAATATTCCGCCTTTTTTCTCTACCTCTTCTAAACGTTTTGCTCGTCCGTCTTTAATAGGCTTCCAGAGCGCATCAGCTGCCGCTTTATTGGCGAGTGCAGTATCATCCTCTTTTTCAGTTAATAAAGCTTTGACTTGATCTGGTGTACTAGCCACTTTTTGTTTACCAAATTGAAGCTCATAAGTTATGGCTTGCAATATGCTCGTGCTTTCACCCTTAATGGGGTTGGATTTTGGTGGCCGAGCAAGGGGGTTGATGCCTAATGCAAAATTTAAGAAAGCGCCATAGGCACCTTCTAATTGAAATTTAACAACGGAGTTTTGAGATATCAATAATTTAACGTCTTCAAGAGACTTTTCTACCACTGTTAATGCTGCTTCTGTGGCTTCTACAGGTGTTAGCGCAGGCACAGCTGGTTGTTTAGCAGCAGGAGCACTGCCAGCATTTGGCGCAGTAGCTTCACTTGGTTTTTTGGCTTTTTCAGCCGCGTCTTTCTCTGCTTGGGCTTTAACTGTAGCAAGTTCCTTTCTTTTGAGTTCTAGCCTGATAGTCAGCTCTCTCATTAGAGATCTATCTTTTGGCAGCTGTTCTAATTGAGATTTTAATAGTTGCAATGTCTTTTTCACATTGTCAGGCGTGAGAATAGGATCTTTTAATTTCCCTTTAATAATTTTTAAAAAATTCTCGATTAGTGCTTGTGAGTTTTCATGGCTTTCATTAAGAGTAGCATATTTTGATAGATTTAAAGCTTGCGCCTCTAAGGCATCATCGAATTCCTTTGCTTTGAAGGCTTCATAAAATTCTTTCAGTTTCGCTTTTAATGAGACTTCATCGAGTTCTTTCGCTTTTAAGGCTACATAAAATTCCTTCAGTTTCGCTTTTAAGTCTTCATCGGATTCATTCAGTTTCCCTTTTAATAAGACTTCATCGAAATTTTTTGCTTTTAAGGCATCTTCGAATTCTTTCGCGTTAAAGACATGGCGTTGTTTTATCGCTTGAACAAGCGTTATTTTGTTAGCTTCGTGCGGACGTTCTGAAAGTAACTCCATCGTTTTCTTTTGATAAGCGTTAAAAAGTTGAGAGAGACTTTTTACCTTAGAAGATGCAGAAGAAGAGCTTTCTTTTAATCCTTCTCTTTTATCTTCTTGACTTGAACTGGTTGCACCTTTCTTACTCATGCCAATCTCCTTTTGAATTTTTATAAAGTAAGGCTATATCATGCCTTAAAAATACAAATAAAGTCATCACTGTAAACTTTTGTTGATTTAGCTTTGTTACTGTAGAACTTAGGCGGGGATTAAAGAACCTGGTTTTATGTTCCATGCATTAATGGTGGGCACAAGATTATTAATGGTTAAATCGCAGTAATGTCCGGTACCTACTTTATAAGAATCCATTTTCTTTTCATAAACAAGCATATTCCACTGTTCAGGGATCCATTGCAGCATTAAACGAATAATGCCATTACTAGAGACAGCGACAACTAATCCATTTTCTGGAACAACTTGACTAACTTGTGTTATCCACTGTTTTAAAGCAATTTGGTGATCTTGCAGTTGTGTATTAAAAACATTCTCTGGCCAACGCGCTTGCTCTTGCCATGCTTTATATTCACTAGGCCACTTGGCATGTATTTCATCAGCGCTTAATCCTTCCCAAAGACCATAATCTATTTCATCAAGCGCATTTTGCTGCTTAATTAAAGTTGCATGGTTAAAGGATTGATGGACAATATCTGCCGTTTGGGTTTGTCTTTGTAATGAACCACTATATATTGCGTTTGGAATGAGTTTTTGTTGCTTTAAAAGATCAGTAAATAATTGTGCCTGTAACAGACCTTTTTCAGTCAATGGCATATCGGTTTGACATCCTACTTGAACTGCCGTTTCCCCTGCTTCAAAGGTATTGCCATGACGCAGCAACATCAGACGAAAGCTTTTATTGTCACTCATGCTATCAGTTCACCTTCACGTTCAATAATTTGCTCAACCACCTTAACATCATGCGGTGAATCAACAGAGCCATGTGATCGCCCTTTATAATCCACATTGACAATGCGAATGGGGATTCCATTTTCTAAGGCACGCAATTGCTCAAGCTTTTCTTGTTTTTCAAGCGGCGATTGAGGTAAGGCTTGAAGTTGTTTTAAGGTTTTAAAACGGTAACCATATAATCCGATATGTCTATACAAATAAGCATTAGCTGATTGATTATCGTAAAGAAAAGGAATGGGATTTTTAGAGAAGTATAAAGCATTATTGTTTTTATCAAAGACAGCCGTTGTACCTGAGCTTGGACTTATTTTTTTATGATTTAAAAAATCCTGCAGCGTTTTTCCGGATAACTTGACCACAGGGGTTGCTAACTGCACTGTTGGGTCATGTTTCATGGAATGAATAATTTCATCCACAATCCAAGGCGGCGTGAGAACGGCATCACCTTGCAAACTTAAGACAATGGATTCATCTGTGGCAAAGGCACTTGCTGCTTCAGCAACTCTGTCGGTGCCTGTTTGACAGCTTGCAGAGGTCATTAAAACTTGCGCACCAAAACGTGTTGCAAAGGTTTTAATTTCATCGCTGTCGGTTGCAATATAAACGCTATCAGCATGCTGACAACGTTTTGCAATCCGCCAAACTCTTTCAATCATGGTTAAACCATTGATCATTGCCAATGGCTTACCTGGAAAACGACTAGAGTCATACCTTGCTGGTATAATGATAGTAGCTTGAATTGTTGATTGCATTATTAAAATAACCCACGAACTGGTTTAGTAATCGCACACATACCTTTACCAACATAATCATGCTCGTCAATGTTATCACAACCGTTTGTGTAACGTTCCCCGATGTAATTGATGAGTTCGATGATACCCATAATAGCATGTGGTATTTCCATCACGATTAACCATGTTAGTGAACCATGGCCACCACTGACTTGAGTTACTTGTTCATCGGAAAGGACGGTAAGTTGAGAATTCATATTACACCTACTAACTAACTACATGTTGAATTAAGAAAACGTGCAAATGATACTCATTCTCAAGTAGGGTGTAAACAAATTTTAGTGGATACCGCGGCTAAGCCGCGGTACCTCGGGGAAGCGATGTTAGGGCACAATACGAACAGTGGTCTCGTTTGTTTCTACAAAGTTATGGTTTAGCCATTCTGCGTCTTCTACGAACATCCGTACGCAACCATGACTGGCGTTAAAACCGGGGACGGTAGGTGAACCGTGTAAGGCAAAACCGCCATGGAAGTGCATACAATAAGGCATAGGTGCACCGCCATGAGTGGCAACAGGAAAGACATGGGATATACAACCTGCACCTTGTCGATCAAAGACAGTAAAAGAGCCTGTTGGCGTATGACAGCCGCTATGAATATCAGGGCAGTAGCCTTTACCACCTGATACAGGTCCCCAATTCACCAAATTCCCACTAGCGTCATAAGCCCCCCAAGCTAATTTGCTTAAACTGACTTGGATAGTGCCATTGCCTGCGCCTGCCATCTGCTTGGGAAAGGGCGCAAAGTCCATAAGATTGGCTGAATTAAGATTTTTGGGAACAGCAATGATCATTCCTGAATGTAACGGTGTGTTCATCCGATTTACTTTTCTGACGATGGTACGAACCTGGGCATCAGGGAACATGGAGGCCCATGATTGTCCTCCCGTTACTTTAACGCAATTATAATCTGGTAATTTACATAAATTTTGCCCATAACCAACTGCCCACGAGGCGGTGGATAGTAGCAATAGACTTGCTGCAACCGTTCCAAGTACTGTATTTTTACTTAGCATGATGACAATCTCCCCAATGATTTTATTATTTGTTTTCTTTTAAAAAAAGAATTGTATAGGTGAGACAAAAAGCTTTTAAAATTAGTTCAAAAAGATAACTGAGTATATTTCCAGGAGGAGAATGTGAACTTTTATTGTAAATGAAAGTCACATACTTATAAAGATCAATGGTTAACACCTGCAATTTACACCCATGCAAAAAACGATAGCGTATGTTGCGACATTTTTGATGATGATAATTGCTTTAGGATTAAAAAGCCTAATACCCGGGTAACATGTTATGTTAATCCAAACGATCCTAGCGAATCAGTCCTTAATCGAACATTAGGCTATGAATATCTATCTTCGGCCATCACACCTATGATTTATCCGATATTTTTAGGGATGGTATTTTTTTATCTTTATCGATATCGAAACTCAAAAGCTTATGCAGATAGGAAAAAAGCTTATCTGGAGGGAAAATATCAGAGACCATCAATGTCAGAGATAGTAAAGAAGTTTGAAGATGCCTATGACAAGCAGAAGAAAGAGGAACAAGAAACGTCGCCTCAAGAGATATTATTGAAAAATTTATGGATTGTTATTATTTTTTTAGTATGTTGGTTTGTATTTTATTTGTTTCTAAAGTAAGAAATTATTAATTTTCTCACTATTCTTTATCAAACCAAGGAAACAAACTCTTCATATTTGCCTGACGGACCTGTAGGAATATCTTCATGATAAGTAATCAATATATTAAAAGGATACCCTAAGTTCTTTTGACAGAACTTTTTTAATGCTGCTTCTTGGCTTAAAGTGATCGGTTTTGTCGTTACAATTTTATATTCAATATCATTCACATTATGCTGCACAAATTGGAATTTACGGACCGTATTCACAATTTTTGCTCTGTCTTTTCGTTCACCCAGATAGGGAAATAGGGATTCACCGGTAGGTAATTTCAGGCGATTTCTTTTTCGGCCGTGAATTTTATGAATAACCGGGAGTGTTCTGCCACAGTCGCATTTTCCCCAAGCAGCATAATCTCCGACTTCATAACGAATCATGGGGGTGGCATAATTTAAGAGGCTAGTCAGTAAGACTCTGCCAGTCTTTCCTTCCAAGCAAGGTTGGTCGTTTTCATCGACAATTTCACAATACACATTTTCACTATTAACATGGTAATTTCCAAATTCAGGGCACTGTTGAGCCACAAAGCCCATTTCTACACAACTGTAAACATCCGTTATTTTAACGTGAGGCCAAGCTTGTTTAATAATATTTTTATAGCTATCGCTAAAGGTTTCACCCGTGGTGCGAATTTCTTCTAAAAAAGGCAACTGAATGGCGTTGTCGATGCAATATTCGGCTAAAGCGACTAATTGAGAAGGGTAAGAATTAATATATTCAGGTTTGTAAAACAAAATCGCTTCAATTTGAAGAGGTGTTGGGCTTGATACATTGATAAAGATACTTGGCCCCGTTATTTTATATTGATTAATCGGAGGTCCCCATGAGTCTTGATAATGTCCCTTAGGTGCCTGTGCAAATTCTCGTCTTTCCCAACGTATAGACATCAGTTTTTTGTAAAAGTCCCTTTTATGCCAACGATGGTCGCGCAGCATTAAAGCATCATAAAATAATCTGGTAAAATCTGTTGTGGCAATCTTAACAGGTTTACCCGTAGAACCTGAAGTCTCAATAGGGTAGCACTTACCATGAAAAGAGGGCAGTGCGGTTGAAATGAAGACATTATCAGCTTTTTGAATGTTTTCGCGAGTTAATATTGGTAAAGCCTGAATTGGTAAATTTCGGTAAAAGCTTTTATAAAAGGGAACAGATTGGCGTGCATAATTAACAAGCTTTTCAAAATGTTGCCATTGTTTTATTTTGTTTTCTTCTATAGAGCTTTTTTCTGATTTTTCTAGAAACTGCTGCAAAGTTTGCATTTGTTCATTAATCATAGTTGTCAGTAATCTTTATGGGTAATTGAGATAAACACTTCATTGAAACATTTTTTTGCCACTTAATTTCATTCGCAATCAATTTAAATCTATGCAAGTGAGGCGTTAATTTTGTAAGAGCAATTTGTAGTTCAAACCTAGCTAGAAGCGTACCAAGGCAATGGTGGATTCCGCCGGCACCAAATGTCAGGTGACGATTATTAGTGCGTGTAATATCAAATTGCTCAGGTGTTGAAAATTTTGTAGGATCACGGTTTGCTTCATCAATTAATCCAACAATGAGTTTATCTTTTGGAATACTATTATTGCCTATCACGATATTTTCGCGCGTCCAGCGGCATAACTTGTTAATCGGCGATTGAAATCTTAATATTTCTTCCACAGCAGCATTAACGAGTTCAGGATTTTCCTGTAAAAGCTTTAATTGGGATGGATTTTTCAGTAAAGTCATCATGCCAAGACCTAATGTATAATGGACATTATCTTGCGCAGCAATTAGCAAAAAAATGCATAAAGAAATCATCTCATCCGTACTCAATTGATAGGTGGATTCCATGTTTATTAATTGACTCGTCCAATCTTTTTTTGGATTCTGCTTGCGCTGAATAATTAAATCACCAAAATATTGATGCATAGCTGCAAAAGTAGGCGTCGCGTCCATAAAATCCGAAGGCTTACCTTCATCCATGGCTGTAGTAAAACTCCGTGACCATGCTCTTACTGTTTCATGATCAAGAGAAGTACCTAGCAATGTGTTCATTACAGCCACAGGAAGGGGGGAAGCAAAGGTTTGTATAAAATCAACGGTAGAGTTGAGTAACAACGATGCAAGCAATTGATCTGCAACTGCTTCAATCATAGATCTAGTTTCTTTCATGGCACTGGGTGAAATTAAGACGCTCATAATCTCACGCAAACGGTTGTGCTCCGGGGGATCATTAAATACTGGCCATTTAGCAAGTGTTTCATCAAAAAGTGTTTGCATTTTATCTACATGAACAAGACCTGCTCCAATTGGCGGTTTGCGTGCGAATCGTTCGTCACACAGGAGTAACTTAACATCTTCATAACGTTTAAAAAACCAAGTCCCTTCCGCGTCTTGATAAATAGAATGATGACTAGGAGATAGTACAGACATTACTTTTTAATAGTCCTTCTATAAAGAGACGTTTAGACAAGGGTTTTAAATTATCTTGCTCAAGTTTGCATAAGCATACTAATTCATCTCCCAGGTAGTAATTAGGATTTTTCTTTATGAAATACTGGATATCTGGTCTTTTCAATAAGGATGTCGGAATTTTTGCAAAACTTTTCTTTAAATGTCCTTGGGAATAGGGAAAATGAATAATACCAGTGCTGGGATCATAGTGTTGACTAAAGGCATCAAAAGCGAGTTTATCCATTAATCCTTGTTCAAAAGCAGGTGTAGGAAATTGATGATTAGGATAAAATACTTTGCTGAATACGGGAAGATAGCGATAAGTTCTGTGGCCTTTGACAATGATAAACCAATAGAGCGGCAAATGGGGGCTTGACGCTTTAAGAGTTCCAGCAAACTTTAACCAATTAAAAGCCAATGTTGAGTTGCCCCAATAGGCATTGGCCATAATGGTGTCGCCCGAAAAAATGACTTGTAATTTTTCACCCTGATAAGAGGTTATATAATTTGATATTGTCGAAAAGCCCACAATGAGACGATTTTCATTGTAAACTCTGAGCACATAATTTTTTTTTAATAAATCTCTTTTAAAATTCTCTAAATTAGTTCCTTCGTAATAATTGGCAAATAACTGATACATGTTTTCAATATTTTCAATTTCTAGTTGATTTATTGAAGTGATTTCAGAAAATAGCTTCTCCATTACTACTCTCAAATTATAGAAATTTACCGCGGATCAAAATGATAAATTAATTGAACTAACGCTTCTTGATCATAATTGGAAGAATTACTGTTGATTATAAAGTTAGTGTTTTGAACAACGCAGCCTTCAATAACGTCGCATGCGATCTCATTAGCAGCAGTAGTTGAATTATCTTTAGCATGCGGGTAAAAGGTATATACATAGTTTGCGCCAAACCCGATATTTGGCGTAAGCAAATATTCTAAGCCAGCACCCACCCTAATCCCAATTCTATCTTTTTTACTTTTTACATTAAGACTTGAGTTCGATGTTAAGGAGGTTGTAGTGATGTCGCTTGCTTGTGATACTGTAACTTGATAAAGCCCATTAGTATATAATTCTAACTGATTATAATTGATACCGCCTCGCACATAAGCCAAAAAGTCGGGGGTCATCAAAAAGCCTAATTTAAGATCTAAATAGGGTTCTAAAGCATTTCGTTTTATTTTGTTTTGTGCAGAGAGTGCATTTTCATATATTAGGGTTCCCGAATCAACAAAAGCTATTGCAGTTACTGTTATATTGGTTTGATCGGCGCCAGACATAGTGAGGTCATCTGCAGCAAAAAGATTAAGACCTAGCTCTAAACCATAATAATAACCATCATTGGTTATCCAGCTATCGCCAACGAAAATGTTGCCCATAAGTCCGTATTTATAAGTATGATTTTCTGTAGAAGTACTGGCATTACCAACGAGCGTGTCGCTGCTTACCTCAGACATAAAGGTGGTGGCACCTACACCTGCGCCAACTGTCCAACCTGCAAAACGATTGTAATAGGGATCGACGGGGATCGCTTTGGCGATAGCTTGAGCTGTCGGGTATGAAAGCGACAAAACTAACAAACTAAGATTAAACTTGGATTTCAGTTCCATTGAATTCATTCCTTTATATGAGGTAGGTAAGTACACCTGTTTGTGATTATAGCAAGGGACCTACTAAACTCAATGGTATATTTATGATCTAATTACCTTTTAATATTTAAAATGGCGCTTTTATCTGATTTAAATGTCGAATTTTCCTGAAATGACTATAATATTTGTTTGTCACCCTGTGAGAAGCTAAATCATGTTTGGTGTTGAAGTCCTTGTCTGGTTACCAGACCCCCAGAATGTGAGTTCATATTATCAACTCATGAAAAATTTGGTTATGGGCGGTCCTCTTGGGCATAGTGCTTTAAAAATAACCATTCCTTCAACGCCTGCTTTTGATAATTTAGTAAAGAAATATTGTTGCAATAAGGAAGGCGAAGAAATAATTCCGCATTATCAAACGCAAATTCTTGTTAAAGACAAAACGACTGATCCTATCACAAAAGAAGTTCGCTACCATCCAAAAAACGTATCTGCTTGGGTTATTTATTTTAGCTGGTGGCCAAGTGGTTTAAAATCTGAAATAGACGATCTGATATTAGAAAATCATGAGATAAAAGTGGAATATGAGAAAAAATGGTTAGAATTTCTCGACGTTTCATATATGACAGAAAGTAGGGGATTATTTGAACATTGGGCTGGTGAGAGATTAACAAATTTTTTGTTAGGCAAAGCGAAAGAAGTTCCCTTACCGATTCACACAATTGTCCATCCCCACCCACAAGCCGTTGAATTGAAAAAGCGATTAGATGAAAAACGAGATGCCTATTTGAAAGTGAATGCAAGGCTCTTAGCATTGCATGAAAAATCCGAGAAGCTTACAAATGACTTGTTAATTTTAAAAATCAGAAAACAGTACGCCACAAATAACTTTGATGAAGAAAAAATCAATACGATAGATCTCGAAACTGAGCAAACATTGAATGAGCTAAATATATTAGCGAAAATGGGTGAGCCAATAATTGAATTAGAGGCAACCTTAAGAAAAGAATTAGATGAGATAGAAAGACATTATTATAAACATGTCGCAACCATCGGTTGCAGGCCTTCGCACGTATCAATGTTGCCTTTAGAAGGAGTAACTGAATTGCCAGGAGGCTTAGATCTTGAAGCAATGCTTAAAGTAATGCGAAAAATTGCTAAAAAGAAATGGGATTTTCATATTGCTTTGTATAATTGTTCGACAACGTCCCATGTCCTATTGTTATCAGGGATCTCAGAAGAAAGACGAAAAGAATTGTTATCATTAGGTTTGTTGACAACCGCAGATTTTCAATGTGATTTGATTGAATCGCCAGATCATGTGTTTGCTTTTTCATCGCGACTACAAAGTGCATTGTTAAGCTATTACATGTCTAAGTTAAGTTTTGCCGTTGAAAGTAAAAGCGATGCATTAGAAGTTTCGACGACACCGTCAACCGTTTTGATCCAACGCAAACGTAATTTATCCCGAAGTGCACCTGAATTATCAGTTGAAGGCAGAAAAATGGCCCCAACGTCATCACCGCAACCAAGATTGTTCTAATTTTTTCTTTTACGTGTCGCGGCTTGTCCCCGGCATCCATTCCTTGAACCTTCTTACGAAGAAAAGGCTTGTCATAACTGTGATGTTGACGCAAAATCTCCCCTAGCTCAGTCTAAAGCTCATATATGAGTTGTACTCAAGTTTCTAGAATTCATTTTCTGGATGCCGCGGACAAGCCGCGGCACGTGGAAGTTGTGAGGTGCAGCTCTAGAGCTAGTATGTTAACTATTATATGCGTTACGCAGGGATCACCCTTTATATGAAACATAAAGCAAAAAATACTGAGAAGAAGGTTTGGGTGGAAGTTGAAGTCAACAAGTACACTGATGGTATAACGGTATTTCGTGGTCAGATGATGAAAGCTGATTTGGAAGCTTGGTCTCGGGGAGAGCTGGCCGAGTCTGCAATCAAACTTGAAAAAACATATTGGTTTTTAGAGGATAATATCTGCGTTTTAGGAAAAGGGGACGATAACGCACGTCAATATACAGGAGAAACTTACCTGCGAGCAGATACCATTATGTTAATATTTGCCTTGAAAGATGATAGTTTTCCTACTCATGCATTACCGAACATTGATAATATTTTTCCCTTTCCAGGTCGAAGTGGGAGTAAATAGAGATGTTTAAAGTCATACAAACGGCAAAAGCCCCGGCTGCAATTGGGCCTTATTCTCAAGCAACTCAGGTAGGCAATTTCATTTTCTTATCTGGACAAATTGGCCTAGATCCCGCGACATCCTCATTAGTTTCAGATGATTGTGAAGTGCAATTGCAACAAATCTTTAAAAATATGAATGAAGTGCTCGTGGCAAGTGGTGCGAATTTTTCTCATATCGTTAAATTAACCGTCTATCTTAAAGATTTAAATCATTTTTCAGTCATCAATGACATGATGAAAAAAGTATTTAAAGAACCTTATCCCGCTCGCACCACAATAGAGGTTTCGGGACTTCCCAAAAATGCCTTAGTTGAACTTGACGCAATAGTTGTTTTGTGAGCGGGTTGAGATGTACATAGTTTCATGTTGGCGTTTGCTAGAGACCATGGTATCTTTTGCGCCTATTGCAATTAGCTGCGATTTATTATTTTGAATAACTTAGTGTCGTCTAGTGTTTAATTCAACGATAAGATGGTGTGTTATTATCAAGAATAATTCAGTTAAATTTCTTCGGGAGTCGGTACCTATGTGTGGTATTTGGTTTAAGGAGAACGCCGCGTGAGCTGGAAGTCATTTGATTTTTTAAAGCCCGCCCCTTATCTGCCCATTACGAAAAGTCCTGCCGAGATCGAAGGTGATTACCGATATTGGCGAATACGGATCTGCTATTCAGTATTTATCGGTTACGCCTTATTTTACTTTACGCGTAAGAGCTTCACTTTTGCGATGCCTTATATGGCAGAGGATCTTGGATTTTCCAAAGGTCAGCTTGGGCTTTTAGCGTCAATACTTTATATCTCTTATGGCATTAGCAAGTTTATCAGCGGCGTGATGTCTGATCGTTCCAATCCTCGATATTTTATGGCTACAGGCCTTATCATCACTGGCATTCTCAATATTCTTTTTGGCATGAGCTCTCAATTGTGGGTATTTGCTGTTTTCTGGGGACTCAACGGTTGGTTCCAAGCCTGGGGATGGCCTGCTTGCTGTAAACAGCTCAATTATTGGTTTGCGCAATCTGAACGCGGTCTATGGTATAGCGTTTGCAGTACCTCACATAATTTGGGCGGAGCCTTGATACCTCTGCTAGCTGTATTTTGTGCTGTTCAGTTTGGTTGGCGTTATGCCATGTTTGTTCCTGCGGTATGCAGTATTTTGATGGGCTTTGTACTAATCAACCGCCTTCGTGACGTACCTAGAACGCTTGGATTACCAACGGTTGAAGACTACAAAAACAAAACAGTCAATATAGCGACTCAAGATCAACAAACTAAACATTCTTTACTATCTGTTCGTGAGATATTGTTCAAACAAGTATTAAATAATAAGTACGTATGGATATTCTCAATTTCATACTTTTTTGTTTATGTTGTGAGAACAGCGATTAACGATTGGACATTTTATTACCTGACTGAAGCTAAACACATGGAAGACATGTTGGCAAGTAGTGGCGTATTTTGGTTTGAGGTTGGCGGCTTTGTTGGTATGATAGCCGCGGGCTGGGGATCAGATTATTTCTGGAAAGGTAACCGAGTACCGGCAATGGTGGTCTGTGCAGTTGGTTTGATAGGTGCCTTGTTTGGGCTAATGTATGTGCCTGCCGATCAAGTTTTTCTTGATATGCTTTTATTAGCTTTGATTGGTGCTTTTGTATTTGGTCCACAAATGATTGTTGGATTGGCAGCGGCGGAATTTGTAGACAAGCGCGCTGCGGCAACCTCAAATGGTTTTGCAGGAACATTGGGGTATTTTGGAGCCGCGACAGCTGGTTACCCCATTGGAAAAATGATTGATTCTTATGGTTGGCATGGCTTTTTTATAGCATTACTTGTCAGTTCAGCAGTTATTCTATTCATGTTATTACCATTATGGTCCGCTCATGACAATAATAAAGCCGACAAGAAGAATAAGTTGGGTTGGTCTGCCAAGCAATCCCTGAAAGAAACTTAAACATAGGAGGTTGTTAACGATCAATATGGATGTTTATTATTATAAAAATTAGATTTTGTTGTAGAAGTTTTAGAAGTATTTAAGAGGTTGACTATGCCATATTTTTACGTACCTAGTAACGATATTTTCGTGTTGAATAGCGATAAGAGCCAAATGAAGCTCACAGCTGAAGACATATTAAAAACAACTAAGCAAATAGCAAAACGCCCTGTAAAAAATCCTGCCATAGTTATTTTTGATAATTTTGCAGAAGCTGCTAGATTTGCTAACCAAGGCGAAGCAGAGACCATTAAAGATATACAAAAGCAATATAAAAAAGCTTTGGCTGCAACCCCACGTGACGAAAAACTGATAGCAGATCTTAAAGCCCAAGGTGCTGAAGATGGCATCTTACGTGAATTTTTCCCTATGTTTGTGGTTGAAGTAGCAAATGTAAACAAACTTAAAGAAGTAAGTGTTGACTCAAATGGTCAAGAAGTGAAATTTTTTAAATTTGGTCACCATTTTAAAGCTTTTGAAGTGCCAGAAGACGAAATCGAAATGATTCTTGGAACTTTCAAATATGTTAAAAGTGAATACCTTAAAGGTGTCGAAGATATCATTCTTTCAAAGGATCCTGCAAAAGTGGCTAGAGCAGTAGCTGCAATACCAGCAGATACTGCAACTGTTGCAACGCCTGCAGTTGCTCCTGTCGTTGTTGCAGCTCCAGCAGTTGTTGCAGCTCCAGCAGTTGTTGCAGCTCCAGCAGTTGTTGCAGCTCCAGCAGTTGTTGCAGCTCCAGCAGTTGTTGCAGCTCCAGCGGTTGTAGCAGCTCAAGCGGTTGTAGCAGCTCCTGCAGTTGTTGCAGCCCCTGCAGTTGTTGCAGCCCCTGCAGTTGTTGCAGCCCCAGCAGCAACTGAAACGCCAGCAGTTGTTGCAGCTCCTACTCCTGCAATTGTTGCAGCTCCTGCAGTTGTTGCAGCCCCAGCAGCAACTGAAACGCCAGCAGTTCCTGCAGCGCCTGCAGCTGTTGCACCTGCAGCTCCAGCAGCAACGACTGATACGCCAGCCGCCGCTACTGTAACTCCTGCAACTGCTCCAACTAATTCAAGTGGTACAGCTCCAGCAGTTGTTGCAACGAGCTTTATGGATAAAATGAAGAAATTTGCTCCTGTATTAACTATTTTCGGAGCTGGTGCAAGTTTCTGGGCAAGCGGCGCTGTACCTGGTATAGCTGCTTTAATTGGTAAGTCTGTTGGCGTTGCACTTCCAGTTGTTGGCGCTGCTGGTATCGGGGTTCAAGTAGGTATTGCTGCTGTTGCAGGCGTCGCCATATACGGTGGTTTATTACTTACATGGACTGTAGGAAAAGCATTAATAAATGCTGGCGCTGGTGTTGTTGCACACTTTGGCAAGCCTGCAGCAGCTGCTCCTGCTGAAAATCCAAATACGACCCCATTAGTTGCTCAATTAGGTCAAGCTTTAGAAGCGAAACCTGCTGTAGCCGCTACACCTGCTGCTCCTCAAGCAGCTCCAGCTGCGTTGACTGTTCAAGCAGCTGCAGAAAAAGGGGCCCAACCTACATTGGCGCAGCTTGCTGCAGCCAATGATCAGGTAGCTCCTAAACTTGATGAAGTTGCTGAAGCACGTGAAAAGAAAGGTGCAAAGGCGACCGTTTAAGCTGATTCCTTTTAATATTTCTATTGATATCAAAAGCCTGTCACTACTTTGAGTGGTAGGCTTTTTTTTAAACAAGAAAATTAACTTATTATATTGTTGTTAGGCGACTTTATTGTTAATATACGCCTTGGTAAGTTAGTTAGACTTTATTTTATATAAGTTAAATGACTTATAATGTTGTCTATGTAGTTGTTATTTATGAGGTAGTTTTATGAAATATTTTTTATTGGGCGATGATATCAAGGCACATGATGCAAGTCCGGTTTTATTAGAGCACGTGTTTAACAAGAGTAAAACTTTTAGAGCGTTCTTATCTTTAGAAGCAGCTCAAAAGCATGTTGAAAAACATAGCAAATCTACTGACGAAAAACAAAAGGCTATCTATGAAGTAGATATGGATCTTGCAAAAGACGTTGTTGTTAAAAACGGCGAAAAAATTGCACGGGATAAAATTCAAAAATTAACCCTGAAATCTGCTCTTATAAATAAAGTAACATTTCCTTTCGCTGCTGCTGTTGAAGCTGCTCCTGTTGTAGTTGCTGCTGCTGTTGTTGAAGCCCCTGCTGCTGCTGTTGTTGAAGCTCCTGCTGCTGTTGTAGTTGCTGCTCCTGCTGCTGTTGAAGCTCCTGCTGCTGTTGTAGTTGCTGCTGTTGAAGCTCCTGCTGCTGTTGTAGTTGCTGCTCCTGCTGTTGTTGAAGCTCCTGCTGCTGTTGTAGTTGCTGCTCCTGCTGTTGTTGAAGCTCCTGCTGCTGTTGTAGTTGCTGCTCCCGCTGTTGTTGAAGCTCCTGCTGCTGTTGTAGTTGCTGCTCCTGCTGTTGTTGAAGCTCCTGCTGCTGTTGTAGTTGCTGCTCCTGCTGTTGTTGAAGCTCCTGCTGCTGCTGTAGTTGCTGCTCCTGCTGTTGTTGAAGCTCCTGCTGCTGCTGTAGTTGCTGCTCCTGCTGTTGTTGAAGCTCCTGCTGCTGTTGTAGTTGCTGCTCCTGCTGTTGCTGAAGCTCCAAAAGCTGTTGAAGCTCCTGCTGCTGTAGTTGCTGCTCCTGCTGTTGCTGAAGCTCCAAAAGCTGTTGAAGCTCCTGCTGCTGTAGTTGCTGCTCCTGCTGTTGCTGAAGCTCCAAAAGCTGTTGAAGCTCCTGCTGCTGTAGTTGCTGCTCCTGCTGTTGCTGAAGCTCCAAAAGCTGTTGATGCTCCAGCTGCTCCAGCTGCTCCAGCTGCTCCAGCTGCTCCAGCTGCTCCAGCTGCTCCAGCTGCTCCAGCTGCTCCAGCTGCTCCAGCTGCTGCTGCTCCAGTTGATCATTCTAAGCGTAATAAAATTGCTGCCGCTGTTGTAGGTACATTAGCAATCGGTGCTGCAGTTGTTTTTGCTGGTGGCGTTCCTGTTATTGCTGCCTTAGCACCAAATCTCACAGCTGCTATTTTAGCTAAAGTTGGTGTTACTGGTCTTGCTTTAACTGTTGGTGCTACTGCAGGTGCTCTTGCTGTTGCTACAGTTGCTAGCGTTATTACACTTGGCACTGCTGGTTTTAATTTTGTTAAAAACAAATTTGCTGCTGCTCCAGCTGCTCCAGCTGCTCCAGCTGCTCCAGCTGCTCCAGCTGCTCCAGCTGCTGCTGCTGCTGCTGCTGCCGCTCCAGCTGCTGCTGTTGCTGCATTGAATGTTGCTTTAGAAACAGCTCCTAAGGCTGCTGAAGCTGCTCCAGTTGTTGTTGCTGCTGCTCCTGCTGCTGTTGTTGTTGCTGCAACTGCTTCTAAAGATGCTGCGCCTTCTTTAGCAGAACTTGCTAAGAATGATGCTGCTCCAGTTGTTGCTGAAGACGCTGCTAAGAAAGCTGCAAACAAGATCTAATACGATTCCCGTATTACTCTGTTTCTGATTTCTATAAAGCCCGCATCTCTTGCGGGCTTTTTTTTGGTTGTTGATTTCTTTTGTCCAGATGCCTAACAACATCAATATCGCATAATCTACCATCTTGAACAGGGAAGGGGGTTATATGAAAAAATGGATGGCGCTACTTGGACTTTGGTCTTTATTGTTTATAACAAGTTGTATGGCTGACACCATCACTCATCTAAAACCTGCCATACCATATGATCCCAATATCAAAACCGTTGATAAGACCGATGTAGAATGGGCAAAACTCCTGACACCAGAACAATATGAGATCCTTAGAAGAAAAGGGACAGAACGACCTTTTAGTGGCCAATATGATCATTTTGATGGACTTGGAACCTATATATGTGTTGCCTGCGGTAATCCGTTATTTAGTTCAAAAGCTAAGTATGATTCTCAAACTGGCTGGCCAAGTTTTTATGAACCTCTAAACGAGGACAGTATCAAAACTCAAGAAGATAATTTTCTTGTGTTTGTAAAGCGTACTGAAGTGCTTTGTAAAAGATGTAGTGGCCATCTTGGTCATGTTTTTAATGATGGTCCGCAACCAACAGGACTTCGTTATTGTATGAACTCCGTTGCACTTAGCTTTGTTCCTCAGATGTCGACTCCTTAAGTCTTTTTGATTTCTGCTGATCCATAGCTTTAATATTTTCTAATATTTTATCGGTAAAGGGCATTGTTTGCAGAATATCACCACCAGAATAGATAAAGGCATGCATTTCACGAAAAACATTATCAACGGTCTTTTTATTGGTATGCAAATAAATTTCTGTAATTTTAGTTGCCATTTCTTTTAGATCTTGTGGATATTTCGACATTGTAGGAAAAGTATTCTTTAAAATTTCAATCACAGTATTGTAAGCGTTTTCCTTTGATAAGCTAAGATTTTCATTTGTTATTGCTGTTGTTGACTCTAATAAATCGATGAAGTCCTTATTAATTGCTTTGCTTTTTGCACGTAAATAAATCCAGCATAATAGATCGTTATTTGGCCCATATTCGTGCATGATTGGATTTTGAAAATAAGTGATATATTCGTTTAAGACTTGGAACTTGTCCTCATGTGACCAACTCTTAAATAGAGTCATTGTTAATCGTTCTGCAAGCTCATGTACGCCACAAACTTCAAGAAAACGAATGTAAATAGAAGAAAATAAAAGCATTTTAGCACAGGAGCACCAAGCGCTATTTTCATTGTATTGGCTTGAAAGAGGAATATAATGAAACTTTTCTAATTTAAGTTTCTCTGTTAATTTGTTGGTTAAATCATTAACTCTGATAAAAGAGGTTGGTTCTGATGAGGGATCACAAAAATGTGAAAACATTTCAGCAATGACAATTTTGCTCTCTTGTTGTTCAAGCGCAGTGCCAATAAATTGGTAAATTTCAATACCACTATTGATTTCACGCCCACGATCGGCAACCAAACAAAGATTGTCAAACATCGTCAGTGCTATATAACGGGGTTCGATACTTCGCTCAGATTGTACAATAGTAGGTAACAATAGAATGGCATTTTCTTTAATCCTTTCTACAATATGTTTAGAGTCAGCTTTTAAATGAATAGATGAAATATCATCATTCACTCGATTTAATATCGCATTTATGTGAGTTTCATTGCATTTTGAATTACCTTCTGTCATCAAGTGTGTTATGGTTTTATTCAATGAAGAAGAGCCTAAAAAATGTTTATAAGATTGAATCATTTCCGTTACCATTCCTTGAATGCTGCACCCATCAAGACGATATAGGTGATTTTTAATTTGTGATTTTCCAAGATTGTCAGTTCGAATGGCGAGTAGTCTATTTTTATGCATTGCTACCATTATAAAATATAAGTCTTTATAATAAGTGTCGTTATCATTGGGTGTTGGGAACAAAACGAATACTTTTGAGTCTGCAATAGTTTGAAAAAACTGTTCACGGATCTTTTCATGTTTAGCGCCATGATTAAGCAACCAACGAATTAGCGCTATATTTTCTTTTTCAACATGTTTGTCAATTTCTGATAATTCACCATGAATTTGATATTTAATATCGACATTTGAGAGTTCGTTAAATGCTCGTAGAAGCAAAAAATCATAGTCGGCTTTTAAGTTTTGATGAACATCTGCTTGCAAGACAAAGGACAGCAACTTTATTCTATCAAGTCTATTACCAATTTTGTCAATAAGTATCATTCTTATTGTTCGCCAAGTACCAAGATCATCCAATTGTGAATATCTTTCCAAGATAAGGGGAATATTTAGACTATCTTTATGTAAAATGGCTGTGTTTAATATTTTTTCAGGTTTATGCATAGCATAGTCGGTTCTGTCATCTACATAGGAAGACGTAAGTAATAAATGCATTTGTTCAGGTGTGATGTCATCTCTTGAGAGCACAGTATCTAAAGTATCTTCAAAGTCTTCTGTTTGCACTACACTTAATATTCTTTCCAAATCATCTTTATTTGCTTGAATGAGGCATCGCATTAATGCTTGGCAAATATTACTATAATAATTCTTTCTAATTTTAAAGTTAATAGCACTTGTTTTGTCAGTATTTCCCCACCACTCATTTTTGGATATTTTATTACGATTTTGAATCAATCTTATGGCGCCTTGTGTACTCAAGGGTTGCTCAATGTAATTTGAAAGGTCTTCAATGAATTCACTAACGGCGATTGATTGCGTCATTTTCAATCCTTTTAAAGAGTGTAGGTAACACCAATTTTATTATCTTTTGATATCTATACTTCTACTTTTTCACAAATAGCGATGTCTCACCAAATAGGTCAGCCAAATTGACTTTCACAAAATTACCGTTGGTGATGGATGGTCATGAAATAGCTTATTTCCATATGTCTGATGATGACTGCCGTTTGTATTGGCTAACGTTTTTTATGACATTGCAAGTTAATTTTGTATGGTATTTTTGTTGAAGTTTTCTGTGAATTTAGAGGTTTTATGCCAATTAATCATTTAAAAAATAACACGTCAATTATCAACGAGGTTGAAAAACTTGAGCAGCAATATAACCTAGCTGTACAGTTGTTGCGTATGAATAGGACACAAGATCAAGCCGCTATCAAAATATTTCATGAGCAATTAGCGCCTCAATTTTCAAAGCGTGAGTTTATTTTTCATACCATGGCAAAATGTAAGTATTTGAAAGCACTTGCAACTGAATTGAAAAAGCAGGCGGATAGTAATATACCAGTTGATTTAAATAAAGCACTCAAAAGCTTAACTGAAACGCATATCATGACATGGCCGGTATTTGTGGATGGTATCAATCAATTATTACAATCAAATGATTTTAAGAAATTAAAGATGAGAGTTGCTAATTTGAATCGCCCACTCCCAAAACCGCCTGTTATTATTGCGCGCCCACTTCCTAAGCCGCCAGTTATTGCGCGGGCTTTACCGCCGTTGCCAATGAAAAAAAGCATACATGCTCAACCGTATGTCAATGAAAACGTAAAACCTTCTCATAATTTCACAAATCGTAAATCATAACTGTTATTTTAAATGAAGCATTCTGGAGTGTAAGATGATTAAAGCCCCCATTAAACAAGAGCAAAGACGTGAGTTTAACTTACAACAAACCGTGACTGTAAATCGTTGGATCACACATTTTTTAGCGCAACCTAAACAGGAAAATTGGTTAAAACAAGAGGGTGCTTTTAGATTGTCTGGAAATGATTCAAAAGTTGATAAGATTATCAATTCTTTATTAGACAACAAGACACTCATCACCGAAGAGTATGGCCGAGATGATTACATCAGTGCATTAAAGAAAGTACATAACAATAGTATATTACTCCCTAAAAATGACACGGAAGTGTCTAATCTATTGGTTGTTATTCAAACAGGTGAAAAAGACCAAGCCTCAAGAGCTTTGAGTCAATTTATCGATACTTTCGCACGTTCTGGTGATCAAAATAAAATGGCAGTGGCTGAAATTCTATATAATTATCTACACATATTATCTTTAGCTGAAAGACAAAAAGCAACCAACAAAATGGGTGCCTCAAATCTTGGGATCGTAATGGCTCCCTTTATTGCCGATCATATACTACAAGCTGTAGATCCAAATGGACAATTAACTTTAACATTAAAGGAAATCTGTGCCCCTCTTATTGCAGGAGATGAATATTTAGCAAATACTTTTCATGTTAAATATGCTGATCAAATAAATTCCACTACCATTCGCGCATTACAGCAAAAGATTGACCGTGTAAGAGTTGCTTATTGTAATATTCTTGCCAAAGAACCAACCGCTCAAGATAATTTGAAAAAGCTAATAGACAAACGAGATATTTTTAACCAAATGATCGAAAGTTTGATCATGAAAAAGGGTGTGCTTAGTAAAGAAGATTATCAACAGCAGATGAAACAATTTGAGCAGGAGCTTGGAAGCCTTGAGTCACAGATTAATATTCATCAAAACATTGCCAATTTACTAAGTAATGAATTAGAAACTAAACGGCAAGAAATAGCTTTGCTCGAAGACCAAATAAGTGAGTTGAGATCTTTAATGGGACAAACTCCCTTGTTGAAAGAAGCGTTGCCTACTGTTGCAGTGCAAAGACATCATACTATCTTAACACCTATCAATCATGATAGACCGGTTTTTGATCCAAGCGACGATCAAACAGAACAACAATCTTTAACCCCCTCATTTCCGGGTTCGCCACTGTCAGCTAATTCATTAGAATCAACTCCCAATCATTCACGGCATGTTTCACCTGAAAGAACAACATCTTTATTATTTCAAGGACCAAGAGCAGAATCTATTTCAGAAAACCTCTTTAACTTTGCATGGACTGAGGCGAGAAGCCAACCAAGACAAGATAAGGTTATTAAAATTTTGGTTGAAAAATTGAAAGCCGAAGGTCATTCTCTGACGCTTATTGGTAAAGCGCTATATGAGCATCGGAGTTTATTAACTTCAAACCAAGAGGAACTTGGAGAGTTCTTTGCAATAAATGATCCTGAAAATAAACAAATATTAGAAGCCTATGTTCAGCAATTTGAAATGATGAATCATAATTTTGCAGAGTCACTTAAGTTTTTCCTTGAAAACAGTGGGTTCAAATTAGCTTCTGAAGGTCAGAAAATACCTCGAATTTTGGAAGCATTTGCAAATCATTACTATCGTAGTAATCCATTACAATATCCATCAAAACCTGAAGATAAAACCAAAGGTGCAGATAAATTATATTTGTTAGCTGTTTGTGTACTTCAATTGAATACGGATCTTCATAATCCTGCTGTTACAACTAAAATGACGAAGAAGCAATTTGCTGCTCAAGTCAAACTATGCGCTATAGATGATAAAATTTTTGCTAAAACACTCTATAAGTACATAAAAGATAATGAGATCAAAATGCTTCAACCTGAAGTGAAAGGTAAACAACAGCTAAAAAGCGGATTATGATTTTATGTGCTGATAGGCATCTAGGGCGCGTTTGCGCCCTAATTTATGGTCAATAATCGGATGGGGATAAGTTTTTCCAAGTATAATATTAGCTTCTTGTAATATTTCATTTGGTGCTTCCCAGGGTGCATGAATATATTGACTAGGTAATTGCTTAAGCTCTGGTACCCATCTTCTAACATATTCACCATCTTGATCAAATTTTTCTCCCTGCAAAACAGGGTTGAAAATTCTGAAATAGGGCGCGGCATCGGCACCACTTCCTGCAACCCATTGCCATGAAGCAGCATTATTAGCTAAGTCCGCATCAACCAAAGTATCCCAAAACCATAATTCCCCAACTTGCCAAGGCTGAAGTAAGTGTTTGATAAGAAATGAAGCCACAATCATTCTGACGCGATTATGCATCCATCCGGTATGCCATAACTCACGCATACCAGCATCTACTATAGGATAGCCTGTTATTCCTTGTTGCCATTTTTGAAGATGCGCTTTATTATTTTTCCAAGGAAATTGTTCAAATTGCTTTTTAAAAGGCGATTCTGGTAAATCTGGAAAGTGATATAATAAATGCGTTGAAAATTCACGCCAAGTGAGTTCTGATAAAAAGTGCGTTATATCAGTTTCAAAGCTAGCCATTTTATCTTTTTTTTCAAATGCAGCATGCCATATTTGCACAGGGCTTAATTCTCCAAAATGTATATGAGGCGACAATTTTGAAGTGGCAGGTTTTGAAGGATGATCGCGCATTACTTTATAATTTTTAACGCCTGAATTCAGAAATGTTTTTAATTTAAGCAGGGCGGCTGTTTCACCTGGTTCCCAATTATCTCCTAATCCTTTATCCCATTTAATAGTAGGGAGTAAATTAAGATCTTTTAATGTAAGACTGGTCGCGTTTGCAGAAGTGACATGAGGGGGCGCGGATAATATTGGCCGAATTAACTGTTTTTGTAATGTTTTCCAAAAGGGAGTAAATACTTTAAAAGGACTTTTAGATTGATTTAGCATTTCCCAAGGTTCTTTTAATAGAGCACCATTAAAAGAGTGCACTTCTATTTTCTTGGAAAGCTTTGTTTTAATATCTTTATCACGCTTGATAAATTGTGGCTCATAGCAACGGTTCCAATAGATTGATTGGGCATTCGTTTCTTGAATCAAGTCTTGTAATATCTTAAGGGGAGAGCCTTTTTTGAGAATCAATGAGGCATTATATTTTTTCTTTAATGATTCATTTAATGCTTTAAGACTGTAATGTAACCACCATTTGCTTGCTGCTCCTAATTGCCAGGGTTTAGTTTCTTCATCAAGAATATAGAGAAAAATGATTGGCATCTTCGATTTAGCTGCCTCGTAAAGAGCAGGGTTGTCATGAATTCTTAAATCTTGACGAAACCAAACAATAGCGGTTTTATTTGCTAACATATTACACTTCTTCTTTTAACGACAGCCCTTGCGCTGACATGTGGAGATCGTTCGTAGCTATATGGACATAAATCATAGTGGTGGAGATATCGGAATGACCCATTAAAGATTTTACCTTTTCAATGGGGCATCCAGACTTGACTAAATAAGTGCCATAGGAGTGCCTTAACCAGTGCGCGGAAGCTTTACGTAACTTTGACGCTCTATGAAGATATTTATGACCATCTTCAACATTAAGAGAAGCTAAGTTCTCATATTTTTGAGCTCCAATTTCAAATGCTTGCTTCAAAATTTGATCTATACGCCGACGATGGATGGGGGAAATTTTATCTTCAGCTGGGATTAAAGGGGTTGTTTCTTCGAATGCCGGCAATAGTGTGGGACACTGTATGGCTTTCCTAAATTCAATTAATACATCTAGATATTCATCTACAACCACAATTTTCCTTGGTTTTTCGCCTTTACCTACAACTTTTAAATACCATTCGCCTTCAATCAGGATAAAATCACCCATGGTATGATTGGTTAATTCAGCTAAACGAAGACCCGTGTAAAAAAGTGTTAAAATAATGTATTTTGAACGAATGATTTGGAAGGGGCTAGCTAAGTCATGTGCTAATCTATCGGTTAACCCCTCTAAAACAGTGTTAATTTCTGTCCTTTCTAACCATCTTTCCATGCCTTCAGGGACACTTCTTTTTTTTCGTCTTTTATTTACTGAGAGCGGATTGCCTTTTAAATATTGTGTTTGAACAAGATAATTGAAAAAGCTATCCAAAATGCTCATTGTTTTTTTGATTGAAATAGGGGACAAAGCACTTGCAAAAGGTCTCCAATGAGGATTAAAAGAGCCGTCTTTATTACATTTAGATCGTTTATTGCCACACCATTTTTCTTTTGGGGTTGGAGAGCTTAAGAAATTTTGATATTCAACAATATCATCATATGAAAGATCCGATATGGTGACGTGTTGCACATGGGCACACCACAATACCAAGCGTTCAAGTTCTTTAACGTAAGTTTGATAGGTTAAAGTTGAACCTTGGTATCCTATTAAAAAAGATTGGATCGCTTGGGCATCGTTACTTGCCTTAAGCATATTGGGGCCATCACTCAGATTATAACCAGGTGTTGCGCTCAATGTTTTAGTTAACAACCTAAAATCTGTGGAATCATTTGATCCAAAGAGGGGTTCAATAAAATCTTTAACCATTTTTATACCATTATCAACATGGGTAAATTGAATCGCACATTGCCGAATATTACGTAGGCATTATATTACACGTGGTGTGTCTACCATAGCGGCCATGTCTAAGGCCAGTTATACTGTTATTATCAAGTCAGATCTCTTGCAGCACATGGATAGGCCGCATGTTTGATTGAAGGGTGAAAATCACATGGATTTATATCTTATGCGCCACGGTGAAGCGTATTCCAATGAAGAACGCTTTGAACGTCCTTTGAACCAACGGGGTAGGGACGAAGTAACTCACATAGCGACTTTTCTAAAAGAAAAAGAGATCAACATTCAAAAAATTTACCATAGCGATAAAGTTCGATCGATTGAAACTGCAGAAATAATTGCCAATACCTTAGGATTAACAAATAAACTATCAATGCTAACCAGTTTAGACCCCGAAGATGATGTTTATCGATTAATTGGGGATATTCATGAGTTCAATCAAAATACCTTATTGGTTGGACATTTGCCCAATCTAGCCTTAGTGAGCTGCTTTTTACTAACTGGTAATATAAGCAAACCTAGTATCTCCTTTTCCACAGCCACAGTTGCCCATTTGGTTCAAAATGACAATATTTGGACGCTTCAATGGACGATGAGCCCTGCTGCCTTGAGAAAACCTGCAAAAAATTAGCTAGTCATTAACACGCTGTTCTATATTCTGAGTAGGGTGGGCAAAGTCTGCGTGCCCACCATTCTGCTATAAGATGGTGGGCACGCAGACTGTGCCCACCCTACAATGCTTTTGTGACGAAAATTTGACGGCTAAATAAGGTTTATTATGTTCTTTGCAACAATTTTCAGTGCACTTTTACTTTGTGCCTTTTTATTATGGTGCAAACGACATTTTTTCCTTCCCAGCTCTGAAAATGTGACAACGAATAAATATCCGAAGCATTATGACGTTATATTAATCCTCGTGATAAGTTTTGCTTTTGTCGGTGCACAATATCTTATTGGTTATAGCTTTATTGAACACCCCACTGAAAATGTAAAAAGATTATCTTATTTAGATCCAGAAGAACAATTCAAAATCGGTAGAGCATTTTACACTGGCAAAGATTTACCCAAAGATAATGCTCAAGCATTAACTTGGCTAGTGCTTGCAGCAGAAAATGGTAATAAAGAAGCAATCGAGCTCATCCATTTGTTTGGATATAATCTTGAAAGTCTACCAGGAGCACAAGACGGTGCATCTAACTTTGCCGTTGATATTATTCCTGCATCAAAAATTAAAATGAAACTCGATGATATTGCGGGCTTAAATGAAGCTAAAGAAGATGTCAGGCAATTTCTGGATTTTATTAAAAATGCAGATAAATTTAAAAAAATAGGGGCAAGACCACCTAAGGGCATTATAATGTACGGCCCACCAGGCACAGGCAAAACACTATTAGCAAGAGCCATTGCGGGTGAAGCTAATACGACTTTTATATCAGTTTCAGGTGCCGCTTTCGAAGAATCCTATGTTGGCAAAGGTGCGTCCCGAGTACGTGAATTGTTTCAAATCGCCAGGAGAAATAAACCAGCCATTATATTTATAGATGAGATTGATGCCTTGGCACCAGCGCGCAGTACAGAGTCTTTATCAATGAGTCATATCCAAACGGTTAATCAACTTCTATCTGAAATGGAAAATGTGGACGTTGAGAAAAATTCAGGCGTTTTTGTTCTTGCTGCGACCAATAGATTGGAATCAATCGATAATGCACTTCTTAGACCAGGACGGTTTGATTGGCAACTTCATATTAGACTCCCCTCTGATGTTGATCGCAAAGAAATATTAACAAAAATGTTAAAAAGCGTCGTGGTTGCAGATGATATCAATATAGATACTTTAGTTGAAAACAGTGCAGGTTATTCAGGTGCTGATTTGAGTAATTTAGTTAATGAGGCCGCTATTTTTGCGACAAAAAATAATAAAAAAGCAGTCGATATGGATTCATTTACACTTGCCTTCAAGAAGATTGCAACATATGAAAAAGATCTTAGCCCAACATTAGATATTAAAATATTGTCACCAACAGAAATCAAAACGCGCTTTGTTGATATGGCTGGGATGAATGAAGCTAAAAAGGAAGTTACCGAGATCGTTGATTTTCTAAAAAATCCAAATGCCTTTACTGAATTAGGAGCTAAACCACCAGGTGGTATCATCATATATGGACCACCCGGAACGGGTAAAACCATGATGGCTAGAGCTATCGCAGGGGAAGCCAATGCTACTTTTCTATCTGTTTCAGGTTCGTCTTTTGATGAACAATATATTGGGGTTGGCGCAGCCAGAATAAGAGAATTATTTAAAATTGCGAGAAAGTATAAGCCTTGTATTGTCTTTATCGATGAAATAGATGCATTGGCGCCAACTCGAGGTGCTCAAGATGCAGCGGGTAGAGATCAAACCATTAATCAATTTTTAAATGAAATGGATAATATTCAAAAGGAAAAAAATGAAGGGATTATTTTTATTGGGGCGACTAATAGATTAGACATTATTGATCCGGCTGTCTTGCGTCCAGGTAGATTTGATAGAAAAGTATTCTTCAGATTGCCTTCGATGTTAGAAAGAGAGCAGATTTTAAAAGTACACTTGAAAAATGTCAAAGCAGCTCCCGATCTGGATGTTCATAAAATAGCTCAGATAACTTCAGGATTTTCAGGTGCAGATCTTGCAAATTTAGTTAATGAAGCTGCTATCGATGCAACGCGTAATAAGAAAAAATTTGTCGATATGGCATCGATTGAAGAAGCTAATGATAAAATTTCGCTTGGCGTTAATCAAGGTAGCGGTTCTTACACTGAAAAAGACAGAAAATTGGTTGCTTATCATGAGGCAGGACATGCTCTCGTAGGGTTATTACATCCGAATCATCCACGCGCTTTTCGTAAAATGACAATAGGTTTAAGAGGATCATCTCTTGGCGTGACACACTTTAAATTAGAAACAGATGAATATTCTTGGAATAAATTGCAGTTGGAAGCCTTGATTGCAACGTCTCTGGGTGGTTATATTGCCGAAGAGATCATTTTTGGCAAGGATAATGTGACAACTGGTGCTTCAAGCGATTTGGTGAATGCTAATAAAATAGCGAAAGACATGGTCACCAAATATGCTATGACAGATAATCAATCCTATATAGTGGATTCAGTTATCTCTCAAGGAGATGATTATATTCAACGAAATGCACAGATTATTATTAAGCGAGATTATGATAACGCTAAGAGTATTATTGAGAAAAACATCGATAAGCTTCATTTAATTGCTAAGACGCTATTAGAACAAGAGACCTTGGATTATGATCAGATTGTGAAGTTGTTGGATATAAAGCCGAAGGATTAGACCCGCTGTCATTCTCACGTGAATTTTAAATTTGCTATTTTTTCGCCTATTACCGGAGTGTTAATGTCTGGAATTGTTAACATGTTTGAATCATTGACCTTTGTTATTAAATAAGGGATCCCATTCGTATCCAATGTTTTTGATATCATAGTACTTTCATCATCGGCTTGATCTATTTTAAGAACTGCGTCAACATAATATCCACTTCTTCTAAATGACAGAAACGGTTGTTTAAAAGTAGATCTTAACGAAACAACGGCTTGCGGGAGATAGGATATAGGTGGCTCATCTTTAATTTCGCATTCATATGCTATATTTTTTCTTTTAATTTGAGCTAATAATGAATCCCGAAATTCCTTTCCACTTTCTGGTGAGTCCAGAACGAACGTTGCCTTTTGTAAAGTATCACAATTTTGTTTTACTACATTAACAAGATCGAGCCTGCTTAATGTTGTATTGGAATGAAGAAAATAATAGATAATGTTATCCGCTAAGCCCTGATTAGCAAGCAGATGAAGAGTAGCTTTAGCATGGAATGCACCAAGTACGACTATGAGGCCTCGACCTTTTTTATATAACTGATGAATATTTGTTGCTAATGTGATGCTTCGCGGATCTTCATTTGAAAGTGCGCCTATATAAAGTGGCTTCGATTTAGCTGGAACATATAGAGGATTTACTGAGCATGGTTGATCTATGCCTTGTACATAAATATATTTTTTTAAAACAGATTCAAATATTTCTAAGGTTAATTTATTAGATTTGATCTGTTTGAAAATTGTGGCCATATCAGTGAAATCTCTGCTTGATACATATAGTCGCAAGAGACTAGCAAGTTCTTCAAAAGGTAAATCTTCTAAATCCGAAGCTAAGTTAAGCCCTTTTTGTCCAATGAGGGTTTTAGCTTGATTCAAGAGGATATCATTTTCAATCATAGCTTCATGCATTTTGGAAAAAAGTTGCTGTTCATTTAAATCATGAGGGGTTTCAAAACAATAGGTATTATAGCCTACCTGTATAAGATCAGCTAATACATCATTTTTAATGACGCTTTTAACTTGATGATCCCAATGATTTTCAAAAATAATAATGATTGGTAATGGCATCTATTTGCTCTTTAATGCTGATGTTTTGTCATTCTTTGGTATGGTTTCGCTCGGAATATCTTTACTTGAATTTGTCAGCGTTAATTTCAAGTAGGGAGTAAATTCATTTACTTCCTCTATAACAATGAGTGATTCAGAAATAATGTCTGCTGCTAAATTAAAGCCGCATTGTCTAGCTTGTTGAATTGTTATTAATTTATTTTTTTGAGAAATATACAAGTTTTGTACTGCCCAATGTAAAATATGAAGATTATTGTTATTGACTGCAACGCAAAGAGTCGTAATCATTTCTTCTGTTGAAATCTTGCCTTTACCGTGTTTCCAAACCCATTGCATAATTTCAATATCATTATTCGATGCTGCATTAGATAACATACCGTATGGTGAGAAGTCAAAAATAGCATTACCAACTATATTAAAGAAGAACTGAATAACCTTCAGTTGGTTGTGACTTGCAGAATAAGTTAGGATATTATGAAAATCATAGAGATCCAAAGACATCCTTTGTTCTCTAAGCCATAACATCATTGTTAAGTTTCCTTCTTTACTACTCGCATGCCAGGCTGCATTTCTATTGAATTTGGGAACACCATCTACACCTCCTAGTAGATTAAGAAGTTTTTTTGCAACAGGTAAGTTCCCATTTGTAACGGCATATTGAAATGCATATCCTTTTTGTTCAGTATTTAGTTTATAAAACGCTTCTATATATCCATTAGACGCCGCATGTGTATACAATTCACACTTGGATTTATAAGGTATATTAGATTCTTCAATTTTCTTTAAATTTCCTGAAAGAGCGACTAACTGCCAATTAAAATCCATTTGTTCTGGAAAGATCCATTCCCTATATCTATTACATGTTTTAACGAAAATGCAATGATAGTATTGGGGATCTTCATTTGGCGGAGTATCGAGTAAAAAGGGGAAATATTTAGCGACTAATGTTTTCCAAAAGTGCTCATCAAGTATGAAACCATTGAAGCTACATTCTTGTGTAGGTACAAGTGAAAGAAATTCATTTATAGAATCTTCGTCTGGCAGATATGGCTCTGGAAATGAATTTTTTCTACTGTTGTTTAACATAACACCTTCTATAAAAGAATCAATCGAATATAAATATACCCATATGTTATAAGGATCGTTGAGAATTAATAGGGTAAATTTACTGAGCGTAGGGAGAGGGAGGAGCCGAGAATAACTTAAGGGTAAGAGATTTTTAAGAAAAGGGGCACTTACACTTTATATTGGGTATAGCAAATTTGTTAATTTGACTGAACTTTTATTGCTCTGTGCTTGTCACTTTAGTATTAGACCACTAAAGAGGCATAGGATATGACATCTAACGGCCCAGATAAAGCTCCTGTTACGATGAAAGCCATTACCTGGAACATGGGCAATCAAGAAGCATCCTCTGAAGCCGTTGACGCAATATTAGCTCAATTTGATGGTTCTACGCCCACTATCATTGCCCTTAGCACACAAGAAGAGTTTGCTTCAGGTGATGATCGTTTGCAAATAAAACTATGGAATAAACTCAATGAAGGATTGGATGAAAAAGATAAATATGATTTCGTGATAACTGATGATCCTCAATTTCATACCACTTTTGCTGGTGCAAATAATAGTATAAAGACCTTTGCTGGAGCAATATTTACTGATAAAAATAGAGTCAGTTCTGTCGTTTTAGTGAAACGACCTTATAAATTAGACAAGGCCGAAGCTAGAATTGATTTTGAACCCGATAAAGGTAAGGATAAAGATAGTAATAAAAAGAAAAACAAATCCATCATTACCATAAAGGGTACACTTGTCGGTCCAGAAGGCAGCTTGATGGATGTTTCGATTTCAGGTGGACATTTAAATGCTAAAAGTGATGCTGGCCGGCGTAAACATGCTAATAAGTTTTTCAAAAAAGAAGGCTTACTGGGATCAGATAAATCCTTTGCTGAAATTTATAAAGAAGCAAGTACCTTTCGCCTCATTATGGGTGATTTTAATGAACGAGATTACTTAAAAAAAGATGGTACAACACAAGATGGAAGTGATGAAACCAATTTAGCGCGTTTGGGTTATGATATGGCGGAAAATCCAACTATCACCATGAAAGAGGAGGGTGGTGAACCGATTGATTTAAAAGGATCATATGGACATGTTGCTAAAGATAAAGATGATCTTTCAAAAGGGATGACGACAAATGTGGCTGATCCTAAACGTGAAAATGTAGCCAAAGGCGGCTACCTTGATAAGGTTGGCTGTAATACTGGTTTAGATGTTAAAGCAGAGTATAGTAAAAAGCCTTTCAATCTTAAGGCTTTTATAAAAAAGGAAAAGAGTAGTAAGAAAGAGAATCAGGATAGCAGCAAGCCACCTAAAGTTAAATGGTTTTTTCATAAATCAGACCATATACCCGTTATACGTTCTTTTACAGTAGCGCCCGTTCCTTATGATGATTTGGAAAAAATTAAAATTGCGGCACGTTATATAGAAAGAAGGTTACCGATCAAAGAAGTTGCAAAAGAGATAGAGTTGCTCAAAAAGCTTGCAGATTCTAATCCCAACGAACTTATGCATAATGTTGACGGTATGATGTATCACGATTCTAAACAAACATCCAGTGAGTTTATTAGACAATATGCAGGTATTTCAAAAGACCAATGGAATAAAACCAACGATCATTATAATCTTATTATAAAAGCCCTTGGCGAAAAATTAAAACAAAAAGAAGCTTATAAATCAAACTTGGATGCTATTCAGCAAAAAATTTCAAAAGTTGGTAAAATACCAGGTGAGAGAGCTCAAGATGAGAGTACACTTGCTACTTCCTATAACCTCCTCACCAAATGCCAAAACTTAAAAAATCTCGCCCAAGAATTAAGAGGTGAAAAAGAAGATAAATTCCCTGGTAAAGATAAATACGCTATCGTTGCCATGGCGCAACGCTATTGCGATCAACTGATAGAAAATGCGGTTGCTAAACATAATGGAAAAAATCCACCACATGATACTAGCGAATTAGACTTTGCATTCAATGGACTAAAAGACCAAAAAGTGTTTAAAAAATTTGCACAAGCAGTTGATGACGTTAAAACTTTTGGTCAAAGGGAGTCGCTTAAGGATTCAAAGGAAGATGTTATAAAAGGCCCACCACCTCAACATAGACCTCAACCTATGATTTCTAAGTTTAAAGATTTTGCAAAAAGCGCACAAAACGAACTTTTTAATCGAAAACGAGCTTTTGAAGAAACTGTCAAGAATAGTGGTGAACCTAAAAAGCCAAGACTTTGAATTCTCGGTCTGTCTCACCTTAGAGAGATCAGACCGAGAATGACTTAAGGGAGAGAGTGTGTGTTTACTTTTTAAGTCCCCCGGCTGTAAAACCCAAGGGTTTACAGCCGGGACAAAGCGGGCTAGGTGCCCTATGAGAAACTATTGATTATCTACTACTTTTGTAACTTCTGACTTACCATTTCCACGTGCTTTCATTGCTGCAAACAAATTATCATAATGATTTTGCGGGCTCCAAACGAACCAGCCATCTGCTTTAGCATCTTCAACAGCCTTAATTTGCGAGGTTATGTAAGAAGTCTTTTTAGCATTTGACCATTTGTAGTGATAGTTTGACGCTTCGATGTAAGGATTGAGTTTAAAAGGCATATTGTTAAACTGTCCTTTCAATGATGTCAAAGACTTATACACTGTATCATATGGCGCTGCAGAATGCTTCTGATAAGGATTATAATGTGATGGATAAACCATTGGGCATACCACATCAACAGTATCAGCAAATAACTGAACATTTTGCCCAATACGTGGGGATTCTTTAAAGCTTACTTCGCCAAAGATATCCACTTGCAAAGGGATCCCTTTTTCTGCCAATTTTGTTTTGAAGAACTTGATGACTTGTTTAACATCTTTGGCATTTTGCGGTGAAGGAGCTTGCTTTGTTGAATAGCGTATGTAATCCAATTGGATTTCATCTGCGCCATAAGCAATGGCATTTTCAACCAATTTAAATCTTTTCTCCCAGTGAGCGTTTGATTTAATTTGGTGTGCTTTCCCACCATCTGGGAATACAACAATACGAGCAACATATTTGATACCATTATTCTTAATCAAATTAATGCTCTTTTGATAATTTCGTGTTGGTTTTTCTAAATCAACCACAAAAGTGTTGATACCAACAGCCTTGGATTGCTCAATAAGATATTTCATACGAGCAGTATTTTCTAACGTTCCTTGATTGATATAAATCCCTTTTGTTTTTAAAGCGGCACTCGCCATTCCTGAAAAAGCCAGAAACAGCGTTCCAATGAGGGTTAGAGTAATAGATTTTTTAAACATAGCTTTCACACCAATTAAGTTACCATCTATGTCAAATAATCGACACAAGACCAAAAAAGGTTTAATCCAACTGTAGATTTTTGTAAAATATGGTTACTGTGTATCAACACTTAATCTTTGGGAAAAGATATTTAATTGATTTATATGAAGTTTATAAAAAGGGGTTTATGAAGGACTGTCTATTTTGATATGATGAATAATGACACTATATCTAGGTAAAACAAAATGCCTATTAAACAAATTATCACTAAAGGAAAAGTGCCGGTTAACATTTATACCGATGATATCGATATGGCTGCCTATAATCAGCTATTGAATATCTCAACGCTGCCTTTTATCTTTTCACATATCGCAGCCATGCCCGATGTTCATTGTGGTATTGGTGCGACCGTCGGAGCGGTTATCCCAACCAAACAAGCTATTATCCCAGCGGCTGTTGGAGTGGACATTGGGTGTGGTATGAATGCGGTAAAGCTGTCTTTAAAAGCACATCAACTACCTGATAATCTTAAAAATTTACGTTTACTAATTGAAGAACAAGTGCCTGTAGGGTTCAATGCGCATAGTGATAAGCATTTACGCCTAGCAGCCTGTGAACCTTTTAAGAATAGAATTGATGCAATTTTAGAACAACATCCCCATATTTTGAAACATGCCAATAAAGTGAATCAGAAATGGATGAGCCAGATGGGCACTTTGGGAGGTGGCAATCACTTTATTGAAATTTGTTTAGATCAAAATAAAGATGTTTGGATCATGTTGCATTCCGGTAGTAGAGGGATTGGTAATGCTATTGGTACCTACTTTATTGCCTTAGCTAAAAAAGATATGGGAGTGCATTTAAAAAATTTACCGGATAAAGATCTAGCTTATCTTAACGAAGGGACTAAACATTTTCATGATTATCTTGAAGCCGTATCCTGGGCACAAGATTACGCTTATGCGAATCGAAGGGAAATGATGAATATCATCATTAATGTTTTAAAAGCGAATTTGCCACCTTTTCAAATAACTGAAGAAGCTATTAATTGTCATCATAATTATGTTGAGAAAGAAGAACATTATGGTGAGAAGATCTACGTGACCCGCAAAGGGGCAATAAGAGCTGGCTTGGGTGAGCTTGGCATTATTCCAGGAAGCATGGGAGCTCGTTCCTATATCGTGAAAGGAAAGGGGGAGAAAAGTTCTTTCCATTCCTGTGCGCATGGTGCTGGCAGGAAATTAAGTCGCACAGCTGCAAAAAATAAATTTAGTATAGATGATCTGAAAAACCAAACTAAAGGGGTAGAATGTCGTAAGGACAAGCATGTTCTTGATGAAATTCCTGGTGCCTATAAGAATATTGATGAAGTCATGGCTAATCAGGATGATTTAGTTGATGTGCTATATGAGTTAAGACAAGTGATCTGTATAAAAGGATAATGATTCCATATGAAAATAAAATCGACTGTTTTCGAAGATGGAAAAGAAATTCCTTCAAAATATACCTGTGAAGGTCAAAATATTTCACCCCCTTTAAGTTGGGTAGATATCCCTGCAAATGCTAAAAGCTTAGTGCTCATTATTGATGATCCAGATGCTCCTGATCCAAAAGCCCCGAAAATGGTATGGGATCATTGGGTACTTTATAACATGGATCCAAAAAGCAAAGGATTAGTTGAAAATGTTAGTATGCAGGAATTACCTGCAGGTACATTACGTGGCTTAACAAGCTGGAAAAATCAGAATTACGGTGGTCCTTGCCCACCGATCGGACGACATCGTTACTATCATCGACTTTATGCCTTGGATGCTATGTTAGCCGATCTTAATATGCCCACGAGCGATCAGCTTCGTGCGGTTATTAAGAAACATACGATTGCAGAAGCGGTTTTGATGGGGACGTACCAGAAAAAAAAGTCGTAGAGTTTACGTGCCATGACGTGTTACGGCAAAATCCCTGTAAACGGAGGACATCGCTACTACGCAAGAAGATTTCGAAGGACAGGCGCCGCGTACGTAGAAGCGTTGGTGGCCGCGGTACAAGTGGAGAGGTTGGTGGCCGCGGTACGCAGAATGTGGAATTATCCCGGCGGCCAATGAAACATCCTACCACTCAAGATATGTAAATGTAGGTGATAAACTGTCTGACAAGCCTGCGGCCCATTATTAATAACCAGTCTAAAATTATCTTTAATACCTAATTTCGCCGTAATCTCTGGCACTTTTACCATGAGGTGACCCAATAAGTTTTTATCTTCTTCGTCCACATCAGATAATTTGGGTATAACTTTTTTGGTAACTAACAACACATGGACTGGGGCTTGTGGGTTAATATCATGAAAAGCGATGCACCAATTATCTTCATAAACGATTTCCGCTTTAATTTCGCGATTAATTATTTTCTCGAATAGGGTGTGTGACATTGTTTTACCCATAAAAAAAATGTTAGTTAAAAAAGAAACCTAATGTCTTGAGAGTAAATACGATCAGTAGTATATATTGAAAGCCTGAATTATAGTTATCACCATTTTAATCACTACTTGAGGGTATTATTATGGCAACAGATGGCGCACGTAAAGATAAAGAAGAAGCAGCACCAGCAAGTTCGCCTTTGGGAGGCCGTCATTTAGACGTCGTACATGAAGGCTCCCCAGCTCAAAGAGAAAAAGATGAGAAAGAGCTTTCTGCTAAAATGAGTACTTTATCGCTTGATGATAAAAAAGATAAAAAAAGAAGTGATAAAAAGGCCGAGTCAAGTCGCCGAAAAGATAAAATTAAGCCAAAAGATGCTGCTCCTCCTCAACCATCGGATGACCATCCTCCATTAGAAGACGCTCTTACCCAAGCTGCTAAAGCAAAATCAGCACAAGAGCGTAAACAGGCATTACAAGAGGTATTGGTTCAAGTCGATAAAGCGGATAGACAAGAAACACAATCGGGTGATGAGCTTCATAGGCAAAATGTGCAGGTTGGTCGTATTCATAATAATTTAGACCGTACCGACCAAAACTTAGCTGGCGCAGAAGATGAACTGCATCAAACAAGAAGCTGTGGTTATGCGGTTTTATGTTGTCTATTTGGTTGGTGTAAATGTTGCAAACCTAAAGAGCCTCATCATGATCAAGAAATGGAAGAGCGTCATCCTGCACCTAAACCTAACGATGCACCGCCCCCCACTCTTTTGATGTCTGATGCTTCTAAAGCGGCAACTTCCTCCTCAGCTGCGCCGGTTGTTGCGGTTGCTCCTGCAACAGGCAAACAACCAACAGAGAAAGAACAAAGACAAGCAATATTAGCCACATTAAGGCATCAGGAAGGAACCTTAGGAGGGGAAATTAGCGAATTAAAAGATGCCAATGCGGAATTAGGGCAAATGGTTGCCGAAACTGATCGAATCAAAGAACGTACTAAGGATGACGCGGCGAAAGCTCAGTCTTTTGTTAAAGCAAATAAGATGTAGTCGAGGTGTCTAACAACTTTCTTCGGGCGTTGTCTGGCGTGGTTATGCTTATGAAATGTCGAAATTAAGGATTATCATTCTTGAGAAGACTGCTTTTAATCGTTTTTACTAAATTGGTGGGCTCCACAGGTTTAAGAAGAAAACTTGCAAATCCACGATAATTTTCTCTATCACTTAATTTAACCATAACCCCTGTGAATGCAATAATTGGCATCTTGGGATTATAGGCGAGTAAGCGTCGATTTAACTCAAAGCAATCCATATCCGGTAAGTTTAAATCCTGAACGATTAAATCAGGAAGTTGTTTATCCATTTCAATAAAAGCGGTTTTAGCATCTTCTGCTTCAACAACGGTAAAATTCTCGCTTGATAAAATGATGCGGAGCATTTTTCGAATGTAAGGGTCATCATCGATAACTAAAATAACCTGAGACTTCATTCCCATCTCCTATATGTCCTTTGTCCAAAATGGTTTAGGAAGTGTGTTCTTTTTTGAAACAACTCTTAGCTCTTCAACTAACGCTGATATTTCATCTAGTGATTGAGTCATTGGTTGAATCTCTCGGAATGTATTGAGTAGCTGTTCCATTTTAATGAGTGTTTTACATAATTCATTATAACCAAAAGTTCCTGTTGAACCACATAATTTATGGACATCCAGAAAAAATCGCTGCCATTCATTGCTGTTCCAATCTTTTGAACGCATAACAGTCCATCTTTCAATTATGTCCGATATTTTTATAGGTAAGTCTTTGGCAAAGGATTGGTATAATTCCAAGAGTTCTGCCTTAGAATCATCTGATAAGTTAATCTTAGTATCTTTATCATTCGATGCGAGACTATCTTGGGTCTGGCTCCAAATAGCATTAATGGTATCAACGAGCATCATCGGGTCAAATGGTTTTGAGATGACTCCAATAACGCCTTCCTTTTGATATTCTTCAATTTGTTGATGTTGAACGCGAGCAGTTATAAAAACTACAGGAATTTTGTTATTTTCTTTTAATTTTTTTAAAGTAGTATGGCCATCCATTCCTGGCATCATTACATCTAATAAGATCAATTGAGGTTTAGATGATGACACAACTTCAAGCGCTTCTTGACCTGATCGGCATGCCGTGACTTCAAAACCGCCAAGTTTAAACAATATCCGTGCTTCTATTTCGCGGATATTATCATCATCTTCAACGATCATTATTTTTGTTAGTGCATTCATAAAATAATCTCTTAAACCGTACTCAAGCTTTTATTCAGTGCAGCTTTAATAGTGCTAATGATTTCAGTCTCTGAAGTTGAAGATTTTAAAAGTGTAGCAAAAACATGTCTACTTATTGATTCGCTCACTTCAACTGCTGACAATATAACAACTGGCTTTGAATTTGAGTTTCCAAGCAGTTCTAAAAGTTGTAAACCATTTTCATCAGGAAGCACAATATCAAGTAAAATCAAATCTACCCATTCTTGTTGAAGAATGTCTTGTGCTGACTTTAAAGATGAAACGCTGATGACTTTTGCTGTTCCGTTTAATCTTCTTGTAATGACTTTTACTAAGTCAGCATCATCTTCAAGGTAGAGTATGATGGGCAAAAACTTATCTGTTAATTGATTTGAATTTTTATCATTTTCTTTCTGGATAAATTCATTTTGATTTATTATGGGTAATTCAAAAAAGAAAGTCGTTCCTTTGTTTTTATTACTTTTAAAACCAATTTTCCCATTAAGTTTCTCGATTATTTGTTTGCAAACATATAATCCTAAACCTGTGCCCGTTTTATTTATATCATCGGGATCATTTATCTGTACAAATTTGTTAAAAAGCAATGCATGATATTTATCTGGGATTCCTTTGCCATGATCAGCAATAGAAATTTTTATCATATTATTTTCTTGAGATGAAAAAACCTCTATAGGGGTGCCTGATGCTGTATATTTAACGGCATTTGATAATAAGTTAATCATAACTTGAATCAAGCGATCGCCATCCCCTAAAACGTAAATATTGTCAAAGGGCTCAACGATATTGATTGTAACTTTATATTGATCACTATATGCCTGATTGAGAACAACGGATTGCTTAACAATATCTTTTATATTAATTGCTTTTAGATTTAAACGCATTTTTCCAGATTCAAGCTTATCAATATCTAAAATATCATTTATTAGATGGATTAGACGCTCAGCATTGTTATAAGCGATTTGAAGGAAATGCTTTATTTCATTGGTTAATGGTCCTTCGGTGCCTCCTAATATGAGACCCAAAGCACCCCGGATAGAGGTAAGAGGGGTTCTTAATTCATGACTGACGGTTGAGACGAAATCATCTTTTAGTTGGGAGATCTCTTTTCGATGTGTAATATCTGTTATAAATCCACTCATTTTGCTTGGATTGCCGGTTTCATCCCAAAATGCACGACCACGTGACTCAATCCAAACATAGTCACCGTTTTTATTTTTCACTCGATACTCAATCGAAAAAGGAGTCTTTTTTTCCAAATGATTGCTGACTTCATCCCAAACTCGTTTAATATCATCAGGATGTAAGAGCAAATTAAAGTCATCAATGTTAGACTTAAGTTCAGTGTCGTTATAGCCCAAAATTTCTTTAAATCGGGGTGAAAAATAGACTTCTTTAGTAATAGGATTTAAGTCCCATAGGCCATCACTGGTACCAGCAATTGCCCTTTGAAGACGCTCATCGGATTCCCGCATCATATTCCGTGACTTCAATAAAAGATATATTAAACTAAACAAAATTGTGTAGCTTAAAAATACTGCAAAGAGTAAAAAATACAAAAACTGATTTTCAACGCCTTCATTAAAGGATTCTCTTGCAGTTAACAGTCTGTCTTCTTCATTTAGCATTTCTGTTATCTTTTTTCTAATCAAGAAAAGATTAGGACTAACTGAGTCAATGGGGTAGGAATTACCAATTTTTTCAGAACCTTCAGTTAATGGGTATTTATCAATAGTGTTTTGAAGAAAGGCTAATTCATTTTTAATTAATTTTTCTAATTCATTAATATTTTCTTGCTGCGTAGGACTATCTTTTGTTAAATAGCGTATACTAGTAATATTTTTTAAGATAAGATTATCTTCCTTTCCTTGATTATTTGCTCTAAGGCTTACATAAGGTAATTGACCAGTCATAGACTTATAATAATCTAAATAGGACTTTTGTTTAGTTGCGATATAAGCCATTTGCCCTAATTGAGCGGCTTGAACATTTGCATATAAACTGATGAGCTCTTCAATGACAGAATGGGTGTGTTTCATCCAGAAATTTGAAGTATTCTCTCTTTCAACATAAAAATACAATAAAGTAGCTTGCGCTATCATAAAAATAATAATGACAGGAGTGATATTCTTTATTCTATTAGTAAGTTTCACATAATGGTCTTATATAACCTCATCTCATTTTGTTTAATGAGATGAGGCTATGAAATTTACTAGTAGTAATAACCATCATCGTAATAATAGTTATTTCTGTCGTACAAGTAGCCGCCCACAGCACCGACACCAGCACCGATAAGCGCGCCTGAACCGGCATTACCTGAAATAGCTCCGATAGCTGCACCACCAACTGCTCCAAGAGCAGCACCACCAAGTACATTATTCTCAGTGTGATAAGGTCCACCAGTAGAGTCACAGCCTGCTATACAGACCGCAGCAATAACGGGAATGAGTATTTTTACAGCTTTCATAAATTATTCTCCTCTTTTCAAAGCTAAGAAGAATCATAGACAAAAAATAACTGTATAAAATTGTGGAGGAGAAGGTAAAAGAAGGGAAAATCTTGCCCAGCGGACTGGGCAAGAACAAAAGAGATTTATCTACCAGCTTTAGGTAGCATAACAGTGGTGCGTACCGCACCGTGTGCAGTAGCAGATTGTGAAGGAGCAACTCTTGCTGTATGAGCAACTGTAGCTGAAGGTGCCGCAGCAGGATTCATCACTCTAGTTGACGACACATTATGAGCACTTGCTGGAATAACAGGAGCAGAGGTATGAACGGTGCCACCTCTGATAGTATCTTTCGTGGTGGTCACAACAGAAGGCGCAGATCCTGGTGCAGTTCTTTGAACAGTGGAATGTGACCCTTGAGTGCCACCATGAAACAAATTAAAGAAACCTTTTCCAGTGTTCGCTGCTTGAGGAGCGGGAGCAGGTACAACAACAGGGTTAGGAACCATAGCAGGTGCAGTATGAACCACATGTGGTTGTTGAGAAACGACAGCGGGTGCGCCATGTAAAATATGTGGTTGGGAAACAACCGCAGGTCCACCATGAATAATATGTGCTTGAGGGACTGGAGCGACATGTGCGACCTGAGTTACATGTACGTGTGGCTTGTGAAAAATATGCCATGGATTATTCCACCAACCACCAACATGTAGCACTGGTTGCGGAGCACCTACAACATGATAAACAGGAGCAGCTACTGGAGTTGCTGCTATTAATGCGCCAATGGCGCCAAAAGCTAATCCTATGCCTAAAGCTGGCGCTAAAGGAGCGCCACCCAGTAAAGCAATACCAAAACCAACTGCACCACAAATAGCAAAAGCCGCTTTCATACTCATTGTCAAAAACCCCTAGATTATAATAAACAGAATTTAAAAATTAATAGATCCAAATTTCTTGGCCGTAATAGCCTGGATAATAGCTATCGTAAACAACGACCGTATCGTAGCCATAACCATATCCATAGCCGTAATTATTGTAGCCATAGTATGGAGAGTAATAAGAGTCATAGTAGTAAGGACTACTACTTGCTGCTATAACAGCCGCCCCCAAAGTAACAAGAAATGCTGCCGCTAGTATTTCATCAGCACCAGCTGCACCAGATACATTTTGAATTTCAACGTTAGATAGGTCACGCATGGAAGTTTCTCCTTGAAACATTTTGTAAGTATTATGGGATAGAAGGTAACAATCTAGGGATAAACTGACAATGAATTAATGACAAAAGGGTAACTAAAATCGATAAGCGGTAATGTCATAGGGCTTTTTATTACTATGTTAAGAAACAAACGATAAATCAGTTATTTAACACAATTTGGATTAAATTTCTTCTTTGTCATTAGATGCGCATTTTACAGGGTATTTTAAACAAGTCACTATTTGTATGAAAAATCTAATCTTAAATTGATATTAATTACACGTAATTGCGATGAACTCCACGCATTTTTAACTTAATTACAGATATAAGAATAAATGGGATATACCAGCGGCAGGACTTTTTGGGCTCACTGTGGCATAATAACAACATAATATTTGAGGAGACAAACAACCTTAAATATTACATGTTTTAAAACATCTCATTATATTTTACAGGCATTTTATGCCGTTAAAATACGTCAGTAAATAAAGCACTAATTATAACGTCTCAACAGACTGAACGTTAATCTAAAATACAAACGACGCATTCTATTGCCTATAGAAAAAGTTTGTTTACATGTGGGTGGAACAAATATGCTAATCACAACAAATGCAAACGCAAATACAAGTAAACTTGAAGGTTTAACTGTTGCCGCACAAACGAAAGGGCATCTCTATGCTCTTTGGATGATTTGTTTTCCTTTGATGTTATCAGCGCTTTCCGGATCCTTAATGTTATTTTTTGATAGGATCATTCTTGCTAAATATGATACGAATGCCATGATTGCAGCCACAACGGCTGGTAATATTTCATATATTTTCCAATTTGGTGCCATGTCCATTACGATGATCGCAGAAGTCTTTGTGGGGCAGTTTAACGGCGCACAACAATTTAAAAATATTGGCAAACCCGTATGGCAAATGATTTGGTTTTCACTCATGTGTGGCATCATCATGGTCCCGATGGGTTTATTTGGCCAATCGTTTTTTATTCCTGCTGAACTTGGTGCGGATGGTTATGCCTATTTTAAATGGATGATGATACTTGGTGTTGGCTATCCCTTGGTAGGTGCACTTACAAGCTTCTTTGTGGGTAGAGGGCAAGTCAAAGTCATTGCTTTTTCTGTCTTGTTCGCAAATATACTCAATTTAGTTTTAGTAACATTACTTGTATTTGGTGTACCAGGCATCATTCCCTCTATGGGAGCAGAAGGGGCATCAATCGCGACCGGCGTTGCACAATTATGTGTTGCAATTGGCTTGTTTATTTGTTTCTTGAAATCGTCCAATCGTAAGCAATTTCATACCCATCTTTGGAAATTTGATTACTCATTATTTATAAAATGCATCAAGACAGGTTTACCTAATTCGATAGGCCATATGGCGGCCTATTCAGCTTGGGCATTTGTAATGTTTATTCTAGCCAAAAGAAGTTTAGATCATGTAACTGTGGTAACCATTGGCTTTAGTATATGGATGCTCTTTTCCTTCATCACAGAAGGTCTGCAGATGGGCGTTACCGCTATGGCTTCTAATCATATTGGTGCCAAAAAATGGGAAAGTGTTAAAGAGGTGTTAATAGCTGGTCTTCGTTTGCAGTTTATATTAGCTTTGGTCTTAGCAATTCCCTTAGTTATTATGCCTGGTTTTTTAGTTGAGTTTTTTATCCCCATTAATGATGAAGTAACCGATATTTCTCATATGAGAAGTTTAATTGAGCTCAGTTGTCGTTGGTTATGGTTGGCCTATCTTTTTGATGGCATGGCATGGGTTGTTGACGGCATTTTAACAGCAGGCGGGGATACGCGTTTCATTATGTTTATGAATTCTCTTGGAACATGGATTTTTTGTATCGTCCCTATCTATTTCTTTGTTATTAAAATGGAAGGTGAGCCGATTTTGACTTTAAAATTAATAACTGTCTATTGTGTGATACTTTTCTCCAGTTACTATTTGCGCTATAAAACGAAAAAGTGGAAAAATAATCTTTTGATAACCAACTAACCTCTAAGTGGTAGGGTGGGCAAAGCTTTTAGCGTGCCCACCATCTTAGATAATGTGATTGGTGGGCACACTTCGTTTTGCCCACCCTACAACTTCAGTTTCACAAAATAGTACATTTATTGCTGCGATGAGCAGGAGGTGGAGGTGACTCATGTATCAACTTTTTATCAATGGCAAACCTTCTGAATTCATCTTGCATCTGTGCAGAGATCCCCGGAATGGGAGTATATAGATATAAGAGCGTTATTGGTTGCGGTGCAAGTGGTAATATCGATAAAATCGCCGTTTTTTTGATTTCAGGTGCGATCACAAAATTGCAATTATCCATATCTCGCATGAGATCAATTTGTCCTAATACAGCGGCTCGCTGATATACCTGGGCAAAATTCGCTTGGGTAAGTTGATCTTTTCCAGTTGTCTTATAATTTTTAATTAATTCATCAATCTCTTCGGTGCCTTTGAGCATTTTATTTAATTCTCTTTTTTTATGACATGAAGTGGTTAGCCGACGAACCATACCATAAGAAAAAATAACCAGTAAAGCTTTGCTCTCTTGTTTCGATATATGTCTAGAGTGATTAGCTATATGTCAAACATTGATTTGGGAGCAAGTTATGCAGACAGGTCCACTTTCATCCAGTCGATTTTCTTTTATGTCCGGTTTAATTGAAAAGGTTTGTGAGGGTATTGAACTCCTCAAAGATGGATACAAAATTATTACGCAAAAAGAAGGTTTTATATTAGGTGAGCTTACGGACAGAGCAGATCAAAGTGAGGACGGATACGCTTCAACCTATATAGGGTTGCCATTCTTTAAATTGGCTAGTTTTCATGTCTTTACGGGAGAGCGTTATTTAAAAGAAGCCGTTTCCTATGGTGAATATCAAGAAGGCTTTCCTGAAAAATTTGATCCCAGAGCTAGACAACTTTTTGAACCGTTGAAAGATTTTCTTGGAAATGAAAGCATTATCAACCTCAATGGTCCAGAAGTTCCTATGGAGCGTAAAGCGATTAAGGATCATTTAACCATGGCCAAAGCCCTGGATGCGTCCAAAGAAGTTTTTATGAGGATTGCAGCAAATTGGTCACAGAATCAATCGATAAATCATCAGATCTGTTTAGCTTGTACTCAAGTAATTGCCAGCGCATGGTTGCATTGTAAAGATATTCCTCGGGAACTCGTACCTTTACTGAAAAAAGCAGAACATGCTGTCTTTAATCGTGACAAGATTAGTAATAGTGACTTTGATAAATTAAAAAGAGATTTTCAAACTTTAAATGATGCATATATGGATGCTAATGAAGCAAAAATTCTATCTGAGGATAGTTATCTCAAACATATGCTTGAAACCCGCAAGGCTAAACATCTTAAAGATTTAAAAGGACTATATGCATTGGTCGTTGAAGGAAATATAACAACCGTTATGACATGCGCTATTTTAGAAATAGCAAGCAACAAAGAGTTACAAAGACAACTAAGGGAAGAGCTCAAATCGGTTGATATCAAAGATTTAGATTCACTTAATGGCTTTGCGAAAATTAAAAGTCTAAAACTGTTAAATAATATCTATCTTGAATCTTTACGAGCATTCTCACCAGCACCTCCTTTAGTCCGATATGCTTCCAAAGCTGGCAAGATAGGAGGTAAAGATATTGCAGCCCGTTCCTATTTGTTCATGCCATTGCGTAAAATTATGCATAACAGCAAAAAATGGGAAAATCCTGAGCAATTTATCCCACAGCGCCACGAAAATACTCTTCATAGAATCAATTTTTATCCGCTAACGCCCTTTTCAACGGGTCCAAGAGTTTGTCCTGCCTCTTTTGGATTTACGGAAGCCTTATTTAAAACTGCCATGGTTATTTTATTTAAAAATAACCAATTATCTTTGACTTCTCATGCATTCGTTGAGCAAATACCCGTAAATACCAAAGAACCAAGATTGAAACAAACCTATTTTGGGAAACTCGAAAAGGGGACAAGGGGTGCTGATGTTTTACCGCTCACACCTGCATATGATGTTCAAATGAGAAGCAATACTGATCTGGTAAGTATCCCTTTACCCATTCCGGTTCCACCAAATCATCAACAAGATTTCAGAATCCGTTTTTAAGTATTGCAACCAAGGGTGACATTGATCCAGGTTCATGTCATCAAAAGATGAATATCGTTACTGAAATACACCATTCTTCAAACATTTAAATCATGTTTATGATGAGAATGGTTTTATTCCTACACAACATTAAGAATCTATGCTGGTCTTTGGATGATGACTTAATGTAAAATGGCCATGAACAAAAGCGGGTGAGTAACCCGTAATGAGCTAAGTCCTTAAAGAATCGAATAAAATTTTTTAAGGACACAATTTAATTTTGTTCGTTAGACACTTTTTAGTACAAGAAGTTGGAGTCAAAATAAAATAAATAGAGAGCTTAGGCTGTATATATATTTTATTTTTCTAAACTTCTGTGCTAGATTTGTGATAGCTACCATAAGTGAGGAGATACTTGATGATTGCTCGTAAGAAGACTGCAACAAAACGTAAGGCTACTGCTAAGAAGTCCCCTGCCAAAAAACGGAAAGTTGCTGCTAAAGCTGCTGCTCCTAAAAAGGCACGCAAGACCGCTAAAAAGCGTAAGACTGTAAAAAAGGCTGTTAAATCAGCTGTTGCTGCAAAGCCAAAAGCTAAAAGAAAGGCTAAGAAGAAGAGCACTGCGGCTAAAAAGCCTGCTGCTGCTAAAAAGCCAAGAGCTAAAGCTCGTAAAAAGAGAGCTAAGAAAGTTAAAGCTGCTTAAGCTATCTCATAAAAGCCGCGATAGGTCATTGACTTATCGCGGCTTTTTTATTTGCCTACCTAAATTCATACTGGTCGCGGCAAGTAGGAGGAGTGTAGTTATGTATCATCTCTGGATCGTCTCATTGACTTCTTCTGACTATGCTTCTTCTTCGTATCCAATCGTCTTTTAGTCGCAGCTTTAGATGGTTTTGTCTTTTTGCGTTTCTTGGGTGGTATAACTGCTTGAATAATCAACATTTGTAATCGATTTAATGCATCTTCTTTATTTCGAACTTGTGTGCGAAAGCTGGTGGCTTTAATAATTAAATCACCATCTTGGGTTAATTTTTTTCCTAATATAGCGATTAGCCGAATACGTATGTCTTCTGGTAAAGATGTCGAATCAAAGACATTAAAGCGTAATAGAACCCCAGTCGAGACTTTATTCACATTTTGGCCCCCAGGACCAGGGGATCGGATAAAAGTGAAAATCACTTCCGATGGCTTAAGGGCTATATGTGGGGTTATCTCAATCATGCTATTAGTTCCATAGCTCAGCTGTACTTATGATTATACACTTATTTTAATTGAGGGATTTTAGCTATATCCTTTAATTATACATCTGGAGCCGCGAACAAGTCGCGGCACGTAGGTGTTTACGCGGGTATAAATGGAGCACACCATTGAACATTATTGAAATTGGTTTAGCATTTTTGGAAGGGTTAGCACTGATCGCATCTCCTTGTATTTTACCTGTATTGCCTTTAGTGCTTTCAACCTCAGTTGAAGGAGGGCGCGATAGACCTTATGGCATTATTTTTGGATTTATTATCTCATTTAGTGCATTTGCCCTTGGTTCATCGTGGATTGTGAACCATTTAGGAATTAATCTGGATATAATAAAGAAAGGTTCCCTCATTATTTTAGCCCTTTTCGGTATTGTACTTCTCTCAACCTATTTATCTGAAAAATTGTCTCAATTAACGCAGCGTTTCGCTAATAAAGGTCAGCAATTAGCCCAAAGTGCACAAAGAGGATTTTTAGGTGGTATGGTAATAGGCAGTTTAATAGGGTTGGTATGGACACCTTGTGCAGGCCCTATTTTAGCCGCTGCTTTGGTTCAAATCATTCGTCAGGAAAGCACATTGAACAGTGCACTGATGTTATTGGCTTTTTCACTTGGCGCAGGCCTTCCCATGTTGATTATTGCCATCACCGGTAGGGAGTTATTAAATAAAATGCGTTTTTTTGTCATTCATGCAAATGCAGTGCGAAAAGTCTTAGGTGTTTTGATATTGCTATCAGTGGCCTATATTGCGTCAGGACAAGACATTCAAGCTGTCTTTTCTAAGGAGAAAACACCTGAAAAAATGGACTCAACCTTGCTGATTAATCCTTTACCAACCCCTTATACAGCGCCTGATTTTGCAGGGATTGAAGCGTGGATAAACTCAAAACCATTGAAAATGGAAGAACTGAAAGGGAAAGTTGTTTTAATCGACTTTTGGACCTATTCCTGTATCAATTGTATTCGAACCCTACCTTACATTACGGGATGGGATGAAAAATACCGCTCTAAAGGTCTAGTGATCGTTGGTGTGCATTCGCCAGAATTTGAATTTGAGAAAAAATTGGATAATGTAAAAGCAGCAGTCGCAAAATTCAATATTCACTATCCTGTGGCATTAGATAACACTTTAAGTACCTGGCAAAATTTCCATAATCTTTATTGGCCGGCGCATTATCTTATTGATAAAAACGGTCGTGTCGTTTACACCCATTTTGGAGAAGGTGATTACAATGTTACTGAGCAAAATATTCGTAACTTGTTAGCCGTAAAAGATGATAACCCACCATCAGCTGAAATGCCTTCTTGGTCGCTATCCAGGCAAACACCTGAAACTTATTTAGGATATCTCAGACAGGAAAATTTCGGCAATAATGAGTCTCTCGACAAAGATAACAAACATCATTATGCCTATCCAGCTTCATTATCACGTGATCAATGGGGTTTGGAAGGGGATTGGAAGGTAGAAGGCGAAAAGATTGTTTCACAAAGCGATAAAGCTTCATTAAGACTGTATTTTAATGCCAAGAAAGTTTTCTTAGTGATGGGAACGAAAGACAACAATCCCATTAAATTAACGCTATTATTGAACGGCAAACCTATTGGCATAAGTACGGGCATAGATGCACCCAATGGTCAAGTTGAAGTTAACCAACATAGACTTTATGAATTAGTGAACCAATCAACCGCGGAAAATGGTTTACTAGAAATCCAAGTCAATCAGCCAGGATTAGAAGCTTATGCTTTTACCTTTGGCAATTAGATAGAGGAGAAATTCAATGATTATTCTTCGAAAATCGCATGAGCGTGGTTTAACGGAAATTGACTGGCTCAAAAGCTATCATACCTTTTCTTTTGGGAACTATTATGATCCAAAGCATATGCATTTTGGAGATTTACGCGTCATTAATGAAGATAGAGTTCAACCTGGACAAGGCTTTGGGAAGCATGCCCATGAAGATATGGATATCATTTCCTATGTCGTAGAAGGCGCTTTAGAGCACAAAGATAGTATGGGAACTGGCTCCATTATAAAACCAGGCGATATCCAACGAATGTCAGCAGGGACTGGTGTCACCCATAGTGAATTTAATCATTCCAAAAAGGATATTGTGCATTTTTTACAGATCTGGATTATTCCTAATAAATCTAATATAAAACCCAGTTATGAACAAAAGGTGATCCCTAAATCCACCTTAAATCAATTACATCTTATTGGATCGCCACAGGGCGGAGAAAATGCCATACTTATTCACCAAAACGTGAATTTATTTGCTGCTTTTTTGAATGAAAATGCTTCTGTAAACCATGAATTTTCGAAGGGACATAAAGGTTGGTTACAACTTGTTAAAGGGGAAATTAAAGTTAATGGACAAACACTCAATGAAGGAGATGGTGCAGCAATAACTGAAGAAAAAAATCTTCAAATTGAGAGTACTAAGAATGCTGAATTTTTATTATTTGATCTTTGGTAAGTAGTGGTGACAATCAATGGAACTTTCAGATTTATGCTTTGTTTTTCATCAAAATCAGTTATTGGTTAATAGCGATAACCCTGTAAATCCTATTCCAGCTTTCCAAGATGTCGATCCTTTCCATTTCAAAATTACATCACAGCATTTAATTGGTTACTGGAATAACAAAACATGCTTTGGATTAGACATAGAGCAAGCAGAGTTGCTTCCACCAAAGTTTCATTTTCAACCCTTGCGGCAAGCCGCATTGCATCTTTTATCACCAGATATTTTTTATTTAGCTGGTCGTGCCAGCCAGATCCTCGAGTGGGATAAAACCCATCAATTTTGTAGTCGCTGTGGGAGCGTGGTTAAGGCAAGTGAAACTGAGCGGGTTAAAATATGCCCCAATTGCAAACTTCTTTTCTATCCGCGTATTTCTCCTTCCATGATTGTGGCTGTTACTAAAGAAGATAAAATTTTGCTTGCGCGTTCTCCTCATTTTACAGAAAAAGTGTATAGCATTTTAGCGGGATTTGTAGAGCCAGGTGAGAGCGCAGAAGAAACAGTTCACCGCGAAGTACAAGAAGAAGTTGGGATCAAAATTAAAAATCTAAAATATCATCATAGTCAGCCTTGGCCTTTTTCTAATTCCCTGATGCTGGGTTACACCGCAGAATATGATTCAGGAGAGATTGTGATTGACGGCGTTGAAATAGAGGATGCAGGCTGGTTTAGTCGCGATAATTTACCACCATTGCCAACGCCTATCAGCATTTCCAGGAAATTAATTGATATGTTTATAAATAAGCAATTATAAATATAATCGATTTTGATCTCTCTAAGTAGGGTGGGCAAAGCTTTTAGCGTGCCCACCAATTCAAAACTAAAATGGTGGGCACGCTAAAAGCTTTGTCCACCCTACATATATATCCAGCACTCATGTTTTCAGTGAAAAGTCCGACTCTTATATTCATATAAAACCATTCTTGAGGCCCAACATGAAAGGAACATTTGGGGCAAAAGACTTCTTATTAAAATTATCGGATCTTGAAAATGATGCAGTTTATGAAGAACTTCAGTCTTCACCTCAAGGTTTAGTGCAAGAAGAAGTTGAAGCCAGACTTGAAAAATATGGCAAAAATCTAGTTGCCAAAGAAAAAGCCCAAGCATGGTATATCATGCTTATTAGCAATTTTAAAAATCCTTTTATTATTGTGCTCATCATATTAGGAGTCGTATCTTATCTTACAGATGATATTCCCGCGACGATTATTGTGAGTATCATGATTTTACTCAGTGTGATCATGCGATTTACGCAAGAATATCGATCATCAAATGCTGCCGAAGCCTTAAGAGCAATGGTACAAACAAAAGCAACCACCAAAAGAAAAATAACTGTTAAAGATGAAGACGATGTAGAAAAACATATTATAAAAAAGTGTGAAATTCCGTTTGAAGAACTTGTACCTGGTGACATTGTTTATTTATCAGCAGGAGATATGATTCCGGCTGATGTACGTATTTTACGTTCAAAAGATCTATTTATCAGTCAGTCGGCATTAACCGGAGAATCCATACCTGTTGAAAAATATGATACTTTAGGCAGTGTCATGGAAAAAAGCTCTCTTAAGTCTTCAGCGGTGCAATCAAACGCATTGGAGCGAAATAATCTTGGCTTTATGGGAACCAGTGTTGTGAGTGGATCTGCAAAAGCAATTATTGTTTCTACAGGGCGTGAAACATATTTGGGATCCCTAGCTAAACATATTATTGGTCATCGAAGCCAAACAAGCTTTGATAAAGGGGTCAATAGTGTTACTTGGATGTTGATTAAATTTATTCTTGTCATGGTACCCATTGTATTTATTATCAATATTATTACGAAAGGAAATTGGCAAGAATCATTTCTATTTGCCCTCGCTGTAGCCGTAGGCTTGACCCCTGAAATGTTACCTATGATAGTCACGGCTAACTTGGCAAAAGGTGCCCTTGCCATGTCTAAACATAAAGTGATTGTGAAAAGGCTTAACGCCATTCAAAACTTAGGGGCAATGGATATATTATGTACCGATAAGACGGGTACCTTAACCCAAGATAAAATTATTCTTTTGAAATATTTAGATATAAACGGAGATGAGAGTTCACAAGTATTAGAGTTTGGCTTTTTAAATAGCTTTTATCAAACGGGTCTTAAAAACTTACTAGATAAAGCTGTTATCAATTATGCTGAATCTGAACAGCAAACAGAATATAGTAAAGATTATAAAAAGATTGATGAAATTCCGTTTGATTTTATAAGACGAAGAATGTCCGTTGTTCTTTCCAAAGAAGATACTGAACATTTGTTAATATGTAAGGGTGCTGTAGAAGAAATATTAGGTATCTGCAAAGATGTTCAATTAAATGAAAGTAATATCAGAATAGATGACAACTTAAGAAACAAAATTAGTTCTCTTGCTATCGATCTTAACGAGGATGGCTTTCGTGTGATTGCGGTAGCGTATAAAAAAATGCCTCAATCAGATAAAGCCTATTCAGTTAATGATGAGCAAGATATGCTTTTAGTAGGTTTGATGGCGTTTTTAGATCCACCTAAGGAAACAGCCAGTGGCGCTATTAAAGAGCTACATAAACATGGGGTTGAAGTTAAAATTTTAACGGGCGATAACGGTACAATTACAAAAAGAATATGTAAAGAGGTTCAAATATCATCGGAACATGCATTACTTGGCAATGAAATTGAGAACATGAGCGATGAGCAATTATCAGAAGCAGTTGTCAATACAACTATCTTTGCAAAGCTTAATCCCTTACAAAAGTCACGTATTATTAAAATACTTCAAAAGAAAGGTCATACGGTAGGATTTCTAGGAGACGGCATCAATGATGCCGCAGCTTTACGTGATGCTGATGTTGGTATATCGGTAGATTCAGCGACTGATATTGCGCGAGAATCAGCAGATATTATTTTATTGGAGAAAAGTCTATTAGTATTGGGAGAAGGGGTCTTAAAAGGACGAGAAGTTTACGGAAATATTATAAAATATATAAAAATGACGGCTAGCTCAAATTTCGGAAATGTTTTTAGCGTGATGGTTGCCAGTGCTTTCCTTCCCTTTTTACCCATGTTGCCTTTACAGTTGTTAATTCAAAATCTCTGTTATGATATATCACAATTAGCCCTTCCTTGGGATAGAATGGATAAAGAATTTCTTAAAAAACCACGTAAATGGGATCCTAAAGGAATAGGGCGTTTCATGATTTATCTTGGTCCAACCAGTTCAATTTTTGACATGACCACATTTGCAATATTATGGTATGTATATGGTGCTAATTCGGTAGCACATCAAGATTTTTTCCAATCTGGTTGGTTTGTAGAAGGACTGTTGTCACAAACCTTAATTGTGCATTTGCTACGAACACAGAAAATTCCGTTTATCCAAAGTGTAGCGGCTATGCCTTTAATCTTTATGACGGTCATCATCATGGGTTTAGGACTTTATTTGCCGTTTTCGTCTTTAGGACCTTTGATTAAGTTAATTCATTTACCTGGAAGTTATTTTATTTGGCTCTTTTTTACATTGCTTTCTTATTGCATTGTGGTACAGCTTGTTAAAATGTGGTTTATCCATAGATTTAAAAGTTGGCTATAGACTTTTTATATAGTTTGAAATAAGTTAGAGATGATTATCTCGCACTTAGTCGAAGCTAAGTATCTAACAACAAGGGATTGATGTTGAAAAGAACCGCATTATTATTTTGGTTGGGTTTTGTGTCCTGCGTGACCTTTGCGGATGAAGAAGCCGCCCAACCACAAACACCTGCAAAATTAAAATCTGAAGCTGATGCAAAAGAAGAAACAGCTGCGAAACCAGATGAAAATACCAAAGATACTGTAAAAAAAGATCCCTGTAATGGCGTTAAAATCGTAGGTTATGTACAAGAGTCTTACAATCATTTGGAAAGAGAAAATCGTTTTATTAGTGGGGTGTTCGATCGATCCTTTGATCTCAAAGAAAATGGTACAGCTCTACAGCAAGCTGCACTCACCGTTTCCTATCTCCCAGATGCCGGCTTGGGTGGTTTGGTCAATGTTGTTCTTGGTCTAGACGCTTTTATCATTGCACCATATGGCTATAATCCAGATATAGGAAGCAATAATATTGGCTTTGTGCCTGCCCAAGTCTATCTAAATTATAATCAAGGCTCGTTTACCTGGATGGTTGGTAATTTTAATAGTTTGGTAGGATTGGAAGCAACAGATCCTACTAATAATACTAATTTCTCACTTTCAAATCCCGCGACATTCTCACAGCCAAACTCGGTGATGGGTGTGAGAATGACCTACGCCATGAATGATAAAGTAAAACTTATTATGGGTGTAAATAATGGCTGGGATGATATTCGCGATACAAGCCGCGATAAAACGATAGAGCTCAGTATTGCTTATACACCTAATAAAAAGTTATCTTTGAATATTGACAGCCTCTCAGGCCAACAACGTGTGGTTGATAAGACAGCAACTGGTCCCATTGGCACTAGAAATATTTTTGATATCTATGGCACATTTAATGTGACAGAAAAATTAAGTCTTTCTGCTAATTTTGACTATGGAAACCAGAATAATACAACACAACAAATTGGTAATCCCGGAAGAGCAATCTGGATTGGTTTCGCTGGCTATGTAAATTACAAATTTAATGATAAATGGCGAGTCTCTTTACGTGGTGATGACTTTAGCGATAGAGATGGTTACCGGACAGGTGTGCCTCAAAATCTGAAAGAAGCGACTTTCACTGTTGGCTATATTCCGGTGAAAAACTTAAATTTATGTGCGGAAGTCCGTCGTGATGTCTCAAATGCAAATTCATTCGTTGACAAAAATGGCACCACATTGGGCAATGCCCAGCAGTCATTTGCTATAGCAGCGCTTTATCTATTCAGCAACACTTGAGAAACTGGATACCGCGGACCAGCCGCGGTACGTAGACATGGTGGATTATTAATAATTCAAAAAACACTTCTTTTAAATTTATCATCTTAATAGGAATTGTCAGTTTATTTGCTGATATGACCTATGAAGGAGCAAGAAGCATCACGGGTCCTTATTTGGCATTGCTTGGAGCAAATGCGGCTACCGTTGGTTTTGTTGCTGGATTTGGAGAACTCGTTGGGTATGCGCTTCGGTTTGTATCAGGATATCTTGCTGATAAAACCACAAGATATTGGGCAATTACCATTTTCGGTTATTTATGCAACCTTTTAGCTGTACCACTTCTGGCATTGACTAATCACTGGTGGATGGCCGCGAGCCTTATGATATTAGAACGAATGGGTAAAGCTATTCGTACGCCAACCAGAGATGCCATGTTATCTCATGCATGCCAGGGCGTTGGCATGGGTTGGGGTTTTGGCTTACATGAAGCGCTCGATCAAACGGGTGCGATGCTAGGTCCTCTTATTGTTGCTATAGTCTTATATTTTAAGGGTACCTATCAATTTAGTTTTGGGATCTTATTGATTCCCGCATTGTTGGCCTTGTTACTTCTTTTCGTTGCATATAGACAATATCCCAATCCTCAATCTTTAGAGGTTTCAAAAGAAAATCTACAAACAAAAGGATTTAAAAATTCAGCTTTTTGGTTGTATTTAGTGGCTGCTTCATTTATAGCGGCCGGTTACGCTGATTTTCCGTTAATGGCTTATCATTTAGAAAAAACAAAAGTATTAACCTCAATTTGGATCCCAATCAGCTATTCTATTGCCATGGGAATAAGTGGCTTAGCCTCATTATTATTTGGTCATTTATACGATAAGAAAGGTTTCATAATACTTATTTTCATAACACTCCTATGCAGTTTATTTTCACCCTTAGTTTTTCTTGGTGACTTTACTATGATCATGTTAGGGGTTGTATTATGGGGCATTGGGGTAGGCGTCCATGAATCCCTGATGCGTGCAATTATTGCAAATATGATCCCTAGCAATAGAAGAGCATCTGCCTATGGCGTATTTAATTTAGGCTATGGTGTTTGTTGGTTTTTAGGCAGCTTTTTAATGGGTATTCTTTATGATTACTCTATTTTGAATTTAGTTATATTTTCAATGGTGATTCAATTAATGGCTATTCCCATTTTATGGGTCGTTATGCGAAAGGTTGACCTCCAGCCTAACCAGCCAACTTAGTCGGCAAACAAACTTTCAGTTCAGTCAATGCTTTACATTCGAACCTCAATATTATTCAATGACATCCAAATTCAACTGTTTAATTTGGATGTGTTATGTCAGATGCGCTAAAGCTTGTTCGTCAAGAATTATTAAATATTAAGGCTTTTGATAGCTCAAGAGACGGGTTTGAGACCGGGGTATTGCTGGATGCCAATGAATGTCCTTGGAATACCACTAATCAAGAGGGTACTCAACTCAATCGTTATATTGATAGCATGTTTGACGATAGCATTTTAGATGCGTTATCTCATTTTTACCAAGTAGACACATCACAAATATTACTCACACGTGGTAGTTGCGAAGGTATCGATTTACTAGTTCGTGCTTTTTGTCGATCCTACCAAGACGCTATTCTAGTATGTCCACCTACCTTTAGTATTTTCGCATTATGTGCCGCTATTCAGGGTGCTAATGTTATCAATGTTCCTTTGATCAAAGAACAAAATTTTGCGTTAGATGTTCAGGCTTTACTCAATAGCGTCACAGAAAATACTAAATTGGTTTTTATCTGTACACCGAATAATCCCACAGGCAATCTTGTTCCTATGGATGATATTCTAACAATCATTAATGCGCTCAAAGGAAAAGCCATGGTGGTAGTGGATGAAGCTTATATTGAATTTGCGCAAGGAAAAAGTGCTGCTACTTTAGTTAAGGAATATAGTCATTTAGTCGTTTTAAGAACATTGTCCAAAGCTTTTGGCTTAGCGGGGATCCGCTGTGGTGTTTTAATTTCGCAAAATCCTTTGATTAAAATATTAACAGCCATGATGTTACCGTTTCCGTTTTCTGTATTAACGACACAAGCAATTAAGCAAGCCATTACGCAGCAAAATATCGAAAAAATAAAAACGCAAATTGCTTATATCCAGCATCATAAAGAAATCCTGAAAAAAGAATTACTTACTTTATCTGTCGTTAAAAATTGTTGGGATAGTGAAGGTAATTTTTTATTTGTTGAATTTGAAGATGGAAAACAGGTTCTTCAAGCTTGTCAAAAGCATAATATTTTAGTACGACATTTTATGGGCGTGAAGGAATATGAAAATTACTTGCGCATCAGTGTCGCATTAGATGATCAAAACCAAAAGTTAATTGCCATGTTGAAAGAGTTGAGTGACTCTAGAAATGTTGCTCAAACGCGATTGATGGAAGTAGAAATTAATTAATTGGTTTATTGCAGGGTATTGATTGAATTGGTGGGCACGCAAAGCTTTGCCCACCCTACATAAGATTTGAACTTCCTTTCAACTGGCGTAGCATCCGTCTCAACCTGCGGCTTACTTGCAGCAACGGGTAAAACATGAATATTAATTATTTTCCATTCATTATTTTCTTTAATTAATTCATATTCTACTGTGGTTTCCTTGCCATCTTTGGATAGAAGGGTAGCAGTGACAGAGCCTTTGTCATTTTTAAAGCTTCTTGAAGGGAAAGTTGCTGATTTATTGTTAGTACGGGCTGGCGCAGGGCTGTATTTGTATTACCCTGCGGTTAACCTAATCTTTTATTTAAAATAGCCAACAATTCACTCAACCACGGCGTTTCTTTAGTAAAAAATACCGCATCGATCCCCTCTACCAAAGGGATTGCTTTCAAGGTTAATTCACGTCCTTTGGGAGATAACGTTAGTGAATAGGCCCTCTTATCATCAGGTTTACGAAGACGAACAATTAATTTTTTCTCAAGCAGTGTTTGCACTAAATCAGACATCATCATTTTATCGATATGCGTAAAATCGGACACTTGAGATTGAGAAGCACCTTCACCATTGACTGTACTTAGCCATAAAATACCCGCCAAGGCCACAAACTGAGGGTGGGTTAAACCGATTGTTTGCAATGCCTTGCGTTGTTGCTGTTGCCATTGATTTGTAAGTCGCCACAGGAGAAAGCCTGGGCTGTCTTCCGGTTGTTTGAAAGAAAAATTCATGGGTTCAGACATAGCCCCGCGCAACTTTAATTAACATATTGGTTTGTTCTGGCAGGCTTGCGACAATATCTTGTGCAACAATCTTTCGCCATAACCATGCAAGTGGCCCTACAACTTTAATGGTTGTTGTAAGCTTTAAGCCATCTGCCACTTGTTCCATATGGTGTGTTCCGTATAACCCAGCTAAGAAAAATTGAGTGTAATCTGTAAAGGTTTTGTTTGGTATGCACTCTATGATTTTCATAGATACGGTCTTGGGCCACCCTTTGGGTTTAAAGGTGATAAGGGTGCCATTCTCAAAAGGGCCATTAGACTTCGCCCATTCAGTATCCGTGTCCCAAGTGGGCCGATTGGGTATATCAGACCAGATCTTCCAAATTTGATGGGGTTCAATGCCTTTAACGATTATAGAATGCGATTTTTGCCACATAGCAGCCTCCAAATAGGGTTAAGTACATGGTAAGTGCGCTTACCATGTGTGTCAAGCACTATTTTGAGTCTAAGCAGGAAGCTAAACTTATATCTATAAATCAACTAATATTTAAATGAAGAACTTATTACCATCGTGTCAAAGTATTGACAGGCTTAGAATGCATTCTTTTATTTTTAATCAAAAGTTGTCACTATGAACCAAGATAATCCAAAAAATAATGAATCCTCCAGTAAGAAAATACATCGCGCTTTTAGTGACATGGTACATTTGCCTGATGTTTCTTCATATGAGGGTGAATACTATGACAAAATTATTCATGTTCTCATTAGCAAATATTGGGGATTGCTATCACCAGCCGCTTTTTCTTTAGCAACCTTTGACTGGTTGACTCATTTAAGCATTTCACCGTGCAAGCAAATGAGTACGATGAAGGCTTTTAATGAAAAATTTGGATTACTCTTATTAAATAGCTTACAAACGCATCATACAAAACAAAGTGAACATCCTTGTATTCATAGTAAAAAAGGTGATCAACGATTTAAAAGTGAATTATGGAATACCCCGCCCTTTAATACTTATTCTCAAATATTTTTAATCTATGAAGAATTGTTTAAAAATGCGACAAAGAACGTACGCGGAGTATCTCATCATCATCAAAATGTCGTTAGTTTTATGAGCCGTCAAATTTTAGATGTTATATCCCCTTCGAATTTTGTCTTTACTAATCCTGAGGTTTTGCAAACAACAAAAGAAAAAAACGGCAAAAATTTTATTGATGGCTTTAACAATCTCATGGAAGATATTCATCGTTCTCTTAATAAATTACCGCCTGCTGGCTCAGAACATTTTAAGGTAGGCAAAAACTTAGGTATCACTCCCGGAAAAGTAGTCTTTCAAAATCATTTAATTGAATTAATTCAATATGAACCAACTACGCCTACTGTTTACAGAAAACCTATTTTATTCGTACCCGCTTGGATTATGAAATACTATATTTTAGATTTAAGCCCTCATAATTCAATGGTGAAATACTTAGTCGATAATGGCCATACTGTTTTCATGATCTCTTGGAAAAATCCCGGAAGCGAAGATAGGAATATTGGTATAGATGATTATATCAATCTGGGGATTATGTCTGCATTAGATGTTATTGAGAAAATAATACCAAATACAAAAGTAAATGCCGTTGGCTATTGTATCGGTGGCACACTCTTAGCCGCTGCGGCTGCAGCAATGGCAACAAAACCAGTTAAAAGGCTTGAAACAATAACGCTATTTGCAGCACAGATTGATTTTAGGGATGCAGGCGAGTTATCGCTTTTTATAGATGAAAGTCAAGTTACCTATCTTGAAGACATTATGTGGGAAAAAGGGTATTTAGATGGTTCAATGATGGCTGGAACTTTTAGTATGTTACATTCATCTAACCTAATTTATTCAAAGATGGTAAAGGATTATTTAATCGGTGAACGTGAACCGTTATTTGATTTAATGGCATGGGATGCAGATACAACAAGACTTCCCTATAGAATGCATTCAGAATATTTACGAAAGATATTCTTAAATAACTTGCTGGTACAGGGTAAATTTGAAGTAAATGGTAAAAAAGTTGCCTTGGGTGATATCACAACACCGATGTTTGTTGTTAGCACTTTAACCGATCACGTTGCACCTTGGCGATCTGTTTATAAAATACATCTTTTCTGTAAATCTAAAATTACTTTTGTTCTCACCAGTGGTGGGCATAATGCTGGCATTGTAAGTGAACCAGGACATCCTAATCGAGAGTATAAGATGATGACGAGAAATGAAGGGAGCAAGTATATTACGACTGATAACTGGTTACATACAGCCCCTTCAAATGAAGGCTCTTGGTGGCCATCTTGGCATGAATGGTTAGCAGAATATTCCTCAGAACAAGTATCGCCACCCTCAATGGAAGTTCCTGACATGGGCATTAGACCTATATGTGATGCTCCAGGTACTTACGTTCATCAAAAATAATACAAAAAATGCGCAACTGCTCACCCAACCCTGGATACCGCGCATAAAGCGCGGTAAGTAGCATTTGTGCATTCAATTATATTGTCTTTCTCGCTTTTTCAGATTTTGTTTTTAACAAAGTTGAATGTAATTTCGAAAGCTCATCAATATTAGGAATTGAAATGGACTCAAGCTTAGCACTTTCTTTGTCTAAAGACTCTTTTTGTTGACGCCACAAAAAATGAATTTCTGGATCGTCGCTCAGTTTCAACTCTTCTTTATTCTTGACTAAAAATGCCGCCACTTTTTCTCTTTGTGAAGTCTGTTTGCTTTCTTTGTCATCAGCTGCTGCTTTCAAACTTTGTTTATCTGTTTGTGAGTTTGCTATTTCCGCTTTGCGTTCTTCTTGTTCCATTTTCTTACGACGTTCTTGAAATTTTGGATCATCAAACAATTTAGCCAAACCTGCTAGTGTTTCCACCTTAGGTGCTTTTTTGTCACTTTTAACAGTAGGAGGCGTCTGTGTTTTTTCTGTTTGAATAGCAGGTTGTTTTGATCGGGTAACCCGTTTTCCAATTGATGGCAGAGGAGGGGGAGGTGGTGGCGGTGGAGCAACGGTTACACATTCATTTGTAGGAACCGAACTTTCAACATTCTCTTTGGGTGATTCTGATGGTAAATCCACAGTCACGGCGGCAGGTTGGTTTAATTGATTTTGAGCTTCCCTTATTTCCTTTTGTAGAGCAAGTAGCTCATCTATCTGTTTGAGTTTTGCTTGTTGTTTTTCTATTAACGCTTGCGACTGAGTAATCACCAGCTGTGTTTCTTCTTGTAGAGCTCTAGCTTCCCTAGAGGTGTTTTCACCATAAAGTAAAACAAGATTTCCCATTTCAGCTAAAGTTTTCTTTTCACGGATCAATTCTTTTTCTTTGGCTTCTATTTTACGTAACATGGCTTTTAATTCTGCCGATTGCTCTGGGGTTCGTTTTGGTTGAGGTTCAGGGTTATCCGTTATTGAATCGATTATAGAAAAGAGATCTTCTGGCGTAGGGGCTTCTTGTCGAGGTCCTTTTCGAGAAGGTCTTATTGTAGGAAGAGAAACAGGTGCATCTTTTTCTTTGCGTAAGGTTTCTGGATCAATGTGCTTTAAGTTTGGTTTATCTTTTTTGAGCTCATCTGCTAGTTTTCCTGCTAAATCCTTTTTTTCAGGGAGTTCTTTTTTAGATGCTAATTTACTGGCACCCTGTTTGGGCGCAGCCATCTTGAGAGGCTTACCTGCTTTTAAAAGTAAAAGCGGAGGCGGTGGCGGAGGTGCTGGGGTTGAATCATGTGATTCATCAGTTATCAAAGCCACCGAACTAAGTTGTCCTTTCTTTTGAGAGATCATCTGTTCATTTTGTGCAATTTTTATTTTCGCGTCACTGAGTGTTTTAAGATGACCTTCTTTTTTTCGATTGGCAGAATCAACAGCCTCTTTTAATAAAAGCTGATCACTTTGAATATTTTCAACTTGAGATGAAAGTGTTAAATAGTAATGCTTTGCAATCTCCGCTTGAGCGTGATAAAAGGTTTTTTCCATGTTTTGCGCAAGTACTTTTTGTTTGGTAGGAGCATCGCTATAATCCTCTTTTAACTCAGCAAAAGCTTTTGTTAGCAATTCATCAGTGAGAAGTTGATAATCATTTTTCTCAGGTTCTTGTTTTTCTAGTAAGGTTTTATATAGTGTTTCCCATTGGTAGGGTGTTTTATCTTTTCTTGGGCACATTTTGATAACTCCTCGCTTCAATTCTCAACTGATTAAAAAAATAGGGAAATGGTCATTTTTAATCACTCGTACGAGTTAAGTTATAGACAAAAATCAAACAAGTGTTTGGGCATTTGTCATTTAAAGAAGGGGATATTTACAGCCTGTAATGCTCAAGACTGTGCTGGATAGATAACATACTTTTGATAATTATATTTGTGAGACGTTATTTTCAGGTTAGGATAGTAACCCCGAGAAGCCAAAAGGAATGACTATGAATACAGAATTAACAATTTATAGTGATATCGATCCAAGTCATGTGATCTTACACACCACCAATCGTAGTGAGATCGGCAGTCAATTAAAAGAAATTGAGATATTCTATGAAATATGGCCCATCGATAAAACGATTAATGAATGCTCAAGTCATGAACAAATATTATTAGCTTATGATAAGTCTATTAAAGCTTTAATTGAACAAGGTGGCTATCAATCTTATGATGTGATCGCGCTTAATCCTTCTCATCCCGATAAAACGACTTTACGCCAGAAGTTTCTAAAAGAACATACGCATGCTGAAGATGAAATACGATTTTTTGTAGCGGGCAGCGGACTGTTTACCGTTCATAAAAACGGTTATGTCTATAATATACTTTGCGTTGAAGGCGATCTTATCAATGTGCCTGCCGGCACAACGCATTGGTTTGATATGGGACCAGATCCGCGTTTTGTTGCTATTCGTATCTTTAATAATCCAGCTGGTTGGGTCGCCAATTTCACGGGGAGTGATATCGCAGACAAATTTCCACGATATGAACCTTCTTTAATCCCTTCCATCTGATTTTTCCCTCATCTTAGCCCCTTTAGATTCCAATGCGCCGTGAATATTGATATATATTTCGGTCGCATGAAGTGTTTAGGGGAGGGGAGAAAATGAATGACTATCATCGTAAAGATTCAAAAATTCACAAATTGGGTAAGAATTTATTGGGTAAATTCTTTTCTTACCCTGAGTTTTGTTTGAAGCATAAAAATCATGATAGTGTAGTAAGTAGACATGAGCTGATAAGGCATTACTACGCACCTAAATGGCTTTAACTCTTACCATTTTGAATTTATACGTCCATCTACGCTCGTCCTCCTACGCTGAGAAGCTTCGGACGACAGGGAAGCTTCGGTGGACAGGTCGCCTCGTTTAAATTCAAACTGGTTTGAGTTAGGGTTTATTTGATGAACCTCTAAAAACTGCTTAATGATTATTGTCTCAGCTTCTTATTATATAGCTGCACAGGTGATGTTATTGCCAAATCATCTTTCTCTACTTGGCTTATCAAGAGACTTGATTTGCGAGTAGGTGACGCGGGTTTATTTAATGCTAAGTAGCGAGCAGTGACATCATAGACATCCATAGATCCTGAAGTGGGTTCTATGATGACTTCAGGTAAAATCTTTACTACATCATTCACTGAAAATGATTTTTCTGTCATTTCAGTCTGATCTAATAGTTCCTTTAAACTTGCACGTTTATCTTTTAATTCTTCAACATCAAAAGAAGTTCTTCTATTAACAGGAGCTGCAAATGTAACGGATCCTTCGTCTACTTGACTCGCAATACTTTCTTGATTTTCAAGTTCGTGTTCATAGTGTGTTATTCTATCATCTAATGTTGCAATAGATGTTTGAAGTTGTTCTTTAGATTGGGGAGCACTTAGCACTTCTGCCAAAGATTCATAAGCTTTCCCGGCAGCAAAACCACTGACTATTCCTATGGAACCTTTCACTTGTGGTTTCTCCAACATTTCTTTAACAAACTGCTTATAATTTAATTTAATTGGATTTGTTGCAGAATTTGCTGGTTTTTTATCAACCTTTGTTATATCCAGGAGATCTTCTGTATTACTCATTGCTTCAGTTGATAATTCATCATCCATATGTTGTCCTACTACTGTGACCATTTTTTCTTTTATCAGTTTTCTAAGCTCTGTATCTAAAGCAGTCTGTGCCAACAAAGCTCCAGTCGTAATACCTACTCCTGTTAATGCGACGCCAGTTTCATTTAATATTTCTGTTGAATTAGCGACAGTGTTAAACCCTTTTTGCGCTAAATCTTTAACTCTTCGTAGGCCTCTTAGCATCTTCAAATCCTATACTCTAATATATAATAAAAAATTATATAATTATTATGTCATAAAAATAAGTAATTCCAGACAAACAGGAACTTTGAGCGGATAAATGCATACTTTAGTGTGCTTGCACCTATGGTTTCATAGGATAAACCTAAATCCTTGGAGATCAAGGCTAACACTAAAATCATATTGTGAATTAAACTTCTTGTCGCTTATTTAATGCCTCTTGACCCAACATTCGTTGATTCTTTCTAATGTGCCCTCATATCCTCATCAAGTGATTAAAATTAATAGGGGACAGTTCAATGGTAGGTAATCAATTTCGTGGTTTAGAACACCTTAAAGAACTGCCTATGAATAATGGAGCCATCGATCTCAGTAAATTAATTAAGATGCCTGGTGGTGGCACACATGATATCTATAGGATAGGGGATAATCCCACTTTTCTATTAAAAGTAGTTAGAGATTCAATTGGTAATGAAAATGATGTCCTACAACAAAAATTAACTAATCTGACTATTAAATATGCTGAACTTTATAAAACATTTGGTGAAGATAGATGCTTGGTGGAAAAACGCTGTATACACCTAATTAAAGAAAAAGAGGGGGCGTTTCCACAAAATGCTGTGGTCTCATTTGTTGCTTATGATAATTGTTTCAAAAATGAGAATAAGTTTGGATTCAATACTGAAGCAGTCGAAACAATGGAGCATAAAATAAAGGCGAATCCTTTAAAGTATCATTTGATGAACAAGTCACTTATGGGGGATAAGAAATCAGACATCTCATTTTCTTTGGAAGATTTCTTGTTATTTCATGAGTCTTTTCGTCCTATTTTTAGTAAGCTTGAAAGTGAACCCTCTTTGCAGGCAGTAATGAAAGAATTTTTAGAAAAATTCAGGAGCTACTATAAACAGACAGATCAGTTGATGGATTTTACAGGACTTGATAATGTTGTTTTTTATAAAGAGGGTGAGAAATGGCAATATAAAGTAGGCAGCGTTATTAAGCATGAAACCGGTAAACACTCCAGGGAGATGATCCGTGCAATTGATGCTGATCCTTCTATTGTTCAAAAATCTTTTAAAAATTGGACCCCTATCTTTTTTGTGCCATCATGGGTAAGAATTCTCAATGCTACTGCAGCTAAACTGGGAATGGAAAAAATTGTCGAGGATATAACTGTTAGCCAGAAGGATAGTGAAAATCTTTCTCGAATGTTTGAAATGCTATCTTTAAATGAACGCGCTGTTTTTAGTGTCCAAGATAAAGAATTTGAAGAAGCACTGCGATTGTTTAAACAATATCAGAGTACAGAAAAAGATCATGATACAAGGGTTAGGTATTTTTTAGGCGTAAATTACTGCCGTAATCTCCAAAATCAAGAAGCTAAGCGCCCTAAACAGGAAATTAAAGCATTTCTAGAACTTTTAATGGATCCTAAAAATGTTTATCCAGAACCAGAAAAAGCTAAAGTGGATTCAGTCATTCATGAGCTTCAAGCTAAACTGTTGTCTGCAACCTTGGAGGATTTAGAAGAATCCGTAAAAGATAATAGCTTAGTGGCTGAAGACGAGGCTGCGAAAAGTAAGTCTATCACTTTTAGAAGAGAATTAGCTGCTGAAAAAGGATCATCAAAAGAAACAGTTCAGACAGAGGATAAAATAAATAAAAATGAGTTAACACCTAAGGTTGCGAGTTCACTATTGTAATCACTTCTTGATTTAATTCTTCTATTAATTTTGCGGCTGACATTGTTTTGCATAGATAATGTCCTACGCCTGCATACATTGACATTAAATGTACATTGCCTTGTTCCTTGGCTTTGTTACGCATGGGGGCTGTGATCGCATTTTGAATGGGGAATGGTAATACTTCTTTTTCATAGGGTTTCATTTTTTCAGTCAATTGATTAGATATTGCCCGAGCTAATCTTCCTGAAAAAGCTTGCGTTAACACGGTGTTATCCTGCTTAGAGTTTAAAAGTGTTTGTTTGTAAATGGCTGGCGCTGTGGATTCTTCACAACAAATAAAGGCTGTTCCCAGCTGTACACCTGATGCACTTTGCTTTAAGGCATCAACAATGTGTTGGGCATCCATAATGCCACCTGCTGCAATAATGGGAATATTAATTTGGCTTGTCAGTTGTTTTAATAGTTCGTTAAGTCCTAAAATAGGCGCACCTATATTTTCTTGAAATGTGCCACGATGACCACCTGATTCACTTCCTTGGGCAACAATCGCATCTACTCCTTGTTGTTTTAATGCTAAAGCTTCTTGAAGTGATGTTGCTGTGCCGATTACTTTGATATTATTTTCTTTGCATAACTTAATATATTTATCGTCAAGTTTACCGAAAGTAAAAGTAAATAGTGGGACTTTTTCTTCAAGGATAACCTTGAATTGTTCTTCAAAATTGGGAATATAAGGTGCTTTGATGGCATCAGTCGGAATAGGACTATCTGGAAAAATATTCTGTATCAGTTTTATCATAGTTTGAATTTGTTCAGGTGTTGCCTGATGCTTTTGGGGAATAAATAGATTGACTGCAAAAGGATATGAAGTATGTTGTTTAACCGCTTGAATATCCTTTCTGAGTTGAGAAGGACTAAGGTATGCAGCACCAAGTGACCCTAACCCCCCAGCATTAGAAGCAGCACTGACTAGGGCAGGCGAGGAGATTCCGCCTGCCATTGGGGCTTGGATGAGAGGTATACGAATATTCAGTAATTTAGTGAGTGATGTTGTGGGCCACATTAATTGGAGCTCTTATGTTTAATTATTCTTTTCATTTTCTAAGGCTTTTTGCGTTATGTCTTTATATAGCTGAATGGCCTTTGACATGATTTCTTGATATTCAGGATGTTTATCTGAAAGTCGCATAATATACTTCGCATCATTGAAAACAGTCTCTAAGAAAGTGAGTTCTGATTCATTTAATTTCTTTCCAGCAAAAACTTTTTTTTCAATTTCGCGTGCTTGGGGTAGACGATGTTCTGTAAAGCGCTTAAGTAGAGCAGTAATCACAATATCATCTTCTGAATTTTTATCCATATGTAGATCCTAACTTTGAATGAGAGACTTTAAATATCAATAGCATATATCAAATCTATCCTATCAGATGAAAACCAGCATCAATATAAATAGTATCTCCAGTTATATGCTTAGCATAATCGCTCGAAAGATAGGTCACCATGGCTCCTACGTCAAATATATCAACAAGTGAGTGCATTGGTGATTTGTTTAGCGCAAGTTCAATTAGTTTATCAAAATCATCAAGCCCTGATGCCGCACGCGTTTTAACGGGACCTGGAGATATGGCTATGACTCGTATTTTGTGAGGCCCCAGCTCAGCTGACATATAGCGCACGCAGGATTCTAAAGCCGCTTTTACCGGGCCCATGAGGTTATAATTTTCAACCACTTTAACAGCGCCATAAAAACTCATGGCAAACATTACACCACCATCAGACATCATGGGTTTTGCTAATTTTGCCATGCGAAGAAAGGAATGACATGAAATATCCATCGCTAATAAAAAGCCCTCTTTAGAGCAATCAACGATGGAGCCTTGCAAATCATTTTTAGGTGCAAAGGCGATGGAATGTACAATAATATCTATTTTTCCCCATTTAGTCGCAATCTCCGCGAATACATTATCTAAATCAGTATCTGTTGTAACATCGCATTTAGAATAAATGCTAGGGTTTAAGGGCAACGCAATTTTATCCACATAAGGTTTTGACTTATCGTTTAAGTAAGTGATGGCCACATCTGCACCTGCTTGTTTTAGCATCTTTGCGCACCCATACGCGATTGAGCTTTCGTTAGCAATGCCAACAATGAGCGCTTTTTTTCCGCTTAATAACGTAGTGTCCATGTTAATTTTCCTTCGGTAATAAATCAAAGGTATGATTCGCAATGATTTGCTCTTCATCAGTTGGAATAACTAATATTTCAACTGCGCTTTTAGCATCGCTTATCACCTGTTGGTTATCTTGATTTGCTTTGTCATTGATAGACAGACCAAGCCATTGCATATCTTTACAAACACGTTCTCTGATAAGTGCAGCTTTTTCACCTATGCCGCCCGTGAAAACAAGCAAATCAAGTCCGCCTAGGACGGCACTCAGTCCACCCAGCTCTTTACGGATTCTATACACAAACAAATCAATGGCTTCATTTGCATTTTTGCTATTATTCTCAATCAATTCTTTCATATTACTACTAACATTTGACACACCAAGTAAACCAGATTGTTGATAGAGCATTTTTTCAATTTCTTTATGGCCCATTTGCTTAGATTGCATAAAATATAAAATAACGCCGGGATCAATATTGCCACATCGGGTTCCCATTACCAGACCATCTAATGCTGTAAATCCCATTGTACTATCAATACTTTGCCCATCCTTAACAGCACACATGCTTGCCCCGTTACCTAAATGAGCAATGACGATTCTCTTATTTAGATTTTGTGGTGAAATCGAAGCTATTTTTTGCATAATAGATTCATAAGATAGACCGTGAAAACCATATCGTCGCACTCCCTCTTTGGTATATTTTCGAGGTAAACCAAAGGTATCCGCGATGGGAGGATGAGTTCGATGAAAAGAAGTATCAAAGCAGGCAAATTGATGAAGATCTGGAAATAATTTGCTAATAATTTCAATAGCTTCAATATTGTAAGGTTGATGTAAAGGGGCAAAGGGGATCAATTCTTTTAGATCTTCAATAATTTTTGAAGTTACCGTTACAGGCTTTTTATATGTCATGCCGCCAATGATGGCAGGTTCTTTTTATGTTGGCCATATGTTCTTAGACATTTATCAAAAGCCAGAGTTTGGTATCAATGAAGTTAAAATCGATGATAACTTTTATGAAGTAGTTGAAGAAACTATTCTTAAAAGAAGTTTTTGTAATTTACTACATTTCAATAAAGTGAATTATGACGAATCCCAGCAACAAAAGTTGCTTCTTGTCGCTCCTATGTCAGGTCATCATGCTACTTTGTTGCGCGGAACCGTCCAAGATATGCTTCCATTTTATGATGTCTACATTACAGATTGGAAAAGTGCGCGTGATGTTCCTTTAACAGAGGGTTCATTTGATCTCAATGACTTTGCCGATTACATGGTTTGTTTTATGCATGAGTTAGGTTCTGATATCAATGTTATGGCGATTTGTCAATCAACCGTACCGGTCTTAATTGCCTTAGCGCTCATGTCTGCTGATGATGATCCTCATTTGCCAAATTCAACTATTTTATTAGGTGGCCCGATTGATACAGATCAAGCCCCAACAACAGTAAATCAATTAGCCACTTCAAGAGGTGATAATTGGTTTCAGCAAAATGTGATTTCAATTGTTCCAGCCAGTTATCCAGGATATATGAGACCAGTCTATCCAGGATTTTTGCAACTTTCTGGCTTTATGAATATGAATCTTCAAAAACATATGGAATCCTTAAGCAATGCCATCACGGATTTTGCCAATGATGAGAGAGAAGATGCGTTGAAAGTTGTCAATTTTTATACTGAATATTTCTCGACGATGGATTTGACCGCCGAATTTTATATGCAAACAATTGGTTCTGTCTTTCAACAAAAACTTCTTACAAGCGGAAGATTCAAAAGTCGTGGAAAATATGCAAATTTAAAAGATATAAAGAAAACCTCAATTTTAGCCATTGAAGGCGGAAAAGATGATATTACAGGCATTGGTCAAACAAAATCAGTACTTGATTTATGTAAAAACATAGATGAATCAAAGAAAAAATATTATTTAGCCGAGGAGGTTGGTCATTATGGGTTATTTAACGGTAGCAAATTTAGAAAAAAAATATTACCAGAAATAATCAAGTTCACGGGCGCTAAGAAATTACATTAGGATCTATAAAGGTACAAAATGTGGAACAAAAAGTAACTGACATCGATGCTTTATCAAAACGATTTTTAGAAAAGTGTCAAGCTTTGCCTAAAATTAAAATTGCAGCGGTTTATCCGTGCAGTGAGGATTCACTGCAGGGGGTGGTAGAAGCGGCTAATCTGGGCCTCATAGAGCCCATATTGATAGGCCACAAGAAGAGAATAGATGCTATAGCGCAAACATTAAAGATTGATATATCTAAATATAAAGTGATCGATGTTGAACAAAGTAAGCAAGCTGCTAAAATGGCTATATCATGTGTTCATGAAGGATCTGTTGATGCCATTATGAAGGGAGATTTGCATACTGATGAGCTGATGAAAGAAGTTGTCGACAAAAGTTCAGGTTTAAGGACTGAACGCCGTATCAGCCATATCTTTATGTTAGCAATCGAAACTTATCATAAACCTTTTATTATTACTGATGCCGCAATTAACATTAATCCAGATTTGATGACAAAAAGAGATATAGTACAAAATGCAATTGATTTAGTTCGAGTGCTTCAACCCAATGCAGAACCCAAAGTGGCTATATTGTCGGCAGTTGAAACTGTTAATCCCAGTATTCCCTCAACAGTCGATGCGGCTTGCTTAAGTAAAATGGCTGATCGTGGGCAAATAGTGGGAGGGATTGTAGATGGTCCTTTTGCCTTTGATAATGTTATTAGTTTAAAAGCTGCCGCAACTAAACATATTAAGTCTCCAGTGGTAGGGGATGCAGATATATTTCTGATGCCCAATTTAGAAGCCGGTAATATGTTTGCTAAACAATTAATGTATATAAGCGATCCAATTTCCGCAGGGATGATATTAGGAGCGAAGGTGCCAATCATATTAACAAGCAGAGCTGATGGTGTGCATTCGCGAATTGCTTCCTGTGCTCTTGCCGTATTAATGGTTCATGCCAAAAAAGCATCAAGTCATTAAATATTTAGCTCTTTTTCACGAAAGACTTATCCTTATGCGTTAAATAACTATCAACCATTTAATGATTTTAACACTGGCATTGTCACTCAGTATCCTACTTTGATACCATCAAAACTGTTACTTTCAGGGATTTCTTTAAAACGGATTATTTTTTTGATGAAGAATAATAATGCATTGCATGCCAGTGCGCGATTTGGCTTAGGCCCTGATCCAACTGAAATGAAAATGATTGGCTCTGATCCAAAGGGATGGCTTAGCAATCAAATTAGTCAGGCACATATCCCGCATGAATTGCTTGATCTTCAGGATAATAAAGCGACTGAAACATTATATCTCAACTACGAAGATGCTCAGCGTAAGAACAAAGAAGCTAAGCTTAAAAGCGAAGAAGCTAAACTAAAAAATAATGATAGTAATCCTAAAAACGATGAAGCTACGAAGAAAAACGAAGACACTACTCAAAAAAAAGATGCGGTTAAGCCTCCAGTAGCGAATGTTCAAAAAATGCTACGTGATGTTTTTATGCGCCAGAATTCCATGCGTTTTTTAACGCAAATTGAAAGTCAGCAACCTTTTATTGAACGCATGGTGCTCTTTTGGAGCAATCATTTCACCGTTTCAATCAGTAAACCTAGAATCATGGGATTAGTAAATCCCTATGAAGTTCAAGCGATCAGACCTCATATTACTGGTCGTTTTGCGGACATGTTAATTGCAGTGATTCAACATCCGGCAATGTTGATATATTTAGATAATGTAAGCTCTATTGGTCCTCATTCTAAAGCTGGCATAAAACGAGATAAATCATTTAACGAAAATCTTGGTCGTGAAATTCTTGAGCTTCATACTCTTGGCGTAAATGGTGGTTACACACAAGAAGATGTCATCGCTTTAGCAAATATTATCACAGGTTGGACGCTAGCTCGTGAAAATAAAAATGTTGTTATGCGGTTTTCATTCCAGCCAAATATGCATGAACCTGGCTCAAAGATCTTGCTACACAAAACTTATCAAGAAGAGGGCATTGAGGAAGGGATTAAGGCCCTAAATGATTTAGCTCGCCATCCTGCAACCGCTAAGCATATCGCAACGAAATTGGCACGGCATTTTATTTCCGATGAACCTCCTCAAAAAGCGATCGATAAGTTAGCCCATACTTTTTTAAAAACCGATGGTGATCTGGCTGCAGTTTATCATACCTTGATAGGTCTTAAGCAAGCTTGGGAAAAACCGCTTGAAAAATTTAAAAACAGTTATGAATTTGTAATCTCTGCATTACGTTTACATGAAGTAAAAATTCAAGACAAACAAATTAATCAAACTTTGCGAGCAATTAATATTATTCCCTTTAGTGCTCCTTCCCCAGCCGGATATCCTGATAGTAATGTGTATTGGTCAGGCGCAGATATGATGATGAAGCGTATTGAATGGTCTCGCTTAATATCTCAGAAAATACAAGATCAAGTGAATGCTTTACCCCTTGCACAAGATATGTTTGGTTCTTTATTACATGAAGAAACCAGCTCAATCATAGCAGGTGCACCTTCACCACAAGATGCTTTTGCTTTTTTACTTGCTAGCCCAGAATTTCAACGTAGGTGAAAACATGAGTAGCCATGATCCTCTAAGACGACGCTTTTTAAAACATTTAGCTCTCTTTGCAGGCAGTGCTGCGTTGATAAATGTACCAAGAATTTTATGGGCGAGTATCCCTACGGAGCGTCGACTTTTAGTCATTATACAACGCGGCGCAATGGATGGATTGGGGGCTGTTCCTCCAATAGGTGATCCTGACTATCATCAGGCACGTGGATCGCTTGCTTTTAATGACAAAGGGATTTTACCACTTAATGGTTTTTTTGCGATGAATGCAGCTTTACCCTCTTTTCAAAAGCTCTATACAGAAAAAGAGCTTATCATTTTGCATGCCACAGCGACGCCTTATCGAGAAAGATCACATTTTGAAGCGCAAGACTTATTGGAAAATGGAACGACAAAACCTCATGGATTAAATACAGGTTGGTTAGGTCGAACGGTAGATAGTTTGGGTGGAAAGGTAAATAGTCTAGCAATAGGACCAAACATACCTTTATTGTTACAAGGAAAGAAAATAGCAGAATCATGGTCACCTTCGATTATGATGCCGCCCGATCACGATTTTATTAATCGTGTAACTCGCATGTATGCCGCCGATCCTTTGCTCTCAAAAACCGTTAACTCCGTTATATCGGACACGGTTAACACGGATAATGCGATGGGGGGAGAAGGTGCACGTCGGCAACAATTTACCAGCATGATGCAAATGGCAGCAAACATGATGTTAAAAGACAATGGTGCACGTATTGCTTCGATTGATATTGGTGGCTGGGATACGCACGCCGATCAAGGATTAGATGGTGGTAGGCTAGGTCAAGCATTGAAAAACCTTTCACAAGGCGTTGAGGCGTTTAAACAAGCTATGAGTTCTGTGTGGGCACAAACAGCAATATTAGTGATAACTGAATTTGGTAGAACGGTTATGGTTAATGGTAGTAATGGCACCGATCATGGCACAGGTACCACCGCCTTTCTGCTAGGCGGTAATATTAAAGGCGGTCAAATTATTGGTGACTGGCCCGGTTTATCTAAATCTGCGCTTTATCAAGAACGTGATTTATACCCTGCAAACGATTTAAGACGTTTAACAAAAGCTGTGTTACAAGATCACTTAGGTGTTTCACATGCAGAGATAGAACAGCGTATATTTCCCAATAGTGCTAGCGCTATTCCATTCTCAGGTTTATTTAGTGGCTGACCTGATTGATTCATCTTTTCCATTCCTGCGTTACCTATATTTAGGTAACTCTCATCAAATAAATCAACTTATATAATTTTTTACCACATATTTTATCATTTATATAAGATAGAATTCTGCCTTAATTGTAATCCTAAATAATGCCCAACGTTATATCGAAAGGCAAAAAATGTGGTGATTTATGCCTAAAGCAATAAAATGGCAAAGAGAAATTGAAATTGAAACTGAAAACTTAAATACGAAAGCGAAATGCGATACAGCAGATCCTCTGCCAATAGAACTGTTCCCGTTCGAAATGTTAAATCACCTGACAAGCTTTCTTGACAAAAAAAACTTAGGTCGTTTAAGACGGGTTAATCACTTGTTTAAAGAGGTTGTCGATTCGCATTATCAAGTCTATTCAAAATTGTATAAACGTTTACTAGCGATAGAGCCTAGTCTTTCGCCAGAATTACCTGAAGCGCATTTTCTGAAAGCTTACCATGAGGCATTGGAAAAAGTTGAAGCTATACAGCAGGATGAAATTCAGTTTCTAACAGAAAATCATACTGCTTTGCCTGAAAACACCATCGCTATTCAAGATGAGAATCTTACTCCACTAGAGAGGTTTGAACAACAAAGCCAAAAGCTGGACCAAGTCAATAGCAATATCATTAAGGAGCATATTGATCTCAATAGCACTATTTTAGATTTGAGAGATAAAAAAATCACTCGCCTGCCCAAACAACTATTCGAGGCGAATGAATATGAAAACTATTGGAAAAAATTAGTAGGGTTGGATCTTAGTTGCAATCAAATACGCAGCCTCCCATTGGCAATTGGCAATTGTCAGGCGCTGCAAGAGCTAGTTTCCGACTTAAATCAATTAACATCTTTACCTGAAACGCTGGGCAATTGTCAGGCGCTGCAAGGGCTATATTGCTACAATAATCAATTAACCTCTTTACCAGCATCGTTGGGTAATTGTCAGGCGCTGCAAAGACTAGATTGCAACCTTAATCAATTAACCTCAATACCCGCAACCCTGGGCAATTGTCAGGCGCTGCAAAGCCTAGTTTGCGATGCAAATCAATTAGATTCTTTGCCTGAAACACTGGGCAATTGTCAGGCACTAAAAAAGTTAGTTTGTTATGATAATCAATTAACCTCTTTGCCAGATGCATTGGGCAATTGTCAAGCGCTGCAAGTGCTTGATTGTCAATTTAATCTATTAACTTTATTACCAGAAACGCTTGGAAATTGTCAGGCCCTACAAGTACTCTCATGCAACGCAAATCAATTATTCTTTTTGCCTGAAATGCTTGGCAACTGTCAGGCGCTGCAAGAGTTGTTTTGCGGATATAATAAATTAACCTCAATACCCGCAACCCTGAGCAATTGTCAGGCACTAAAAAAGTTAGTTTGTTATGATAATCAATTAACCTCCTTGCCAGACAACCTGACGATTAAGATGGGTGCACAATGGGCAGAATCTGTATTAAGCAAGCAGCAGCCCATAGTTTATTCTATGCAAGCTTTACAAAATCCTAATACTTTAACGCCAGCACATAATTCTATTAAGCGTAAAAAGTACGATATTTCAGCTCGTGAAATGCAGCAATTAGATGAAAGCGCAATGATGCCACCTGGCGCTAAAAGAATGCGAAAAGGCAGCTCAAATTTTAGATAATTAATTCTGGCATAAATATAACGCCATCATTTATACTACACCGCTAATCTATCAAGAATTGATCTTCATCGCTTTTTCCTTGTTCTTGTCATGATGGCACTATTATGATCACCTTGCTGCATTTTCGTTTTTCTTAAAAAAGAGGTTTTATGATAGGCAATGGTCTAATTAGACAAAGGGTTACTGCTGATAATGCGGACTTCGTGGAAAAGTTAGAGCAAAATCTAAATCAGCTTCCAGAAAAATATAAAGCAAAACTCCAAAAGTTAAATTTCTATAGTCACGCTTATGACCTTGTAGACGATCCTGGGGCGCAAAATAGATTAAAGTCGGCAATCATTGAATTACTCAATGATTTTATTAATGATGGATATCATCCAATTTTTGTTGGTAAAAGATTAGGCTATTATATATTTAGTGAAAATTTAGTCTTAGCACGTTTAGATGCATTCAAAGAAATATACGATCCAAATAGGGATCATTCAACATCTAAACAGTTATTACCAGCATTTAATAGTAAATTATCAGCAACAGCCAAACCTTTTATTCCTAAAGATCCAAAAGTAACTGCTGTTGAACCAGACGCTGCAAAGCAACACCTAACGCTTATGGCTTAAGCTTTATACCAGGATCACTTAAGTGATTCTGGTAAGTTTATCTCATTATCCGGCCAAGAGTATCTACACGCTTTTTATCTTCTCAATTATATCTATTTTCAAAATATCTCAACGTCTAAACTTAAAGAACTCTTCTATACTTAATATAAAACACTGAGGTTAAGTATAGGTCCTTATGGATAATAAATAGCATGAATGAATATATTGAAAATCGCCCCTATGATGAAATAAAAATTGGTGATTCCGCTAGTCTTACTCAAACATTGCAAACCAAAGATATTGAGCTATTTGCAGCCATGTCAGGGGATGTTAATCCGGAGCATATGGATGCAGACTATGCCAAAAATGATATGTTCCATAAAATTATCGCTCATGGGATGTGGGGTGGGGCTCTAATATCAACAGTATTGGGTACTGAATTACCTGGTTTAGGAACAATTTATTTGGATCAATCATTACAGTTCGAACATCCTGTCGGATTAGGGGATACCATTACAGTTACTGTTACAGTGACTAATAAAAAACCTGAAAAGCACATTGTTGAATTAGATTGTAAGTGTGTTAATCAAGCAGGGAAAGTGGTTATCTCAGGTAAAGCAGTTGTCATTGCGCCAACTGAAAAATTAAAAAGTAAACGTATAGAAAAACCTCGCTTTACTCTTAATAAACCTGTTGGGAAATGGTATCACGAACTAATTTCATTGAAAAAAGATCTTAAGCCCATCATAACCGCCGTTGTTCATCCTGTGGATGAAGAATCTTTGAAGGGTGCAATTGCTTCCGCTGAGGATAAACTCATTATTCCTATATTAATTGGTCCAGAAGCTAAAATTCGTGCTGTTGCCCAAGCACTTAAAATTGATTTATCACCTTACGAAATCATCTCAACGAAACATAGTCAAGAAGCAGCTGAAAAAGCAGTACAACTTGCAAAAAGTGGTCAAGTTGAAGCTATCATGAAAGGCAAGATACATACTGATGAGTTAATGGAGGCTATTGTAGATAAAGCAAATGGATTACGAACGAACAGACGTATGAGTCATATCTTTGCTATGGATATCCCATATTATCCAAAACCCCTTTTTATCTCTGATGCCGCTATCAACATACGACCATCACTCGCTGTAAAAATGGATATTGTACAAAACGCCATTGATTTATTTGCGGCGCTTGGATTTGGTATACCAAAGGTTGCTATTGTTTGTGCTGTTGAAACTGTCAATGAAAATATGCCCTCAACGTTAGATGCAACTGCTTTATGTAAGATGGCTGACCGCGAACAAATCAAAGGAGGACTCCTTGATGGCCCTTTAGGATTTGATTTGGCGATCTCCAAGCGAGGCAGTTAAAGTTAAGGGTCTCAAATCTCAAGTGGCCGGTGATGCCGACATTATTATTGTGCCTGATGTTGAATCAGGTAATATGCTCTATAAACAAATGACTTATCTTTCTAAAATGGAAGCTGCAGGTATTGTCCTTGGAGCAAGCGTTCCTATTATATTAACAAGTAGAGGTAGTGATGAATTATCTCGAAAAGCCTCGAGCGCTATGGCTTTAATTTATATTCGCAATAAAAATAATGTTAAGTTTAAATAATGAAAAATGAAACAATTTTAGTAATAAACGCAGGTTCCTCAAGCATCAAATTTTCATTGTTTGATTGTGAAAATCTTACTTTAATTTATCATGGTTTAATTGAGAAAGTATTTAATGCGCCAGTACTCTCAATTTATAACAACGAATATAAATCCATTTTTAATCAAACAGATATTAAACCAGGGTATGAATCCTCAATACAAACATTTTTAAATTGGTTTGAAAGTTTATCAGATAATGAATTAAAAGCCGTTGGCCATAGAGTGGTGCATGGCGGACAGGAATATTTAAATCCAGTTAAAATTACAGATAAAGTAATTTTTAATTTAACAAAATTGATACCATTAGCGCCATTACATGAACCACATAATATTAATGCAATTAACATTGTTAGCAAGTTATATCCTAAAATTCCCCAAGTGGCATGTTTTGATACTTCATTCCATAGTACCCAGCATAAACTAGCAACTCTTTTTGCTGTTCCAAGAAAATTGACAGACGAGGGACTCATTCGTTACGGTTTTCATGGTATTTCCTATGAATATATTGCCTCTGTTTTACCAAATCACTTAGGCACGCTGGCAAACGGCAAAGTCATTGCAGCTCATCTTGGTAATGGTGCTAGTATGTGTGCCATTTATAAACAAAAAAGTGTCGCTTCTTCAATGGGCTTAACAGCATTAGATGGTTTAATGATGGGTACACGATGTGGTAATATTGATCCAGGTCTTATTTTATATTTACTTCAAGAAAAAAAATATACTACTGAAGAAATAAATCATTTACTTTATGAACAGTCTGGCTTGATAGGTGTTTCTGAGCTAAGTAGTGATGTAAGAGTACTTGAGCAAAGCAAATCTCCCAATGCTACTGAAGCTATCCAACTGTTTTGTTATCGAGCAGCGCGAGAATTATGTGCACTGTTGACGCCATTGAAAGGGTGTGATGCCATTGTATTTACTGCTGGCATTGGTGAAAATTCAAGCCTAATAAGAAAGGGAATTTGTGAGTGGTTAGATTGGCTAGGTGTTCAAATAAATGATGATGCCAATCAGAAGAATTTATCTATCATTAGTCATGAGAAAAGTAAAGTTTTGGTTAGCGTTATTCCAACGAATGAAGAATATATGATAGCCAAACATACTTTATCTCTAATAAAATAAGGAAGCTTAGCCATGAAAGCATTCGTTTACCAAGGTCCAGGAAAAAAGAGTTTTGAAGACCGTCCCATTCCAACAATTACAGCGTCAACTGACGCAATTATCAAGGTTAAGAAAACCACTATTTGTGGTACAGATTTACACATTCTTAAAGGTGATGTCCCTACATGCAAACCTGGTCGTATTCTTGGACATGAAGGAATTGGTGTTGTAGATAAAGTTGGCCCAGGTGTTACAGAGTTTAAGCCTGGTGATAATGTTCTCATTTCTTGTATCACATCTTGTGGTAGGTGCGAATATTGTCGCAAAGGTATGTATTCTCATTGTGTTAATGGTGGCTGGATATTGGGAAATGAAATTGACGGTACACAAGCCGAATATGTCCGCATTCCCTTTGCGGATACGAGTCTCTATAAGATCCCCACAGGTGTTGATGAAGATTCTTTAGTTATGTTGAGTGATATATTGCCAACAGGTTTTGAAGCAGGCGTACTTAACGGAAAGGTTCAGCCCGGGAGTACAGTTGCGATAGTTGGTGCAGGCCCAATTGGATTGGCTTCATTGCTTACAGCTCAGTTTTTTTCACCCGCTGAAATTATCATGATAGATATTGATGAAAATCGTCTTAAGATATCCAAAAAATTGGGTGCGACTGCAACGATAAATAGTTCAGATGGCAAAGCTGCGGAAAAGTTGATGCAGATGACAAATAATCGTGGTGTTGATACAGCGATTGAAGCCGTTGGCATTCCCGCAACATTTATTACTTGTGAGAATATAGTTGCGGCAGGGGGTATTATTGCAAATATTGGCGTACATGGAATCAAAGTTGATTTACATTTAGAAAAGCTTTGGTCTCAAAACATCACCATTACAACAAGGCTAGTCGATACAGTTACAACGCCTATGTTATTAAAGACTGTTGCTTCAAAGAAGATCGATCCAAAGCAATTGATCAGTCACACTTTCAAATTTAATAATATTCTAGATGCCTATGAAACATTCGCGCATGCAGCGAATACTCAAGCTCTTAAGGTTATTATTGACGTATTATGAGCTAGTAAGAAGTTATAAAATCAATGGCTACTATATAAAACGCTAGTGGGTATACAGATAGTGTAATTATGTAGAACTCAAATATATCTAAAATGAACCAGTAATTCATCTACATTATATTATAGTTTAAATCAATATCTGAGAAGGATATTGTAATTAATTCCTATGAGGAGCTGTAATCCAATGACATACCAAACAATCAATCCCTATACTGAAAAGCTCGTAAAATCATTTAATGAGATCACTGACCAGCAATTAACGGATATAATTGCAAAGGCGCAAGAGACCTATGTGAAAGACTGGAGTCTAAGATCGCTTGTAGATCGAAAAGCCATTCTCAAAAAAGCAGCCTCATTATTGCGTAAAAATAAAGACGAGTTTGCCAAACCTGTTACGCTTGAAATGGGAAAGTTATTCAAAGAAGCTCAAGCAGAAGTCGAGCTGAGCGCGGATATTTTGGACTATTATGCCGATAATGCAGAGAGATTTCTAGCACCCGAAAAGCTCCAAGTTAAAGAGGGTGAAGCGTTTGTTGAGAGCGAACCTCTTGGCGTCATTTTCTGTGTTGAGCCCTGGAATTTCCCCTACTATCAATTGGCACGTGTTGTTGGACCTAACCTAATGGTAGGCAATACGCTGATTATCAAACATGCATCTAATGTACCGCAATGTGCATTGGCTTTTGAAAAGCTTCTCTTGGATGCTGGTGCCCCTGTTGGATCTTATACAAATGTCTTTATCTCATATGATCAAGTTTCCAAGGCGGTCACGGATAAGCGAATCAAGGGAGTAGCGCTGACAGGAAGTGATATTGCTGGTGCGAAAGTAGCAGCGCAAGCTGGTAAGTCTCTGAAGAAGAACACAATGGAGCTTGGTGGTAGTGATGCTTTCATCGTATTGGACGATGCCGATATGGACACGGCTATCAAATGGGGTATATGGGGCCGTATGAATAACACGGGGGAGTGCTGTTGCGCTGCGAAACGTTTTATACTGCATGAAAAAATTGCTGATGCCTTTTTGGATCGTTTCAAAATGGAGCTGACAAAATTGGTGCCTGGAGATCCCATGGATTCGAAAACAACACTTGGACCACTTTGCACTTCGAATGCACTTGACACAGTACAAAAGCAAATCAAAACAGCAGTTGAAGGTGGTGCAAAGGTGTTGCTTGGTGGCAAGAGAATAAACCAGCCAGGATTCTTCTTGGAACCAACTATTCTGACCAATATTTCAAAAGACAACTCTGCCTATTATCAAGAGTTCTTTGCGCCAGTGGCACTTATTTTCATCGTCAAAGATGAGAAGGAGGCAATTAAACTTGCCAATGACTCTCAGTATGGGCTTGGTGGTTCGATAATCACCAAAGATATTGAGCGAGGTAAACGCCTTGCACGTCAAATAGAAACAGGCATGGTGTTTATCAATAGAGCAACATGGACTGCTCCTGAATTACCATTTGGTGGGGTCAAAAACTCTGGCTATGGTCGCGAACTCTCAGATCTTGGTATTGGAGAATTTGTAAATAAGAAACTAATACGTATAGAGCCAACTAAACATTAATATACTTTAAGAGAAAGAAATTTCAGTCAGAACGTGGCGTATCAAATGAACAATCAAGCACCCATTCTTGAATGGGGAACAGATTATCTGGTTTCTAATGGGTGCATTCTAGAACACCCACCTGAAGCCGTCGTGAAAACGCCATGGTCTACTGTGATCCGATTTTCTACCTCAAAAGGGGATTACTATTTAAAACAAACACCTCAGGCCATATCAGCAGAGCCAAAAATCATTCAACTGATGGCCACAGAATTTCAAGCTCATGTTCCTTTGGTGGTTGCCATCAATGATTCCCTTTATTGTTTCATCATGAAAGATGCGGGTCAAAATCTGCGTGCCTATTTAAAAAATGATTTTCAACCACATTTATTATATCAAGCGGTTAAAGAGTATTCAGCGATTCAAAGATCAACTGAAAATCATATTGAACCCTTTTTAGATCAAGGGGTACCTGATTGGCGATTAGACAAGTTACCCCGCTTATATAATGACGTTATTAACCAAGAGGTACTTTTAATAGGGGATGGTCTAACCGCTAAAGAGCTGCAAACATTGCATGATTTAAGTCCATATTTCTCAGCACAATGTGAACAGTTATCACAATTTCAGATCCCAGAAACGATTGCTATACCTGATATTAATACGAATAATGTTTTGTTTGACCCAATTACAAATAAAATGACTTGTATTGATTGGGGTGAATCGGCGTTCACACATCCGTTTTTTTCGTTACATAATTATCTTAAACAAGCGGTTATCCATCATCCTGTTAAAGAATCAGATGGAATTTATAACCAACTTCAAGATACCTGCCTTGAGAATTGGTTGGGATTGGCGAATAAGGATCAGCTCTTAGAAGCCTTTGAATTAGCCAAAAAGTTTTACCCTATTTATTCAGTGTTAGGTACTTATCGATTAATTAATGCGATAGGTCTTGAAGCGTTTAATTCCTTTTATGCCAATCGGCCCCACAGAATAGCCAATTATTTTAAAGAATATATTTTGACCTGTAAGTAGTTTTCTATTGTCTTGTAAAGCTACATTGTCCTTTTTCAATTTTGCCATCTTGCGATTTTATTGAAAAACGCATGTCTTTTTGATTAATGCTGACATGTGAGGGATTTCTTTCGGTGGTAAACTCAATTGTATTTGCTGTTACTTTGGGCTTAAAGACAATACTAATATAATTTTGTGCGAACTCTCGTACATCATTATTGACAGGTTCATAAAAATAATGATATTCATTTTGACTATTTTCAAGTTTACAGTTAATTACCTTCCATTGTGGCTCAACAGTGACTATGATAGTTTGTAATGCACTTTGTGAGAAGCAGAATTCATATATAGTATTTCCTTTGAGATCGATCCAAACAAAAAATGAATCTGTTCCATCCTTATGGATAGCTTGGTAAGAGGGGCTTGAAAAATTACTTTCAAGAAAACTATATATCTTTTGGCATGAGGCTTTAAACGTTTCTTTGTTATTAATATTCATGTAGTTAATAGAGGTTAGTCCTTGCTTGCCTCGCATTCTCACTATTTGCTGAAAGGGCAAATCTGCAATCAGGTTGTAATCTGTGCTTGTAAAAATATTCTCGCTCTTATCTTTAAGGGGTTTACCATATCTATCCCTTTCGACACTCATGAATTGCTTTTCTGACATGCCCCACTTAAACGAGGTAAGATCATTGCTTGAAATAACCTTTGATGATTCTTCAGCAGACGCTATGTTTGAGATCATTATGCAAAGGGCAATAGAGACTATTTTATTATTAATCTTCATGGCATTATCGCTAAATTAAATAGAATATTACAAATAACCTTAGCAAATATCATGAATGTTTTTGTCAACGACTGTGAAAATTGATAGTTATTTCGTGTTGCTGAGAACTTTCATAAGAGGGTATTTATCTAGCTTGTCGAGGCGATCCAGTGTATGCTAAACCATACCTTAGAATTTCAAATCAGATTAATCTTTTTAAGATATTCTGGGTTATCAAAAGCTTCCTTGGGAATTTTTCTCCAGTTAATTTGCTGGAATTTCCAGGCTGATGTGACGATATTAAAATGGAGAAGAGAATATGACCCGAGTATTATTTGTTGGCCAGCAACCTGAAACGGTAGACTTCTCAGATCCCGCGTTACCGCCTGGCTTTGATGCACAGAAGATTAAGGATGGAATTGCTATTGCCGCAACCAAATTAAAGGAGCGGGGATGGCAAGCTGACCTTTGCATGATCACACCAGACGAGACGGCTGTTCCTATGTTGCAAAAGCAGCTGGCAAGTGCGTCCTATGATTGCGTGGTGATTGGCGGTGGTCTTAGGCTCCCGCCGAAAAGCCTCTTACTGTTCGAGAGGATAATCAACGCCGTTCATAAGGCTGCACCTAATGCCGCGATAGCGTTCAACACGCGCCCAGAGGACACGGCCGAAGCGGCTGCACGTTGGTTGAAAGCCGATTAATCACCGTCATAAAAAGGCTCTCAGAAAGGTTATTGGGTATCGTACTATCTTTAAGGATAATAATTTAATACGGAGTTTAAGTGATGAGAATCAATGGTAATACAATTTTAATTACTGGCGGAACTAGTGGCATTGGACTTGAACTGACTAAGCAACTTCTTGAGCTTGGGAATATAGTTATTATTACAGGAAGGGATAAGAATAAATTAGACAGTACTAAAGCACAGTTGCCAAAAGTAAATATTATTCAAAGTGACGTTAACGATCCTAAAGCAATTGAACTTTTGTATGAAAAAGTAACGAAAGACTTTCCTGATTTAAATATGTTGATTAATAACGCTGGAATTATGCGCAAAATAAACTTACATAATCAGTCTATTGATCTTGAAGACATTACACGTGAGATTGATACTAATTTAAACGGTCCTATTCGAATGGTTAAACAGTTTCTTCCACACCTGAAAGGAAAAAAAGAAGCAGCAATTATGAATGTTTCATCAGGTTTAGCTTTTGTTCCATTACCTATTTCGCCAATTTATTGTGCAACTAAAGCAGCCATACATTCATTTACGCTATCTCTACGTGTTCAGTTAAAAAATACAAAGATAAAAGTATTCGAAATCGCACCACCTGCAACGCAGACAGCATTATTAAGTCATTTTGATACAGAGGATATGAAAGGTTCCTCCATCATGAATGTAAACAAGATGGTGAAATGCGTAATAAAAGGAATAGAACAAAATACATTAGAGATTCGACCTGGTCAAAGTAACCTGCTCAAATTAATGAGTCGAATGGCACCACAGTTTATTCTAAATCAAATGAGTAAAACAGTTGACAAGATGCTTGCTAACCAAAATGAATAAGCAAGCATATGTATTTGAATTATATGATCATTATCCATATCTTACTCAACTATTTTAGCTAACATTTTTTACACCGTTATTCTTTAAAAGAACATCATGAGATTTTTTATGGCTTTATTTATTTAAGTAGTCAGTTATTCAAAATATCCAAACATATTGTGCACTTGGAGTTAAAAATCTTGAAAGAACTATAGGTTGGGTTTGGAATTGAGGGCGTCCAAGCCCGATGCTGCTAAGTCTTGCATTATTATTGATGCTTATCTTTTTTTACCAACCGATTTTTTGGCGCTAAAATGCAGAGAATCCTTTTCATAAACTTCCATAAGGGCCCCCTCGATTTGTTTAGAGATAGTATTATAAATCAATGTGCGGAGTTCATTATTAGAGTAGTTTTCTGGTGCTTTAGTTTTAGCACTTCTCTTTTTTTCAGAAATTTCTTTTGGTGCCTCAGTTTTGTAACTTTTCTTTAATTTATTGAGTTTTACATACATATCAGCATCAAGATATTCAAAATCAAATCTTTCAGGGAATTTCCTACAGACTATCATCAGTGATGTATAATACCCATGATTAAAAAGCGCTTTCATCACTCCAAATATAGTAGAGAGATCCCTTATCTTGCTGTTGAGGATTTCGTCTAGATTGACATCTTTTAAGTGATTGTTTTCTAAAAAATGCTCCAATTTTTCGATAACATCATGATCTGGCAATCCCAACTCATCGAATACTGATAAGCAAAGATGATTTAAATCTTTTTGTTTTGCGCCTTGCATTGACATACTATAAACCTTATTTTGTTAAAAAACTTAGCTTAACATGATATAAACGCAATGGGTGCCATAAAAAATCTATTTTATAGTTACTACATCATTGGGTGTTTTATTTTCCATCAAACTCACGATGAAATTTTGCTTTAATATTTTTTATTTTAGGTAAATGTAATATCCCTTTAGAAAAATCAACAGTATTGTGTTGAGGACATTGATAGGATTGACGACTCTATGACTTGCATGGTGTAGTGTATGTTACCTACCTATGAAATTAAACCTTTTGTCCGGTTTAAGTTAACATTTAAGTCATAAAAAACTATAATCCTGACACTATAGATAATTCTTCTCGCTCAAGGATGATTCGAGGACTAGCACGCATTGCTAAGTTTAAATGATTTAACAGGTTTATCTGATATCAAAGCTAATAAAGGCCTAGGTATTCAGAGAAGCCTTCCATTCTCAATATTTGCCTCAAAAGCTTTGAATTACCTATCTTAACCAGGAGAAGCAAAGATGCACATATTAAAATATTTTACTTTGAAAAATGGTCTACGTCTTTTAAATTTAGGAGCAGGACTTGCAGCAATCGCGGGTTATTTTACGACGAAAAATGCAAATCCTGTAGAATATGGAGTAGATATAGCCATTCATCTTAAAGAGGCCTGGGATCCCGATTATGCACCAGCATTGTTCTTAGCTGCTAATGCGCTAAGATCAGCTCAGGCAGGTTATGCTTTATCTACCGGTAATTGTGTTTTCCCATTATATTCAAGTCCTACAACAATGCCTGCACCAGCAATAAATGCACTTGATGCAACAATAAATCATTTACCCAATATTGCTTATCATGGTTCTCAACTTTTGCCCCAAAATAAAGAGCTACTTTTGAGTCGCAAGAATAAGACATCTGATCATGGAGAGCAAAAGTCTAGTCAAGTTAAAGCCCAAGTAGCGAAAAAAAGTAGATGTTGTAATTTATTCTAGTTTAAGATGGAGGAGAAGAGCCTTTTATTAATTAGATAACTCTGTGTTATTTAATTAAAAGGCTCTCAGAGGAAGGATATCTCATGACTTTCATAAAAGAAAATTGTTTTTCTCATTTGCTTACAAGGTTTTTTTGGGCTCTCATTGCATTGTTCAGCTTTTTGATCGTCGCTGTAGACAATGCTTATGCAAAAGAATCAAGACCTATCAAACTTGTTTTTTTGGGTGAATCTTCATCAAAAGATCCTGTATGGTTGTATCGAGTGGAAAGAATGAATCAGGCGGCGAAAAAACTGCCCAATGTTGAATTTAGATTCCGCTTTGCCGAAGGTGATTACGATCAGCATGTTAAAATGATTGAGGAAGAAGTAAATGGCGGGGTAGACGCGATCATTGGCCCTTGGTGGGATCCTGTCATTTACAATGAAGCAATCACAAAAGCTGTTGAGAAAGGCGTCTTTGTGTATGGTTTGCTTGGTATAGGTCCTAAACAAAATTTATCTCCTGAAATTGTTAAAAAATTAGGTTGGGCCGAAACCAATTGGACAGAATATGGAAGACGACTAGCCAAAATAGCGCTGAAGCAGGTTCCTAAAGACATTAAAATTCTGTGGCCAGCGGAATTATCAACAAGTTCCTACATTTCTGATGCTGTGAAAGGTTTTAAAAATACTTACGCTGAGAAAGGACTTCAAGTAAATGTAGATGTTGTAGAAGTTGGTTTTGACACCAAAAAGGCCACCCAGCAGATCAATGCTTATTTGAGCACACATTCTGATGTTAAAGTGATTATTACATCAGGAGCTATAGCAATCGATGCAGCCAATAGAGCAGTGAAAGAAATGGACAAAACACCTGGAGACATCCTACTCATTGGTCAGGTTATCAGTCCAAAAGGAGTGCAAGGGATTATTGAAGGTTATATGCCAGCTGGACTCAATCTTGAACTTACTCAGTCATCAGATTATTCCGTTATAGATTCATTTCAGGTTGTAAGTGAAGGCATTACCCCAAGTCGAAGAACAGTAGATTTTATTGAAGTTACCAAAGAAAATGTGACAAGAGTAGTGCCATTATGGCTTTTGAATTAGGCTGTTTATTTACCATTTTTTAAATGGATGAGAACTTGCAAACTCATCGCAAAGTCGAGGGTTGATGAAATAACTTAAACCGGGTAAGCTTGGCGTTTCATTTTACTGATGAGTCTAAAGAAAAGCCAAAATGCGAATGATAAAAATTGCCACCTGCTTAGGCGCCTTACTAATTACATCCCCATGCCTGTTTGCTGATGAAGTTAACACAGGAGATGGTGGTATTGAAGTCTATCGATCAGATGATGATAAATACTGGTTTAAACTTCACGGCGTTACAAAAGTCGATGCCGTGTTCTTCGACGGAGATTTTGACGATAAAGGAATTGATTTTCCCAATGGAACGAATATTCGTGCTTTAGACACTAATCTTACTGGGGGAATAGGTAAGGACTTATCATTTTCAGTCGTTCTTACTTTTGCCGGCAGATCGGTAGGTATCGATGATGCATACTTTACGTACTCTGGGTTGAAAAATACGGAAATCAGTGTTGGTCAAATTAGTTCTCCTTTTTGTTTAGAAAATGCCAATAGCTCTAAATGGATCCCATTTTTAGAAAGAAGCTTACCCGTTATCGCGCTTAGACCTTGTATGGGTATTGGAGTCAACATTTCAAACTGGGGTGAACATTATGGTGTAATATTTGCCTCTTCAACGCCGCCACATGGCGAGAATACTTTTTCTACAAATGTTCATCATCGCTCAGATAGGTTAACCAATACTTTAAGAGCTTTTTTTGTGCCAATCAATGAGGATAATAAAGTTATTCAAATTGGGGGCTCTGGACTTTATGCAACAACTAACGCAACATTTTTGGATGATACTCCTAACGTCAGTGGGCGTCGTTTTGCATCAAGGCCTGAAGCAATAGGGCGAAATACCCCAAATACGGTAGACTCTGGTAATCAATTATTAGCCGATAATTATAATGAAATAACTTTTGAATTAAGTGGACAAAGAGGTCCCTTAGTCGTGGGTGCAGAGTACTTACAAGCTAATATTCATCGATTGTTTGATCCTGAATTGCATTTTCGTGGTTGGCACGCGCAAGCCGCGTATGTGTTAACTGGCGAAAGCAGAATCTACAGCATTAAAAATGGAACCTATGGAAGAATCAAACCAAAATGTCGTTATGGTGCTTTTGAAGTTGCCGCACGTTACAGTATGGTCAATTTAAACAGCGAAGATATTCATGGTGGTAAAGAAGATAACGTTGCTTTATCACTTAGTTGGATTATTAATCCAAATTTGTTAATACTAACAAATTATATTCACGCAAGTATTGATCCAACACAAGCGCCAGGGGCTAGGTACGACTTCAACCCAAATCATCGAAATTTGAATATTTTCGGCGTACGTACCCAAGTTGTGTGGTAAGACATTTGCGAAGACTATATTAGATACCGTCGTGGGTGTTGTCACTACACCAGAGTTTGCAGGTAACGTTAGAGTTCTGATGTACAACGCTAGTGGCAACACATTTGCTGTGTGCTGGCTTGGTTAAAAAGGTTATTTTATCTCCCTTTTTCCAAGCGGCACACTCAGAATGTGCTTTCCAATGTAAACCATTAATAATGTAGTCACCATTATTTAATACTTTTTCTACTTTATACTCGAAAGCTGCAAAAGCAGAGTTTGCCAAACCCAATGAAACAAAAATAGCAAAATAGATTTTCTTTAATTTATTCATTTATTGGTGCTTCTTCACAAAATAAAAGACATGTTGAATGGGTACGCAGGTCAGCTATCGTTGCACTTACGCAGTCACCATTGGGGCTGCCTTTTATAAATTTAACTTTATCGTTCTTTTGGAGCATGTTACATGCGGTATGGGGTCTAAAAGTGATGCCATTAATGATGTAATAGCCGTTACTTAATACCTTTTCTACTTCATAAATTTGCATATTACTCTGCGCAGCAAAAGTGCTACTGGTATAAGCAAGCATTCCTAAAAACATAAAATATTGTTTTTTCATGGACACTCCGACCTGTAATTTTATTCAGGAAAGAAATAATCGAGTCTTCATAATTATAGCTCAATAAATTGCGACATTTAGGACCAATGAAAACTTCAATAAATGTGTTATATACAACAATCGAGGAATTACGCTTTTATAAGGAAATCATAATGTGGATAGCTGTACTCAAATTCATCTACAAATGAAGCTCGGGGATCATCTTCATCTCTTAGAAAATCATAGGCTCCACTATAGTCTTCTCTGAGTTCACTTAAAAACAATCCAGAAAGTGCAGCAGAAGACAATGGAAGTTCAAATGTTGCTTCATCATAACATCATCTGTTCTTTAGTTTATTTACATGTTTTAAAATATGCGTAACCTACCGGTGAGCATGTCTAGTTCCCCACTAAGGCCCTGATTTATTGTTGCTCCATGATTTATTTGAATGGAGCTAACATGCCAACCACTACCCTTGAAAATGTACGCATTGAACTAGATCGTTGGCGAGGAACTAGGGAAAAGTCTGGTCGTATACCTAATCGTATTTGGTTACAAGCAATTGGGCTTCTAGATAAACATCCCATGTCTGAGATTTGTCGTGTTCTTCGCCTATGCCATACTCAGCTCAAGAATAAGTGCAAGCAACATGATCCCTTTATGATTAAAAACGATACACCTTTTTATGAGGTTGCTATGCCCTCAATCAAACATCAGCAAACTGATATTAAGTTAGGTGCAACTGTTGAGATCAAAAGACCCGATGGTACCCTCGTGATTATTAAACACCTCAGTGATTCTGTCATCATGAGCCTGATTTCATCCTTTATAAGGAGTCATTGATGCTTCAATTAACAGCTGGACAACGTATTCTTCTAGCTTTGGAGCCTGCTGATTTCAGGAAAGGGATAGATTCTCTTGCAGCAATCTGCAAGGCAAAGCTTGATGAGGATCCCTTTTCTGGCACCGTGTTTGCGTTCATCAATCGTAAACGGACTGCTGTTAAAGTTTTAGTTTTTGATGGCAATGGGTTTTGGCTCATTATGAAGCGTTTTAGCAAAGGCAAACTCAGCTGGTGGCCAGCCGATAAAGGCGAAACGCTTAAAGTACGCGCTGAAGCACTTCAGATATTACTGATTCAGGGTGATCCAAGATTTATGCATGCACCAACACCATGGCGCTACGTTAATCAAGATCAAGTTCATCAAGCTGTAGTACATGCGACTGCTTGAGGTGATATTTGGTTAGCATAAGTCCATGGTAACCATTTAGATGGCTCTTTAAAAATTTAACTTTTATTAGCTTGCAAAGTTGTGAGGAAATCAACTGGGTTGACTTCGTTCGCTTGGCAAGTTTGGATGATGGATACCATCATGCTTCCTATAAAAGCGCCATGTTCTGTTTTATAGAACATGGCGCTTTTCCTTATCCGGATAGGAACTTTCAACGATGCTTCTAATATATTGTTATCTAACGGCGCCCCTTCAATTTTAAGGAATTGGGTTAAGGGACCCCAGTGCTTTAACATATATTGTATGGCTTTACCCAGTGAGTTGTTCTCTTCCACAAGATTGTCTTCAAGTTGCTTTTTAAGCCAGGTTTTGAGCCTGCTCATCACAGGCCCGCTATGAGTTAGGTGATATGTTAAACGTTCAACATCAACCATTTTACTATCCTTGGTGTAGGCATCATGACGATATATAATCCCTAACTGTTCAATCACATGCGAACACTGTTCAGGGAAAAATGGTTCAATTTCTACAAATTTACGTCTTGCGTGGGCGATGCAGTTCATTAAAATTACATCATGTTCTTTGGGTACGTTTCGACTAAGCGCATCACACATGTAGTTGATTGGTAATAGGTGCTTATGACGCAGATTAAGCAATCTTGTCATATTCTCCCCAGCATGCTTTGTGCTACTGTAGTTCAGGTGAATGATGTGGTCTTGATAATATGAGAGGATGCCTGTAGTAAATGTGCCTTTTCTTGTTTTGGGGTTTTTAATATGTTTGTTTGCACTAATGTTATCTAAAATCTTAACATTTGTATCATCAGCATGAACAAGGCGCCCTTGAGCCGCTAAATATTCAAGAGTGTAGAATATTGGATAGATATCATTGGCAACTTGTTCAATCAAGTCCCATTGTGTTGAATCAGGTAATGGAATACCAAGCAATTTTTGATAGGCTTCGATGCGATATAGAGGCATCCCCATAAAGTATTTCATTAAACAAAGCTGTGCTTTAAAGGCATAATCATATTTATCTTCACTGACTGATGCTGGCAAGCTGGCAGAAATATAATGACCACAAAGGCAGCATCTAAGCTTCTCGATATGATATTGAGTGGCTTTTGCAAAGCCTTGACCTGAGATCTTGATAACTGTCCCTGGCGCAGCATTCCAAAGTCTTCCCCCACACGCTGTAGGGCAAAGATCACCTGCTTGAAATTGAGAGTGCTTTATGGTCACTTTTTCGTTATTGAGATATTGCTGATGGCTTAACCTGCCATAATTGGATTTGGTTGATGCTATATCTTGATCTGCACGGATGCCGTCATTTTCATCATGAGAAGAATCAGCGCTACCTTTCGTTTTGGTGCCATTTGGATTGTATTTGCTTATTTTGTGTTTGCTTTTGCTTTGAGGTTCACCAAAGATAATCATCTTCAAACGATTGATACTGATTTTTCTTTCGAGTAGTTGCTGCTGTAGCCAACCATTAAAATCGATGAGTCCGTTTATCAACGCTTTATCTTCATTATTAAGATTTGACTCATTGATACTAGACTTTAAAGCTTGTACCTGATCATAGGTTAGGTCAACTTTTTGGGGCAACATCTAAACACCTCATATTGTTGAGGCGAATGATAAGGCTGTCTAAATGACATTTGTAGGATCTAATCGCTATTCTGTGCGTGATCCAATTGCTATAGCCGTGCAGATACACTTCGTTAGGTCAGATGATTGAATATGCTTATTCTTGTCGGAGGTTTACGCTTTACTGAGCACACTGGATTTATCTTCGGAAGAAGATACTCCACCAGCAGAAGAGTGTCTAACAAAGCGTCCGTCATTGATTTCATCGACATTAAAATCTTCGAAAAGAAGTGATTCGTTATGCGATCTTGAAGAAGATATCATAAATAAAGCTATGACAAGCAAAGCTGCTTTTTAGCTATATATTAACCGTAACCTTATATGGACCCCGCGATTATTGCAAGATTTTTGTATTGGCAAATTTAAAGGTATTGCATTCTTATATCCGGCCTATTTGTGAGTGATAAATCCACTCTGGCCCTGATGGAATCTGCTCTTTTCTATCCTTATCTTCCGGTCGACTTATTATAGCCCAGGTCACGATCAGGTTTTAGAAAAGCAGGTGTTACCTATTTCGCCATCACAAAAATTATCTTTGCAATTCTTGAGGTTGGTTTTTACTTTTTATCCAACATATTTTTTAATTTACTAATTAGCCTACATTGATTTTCTATAAGCTTGTTTGCTATCCAATACAGCCCAAATAATTCAGGCATTTTTAATTGCCAAGGCGACGCATGCCTTGTTAAAACCACTACGCTCTCTAAGGCTGTTTACCCATTCGCTCCGCCTATCTGTTTTATTTTTTGATCTACTAATAACCGCTCGAGCTCCATGAACAAGTAATGTTCTTAAATAGATATCACCCCGTTTACTAATCCCTAATAAAGTTTGTTTGCCACCAGTTGAATGTTGTCTGGGAACCAATCCTAACCAAGCACCAAATTCACGCCCACTTTTGAAGAGCTTTGTATCTGTGAGCGCTGAAACGATTGCTGTTGCCGTAATTGGACCAACACCTTCGATTTCACTAATTTTTTTACACTGTTCATTTGCCTCGAAAATAAATTTTATTTTCTTATTACATTTCTCGATTCGTTCGTCGATATTAACCATATCATTATAAAGACTAGCAAATAACTCTCTTGAAAAACTCGTGAGGTCATTCTCGGCATTTTCTAAGATTTCGGGTAGCTTATTTCTGATATTTTGGATTTGCATTGGTATGACAATGCCATATTCTGCAAGTAGCCCTCTAATTTGATTAGTTAGTGCGGTTCGGGATTTTATGATTTGAGTTCTAATGCGATGCAAAGATTGTATATCTTGTTGCTCAGCAGATTTAATCGGAACGAATCTCATCTACCGAAAAATCTAATTTTAATCAACCTGAAATCATCGGCAATGTTCAATTCTCTGTATATGTAATAAAAATTACTACTTCTGGTTTTCTGATCTATTATTTTTTATCACATTACATCTCACCTTGAAAATGTTATCTTTTAAACTAACCTTTGCTAAAAAAGAATTTACTTTGAGAGGACATGTCAGATGAAGTTGGGTGTTAAAGAAAATCATAGCTACAATAAAGATCATCGTGATCATGGCCATGGCCATGGCAAGCAAATCCCTAGTCCCTCTTCTAGTGGTTCAAGCAGCTCTTACACTCAAAGGCAAGAACAAGGACGAAGTAAAGATGCGCAAGAATTGCATACAAAAATTATGCAAGCATGTGATGCCATAAACCAAGAGAAACTTGAGTCTTGTTTATTAGGGATATCAAAGCACATTGACGACCATGACAACCATCGCTCATCAATTTTGCTTGAATGCAGTGTTAACAAGTACTCTTATCTTGATGATGCTTTGCATTTACCTTTTGAACGCCAAAAGGACAAGCATTTTGCGCAAGAAATATCTTCTAGGTTATTGGATTTACTCGTTAAAAAAATGAAAGAACGTCTTCGTAATGATGAATTTCCAAGGCTAATGCTGCGTAACAAAACGAACGATGGTTTCATGGTGTTGCAACAGGCCTTAGCCTCTGGCAATCCAGCGTTGGTTGAAAAGGTTATCGCGCTGCTACAAAAGCATCCCGAGGCACTGAAAGCGAATTTAGAGAACCGAACGAACGATGGCTTTATGGTGTTGCAAGACGCCTTAAAATCCGGCAATGCAGAGACGGTTGAAAAGGTTATCGCCCTCCTACAAGAGCATCCAGAGGCCCTGAAAGCGAATCTAGAGAACAAAACGAAAGATGGCTTTAGGGTGTTGCAACACGCCTTAGCCTCTGGCAAGGCAGCGTCGGTTCAAAAGGTTATCGCGCTGTTAGAAAAGCATCCCGAGGCACTGAAAGCGAATCTAGAGAACAAAACAAAAGATGGCTTCATGGTGTTGCAACAGGCCTTAGCCTCTGGCAATCCAGCGTCGGTTGAAAAGGTTATCGCGCTGTTAGAAAAGCATCCCGAGGCCCTGAAAGCGAATCTAGAGAACAAAACGAAAGATGGCTTTATGGTGTTGCAACAGGCCTTAGCCTCTGGCAATCCAGCGTCGGTTGAAAAGGTTATCGCGCTGTTAGAAAAGAATCCCGAGGCCCTGAAAGCGAATCTAGAGATCAAAACGAAAGATGGCTTTATGGTGTTGCAACAGGCCTTAGCCTCTGGCAATGCAGCGTCGGTTCAAAAGGTTACCGCGCTGTTAGAAAAGAATCCCGAGGCACTGAAAGCGAATCTAGAGAACAAAACGAATGATGGCTTTATGGTGTTGCAAGACGCCTTAACATCCGGCAATCTAGAGACGGTTGAAAAGGTTATCGCGCTGCTACAAGAGCATCCAGAAGCACTGAAAGCGAATTTAGAGAACAAAACGAAAGATGGCTTTATGGCGTTGCAATCAGCCTTAAAATCCGGCAATGCAGCGTCGGTTGAAAAGGTTATCGCGCTGTTAGAAAAGCATCCAGCGGCCCTGAAAGCGAATTTAGAGAACAAAACGAATGATGGCTTTATGGTGTTGCAAGACGCCTTAAAATCCGGCAATGCAGCGTCGGTTGAAAAGGTTATCGCGCTGTTAGAAAAGCATCCAGAGGCCCTGAAAGCGAATCTAGAGATCAAAACGAAAGATGGCTTTATGGTGTTGCAACAGGCCTTAGCCTCTGGCAAGGCAGCGTCGGTTCAAAAGGTTACCGCGCTGTTAGAAAAGAATCCAGCGGCCATGAAAGCGAATCTAGAGAACAAAACGAATTATGGCTTTATGGTGTTGCAATCAGCCTTAAAATCTGGCAATGCAGAGACGGTTGAAAAGGTTATCGCGCTGTTAGAAAAGAATCCAGATGCCCTGAAAGCGAATCTAGAGAACAAAACGAATGATGGCTTTATGGTGTTGCAACACGCCTTAGCCTCTGGCAATGAAGTGTCGGTTGAAAAGGTTATCGCCCTGTTAGAAAAGAATCCAGAGGCCCTGAAAGCGAATCTTTTGAACCAAACGAAAGATGGCTTTATGGCGTTGCAATCAGCCTTAAAATCCGGCAATGCAGAGACGGTTGAAAAGGTTATCGCGCTGCTACAAAAGCATCCGGAGGCCCTGAAAGCGAATCTTTTGAGCCATACCAATCAAGGTTACAATCAATTGCATCCTGCCGCCATGACGAATAATTACAATATTTTTAGTTGCATCATTGCGGCGATAAAAAAAGCTTTTCCTGATGATTCTGATGTCATTATAAGACAACTAGCAAATGAGAAAACACACAAGGGTTATTACCCTAATAGCCGCTACTGTAAAGAAATCGAGGACTTTTTAAGACCTTATAGAACACAACAAAAAGTGGTTGATGTAAATAAGCCCGCTTCATGGACCAATAAAGGTGATAAAGCTCGAGATTTTTATCCTAGCGGCGGTTATAACCATCAAGGAAGTATGTCATCAAAACGATCTATAAGCCCAAGTAATGGCTATAAAACACATCTGCCAAGTTCTTATGATTCAGAAAATACAGAAAATAGACCATGGAAAAAGCCGGCAAAAGGATGGTAAGAATGAAAGGCGGAAATGGGGGCCAGAAAGACTCCTTGAAAATGTTATCTTTTAAACTAACCTTTGCGGGATAGAATTTACTTTGAGAGGGCATTAAAAGTTGCTGAAAAAATCAATAGTTAATTGGGTGGTTCAAGTTAACTTCATATTTTATGCTTCATACAATATGAAGTATAAAATTAGTAGTAAACCGATAAATTTTGTTGCGCCACCAATAAGAAATTATTTGTGGCGCAACAAAATAAAAAAGAAGTTGATGCCGGCTTCAGGATGGTTTAATGACTTATTTCAGCGTAATTAGTTATATATAGCTTGTCATTTCCTTGAATATCTTTAACTTTACTATTCCATTGAATTTCCCACAACGAGGGAGGGTAGGTCTTAAAACATGAAGATCATCAAGGTTGAATCTCAATCCACAAATTTAGCCCCTTCTGAGTTTTTCACAGGACATGTACATGTGACACCACTTTTTAATGGAGAAAATCCCTCTTGCTTAACTTGTGCATCTGTTTCGTTTGATCCTTCTGCTCGTTCAGCATGGCACACTCATCCGTGCGGTCAACTTCTCATGGTTACTGGTGGCATAGGTCTAATTCAGGAGTGGGGTAAATCAGTTCAGAAGATTCAAAAAGGTGATGTAATCTGGACGCCCCCTGGAGTGAAACATTGGCATGGCGCTTCCTCTAAATCAAGCATGACTCATATCGCTACCCAAGAAGCATTAAATGGCAAAAATGTGGACTGGTTAGAGAAGGTTTCTGACGAGCAATACAACGCCTCAAAGGAGGAGTAAGAATAGCTATGGAAATATCATTCAAAAATAAAGTGGTCAAACAGTAGAGAATTATAGATTATCAAAAATCCCCTCCCGACAAAGGAGGGGATAACTCATAGCACAAAAAACAGCTTTGATAGTTAGGAAGTGTCTAAAATATTCTGTAATTTTGTTAAATCCATTGCGCTGGCTGCTGGGCACATGTAAGAAGACAGTTTTATGATGTTGCTCAACTTTTAAATGAAGCAGGGAAAACGATTAAAAGGCTTGTTATTGCAATATGATACCAGGTTACTATGGCTTTAGACTGTTCATGTGAGGTTACACGTATGGTATGAACCTTGTCTTGAATTTTGATGTCTTATGCTTAAAGTGAGACATCAGGTGTAAAGGCATGAAGAGCTTTAATGATTTACTTAATTTACAGACAGTTACAGTGCCTTATATTAATGAGTTATATGCTGCCAAACCATGGTTAGACATTCCTGTAAGCAAGATATTGCCAGATCAACCACAACTCCAAGCATTAAAGAAAATGATGGACGATTATCATGGTATTAATAAATCCGACAAATTAAGATTACTTGAGCGTGCATTTATGCTTGAACAAATTCAAGGTTTAGTCGAAAGAACCGCTTTGATTTTTAATGAGCCAACATTACAAAAAGCATTAATAAATCTTGGCATTGCCGCTAAAAGTAAAAAATCATATCTAGAACGTGTTGCTGAATATGAATTACGGCAAGGGCAGTGGCGTTGTTATTTGGTAGGTGGAAACACAGAGCATGGTGAGCTTCGAACCCTTCGTAAACAACAAAGAGGAGAAAAAGACGCCGTTGATTTTGATCCTTGTAGTAGGCACCTCTATGAAACCGGAGAGAATACATTCTCACAGCTATTTGATAAGTGGAATCAGCTAGCTCTTCATGACGAAAACAGTCCAGATTTTTATTTATGGTTAGAAACGCAAGATGAACAAACGCAATCAATTGAGCCTGATATTAATATGCAATTTATACGTTTGTTAGGTCTTCAAGAATGCGTAATTAAAGTAGGCAAGATCTATTTGAAGAAAAATGGAGATCTTATAGAAAATTATCAAGGTGATTATACCATCTCAAGCAAAGGTGAGCTTTATATTGCACTAGGATGGTATCAAGGACTGGTAGGGGCAACGAGACATCCTAATATTATATCACCAGAACAGCCTGTACTTTGTGGAGGGTATACAAAGATAATTGATGGAAAAATAGAAAGTCTTTCCAATTGGACTGGACATTTTGAAGCTACACCTAGTAATTTAAAAAATGCAGTGAAATTGTTGAACAAGAAAGGAGTGCTAAAAGAAGATGCTCAGATTAGTGTTTTTTTGCAAGGTAGTAGTATGAAAGAATTTACCCTGGTTTCATACATGAAAGAAGTTGTAAACACTCCTAATTTGGCCAAAGCTCAAAAAGAAATGAAGATTACAGATATCTCATCACCTAAAATATCAGATTTTATGAAAGCAAATATCTACTTATGGAAACGCCGTGCAATCATGAAGGAAGCAAGTAAAGATAGTATGGAGGTGGTCACGCCGATGCAGCAAAAAGTTGAGGTTTCAGCACCTAAACCTGAAATGAATGTTGAGCCTAAAGCAAAAAAATCAAAGCCTCTCATTTATACAGATAGACATAAAATCCAGTTTACAAAGCCAGATCAACAACATTTACCTGATGAATTAATAAAGAGGATGGCAGAGAACGATCCCACTTTAGAACATCTGGCATTACAAGCATGCGGTATTGCGGCTTGGCATATGAACGCTATATCTAAAGCCTTAGTAAACAATACACATCTATTATCGCTTGATATAAGTAATAATGGTTTGGTTGATTTGCCAGAATTTATTGAAGCATTAGAATCAAACCATTCTTTGCAATTTATTAATATTGAATGTGGAAGCTTGTCAAAAGAATATGTAGATAAAATAGCAAGTATATGTGAAGAGAAAGGAATTGAACTAAAAGCAACCATAAGATCCACTAAAAGTTTTTAATCAATTGGTTTAAGGGACTGGTTAATTTGATTGATCTGGGTTATAGGGGGCTAGCAAAAGGTCTACTTCCATGTTTAATTATGTTTAAGAATCCTTAAAACAAAACGCTCTAGCGTATTAATTGCTGGGTTGTCTGGGCGATGCTTTAGTAGTGAAACATGCGTATTTTCAAGAATTGGCAAAAGATTGTTATTTATTACCTGAAGATCGTTTGGGATCATTGTATGCGGCATAACTGTCACCCCAATACCTGCTCTTACTGCAGCTATGGTTCCAGCATAACTGGGGCTAGAGAAAACTAGCCGCCATGCAAGCCCGTAGTTTTCTAGGGCTTTAATTGTAGCTGCTCGATATACACAAGGTTTAGGAGACAACACAAGTGGTAAGGGTTTTCGTGTATCAATAAGGCTATTATCTCCTACCCATTTTAATGGCTCCGTCCAAACATCAAGGCCATTAGGAAAATTTTCAGGACTGTTCATTTTAACTAAAACCAGATCAAATTCTTTCTTTTTGAAGCGATCAAATAAATTAAGTGTTAAATCGCATTCAATGTATAGAAGGATCTGAGGATGGATACGCGAGAATTCAGCCAATACCTCCGAGAGAAATACGCTAGCAAAATTTTCTGGTAAACCGAACCTAACCTCACCTTCGACTTCTGGTTCTTTGAAGCGTGCTAGTGCTTGATGATGTAGGGCGTAAATCTGACGTGCATAGCCTAAAAATATTTCGCCCTCTGGTGTCAGCGAAAATGCCTTGCCACGAACAATAAGTTTCTTTCCCAACATCATTTCCAGCTTAGCTATTTGTTGGCTAATAGCCGACTGGGTGCGACCAACCCGCTCAGCTGCTTTACTGAAGCTGCCAGTTTCTGCCGCGGCAAGAAAACATTGTAGAGTCACTGTATCTAGGCTCATTAGCGTTTCTAATAGGTGAGATTAATATTATTAACGTGACTTATATTAGAGGCCCTAATATAATTCCATATTATAAACAAAATATCTTATATTAGGTAGAAAAAGATCAAATTTATGTTTATTAATTTTGTTAATAGCTTGTTTTATTTTGATCGACTTGCTGCAGTAATGATTGTTCTTGTTGGGTTTATTGGCTTTACTGTGGCCGATTTTGCTAAGCGCTATTTAGATGGTAATAAACTCTACTATCGCTTCTTCTGGATGCTTAGCTTTCTGGTGATTTCAATCACTACCTTGGTTTGTGCCGATAATCTGTTGCTATTATTGCTTGCTTGGGGAACCAGCAATGCACTTTTGGTCAATTTGATGATCTTTAATCCAAATTGGGAAATTGCAAAAGCCTCAGGAATACTTGCGACAAAAAACTTTGCTCTAGGATTTTTTTTAGTAGCCAGTGCCTTTGCTATTTTTTATCAACAGACTGGCCAAAGTTCACTGCTATCAATTATCCATCAAGGTCATGATGGCTCTTTAATTATAACTACTGCTCTTGTTTTGATCGCCCTGGGCGCTATGACTCAGTCCGCCATTTGGCCATTTCATAAATGGCTGACTAGTTCACTCAATTCACCAACACCTGTATCAGCTATTATGCATGCTGGTCTTGTAAACGGGGGTGGATTTTTATTAACAAGGTTCTCTGGGTTATATGCAGATAGTCACATTCTATTGAACTTGCTTTTTATTATGGGGATCGCAAGTGCGCTTATTGGGACCTTATTTAAACTCATGCAAAGCGATGTCAAAAAGATGCTTGCTTGTTCAACTATGGGACAAATGGGCTTTATGATAGCACAATGCGGACTTGGTCTTTTTCCGGCAGCTATAGCACATCTGTGTTGGCATGGATTATTCAAGGCATATTTATTTCTCGGTTCTGGGAGTATTGCACAAGAAAAACACCTTGATCTTCACTATCCACCCAGTCTGGTTTCATTCTTTAGTTCCTTAAGCTGTGGAATTGTGGGGAGCTATATATTCTCCCTAGCAAGCGCAAAAACATGGCTTGCACATGACACCACGCTAGTGCTGTTGATTGTTGCATTCATCAGTACTGCGCATTTTTCATTACCAATTTTACGTCAAAAACCTTTAGCACGACTTCCCTTGGCTTTAATGGCCACAGTAATCATTGGCGCATTATATGGGTTAAGTGTGCATTTGATCGAATCAATTCTAAGACCGGTGAATACTATGCATCCACAGCCACTTAATGGATTTTATATCGCTGGTGTGATACTGCTAGTTTCCGCGTGGATAATATTTATTTTTTGGCGTAATCCTGGGCCCGAAAGTTTTTTACAAAATATAATTACTCGATTATATGTCAAGATGTTAAATGCAAGCCAGCCGCACCCTGCAACCATCACTACGCATCGAAATTACTATAAACATTTGTGATAAAAAATGAAAACAGCAATCAAACCTTATCCCGTTAAGAATCAAATATCAAATACTATTGATAATGTAAATTATCTTAAACAATCTATTAAGCAGAGTTGGGCGAAAATAGCTCCCTTCTGGCCTCTTAAAAATCTCATAGCTGTCAATCCTTTACACGGTCTAGAAGATTTGCCCATTGAACAAGCAGTCATTGAAGGGGCAAAATATTTTCAGCAACCAAAAGTGCCAAGTCCGTTAGAAGAGATTAATAGAGAAACCATCAAATGGATACAAGTATTTTTGGATGAGGGGCAAGCAACTATTACAATGCCTCAGCGAGAAAAAGGTCTTTATATCGCTTGGCGATATAACGCTCAATTTGACAACAATCTACATCAGAATGATCCTAAAAAGAAACAATATCTAGCATCATTACCCTCTTGTTCCGAGAAATCTCTAGGTCAGCTGCTTATCGACTTGGGAATATCACAAGAAAATTGCACACAATTTCTAACTTTAATGCTTACGACACTACCAGGATGGGCATCTTACATAAAATATCGCACTGATTTTCAATCGTGTGATGAACAGCTTGCAAATCCTGTATCTCAAGCGGACTATCTAGCAATAAGACTGGTTATTACTTATCTACTGTGGCCAAAAGCAAAGGAATTAATCAATTGGTATCATCAGATACAAATCAATACACAAAGCTATCATCATATCATGGAAACTATGAGCAAAAACGAAAAATCCTATCGCAACTCTTTATTAAAAAATATAGCTAGTCAAAAAGATAACAATATGAAAGAGAAAGTTGATGCACAAGTGATATTTTGTATTGATGTTCGCTCAGAGCCGTTTCGTCGAGCATTAGAATCTACTGGAAATTACGAAACTTTTGGGTTCGCAGGATTTTTTGGGCTCCCTGTACAAATAAAAGATGCGGTCTTAGGGGAAAAATATGCATCATGCCCTGTGCTTTTGTCTGCAAAACATACCATCCATAAGGTTGCAGACTGTTCGCTAAAAGAACAACAAAGAGATAGAGAAAGATACAAGCTTCTTACCACTTTAAAATCTTTTTATCAGTCACTTAAATACACTTTTGTTAGTCCTTTTGCTTTAGTAGAAATGCTAGGATTGACCTTTGGTGCATGGATGGGATTACGTACTTTTGCACCACGTCTGGCATACCGAATTAAATTGGATGGCATTTCTATAATACGCCCGCCTATTGCGAATAATTATTTAATTGACGACATTCATTTTGATGATCAATGCCGCTATGCCGAAAATGCATTGCGAATGATTGGCTTAACAAGTTCTTTTGCGCCATTAGTGGTTTTATGTGGCCATGGCAGTACGACACAAAACAATGCATATGCGACGGCACTTGATTGCGGAGCGTGCGCTGGTAGACATGGGGAAGTAAACGCAAGTATTTTGGCTAAAATTTTAAATGATGTTAACGTGCGCAAAAATCTGTCAAGTAAGGGGATTTTGATCCCCAAAGAAACTTATTTCGTGGCGGCAAAGCATGATACAACGACTGATGAAGTAATGCTGTACCCCTCCAAACAAGTGGATGGGTTAATTCAGCTCAAACTTGACTTGCAAAAAGCAAGAGAAATTAACAGTCAAAGACGTTGCAGACAATTAGGCGTAAATATCAATAAAACAGGAACCAAACTTACTACGCTACGCAGCCAAGATTGGGCACAAATACGACCTGAGTGGGGATTAGCACGTAATGCAGCTTTCATCGTCGCGCCACGAGATTTGACAAAAAAACTAGATCTTAAAGGTCGTTGCTTTTTGCATTCATATGATTACCGACAAGATCCTCTGCTCTCATCATTAACCACTATCTTAACGGCGCCTATGATTGTAGCAAATTGGATTAATGTGCAATATCTATTTTCTACACTTGACAATGTGGCCTATGGTGCTGGAAATAAAATAACAAAAAACATTACAGGCAAAATAGGAGTGATGCAGGGTAACGCAAGCGATCTCATGACTGGCCTCCCACTGCAGTCAGTATATCTTAGCGATGAAAAACCTTATCATGAGATGCAAAGGTTGTTGACGGTAGTGTACGCTCCTCGTTCTCACATTGATATCATCATCTTGAAGGAGGCTGGGTTGCAAAAGCTTTTTCAAAATGGTTGGGTAACACTTTCTTGTATTGAACCAGATAGTCAACATTATTATATTTTGGAGCGGGATCTTACATGGCACAAAGCAATCTAGTGCAAAAATCGCTGTATGATGGCAGTTGCTTCATGTTAACTACCAAGCACGCTAAATCAATAGCTATAGCACCTCCCTTTTATAAACACCTAAATGCAAGTGTAATTGAGTATGTTGTTGATACTGATAAACTTGGTACATTTTCAGGTGAGATTCAACGTCAAGGAAACGCGCTTGAATGTGCTAGACGCAAATGTGAATGGTCGCTGGAAATGCTTGGTTCCAAAGTAGAATTTGCTTTGGCAAGCGAAGGGAGTTTCGGACCACACCCTTTAGCTCATTTCATGCCCTCTGATCATGAAATTCTTTATTTCATAGATCGTAAACATAATTTTCATTTGCATCTTTCTCATTTGAGCGAGAAAACAAATTACAGAAAGCAGGCTCTTGATTCATGGGAGGAATTGCTAAAATTTGCATCTTCAATCCAGTTTCCTACTCACGCTCTTATTATTCGACCTAACGATCCTGAAAAGACGCATCACATTTTTAAAGGAATAAATACATCTGAAGACTTATTAGAAGCCTTTCAAGAATCACGTAAATTATCTAATGACAGCAAGATTTGTGTAGAAACCGATATGAGAGCTCATTGTAACCCTACTCGTATGGCCGTTATCGGTGAACTGGCTGAAAAGTTGGCGCAAAGATTAGCAACACTTTGCCCAAGATGTGATATCCCTGGCTGGGGACTGATAAGAGTTAAAAAAGGTTTAGAATGTAATTGGTGTGGCTCACAAACCGAACTCATTAAAACTGAGATCTTTGGATGTAAAAAGTGTGATTATGAGGTGGAATTACCTGCTTCACATGGCTTAACAAATTCAGAGCCTACTTATTGTGCATATTGCAATCCTTAGAGCAAAATAAAATGATAAAAGCGAGAATTTTGAGCGCTGAAGTGGAAAATGACATATTTACAGCGATAGATTTAATTCAACAAGGCGAGCTAGTTGCTGTTCCGACAGAAACCGTATACGGTCTAGCTGCAGATGCCAGAAACATAAAAGCAGTTAGTAAAATCTTTATTGCTAAAAATAGACCTACTACTCACCCTCTTATTGTTCATGTATCTTCATTTGAAAAAATATCTCAATGGGCAAATAATATTCCACCAGCAGCATCTCTTCTAGCTGATGCATTCTGGCCAGGTCCACTTACACTCATTTTAGAGAAGAATGATTTTGTCAACGACATTGTCACAGGAGGGTTAGAAACGATCGCTATTCGAGTGCCCAAAAATGAAACGTTATTAAAAATATTAAATATAATTGATACGGGATTGGCTGCACCATCAGCCAACCCTCATACTAGAATTAGCCCAACGACGGCGGATCATGTAATGTACAGTTTATCAGATAAAATAGCTGCTATATTAGATGATGGCCCATGCCAGGTAGGCATTGAATCAACAATTTTGGATTTGACTACATCAATACCTAGAATTTTAAGACATGGCCCACTCTCAAAGGAAATGATCGAAAGCATCTTACAATCTCCAGTTGATGACTCGAAAAATCACTCAGAAAATGTTCCAGGTAATATGAAAGATCATTATCAACCTAATACTAAAACACGGCTTATGATACTTCCTGAAATAGAAAATTTCATCTCGGAACATCTTGGTGAGGGAAAATTGTACGGCATAATTCATTATTCGCCGTTGAATAGAAAATATCCTAACATTCTATCGATCAATATGTCGACTAACAATGATTCATATAGAAGAACATTCTACAGTGCATTACATGTACTCGATAAGTCTGGGGTAGATGAAATTTTAATTGAAGCTCCACCTGTTGATGTGAGTTGGTTTGACATTCTAGATAGGCTATCTAAAGCATGCTTTAAAAGAGATATAACATAATTTATATATTGATAAATAATAGTCATACAAAGGAAAATTTAAATGAATTCAAAATCGATAGTCGCTATTGTTATGGGGTCACAAACTGATTGGAAAACAATGCAACATGCTGCATGTACCTTGAAGATCCTTGAAATACCATATCAAGCTCAAGTTATTTCAGCTCATAGAACGCCTGACTTACTATACAAATTTGCAAGCTCTGCAAGAGAAAATGGATTTGAAGTAATAATAGCTGGTGCAGGTGGTGCAGCTCATCTTCCTGGTATGCTTGCCTCAAAAACATCTCTACCGGTTTTAGGCGTTCCTATGCAATCAAAATCACTAAACGGTATTGATTCCTTATTATCAATTGTGCAAATGCCAGCTGGAATTTCTGTTGGAACATTAGCTATCGGCAAATCAGGTGCAATAAATGCCGCTCATCTTGCTGCCTCTATACTAAGCTTAAAATATCCAATTATTTTTAATAAAATTGAGGCATTTAGAGAAAAACAAACTCAAGATATTTTATCTAAATTAGAGGTGGAATAATCCAATGAGAGTAGGTATTTTAGGCGGCGGGCAGTTAAGTCAAATGATGGCCTTATCTGGAATTAAACTTGGAATCAAGTTTAGCTTTTATTTAGAAAAAAATTCTTCGAATGCATTGAATGAACTTGGTGAAATTCATTATGGAACGTATGCAGATTTTGAAAAATTAGAAATATTTGCAAGACAAGTTGATATTATAACCTATGAGAACGAGAACATCCCTGTTAGCACATTGGAATTTCTTGAGAAAATTACTATCGTTTACCCGGATAAAAGGGCTTTATGCGTTAGTCAAGATCGCTTTTTGGAAAAAAAAATTTTTCAATCACTAAACATTCCGACTAATAAATATATTGGTGTAAATAGTAAAGCTGAATTATTAGAAGCTGCACATCAATTAGGATGCCCATTAATATTAAAAAAAAGGACATTTGGTTATGATGGAAAAGGTCAGTTTAAAATCGATGAAATTAATGATTTGGAAAAAATTAATATTGAATACTATAGTAACATCATTGCAGAGGAGTATGTACATTTTGATCGAGAAATATCATTAATTGGTGCGCGAAGTATTGGTGGAAATATTGTATTTTATGATGTTTGCGATAATCTACACAAGAACGGAATTTTAATTAAAACAACAAATAGAGTACGAGATGATTTTTTTGAGCTTGCACGTGATTATTTAGAAAGAATCATGTTAGAGTTAGATTATGTAGGGGTATTAACATTAGAGTTCTTTCAAAGGAAAAATGAACTCATCGCTAATGAAATGGCCCCGCGTGTTCATAATAGCGGTCATTGGACAATAGAGGGTTCTATCACATCCCAGTTTGAAAATCATTTGCGATGTATTTTAAACTTGCCTCTTGGGAACACTACAAGTCTTACAAAATGTTGCATGTATAACATATTAAGTAAAATGCCAAACTTACGTAATTTATTAAACTTTGATGGACTTTCTCTGCATGATTACCAGAAAACACCTAAAATGGGTAGAAAACTTGGACATGTGAATTTGTTAAATTATAAAAACAGCTTCTCACAATTGGAGCAAATACTATTAAAATAAATTCGTTGTAATTGTTAAATTTACTTGATTTGTTGCACAATTTTTATAAGAGGCGGGGAAGCCGCATGTGGCCTTGGCTTATATTCAGAGACGTTATAAAGATGTGAATAGGGCGCCATTGGCGCCCTTATTAGTTATTTTTTTCTTGCTCTGGGTGTATTAGAAGATGAACTACAAGGTTCAGGAACTTCAGTTTGCAAAACAGCCTCTGAGGGGGTACTTGAGTCTAGTGTGGAAACTAAAGCTCCTCTACTGCTTGTCTTAAATTTTGCTCTTTCTAAGACTTGATTTAAAAACATGGTTTTACGATCCCATAAATCAGCTTCAGCTATAAGTTGATCTTCTTGAGTACTTAAGTGTTCTGGATTACAATTTTCCTTAATTAATTCTCCTAATTCAATGGTTAACTTCCTGTTGGCTCGAACAACTTGTTGTTTTTTCCTATCATATTCACGTTTTTCATCTGTTTGTTTTGCTTTTTTAGCATCTTTACTACCAGATAACATATTAATCTCCTTAAGATTTATTGAAATTTTTGCACCAAGTTTCGATTTTCTGCTTGCTCTACCTTTTCAGTTTGTCCAGGCTTCGCACCTTCCATTACCCTTGAAAAGAGCGAGTTTGATTGATGGTTTGAAAAAGCAGAAACTAAGGGTGTTTTATTAACACGTTGAATAAGTTCTTGTCTGTGTGCTGCCGATAAATCACAAGGCATATTAGACAAACAAGTTTGAACATACTTATTATTATTTTCACTTTCATTTGCAAAAGCTTGCACTTTGGCAACCATTTCTATAAATCTTTTATAAGCTTGATCTTTTGCTGAAACTTTGTCTATAACATGAGTGGCGGAAGCTTCATAAGCATTAATCATCGCATTACTTTCCTTTAAGGAATCAGCAATAGTTTTCTTTCTTTTTTCAAAACATGTTTTTTGTCTTTCTCTATCATAAGCTCTTTTTTTAGCAAGTTGATCATTGTTTAGTTTCGGCTTGGGCGCTTTAGCTTGTTGATTTTGTTCATCTTCAATTTTCTCATTAACTGTTTGAATGGGGGTATTATGTATAGGCCCATTATCTAAAATAATCGTTTTATCATCAGTAATAATCGTATCATTATCATCAGAACCAACAATATTGCCTTGTGTTTGTGAATGACTTCCTCTTAACATATATTTTACCTCTCTTATCATTGCTAGCTGGCTAACGGCGGATTGTTCAAATAAGTAATTTAAACTAATTTTTCTAAAATAGCTGTCATATATTTCTTGGGGAGATTTCAGAGGACATCCATTCATCATCTTACTCATCGGTTATCAAAAATGATGATAGACAAAAGTTTTAAAGCAAACATATATAGAGCAACAATAAATCAGGGTCCTACTTTTTTATCTTAATCCGTGGTTTTTAATGACAGATTATTGCATTTTTTTTTGATATTTTAATCACTAACATGATTCCAGTCTTTTACATGAGTGAATTCTAAGAGTATTCATTAAGATTAGTATTTCAATGAAAAATAAGCACGATGTCGCATCTGATGATGTAATAGCCCTTATTAATAGAGGACAAGTTGATCACAACTTATATGATGGGCTTTCATCCTTCCATTTTGGCTTACAAGTGGCTCTTTGTGCTGCTTGATTTAGATGAAACGGACGACCCAAGCGAAAAGCAAGCTACTCAAGACCAGGCTGAAGCGTTGCAGTTTGCTAATCCGGACAGTTACCGCATATCCCCACCTTGATCGCATAGAATTTGTATTCTGCGCATTTAACCAAGGAAGAGGGTGGTTCATTGGAGTTTCGATTTGCCAGGATATATTGCTGATCTTGAGATAGAATTCTGCGTTAATCGTAATTAATTAAGGTGATTTATGGCTAATGAAAAAAAACAGCTAAGTTTTAGTGAAATTGAAAGCTCAAAAAATATAGCGAAAAGCTATAACCCGGCGCCTGTTGAAAGCGCACCAATAGCAACGCTTCCCGTTGAAATGTTAACTCACCTGACAAGCTTTCTAGGGGCCAAGAACCTAGCACGTCTAAGGCAAGTTAATCACTTGTTTAAAGATGTTGTCGAAACGCATTATTATCCAGCCTATTCAAAATTATATCAAAGCTTACGAGAAATTGAGCCTAGTCTTGCGCCTGAATTACCCAAAGAAAACTTTCCAAAGGCTTACAATCAGGCAGTGAATACAGTTAAAGCAATACACCAAAATGAAATTAAGTATTTAACAGAAAAACATGCTTTGCCGGGAAACACTTTCGCTATTCAAAATGATAAGCTTACTCCACTAGAGAGGTTGGAACAACAAAATCAAAAGCTGGATGAAGTCAATAGTGATATTATTAAGCAGTATATTCATCTCAATAGCAATACATTAGATTTGGCCAATAAGCATATCACTCGTTTGCCTAAACAACTATTCGAGACAAATATAAATGCAGATTATTGGAATAAATTAGTAGCGTTGGTTCTTACTAGCAATAGTATTCGCAGCCTCCCATTAGCAATTGGCAATTGTCAGGCGCTAAAATGGCTACTTTGCAGCGACAATCAATTAACCTCAATACCCGAAACCCTGGGCAATTGTCAGGAGTTGCAATTTCTATATTGCCACCATAATCATTTAACCACTTTACCAGCAAGTCTGGGCAATTGTCAGGCGCTGGAAAGGCTAGCTTGCAACAACAATCAATTAATCTCAATACCCACAACCCTGGGCAATTGTCAGGCACTGCAAATGCTAGCTTGCAACAACAATCAATTAACCTCTTTGCCCGAAACTCTGGCCAATTGTCAGGCGCTGCTATTTCTAGATTGCCACAGCAATCAATTAACATCCTTGCCAGCAACACTGGGCAATTGTCAGGTGCTGCAATTTCTAGATTGCCGCAGCAATCAATTAACATCCTTGCCAGCAACACTGGGCAATTGTCAGGTGCTGGAAACGCTAGATTGCGGCAACAATCAATTAACCTCAATACCCGCAACTCTGCGCAATTGTCAGCGGCTGCTATTCCTATTTTGCGACAATAATCTATTAACATCCTTACCGCTCGGCATGGATTGGGCAAACGATACATTGAATCATCAGCAACCTATCGTTCACCATGCGCCTGCTATAATGCCAATACAAACTTTACAAAATCCAAATACTCTAACCCCGGCACATCATGCTACTAAGCGTAAAAAGTACGATATTTCAGCTCGTGAAATGCGGCAATTAGATGAAAGCAACATGATGCCACCTGGTGCGAAAAGAGCGCGAGTTACATTGAAAACGGGAAACAGGTGAGGTGATTTATGCCTAAACCAAGAAAACAGGATTGATATGCTTCTTCAATATATATGATTTTACAATTCTGCGAAAAAACAAAGAAGATGAGCATATATCCATCCGAAATAATCCACTTTTAATCGCAATGCGGAGCTTGTAATAAAGTAAATCATAAATACTGGGTTCAAGCAGTGCAAATGTACCAGGCGACAGAGCTCTCTTTGCCTGATTTTTGTAAAATGAAGCTGACTGTGTCTATGAATATGCGTCAAGTCGAAGCAGGGATGGCCCATCTAATTTTAAAAGTAGCAGGGAAGCCTCATGTAGCTTTGGTTTAATTGATATTGATAATAATGCAGCTGAACGCGTCATGCGACCTGTTGTTTTAGTGCGCAAAAATTGGCTGTTTGCAGGCTCTCATAACGGGGGCAAAATTGCCGCTATTCTAAATCCCTACTTTTTTATCTTAATCCGTGGTTTTTAATGACAGATTATTGCATTTTTTTTTGATAATTTGGTCTCTAACATGATTCCAGTCTTTTACATGAGTGAATTCAAAAAGTATTCATTATGATTAGTATTTCAATGAAAAATATGCAGGATATCGCATCTGATGATGTCATAGCCCTTATTAATAGAGGACAAGTTGATCACAACTTATATGATGGGCTTTCATCCTTCCATTTTGGCTTACAAGTGGCTCTTTGTGCTGCAGTACATGGCAATCTTGCAGTGTGGCAAGACGTGCGAGAACGCTTTGGTAACGATTTAACACTAGCTGATTTTCGGACCCACCCAACAACCGGACCTTTTGCAAGCACAACCGGCTTGTGGTGGGCTGTTGCCCGCCCTGAAGTGTGGCAATACGTGCGAGAACGCTTTGCTAACGATTTAACACTCGCTGATTTTCGAACCCATCCAACAGACGGGCTGGATGCGGGCACAACCGGCTTGTGGTTTGCTGTTGGTCTCCCTGAAGTGTGGCAATATGTGCGAGAACGCTTTGCTAACGATTTAACACTAGCTGATTTTCGCACCCACCCAACAGCCGGACCTTATGCAGGCATAACCGGCTTGTGGTTGGTTGTTGCCCACCCTGAAGTGTGGCAATGGCAATACGTGCGAGAACGCTTTGCTAACGATTTAACACTCGCTGATTTTCGCACCCACCCAACAGCCGGACCTTATGCAGGCACCACCGGCTTGTGGGTGGCTGCTGCCCGCCCTGCAGTATGGCAATACGTGCGAGAACGCTTTGCTAACGATTTAACACTCGCTGATTTTCGCACTCACCCAACAGCGGGCCCTGAGGCAGATAAAACCGGCTTGTGGGTGGCTGCTGCCTGCCCTGAAGTGTGGCAATACGTGCGAGAACGCTTTGCTAACGATTTAACACTCGCTGATTTTCGCACCCACCCAACAGCGGGACTGGATGCAGGCAGAACCGGCTTGTGGGTGGCTGTTAATAATGCAAGACTTAACCGCCCTGAAGTGTGGCAATACGTGCGAGAACGCTTTGCTAACGATTTAACACTAGCTGATTTTCGCACCCATCCAACAGTGGGATCTCACTTGAGCCGCTAAGTATTCAAGGGTGTAGAATATTGGATAGATATCATTGGCAACTTGTTCAATCATGTGGAATCGGGTAATGGAATGCCAAGCAATTTTTGATAGCCTTCGATGCGATATAGGGGCATCCCCATAAAGTATTTCATTAAACAAAGCTGTGCTTTAAAGGCATAATCATATTTATCTTCACTGACTGATGGTGGCAGTTTTGCCATTAAATAATGACCACACAGGCTACATCTAAGCTTCTCTATAGTATAATGCGTTGCTTTTGCAAAGCCTTGACCTGAGATCTTGATAACTGTCCCAGGAATGGCATTCCAAAGTCTTCCCCCACATGCTGTAGGGCAAAGATCACCTGCTTTAAATTGTGAATGCTTTATGGTCACTTTTTCGTTATTGAGATATTGCTGATGGCTTAACCTGCCATAATTGGATTTGGTTGATGCTATATCTTGATCTGCACGGATGCCGTCATTTTCATCATGAGAAGAATCAGCGCTACCTTTCGTTTTGGTGCCATTTGGATTGTATTTGCTTATTTTGTGTTTGCTTTTGCTTTGAGGTTCACCAAAGATAATCATCTTCAAACGATTGATACTGATTTTTCTTTCGAGTAGTTGCTGCTGTAGCCAACCATTAAAATCGATGAGTCCGTTTATCAACGCTTTATCTTCATTATTAAGATTTGACTCATTGATACTAGACTTTAAAGCTTGTACCTGATCATAGGTTAGGTCAACTTTTTGGGGCAACATCTAAACACCTCATATTGTTGAGGCGAATGATAAGGCTGTCTAAATGCCATTTGTAGGATCTAATCGCTATTCTGTGCGTGATCCAATTGCTATAGCCGTGCAGATACACTTCGTTAGGTCAGATGATTGAATATGCTTATTCTTGTCGGAGGTTTACTATTTTGCTAGTTGATATTTAAAAAGAATGGCAAATATAAGGAGCGTCCGGAACATCACATTCAAACTGGTTCAATCACTAACTTCTTAGCATTTGTACTATATTCCTTTTTAAATGAACTTTAAAAATACCTGTCAATAATTTAGGTGAAAATATGGCCCTCCAAATCATTAATACGGCTGATATGGTCAAAGCATTCACAAAAGCATTTACCTCAGATGATATCGAGAGCTTTCTCAAACTCATTGCTCCAGAATGCGTATGGACAATAATTGCCACTGGTGAAACCTTCCGCGGCCTCGATGAAATCAAGCAACTAGCGTTAAGATCCGTAGCCGGACGTGATCACCCTACTGGCATGGGCATTAAACCCACAAATATCTTCACTAATGCCGAAGGCACAAAACTATGCTGGGAATATATACATACGGGAGTGGTCACCGCCCAATGGCCATCGTCAACACAAAGGCCAAATCCAGGTACAAAGATAGAACTCCCAATTGTCCTGATTTGCGAGATCCTTCAGGGAAAAATTGTCAACGTTAGAGAATACTTTGACCTACGGACCGTCACAGAGCCTAATATTAAGCATTTGCTCTATTCCTAGGTATACGAAAATCAACATGAAATGTAATTTTATAATAAGGTAATAACTGATAATGAACATGAAATCAAATCAGGCAAATACTTCTACAGAATCGGCAAAACCAACTACGAGAGCGATTTTCAGTAACACCCCAGGAATGCCCGAAATCTTTAAATCCAGTTTCGACTATCAAGTGGTCAGAGCTATGTCCACAGGAGCATATGGGGATGGCGCAGCTGTAGGTGAAATATTCTCAACAGCTCGTCAGATTAAGGATAGAGACATTGAGGGCTGGACTAAGGCATGGAAATCTACTGCTAAAAGGGTAGAGAATATTGCTCATGACTGCCTTAGTGGTGGTCATATTATCTCTGCACGGGAGGCGTTTCTGCGAGCATCTACCTACTGGAAGACGGGTCAGTTTTACCTACAATGTAACGATCCCCAACAACTTGAAATGTACCACAGCCACCGATCATGCTTTATGCAAGCTGCTAAATTATTCGATCCACAAATTGAGCCTGTAAGCATTCCCTACGAGAACGGAAAAACTTTGCCTGGATATTTTATGCGCGCGGATTCAACCGGTGATCCGCGTCCGACATTGATGATTATCGGAGGAGGAGATACTACTTGTGAGGAACTATATTACTGGGGTGGCGGTGCCGCGGCAGTACGTCGTGGTTACAACGCTTTTCTATGGGAAGGGCCAGGTCAAGTAGGGGCGTACGCTTTGGATCCAAGTTTGTTTTATCGCCCAGATTGGGAAGTTCCAACCCGCTTTGCGGTTGATTATGTTCTCTCACGCAAAGATGTCGATCCAAATAGACTAGCACTTTCTGGTCACAGCATGGGCGGATACTTTGCTCCCCGTGCTGCTGCATACGAAAAACGCATAAAAGCCGTAATTGCCAACTCTCTACTACCAGAGTTAAAGCTTATCCTCAAGCCCATGATAGGGCTTAACCCAAATGAACCCGATGAGAAAAATCTCGAAAGCAAAATTGACCCCTCGGATCCACTCAGTAAATCATCAATGTCGGTTAAAGACCGTTGCGGTTTTAAAGGAAAATCTCTAGCGGCACTTTTTGACAGCCTTGGAAGTTACAGTCTGGCGGGGCTTGAAAATAAGATTGAGTGCCCTTTTCTGTATATCTCCTGCGAGGGTGAAGGACCATTGGCGATGGCTGCAGGTCATGAGTTTTTCGAGAAACTTACCTGCCCCAAAACAGAACGTGTGATTCATTTTGCTGATGGCGGTGAGATCCATTGCGCTGTTAATAACCCAAGCCTCAAACACCAGATCGAGTTCGATTGGTTGGAGAACTTGTTCAAGATAAAAAAAGAAAAGAAATAGCAAGGAAACTACAATAATTCAAGATTTAGCAGAAAACATGGGAAGTAGATAATTTGTGGGTAATCAAAACGACAACTTCACTCAGACACAGGCGAATTTAATGAAGTGCCGTCAAAATAAGGATTTTCATTATATTAAGCTCAGTGGCGGTCAGCAGATCTAGTTTAGCTCACCGTGAATCTAATGATACCCCTCTCTTAAACCCGGAGTATCATACTTTATATACGTTTTATAAGTCCTATATAATGATTAAATTATAGAATTAATGAAACCTCACAGAGGTGGCCCCAGAATGGTGAGATACACACTAATTAGCTTTATGTATAGTGCAAATTGTTTGAATTTACACGAAGGAGATAAAACATGTTGCAATCACCAATAAACAAACTTAAGGAAATGGTTGCTAAACAAGAGATAGATAAATTTCAGAGCACGATGTTAAATTTAAACGAAACAAAGGAACTTAAAATTGAAGATATTAAAAGCATAATTGCAATGATAACAAGAGAATTAAATACAACAACAAAAAAATATAATGAATTATATAATTCAGTAAAATCTCAATTAGATGAATCGAGTAGTTATGACCTTGAAGCTTCTTATTTTAGATACCTACCGCCACCATTAAAGGCAAATCCTAAAAACAAAACTACCTTTTCTGAAAAAATAGCAGCCTTAAAAGACAATGGCACCATTACTGATGAAAAAGCGAAATCCTTTCTTGAAATAGGAGAGCGGCAATTTAAATATAAAGTTCTGCTTTGCATAGCTCAACAAAACCTTTACTATTCAAAACTCCGTCAAAATCCTAATGATGAAGAGAGCCTAAAAGAGTTTATTAATTCATTAGAAAATAATCCGCAGTTATGCTTTAAAGCTAGTGCAGAAGAACCGCGTTTTTTACATGATAATATTAAATTAAATGAGATATTTTCACCTCAGATGTTAAGTTTTGTGTTCAAAGAAATTACGAGTCTTCGAGCAAAAAATTGGAATGTAGAACCATGGCTTATTCCATTTATAGTTGAATCGGGCCTACCAGATAATCACCCTCAATTTAAAGGTTGGGATTGGTTGCTAAAAACAGCAGGAAAGGAATTTGGTTTCATATATAAAAATCCTAAAACACATGCAAGATGGTTTGTCAAAACTACTGGAAATGAATTTAGTGAATGGTTTGTTTCGAATTATTTACTTCAACTTGGGTTAAAATTTCCTGAATCTAAAGTGTTGGTTGATCCTGCTGGAAACATATACTTTGCAACCTATGACATGTCTCGTAAATATGCAAAAAATCAAATATTTAAAGAAAAGCAGTTTCAAACTTTTGAAGACATTTTTAGAGGTGGTTCTACAGATATGATTCGTACATATAGACAGTCGACAAAGCAAGATGATCGTGATAAAGCTAAGGATCCAAAATTAATCGAAGCATCAGTAGCTGAAATAAATAAAAACTTATCAGAGAAATTTACGCCTGAAGCTCAACATTCTTTTGCAAAAATATTCATCGCTGGATATATTTTTAATCTTTCAGATTTAGGTTCTCACCAAGGAAATTTAGGATTCTTGAGAGTTCAAAAAGGAAATAAGAACCCATACTTTAAAATTGGATTGATAGATTTTCAAACTCATCCATATCAAATAAGTGATTTATCAGCGGATAATTTATTTAAAAAGATCCGTGATTTTGGTATTAATATGGATCCTGTTTTTAAAGAAATGTTAGGAAAATTATCAGATGAGGATTTATTAAAAGCGCTAGAAGATGTAATTTCCCCCAAAATAAGAAGTATTGATGATGACGTATTATTAACCCAGGCTACTACGCAAAGAACAACTATAGAATCGATAATTAAAAAAAGTTTCGATGATACTTGCGAACAAATAAGAGCTTTAAAAGTTAAGGGTTTACCTCAGGAAACCATTGATAAAGCCTTACAAAATGCAAATGAAGAATATAAGATCTTTGAAAGTAATATTGGTTCATTGAGGAACATTTATGAGCAGTTAAAAAGCCAAGCAAAAATATCTGATCAAAGTAAGCAAAACTTAAGGCCCACGAATAAATAGAGGATTAATGATAAATCCAGAAGCCCAGTGTTCAAAGTATCGCTTCGGCAGCAATAGTAAATTTGAAGATTTTTACTGAATGTATCGCCATAGCTCAGAAGGAAAAGTAATAACCCCCGGTCTAATAACCCCATTTTTTAAATCCACCCTCGTATTACTCCAAGAGGAACTATTGGCTAAACTTACATAACCCACTAATATAAAATTTGGAACCTTTGCTAAAACGCTTCATAATGAGCCAAAATCCATTGCCATCAAAAACCAAAACTTTAACGGCAGTCCGGCAATATATGGTTGTTTCCTCGGTTCTAGAGATTAATTTGAAAAGGTGATTATAAAAATAATCACCCTTATGCTCTTTGATTAGGCTCTCTTCTATTATAAGGTTTAAAAGGGGAACTTTTATTATCTTCAAGTGACGTGCTAAAATTTAGATAGTTGATGAACCTCGACGCAGGTTTCTTTGTTCAGTTACTAAACTATCTTTTTTGTAGAAACAACATAGAATGCTTGAATTACTGCCTCCCTTTCTTACAAACATATTTTCTAAATCACGAAGAATTATATATGCCCTCGTAGGTGGACTGTCGTTTTCAGGAATTGTGATTTCTATATTTCTATTTTTTGCAGGCAGTAGCTTTGAATCATTCCGAAAGGAATGGCAAATCAATATTCTGATTGGTACGATATTTTTCTCTTGTTTATTAGCGGTATTTTTTTGCGTTAACTACCGAGAAGACCAAAAACAAAAAAGAATTTTGAAATTAATTTTACACGAAATTGGTAGTTTCTGTCATTTAGCGCAACAAAAGAATGGAAAATTCGCAACTCAGATCTCTGTTAGGGCAGATATTACTAATATATCTGACTCTCCAATAAGGATTTTGAAAGCACGACTTGTAAAGCCTAAAACAAAAGGTGAGGAATTACATTCCGAAGTCATCTTAGAAAAAGAAGGATTTAGGTATTACAGTCATAAACATAAAATTCCCCCGCATGAAACTGTTGAAGCATCAATAAACATAATTGTAACTGATACACTCATTTCTAAGCAGAAATTCTTAGAAATCACGATTGGTGTGATAGATCAGTTCGATACGGTTCACCAATTAAAAGGTATTATTAAGGTTATCTAGTCTTAATAAATATTATGAAACGTGAGAAGTAGTTTTGTTATCATATTGCATATAATTAGTATTCTGCGAAATAATTATAATGGATCTTGCAGCAGAAAATTTTCTAGAGTAATTCCCCTGATTCTTTCGGTTTCAAATTGATTTTTTCCAATCACTAATAATTTCTCTTTTTTAAAGCTTTTTAAAAACCACAGAAACTCTGTTGGGCTTGTTTGTCCTGTTTTCACTTCTATGTATAAAGATTGTTCAGGTATTAAAAAATCAATTTCATTTTCTTGTGATTGCCAAAAATTAAGCTGTGATGGTAAACCATCACTTGATATACATAATCTTCTTGATATTTCTTGAGCGACGACCCATTCAAGCACAGGACCAAGATCTTTACCTAGATTTTTTAATTCAAGAATTGTGCGGGGCTTCTGGGGATGCCAACAAAGCGCCGCTAACATATTGATAAAGTGATATTTACAAGGTTTGCGAAATAAAGAAGTTTGCTTTTGAGGATCGTATGGAAAAGAGGGGATAATGGTAATCAGATCAGATAATAATTCGATATATCCTTGGGCGATGGTATTATTAGATAAACCACTTTCACGCGCTAATTTTGCTTGGCCAATAGGTGTTCCAGCCATTCGATATAAGTTTTGTAACACTGCCAGTAAATGCGAACGCGAACGTCCACTTGCTGCAAATTCACCGAATACCCAGTCACTGACAATAGCGTTTACATATTCAGGAATTCTGCCGGATTCAGTGAGTGCATTGGCTCCAACAGGAGAACCACCTGATAAAATATAAGCAAATAAAGTATCTTCTTTAAAGGTATCTTCGCATTTACTCTTGAATTCTTTATAGGAAATAGGAGTGAATATATAATTAGTTCTATTTAATTTCCCTTTTCTACCTGGCAGCCGTTCAGTGCCTCTTCTCAAATCCGCAGCTTTTGAGCCCGTTGTAACCACCAAAATCTTTTTTAATACACCAGCATCAGCTAAGCGTTTAATTGCCTTTTCCCAATGATCAATCGCGGTAATTTCGTCAATAAACAGCCTTTTTACCTTAGCTTGAGGTGGGAAAAGTTGGATTAAAATATTAATCTCATCTAATAATTCCTTCGCATCCTTTATTTCATCACCATTCAAATATAGCGCTGTTCCTTTTCCAAAATCTGTAATTGTTTTTGCAATTTGCTGTTCTAGCCAAGTACTTTTCCCATATTGCCTAGGACCTCGAATCAGAATTATTCCGGGTTCTAGCGGCAATTCCTCTAATCCAAAGTCCTGATTAAAGATAAAGGGGAGGGTAGATAGTTGTTCTAAATGAGGAAGCACCCCAGGTCCTGCAAGGTTGCCAGCTATAAGTGATTGATTTATATGATTATTATCCACTCTGCACCTGTTGGTATTATCTAACGTTACAAACGTTAGTATAGCTAACGTTCTGAACGTTAGCAATCCTTCGGTTTCATTGGCACTTCGCTCCTTTGAAGTTGGAGCATAACCTGATGAATGATACAGACAATAAAGTAAATCATAATTACTGGGATCAAGCAGTGCAAATGTACCAGGAGACAGAGCTCTCGTTTGTAAAAAGCACAGCATAGACCAAGTCCAATTTGAACGCTGGTTAAGGTTGTTTGCTTACACCAGTAAAGATACCGAAGACAAGCGCGCCTTTAAAGAAACTAATTGGATGTTTCAGTCCCTTAAAGTACGCCAAGATGTTACTTTACCCACAGGACTTGCTTTCAATGGAAGAGAGTCCATTTGTGAGGTGATTTTTAAGAATGGCAGGCGTTTATTTTTTGATTCCAGTATCAGTGAGACTTCCTTGCACAAGTTGAAAAAAATGCTAGGACTCATTGATTTTGATAATTTAAATATATTCATTTCAACCCAACCAGTTCCGATGTTCAAATCATTTGATGGGCTTGCTGTTTTAGCACAAGAGGCGATAGGAAGGTGTCCAAATGAAGGAGATCTCGTTTATCTTTTACAACAAACCCCATACAAGTATTAAGTTGTTATATTGGGATGGCTCAGGCTTTGTCATTCTTTATAAGCGATTTGAGGGCAGTAAATTTCATTTTAATGAATTGCTCAATAGTTCTTCTCTTCCTGCAAGAAGGTTACGAGAGTTATTGGTTGGTGCCACAATGTGTGAAGGGAGGTTAAGGCCATGGAAACCATTTGAAGGGAAATATATTGTTTAGATGAAGTGATTAAATTTTAATTTAATAAGAAATTATATAAAAAATACGCCTGTAAATTGCAATGTATTAATAGAGAAATTACACGTTTTTTGATATGATCTTACTTATGGAAGATGTCATATCAAGTGAGAAAAATGTAGTAGAAGTTTTGATTGAAGAAAATCATTTACTAAAACAATCCATTGATACTCTAAAAAAAGAGCTAGAAACATCCAAGCTAGAAATAAGCCATCTCAAAGAGCAGCTTGCCACACTCAATCGACGATTGTATGGCAAGAAGTCAGAACGTTTTAAGCAATCAGTTGAGTCTGATACTGCTGAACTTGTAACCCTCACCCCAGAAGAACAAAAATTGCTAGATGAAATTGAGGAAGGAGGGGACATATGTATCAAGCGTGATATATCTCAACACTATGAAGCGCTTGAGCGTGAAACCATTACGATTGATTTACCTAAAGAATGCCAATATTGTCGCCACTGCCAGGGGCAATTGCATCAGATAGGCAAAGAAGTCTCTGAGCAGTTAGAGTATGTTCCGTCAAGCTTCAAAGTGAAGGAAATTGTGCGCTATAAGTATGGTTGTCGTCATTGTGAAATAGGGGTTTCTATTGCCCCTAAGCCTGGCAGGCGAGGCAAGCAAATCAAGGCAGGTCCTGGCTTATTGGCTTACCTTTTAGTTTCTAAGTATTGCTACCACCTTCCTTTGTATCGCCTAGAACAGATGTTTAAGCATCAAGGCTACCCTATATCGCGCTCTACGTTATGTGATTGGGTTTCTTATGCTGCTCAAAAGCTTTCCTTGGTCGTTGATAAGATAAAATCGGCGGTGTTAACGCAGAATAAAATCAATACTGATGATACGGTGCTACCAGTGCAAGATCCACAAGTTAAGGGGCGCACTCGAACAGGCAGAATGTGGGTGTATACCAATGAGGCTGGCTGTGTTTACGAATATACGCCAAGTCGAAGTAGGGATGGTCCCTCCAATTTTTTAAAGAAATATCAAGGAACAATCCAGGCAGATGGTTATTCTGGGTACAATGAATGTTGTGCATTAGAAAACATCCATCGCGCTGGCTGCTGGGCGCACGTAAGAAGAATATTTTATGATGTTGCTCAACTTTTAAAAGAAGCGGGGAAGCCACATGTGGCATTAGCCTATATTCAAAGGCTTTATAAAATTGAACGAGATATTATCAGTTTTGGCTCTGAACATAAAAAGCAATTAAGGCAAAAATATGCCAAACCGATATTAGATAAATTTAAGAAATGGCTAAAAATTCAAGTTGGTTCAATCTTGCCGAAATCATCATTTGCCAATGCTATTCAATATACATTGAAATTTTGGAATGAACTAAGTCGTTATTGTGAAGATGGCCATGTAGATATTGATAATAACGCTGCTGAACGCGCAATGCGACCTGTAGCTTTGGGGCGTAAAAATTGGTTGTTTGCAGGCTCTCATAACGGTGGCAATATCGCGGCAACTGTAATGAGCGTAATTGAAACTGCCAAACTTAAAGGACTTAACGTGATGGAGCGTATTAAGGGGCTGTTATCTCAAGATTCAACAAAATGGTAGTTTGTTCATATGACAATTTGAAGATATAAAAGCAATAACTAACTTGTTTGATATGCACTTAATTTGGGTGGATTAATAGCTCTTGTGGTTTGGTTTGAACACATATTTTTGCAAATTAAAACGGCTTGATCCTTAACTTAGGGTATAAATACAGTGCACACCCATATGAAGTTAATGGTTAAATATTCCTATGATACAATTGAGCTAATATGATAACCATTGAAGGAATAGTGTAATGTCACCAATTATACTAGAAACAGATAGGGTCATTGTAAGGAATTTGCTAGAAAAGGATGCACAAGCATTAGCACAACTTATGCAATGCACCACGAAAGAAGCGAGCGATTATATCAATGAATGGGCTAAACATGAAGAAGAGCATGGCTTTACTATATATGGCGTTATTCTAAAGAAAAATAATGCATTATATGGTTACTGTGGCTGCAGAGAAATGATGTGGCAAAATAGACCAGAAGTTGAAATGATGTGGTACATTCTAAGAGAGCTCCCAAAAGATCCCAATGATGATTTAGATATTGAAACCGCATTTTATATACGTAATTATCTTATTAAACAATTCAATATTAAAAGCATGTTTTCATTTGTTCGAGCAACAGAACCCAGAAATATGAATGTTGCTGAAGAAATTGATATGGTAAATGATGAAAGTTTTCAACAAAATGGCGAGAAGTGGCTTGTCTATTATGTTAAAAGGGACTCTCCAAAACTTTTAGGTTCTTTAGGAAGTGAAGATGTTGAACCAATGAGAACATCTATTCGTAATCAAAGAGATGCAATGAATCCTGCAGCAAGAGGCAGGAAACCTAGATTAAGGCCTGGTTAATAATAGAGTTAATAGGATAAAAATATGTCAATTTCAGGATCTTTAACCGATGGTAAAGCTGAAACTCATGATAGAGATTTGAATATTTTGCTAGAAAAAATGAGAGGCAGCCGCAATGATGAGGAGAAGAAATTATTAGAAAAACAACTATGGGATCGTATGTCTATTAGAGGGGAGGCACCTTTACTTCAAGTGCAAGGGAAAGACGAACAAGGGAAAGACAAATACCAAGTCTTTTTCTTATATCAAGCTAAAGATGCTGAAAAGGTGGAGTTAGACAGCGAAGACCTATACGAACGAATGCTTGATGAGAATGATAATCCTAAACGTTTTGAAAGAATACCAGGAACTGATACATTTGTTTTACAACTTGACAATCTGCCAGAAGATGCATTTTGTTTTTATAACATCAAGGTTAACGGGGAAGTAATATTTCCTAAACATGATCCTGAAAAAACACTATCCCTTCACACTGTTGAAAATGCAACATCTGAAAAATACCAAAGAGTGAAGCCTGTTTCTCATGAAACATTATATTTACAATTACCTAAGGCATCAATTCCTGCCTGGACTGCTATAACGCCAAACCCAAGTACTCTCGGAGAAATAAGAAAGGATAGTATTAAAGATCCCACAAACACTTTTGTCGATCGGGATATATGGATATACAAACCCAAGGATTTCAATCCTATCGATGGGAAAGTGATATTTATGCTGGATGGTGAAAGCTTTATGAAATCGTTAACTCCTTATCTTGATGCAATGAGCCAGAATAAAGATAATCCATTTGCTAATACAGCGATCGTTTTTGTTGATTCTAAAATGACAGATTCAGAAAAATATGGGAAGAAAGATTTGCCCGATAGAGTCTATGAATTTTATTTTGACCGAGATAGATTCTCAAAATTTCTTACAGATCAAGTAATTCCAACATATTGCAAGGAATTGATGGGAGATAAACCAAATCCTGACAATGTGATCCTTGCTTCACATAGTTTGGCAGCTTATCCTATAATAGATGCTGCAAAGCATCGGTCAGGCATGTTAGGTGGCGTAATTTTACTGTCGCCAGCGCTTAATCAAAATCAAGAAAGAGATTTGCCTACAGAACCAAGCGCTCGACTTAGCAAGTTACCAATTTATGTTCAAATAGGGAAACTTGAAAGTACAATCCCACCTGAAGTTACTCAAAATCCAGAGCATAAAAAATTTAGGGATATGTCAGCTAAATCGAGATTGGAAGCGAATCAAGATTTTCATAATACGCTAAAGGCAAACAAATATACTGTTCATTCTTCTTTAAGGGTTCATTCGTCTGGTCATGGTGGAATTCATGCTGTAGAAGGATTGGCTGAGGGTGTTAACTTTGTGAATACTTGTCGTTTTGAAGCAAAAGCTACTGAACAAACCAAAGTTGTCCACGATGAGATTGGTAATATTGGTACTAAGGAAGTTAATGTTGATGAAATTGTTAATGATAAACCTGGAACATTTGTTCCCGAGTATCGCAATTTAACAGACGATTCTAAAGGATCTACCTTTAAACACCCTTTAAATGAAGAACCGCCCACTGATATTCAGAAGAAAAATAAAGAAACGCCAAAACTGTAAACACATTTATTCACTAATTTTCAGTTTATTCTGGCTAAATCTCTTCATGCCAATGAATCACCATGATTAAAGTATTTAACGCTTTAGAATACGTTAAAGAGCATTCTTGCAAGAAAATTTGAAGTGTGGAGCAATAGAAAGTTTTTGTTTTTCCGGACGGTTACCTATACAACTTTTCAATTGCATAGAACAGTTATTCTATGCAATTAAACCTTGTTTGAGGTAAGCGTCCGGAATAACCCACCTTGTTATTAGTGTCATAACCGACGCTTTTACCCTTCCCTATATGTTGAATAGATCATCCAAACTAATTTGTTGATCAATCGCATAGTGGAACTGGCTTATTTCCCCAGCACCATAGGGTGTAATTAGTGTTGTAAATACTGTTTTTTTGGTCTGTGTTTGGGCTTTGAAAATGCGTCGTTTTCGTTCCAGGCTATCAGCCAACTTTTTATCCATCTGAAATTTACCAGGCCAAAATTTCATTTCGCATAAATTTATGCAACGATCCGCGCGTTCTATGACGAGATCGATCTCTGCCTTACCCTCCTCTTCGGATGAACCTTGCCAGTTAGTTTCGACTGTACTAACAGCTGCAAGTCCCATTGCTTGTTTCATTTGCCGGATATGACGAAAGCAGAGATTTTCAAACGCATATCCAGCCCATACTGCATAACGTTGAGATTGTTGTTGCAAGAGCCAATAATTATCATCTACACCTGAAATAATTGAGTCGCCAATATCCTTGATCCAGCGTAAGTAAAATAATGAGTATTCATCCATCAATCGATATTTGCCATCACGCTTTTTCTTTCCAAGTCCAAGAATTTCAACAACCATACCAGATTCTTTAAGTTCACGAAGAATTCGAGTGGAACTTCCCCCCGATGAAAGCCCCAATTTATCTAAAATCTCAGTTAATGTTAGACCAAATCTATGATTTGCGAGGAGTAAGACAACTTCAACATGCTTTTCAGAATGTTCAAACAAAGATCGGTATAGCGGAAAAAATTCACGGAATAATAGGCCTTGCGGTGAAAAACACAGTTCCTGAATTGCTTGTGCGGGCGAGGTACCAACTGGAATGGCTTTTAAATATTGAGCAACCCCCCCTAAGGCCATATACAATTCGGCAATTTGTTGGCGCGCAAGGTGTATACCACGTGCCGATAGAAAGTTTTCTGTTTGAGCTAGTGTAAAAGGCTGTAAATGTAATTTAGTGGTTAAGCGGCCATGCAAACCACCTTTATTTTGCACGATATGTTTAATCATCCATGAAGTGACTGAGCCGCAAATAACAACAACAAGATTTGGTAAGGTCGATAAATGTTGGTTCCAGTTATACTCTAGCGCTTTAAGAAAGCTTGACCTGTGTGAAAGCCACGGAACCTCGTCAAAAAATAGTATTACTCGCTGATTCTGCAACACTGGCTTAATAGATTTAATCAGTCGTTTAAACGCTTCGCTCCAGCTTTCTGGTGCGTTGTCAGTAGTCCATACATTAAAAATCGAACTCAACTCATCGTGAAAATTAACAAGTTGCTCATTTTCCTTTGCGTCTTTAACTCCCGTGAATTGAATGTATAAGCCCTTGTCACGATAAAACTCCCGTATGAGATGGGTTTTTCCAATACGTCGTCGGCCATATACAGCAATCAATTGAGGATCGTTTGAGGTCAATGTTTTCTGAAGGATTTTAGTTTCGACTTCTCGGCCTATTATTGCTGTATTCATTGAACCACCACTCTAAAAAAACATATGATATCGCCATAATATAGCAAATAATTGGCGATATCTCAATATTTAGTAGCAATGTCGCCAAAAACTAACTATAAAATAGCGATATCGTCCATTTTTTTGGAAAAACAAACTAACTATGATGGTTGCCTAACTCGTGTAATTGCAAGTGACTAGCTTGCGATTAAGTCTAAATTAATACTTTGCTCTAAATCTCATTTTTGAAACTGAAAGAACGACAGGAATAACGCTTGAGGATTTTCTGCTAATAGATTCTTTATAAGAATTTCGCAGAATACTAATTCTATTTCTCATTCCAACACCTCTTAGCCGCGTGGCTTCGACACCCTTTGTCAGATTAAACAGTGATACTACACAATTTTATATAAAATTAATTGTCGTGGGCTTGGCGGATACATTTTTATAAATTAGATAGATAGGAAGTTTAATTGTTAGTGTTTGAGGATAGTTATATGCAATCTTGAGCTTACAATAACAGCTGCTTTTTTCATTTAATTATAAAACTGGTCGCTTGCTATCAGTGGATTTTTCCTCGGCGTGCGGTGAGGATTGCGTAGCCATAATCTCAGCTTTAGTGTTGTATTTTAAATCATGAAGAATTTCATCTCTTATATAATCTGGAATCTTAGTTAATTGGTTTTCTTCAAGGGTAAGCTTTTCAAGAGCTACTAACTTTTGAATTTCTGCGGGCACAGCACTAAATTTATTATTGTTAAGATAAAGCATTTTAAGCGGCAGCTGCCCAATTTCTGCGGGCAAAGCAGTTAATTTATTATGGTTAAGCCCAAGTTTTTCAAGCCCAACTAGCTGCCCAATTTCTGGAGGCACAGCGGTTAATTGATTGCTGCTAAGGTATAGCACTTGAAGCCCAGCCCAATAATCTTTAAGGGTTGGGTCTTTGAGTAACTTTGAAGGAAAGCGCGTAAGATGGCACCCCTCGCAATATAACTCTACGTAATCAGTGTCGATTCTCTTTCGAATACTGGCTTCGTTTATCTCATTTAAAAGTTTATGCCTTTCTTCAAGCTCGCTAATTTTTTCTGCAGCATTTTTTATGGCACGTAGCGTGTTTGCCATTTCTTGTGAAATATCTGGTGGATTATTCAGTTCTAAGGCTTTCTGAAGATAGGTAATTTCTGTTAATTGACTTTGATTAATTTTTTCAAAGTATCTTTTAAACACTGGAAATCGCCACGCTGTATTTGCAGAGGTGCCTTCCGGTGGAGTCATTGGAACTGCAGGATCCATGGTTCTTAAGATATTTAGTTGTGGCTGCCAGAATTGATCAACAGCTGGTGAATTTATTTGATTCTGGTTTGATCTGCAGACCATTGTAAAATTTGCTATCTCTCTAGGCGTGAGATATTTAAAAATTTCTTTTAATAGATCTGGGGGTAAACTTTGAAAAAGTGTAGTCGCCCCTTTCTTAGACATTCTTAACCCCCGCCATTAGTTATGTAACAAGCATATCATGGGCTTCTAAGGGTTTGAGTGTATGAACACAGTATCGCGTGTTACCTTCTTAGCTATAAATAGTACCTTTCACCAGAGGTGCGAGAATAAATAGCGCTTAGTATTTCAGAAATTAAGGAAAAAGATCTTTAGCCTTTTAATGCTGTTGATCTTTTAATTTTTGGCCCAATGCTTGTGCTAAAATAGTTGCAGCTAACATATTTATACTCACCCCTTCTGATTTTGCGCGCAATCATGGCTTGTTCCAGGCTGCCTATACCTCGTGTGCTCTACAAACTTGCCCAAAACTCTCAATATCTTTATGTGAAAGATATTTAAAGATTTCTTTATATTCATCTTTGCTAAAAACAATAAAAGGACTTCGACGGCGTGTCACTGCCTATGGAACCAGGAATAATATTGATTCGAGGTCTCAGGCAATAAAACATATTGTGGAGTTACTGTGGTGTTGTCTTTTTTCTTCTTTGTACCACCACGAGTTCCAGTTCTTCATCTGAAGATAACTCAACCTCTACTCTCTTGCGTTTAGCACCCTGATTTGGTGGCTGTACAGCTGCTTGTGCTTGTTTTGAAACCAAAAGTGGTGGTGCTGGCGCATCAGTTTTAGCTTCAGCAATAGGATCACTTACTGGTTTTGTTATTGCAGAAAGTGCAACTTGTTTTCTCATATGTTGTTCAAGCAATTCCTGTTGTCGTTCTTCATTTATTTTACTTTGAACAACATGGACTGGTCGTATCTGTGCAAAAATACGTTTGCCAGCTTCTCCGTTTCTTCCTTCATACTGACCAGCAATATGAACAGCCCAATTTCCTCTGGTGCAAATTTGTTTTCTTACATTTTCAATTTTGAGCAAATCATCTACGATTTTATCCTTGCCCGCTTTAATTGCTTCAACTAAAACTTGTATAAAACCATCATGTCTACTATCAGCAAGAAATTCTTTGAATATTGCTTCCGTTGTTAACAGTCTAAAAATATCAAGATTACCTCTTGCTGCAAGATTTAACACGCTGCATGAAAAAAATTCACGCATTTCTCTGGCAATATCATCTCTAGCTGTTTTGCTAGTAAGAGTATCTTTTACCATTGTTTGATCTTCTGCCATAACAGCTGCTTTGAGCAATATATACTCCATCGCCTGAGGTAAGACCGCTCCTTCATTATATAGTTTTACCAATGCTAGGTATAGTTTATCTAAGTCATCGTTGGCTGCGTAACCGATATGCTCGACGATCGATTTTTCTTGTATTTTTTTAGATAAATTTAATGATTCAACATTTGTGCTTGGTGAAGTTAAAAAATCATTTAAGCGTTTAATTGTTTCATCAATAAAGGGGCTTTCGATATTCATATTTTCAATGATTTTTTCTAATTCTTTTTGCTGATTTGCACCATATATAGCCATTATATGCTCCTATTTAGTACCTACACGAATTTATAAACTAACTTAATTTTAAGTAAGTCGATGATATTAACATGGAGTCATGGTGATATCTGCCATAAAAAATCTCTCTAGGTGGTATGAATGAAAGAAAGAAAAACTAAAATGGTGAAAAGATATTTGGGTCTGAGTCTTTTTGTGGTATTTCCCTCAGAAAAATCAGATTCTTTAGTGCCGTACTTTCTTTTGGTATGATCATAATGTGATTTTATAGGATTTTGAAATATCTCATGTTTTATGTTTTCATATTATTGATTTCTAATCAAATCTAAAAGTTTTTCATTAGGAATTGATATAAGATTGGCTTACTAAGACCAATTAGTGTGTCCGATTTTTAAGGTGTTTTAACTAATCAATTATACGTTTGAACAACAAAAACACCGTTTAATACATTGGAATTCGGATCACTATTCATCGCCATCCCCATACTATATCCTTGATTATAACCTAGGGCAGCACCAATAACTGCTGCACCGATAGATACAGCATTACCAGCTCCAGCAAAGAAAGCTATCCCTCCAGTGCAAGCAGATAACATTGCGCCGACAGCTAATCCCCAATTAGTAAACGTAGCAGCATATTGCTCTTGGGTAAAATAACTTCCACCAGCGACTAATTGAGTTTGTCTAATGTTGAGATTTATCATCTTATTTCTTTATATGGTAATAGTTGTTCGATATTATTATAACTTCTTTAGTCAAGATGCCATAAAAAATCTCTATCCGACAAATGGTATGGAGCCTCTATCTGCTGGTGAAACGAATGAGTTTCGATCTGCATCCAATACTTAGATCATTGTCGGGAGGTGGGGTCGCTAAGAATCTTGTCGCTTCTTCGCATAGCAGTTTAACTTCACTTTCTCGTATTTTAAGCTTTCTTTTTGCCACAGGATATTGATTCAATACAGGCCTTACCTTTTCTTCAACAATTACATTTTGATAATCCCTGGTACTTTCAGCGCATGATTCTTCAAAATGCTGAGGAGCATAACGCCCAAGTGCCCAATAGGATAAAAGAACGTTCTCAATATTTGCGTGTTTATGAAAACGTGCTCCTTGTAATGCCTCAATTTTAGTTAGACCTGAGTACTCATAACCAGCAGAGTTTAATTTTAATAATGCCTCAACTAAGCGAATATGACCATTTTCAGAAGCCACAATTAACGCCCTACCTCTTGAATATCTGTCAATATCATGACCAACTTGATTTAACAATACCTCTACAACCTCAAAATTTGCATTTACAGTAGCCCTCAGCAATGCTGTACCTTTATCTTCAGATGTAATCACATGGCTATAATGGGATAATAAGGTATTAACGCCTAAAAGGATCCCTACCTCTGCCGCATCGATAAATGCACGGCGCTTTTCAGCATCACTTATTTTATCAAATGCTTTATGATTTCCTGATACTGTTGCTCTCACAATAATAACTCTTTCCTTTTCAGTATCATTTATTTTATCAAATGCGTCTGGTTCCCCTAATACAGCAGTCATAAGTAAAAGCGCTTTACGATCTTCATCATTTAATTTACTTAATCCAATTTTACTCCCGTTCATTGCAGCTAATGTATATAATACGTTCTTATGCTTATCACTCATTTGATAGCTCTGGATTTTATCAATCTCCCCACGCAGACTTGCGAAAATAATGGAGAGTCCTATTTTTTCAGGCACGAGCTTAAATGTGTACCTAATAAGCTCACTTTTTTTTATGAATAAATCTTGGGGATTTTTTAGATAATCTTGATAATCTTCGGCGTTGTAATTAGCTAAAAAAGGAAAATGTTGATTAATTAAATTTCGCCATAATTCAGGTCGACTAACAACTCTTAACCACCGTTGGCTCACCAGTTTTATGTTAACCAAAGCTTGTGGACTTAAATTTGCAAAGATGAGCTGCAAAACATCATCTGGTAAATTATTGATCGATTTTATTGTTGTGGGTTGATTATTAAGCATAAATTATATTGAAACTTCCATAGTTGCAAAATTGACCCAATAAAGCGGATCCACTTAAAGAATCAACAGCGGTACCAGCAATTGCGCCTATTGCACTCGTTAATAAAACCATTTTAATATTATTTAATCCACCGCTGACATTTGCTAATTCAAAGCTATTAAGTTCTCTCATTTCAATTTCCTCTCATATTTAGATTACTAAAACCTTAATAGGCCAGAATTCTAAATATTTTCTTTTTAGAAAAATAGAGGTAAAAACTACCCGGACAATTTGAAGCTTTAAAACAGATACTCATAGGTTATATCTATTATGAAACCAAAACGTGGAACAGTTAAAAATAAAGAGAAAAGTACAAAAAAACAGAAAATAACAAAATCTTTAGATGAATTAATCAATGAGGTTTTTGAGGAACGATTTGAAGATTTTCGATTGTACTTACTAGAGAACAATGTATCCATATTAAATTTAGCGTGCAGTGTGCACAATCGGAATTTGAGATTACTTGGTCTAGCACTAAAAGGTACTAAAGTAACCACCGTTAACCTTAGCCGGAATCAAATTAAAATTGAAGCCGCCAGAGACTTCGTTCAAGCATTAGAAGGTACGCAAGTGACCACTGTTGACCTTAGCTTCAATGAACTTGGCGATGCCGGAGCTAAAGACTTTGGTTTAGCACTCAAAGACACCCAAGTGCTCGCCGTTGACATTAGCTTAAATAACATTGGCGATACCGGTGCCATAGACTTTGGATTAGCACTAAAAGATACAAAAGTGACCACCGTTGACCTTAGTGGCAATGCAATTGGCGATGCCGGCGCCAAAGATTTTGGTCAAGCGTTAAAAGGGTCGCAAGTGACCACCGTTGAGCTTAGCCGGAATAAAATTGGCGATGCCGGCGCCAGAGATTTTGGAAAAGCGTTAACAGGGTCGCAAGTGACCACCGTTGACCTTGGCAGCAATGAAATTGGCGATGAAGGCGCTAAAGACTTTATTCGAGCGCTAACAGGTACCCAAGTGACCACCGTTGACCTTAGAGACAATCACATTAGGGATGCCGGCGCCAGAAATTTAGCGCAAAATATAGAAGAGTCCCATCTTCTGAAACTTGTGGTTTCGATGAAAAATTATGAACTTAAAAAGGCAATTGCATTAAATAATCGCAAATTAATTCTCACGCCTTTTTACGCCGCAAAATTAAAGTACTTACCTCTTGAAGAAAAGCAAAAATTTTGGGGTTTAACAGTCGATGACAAAGATGAAAAACCACTTGAGTATGCTGGCGGCATTTTGATGAATCCTAAATTGCCTGAGGATATACGGGGTTATATTTTAGGATTTATGCCACTGATGAAAACGCGAGAAGGTGAAAATCAAGCAGGAAAATACTTGAGTCTAGCGAACAAATTACACCAAAAGATAGTGAAGCAGAAAAATAATATTAGAAATAGTGAAATAAAATTATTAAAGAGAGAAGCCGTAGAATTTGTTGGAAATTTGGTAGTTGGCGCCAAGAGAAGAAAACATGAGAATTAGTTGGTGTAAAGAATGCCCCATCTTTTAATCGTTGCGACAGTCTAACAAAAAACACTCAGAAATATCGGGGTTAGGCCTGAGTTTTTGACTTTCGTATAAATCTCCAAATCTCATGTTAGAGGACAATTGGAATATTTGGAGGATTATCAATTTCTCCGGCAGGAGCTTAATGAATTGACTTTGCGAGATCTAGGCTGGCGCACCGGAAAGTCACCTAACACCTTGATTTTATTGCATACCATGCCATTAGTAGGTCAATATTGGTTATAAATCAAACCATTTTTCAAATATTTTGGCTCTAAATCAAGGCAATTTTTTCACCCAAATATAGCTCCAACGACAACATCTATTTATCAATTGATTGTTTATAGAGGTATTACGCCAAGGCATTGGTGCCCCACCCTTCCCCACTGGGAAGCGATTTGATTTACATTCTGGTCCCTGCTTTCTATAGATCGTAAATGTGCCGGTTATTGTTTTAGAGCCTTGGTTGATATCCGGACAGAAGTTTTTTTTCCATCTGAAGCGCGATCCCATTTAACTAAATCACCTTGATCATCATAAGCACGCCAGGGCGATACTCTTATTAAAGCTGACAATTTGAGCATAATTTTTTGTTTCGCGCGCTAAGCATGTTAGAATGCGGCCCTTTATTAGTTAGATAAACTGTGAGTTAATTTATGAGAGAACTATCCTTAAAAGAAATCCGTACTGTTGCAGGCGACTTGATCTGTGGCGGCGGAAATACTTATGCTCATTTTATATTAACAGATAATGCAACATGGGAAGAAAATGGTTTAACTTTTACTGCTTCTGGAACTATTACTGGTCTTTTTGGTATATGGAAAGCTCCTCAAGATGCCTGTGGCACCTCCATTTACTTCGTAGCAAAGGGTTATGGTTATGTAGTAAGTAAAAATGGTAATAATGGCTTTAAGTATGACATGATATTTTCAGACTATTTTTTATGAGACGCCAATTGAACTATCGCACCGGAAGGCCACTTTTCTCTTGTCAAATCTGTGAAATTCCACACTTTTGAGTTGAATTGCAAAGCTAGAACCAGCCGAAAAATTAACAATTCATTTTGGAATAAAGATATGCTCTATTTGCTACAGATTTTTTAAAAATACTCATATATGAAGAACTACTACTTTTCAGGCCTATTTTATGAAATGGTAAATTGCCTCGTTGGCGTTATCTTGAAATGAAGTATTTTTCAAATCAGTAAAAAAAGTGCTCTGGTCCACCATGTCCCCTGATAACTTACCCTCTTTACTGGCATAAAAAACGCTGCTTTTATACCGCTCATCCGAAATGGCATCTACAAAGCGTTTAGCACCTACTTCCAGCTTATGCACCATTTGGCTCATCAATGGGAATACAATAGGCATCATCAAATACTTCAACATAAACTGCATTGCGGGGGGAAGATTATTTGGCGCCTGAGTTCCTTTTGTATTCCCTGGGCTCACAACAATAAACTTGAGCTTAGGATATTTTCTTGCCATTGATAACGTCCACATGGTTGCAGCATATTTGAATCGTCATACAAACATTTAATTTAGTACTTTCGTTTTTTGGGGCCAGCATTGTTCTCTACCCTTTCATCACAATCATGTTTGTGCGAACTATTGTTATTATTTCGGTTAGTATCGTAACCTTCCGGTGAGCATGCCTAGATCCCCACTAAGGCCCTGATTTATTGTTGCTCCATGATTTATTTGAATGGAGTTAATATGCCAAACACTACCCTTGAAACTGTACGAATTGAACTAGATCGTTGGCGAGGAACTAGGGAAAAGTCTGGTCGTATACCCAATCGTATTTGGTTACAAGCCATTGGGCTTCTAGATAACCATTCCATGTCTGAGATTTGTCGTGCTCTTCGCCTAAGCCATACTCAGCTCAAGAATAAGTGCAAGCAACATGATACCTTTACGATTAAAAGCGATACACCTTTCGGAGGTTTACGGTCCTTTGTAGGATCCAAAAGCTATTTTGAATGTGATCCAATCGCTATAGCTGTGCAGATACACTTCCTTAGGTCAGATGGGTGAATATGCTTGTTCTTGTTGGAGGTTTACAAATTAAATAAGTAATAATTAATGACACAAAAAAGTTGAGTTCGACAGATAAGCTGTGTAATATGACTACCTTGTTATATCTACTTTTGGAGAAAATGATGAGATTTTTAGAGAATAAAGAAATAACACAAGTATCGGGTGGTGGTATATTCATAGCTGCATTAGCTGCTCCTTTGTGTTTAACTAATTCAGTAACTGGTCCCATGTTTTCAGCGGTGATAGGTTTACCCTTTGTATTATTACAGCCTAGCATTTTTAGTGAATATGTCGATTTTGTGTCGCAGCCAATCAAAGCATCCGCTTATGTCTTGGAACAAGCATACAATTATTAATTATAAACAAGCGAAGGTAGGAGACAAATGATTCCTTCCGGTAAACATGCTTTAAATTAAATTAATTTTGATTCAAAGCATGTTTGCCGGAATGTAGCCGTCTTCGCAAAGGGTACGGCGGACAGGCGTTAAGCTGCGAGCCAGATTAGCACTGCAAAATTTTATAATCTTGGTATGTACCCTATATCCGAACATCTAACGGACTGGCACCCGTCATGTCAAAGCTGGAGATTAAAAAAATACGCCTTGGGGTTCAGGCTAGCCAGCCTGTATTTGCTGAGTATCTAAATGTAAGTCCTGCTACTGTTAAAAAGTGGGAGTCAGGCGAAAAGCATCCTAATGGTGCTTCTTTACGTTTATTACAACTAGTCAAACATGATGGATTGGATGTGTTTAAAAATATCCAAACGCGGTAAGTGTGAATGGATGTCCTATAAAATCTATTGTTTCAACAAATCATTTTATTCGTTGTCTTAATTGTGATTTCTTATCACTTTCATGTAACTGTTGTAACGTTAGCATTTGACTTTTTATCAGTGCTTCATTTGGGTCATAATATAATGAACCCATACTAGAAATATTTAGCAGGGACTCTAGACTTTTGAATTCCATTGCATGAATACTCCCCCCTCGTGTATATTTATCTTTGATTTTATTGAGTATTTCTGTTGTTTTTTCTGATGAATTATTTGTATTTTGCTTTTCATGAAAAGTTCTACCATCCATCAAGGTAGAATGTCTATGCTGAAAGTTATTTTCTGATAAATAATATTCTTGCATGGCTGCTTTCATTTCAGCTTTACCCACCTTTATTGTTGGAACATTTAAAAACAAATCTACCATCTTAGGATCACATAATCTAATAGCAAGATTAAGCGGTGTTAAGCCATGTGCGTCTTTTAAATTTGTATTAAAATGAGGATCATTTAAAAAAGTCATTATTGCATTATAATCTCTCATTAAAACAGCAACATGTAAAGGCGAGTAACGATTAGGGGATGATTCAATATAATCCGAATACATTTTAGAATCCGTAATTTTTGAAAAATCCCATTTTGATTCATAACCATGAGAAGGTTGATAAACCAAAAGTTGCATTGACATATTGTGAGGATTGAAAGCAAAAACTGATTTTTGGATCCTTGAAGCAATACTTTGAATATCTTTAGTAGGAGGACAATAATACAATTGAGAAGGATCGTAAAAATCCAATTCATCTTTAGCTGTGCAATAGCCACTTGTTGCATGACCAGAGCTACGCAGTTCAAATTTTGCACCAGGGATCTTTGAAATCAACGCTAAATGTTCTGCCAATTGCTCAGATGATTGCAATGTTGTATTTAATTCAAATAAATGCTCAGTGACAACATCTTTTTTAGTTATCAGGTCTAATTGCTCTTTTCGTTGGTATTGGGTTAAAGCTATAACGGGCACATTTGCTGAATAAGGAAAAGATGAAAAGAAAACTAAAGTGCTATTTAAGCTATGTTCGATAAAATCATCTACATTTATATAATTTCCAGATTGCAGATCTTTAACCATATCCTTACTACCTAATGGATTAGCATCAACACCATGTTTAGAGAGTAGTTCCAGAAACTGCTTAAAATCATCTTTATATTTTAACTCATCATAAACTATTTTTAAAAAAGCAAGTCCATTACAGAGTCCATAACGATTGATATAATCAGAAAATTGTCCTTTCATTTTAAGGTAATAAATTATAATGGGGATTAAATATTCTTGATCTATTTCGATCATTTCTCTTGATGAAGATGAAGGCATGATGCCATAATCATTAGTAATTTTTTCAAATTCAGTCTGTTTGTCATTATTTTTAGCATAATCATAAGGCGTAAATCCATAATAATCTTTTGCATTAACAAGTTCTCTCAAACGAGGATCAGCCATTAAAGCCTTTAACACTTCAGGGTTACCTACTTGCGCTGCAATATGCAATACCGTCTTGCCATCTTTATTGGTACTTAAAGGATTTTTCAATTGAGCTAACAATAATGTAATTACTGGCGCATTCTCAAGTATAACAGCAGTAAATAATACATTCTGAAATAAATTATCTTTAAAATGATCTTCTTTGTTTTGAGCTAATAACGATCTGATAAATGGCATATTATTTTTTTGAACCGCAGCATTTAACAAAGAAATATTAACAAAACCTCCTTCTTCTTTATATACCCTATATATGGCATTTGTATTTTCAATTTTCGATAAATTCTCATCGAGAAAGGCTTGATCATTTAGGGCACAAGCAAAATAAAGCATTAATGCATCAGGCTCATTATCTTCGATGATTGCTCCTTCAAATCTTTCAATATCATATTTAGAAATAGCTGTTGCTTTCACAAGAAAGTCTCTCATAAAAGCATAATCTTGAATAATGTTTAATCCTTTTAGCGTTTCAATCGTTTCTGGAGAATAGCTTGCAAGATTAGCTAATATGTCCGCAAAAAATTTACTACCACCAAATCCATCTTCAGTTTTCAGATAGTGTTGCTCATTATCTCGTTTTGCCTGTTCTGTTTTAATATTATAATTTTGCCACCATTGTTTCAGATCAGTTAACTCGTCAAACAAACGCAAAATGATATCTTTATTTCCATGCTGCAGAGCCAAATGAAAATGATTTTTGCTTACAGTTACGTTTCTTTGAAGCAGAGAATTAACTTTATTAATGTCTCTCTCCATAATGGCATAATCTAATAAATCGTGATCATGTTCATCTTTAAAATTAACATTAATTTGAGTGTTTTTCCCTTCCCGCTGGCTCTGGTCTATAATGTTAAATAGCTTTTGATATGGCGTTAAATTTTCCTGCAGTAACATAAATTCCTCCTATATTTTTAATAGGACAAAAATAAGCTATAAAAGTTCCAAGAAGGACACCCACATTACAGCACAACAACGTAAATCTCCGACAAGAACGAGTATATTCCCATCTGACCTAAAGAAGTGTATCTGCACAGCTATAACGATTGGATTACATTCAAAATAGATTTTGATCCTACAAACGACCGGCCTTAGTGGGGGTTCTAGACATGCTCACCGGAAGGTTACTTAGTATCTTTGTTAACATAAAGTTTACTTGCTTCAACTACTTCTTTGAGTTTGGTAGGTGATCCTATAACGGATATTTGATGTTTCGCTAGCGCTTTAGCCGCCAGCCATTGCAATGAGGCAACACTTGAACCGACATGTCTTGCATCCATTTCTTCAAATTGATCAATAAAACAGTCTTTTTTTTCAGCGCCCAATTTAACTAATGATATAAGTTCATTTAACTTACAGTTAAGTTTTAGAAATTTTAAAAAATAATCAGGGTATAATTGCGCTTTGCTTTCCTCTACTAAGCATATTAACTTTTTAAAATCATCAAAAGAAATGACTTCGGCCCCTGGATATTTTTGTTTTTGTATAAAAGTACTAATATAATTTTCCATTTTATGAATGAAATTAAATAGCTTAGGAAGAATGTATTTTGATGTTATATAAAGTTCAGGTAGACCTAGAAGTACTATCTGTATAATCTTTTGAGGATTTGAAATAGCTTTAATTTGATTTAAGCCAAGGTAATTTATTAATTTACTCGCTGAAAGGGAAGCGCAAAAAGAAACAATAAAAGAATAATATAACCTGATTGGTCATCACTAACTGATGAAGTGAATGGCAGGTTAAGCCACCCGCAATATCTCAATAATGAAAAAGTGACTATAAAGCACTCTCAATTTCAAGCAGGTGACCTTTGCCCATGACTTTTTCGGACTTTGCAACAAGGGCACAATCCGATGTCCTTCATGTTCTACCGGAAGTGTTAGAGGAAGCTGCTGCAGGACTACCAGATAGCATAAAATTCACCTATTTATTTAACATCTTGCTACATGGCTAGAAAGCATACTAATGTACCAAAACTTAATGAAAAGTCATACACAAAAATAATGTATACCAACGTATTCATCATTTTGAATTCTTTGTTTAATACTCATAAATTTGATTTTATCGCAAAAAAAGTACTGAAAAACATATTCAAATAAAATTTATTTCGCAAAATGCAGTAGTGTTTAGCAGTATGTCACTTTACTTCCATAATTAATTAAGATTAACTGGAGAAAGAGTTAAAAATACTCACACACTATCCGTGCCATCTGCAGATGGCTAAATCATGTAAGAGGTGTGACATGCAAAATCATAAAAAACCACAATCAAAAAGTAGTCAAATTTTATTGCAACATGATTGTGTATCACATAAAAAAAAGCTATATATAACTGCACTTGCAACGCTAGTATTTGTATCGTTACACGGTATAGCGCATGCTGGTGGTAATAGTAATCCCCCTCCTTCGAATTGTATTCAGATTAGCTCTGTTCCCTACACAATATCTAAAAGCAATGTCTCTTATTGTTTAGCAAAAAGCATTACCTTCGCAGGAGCATCAGGTGCTCCTGCTATTACCATTGAACCAGGAGTTAAAAATGATTTTATCAATTTTAATGGTAATAGTTTAACGCTGGAAAATAATCAAGAAGTTGGCATTCAGATGCTGGGAACAACTAGCGCTAATGTTTCCAATATTTCCATCCAAAACGGAACAATTCAAGATGGAGCTGCCGGGACAGATTCTAACAACAGCGCAATTAACTTAACAGATCCATCTAACAGTACAAATGCAGCTTTTAATAATATATCCATAAAGAATATGAATTTTATTAACGCTAATTATGGCTTACATGCCTATCATCCCTCAGATAGTGCAATTGGCTTAAATGTAAACAAAAGTCAATTTAATAATTTAACATCAGGAGCTATTACATATAACACCATTCAAAATTTAGCTGTTGTCGATTCATCTTTCTCTTCATTGCCAGGTGGTGAAGTTGCCATTGGAGGAACTTCATCGCAAAATGTGCTTGTTCAAAATTGTACATTTAATGGTATCGATGGTGGGCTTCAGTTATGGAACATCGGGCTACCCACACCATCAAAAAATATAACTATCGCCAATACAACATTTAATGGTGGCACTTTTGCTGATATCAACCTTATTGGTTGGCAAAATGCGAAAATTGTTAATGATACTTTTAATGATACCAACGGTACACTGAGCGCAATTGCGTTTGCATCAGATATTTATGGAGATGTGCAATCATCAGGCTTACTGATTGACAATTGTACCTTTAATGATCCATCTACCATGATTCCTAATTTTGCTCCCTATCAAGCGCAAAGAATAGTGCAAATTGGTTCTGAACTAGGAATATTATTTGGAAGTGGGTTAATTGTAGGCGCCAACGATGTGACTATTACTAATTCGGTATTTAACCAACCTAATGCAAATCAAAGTAACGTCAATCTTGCGATGGATCTGCTTGTATATGGTGTTAACGGAATGGTGGTGAAATATAACAAATTTAGCTCCACTGCCACAGGACGCTTACCAGATTGTTCATTACCGTTACCTTATGGGATATATACACCGGGTCCTGATAATGGTTCTATACCTGATAAAGCAGCGAATATACATTTTGGCTCAGCATGGGGGCAGGTGAATTCTACTAACGTTGTAATTGATAGCAATATAATTGAAGGCCCAGCCCAAATCGGAATTTATTTCCAAACATCTTACTCACCTACACCAAACAGAAATATTATCATATCAAATAATAGTATAACCGCTACTGAACAAGGTATATTATTTGATAATACTGGTTCCTCATTAATAGTGAATAACAAGATTTCTAAAGTTAATGGTTCTGCTTGTTTAGCAAATGGTGCGGGTGTGCAATTTGATGGCCCGCTTGCATATAATGCAACTGCAGCTTCGTCTAATAATCAAGTAGTAGGAAATAGCATCTCTAAAAACAACATTGGGGTTAATATACTCAAAGGTGCCCTTAACAATAAACTGTTAGGAAATTTATTCTATGGAAATAAAACAGATGTTGTTAATGGAAATTAATATAATGTTAAAAACAATGGCGCTTTAGGGCGCCTTTGTTATTGATATGATGAATGATAAATTACATCCTTGATTTTGGCTTTGCCTTTTCCTAGGCAAGAATATGAATAAAAGGATATTGCTTACCACTTGTCTAGGGCAGGCTTTATACCAGCGGCATGAAGCTGTGTTTCAATTTCTTCTAAGACTGGCTTCCAATCTTTATTATTATCAATCACAGCATAAATAGTTACTTGCTTGCCAACTTGGTCTGTTTTATTCATATTAGATCCGGGTTGCGCTAGTTTGAAATCACTGATCTGATGTTTCATTTACACACTACAAACAATATCCATGCCTTTTCGCATATTACTGGGTTCTTCGTTTCTTTTCAAATGAATCATGGAGCAACAATAAATCAGGGCCTTAGTGGGGATCTAGACATGCTCACCGGAAGGTTACGTCCTTCAGCAAAGTGGTTAAAATGCATTGTTAAATAATATCAAATAATCTATCTTCTTCAAATTCAAAGTCCGAAGTTAAGATAGTCTCAAGATTTAATTTAAGAATATCTTTTGGTTTTTTAGGTCCATCTGGGTCGTTCCAACAGGAAAAAAGATGAACTTTACCGCCAAGCTTCCTGATTGATAAAATATATTTTACCAATTGATTCAAGTGATCTCTTATAATAGCAAACTGTTCCACATCGTTAACTTCTGCAATAGGTGCCCCAAAAAAATCACAAGCGCATCCCTGTGCACCGCCTACGGTCACCGTATTTGGTAGAGTTAAAAGTGTCTTTATTTGTTCACAAATCTTATTATCGAGTTTGCTTGTATAAAATGATGGATTATTTTCATCATATGCTATGATGGGTAATTCTAAATCACTTGCAAGATAAATCATATAACACATTGATAGAGCATTTCCCCTAATAAATCAGAATCAAGAATCTTTCAAATTGGGGATTTTTAAGAAAAATTTCACCCATTTTCAGATAGCTATCAAGATTATAGTTATTTGAAGCTGTTTTTAATATGATAAAAAAATATAAACGTTGATACTTCTGATGAGGGGCAGCAAAAAGCAGATAAGTGATTATAATTGCTTTTTGGGGCATAAAGAATGATCTTATTATCTTTTAAATTCTTTTTTGCCAGATGAAGCCCTTTGTGTCACTCAGCAACACGTGGCATGAATTTGCTCCGGAGTGTGATCATTGTCAGCATCATGATTTACTATATTTTCCTGCTCCAACCTTCTCAAGGGAATCATCCAATTTACGTTTATTTGAGTTATTTGCTTCTTTTTCAAATTTAAGTTGTTCTCTAAGAAGACTAATTTCATCCTTAAGTAATTGATTTTCCCTCTCTAATAAATCAATTTTCTTTTCAAAGTATTCATTTTGGTCATCTTTTAAATAATCTTCAGTAGCATCATCTGACTCAGGTAAAGAGATGGCGTTTGTCGTGGGCGGCGTTATGGCTGGAGATTGAACGCTAAAGAGTAAAGTGTCATTTTTCGCAAACTCATTGCCTATCTTAAAAGCCGAAGTAGCGGGAGGCTTAGGTATAGTAGGCTCAATCTGGGTAGTGCTAGGAATGGGACAAGCAATACTATGCTTCGTAGCATTTGTCTTTAGTTGAGGTTGCGGTGGAGACAAAGGTAAACCTATACGACAGATTTCAAGATTATGTACCGCTATGGAATTTTTGGGATCTTGTTGAACAACTTGTTGATAACAGTTAAAGGCTTCTTGAAGATTAACTGGCGTACCAATACCATGCTGGTGGCAATATCCGAGATTGCTTAACGTTGCAGTATGTTTAGGCTAATGTGTAATAGCCTCTTGATAATATTTAAAGGCTGCTTGAGGATTAGGTGGCGTACCAATGCCAAAGCTGTGGCAATACCCGAGATTGTTTAACGCTATAGCTTCTTTAGGATTATGTTTAACAGCCTCTTGATAATATTTAAAGGCTTCTTGAGGATTAGGTGGCGTACCAAAACCATGCTGGTGGCAATATCCGAGATTGTTTAACGCTGCAGTATATTTAGGCTCATGTGTAACAGCCTCTTGATAACATTTAAAGGCTTCTTGAGGGTTAACTGTCGTGCCAACGCCGTGGTGGCAATATCCGAGATTGTTTAACGCTATAGCATATTTAGGATTATGTTTAACAGCCTCTTGATAACATTTAAAGGCTTCTTGAAGGTTAACTGGCGTACCAGCGCCGTGTTGGTGGCAATATCCGAGATTGTTTAACGCTGTTGCTTGTTTAGGATCATGTTTAATAGCTTCTTGGAAACATTTAAAGGCTTCTTGAAGGTTAACTGGCGTGCCAATACCGTGCAGGTGGCAATATCCGAGATTGTTTAACGCTAAAGCATCTTTAGGATTATGTTTAACAGCCTCTTGAAAACATTTAAAGTCTTCTCGAGGATTAGCTGGCGTGCCAATACCGAGCAGGTGGCTATATCCAAATATGTTTAGACTTCGGCTCCTTTTGTTTTTCTTTTGAGCTAGAGGTTGTAAAAGCACTAGATTTCTCTTGTTCAGAATGAGGCATATTAGTTATCATGGGGCACAAACTCTTCTTTAGTAAATTGGTAATTAAATTCTAATCAAGAGAAAAATCCAATTATTCATTGGCAAACGTTAGGTCTTAGAGTGTTATTGAGGCCAAGCTTGCAAAATTGCATTTCTATTTCAAGAAATGCAATTTTGCAAGCTTGACCCCATTTTTTTTTCATAAGATTTTATGGCATATATTCCTATCTCATCACCTGAATGCTAAAGATACCTTCTTTTATTGCTGTTGGTTATCGGCATTTACACGGAAATAATGGGCTAATCAATTTATTCAAAATAAATGGTTTTACTGTAGTAGCTTTGGAATGCCCTAGAGAAACGCTGGTTCATGAGCAACAGTTTGTAAAAGTGATTCAAGAATTAAAAGCTAAAGTTCAACTTGTCTTTTCTCCTGTGATGGCAAACGATTTTCTTCCTTGAATAGCAGATTGAATGGGCGTACTTATTTCATTTGATACTTCAAAGATGATACTTCCTTTGACATATATAAAAAATTACTAGGTTAAAATTACCACAAATCATTGATTTTTCTAATTAGTTTTATTGTTTGTTTGCAATCCTACCTTAATCTCTAGTAAACTAACCAAACAAAATTCTATTCCATCTATTTTAATGAGGCTTGATATGTTAGATGCACCCAAATCAAAAGAAAAAGATTCGAAATCACCCACATTTTCTCGGCCAACTGCGCAGTTAAGGCCAGCTCAACATGCAAAAAATAGTGTTTCAAATCAAGAAGAGTCAACAGATGATTTAGATGATTCAACAGATGATTCAACAGATGATTCAACAGAAGTAGAATCTAATTTTCAATCGGAATCTCTACTATTTTATTCCCTTAAACTCTTAAACTATCTTTTAATAATCAAGAAAAGCAATCAGCCCATTCCTAAACCTGATGTGATAACGGCGGATTTGAAAATTAATATCAACTGTTATTACAGGCAAGTGTCTAGCCTTAAAGAAGAAGGTTTTTTGGCATATGAAAAGTGGAATATTACAGATGTTTTTTTTCCAAACAAATTAGATCCCGCTAAAGAAAGAGATAAAAGTAAGTTTAATGTCGTTACTATTTTAAGTTATATTTTAGAACAACAACAGAAGCATGGGATCATCCCAACTTTCTATCAAATTAAATCTTATTTTATGGCGACTACAAAACGTTGCAATAATATGCTAACCGAATTAGAAAATGAAGGCTTTGTTAGCTTTATTGAGCCTGATGTGAATAATCAGCCATTAGAAACAAACAACGCTAAAGTGATAAGCACGCCCATCCCGATCATAATGCAAAAGAAAGCTAAACTAACAGAAACAGAAGCTAAGCCGCCGGTAAAAAGATTTAAATCAATTGAACTATTAAACTATCTTTATAAAAAGCATCAACAACAACTAAAGATCCCATTATGGCAAAATATTTGTGGTGATCTCAAAATTTCTGAAGATATATACATTGCTACTTCTAGAGAATTGAAAAATGCAAATCTGATAATAATTAAAAAAAAGCTTATTACTGATATTTGTCTGCCCAAAATGAGGCAGACAAACATAAGCCGTCTCTCCGCTTCTGTATTGTTAAGTCACATTTTATTTTTACATAGTCAATATCAAAGGATTCCAACGAGAGATGAAATCATGCAAGATTTTATCAAATGGGAAACGAGGTTTACGGAGTTTGCTCTTGAACTGGCAAATTATAAATTTATTACATTTGAAAAAGGTCAAATTACTTCTATTTCTTATCTACAAAAGGTTGAGATGAAAAAAACACAAGATGACGTCAACCTACAACCAGCAGTGCAACCGCCGCAAAGTAGTGAGCAAAGATTGGCAGCATTTCTTGATCAAGAAATTAAAATCCATGACATTGTCGAAAAGGCAGTTGCGCCTGTACCAAAAGCTATACAGCATATCAGCAACGCTCCTCAAGCCGTAACGAATGCTGCTGTACCAACGCAAGAGCTTGCTAATCCAAATATAAAAAAAAGGAAACGCTAAGAGAAAAATTTCGATTAGAGGCACCTTCGTCACAGAATAAGTGCTCCGCATTTTCATGTCCCCTCTCCCCTTGTGGGAGAGGGTTAGGTGGTGAGGGTCTTCTCTTTTTGAACCGGAAAAAAGAATACATGCAATAGGTAATCCACCGCATTTTTGTAAAGTGATGACGCGCTTAATTACATTTTTTCAACCCAGCGACCAGGCTTTTTTTAGAGGCATACATGTTAAGCATGATTAATATTTGTTATTTAATTATTAATACTTAATTTTACCAGAGTTGACGTTAGTTTATCTTCAACGACCCTGGGGACCTCTTTGCTTGTTAGTTTATCGCTCCCTTTACTTGCTTCAAATGCGAACGTCAAAGCTGGAGCAGCACCAGACAACGGATCACGCGTATCATCAGCTGTTTGAATTTCTTTCTTATTTGATTCAGTTTCTATTTTGGAGAGTTCCAATCTCACCTTTTCTAGTGCCTCATGTTGTTTTTCCAACTGTTGCAATAATGATAATCCAGTGAAATCGATTGCATTTAAATATGTATTTGCTAAATCCACATGTTCTGCTTTGATGATTGCAATAGCATTACATTGAGTATCACAGATAGCTCTAAAGCCCATCTCAAAACTTGCGTAGCGCCAACCATTAAAGCTATCAGTATAAGGTTCTTTGTTAGAAATGCTTGGATCCATTCTATTTAAACGATCTAAAAATGGCTGCCACAGTTTATCCAGTTTAGGTGAGCATAAAGCAACATTGAGTGGCAAATTCATACTTGCACATATAAATTGGAAGCGTTTGACCTCATCTTGGGTAAAATAAGGGAGCATTTTCTGATAAAGACCAATCATGATGTTATTTCCACGAATCAAGTACAACTAACCTTAAAGCGACCGCATATTATGCGGTTATTCATCTATGAGTCAAGTTATTTTGTTTTTTCTTCTATCCGAATAGGAAGGAATGGTAAAATTTGGATAGACAAATCATGATGAATGATTAGTGAAAAGTTATTGGGGAAGTCTGGGTCTTTTTGTGGTACTTTCCTCAGAAAATTCTGACTCTTCAGGTCCACACTTTCATTTGGTGTGATCATAAAGTGCTATTATAGGCTTTTGAAATTTCTCATGTTTAATAAGTTTATAGTTTTGTTTTTAATAAAATCAAAAAGTTTTTCATTAGGAAATTGATAATGATTGTAATAAATCTCATTGGGCTTAAAACAACTATTTTTCATTATAGCTAAATGCGCAAAATAATGATTGAATAGCTTTTCAAATGGCATTGCAAAATAATTTTACAATCGTCCATATTAGGAAATTCGGCAATCTGAGGAAGACATGAAGTAATGGCCACTTATCATTTGGTTTTGTCGACATTAGGATAATCGGTATAACCTTCGGCACCACCACCGTATAAGTGTTTGCGATCGAGCTCCGCCAATGGTGCATTTCTTTTAAAGCGTTCAACCAAGTCAGGATTCGCAATAAAAGGTCTACCGAAGGCAACTAAATCTGCATACCCAGTGGATATTGCTTCAACTGCCATTTCTTGAGTGTAGCCATTATTAACCATCCAAGGACCGTTAAATTGTTTTCTTAGCGCAGCAAAATCAAAACCATTAAATTCTCGCGGACCTTGGGTCGCACCTTCAATAACATGAATATAAGCTAAATTGAAACGATTAAGCTCACGCATCAGTGGAAAATAGACTGATGTTGGATCACTATCTAATGCATCATTTGCCGGACTCACTGGAGAGATCCGAATGCCGGTTCGATCTGCGCCTATTTCTTGAGTTATGACTTCAGTGATCTCCAAGGCTAAACGGATACGATTTTTAATTGACCCGCCATAACTATCAGTACGATGATTGCTGCGATCAGACAAAAATTGTTGAATAAGGTAACCATTCGCTGCATGGATCTCAACACCATCAAAACCAGCCTCTATAGCGTTGTGTGCAGCAAGTCGATAATCATTTAGTATCCCTGGAATTTCATCAAGTTCAAGGGCTCGGGGTTTGCCAATTTCAGTAAAAGTACCATCTTCTATAAATGTTTTTTGATTCACTGGTGCAATAGCAGAGGGGGCAACTGGAAGAATGCCTGCGGGTTGTAATGAAGGGTGTGATATACGCCCTACATGCCATAGTTGCAAATAAATAACCCCACCTTTTTGATGTACCGCCTCTGTTACTAATTTCCATCCAGCCACTTGTAACGGTGAATAGATCCCTGGTGTCCACGCGTAACCTTTACCAGTAGGAGAAATTTGAGTTGCTTCAGCAATAAGCAAACCGGCATCTGCTCGTTGAGCGTAATATTCTGCATTGAGGGCATTCGGTATATCGCCCTCATGTGTTGCTCGATTTCGTGTTAAAGGAGCCATCACAATGCGATTGCGTAGGATTTTTCCTCGCAAATCAAATGGGGTAAACAAAATATGAGGATCAGATTTCATATTGATTCCAAAATACTATTTTATAAATTAACATTTACTGATTATATAAATACTGTTTAATAGGCACTAAGACTAAAATTCAATATTGTATATTGATCTTAGATGAAATGTGAGGATATATATTTAATCAGGGATTCTTCAATAAACGGAAAGAATTACACTGGTGGATTTTCTGCTTACATGAGAGATCTTTAACAAACTTGGTGCAGCCTGAAGCGTTGATTGTGGATCATATTTTTAATAAAATATCTGCAATTCCATCTGCAGCAACATTTATAGCTTTGCTTTTGCTTTTGCTTTTGCTTTTGTATTAGCGACAGTGCTTTTATTGCAAGAATCTACAAATTGTTTTCTGCGATTAGCTAATAAAGATCTAAGCGTTTCAATCGATTGAGTCTTTTCTTCATCATCCCAAACTTCACAACCTTTTCTTGTATCATTAACATCAATTTTAGGGCTTACCTCCATTAATAATGCGTTATGAAATTTATAAAGCGCTAATTCATCCTTTTCTTTCTGACCAGCAATCGTTTGTGCAGTTGAACCATTTAACATATCACACCTCATTTATATTAATTGAGCAAGCAATTTACTACAATGAATAATTAAATGCTAACAAAAAATGATAAATGCGAATTTTTTAATAATAAACGCACTGATAAAACATTTTTTGAAATTGCTAAATTGTATTAAACATAATATATGACATGAAATTCAAGATATTATATTAGTTTCATTAAATTACTTCTCACTTAAAGGGGTAAGATTCGTTTTGCTTCTGGCTGCAAGTTTTTTCCTTTTCGTTCTTAGCCAGCAATTCCAAGTATTTATTCGCTTGATTTTCGCCCTTTTGCGTCTTCATTAAGGGTAGGAATCCTAAAATATAACCACGAACATCATCAGGTAATCCTGAGTTCATCAAAATACCACCGGCATATTCTAGCGGCTTATCGTTTTTATCATCCGCTGTTAAACCCCAATATTTATGCTTTTCATCATGAGGTAATAACTTTAATGATGCGGCATAATAAGGCGTAAGAATAAGTTTACGTTTGTTTAAGTTTATTGCTTTCGTCAGCTCTTTATTATCTAAACCCTTAATTTTTAGAATTTTAGAGCCTTCAATATGCTGTACAAATTCCATTGCGCCTGTATTGCCCATATTATTGGCGCTTAAGTCAATGCTGGTCAAATTCGTGTCTTTGAGCGCTTGCAGCAAATCCTTGGCGCCTGCACTGCCAATATTATTGCGGCTAAGGTCAATATTGGTCACTTTTGTATCTTTGAGCGCTACACTTAAGACCTTTGCGCCTTCATCGCCAATAAAATTACTGCGTAGTCCAATGTTGGTGACTGTTGTGTCTTTAAGCGCTTGACCCAAATTTTTGACGCTTTTTGCGTAAATGTTATTGCCGTTAAGCTTAACGGTGGTAACTTTCGAGTCTTTGAGCGCAATCAATAAGTCCTTGGCGCCAGTAGCGTCAAGTTTATTGTAGGAAAGATTTATTCTGGTGACTTTCGTGTCTTTGAGCGCTATCCCTATGTCCTTGGCCCCTGCATCATCAATGCGATTGTAGGAAAGGTCTATACTGGTGACTTGTAAGTCTTTGAGCGCTTTACCTAAGTCCTTTCCTACAGCATTAATTTGATTCCCGCGAAGGTTAATGCTAGTCGCTTGCCTGTCTTTGAGCGCTATCAATAAGTCCTTGGCCCCTGCATCGCCAATCTTGTTGTTGCCTAAGGCAATGTTGGTCACTTGCTTGTCTTTGAGCGCTTGACCCAAATCCTTGGCGCCTGCATCGCTAATATTATTGTCGCTAAGGTTAAGGGTAGTCACTTTCGTGGCTTTGAGCGCTATCCCTAAATCCTTGGCGCCTTCATCGCCAATGTAATTGCGGCTAACGTTAACGGTAGTCACTTTCGTGTCTTTGAGCGCGAGCCCCAAATCCCTGGCCCCTGCGTCGTAAATGAAATTGGAGGAAAGGTCTATATTGGTGATTTGTGTGTCTTTGAGCGCTTGCCCCAAATCCTTGGCGCCTGCAGCGCTAATGTAATTGCTGGATAGGTCTATTCCGGTGACCTGTGTGCCTTTGAGCGCAAAGCCCAAGTGCATGGCATCGGCATCTCCAATTTTCTTTTTGGCAACGTCAATGGCGGTTACGTTATTTTGTTGCAAATAAAGACGAAAATTGTCATATTTCCCGTTAAAAACTTCTTTGAGTAAATTTTTAAGTGATTTTTCAACTTTTGCTTTTTTTGCACTATTCTCTAAATTTTCAACTGGCCCGCGCTTCATAAACTATCGCCTCTTAATTCATTCTAATTGGGAAGTTTAATAAGCTAGAAACTAAAAGATGTCGGGAATTTCCTATAAATGATAAAAGGACAAACGAGATCGACAGATGTCCTATATCAAATTGAATTGAGTGGTGATAAGTACATTACCAATAATTTCAAAATTGGGCTTTGGTTTAAAGTCAATAGGTTATTTGAGTTTTGCTCTTTTAGTCGGTTTTTGCAATTCATCCAATATTTGAGTCAGCCTTTCGTTTATTTCTCTTAGCAATTTGTTTTCTTCAATGCTGTCTTGAAGCTTTTCTTCAAGTTGTTTTATCTTAATATGTAACACTGCTTCATCTCCACCCTCATGATTAGCAGACAGAGGCCGCTTTGTTGCATTTGAATTATAAAGTAACTCTTTTGATGTGTTTGAAGTTGAAAAAATCGGCAATAAATTATCTGATAGTCCGGCATGATGCGCAGTATTTCCTTGACTATCGATAACAATTCTTTTTTTCACTCTGGAGAAAGCAGAACCAGGTATAGGTTGCATATCTTGATAATAGAGTTTGTTTTTATACTTTATCTTGTTTAAATAATAATCTACAAGGACTTGATGGCCGCCATAAGCTGCCCACAACGCTATCTGTTCATAATTATGTTTATCGTGTGCTATGTTGTTTAAAAAGTGCTCGACAAGAGCTTGATGGCCTCCCCTAGCCGCCATACAAGTCACATAGAGATAATCTCGTTTACTCTCATTTGTAATGCGATTCAAAAATTTATCAGCAAGTGTTTTATTATTAGCATAGGCTGCACCAGCTGCACAATCATTCAACCATGCGCCATGATTAACCAGAAAAAGGCACGATTGTTCGTCATTTTGACTGCCTAGATACATGGCTGCAGTAAAGGATTTGTCATCTTTTATATTTATTTTATAGCCTGATTTAATTAAAGCTTCTATTTTTTTAGCATTTTTTTCTCTCGCTGCTTGAATAAAATTACTAATAACTTGATCAACTTCATTTGGCATGCTTTTATCTCAATTTCAGTCCTTAAATTTTGTTGGAACTATAACATGACAGAGTCATTGAAAAAGCAGTGAAAATCAAGACAAAACTATTTACACCTAATGTCGCTGGTTCCCATTTATCTTGCCAGTTTAGCTCTCCATCGTTCAAGGTACACTAAGAGGAATTTCCCGACATATCTATCCCAATGAAAATGTTAGTTTTGTTACGTATTCATTCAGGAGGCGGTATGCTCAATTCGAAACAACTATTTTCTCAGCTTGAAAAAATGAGAGTATTTGCAGCTAATAATCACAAAGAAAGCTTGCAATTATTAGAGGAGCTTAAAAACAAGTTCCCAACTCAAAAAGACTTTCTTGATAGAATAGTTTCTACTAAACCATTAACTAAAGAAGATATTAATATATTAGAGGGTAATCTAAAAAAAGTCCCTAATGTTGATATAAGTTTATGTCCTCTGGATGTTTATGCAAAAATCTTACCCTATGCAAAACTCATGCATGCAGTGGAAAAAAATGGTATTCCTGAAGAACATGCTTATAAGCTCACCGTTATATTTCAAGATGAAAAGAAAGCCTTAAACTATCTTGAAGATTTTATACATGCTCATCCTAAGGTTGAACACGTTATGCACGATGCTAATTTGTTCGCCTTGCCAACAGGAAAGTGGAATGTAACAACATGGCAAAAGCTATGTTCAAAATTCTTAAAAGACGAAATATTTCGAACTAAGATTTTGCCAAGTGCAGATATCCTTGAAAGTTTTATTAAAGATAAAGCTGAAGTAATCAATAAAGACAAGTCATTAAAGAAAGGAGAACTGATTGCTGCAATTAAAACTAAAACCGATGATATTGAAAAAACAAATGCTAAGTTTAAAGAGCTAAAAAAGAAGCATGGCAATTTAAATGAAGCAGAAAAAAAGGAATATAACGAACTCATTACAATTATCACACAAAAACAAGTAGAATTAACAGAGCTTGGTATTCCTTTTAATGAACAATTGACTTTGACCGCTTTGTCAGCCTTTAAGAAAGTAAAAGATCTTTATGCCTTCCCTGCTTTAAAATATTTTTTAAATAATAGTCTTACTGAAAACGATTATGCAAAATTTGTTAAGCTAAATCGAAATGATGCGGGAGAGTTTATTCCAGATATCAAAATAGATGGTAAAGAGTTAGGTTATCCTGGTTATTATTTGATGAAAGTCGATGTTAAAGATGAAATGCAAGCAGCAAGAGCAGCTTGCTTTGGAAAATTAACAAATTGCTGTCAATCATTATCCGGTGAGGCAGGTGAAAGCTGCACGATTCATGGCTTAACAAGCCCTAATGGCGGCTTTTACGTTTTATGTCAAGGTGACATTAACAACCCCCAAATAAGTGATAAATTATATGGCCAATGTTGGGCATGGCTTAGCAAAAATAAGGCCATTGTATTTGATTCCATTGAAAGTGCGTCTAAATACGAAACTACGAATGAAATGGTCATCAAGTTTTATCAATCATTAGGTCGGAAACTCGTTTTAGAAGGTTATACGGATAAAGTTCACTGTGGAGATTCATCTGGGATATCTGACAAAGTTGGTTTGATGCCACTTTTACCTCTTCGCGAGAGATTTATTGATTATAAAGGTTATTGTGATTCTAATTCACAACTCGTGATTTATGATATAAATAATCCCTATTATTGGTATGGAATTGATGAAGATTTACCAGCCGAAACAATTCAACTTATTGAAATATTTTTGCAAGATCCAAGAAAACTTGTAGAAATACCTGGATTGATGCCTCTACTTAACTGGGATATTTTCAACAAACGGTGTTTGTCACAAAAAATGTTAAAGCTTGCATTAGAAAAATATCCACATCGATATGGTGAAGTAAGTGACCATATTTTAAGCATGCATAGATTTATTGATGGTGAACTGACGTCTTCTGCCATGATGGAATTAATTAAAAATAATCAATTATATATTAATACTATTAACCAAGAACAAATTACGCCTTTATTGAAAATTTTTAATCATAAATTGAGTTTAACGCCAGCTGAAAGAAACTCTTTAGCGTTAGAGTTAATCAACAATGGCGCTAATATCCATGCTAAAGACAAAAAAAATAACACCGCATTAATATATGCTGCTAAATATGGCTTAAAAGAAACAGTCAAAGCGCTCATCGAAAAAGGAGCTGTAGTCAATGCATACGATCGTGAAGGTCGTACTGCATTGATGTTGACAGCAAGCCCTGAAATAGCAGAGATGTTAATTCAACATGGCGCAGATATTGAAGATGAAGATATTTATGGAAATACAGTTTTAATGCAGGTGATTGCAAAGAAAAATAGTGAAATGTATAAAACACTCATTAACCATGTTATAGAATATGATCATAAAAATGAAAAGGGGGAAACCGCTCTGATGGTTGCTACAAGAGTGGGTGACATGGCCACCATTAAAGATTTATTAGCCAAAGGCGCGGATATTAATGTTAAAAATAAAAATAACGATTCACTTTTGAGAAGTGCCATTCATGCTGGTTTAACTGATTTTGCAAAAGAATTAATTGAAAAAAACATAGGCATAAATGATAGCGGTATTGTATGGTTCGCTCTTGATAGAAATCAGAAAGAAATCGCTCTCGCTTTGATAAACAAAAATTCAGATGTTAATGCAAATGATCGATACCCTCCCCTTATAGAGACCTTGTCAAGTTGGGATCCTAATAGGGAAGAACTTTTACTTGCTCTTATTTCTCATGGCGCAGATGTTAATCCTGAGTTTACTTATCAATACATGCAAGATACTGCCCTTTCTATGGCGATTCGAGATAATTTAAACACTGTCGTGTCGGCATTAATAAAAGCTGGCGCTGATGTCAATAAAGCAGCACGAGATGTTTTACCTTTACGAGATGCGCTTGATGTACGTCATAAAATTGATGAAAAAGTTGTGCTTGAAATATTAGAAAAGGCAAACGATATCAATTGTAAAAATGATTCAGGCACCACACCATTAATGAACGCTTGTTTCAAAGGCTATAATGAAGTCGTATTCGCTTTACTTAAAAGAAATTGTAATATTAATGAGCAAAATTGTTCAGGATTTAATGCTCTTATGGTTGCCATAAAGAATGGCAATAAAGAAATTGTTTTGGCTTTGATTAAGACAGGAGCAGATCTTTTTGCTAAACACATGAATGGAGAGTCAGCCTGGTCGATGATGGAGCAGAATGAAGAATTTAAAGCACTATTAAAAACATTGCACCAAGCAGAAAATAAGGAGAATGTAAATATAAATCCTTTGATTTTTTCTCAAAGTAAAACGCTTTCGTCTTCTATACCTGCCAAGCAAGCGCTCATAGAAACAAATCAACAGCAATTAAAACTTTAAATAGGGAAATTACTGCTATTGAGGCCTCCATGTGCTCACCCCACTTACTTGCAGTTGTTAAGTGGGCTGATCCTTTTCTCTATCTTGTTAATTTTTTTACAGGAAGTTGTTCATAGATGCCAAGTAGTCGTGCATTGCTTGGTGATATAAAAGGGATCTCATCAGGCAAATGATCTTCTCGAATAAAACATTCAAAATTTTTCAAGCTCTCAACTTTAGTTAACCATGATTCTTTGGAGGAAACAATTATTTTTAAGGAAGGGATAGCAAGACGAGTGATCGTTGCAAATAAGCTTGTTGCCTCAATGTCGCTCATCTTTGTCCAACTTAAATCAATTTGTTTAATGGATTTAAGATCTTCGTAAGTAAATAATGAAATATCTCTTAAAGGTGAAGCACTAAAAGACAAATCTAAACAATGAAATTGCTTTGCACGAGTTCTCTTAATGCCTCGTTTTAATAAATATTGCTTGCGTTCTTGATCTGTCATTTTATATAACATAAAAACATTATATCGCATAATTGGTGATTTTTTAGAACCATCTTCTTCCATATCTTTACTAATACTACACCCCTTTGTTTTCCAGCCAATACCTTTAGCAACCCAGGTGGTCATCACGGGATCGGTAGCACCACTTAACATCATTAAATCCATGTCTTTGGCTTGTTGTAACACATCAAGAGCCTCTATCATCCCATTGCTTAAACATTGTCGAGCTAAGGATCCAATAAACATACCAATTTTGAGACTCGCATTATTACAATAAGGCGCAATCAGTGTTTGCAGCTGACGCATATCCCCTTCTATATAAGTGATATCCGTTTGTTTTGGAAAATTCCTAGGATTAATATCAATGCCCACTGCACGGCATTGTAGACCCTTGTTTCTGAAATAGGATTGGGTGAAGCTTAACTCGTCGCCTGCTGCACAGCCAATTGAAAATAGATTTACTCCATGTAATCTGGCTGTGATTAACCATTGTTGATTTGCAGCAAGTGCACAAAATAATTTTGGTGGAATATACCGCCGATGATGATTTTGATAAAAGGGAACGATAACATTCGCTGGTATATAGAAATTCGTTGCCAAATCATCACGCCAATCCATCTTACATTCTTCAGGTAAGCGACTTAATAATTCTTCAGTATAACCATAAGTAGAGAGCTTTACTCGAACATCTATTGATAAATGCGGCCTGGGGAACTTATATACTTCTTTTTTCCCATCATTATAAGTGACCATCAAGCGGATCTTTTCAAAATCCGGAAGAATACTTCCTTCTGCTGCCGTATCTCCAAGCAGATCTTTGAGTTCATGCGTTAATGGATTTTCAGCATTGATATGTGGCGAAAATAACCGCATTTGTTTTATACGGTGTCCTTTTGGCCATTTTAAGGTAGCAACGCTATAGCTTAAGCGTGATGTGAGAACTTTATCTTGTTCTGTTATGGGCGTTAAGAGCTTCAAAAATGCTTGCAGCCAGTTATAAGTTTCTTCTATATTTTCCTTAGCTTTTCGCTTTAGGTAATCTACACCAGGTACTTCATACGGCAAGCTTTTATATATTTTGAGTGCTTTGCTTTCACCTGGAGCAAAAGCATTGACTTCTTCACGACAAAAATCCTTTCTTTGAATCAATTCAAAACTAGTTCCTAAAGTTAAAAGGCTAAAATAATCTAACCACTGTTCTTCGCCTGATATAATGATTTTCAAATTGGTTATATTTAAACCAGCTAATCGTTCAAATAATTGCTTAAACTCTTCCACTTCCATGTAAGTCCAACTCAAATCTACTTGTTTGAGCAAGGATAATTCCCCATTATCAAATAATTGAGTATCACGTAAGGGATCGGCACTTAAAGATAAATCTAAACAATCCAGTAATTTTCGAGATGATCGCTTTACTGCACGTTTGCTAAGATAATTTTTTCTGCGCTCATTATTTGATTTTGTCAGCACATACAATTCACTTACCGTTTTAACATCATAACCCATCGCTTTGGCCATGGATTGGGTGATAAGTACTGATTGCGAGCCACTGATATAAACGACATCAAAACAACGCGTTTGTTGTAACACATGAGTTGCCTGTTGAGTGCCACTTAACACTTGTGGAATTAAAAAGCCATTAAAAATTGCCACTTTCAAAGAACTGGATTTTTCATGAGGAGCAACCCAATATTTCAAATCTTTGGCATCAGCGGCTACCAACTGAATATTGTTCGTTTGTTCTTTAAAATTACTCGGATTGATATCAAGTCCCAGTCCTTTCATCGCAACGCCTTCTTGTGTACAAGCTTCTCTAAAGTTGGTCAATTCGTTGCCATCGCCACAACCTAATGCAAATACGTGTACCCCATTACTTTTTGCGCGTACCAAAAGTGATGCATTTGCATATAAACTTTGAATAAACAAAGAAGCCATCAAATGAGGCATTTGTGCGTAAAAGCTTCTTTCGTGTTCTTGGTAAATATCTTTCGCAAGCTTTTTATGCCACGGTAGCACCCTTGGTTTTCCTTGATTTTCGAATGCTCTTTCAACAACAGCACCCGCTTTTTCCATGCAGACTGTAAAGTGTTGAACCTGCTTTTCATCAAGGAAATACCCAATGAGATCTCTTTTTAGCGTTTTTGCCAGCACATAGGCATTCGCACCCTGACAAAATAAGGTTAATTGAATCAATTGCAAAGCCCCAACCTGGATTTCAAAACCGCCAGGTAAAGACAAAGTCATTTTCACTATCGAGGCTTTGAGATTAATCAAGGGCTTTTGATCGGTTTGAATTTCTTTTAGATGAAGACAGGCGCTTTTTAAAGCAATGAATGCCCCCCAATTGATGGGGAACTCTTCACGTAGATTATTTATCTTCTCTAAATTGGGACCATGAATATCGGATATGACAAGTAAGGGTTGTTCACTTTGAACAAAGTGCGAAACAACGCCTAACTTTTGATACACTCTTAAAGCTGCTTTTTCAAACTCATCCATATTTTTGTTTGGTAAAACCGCATCCAGTTGCTGAGTTTCTTCATTTTGATAAACGCTAAAATCTGGATGAACTCGATGTAATTGATTAAGGACTTGAGGCGTTAAAGCTTCTCTATAGGTCATTGTAGGGCTATGTGTTTTAAGATGTTGCCGGATTGCCTTGCGTAACGGGCTTTGGATATTATCCAAAGTTATAGTTTCGATGGAAAGAGACAATCCACTCATCGACTGATGCAATTCTTTTTCACTATCAGCGCTTTGCATTTGAAATGCAATACTCGTAAAAGGGAGCTCTTTTATCAAGGAGCGATAACTATCATCTAAGATAACCACTAAACCACCCTGATACTGTTTAGCCAGTTGATCGAGTCTAGCACTCAACTCTAAGCCTATCCTTTGTTTAATGTGATCTAATAGCGTCTCCAGGTTTGTTGAGGTCGGATTTACATTAACTTGTGATGGGGCTAAAGAATGCCATTGAAACTCTTTATCGCCATTGTGTGCAAAGGCATTATCATCTGTACCACAAAAAGCTCGGTAACCGTAGATCTTCAAAAAGAGGCGTTGCTTGGAAAATCCTTGCAACAATAACGAAGCATTATTCGTATAAATAATAATTGGGGCGACGGGGTGAGATTGAACACTGGCGAGCATGGGACATCCTAAATTTAGCAATCAAACTACATGAATTTTCTTGCTGCATTATAGCGCCGAATAAAACTGTAACTCAAGAAAGGCAATGGCAGATAATTCAAAGAAGAGGCTTCTACTTAAATATCACTTAATTCACCTATATGTATGCTACCATGAGTGAAATCAGAGATTATTCCTAAAAAATAAATTGGAAATTTGGCATGAAAAATAAATTTAAATATTATTTATTCTATACCGCTCTAATTTCAGTTTCTCAGTTATCCTTTGCTGAAAGTGACAGCGATTTAGCTCAAAAACTTACTAATCCTGTTGCTGATCTCATTAGTGTTCCCTTTCAAGGAAATTACAATACTCATCTGAACCCAATCAGCAGTGGCCACCAATATTATGTCAATTTCCAACCAGTCATACCGATTAGCATTTCAGAAAATTGGAATCTCATATCAAGAACCATCGTACCTATCATTGATCAAACCAATGGTGTTCCATTCACAGGTACTCGTTTTGGTCTATCTGATACCTTACAAAGCTTGTTCTTTTCTCCTAAAAAACCTACTGAAAGTGGCATAATTTGGGGATTGGGACCTGCGATTCAAATTCCAACTGGCACGCAAACTTTGTTAGGCACTGGCAAATGGGCGATTGGTCCAACAGCTGTTGTCCTGAAAATGTCAAAGGGATGGACTTATGGGATCCTTGCTAATCATTTATGGTCATTTGCTGGAAACGAGGAAAGAGCTTCTCTGAATCAAACTTATATGCAACCATTTTTATCTTACACCACTAAAACGGCATGGACTTACTCTTTGAATTCAGAATCAACATATTATTGGAATTCAGATGATTTATCGATGCCATTTAATCTTCAGATCTCAAAATTAATTAAGATAGGTCACCTGCCAGTCAGTATAGGTGGAGGACCACGTTACTTTGCTGTCGATTCCGATAATGGCCCAAGAAACTGGGGCGCACGTGCAGTAGTAACTTTGCTTTTTCCCACAGATGATTCAAAAGCTTCAAAAAAATGATTATGAGTGACTTTTGATGACTATGGTCGATATCCTTTATGTTTTTCTTGCGGATATATCTGTGGAATTTGCTGCGGCGGTTTAACTGGGTGATGAGAATCGCGATGGTTGTTAAATTGCGTAGTGAGAGGCTTTGAGGTCTTATGTAAAACAGCATCATCAACTAAAATACGGCGCTCTTCCTCTGCTTTGTGGGAAGACAAAGCCTTTTCTTTAACTTGGATAGCTGTATCTAGTACTTTTATCTCTTTTTTTACTTCTTTTGTTAATGTTGTATGCTGCGCTTCAAGCGCTTTTTCTACATCTTTGTTAACAGCTGTTTTGACTGGGTTAACATAACAATGCAGGGTTAGACTTAAAGCATCCAATTTTTCTGTTAAATATTTATTTTCGATATTTTTCAACACAGTCCGCTGTGATTCTGGTATTTTATCATAGGGCCATTTTTTATATCTCTCATCTATAGAATCCATATTTGATTTAACCTCATGTGTGGCTATGCTTAAATTTTGAATTCTTTGATGAAAATGTAACAGTACCTCATGTTTTTTTGTCTTGAGTTCTAAATTTTTTATTGAACTACGCAGTCCATCGATCATTTCTTGATTGTCTTTTGAAGGGTTTTTTTGGTCCTTAATTTCCTTTATTTTTGCCTCAGTACTTTCGATTTGTTCCTTATAAATCTGTAATTTTCTATGTGAAAATGAAAACGGATCTTGTAATGCCGTAATTTTATCTTTAAGAAGCTGTCTGTCTTTTTCTGCCTGTTGCGTTACAATCTCTTTTTGCTTCTCATAAGAAGGGTCAGTGGGTGAAAGTGAATTTAAGTATTTTTCATCATTTGCCATGCTTTCTTGTAATTTCAAGATAGATTCTTTTTCAAGCTCTATTTCTTCTTTGCCAAGTTGCTTAATATCCTGAAATTTGCTGAGATTATCTTGTGCAAGACTTGCATTTTCTCTTGCTTCTTGCAAGCTGCTCCAATTATCATCGAGGTTATTTCGAAGTGTTTGAAGAACTAAAATCTCATCTTGCAAGGTTTTCTGGTTTTCAATAGCCATAGCATTCTCCTGTTGCAAATATATTCAGGTCTTTCGCATTTAAAATAATGATCCTTACAATCTTATAAGATAGTAGCGTTTAATGGGGAAAAGAGAGAATATGCATGTTTTTATATGAATCAGACCTGCGTTTATCACTAGATTGTAAATGCAGCAATGCTGGTCTGGATAGCTCCTCATTTGGCAGCAATTGGAACTATTAAAACCATATAATATAGTGTACAACTGATATGAGTAGAAATGAGAAACCTTGATAGCATGTTGGGTGTAAATTTGAAAGTACTTACCTTAGATGAATGTATGATTGTATCTGGTGGCGAAGACGATACCTTCGATCTAAACGACGTGTTTATCATGATTGAAAAAGGCGAAGAAAAGTTGTTGCTATTAGGAACCCTTCTTGCTTTTGGCGCAGGGTATCTTGGCGCTAAAATTGCAGCGCCGTATGGCATAGGTTACGGTTTTGCAGGCGCTGTTGGTGGTACCATAGCAGGCGCCTATTTTGTTCCTGTGGCTTTTATACTGACTTACTCCATGGTTGATCAATCTTACCGTTATTTTAAATTTGTTAAATAAAGTATTAAGACACCTCTAACGCAATTTTAAATTTGAATAACTTGCAATTGCTTGCTAATCAGGCAACTCCACTAAAGGTCCAGGTAATCAGGAATTCAATTCCCAATCTTTGAGTTTCTTGCGAGCAGTCCCATAATTGCCAAGTTGGTAGACAGATGCCTTGACTGGCGAAAAAGTGAACTCATTGAACGGTTCTTTGAGCATTGCCTTTAAGTAATCCTGAGAAGCTATGCCGATAGTAACATGCGGATTAAAATTCTTACCCGTTGCATGGGGTACAAAAGTCGCAACGTATTCGATTGTCGGTTGGTTAATATTGGGATCTTCAGGGGTAGTAAAATAAGCTGCCGCTGTCCCCGTTTTTGCAGTGTAAGGAGCAACGACTTCAATCAATTTTTGTTGCAAGCCAAGTAAATTTTCTGTGGGTTCAATCACGATGCCCGCAAGACCTTCAGTTTTCCAAGGGATGTAGTAGTACTTGTGAGCCTTTAAGCGCCAGCTGGCAGCCTTTTCTTTATCTAGAACATTACTTACTGCAGCAAATATTTTATCGAGATCGGCTGTTTTCACATAGCGTTGTAATATGGATATGTGGGGATGGTGTGATGCGTCCAGTACGAAGCCTTTAGGGAAATCCTTCAGCAAACGGGCATTAGCTTCCTCAGCATGCTTGATCATTGTTGCATCTGGCTCTAAAGCTATATCAATAGCGGTAATAGCTTCTTGTTTCTTATCGGAATCTTTAGCATAGCTTTGCAGAGTTAATAATCCAATGACCAATGTCACCCATATTTTATTAGATTTAAACATGTTTTCTCCCTGTTTATGCTAGAGACTACTTATCAAATGCAAAGACCTGTTTCCAATCATCTTTTATGCTAATAAGTATCCAGCCATGACTTTTGGCTGCATCCAGTGCTTTGTCGAGCTTTCCAAAAGCAGTGTTGCGATCATAAGCGTATTCGCGCTTGGCGTCATCATGATGAACTATCATGCCTAGTCTGGCTCCATCACCAGCTGTCGTCCACTCCAACATCTGATAATCTCCGTCAGAATTGCCAAAAGCTGCAATAGGACGACGACCGATGTGATTTTCAATACCTACGGGTTTGCCCTCTTTATCATCAATGAAGTTTAATTCAGGTAGTCGAAGCAAGATTGGCTTGTTATTACGATCTTCATATTTGAGTTTTATGCTACTACCCACAACCTGATCTGGCGGTATGCCATAAGTTTTTTGAGCCCAGGGGCGCATGAATTCAATCCCACCACCAGAAACGATAAAAGTTTTAAAGTCATTAGTTCTAAGATATTCAAGTAATTCAACCATAGGTTTATAAACAAGTTCGGTATAAGGGACTTTAAATCTGGGATGGCGTGCTTTAGCAAACCATTTATTTACTATTTCTTCAAATTCTTCACTGGTCATTCCTGCGTGAGTAGCCATCACTAACTCAAAAGCCCCTTTTTCACCCAAACTTTCGAGCGCTTTCATGTCCCCTTCTAATACTGCTTTAAAAGGTTGTTGATTTTTCCATTCGGGATGATTTGGAGCAAGTTCTTTTACACGATCAAGTGCAAAGGCAAGTTGTGTGTAAATGGGATGCTCTAACCAAAGTGTTCCATCATTATCGAAAACAACAATGCGTTCACTTGCAGGAACAAAATCTTTTGTATTCTTCTGTTTTACTTTCTCAACAAAACTGATAATAGCTTGTTTGGTTGATCCCTCATTCCATGAAGGAAGAGGATCTTTTGCATAGGATATCCCTGATATTACTATCAGCAGAACGCACGTAGTATATAAGTTAAATAGCTTTTTCATTTTTGAATACTAATTAGTAACACATTAAAATTTTTACAATGTTTAGCCATTGAAAGTCAATTAGATTAATTCTGTATCTATATTGTTCAACTCATCTAGAATAAAAAACCTTATCCGATTTGCACAGTCAGCATCGAAATTGATCCGCCATCAACACCTTCAACAGGGAAAAGTACTTTATCGCCGCTCTGGCTCGCAGCAAGCACGTAGAGCAGAGGTAAGTAATGATCAGGGGTTGGAATTGAAAGTGCCGCGTCTGGCCCAAGAGTCTCGTAACTCACAAGAGGCTTATAATCGCCGGCAAGGATCATCTGTCTGGCTGCAGATTCAAAACGCGTTGCCCAATCATAGGGATCACGTGGATGTTGACCCCAAGCGTATGCATGAAGATTATGTACGAGATTGCCGCTGCCGGCGATCAGGACACCCTCTTCCCTTAGCGGAGCCAACTTCTTGCCGATCTCAAAATGGAATGATGCAGGTTTGTTCTCATTGATGCTGAGCTGTACGACAGGAATATCACCATCGGGGTAAACATGCCTCAGAACGGACCATGTACCATGGTCCAAGCCCCAGGAATTATCGAGTTTCACATCCAATGGAGCAAGAAGCTTCTGAACCCGTCTGGCAAGTGCAGGATCGCCGGGGGCTGGGTATTGTACCTGATAAAGCTCGGGCGGAAATCCCCCGAAGTCATGAATGGTGCGTGGTGCTGTTGTGATGGTGACGCCGGTGTCGGGAACATACCAGTGTGCAGAAATCGACAAAATTGCTTTTGGCTTTGTAATCTGGGCCCCTATCTGTCGCCATGCCGCGGTGTAATCGTTATGCGTAATGGCATTCATCGGATTGCCATGGCCAAAGAATATCACGGGTAACACGCTGGACATCGACTTGGCCTCTTATCTAAAACGCTATTAGAAAAATAATAGCGCTAATTTTCAATATAGTTGAATTATACCCTGATAAAACTACAGGTTTTAATTAGGTATTTTTACAGTATCTCGATAAATGGCCTTTTATCAAATGATAATGGTCGTGCTAAAATAATTAATATGGTTTGTATAATATATTAGTAATGTTCTATTGGAATGAAATATGATAAAAAAGTTAACCATAATTGCTACTTTATTTCTTAGCTTAAATTGTGCTGCCACAGAGTCTACCTCTACGCTAACAGATAAATGTACACTTTACCTGTCACATCACACGAAAATTCAAAATATACTGACAAGCACCATCCCAAACTATACTGAAAAAAAGGTGTCACTTGATACTGCCATTCTTGAACTCAGACAATTAGAAAATACTAATGATTATAATTACTGCTATGAAAATGATCCCGCTCTTCAACAAGCAACAAAGAAAACTATAGAAATGATCCTGCAAAAAAATAAACAACCATGAGATTAAGCTTGTCTATAAACCCGGCTAAATTATGTCATAAAAAACATTAGACTTTTTTACTTGCAAATATTCTTTAATCATAGGAATATACCCCCGATTTACCTGTCATTTTTAAGTTGTAAAGCGGAGAGGATGTATGCAGAACGGACCCCAAATAATAAATTCACCAGAAGAAGCTGTTGCTCAAATTCAAGCGATCTTTAAAAAGTATATTGAAGAAAATAAAGGCTGGAAAGACAAAGCTGAAAAAGTGCGTTCTGATTTTTATACCGCCTTCCATTTAACGCCAGAGGGAAGTGTCCCAGTTAGTTTAAAATTATCATTAGATGAAATGAAAAAGTACGTTCAGGACAAAATGCTTCCACAATTTGTTTCACTATGGGCTAAAGCAATATGGTCGGATGGATGGAGTCATTTGCGTACGGATCTTGAGAACGCTGCAAAGAGCTGGCCAACGCAATTGCAGTACATGGAAAAACAATTTGAATTAATGTATAAAAAAGTGAAGGAGCTAGAGGCTGAGGTTATTCAACTCAAAGCGCTCAAAAAGCCTGAGATAGCTCAATCAGGCCCCGAGGTTCTCGTTGCTCCCCTTCAACAAATGCAGGTAGCAGATAATAAGAGATCAGAAAGCGAAGAAAACTTTAAATTGTTGAATGATAGACTTGTAAAAGAGCTTTCTTTAATAAAAGCTAAACTCAAAGCACTGCAAGAATCTTCACAAAAAGCTACAGCAACTGAGTCTGCGCCCACTAGCGCTCCCATTCCAGTTCCAGTTCCAGTTTGCGCACCTACTCTTACTACAAATTCAACTTCAAGTGGAGCTGCAATCACTCACCAACATAAAGCAGAAAAGAAGAGTAAAAAAGAACGGCGTTCTGAAGCTGCTAAAACACGAGCAGCAAATGTGGTTCATGCTGCCCAACCTAAGACAGCTGCACCCTAAAGTCCACATTCTATCGGTATGGGCGCACCAGGATGCGCCCAGAGATAAGTTCTCATTACTTATTGCTCCACTTCCAATTTCGGATTTCGGGCATATCTTCACCATGCTTATCGATATATATTTTATGTTCGATAAGTTTATCTTGGACCATCTGCTTCAGATAGGCTCCCTTGGCACCCAAATTTGGCAGTCTGTCTATCACATCTTGCACTAGATGAAAGCGATCAATATCGTTTTGCACCCTTAAGTCGAAAGGTGTTGTGATGGTACCTTCTTCTTTATAACCCCGAACGTGAAGATTAATATTACTCCGACGATAGGTGAGTTGGTGGATCAACCATGGATAGCCATGAAAGTTAAAGATAATGTGCTTATCTTTAGTAAAAAGTGAATCATAATCGTTGTCACTTAGGCCATGTGGATGCTCACTCTGAGGCTGTAACTTCATGAGATCGACCACATTTATTACCCTAATTTTCAAATCAGGTAAATATCTGCGTAAAATGGAAACAGCCGCCAAAATCTCAAGTGTGGGGGTGTCGCCGCAGCATGCCATCACTACATCCGGCTCGGCGTCCTGATCGTTACTTGCCCATTGCCAAATACCAATACCTTCGCTGCAATGTATTACCGCTGCTTCCATTGAAAGCCATTGCGGGAGAGCATGTTTTCCAGCTACCACCACGTTAACGTAGTGTCGGCTGCGCAAACAGTGATCAAAAACAGATAGTAAACAATTAGCATCAGGAGGTAAGTACACACGTACGATATCAGCTTTTTTGGTAATAACGTGATCTAGAAATCCCGGATCTTGATGTGTAAAACCGTTATGATCTTGCTGCCATACATGGGAAGCGAGCAAATAATTCAGAGATGCAATCTTTCGACGCCATGGCAACTCTAGTGTAACCTTCAACCACTTGGCATGCTGACTGAACATAGAATCAACAATGCGTATGAATGCTTCATAACTGTTGAATAGTCCGTGCCGTCCGGTTAATAAATAACCTTCTAACCAGCCCTCGCACTCATGCTCGCTGAGCATCGAGTCAATAACACGTCCAGTTGGCGCCAGAAATTCATCATTTTTTTGTGTTCGGGCTTCCCACTGACGATTGGTGACTTCAAAGACGGCTCCTAAAAGATTAGAAAGAGTCTCATCAGGGCCAAAAATGCGGAAATTACGATCTTGCTGGTTTAACTTGGTAACGTCACGCAGGAAATTTCCAAGCACAAGGGTATCTTGGGCAACAACTGCTCCGGGTGAAGGCACCGTCACTGCGTGTACATGGTAATCAGGCATACGCAAATCACGCAGCAGTCTGCCGCCATTAGTATGAGGATTGGCGCCCATGCGTCTGTCGCCTTTTGGCGCAAGATCAGCCAATTGCTGGATGAGTCTGCCATTCTCATCGAATAGCTCTTCAGGTTTGTAGCTCTTCATCCAGTTTTCAAGTAGCTTAACATGATTTGGGTGTTCAGCATCCACCAATAATGGCACCTGATGTGATCGAAACGTACCTTCAATTTGCAAACCATCAACAACTTTGGGTCCAGTCCAACCCTTTGGTGATCGCAGGACAATCATAGGCCAACGGGGACGCGTCGTATCGTTTTTATTTCGCGCATTGCTTTGAAGCTGGTGAATATCTTTGATGACTTTGTCCAATGTACTGGCCATCAGTTGGTGCATCACTTGCGGCTCATCACCTTCTACAAAGTAAGGTGTCCAGCCACAACCTCGTAGAAATTGTTCCAATTCATCGTGATCAATTCGAGCAAGAACGGTAGGATTGCTGATTTTATAGCCATTAAGATGTAGTATCGGTAATACAACGCCATCTGTTAGTGGATTAAGAAATTTATTGGATTGCCATGAGGTTGCCAATGGACCAGTTTCCGCTTCACCGTCCCCAATAATGCAAGCAACAATCAGATCAGGGTTATCGAATACAGCGCCAAAGGCATGGCTAAGTGAATAACCAAGTTCACCTCCTTCGTGAATTGATCCAGGAGTGGTCGGTGCAACATGGCTTGAAATTCCACCAGGAAATGAAAATTGTGTGAACAGCTTTTTCAACCCAGCTTCATCTAGGCTGACATTTGGATAAATTTCACTGTAGGTCCCTTCAAGGTAAGTATTACCCACCAACGCAGCCCCCCCATGTCCGGGACCTGAGATATAGAACATATCTAAATCGTACTCTTTGATAACGCGATTCAAATGCACATAGATAAAATTCTGCCCAGGCGTTGTTCCCCAATGCCCAACTACCAACGGCTTCACATGTGACAATTCGAGGGGTTCTTTCAGAAGAGGATTATCATACAGATAAATCTGACCGACTGATACATAGTTGGCTGCACGCCAATACGCATTTATCTTCTGGAGTAGTTCATGCGAAAGTACTTTTGTATTCATAGTATTATGTTACCTAAGATGTCTTTTTAGATTCTTTACTTATTAATTTGTATACTAATATTTTGACAATACTGGCAACACCCGTCCAAGCTAAGGCATATAACCATACAATTACCGCATAAGTCCAACCTATTGGCGTTAAGAGCCATCCATATACTACAGCTAAAGTTCCGACTAATTGGGTTGCTTCAATGATGACAACAAGCCGCCAATTTGGCCAGGGACGCTCCCAAAGAACGCCGGTATTTCTTGTTACATATATTGTTAAGTGACCGGCCACTAATAATTTTAGGAAAATAATGGATTGAATAATTTCTTTTGATAATTGAAAATGCTTTAATACAATAACAAATAATAAAAAGGTACTACAAACGCCTAACACACCTAGTACTGTGCTTAGTATTAAAACACGTTTCATATTCCAACGTACCGGCGCTGCTGAAATTGGTGCATTATCATAAGCAATCATCATAATTGGAAAATCATTCAAAACTGCTAACAGCACAATCATAATTGCTGTTACTGGATAAAAATTAAAAGCGAGAATGCTTAAAGAGATAAATAAAAGTACCCTAATTGTTTCAGCTATACGATAAACCGCATAACTATTCATACGCTCAAATATTTTTCTTGCTTCTTGAATCGCGCGAATAATAACATTGAGACCAGGATCTGTCAGAATGAGCGCAGCCGCAGAACGTGCCGCATCAGTTGCGCCACTAACCGCAATACCTACATCTGCTTGTTTCAGTGCTGGGGCATCGTTAACACCATCGCCAGTCATGCCAACAATGTGATTTTCAGCCTGATAAGCTTTTACAATTTCAAACTTATGCTCTGGAAAAACTTCTGAAAATCCATCGTATTGGTCAAGATTTTTAGCAATAAATTTGTTATCTTTAAATACATCTGGCGCCGGAACAATATTTACACCTAAGTTTAATTTTCCGGCTATTTCTTTTGCAATCGCAGTATGATCTCCAGTCAACATTTTTACCTTAACACCCATTTTTTCAGCTAGCATAATCGTCTGGGCTGAATCTACTCTAGGTGGGTCAAACAAGGGTATCAATCCCAAAAATATCCACTTATCATTTGTTTTCTTGGCAACTCCCAGCGTTCTATAACCTTGCGTGCCCAGTTGATTGACCTTACCTTCAACTTGCTTATGGAGCGTGGGATTTTGAACCAAATTAAGAATAACTTGAGGTGCCCCTTTAGATACTTCAAAAGTGTTATTATCAAATCTTATTTCAGCTATGGTGCGTTTTTGGGCAGCATCAAAGGGAGTGAATTTTATAACTTTATACTGTTTGAGATTTATTTTCTTAGAAATATTTTGCAATATAGTTTTATCGATTTCATCATTTGATTGTTCTTCAGTTGCAAGTGCTGCAGCAAGCATCAAATCTTCCTTGGTAGTGTCTTCAAAAACAATGGGTTCACCAATTGTTAATTTGTTTTGAGTAAGTGTTCCTGTTTTATCTGAACATAAAATATCAATGCCGGCTAATTCTTCAATGGAAACTAATTTTGAAACAATGGCTTTCATTTTTGCTAGCTGTAATGCCCCAACGGCCATTGTTACTGAAAGAACAGCTGGTAAAGCAACTGGTATGGCTGCAATGGTTAATATTAATGCAAAAAGAATGGTATCCATGAATGGATCATGTCTTAAAAGAGTTACCGTCAATATTAAGGCAACTAAACACAGCGTGATGACAATTAAATAATTTCCAATTTTTAAAACAGCTTTTTGAAAATGCGAACGTGGTTCAGCTGTTTCAACTAGTTTTGCTGTTCGACCGAAATAAGTATTCATCCCTGTGCCCGTAACAATTCCACGCATCTCACCAAATTTCACGATAGCACTTGAATAAACACCATCGCCTACTTTCTTATCAACGGGCAATGATTCACCTGTCAATGCTGATTGATCAACACTAAGATAACTTCCTGCAATCAATTTCATGTCTGCAGGGATAATATTCCCATTTACAATGAAGACGATATCACCAGGAACTAAATGACTTGCAGGAACCATCTGCCATTTACTATCGCGTAAGACGCGTGATGTTAAAGCCAATTTTTTCTTTAAAGCTTCGATTGCATTATCGGCTTGATATTCTTGCCAAAATCCAACGCAAGCATTTATCATGAGCAAAATAACTATAATGATAAATTCTTGCCAACGGTGGGCAATGCCGGAAAGAATAACGGCTGTTTCAATCATCCAAGGAATAGGTCCCCAGAAATATTTAAAAAATTTAATAAATAAACTTGTTTTTTTTTCAACAATTGAATTTTCGCCCAATTTTTTTAGCCGATCACTTGCCTGTGCCGCTGTGAGACCAACATTGGGGTCTGTTTTTAAATAAGATTCATCTAAACTCATATATATATTTACCTAAAATGAGTAGCTATACTTAATTTCAGCAATGGTGCTAAGTAAATAGGCAATCACTTAAGTTTAGACCCCTGTGCCTAAAGAGCTAAACTATACTGTAAATACATACAGTTTAATTTCAAATGCGTGCCAGAGTTGGTTTAACATTGTTCTCGTCTCTATATTCTTCAATTATTACCAACTCAAAATGTGTTTATTTTCCACGAATTAATAGTACAGGGATATTAGAACAGCGAACAACACCTTCTGCTACACTACCGAGCAGAATGCGATTAAAGCCTCGTCTTCCATGAGTACCAATAACGAGAAGATCAGCAGCCCAAGAATTCGCTTCTTCTACGATTTCTTCTTCAACTCTTCGATCAGTTCTACCCAGCTCAACCAATTTTGTTTCATAATTCTTAAAACCTGTTTTCTGAATATCAGCTTCTGTGTCTTTTATTACTTCTATACCTGCAACCCTCATAGCATCTTCAACATCTTTAGGATTAATAGGTTGCATACTCCAATTAACGTAAATCGAATCTATAACATGTATAACACGTAAGAATGAAGACAATTCATTGGCTATTTTAATAGCCTCTTTGAGCGCTAACTTACCTGTTGAGCTACCATCTACTGTTACTAGAATTTTTTTATAAATCATTGAATAATCCTTTCATAACAAACCTTATTTCAAATACCAAGGCCTAATGAGACATAAACTTGAACAATATCTTCAGCCACTGCTAATTTTTGATTGATGTAGTTGTATTCATTTTGAAGGTAATTAAGATTAATTTCTAAATATCCAGTGTAATCTGTTAGTCCACCTTGATATTGAGCATCGGTGAGCATTAATTTATCTTTTGTATTGATAATCTGGTTTTCAAAGGCTAGTAATGCCTCATTATCTTCCTTGTAAGAAACTAAAGCACTATCAACTTGGGTGAAAGCATTTATCACCGCATTTTTATAATTTAAAATAGCAGCTTGGTATTGAAAATTGGCTCGCTCATATTCACTCATTCTTATTTTATAATCAAAAACAAATTGGGTGATATTTAATCCATAATTCCAATAGGAATTTGCACTAGAAATTAGATTGGATAATGCGGAACTGGCATAACCATAGTCCCCTGTGAGACTTATGTTCGGGAGAAAATTAGCAATAGTTTGTTTTTCCATATACCCAGCAGAGAGAACTTGATAATAAGCTTCTTGAATATCGGGCCTATTTGCTATCATCCTTGCAGGTATGCCTTCTGGAATGAGATGATTGAGATGAACATGTTCAAATCGATTATCTACAGTCAGATTGAAGTTCTCTGGATATTCACCACATAAGTAAGCAAGGGTATATTGAAATACTTGACCTTGTTTCTCTAATGTATTGATATTGGACTTTATTATTTCGACTTGATTTTTAGCATCATCTAAGGTACTAAAATCAATTAATCCACTTTCGTATTGTGTGGTATATAATTGTACAATTTCTTTTGCACTTTTGAGCTGTTCGCTTAGATTTATAAGATTTGAATTGATAGCTTCTATTTGAAAATAGATGTTTACCACACTACTGATAATCGTTAATTTTACCTGTTTGCTGTCCGCGATACTCACAGATTGATTAGCTTGAGCTTGTTTAACGCTATTCCTTATTTGGTTCCATACATCGACTTGGTACGAGCCGGAGAGTGTTAATTCTTGTAAATTAAAGATCCTTGAAAAACTTGAGCTACTAGGATTAACTGAGTTTGTGCTTACGTTAGCATTACCATTAGCATTCGCTAAAGCTGCTGCAGATTTATTTCGCGAAGAATTAAAACTCATATTCACTTGAGGGAAAAGATTTGATAGATTTTGAGTTACATACGTGCAGGCTATTTCAATATTCTTAAGCGCAATTTTATAGCTGTAATTATTTTTAATAGCCAGATTTACAAATAAATTTAATTTTTCATCATTAAAATTTTCCCACCATGCATCTTTTAAATTTATGCTTGTTTCTTTTATTGCAGGCTTAAAAAAATGAGGATTGTTTAAAGCAGGAACTTCTGGTTTTTTATACAAAGTGCAACCATTAGAAAATATGCTTAAGGATCCAATGACATAGCAAAACGTTTTTTTCATGCTTTACCTTTTAGATAAACATCAACCAATTGTCCAGGAAAAACATTAATATCATCTGGTTTCTTAAACTTAAAGATAATTGGCAATACCCTTACGTCTACTCTTTCATTTCGCTGATCTGAAAGTTCAATGTTTGGGATGGTGTAAGGTTGAATGCCTACGTATTCTAGGGCAATACTTCTGTTGTTTAAGCCTCTGATAAACATAGTGCCTTCTAATGTAGAAGGGTTAGGTAAATGCGGTGTTAAAATTTCATCAACATATGATCTTACTTGTAAATATGGCGAATCAGTGCCCATCTGAACTGAAGGAATATATCCTTGAGTATAAGTATCATAGCTACCAACAGGTGATACATAATCACCAACTGAAGGTACAACACGCAATACTACCCCATCAATGGGGGCTTTTATGATGTATTCACTTAGCAGATTTTTATCAGCGTTATATTGTTTAACGCTAACAGACAAAGTTGCTTTTGCAATTTCAACAGCGTTTATTGCATTATCTAATGCATTTTTGCTCACCGATTTAGGATTTATCAAATAAGATTTTTGAATTTTATCTAATTGTTCTTGGACATTTATAAGATTTGCTTTATTTAATTCAATTTGAGCTAGATCTTTTTCAACTATTTCGCGCTGTACTAAATCGAATATCGCCAATATGGGGTCATTTTTTTTAACTTTTTGACCATCTTTTACATATATTTTAGTTACCCTATTGGAAACTTCAGCATATATATTCATATTCGACCCAGTGGGTTGGTAACTCTCAATTATGCCTGTGGCATAAATACCTTTCTCATAGGGATTATAGCTGATAGCAATGGGGGGCTGAACTGCATTTCTTTCGTTATAAATGATAGCGCTAATGATTCCAACGATAATTCCCAAGGTTGCAATTATCAATAATATTCTAATTTTCATCTAACACCCCGATATCGCCTTTCATGATTCCATCTTCCATCTTGATGATGCGAGTTGCAGAATCGTAAATTCTGTTATCATGTGTTACCACAATAATGGCGCGCTTATCACTCAAAATATTCTCCCTGATAAATGAAATAATCCTTCTACCTGTCTCTCCATCCAAGGAAGCGGTAGGCTCATCAAATATGAGTAAATCCGGTTTTGTGATGATAGCTCTTGCAATCGCAACGCGTTGCTGTTCACCAATGCTTAATTTATAAGGCCGCAAATCGACTCGTTTTCCAAGCCCTACAATTTCCATTGCTTTAGCGGCCTCAGCTAGCGAATATTCCCATTCCTTTTTTTGTAATATCAAAGGAATCGCAACATTTTCTTTACTAGTAAGCTTGTCAAACAGATGAAAATCTTGAAATACAAATCCGATTGTATGTAATCTAAAGTCTGTTAGCGCATCATCCTCTAGTTGCCAAATATTTTTTTCTTCAATAGTGACAGATCCTTCGTTGGGTCTGAGGATTCCAGATATAATACTTAACAACGTTGTTTTACCAGATCCCGATGGACCGACAATGTAAAGCATTTCCCCATAATTAACATCAAAACTTACATTTTTAACTGCATAAGTTTTATTATCACCTTCACCAAACCATTTTGTTATATTCCTTGCTGTAAGGATCACATTAACCTCTAAAAATATCAAAAGGATCGATTCTGGTGACTTTTCTTATACCGAGATAACTTGAAAATAAGATAATGATTAGAACCATGAAAAACGAAACAGCTAAATTTTGATAGGTAATCAATGATGCAAATTCAGGTAATCGATATTTTGCTAGGGCAATCAATACAGAGGCTATTAATACCCCAAAGCCATAACCTAAAAAACCGACAATTGCGGATTGAAAAAAGATCATTTTAATCAGCTCGTGTTTCTTTGCTCCAATAGCTTTTAAGGCGCCAAACTCTTCAAGATTTTCTAACACAAAGGTGTAAAAGGTTTGTCCAGCAATAGATAAACCAACGATGAAACTGATTAATGTCATAATCAACACATTCGTTCCTAAGCCTGTCTGATAAAGATAATAATCTCTATTCTTATTAATAAATTCATATTGGGTGAGTACATCATAGCCAAGTGCTTTTACTTGTTTTTTAATATAGGGAATATCTGTAACCGATTTGGGTTCAACAAGAACATATGTAATGGTAAAGCGCAATGTTGGCAAATCTGATCTGGCACGATTAAAAGTAGTATAAAGGGTAGGTGTGCCAAATAAGCCACTCACAACCCCTTTACCATATCCTACTATAACCCCACGATGATCATTTACTTCAAATGTTGTGCCAATCTCAGGATTATTGAATTTGTGAAATTCAGCATCCTTCATGATGATATAGGCATCATCATTGAATAGATCGAAAATGCTGCCTTTAATTATCTCAGGTCTGCCAAATAGCGTCGAATCATCTAAACCAATAATACTGACAGACTGATATTGTCCGGTAGATAATTTTACTAGTCCACCGCCTGAGTAAAGAGGTACAGCAAATTTTACGCCTTTGATACTTCTGCAGGCATCCAGAATGTAATCGGGTATAGGAATGTTATCGGATTGAATATTAACTGAAGGGTCCATCACCCAGAGCTTTGCGCCTATATTGAAAATATTGGCGCCAGATCGATACATGACCCCTGAAAAGACAGACGTCATTTGCATCATGAGAAAAACAGCAAAGGTAATGCCAAGGATTAGGGTAATAAATTTACCACGATCATTGGCTAAGAGCTTAAGCGCTATTTGAAGCAACCCATCCATGGCTTACCTTATTGTCTTACCGACCGCAAAGCTAGAAAGATAAATTGGTGCTGAGCAACTATTTTACCTTTTAAAATAGTACCATGCTTATATTGATTTATAACAGTTTAAAATGAGTTGAATTAAACGAGGATTGCTATCTTTTTGAATCATTTCATTTTGGACGGCAATTTGATGATTTTGCCATCCACAATAAACCCACCATACCCAAAATGATGTATAGTTTTTGGATGTTTTTTTGAACAATCAATCCATGCTTTTACAACTTCGAGAATAAAAAAATTGTATTTATTTACCATTTTTATATCTACGATTTTGCATTCAAGATTGGCATAACATTCTTCGATGAGAGGGGCTTTTACTTTAGAAGCTGCAACAGGAGTGAGATCAAAAACATCAAATTTATCTATTTTACGTCCTGTGGTATTCCCACAGCCAACCACCTTGGTCGCCATGTTAACAGTTGGAATATTGATAACACATTCCTTAGTTGCTTTTAAAATTTTAAAACTGTGATTACGGTTACTGATAACACATCCCACTGTTGGCGGCTCAAAATCCATCATAGTGTGCCAGGACATAGTCATAATGTTAATCTCTTTCTCATTCGCAGTTGTGACTAATACAACAGGGCCTGGCTCAAGTAAACCATATACCTTTGCCAACGGATATGATGTTTTTTTCATAAAATTCTCAACTTTATTCAGCTAATTTATTCTCATTAAGACACTTTATAATGAGTTGCCCTAAATCTATTTCATTTGTAGAATGCTCAATGGTATTGCAGGTAATAATTTTTGATGTACCTGATTTTAATAAATAAGCATAAGCATCATTTGCAAATACAGCATGCACGCCAATACATATTGAAGATTTCATATTTACTTCATTTAATTTTTTGATAGCCTCAGACAACGTTCTTCCTGTTGAAATCACATCATCAATTAAAATCGGAATATAATCTTGATACTCGCTTATATTTGGCAATGAAATTTCAACTTCGTGGTCCCCTTTTCTTACTTTTTCGAGTATCACATAGGGTGCATTAACATTTTTAGCGATTTCATTTACCCATTGCTCGCTTTCTTTATCAGGCCCGATGAGTAAAGGCGAATGGCAATTGATTTTTATCCAAGCGGAAATCGGATGAGTGGCATGTAAAACATAGGTTGGAATTGAATAAATTTCATCTAGCGAATGTCTACGATGCAAATGAGGATCTACTGTTATCATCCAATCAAAATAACGTGATAAAAGATTGGCAAAATAGCTCGAAGTAATCCCTTCACCTTCTGAAAAACGCTTATCTTGACGCATATAAGCTAAATAGGGCGCAATTAATCCAACCCTTTTAGCTCCCAATTCTTTAGCTGTTTGTGCCGCAAAGAGAAGGGGCAATAGTTTTTGGTTGGGTCTATCGAGTGTTGAAACTATAATAATTGAGCGCCCTTTCACATCTGAATTAAATTTAATGTAAGTTTCATCATCTGGAAATTGTCTAATCGTGATATCCCCAGATTCACATGTGTAGTTTTCTTCCATTATTTTTTTTAGTGAAGATGCGCCATAGAGGAAAAACACTAAAGAATTCATTTATTTTCCTTAATATGAATGATGTCATAGCCCTGCGATATCATATTGACAGCATAACCTAATTCACCCTCTGAATCTGAATGAATTACAAATAGAGGTTGTTCTAAAGTAACCTTCGAGCCAATTGGAGTCAGTAATTCAACGCCTGACGCCTTTGAATTGGGTGCCCCGGCTAATTTTGCAATTCGAGATAAATATCGATTATTTATACTAACCACTTCACCATTTGATTTTGAACGTACGATGTATTGATATTTTGCTGTTGGTGGCTCGAACAACCCGCCTTGCGCATGACAAATGGCTTGAAATTTATTCCATGCTTGTCCACTTTTCAGAATATTCTCAGCAATTTGCTGCCCAGTCCCTTTTTTAACTTGAGGTGAGAATTCAAGAACCTCACCCGCTAACATCAATGCTCTTGCCCTTAAATCTTGCGGGGCATTTTTATCCCCTTGTAAAACTGCTAAAACATCTTTTGCCTCTAGCGCAGGTCCTATGCCTCTACCTACAGGCTGAGAACCATCAGTGAAAATCACATTTACCACTATCCCGAGTTGATTACCAATAGATTCAATATTATTTTTTAATAAATTAGCGGACTCTACATTTTTTACCTTTGCCGTCGCTCCAATGGGAATATCCAAAATGATATGCGATGAACCGGCAGCTATTTTTTTTGATAAGATAGAAGCAACAAGTTGACCTTCACTATCCAACACTAGAGCGCGTTCGATGCGGATAAGGATATCATCTGCAGGACTTAGTGCGACCGATCCACCCCAAACGATACAGCCATTTTCTTTTTCAACAACTTTGCGCATTGCATTTAAATTCAGATCTACTGGTGCAATAACTTCCATGGTATCTGCAGTCCCAGCTGGAGAGGTGATTGCCCGTGAAGAGGTTTTGGGCATGGTCAAGCCAAAAGCAGTAACAATGGGCACAATGATGAGGCTTGTCCTGTTACCAGGAAGACCTCCTACGCAGTGTTTATCAACAATTAAGTTTGAATCCCAAGTTAATTTAGAGCCCACATCAACCATAGATTGGGTTAAATATAAGATTTCCTTTTGGTTGAGATGACCATTACCAGAAGCTGCTAAAAAGGCTGATATATGTATATCTGATAAGTAACCTGAAACAAGTTCTTTTATAATGATATCAAATTGATGTTTATTTAATTCGTTTCCATATATTTTAGATCTTATTAAAGGAAGAGAAGCTAAAGGTTTGGGGTGAAACACATGAATTTCATCGCCCTCTTTTGCATTTAATAATTCCCATGCGGTTGTTGATAAACTGGCCTCATTATGTCTGAGTAAATTCGTTTCAACTGTATTAAGTGTTGCTAGTAGAGAACCATTTTCATGCTCAATCAGGATCCGAGCTTGAGCTTCAAAACCTTCTGCGCGGCAAATATGACAATCTTCACGCATATACACAACGGCTTCTTTATAAGTATTTATGCCTAATTTTTTTAAAGTTAACGTATTGATATTCGTCATTTACAAATCCACCGATTGTAAATAGTCTGGAATAATGCAATTCCAATGAAATTTTTCTTCTATTTTAGATTTTAAGGATTGCGCTGCGTTTTCTTCCCCATGAATTATGAACGTTGTTTTAGGGGGGCTTTTAAAATGTGCTAGCCATTGTAATATTTCTGCATAATCGGCATGGGCAGATAGATTACTAAGAGTTTCAATCTGGGCGCGAATAGGAACCATCTGACCATGGATCTTAACTTCATGCTCACCTCTCAATATCCTATCACCACGAGTACCACCAGCTTGATATCCAGTAAAAAGGATTGTGTTTCGATAATCCGAGGCTAAAGCTTTTAAATGGTGTAAAATACGCCCACCTGTTGCCATACCACTTGCAGAAATAATGATGCTTGGCATCCGATTGGAATCTAGCTTTTTTGATTCATCTGGAGTTCTTATATAAGTAGCAGTATTACATAAATCAATACATTCTTGCTTACTTAAACGATGATCACCAATATGTTTATGTAATAAATCTGTAACGTTAGTTGCCATTGGGCTATCTAAATAGACTGGTAAATCAGGGATCAGGTGTTGCTTTTTAAGTTGTTGTATATAATAAAGTACCATTTGTGCTCGTCCAACAGCAAAAGCAGGAATAACAAGCATCCCACCTCGTTTTGCTGTTTCCTTGATAATTCTGCCTAGTTGTTCTGTTGGTGGCTCTTTACTATGCAAACGATCTCCATAGGTTGACTCAATCACCAAATAATCTGCCTCTTCAATAATAGCCGGATTACACATAATTTTATCATTAGGACGACCAATATCGCCTGTAAACACTATCGTTTTATTCCCGTTAGTGATTTTTACCAGTGACGCCCCTAAAATGTGTCCTGCTTGTAAAAATGAAAAATGGGTACCATCAAAAAGTTTTCGTGTTTGATTGTAATCTACTGTAATAAATTGTTTTAGTACAATTTCTGCGTCTTCTTTGGTATAAAGAGGCAAAGCTTTTTTATGCTTTGAAAATCCATGTTTATTTGCAAAATAAGCATCTTCTTCTTGAAGATGACCACTATCTGGTAATAAAATTGAACATAAATCTTTGGTACCTGACGTAGAATATATTGGTCCTTTGAATCCATTTTTCACCAATAAAGGGAGATAACCGGTATGATCAATATGAGCATGAGTTAAAATAACAGCATCTATTTTCTGAGGAGCAAATGGTAGTTTGTCCCAATTGCGTAAACGTAATTCTTTATAACCCTGGAAAAGACCACAATCTATGAGAACATTTTTCGTATCAAGTCTTAATAGGTATTTTGAGCCCGTTACAGTTTTAGTTGCACCATAAAATGATAATCTCATTTAGGCTTTCCCTTAATATTTTACTAAATTCGTCAACCTTTCTCAGTAGCTATTTAGTCTTGTAAATTAAAGTAACAGGTTCAGAGTTTGGTAAATTGTTCCTTCACTTCCACGTAAGAATTTCTGGCTTCTTACGGGGTACGGGTTGTATTGGGCCTGCTGGCACACCTACAATGATCGGCGCTATGGCAGTCATTTCAGCTGGGACCCCTAATTCACTCTTCCATTCAGGTGTGTTCAGCGCCGAGACCGCAAAACCGATGACACAGGTGCCAAGCTCTTTAGCGCAGGCTGTGAGCATCAGGTTTTCTGCTGCTAACCAACAATCCGCTAGCACAAACGGCCCCTGAAATTTGCTGTAAATCACAATCAAGGTTCCCGCATTATAGAACACATGAAAATCTGATTTGTTCACAACTTCGAGAGCATGCTTAGCATGCCTAGGGTCAGTCCCCTTAGCCTCATCATTCACCATAGCCTTAGCTTTGTCCGACAAGCGATTTAATACGTCCTGATTCTGAATGACAACAAACGACCATGGCTCTTCGTGCATAGCGGTAGGAGCATGGACAGCTGCATCAAGCAACATGCTTATGACTTCATGATCAATTTTTTGTGGTAAGTAGTCACGTACAGCGCGGCGATGATAAATAGCCTCCATTGCGCTCAGGGAGGGTTCAGTTTTCTGTGAGCTAGTCATGGCTTTCTCCATATGAGAACTGTAAGAATCATCAGTATATTGTTTATAGACATGCAACTTAATTCAAATATGTTATTATTGATTGTAAGCGTGTTTAGCAAATTTTAATAACTTTGAAAGAAGGATATTTTTATGACAAAGAATTTTCTAGAAAGGATGACGAATCTTCAGAACGAAGGCTACAAAATTATGATCAAAACCTCAGATGGTAAAATGGAACATTTCAATCCAAATGAATTTAGCTTAGAAGTGATTGACGGTATTTTATGGTTGATAGCATTACCTAAAACAGCCACACATAAGTTTATAAATTTAAATACTGCCATTTCAATTGAATTTTCGCCAAAATAAGAGCAACTAAAATACAATTTTTTATGCTCGTCGAAATTTTAACGATTATTAGGGAAGCTCAATTTCAGGATTAACAATCCTGCGATTAATGACAGAGTTGATCCTATAAAAATACCAATCCGACTCATCGTAGTGTAGATAATATCAACATGCTCAAAAGCTAACGAACTTATAAAAAGACTCATTGTAAAGCCAATACCGCATAAAATGGATATGCCATATAGTTGCATAAAATTGGTTTCACTCGGAAGACTAGCCAGTTTGAATTTAATCAAAACATAAGAGAATAGAAAAATTCCCATTTGTTTTCCTAAAAAAAGGCCTAATACAATACCTACCGTAAGAGGATTGGTTAATGTATTTAATGTCACTGAACCAATGGATATACCAGAATTGGCAAAGGCAAATAAAGGCAGAATTAAGTATGCTACCCATTTGTGGAGCATTTTTTCTGTTTCTTCCAACGGCGATGGATAGTTTTTATCTTTGATTTTAAGTGGAATAGTAAATGCTATTACTACACCCGCTAATGTGGCATGCACACCAGATTTTAGAACAAACCACCAAAGTATTAAACCAACAAAAAGATAAAGAGGGACGTGTTTAATGTTAAGACAATTCAAAATAAAGAGTAGAACTATTGCACAAGCTGCAAGCAGCAGTGAAGAAGTGGATAAAGTACTAGTATAAAATATTGCGATAAATACAATAGCTGCAAGATCATCAAATATGGCTAAAGTCATGAGAAATATTTTTAGTGATGTCGGGATGCGAGTTCCTAATAAAGCTAATGCCCCTAAAGAGAATGCAATATCTGTAGCAGTTGGTATAGCCCAACCTAATATAGTTGTTCTATCAGTATAATTAAAAAAAATAAAAATGAGTGCCGGAACCGTAATTCCTCCAATAGCTGCAATTCCTGGAAGGATTACTTGTGAAATTTGAGATAATTGACCTTCGAGGAATTCCCTTTTTAATTCCAATCCTATTAGTAGAAAAAAGAGAGTCATCAGACCATCGTTCACCCATAAAAGCAAAGGCTTTGAAAGTATGAGATTGCCAACTCCTACAGTTAATTTTAAATCGATTAGAGCATTATAGAATGGACTTAAAGGAGAATTTGCCAAAATTAAGGCAAGGATGCCAGATAGCATCAGAAGCAGACCAGCAAAAATTTCCATTTTGGTAAACTGGCGCATCATATCAATAGTATGAAGAAGACTGTATTTACGATCAGTCATTTTGATTTCCCTTTTAGATCCATCTCCACATCAATTGCTTCTTAATCACTTGTACCAAAGCCAGGTATATTCCCGTTGCCAAAACCAGAAAAATAAAATAATTTACAGGTAACGGGACAAAACCAAGTAGAGGTCCAAGACCACTAAATGGTAAAAACGTACCAATCAACACAATAGCGATGACGCTGATAAATAAAGGTAAACTAGGTAGATTTTTAAAGGGAGATCCTGCGGTTCGGATCACAAATATGACTAAGGTTTGTGTGGCTAGCGACTCAACGAACCAACCTGTATGAAATAACGTTTCTGAGGCAGAAAATATTTTTATCATCACATAGAAGGTTAAAAAATCAAATAGTGAGCTGATTGGGCCTATATAAAGCATAAACTTTCTAATAATATCGATATCCCAATGCCGCGGTTTTCGAATAAAAGTGTCATCCACCTTATCTGTAGGGATACTGAGCTGAGAAACATCGTAGAGCAAATTATTCAGTAGAATTTGCATAGGCAACATCGGCAGGAAAGGTAAAAATACCACAGCCCCTGCCATACTAAACATATTGCCAAAATTCGAACTTGTACCCATCATTAAATATTTCATAATATTACCAAAGGCCTTACGGCCTTCCAGTATACCGTTGAGAAGTACTCGCAAATTATTTTCAAGTAAAATGATATTAGCCGATTCCTTTGCAACATCTACTGCACCGGCAACGGATATTCCGACATCTGCCGTATGCAAAGAAGGAGCATCGTTGATCCCGTCGCCCATATATCCAACCACATGTCCGCGTTGACGCAAAGCAGCGATGATACGCTGCTTTTGTCCGGGATTCACTCGAGCAAAGAGCTGACAATTATCAGTTCGTAACATTAATTCATGTAACGTCAAATTCTCGATTTGTTCACCAAGTAAGATCTGTTCAGTACTTATACCAACTTGTTGACAAATAGTGGCCGCGACTAATTCATTATCGCCAGTGAGTATCTTCATGCTAACACCAGCAGCGGCTAGATCTTTGACAACATTGGCCACTTCAGGCTGGATTGGGTCTGAAAATACTAGAAATCCTGATAATGTTAGATTAATTTCATCATTGACATGATAGGCCTCTTGCTGAGGCAATTGACGATAGCCAATTGCTAACAATCGATACCCTTTGCTGTTTAATGATTGATATAGACTGATACATTTATTTTTAATAGCTTGGTCTAAGGATAACGATTGACCATGGCTATCATAACTTACACACAGTTGTAATATGCTTTCAGGAGCACCTTTACTAATCAAAATACGTAGTCCTTGCTGTTCCACCACCACGCTTGAGCAACGCCGTTCGAAATCAAAAGGTATTTCGTCTATTTTATGATAAGGATTGATGTCTGGATGTTCATGTTTTAAGACAGCAACATCAATTGGATTAAGATTTACATGCTGTAAAATGGCATCATTAATGGGTTGTGTTATCTCAGTTTGATATAAGCTATTGAGGTATGCGTACAATAGCGTTCTTTCAGAAGATTTTCCTTCAACATCTAGGTATTGAGACAAGGACATAATGCCTGTTGTTAAGGTGCCGGTTTTGTCACTACATAAAATATCAATACTACCAAAATTTTGTATCGAAGCTAAATTTTTCACAATAACTTTTAATTTAGACATTCTCACGGCACCCGTTGCGAGTGTTACCGTTGTAATCATCGGTAAAAATTCCGGGGTTAATCCGACTGCTAATGCAACAGCAAATAGTAGTGATTCTAAAAGATCCCGCTTAAGGTAAATGCAAATTAAAAAGACAAATAAAACTAAGAACATAATGGTCTTGCTAATAAATAACCCAAAACGAACAATCCCATGTTCAAACTCAGTTGGTGGTGCATGTTTCGTTAAATCTTGGGCTATCTGGCCAAACTCAGTATTTAATCCTGTTGTAATTACGATTGCCGTTGCTTTCCCACTGACAACAGAGGAGCCAGAAAAAACCACATGAGTGGCTTCAAAAGGGTTTTGTGTTTTCGCGCCATCGGGGCAGATCTCTTTTTCGATGGGTAGGGATTCACCCGTTAAAGCCGCTTGTTGTACATGTAAATCTTTGGCTGTAAGTAAAATAGAATCTGCAGGTACCATATCCCCTGCGCTCAATTGAATAATGTCACCTGGCACTAATTCACGGGTCAATAATTCATTCCATGCTTTATCTCGAAATGCAGTTGCAGTATGTGCTACTTGAATACGTAATCGCTCTATAGCTAAAAAAGAGCGATGACTCTGCACATAATCAATAGTAATGCTTAAGAGCACAATGGAAGCGATGATGATACCGCTTGAAGCATCTCCCGTTAAACTTGAAACAAGTGCAGAAATCAATAAAATCACTACTAAAGGATTAATGGATCGTATTAATGATTCGACAATGAGTGATCTTTTGTGCAGCTTTTCAACTTCATTATAGCCAAATTGTTTTAAACGTTGCTGTGCTTGCGTATTGCTCAACCCTTCTCTAGTACTATTAACTTTTTCTAAAAGTTGATCTTGAGTGAGAGTAATATAAGCACTAAGTTTATCTGTCACGACATATGTTCTTAATTTTGGTTTGAACCGGGTAAGTATTACCTTCAATTATAGTTTGTGTTTCTAAAGGAAAAACGTGCATAAGCACTCAAGGATGAAGTAGCAAGAAGAAGTTTATAATCTTTTAAGAACGAAAATAACCATGTAATATACCCTTTTTGGATAAAAGAATTTGCCATACTTGGTTATGACGTGCTCTAAAGCTCCCGGCACAGGATAGTAAATAATAATTCCACATCCTTCGAAAGCGTTCATCGTATTTTTGATTCAACTTATTCCAATGTTGGTTAAAATTGTCGTACCAAGCCATCAAGGTTTGATCATAATTAGCACCGATATTGTGCCAATCTTCCATGACAAAAATATTCTCAAAATTTGAGGATATTTGAGCAATCGTAGGTATGTATGCATTAGGAAATATATATTTATTCAACCAGCTACTACTAACATTATCTGAGCTATTCGCCCCTATTGTATGAAGCAAAAATAATCCATCCTCTTTCATACAATGAGCTACTGTTTTCATATAGGTAGAATAATTTTTGTTCCCAACATGTTCAAACATTCCAATACTTACAATACGGTCATATTTTTCCTGCTTGTGTAAAAGATCTCGATAATCTTGAAAACGTATTTCTATCGGTAGTTCAGAACAAGATTTGAAGGCATAATCATATTGTTGCTTTGAAATGGTTATTCCAACGATTGAAACACCGTAATTCTCAGCTGCATATTTTGCGAATCCGACCCATCCACACCCTATATCTAGTACACTCATTCCAGGTTTTAAACCCAATTTCTGACACACCATCTTGAGTTTTAATTCCTGAGCATCATCTAAGGTTTTTGCGCCATTCCAATAGGCACAACTATATATCATTCTCTTATCCAGCATGGCTGTATAAAGATCAGTTCCTATATCGTAATGATGTCTACCAACTACCAATGATTTTGATTTAGTTTGTCGGTTAAATAGAGTGTGAGATATTTCATATAAAGATTGCTTTATTGCGCTGCGCCAAAATTTTGGATGTGATAAGGCTTTTCTTTCTAAATTCGCTACGAGAATTCTATAAAAGAGTTCATCTAATTTGGGACAGTCCCATAATCCTTCTACATAGGTTTCACCTATCGAAAGTTCGGTATTAGATAATAAACGATGATAAAATTGATCATCATTTACGGTAATATCCCATGGTTTATCACCATTTATAGTGATATTCGCTAATGCGAATACCTCTTGGACAAGTTTACCTTCAATCATAATTTATGCCCAGTAATCTCTTCTTGGGTTCTATTGGTTGTAAATATAGCAAATGAATCCATAAATTTCTTTAGATCATCCAAAAATTGCCGTTCTGGTTTATTTTGTTGATTTACTTTTGAGTATGTGATTGTTGTAATTAAATATTGGTTTTCAAGTTGTGATATATATTGACGAATAAAAACCATTTGTTTTCTATTATTTAACTGACAATTCATTCCTATTGAAATGATGTTATAATCAACGTGTTTTTCAATTTTCTCTTCAACAACGCTTGAACAATTTTGACTAAATTCTGCTTTAATATCTTTACTAAAAGATCCTAATTTTTCATTTTCAGGAACCATATCTTTGGACATGGTTGTATGTTTGACAGTTATCGATTCTGACTTGTCCTTATTGTTGTTGGGAAAAAATTCAAGCTTATTTTTTTCCTGATTTGATTCAAGCTTATAGAAACCTTTAGGTGGGTTAGCTAATTCCAAATAAAGCTGCTGCTCAACATGAATGGGGATTAAAATGGAAGCTTTATCTGTTTTTCGTCTATTGTATATTTTATCTTCTAATCTATCGATAATAAATTCAATTTCTCTTTTATAGATATTTGGCGCTATGGGATTATCGAAAGACTTTTTATAAAGTGTTAAAGCTTCATCCAAATGACCTTGATTTTCTAAAGATTTCGCCAAATAATATTCAGCAATAAAGCTGCCCTTCTTTGCTAAATCAGTCACTTTAAATGTAAAACAATCATTGATAGCTTGCTCAGTGTTTGAAAAACAGGAATTAAGTTCCTCCCAAAATTCCTGCTTAGCTTTAAAATAGGTTTCAACTTCGTGATCGTTTATATCCTTATTGATATTTCTTTGATTTTGAGCTTCTCTAATTTCATTTTCAATCATTACTTTATTGTGAAACATTACTTTTGGTAGTAACTCATCAGCATAGACAGTAAATGCGATCAAGTAGATAACAAATATTGTAAGATTAATTAATCTTTTCACTACAAACCTCAATCATTCAAATTTTATTAAATTATTTTTTTGGTCAAAAGTGATTTTTAGCGTCTTTAAAACTTCCATCCCCATTAATCCAAAGTCAAGCTTTTCTTTACCTTCATAGGGTTTATCACTGTACAGCAAGATCGGATCTTTTATTTCTTGATTTCCAATAATTGCTTTACCAGATATTTTTACCTCATTGGCCATCACATATCTGGTTAGCATTTCATTGCGGGCTGATTTTTTGCTGAGAATTTTAAAAGGCAGTGAGATGATTGATGATGGCATTAAAAATTGAGAATAAAATCCCGAATCTATTAATACATTCAATTTCATTTCATTTTGTTTATCATCTTTAATGGTAATAGGCATTATCGGTACGTTCTGTCTATTTTCAAAGCCAAATGTATTTTTATCATTCGAATCAAGACTACCTGTTTTTAAAATGATCGTATTGGTTTTAACATCCAGCGTGAACAAAAAGTCATGAAAAGCACCGAACCCAATTGCCCCATCTATCATAATATTGGCAGTTTGAAGAATTTTATTGACTGTTGATAAGATCCCAGGCTCTGGCATTACTATCACATCATAATCATACATTTCAGCCCCCCCTATTTTTAAGGATTTGAGCCGATATACATTGATATCATGGGGTACATTATTAATTAATGCATTGGCACCCAATAAATGTTGAAGTTCAAGTTCTTGAGCCAAATTTTCAGAGATGAAACTTGTGCTCATCCCAGTATCTAGCAAAAAATTATAGGGACCTTTATCATCTATAATAACTTTTATGATTGTCATGTTATTAATTTTACGAAAATTAATATTATTAGCGTCATTAAGAATATTCGATGAAAATGGCCTATCGACGTATATCTGTGAATGTTTGGAAGCATCCTTTAGAATGACGGATTGAGCAAGACCATTATTTGTCAAAATAACAAGAATTAGGACTGTGCATAATTTCAGGCCATTTTTTATAAAATCCAGCATATGTTGACCTTTTCATTCTCTATTTGTTTTAAGACAATAGAATTATAAAAAGGTTCAATCAAAATTGATCTAATTTTAAAGTCTTTATCATCTATCTAAAATTTATCACAATTTTGCCAATTGAGGTGCCAGACTCTAACAGTTCATGCGCTTTCTTTAAATTACTAGCAGAAAATCCTTCCAAAACCAGATTGTCTGTAGGGATAACTTTTTTAGATTCTACTAATTCACACAGTTGTTTAAGGATTTGACCTTGACTGGCAATGTTATAGTTAAACATTGTTTTAGCAAACATATATTCCCAATGCAATGAAAGACATTTTTGTTTAAAGGCAGAAATATCCACACCTTCAAGATCATCTATGAGACAAAAATGACCAAAAGGACGCAGCAGCTTTGCAAGGGGTTTAATGTAATGAGCAGAATGATTGGTACTAAAGGCAAGATCTAGTTGTGGTATATCAAGCTTGACCAGCTCATTAATAATATCTTTTGAATGATCAATTACTTTGTCTGCTCCCATTTTTTTACACCATGCTATCGTCTCTTCGCGTGAAGCTGTAGCAATGACTATTGCAGGTGTTTTAGCTTTTAGTAATTGTATAGCCATTGAGCCCACGCCACCTGCTCCCCCTATAATCAAAACATGGGTTTGCGAGGTATAGGTGAAATAGTTTCGTTCTAATAAGGCTTCCCATGCCGTCAAAGCAGTCAAAGGCATTGCAGCAGCTTGAGTAAAAGTAATGTTTTTTGGCTTTTTAGCAATAATCCGATAATCAATTGCTTGAAGTTCAGCATTGCTACCCTCTTTAAGAACATTACCTGCATAATAGACTTCATCGCCAATCTCAAATCCCTGAACATTTTTCCCTATTTGTTGGATAACGCCAGCACCATCCCACCCCAAAATGACGGGGCGATCATTTTGAGCGCTTCGAGTGGCTCTAATTTTGAAATCAACGGGATTTACAGAGATTGCTTTAACTTGCACCAACACATCATCTGCAGTAAGTGTAGGAATGGGCACTTCTATTTCTTCTATTGCGAAGTCTTTTAGTAGATGAGCCTTATAATATCCCAGTACTTTCATGCACCATACCTTACCATTTTTCACCAAAAGGACGAATTTCAACTTCAAAAGACCAAGTAGAAGGATCTTGTTGGGTTAACCAGAAAGCCGTATTTGCAACCTCACTTGGTTTAACAAAAAAACTGTCTGGTTTATCAGACATGCGCTCACGGGTCCTTGGTAAATCAACAACGCCATCAATAATGATGACAGCCACATGGATCCCATGTGGGCCTAAGTATTTTGCCATGGATTCAGCAAGACTTCTTTGAGCAGCTTTTCCAGGTGCGAAACCGGCTGTTTGAATGCCACCGCGTTTAGAGGCTGTTGCTCCTGTGATGATGATGCTACCGTTCCCTCTTTTTTTCATCATGGGTATGACTTGTTGACTAGCTAGCATCAAGCCAAGTGCATTAATACGCCAATTTGATTCAAAATCTTTTGCTTTGATTTCTTCAATATTTCCCCAAGAACCTGAGCCAGCATTGTAAATGAGAACATCAATATCGCCCAAATCTTTTTGGATTTGGACAAAAGCTTTTTGTATTGAATCACTATTACTGACATCACATTCATAGGCAAAAGCATTGCCAAGTTCTGATGCCAGTTTTTTAGTGAAATCGCTTGATCTTGCCAACAGAGCTAGTTGATATCCTTCTTTTGCAAAACGAGTGGCAAAAGCAGCACCATTTCCAGGTCCAACGCCAATAATGACGCATACTTTATTTTTCATATTAGCTCCTTATCATTTCATTTCGATATAGGTTTCTTATCTATGCTTTCTTTTGTTCAAGGGGAGGAATATAAGGAGAGGCAACATCACCGCCATCGATGGGTAAAATAACGCCTGTAATGTAACTCGCTTGATTATTATCTGCTAAAAATAACACTGCAGGCGCAATTTCTTCAGGTTGAGCAACACGTTGCATAGGCACACCTTGGCTTGCGTGAGCTTTATAATCAGCGCCTGGAAATGCACCTCTTTCCATAGGAGTGTCAACGGGTCCTGGTGCAATCGCATTAATTCTAACCATGGCACGGTTTTCCTTAATCGATCGTTGTGCAACAGAATTAGAAAGCGATTTTGTTAAAGCAATAATAAAGGCTTTTGAAGCGGCATATAAAGGTCGATTTGGATCAGGGATAATGCCGTTACGACTAGATGTATTAATGATGGCAAGGGGAAGATCTTTGGGTTGTTTTTTAAATGCATAAAAAATCTCCCACTTCATGCAATAAAAAACACCAAAAACAGTAGTTGCAATCGGATTTTCCCGATAATCGGAATTTAACGCAGCTTCACTAGGATCGCTGGTTTGCCAAGACTTATCTTCAATGTTTTTGGAGGTTGGTTGAGGAGGAGCAATAGAATAATTGACGGATCCATCTGATCCTAAAATTGATTCAAAATCCATATTTTCTAAATCAGTACCTCCTGGCTGTATGCCAGGTGACACTCCGGCATTATTAAATGCTACATCTAATCGTCCATACTTTTCATATATTTTTTCAATTATACTTTTCACTTGGCTTTCAATTCGTACATCGCAAGGCCAATATTCTATTTTTTGTGCTTGATCTTTTGTTAAATGTTCTTGAATATAATTTTGTGCTTTATCCCATTTTGAGGCTGTTCTCCCACACACAATAATATGGGATGCACCTTCTTTAGCAAATTGGACTGCTGTGGCGAGACCAATTCCAGATGTCCCGCCAGTTATAAATACAACTTGATTGTTAAATCTTTCTGAAGTAGTCATATATTTCGCACTATCATTAGTTTTAAGTGAATTTGATGATTTTTTAATGTGTTCAGCTGAAAAAGAAGTTGCTGTAAAAAACAAAATAAAAGATAGAACAATGAGATTGAATCGTAACATAACATCCCTTTATAAATTAATCTCTCAATTCTACATTCTCACTCTTATAAAGAAATAATGTCAATAACTAGAACACCTATTTACTGAAATGGTGGTGTCGCACGATAATTTATCTCGTTACAATTGTGTAAGTCCACCATCGACAAAAAGTTCACTTCCTGTGATATAGGATGATTCTGAGGCAAGTAAGAAAGTGACCGCAGAGGCTACTTCCTCAGGTGTTCCAAAGCGCTTCATAGGATTTGAGATCTTCACTTGCTCTATGAGTTTTGAAGACATTTCAGTTGGTATGCCGTCCTTGTGCCAAAGTGGTGTTTCAATGGGGCCAGGGCTCACAGCATTAACACGTATTTTTTGTTCAAGTAAATCCGCAGCAAAAGTGCGTGCCATCGACCGCACAGCAGCTTTAGTTGCACTATAAACTGAAAATTGAGGGGTACCTCTACTTCCAGCGACAGAAGCATTGAGAACGATGGATGATCCTTGTGCTAAATGCGGGATCGCTTTTTGGAGCGTAAAGAAAACACTTTTGACGTTTGTGTTTATTAACATATCAAAATGTTCTTCTGTTACTGCCTCAATAGGTTCAAAGATTGTTGTCCCAGCATTTGCAAAAACACCATTAATAGTACCAACTTCCTTTTTTATAAAAGAGAACATCTTTTCAATGTCTTTTATCTTGCTCACATCAGAACTTACCGAGCGAACATTATCGCCAAGGCTCTTAACCGCAGAATCCAGATTCTTTTGACTGCGACCTGTAATAACTACACTTCCACCTTCTTCAAGGATACGCTTTGCAACCGCATAACCAATGCCTGTACTACCACCAGTGATGAGTATTGTTTTACCACTAAATCTCATGTGTATTCTCCATTAAACGTTATAATTTGGGTGCTATTACTTTAAATAGCACAATCAATTTATAATAGGTTTATGGACTGTTATAATACACAGCAAATTTCCCGATCAAACTTAAAGTGTCTTGGTCGGGAGTCTTATGAAAATTTGGACTGTTGACATGAATCTTGAAGCGCTTGCGTTCAGTTGTCAGATCGAATCTGACAACTGAATTTAGGGTATAATTGTAAATCCTATTAACCCATACCAATGCGATTACGTTGACCCACATGTTGGCTTTTATATGCTTCTATAAAAGATGACAACGCTGCGATTGTTTTTGGATTATCTCTACGATAGTTAGCATCGCTTAAGCGTGCTATCAATTCAGGTGTAAGCCTAGCACCATTGTTTAATGCTTTTACAGCACCTATTTGCAAGCCATTCTTCACACAATGTTCTAAATAAGCTTGAGGATTCTGGCGTGGATCGGGTCTTACCTCACGAATTAATACTGGAGGAGCAGCATTTGGGTGTTGTACTGGTGCTGGTGCTGGTGATTGTATTGGAGGATTATGTTGAGCCACTGTACGTGGAAGCATTTGCTCCAGAGCCGCTTTCATTGATGATAAGCTCTGCTCACTGCCACGACGTGAGGCATTTTCAAGGCGTTGAAATTCTGTGTATGCTTGGGGTGGCAAACTAGCTTTTATCAATTCCATTACATTCGCTTCATCTGCAAACCTGGAAGGGTTATGCCCGACATCTTTGGATCCACCGAAATCAATCATATCGATAGCAAAATCACCATCTTTTTCCAAAAAAACAACGTTACGAGATCTCATATCACCATGATTAATATTTTTCTGATGAATGCGTTCAACCGCCTCTACCAAGCGCAATGCAAATGTAATGTTTCGTGCCAATCCAGAAGAAAATCCATGATAGGGATGACGTAAATAGTCTTGTTTATAGCTGAGCTCTGCTACTTCATCTCCATCATAAACAGCATTACAGATTTCAGAATCTGTTAAAAAACAATCCATTATCTTTCCGGGAATGTGATCTAACAATAAAGCGTCATAATGTCCTTCTCCTATACTTGGTGACTTTTGATATCCATGGAGCCTTCCTAGCTTTCTATTGATTTGTGCTTCATTATCGTTTTCAGGTTTGCTATGCATTATTTTTAAAGAATACTGTTTTCCTGTATTATCTTTAACAAGATAAACTGTCGCAAAGCTACCCCGTCCTAATCTTCGAACTACAGCTAATTGCTTACCACAGGCTTGTATTATTGAATCTGCTTCAAGATTTTCAGTTGATTTTTGCGTTGATTGCTGCATAACACCTGCGCTTTGAGCTGCAATAGGAGCGGGTGAAGTTGACACGAGAATGTTGGGAAGGTAATCTTGTAGATTAATATGATCCTTCACTTTACCACCCTCTTGAACAGCAATCTCTAATAATGTTCTTATAAAATAATCATCAGAAATGAAACCGCTCTTCTTGCCTGCCAATAATAACTTAATGTAAGACATATTTGGCAAAGTCAAACGGGGATCTGGATTGTTTATCGTAGCAATATATGTGTTAGCAACTGTACCATCAGTTAACGTAACGGATTTGCGTTTGTATCCTTGAGGATTATTTGATTGTGCTCCTTCATGACGATCTAATTGGCTTAATTGTGCTTGGTTTAAATCATAAACAATCCCTTCAACCACGTCATTGGGGTTACCCGTTGCAATTAAATTTGTAGCACCACAACCTCGGGATTGTGCATATTTATTAAATACTAATTTATAGCCAGTTAATTTTCCAGGCCGTGGAGATCCCACAAAACCGACACGTTCTCTCATTTGTTCAACGCTCAGGTTTGAGCCAAAAGCAAAATAAGGTGTCGTAGCAGGCTGAGCTTGTTGAAATTGATTTGGACCACGGATCATTTTTACCCCCTGATTTAAACTATGATTTGTGTAAAAGGGGGCATTATAGGCATCTGGATAATATCGCATTTATGCTTTGACAAAGCACCCTTTTGCGATACACCCGTCCAAGCCATTGAAACTTAGCCGAATTGGCTAGTCCTCAAAAATTTCCATGTGAGAAGACATATCATTGGTATATTGTGTCATACGGCTAAATCCGTTGGAATCAAAGGTCGATAAAAGGTAATAATGACTTGATGAATGAACAATTTGCAAAGTGCATATACACTGGATTTTGATATTAAAACAAGGGGTTTTAATGAAAATAACATTAATTGGTCTTGGTAAAATGGGCAGCGTGCTCGCAAAAAGGTTGATACACGCAAAGTTTGACTTAACTGTTTACAACCGAACATCTGAAAAAATGCAGCCTTTAACTGCCATCGGTGCAAAAGGTGCTAGTGATATCAAAGCAGCTGTGAAAGATGCTGATGTTGTTATCACTTGTCTACTTGATGATAACGCAGTTTTACAAGTTGTTTCAGGAAAAGAAGGATTCTTAACCTACTTAAAAAAAGGGGCAATTCATATTGGCACTTCTACTATCTTACCTGAGACCTCAAAAACATTATCAAAACGACATCAAGAGACTCAGACAACTTATATTGCTGCTAATGTACTTGGGATCCCTAAAGCCGCAGAAAATGGCACTCTGACATCCATCGTTGCCGGTGATTTAGAAGCTATTGAGAAATGTACTCCTATTTTTAATAGTTATTCTGTAAAAATTATTCAAGCAGGAACTTTAGCATACCAGGCAAATGTCATCAAAATCAGTATCAATTATTTGTTGGTTTCATCAATAGAAATGATGGGACAATTGTATACCTTTGCAGAGAAAAATGAGGTTAATATCAATACGATTAATAACCTATTACATAATGTTTATGCGCATCCCGCATTTATACAATATATTGATAAAGTTAAAAATAGAAATTTTGATGATGTTAACTTTGCTTTAAGTGGTGGCTTTAAAGATTTACGTCTTTTTCAGCAAGCTTTTGCAGATGCGCGCGTCCCGCCTGATATAGCTAATGTAATTACGAACAAATTTATTGCTGCCATGGCTCAAAATATGGCTGATAAGGATTGGTCTGCTTTCACTGAGATAACACGCAACCAATCTGGGTTAAGATGAATGGTGATAAGCTTATGAACCGTTCACTATTAACACTTTTATTATTAAGCATGGCTGCAGGAGCAGTAGATGTTATTGGATTTCTAGGGCTTGGTGGTCTTTTTGCAGCTCATATCACAGGAAATATAGTGATACTAGGTGCACATCTTGTTACTGGGCATTACAGTACAATTGGACCAATATTGGCCGTTCCCGTTTTTATGGTAGTGCTCTGTGTTGTAACGCTGATTGGTGGATGTATTGAGAAAACGCGATCACCTTTTATACCTTTACTCATTCTACAAGCTATTTTACTCGTTGGCTCCTTTGCTTTAGGTGGCTTATTTGCGCCTTTTATTGATTTCAATAGTCCACTTGCCGTAATAACCGGTATGTTGGCCGTTGCTGCAATGGCAACTCAAAGTGCTGCGATAAAGTTATCAATTAAAAAGGCACCTTCCACTGTCGCAATGACCAATAATGTTACTCAAATATCTTTAGATATTGCTTTGCTTGCGGGGTGGCATAAAGATAACGCGCAAGAAAGAACACTTGCAAAAGATCGCATAAAGGTCGTATTAACTTGTTTTTTGGGATTTATCGTGGGATGTGGTTTAGGAGCACTTTTACAAGTAACGTTTGGTTTTGGATCATTTCTATTTCCTACCGTATTAACTTTCCTGGCTGCCTTTACAGTCAAAATAGCTTCCGCCTAAGAAATTATTGGTTTTTATTAAACTTTTTTCGATTTTATCCGAAAAATGGTAGTACAAACAAAATACGTTTCCCTGCTGCATTGATATTAGTTCGAAGGAAGTGAATTATGAAGACAAATACCCAATTGATCTTGCTGGCAACATTGCTACCATTATGCTCAGTGTCACAAGCAACAACGATGCGACCAGATGATATGAGACTACCTGATGATATTAAAGTTTATTACAGTCAAAAGGTTGGTCTAACGCATTCGGCTACTAAAGGAGCTAAGGCTGATGTATTGCCTACCAATAACGATTATAAAGACTCCCCAGGATGCTATATCGCATGTCAGTCAAGCAATAGTTCTGTTGCACCTAAATTAGGCGCTTACCCTGTTGAAGGCAAGACCTATATTATGGGCCAGGTACGTGTGAAAGGTCGATATCACGGTGGCGTTTGTATTCCAGCAGGCTTTGAAAACAAATCCATTCACAGCGCCAAAGAAATGAAGGAAGCTTGTGAAAAGAGTTTCCCTCTGATGTGTGAAAAAGGAACTTGTACAGCTAACGGCAGAACATCTCATTGGTTCTACTAGAATCTACGTGCTAGCTATGATACGAAATAGCTAGCACGTTTTATCATTCCTCAGCTGGAATACCATCTTTTAATAATATAAGAGCAGAACTTAGGTTTGAGATCTTCTTTCCAGGTAAAATCACACCCGAAAGATTTAAAGGATCAACAGGTGAGATATTAAACGGTTTCATTTGTGCGACATGTTTTTTACTGGCACGTAAAGATTCAACGGCATAAGGTAAAGCAAACTGTTCTCCGATAAAACCACTGACAAATCGTCCTCCTCTTATTTCTCCTCGATCTTCTAATCTGCGAAAGGCAATTAATAGTTCACGCCATTTCGGTACATTTTTTTCTCTTGCAATCAGATCTCTAAATACAACCCCATAACGATTTAAAAGCATCCAACAAACAGCTTTAACTTGTTCAGATTTTTCTATTTCTTTTTCGATGGATAAAAGTGACCAACGCCCTCCGCTATGTAATTGAAATTTTCTTCGACGTTTATCCAAACGTCTTTTGGGATCGATTAAGGCTCTTAAATTATCAAAACCATCAGCGGTGATGACGCCTGCGGCGACTAATTCCCATAACCCCATTTCGATCTCTGATTGAATTTTACCAAGTTTGCGCATAATATCAGTTAAAAAGGATGCCCCATTGTTTTTTAAGAATAAATAGATATTTTGCGCGCCGGTGCTTAACCCATTTAAATGTTCTTCCTCTAAAAATTGATTTTCAAGTGGCAACCAATCTGAATCTTCTCTGATGAAAAAAGTGATAGGGGTATCACTTCTTGGTATAACACGTTTCCCTTGAGAAGATGCATCATGTATAGATAAACGACCCCATCCAACTTGACCCGTAAAGCATAAATAATCCAGCATCATTGAGTTATAATCCACTAACCTTTTCTTGAAGATATGATCTTCCCAAGCGTTAGCTGAAATTTCAAAACCTTGTAATTGTTTAATAACTTCAAGTAATCCTTTTTCTCCTTGCAATTGTGTTCCTGGAGCAAGATGCTGCCATGTTAATAACCAGCGCATAAATTGCGCCACAGAAACAGCTTCAATTTCTTTTCTCAGTTTTCCTATCGTTAGACGATGAATTCTAGAAAGTAATCTTCTCTCACACCACTCCATTTCAGTTGCTGTTCTAAAATGTCCCCTTAGAATGAGGCCTGAATTTTCTAATTTTAATAAAGCAGCTTCAATTTTATCACTGTCCAATGCTAGTATTTCAGAAAGTTCATTCGTTGTTATTGGACCTAAATGTAACATCCACCCTTTGAGCATAGTGAAGATAGCATCTTCTTCAGTGCTCTCTTTTTGATCTAATTCTACCAGTTGTGACTGAATTGAGGCGTTTGGATAAATATAACGAAATGTTTTTGCTTTTTCGATTGAAGTCCAAAATTGCTGCTGTTCGTTTGATGCTTGCGAAGCTCGCCCTGCTTTCTCTAGTTTTTCAAAAAAAGGTTTCCATAAATCAATAGATCGGTAATCCTTGTTAAAGATAGCGCTGCAGGGAAGAGCAATAAGGGTTTGTAAAAGATCTTGAAGTTCGTCTTCGTTGCGAATGTCGGGCCATGCCTGTTGTTGAACCTCCGCAATCGCTTGTGGATCTAATTTTCCAATTTCTTCTAGATATGCCTGTGGTAATATTCGTCGCATTTCAACTGCGCGCGCTCTCCTCTCTTCCAAAGGCGCATCATCAAGAAAAGCATATGGATTTGCATTTAATATCTCATGAGAAAATGGCGATGGAACTGGCGTATCTATTCCAAGACACACAATATTGTTATTATAGATTCTGGTCAATAATGCACTTAGACCATCCATATCAAGAGCTTGCGTCAGTACATCTTTCATTGTTTCATTAATGAGAGGATGATCGGGTAGTTCAATTTCTCGTCCACCGAGGTTATCTTGACAGGCTGCCGCATCAGGAAATACTGCCGCAAGCAAATCTTCAGATAACATTCGAAGAATATTCGGTGGCATTTTTCTGCCATTGCGAAAACGTTTAATTGATAAAGACCGTGTCGCTGTCCAACGCCAACGCGTATTAAAAACCGGTGAGTCTAATACGGCTTGTATTAATACTTCTTTAAGCGAATTTGGATGAAGAAAATGAAATACATCAGTTAATGGAAAGCTATGTTGCTCTGAGAGTGATATATTTATGCCATTATCTGTCGCTGCAGCTTGAAGTTCAAAATTAAAAGATCGACAAAAACGTTTCCTTAATGCAAGACCCCATGCTTTATTGAGACGAGCCCCAAAAGGCGAGTGTATGATTAATTGCATGCCGCCAGATTCATCAAAAAAACGTTCTGCAATAATGGTGTTTTGAGTTGGGATGGTACCGAGGATCGCTTTAGTTTGTAAAAAGTACTCCAGCAATTGCTCGGCGCCTGGATTATTCAGATGACATTGTGCTTTAAGCCAATCAACTGCTTCTAGAAATTTAGGATGGCTTTTATTATTTTCATCCAGTTTTACCTCTGCTAATAATTCACTAACTTTTTCTCGCAAGTAACTAATTTGTACAGAAAGCTCATCAGTTCGAGCTGAAGCTTCTCCTTGCCAAAAAGGGACCGAAGGAGGTGCACCGTGAGCATCTTCTACCCATACTCTGCTACTTGCGCTTTCTATGCGGATGATTTTCCAGGACGATGTGCCAAGTAATATGATATCGCCACGGTTACTTTCAATAGCAAAGTCTTCATCTAAGGTTCCTACCACCACATTATTGGGTTGAGAAACAACCGTAAATAAAGCATTATCAGGAATAGCACCACCATTAGTGATAGCTACCAATCTGCTTTGCCGTCGACCTTTTAATTTGCCATTAAGACGATCGTAAAACAAATAAGTACCATATCGACCTCTTTGTCCAGTTATCCCTTCACTCAGCATCTCAATCACTGAATCGAAAGTTTCTTGAGAGAGATTGGCATAGGGGTAAGATTGCTTTACCAGAGAAAATAAGTTGGAAATAGACCAGTCTTGTGTGGCACAAGCTGCAACAATTTGTTGGGCCAAAATATCGAGTGGTTCGCCAATAAGAATAAGCTTATCTAAATCACCTTCTCTTATGGCTTTAACCAGGGCAGCACATTCAACAAGTTCATCTCTTGTTAAAGCAAAAAAGCGCCCTTTAGAGATAGCGCCATGCCAATGGCCAGCGCGACCAACACGTTGTAACGCAGCGGCAATAGCCCTGGGAGAACCAATTTGACAAACAAGATCTACATTACCGATATCAATTCCTAATTCTAATGAACCGGTAGCAACAAGTACTTTAAGCTCACCATTTTTCAGTCTTTCTTCTGCATCTAGTCGAAGTTTCCTAGAAAGGCTACCATGATGAGCTGTGACAAACTGTTCACCTAAACGTTCAGTAAGATGATGTGCCACACGTTCAGCTAAGCGCCTTGTATTCACAAATATCAGTGTAGAGCGGTTCTCATGGGCTAATACTGCCAGTCGATCATACACTTCTTCCCACATTTCATTTGAAGCAACCGGCCCAAGCTCACTATCGGGTACTTCAACATGGAGTTCTAATTGTCTGGCATGGCCAATATTGACAATGGAGGGTAATTGACGTGTAGAACCTACCAAAAAACGTCCAACAGTATCAAGCGGTTTTTGAGTAGCTGAAAGTCCAATTCTTAAAAGGGGATGAGGTAAAAGCGCTTCTAAACGCTCTAAAGATAGAGAAAGATGTGCACCGCGTTTGTCATTGATCATCACATGAATTTCATCAATGATTACTGTTTTAACTTTGCTTAACATGGCGCGACTTTTTTCGGCAGTTAATAAAATATAAAATGACTCTGGTGTTGTTATTAAAATATGTGGTGGTTTCTTAAGCATCGCTTGACGTTCACGCGTAAGCGTATCTCCCGTGCGTACTGCTGTACGAATCGGCGATAATACTAAGGATCGTTCCTTCGCAAGTTGACTGATCTCATGCAAAGGTTGCATTAAGTTTTTTTGGACGTCATTACTAAGCGCTTTTAAAGGGGAGATGTAAAGTACTTCCGTTTCGTCATTTAACTCCCCATTAACAGATTGTTCAAAAAGGTGATTAATGCAAGCTAGAAATGCAGCTAACGTCTTTCCTGATCCTGTAGGAGCGCTTATTAAAGTAGACTTTCCTGCTAATATGGCAGGCCATCCCTGTAACTGTGGTTCTGTCGGGGAGCCAAATTTAGTTATGAACCAATCCTGTATTAAAGGATGAGCCCACATCAAATTACTTTTATCAATCGTCATGAGCTTTGCAGGAAGATTGGTGGATGAATAGTCTATTATATATCAATTTAAGGGGATTATAGTCATTTTGAACTTTCGTGTATATGCGATAATTAAAGGATTGCCTGTCTTCCGACCTGTCCGCCGAAGCTTCTGAGCGTAGGAAGATGCAGATTCACTCAATAATGCTGCAAAATACAGTATAATATTTCTTTTTGCCACCACATTGAATATGACCCAGAAGACGATTTTATCCCCTTTTCCGCTAAGCCGTAGTAAGTTAGAACTTTTTTTGAACTGCCCAAGATGCTTTTATTTAGATAAAAGATTAAGGATAAAACTGCCTGACAACTCTAGCTACATGTTAAATAATGCGGTTGATAAGCTCCTTAAAAGAGAATTTAATCATTATCGCTTATTTGCCTTAAAGCACCCTGTCATGAAAGAGCATTCTATTGATGCAATACCCTTTTTTCATGAAAAAATGTCTGAATGGCAAGACGCTATTAATGGGGGAATAACTTTCCACCACTTACCGACAAATTTTATGGTTAAAGGGGCTATTGATGATTTATGGGTTAACTCAAAAGATGAAATTATTGTTGTCGACTATAAAGCGACTGCTATTAAAGGTTCTAATGGTCCTACAGGTAGGTGGTTGAAAAGTTGTCAACGACAATTAGATGTATATGCATGGTTGCTTCAAAATAATGGCTATAAAGTTCAAGATACGGGCTATTTGCTTTATTGCAATGGTAATACATCCCAGAAAAAATTTAATGTCACTCTTAACTTTAATGTGTCACTGATACCTCATGTCATTGAAACAACATGGATAGAAGAGGTTCTAGTTAAAGCTTTAGGGTGTATTTTACAGGACAAAATCCCTTCATACACCCCAAAGTGTCAAATATGTGATTTCCTTAAAAATATCGAAAGCAAAATTCCCGAAAATATAAATGAAATCGACTTTTTCAACGATTGATTGTGCTATTGTTGAGATTTTTGTTCTCCTGCTGATTCATCTGATTATTAAGGTTATTTTGCTGATTTTGAAGATTCTGCTGAAGTTGGTTTTGCTCATTATTTAGATTTTGCTGATTAATGGTGTTTTGATTATTTAAATTGTTATTGTTTAAATTATTATTGACACTCACATTTGGGTTGGTTGCTTCATTATTATAATTAGCAGGATTATTATCTGCATTGTTAATGCTATTACTAGTCCCATTTAGTCCAGTGTTTCCGCCCGCGGTTCCATTAGTTCCCATGTTCCCACCCGCAGTTCCATTAGTTCCAGTGTTTCCTCCGGCTGTACCCATTGAAGAGCTGCCAGTTCCATCTGTTCCGCCTGCACCACCACCTCCTGCTCCGCCGGCTCCACCTCCTACTGCAAATGCCGAGAAGGTTATCGAGAAGATAAGAGAAGCTAAACTCATTTTAGTGTATTTATTCATAATGATGGCCTTAAATTAGTTTGGTCTAACTATTAAATTAGACCAAAAATAATCTAAGATGAGGATTCTAAGGATTTTAATTTCTCAATAATATCTAATGATTCATGCATAAATGCATCATCCATTCTCAAGCAGGGAACTTGCGAGCGACCTGTTAAGGCAACCAGTTCTGCGAGCGCAGTTTTATCATGCCATACGTCTTTGATTGTGATTTCCATGGGATTTTGATGAATAAAATCCATTACTCTTGCACAAAATCGACAAGTGTCGCCAATATATAATGTTAATTTAGAAGTAGTCATTCGTTTACGCTTAAATTGTTTAAGTTAAGGACATAGATCATTGATCTATGCCATTAACATTTTAATGCCTAGTCTTTATTTGCATATCGTTTTGCTTTCTATAATCTTGCATTTTCTCGCCTATTTCTTCAAACGAGGATTTGCTCAACTCTTTTTTAACTTTTGGAAAGAGTTTTGATTCTTCATCACTCGCATGTTGTTTGACATCTTTCATTAAATTCTTAACTTTTGATGCCCATTGTTTATCATCAGTAATATCAGCTATGTTTTTCAGTTCATTACCAGCATCTTCCTCTTCTTTTTTGAGCTTGCTAAGAATATCTTTCAAATTATTATGTTTTTCGAGTTCTGGGTACCATGTTTTTTGTTCCATGGTTTCATGTTTATCTAAAAAATCTTTCAATTCTTTGAAAATGGCACGACTTTGTGAAATATTAGTGTTTAAGTTTTTCTCAAGCTCACCAATCAACTTTTTTATTTGTTTGTGATCATTTAAAATGATTTGAATAGGATCGGTATGCTCTTTTTGATTTGCTGCAGCTAATGTATTTGTTTGATTAGACTTTACCTCATTAATATCAGCAAAGATAGTTGGAGATATAAATGCTAAAAAAACAACAGGTAAAAATGTTTTGCGGTTCATAAAATATCCTCAAAATAATTAGTAATTAACAAGTATAGTGGATTTATATAGCCTTGCATATCTGTGTTAAAGCATAAATTGTAAGAGCGATTTCTTCATGATGTTCAAAAACATTGGGTCTGCTTTTGACATGTTCTTTTAGATAAGGATAGAGATATTTCTCTTCCATTTTCTCATGTATTTTAGCTTCACGCTTAATAATGTTAAATAATTTCTTGCGTTTATCCGCATCTTTCTCAGTTGTTTTATAGACTTGAGAGACCAGTTTTTTCAATCAGCGATTAAAAGTTGAATTGCGTTCATATTATTCCCCTTTAATGTAAATATTAGTTGGATGCCAAACCATTCAAAGAGATAATATAGTGAAAAAAAGTTCATTTCTCATCCTGTATCTCCCACCGCTTATCTAATATCCAGTAATAAAAGAGAGTAACCTCAAATTGTATCTCCCTCCAGTTAACCGATAAAAAATATTGAAATTTCTCCTCATTTTTACTTCACCAGTCTACTTTTTCGTTAAGAATATTTTAATTTTATTATTATTTCGTCTATTTAAAATATTGCGCATTTAATAAGAAATGCGTGCATTGACACATGAAACTGAGGAGATTAACCATGCCTAAAGATAAAGAGAGACAACAGCAAGATCAAGAACGTGAGCGTATGAATAAAGACAAAAACCGTCCCGGTCAAAGTCCAGAAAGGGATCGAGATATGAACGATCCGAACCGAAATAAAAACAGAAACAATAAATAATCAAACTTTGGTGAACATGGTGAATGGCTAGCCATTCACCGCTTATTTAAAAGGAGAAAAAAAACATGCCTATTCGACCAGAAATAGAACCTCATGTAAAAAAAATACTCCGTAAATATGCTACATTTTCCGATTTTGATTCTTTAATAGACAGTTCTCCAGACCCACTTATCGTGTATCAATAAATAGTGATTGGGATAAAACCCAATCGCTATTTATTTGTGGTTTTTACCACTAAAAAATATATTAATACACTAGCTAGACCGGCAAAAAAGCACCAAGTTGAACCCACCGAACTATAATAAAATATTTGAGAACAGATATATCCAATGGCAATAATCAAACCAACAAGCCAAGCCAAAGAAAGACTAGAGCAAAAAAATGGAATAATAGTGGCTATCAAATAAGCAGCAAGAAAACCCATATCAGCTCCTTGAATATGAGTTGAGAGTAAAGAACTAAAGGGATTACTCAGATAGGGATAAACTATATGGTTGTTATCAATGTGCGCGGACATTCCTTTGGTTATCCAACCATAGGCAAAAACAATGATGACAATAAAACCGAGTATTAGTGATCCTCGCAATATTTTTTTACGTGTATGATTCTTTTCAAGAACATAAAAGGTGGTTGGTACCCAAATTGGCCAAAAAAGGCTTGCAAAGAATAAAAAGCCCCCTATACCAACCATATGTAATAAACTTGAATTGTCACCAGCATTCAGAGTGATCCATACAATCCCTTCAAATGCTTGCTGTAAGCCAAAAAACAGTGGAAATAAAGCCAATAAATAAATTTTGGTATTGCCTGCCTTTTTTAAAGCGAAACAACCAATAACGGTTAAAACAGATGCTGCGGTAAAGCTTGCTGTTGCTGAAAAACACATATATTAGGTCCTTAATTATTAGAATGAGTAACCTATATTGTGTTTACAGGTGTTAACGTTTTAGTTTTATGATTTTTATTTATGTTCTTCTAAATGATTACCATAATTACCAAGACTAGCAAGACTATTAAGTTTAGCACGTTGCGCAAAGCGTTCTTGAGCTTTTGAAATATTATCAATCTTCCCTAACCAAGCATTCATGCTGGGTTCTTGTAGAGCACGCGCAAAAGAAAAACTCACATTCCAGGGTAAAGTACGCATTATTTTATGCATAGCATTCAGGTTTTGAGTTGCTTGTTCTGGGGTTTGTCCGCCAGAAAGGAAATTGATGGTGGGCACAGCTGAAGGCACTGTTCTTCGTAACACAGTGATGGTTGCTTGAGCAACTTCTTCCGGACTTGCTTGTTTGGTACATTTGTTACCAGGGATCACCATGCTTGGCTTCAAGACAATATACTCCAATAAAACTTTATGCGTATATAGCTTATTAAAAACCGCATGTAAGACTTTTTCGGATACTTCGAAACATTTTTCTAAGGTATGATCGCCATCTATTAAAACTTCAGGTTCGATGATTGGAACGATACCAATTTCTTGGCAAATAGCAGCGTAGCGCGCTAAATCTTCCGCATTTGTTTTTATGGCAAGTTTTGAAGGTGAATGATCTGAAATGGCAATAACAGCACGCCATTTTGCAAATCGCGCCCCTTTCTTTTTGTAATCTGCTAACCGTTCAGCAAGTCCATCCAATCCTTGTGTTACTTTTTCATCTGAACCAGGGAGATTAACAAGACCTTTATCAACTTTTATACCTGGGATAATTCCTTGTTTAGCAAGCAACTCAGGAAAAGGAATACCACGAGATGATTTTTGATTTAACGTTTCTTCATATAAAATAACACCTGAAATTGTTTTTTCAATCTGGGGTGTTGTAAATAATAATTCGCGATAATCTCTTCGTGTTTCCTCTGTACAAGGAATATTTATAGCACCAAAACGTTTTGTAATGGTTCCTGTACTTTCATCTGCAGCAAGTAATCCTTTCCCAGGAGCAGCAAGCGCTTGTATCGTTGATTTGAGTTCATTAACTATTGGTGAATCGTTTTTCATAAATTATCCTTGAGTCTGTTCTAAATCATCTAATATAAAACCACCGACTTGTGCAGTCCAAAGAGCAAAATAGGCTCCCTCTTTCGCTAACAATTCCTGATGAGTGCCATCTTCAATGATCTTCCCCTTGTCGAATACTAAGATTCTATCCATATGTAGCAACGTTGACAGACGATGGGCTATCACAATCGTCGTTTTATTTTGCATGAGCTCCCATAAGCTTTCTTGAATATATTGCTCGGTAACTGAATCAAGCTGACTTGTGGCCTCATCTAAAATTAAAATCGGCGCATTTTTAAGGAACGCCCTAGCTATGGCGATACGCTGGCGTTGTCCTCCTGAGAGTTTAACACCACGTTCACCTACTAGAGAATCATAGCCTAGAGGTAGACTGACAATAAATTCGTGAGCATGAGCTTGCTTTGATGACTTAATTACATCTTCTTTAGAGGCTTCTATCCGACCATACTGTATATTTTCTAAAAGTGTGCGATGAAATAATGAAGGATCTTGGGGGATCATCCCGATATTTTTTCGTAAGCTTAATTGAGTAACCTCTTTGATATCAAAACCATCTATCAATATACGCCCTTGGTTCACATCAAATAATCTTAATATTAAATTAACAAAGGTAGATTTCCCGCTACCAGAATGCCCTACTAACCCTACTTTTTGACCAGGTAATATGGTTACGGTCTTGTTTTCAAAGAAAGGTTCTGTTCCACCATATTGAAACTGAACATTATCGAATACAATTTTACCTTGTGTTACTTCTAGTTGTTTTGCATTTGGCTTATCTTGAATTTCGTGGGGCTCAATGATGATATTCAGGGCTTGGCGACAGTTTCCTGCTTCTTTTGAGAATCTAAGGATTTCTTCTCCCATATTATAAATGCTATTCACAATTGCAGAGGATAAAGTAAGGATCAGTGCGAAGTCACCAACAGTCACAGCCATTTTTAAACGAAAATAAATTAATTCTACAAACATAACTGCTACAATTATAGCTATCCATAAACCTTGAACAATATTTGCTTTCAAAAGATACCATTGTAGTGCCCTGTCTTTTTCCATTAATGTATTAATAGAATTAAAAACCACATCTTCTTCATATTTTGTATTGGTAAATAATTTGGTACTCATTATATTAATGATACTATCGACTAATTTTCCACTCATGACAGTCCCCGCTTCACTATAAACGTAGGAGAGCTGTTCTGATTTTCTTGACATCCAATAGGATGTACTGACATAAAGAATAACCCAAATAAAAAACGTCATCCCAAAAAGAGGATGTACAGCATACAAAATTGCAGACGAAAATAAGACAGATACTGTTTTAGGCATGAGAGAATGGGTTTGTATTTGAATTAGAGCCTCAACGCCAACGACTAAATCGAAAATCTTTTTTGACAAGCTGCCAGAGAAATGCTCACTGAAATAACGATATGAATGCTGGGATAAATAATGATGAATGGTTCCGGAGATATCTGATTTTATTTTGGGGTAAAATTGTAGATGGGCATAGCGGTATATGCTAAAAATTAAATTCATCATTAATTGAATTAAAATATAGAGACTTACTGGCAGCAATATTGTTACCAACAATAGATCAAGCCGACTTGCCGTCGCGATGACACCATCGATGATGAGTTTCAATAGATAAGCATTAGCAGGCGCAATAAAAGCTTCGAATACCACAAATATTGAAAATATAAAAAGAGACCATGGGTGCCTTTTTAAAAACATGCAAATAAAGGCACTCAGCTTTTTGGGTATCGCCAAACCTTCAGCTACAACCTGTGTTTTTATCAGATCGATTTTCATTAAGCGCTACTTTTATAAACAGTATAACTAGGTTTGAATCTTTTATATTAGGTAGCTTTTGGGCATTTTTAGTTCAATTTCTTCTTTGCACGACTCATCAAATAAGTCTGATGTATGTAATTATCTTTGTAATATAACGAAGCAAGCTGTTCTAATTCATCCCTGAATTGTTTCAACATAGTAGGATCCTTTTCAGAATCCTGTACTAATTTAAGCACCGGACCAATAGTGGTTTCAACGGACTGCCGATAATGGCCAAAACTTAATGCAGGGAAACGCATAACATCTTGATCAAATACCAAGTCTTCAACTGCTTTGCCGAGCTGTTGGCGAACGAAATGGGTGTCACCCCATAATGGCGGCGGAGAAATACCTTCTGGATGGGGCGTAAACTTACTGACGAGTTTAAATAAGAGTCCTACATATAAGTCGGGTGGCCAAGTTGAAAAAGCTATTGTGCCACCTGGCTTCAATACCCGTAACATTTCTTGAATAGCGATTTGTGGACGAGGTGCAAACATATGGCCAAACTGGCTCAGTACAGCGTCAAAGGAATTATCCTGATAAGGGAGAAACTCGACATCCCCTTCTTTTAAATTTACTTCCACCTTTGCCAGACTAGCATTAGAGCGCGCACGTTCAACCAAAGCAGGACTTAAATCAAGCGCTGAAACTTTGGCTCCCAATCTGGCAGCTGTTATGGCGACAACCCCGGTACCACAGCCCACATCTAGTACTTTATCCTCTGACTTTATTTGAGAAAAATTGACTAGGTTTGCAGCACACATTGTGGTGACAATTTCAAGGGGAGCAAATAAACTCCAGCTTTGCTTCTGCATCTCTTTAAATGTGGCAAATCTATCATTTGTCATAGCTATTTCCTATGGGAATTGGCGTCATAAAGTTTGCTTTTTTGGCATTGGAAAATATAATTTTGGTACTTGTTGCGCTTGTGCTTCTGCCTTTTCGGTGGGAGCTAACGTGTCACTCGCCGCAGGAAGTGTATAAGGCGAAAAAATTAATTCTCTGGATCTTTTTAAATCTGTAGTAGGCAATGATAAATCATTAAATGAGGGAATCCTGAAACCAGACGTAAAGTTATCTAAGTCTAATTCTTTTTCGAAATTAAAATCAAGATCAGCAAATGGATCGTCACTTGGTGACTTAGGAATTGGTTTTTCAATTGCCGCTTCAAATATCTGCTCAACATCCTGGGCTGGTTTTACGACCTTTTTTGCTTTTGCTTGTTTAAGTGGTTTTGCAAATGATCGAAGTTCTGCAAGGGCAGCTGCCCCATTTTGATATCCATGCCCTTCTTTTAAAATTAAATAGGGTTCAGATGCATGATAAGCAGGTGCTTGGAATTTATTTTTCAATGCGGGCGTTTTTTTCCAAAGCAACACTAACATCTGATTAATGCTTCTATAGTTTCCAGCCTTCTGATACTTATCTTTTAAATAAATTTCTAATTTAAAATTGTGAATTTCAGCGCTATCTACAAGCTCATCCTCATAAAATAGCTTTTTCCATTGTGTTTTCATGGGATGTCCCTATTCTGTCTTTCCTAAGTTGTTATGAAACTTAAAACAGTATGGCGATGCTGTCAATTATGATGCATAAGTTAACAAACATACTTGAGTAAGTTCACAGGTGTACTAACCCGGAACTAAATGACAAATTGCAAACACTCCTCAAATTATTCGTCTAAGTTTAGAGATTGAGACCTAATTCCATTCATTAGATGGTTAACGGGAGTATTTGCAATGGGTATATTGAAATCGGATAAAAAAGGTGATGAACCCAAAAAAGCCAAGAAGAATGTACATTTTGACCTAGATAAAAATATAATATTTAGTTTAAAAGAGCCACATTATCCTAAGGGTGAAAAAAAAGCCCCGCGAGCCGACGACCATCCTGCGCGTGAACCTATGAATTTAATCGAAATGAAACGAGTGAAAGAGTTCCTGGAAAATCATGACGAACAATACAAAGGTTATATTTTAGTACAATATGCCAAATCTGGAGACGACACCTATAATCTGACTTTTTCAGACCCCGCAGTTGATCTCGCTGAAGATCCCAATGCAACCAAATATTTTAATAGAACCTTTATGGCCGAAACCATTGCTGAGATTCTTGAAAAAATGGTTAAAATAAAAGCAGAAAAAGCACCTAAACGTAATAAGATTACAAAATGAAAGGTCTCAATTGTTTTAATTTATTGCCGACCGTAATCGGGAAATAAATTAACATCTATTTTCACATCAAAATCATCGTCTTCCAATGGATTAAAAGCACCACCTTGCATCGCAACCTCTAATTTTACTCAACTTCTAAGTTTGATATAATAACATATGACAAGTTCAGCTTCAAAACAAAAGCTGCTCAGCTTATTTAAAACAGTATTCAGCCTTGCAACTCACATGTGAGGGCTGCAAAACAAAGGACGTTCAATGAAAATTTACATTCACGCGTTACAAACAGAAAACGGTTGGCTAGGCATTAAGGAAACACGTTCACAACACCAAATGAGTGTTGTCACTAACGAAGCTTTTCGCAAAGCATTTAGTGAATATTGTGATTCACTTGGTGAAAAAAACACTAGACTTTCAATGCGAATGTCAAATAGCACGCCTCAGTATGTAGAACAAATCATTACGGATGAAGTAACCTCCAGAAGTCACTACATCACTAGTCTCAACTTATCAAAAACATCTATAAACGCATTACAAAGGGCGCAAAACAATGCTGAAAACCGCACTAAAGTAACCAAGCATGCTCTACTCACAGGATTAATCGTTGGTTTAGCAGCAAGTGCCCTCTTTTTTATCAGCCCAGTCACTATTTTAGCGATAACCCTCTTTTCAGGGATTGCTGCGTATTCTCGTGAGCGATATTCCCAACATTGTGCATCGTATTATGACACCAAAGGCAAATTGGATGCCGTTCCACAGAGTGCTTCTGAAAAAAATGCTTTAAAAATGGGCGTTGATTCAAGTGATTCAAATAAAGTCTATTTTCTTAGCTTTTTTAAACTTGCAGCTTTACGGCATCCGATGGCTTTTGAGGCCGGAAAAAAATTGGCAGATAGAAATCTCGAAGATATCTCCTTAGTTAATAAAATTAGAAAAATATAATAAATAGGAAATATATTATGTCAAATATTGGTCCAAAAAGAACGACCTTTACCCCAGGGTTTGATACCTCAGCGCCAGTAACAACATTCGCAGTCGAGCAAGTTTTACCTGGTGATGCATTGGCCCAAAAGATTATCAAGCATATGCTCGCTAATCCAACTGAATATGCTGGATTTGTTATCGACGGTGTATTACATGTTGATTATCAAAGATATGTTCGAAAATTCGCCAATGAACAGCAACTCGGGAGCCTGCATCCCTCACAAGTGGAATTAGCAAAAGAATATCGTGATTCGATTAATAAATTGAGCAACGGTCTTAGTGTCAATGAAAATTTTGTTGCTGCGGTCAATAAAGCTTATCGAGCATGTTCGACAGGGTTTAGGGCGAAGATGTAATAGATGCCGCGGACAAGCCGCGGCACGTAGAGGTTTGATGTCCTATTTATTCAATGTATCCAAATATTGTTTAAACTGACTACCCACTTCACTGTGTTTTAGCCCATAAGTAACAATGGCTTCTAAATATCCTAATTTGCTGCCACAGTCGAATCTTTGACCTTTAAATTGATACCCATATACACTTTCATTTTTTAATAATTGACTAATCGCATCGGTTAATTGAATTTCATCATTATATCCGGGTTGTGTTTTTTCTAATATTGAAAAGATATCTGGAGTTAAAATGTACCTTCCAACAACCCCAAATGAAGAAGGTGCATCGATAGGTTTTGGTTTTTCAATGATTTGATTAATTTCTTGTAATGCAACAGTGTTTTTGTTATTTTCAACAAATCCTACCACACCATATTTTTCACTTTCTTGCAGATTAATTTTTTGAATTGCTACAATGCTCGCTTTAACTTTTTCAAATTCTTGAGCCATCATTTTTATGCAACCATTAGCACCACCATCAATTAAATCGTCAGGCAGAATAACAGCAAAAGGTTCATGCCCCACTGCGTCTTTTGCACACAAAACAGCGTGCCCTAAACCCAGCGGCTTCATTTGGCGAATATACATACAGGATATGTCTTTAGGAATGATATTAGTCACTAAATCTAATAATTCATCCTTCCCTTCTTTTAATAATTTTTCTTCTAATTCAACATTTCTATCAAAATGATCTTCTATTGAACGTTTATGTTTATTGGTTATAAAAATCAGTTCTTTTATACCAGCGTTAGATGCTTCCTCTACCGCATACTGAATTAAGGGCTTATCTATGATAGGCATCATTTCTTTGGGGCTTACTTTAGTGGCAGGTAAAAAACGTATTCCCCTACCAGCAATGGGAATGACAACTTTACGGATAGAGCTTGTCATTTGTAACATCACCTATAATTTTTTAATTTTGTTTAATTAAGCTTAGATTAATTATAACTGCTCTCCCACCCTCACTACGTGCCGCAGCTTGAATTCATGGATACCGCGGACCCTACTGCGCCTAAAAGGCTTCGAAGGGCATGCAAGCCGTGGTACGTAGGCTACTGGTATTATATTAACGGTAGGTCATTTGATCATATTTATATTAGCTATACTTTAAGCAGCCAAATTCCAACAAAAAATACTATAAATATGAGTCAAGCAAAATTAACCACTGACGCTGAAATCGAACTTTTACAAAGAGATTCGTTTAAATATTTTATGCATGAAGTGAACCCTGTCAATGGACTCATACTGGATAAGACTTCAGATAATTGGCCAGCGAGCATTGCCGCCACAGGTTTTGCCTTAGCTTCTTATCCAATTGCTGTAGAACGTGGTTTCATGTCAAAAGAGGCAGCACTTGAACGTACACTCACCACTTTACGTTTTTTTTGGAATAGTCCGCAAGGTGCTGAACCAGATGCTACGGGTTATAAAGGCTTTTATTATCATTTCCTCGACATGGCGTCAGGGCGTCGAGCATGGCAATGTGAATTATCTACAATAGATAGCACCTTTCTGATAGCAGGAATGTTAACAGCAGGACTTTATTTCGATGGCAATACGACCCAAGAGCAAGAAATCCGAAATCTGGCTAATGAGCTTTACAGACGTGTTGATTGGCAATGGGCACAAAATCAAGGGGATACTGTTACAATGGGATGGAAGCCAGAAACAGGATTTCTCCCATTTCGTTGGCAAGGTTATGATGAAGCCATGCTACTGTATATTTTAGGGTTAGGATCCCCTACTTATCCTCTTTCACCAAATAGCTATAGTGCATGGGTAAGTACCTATGAGTGGAAAGAAATATATAACATTGAGTATCTGCATTCGGGATCATTATTCACACATCAACTATCTCATATCTGGATAGATTTTCGCACTATTCAAGACGCCTATATGCGTGAAAAGAGATGCGATTATTTTGAAAATAGTCGCAGAGCCACTTTAATTCAACAACAATATGCTATAGATAACCCAAACAATTTTGAGGGATATAGTAAGTGTCTTTGGGGTATCACGGCAAGTGATGGACCAGGTGATGAGAATATTAAAATTAATGGCATCGACCGTCAATTCTATGATTATGAGGCTAGAAGCATCCCTTATGGACCAGACGATGGCACCGTAGCTCCTTGGGCCGCTATAGCCTCTTTGCCATTTGCTCCAGAAATTGTATTACCAATGATAGATCATTGCATTTATAAACTAAAACTCAAAATGGGAAATCGTTATGGTTTTAAAGCATCTCTCAATCCAACTTATCGTGGAAAGTCATTTCCTGATGGTTGGATATCGCCCTGGCATTATGGTTTGAATCAAGGCCCTATCGTTTTAATGTGCGAAAACTATCGAACAGGTCTTATATGGGAATTAATGCGAAGTTGTCCTTATAGTGTTAGTGGACTCAAGAAAGCTGGATTTACCGGGGGATTTTTGGGGACGTCAATTGAAAATTGATAGCAAAACACTCATTAGCAGCATAGAAGAATGGTTCCACTCAAAGAGTGATCCTACAGCTGAAAATTTATCTGATATACCTATTCCTGCAGAAATATTTAGCTCAGACCAAATGGAACGTCATGGTATCACGTTGGCGTTATCACACGAGCTGACAAAACAATACGCACCGGATATGCTGTTGAATCGATTATCTCAGAGTGAATCTATTATCATTAAATCTTGTGCTAGTTTAACCAAAGAAGCATCTTTAAACGAAGGTTACTCACCAGCGCGAGAATGGTTGCTTGATAATTTTTATTTGATTCAACAGCAGATCAATACTATTCGACGTTATTTACCTAAAGATTATGGCAGAACTCTACCAAAACTTGCCAATCATGTCCCAGGATATCCTCGTATTTATGACATTGCTTTAGAGACTATTCAACATGGAGACGGAAGATGGGATGAAGATAATTTAAGTCGTTTTATAGCAGCTTACCAAAATGTAACACCATTAACACTCGGTGAATTATGGGCCATACCTATTACTTTGGGTGTGGCGCTCATCGAGAATCTTAGTAACGCAAGTAAACGTGTTGTAACCGATAGAAATGATCGTAGTCATGCAAGTTTATGGGCCGATCGCATGATAGAAGCAGCTGTTTCAGCACCAAAAACACTCGTCATCGTCATTGCCGATATGGTGCGATCTGAACCCCAGATGCGTAGTGCTTTTGTCGTTGAATTAGCAAGGCGTTTACAAAGTGCCGCGCTAACATTGCCGCTGAGCTGGATTGAACAGCATCTAGCAGATGAAGAGTTGTCAATTGAGCAATTAGTTCATGAGGAAAACAAGCATCAAGCAGCTACTCAAGTCACTATCAGTAATAGTATCGGCGGTTTGCGACATTTGGGCGAAGTAGATTGGCGTGATTTTGTTGAAAAATTAAGCGTCGTTGAAAAAACACTGCGCTTAGATCCAACAGCAACGTATAGTAAAATGGATTTCGGAACACGCGATACTTACCGACATATTGTGGAACGTTTATCTCGTAGATGTTTATTATCTGAAGCAGATGTAGCAGCTTGTGCTATTAAATTAGCAAAAACAAAAGCAGATAGTTTTAACGTTGAGGAATTGTCAAATCCGAATATCACTAGATATTGTCACGTTGGTTATTATCTGGTGGGTGAAGGGTTATCTCAACTTGAAAATACGCTAAAAATACGACCATCATTCACAAAAAGAATATTCAACTTTATCAAATCACCACTAATCGCCTATTTGGGATCCATTCTTCTTATTACAGGGTGTCTAACATATGGATTATTAACCAAGGCTTATCAAAATGGAATTAGCAGCAGCTGGCTTATACTATTGGGTATATTAATTGTCATCAGCGGTAGTCAACTCGCTGTTGCATTAGTGAATTTATTTGCAACTTTAATCGTAAAACCAAAACCATTACCAAGAATGGATTTCAGCAAAGGTATTCCTATTTCATTTAGTACCTTAGTTGCTGTCCCAGCTATGATAGGAACAAAGGCTAACGTAGAATCCTTGATAGAAGCGCTAGAAATACGTTTCTTAGGTAATCGGGATAGTAATTTGTATTTTGCATTACTGAGCGATTTCAATGATGCTCCAACAGAACATATGCCAGAAGACGAAGCATTATTAGCTTTAGCACAAGAACGAATAGAAGCACTCAACAAAGAATACTCTCAAAATAACAATGATATATTCTTTTTATTTCATCGACCTCGTCTGTGGAATGCCAGTGAGCAAGTTTGGATGGGGAAAGAGCGTAAACGCGGAAAACTCGGTGAATTAAATAATTTCCTTTGTGAAAAAAATCAGTCCGGTTTTTCATTAATTGTTGGGAATACTGAGCGGTTATCTAATATTAAATATGTTATTACTTTAGACATTGATACACAATTACCTCGAGAATCAGCGCGACAATTTGTTGGTACTATGGCTCATCCGTTGAATAGACCACTTCTTGATTCTCAAAAACAAATAGTAATTGATGGGTATGGCATTTTACAACCCCGTATAGCTGAAAGCTTTCATGGTCCAAACATCAGTCGTTATGTGAAATTATTTGGAAGTGAGTTTGGTATCGATCCTTATACTCGCGCAGTATCTGATGTCTATCAAGATGTCTTCAAAGAAGGTTCCTTCATCGGTAAAGGCATATATGATGTTGGAATGTTTCAGCAAGTATTAGCGAATCGATTTCCTGATAATCGGATACTCAGTCATGATCTGTTAGAAGGATGTTATTTAAGATCGGGGTTTTTAAGTGATGTACCATTATATGAAAGATCCCCCAATAATTATTTAGCTGACGCTAAACGAAGAACGCGTTGGTGTCGTGGCGATTGGCAACTAATCGGGTGGTTACTTCCAAGTATAAAGAATCCATTATCAGCCTTATCAAAGTTTAAACTATTTGATAATTTGCGACGAAGTCTCGTTCCAATAGCATTAGTCTTATTAATTGCATTAGATTGGACAATTCTTCATTCTCATATTCTATGGTCCAGTGTAATACTTTCTATCGTCATATTGCCCGTGGTAGCAAACAGTTTCATTGAATTAATTCGAAAACCTAAAAATGTACTGCCCAATCACCACCTCATTAATATTGCTAGTAGTTTAGGGCGCAGGATTGGACAGTTAATTTTATATTTAGCTTGTTTACCACATGAAGCTTGGTATAACTTTGTTGCAATTGTACGAACTTGTTGGCGAGTTGTTGTTTCAAAACGGCATCTATTGGAATGGACGCCTTCTGATCAAGTTGATCAACGATTACGAGATACACCTAGTGCTTGGCTAACCAATATGTGGATTGGTCCAGTTCTGTCTCTAGCAGCAGTTTTTACTTTATTCATTAACCATAGATTTGAATTTCTTATATTTTCAACACCATTATTAGCCCTTTGGCTTACTTCACCCTTTATTGCGCGTTGGTTAAGTAGACCTTTAAAGAGAAAAGAACCCAAACTGCCTATAACGCAAAGTCGATTTCTACGACATATTTCACGTAAAACATGGGCCTTTTTTGAAAATTTTATTACCATTGAAAATCATTGGTTACCGCCTGATAATTACCAAGAAACCCCGGTTGAAGTGTTAGCAAGACGTACTTCACCCACCAATATTGGTTTATCACTGCTCGCTGATTTAACAGCCTATGATTTTGGTTATATCAACATTCGACAGTTACTATCGCGCACCTCTAATGCTTTACAGACGATATCTAAACTAGAACGTTACAGGGGGCACTTATATAACTGGTATAACACTGAAACGCTCGCCCCTTTGTTACCACGATATATTTCGACCGTTGACAGTGGGAATTTAGCTGCTCACTTGTTAACATTACGTCAAGGATTGTTAAAACTCAAGAATGATCCCTTATTGAATATACGGTATTTGGATGGTTTAGATGATACTTGCGATATATTAGAAAAAACTCTTATAACTCCCTTACCATTTGCAATACAACATTTTCGACAAATGATAATAAACGCAAGAACATCATTTAGAAATTGGTCAACTGCTTTTAAAAGCGTTCAGGAATTATATGCTTCTGCAGAGCAACTAAGTAAATTGCTTGAACAAGCAGATTCACCAGATGAAATAGAATGGATGAACAAATTATTAATACAAACTCGTGCATTATATGATGAAATAAAGTTATTCTATAATATACCCAGCATAACACCTGAATCAACTTTACAAAGTATCGCAAATGAGCTGTCAATAGATTTTAATTTGAACGAAACGCTACATCAAGTAATACAAGAAGTAAAAAATAGACTATTAATCATTGACACGCTGGCCTTACAAGCATTTTCATTTGCTCAAATGGATATCAGCTTCCTCTATGATGAAGCGAGTCATTTGATGACTATTGGTTTTAATGTTGATGAACAGCGTCAAGATCGCAGTAACTATGATCTACTAGCTTCTGAAGCGCGTCTGGGGTCTTTTGTCAGTATTGCTCAAGGTCAAGCCCTTCAAGAAAGCTGGTTCGCATTAGGTCGGATGTTGGTAATGAATGCTGGAGAGCCTGTTCTAGTTTCTTGGAGTGGCTCTATGTTCGAGTATTTAATGCCACTCTTGGTTATGCCTAATTATCCTGGAACTTTGCTTGATCAAACTTATCAAACGGCCGTTAGGCAACAGATAGCTTATGGTAAACAACGCAGTGTGCCATGGGGAGTTTCAGAATCGGGATTTAACGCAAGGGATACCCAATTCAATTATTTATATCGCGCTTTTGGTGTACCAGGCTTAGGACTTAAACGTGGGTTGGAAGAGGATTTAGTAATTGCACCTTACGCAAGTGCAATGGCTTTGATGGTCTCGCCGATTGCTGCTTGTAACAACTTACAACTATTAGCTGACGAAAATTTTCTGGGGAAGTATGGCTTTTATGAAGCGATTGATTATACCCCAAGTCGTTTACCACGTGATAGTAAAAGAGTTCTTATCCGATCATTTATGGCGCATCATCAAGGAATGAGTTTTCTAGCGATCTCTTATTTGTTGCATCAGCAGCCCATGCAACGGCGTTTTATAGCTGATCCTCTATTTCAAGCAACATTATTATTATTACAAGAACGGATCCCTAAGCCCAGTGGCTCTTATTTACAAATACCAAAATCGCCAAGGGGAAGCGCCATTTCCAAGACCTCTGAAGCGTCAAGTAGGATATTTAATACACCAAATACACGTACCCCACAAGTTCATCTATTATCTAATGGACGCTATAATTTAGTACTCACACAAGCAGGTGGTGGTTATAGTCGATGGAAAGATATTGCTCTTACACGGTGGCGAGAAGATACTACTTGCGATAATTGGGGATTATTCAGTTATATCTGTGATGTTGGGACTGGTGAGTTTTTTTCGACGAGTTATCAGCCCACGGTGGGCACTACTGAACACTTCAAAACTGTCTTCTCACAAGCACATGTCGAATTTTATCGAAGAGCCATTTCAATTAATGTTCATACTGAAATTGGCGTTTCACCAGAAGATGATATAGAGTTGCGCCGTTTTCGAATTCATAATCGATCCAAGATCCGTCGCATCATTGAATTTACAAGTTATGGTGAAGTTGTCTTAGCACCACAAGGGGCAGATCTTGCACAACCAGCTTTTAGTAATTTATTTGTAGAAACAGAAATTTTAGCTGAAAAACGTGCCATTATAGCGACGCGTCGTCCACAAGCTGAAAACGAAGTTTCGCCATGGCTATATCATCTTTTAAATATACATGGCAATCAAGACTTTACTATGTCGTTTGAAACAGATCGTGCCAATTTTGTTGGACGTTGCCAAACCTTAGCAGCCCCTTTAGCTATGAAAAAAAGTGGTTCTCTTTCAAATACTCAAGGTGCTGTACTTGATCCCATCGTTGCAATTCGTTGTAGATTAACACTCGAAGCCGATGCTAGTGTCATTGTAGATCTGCTAACGGGTATTGCCGATACCCGAGACCATTGTGTAGCGATGGTTGATAAATACCAAGATAGGCCTTTAGCTAATCGTATCTTTGGCTTGGCATGGACCTATGGACAAGTGTTGTTACATCAGCTGAATATTTCAGAAACAGATGCCCAGCTCTATGGAAGACTTGCTGGGGCTATTATATATAGTAGTAGCACCCGTCGTGCTGATCCCCGTATTTTAATGAGTAACCGCCGTGGGCAATCCGGATTATGGGGCTATTCCATTTCTGGGGACCTTCCGATCATATTATGTCGAATTGAAGATGAAGCTAACATTGAACTTGTACGTCAACTAATTCAAGCACAATTGTATTGGAGACATAAAGGACTAGCTGTTGATCTAGTGATCTTAAATGATGAGCAAACCAGTTATCGACAAACCTTACAAGATCAGATTATGAGCATGATTAGCGCAGCATCAACATCAGACCAAGGTGGAAAAATCATAGCACGCATTGCAGAACAGGTACCCCCTGAAGATGCTGTTTTACTGCAATCTGTGGCACGCATCATCCTTTCTGATAAACGAGGTACTTTGAAGGAACAACTCAGTTTACGCCGTTTTAACCCCCCGCTGCCACCAATCTTGCATGTAAATAAAGTCACTCGTCAGAAGGGTGGGCAAAAACTTAGCCCACTTCCAAATGATTTACAATTTTTTAATGAATATGGTGGGTTCACAAAAACAGGCGATGAATACATAATCCGCCTATCAGAACAATATCCAACCCCAGCACCATGGGTGAATATATTAGCTAATCCGAACTTTGGGACAATGGTGTCTGAAAGTGGTCAAGGCTATACATGGTCTGAAAATGCTCATGAGTTTCGTCTTACACCATGGGAAAACGATCCTATACAAGACCTTTCAGGTGAATCATTTTATTTGCGTGATGAAGAGACAGGTTTAGTTTGGTCACCCACCCCACTGCCTACCCCAGGAACTGGTGACTATCAAACACGCCATGGATTTGGTTATAGCGTTTTTGAGCATATGGAAGATGGTATATATTCGGAACTCTGGGTCTATGTAGCCCTAGATGCATCAGTCAAATTTGCGGTTTTAAAAATACGTAATGATTCGCTACGCGATCGCAAATTATCCGCCACAGGTTATGTCAGTTGGGTGCTAGGTGATTTACCGTCTAAAAATGCAATGTATGTGGTTACTGAAATAGCTGAAAAAGGTGCCTTACTTGCACAGAATAATTACAATACCGAATTTTCAGATAGAACAGCATTTTTTAATGCCACAACTAAGCATATTTCATTGATTGAACGCACAGTCACTGCCGATCGTTCAGAATTTATAGGTCGAAATGGATCAGCTCCGAAAACCAGCTGCACTGATACGTAAACGTTTATCTGGTCGTGTAGGAGCGGGACTTGATCCTTGTGGCGCGATTCTTTTAGCTTTTGATCTGGCAAAAGGTAAGTCTTGTGATATTGTATTCACCTTAGGAGCAGGCCTTAATAAGCAAGAAGCAGATGCTTTAGCGGAACGTTATCATGGAATATCTGCAGCTGATGAAGCATTAACAGTCAGTCCGCCAATATTGGCAAAACATGATTGGAATGACAAAGGTCAATACACCAGATCCAGGGGTGAATCTTTTAGCAAATGGCTGGTTATTACATCAAGTCTTATCAAGCAGATTATGGGGACGTAGTGGCTATTATCAGTCATCTGGTGCCTTTGGTTTCCGAGATCAATTACAAGATGTTATGTCATTAACCCACGTTGCTCCCAAATTATTACGAGCACATATATTATTATGTGCAGCCATCAATTTGATGCCGGCGATGTGCAACATTGGTGGCATCCTCCACAAAACCGTGGTGTACGTACTCGTTGCTCAGATGATTACTTGTGGCTCCCTTTTGCCATTTGTCACTATATAAAGTCAACAGGAGATATGGATATCCTCAATGAAGCAATTCCCTTCCTCCAGGGTAGACTACTCAAAGACCATGAAGAATCCTATTATGAGTTACCGTTAATGGGTACAGAAGGCGTGAAGCTATATCAACATGCCGTACGTGCCATTAATAATGGACTTAAATATGGCCAACATGGCTTACCTCTAATGGGTTCAGGTGACTGGAATGATGGTATGAACCAGGTCGGCAAAGAGGGTAAAGGTGAAAGTATTTGGCTTGGTTTCTTCTTGTATGATGTGCTCACTCAATTTGCACCATGTAGCCAAGCGTTATGGCGACATAGCATTTGCATCATTTTGTGAATCCGAAAGTAAAAAACTGCAGCAGCAAATAGAAATGAATGGTTGGGATGGCCAATGGTATCGTCGTGCTTATTTCGATGATGGTTCGCCTTTAGGATCTTCAGCAAATAGTGAATGTAAAATTGATTCTATAGCGCAAAGTTGGTCAGTTTTATCAAGTGCGGCAGAACCAACTCGCGCTAAACAGGCAATGGCTGCACTGTATGATCAACTTGTTTCATCAAAAGATGGGGTGATTAAATTGCTTGCCCCACCTTTTGATAAATCAACCCCCTATCCTGGCTACATCCAAGGATATCTTCCAGGGATCCGAGAAAATGGCGGTCAATATACGCATGGCGCTGTATGGGCAGCGATGGCATTTGCAAAATTAGGTGACAAACAGCGCGCTTGGGAATTATTTAATATCCTCAATCCTATTAATCATGGTCGCACTCTTGATGAAATTAATCGCTATAAAATTGAACCTTATGTTACTGCTGGTGATGTGTACAGTGTTACGCCACATATTGGGCGTGGGGGTTGGAGTTGGTATACAGGATCCGCGGGCTGGTTATACCGCCTTGTCATTGAAGTCTTAATCGGAATGCAGCTCGAAAATGGTAACACGTTACGCCTTGCTCCGATTCTTCCTGATAGCTGGAATGGTTTTAACCTCGAATATACTTATGGAAGCACAGTTTATAAAATTGACGTTAAACGCGTTAGTGGCAATAGCAGCGTTCTATTAGATGGGGTAACATTAGAGGGGAACGTTGTGTCGTTGGTAGATGATAAAAAGAGCCATCAAGTAACATTAAATATTAATTCTTAAGGATCCAATCTGTCGCTTCGGTTAATGAATGGACAGTATAATCAGCTGGTGGGTCCGGTTTTTTTTCAGTATATCCTCGATCAATCCAGATAGTTTTACAAGGCGCATTTTGACCTGCTCCAATATCTCGCCATCTATCTCCAATCATAAAACTTAAGGTCAAATCGATATCATATTTTTTAGACGCAGCTAACAAAAGTCCTGGCTTTGGTTTATAACAATCAGCATTTTCCGAGTAACAAATAAAAACATCATCTAAAGGCAGATCCTGTCGCATTTTGCTATAAATGGCGTCTACATCAGCTTGAGTCATTAAACCGCGTTCAATATCAGGTTTATTCGTCACACAAATTAATAGATATCCTGCCAATTTTAATCTATCTAAAGAAGGTTTCACTTCAGTCGGAATATCTAATTCAGAAAGATTGACAGGCGCAACAGGCTTTCCATCTTTAATGATAGCCGTATTTAAAACACCATCTGAATCTAAGAAATACTGCTTTATTTTCCATAATCACTCTTTTTTAATTTGCTAGCGGCCATTTTATCTAGATACCAAATATTTTCATTATTCACACATTGAATGAGTTGTGCCGGATATTGTTCAGGCTGAAATGGTCCTTCAAGTACATTATTGACAGCTATCAGCTTTATCTGTCGCCAGTTACTAAAAAGATAATATTTGATGCATGATTAATGGCAGGAGGCGTCAATGTTAATCTAAACATTTTTAGCTCTTGAACCCACAAAGAAGCAACTAATTGATTATTTTTAATCATCAATACTTCACTAAAGGGCATCAGAGAAGCAGTATGCGCATTGTCACCTAATCCTAAATACAATAAATCAAATCGAGGAAATTCATTTTCTTTGATATTAAATGTCTTTCGTAGTGTAATCTCATATTCCTTAGCGGCTACTTCAGGTTCTTTGGCATTTGTTGGCATCCGATATATATTTTCCGATAGAACCGGAACTTTTGAAAACAAATGTTCATAGGCCATATGATAATTACTTTGTGCATCCTCAGCGGGTACATAACGCTCATCACCAAAAAAGAATTTGATCTGACTCCAAGGAATACTTTCTTTATACAATTTAATTTGAGTTAAAGTATCAAAAAACGTTTTAGGGGTATTTCCCACCAGAAAGTACAACCGTAAAAAATTCCTTGGCTGCTAATTGCTTGCTTTTGCAGCGCTTTACAAAATCCTCAGCAGCCGACACGAATAGCTCAGTCAGATGTTGAAAATATCTTTAACTTATCCATATTCATTGAACCATGCTCTTCCATCTTTATGTAATAAAGCATCGGCGTCCGCCGGCCCCCAACTTCCTGCTGCATAATTAGGAAAATCATGTGGTTTAACTGAGCCCCATACATCTAGAATGGATTGCACAACTGTCCATGAAGTTTCCTCCATCTGAGCGTTTTTGAATAAAGTATGATCTCCATTCATGCATTCATACAAAATTGTTTCATAACCTGTTTGAGGCTCTATACCAAAATAATCACTATATTTAAATTTCATATCAACTTGCCCTAGTCGTACATCTGGTCCTGGGATCTTTGCATTAAAACGCATTGAAATACCTTCTTCAGGTTGAATATTGATCCGCAATAAATTTGGCATTACATTTAAATGTTGACCGCCAAATAAGGTCGACGGGCCCGACTTAAATTGAATGACAATTTCAGATGCATGAGCTTTTAAACGTTTTCCAGTTCGCAAATAAAAAGGGACATGTAGCCATCTCCAATTATCGAGATACAATTTTAAAGCGACATAGGTTTCGACAGAAGATTCTGGCGCTACATGTTGTTCAGAACGATATCCCTCATATTGTCCACGAACGGTTTGTGTAAATACTTGTTCTGGAGTTAATATTTGAATAGCTCGAAGTGCCTTCTCTTTTTCAGCACTAATATATTCGGCTAAAAATGAACCGGGTGGTTCCATCGTAATTAAACTGAGCACTTGAAATAGATGATTGGGCACCATATCACGTAAAGCGCCAGCATGTTCGTAATATGCACCTCTTAATTCAATCCCTAAGGTCTCTGCAACGGTAATTTGAATATTATCAATATAACGACGATTCCAAATTGGTTCAAAAATACCATTTGAAAATCGAAAGGCCAGTAAATTCTGGACAGTCTCTTTACCAAGAAAATGATCAATCCGATATATTTGTTGATCTTTCACCACAGACAGCAATTCTTTATTCAGTTGTTTCGCAGAAGCTAAATCATGTCCAAACGGTTTCTCAACAACCATGCGTCTAAAATAACGTCCGTCACTTTCAGAAAGTAATTGCGCGTGTCCAAGCCCAGCTGCAATAGTAGACATAAATTCCGGAGGGGCCGCAAAATAAAACAAAACATTTTTATTGCCCACAACCTTCTCAAGGTCTTCTAATTTATTTTTTAAGGAAGTATAAACTGCAGGGTCATCAAATTTTCCAGGATAATAATAGACACGATTTACTAAAGAAAGGCCGTATTTTTTTGCTATAGGATCGGTAACAAATTCCTCAATATCCTTTGTCAATTGTTCTCTAAAGGTGATGTCGGTAAAGGGTTCAAGCGAAATACCAACGATGGTAAATTTTTCATCCAGCAACCCTTTAGCGCCCAAATTACAAATTGCAGGATAAAGTAGACGTTTTGTCAGATCACCTGAAATGCCAAAAATGACCATAGTACATAATGTCGCGGGCTTTTGAATTGTTTCTTGTGCTGAACCTTTATCCATTATAAACCCCATTATGACTTGAGTGCACGACCCAAAAGTTCATATAACTGTTCTAAACCAGCAGTCTTATCTTTCCCTATATGAATACGCAAAACTCTTCTTGATCGTTCAGTGAGCACTTCAAAATCAGCTTCGGCTTGAGCATCAATCACTAAGCCAAAGGTATAATTTTCACCAGGAATTGGAATATCAGTTGGATGATCAGCTGTAATTTGTAAAAAGACACCCAGTATTGGGTCCCCCTTTGTAATCTTGTCCTGTTGAATGTAAAAATCGTGGTCCAAAACCTAAACAAGTTGCAACTTTCTTATTATCACGAATAAGGGCCCTACATTGTTGAAGTAAAGCGAAATGTTGATCAGACATCTTCAATAAAGGCAGATAAATTGACATAATCACCTTGCTTTATACGGCTAAAATGTGCTCTTATAACAGTTTCTAGATTGGTTTCTCCGTCAATTGCTTATTAATGTCGCGTTTATTTTTTTCATCAGTATAGAGCTGCATATCTGTTTTCAGAAAAATAAGTATTGGATGTTTGAATTTTCTTTGCTTTGCTCAGTCATTTGCAATAATTTTAGCGGCAAGCATTTTACTGCCTTCAACATCAGGTTGATTAAAGGGATTAATTCCAATAATACTTCCTGCAACAGCCACTGCAAGTTCCCAACGAAACAACTCGCCACCAAGTTGCATTTTTGAAGCTAAATTCAACCTTATAACCACTTGATCGGATTTTTCAAGCTCATCAATCGCATTATCTTGTTCGACATCGGGAGCATCTTCTAATCGAATATAAACAAATACACGATCATTACCATAACTATCAGGTCTACCTAATGGTTCTTGATCAATAGGAATAAGACCTTTTCCCTGTTTACCGGTAGATTCAGCCAGAAACTGTTCAATCCAAGCACCTATGGCATGAATACCTGGAGAAGCAATAAGAGTTACTTTATCTTTACCTAACTTTGCACAAACTCCCAAAATAACACCTAATAAAGCACCTGGGTTTTCTTTGGGAGATACAGATGGGAGAACAAGATTGTCACCATTTTATCGGCATAATTTAAAAATTCTTCTATATTCACACCCATTAATCCTGAGGGAACCATACCAAAATTGGAAAGTGCAGAATAACGCCCACCAATGGAAGGAACACCATAAAAGATATCTTTAAAATGTTCTTTTTTAGCAATAGCTTCAAGTTTGGTACCAGGATCGGTAATAGCAATAAAGCGATCACCCACTTCTGATTTTCCTAATACAGTTTGTAAACGAGCAGTGAAATATTGTTTAAAAATATTGGGTTCTAAAGTTGAACCAGATTTACTTGATACAATAAAAAATGATTTTTTCAAATCAATGCTATCTTCAAGATGCTGAATTTGCAAGGGATCAGTTGAATCTAAAATATGTAAAGTAGGATAATCAGCAATTTTCCCAAAAGTTAATGCCATCATAGCAGGACAGAGACTTGAACCACCCATCCCTAATACGACAATATGTTTATATCCTTGCTTTTTAATATCTTGCGCTAAGGCTACAATGCGTGGAACATCAGCACGCTCATTCTCAGACACATTTAACCACCCAACCATTGCGTTTCATCTTTATTTGTCCATAATGTAGCATCATCCGTCCCACAAACGTTGAGTTTATTTTCCTTTTCCCATTGACTTAATTCATCATCGATTGCATTTTTGTGCAGAACCATATGCTTATACTGGAAAATCGAATTCATGACATCTTCCTCTTCAATGTTTCCATTAATTGATCAAATGATTTAATAAATTTATCCACCCCTTCAGCTTCAAGCTGATCTGTTACTTTGTCAATATCAATTCCAAGTTCTGGTAATTGCTGTAAAATCCAATTGGCTTTATCAAATCTTGTTCTAAAAGCAGTTTTGGATTTCCATGATCAAGATAAGCATGCAACGTTTCAATCGGAACCGTATTAACAGTTTCAGGTCCAATCAGTCCTTCGATATATTTTACATTACTATAAGTAGGATTTTTGGTACTGGTGCTTGCCCAAAGTAATCGTTGTACCCTTGCACCTTTTTCAGCTAATTTCTCAAATCGTTCACTATTAATAGTTTCTTTATAAATTTGGTAAGCAACTTTTGCTGAAGCTATCGCCACTTGCCCGTGAATTTGTTTACCAAATGTTGACATTTCATCATTTTTATCAATATTTTTTCAAAGATAGGATCGACTAAAGTATCAATACGACTTAAGAAGAAACTAGCAACAGATGCAACATGTTTAATTGGCTGACCACTTGCAGCACGTTCTTCTAAACCAGTCATATAGACTTGCACTACTTCTTGATAGCGTGGTAATCCAAAAAGCAAAGTCACATTAACATTAATGCCTTCGCTGATTAGTTGTTGGATAGCGGGAAGTCCTTCATTTGTTGCCAGGAACTTTGATCAAAACATTAGGTCTATTTAGCGCTTTCCACAAACGACGCGCTTCAGTGATGGTTCCATGGGTATCATGAGCAAGATGAGGATTCACTTCTAAACTAACATAGCCATCTTGACCATCAGTTTTATCATAGAGTGCTCGAAATTCATCGGCAGCAGCTTCTACATCTTTTTGAGTAAGTGTTTCATAAATGGTGTTAATATCTTTATTTTCTTTTTGCATTTTCTGAATATCTTGATCATAAATCGTACTTTTGCCAATGGCTTTTTCAAAAATGGAAGGATTTGAAGTCATTCCTCCTAAACCATCTTCCTCAATTAATTTTTTAAGTTTGCCACTTGTGATCAAATCACGTTTGATATAATCAAGCCAAATAGATTGTCCAAGCGATTCTAGTTTTTTTAATGGATTATCATTTCATCTGATCTATTTCCTGTCAGCTTCATTTTATTTATTTTGCATTTTTTTTAATAATGCTTTAATAGCTCAAGCTTACAAACATTTTCTACCGAAAATCCATATTGTTGCATAACTGTTTCGCCAGGTGCTGATGCACCAAAATTTTCAACACTCAAAACAGAGCCTTTATCTCCCACATAACGCTCCCAGCCTTGTGCAACGCCTGCTTCAACAGCGAGTCGCAGTGGAATTGATGAAGGTAATATGCTCTCTGTATTTTTTTGATTGTGCTTCAAATAATTCCCAACTAGGCATAGAAACAATCCGAACACGAATATTTTTTTTTCTAGTTTTTTCTTGCTGCAACAACTAGTCAGACTTCGGAGCCAGTTGCAATTAAAATAATGTGAGGTTTACCTTTAGGGGGATCGGCTAAAATATAGGCTCCTTTACTAAGCCCTTCCGCAGAAGAATAAACATTTTCTATCCAAAGTTGGTACATTTTGTCGTGTCAAAATAAGAGCAACCGGATTATGTCCGTTTCTCAATTGCAACTCGCCATGCCACGGCAGTTTCATTGGCATCAGCAGGTCGGATAACAATCAAACGTGGAATGGCCCGCAGACTTGCGAGTTGTTCTATCGGTTGATGAGTAGGACCATCTTCCCCTAAAGCGATACTATCGTGAGTAAAAACATAAATAACTTGGAGTTTCATCAAAGCAGCAAGTCGCATCGGTGGCCTCATATAATCAGAAAAAGTTAAAAATGTCGCTGTAAAGGGAATAATACCGCTAAAAGTAGCTAAGCCATTTGATATCGCCCCCATCGCATGTTCTCGAACACCATAAAAAATATTTCTGCCAGCATAATTCCAACCACCATCTACAGTTCCTTGCAAATCACCACTGTCTGTTGTTGGATTTTCAAAGTTCCCAAAATTGATAAGTTCGGTTTTTGTAGAGGGGTTTAAATCAGCTGAGCCCCCAATAAAACCTGGTATTGATGCATTAATCGCTTGCATCACTTTTCCAGAAGCATCACGTGTAGCCATTCCTTTAGCATCGGCAGGGAAAGCAGGAATATTTTGTTCCCAACCTTTAGGTAATTGCTTTTTCATGAATTGTTGAAGTTATTTGGCTAGTTTAGGATATTTTTTTCTATAAGCTGCCAACACTTTTAACCATTCTTTTTCATATTTTGACCTGTCGTAATCGCTTTTCGAAAATGGTTTAACACTCTTTCTGGGAATAGAGAATGTTTTATCAGGCCATCCTAGATTTTGTTTAGTTAATTTAACTTCTTCATCTCCAAGCGGTGAACCATGCGCTTCAAAGGTATCATGCTTATGCGGTGAACCATAACCGATATGTGTTTTTATCAAAATCAATGAAGGACGTTCTGTATCTTCCCGTGCTTTTTCAATCGCTTTATGAATGGCATCGAGATCATTACCATCTTCAATTATGTGTATGCCAACCATAGGCATCAAAACGCTTTGCACAATCTTCAGTGAAAGTCAGATGTGTTGATGCAGAAAGTGTGATGTGATTATTATCATATAAATAAATTAATTTACCCAATTTTAAATGGCCTGCCAGCGAGGCTGCTTCAGAAGCAACACCTTCCATTAAATCGCCATCACTGACAATGCCATAAGTAAAGTGATCGATGATTTTAAAACCGGGACGATTATACCGAGCGGCAAGATGAGCTTGTGCAATTGCCATGCCAACACCATTAGCAAATCCTTGTCCTAGTGGACCTGTGGTGACTTCAACCCCAGGTGTTAATTCACTTTCTGGATGACCAGGGGTAATACTTCCCCATTGACGAAATTGTTTAATTTGCGCAATAGAAACATCATAACCTGTAAGATGCAATAAACTATAAAGTAACATTGAACCATGACCTGCTGAAAGTACAAAGCGATCACGGTCATACCATTTCGGATTTGAGGGATAATGCTTTAGAAAATGTGTCCATAAAACATAAGCCATTGAAGCTGCCCCCATGGGTAAACCAGGATGGCCACTATTGGCTTTTTGAACCGCATCGATTGAAAGCATGCGAATGGTATTGACGCATAGTTCATCTAAAGTTTTTTTGGGTTTCACTTTTTCCCCCATTCAGTATGAAATGTCCCTTCTTATCAATGCGTTCATAAGGATGTGAGCCAAAATAATCACGTTGCGCTTGAATAAGATTAGCTGGTAGCCATGCACTACGATAGGCATCAAGATATCCCAATGCGCCATCAATCCTGGAGTGGGGATCCCCAGTGCGCTGCTTGGGATACTATTGTCGTAAATTATTTTGATATTCATTTATCTTTGGTGATAAATTTGGCGCTAGCAGTAAATTCTCTAAATCAATTTTTGAACGAAATGCTGTGCAGATATCGTCCAATAAATCTGCGCGAATAATACAACCTCCCCGCCATATTCTGGCAATAGCTTCTAAACTGAGATTATATTCGTATTCAATTGAGGCCATTGTCAACAGCGCCATACCTTGGGCATAGGCTATAATCATTGCAGAAAATAGAGCATTTTGTAGTGCTTGAATAAATTCTTCTTGATTATGATTTAGATGTTTTATTGGACGTTGATAAATAGCACTAGCTGCTAAGCGCTCTTTCTCTAAAACAGATATATCACGCATATTAACCCCCACATCAATGTCGGAACAGGTACTTGCAATTCCATCGCGCTTCTTGCAGTCCACATACCTGTACCATTTTGTTCTGCTACGCCTATTATTTTATCGATTAATTTATTGTGTCCAGTATCATCTTCTTTTGCAAAAATATCAGCGGTTATCTCAATCAGATAACTATTGAGTTCACCTTTATTCCATTCACTATATATTTTATGCAATTGGTCATTATTTACACCAGCCCCTCTTTTCATCAAATCATAACTTTCACTTATAAGCTGCATAATCCCATATTCAATACCATTGTGAACCATTTTAACGTAATGACCCGATGAGCCCGCTCCTAAATAGGTTACACATGGCTCCCTTTTCACATTAGCCGCTATTGCCTCTAGTACTTTGTGAACACGTTCATAGGCTGTTTTGCTACCCCCTGGCATAATGCTTGGTCCATGGCGCGCGCCATATTCGCCGCCTGAAACGCCTATACCCAAGAATTGAATTCCTTTATCCTTAAGTTTGTTTGTTCGAACATCTGTATCTTTATAATATGAATTACCAGCATCTATAATGAGATCGCCTGGCTCAAGATAAGGTAATAAATCTTCGATAACTGAATCCACAACAGGACCCGCAGGCACTAATAACATAATGGCTCGAGGTAAACGGTGTAATTCGACAAACGCTTTAATATCAGACGTAATATGGATATTGTCCTTAGTTGGACCCTCCGTTATATTTTTAAGTTTACTGATATCTCTGTTATATCCAGCTACAGTAAAGCCGTGGTCAGCCATATTCAGCAATAAGTTACTTCCCATGACACCCAAGCCGAAGACACCTATTTCACATTGTGGTTTATTTGTTGTCATTTGAACTTCCCATCACTCGTTTTATTAAATGCATCGCTAATCAATTTTTGTGCTTGAGCTACTATCTCTTGTAAATGATCTTCACTCTTAAAACTTTCAGCATAAATTCGATAAATATCTTCTGTACCAGACGGTCTGGCTGCAAACCAACCATTCATTGTGGTTATTTTCAAGCCGCCAATCGGAGCATCATTTCCAGGTGCTTTGTTAATAATTGTTTCAATTTTTTCACCAGCCAAAGTCGCTGAACTGATTTGATCTTTTGTAAGATTTTGCAAGCACTTCTTTTGGACTGTATTTGCTGTGGCATCTATACGCTTAAAAAAAGATTTGCCCAATTCTTGTTCTAATACACGATATACCTCGCCGGGATCACGCCCCATACGTGCCGTCATTTCTGCTGCTAGTAAAGCTGGCGTTATGCCATCTTTATCTGTCGTCCAAACACTCCCATCTAAACGACTGAAAGAGGCACCTGCGCTCTCTTCCCCACAAAATTCAAGCGTGCCATCAAGTAGTCCTTTAGAGAACCATTTAAACCCAACGGGTACTTCATATATTTCGCGACCACACTTTTTGGCAACTTTATTGATCATTTCACTGCTGACAATTGTTTTACCAATGGCTGCGGATTTATTCCACTTTGGTCGATATTGTAATAAATAGAATATGGCTGCACTAAGATAATGATTCGGTGGCATAAGGCCAGTTGATTTTGTGACAATACCATGGCGATCATGATCAGTATCACAGGCAAAGGCGATATCATAGCGATCTTTTAATTCAATCAATCTCTGCATAGCATAAGGTGATGAGGGATCCATGCGGATCTGACCATCCCAATCCACTGTCATGAAGCTAAAAGTGGGATCAACTATTTTATTAACAATAGTAAGATCTAAACCATAGTGCTCTGCAATCACCGGCCAATAATGAACACCTGCTCCGCCAAGGGGATCAACGCCAATTTTGATTTTTGCTTCGCGAATGACATCCATATCAATCACATTCACCAAATCATTCACATAAGGATTGAGAAAATCATATTGATGAGTTGTTGGCACTTTAATCGCTTGCTCATATGAAATCCTTTTAACCCCTTTGAGCCCATTTTCAATAAATTCATTGGCCTTTTTTTCGATCCAAGTTGTGATTTCAAGATCTGCCGGACCACCGTTAGGAGGATTATATTTAAAACCACCATCATGTGGTGGATCGTGAGATGGTGTAACGACTATGCCATCGGCAAAGCCTGTGGAACGACCTTGGTTGTATTTAAGAATGGCGTGAGAAATAACTGGTGTGGGAGTATATTCATCGTCTTTTGCAATCATGACCTCAATTTCATTAGCTGCAAAAACTTCAAGTGCACTTGCAAAAGCTGGTATTGAAAGCGCATGCGTATCTATACCCAGAAATAATGGTCCACTAATTTTGTTTTGTTTTCGATATAAGCAAATGGCTTGACTAATTGCGAGGATATGCCATTCGTTAAATGATTTTTCAAAGGCACTCCCGCGATGGCCGGAGGTACCAAAAATAACTCTTTGATTGGGTATTGAAGGATCAGGGATCTCAACAAAATAAGCTGTAATTAGCTTTTGTACATTAATTAATATGGAAGATGGGGCGGGTTTACCCGCTAATGGACTTACTGTATTCGCCATAACTTCCCCAATCAATCAGTATTAGGATATAAGTATAATAGGTTTAGGAATAACTATGGCGCTTGAGCACTGCGTATCTTTGCAGGTCTGATATTATTGTGTGTTAGAGGGAGATTATAATATGAATAAAAAGATCTTTTACCTTATTTTCGCATTTGCTGTTACCTCAGCAGCTGCTGGCGTTTATGAGGAAAAAGCACAAAGCGGTTACTCTACACAAGACCAAACAGAAACTACCACCGTACAAAGCACAGCAAAAAGTACAACGGTTACACAGGAAAATAAGCCAGACGTTGCTACAGATAATCAACCGAAAAATGAAGCAACATCTGATACAGATGCGATTAAAGATAAAACAAAGTAAATGAATTAATCTTCCCTGAGGTAGGGTGGGCAAAGTCTGCGTGCCCACCTACTGATATTAAGATGGTGGGCACGCAGACTTTGCCCACCCTACTTCATCAATGAGTTTTTGTGCTGCATGCATTCCATTAATATAAGCATTGTGTACGGAAAAACCTAACCGAGAAAAGTCAGCACCAGCGAAATAAATATTCCCCTCAGAGCGTTCTAACGCGATTTGCATTTGTTCTGTCATGTTTGCTTTTCGATAAGGATAAGCGCCTTGTGCATACGGATCATGAGTCCAACAATAGACAATTGTTTTGATGGGGTCGGGGATATTTTTGGTAGGATAAGCCTTTCTTAAATCACTCATCATTTTAGAAACAAGTTCAGATTCCGCTCGGAACCTATCAGCTGGATATTGCAAATAAAGTGTTCTTGCCAAATCAGAATATTTGCCGGTCAATAAAATCGCTTTTCCACAAAGTGGGTAAACATTTCGAATTTCCAACAAACAGTTTAATTGCTTTGAATCAAGATAAATATAAGGACCTTCTGGATTATCCCAAAAAGGTTCATTTTCAAACTCTAAAATAACTCTTGTTGCATCATGAATACCTATAGTATTGATGGCTAGCATTTTCTCTTGAGATAATGAGGGCTCAAATAAGGACTGTGCTTTATTTTTAAGAACACCGATTGGGATAGTCGATATTACTTTATCGCAACTAAAAGTTTTATGCTGTGTTTGAACTTGTACGCCATTGCTACCATGGTCGATTATCTTAGTGACATGAGAGTTTAAATGTAAAATAACACCCGCTTGTTCACATTCTTTTGCAATTTGTTGAATAACTCTATTATAACCATTTTGCACAAAACAAAAATCGGCATCATCAGTATTCCAGGCTTCATTGTGATCGCTGTGTTCCCTACTGAATGTTGGGAATCCACCAAGATATAAAGGAGTGCAATGATGTTGCAAACAATTCTCTAAAAATCGTTTGATCCAATATATTTGAGTATTTGAATAAGCGCTAAGATCAATTTCGTCGATGTATTCTTGGAAGGTTTTACCTGCGCCTATCGTTTCTGCAGAAGATAACAGTTTAAGCGCAAGCTGGTAATAGAAAACAAGATCATCTTCTTTACGCGCATCATCAAGAAAAATAAGTTCAGATTTTGTTTCATCTAAGCGTACAACATGCGCTTGTGTTGTTAATGCATTATTTGAGAAGTAGTGCTTATAAAAAGGAGTGTCGTTATACCCTTCCCAATAGGAGGCTCCAAGCTCAAGCGGAGTCTTGCCATCACTTGCTACAATGGTATTAATTCTTCCTCCAAGACGTGAACGTGCTTCAAGCAGTAAAACTTGAACCCCATTTACTGCAAGATCTAGCGCAGCTTTTAGGCCCGCCATCCCACCGCCTATTACAACAACCTTTATATTATTCATTATTCTTTAATAACTTTTTAAATTAGTTATGTACCCTTCCCAGATGAAAGTAATACATATTATATGAAATAAATATGCAATATTATTTGAAATAAGTTAATTTAGCTAGGAATAGAATGATGGGTAATAGGGCGCATATGAATGTTAGATCTTGATCCAACAACAATGTTTATTTCTCTAATCATATGTGCTGTTGGATCGGTTTACTTTGCTTATGGAAAAAAACGAAGTATATATTTTAGATTGACCGGTATTATTCTTTTTATCATTCCCTTTTGCGTTACTGAGCTATGGTGGTTACTTGGGATTGGGATAGCATTAGCTGCTTTACCGTTTATATTGGAAAGAATATACCCATTATAAATTCAAGGTTAGTGGAATTTAGTAAAATAATATTCAATGCAACCAAGCTCATAAGCCATTTGTATCATTTCTTGTCTGCTTTTACATTTTAATTTATGTTTAATACGACAAATATAATTACTAATTGTAGGAATTGCTAATGAAGTTTCAGCACTAATCTCAGAAATTGAATATCCTTTTACAAGGAAAAGAAAACATTCAACTTCACGTTTTGAAAGACTATTTAGTGGGTAACTTGCTTCAAGGCATAGATCATCTAAATTACTATTTAATTTATAAACCTTTGATGGATGATTAGTTTTACTTTTTAAAATCATCTGCGGTAAAGGCTTAACAACCTGTGCTTGGGCTTCTAAAATGAGATCTTTAGCTTTATGGTTGAAGTAAATCATAAACTTTTTAAGTAAATTAGTGTTATTTAAGTAGAATTCATAGATATCTTTGTTATCAACATCGGTAGCGAACTCAACAATTTCTGTTTTATCTTTTTGATGATTAACAAACAAAATTCCATTACCAAGATTAAGGTTTTCGGAAACATTCAATTGCTCAGCGGGTAATGCATTACGCCACATATGCCAACCAGAGCTAAGATGAAAACCACATAATGGGAATTGTTTGCTAATGGCTGTTTCATAGTAGTCGGCATGAGATATTAAAGTAAAACCAGAGGTGTCAGGCAGATTAACGCCATAAGAAAAGTATTTAATCCCAGCCTGTTTAGTTAAGGGAGATAAAACATTTTTAACGAACTCTTCTGATTGGTATGAAATATGGTTTTGATCTAGTTTCATAATAATTTCTGCAGCTAAAGTAATGAAATTACTATATTTTACCGCAGAATATAGTGCAGCTCAAGTACTTTTCACTGAGTATTAACACCGCTTATCGGTACATTTAAACCTTTTATCTTTAATGTGATTTGTTCTAATTATCCGCTTTAAAAAAAGCTTTTTTCCAATTTTTATCAAGGAATTTATGCCAAACTCTATGCGCTTCAACAGCTTCATCATATAAATGAATTGTTGCCAAATATTCATCATGAGAACTAATCACTTTCGCTGCAATTTCCCATTTATGAAGTTTTTCGTCACTTATTTTTTTTAATCTTTCATACTCATTAAAAAACTTTTGATCAAAGTATGCCATTACCCCTCTCTAATGCCGTGTACCCTCCCAGATGACATCTGCTTTGGATAGATATCAGAGCCATTAAGTTTATTTACTATTACTTTTAATGATATATTAGTATTTGAGTTCACACGGCTAGTCATTAATTCAGTGCTACTTAAGACTCACTGTTTACATAACAAGTATTTGCTTATTAAATCTAACGAAATATGACGGAATAGCATAGACTTTATCTTATATACCCAAAGCAGATGTCATCTGGGACGGGTATAAGTACTATGCAGGAAGCAAAATGAAACTATCTCTTTTTAGCAGCCTTCTAGTTTTATTAACAATCAGTATTGTTATCAATGCATTGTGTCAACGTATTAAAATACCAGTCCTCATTGGCTACATTCTTGTCGGGGTACTTGTTGGTCCTCATGCAATTGGTATAGTTTCAGAGTCTGAAAGTATAAAATTACTAGCTGAGTTTGGGATCGTATTTTTAATGTTTACAGTTGGTTTAGAATTTTCTTTAACACAACTATTAAAACTAAGAAAAGATGTTTTTTGTTATGGCGCTCTTCAAGTTATATTAAGTATAGTCGTCACAGTCGTGATAGGTCTTACTTTAAAAATGACAATGGCTCAGTCGCTTATTGTTGGTTTTATTGTAGCTATGTCTTCAACTGCTATTGTATTAAAACTACTTACCGAGCAATTAGAAATCAATGCATCCTATAGTCAACATGCTTTTGGAATATTACTATTTCAAGATTTAGCCGTCATTCCTATATTAATTTTACTTCCTAGCATCAATGAAATCAACGCATATTCTTTTATCAATATATTATCGATTTCAATGCTAAAGGGATTACTAGCGATTGTTATTATTCTTCTAATTGGTAAACGAATTTTAAGACCGCTTTTCTATAACATTACTAGCTCCTATTCTCTTGAAATGTTTACTCTAATGATATTATTCATAACCTTAGGCGCTGCATGGCTAACATTCTATTTTGGTCTATCATTAGCGCTAGGTGCATTTTTAGCAGGAATGATGCTAGGTGAAACAGAATTTAGGCACCAAATTAAAACAGACATACGCCCCTTTCGAGACGTATTATTAGGGATTCTTTTTCATAACCATTGGAATGCAGTTTGATACTCAAATAGTATTAACGGCTTGGACATGGATGTTATTACTTCTGATTGCCTTGATTATATTCAAAATATTATTGATTACATTGTTGGGACGTTTCTTTACGGAATCTAAAATCGTAGCGACTCAAACAGGACTTATTCTAGCTCAAGGCGGTGAATTTGGCTTTGCGATCCTCATATATGCTTTGTCACATCATCAACTCCCTGAGGATTATGGTCAAGTCATCATTGGTTCACTTTTATTAAGTATGATAGTTACACCATTAATTATTAAGAATCATCAAAAAATCATCAATATTATATATCGCCGCTCATTACAACCTGACATAAAAGAACAAATATCTATCAATCAAGCAACTTCTTCGCTCAAAAATCATATTATTCTGTGTGGTTATGGTCGAGTTGGTCAAAATATTGCTAGGTTTCTTGAAAGAGCAAAACTTGAGTTTTTGGCTTTAGACTTAGATCCTATCCGGGTTAAAAATGCTCAATTAGCAGGGGAAAATGTTTGTTATGCAGATGCTACTGATTATGAAATATTAAAATTAGCAAAAATAAATGATGCCAAAGCAGTTATTATCAGCTTTATCAATACGCATGCTGCGATAAATGTCATTGAACAGTTAAGAAAACATCATAAACAGTTACCTATTATCGTTCGTTGCCATGATGATAGTGAAACTAAAATTTTTTATGAAAAGGGAGCCACAGAGGTAATCCCGGAAATTTTAGAGGCTTCTTTAATGATTGCTTCTCACATCTTAATATTAATGAATATTCCACCCAAAAAAGTAGATGCATGGGTAGATGAAAGCAGACAAAATCGATACGATTTGCTTCGAATGGTATTTCCAGGTCAAGAATCACTTACTTTAGATGAAAAAACGAAACTAAAGAAGGATTAGGTGTCATAACCTTTCAAAAGGTTCCTATGCCATAAACCGCATCATTAAGTGAGTTATCATTGCATACGATAAATGTTAAAATTACTGCTATACGACGACAAGCCAGCGCCTAATCGACCCTCCTCCCTACAACAAAGTTACTGAAGGTGATATCGTTGTGCTTTATGGTTCTCAACCCAATCTTGAACATGCCGAGCAATTGCTATTATTGGTGAAAGATTCAATTAGCTCTACGTGCCGCGACTTGTTCGCGGCATCAGAAAATTTCTTAAGCATTATGGATACCGCGGACAAGCCGCGGTAAGTGATCAATTTATAGTTGGGAAACTAAGTTTTAGTTTAAAATCCTTTGGCTTTGATTCGTTCTGGTATACCATATCGCACCAAAAATATAATAAAAAAGGCAAGTGCTGTGGCTAAGCAATTTCATTTAAAATTAATATATTCTCTATTATTCAGTGGTTTATTTACCGCACCAGTATTGGTTCTTGCTCATGATGATCATAACCATAAGGAAGGTGAGTCTCATTCTCATACTGTTCTAGGACACTCATTTAACCCTCAATTATCCTTAGTTCTGGACAGCGGATTTACCTGGACTGACTTTAATGCCAATAACTATTTCTTGCCAGGATTTCAACGAGGTAATGAAGCTACTATTCTGGGCGCAGGGTTTGCTCTCAATGAGGCGGAACTTAATATCCAATCAACCATTGATGAATATCTCTATGGCAATTTCACTTTGGCTTTTCATCAACACTCTAATCATATCGAGTATGATATCGAAGAAGCTTTTATTAAAACCCTAACCCTACCCTATAATTTAACCTTACAAGCAGGTCGTTTTTACTCAGGGATTGGCTATTTAAATTATCATCATAGAGACCAATGGGATTTTGCTGATGTGCCCTTAATTTACCGCGCCTTTTTTAACAACCAATATTTTGACGATGGTGTGCAGTTGACTTGGACTGCACCAACTCCCTTTTATTGGCAATTTGGTGCAGAAGCCTTCCCTGGTAATTATTTCCCAGCTGCGGGTGGTGGTGATCATATTGGTTCAATGAGTTTATTTACGCATATCGGAGATCTTGAACATAAATTTCATCGTTGGCAGTTGGGTTTGTCTTATTTACATACAAAACCTAGTGAAAGAGAGTCACTCATTTTAGGTGGCCATGGAGATGAACATCATCATGGCGCAGAAGAAGAACATCATCATGATGAATATGCGTTCTCAGGTAACAGCAATACCTTAGGAATCGATGCCATCTGGAAATGGGCTCCCCAAGGATATAACTGCCATCAGTTGTTTACCTTCCAAGGTGAACTATTTCATCGTCATGAAGATGGTCTTGTCGCTCTAGGAGATGAGCTGAGCTCATTAGATAGCACTCAAAATGGCGGGTATATTCAAGCTGTTTATCAATTTTTACCAAAATGGCGAGTAGGATATCGTTATGATCGTCTCTGGAGTGATAATGATGGCTCTGTAGAGGAAGTTCTGAATGAAACTCTGTTACTGCCAGACAACTATGATCCTCATCAAAATACTTTTATGATAGATTTTAGCCCAAGTCATTACAGTCGCATTCGCTTGCAATACAATCAAGACCATTCACAACCTGAACTAAATAAGCAAGTAATGTTGCAGTTTATTGTGAATATGGGTGCGCATGGCGAGCATCCCTTTTAAATAAGATTAACTGTGATTAAGAGATAATTTTAGACAACATAACCAAGTAGAGCTGAAAAGAAGGATCCTAATAAAATCCCGGCTCTACTTGTATCGCTATAGTTCTGATCAAAGGCGAGAGTTCCAATAAATAAGCTCATCGTAAAACCTATCCCTGCCAGTACTGAAACGCCATAAAGCTGTAGCAAGTTAGAAGCCTCAGGAAGCTTAGCCAACTTTAACCTTACTAACATATAGGAAAAAGTAAATACCCCTATTTGTTTTCCTAAAAAAAGCCCCAACATGATCCCTAAAGTTAATGGATGCGTTAGATCTTTTATTGTCAATCCAGAAAGAGGCACACCAGCATTAGCAAACGCAAATACCGGTATCACAAAAAAGATTATCCAAGGATGAAGTTTTTTTTCGATATACTTTAAGGGAGAAAGCGTTATCTTTTTCTTAATTTTTAAGGGGATACAAAAGCCTAATATGACTCCAGCCAAAGTGGCATGCACACCTGACTTCAATACGAACAGCCATAGAAGTGCTCCCAAAAATAAATAGACTGAAATATAACGGACATTGAAACGATTGAGGACTATTAATGCAAGAATTGTTGCAGCAGATAAAAATAAACTCAACGATGATAAATCAGAAGTGTAAAACAATGCAATAATAATAATCGCAAATAAATCATCAAATATCGCTAATGCCATTAAGAATATTTTTAATGAAAGTGGTATACGTGAACCCACTAATGCAAGTATTCCCAAGGCAAACGCAATATCGGTGGCAGCAGGAATTGCCCACCCTTTTAACAGTTCGGGATTGTTATGGTTAAAATAGATGTAAATCAATACAGGAATGAGCACACCACCTAATGCCGCTATACCTGGAAGTATTACTTGAGATATTTTTGATAATTGCCCTTCTAAGATCTCTCTTTTAAGTTCTAGCCCTATTAACATAAAAAATAGTGCCATTAAGCCATCGTTAATCCAAAGCAAAAGAGGCTTAGACAATTGAAATTGATTGATGCCAATATAAAACTTTGATGATAATAAATCGTGATACCAAGGATATAGGGGACTATTGGCAACAATTAAGGCAATGAGGCTAGCTACTATCAAAACAATGCCGGCAAAGGCTTCCATATGTATAAATTTGCGGATTGTTTTAAGGGATAAGATGGATGGCATTGCATGAACCAACAGGGTTTGATTCAATTAAGTATAGCATCGCCTAAGGCTTTTCTTTAGCAACTACCTTCGCATCTGGCGCAACCTCAGACACGTCCCCTTTCTCAAAAGGTCTTTTTTTAGAAGGACTGTCGGGTGCAGCAGCTGCTGCTGGGGCTGCTGGCACAAGTAGAGCTGCTGTCTTTACTCTTCTTAATGAAAAAGGTAGGCTGGGGGTACGGCTTGCTATTGCTGAATAAGCATAACTGCTATTTTCTCGAATTGCACCGGGTAACTTTAGTATCGCATCTTTGTTACTTTTAACTAAATCAAGCAAAGATTCAGATACAAAAGTATAGCAATATCCATAAAGTTCAATTGCAATCTCTACTGACCCAGGAGCTGCATGCTCCATTCTCTTTTTAATTAAATCTTTACCATATTCAAATATCATAGGTACAATTTTTGATTTTATCATTGTTAACAAACCATTAAAGATAGCGTCCATATTTTTATTTGAGTTTGCAGCTTGAGCAGGTAGATTTGCTGTAGCAACTAAATCCCTAACTATTTCTGCTTTTGCTTGCCCACTTAATCTTGCTTGTACTGATGTGATTGCTGCTTGAATTTTTTCGGGTGTTTTATCACCTTCAATTTTGTTTATTTCTGATGCAATCAAATTACATAAATTCATCACGGCGCTGTCATTCGCGCTTGGTAAGGCTGCAGTTGTAGAAGGAAAAGTATTTGCGCCGAGCATAAGTTAGCACCTTGTAATATATGATTGGCGCAAATTATAGCTATTCAGCTAAGCTATTTATGTGGTAAAAATCTATGGTAGGGATAAGAGGTATCATAAATAAGACGAAGTACTTCCTACGTACCGCGGCTTGTCCGCGGTATCCAGGCTCGTCTACTTACCGCGGCTTGTCCGCGGTATCCAGATTTTATGTTGGATGCCGCGGTCGAGCCGCGGCACGTAGAGTTAGGACCTACACTTTAAGCTTTGAGGCTAACCTTTACCCTACTAACCACAGGTTTTCTTGCCGCTTGTGCTTGTTTGCTCTGATTAAAGATAAGTACCCTTGCTTTAACTTTGGCTTTTCTGGATTCTTCAGGTGATTGACTATCAGGTTCTTCTTCTTTAGTTCCCAATTTTTCTTTAAGGGTTTTAATTAAATCCTGACGAATATCTTGATCTTTAATTTTAACAATATTATCTTGAACTAAGCGTTTTAACTGCTTTTTCTCTCCATTGATCAATTTTCGTTTTAATAAATATTTTTTATGGAAGTCCCGCATACTTGAGGCACCCGCTAATAACCCTACTCCTAGCATACAGGGCTGCAAGATCCTTGAATATTCACCATTTGGCAGTAAACATAACAATAGGGCAATAACTGATGAGACGCTTGTAAAGTTAACATTTTTTTGTTTACTTCTCTCATTTAATTGCGTCAAAGATAGTTGGCTTTGCGTATCAACCAACTCTTTCATCGTTTCAAACATGGTTGAAAAATCTTTGGGTAATTCATTTGGGGAGAATTGATGACATAACTCAAATTTACGTCTTTTTTCAAGGAATCGTTCACTAACATTATTGATTTTCTCATCAACAGATGAAATTTGACTATTTATTCTTTCTAAAATTGCTAACTTTAACCTTTCAAGTTCTTCAGGTGTTGTATTATCATGATTTAATTCAGCAATTGATTTAGATTCGATGTAAAACGGTTGTTGGTTTAATGAAGACCATGAACTGTTTCTTAATCTCTGTTCTTCTTGAATTTCTTTGAAATAGCTTCTTTGCTCATCAGGTACCCCAGCAGCATGAGTTGCCTGAGCTTCACATTTTTGTATTGTACCAACTGCTTTTCTATATTTAATGCACTGTTGATTAATAATGCCAATGTTAACCAACTCTTGATCAATCTCAGCTATTTCCTTTAAAATTAAACGTCTTTTATTTCTATTTCTAACATTATCGACAGGAAGTGTTTTTTCAATTTCCACTTTTTTAGCAAAATGGAGCGTTGCTTTTTCAGATAATTCTCTTATGGCTGCGTCAATATCAAGAGTGGACAAATCAACTTTTTTAAAATAATTACTGATGATATTCGCTTTATTTACCTGAATTCTTGCGCTTTCCTTTAGAGTAGCCAATAAGGCTTTCAACTCCAGAGGCTTGTTCTTTTTAGCTTTTTTTAATAGTTGTTTATTTTTAACAAGTTCTGCTTTTTCTTGCTCTAGCAACCAAATTTCAGTTTCACGCTCTTTTAAATCTTCTACTAATATCAGCATTCTTTCTAGATAAATATTACTATATTTTAACTCATTTTCTAATTCTGCTTGTTTTTGTTTTAGTGTTTGGCTTACAAAATATTCATTTGATAATTCAGCAGCCCCTTTAAGTAAAGAAGTAGTGCCCACAATTGCGGTGGCAACAGCAGGCGAAACATCAACTGAACCAAACATGACAGCAGTTGTTAAGGTCATTGCACCCATATGCATTAAATACAAAGTTGATAAGCCCAGTTTTCCAAGAACGGTATTATTGTCGTCTTTATTGGTCCACAGTTGACCAATGCCATAGCCTGTAATGCCGATCGCGGAAAGCTTTCCCGCGATGGACCCCAATCGTGAATAAGGAGCAAGAGTCTGTAGCAATTGATTAATCATGAGTGCATCAGGATGAGTAAAAGATAGGTAATTGTAACTGACTTTGCTAATTAAATATAGCTAGTCTACTAGAATTTGCACGCTATAAGTTATATAGCTTTATTTTCAAAGGCGATTAACCGCTTCCAAAACCTCATTGGCATGCCCTATAACTTTAACCTTGCGCCATATTTGCTTAACTATGCCATTTTTATCAATTAAAAATGTGGTTCTTTCTATGCCGAGTAAGAACCTTAATAAAAAGTTATTTTCTATCATCACACCAAAATATTGACATAACTTTTCATTAGGATCACTAATTAAGGGAAATGGTAATCCTAATTTAGAACAGAATTTCTCATGACTATGAATACTATCTCTGGAAACGCCGATCACGCGAGTATTTAATTGTGTAAGTGTGTCATTTAGAGATTTGAAATCCCTGCCTTCTATTGTACATCCCCGTGTATTATCACGGGGATAAAAATACAAAATAATATTTTGACCCAATAAATCATTAAATGAATGGATTTTGGGATCAGTACAGTCAAAAGTAAAAGTTGGAACATTGTCTCCTATTGCTATTTTTTTCATGTATTCTTCTCTATAAACAGGCGGCGTTTTTGAATACCAAATTTTAAATAATTCCACTTATCTTTCCAACCTTCAAAATTAGGATGAAAAATAGGATAAGATAGATATTTCCACCAACTGAGATGATTGAAAATAAATAGATTTCTACGATGAAAGCGATGCCTTAGAAGATCAATCTGATCATTTAGGCCTGCCTTTTGAAGCTTTTTATTGATGTAATAAAATGTTTTTTCTGTTCGACGAGTTAATTGATGCAATGTCTCTAAACTTAATTTCAAGAAATCTTCATTGGTAAACCAATTACTGCCATGTAATCGATAAAAACCAAGAGATTGTCGAATAGAAACAATCTTACCCAAGAGGCCAGCCAGTATTTGTAACGGAAAATCAGCATCAATGCGCGCTAAAAACGGATCTAAAGGTAATACCTGATTGAGAAATTGTCGATTAAAGGTGAGAAACGACGTTGGCGGTAATAATGATTCACTGGTAGACAAAATTTGTTTTCTAAAATTGCGATCTCGACATATTTTTTGAGGAAATATAACAGAAAGTTGCTCATTATCTTTATTGATACAATAACCTCTGTGATAAATTAAAGTGGCATCAGGATGCTGTTTTGCTTTTTTGGCGACATTGGCTAATTTATCGGGAGCAAAAATATCGTCAGCATCTAGAAAACAAATCCATTCGCCTCTGCTGGCAAAAACGCCGGTATTAAAGGCTTCTCCTTGTCCGCTATTAACCTCATGATAAATAGGAATGATTTTATTGCCATAAGAGGCGATGAGTTCCCTAGAGTGATCTGTGGAAACATCATCAACAACAATAACTTCATAATCAGAATAATCTTTTTGATTTAATACGCTATTAATGGCATCTGGTAAAAATCTTGCATAATTATAATTATTAATAACCACACTAATAAAGGGAGATGATTTCATCCTAATATCCTAGTGTAATATGGCTTGGCATGCATGCAAGATAGCCAGCTCAATAGGATTTTGTTCCTTTTGATTAAGATGCGCAGCTCGTAGCGTTGCCCATTCACGTAAAGAAAAATTTTTATATTCTTTTTTTATTTCAGCACATACAGACGTAATAGGATGAAGTGTTGGATAAATGCCAACGCCTACGCCTAGATTTTTAAGAGCATGACTAATCCAATCATTTTCAAAATGATAGGGCAGTGTAAACTGTGGAATTCCTGCAAACAATGCGGATTCGGCAATAATTTGAATGCCGTGATGTATGACCCAAGCACTTTTAGCGAGCGTCTCTCCTAAGTGAGGTAGTTCATCATATACTTCCATTCCTTGAGATTTAATAAATTGTTGAAGCGGTTTTGGTGCGTCAGGTATATAAAAAATGCCAATTAAATCTAATTCTGTCAAACCAATAAGGATCCCTTCGAAATCAGGATAATTTTTATCTAAACAAGCAAAAAAATGTTTTCTATTCTCTGCGCTAAAATGAGTAGGTATATTTGAAGAGAAAACATACCTAGTTTGTCGAGATCTAAAGCTAATATAAGGATCTAATTCTGGCACATGACAAATAAATTGGTATTCACTATTTAGTATAGCTGGAATATGAGGTGGCACAGCTTTTTTGCGTTTCATTTGAACATAGTGAATATTGCTTAATTTATTTTGGGTTGAACCAAGTAAGGGGACGTCAGGCCTTAATCTTGGAAAATCTGCCAAATGATGTGGCGGCAAACCAAAACCATCACTGACTTGAATGACTGGTATATTATTAAAAGCGGCTAAGCTTGCAACAGGGGCAAAATCACAGATCAATAAATCAGGTCTTAATAAATCAAATAGATGATCCCAGCCAACAACCAGAGAATATAATGTTTTAGCATCATCAAAGCCAAGTAATGTTAAGTTGTCGCTATATCCCCCTATTTTTGTGATGGATTGGGGTTTGTGTAAGTAGGGTGCTTTAGCATAAGGTGCAAACAAGAAAGGGAAGCTTGCTTGGCTTTGAATATTTGGTAGTTGCGAGCCGATCAAATAGGCTTTGTGTCCTAATTGAATGAGTTGTTTTTGTAATTGGTAAAGTCTGGAAATATGAGAGAAATTTCTCTCATATTCCCATACTAGCAAAATAGTCGACATCTATTAAACTTAACTTGTGAATATTGGCACTAGTTGCATCTTGTTTGGCAGCAATAAATCTAAGGTAGGGAGAACATTATCTTCACGATGTCGTCTGATAAGAGATTTCACATTTCCAAAATAATTACGTATTCCTAAATAAGCATATTTCAGATCATGGCTCGCAGCACCAACATCCGCAAAAATGGATAGACCAGGTAATACACTGAGACCCATTTGATATTCCACACCAATCTGACCTGCTGCTTTGTCATTATGAGCAAGCACGCCACCCGCATACAGTTGTAGCTCAGGGTTAGGATACCAATGAATAACTGCTTGACCGTAGTAAGTATCTTCTAGGGTACTATGATCGACCCCCCCTATTTCAGCGACAGCGGTTAATGGACCAACGTACGCTTCCCCATGAAGACCCCAAGTGGTTTGATGGTCATCTTCCATTTTAATATATTTTGCAACAGGGCCAGCAAGTCCAACGGCCGGGTTTCTCCAAAAAATAATACCATCAAAAGAAAATATATTATTGTCTGCAATGCTACCGTCATAACCATGAACTTGTGCACCAAATTCATGACCTAGTGGGATTGCAACTGCGCCTTCACCAAAACCACTGAACTTACCGTCTTTATCATCATTATTATTGTCATCAAAATTAGATTGTTCAGCCCATCCGCCTGCTGCGCCTAACCAAAGATTAGTGGTGGAGACTGCAGGTAATGAACCAACATGTGCTTTTGCCACGCTAATACCAAAAGAAGAACTCGCTGCCGCAAAAACTAATGGCCACTTTAATTTGCTTAAAGCGGATTTCGCAAAACTAAACAGCTTGGTTTTAACAATACTAGCATCATCTATTGCGATAACGTTCCCCTTGGGAGTTTGAGATGACACAGTAAATGAATAAGAAAATGGTTTTGATAAACGTTGAGTATGATGAAGTAAAATTGGCTCTAATTGCTGACGTACATCACTAAATTTTGTTAGTAAAAAATGTATTTGACGCTGTTCACTATTGAAATAGCAACCTAAAAGGTTCGATCCTAATTCTCGTCTTGCTTGTTTAGCAATACAAACCAGTGCGGTTGAGCGTTCAATTGTAGCCGTTGGATCAATCAAGATTTGGCCAGCTGGTAACTTATTTAGAATTGCTTCTAATGAACGTGTTTTTGCCAAAGCAAGTGAACTTGATTTTTTTATGATAATGTGACGAAATCTTGAATCAACTGCCGCTATTTTTTTTAGTTTGTTACTAAGATTGGAATACGTTTTTGAATCTTTGACATAAATAAACAAAGTTGAGGAATTTAAGTTAGTTCCACTAAAAAACACATGGTTGAAAGAGTCACCTAAAAATTCCTTTAACTCTATGTTATCAATCATTTTGTTCTCCCTGAACGCAAGTTATGTCTTTCCATCATGTACCACATGTTGATTAATTATTAAGCTTACCTTTAACCCTGATTAGTTTCAATCCAACTTTCAATTTGCGTTCGAAGCATCGGCAACGTTACTGTGCCATTTTTAAGAACTTGGTTATGATATTGACGTATATCAAAATTATCGCCCAACTTATCTTTTGAAAGTTGTCGTAGATTCTCAATTTCGCGCTTACCCAACATATAAGATGTCGCTTGTCCTGGTGCCATAATGTAGCGATCAACTTCAGCTTCGATGATGTTATCTTCCATCGCTGAATGTTGTTTGAGATAATCCACAGCCTGTTGCCTACTCCAGTTCATCACATGAAGCCCGGGATCAACCACTAATCTTGCGGTTCTTAAGGATTCATTTGATAACATACCTAAGCGAGAAATATCATCTTGATATAACCCCATTTCATCAGCTAAACGCTCTGTATATAACGCCCAGCCTTCCCCATATCCTGAATTCCATAAATATTTATCCAAGCTATGATGGGTCTTATCTTCAAGAACAAGCGCAATTTGAAAATGATGACCTGGTATGAGTTCATGAAATAACGTTGCTTCGTGATCAATCCGACTTCGTTTTTCAGGTTGATATGTATTGATATAGAAAATACCAGGCGTTGAACCATCATCACTTGGGGGATGATATTCTCCTGGCGCGCCAGTTTGAGCTCGATGGAGGGGATAGGGTTTTAATGTACCATCTGCTTTTGGTATTTTATCAAACCATGCTGGCACTTTAACTTTAGCCCTTTCTAAAGCTGCTAGATTGTAATTTAATATATCTTGTTCACTATGAAAGAAATTAAGAGATTTCTGTTTAGCGTGCTTATAAACTTCAGCCATATCTTGCATACCAAACTCACGTAGTCCGATGGTGGCAACTTCTCTTTTAAGTTGCTGCATATGCTTGAGACCGAATTCATGAATTTCTTTTGGAGATATGCCAAGCGTGGTTTCTTTTAGGACTTTTGCTTGATAGCACTGCTCACCATGAGGAAGTGCTGAGACACCTACTTTTTCTCTGGCTTGTGGTAAATAAACATCTTTAAGGTATTGGGCGTAACGCTTTATTGATGGATTGATATCATTTGATATTAATTGCGCCATTTGTTTTTTAAAGGCGGGGTCCCCATCACGTTTTGCAAATTCGAAAAAGGGAGAATCATCAATTGGGGCGTTGAGAATAATGGTCAATTGATTTAGCACTCTCTCAACAACAGGCTTAGGGGCAGTATAACCTTCTTTTAGTCCAAGATTTAAATTATGAATTTCATCATCAACAACCTTACTAAAAGTTTGCCACCGTTTTAGAGCCAATGATCGATTTTCAGGTGTGCCAACCGGTTGTTTTTCTGCAACCATAGCCAAGATATTATGCCATCCCCATAATGGATTGACATTCCAAAGTTCATCCTTACAAACTCTAACAGCAATATTACTTTCAAGGGTTTGTTTTAACAATTGGTAGGTATGGTATTCACTCGATCCCTTTAACTGATTTACATTTAACTTTTTAAGCTCAAGTAACATGTCATCTTCTGTTTTTTGCCAAACAGTTAATGCCTTAATGGAATGATCAGTAAATCTATCTAAAGCAACATCGGTCCTTCCCCAATAGGCACCTAGTTCAGGAAATTGCTTAAAATAGGCTTTCTCATATTGAGTGGCAATTTGAATAAGATTTTTCTGTGTTTCATTAGGTGAATTCATAGTGGCTACAGCTGTTCCGGTTATAAAAATTGTTGAAAGGATACTGCATCTTATCGTGATGTTTTTAACTAGGTTTAGCACTCTTATGACTCTCTACATCCCAAAATAACTCAAGAAATTCTATAGTAGATCCGATTGCTAATACAGGACTAATCCTTTTTGTCTATTAAGTGAGTTTCATATGAAAAAATTAACTCTGTTAACTATCTTTTTATCTGTGTTTTATGTCAGTGCTTATGCTGACCAGGCGCCAGATCCAGCCCCTGCTCCCTCTGCTCAAGAATCTAGTGCAAATCCACCACCACCAGGTGAAGAAGATAAGGGACAAGGTCAACGTTTACCAGGACCTCCTCAAGCCGCTATTGATGCTTGTAATGGTAAAGCTAAAGGTGATACCTGTTCATTTTCTGGAATGAATAACATGACCCATGAAGGTACCTGCTTCCAAAGGCCTAATGGTAAAGGTGCAATGGCTTGTTTACCAAAGCCACCTAAGGTTGCCATTGATGCTTGTAACGGTAAAGCTGTTGGAGATGCTTGTTCATTTACAGGCATGAGAAATAATAATATTACAGGAACATGCTTTAAGCGCCCTGAAGGGGATGAAGTCGCATGTCGCCCTGCGCATCCTCCTCGTCCTGAAGAGCAAAACAAAGGAAATTAGAATAATGTACCCGGCGCCTGTCCTTCGAAGGGCAGGCGTTGTGCACGTTGGAGGCACTGTTCTTAGTTACTCACCTTTTTATTTGTCGATCCCCTCTTTCTCTGCTTAAATCTAAAGAAGAACTGTTCTTTTTAATTACACTTCCTATTCGGAGCGTTCAATGTCAACTCAAATTGTGCTTGCTACCAAAGATCACATAGCCGAGAGTACTGATAAAAATGACGGTATGGAAATGAATAGCTTTTTGACTCTCCAAAAGGAATATTTTAATAGCGATGCAACCAAGAACATCGATTTTAGAATACATCAATTAAAAAAGTTAAAAAAACTCATTCGCCAATATGAAGATCAAATTCTTGAAGCCTTAAAGCAAGATTTGGGACGAGATCCCATGGAAAGCTATATCAGTGAAATTATGTTACTTATTAATGAAATCAATTTCGCTATTAAAAAACTAAAAACTTGGACAAAACCCAAGCAAATGGATAATAGCTTTTTCTTGTTTCCAGCCACATCTAAAATATATCATGAACCATACGGCGTTTGTTTAATTATATCTCCTTGGAACTATCCTTTTTTCCTAGCAATCAGACCACTTATTTCTGCTATGAGTGCTGGTAATTGTGTTACTTTAAAATGTTCTGAATTGTCACCTTACACAAATGAAGTTATTTTAGAACTAATAAATCAAAATTTCCCACAAGAATATCTCTATGCTATCGATTGTCACGCAAATGAAACAGAACAATTAATTGCGTCGGGTTATGATTTTATTTTATTTACTGGCAGCTCTGAAACTGGCAAAAAAGTAATGCAGACAGCTTCTCATACATTGACACCAATGGTTTTAGAATTAGGTGGAAAATGCCCAGTCATTGTTGATGAAACGGCGGATATCAACCGTGCAGCCAGAAAGATTGTTTGGGGCAAATTTATCAATGCCGGGCAAACCTGCATAGCGCCAGATCATGTTTATGTTCATATCTCCCGTAAGAACGATTTTATCAGAGCAATCGAAAATCAAATTGTAAAGCTTTACGGAAAAGATCCTTTAAATAATGCTGATTTTGGTAAAATTATTAATTCAAAACACTTTCATAGACTCGTTAACTTATTAGAAGAATCCAAAATCATTTGGGGTGGTAATATTGATGAAGAAAAACTAAAAATAGAGCCTACCCTCATTGAAGTTGACTCCTATTATGAAAAAATCATGAAAGAAGAAATATTTGGGCCATTGTTACCCATAATAACTTATAAAGATCTCGATATATTGATAAATCAGTTAAAAAAGTTACCTAAACCACTTTCACTTTATCATTTCTCTAAAGACAAAGCCTCTATTAATAAAGTTAATAAAACGCTCTCTTTTGGCGGTGGATGTATTAATGATTGCATGATGCAAGTTACTAATAAATTTTTACCTTTTGGTGGAGTCGGAGCAAGCGGATTTGGTTCCTATGTAGGGGAACAAGGCTTTAAAACTTTCTCCCATGCTAAACCCATGGTTGAAAGAGGCAGATTTATGTTGTTTGATTTCCTACCTCTTATGCCAGCCTATACCGAGGGTAAATTTAAGCTTTTCAGAACCATTTCGAAGTTTATAGGTTATTAGTGAGGTGGGGTGTCGTAATTTGCTATAACCCCCATATCTAGCTCAATCTTTCAGCCTTTAGCTATCGCGCTCCATTAAAAAATTGGTTACTTTAACCTTTCAGAGAGTTTTATATCTGTGAAGGGTATAGAGCTATACTAGCCTTATGGATGATTAAATATGTTTATTTATCCGCTAGCATTTGCTGCAGTGGATCCTTTATGTTATAAGGTGGGCTACTGAGTAACAAGACTTAAAGAAACGTTCGCAGTTATAAATCTTAGGAACATTCGATGTCCGGTAAAATTGGTTTTTGGTCTGTTTTTGAGTTAGTGACTGTTAGCCAGATTGGATCTGGTCTGATGCTTCCTGCTGTGTTAGCACCCTACGGGCAATTAAGCCTTATGGGATGGGTCGTTTCAAGCATGGGCGCCATTATGCTGGCGGTGATGTTTACTTTATTGTGCCTACGCTATCCTAGAACCGGAGGCCCTCATGCCTATGTTCAAGAAGCTTTTGGATCTTCTGCCTCGTTTTTCACTGGTTGGACCTACTGGGTTATCTCCTGGATTAGTACGACAGCCATCATTATCTCTGCAGTCGGATATTTAATACCTCTTATTGGCATACATTCTCCCTACTTAAACCTAGGGCTAGAAATTCTCATCATGGTAATGATCACGGCAATCAACTTAAAGGGCGTCTACCGCGCAGGTAATGCTCGATTTATTCTTATTGCGATTAAGATGGTCCCTTTACTCTTAGTGCCCATTGCTGCGCTTTTCTTTTTCGATAAATCAAACTTTAGCCAAGTTGATACCACCTCCGAAGAGGTCTCGACCATATTTAATAGCGTGATGTTGCTCACTTTTTGGGGCTTTATTGGTTTTGAATCAGCTACTGCGGCAGCCCAAGATGTGAAAGATCTCAGCAGAACCATTCCTAAGGCTCTGATTTTGGGAACCCTATTTGTCGCAGCAGTCTATTTTATTAGTAGCCTTGGCATCATGGGCGTTATTCCTGGCCACGTATTAATGAATTCAGCTGCTCCTTACACTGATACAGCTCAAATAATCTTTGGCGGTAAATGGCATTTACTGATTTCTCTGATTGCCTGTATTGTCTGTATCTCTGCAGTTAATGCTTGGACCCTTGCCAGCGGCCAAATAGCTTTAGGAATTACTCAAGATGGCTTAATGCCAAAGTTTTTTGCTAAGCAAAATAAGCATGGAGCTCCTGTTTTCGCTCTGGTGCTTAGTTGTATTGGTACTATCCCATTATTGGTCTTCACCTTACACGCTAGCTTAGCTGAGACCGTCAATACCATCATTGATTTATCAGTAACCGCCTTCCTCTTTGTCTATGTGATTTCTTGCTTATCCTATTTGAAGCTATTATGGACTCAAAAAAGACAGCATGCTCTCTGGAAATGGTTATGTGGGATTTTTTCTTTAGGTTTTTGTGTTTGGATTATTGGTTCAACCCCTATCACCACCATTTTAATCGCAAGCTTATTTGTATTAAGTGGCCTCCCTATCTATCTACTAAGGCGCCATAAGTTACGGAGTCATGATAGATCAGGGGATCTTCAAGATGGTTCAGTACCAATCTAAAGCATACGCGCATATACACTCCTTAAGTAACTGAAATTGCTTTTAAAATTGGGATATGTTTACCTATACTAAAGCTAAGGGATTCTTCGCTAAGGATATGGCGTATGAAGAAGTTATTCGTCAAATGGCCCTTACTACTTGGGCTTGTATTCAATGTGACTCCATCAATGGGCTACCAAAATGCTCTTCCAAAAGCTAGTAAGCCACCACAAATCGATACAATTTTAGTTGAGAAACAAAAACATCAAATGACAGTCTTTCATAATGATAAGCCTGTCAAAAAATACAAGATAGCTTTAGGTTTCAATCCTCTAGGTCATAAAGTTAAAGAAGGCGATGGTAAGACCCCTGAAGGCACTTACTATATCGTTGGTAAAAATCCACAAAGCCAATTTCATCTCTCATTAAAACTTTCTTATCCTTCTGTTGAAGATAAGAAAAAAGCGTTACATAAAGGACTCAATCCAGGTGGCAATATTATGATCCATGGTCTTGCTCCTCATCTAAGTGCCAAAGGTAAATGGCACGCGATGAGAGATTGGACCTTAGGCTGTATTGCCGTCACCAATGACGAAATTGAAGAGATATTTACTTTAGCAGAAGTTGGCACCAAGGTTGTTATTCTGCCTTAACTAATTGCCTACTTGCCGCGACGCGTTCGCGGCATCCAGAATATTCTAGTTTTTTGCTGCTTCCACTTCGATATCAATTTTGACGTCATCGCCCAACCCTGGCAATAAGGTATTGATTTCAAAATCAGATCGCTTCAATTCTGTGCTTGCGGTATAGCCTACTGACTCTTTCTCGGTAATAGGATTTTGACCTTTCTTATTCAGCTTTACATTCAGCACGACTGGCTTTGAAACCCCATGAACCGTTAATATCCCACTTACAGTGGATATATTGTTATCCTTAACGCCTATTTTATCGCTCACAAAAGTGGCTGTTGGAAATTTTTCAGCATTAAGAAATAGTTTACTTCTAATGCTTTTATCCAAATCTGGGATTCCTGTGACAATATCAGCAACGTTAATTTTCACATCAACTTTACTATTTTCAGGTTTTTGTTCATCAAGAACAATGGTTCCATTTGCCATCCATTTTCCCGAAGGATTTGAAAACCCAAAATGATTGATATGCCATTCAACATAACTATGCATTGGATCAAGGATGTAGGTATCAGCAGCATAAACTGATGGCATAAAAGCTAAAGTCAAAGCGGCACATATGCTTTTTTTCATATGAGATATCATAAAATCACCTTTCTTAACCGATATATCATTATTATATACAATTAAGCATAGAGGTTTTATGTACCAGGTTATATTTGCAGGAATAATGCTTATTTTAAGCACTCCACTTTATGCGGCTTCCTTTGATGACAATCAAAAACAAGAAATTGGCCAAGTGGTTCATGAATATCTTATCAGTCATCCTGAAGTCATTGTTCAAGCCATACAGGTATTGCAGGGTAAAGAAGCTAAAGCATTTGAAGAAAATGCAAAAAAAGCGATTTCTGAAAATATGGATGGTCTCTTTAACAGCGAGAGCCCAACTATTGAGAACAAAGCACCTAAAGTCACCTTAATTGAATTCTTTGACTATAACTGTCCACATTGTAGAACGATGAGCAAAATACTTGATCAACTACAAGAAAAAAATAAGGACATTAGAATTGTGTACAAAGAATTACCTGTTTTAGGAGAAGACTCGCTCATTGCTTCAAAGGCAGCTTTAGCGGCGCGTGAGCAAAAGAAATATAATGAATTTCATGATAAATTAATGGCTTATCCTGGAGCGGTCTCATCAGCTACTGTCATGCAAATTGCAAAAGAAGTTGGTTTAGATAGTGATAAGCTCAAAAAAGATATGGAATCGGATAAAGTACGTACTGAACTAGAAGCTAATCAAAAACTAGCGATTAGTCTAGGCATTAGAGGCACGCCTTCATTTGTTATTGGGCGCTTTCCAGCGAAGAAAGATATGCCTACAGAGTTTATACCCGGAGAGACCACTCAAGAAGAATTGATGAAAAGGATAGATGCGGTTCGGTAATATTATTACATACGTAGGGTGGGCAAAGCCTTTAGCGTGCCCACCCTATTGATTATTTTAATTTCCTCAACACCAAAATCATACGCCAGGATTCTTTTTCATTAGAAAAAGGAATGGATGTATCCCATTCACCTAAAGCATCAACAAGCTCAAAAACACCAGACAATTGGATCAATGCTTTCATTTCTTGGAAGGTATATTCTCTCTGAGAGCTGTGATCAACAATTTCACCAGATTCATGTGGTGTATGAAATTTTAAACGAACGGTTACGGTACGTATTTGAGTAATAGGATCGAAAGGATCAGCTTCATCACCCCACTGTAACGAAACTTTTGTATCTCCTTCTGTGTAACTCCATTTTTCTTCCCAACGTTCTTCCCAAGTTTCTTCCCATTTCTTTTCCCATTCTGCCAAAGTGGATTTACCAACGGCAAAGAAATCGATTGGATGAGGCATTTCTAAAATGTAAATCCCTTTAGAATTCAAATTATCAGCCATTGTTTTAAGATGTAAAAGCATATCTTCATTTGTTAACAAATAACTGGTGCTAATCATAAAAATAGCGGCCAAATCAACTGGCTTTGGCGCTTTAAAATCTCTCATATCACCTTGAAAATAGTCTATTTTCGCATTTTCTTGGGCCGCCCGTTCTAGTCCATAGTCAACCATTTCTTGAGAGTAATCCATGGCAACCGAGGAAATCCCTCGCTTACTCATCTCGATAGCATTTGCAGCAGGACCTGCAGCAATATCTAAAAAAGAAGTAGGCATAACTCCATTCAATTTTTTATAGATATCAATGAGGGTTTGATTTTCTTTGGCAAGTTCTTTGAATCTAAACAAAAGATCGTAAAAATAAGCTTTTGAATAAAACTTTTTATGGCTCACAATTCAATATCCTTAGGGAGGCGCTTTTGGGGTCAAATCAGGAAAGAAGAGAATTTAGTATTTTTTAACCCATTAATCAATTTAGTTTTAAAGATAATTCATGAGTATGCTATCAAACACTTGTCAAAGACCATTTGACCTCCAGTCTTCACTGTGGCAATATCATTTCTGCTTACTAACTTAATATGCTAACCTTATGTATGAAGTAGATGTGCTCGTAATCGGTGCGGGTGCTGCTGGCCTTATGTGTGCCATTGAATCTGCGAAACGCAAACGCAGTGTTTTGATCATTGAGCATACCAATAAGCCTGGTAAAAAAATCTTAATGTCTGGTGGTGGACGTTGTAATTTTACCAATTACAATGTAAGCCCTGATAAATACCTTTCTCATAATCCCCATTTTTGTAAATCGGCTTTGAGCCGTTATACCCAATGGGATTTTATTTCACTTGTCAAAAAGCATCAGATCGCGTTTCACGAAAAGACACTTGGTCAATTATTTTGCGATGACAAAGCAAAAGATATCGTGAATATGTTATTAACTGAGTGCCACCAAGCTAGTGCTAAATTAAATCTCAATGAAAGCATTCAATCGATTGAACGCCTTGAAGATAATAGTTTTAAAGTTATTTCTAGTCAAAACCAATACCGCTGCAAGTCTTTAGTGGTTGCCTGCGGGGGGTTATCCATCCCAACGATGGGCGCGACACCTTTTGGTTATAAAATTGCGGCGCAATTTGGGATTAAAGTCTGGCCAACGAGAGCTGGATTGGTTCCCGTTACTTGGCACAATCATGATAAAGAACAATTTGAATCCCTTTCAGGGATCTCAAATGAGGCAGTAGTGACTTGTCAAAACCAAACCTTCAAAGAAAATATCTTATTTACCCATCGTGGCTTAAGTGGCCCGGCTATTTTGCAAATTTCAAATTATTGGCAGCCTGGTCAAGATATTGTGATTAATTTATTGCCCCACTGCGATTTGCTTGAAACACTAAAAATCGATCAAAAAAAATATCCTAAGCGATCACTTAAAGAATATCTTGGCGAACATATTACTAAAAGAGTGGTGAGTGCTTTCTTAGAGCCTGAACTTGCGAGTAAGCAGCTCGGCTCCTTCTCTTTTGCTGAATTTGAAAGCATCGCTCAACACTTCAACGCTTGGCACGTAAAACCCAATGGCACAGAAGGCTATCGAACGGCTGAAGTTACCTTAGGTGGTGTTGATTGCAATGCTATATCCTCCAAGACGATGGAAGCTAATGACGTTAAGGGCTTATATTTTGTTGGTGAAGTATTGGATGTCACAGGATGGCTGGGCGGGTACAATTTCCAATGGGCTTGGTCATCAGGTTGGGCGGCCGGTCAAGTAGCTTAAAAAGCTTTATATCTTAATTTCTACATTTTTCATTTATCTGAAATTTTTCCGTTTTAATTAAATGAATCGTCAACATCAATCCTAAAACAACCGCCAAACACATCACCACAGCTACCCTGCTGGGGTCTCCATTATAGAGATAACTGGTTAATCCAATTAATAATCCACACAACAGCGCCCTCATTCCCATAATGGCAGATGAAGCTGTTCCTTTTATATCCGGAAATATCTCAAGTGAGAAAGTGAAGATAATGCTATAACAAATGGCATTACCTAGACTAAAGAGAATAAGAAAGGCTGTAATGAAATAGGCAGAAAGAGAATATATAAAACTTGCGATGGTAAATAGGCTAATACTAGTGAAGTATATACTAGTGAATAATATGGTACATTTTTTAGTCCCATATTTTTTTATAATCTTACTTGCAAAAAAACTCATTATTGAAAAAAAAGTGATAATGGCGCCTTGATGTAAAGTGTACTCAAAGGTTTTCATGCCAAAATGGTTCATATATAAAAAGGAAGCAGAACCTACAAAAGTCATATAAGCTGAATACAATAAACTTGGCACAATAGCTGCTGCAAGAAACGTTGAACAGTTAAATAATCTCTTATAATCAGATATAATACTTTTAATTTGAAATTGCTTTGTTTGATTATTTGTTTCTGGCAACAAACAATACAATAAACTCCACGAAATCATACATATTATCGCAACAACGCCATAATTACCCCGCCAACCAATCGATTCATTGATAAAACCACCGGCAATTGGTGCAATCGATATCAAAATGGTTAAACAAGTATTCATAATGCTAATAAGAGTAACTGCTTTATGTCCTTGATAAGTATCGGCGATCATGGCAAAAACAACCACCGCAGAAGTGCTAGCCCCTACCCCCTGAATAAAGCGGGTAAACAACAACCACGCCATCGTCGGTGCTATAACACAGCCTAGTGCCCCTGCCATCAATAAAGCATTACCTATTATCATGACTTTTCGTCGACCATAACATTCAGACAAGGGTCCATAGATAAAACTAGCAATACTGAAACCGATAAAATTAAAAGCAATGGTTAACTGTATGATACCTTCAGAGACGTCAAAGTAATCCGACATATCCGGAAAACTGGGTACTGAGATATCCACCTCAATACAGCAAGCAATAAGAGAAATAATAAACAAAAACGGTAAAAACCGACGTTTAGCCATAGGTTTAGCCCTTTAATTAAAAAGTTTGGGTAAGGTTTTGGAAAATGAGGAAAAAAGGAAAGTAAAAAGAAAGAATCGGATGAGGAATAGCTTGATGCACTATTATATAAATATTACGTTAACAAAGGCAAGTCTATCCGACAAAAGGGGGGTATTCAAGGATAATTTGAATACCCCCTACCTTATTTATTTAATAATACGAACATGATTCTTGAAATAATTATCTACTTTATCAATAGGAATTCTAAAGTCATCTGTATGTGATTTAATATGAATAGTATATTGAACAACAACACTGTCATAGGGGCCTGATGCTGCATACATTTTAATCAATTCCATACGAGATTGATTTGTATAACCAATTACAGCGTATGCTTCATCATATTGGCCATTTGAAGTATATTTTTCTTCAAGCACAATTGCATTTTGACCGCCTTGTTTTATGCCTTCTGAAATTGTTTTAACAATTTCCTTCGCTTTTATGCGTTTTCCGATATAAGGAATTACCGTAATAATTTCTGACCAAGCATAAGGATCTTTGTCTGTTGCGGGAATAAACTCCAGAAGATCACTATTAGCATTATCAAGTTTTTTAAAATTCTTTGGAATTTCAACTTTTAGGTTAATTTTTTCATTAACGACATTAACGGGGAATAAAAGCATTAGCGCATATGAGGGATGTTTTTTCTGTGCTTTATCAATCATTTTTCCAGTACTTTGGCCATAGGCCAAAGAAGCATTCAACATGCTAAGTAAAACTAATAAAATAATATTGAGTCTTTTCATTGAAAGTTAGTCTCTAAACATAATTAGGTAGTATATTTTAATCGAAGTCAATACGTTTATCAATTAGAAACTAGGATTAATATTGAATTTGACAGGACTTTTGAGCATCCGCCCATTATAACTTTGCAGACGGCGGTGTCTTTTGTTTTTTCTCTGCTGGAGTTTCTGTCTTATTTTCTTTGCCAGCCTGAGTATCACTTTCAGCTCTTTCTCTGGCATGATGATGAGCAATAGCCTTTGCTCTTGGCGTTTGGACTTCTAGTTTTTGTTCCTCTTTTTGTTCTCGTCTTCTTCTCATTTCACCAGCCAATTCTCTAATTTTATCTTTAATATCAGGAGGTAATCCTGCTTTTTGCGCTTGCCGCTTAAATGTATTTATTTCGCGAAATCGATCGGCAATTTCTTCAATTACTGGCGCCTTAATTTCAAATAATTTCTCTTGTATGATTCTGCTTTCTAATTTATCTTGAATAGCTCTTAACCGTTTCAAAACTAAATCTAACGGAATTCTATCTTCCATTTTTCCTGTTCCGCCAAGTTCTTTTGCCTGCGAAAGCTCTTTAAAGATCTTCATTAACTCAACGACTTCTTGATTCACTATTTCAGGTGCTAAATGTTCAGCGAATTCAAAATCTACACAAAAATCAATCGCCAATGAAAAACCATCGCTGCTTTTATCATACATGCGCTCTTTTTTTCCCAGGCGGTGCTGAGCAAACTGGACCGTTTCTGGAGCCCTATGCATATTCGTTATTTTCACTTCACTTGAATCATAAACCCTATCCTTTCCTGGAGATAGTATATAAGACATCCCAAAATCAATTACTTTAGCAGATTTAGTTTGTGGGTTATACAGTACATTGCCATTGTGGAGATCTCCATGAATAACACGTTTTTCATGCAAAGCCTGAGTTGCTTCAATGGTAGCGATAAAAGCTGTGATAGCTTCATTTAAAAGAAGTACTTTCGCACCAGGATTATCTATAATTTCTGGCGTTTTGCTTTTTTCAATTAAAGAAGTAAAGTAAGAGGCTAATGGTTTTCCAGCTATATAAGATTGCATAACATATAACATGACTTTTGAGGGATCTTCACTTTTTACTTCTATTAAATCAGCCTCTCTTCCCAAATGCCTCATAATTTCACATTCTTTTTCGATCTCAGCTCTTAATGCAGGGTACTCACTGTCACGACGATCGAGTGTCAGTAGTTTTGCAGCTAGTGCTTTTCCATCGCTTGTCAAAGCAACTGTGATTGTGCCAAATGACCCTTTTCCAATAAAAGCTGTAGGGCCTTGAACGCCTTCTTCCAATGGTGCTGCAGGTATTAATATATATTTTTTACCTGCGGGAGAAGTAATGGTATCTAATTCTAGCTCTTCAATAGCGTCTGGGCCTGAACGTTTCATGAAATTCTCCAAACTGATCTCTTATATATGTAAGACTCAATTTGTTAATTAAAGTTCATTGATGATAACTTCAATTTAATCAAGCACTTTGACATATAACCAATATCGTTATGGGTATTAGAACAATGGTCAGATGGGAGAAGACATGAAGGATTTAGATTAGCTAACCCTCTCCACAAGGGAGAGGGAACGTGAATTATCTATGCTTATGGTTATCTGCTTTAGGCCAAGCTTTAAAAGGAAAAGGCATTTCTTCTGTTACACCAGTGATAAAATGCACAATTGCGCTTGAATATAAACCTAAGGTATTACCAAAATGTTGAAGATGTTCATTAGGTCTTTTAAAAATTAATTCAGCCAAAAATTGAGCAAGCATCACAAAAAAAGTTACAAAAATCATGATATAGCTTGCCACTAAAAATACGAGGATATAAAGCCCTTTGATCCATGTTGCTTTAGTCTTGGCTTTAGATACAGTGTCTGTTGAAGTATGTTCATGTTCTATTGTAGTCACGGTTTTGCCCCATTATGACGTATATGATCATTGCTATTAAATAGTCTAATTTAGGTTATCCAACTAATCAAGAAAGTATGGTTACTGTAAATAAATAAGCTATGCTTTACCGCTTATTACAATTTCCATTTTCTGCGTTTTATTTAACTTTTTAAGTGCTAATTCCTTTTTAAGCGCTTGTCCTTTAGTTCCAACAGGTTGTTTAAAGACTAACCTTAAAGGTCCTTTGCCACGTAAATATTTTGCGGTTTTTTTATCCTGTGTTTGATGTTCTTTAAGCCTTCTTTCGACATTCGTTGTAATTCCTGTATAGAGTTCTCCATTTTTAGTTTGGATCATATAAACATACCACTTTTCTGAATTTTTTTTATTAACAAAACATTCTTTTATATGATCATTAACCAAACCCACCGCTTGCATATAGGCATAAATAATGGTGCTGCCAACAAATCGGAATCCCCTTTTCTTGAGATCTTTAGATATAGCATCACTTAATGATGTTTTAGTAGGATAATCTGACGTATTTTGAAAAGCATTAATAATAGGTTCAAAATTAACAAATTTCCAAATATATTTATCAAAAGAACCAAATTCTTTCTGAATTTTTATAAATGCTTTAGCATTGGAAACCGTTGATTCGACTTTTAATCGATTGCGAACAATACCAGGATCTAGTAGGCATTTTTCAATTTTTGCTTTTGAAAATTTAGCGACTTTAGACGGGCTAAATTTTTCAAATACTTTACGATAGTGTTCCCGTTTATTAAGTATTGTTTCCCAACTAAGACCAGCCTGAGCGCCTTCTAAGGTAAGCATTTCAAAATGCTTGCTATCACGATGAACAGGCATTCCCCATTCTTTATCATGATAAGTCACATAGAGCGCATTCTTAGGATTAACCCAAGTACAACGCGTTTTAGTTAATTTGCTCGACATAAATCCGTTCAGTCCCATTAACGTACTCAAATCAAATTTAACACTAAATGCATTTAAAAAGCAAAACATAACCCATATAACTAACATCGTGGATTTTCACACACATAATGGTAAACTAACCAACTTCTGTAAAAGCATATACTACAAGTTTGTTGGCTAATCAATGATTAAATCTCCTTCTCCTTCCCCTACCATAGCAGCTGAAGCAACACCGAATGTTCCGGATCACAATGCGGTTCCTGAACTCATTGCAAAGAAAAAGAAAAATAGAAAGAAGAAGAAAAAGAAAGCCGTTACTGCTGTTTTAGTAGATGCGGGTGTACCTCAAAATTCCCCTGAGGCAGAACCAAAAACGCATCAATTACATGAATTTCTTAACGAGGCAATGGATAAAAAGGCCTGTGTTGTCCTGGATGATTATTTTAAACTCTATCTTAAATACCGATCAGATCTTTTTCAAACACCTATAGCGAGATCAAAGACAATTGTAGATATATTGTCCATTCTTCAAGAAAAAAAAGCTTCTCTTGAAGAAGACATTAAAAGAATGAATGTCTTGCACGCAATATTATGTGGGATGGATTCACATAATGAAACATCAGCTATATCTGATTTAATTCTTTACCTTCTCTGGCATAGAATGCTTGCTGTCTATGATGAATTCACTAGAATATATTCTACGGCTAATACAAGTATACTGGCAGAAATCTATAAAGAAGCAATTCTAGATTCTTCCATGCTTATAGAACACTATCGCCCAAAATTTGTATCTTATATTAAACTTCTAGAGCAAGAAGAACATAAAGAAACTGCCACTAAATTATATGAATTAACTAATGTCGGACTATGGGATTCCTTTAAATCCACTCTAAACATTGATTATTTTCATAGCGTCTTTCTCTTTAATATAGGCAGAATTGACGAAGCATCTAAACTAGATGATCGATTGGAATCAAATATAAAAGTTGTTGATGAATCAACAGTTAGGTCGATCATGCAAAATGACCCTTCGAATGCCTATTCCAAAATGGACCTCAAACGAATAGAAGAAAACCTACGGTCTGTTGTAAACTTGTGTTTAGCTGTAAATATTGAAAAGTTTTTCAGAGAAATAGTCAGTATATCATTGCCAGTTTCACAAGATATTTTAAGCGACCTTCTAAAGAAATACGATTATATTTTTAACGATAAACGCATTATAGCAACCTTGGCATCTGTAATAAAAAGATGTGACCATATTTTAAGCGTTGGAAAAATCCAAACGACACAACAGATAAAAGAAATTCAAGATTGCATTCATGTTGTTCAATTTTTATATCAAGAAGTTTTACCTCAACATCCAAAACTAACTCTTCAAAAAGATGAACTGCTATATAAACTTGTGGAACTGATTAACAAATCCATGAGTGATATATATGACGAATTAATAGAATCCAAAAATCCTGAATTAGTAGGTCATTATGTAGAATATTGTACATTTCTTGAAAAAAACTACAATGCGTATAGTCAAATCCAGCCCGCTTTTAATTTATTAATAATTTTGCTTTTAAAGAACAAGGAATCACAATATAAAAAGTTAACACAGTCATTGTTAAAAATGTGTTTTTTTCAAATAGTCATTGAAACTAAACAAGCATGTTTCTGTTATGCCTTAAGTGATAAAAATAAAGTTAAATCCGCACTCCAGCGTAGACAAAAAACGCTTGAATTTGCACGTACACATCTTAAAAATTTATCTTCTCGCAGTGGAACTCCTTTTCGTGATGCAACTAATTCACTTCTCATCTATGAATCGGTACAAAAGAAATTATTTGAGGAAACATCAAAAACTTCACAAGTTCAAACTGATCTAGAATTTATCATCGCCTCTGTCGATGACATCATGCATTGCTCATCCTCTTCTGTAAATTTACAGCAATCAAAACAAAATGCAGCTCAACTGGATGTTCTAATACCTCTGGTGTTATCTTCATTCTTTGCTCCAGATTTTAATTCAAAAATTAAATCCTTTTTAAATTTAACATTCACCAAGATGCCATCACTTACGAGAAAGTATGAGATACATCTTGACTCTGTAAATTTTCTGAAGAATGCGTCTAAATTATGCAAGAATTGGGTCAGCATTTATAAAAAAAGGGATGCTAAGTGTAACTATTTTGGGTATGAGAAATTTCATTACCATTTGGTTATTGAAAAATTAGAGCAATTGTCATTACTGTATGCTCAAAAAGCAGATGCCATTTTGGCACAAATTGACAAATTGCCAGCAAGTAATGTATTGAAAGTTGTTCAAACGGGAACTTTGGCTCCTCAAAGTGAGGAATATCATCTTCTATTTGCGAGATTCAAAGAAAGCTATTTTCAAGATGAAGTTCAAACACAAAAAACAGTTGATGATATAGTACAATTTGTTGAAAATTCTGAGCATATCTCTCCCTTGGCAAGATTAAATATCATTCATTTTCTATTACAATCCCTAAGCAAAGAACTCATTGCTAAAAACCCTCATCTATATGTCATATTATGGACCGATCTTGGGGAGTGTTGCACAGCCGCTTTTTATATTTGGGGACAAAACATTCCTGAAATAGGTAAATGTCACGAATTCAATGAAACCATCATGTTGTTTATATCACTTTATACACATTACAAAGTGCCATATCAAACACTTCTCAATCGAGTTTTAGCAGGAGATAAACCATCACCTGAATTTATGTCCCGACTAAAAGGCAATTTATTTTATCATCTAATATATTTTCTTCAAATAGAAGCTTCATATACTAACTTATCCTTTATCATTGGGAACACCGCACTAGCAGAAGAACAACTTGAAGAAATTAACCAAGCATTTTCAGACTTAAAGCAGAGTATACCTAAGATTATTTGTGTTGATGGGGAACTCAGCGAAATTCAAGTGAAAACACTTTCTCATCTCGATGATGGCCTGATTGCTTTGAACAAAGAAGAGCAGTTCTTTGAACCAGACTCTGATCCAGGAACAATTTATCAATATTTACTTAACTTTGGCAAAAATCTTGAAGCGATACTTGAAAAAGCAATTCAACCTCTTAAACCATCAAATGAAGAACAGACACAGACACTACCCACACCCTTAATGCTATTGGAGAGTTTACTGTCAGACTCCTCAATTCCTTCATTGATTAACTGTCAAACGCTTACTCTTGCATTTGAACTGATGGGCAAAAGTCAAAATCGTTACGAGGATGCTCTTTTCCTGCAAACCTTTATTGATCTGTGCATTCATTGGGGCACCAATATACGAAGTAATAATCCAATCATTGCCAATAAAATGATTGTTGAAAATTTGGAATCGTTTTCCAGGATGTGTTCTGTTACATTACAATTTGTACCCCAATGCCAATTAACTCAAGACATTCAACTTGAAGAATTAGAGAAATTTATACAAAAATCAAGCTCGCTCGCGGCAGGTCAATGTGATGCCTTATATCCTGAATTGTTTGAAGAATATAAAAAAATCTTATTTGAAAATAGATCTGTTACTTATTTGACAATCAATAGCTTAATGTCGCACATGAAGAAATCGACAGATAATCAATCAAATGTCAATATTTGTCACTTCTTGATTTCACATGTTATTGAGATGCCTGGCGATGAGTATGGCTCAATGCACTCAATAATGACTCAACTTCTCATTATATTTTGGGAGAATCATTATAAAGCCTTTGTTTCTCTTAAAGAACGACTTGTTTCCAAAACAGTTCAAAAGGGAGAATATCACAGAGCATTTGCCAATGTAGAACGCCATATGTTAATCCTTAATAGATATTCACCACTTATCAATTCCTTACTCTCAAAATGGATCAGAGAAATTAACATCTCGAACGAGCAAATAAAAGCACGAACTTTGTACCTTTTTGAAACATTATTTCATTTTCAAAATCAATATTCCAATATACAAATATTACAATGGAACATCATTTCAGCTAAAAGTGCATGGGCTATGGCTCAGAAAGTATTGGATGAGCTTGAGAAAGTTATCTCTGATCGGTCTATTACATTAAGAGAGTCACAAAATAAACTCACTCATGCCTTTCAAAGGCCTGTAGATGGTTCTTTTAAATTGATGCAAGTCGTAGGAAAATTGCTGAATAAACTAACTCGAATTGAAAGTGAATATGTGGCTGTTTTAGAGGCACTAACAACACCTGCTGCAGCACAAGTCAATGTTTCAAGAAATAACACTTTAATACCGAATCTTGATTTACTAAAACCTAACAGATCAAAAAAATATTCTGGTTTTACTCAACTTTTAAGTACTTTCTATAAAATACAAGAAACAGCAGTTCGATTTGATGCTATAAACAATCTTGAAAAGTTTATTACCCTGTTGGAAAATTATAAAGAAGAATTTATCTCAATAAAAGACCTAATGCTAAATGACTCTTTCATTGTTGAATTATTTTGCGAAAAATGTGATGCTATCATTGCTGAATGTAGAAAGGTAGTGCCGAAAGTTGTTCTCTCAACAGTAAAAGAGCGTGAAAGTCCTAAAAATTCTGATGTCTTCCATTTTACAAGAAAATTTGAAAAAATGTCTCTTGGTCGAGCAGTACAGCCAAAAACATCTTCCATTGTAAACGAGCCATTTGTACTCATGGCGCCTCTCAAACCTGAAATCGAGATCGACCCAGATTCATCTAAATTAATAGACAACCTTATTGATGAAGCACAAAGTATATCAGCAATAGATCTTGATAATACTCAAAAATCAGAATTTTTAGAGGAAAATTATGGCTTATTTAATGAAGAGCATATCATAATAGAAACCATTGCAAGAGCTTTTAAGCATGTTGAAACACTTTCGACACATAAAGATCTCTGAATCTCTCAAGAAAAAGCTTAATTTATCCCATTTTATTTTGACTAACTTTGTGACTAGACTTTTAAATAATACAAAATTTAAACGTATTTTTATGATATTTGTTTGGGAAAATTTAAAAAATATCATCACACATATTTCAACTGAATGCCATGGTAATAAAGTACGACTTGGTGAGTGCTTACAAACTTGTGAACAGCTTTCCCAGTTTGAGGCCTTATATTCCCATTATTCAGAAAAACATGATATTAAAAGGGACTATCAATCTTTTCCTAAACTTGAGAAAACCACAAAGCAGCCTAATCCAATTCTTGAATTCTTAACAAGCTTTCGCCAATTAGAACTTAATCAGCTTTTAATACAGCTATCTCAACCTTTTGCTGCAACTGCAAAATCACAAGCTAGTGGGCAACTAAACAAATATAAAACATTTAGTATTAATAACATAAAAAGCGCCTGTGAAATATTGCTAAAACCTGAACATCAAAACAATAACTTTCTTAACAAATTTAAAACACTTTGCCAACATTGGAGTACCTCTTTAAATAAATTAAGCATTTCATTTGCTGACAAGTGTACTTTTGAAGCTCTTCAACTCATTATCGCTGATTGTGACAATTGCTTAGCGAACAAAAATGTTAAGAAACCGCAAATAACTGAAATTGAGGTTGTTACTCAACAATTAAGAAGCCTAATTTTACATGAAGAATTAGCTGTAGAACAACCTGTAGAACAACCTGAAGAACAACCTGAAGAACAACCTGAAGAACTATCTGAAGAATTCCCTGAAGAACTACCTGAAGAACTACCTGAAGAATTAGCTGAAAAATTGCCTGAAAAATTACCTGAAGAACTACCTGTAGAATTGCTTGATGCTACGTGTTTTGCAGTTCAAACAACAATAAACCCAACTAGACTTAAAATGGCAGCTGTCGTAAATAAGGTGACCCCATTCGTCGCTCAAATCGTACCTAAAATATATATTCGTCAAAAAATTGATATCGATACCGCTGCTCAACGCTTACGTGATTTCATTGAGGCCGATCCTAGAGCAGTGCATCTAAAGGCGCTTTTTACTGGATTTCGCGATCATAATATTAAAATCTACCTAACAGGTGGTTTTATTAGAGATTTTCTACTAACACTCGTCTATGATGATTTAGAGAATTTTCAATATCATGATCTTGATTTTTATGTCAAATGTAGCACAGATACCTTTAAAACTCTTTTTCCAAGCCATTGTAAAGTTTATCACCCTGCTTTAATTCAAAGACCTGAATTAGTTCGCGTAAAGATGTTGGAGAAATTTGGGATCCTACATGACTTTGTCTGTACTGAAGGTGAATCACCTATTAAACCTGACATTGGCGTTAATGCTCTCATGTTTGATGGTGTCAATTTTTATGATCCAGATAATCATTTTCCGGAGATTTACTCACCCTTTTTTACAATCATTGGTGATAGCAATCAGCGCTTTAAAATTGCTCCTGATATAATACTGCGTCTTATTCGATTAATGAATGAAAAAAATAAACGTTTGCACGAGAACGATTTTAACGCTTTACAAGCATTATCACCTACTGTTACCACCCTTGAAATTAATATTTTTCTAACTAATGTTGCTGCTTTGTTTTTAAGGTCAAGAGAACAAGCTAAACTTAACATTCAATATATCATTCAACATCAATTGTACTGCTGTCTTCTGCCTCCTCCTTTGTGTGATACTGACTTATTTAAAATTCATGTTTCGCAATTTTTAGGCGAGTATATTGATCTACTCTATCAACAGCATACCTATCGAGGCGTTGTTAATTTCCGTGAAGGGACATCACATTATGAGAATTTAAAATATCAACTTTTAACAAACTTTCTCATGCCGCTGCTTATGAATAAAAAACCCAATAGCGATAACTTTGGACAAACTGTTAACGATATTGTAGAGGAGTTTTGCTCCCACTATGTTGGTCTTAACCAATTAAGAGATCAAAATTTAGAAGAAACCGACATAGCAGTTAGAAAGAAATCATTATTAAAAAAGAGAAGCGATACCGCGAACAAATTAAGAACTGCACTACAACGTTCTTATCCAAGAGCTTCATTAGCTAAAGCACAACCAACCGCTGCTGCTCCCAAACCTTTAGCAATAACACCTTTATATCAGCGTGCGATTGAAATTGAAGCTCAGGTGGAAACCGTTCAGATTGACCATGAAAATACCAGTCCATCGGCAAGAGTCAAACAATCTGGTGCTTGATTATAACGATATTTTATAATTAATAACGATGTTCGCAAATAACTCGCACGCAACAGATATAATTTTGTCCTCGAAATTATATTTAGCACTGTGACATGAAGCGCTGTCTTCACCATTGCCAATAAAAAAGTAACAACCTGGAACTTTTTGTAGAAAGAACGAAAAATCTTCGGATGCTCTTGTTAATGTGGTTTTAAATTGTACCCTTTCTTCACCAAATAGTTGACGAGCTTGCGCCAACACAAAGTCTGCTTCTTTTTCAGTATTAATGGTTGGAGGGTAAATATCGATAAATTTACAATCAATTTTTGCATCATATTCTTTAGCAACGGTTGCAAGCAACTCTTTTAAAAGACTTTTTGCTTGCTCACGTTTTTCTTGCGTAGCGGTTCTGATAGTGCCAATTACTTTAGCCTCATCCGGGATAACGTTTGATGCAACACCACTATTAATCATCGTGACACTAATCACGCTTGGATCATTTTCAGCTGCTAAATCAACCATTAATGCGCTTATGCCTAAAATCACTTTACTGGCTATGGTGATAGGATTAATGCACCTTTCTGGTTGTGCCGCATGCCCACCTTTACCGTAAACATGAATGGTAAAATTACTGTTACCATACATAGTGCATCCATGGCGCGCAACAATGGTCCCCACTGGAATGCCTGGGGAATTATGAAAAGCAAAAATAGCATCCACCCGAGGTGATTCAAGCACACCATCTTCTATCATGGCCTTTGCTCCGGCCCCACCCTCTTCGGCTGGTTGAAAGATAAATTTCACTTTACCTTCTAGTTTATCCTTCATTTGACACAGTATATGAGCCGCTGCCAATAATGAAGCCGTATGGCCATCATGACCACAGGCGTGCATCTTGCCAACTTCTTTAGATTGATAGGAAATTTGCGTTTCCTCTGTAATTGGTAAAGCATCCATATCAGCGCGAAGAGCGATGGTCTTTCCTGGCTTTCCCGAGTCTAAGAGCCCTACGACCCCTGTTTTACCAACGTGCTCTGTTACCATTAAACCCAGTTTTTTTAATTCTTGGGCCACTATCGATGCGGTTATTTTTTCTTCATAACATAGTTCGGGGTGAGAATGTATTTTATGGCGGATGTCTTGGTAATAAGGGATTATTTTAGCGATTAGGTCTTTCACTTCACTCTCCATGTCTACGTGCTATAGCTTGCCTGTCCTTCGAAGCCTCTTAGGCGTAGTAGGATCCACGGCATCCATGTTGCTAATCAAGAAATTTTCTGGATGCCGCGAACAAGTCGCGGCACGTCGAATTAAGGATTTAATTCTGGAATTTTAATTATTTCCGGCACATGCTTAATCACTTCAAAAAATCGCATAAACGACTTAATATCCATGCTGACGGTTGAATCATTTTGCAGGGGATGAAAATTCACCACCTCATATTTCAAAAAATCTTCATCTAAAATGAAAGTTACTTCATTGTTATTATCATGAAGCAAAGCATAGGGAGTGACAGAGCCCGGCGTGAGTAGTAATTTTTGATCTAATTCTTGCGCATTCCCAAAAGATAAACCGCCTTTGCCATACATTTTTGAGAGCGCCTTTAAGTCCACACGTTTATGATCAAGAATGCTCACCAGAAAAAAAGCCTTTTTCTTGTCTTTTAAAAAGAGATTTTTACTATGCGCGCCTTGTATCTTCTCACTGACATGCTTACTCTCTTCGACGGTAAAGACTGGTTCATGCTCATGGAGCTGGTATTGAAATTGATGTTCGGCCAATAAATTGAGCAATGGCGCCTTTTTACTCATAATGTTACCTAACATATTATTAGAAATATTTCTTGGAGGCGATTAACTATATTATAATTTCGCACATTAAAATATATAGGGCTTGAGATTCAAATATGTTCCAACCAATACAAGACTTAAAGGCGGTTTTTTTTGATCTTGATAATGTCTTGGTCTTTAGTGAAGCGATGCATTTTCACTCCTGGAAAATGGTTATGGAGCAAGTGGGGATAGACCCTGAAGTACTTGATTTTCAAAGCTTGATTGGGGTATCTGATTCACAGCAAGCCGTTATTTTGCAAAATCGATTTTCTATTAATCTTGATCCAACTGATATTTGGCAAATGAAAAGAAAAGCCTTTTTTGAACTCATCCCTAATGGATTTGAGTCTGCAGATGGAAGAGAGCCTTTTTTAAAATGGGTCTCCCAAAATTTTAAAAGTGCCGTTGTTTCGTCTTCAGGGTGTGAAGTCATTAAAGAAGTTTTGAAGGCGGATAATATTTCGCATTATTTTAATTTTATCGTTGGCCATGAAGACTGCATTAGACATAAACCAGATCCTCTACCTTATCTTCTGGCTTTAGAAAAGGCCAATGTTAAGGCTCATCAAGCGTTAGTGATCGAAGATTCTCCCTCTGGCATTAGAGCAGCATTAGAAGCCAACATTCCTGTGGTTGGCATTTTTAAAGATCAAACACCGGATCAGTTGATAGCCAATGTAAAATATTTTCACAGTTTTTCTGAAGTGCATGTCTGGCTTAACGAGCAGCATAGCCTACCAAACCAAGCCGCGGTACGTAGAGATTAATCTATGATTAATGAAATGGACATTTAACCTATAACTAGATAGACAATCAGTATTAAATAAAAAACTATGACCATCTTAAAAATATTACAATATCCTGATCCACGTCTTAAACGTAAATCTATCCCTGTGGAGGATTTTGGTCCTGCGTTTCAGAAGGTGGTTGATGATATGTTTGAAACCCATTATGCCACCCCTAATTGCGCAGCACTTGCCGCCACACAACTTGATTTAGATCCCCCCTGGCGTGTCACCGTCATAGATTATTCAGCGGCAAAGGATCAGCCTCTGTGTATTGTTAATGGCAAAATCACTTATCGCGAAGGCGAACAAAACGAATATGAAGGCTGCATGTCCGTGTTTCCACGTGATGTCCACGAAAAAGTCAAACGTGCCATGAAAATCAAATTGCAATATCAAGAGCGAGATGGCACGCCTAAAGAAATTGAGGCTGAGGGATATTTTGCTAAATGCATCCAACATGAGCTCGATCATTTGGATGGTCATGTCTATTTAGATCATCTTCATCAAATTAAGCTTGAACGCGTGCAGCGTAAAATTAAGAAAATTATACGTCAAGCGAAAAAAGAAGGTTGATCAGATTTAAAATATCTTTAAGGAATAGTAATACTTCTTCCAAATGATATTCCTGTAATTTCTCTGCCGCTAATATCGGCCTCTAATCGTAAAAATCCCCTTTGTCAGCATGATCACCTGTTTCAGCCTGCGATATCTTTTTCATCCTCCATAATGATTGTAACTACTCTCATTATGGGAACTGAAGATTTCAACTTTGCCGCTATAAAAGTTAACAATAAAGGAACTTTATGAGAATGACATTGTCAAACTAAAAAAAGGGTTTATAGAAGCAAGAGCTGATAGCCTAGCAATAAGGGGGAGTAAATGTCTAGCAAAGGGCCAAAAGGTGATTTTAATAAATCACCTGCAGATATTATTATTCACATGTTATCATTTGTTGAACCAAAAGATATTACTAATTTAGCGCAAGTTGATAAATACTTTTCAAAAATTACCGGTAAAGATATCGTTTGGAAACAATTGGTGCAAAAATATTTTCCTTACTTAGAGAAACAATCGAAAATAATCATTAAACAAGAAAACTTCAAAGAAGCCTTTATAAAAGAATATATACGTTTTTTAGCCATAGCGCGTATAGATAATTGTGAAATGAAATGGGTGCTGATGGCATTAAGTGGAGATTTAGATGGAATTCAAAAGGCAACATGGATACCCAAGCCCACATCAGATAAAACCATAGTCAGTGAAAAACTTCGTCAAGAATGGAATGAAGAACGACGTCAAAGATTAATTAGAAGTCTTGCGTACATTGCGTTTGCTAATGGGCATTATAAAGCAGTCTCTTTGTTGCTATCAACATCATTTAATCAAGCCTTTGAAATAGCTGGCGAAAATGGTGATATTGATGTTATTAATAAAATGAATATGGCATGTAGAGAAGCATTAACCGAAAGTCCCTATTTAGATTCTATGATGTCTGGTAATTTGTTAGAAGCTTTTGATAGTGCTGTAAAAGCTGGCCACCTGGATGTTGTTAAGGAGCTTATCATCCCATGCGTCGATAATGTACGTATTGACTCTTCTGTAATGTTAACTTTACGAAGTGCTTACAAATCAGCTTTGAAAGAAAAACATCCTGATGTTATAGAATTTCTTGAAACACGGATAGACAAGAGCACACGTCAAAAGTATTTACAGGAGGTTTATACGGAAGCTTTGGAAAATAAGAATAATGATGTTGCCGAATTTGTTAAATCAAGGCTTAACCCAAAAATTCTGGAAAGCTATAAGAAAAGCCAATCTGATAATGAACCTCATGCGTTAGTTCCTCCAAGTAATAGAGATCCTCATCGCGATCGACACCCAAAAGGTCGTGATCCATACCCAAGAGGCGGAAGAAGGAGACATGGTCCAGTGTAAATAGGGATTTTTGAAATTCCTTTACTTCAATGCGGACCAATACATGTATTACAAGTATTACATATGCATCATTAATTGCGTGAATAATCAATAATTTGGATTAATTTGCATAGACCACTAAAACTTCATTCCAATTGGTTGTGTAGGCTGGCGTCATATTCTCTCTCAGTGACCAGCCTTTATTAAAACCACACACAGCAAATTGGATGGTTTGACGGCCATATTTATCATTTATCTCATCTAAAATGTCCATTAAGTTTTTATTATTCATTTTAGAGTCATCAATAAAAAAATCTCCTTGCCCAATGCTATTGGGCACCAGATCCAATAACATCACTCCTGCTTTCTTATAGTGAAAACCTTGCTTATAAATCGCCTTTAAACCCATCGCTGCTGTTTTAAGTATTATTACGGTATTATCAGTTTCTTTGACAAATTTCATGCAAATTGAATTGCTGTATTGTTGGTCATTTTGGCTAAACGGATTGGTACGAGCAAACACCATCATGGCACTTGCAAAAGATCCTTGTTGCCTCAATTTTTCTGCCGCAGTGGTTGCAAAATTGGCAACCACTTCGCGTAGATCAGTGAAGCTATCAATTTTTTTCGCAAAAGATCGTGACACCATAATATTTTTACGTGGTGCTACTTCTTCTAAACCAAGACAAGCTGTTCCTTGAAGTTCAAGCACCGTTTTGGCTACCATCACATTAAATTTTTTGCGCATTTCGTTGTGATCGGCATTCGCTAAATCATTTGCCGTATGAATACCAATTTGATTTAATTGGCTAGCCCATTTTCGCCCCACTCCCCAAATGTCACCAACGGGAAGGTGGCAAAGAATATTTTTTGCTTCTTGTGAGTGATGAAATACTTTGACGCCTCCTAAATCAGGCTGACGTTTAGCAAAGGCATTAGCGGCTTTGGCTAATGTTTTGGTTGAGCCTATTCCCACAGAAACCGGAACATGAACGCCTTGCATAATAAATTGCCGGATCTGTTTGCCATAGGCGACTAAATCCCATTTTTCAAAGCCCTTTAGCCCAAGAAAAATTTCATCGATAGAGTAAATTTCATAATCGGGTGAAAAAGTGGAGAGTAAGCTCATTATGCGACCCGAAATATCCCCATAAAGGCGGAAATTAGAAGATAACACCACTACTTTATGTCTATTCACTAATTCCCGTCGCTGGAAGATAGGATCGCCCATTTTAAACCCAATGGCTTTTGCTTCATTGGAGCGCGCCACCACACAGCCATCATTGTTTGATAGCACCACCACGGGCCTACCCTCTAATTTAGGGTTAAAGATCCGTTCGCAGGAAACATAGAAGTTGTTGCAGTCAATTAGAGCAAACATAGGATCTCTTATATATTCTTCAAAACCAAAATCTGTTGTAGGGTGGGCAAAGCAACGCGTGCCCACCAATTACTGTACAGATATCAAAACTATAGAGGTTATTTAGAAAAGGATCAAGGATGGTAGTTGAGAAACTTATTTATCTGAAAATCTATATGCGCCCAACCAACAAATGGATAGGCCATATCATTGCCTTAGGGTGGTCTAAATCACCCCAAGCCGCTTGCAGATCGCCAGCAATTTTATCAACCGGATTTTGTTGCTTTTGCTTTTGGTATTCTTTGACTGCAGACCATGTATTCAAATAACCAATCATTTGATGATAGTTAAGATTTTTATTGATAATAAAGGCTGGCGGGGAAATGCGCTGAAAAGGAAAAGGAATTGTCGTGTATTCATCCATGACGTAAATTCTTTCTTTAGGCCAATATTTATTGCCCAAAATATTTTGATATAGCTTGCGTATGATAGGATCAATTGTCGAAGAGACTGTTCCTAAAGAATAACACCAAGCCGCAATAACACCGCCTGGTTTTGAAACACGCTTAACCTCTTGGTAAAAAACATCAAAATCAAACCAATGTAATGCTTGAGCAATAGTAATGAGATCGACACTTGCATCTGGAATAGTTGTTTTTTCAGCAGGCCAGCAATGATAAGTGATATTGTCTTTTTTGGGGGCCACATCTAACTGCTCTTGGCTAATATCAGAAGCAATAACTTGCTTAAAACGTCTTGAAAGTGAAACAGCGGCCTGCCCATTGCCGGTACCACAATCCCAGGCTAAATCAGATGATGGTACAAGCGTAGCAAGATAAGTGAATAATTCTTCGGGGTAATTAGGCCGAAACTGTTTGTATTTATCAGGGCTATTTGAAAAATGTTCGATAAACGTCATAAGCGCTGTAAAACAAGGGTTATTGCATTAATAATAGCTTGTTCCCGAACATCTTGGCGAGAACCTTCAAAAACAAAGCTCTTAACCTTTGCTTTGATGCCTATAATAGCAACGGCAATAAATACAGTCCCAACCGGTTTTTCAGGTGTTCCGCCCGTTGGGCCAGCGATTCCTGTAATCGACACGCTGATATCAGCTTCCGATAGTGCTAATGCGCGTTCAGCCATTTCTAAAGCAACTGCTTCACTTACAGCACCGAATTTCTTTATGGTGGCGCTGTCCACACCCAGCATTTCACATTTCGCCTCATTACTGTATGTAATATAGCCATTACTAAACCAGTCTGAACTACCAGAAACACTCGTTATCCAGTAACTCAAACCACCGCCAGTACAAGATTCAGCGGTGGCTATCGTCCAGCGTTTGCTTTTAAGCTTTAATCCAAGTTCTTCAACTAATTTTGTAAGTGGCAAGGTATGTTCCCAATATGATTGTTTAAAAACACTCTAAACTTACATTATATCATCCAGGATGAAAACAAATGACCAGCAATGCCTCAAACGCGACTGCTTGGCCTGCATTGCAGTATCCAATCTTCAGGATGCTTTGGATAGCCGCACTTGTATCTAATATTGGCACCTGGATGCATGAAATTGGGGCATCTTGGTTGATGACCTCTTTAACAACCAAACCCATGTGGGTTGCACTGGTTCAAGCAACAACAGCTCTCTCGATTTGCATCCTTGCCCTACCCGCCGGTGCTCTAGCAGATATTATAGACAGGCGACGCTATCTTATCGTTCTACAAAGCGGCATGTTGATTACAGCTGCCATATTAGCAATAGTGACATTTATAGGAAAAATGACCCCAGAACTTTTATTGTTTCTGACATTTTGCCTTGGCGCGGGAGCGGCTTTAAGTACCCCAACCTGGCAATCCATTATTCCAGAAATTGTGCCTGGAAAAGATTTATACTCAGCCATTATTCTCAATGGCGTATCCTATAATGTTTCAAGAGCTCTTGGACCTGCCTTAGCGGGTTTAATTATTGCGGCCTCAGGGCCTGCAGCCGTATTTGCCATTAACGCTGTTTCCTTTTTTGGGATTATTTTCGCTTTGAAGCGGTGGAAGCGTGAAGCCAATACCAGCAGTCTCCCTGCCGAAAGGCTTTTTGGCGCCATAAGAGCTGGGATCCGTTATGTGCGAGGCGCCCCGACATTACAAAATGTTATGGTTAAATCATGCGCATTCTTCATTTTTTCTAGTGCCGCTTGGGCATTATTACCTTTAGTTGCACGCACCGTTTTAAAAACCGGCCCATTAGGATACGGTATTTTAATGGGATGTTTGGGTCTTGGTGCTGTTGTGGGTGCCTTTATTCTGCCGCGATTGCGCGAGTTCTTAAATATTGATCGCGTTATCTTTGCCGGTGCTTGCGCCTTTACCATAACCAGTTTGCTACTAGCCTTGTGGGTTAATTTTTATGTCGCCTGTTTCGCGATGATTTTAGGTGGGCTTGCATTTGTATCTGTAATCGCCACTTTAAATACCGTCGCACAATTTTCGGTTGCGTCTTGGGTACGCGCCCGAGCCTTGTCGGTTTATTTGATGATCTATTTCGGTAGCATGGCATTAGGAAGTGTTTTTTGGGGTTGGGTAGCCACCCATCACGGTATCCCCCTAACTCTATTAGTATCAGCAATAGGGCTTATTATTGCCAATAGTGGCACCTATTTCGTTCGCCTTGAAGGGATCCAAATGCTTGATCACACACCAAGTAAAGACTCCCCTGCACCACAAGGCGAAGCACTGCCAACGCATGAGCAAGGACCTGTGATGATAAATGTTGAATATCATGTGAAACGCGAAAATCAGGAGAACTTCATTCAAGCGATACAACATATGCGTCGCATTCGATTACGTGAAGGTGCTTATTTTTGGTCATTATTTCATGATATTGAACATCATCATCGATTTGTCGAATGCTTTATGGTGGAGTCATGGCTTGAACATTTACGTTATCATGAACGGGTTTCCGTTTCTGACAGAAAATATCAGGCTAAAGTAAATGCCTTTCATGAAGGTGAAAAAAGGCCGAAAGTAACGCATTTTGTTGCGCAGCAGATACCATTGAAAAAGAAACAA